>OY821666.1:0-4169356 GCA_963682165.1 uncultured Psychromonas sp. | reverse complement strand
TACATCATTTACCGCTAGTGGGCCATCGTTTGTGCCTGTGACTGCTATCGTTGCCGTGGCAGTGTCAACTCCACCTTGTCCATCTGAAATGGTGTAGGTGAAGGTAAGCTCTCTTACCTCACCTTGGCTGAGTTCTTGTAGATCTGGGTTAGGTGTAAATTTTATTTGCTGATGACCATCAATTGTTACAATCTCAGCTGTTCCCATAATTGTACCGGCACTATCTACTACATCACCAACTGAGGTAATGGTGAGGGTATCGCCATCAATATCAGTATCATTGGCAAGCACATCAATAATAAAATTATCGTCATCTTCGAGCATATCCTCTTTTGTATAGAGCTCAAGACCATCAAAGCCTGTATAACGACTTCCATTGTTTTGGGATATATCAACACGAAAATATTTAAAGGTCGCAGGAGTATTAAGTTCAAAGCTCTTTACCTCGCTTGATCCCCAATCATCAACGCCCTCTCGTGTATCAATCGTTGTCCAAGTTATCCCATCATCACTGCCTTGTAATTCCCAATTTTTAGGCTCTCTTCCGAGGTTACTGTTTGGAATTGCTTTTAACTCATATTTATAAATTGTAGTTTTACTACCGAGCTCAACTTTATACCACGCACTAGTACCACCAGTTGTCCAACTACCAGTATTGTTGGCAGTACTGGCGGTATTACCATCTACCGCCATATATGGTTGATAATGCCAGCTATAGGAACCTGAAGCTGTAACAGAAATACCGTTATCTGTATTAGAATTCATTGTGCCAATAGTACCATGGAACTCTGGTATATCATCGTTCGCTACTGGACCGTCGTTTACCGCTTTAATCGTTAAGCTTGCACCAGATGCCACTTCACTGCCTTGTCCATCTGAAACGTCAAAGTTAATTTTGATGTTGTCACCATTATAGTTTTCAGCTGGTGTTACGATGAAAGATATTTCCCCTGTAGTTGCGTCCGTTCTTCTATCGATGGTTGCATTAGCTATGCTCAAATTTGTAACACTTAAATTATCGTTATCAATATCGCTTGCATTGGCAAGTAATGCGGCTTCGGTAATAGTAAAGGCGGTATCTTCAGTTGCATTAAATGTAAGTGCGTTATTTGCATCAATAACAACTGCGTCGTTTACTGGCGCAAAATAAACATTAAAACTTTGATTGGATGTCTTTGAGTCGCTATTTAAACTTTCAACACTGGTAACAGCTAGGTTTAATTCGACCAAACCATTAAAATTATCATTTGGTATTACTTTTATATTGTTTAACTGCACGCGCGTTAATGTCCAGGTTCCATCATTATTTTTAGTACCTGCTGAGAGTGTAACAGTATCGGGCACTGTCATAATAAAACTAGTTAATGTTTCACTACCATCGTTATCTTCTTGCGTCAGCGTAATGCCTAATGGGACTGCAGTATCTTCTGTTCCATTCACAATAGAGATATCAGACGATGAAATTGCCAGTTCAATATTATCAACCCCCCAAGATTCATTAGCAAGGTCTCCATCAAGTTGTGCGCCAAAACCAACGGTTACTTTGTCTTGGTTTGCAGCGATTGGTACAGTAAGAGTAACCCGATGAGATTGGCTCCAATTTTGTGTCCCGTACTGGCCAATGCCAGAGGCAATGGCATCGGTGCCATGAACTATTTCACCCACCTTATTGTTACTAGAATCAAATAAATTCATGAAGCCCGAATCAGATGTAGGCTTATCAGCCATAGTTAAATGGGTAGCTGTATATTTTTGCCCGTTAATGAAGATAGAAAAAACCTCGTTATTCCAAGAGCTTATTTCATGGAGTGTGAAACTTAATTCAATTTCATTAACACCGCTTGGGACATCGTATGTTTTAGATATAACTTGCTCACCATTCGAATCGCCAAACTGCCCGAGCATATCGCCAGTTCCCAAATTCGCAGAATAACTGGTTGTAGCATTCCATCCATCATCACCTGACTCAAAATTATCAGAGGCAAAGACAATGTTTGTAGTTGCGGGATCAACTGCATTTGCAATGGTAATATTAACGTTATCTGCAACCGCAGTAACTGTCACTTTAGCAGTCGATGACGCGGTTGAACCATCACTAGAGGTTACATTAAAGCTAATATTGAAATCGCCACTGAAGTTAGCCTTTGGCGTGACCTCATAGTTACCAGTGGTCATATTTTGTTGCACCGTAAAACCATCAGGTACGGTTAAGCTCGTCACTGTTAACGTATCATTGCTATCAGCATCGCTTGCATTGTCGAGTAATTGCGCTTGGGTAATAACAAAGCTTGTATCTTCGTCTGTATTAAATGTAAGCGGGTTAGCGGGGTTAATGACAACCGCGTCGTTTACCCCAGTCACTGTAACGGCAACACTTGCATCAGAGGTTTCCCCAGATCCATCCGTAACTTTGTAATTGATTTGCAGATTGGCAATTTCATCTTGACTTAGCTTCTCCATTTCATCATTCGGCGTGAATATAATGTGATCTGTTGGGGTGACTTCTTCAAATTTAGCATCTGCCCACACTGCATGATCGGCACCATCATGCCCATTACTTTCAACAATAAGAGTGATTGTTGACGCGCCAGATACATCAATATTAAGCCTGTCGCCATCGCTAGTGGATGTAACTCCATTTTTAGAAAAGTGCTCTACGCCATCAACTAAAACTCGGAAATTAACATTTCCACTGCCACTTGTCATTCCTATAATGCTGGAGAAGTTAGTCATCCCCGCTGGCACATCAAATGTAGCAGTGCTTATACCGCCGTTTGCATCGTCTGGATGCATTGAAATGCCATTATCATAGTTGGTACCATCAACAACAATGGCATTCCCGCTGTGGTTGACATCATCTTTTAGCGCAGAGTAAAGATTGCTTGTTGAAGTTGCATCAGTAGGGTTGATGTAGCTTGTGCTCTTAACGGTATCAACACTAGCAATTGAGGCAGTACCAACTTTGATATTATTTAACATAACATCGCTAACTACCGAGTGAATACTTAATGCATCACCATCGATGTCGGTATCATTGGCGAGTACATTTATAGTAATTGCTGTGTCTTCATCGGTGGCTGCGGTATCATTTACCCCAACAGGGCCGTCGTTTACTGGCGCAAAATAAACATTAAAACTTTGATTGGATGTCTTTGAGTCGTTATTTAAACTTTCAACACTGGTAACAGCTAGGTTTAATTCGACCAAACCATTAAAATTATCATTTGGTATTACTTCTATATTGTTTAACTCAGCGCGCGTTAATGTCCAGGTTCCATCATCATTCTTAGTACCTGCTGAGAGTGTAACAGTATCTGGCACTGTCATAATAAAACTAGTTAATGTTTCACTACCATCATTATCTTCTTGCGTCAGCGCAATGCCTAATGGGACTGTAGTATCTTCTGTTCCATTCACAATAGGGTGTTCAGACGAAATGGCCAGTTCAATATCATCAACCCCCCAAGATTCATTCCCAATTGTTGCACTAAGTCGTGCGCCGAAACCAACGGTTATTGTGTCTTGGTTTGCTGCGATTGGGACAGTAAGAGTAACCCGATGAGATTGACTGAGACCAGCATTCGCATAATCGCCAGTACCAGAGGCAATGTGATCTGTACCATGAACTATTTCACCAACTTTATTGTTATTAGAATCCAATAAGTCCACGGTGCCATGATCTTTGCCTCTTCGGCAAGTTAAATTGGTAGTCGTATATTGTACCCCGTTAATGAAGATATAAAAATTCTCGTCATCCCAAGAGTTTATTTCATGGAGTGTGAAACTTAATTCAATTTCATTAACACCGCTTGGGACATCGTATGTTTTAGATATAACTTGCTCACCATTCGAATCGCCATACTGCCCGAGCATAGTGCCAGTACCAAAATTCGCAGAATCACTGGTTGTAGCATTCCATCCATCATCATCACCAGGTTCAAAATTATCAGAGGCAAAGACAATGTTTGTAGTTGTGGGATCAACTGCATTTGTAATGGTAATATTCGTATCATCTGCAACAGCAGCAACTGTCACTTTAGCAGTCGATGACACGGTTGAACCATTACCATCGGTTACCTTAAAGCTAATATTGAAATCACCACTGAAGTTAGCCTTTGGCGTGACCTCATAGTTACCAGTGGTCATATTTTGTTGCACCGTAAAACCATCAGGTACGGTTAAGCTCGTCACTGTTAACGTATCATTGCTATCAGCATCGCTTGCATTGTCGAGTAATTGCGCTTGGGTAATAACAAAGCTTGTATCTTCGTCTGTATTAAATGTAAGCTGGTTAGCGGGGTTAATGACAACCGCGTCATTTACCCCAGTCACTGTAACGACAACACTTGCATCAGAGGTTTCCCCAGATCCATCCGTAACTTTGTAATTGATTTGCAGATCGGCAATTTCATCTTGACTTAGCTTATCCATTTCATCATTCGGCGTGAATATAATGTGATCTGTTGGGGTAACTTCTTCAAATTTAGCATCTGCCCACACTGCATGATCGGCACCATCATGCCCATTACTTTCAACAATAAGAGTGATTGTTGACGCGCCAGATACATCAATATTAAGCCTGTCGCCATCGCTAGTGGATGTAACTGAAGTTTTAGAAAAGTGCTCTACGCCATCAACTAAAACTCGGAAATTAACATTTCCACTGCCACTTGTCATTCCTATAATGCTGGAGAAGTTAGTCATCCCCGCTGGCACAGCAAATGTAGCAGTGCTTATACCGTCGTTTGCATCGTCTGGATGCATGGAAATGCCATTATCATAGGTGGTACCATCAACAACAATGGCATTCCCGCTGTGGTTGACATCATCTTTTAGCGCAGAGTAAAGATTGCTTGTTGAAGTTGCATCAGTAGGGTTGATGTAGCTTGTGCTCTTAACGGTATCAACACTAGCAATTGAGGCCGTACCAACTTTGATATTATTTAACATAACATCGCTAACTACCGAGTGAATACTTAATGCATCACCATCGATGTCGGTATCATTGGCGAGTACATTTATAGTAATTGCGGTGTCTTCATCTGTGGCTGCGGTATCATTTACTCCAACAGGGCCATCGTTAACCGCTGCAATAGTTAAGCTTGCACCAGATGCCACTTCACTGCCTTGTCCATCTGAAACGTCAAAGCTAATATTGATGTCTTCACCATTATGGTTGTCAGCTGGAGTTATGCGAAAAGATATTTCCCCTGTATTGTCGTCGGTTATCCTCTCGATGGTTGCATTAGGTATGCTCAAATTGGTGACACTTAAATTATCGTTATCAATATCGCTTGCATTGGCAAGTAATGCTGCTTCGGTAATAGTAAATGCGGTATCTTCGGTTGCATCAAATGTAAGCTGGGTATCTGTGTCAATGACAACCGCATCGTTTACGTCTGCGAACGTAACATCAATATTTGATGAAACGGTTGCTCCATTACCATCGTCTATATCAAAGCTAATATTTACAACACCATTGAAGTTAGCAACAGGCGTGATGCTATAAGTACCATCATTATTATCAGTAATAGTAATACCATTTCCTTGCAGATTAGAAGCGGTTAAAGCATCGCCGTCAACATCATTTGCATAAGTTAGCAAGTCATCTTGAGTAAGAATAAGGGTATTGTTCTCATTTACGCTTGCTGTTAACTGTATAGCAACCTCAGGGGTCGTATCAATGCCACTTACGTTAACAGTGGCAACAACAGGGGCATCAACTTTGGCTCCTATCAATTTAACAGCATCAATTTCATTATGTTCCCAAATGCTATCGCCAACAGTTATTCTAATTTTATCTGACAAATAGTCGAGCGGTGAATCGAGTGTGATTGTGGTATCAGATATTTTATCTTGATTTACACCTGACATGGTGCCACCAGTTTCAGTAGTCCCATCGTTGCTATAGACGGTCACATAAACACCATCTTTCAGGACTTCTATTTTGCTAATGGTGCCAGCATTAAATGTTTCTCTAGCAACAATCTGTCTGATATAAACAGGTTCAGTATAGGTTAGTTCTAAGGTATTTTTTATATTGATGTCTAAGGACGATTCTGACCAAGCATGATCTCTTTCAGCTTGATTATCGCCAACATTTAAACCTGTATCAGGTGCACCAGCCGCTTGATGAGCCGCATAGCGGGTATTTGTATACTGACTGCTTGCAGAGGCTGATGACGCCCATTGCTCTATGTTTTCGGTTAATGTGATGGTATCATCAGTGCTAGTGGAACCCGCATTTGCAGTGTAAGTGATTGAGTTATCATCATTAACAACTACTGTGCCATGCTCTGCTGATACAGATAATGTTGCTGGATCATAGTTAGCGGTTAGCGAGAAGTTAACTGTTTCTGTATTGCCCTGCGCATCGACTGTGGTTGTTGACGGTTGTGTAATCGTTGGAGCGTCGTTTACCGCTTTAATCGTTAAACTTGCACCAGATGCCACTTCACTGCCTTGTCCATCTGAAACGTCAAAGCTAATATTGATGTTGTCACCATTATAGTTTTCAGCTGGTGTTACGATGAAAGATATTTCCCCTGTAGTTGCGTCAGTTCTTCTATCGAAGGTTGCATTAGGTATGTTCAAATTGGTGACACTTAAATTATCGTTATCAGCATCGCTTGCATTGGCAAGTAATGCTGCTTCGGTAATAGTAAAGCTTGTATCTTCGTTCGTCTCAAATGTAGGCTTGTTATTTGCGTCAATGACAACCGCATCGTTTACGCCTGTGACAGTTACTACAACCTGTGCAGTGCTCGTTGCGTCTTGTGAATCTTTAATTTGGTAGTCGATGACCACATCATATTGTTGGTCTTTTGATAAACTATTAAAGGCCGCACTAGGCGTGAACTCAATTTTCTGGTCAGGCGCTATGCCTACGATTTGTGCTGTGCCAAGGGTAACCCCTGCCTCGATGATAGGTGAGGTGACCGAGTCAATAGTTATTACATCGCCTGCGTCTACATCTTTGTCATTAGCCAGGACATCGATAATCACGCTCGCATTCTCAAGCACCTCAGCTACATCATTTACCGCTAGTGGGCCATCGTTTGTGCCTGTGACTGCTATCGTTGCCGTGGCAGTGTCAACTCCACCTTGTCCATCGGAAATGGTGTAGGTGAAGGTAAGCTCTCTTACCTCTCCTTGGCTGAGTTCTTGTAGATCTGCGTTAGGTGTAAATTTTATTTGCTGATGACCATCAACTGTTACAATCTCAGCTGTTCCCATAATTGTACCGGCACTATCTACTACATCACCAACTGAGGTAATGGTGAGGGTATCGCCATCAATATCAGTATCATTGGCAAGTACATCAATAATAAAATTATCGTCATCTTCGAGCATATCCTCTTTTGTATAGAGCTCAAGACCATCAAAGCCTGTATAACGACTTCCATTGTTTTCAGATATATCAACACGAAAATATTTAAAGGTCGCTGGACTCGCAAGGTCAAAGGTTTTCGTCTCACTGGACGTCCAGTCATTAACGTCTGTTCGGCTATCAATCGTTGTCCAAGTTATACCATCATCACTGCCTTGTAATTCCCAATTTTTAGGCTCTCTTCCGAGGTTACTGTTTGGAATTGCTTTTAACTCATATTTATAAATTGTGGTGTCACTACCGAGGTTAACTTTATACCACGCACTAGTACCACCAGTTGTCCAACTACCAGTATTGTTGGCAGTACTGGCGGTATTACCATCTACCGCCATATATGGTTGATAATGCTGGCTATAGGAACTTGAAGCTGTAACAGAAATACCGTTATCTGTATTAGAATTCATTGTGCCAATAGTACCATGGAACTCTGGTATATCATCGTTCGCTACTGGATCGTCGTTTACCGCTTTAATCGTTAAACTTGCACCAGATGCCACTTCACTGCCTTGTCCATCTGAAACGTCAAAGCTAATATTGATGTCTTCACCATTATGGTTGTCATCTGGTGTTATGCGAAAAGATATTGCCCCTGTATTTGCGTCGGTTATCCTATCGATGGTTGCATCAGGTATGTGCAAATTAGTGACACTTAAATTATCGTTATCAATATCGCTTGCATTGGCAAGTAATGCGGCTTCGGTAATAGTAAAGCTTGTATCTTCGTTCGTCTCAAATGTAGGCTTGTTATTTGTGTCAATGACAACCGCGTCGTTTACTGGCGCAAAATAAACATTAAAACCTTGATTGGATGTCTTTGAGTCGTTATTTGAAGTTTCAACACTGGTAACAGCTAGGCTTAATTCGACCAACCCACTAAAATTAGCATTTGGTATTACTTCTATATTGTTTAACTCAGCGCGCGTCAATGTCCAGGTTCCATTATTATTTTTAGTACCTGCTGAGAGTGTAACAGTATCTGGCACTGTCATAATAAAACTAGTTAATGTTTCACTACCATCATTATCTTCTTGCGTCAGCGCAATGCCTAATGGGACTGTAGTATCTTCTGTTCCATTCACAATAGGGTGTTCAGACGAAATGGCCAGTTCAATATCATCAACCCCCCAAGATTCATTCCCAATTGTTGCACTAAGTCGTGCGCCGAAACCAACGGTTATTGTGTCTTGGTTTGCTGCGATTGGGACAGTAAGAGTAACCCGATGAGATTGACTGAGACCAGCATTCGCATAATCGCCAGTACCAGAGGCAATGTGATCTGTACCATGAACTATTTCACCAACTTTATTGTTATTAGAATCCAATAAGTCCACGGTGCCATGATCTTTGCCTCTTCGGCAAGTTAAATTGGTAGTCGTATATTGTACCCCGTTAATGAAGATATAAAAATTCTCGTCATCCCAAGAGTTTATTTCATGGAGTGTGAAACTTAATTCAATTTCATTAACACCGCTTGGGACATCGTATGTTTTAGATATAACCTGCTCACCATTAGAATCGCCATACTGCCCGAGCATAGTGCCAGTTCCAAAATTAGCAGAAGTACTGGTTATGGCATTCCATCCACCATCACCAGACTCAAAATCATCAGAGGCAAAGACAATGTTTGTAGTTGCGGGATCAACTGCATTTGTAATGGTAATATTCGTATCATCTGCAACCGCAGTAACTGTCACTTTCGCAGTCGATGACACGGTTGAACCATGATCATCGGTTATATCAAAGCTAATCTCGAAATCACCACTGAAGTTAGCCTTTGGCGTGACCTCATAGTTACCAGTGGTCATATTTTGTTGCACCGTAAAACCATCAGGTACGGTTAAGCTCGTCACTGTTAACGCATCATTGCCATCAGCATCGCTTGCATTGTCGAGTAATTGCGCTTGGGTAATAACAAAGCTTGTATCTTCGTCTGTATTAAATGTAAGCGGGGTAGTGGCGTCAATGACGACTGGCGCATTAACCGTAAAAGTGAGTTGTTTAGTCGTTGAGCTTGTAGCATTATTGGCAGCTTCAACTGACGTTGCAACCACATTTAAAGTTACCTGGCCATAAAAGTCGTTTGGTGGGGTTATTGTTAAGGAGGAAAGATCCCAATCTTTAACATTAACACTGTTATTCTCAGCAGTTGCAGTAAAGGTATTCGTGCCATCAGTTAATAATGCCCCTACTTGGATCTGCTCAATATTAAGCGATTGTAATGACTCAGAGCCATCGGTATCGGTGAGTTCGCTATTAATGTCCAGTGCAATAGGAGTGTTTGCTTCTAGCGGGGTGGATGCGGTAACTCGGATCACATCTAATACTGCGCCCGCACCATCAGATGTTGGTGAATTTAATTCAAGTCTCGGATTATCGGTTGTAGCGACAAGTGTATAAGTATATGTTTTCCATCCAACATCTGGTGTAATGGTTTCAATCAATACCCCTTCAAAATAAACATCAACTGCTGAAGTAGCACCTGCATGTCCGTTTCTTGCCGTAAGATCAAAGGTTAATTCTACCGTGTCGCCAGCTTTAACGTTTAAATCTTTATAGATATTAGCTTCATCACCAGATCTCGCCTCTAGCTCTAATACCTTGCCTCTATTATCACCCACACCATAAGTAGTGTCTGGATTAACTTCGATTTGGCCGCCAGTATTATCAGTTTTCCAGCCAGAGAGTACGCTATTGCTAATGTTATTTTCATTAAATTCGTCAACTAGCACTCTGCCTAACGAGACTGTTAACTCCGGAGCGTCTGCAACAGGTGTTATGGTGACTGCGCTCTCAAAGTCTGCGGTAACCGTTCCATCATTAACACTAATAGTTAGTTTAGCATCCCCACTATAGTTTTCTGCAGGGGTGTAGCGCCATTCATCACCATTAGTACCATACGCCGTAATAGTGCCATGTCCGTCAGCAGTGGTGATGTTTGTGATACTTAATGTCGTTGAGTCGATATCAGTGACGTTCTTTAGTAAGTCTGCGGCTTTGATAATAATAGAGTTGTCTTCATCGATAGCAAATGAAGTTGTTGCTAATACGGGTGCATCATTGACCGCTGCAAGGTTGATCGAACCATTGGAGCTGGTATTGGTCGTACCGTCTGAGACGGTGAAAGCAAAGGGAACATTACCGTTGTAATCCGCCGCTGGTGTAAAATTAAAGCTCTGGTCAGCCGTGTTATAGGTAACGCTACCAAAGCTTGGGTCTATGCTCAGTGCCGTTACGGTTAAGCTGTCACCATCTACATCACTTGCGGTTGCTAGTAAATCTGTTTGGGTTATATTTATTACCGTGTCTTCTGTGCCTGTTAAAGCTACATTTCCAACGACAGCTGCGTCATTTACCCCAGTCACTGTAACGACAACACTTGCATCAGAGGTTTCCCCAGATCCATCCGTAACTTTGTAATTGATTTGCAGATCGGCAATTTCATCTTGACTTAGCTTATCCATTTCATCATTCGGCGTGAATATAATGTGATCTGTTGGGGTAACTTCTTCAAATTTAGCATCTGCCCACACTGCATGATCGGCACCATCATGGCCATTACTTTCAACAATAAGAGTGATTGTTGACGCGCCAGATACATCAATATTAAGCCTGTCGCCATCGCTAGTGGATGTAACTGAAGTTTTAGAAAAGTGCTCTACGCCATCAACTAAAACTCGGAAATTAACATTTCCACTGCCACTTGTCATTCCTATAATGCTGGAGAAGTTAGTCATCCCCGCTGGCACAGCAAATGTAGCAGTGCTTATACCGTCGTTTGCATCGTCTGGATGCATGGAAATGCCATTATCATAGGTGGTACCATCAACAACAATGGCATTCCCGCTGTGGTTGACATCATCTTTTAGCGCAGAGTAAAGATTGCTTGTTGAAGTTGCATCAGTAGGGTTGATGTAGCTTGTGCTCTTAACGGTATCAACACTAGCAATTGAGGCCGTACCAACTTTGATATTATTTAACATAACATCGCTAACTACCGAGTGAATACTTAATGCATCACCATCGATGTCGGTATCATTGGCGAGTACATTTATAGTAATTGCGGTGTCTTCATCTGTGGCTGCGGTATCATTTACTCCAACAGGGCCATCGTTAACCGCTGCAATAGTTAAGCTTGCACCAGATGCCACTTCACTGCCTTGTCCATCTGAAACGTCAAAGCTAATATTGATGTCTTCACCATTATGGTTGTCAGCTGGAGTTATGCGAAAAGATATTTCCCCTGTATTGTCGTCGGTTATCCTCTCGATGGTTGCATTAGGTATGCTCAAATTGGTGACACTTAAATTATCGTTATCAATATCGCTTGCATTGGCAAGTAATGCTGCTTCGGTAATAGTAAATGCGGTATCTTCGGTTGCATCAAATGTAAGCTGGGTATCTGTGTCAATGACAACCGCATCGTTTACGTCTGCGAACGTAACATCAATATTTGATGAAACGGTTGCTCCATTACCATCGTCTATATCAAAGCTAATATTTACAACACCATTGAAGTTAGCAACAGGCGTGATGCTATAAGTACCATCCTGATTATCAGTAATAGTAATACCATTTCCTTGTAGATTAGAAGCGGTTAAAGCATCGCCGTCAACATCATTTGCATAAGTTAGCAAGTCATCTTGAGTAAGAATAAGCGTATTGTTCTCATTTACGCTTGCTGTTAACTGTATAGCAACCTCAGGGGTCGTATCAATGTCACTTACGTTAACAGTGGCAACAACAGGGGCATCAACTTTGGCTCCTATCAATTTAACAGCATCAATTTCATTATGTTCCCAAGTGCTATCGCCAACAGTTATTCTAATTTTATCTGACAAATAGTCGAGCGGTGAATCGAGTGTGATTGTGGTATCAGATATTTTATCTTGATTTACACCTGACATGGTGCCACCAGTTTCAGTAGTCCCATCGTTGCTATAGACGGTCACATAAACACCATCTTTCAGGACTTCTATTTTGCTAATGGTGCCAGCATTAAATGTTTCTCTAGCAACAATCTGTCTGATATAAACAGGTTCAGTATAGGTTAGTTCTAAGGTATTTTTTATATGGATGTCTAAGGACGATTCTGACCAAGCATGATCTCTTTCAGCTTGATTATCGCCAACATTTAAACCTGTATCAGGTGCACCAGCCGCTTGATGAGCCGCATAGCGGTCATTTGTATACTGACTGCTTGCAGAGGCTGATGACGCCCATTGCTCTATGTTTTCGGTTAATGTGATGGTATCATCAGTGCTAGTGGAACCCGCATTTGCAGTGTAAGTGATTGAGTTATCATCATTAACAACTACTGTGCCATGCTCTGCTGATACAGATAATGTTGCTGGATCATAGTTAGCGGTTAGTGAGAAGTTAACTGTTTCTGTATTGCCCTGCGCATCGACTGTGGTTGTTGACGGTTGTGTAATCGTTGGAGCGTCGTTTACCGCTTTAATCGTTAAACTTGCACCAGATGCCACTTCACTGCCTTGTCCATCTGAAACGTCAAAGCTAATATTGATGTTGTCACCATTATAGTTTTCAGCTGGTGTTACGATGAAAGATATTTCCCCTGTAGTTGCGTCAGTTCTTCTATCGAAGGTTGCATTAGGTATGTTCAAATTGGTGACACTTAAATTATCGTTATCAGCATCGCTTGCATTGGCAAGTAATGCTGCTTCGGTAATAGTAAAGCTTGTATCTTCGTTCGTCTCAAATGTAGGCTTGTTATTTGCGTCAATGATAACCGAATCGTTTACGCCTGTGACAGTTACTACAACCTGTGCAGTACTCGTTGCGTCTTGTGAATCTTTAATTTGGTAGTCGATGACCACATCAGATTGTTGGTCTTTTGATAAACTATTAAAGGCCGCACTAGGCGTGAACTCAATTTTCTGGTCAGGCGCTATGCCTACGATTTGTGCTGTGCCAAGGGTAACCCCTGCCTCGATGATAGGTGAGGTGACCGAGTCAATAGTTATTACATCGCCTGCGTCTACATCTTTGTCATTAGCCAGGACATCGATAATCACGCTCGCATTCTCAAGCACCTCAGCTACATCATTTACCGCTAGTGGGCCATCGTTTGTGCCTGTGACTGCTATCGTTGCCGTGGCAGTGTCAACTCCACCTTGTCCATCGGAAATGGTGTAGGTGAAGGTAAGCTCTCTTACCTCACCTTGGCTGAGTTCTTGTAGATCTGCGTTAGGTGTAAATTTTATTTGCTGATGACCATCAACTGTTACAATCTCAGCTGTTCCCATAATTGTACCGGCACTATCTACTACATCACCAACTGAGGTAATGGTGAGGGTATCGCCATCAATATCAGTATCATTGGCAAGCACATCAATAATAAAATTATCGTCATCTTCGAGCATATCCTCTTTTGTATAGAGCTCAAGACCATCAAAGCCTGTATAACGACTTCCATTGTTTTGGGATATATCAACACGAAAATATTTAAAGGTCGCAGGAGTATTAAGTTCAAAGCTCTTTACCTCGCTTGATCCCCAATCATCAACGCCCTCTCGTGTATCAATCGTTGTCCAAGTTATCCCATCATCACTGCCTTGTAATTCCCAATTTTTAGGCTCTCTTCCGAGGTTACTGTTTGGAATTGCTTTTAACTCATATTTATAAATTGTGGTGTCACTACCGAGGTTAACTTTATACCACGCACTAGTACCACCAGTTGTCCAACTACCAGTATTGTTGGCAGTACTGGCGGTATTACCATCTACCGCCATATATGGTTGATAATGCCAGCTATAGGAACCTGAAGCTGTAACAGAAATACCGTTATCTGTATTAGAATTCATTGTGCCAATAGTACCATGGAACTCTGGTATATCATCGTTCGCTACTGGACCGTCGTTTACCGCTTTAATCGTTAAGCTTGCACCAGATTCCACTTCACTGCCTTGTCCATCTGAAACGTCAAAGTTAATCTTGATGTTTTCACCATTATAGTTTTCAGCTGGTGTTACGATGAAAGATATTTCCCCTGTATTGTCGTCCGTTCTTCTATCGATGGTTGCATTAGCTATGCTCAAATTTGTAACACTTAAATTATCGTTATCAATATCGCTTGCATTGGCAAGTAATGCTGCTTCGGTAATAGTAAAGCTTGTATCTTCGTTCGTCTCAAATGTAGGCTTGTTATTTGCGTCAATGACAACCGCATCGTTTACGCCTGTGACAGTTACTACAACCTGTGCAGTACTCGTTGCGTCTTGTGAATCTTTAATTTGGTAGTCGATGACCACATCAGATTGTTGTTCTTTTGATAAACTATTAAAGGCCGCACTAGGCGTGAACTCAATTTTCTGGTCAGGCGCTATGCCTACGATTTGTGCTGTGCCAAGGGTAACCCCTGCCTCGATGATAGGTGAGGTGACCGAGTCAATAGTTATTACATCGCCTGCGTCTGCATCTGTGTCATTAGCCAGGACATCGATAGTCACGCTCGCATTTTTAGTCGTAGTAGCAGTATCATTTTCAGCTTCTGGACCGTCGTTTTCGCCCCTGACAGTAACCTTAATCGTTGCAATACTCGTTGCGCCTTCTTTATCTTCAATCTCGTAGCCAATGGACACTTCAGATTGTTGGCCTTTTGATAAGCTATCAAAGGCATTGTTAGGCGTGAATCTTATTTGCTGCTGGCCATTAATTGTTACAATTTCTGCTTTACCAACCTCAATATTATCCTTTACAACAACCGAGTCGACCGATTTAATTGTTAGTGCATCGTCTGCGTCTGCATCTTTGTCATTAGCCAGGACATCGATATTCACGCTCGCATTTTCAGTCGTAGTAGCAGTATCATTTTCAGCTTCTGGACCGTCGTTTTCGCCTGTGACAGTAACCTTAATCGTTGCATTACTCGTTGCGCCTTCTTTATCTTTAATCTCGTAGCCAATGGACACTTCAGATTGTTGGTCTTTTGATAATCTATCAAAGGTAGCGTTAGGCGTGAATCTTATTTGCTGCTGGCCATTAATTGTTACAATTTCTGCTTTACCAACCTCAATATTATCCTTTACAACAACCGAGTCGACCGATTTAATTGTTAGTACATCGTCTGCGTCTGCATCTTTGTCATTAGCCAGGACATCGATATTCACGCTCGCATTTTCAGTCGTAGTAGCAGTATCATTTTCAGCTTCTGGACCGTCGTTTTCGCCCTTGACAGTAACCTTAATCGTTGCAATACTCGTTGCGCCTTCTTTATCTTGAATCTCGTAGCCAATGGACACTTCAGATTGTTGGCCTTTTGATAAGCTATCAAAGGCATTGTTAGGCGTGAATCTTATTTGCTGCTGGCCATTAATTGTTACAATTTCTGCTTTACCAACCTCAATATTATCCTTTACAACAACCGAGTCGACCGATTTAATTGTTAGTGCATCGTCTGCGTCTGCATCTTTGTCATTAGCCAGGACATCGATATTCACGCTCGCATTTTCAGTCGTAGTAGCAGTATCATTTTCAGCTTCTGGACCGTCGTTTTCGCCCCTGACAGTAACCTTAATCGTTGCAATACTCGTTGCGCCTTCTTTATCTTGAATCTCGTAGCCAATGGACACTTCAGATTGTTGGCCTTTTGATAAGCTATCAAAGGCATTGTTAGGCGTGAATCTTATTTGCTGCTGGCCATTAATTGTTACAATTTCTGCTTTACCAACCTCAATATTATCCTTTACAACAACCGAGTCGACCGATTTAATTGTTAGTGCATCGTCTGCGTCTGCATCTTTGTCATTAGCCAGGACATCGATATTCACGCTCGCATTTTCAGTCGTAGTAGCAGTATCATTTTCAGCTTCTGGACCGTCGTTTTCGCCCCTGACAGTAACCTTAATCGTTGCAATACTCGTTGCGCCTTCTTTATCTTGAATCTCGTAGCCAATGGACACTTCAGATTGTTGGCCTTTTGATAAGCTATCAAAGGCATTGTTAGGCGTGAATCTTATTTGCTGCTGGCCATTAATTGTTACAATTTCTGCTTTACCAACCTCAATATTATCCTTTACAACAACCGAGTCGACCGATTTAATTGTTAGTGCATCGTCTGCGTCTGCATCTTTGTCATTAGCCAGGACATCGATATTCACGCTCGCATTTTCAGTCGTAGTAGCAGTATCATTTTCAGCTTCTGGACCGTCGTTTTCGCCCCTGACAGTAACCTTAATCGTTGCAATACTCGTTGCGCCTTCTTTATCTTGAATCTCGTAGCCAATGGACACTTCAGATTGTTGGCCTTTTGATAAGCTATCAAAGGCATTGTTAGGCGTGAATCTTATTTGCTGCTGGCCATTAATTGTTACAATTTCTGCTTTACCAACCTCAATATTATCCTTTACAACAACCGAGTCGACTAAGGTAATCCTTAGTACATCGTCTGCGTCTGCATCTTTGTCATTAGCCAGGACATCGATATTCACGCTCGCATTTTCAGTCGTAGTAGCAGTATCATTTTCAGCTTCTGGACCGTCGTTTTCGCCCCTGACAGTAACCTTAATCGTTGCAATACTCGTTGCGCCTTCTTTATCTTGAATCTCGTAGCCAATGGACACTTCAGATTGTTGGCCTTTTGATAAGCTATCAAAGGCATTGTTAGGCGTAAATTTTATTTGCTGCTGGCCATTAATTGTTACAATTTCTGCTGTACCAACCTCAATATTATCCTTTACAACAACCGAGTCGACCGATTTAATTGTTAGTGCATCGTCTGCGTCTGCATCTTTGTCATTAGCCAGGACATCGATATTCACGCTCGCATTTTCAGTCGTAGTAGCAGTATCATTTTCAGCTTCTGGACCGTCGTTTTCGCCCCTGACAGTAACCTTAATCGTTGCAATACTCGTTGCGCCTTCTTTATCTTGAATCTCGTAGCCAATGGACACTTCAGATTGTTGGCCTTTTGATAAGCTATCAAAGGCATTGTTAGGCGTAAATTTTATTTGCTGCTGGCCATTAATTGTTACAATTTCTGCTGTACCAACCTCAATATTATCCTTTACAACAACCGAGTCGACCGATTTAATTGTTAGTGCATCGTCTGCGTCTGCATCTTTGTCATTAGCCAGGGCATCGATATTCACGCTCGCATTTTCAGTCGTAGTAGCAGTATCATTTTCAGCTTCTGGACCGTCGTTTTCGCCCCTGACAGTAACCTTAATCGTTGCAATACTCGTTGCGCCTTCTTTATCTTGAATCTCGTAGCCAATGGACACTTCAGATTGTTGGCCTTTTGATAAGCTATCAAAGGCATTGTTAGGCGTAAATTTTATTTGCTGCTGGCCATTAATTGTTACAATTTCTGCTGTACCAACCTCAATATTATCCCTAATAACAGGCGAGGTAACCGAGTCAATCGTTAGTGTATCGTCTGCGTCTGCATCTTTGTCATTAGCCAGGGCATCGATAATCACGCTCGCATTCTCAAGCACCTCAGCTGTATCATCTTCAGCTTCTGGACCGTCGTTTACGCCTGTGACAGTAACCGCAATCGTTGCAATACTCGTTGCGCCTTCTGAATCTTTAATTCGGTAGCTAATGGCCACATCAGATTGTTGGTCTTTTGATAAGCTATCAAAGGTAGTGTTAGGCGTAAATTTTATTTGCTGATGACCATCTACTATTACAATCTCTGCTGTACCAACCTCAATATTATCCCTAATAACAGGCGAGGTAACCGAGTCAATCGTTAGTGTATCGTCTGCGTCTGCATCTTTGTCATTAGCCAGGGCATCGATAATCACGCTCGCATTCTCAAGCACCTCAGCTGTATCATCTTCAGCTTCTGGACCGTCGTTTTCGCCTGTGACAGTAACCTTTGCGATTGCATTACTCGTTGCGCCTTCTTTATCTTCAATCTCGTAGCCAATGGACACTTCAGATTGTTGGCCTTTTGATAAGCTATCAAAGGCATTGTTAGGCGTGAATCTTATTTGCTGCTGGCCATTAATTGTTACAATTTCTGCTTTACCAACCTCAATATTATCCTTTACAACAACCGAGTCGACCGATTTAATTGTTAGTACATCGCCTGTGTCTACATCTGTGTCATTAGCCAGGACATCGATATTCACGCTCGCATTCTCAGTCGTAGTAGCAGTATCATTTTCAGCTTCTGGACCGTCGTTTACAGATTCAACTTTTAAGTAAATACTGGCCGTTGTGTTGACTGTTCCATCATTAATGGTAAACGATAATTGTAGATCACCGTTAAAGTTAGGCGCTGGTTTAAAGGTATGTGAAGTTCCATCCTGGTTTAGCGTGAGGGTGCCCTGGTTACCTGAGTAGCCTACACCGGAGATAGTTAGTGTATCATTCTCAACATCGGTTGCATTGGCTAATAAATCTGCGTTTGTTATTATGATTGTACCATCTTCTTGCATGGTGAATGATTTGTCGTCTACCACTGCGGCGTCGTTTACTGCTTTAATCGTTAAACTTGCACCAGATGCCACTTCACTGCCTTGTCCATCTGAAACGTCAAAGCTAATCTTGATGTTTTCACCATTATAGTTTTCAGCTGGTGTTACGATGAAAGAGATTTCCCCTGTAGTTTCGTCCGTTCTTTTATCGACTGTTGCATTAGGTATGCTCAAATTGGTGACACTTAAATTGTCGTTATCAACATCGCTTGCATTGACAAGTAATTGCGCTTCGGTAATAGTAAAGCTTGTATCTTCGTCTGTAGTAAATGTAAGCTTGGTAGTTGGATCAATGACAACCGCGTCGTTCTCGCCTGTGACAGTAACCGTTGCCTGGCCATTACTTATCGCGTCATTCGAATCTTTAATCTTGTAGGCCATGACCACATCAGATTTAGCGCCTGCTGATAAGCTATTAAAGGCCGCACTGGGCGTGAATTCAATGTATTGCTTAGATTCTACTACTATGATTTGTGCGGTGCCAAGGTTAACTCCATCTTTTATTATAGGTGAGGTGACCGAGTCTATCGTTATTGTATCGCCTGCGTCTACATCTGTGTCATTAGCCAGGACATCGATAGATACCTTCCCCTCTTCAAGCACATTGGCCGTATCATTTGCCGCTGTTGGCGCGTCGTTTATCGCTCTTATCGTTAAACTTGCACCAGATGCCATTACACTGCCTTGCCCATCTGAAATGTTAAAGCTCATCTCTATTTCATCACCATTATGGTTTTCATCTGGTGTTATGCGAAAAGATATTGCCCCTGTAATTTTGTCAGTTAACGTCTCGACGGTTGCATTAGGTATGCTAAAATCGGTGATCATTAAACTGTCGCTATCAAGATCGCTTTCATTGGAAAGTAAGTCTGCTTCGGTAATAATAAAGCTTGTATCTTCGTCTGTAGTAAATGACATCTCGGTAGTTGAGTCAATGACAAGCGAGTCGTTTACGCCGGTGATCGTTACCGCAATCTCTGCATCACTCGTTGCGCCTTGTAAATCTTTAATCTTGTAGGGAATGACCACATCAGATTTAGCACCTGCTGATAAGCTATTAAAGATCGAACTAGGCGTGAATTCAATGTATTGCTTAGATCCTACTACTATGATTTTTACGGTGCCAAGGTTAACTCCATCTTTTATGATAGGTGAGGTGACCGAGTCAATCCTTAGTACATCGTCTGGGTCTACATTTATGTCATTAGCCAGGACATCGATAGTTACGGTGCCCTTTTCAAGCACATTGGCCGTATCATTTACCGCTGTTGGACCGTCGTTTATCGATCTAATCGTTAAACTTGCACCAGATGCCACTACACTGCCTTGTCCATCTGAAACGTTAAAGCTAATCTCGATGTCATCACCATGATAGTTTTCATCTGGTGTTACGCGAAAAGATATTGCCCCTGTAGTTTTATCAGTTAACGTCTCGACTGTTGCATTAGGTATGCTCAAATCGGTGACAATTAAAGTGTCGTTATCAACATCGCTTGCATTGGTAAGTAATTGTGCTTGGGTAATAATAAAGCTTGTATCTTCGTCAGTATTAAATGCAATCTCGGTAGTTACATCAATGTCAACTGGGTTGTTTACGCCCGTGACTGTAACAGTTGCCGTTGCGCTACTCACCGCGCCTTGTGAATCTTTAATTTCGTACCCAATATCAACAGTATATGTCTCATTAAGTGCTAAGTTCTTAAAGGAATCGCTAGGAGTGAATTTAATTTGCTGGTTAGGCGACGAGCCTACAATTTGTGCATCTCCAAGATTAATACCATTTTTTATGATGGGAGAGACGACGGATTTAATCATTATCACATCGCTGGCGTCTGAATCATAGTCATTGGTCAGAACGCTGATAAATACACTCTCACCTGCAGTCACACTGGCTATATCATCTGAGGCAACTGGTCCTCTGTTTTCATCATCATCATCATTATTATTATAAGTACTAGCTGTAGCTTCAACGCCCGTATTTTCGTCTTGTTCATCAGCGGAATCTTTTATATTTTCCAAAGAGGCTGTCGCATTCATAGCTTCAGTATGATCAGATTCATCCTCTTCAGATGAGGTTCGGCTTTGTGCTATCTGCTTATTATTTGGTAATGCATTTCCTTGTGAATTGTTTAAATTATTTGCATTGTCTTGCGATGATAATAGTCTAATGCTTGAGGTGCTTATGTCATCTTCATCTTCATCTTTATTTTTATCTTTATCTTTATCTTCATCTTCATCTTCCTCTTGATCATCAGTTGCACCTTCTACCACATTTTGGGCTAACAAATTATTATCAGAGGTTTGTTGGGGAGCTTTTTTTTCAGACGTTAGATCATTTTGCTCTTCATTGTTGTTTGCGGACTCTTCTTGTTCATTTTCTTTTTTTTCCTTACTGAGGATAGCTTCGCTGGCGCTTGCTGCTATGGCTACAATGGGAGCTTGAGTCTGGTTTCTGGATTCATCTTCCTCTTGATCTTCACCTTCACCTTCACCTTCATCTTCATCTTGATCTTCATTATCAGTTGCATCTTCTCCCGCTGTTTGCTCTAACAAATTACTATCAGAGGTTTCTTGGGTATCGTTTTGCGTGGTGCCGTGAGTAGCAACATCATTAGATTCTGTTGGTTTGGTAGACAGATTGCTACCCTGATCATCTTGTTGAGTTTGATCATTTGTATTGTTTTCTGGTTGAATATTTTTCATATTAATCCCTCCAAAAGATTTATTTATAAGGATGAACTTTAAGGATAGAACAAGTCCTATAAATCTGGTGATTTTATCCCACTAAAAATACTAATTTTAGTCTATTATTCATGCAAATATAAGTCATGGTTAATGAGTAAATTGGCTGTAAAAAGTGTCTTAGATAATTGTTTTTTGAAAAACTTATAATAAGAAAGTTGCTCATTTAAACCAGTAAAACAGTTTTACTATTTATTACTAAATTGTCGTCATTTTAAGTCAGTGGTTTTCGCTGTTGATTTTGTACTGGTGTATAAGTTTCTATAAGTTTGTTAATAATGGCTGGATTGTTATAAAGTATAGTTATTAACGAAGTGCTGATAATTTAATTTCATCAGTATATAATAGGCTAAATAATCATCAGCGGTTACGTCAATATAATTTCAAAAATAAGATTTTGTTCATGTTACGATCAAAAAATCATAGGGAAAAATAAGCTAATTTAAAGTAGAAGTTGCGACCTTTTGGAGTGATTAATTAACTATAAAATTATTATTAGATAATTTCATTATTTAATGTTTATTTTCTTTAATATACCCATTATTATTCAAAATGCGCGATTACTCTATGAGATCGAAGAGCAAATTAAAGAGCAACTAAGGTAATGGTTACTCTTTTGTCAAACGTTAAGACATAGCCAAGTTTCGATGTAGCGTCAGATGGATCGCGATTGACGCACAGATCCTCTTTGTTTGAAAGTTTTAATTTAGCTTGCGGGGCGCTAAGCTTTGGCCATAAAAGCTTTTCAGTCTCATCGTTTGCTGATTTTGCATTTAGATCGTCGCATGGGTATAGAGGCTTTAATGTTGAGATTTTAATGAAGGTGTCACTCAGTTTAATAAGTAAAATTGATCATTTATAGTGCAGACAAGTACTTTCTCGTTATGTCAGCCTAGTGTTTGATAAAGCATTTTGAGTGATAGCGCCTGTAATTTTAATTAATAATAGACCATCTTTTATAAGATTTGTGAAGCTAGGGAGGAAAAAAATTTGCACTTAAATTTAAAAAGGATAAAATTTTTTTGGAGATTAAAGTTATTGTTATTATTAGATATTATCGATTTTTATTGTAAATACAATGATTTTATGAGTTCTGATATAACATAGTACTCATTTTAATCTGTGAGTCTAAGTTAATTTATGCAAGGTGCATATTCGTTATGGAAATGGTACGATCAGTCTTTTAAGCAGATTAAAAATGATGTTTTAAAGAAAAATAATAAATTTATGATAGGGCGAACAAGAGAAGTGTTAGCGTTAATAGGGCTTGCTCTGGCGATGGCTATTTTGATTATTTTTGATAGTGTAATTTCTAATCAAACTTACTGCACCATTTATTTCGTGCTATTTATTATTTTTATGATTGCCATTTTTGAATTGCTGGTGAAAAGATTACAAAAATCAAGCATTAGCACGCTATCAAGATACTTTTAATTTAAGGTTTAGAAACGAATGTTTGAATCGATACTTACATGCAAATTTATTGTGCTTTAGAAAAAATGATGATTGTAAATATATTGGAACTTTTCGAGATGTCGGATAATTAAAAGAATGTTATTCAGGGCAATACCTTGTGGCAATTACCAATGTAGCAGCCTCTATCGTGTTTGTCTTGATGATAGGGTTTATGCAGTTATACGCAATCATTGTACCGTTCATGGACATTTTGTTATTAGCGGTTATCTATTACAGAAGGGATCCGAGTTTAGCCCCTGTTTTTATTGAACAATGCATTGGTGAGGCATCTGGAAATGCAGAGTTTGTGGGCGTTAGTAAAGGGCTTGATAGCGTCAAAAGGAAGGCGCTGGAATTGCGCCTTGAAAATCATAGTCGCAAAGGCTTTAAAGAGCGAGAATTAATAAACTATCAAATAACAGCGCGGTCAGTAAAGACAGATAATTTAGCGCGGTATATACTTGTTCCCTATCAAGATCTAAACCAAGCTTGCGGTGAACTTAAAAGCTTTTAGGCTCAAAGCTTACCGTCTAACTGGTTAAATTAAAACTTTATAACGGATATATGTTTGTTCAATCGACTTGCCTGTGGCAGGACTCGGTTTTTACATGGAAGGAAGCTTGGCCTTGCGTTTAGCGTTTGATAGGAGAGTAACCATTACCTCATGTTTAGGCTTAACTTTTATCATTGAGAGCGTAGCTGACGTTGCATTTTCACGTCACATTGGTATATTTACCATAATTGTATTATTTATGCTCCACAAAAGATGAGTTTGTTTTTTGGCGCTATAGAGGAATGTTTATTTAGCACATAGTGAGATAAATGATACAGAAATGCTCACGCGTTAAACGCATTTAAACTAGATGATTGGTTTGAAAAAGGCCTAGATAGCGAGTTGAGAGATCAGGTAATGGAGATGACGCTTGCTGGTATTTTAGCACGTTTAAGGTTGACTTTAGTCGTCTGCAGTCCAAAAGGGTGAGTTATTCTAGATGATCTTGGTTTTGAATTAGATGAATATTTTTAATTTTTATTGAAAGATAAATTAAAAAGATTTGAGCTGTATATCGACTGTTATTATAGCTCGCAAAAATATGATATTATCAAACTTTGCGATAAAACATTACCACTTGAGGAAGGTGGAACGCAGCTATTTTTAGGATCGTCTGATCGAGTTTTAGACACGCTGTGATATATTATTTTGCATCATGTTAACTATTGAGCAGTAAAATACACCAATTAGAGGTAAAAATTACTGCGAATAGTTGTTTCAACGACAAAATTTTTAACGAATGAGAAATTCATTTTAGCCAGTCAGTTTGATAAATTATTTACTGTCATGGTATGAATTACTTATGTTGGTGCGATTAGTATTATCGTAAAGGAACTTTTTATGGATAAAGAGAAAGATCAACAAAAAAATGAGCATGATGCGGCTAATAATAACGCTGCAGATGATTTGCTGGTCATAGCAGAAAATATTAAGCAATCTCATTTTCAGCAAGGTGATGAGAAAAGCCATACAACGGCAGAAAGTAAATTACACGCTAATCGGGCAAGTGCTATGATTGTTGCTATCGTGTCAATTATCTTCTTTGGCTTGCTGATTGTGTCTTGTTTTATTAATATTGACGAAATTGCAAGTACGAGAGGGGAGTTAGTCTCAATTGCAGGTGTTGAATTTGTTCAACATCTAGAGGGGGGCATTATAGATAAATATTTTGTTGCTCGTGGTGATATTATTCAAAAAGGTGATTTGATAGCAACGCTTAAAGATCCTTCTAGCGTGTCTCAAAATATAATATCGCGTAAACGTCTTACTATTGATTATTTAACAAAAGAACGCTTAAACGCACTATTAACTAATCGTGAACCTAACTTTGAACATTTAACTAATGATAAAGAGCTTATTGACGCACAAGAGAGACTATATTTGCAAGTGGTCACTGATCAAAAACAAGAAATGGCCTACTATGATGAAAGTATTGAAAATAAATATGGCGTATTGAAAAGTATGAGGATGCGTTTAGCCTCAGCAAAGAAACAATTATCCTTGCTCAAGGAACAAGTTAAGATGAGAGAAAACTCATACAAAAGCCAAGGCTCTTCGAAACTTGAAGTAACCGCTGCGAAAATTAAGCTATTAAGCATGCTACGTGAAATTGAATCGTTAGCTGAAAATATCTTAGTGACACAAAACAGCATGGCTGAAATTACTATTGAAAAGGAAAAAGCACAAAGCCAAAGACAGGTCGAATACCATACAGAATATGAAAAGGCTCAGGCTAGTATCGCAGAATTAGTTGAAAAGCGAAAAGCAGATCAAGACAAAGAGTCAAGATTGACCGTAAGAAGCCCAATTTATGGTGAGATACGAGATTTACCTGTTTATTCGTCTGCTGTACTTGAGAGTGGCGGTGTTATTGCTGAAATCGTACCGCTTAAAGAAGGACTAAAAGCAGAAGTACATATCAAGCCAAAAGATATCGGGTTTGTGTCGATAGGGCAAAAAGTAACCCTTAAATTTGATACATATGATTACAGTCAATTTGGTAGCATTAAAGGAGTGGTGTCGCGGATCAGTACTGGGACATTTAAAGATGAACAAACAAATGAAGTTTATTATTTGGGAGTAGTCACACTAAAAGAAAAATTTATCACGTCAAGGGGCAATAAATATATTTTAGTGCCAGGAATGGAAATGACAGCTGATATTAAAATTGGAGAGCGTCGGGCAATTAGTTATATCTTAAAACCTGTCGTTTATGGGCTAGAGCGAGCCTTTAGGGAGAAATAAATATGCTAGCTAAGCTCAAACAAAAAATAATTTTAGTGGGATTCTTGTCCATTTTTTTATTGGTCAGTATGCTCACGATTATTGTATTTAACATTATTATATTAGATGGCAAATACAATGAAGAAGTGTTGCAATTAAATGAAAGTGGCAAGCTTCTTATGGAAAATAAAGATCAAAAACACCGAAAAAATATACCACTCTTTCATTTATTAGAGCATGTTTCAGATGTTTCGAACGTGATTAATAGCGGTGATGGAATTAATGTTTATATTACCTATTTTAATCAGCACATAGTGGCAATTAATAGTTTTAACATGTCCCAAAAATTGTTGGCAGGAGAAGCGACTGGAAACGTGTCAGCGGTGAAATTAGTGGCAATGGTTATTAGCGAACAGTTAGATGAACTACGCTCACATGCATTAGGCTATCCTAAGTTACTTAAATCTTACCAGGATAGATATATAAAAAGATCCGTTATTCTACTGAAAAACATATCGACGTCTACCGTTAGCCCAAGTGAGCGGCGAGTCATATTAGATAAATCATACCATAGCCTGCTTGGACAAGCTCAAACTATCACAGATAAAATGATTGTCGTGCTAATTAAAGACAAAAAAGTAGTTTTATCTTTTTTATATGGTGCGCTGATATTTTGCTTACTGGTTTTATTGGTGCAAATTAAAATCATCAGATCCTTAATAAGCGGCTCGAAGGAATTTACTGAAAAAGTATTGTTTATTCGCGATTACTTACAAGAAAATAATGGCAGTGATCATCATAGCTACTCTGATAGCCAACCAGTGGAATATTTATTTAACGAGGCCAAAATATTGGTTGGCATGTTATCCAAGAAAAACATAGTAATTAAAAACTTGCATGAAAAAATTAAAAATTCTCATTCATTGGCGAGTTTGCTTGGTTATGAAATAAATGCAATGACAAGTATTATTGCAGGTGGCTTAGCGCTTAATCACAAAGATGATGCGCAGGAGACCACCTTTGATCATGAAATTTACGGTTCATTGACGTCTCTTGAAAACTTATCAGACAATTTTAATCATTTATTCTCAGAAAAAGATCAAGAAATAGATTTAGATCAAGTATTTAACATACGTGATCAACTCAATAAAATGTTCGTGCTATTGGACTATAAGTGTCGCGCTTTAAATAAAGAGTTTGATTTTGTTATTGAAGATTCAGTGCCAGAGTTTGCATGTGGGAATGCTTATCGCTTTTATTGGTGTCTTCATAATATATTTGTGCGTGGTATTGAGGATGGTGAACAACGGTATTGTTTGCTACATATCAGTGCAGCTGAGGGGACGAATCTTGAAAATAAAACATTACACATTAATTTATTTAGTACATCAGGTAAATACTTAAGCCTTTCTTCTTTTCTTGAGAGTATGAAGCATATTGATGTTGATAATGCATTAGTTAATATGAATATGCAATTATATGATCGCATCGTTCATAGCTTCTTTAATGGTGGTGTTAGCTTTAAAGAAACGGATTCTGGTGATTCAAACATTGTAATAAACATCATCATCACACCGACAAAATATGAGAAACAGGAGCAGGAGCAGGAGAAATTAATTAAAGTATTAATTTATGCAAAGGTTGGCTTGCAAACATCAATCATTTTGAAAAAATTAGCACAGGCAGGCGCGAATGTCGTTCATTGTGAAAATGATTTTGAATTATTTAAACTGGTATCAACAGATGATACCTTTGACTTTGTCTTCATTTCGGAAGATTGGTTAAGGAATGGGAAGTTAGCTGAGGCAGTAAAAACAAAAACAAGCGCAAAACTAATGTTACTTTCGAATTTCAGTGATAAAACAAAAATAATAGATAGCCCATTTGAAGCAATCATAAAATTACCGCTTTATCAAAGCAAATTGCAAGCGGTATTGTCAGGTAAAGAAGAAACACCAAGCGATGATGAGCAAGTCAAGAAGGTGCTTATTGTTGATGATGATCCAGCACAACAATTTATTTTATCACACTTTTTAAAACGGATCGGGCTAGTGTCAACATTTGCAAATGACGGTGATAGTGCCTTGACACTTATTAAAGATAATGCATTTGATCTGGTGTTTATGGATTGTATCATGCCAGGTAAAGATGGTTTTGAGACGACTGTACTAATACGAGAGTATGAGAATATACTCAAGCTCAATGGAAAGCTTGAAAACGAAATCACTATCATTGGCAATACATCACTAACAGGCGAGTGTGAATTTGAAAAATGTATTCAATCGGGGATGAATACTGTGCTTACTAAGCCGTATAAACATAAAAAAATACTTGAATTATTAGCGAAACTTGGCTGACACGCTATGCCTTGGTATTTTGAGCTATCACGGGTATAAATAACTTAAGGGTTCCACATAAATATATTAGAACAAATAAGACGCTTTTATTGACGAATATGAGGAGCTAAAAGCAACAGTTACAAGTAATGTTCCTATCTTATTTATGGATGCAACCCACCGCTATCAAGTAACAAATGTAGGCAATGGCAAGGTACAAACAGTTGCAGATAAGCCTATAGAAACAACAGTCTCTTGCACTTATTAAATATTGTAGGGCAATAAGATGGGGCATTTAGAAGATGCAATTACGCAACGATATCCAATTGTAAATGGGGAATAGATCATTTATTTTTTGGCGGTAGAAAAGAGAAATATCTTGGTTCAAGGCGATTTATTTAACACTTATTGTGCTGGCTACCATCATAACTATATCGTAAAAATAAAAGCAGAATAACGAGGTCTAGATGTGCATTATTTACCACTGGATATACTAGCTGGCTATCAAGATCTAAACCCAGCTTGCGGTTAACGTAAAAGCGATCAGGCTTAAAGCTTACCGCCACACTGGTTAAATTAAAACTCTTGCAACGGATATATGCTTGCCAAATCGCGTTGTATCGGCCTGCCTCGAAAACCTAGGGCTTGCGTGCAACGTTTAACAAGGGAGTAATAATTAGTTCATTTGCGGGTTGATTTGCTCGTCGAGATGTGCTGCTCATGTTGAATGATAACAGGTATAAATAAAAGCACCATTTAATCAGAAATAAGGTTATTTAAGTATTAGCGTCTTTATTTTAATGTAAGTTTGGATTATTAATCTAAGTTAGTCGCGCAAAAGTTCAATTTTATGACGAGTGTCTCAGCATAATTTAACTTGTTGATTTTGCACTTTGATAGTACTTGGTATACTCAGGTTATGAGTTATGATATAAAAGTACTCATTTTAATATGGAAGTCTAAATTAATTTATGCAAGGTACATATTCATTATGGAAAATGGTACTGATCAATCTTTTAAACAAATTAAAAATGATGTTTTAAAGAAAAATGATAAATTTATGATAGTTCTAACAAGCATAGTGTTAGCGGTAACAGGGCTTGCTCTGCCGATGGCTATTTTGATTATTTTTGATAGGGTTCTTCCTAATCAAACTTTTTCGACCCTTTATTTCGTGTTATTTATCCTTTTTATAATTGCCATTTTTGAATTTATGGTGAAAACATTACAAAAAACAATCATTAGTGCGGCATCAAGCTACTTTGAATTTAAGGTTCATAAACAAATGTTTGAGTCGATACTTAATGCAAATTTATTGCGCTTTAGAAAAAATGATGATTCTAAATATGTTGAAACTTTCCAAGATGTCGGCGAATTAAAAGAATTTTATTCAGGGCAATACCTTGTGTCAATTACCAATGTATCAACCTCTATCGTGATTGCCTTTATGATAGGGTTTATGCAATTATACGCAATCATTGTACCGCTCTTGGGCATTTTGCTATTGGCTGTTATCTTTTACATAAGAGATTCGCGTTTAGACCCTTTTTATGTTGAACAACGCATCGCTGAGGCAGCTGGACATGCAGAGTATGTAAGCGTTGTTAAAGGTCTTGATACCGTCAAAGGGAAGGCGATGGAATCGCGCATTGAAAATCATAGTCGCAAAGGCTTTAAAGAGCGAGAATTCATAAACTATCAAATAACCGTGGTGTCATCAAAAACAGATAATTTAGCTCAGTATGTCATCGCAATGGCACTAATTTTCCAGGTGGTCGTGTGTGGTAGTTTTGTTATCAATGGAGATTTAACACAAGGTGCTTTAGCTGCAATCATTATTTTAGTGAATAGATTAATGCCGCCAGTGCAGCAGGGTTTTAGCTTCATATCACGCTATCGTAAGCATTATATATTCAAAAAAGAAGTCTTGGATATTTTTGATCTTAGTGAAGTAGATCAAAGCAACGGAGCTGATTTTGACGGTCAATTTTGTCTTGATATTAAGATCAATCATGAAAAAGAGGAAAACGTTAAATCTTATCATATTGAAACGGGGAGCATTGTTGCAATAACAGGGCACAATGGCGCTGGTAAGACATTGTTTTTACAAACGATACTTGGTGAGGCTGAAAGTTATAGATTTTCATTTTATATTGAGGGGAAAAAGATCTCTGCGCTCAATGCTAATAAATGGCGTAAAGGTATTGCTTGCATTACGGCAAAAAGTGACTTTATTAATGGATCCTTAATTGAAAACTTGACGTGCTTTCGCTCAGAATTAAGCCATGTTGCGATTGCTGTGTGTGACGCTTTTGACATAAAAAATGATCTCGATAAACTAGCCGAGGGGTTTTATACTCCCATAAAAAATGGATTAAGAAGCTATGTTTCCGTGCGATTATGTTATTTGCTACTAATTGTACAAGCGATTGTAAATGATAATCACCTGATTTTACTTGATGATCTTGCCGATTTTAGTGATAAAGAATCCTTGTCGTTGCTTAATCTTATTCGATGTGTTTCATCGAAACACATTTTTATGATAGCCACACATTCACGAGAGATCATTAATAATGTGGATTGTGTGATTAAATTGGGAGAAGAATAAGCCATGAGCATAATTTCCAATATATCAAACATTGAAACAAGACTCGAAGAGTTAAAGGTTTCTTCTGCATTCGCAAATAATGAGACAGCCCCGCTAGACTCGATTATTTCAACGTGGTTAACCGCGATGAGGTGGGAAGGCACGCGTGATAAATTATCTGACTTTTTAGTCACAAATAAAAATTCTACTGAAGAAAATATTATTGCAACAATGCTTCGATTAGGATACCGAACGGAGATTGTCTCGGGGCAGGATTTTGATACGGTGACGCTACCTTTTTATTTTTTAAGTGAGCAATTCCAAGGGCTGGTTATTAAAAATGAGGACGATCAAGTACAACTATTAGATCCCTTTAGTGGTAACCTGGAAATGCTCTCACGGGACATATTTGAGGAGGAAGGGCGCATCATTGCTGTTGAAGAATATTCTCGTTATTTTAAAGAGTTACCGCCTGAAACAACTGATAAATCTAATTGGTTAAAGTTTTCTTTTTTTAAATTTCAACGGGAAATTAATTTATTGGTGGTGGTGAGTTTTTTAATTAATTTAATGGGATTGGTGACACCATTTTATATTATGGCAATCTATACCATGGCATTAGGCGCTGGGAGTTATACAACACTGGGCTGGATTGCATTAGGCGCTTTTATAGGTAATACTTTTGAGTATATTCTTAAAAACGTGCGCGTAAAACTATTGATGTCTTCTGGCAGTGAGCTTGCTGAACGTATTGCCTTCGGGGTGTTTAAAAAAGTAATGTGGTTACCTTATCGTGTGACATCTCAAGCAGGTACGGCAGTGCAGGTCGCCAGGCTAAAAGATATCGATCAATTTAGAAAGATTGTGACCAATCAAACGACACTTGCCTACCTTGATCTTCCCTTTATATTTATATATTTGATAGCCTTAATTGCTATTGTTGGAAAGAGTGCCATTATCACTTTTATCGGGATTGGTATTTTTATTCTGTTTGGATTTTACTCACGCCTCATTTTCCAGTCGCAAATGATTAAATCATCGGCTGCTGCGGAGCTAAAGCGAAAAAGTTGGCTTGAAGTATTAAATAATGCAGAATCAATTCAGCGCTTACCAATGTATCAGATGTTAAAGCTTCGTTTTGGTGTAGCCAATAAGCAGGCAGAAGAAGACTCGGTAAAACTGGCAGATATGCAAAACGCTATTGCTGATAGTGGAGCATTCTTGACGCAAATGATTGGTATCATTAGTATTGTGTTAGTTGTTATTGCTGTGATAGAGGGTGAAGTGGATGCCAGCGCAATGCTTGCAATGGTGATACTGATTTGGAAAGCATTGAGTCCTTTGCAGTCAATTTACAATACCATTGTTAAAATGAGGCAGTTGGGTAAGTCTGGGGCGCAAATTAATAATGTAATGTTGGGCGCTGATGACGAAGATAGTGTCAATACTAGTATCCCGTTAAATGCGCTTGAAGGGCGCATTGAATTAGTAGAGGTTGGTTTTCGTCATGCTAATTCATCTGGCGCTTTAGCGCAAATATCAGCCATAATTAACCCTGGTGAAATAGTGACTGTTGTCAGTCCAAGTGGAGGAGGTAAGTCTACTTTATTAAAAATAATCGCTGGATTGTATGATAATTTTTATGGTTCAATTTATATTGATGGGCTAAATTTTAAGCAATTTAATTCTTATATTTACCGTAATTGTATTACGTATGCACCACAAAAGATGAGTTTATTTTTCGGATCTATTCGAGAAAATTTTTATTTAGCACACAGTGATGTTAATGAGGTAGATATGCTCAATGCGTTAAGCGCATTTAAACTAGATAAGTGGTTTGAAAAAGGCCTTGATACCGAGTTAACAGATCAGGTAATGGATATGATGCCTGCTGGTATTTTAACACGGTTAAAGTTGGCTTTAGTCGTATGTAAGCCAAAAGGGATCGTGATTTTAGATGATCCAGGTTTTGAATTAGATCAAGATTCTGTATTTTTATTGAAAGCTAAATTGAAAGATTTGAGCCGTACATCGACTGTTATTATAGCGACGCAAAAATATGATCTTATTAAACTTTCCGATAAAACATTACAACTTGATGAAGGTGGAACGCAGCTATTTTTCGGATCGCCTGATCGAGTTTTAGACACGCTTTGATATATTATTTCGCACCATGTTAACTATTAAGCAGGGAAATGCAGCAATTAAAGGCAGAAATTACTGCAATTAGTTATTTCAAAGACAAAATTTTTAACGAATGAGATATTCATTTTATGGCGTCAGTTTGATAAATTATTTATTGTCGTGGTATGATTTACTTATGTTGGTGCGATTAGTATTATCGTAAAGGGACTTTTTATGGATACAGATAAAGAGAAAGATAAACAAGCCGATGAGATTGCTGCAGCAGAGTCTCAAGCCGAAGACTCGGTGCTGACGCTAATAAAAAATGTTAATAGGCCTCAGTTTCAGAAAAACACGGTTAAAAATAGAAACATTGCAGGGGATAAATTATTTGGTGAGATGGCAACTAAAAAAATTCTTATTCTCGTGTTATTTTTTTTCGCCTTGTTCGTCATCTGGGCTTATCTTGCAAAATTTCAAAATATTGCAAGTACACGAGGGGAGTTAGTTCCTGTTGCCGGCGTTGAGTTTGTTCAACATTTAGAGGGAGGCATGGTTGATAAATATTTTGTTAGTCGTGGTGATATTGTCCATAAAGGTGATTTGATAGCAACGCTTAAAGATCCTTCTCGCGTGTCTGAAAATATAATATCGCGTAAACGTCTTACTATTGATTATTTAACAAAAGAGCGCTTAAACGCACTATTAACCCATCGACAACCTAACTTTGAGCGTTTTTCTAATGATAAAGAGCTCATTAGCGCACAAAAGAGACTTTATTTTGGTTTAATAGATGAACAACAACAAGAAATTAATTATTTTGATGAATTGATTAGTAATAAATATAGCGTGATGAAAAGTATGAAGATGCGTTTAAAGTCAGCAAAGAAACAACTCGGCTTGGTCAATGAGCAAGTCGTTATGAGAGAAAAACTATTTAAAAGACAAGGCTCGTCCAAACTTGAATTAAACAATGCGAAAATTCAGCGCTTAAATCAGCAACGCGAAATTGAATCGTTAACTGAAAGTATCTTAATGGAACAAGACACCCTTGATGAAACTTACATTCAAAAGAAACAAGCGGTTAGTGTAAGACAGGTCGAATATAATACTCAATATAAAGAGATTCTGGCGAATATATCAGAATTGGTAGAAATTCAAAAAATACATGAAGATAAAGCGTTACGATTGGTTGTAAAAAGCCCTATTTATGGAGTGATACGAGACTTACCTGTTAGTCATTCATCAGGTATCATTACCCCGAATGGAGTGATTGCAGAAATTGTCCCGCTAAAAGAAGGACTAAAAGCTGAAGTGCATATTAATCCCAAAGATATCGGTTTTGTGACGATAGGGCAAAAAGTTAGCATGAAATTTGATACATATGATTTTAGTAGGTTTGGCAGCGTCAAAGGGGTGGTATCGCGGATCAACACGGGGACATTTACAGATCCACAAACACAGGAAGTTTATTACTTAGGAGAAGTTACACTAAACCAAGGATTTGTCACTTCTTTGGGTCGTAAATATATTTTAGTACCAGGAATGGAAATGACAGCGGATATTAAAATTGGAGACCGTCGAGCAATTGATTATATTATAAAACCTATCATGCATGGTTTAAATGAATCATTTAGGGAGAAATAAACATGCTAGCTAGGCTTAAACAAAAAATATTTTTAATGGGATTTTTCTCCATTTTTTTATTGGTAAGTATGCTTACGGTGATTGTATTTAACATTATTGCATTAGATGCAAAATACCATCAAGAAGTGCTGCAATTAAATAAAAACAAAGCGCTTCTCATTGTAGCTCGAGATCAAAAAAGCAGTAAACAGATCCCGCCCTTTAAAAAATCAGACCACTCTTCAGCGGTTTGGAGCTTGGTGAATCGTGATGCTGGGATGAACGTTTATATTACCTATTTGAACAAGCAGATCGCTGCAATGAATAGTCTTACCATGGCACAAAAATTGTTATCAGATAAGGTGAATGACAATATTTCAGCGGTGGAAATAGTGGCAAAGGTTATCAGCGAACAGTTAGACGTGCTCCGTCTCCATGCAATAAATAATCCTAAGTTACTGGCCTCTTATGACGATAGATATTTAAAAGAATCCGTTTTTCTACTGCAGAACATATCGACGTCTAGCGTTAGTGCAAGTGAGCGAAAGGTAATATTAGAGCGATCATACCAGAGCCTGATTGGTCAAGCTCAAAGCATCATGGATAAAATGTTGTTTGTGCTAACCCAAGACAAACAATCTGGCTACCATTTTTTATATGGCTTGATGATTTTTTTCTTACTTATTTTACTGTTGCAAATTAAAATCATCGTCTCTTTAAAAAGAAGCGCGAATGATATTATTGAAAAGGTGTCGTTTATTAGCGATTACTTACGAAAATATAATGGCACTTCTGATCAGATATACTCAGATGGAACACCGCTGGAATATTTGCTTAAAGATGCAAAAATATCGGTTGGCGTGTTATACGATAAAAACCTATCAATTGAAAACTTGCATAAAAAAATTAAAAATTCTAATTCATTAGCGAGTTTTCTTGGATATGAAATAAATGCAATGACAAGTATTGTCTCAGGTGGATTATCGCTTAATCAAAAAGATGATGCGCCAGAGAGTAGCTTTGATCAGGAAATTTACGGTGCATTGACGTCTCTTGAAAACTTATCAGACAACTTTAATCGAGTATTCGCAGTAAAAGATCAAAAAATAGATTTCGATCAAGAATTTAATATACGTATTCAACTCCATAAAATGTTTGTGCTACTTAATGCTACGTGTCGCGGTTTAAATAAAAAGTTTGATTTTGTTATTGAAGATTCAGTGCCAAAATTTGCATTTGGAGATGCTTATCGATTTTATTGGTGTATTTATAATGTTTTTGTGCGTTGTATCGAGGTAGAAAAACGCCAGTATTGTCTGCTGCATATTAGCGAGAGTGATGGTACTAGCTTTGAGAATAAAACATTACAAATTAATTTACTCAGTACATCAGGTGAATACTTAAGCCTTTCTTCTTTTCTTGAGAGCACGAAGAGTGTTGATGATGATGAATTATTTAATATCAACATGAAATTATATGATCGCATCATTAAAAGCTTTTTTGAGGGGAGTGTTAGATTCAACGAGACTGAATCCGGCGATTCAAACGTTATGCTCAAGCTCATCATTATACCGAAAAAATATGAAGAGAAAGAGCAACAGGAATCGGCGAAAGTATTAATTTATGCAAAGGATGGATTGCAAACATCAATTATTTTGAAAAAATTAGAACAGGCAGGTGCGGATGTAGTTTACTGTAAAAGTGATGATGAATTACTCAAAATGGTATCAACAGATGAGACCTTTGACTTTGTTTTCGTTTCGGATGATTTTTTAGAAAATAAGATGCTAATTAGCATATTACAAAAAAAAATAAAAGCAAAAATGATGGTGTTGTCAGATCTAAATGATAAAGTAGTAGCCGATGATTCAATTGGAGAAATCATAAATTTACCGCTTTATTTATCAAAATTGCTAGTAGTATTAGCAAATAAAGAAGAAACAGAAGATGATGAAGAGGAAGTGAAGAAGGTGCTTATTGTGGATGATGATCCATCACAGCAATTTATTTTATCACACTTTTTAAAACGGGTTGGGATAGTGCCAACACTTGCAAATGATTGTGATACGGCTTTAGCACTTATTAAAGATAATTCATTTGATCTGGTGTTTATGGATTGTATCATGCCAGAGAAAGATGGTTTTGAGACTACAGTGTTAATACGGGAGTATGAGGAGACACTTAAGCTCAATGGTGAGCTGGAAAAAGAACTCACTATTATTGGTAATACATCACTAACGGCTCCTAGTGAAATTGATAAATGTATTCAATCTGGGATGGATACAGTGCTTAATAAGCCGTATAAAAAAGAGAAACTACTTGAGTTATTAGAGCGCTATAAATAATGATAGAAAACTTAAGTTATTTATTCTGATGAGTAGTCGTGTATTTTATTTGAGGGTGTAAACCTAACTGTGTAAATACCCTTTTAGATATGAGGAGCAATCTCCTCCTCAAATTCGATTATAAACCGATTCAAAGCTGGTTTCCAATCTCTAATTGGCATGATCCATTTTTTAGATGCTGCCTTAATTGCCAAGTAGACAACTTTGAAGGCGGCGGCATCATTTGGAAACACCTTTCTCGTTGCAACTGACTTTCTTATCACGCTGTTTAATGATTCAATCGCATTGGTGGTGTAAATCACTTTGCGAATATCTGCTGGATAAGAAAATAGCGTATTTAAATTCTCCCAATGAATCCGCCATGAACGGTTTATTTGAGGGTATTTATCATCCCATTTTTCAGAGAAATGCTCTAATTCCAACCTGGCTTCATCTTCGGTAACTGATTGATATATTGATTTCAAATCAGAGGCGACAGCCTTGTAGTCTTTGTAAGGAACAAACTTCATCGAATTACGCACCATATGGACGATACAAAGCTGAATTTTAGTTTTTGGAAAGGTGGCGTTAATGGCTTCAGGGAAGCCTTTTAGGCCATCTACGCAGGCGATTAGCATATTTTTCATGCCTCTATTTTGAAGGTCGGTCATCACTGAAAGCCAGAATTTAGCGCCTTCATTTTCTGATATCCACATAGCCAACAATTCTTTGTGCCTTCCAAGTTCACGTCTAAAGCAAGGTAAATAGCTTTATTAATGACTCGTTTATCTTGGCGTATTTTTAAAACAATACAGTCCATATAAACGATCGGGTAAGTTGCATCTAAAGGCCTGCTTTGCCAGTCAATCACTTCTTCCATAACCGCATTTGTGATTTGAGAGACAAGCCCAGCAGATATATCAGCACCATACATTTCCTGAAATGTCGCTGTAATATCACGCGTACTCATTCCCTTCGCGTAAAGCGTTAGGATTTGAGCATCCATGCCTGTTATACGAGTTTGACGTTTTTTTACAAGCTGTGGCTCAAAGGTTCCCTCTCTATCACTAGGTGTTTGAATTTCGATATTTCCATGATCACCTTTAAGAAACTTGGTGGAATTACCATTGCGATTATTACCTCCATTATGCTCCTTAGGCTGATCTTTCTCATAACCGAGGTGATAACTCATTTCAGAACGGAGCGCTGCTTTAACTGTGATTTTGGTGAGCATAGTGCTGAGTTGATTGAGATCTTCAGGTGTTTTTAGATCTTTAGCTAATTCATTAGCGAGGGCCTGCATTTTATCTGTGATCATTATATTACTCATTATTTAGTCCTTTTATAGATTATACATAATAAGTATTTACACAGTTCTTTTTACACCCTCATTTTATAAAGACGATCAGACGATTAAGTACCTTGCTTGGGTATAAGCGGCAGTATTTGCAAAGTATTTTGATTGGCTTGAATCATTTATAAAAAGAGTGATCGCCACTTTGATGTTCGGTGATATCACGTATAGCGACTAGTTCACCTGAAAACTCTTCTAATAACTCTTTTTCAATGCCATTTTTTAATGTTAGATCAACTTGCGAACATCCATTACAACCACCACCAAATTCAATAATTGCAACATTGCTATCGGTAATTTCAAGCAACTTAATGAAACCACCGTGACTTGCTAGTTGCGGATTTACCTGCGCCTGAATACTGTATTCAACGCGTTCAAAAAGTGGCGCGTCATCCTTTACTTTACGCATTTTGGCATTTGGTGCTTTTAAGGTGAGCTGTGTGCCAGTGTCTTCTTCAACTAAATCAATAAAGGCTTCTTCAAGAAAAGGAAGGCTTATCTCGTCAACTAAGGCATCAAATCCATTGTAATTAAAACGTGTATCAGAGCTTTCAATAGCTTCAGGAGGGCAATAAGATACGCCACACTCAGCTTTTGCCGTACCAGGATTAATGACAAAAACTCGAATATTAGTGCCTTCTTTTTGTGGTTCAAGTAGTGTTTTAAAGTGTGTTTGCGCGCTTGGTGTGATATCAATCATATAAATATAACCTTTTTAATCTTGAGTAATTTAGTCAACCATTATACGCATTATTATGTAGCAGGGTAGTAAAACGTGTTACTATTTTAAGAAGTTCGGCTAATGAGCACTTTTACTTATCAATATATATACCCATGTTACCTCAAAATACAACGTCGGCTGCGGACTCGATGATCAGAGTAAGGCGCAACATGAGGTAATGGTTATTATTGCATCGAATGTTGAGCTCAAGGCTGCTTCCTTTCATATAAAAAACTGGTCCTGCTACGAAGGGCGCTACTCCTTGCCCCAGTTTGCATTGTTATAAAATATCAATCGATAACAACTATACTTCAATTTTAGGCCAGGTGTCCGAGCACAATTTGCCTTGCTGATATTGCATTTCTGGGTAGCATGGGTATAGCTATTCTTGGTATTAACCACCGTGCGGAAATGTTGTCAATATTGCGAACATTCACGAAATAATAGTTGCCTAACATTGCATTTTTTCGTTGCATGGACATAAATGCTGATTATCAATAATAAACTTAGCTAATAGTTTGTTATTCGTGACGTTAATCGTGTGAGTAGAATCAACCAAGAGGTTAATTTTTTTATGGTAATTGCTTTTGGCTTGTGGAGCGCGCTGGTTATATTTCCATCACTCGACGCGCTTATGCCCGTAGCGCAAGGTCAATTTCATGGCTGCATAGCTGACAAATCTTCTATCTAACGTTGCGTTTTGAGCTAAAATGAGATACGCAAAATTACCTTGTAGACTTTTCACTTTGAAGTAATATGAGGTAACATTTTTAATAAATATAAAGAGTTATCTGGAGGATTTATGTTTAATGTTTTTGATGGAAGCCCTGAAAAAATTGGTGTGACTTTGACGAAAAATGGCGCAAATTTTTGTGTTTATTCACGACTAGCTCGACGTGTTGAATTGCTTTTTTTCAAGGATAAAAATGCCAAGCAAGCAAGTGATATTTTTCAATTGACTGATTTAAAACATAAAACTTCTTATTATTGGCATATTTTTATTGAAGGCGTCAACCCTGGACAACTTTATGGTTTTCGCGTTTATGGTGATAATGATGAAGCTAAAGGTATTTATTTCTTCCCGGATAAAGTGTTATTGGATCCTTATGGTTTACTGGTTGAACGCGGCAAAAATTTCTCAAGAGACGCGGCAATAAAAGTAGGTTGCAATGTTGATAAATGCTTAAAAAGTATGGTTGTTGATATTGATGATTACGATTGGGAAAATGACAAACATCCACGTCATCCTTTTGCTAAATCTGTTATTTATGAAATCCATGTAGGTGGATTTACTCGCCATAAAAACTCTGGACTTGCCAAAAATAAGCGAGGAACGTATGCTGGTCTTATTGAAAAAATACCTTATCTTAAAGAGCTTGGGATCACTGCGGTTGAGCTGATGCCTATTCATCAATTTGATCCTACAGAGCATCATGCAGGCTTAGTAAATTATTGGGGCTATAGCCCGTTATCACTGTTTTCGGTTCACCGAGAATATAGTGCTGATCAATCCCCACTTGGACCAATCAATGAATTTAGAGATATGGTTAAAGCGTTACATTTAGCCAATATCGAAGTGATTTTAGATGTTGTTTATAATCATACCGCAGAGGGCGATCATCACGGGCCAACACTTTCGTTTAGAGGTTTTGATAGTACAGTCTATTATATCTTAAGCAAAGATAGGCAGTATTATATGAATTTTAGCGGCTGTGGAAATACCCTTAACGGCACCCACTCGGTAGTACGCAGGTTAATTATTGATAGTTTGCATTTTTGGATTGAAAAAATGCATGTTGATGGATTCAGGTTTGATTTAGCTTCTATTTTATCACGGGATGAAATTGGTCGACCAATGCCAAGTCCGCCGACTTTATGGACAATTGAAACAGATCCTATATTAGCGCCAGCTAAGTTAATTGCAGAGGCTTGGGATGCTGCGGGCTTATATCAAGTAGGTAGTTTACCTGGTCAGCGTTGGCGTGAATGGAATGGCCATTTTCGTGATGATGTGCGAAGTTTTTTTCGTGGCGATAAAGGGTCGGTGGGTAAGTTTGCTTCACGACTAGTAGGTAGCCCAGATGTTTACGCAGGGCAGAATCTTGAGCCAGAAAAATCTGTTAACTTTATCACCTGTCATGATGGTTTTACGCTTTATGATTTAGTCAGCTACAATGAAAAGCATAATGAGGCGAATGGTGAAAATAATCAAGATGGTGATAATAATAATATTAGTTGGAATCATGGCGTTGAAGGTGACACAAAAGATCCAAAAATTAACAAATTACGACTCCAACAGATGAAAAACATGCTTACAACAACACTGATGTCACTTGGTACCCCAATGATATTGATGGGAGATGAAATAGCACGTAGTCAAAAAGGCAATAATAATGGCTATTGTCAAAATAACGAAGATGTTTGGTTTAATTGGGATGATGTTGAAAAAAATAAAGAGTTATTGAATTTTACAAAAACTTTGATAAAACGCAGGATCCTACGTGAAGGGATGCATTTATTTGATACACAGCGTGCAATGTTGGATGTATTACTTAAACAATCACTCATGAATTGGCATGGCACACGGTTAAATCAGCCAGATTGGGGACATGACTCACATTCGATTATATTGGAAGTCCAACGAGCAGAATATGAAGTTAGACTGATTCTTATTTTTAATAGTTATTGGCAAACGTTAGATTTTGAACTTCCTAAGCTTATTAATAAGAAATGGTTACGTTTTATTGATACATCTTTGCAAGCTGGGGAAGATATTCATCAGGCAGGTCAAAAAGAGTATTACTACACAAATAAGTATACAGTACAGGCACACTCGACAGTTGTTTTATTCTCTGAAAATTAAATATAAATATACCTTCCTTGCTAAATAACCTTGTAGTATGGTGAGTATATATACCTATGTTACCTCAAAATGCAAGGTCGTCATGGACTCGATAATAAGAGTAAGGCGCAACCGATGTAATGGGGACGTGCCTCAAATGTTGAACTCAAGGCTGTTTTCTTTCATATAAAAACCGAGTTGGCACCAACCGGCAAGGCTCCTTGTTTAAGTTTGCATCGTTATAAAATATCAATCGATAATAACTATACTTCAATTTTATGCCTCGCATATCGGCACAATTTGCTACCCTGATATTGCATTTCTAGGTAGCATGGGTATATAAAAGTATAAAAGTCTAAAAGTCTAAAAGTCTAAAAGTCTAAAAGTCTAAAAGTCTAAAAGTCTAAAAGTCTAAAAGTCTAAAAGTCTAAAAGTCTAAAAGTCTTCCATGTAGCCAATTTTTAAAGCATCAAAATCACTTTCTTGCCATGATAGTGTGCGTTTTAGCTGTTCTTTTTTAAACGATCTTAAGAGTCTATCAAGATTAGTTTGTTTCCAAGTATCACCTGATCGTTGATAACATTTATCAAAATCAATGATCCAGACTTTCCCTTGCTTATCGAGTAAAATATTGTGGATATTTAAATCGCTATGATCCACTTGTGCATTGTGCATTTTTTTTATCTGCTGGCCTATTTTTTGATATTCAAATTCAGATAACGGCGTCTTTTGTAAAATATTGACCAAATCATTGGCGTTAGGAATTTTTTCAGACAGTAAATCAGCTTGATAAAAAAATGTCCGCTTAACGACGCGTGCCGCTATTGGCCTAGGCACATTAACGCCTGCGTTGTGTAATTTATTAAGGAGATAAAACTCTTGAATTGAACGTGTTTTTTGCTTGCCAATAAAAATATAATGATCAGTGATTATTTTTCCTAACAATCCACCGCGTCGATAATGCCTCAGTGCCCCTTGTAATTTATCGAGTTGTACAAACCAAGTTGTGCCTCGCCCAATTGCGGAGCCTATCGTTTTATGTTTCGCTTGCCAATAATCCACATTAAAACAATTTTCATTAATTTCATTTATTAATGAGTCGTCATAAACAATATGTACTTTATTTTGATTAATTTCTTTGAGCATACATGTTTACCTATTTTTATCTTTAATAAACTCAGGTTATTTATGCGCATGTTACCTCAAAATGCTTTGTCAGGCACGAACTAGATGATCAGAGTAAGGAGTTAGAGCAAACGAACGAAAGAATTGTTAAATATTTTTTAGTTATAATAAGCCATTTTTTTGCATCGTTAATGTTTTTTTATAGTCATTGGCGACTCTAGAAGATGGGCATATTCAAGGGCGAAGTGCATAATGGGTATATAATTGAAGATTTTTTGCGCGTTTCAAGCAGTAACGGCGCATAGCGATAAGGTCTGATAAATTAAAAAGAAACAATGAAAGTACACTCGCATGAAGCATGAAGCATGAAGCATGAAGCATGAAGCATGAAGCATGAAGCATGAAGCATGAAGCATGAAGCATGAAGCATTAAGCATTAAGCATTAAGCATTAAGCATTAAGCATTAAGCATTAAGCATTAAGCATTAAGCATGAAGCATGAAGCATTATCTGGCGACAAATATAAGCTCATAAATTATGAGTTGACAAGATCAACAGACTCTAGAAGTATTTGACATATTGTAGTGATATTTTTTTTGTTTTATCAAACGATCCGCCCGTTGATTCTGAGTAATTTATCATGATGGCTAAATGATCGTGACCAAATAACATGCCTGCGCCACCGAGTGAAAAGGCATAATCGAGACTTGTCTCTACGCTATTATAGTAAGGCGTAAGTATGAAAAACGGCCGCCAAACACGAGTGTATTGGTTTTTAGTTTGCGCACCAACTTCTAATGAGATGCCCGCGTTTATATAGTCATCTGAGATAACGTTGGTGCCACTATAAAGCAGTAAATCATTAATAACTCCACGATCTCTATCATTTTCAGAATAATGTCCTGCTGATACATAAGGGGACAATACAATATCAGGATACTCCCATTTTAGCGTTTTTCTATATTGCAATAGAATATTTGCCCCCTTCCCTAAATTTTTATTATCTTGAGATCGAAAATTATTGCCTTCTATTTGCATTCCAAGCTGTGAATTACCAGTTAATTCATAATTTCCTTGGAGATTAAGATAATCTTTTTGTCCGCCTAAATATACATAAATACTCTCTGGTGCATCATCACCGTAAGCTATCGATGTTGTCATGTTGAAGCGATTATTTATTTTATGTTGCCAAGCACCCTTTATATAAGGCGTGGATCGCATTGATTTTTTTAAACCGAGCATCAATTTAATATTACCATCTGCAAGTAATTTATTAAAACCAACACCTGCTTTTATTGTGCTATCTGGTGTTGTGGCTAACAGCGTGTCATCAATCACTTTATTGCTTGCGGTGAATAACTCTGAAGTCATTGAAAAACCACGCGCAGCATAAAAGTTACTTTTAAAATAATTCACACGCTGCGCAAGCCCAGAGCGCTCAACATAGTATATGTTATCAGAAATATTATCTGCAAACTCCATGGTTAATTGGCGTTGTTGATCATAGTGAGCAACACTATTTTTATTGGTATCTGAACTTGAATAAGCCAATTCTTGGGCAAAAGCAATCTGCTTTAGTTGCGCTGCACTTGTAATACGATCCAGCGCCGCGAGAGTAATAAATTGCGAATAAAGTTGATCTTGTTGTTTGGTATGATCATGCATTGCCAGTGAAAAATAAAAGGTTAGCCATGCGGCTGGTTTAAAATCATTCTTCTGTTTTGCATTGTGTGGGAATTGAGTGTAATAACGCGCTGTATCTAGATCATTATGCTTGAACGAAAATGCTATTAATAAGTCAGTATAGTCTTGTTTATTAAGATATTTTTTTGCTAATTTTAATTGTAGTTGCGCCTTATCAGGATTTTCATATTGCATTAATAAAGGTAGGTAGGCCACTAAAAATTGAGGATCACTTTGTTTGCTTTTATCTGATGCTAATTGCTTTTGCAGACGCACAAAACGAGCATGTTCAATTTTATATGCTTGACCATATTTTTCCATTTTTTTTAATATTAATATTTGTAGTGCTTCTTTTCCTGCAACATTTTCATGACTAGAAAACACTTTTTGCAGATAATAATTTGACCTATCTATGTTTTGAATAATATCATATGCAACTGCCATTACCATCCATAATTCAGGTGATTGATCGGATCCTTTTTCAATGTTATCTTCCACTATAGCAAGTTGCTTCTTGAGGATCCGCCCATTATTAAAAGAGATTAACAACCATAATTTAGCTACCGTTAGACTCAGTGAATTATTATCTAATAAAATAGCTTTATGGAACATCTTTTTTGCATCTTTTTGGCGTTTTAAGGCGTTAAATAATAGTCCCTTAATCATCCAAAACAATGGGTTTTTTTGAAAATCTGCCATGTTTGTTGAGGTATTTTGCTGTTGATCAATAGTAGTAACCATTGCTAATAAATCTTGGTATTGTTTTTGTTCGAGTGCAAGGTAGGCATAACTATAAAATTGATAGTTTTTTTGTAGCGTTTCAAACTCTTTTTTTGCATAACGTAGTAATTGTTTATTGTTATGCTTGTACTGATAAAATTGAGTGACTCGTTCAAAGTCAATCTGGCGTCCTTGGCCACTTTTTATGACATATTTAGAGGCATGAATTGAAGTTTTAAATGCTTGTTCATTCCACGCTACATCGCTCAAAAGCATCTTATAACTAATAATTTCTTGAGGCGTTGCATGACTAAAAGACGTAATACTTCTGAGGATTTTATACGATTTTTTTATTTTGTTTTTAATAAGGTAATATTGAGCCACAAGGATAAGTGCATTGAAATTGGTGATCCTTTTTTTTTCTATAATGTTAACAATTTGTTTACTTGACTTAAGTTCACCTCCTCGGATATAGATCTCAAGCAAAATAGGAAGTAATTTATCATTTTTTATTTTACCTTTTTTATAAAGTAAAAATAGATGATCGGCAGCACGTATGGGTTTACCAGCGTTTTCATGAGCATAAATAAATAGAGCCACGTTCTCTGGAGACAAATCTTCTTTTAATACAGTAAAAGAAATTTTTGCCGCTTTATCGAACTGATGCGAATCAAGATAAAGCATTAAGGCTTTTTTGCTGGCTTTATAATTATGGCTATTAGCCCCAATAAAGGCTAAATGATCGGCAGCTTGCTGTGGCTTTCCCCTCCATTGCTGTACTTCACTCATTTTTTGGTGCCAATATAGAGAATGAGGATTTAATTTTAATGCCTTGTTCGCGGTCTTCTTTGCACTTTCTAAATCATTTGCATAAGTAAAAACTTTAAACAAAAGTACTAACTCTTCATTTTTTTCTTTATTGCCTTGCTCTTGCGCACACACAGCTTGCATAGGGAAAAACAATAATATGATAAATAAATACAAAGTTTGTGGCTGATATTTCATATTCAAAAACTCATGCTTATCAAACTAATAAACCGCGTGTCGTAAACGGTGTTTCGCAACTCTTTGTGCATCTTTTAAAGAATTTAATGATAAATAAATTTTTACTAATTTGCGACTCATTTTAGGATCCTCATAAAAATCTGCTTCATATTCACGAGCAAATTTTAAAGCTTGTTCTGTTTGTTTAAGGGTGGTAAGTTCCGATATAATGGTAAAATATCCTCTTTTCGTGTGTTGATAAAATTGTTCTGTTTGTTTTTTATTTTTATATTGCTTGGAAAGTTTTTTATACCATAATTGAAAATAAATAATTCTGTTTTTTACATATAAACGGGCTTTTTCTTTTTCACCTTTAAAAAATAAAAAATTAACAATATTCACATTTTCACCACCAGAGTATTTTGTATCTGATAGGTAACTAAGCTCATCTAATTTTTGTGCAAAATATATAGCAGATTCATAGGAAGAAAATCCTATGGTATTCGCATACCAATATTTTAATTCCATTTCATTAGTAATATCAAATGACCTAACCCGTTGAAATAATGGTGCCATCATATTGATTGTTTGCATGTGCCAATTATTTTCATCCTTGGAATAATAGCGTGTTTTCAGCGTGAGCATTTCTAAGTGAAGTGCTTTATTTCTATGTGATTTATCATTATAAAATTTACCTTCTTGTATTTTTTTTACTGCAAGATCAAACTCGTTATTATTAATCAGGTTCTCAATTATTTCAAACTGGAAAGCTATATTTTTAGGATATGCCTTTGTCAAATTATATAAATATTTTTCTGAAAGAGAATCATTAGTGCTTGCAAGCATTATTTGTTTATGTAATAAATGTCTTGGAAAAATTGAATATAAAATGAATAAAACCGTACAAAAAAATATAATGACTAATCCGTAAGATATTGTTTTTGCTCTTTTATTTTCATCCTGGTGTGCAGTGAATGATGACATTGGCAACCCTCTGTTTAAATTGCAGCGATAAGCGAACACCTGATTGTGTTTTCACTGTGTTAGTCTTCTGAGCTTTGGGTGTTGTCTTTAGTTTGCAGCCCATTTTAAGATGATAATTAAACTCAATCGGCACATGGCTGCTCAGGGTAAAGGATATTTTTTTATTTGTTTTTTTATAGTTTGTAATTTGTGCATTGGTATCTTCTAAAAATGTGTTACTTGTTAATTTTGTTTGTTGTTTAAACGCCACAGTCACGTTCTTAGCTTGGGTATTTAAGTGTATATAGCGCTGATTATTGTGATAATTTTGCCCTAATACTACCTGACTATTTGCATAGTCTACTTGCCCTAGCGACATAGCGGCTCGGATGGTTTTTAAATGTTGTAATCCTGCAAAATAATATATATTTTGAGCGACATTAGTCTTTATTTTTGCATTGGTCTTTATTTTTGCAGTGGTCTTTATTTTGGCAATAGAAGCATCATAAAACTCCTGTGTTTTAGGGATATATTCAGTTGTATAAATAGGCATAACTTTTTGTTTTAGTGCCCAATCATAAACACTTGTTAAGGCATTTAGCGATGCAGTTTTGGATGCCGCATAAAAATGATAATAAATATCTATGGGTTTTAATCGCCTTGGGCTGTCCGTTAATTTAAAGGTTTGAATGACTTTTTTAAACCCCCAAAAATTCTTTGTCCATTCGTGAGTATACATATTCTCATTTTGAGCACCTGTATACGTTTGGATATACTCTCCATGCTTAATAGCGTATGGAGAGACTAAAGAAAGCCACGGTTTATCATTTGTTATAGTAGTATCTCCGCCATTAATATTTAAAATATTTTCTTTATAGACGTACGCTAACACGGCTTGGGTTGGATCGGTATCTCCGCTCCAAAAAACAACATGTGCTTTAGTTTTCCCTTTGGGTAACAACGTATCTACATACTTTAATGAGCCATTTATTTCGTCTTCTAAAGAGAAATTATAATTTTTGATATCCAGTCTATATTTACTCGCTAAATGTCCATTTTTGACTTTATTCCAGAAAAATGGGTGGGAATATGTATGCGTAGCAGCCTCAACATAGGGCAATGAAAAAATAGCTTTGGCTGTTTTTTCAAGGGAGGGAGCATCTTGTATATATAAGCCTTTTTTGCTGCTTGTTTCTCCTTCAACTAATGATACAGACTGTGGTATTTTATATTTTTTAAGCACTTTTTTATAAGTTGCCTCAATACTATATTGCTTAGGATCCCATTCAACACGGCTCATTGAGCCATCACCGTCAATGTGCACGAACATTAAACGACGGCCATTTTCAGTGGTTGGATCTAATATTGGAATATCATCTAATTCGAGTGTACGCTGCACAAAAGCAAATGGATCAATAACCCACTGAGTTTCCTCAGGATCCGCAAGATTTCTAACCACATAACCTGGTATGGCATATCCTCCCCAAGGGGTTTTTGCAATCACTGTCGAGTGTGGGTTGTTTTTCGTTGTAACTTGTAACAACGCTTCTGCTTTTAGTGGTTGGTATGCGTAATGCTCCTTTGCTAATAACACGGGTGCTTCAAAATTTAGCATTGGATCTTTTATCGAGATAGCTCGCTTTGTAAATAAATTTGAGTTTATTTTTATACGTTTAATCGCTAATAGATCATAAATTTGACTGTTATTATTCACCCCGAAACCAGACATAAATAGCAGTTTTTTATGGCTTGCTAGCACTGTTTTTATCCAGTTTATATATGCGCGGAAATTGTTTTTTAAATCATGGTCAAACCAAATTATAACTGCTTTATAACGTGTTAACTGCTCAGCTGTTGGCAGGCCATCTTCAATTTTTTTAATCACTGGAATATAACCCAGATGTTCAATCGGCATAGCCAATAATCGCAGAGGAGCTGTTATTTTTAGTGTGTGTTTTCCATTTGTGAGAATTAATATTTCTCGTGAAATAGCATTTTTACTGCTTTTCCCGTAACGATCTAAATCTTTATTGGCTATATAAGGGATAAAATTTAGCGCTTCAAGTTTATCAATAGTTGAATTTATTTTTTGTGGTTCACTAAGCGGAAGATAGTCAACAGCAATAATATCAATGCCATATTTTTGCACCTTGGACAATTTATTTAACAGCCAAGCACGATCATCTTCTTTTACTTTTTTATACTGTAGATTTTTATTTGATAATCCATAAAAAACAGATTCAACCAGCATTGCATCAATATCATTATGAATGTCATCAATAATATTAAAGCCTCTATTTATTATAAGTTTGCTATTTGGGAAGGTTTTTTTAAACTTTTTAATAAATTTAATTAGCCCTTGCTTATAATAATTTTTATCCTTTTCTGATTTTACCGCTAATTCATAAGAATCTAGCGTATCAAAAAAGAAATTCTTAAAGCCTTTATTAACCATTGGTTGAATGACTTTATTAATTAAAAACTGTTGATAATCTTTATTGGCAATATCAAGTACAACTGAGTGCCAAAGGTTGTTATTGGTAATTTTCCAGTCCTCATGAAGATTTTTAAAATAACTGCGCGAAGAGCTTGCTTCGCCGATACTCACATAGGCATAAATTTTATCTTGGTAGGTTTTAAAACCATGACTATAAGGCGAGATATTGTCTGGCTCCACAATAATGTAATCATGGAGACCCACATTAGAATAAGAGATGTCATGACCATAGTAGACAATAGCACTTTTTTTTATCGATGGGGGATTAGTTGCAATCGCAAATGATGGAAGTAGAAGTGCTAACAGTGGAGCTAACTTTTTTAAGATTTTACTGAAGCATAAAAGTTTCATAAGATAGCCTTCCGAGTAAATTTGTTAAAACAATCGTACTTGCACAAAACATAATTAATAAAGAAAACGCAAATCCATAACCAAAAAAACTAGGTCCCATATAAATTGTTAACAAACTAAGCGATGCATTTAAAACAAAAAATGCAACACTTAACCACATTGCTTGAATGCGTCTGTCTATATAATATAAAAGTGCCAGCATTGACATAAAACCAAGTTGTAAATAAACACCAACCAGCAAAACATTAAATAAACTCAAATATAGCGAGGAAATATTCAAAAAATTAAAAATAATGGGGGCATTTAAATAAATTCCGATCGAGAAAATAGCTTGAATAATCAGAGTTTCACGAAGAGTATCCTTAGCACTGTTAGTTATGCCTAATCTATGATGCTCAATCGTATCTAAAGTTGCACCTTCTCGGATTGCATTGAAATAAAAATCATTTTTTTCGGCAAAGGTTGACTCCAAACGATAAAAGAAAACACTCATACCTGGAATGATCGACAGGTATGCAAGGAATATCGGGATGTCATATAAAATAGAAAAATGAACCTTACCTATAACCTGCGCACCTGTATTAATGTTATACCAAAAAATAATCTTATCTATCCAAGATCCTAATGTGTAAAAAATACCACTTAAAGCCAGCGCCCAATAAAATTTTTTAGGATTAAAAAAAGAATAGCTGATCAGTCGATCTGAAATATATTTTTTGATAATTAACAGCATTAAAAGGAGTAATAAAAAAATATTACCCAGCAAGAAAATGACGACCAAACCATCAAGCATTGGCGCAAAATAATAGGTTGCCCACACTATAAAACCATATGCGAAAACATAAGAAAGCATAACACTGCGAAAAGACTCTAAACCAGTAGCTAAGATATGTGCGATCCAAATAGCACATAAAACTACAAACAATAAGATAACGGAATAAACAAAAATTACGCTTTGATCTGGGTATAAAAAATTAAAAAACACCACAGCAAAAATCAATGCTATTGGCAATAAGATAGCAAAAGCACCAAAAAAAGTAGGCAACACCTTACTTTCTTTACCAGCGAAAATAAGATTTGCAATATGACGGGTAAAAGGCATTAAAATTGGGCTTGTTGCAATCAAACTGAATGCTAAAGTCGTTGCGTAAACAATTAATCCATCGAGCGGGCCTTGACTTCCGTGTACAAATGCAGTTATAAAGCCTACTAAAAGGAGCGCAACGATTGAACTAACCCAAGCACCAGCACTGAGCATACCTGCATAGCTATATATTTTTAAAACAGAAGAGAGGCGATCACCTTTTAATGATTTATTTAACACAAAACCAATACCAGCCATTATAAGTTCTCTTTTTTATTTAATGTATCAACATATAATTGTTGATATTTATCCAAAAATAATGCTTTGTTATAATATTTTTTTACGCGAGTTAACCCTGATTTTTGTGAGCTTGCCCATAGCGTTTTGTCGGTTAAATATTGTACATAGGCTTCGCCTATTTTATTAGCATCGGCAATATCAAACACAGCACCTGCACATCCCAATTTAATATCATCTTCATCGACCCCACCCTCAATTAATTCTTTGCAGCTGCCTACATTTGTTGCTATACAAGGAATGCCAGCCGCAAAACTCTCGAGAATAACTAACGGCATTCCCTCACTAATCGAGGTTAAGGTCGTTAGACCAAGTTGAGGTAAAATGTCATGTATATGTTGGAAGCCTAAAAACTTAATATGTTTTTCAAGCTGTAATGCCTTTACCATATTTTTACATTCCAGGACATATTTTGCATCTTCATGTAACGGCCCAATTAACCAACCCTGCACGTCAGGAATTTTAGTTGCCGCGACCCGTATAGCGCGAATAAAAGTTCGAATATCTTTAATAGAAACAATACGCCCAATCAGACCAACAATCGGTGGGATATTGGCTGTTCGCTTTTCAATGAGATGTCCAAACCGTTCAATATTGACGCCATTGGCAATAACTAATGATTTTTTTGGCTCTGCACCTAGTGTAATTTGGATATCCCTTGCATCATTAAATAAAGACAATATTTTATCTGCCTTGCGATAGCTTAGTTCCCCCATTTTTTCGAAAAAACCAATCCATAAATTTTTGAGATACTCATCTTGATCAGCCCGAGAGAAAAGGGCTGAACGATCAATTTCTAACCATTGAGCAGCCATCATATCAATCTTACGTTCTCGTGTATAAATACCATGCTCAGTCAATAAAAAAGGAATATCATAGCATTGTGATATTGTTGTACCTAGATACCCTGCATAGCCAGTTGAAGGACTGTGCACCAGCTTCATTGAGGGTAAATGTTTCAAAATGCCAGAGAGGATCCAAATTGGTTTATGCATATTACGTACGGACCAAAAATATTCTTGAAAAGGTATTGTTTTTGCATTCTCATAATATTTTTTTTGAATAAACTCCCAAGATAACTCACTAAACATAAAATCTTTATATTTGAGCTTGTCAGATAAAAAATTTTCCTGAAAAACCGTATCAAGAATAACATTTGTATCACTTTTATTGTGGTTAAATGAAGAATGAAGATCATCAATAACCTGCATTGCGTAAGGACAGCCTCTGTGGCGGATTGGGATGGTAACTACTGGATCAAAGAGGTAATGGCACTCAAGATGTACTAAATTTTCAGGTAAATCATAAAGTATTTCGCCATAATCTTTGCGTCGTGAACCAATAAAGATACAACCAAAGGTCAATTTATCTAAACCTGTAATAAGCTGATAAATCCATGACGACACTCCTCCACGTATGTAAGGAAAGGTACCTTCCCCAATCAGCATTATATCAACATGTTCACTTTTTCGAATATATCTAAGATTTTTCATCAGTTAATCCACTGTTTTATAACTGGATACATTCGTTCATTGATGAACAAGTCTTTAGCACCAGTAAACACCTTAGATACAGCTTCATAATTTCTTTGCATGTAATAAATTTCAGCAAGGTAGGGAATAATAAAATCTGCGTTACTGCCTTTTTCGATCGCGATATTAAAATGCTCTTGTGCAAGTTCAAGTTCATCTCTGTAAAAATAAATTTTTCCAAGTAATGAGAATAACGTATGAAACTGTTCAGGATCTTTACCTATTTTAAGTGTTAAGCTAAGCGATTGTTGTGCATATAGGAACGCTTGTTCAGCACTAAATTCTTGTAACTGCCCATCATTTAATTCAAAGTAAATCATATTCCAATATAAAAATGCGAGTGCCTTTGCAACTGCTGCTTTTTGAAAATCAGATTGGCTATTATCATTAAATAGTATCAAATTGCTATAGATTTGAGCATTAAGATCTTTCTCAAAGTTATCAAGAATCAAAAAGCTAAAGAGGCGAATTTCATCATCGTTAGAAACCATTGACTGTTTAAAAAACGAGATACTTTCTTTATTTTTATGTTTCGAAATTGCGACTAAAGCTTGCATACGTAGGTCATGTGAAATATTTTCATTATTTACGTAAGTCGGTAATCCACCTTCACCACAAAAACGGTTTACCTTATGGAACGGCTCTTCGTGGTTAGTCGTATTAATAAATTTTACATTTTTTAAGGACTTTTCATATTTTAGGATGTATAAAATGGCAACTAGCGCAATACTAAATATATAACCTATGGCAATAAAAATTAAATTAAATAAAGTAAAGAATAAAAAAACGTTTCTAAAACTTGACCTGTAGCGGCCTTTGAATGTAAGCCCTGCAATAGTGGCAATGGTGATGCTAAATAGGATATGCAAAGACAACAAGAGAGGAAAAGATCCAATTTTGGCCAGTGCAGGTATTGTAAATAAGTTTAGGAGCATTGCAAATTCGGTGTATTTATCTGCTCGGCAACAGCATCAGTTGTCTTCAAATGAGCAAATTCTTTTGCGAGTTCAATATCATATACATCGAACATTGAAAATAACAAGCGTGGATCTTCCTCCTTAATTTTAACCATTTGTAGCAGCCTGGTTAAAAACCCTTGTGCCGATGATTTTTCTGAAAATGGAAACAATAAACTTATCATCACAATGCCATCATCAATTAAATGTGATGTCACTAGATCGAGAGCCCGTAGATATCTTTTTGCATAATCAAGTAAAAGATGAGCAAGTAGTTTATCGCTAACATTTAGGATCAACAAAGTGCTACTGACATCAAAATCAATTTTTATATTATACAATGTAGAAAGCTCATAATAAAAATCAGTGTCTAGATCTTGTCGCTGCAGTAAGGTGGATTGATTAGCAAATATTTCTGCCAGTGGGTTTGCTCTGTATTGACGATTATTTGAGATATTGTCATAGATACTCTGCCACTTAATGGTCTCTAACATAAAATAATTAAGTAGCACGGTGATGTTACTCATGGAATCACGATTAAAAGACAAAAATGGCATTGATTTTATTAAAAAAACAGCTTTAACTTCTTTATTATACACAGCTGGTATCGCAGCAATATAATCAGTTTGATTATTTTCAAATGAACTTACATAAACCGCTTTTTTTCCTTCAATAGCCTTTGTAAGCATTAAGTCTTTGAGCTTTATTTCAGTAGTAAAGTTTGTATCGTCTGTTGTATAAAGTTTATTTTTTTGCACAAAAAATAGTTCGGCTTTAGTAACAAAAAAGGAGTTTGCTAATAATTTTAAAAAATAACTAACGTGATCGCCTTGTTTATTAAAGCTTTTTTTTATATCGATAATATTTGTTCGTAAACTCCTTGGTTTAAAAACGTAGTTTTTTTCTATTTGGTCATGTGAAATTTTTAACGTATAAAAAGCATTAGATAATTCATCAAGCTTTGCTTCCTTAAATGCCAAAATACTTTCATTTTGACGAAGTTTTTTCTCCCAAATATAGTGAAATAGCCCTAGCACCAGCAGTAATATAACCAGTTCTAAAAAAAAACGTGTAGGAAATTGAGCATAGCCTCTTTTAAATACCATCATAACAATAAACATACTAAATAATGCATTACTAAGACCATGAAACAAAACTAGTATCGTTACTAAGATAATCAGATAAAACGGATAATATTCAATTAGTAAAGGATCATTAGGGGAAAGCCAAAATCCAATAAAAGTATACAACAATATTGCTATAGCAGTTTCTAAATATGAAAATTTAGAAGCCAGTACCGTTATTCTATTTGGGAAAAAAAACTTCATATCAATTTTTCTTTTTTATTTTAATCATTTCTGTGATCATTAGCTGTGCTGTTTTACCAATAGATCCACTTCCCCAATCATCAGCAGATGCCACCGAGTTCCAGACAATATTTTTTGTTATAACATCAATTAGTTTTAGTTGCAGGCTAACCGCAGGCTCACCATCAATACCTGTTTTATAACGCCACTCGGTGACCCCACCAGTAAGCAAATAACGTGAGCCATTTTTCTTTGCTCTTTGCAATTGTTGTCTAAGATTGCGTTCATGTTTTGCGAATGCTGTTATTACCTTATAGCCGCGTTCAATCAAGATACCATCAATCAAATTAGCAGCACGCGCACCTGCTTGAGGACTGGTTGTATAGTTATCTAATAAGGAAAGTGTTATAGATTTTTTTGGATCAGGGATAGGCATCTTCGACTTCGATATGATAAGATTACGTGTGCAGCCCATTAGCCCAACAATTAAAAATAGTGCTAATAAATATTTTACTTTCATTATTATTCCCTCATTAAAAATGTTTGTTATTTATTTCCATTGACTGTAATACTTGTTATCCAAGAAGAACTGCACTAAGCAGGACAAGATCCGCATGAGGTCATGGCTAGGATATTGCTGCACACGCATCGCTGCTGATGTGCTGTTTTATAATATATAATGCCCGTCTCTAATTCGTCGTCCTTGAAAACAAATTTTTTTATAAAAACCAGCTAAAACATCTATCTATTTTTTATATTTAGTCCTCTATATTGCCAATAAGTGCTGCTTATTTTGGTGTTGTATTTAATTCATTACCGTTACAGCAGCTAGCATTAGTATGCTGATAAATAAGCCGTCGAGTTGTAATTTATTTTTAAATTTCATGGTGTATTTATTTTTATATTCCATGGCGGTTAATATTAAATCACTTGGTAGATTACATTAAGTGCATAAATTAAACACAAATATATTTTTATATTGAGGTATGACGATAATTTTGCAACAGATAAACAGTGAATTTTTGATGGTAACGTTGGTAGAATAAATACACACCCAAGTTGGATGCAAATAAACGTAATATGAGAGAATGGCGATGTTATTTTTTATTGATAAATTGCTTTGAAGTATTAACTAGTATGGGTATATACCAATGCTACCCCGAAATGCAATATCAGGGTAGCAAATTGTGTCGATATTTGATGCATAAAATTGAAGTATAGTTATTACCGATTGATATTTTATAACAATGCAAATTGGTGCAAGGAGTAGCGCCCTTCTGGGCTGGACTCGATTTTTATATGATCGGTAGCAGCCTTGCGCTTAACATTCAAAAAGTACATCCCCATTATATCAGTTGCGCCTTATCTCTGATCATCTAGTTAGCAGCCGACGTTGCATTTTGAGGTAACATGGGTATAAATTCTAGAAAATTAGTTAATTATGTAACGTCTTCATGGCTGTTTATCGATAGCTTTACCCTGGTACACAGCGATGGTATCATTATCAAGAGTCGCAGGTCGTCCACCTGGATCAAGATTGCTCTTATCACCCATTTTTAGCATTCTTGTCTTTGGATGCTTCATATCTGGAGAAATTTGGAAAATATCAGGCATTGGCTTGCCAATGTTAAACACTGGTATGGCCTGTTGCAAATCAGTAACGTTTTTCCAAATAGCCCTCCGCCAGTTTGTTTGTTCCAATCCAGAATATATACCAGCCTTCCAACTGAGATCATTAAACAACTTAACATGCTCAGCGTTCATGGGCATCAGCTGTACTTTTGTGTTGGTTATGTCTATATTGCGGCCATCGGTGTCCGTGGCAGGTGAGGTCATATCACCCAACACAATGTAGGCATTGAACTTTGCGCTAAACCCTTCAGAGCCTGGTGTACAGTTGTTAGCACCAGTTCCATTGGTTTTATAATAAATAATTTCTGTTTCTCGTGTGTTGTTCTCGAAATTAAAGCCTTTTTGATAATAATAACCAGGAACATCTTTTGATGGTAAACATTTAGTCAGCCAGTTACCTATAAGTCCTGCTTCTTCTGGCGTTGGCGGTTGTATTGGAGTTGGCGTTGGCGGTTGTCTTGGAGTTGGCGTTGGCGGTTGTATTGGAGTTGGCGTTGGCGGTTGTATTGGAGTTGGCGTTGGCGGTTGTATTGGAGTTGGCGTTGGCGGTTGTATTGGAGTTGGCGGTTGTATTGGCGTTGGATTTAATCTATGCCCTGTACAGGCAGTTAGTATTAATATGCCCATAAAACAGGCGCTGAGTTGTAATTTATTTATAAGTTTCATGTTGTATTTGCTCTTTCCTGACATTAATGGTTGAAATTAAAGAATTTGGCAGAGTTTAGCAAATACAGAAATAAAACACAAATACACTTTCATTTTGTGACGTAGCCGTTAATTTACAATTTGACAATAGCTACATTTTGGTATTTATTATTTTTAATAAATTACTTTAAAGTATTAAAAATCAAGGAAATATTAGCGGGATTAAATGGTCAAGGCAAGGTTGCTCTGACTGACATGCTTCGTGATGAGTTTTAAAATAAGGGACGTATTAACATCCCTTAATTTGTACATAATTTTATTATCAATTAAGTTTTCTTATGGGTTTTGCAATGCGTGATGGCGATTATGCCTTGAATACAGCGATGGTTTTATTATCAAGCGAGATAGGCCGATTATGATCATCTAGATCATCATTTTTGTCACCCATTTTGAGCAATTTTATATCTGGCATTTTAGTATATGTAGAAATTTGAAAGATATCAGGCATTGACTTGTTAATACTAAAGTCTTTTATTGCCTGTGGTATATTTGAGAGGTCTTTCTGGATATTGATCTTCCAGTCTGTTTGCCCCAATCCCGTATAGATACCAGCGCTCCAATCAGGATCATTAAACATCTTGACATGATGGTCGTCCATTGCCATGAGTTTTACGTTTGTCGTGGTGATATTGATATCGGTATGCTCATCACTTAAGCCAGGTGATGTGGTCTTACCCAACACAATGGTAGTTTCGAACTTTGCCTTAAACCCACTAGATGCAAGTGTACACGTTTTGCTACCTGGTACACCCATTTTATGATAAATATTTATTGTATTTAGAGTGTTGTTCTTGAAAGAAAAGTATTTTTGATAATAATAACCAGGAACATCTACTGATATTAAACATTTAATCACCCACTGACCAATAAGCCCGGCTTGTTTTGGTGTTGGCGGTATCGGAGTTGGCGGTACCGGAGTTGGTGGTATAGGCGGTGTCGACGGTTGTATTGGAATTTGTGGTATCGGCGGTGTCGACGGTTGTATTGGAATTTGTGGTATCGGCGGTTGTATTGGCGTTGGATTTAATTTATGGCCAGTACAGGAAGTTAGCATTATCATTACCATAAAACAGGAGCTTAGTTGCACTTTGTTTATAAGTTTCATACTGTGCTTCCTCTGTTATCACATTAATGATTGAAATCAAAATTATTATCAGAGGTTAGCAAATGTATAAATTAAACACAAATATATTTCTATTTTTCGCCATAGTTATTGTTGTATAATTTGGCAATAGCTGCATTTTGTCATTTAATTTTATAAATAAATTATTTTAAAGTATTAATTATCAAGTAAATATGAGCGTTATTAAGTGGCCAATGCAAGGTTAGCATGGATGACATAAGTAGACAATGTTTTAAAGCAATGGATATAAAATGCTCGCTTGTTTTATTAGAAGATTATTTTATTACAAATTAAGTTCTCTTACGGCTTTTGCAATGCGTGATGGCGATTATGGTTTGAATATAGCGATTGTTTTATTATCAAGCGATATAGGCCGATTATCATCATCTAAATCACCATTCTTGTCACCCATTTTGAGCAATTTTATATGTGTAATTATAGGATATGGAGAAACTTGAAAGATATCAGGCATTGACTTGTTAATGCTAAAGTCTTTTATTGCTGCTGGCATATTTGATACGTCTTTCGAGATATTGATCTTCCAGTCTGTTTGCCCCAATCCAGAATAGATACCTGTGCTCCAATCAGGATCATTAAACAGCTTGACATGATGGTCGTTCATTGCCACGAGTTTTACGTTTGTCGTGGTGATATTGATATCGGTATGCTCATCATTAGAGCCAGGTGATGTGGTCTTACCCAACACAATGGTAGCTTCGAACTTTGCCATAAACCCACTAGATGCAAGTGTACACGTTTTGCTACCAGGCACACCCATCTTATGATAAATAATTATTGTATCAAGCGTGTTGTTCTGGAAAGAAAAGTTTTTTTGATAATAATAACCGGGAACATTTATTGATGGTAAACATTTAATCACCCACTGTCCAAGAAGCCCTGCTTGTTTTGGTGTTGGCGGTGTATTTACAGAACGATCGTTATCGGTCGACAGCATAAGCCATGACGTTTCATTTTTCTCTTTTGTGTTACAAGCCGTTAGTATTAACATCGCCATAAGTACTGCTGCGAGTTTTAATTTGTTTGCTTGTCTCATAATATGTTCCTGGGTATTAATTGGATAGTTTTAAGTATTAAATAGCTAAGTGGCGATATTTTACCCATTTAAGATATCAATATTTTAAGTATTCGAACTGTGCTACGTGCTACCAAAACATTTTAACGATTTGAAAATAAAAAAAATAAAAATTTTTTTATAGTGTGATATTGTTCTCGTTAAATATCAAGCAAATTGGAGAGTGAGAGTTGTCAATGGAAGATTGCGCGGATTAACACGCGTAGGCGAGCCGTTAAAAATAAGGGATGGGTATATACCCATTCCTTGTTTTAGAATGACTTAATTTATTTATAAATTAATACCGTTGACGAGTTTTGTAGCGGCATTAGCTTACGGGCAAATGTAGCGTATATTTTATCAAGCATCAAAGGTCGACCATCTGGATCAAGACTGCCCTGCTTATCACCCATTTTTAGGATCCTCAAATCATTAGTAATTTTAGAAATTTGGAAAATATCAGGCACAGACGAGCCAATATGAAAGTCTTTTATGGCTTGTGGCAACTTCGAAACGTCTTTCAAATCACCCTTTGCCCAGTCTGTTTTCCCAAACCCAGAATATACACCTGCATGCCAACTAGGATCATTAAACATCGCAACATAAGCTTTATCCATTGGCACTATTTGTACGTTTGTTGTAGTGATATTGATATCGGTATGCTCATCTTTTGAGCCTGGTGATGTCGTCTTACCTAACGCAATGGAAGTTTCGAACTCTGAGGCAAAGCCAAGAGTAGCTAATGTGCACTTATTTACCGCTGAGTTATGATCTTTATAATAAAAAAAGTCTGTGTACAGTGTATTGTCCACGAAACGCAAGCCTTTATTATAATGATAACCAGGAACATCTTTTGATTTTGCACATTTAATTGCCCATGTACCAATCAGTCCTGCTTGTTGTGGCGTTGGATTTAATTCATGAGCGCTACAGACAGGTAGTATTAGCATGCTCATAAAAAAAACGGCGAGTTGTAATTTGTTTTTAACTTTCATGTTGTATTTCCTTTTATATTGTATTAAGAGTTAACTAGAAAACGTCTAGATGAGATTAAATGCATCAATGCAATCAATTATCAGGTGCGTTCTTACCACAGCATTTCACTTTAACCTGTAAATAAATTTTCTATAGGTATTCTGTGCTGCACTTGTTGTCAGCTCGTGCTATCTAGACGCCAACTGGCACCCTGCTTTTTGAAGTCCATGCTTTGCTCCTCTTTCAAAACCGCAAGCAGTAAGAAAGAAGCGCCGAGCAGCCAAACTCCGAGACAAATTATATGTAATAACAAGCATCAAATACAATTAATTATGCTTTTATTTTTTCACCCATTTGATACCCATGTTACTTCAAAATGCGCGATGTAACCCTTATCTCAGATATCAAATCAAAGATGATTGATAAATGGTCAATGCCAATCCAAAATTGGAGGTTGGAAATATCTCAACTAGACATTTATTTTGAAGGATGGCTAGATGATGTATTGGATATTTAATCACCTGAGACAGAATATTTAGCAGTCTCAAAGGCTACTTTTTTAGTTATGCAAGTCGATTTGTTTTTAAGCATAAGTTATCATTTCGTTGGTTGGTGTACGTGGCCTGCCAGCTTTATCAGACGCTGGATAAATTTTTTTATAGTGTGATGCTGTTCTCGTTAACTATTAAGCAAATAGGAGCAGGATGGGGCGTCAATGAAAGCTTGTGCTGACTAACACGCGTAGGCGAGCCGTTAAAAATAAGGGATGGGTATATACCCATTCCTTGTTTTAGAATGACTTAATTTATTTATAAATTAATACCGTTGACGAGTTTTGTAACGGCATTAGCTTACGGGCAAATGTAGCGTATATTTTATCAAGCATCAAAGGTCGACCATCTGGATCAAGACTGCCCTGCTTATCACCCATTTTTAGGATCCTCAAATCATTAGTAATTTTAGAAATTTGGAAAATATCAGGCACAGACGAGCCAATATGAAAGTCTTTTATGGCTTGTGGCAACTTCGAAACGTCTTTCAAATCACCCTTTGCCCAGTCTGTTTTCCCAAACCCAGAATATACACCTGCATGCCAACTAGGATCATTAAACATCGCAACATAAGCTTTATCCATTGGCACTATTTGTACGTTTGTTGTAGTGATATTGATATCGGTATGCTCATCTTTTGAGCCTGGTGATGTCGTCTTACCTAACGCAATGGAAGTTTCGAACTCTGAGGCAAAGCCAAGAGTAGCTAATGTGCACTTATTTACCGCTGAGTTATGATCTTTATAATAAAAAAAGTCTGTGTACAGTGTATTGTCCACGAAACGCAAGCCTTTATTATAATGATAACCAGGAACATCTTTTGATTTTGCACATTTAATTGCCCATGTACCAATCAGTCCTGCTTGTTGTGGCGTTGGATTTAATTCATGAGCGCTACAGACAGGTAGTATTAGCATGCTCATAAAAAAAACGGCGAGTTGTAATTTGTTTTTAACTTTCATGTTGTATTTCCTTTTATATTGTATTAAGAGTTAACTAGAAAACGTCTAGATGAGATTAAATGCATCAATGCAATCAATTATCAGGTGCGTTCTTACCACAGCATTTCACTTTAACCTGTAAATACATTTTCTATAGGTATTCTGTGCTGCACTTGTTGTCAGCTCGTGCTATCTAGACGTCAACTGGCACCCTGCTTTTTGAAGTCCATGCTTTGCTCCTCTTTCAAAACCGCAAGCAGTAAGAAAGAAGCGCCGAGCAGCCAAACTCCGAGACAAATTATATGTAATAACAAGCATCAAATACAATTAATTATGCTTTTATTTTTTCACCCATTTGATACCCATGTTACTTCAAAATGCGCGATGTAACCCTTATCTCAGATATCAAATCAAAGATGATTGATAAATGGTCAATGCCAATCCAAAATTGGAGGTTGGAAATATCTCAACTAGACATTTATTTTGAAGGATGGCTAGATGATGTATTGGATATTTAATCACCTGAGACAGAATATTTAGCAGTCTCAAAGGCTACTTTTTTAGTTATGCAAGTCGATTTGTTTTTAAGCATAAGTTATCATTTCGTTGGTTGGTGTACGTGGCCTGCCAGCTTCATCAGACGCTGGATAAATTTTTTTATAGTATGATGATGTTCTCGTTAACTATTAAGCAAATAGGAGCAGGAGGGGGCGTCAATGAAAGCTTGTGCTGACTAACACGCGTAGGCGAGCCGTTAAAAATAAGGGATGGGTATATACCCATTGCTTGTTTTAGAATGACTTAATTTATTTATAAATTAATACCGTTGACGAGTTTTGTAACGGCATTAGCATACGGGCAAATGTAGCGTATATTTTATCAAGCATCAAAGGTCGACCATCTGGATCAAGACTGCCCTGCTTATCACCCATTTTGAGGATCCTCAAATCATTAGTAATTTTAGAAATTTGGAAAATATCAGGCACAGACGAGCCAATATGAAAGTTTTTATGGCTTGTGGCAACTTGGTAACGTCTTTCAAATAACTATTTGTCCAGTCTGTTTTCCCAAACCCAGAATATATACCTGCATGCCAACTAGGATCATTAAACAGCGCAACATCAGCTTTATCCATTGGCACTATTTGTACGTTTGTTGTAGTGATATTGATATCGGTATGCTCATCTTTTGAGCCAGGTGATGTCGTCTTACCTAACGCAATGGTCGTTTTGAACTCTGTCTGAGGAAAAGTCAATAGCACCTGATCTGCAATTATTGACCGCTGAGTTATCATCTTTAAAATAATAAAATTTTAGGTATAGATGCCACAGTAGAGGCAATTGCATTTAATGCTTGATGGCTCAATTATAACCCATCATCTGTTTCGTTAGAATAATTAGCATAGCGATCAACCTCTTTTACGGTAGTTTTTTTTGATTCCTGTTTTGGGGTTATTTTTCCTTCATATTGCTCTAGTGTATAGTTATATAGGGAAGGTGCATAGGTTTCATTGTCAGGAAGCGCTTTCGCAAGAGATTGATAGATAATTAATGCTCTTTGGGGCGCACTTTTAGCAAAGTGAAGTAGCTCAGGTTTAACAGATATAGGGATGCCTAGAGTCACAGGAGCAGCTTGAAACTCTAAAGTATTGTAATCGAGTCTGTGACAGCAGTTGTGATAGTGTTCGTGATAATCGCTATCTTCCGCCAGTATATTGTCCCATTCTTCCTCATTATATCCGTTTGCCTTTAAGCTCCCTTGTCTTTTTGCGAAGTTGATGTCTCGATAGAATCCCCTCTGGGGATAATATTTTGCCCTTAGCTTTTCTCTTTTCTTATTGTCTTTGTTCCAATAAACCTCATAAGTAGTTCGATTATCAATAAATTCTATGATCTGTGTGGTATTAGTCACTAACTTATGCAGTTTATTTACAGCGGCCATTGTCTGAAATCCCTCAATATCATCAGCCTTGCAAATGAAATACCTTGTTATTTCCTCATGACAATCAGAAGATGGTCGGTTAGCAAGTTTACAAGCCAATACTGTTCGAGCTGAATTGTTAATCAACTCTACCATAGCATGTCTTAGAATTACTTTTTCAGAATCAGAAAATCCAGGATGACCACTAAATTTAAGACATGCGCTAGGAAAGTTTCTTTGGTGTAATTGTTCTTCTAATTTTGCTATTGAATTTTTTTGAGAAGCTGTAAATATAGCGGATTTTCCTGCCTTATCTATCTGAGACATCTCATACCATTTAGGGATTTCTTCTTCCTCAGGGGTCATGAAATTTTTATTTTCTGGTGCGATTGAATTTTGTTTTGGGGCAGATGACGTTCTTTTTTTGGGCAATAACAAAATTTTGGATTTTCCCATGTTAACTCCATGTGTGTACTTATGTCTCACCAAGCGGTTGGTAATAGACTTCGACTTTAAATGTTAAATTATATATGCGTGATCAATCAAGTCTTTTACGACACTTTTGGTTTTTATGAGAAATTTGAAAAATTCACACAAAAATTACACATTAAAGACTATTGCCAATTTATATACTCATGAGAGTTAAAAATGCACGCTAATTGAGTGCTAGGCAATCAGAGTCAGGAGTAACATTTTAGCTTTTAATAATGAGCATGCGAATGCCTATCATTGGCGAGGCTTATCGTTTATGAGAAACAACCGATTTTTGTAATTTCTTTATGAGTCAACTCTTGCTGATATTTGAGTTGAAGGCAGGTGTTTGAGTTATGCTAAATCGACTTATTTTTAAGCATAAGTTGTCATTTAGTTGATTGTTGTACTTGACCTACCAGTTTGATACAGCGGAGGATAAATTTTTTGCTGGTTACATGGAAATAGATGCTGGCAGTAGAAACAATTGCATTTAATGCTTGAATTTAGGGGGAAAATAAAAGATAATTTTAAAGATCATGCATAGCATCTTCACATCTCAACATCTCAGTACAAATCACCTTACTTACATTGCATTTTGACGTAATTTTGGTATAGACAAGGAATAGTATGCTCAAAAATAAAACTCTACTAATCACTGGTGGCACAGGATCATTTGGAAATGCGATCCTTAAGCGCTTTTTATCATCAGAGATTAAAGAGATCCGCATTTTCTCTCGTGATGAGAAAAAACAAGATGACATGCGTAAAATATTTAATAATGGCAAATTAAAGTTTTATATCGGTGATATTCGAGATCCTCAGAGTATATTGACGGCAATGCGTGGTGTTGATTACGTTTTTCATGCAGCCGCATTAAAACAAGTGCCCTGTTGTGAGTTTTGTCCACTTGAAGCGGTCAAAACTAATGTGCTTGGCACAGAAAATGTTCTGGAAGCAGCAATTAATCAGGGGGTTAAAAAGGTGATTTGTTTGAGCACAGACAAGGCTGTTTACCCTATTAATGCGATGGGAATATCTAAGGCGATGATGGAAAAAGTCATTGTGGCTAAATCACGCAATGTTCCCAAAGACATGACAATCTGTACCACGCGTTACGGTAATGTTATGGCATCGCGTGGCAGTGTCATTCCTCTTTTTTGTCGCCAAGTTATTGAGGATACGCCACTGACTATTACTGACCCTTCGATGACTCGTTTTATGATGACACTAGATGATGCGATAGACTTAGTTCTTCACGCGTTTGAACATGGAAGTAATGGCGATATTTTTGTACAAAAGGCCCCCGCTGTGACGATTGAAACTTTAACGCAAGCTATTCTTGAAATGATGGGTCGGCCTTATCATAAAATAAATATTATTGGTACGCGTCATGGCGAAAAATTATTTGAAGCATTGTGTAGCCGAGAAGAGAAGTTTGTTGCACAAGATGAGGGCGAATATTACCGTATTCCAGTTGACAACCGTGATTTAAATTATGCTAAATCTTTTGCCGAAGATGCTCAAGATATTTCTTTAATTGAGGACTACAACTCAGAGAATACTCGACGCTTAGATGTTGAAGGCATGAAAACCTTATTACGTAAACTTGATTTTATGCGCGAGCTTGAAGCTGGCAATCTCATGGTACCTGAATGTGTGTAGATGAATGTTTTATACCCATGTGACGATCGAAATGCAAAATCAGCAAGGCAAATTGTGCCGATATGCGAGGCATAAAATTGAAGGGAAGTTATTATCATGGGAGATTTTATCACAATGCAAATTGGTGCAATGCTCCGCGCCCGTTGGTGCACTAACTCGGTTTTTATATGAAAGAAAGCAGCCTTGCGTTGCAACATTCGATGGGTACGTCTCCATTACCTCATGCTGCGCCTTACTCTGATTATCGAGATCGTGGCCACCGTTGCATTTTTTCGTTGCATGGGTATATATCCATGCTACTGAGAAATCTTCAATATTGAACTTCTCAGCGTTAAATACTTATCAAGTATAAGATAGACTATAGAGCTTCGAAGAAGATCGAGCTGCTTTTTGACGGGGATGCGTTTAATCGTATTTTACAGGGCAGTGAAATATTATAAAAGCAAACTAAGGGTGATTTACGTTCAGTTAATATTGTAAAGGATTATACCGCGCTGAATATATCTGCTAAGGTGGTTAGGATCATTATCCGCGTTGTTGATTATGTCAATAAATTTGTGTGGGGAAACAATGATAATATTGCTTGTTGGTCAGTATTGTTATTCAGAGACAAAAGTGATTCAAGCTACAAATTGTGCTTTAGCATCTACAGCTTGTTATGTGAATTTACGTAAAAAAACATCATAAATCCGCATTCGCTTGGTGGGTAGTAACAAAAATACCCAGTGAAAAAATGCTCTTAAGTATTTTAATCTGCAAAAACAAGCTAAAAATTCAATCGAAATTTTTTAAAAAAGTATCATTTAACATGGATAAAAAAAGCGTATTAATAACAGGCGGTAACGGGTTTTTAGGCAGTGCTTTGACTAGCCACTTGAGGCGCCGATATTCTTCTGTAAAAAGTTCTATTCGAGTACAAAATACCGACAAATTTACAAGTGATGCTGTCATTGAAGTTGGTGCTATTAATAAAAGCACAAATTGGGACAAAGCACTTATTGGTATTGATGTTATTGTGCATACCGCTGCGCGTGTTCATATTATGCATGATAGTTCATCTGATCCATTGGACGACTTTAGAGAAGTAAATACATACGGTACGCTTAACCTTGCTCAGCAAGCAGCTGATACAGGTGTAAAACGCTTCATTTTTATTAGTAGCATCAAAGTAAATGGCGAGTCAACAGAGCGGTTGCCTTTTAAGGTAAATGATAGTTATATCCCAACTGATCCCTATGGATTAAGTAAATATGAAGCTGAAGTAGGTTTGCATAAAATAGCTAAAGAAACAGCACTGGAAGTGGTGATTATTCGCCCTCCATTAGTATATGGTCCAGGCGTGAAAGCTAATTTTGCTACGATGATGAAATGGGTTAATAAAGGAGTGCCTTTGCCATTAGGTGGTATCACAGAGAATAAGCGTAGTTTGGTTTCGGTTGATAATCTTGTTGATCTTATTGCTATCTGTATTGATAATCCTAACGCGGCCAATGAAACATTCTTGGTGTCTGATAATGATAATGTATCAACGACGGGTTTGTTAAAAAAGATGGCAGTGGCATTAAATGTACCGAGCCGATTAATCCCTCTGCCTGTATCATGGTTTACTTTTGTCGCTAAATTACTAGGGAAGCCCGCAATATCTAGGCGGCTGTGTGGCTCTTTACACGTTGACATATCTAAAACTACTGATTTATTAAATTGGACACCACCTTACGGCGCAGAGCAATCTATGAAAAAAACAGCCGATGCTTTTCTATCAAACATAAAGACCGATGGAGCAGTGGCGAGCATGGCAATCCGAAGCATCGATGTTTTAATGGCAGTCCTAGGATTAATTGTTACTTCCCCAATTTTATTTATTGTGGCTCTAATCGGTTATTTTGATACAGGATCTCCTATTTTTATTCAGGAGCGCGTTGGTCGAGATAAAAAACCTTTTAAGCTAATTAAGTTCCGGACTATGCCAATGGATACAAAATCTGTTGCCAGTCATTTAGCCAATACTGTCTCAATAACAAAACTTGGGCGTTTTTTACGTAAGACTAAAATAGACGAGCTACCGCAACTAATTAATGTATTAAAAGGCGAGATGAGTTTGGTAGGCCCCAGACCAAACTTGTTTAACCAAAAAGAGTTAATTAACGAGCGTGATAGTCGTGGTGTTTACGATATTTTGCCAGGCATAACTGGACTTGCTCAAGTTAATAATATTGATATGTCTACGCCTAAGTTATTAGCAGAAACAGATAAAAAAATGATGGAAACATTGACTATTAAAAATTATTTTATATATATTTTTCAAACAATAACAGGAAGAGGCTCAGGAGATGCTGTTAATTAATTTATCGAGCTGATTGATTTTTGTGCTACTATCTCAACCCTTGCAGTGATGCAAAGTTTTTCTATTTAGCTTGTTAGGACTGCAAACTTAAATGAACTATTTTTTCTCTCTCCCACGTATTTATAAGCGTCTGATTAGCGTCTTAGCGGATTCTCTCTTTATTTCTGCCGCTTGCTTTGGTGCATTTTATGCGCGCTTGGGATATTTAACCATTTTTTATGAAACTACATTCCGCTACTTAGTGTTATTTCTTATAATAAGCACGTTATTGCTATTTAGGCGTGTGGGTCTGTATCGTGCACTATTACGTTATTTGAGTCTTAATGCTTTACTCATTATCATTTTGAGTTGCATCACTTCTGCTGGTTTTTTTGTTATATTTGGCTATTTTACCAACTTCTTCATTCCACGGACTGTCCCGATTATTTATGCAAGTTTTCTTATTTTTCTTTGTGGGGGAGCGCGTTTACTGGTGCGTATTTCTTTTACGGAGCAAAAAAATCGCCAAAAAGTGCGTACGCTTATTTATGGTGCTGGTGAGTCTGGGAGACAACTACTTAATCTATTGAGACAAGGTGTTGAGCTTCACCCCGTTGCATTTATCGATGATGAAAAAAAATTATTTAAAACAATTGTGAATGGGTTGACTGTTTATAGTAAACAAGATTTGCCATCTTTAATTGCACGAAAAAAAATTGGAAAAGTTTTGCTTGCCATGCCAAGCGCAAGTCGTACTGAGCGTAAAAAGATCATCGACTCGTTAATTGAATTGCCCATTGAGGTATTATCTATTCCCCATTTTGAAGAGTTGATAAATGGGACTGCAAGCATTGATCAGTTACGTGACGTGCCGATTGAAGATCTACTTGGACGTGAATCTGTATCTGAAAAAACAGTGCTTTTAGGTGCGAATATTAGAGATAAAGTGGTGATGGTAACTGGTGCTGGAGGATCAATTGGTTCAGAGCTTTGCCGTAAAATATTATTGCAAAACCCCATCGTTTTAATCCTTTTTGAGATTTCTGAGTTTGCCCTCTATCAAATAGAAAAAGAACTGAGTGAAATGGTGACCAGTCAACAGTTCAATATTGAGATAGTACCATTGTTAGGCTCTGTACAACATAAAAATCGGTTAGAGAGGGTGCTTAAAAGCTTCAAAGTTCAAACCTTATATCATGCTGCAGCATACAAACATGTACCCTTAGTTGAGTATAATGTCATAGAAGGTATACGCAATAATATTTTTGGTACCTATTACACGGCATTAGCTGCTATTGAGGCTAAGGTTGAGTCTTTTGTTTTAATCTCTACGGATAAAGCAGTGCGGCCAACAAATGTAATGGGCACAACGAAACGAATGGCTGAGCTGTCTTTACAATCGTTAGCCACACAAAAGCACAATACGCGTTTTTGCATGGTGCGCTTTGGAAATGTATTAGGCTCATCTGGCTCTGTTATCCCTTTATTTAAGCGTCAAATTGCCAAAGGAGATCATGTCACCATCACACACCCTGATATGATCCGTTATTTTATGACAATTTCTGAAGCTGCAAGTTTAGTTATTCAAGCTGGAGCCATGGGCAGAGGCGGTGATGTTTTTGTGCTTGATATGGGCGAGCCAGTTCGTATAGTTGATTTAGCCACAAATTTAATTCAACTCTCTGGTTTACAAGTCAAATCACCAGAAAACCCACTTGGCGATATTGAAATTAAATTTACAGGTTTACGCCACGGTGAAAAACTTTTTGAAGAATTACTGATCGGTAATAACGTGACGGGCAGTGATCATGAGGGTATTATGCGAGCGAATGAAAGCTATCTTGCGTATGTTGAGTACAAAAAAATACTAAACAGTTTAGATAAAGCTTGCCATCAGTTTGATCATAAATTAATTAGGGAAATATTAATATCAGCACCTGCTGGGTTTAATCCAACGGATGGTATTGGAGATTTAGTTTGGAAGGCAAATCAATAGGGTATATACCCAAGAGCTTGTGATGCATCGTTAGGTGATTGTTTTGTTATTTTAGTGGCCGTTTATTGCACTTATACTAACTATATGAAATTAATGGTATTACCTTGTTGCTTTGTGCAAGCTACCTTTGAACAGCTAGATCTGGACATAATTTTTGCATTGTCGAAATAATGACATAGTATAAATACTCTGTGATCGTTGCTCTCAATTCAATATGAAGCATATCAATCATGGCTATTTAGGATTTATTTTAAAGAGGTTTTTCGAGTGAGATTATTTTTATTTTTAAATTTCTGCTCTACCAACTTAAGGCTGGCAGGCTTACAAAGAGTGCTTTGGTGGTTATCTAAAGTGACCTAATTATCCAAATATAAATAAATGGTTAAAATTTAGGACGGTAATGTTTTGACCTAAATCATCGCCAAGATAAATTATTGGCATTACTTATGCTTACCTGTATAAAGTAATATAATTTTATCAGAGGTGAGTATGAATAAATTGAGAGAAAAATTAAAAGATCAAAAATCAAGGCTTGGTATAATGACGTGGATCTTAATGATAAGTGTAGTGATTTTATTGGTGCCAATGTCACTTTTAAATCAACTTGGCATGGTGTCATTAGTGGCTGCGTGTCATCCTTATATTTACATCATCGCATTTATTTCAGGATTTTTTATATTCAAATATTGGGCCATTAAGTTATTTGATTTTTGTGTTGTTAAAATTGAGTGTAGGCAAAAAATCAGCTCACGAATAAATATGATTAAGTGTTTAGACTTTGAAGAAAAAGCGATTCTTAGAGAATTTATTATTCAGAAAAAAAATGTTTTATCGTTGCCATTAACTGAGCCTGCGGTGACAAATTTATTGTCAGCTGGTGTGCTTGAACCTGCATTTGAAACACAAGAAATTAAAGGTAGCTCTCGGCAGATAAAACTATCTATTGCATTGGAAGCGCGGCGTAAATTAACGTATATAGTGCTTGGTTTACCTGCTGGCAAATTAACCGATGGGCAAGCTACAACGCTTAAATTAGCACGGCCAAGCTATGCAAGAACCAATTACATTGCATTGCGTGATTAAACTTTAAAAGAACAGCTATTGGTATTGGTACCCCTGCACTTCAAGATGCAAAATCAGCAATGCTGATTTTGCATCTTCCATTCACATGGCTATAAATACACTTTGCTCACTTCGTATTTTGCAGTATCATTAGCAATTCTGCTTCGATGAGTGAATTAATATGTCTCCAGAACGTTTTGCGCGCATTACTCAAATGCTTAATAGCCGCCAACCTGAGTTAACTTTATTTTTAGAGCATGTGCATAAACCTCACAACTTAGCCGCTATTGTTAGAACAGCAGATGCGATTGGGCTTAGTACTGTGCACGCAACCTGGGAAACGCAATCATCTCGTGTGTTAGGTGCAACAGCAACGGGTAGCCAACATTGGGTGGATATCATTTCTCACGATACTACTGAGCAAGCCATTCAAAATTTTCGTGATCAAGGTATGCAAATCATTGCTACAAATTTAGCGGATGATGCGTTTGATTTTCGCGATGTTAATTACACTAAACCAACGGCTATTTTAATGGGTCAAGAAAAGCACGGCCTTAGTGATGTAGCCTCAGCTCTGGCAGATCGAAATATTATTATTCCAATGAAAGGGATGTGCCAATCATTGAACGTGTCGGTTGCTTCTGCGTTAATTTTATATGAAGCGCAGCGACAACGTCAAAATGCTGGCATGTATGATGGCGAATGTAAGTTATCAAAAGCGCAGCAGCATAAGATTTTATTTGAAGGTGGTCATCCAATTTTTACCAAGCTGTGTAGAAAAAAAGGACTTAAATATCCACCACTAGATGAACAAGGTCAGATCAATGCCAGTGGCTCATGGTGGGATATGATGCGCTTTACAAATACAGATTGATTTATTTTAACTAATAGATTGATAAGTTATGACTGTCATTGTTATGATTTATACAGCGCGTAAATCTATCATCTTTTAACGAATCTTTATTTTCTTTTAAGTTGTAATAAGCTTGCAAGCTTCGAGTATTGGCTGTAGGGCTTTTTTTGTTTTTCTTTGACTGACTCTGACTTGGTAATACTAATGATTCCTGAACGATTTAATACGACGCGATAACGTGAAAATTGTTCAGTATGATATCCCTGATTAAAAGCTATAACCACATTAATTTGATAGCGTCTTTCAATGCTGGTCTTTTGAATTTTTTGTTTATTAGCAGAAAGTCTATTGTGTTCATATACCTTATCAGCGCCTCTTTCTAAATAACGAGCAAAGGGTCTTAAGCTAAAAATGGTAGTTTCTTCAATGTGATCATAACCAGCTTGAAAAGCTTGATTACCTACTTTTGTTTCACAACGGTAGTGAAGAAATTGAGCACTTTGTTTATTTTGAGAATGACGTTTTGCAAGTAATTCCCTTACCTGTTTTGGTATTTTTTTTGATGATATATAATCGAGCCATAGACGTTGTGTGGCGATTTTTTTCTGAGTAGTTGAATCTATTAATGTTCTTGCCCATTTTGCTTTACCTTCACGGATCCAGCGCCATAGTATTACTTTAAAATCATCTTTGAATATTTCTCGCATACCATAGATGATGGATAATATAAAAATCATCAATGCACTTAAGGTATTAAATGCGCCGTGAGTTTTTATAATTAAAACGAGTACCACGCTCATAATTAAAGCGGTTGAAAAACCAGTGACCATTTTTTTTAGTATGTTTCCGAGTTCTTGAGTGTCATTTTTAAAAATGACACTATATTCAATAATACGGCGTAATAGGCGCATTTTATTCGCGATTCTGTTGGGATCGCTCAAGGTGGCTAAGCTGTTATATCCTTTATCCAATCGATATTGATTTTCTTCTGCACAAATATTTAATATGGCAATACGTTGATCAGCAAAAACGTTACTGCGAGATTTTTTAGAGATCATGCGCAAAATAGATTGTTCAGTTTTCCATGAGATATAGTTATCTACATTTTTATAAAACGAGATCAGCTTTTCATTGATCGGTGCGCTAGTTCTAAACTTTTTTAAAACAGTTAAACATTGCTCTGTCAGTTCAGAAGCCGCAATATAAAAATCTTTTAAGTCATCGCTATCATCTATGTTTAATGCTCTGTTTGTATCTATGTCGAGTGCTGCAATATATTGATAGGCAAATAAATTTAGATTGGTTTTATATTCAGTAGGAGATCGTTGCATGCGACTGACAAAACGCGAGTGTAAAAGTGGTAACTTCAAACCTTTTGTAAAATAGATCCTACGGCCTGTAATTCCCGTATTGAAATACTCTGTTTCAGGTAAGGTTTTTTTGTTAACTTCCATCTCTTTAGGCAAGGATAAATAAACATCAATACGTCGATACTCGTTTTTTTTCAATTGGTGAACGAGCTTTATAGATAAATTATCTGCTTGTTTTAATTTAAAGTTTTCCAATGTAATTATTTCCTTATTCATCTTATTTTGTTATTTTAACTCATTTACTTTAATCAAAGGCAAATAAAATGAAGTTATTTAAACTCACCCAGACTATTTATGATTACCTATATACAGATATTACTCAATTTCGAAAAACATTTGATTTACCTTGTGAAGATGTAAGTTCTCTTGATGAAAAAGCAGATAATTTACACAGCTCTTTAATTATAGAAGAATTAACTGAGCTCGCCGAAGCAAATTCTAAAATAGAACAAGCAGATGCCATTGTCGATTCAGTTTATGTTTTAATGGGGCGCTTAGTGCATCGTGGAGACAAAAAAGTTGAGGATAATATAGCAATTAGCTATTTAATTGATCTCTTCTTAAATGTCGCAAAATGTCGTGAAATAGATTTTTTATCATGTTGGGATGAAGTGCATTCAAGCAATATGAGCAAAGTCTGTCATAATCAAAAAGAGTATCAAGACACACGAGCATTTTACGCGAAACAAGGTATTGAACTAGTTGATAGCATTAAAAATGGCTTTGTCGTTGCTAAATGCGCAAAAGATGTTCAATTGGGCGGCAAGTTGATCCGCCAAGGCAAGGTGTTAAAATCAGTTTTTTATCGTCCAGCAGATCTGAACAATATTGTGGATTTGAAGTGTAACTTGAAAGAGCCACTCTTGTCTCCTCAGTGAGATCTATCGGTGCTTGTATTAATTGAGCCTCATTTAATTGCTATAGAGCATTGGGCATTAGCGTCCTGCTGATAGTATATTAAATCATGATGAGTATCGCATTAATGTGGATGGCATGAGCTGGGATCTTTATACAGAAAATAGATGCAAGAGAGGGGCACAATAATAATATATAGAATTTGCAACTGATGCATGGGATCTTTGCCATACGCGAGCAGTACACCTAGGATAGAAAAAGAGATAGCTATTAAAAGCTGAGAAATATAGCTTTTACATAGAATATACTCAGTAGAGTCATTTAATCGCGCAATTTGATAGAAACGCTTATTGAATGCAAGCCTGAAAAAGTTAGTTAAAAAGGTAATAATAAGTAATGTACTATAAAAGATGTAAGGATCCTCGTTCACCTCTAAATTGCTGCGCATTAGCCACGATAAAATATAACCTACCACTGCAATACGAAAAATATGCTGTGAATTGATATGATCAATCCGTTTTTTTATAAAAATGAAAATAATAGCTAAAGCAACACCCAGCAAAACAATGATAATCCCAAGTTTTGCAATATTTTTTCCGATTAAAATATAAAGGGAAATTATCCAGAAATAACTTTCAAAAAAGAGAAATAAACCATCAATAAAGAAAACAGATCGCGAATTAAAATTATCTTTGAAGCGAAGAGCTCGTGTCAAACTAACAGTAATCTCTTGGCTTGAATTGTCTAAATGTAACCTGTGGTGGAAGGTTTTATTTATAAAATAATAACCAAGAGCAGAGATGAGCACAGAGACAGCTAAAAGTGTTTTTAAATTTGCTATGTCAAGTAAGTAACTGCCAACTAAAATACCCACTTGTAATGAAAATGCAACGAGAATTTGGAAGTTACCAAAGGTATTGCCAGTATTTTTATCATTTGTCGCATTTACAAATAAAATTCTTTGGGTTGACCAATAAAAACAGCCTGTAATACCAGTAAGTAATGCACCAATGGACAGTAATTCCCATTTGTTAGCAAAGATCACAATGCAAGCCAAGAGGATTTCAAAAATAAAAGAAAAGGCAAATATGTTAGACCAAGCCAATTTTAATCTTAATTTATCCCAATATATCAAAGTAATAGAAAAAGAGATGCCAGAGAGTGAAATAAAAAAAGAAATAAATGCCAATGAAAGGCCACGTTCCCATAAAATAACAGGGACAAAAAGTGCAATTAATCCTAGCAAAAAAGAATGAGTAGCTGAAAAAAGATAAAAAATACGGGTTAACGCGATCATAAAACGACTTCCTGTCATTCAGTCTCAATCATAATGTTTAAAATAATCAATTAGCCAATGATTGCAATTTCCAGCTCAAATTGGCTGGTTTTTTTTGCATAACATTTGCTAACAAATCTATTTTAATTGAGCTAATATGAGTATAATTTACTCGCATTTGACTAAATGTTCAAAGTATTATGCTTATCGAGATAAACAAACTCCTTGGAAAAAATAATGTTAGAAGATCCTGCGGCTTTAAAAGAGGCGATTAATCAGACGATGCCTTTTGGTAAATATAGTGGAAGAAAGTTGATTTTTTTGCCTGAGCCTTATCTTGTTTGGTTTAATAGGCAAGGTTTTCCAGATAATAAACTAGGAAGACAGTTAGCTTTGATATATGAAGTGAAGCTAAACGGCTTAGAATCAATGTTTGAGCCATTTATTTTAGCAAATTAAAATAACACCAATACCAGTAAATACTTTAATTTTATGCATCGGCCGGATAACAATAACCTTGCTAAGGGTTCATTTTGAAGTAACATGGGTATATATAAATTTGGCTTGCTGATTTTGTATTTACCAGTAACATATGTTGCAATTATATTTTCAATGAGACTGTTTACCATGACTGCTTCAATTATTCGTATTGCGACACGCCATAGTCCACTTGCTATGTGGCAATCTCATTTTGTAAAAAATGCTCTTTTAAAACAGCACCCTGATTTAATCGTTGAATTATTGCCGATGAAAACCAAAGGGGATAAGATCCTTGATGTGGCGCTTGCAAAAGTAGGTGGGAAAGGGCTCTTTGTGAAAGAGCTTGAAATTGCGATCCTCGAAGGACGTGCTGATATTGCGGTGCATTCAATGAAAGATGTGCCAGCAATTTTTTCTGCAGGTTTAGGTTTACCAGTTATTTGTGAACGTGAAGATCCGCGTGATGCATTTATTTCTAATCGATATAAAACACTTTCAGATTTGCCGCAAGGAGCAGTTGTAGGTACATCTAGTTTGCGTCGTCAGTGTCAAATTAGCCATGTACGGCCTGATTTGCTGATCAAAAATTTGCGCGGCAATGTTAATACGCGATTAAGTAAGCTTGATGATGGCCAGTATGATGCAATTATTCTTGCAGCAGCAGGTCTGATCCGCTTGAAAATGTCCGATCGTATTAGCAGTTATATTGCACCTGAAGTGAGTTTGCCTGCCGTAGGGCAAGGTGCTATTGGTATTGAGTGCCGGCTAGATGATGAGCAAATAATTGCCTTGATTAAACCGCTTGAAGACAGAATGACGCGTATTCGCGTGACAGCTGAGCGGGCAATGAATTTAGCGTTACAGGGAGGGTGTCAGGTACCAATTGGTAGTTTTGCTTTGTTAGAAGGCGAACAGGTGTTTTTACGTGGATTGGTTGGCAGTGTTGATGGGAAAAAGATCATCTCCAGAGAAATAACGGGTCCTGCAGTTGAGGCCGAGCAACTTGGTTTAGCGCTTGCGACAAAATTGCTAGCGGCAGGTGCAAAAGAAATTTTAGAAGAGGTTTATCGAGGCAATGAAGCACTTAGTTGATGTTGTTTTTCCGCGTTTGCTTATCACGCGGTTTGCTCCACATGCAGCGCGAGTGTCTGTCTTATTACAAGATATAGGTATTTTTAGCATAGCTCAACCATTATTGAAAGTTGAAAAAACAGATGAATTTTCTGTTGCGGATTTAGTCTTAAATAAAGGTTACGATCACATCATTGCGGTGAGCGTGCATGCGGTTGGCTATACCAGTCAAGCTCTTTTGGGAAACTGGCCGATAAGTAATTATATTGCCGTTGGAAAAGCCACGCAACGCGAATTTGAATGTGTTCTAAAGCAATCTGTTGATAGACCTCAAAAACAATTTAATAGTGAAGGATTGCTTGATTTAGAGCAACTGCAAAACGTTGCGCAAAAGCGTATTCTTATCTTATGCGGCAAGGGAGGGAGAGCGTTTTTAGCTGATAGTTTACGAGAGCGTGGGGCAATTGTTGACTACTATCAGCCATATCAAAGAGTTGCTATTGATAATGTCGGTGCTCAGGTAATTAAAAAGTGCCAACAAAAACAAGTGAATGGTGTTATTATCACGAGTATTGAATTATTAAATCAACTTGTTTGTATTACAGAAAATGTTGATATGGATTGGTTAAAAAGCATTACTATTTACACGATAAGCAAGCGTATTACTGAGTATGCCAGAGTACTAGGTTGGCACAAAATAATTACTTTGCCTGGGATATCAGATCAAGAAATCATTGACTACTTTAAGGCGATAATTAATTCGCAAAGCTCTATTTTAATGGAAGGACATAATGATGGGTGACAACACATTAGACGAGAAAAGAAAATCATCAGCTGCAAAGAACTTGAAAAAAAAGGCATTTATTAAAAAATTTATTCCCAGAAAAGCAGTTTTTATCATTTTTATTTTGTTAATCGTTGTGCTTGGATTGGGATATGCCTGTTTTCATTTTTATATTGAAAACAAGCAGGCAATGGCCACGCAAAAAATAGACATGTCATTACTGAGTAAGCAACTAGATGATGTTTTGTCTACTCAAAGTAAAGGTAGCCGAGAAGCAAAAACATTAAAACAGAAGGTTGATGACCAGCTTAATTTAGTGCAAGGCGAGCTTAATAAAATTCAAAATGAAAATAAAATTAGCAATACAGAGGTGCAATCGCTTCAACGTAGCCTTGCGGCCACTTATGTTCGTAAGCCGAATGATTGGATTTTATCCGAAGTCGATTACCTTGTTAAATTAGCAGGAAGAAAAATCTGGTTAGAGCATGATATCAAAACAGCGATTGCGTTACTTGTTGCGGCAGATCAACGTATTGTAGAGCTTAATGATTATAGTTTGAACCTTGTGCGTACTGCATTATTAGAAGATATCAATACGCTAAGCTCATTACCTAATTATCATCCTGAGAGTGTTATTTTGAAATTATCTAGCCTCGAACATCTCGTTGATGCCTTAAAAACTGATAAGCTTGTTACGGGAGATCCTAAACCTAATGAAACAACCACAGTGACGCGAAATGTTAGCGACTGGAAAGAGAATGTTAAAAAATCATGGGAAGCTTTTCTTGAGGGGTTTGTGGTTATTAACAGGCACGATGAAAAAATTCAAGCCTTGCTGTTACCTAAACAAGTCTGGTATTTAAAAGCGAACTTACGCGCTCAACTTGATAAGGCTGAGTTTGCAGTTTATCATGGACAACAAGCTATTTATGATCTGGCAATGTCAGACATCCAAAAACTATTAAAAAGCTACTTTGTTAATAGTGATCCTACGACAATCCACTTTACAAAATCAATGAATCAACTGAGCAAAGTTAAGGTGACAATGGTTTATCCTAAGCAACTTAAAAGTCCTGATGTATTGAAGGGAGTTATGGAATTAAGAGTTAAAAAAGTACTGGCTCCTTCATTAAATTCACAAAAAAAATAAGGCGTTTTCATTATGATTAGAGTTCTGATACTTCTTATAGTGTTGGTTTTTGGACTGATTTATGGACCTGAAATGAGTGATCATAAAGGCTATATTTTAGTGTCTTTAGATAGTTATACAACTTATGAAACAACACTAATAAACGCAGTAATAATAATAATTTTAGGTTATTTTTTATTGTTATTAGTTGAATGGATTTTGCGCTGGTTATTTACTCTGAGTTCATTTACTCGCAACTGGTTTGGTCTGCGAAAATCGCGCAAGGCACAAAAAAATAGTTTGCTCGGTATGCTTGCACTGTTTGAAGGTAATGCTAAACAAGCTCACAAATTACTTTTAAAATCAGCAAAGGACAGTGAAGCACCAGTATTGAATTATATTGCGGCAGCAAAAGCGGCGCATCTTGAAGGTAAATATGATCTGCGTGATGAACATTTACTCAAGGCCACTGAGTGTGGAGATGGCAGTTCCCTCGCCGTTGGTTTAATATGTGCTGAGTTGCAATTGGATGCAAAACAGTATGAACAGGCGCTACCAATATTAAAAGATTTAAATCAACAACATCCAAATAATAAACAAATTTTATTATTGCTTCTTGAAATATATCGACAATTAAAAGAGTGGCAAAAGTACCTTGATCTCTTAAGCCGGCAAAGTAAACGTTTAGAGTTAAAAGAAATTGAGTTTGAAAAATTGCAGTTTGATGGCTATTGTCAATTTTTTCAGCAGTTAGCAAGTGAGAGTGGTGAAAATCTAAAATCATGGTGGGATAAGACAGCCCCTCGTTGGATGTCTAAAGAGCTCAAATATCAAAAAGCCTTGCTTGATGCTTATTTAAATAAAAATCGTGGGCGACAAGCTGAGCAATTTCTGATTGAAAAGTTGAATAAGCAATTTTCGGTGCCTTTGCTCGCTTATATCAAAAAAGTAAAGCTTATTGATTATTATCCTCTGATTGGCCTGCTAGAAAACCAGCTTAAAAAACACGCAGAAGAAGGTTTAATACATCAAGCACTAGCGCATCTTATGCTAAAAGAAAACAAAAAGGAATCTGCGATTAATCACTTACAAATAAGCCTTAAAACAGTACCATCTATTGATGATTATGCATTACTTGCAACCTTGCTCGAAGAGACAGGTCAGCTTAAAGAAGCGCAAACTACGTACCGAGATGGGCTTTTGTTTGCAAGAGGCTGTTGATTTTTAAAATTGAGAAATTATTTTTTGTCATGGATATTACAGTTCTGCGCCTAAAAATGCGTAGGGAAGTAATTCATCAATGCTATGCTTTTTTGTATCGCCTTTTGCGTCATAACAATATACCCAGGCGTTAGCATTTGATTGTTCAGCAATAACTTGTCGGCAGCTACCACATGGATATACTTGTACAAGTTCGCCTTGTGGATTGCGAGCGAGGATATGAACTTCGTGTACTTCGCCTTTTTTCATTCCTTTAGTAACCGCTGTGTGAATAGCGTTTTGCTCTGCACATATTGTGGTTGGGTAAGCAGCTGACTCAACATTTACCCCGTTGTAAACATTGCCTTTTGTGGTTAGCACAATTGCTGATACATTAAATTTAGAGTAGGGTGCGGATGATCTATCGAGCAACGCCACTAATTTTGTGAAAATAACTTTATCCATGTTTAATACCTTAATTTAAATTTTATCAATTGCGTTGTTTAAGCTAAACTTGAGATTTTTAACGCTTGCTAATATTGCAGTTTTTGCTTCGTTAAGGCTCATGTTATATTATGCTCCTTAACCACTTTTAATTCTATTTGTTGAATTTTATCTCTTAGTTTATCTGTTATCTTTGATTTATAGCAATGAGGTACAAAGATCCTTAGAAAATATTTTATTGATTGGTATTTATCTAATTTATCACCACTCTTTGAAAACTCCTTTATATCGTAAGTACCAGAAAGGTTTTTTACTAGCAACTTAATTTTAGTCTTATCAATATCTTTGAATGCATTATCAGTCATTATATCTATTGCAAACGTATATGGTTGTAAATATTTTGCAAGTAAACCATTTAACGCATCTTTCAACTCTGAAGTGAAATGTTTATTGACTAGATCACCAATTTTTGTGTTATTAGGATATATTTTTGACTCATATATTTTAGACCATGGCGCGCGCTTAATTATATCATTAATGATAGAGCTAGCTATTTTAGCGTTGTTATTAGCATTATCAGGTAAATATTTTGGTAACTGTTTATGCAGAAAATACTCATCTGAGTTTTTTATATAAAAATTTTCAAGTTGTGCGGATTTAGGTTCAGGATCATCAAATGCAAATAGATTTAACTCTGCGTCGGGATTTTTTTGCTTGGCAATATCGTGGGTAATATCGCACACCAGCGCAAGCATAGCGGAAAAGGCTCTATTGGTTTTATGATAATATACTTGGCCATATAAGCTCGACCTTGAATTTATAAATTCAACAACAGAGTCTAGGCCACTTTCTTTATAGGCAAGGAATAGCTTGAGCTTGTCATCCTCCTTGTCATCCTCCATAACTGGTACAATAGACATGAACAATCTATTGTAATCATAAACTCCGCATGTTACGCCAGTGAAATAACTATCCCTTAATAAGTAATCCATTCTATCTGCATCGATGGGGCATGAAGATATAACAGAGGTAAAAAGAGGAAGTACATCAAGGGTAAAAGGAGGAAGTTCATCAAGTTTATTGTTGTTGATAGTAACCATTATTTCTTTATCTAGATATTTAGGTTCAATAATCTTTATGACATTATCAATGTTAATGTTAATTATTTCGCTAAATTTTTCATCAAGGCTATTATAAATTATTTTCACAAACAGAATTGAAATATGCTCATGTTCAATGTTTGCATCATCTTCAATCATTTTGAAAACATCTGGAAAATCATCGCCAAGATGCTCTTTGAGCTTTTCTTTTTTACACATAAATGAATCAAATTGATGAGACATAGGACCATGACCAATGTCATGCAAAAGAGCCGCAAGGCGCAATTCTTGAATATTCTCTACAGGTAAATTACCTATGCGATCAAAAATTTGAGCAGTTGAGTATTTCTTGATGTATCGATATGAGTTTAGTTGTAGATTTTTAATTATTTCATAGGCTAAATGCATGACACCAAGCGAGTGTTCGAATCGGGTATGCATGGCTGATGGAAACACTTTATACAAAAAGGTATTTTGCTTTATGCTCCTTAACCTTTGAAATAATGGATGTTTTATAAATTGTCGTTCTAATTCACTGAATCTAATTATTCCGTGTATTGGATCTAATATTTTACCAATTAAATATTTGTCAAATTCCATTCTAAATAGTCCCTAAGTAAATATAAAAAACATAACTACAATACCACGAGAAATTTAAATAATAAAATTAACATTCTTATTTCTATTTGAGTTAACATTTTAAAATAGAAGAATTAAAATGAGCAAGAAAACAACAATATATTCAGAGCCAGTTAGGTTTACACACTATATGATCTTTTTCCATGTGTATTTCTTGTTTATTCTTCATACTATTCCTGTGAATAAGTTGATATTATGTAATAGCACGATAAATGCACTACAGACTACTACCGCTAGCATGGCATAAAGTTTACTATGCATTTTTAGGAGCATGGGTATAAGCAATATTAATGCTGTGTTATTTTTAATATGTTGTTTTTATAGTTTTTATATAAGCTTGCTGTTGATTATTTTATTTAATCACCTCTGCTATGTAGCCCCTACATAGAATACCGATTACAGGAAGATCTTAAAAGTGTAAGTTATTTATAAATATTATGGTATCAATACCTTCGCCAAAATGAAAAATACTATTTATTTAGAATTTTATACCTCTAAGTGATTGATTTATATACCCCCAAAACACTGCTTTTGGCTCAAATTGAAATTGGCGAAGGTATTGGGTATAACATCAGTTATTAAAACCCATGTTTTTAAGAGAGCTTGCAGGTGGTTTATCTTTCCCTACTGCTTTTATGCTTGTGATGCCATATTCATTAAGTTTGGCAAAATAGTCATGATCATTTACCTTAAAATCGCGGTATGAGGCAGTAATAAAGTCTATTTTTATTTCCAAAAGGCCATCTTCATTTTTATTTCCTGCAAGTATGCCAGTGATGACATTATCATAAAGCACGTAAAAACAAGTATTAATAGCAGTTAAACTTGTAAGAGGAGTTTGTGAGCCTAGCTCTTTTTGGTGGGTATCCCAAAAGTGATGAAAATAGGCTGAATCTAGCTCCGCTATTACTAATTTAAAACTTATTTTTGTAGTGAATATTTGGTATAGGCAATAAACATTAATGGCTGCCATGCTTAAGTTTGCAACAATAATGGGAATAAGCCCAGTTAAGTAACCATAATAAGCAAAGGTGATGCAACCGATGAAATTGTATATTCTTAGGCGAATAATTGAGGTCATTGCGAGTGAAATTAATAGTGCTAAAGAAGCGATATAGCCTATCCATTCAACCCAATAAACGCCTAAAATTTCCATTGTGATGCCCTTGCTAATTAAAATTACGTTTGAATTTAGAGTAGTGTTAATACCAATAATACGGCAATGCCAATAATAGCAAATAACTTTTCACTGTGGCTACTTAAAATCCGCGCATAGTCAACACTTGTCAATTGTTGAGCGTCTGCGCATGCATCGTAGCTTGGCTGTTCTACGCCAGTATAAAACTTGGATGTATACCAATGGTAAAATTAAACTTGCTTGACTTCTATGTGCTATTTTTGCTCATTTTTATTCGCTAATCGCCGCATCAAGAGCTGTTAAAATCATGTCATTAAAGCTGTTTTGTCGCTCATCTGATGAGGTCTTTTCACCTGTACGGATATGATCTGATACAGTTAAAATGCACATAGCTTTAGCGCCGTTTTCAGCCGCAACGCAGTAAATGCCTGCAGTTTCCATTTCCACAGCAAGTATGCCGTACTTTTCTAATACATCAAACATTTGTGGCTCGCTGGTATAGAAGCTATCCGCTGAGAAAATGTTACCTACTTTTATTTTTATTTTGCGAGCGCGTGCAGCGTTAATCGTTTTTTCAAGTAGTTCATAATCAGCAATTGCAGAGTAATTGTGACCAGCAAAACGAATACGGTTAAATGCAGAGTCAGTCGAGGCTCCCATGGCGATAATTATGTCACGAATTTTAACGTCAAGGCTTATTGCGCCACAAGTACCCACGCGAATAATATTTTTTACGCCGTATTGCGTGATAAGTTCATGCGTGTAAATTGCGGCAGATGCGATGCCCATACCGTGAGCCATTATAGATATTCTTTTGCCTTTGTAGCGGCCTGTGAAGCCTAACATATTGCGAACATCTGTTACTTGAATAGCGTCTTCAAGAAATTCTTCGGCGATGTATTTTGCACGAAGGGGATCCCCTGGCATTAAAATAGTTTCAGCAAATGCGCCATCTATTGCATTAATATGGGGGGTTGTCATTATACATTCTCCAAAATGTAGAGACTAGTTTCATTAGTCTTGTGAAGTTTATTTAGTGTGTTTTTCCGTAGACATACAGCTAGGTATACAGCTAAAAATTTTATTTTAAAATTGAGGTGCCATAGGCAAGATCAGGCAAGTTATGATATTGCGCAATGCTCTGGCCGATATCGGCAAAGGTATCGCGCATGCCAACCGATCCTGGTTTGACAGATTTTCCGTAAAAAATAACAGGAATATGCTCGCGTGTATGATCAGTGCCTAACCATGTGGGGTCACAACCATGATCAGCGGTTAAAACGAGTATATCTTCGTCTCCTAATAGTGCAAGCATTTCAGGCAAACGGGTATCAAAATATTCAAGTGCGGATGCATAACCAGAGACATTTCTGCGGTGTCCAAAGTCGGCATCAAAATTCACAAAGTTAGTGAAGATGATGGTGTTATCGCTAGCCTGTTTAAGCGCGTCTAAACTTGCGTCAAATAAACCATCAATGCCGTATGCTTTTATCGCTTTAGTTATCCCTTGATGTGCAAAAATATCAGAAATCTTACCGATACTAACAACGTGCCCACCAGCGTCTTTCATGTTATCAAGTAACGTTGCAGATGGAGGCACAACTGAGTAGTCGTGACGATTAACAGAACGCGCAAAGTTACTGCTTTTTGTACCCAAAAAAGGGCGCGCAATGACTCGGCCTATATTGTAGTCGTCAACTAATTCGCGCGTGAGCTCACACAGTTTATAAAGACGCTCAAGTCCAAAGCTTTCTTCATGGCATGCTATTTGGAATACACTGTCTGCTGAGGTATAAAAAATTGGCTTACCAGTTTGCATATGCTGTTCACCAAGCTCCTCCAAAATAACGGTTCCAGATGAATGGCAGTTACCTAAATAACCAGGTAGATCAGCGCGTTTCACTAATTCATCAAGTAATGATTGTGGGAAGCTATTTTGCTTTTTAGAGAAATATCCCCAATCAAATAAAACAGGTACACCCGTGATTTCCCAGTGACCACTTGATGTATCTTTGCCAGTGGAAAGCTCTTTCGCATAACCGTAAGCCGCGATTGGCTTAACGTTTTTATCACAACTATCTGGGTAAACACCAGAGCTTGCAAAACATGCGTTGCCTAAGCCTAATTTATTGAGGTTTGGAATGGTTAATGGTCCGGTTCGGCCTTCTTCTGCATTACCTTGTGCACATGCTTTTGCAATATGCGCAAGGGTATTTGCACCTACATCATTAAATGTTGTGCCATCAGCAAGCATGCCTTTGTATTGAGCAGCATCTGCTGTTGCGCCAATGCCAAATGAATCAAGTAGTAAAATAATAGTGCGTTTCATTAGTATTCTTCTTTTTTTAAGATTTGTTCTTTTAAGCCAAGTTCATTGAGCAACTCATCAAGTAAGCTTGATGCGCCAAAACGAAAATGATCTATATTTATCCACTCATTACCCATAATGTCGTGTGCAATTTGCATGTAGTGATTTGCGCTAGCCGCATCTTTGACACCACCCGCTATTTTCAAACCTACATCTTTTCCTGATTCTTTTATTGCTTCAATCATGAATTTTGCGGCTTGTGGTGTTGCATTGATAGGCACTTTACCTGTTGATGTTTTAATAAAGTCAGCGCCAGCATTAATACAAATGTTACTGGCTTGTTTAATTAGAGTTTCTGTTTTAAGTTCACCACTTTCGATAATTACTTTAAGTGTCACGTTAGCACCACAAATAATACGGCAACCTTTGACCATGGCATCACCAACTTCATTGTTTCCAGCAATCAAGGCTTTGTACGGGAGCACAAGATCAACTTCATCAGCGCCGTAAGCAACCGCTGCGCGTGTTTCGGCAAAAGCAATGTCAAGATCATCATTTCCGTGTGGAAAATTTGTTACTGTGGCAATTTTTATATCTTTAGTGCCTTGTGCATGCAACACTTGCCGAGCAATAGGGATGAATCGAGGGTAAATACAAACGGCAGCAGTATTGCCTGCAGGCGTACTAGATTTTTGGCATAACTCAATGATACGATGCTCTGTATCATCATCCATTAACGTGGTTAAATCCATTAACATAATTGCCTTGCGAGAGGCTTTTTGTAAATCACTCATGGTATTTTGAATTAGCATAATTATATAAACATTTTGGTGAAAATAATAACATCATGATACATGAATTAAGTAGAAAATACCCATTAAGGTTGCGCTCATAAAATTTGATAATGTACCTGCAAGCACGGCTTTAAATCCCAAACGTGCTATTTCAGGACGCCTGGCAGGTGCCATAATACCTAAGCCCCCCAATAAAACAGCAATGGATGAAATGTTTGCAAAACCACATAATGCGATGGTAATAATAACTTGTGTATGCATACTTAGTGTCGCTTTAACACCGACAAAACTAACATAAGCAACAAATTCATTAAGCACTAGTTTTTGGCCTAAAAAGCTACCGGCAACAATGGCCTCATGCCAAGGAATACCTAGTATGAAGGCAATTGGGGAAAACAAATAACCTAGTATTTGCTGTAGTGTTAAAGCGTGAAATCCGAATAATCCTCCAGCTGTACTTAACAGCATATTTGCAAGCGCAATTAAGGCAATAAATGCGATTAACATTGCACCTATATTTAGTGCTAAGTGTAGCCCGTCAGTAGCACCTATTGATGCTGCATGAATAAGGTTTGCGGGTTTATCCTCATCTGGCTCTAGGTTTTTTTCTTCTTTTTTTGAAAGTTGCTCTAATTTGTCACGAGGTTTTTCTGTTTCAGGCTCTAATAATTTTGCCATTAAAAGCCCCCCTGGTGCGGCCATAAATGAGGCTGCGATGAGGTAATTAAGGCTAACCCCCAGCTCTGCATAACCAGCAAGTACAGATCCAGAAATGGACGCTAAACCACCTGCCATAATAGCAAAGAGTTCAGAGTGAGTCAGACCTTTAATGAAAGGTTTGACCACAAGCGGCGCTTCTGTTTGTCCTAAAAAGATATTGGCCGAAGCAGAAAGCGATTCAGTTCGACTTGTGCCCAATGCTTTTTGTAGGGCACCACCAAAAACCTTAATAGCAATTTGCATAATACCTATATAGTAAAGTACGGACATGAGTGCGCCAAAGAAGATGATCATAGGCAGTACTCTAAATGCAAAGATAAATCCACTGCCACCAAATATGTGGAACATTTGCGGTGAGGTTAATGCACCAAAAAGAAAGTCTATTCCAGCATTTGCACTATTAATCACGTCTTGTACTGCGTCTGAAATAGCTTTAAGAGTAGCTGCGCCACCTTTGGTTAACATAACAAAAGCGCCTATTGCAGCTTGTATTGCAAAAGCACCTAAAACAGCTCGTATTTTTATTAATTTGCGATGACTTGAAAAAATTACTCCGATAAGCATTAGAACTATGATGCCTACAAGTCCCATTAAAAGTTGCATTATAAAATTCCTTTATATTAAGTGTCCAAAAGTCCCTGTTATTGAGGGTGTTCAAAATTAAATTTTAGGTTGTTATGTATACCCATACTATTTAAGTTTTGTTGCTAGGTAACCGGCACTCACTCGGCATAACCTATGGATATAGAATGGTTGTTGGCAGATGAGTAACTTAGTTAATCATCTATCGCGCGTATTAAATTAAAGTTTTGCCAGGATCATTGATTCTAGCTTTACTTGGTCAGTAGCAAAATTACGGATCCCTTCAGCTAATTTTTGAACGGCCATTGGATCTTGATTATGGGCCCATAAAAACTCTGCTTGAGTAAGTGATTTTGCTGCGGTAAGTTTTTTATTGGTTGGCTTAAGTTTAATTTTAACGTCCCCCTCGCTCGCTTGTAGTTGTTGTAATAAATCAGGGCTAATGGTCAAACGATCACAACCAGCAAGCTCTAAAATTTCATCGATATTACGAAAACTTGCGCCCATTATTATTGTTTTGTAACCATGTGATTTGTAGTAATCATAAATAGTTGTGACAGAAATAACCCCTGGATCTTCCTTTGCAGTAAAATCGCAACCTTGCTCTTTTTTATACCAGTCCATAATGCGACCAACAAAAGGAGAAATTAGAAACACATCTGCTTGAGCACATGCCTGCGCTTGCGCAAAAGAGAATAAAAGTGTTAGGTTGCAGTTAATGCCTTCCTTTTCAAGTATTTCTGCTGCGCGAATACCTTCCCAGGTAGAAGCAAGTTTTATTAAGATGTGCTCAGTTGTCACGCCAGCATCGTTATACATTTTTATAAGTTGGCGTGCTTTGGCGAGGCTGGCTTGTGTGTCGTAAGACAGTTTAGCATTCACTTCCGTTGAAACTCGCCCAGGCACATAGTTTAGAATTTGTTTACCAATAAGCACTGCGAGCATATCACATGCATCTTGCACTTGTTGATCAACAACGCTACTTTGTGATTTAGCGTATACGATAGCATCTGTAATTAGTGAGGCATAAGCTGGAATTTGTGCTGCTTTTAATATCAAAGATGGGTTTGTTGTTGCATCTTGAGGTTGGTATTGTTTTATGGCTTCAATATCACCAGTGTCTGCTACAACCGTGGTAAATTTACGCAATTGGTCTAGTTTGTTTGCCATTTTTTAGTCCTAGAGATGAATATATTTAATCGTTTGGAGCATGTATCTTGACCGACCTGTTACCATTTCAGGTTCAACTTGAGCAAGTTGGTCGCGAGTTTATGCTTTGTAGGCTAAGTTAGTTTACGCTATCATAGCACCGTGAAAAGAATAAATAACCTGAATTTTGAATAAGTAAGACTTCCCAATCCTGCTATTTTTGCACCTACCTTGTGTTAAATCTATTCAATAGCCAGCCATTGATTGGTCAACTTGCTGATCTGACGGTTTATTTTTAGATGACATTGGTATCTGCTTAGTGATCAAAACGCGACCTGTGAGGCGATAATTGTTCGCTCAAGCAGCTAGTGCCCTTTCACCAGATACTATACATTTATAATGCATTAAAGTACTGCTAAAATTAATTTTTATTTAAAGGTGTGCTTTTCTGGCTTATTCTTGTACAATTCACGTAATTAAATTTTATGACAAACTGTTATAGAAAATTAATAATAATTACATGTGGTACTTTGTTGATGGAAATGATTCTTTCAAGCAAGGCAGCGACATGGTTTATATTAGAGGTTTACCTTATGCAAAACGCTATTCACCCGGAATACAATGAAATAACTGCAACTTGTTCTTGCAGTAATGTCGTTAAAGTTGGCTCAACAGCTGGCAAAGATCTTACACTTGATATTTGTGGCGCATGTCACCCATTTTACACAGGTACGCAACGTGTTGTTGACACTGGTGGTCGTATCGACAAATTTAAAAAACGTTTCGGCTCACTTGGCTCTAAATAACTCGAACATTGGGTAAAGAAATTTTTAAACTATTTTAATAATGGCGCTTTTAAAAGCGCCTTTTTTATGCTTGCTAAAATGTTTTGCAGTAGTACGGGGGCAAACATTTCAGATCTAATTGACTTGTTTTTCTAAGTACATTTGTGAGCAAACTAACTTTACTTGTTATTAAAGACTTTCCATTAAGGTATTAATTCAAGGCGATATTCGCTATCTTAATTTTATTGGAGGTATGCTTTGCGCGTTTTTATTTTCTGTTGTCTTGTGGTGTTTTCAGCTTTTAGTTATGCTAGTTGTCCGCATGTGTCGTGGGATGAAACTGTTTTTGTCAAATACATAAACGATGGTGATACGGTGACGCTTATTGATGGTAGGCGGGTGAGATTTATTGGGATTAACACACCTGAAATTAATCATCGCAATGTATCTAAATCAGAGGATTATGCGCGCGCTGCTAAAAAACTGCTTGAGCGGTATGTTAGCAAGGGTGATAAATTACATCTTGTTTTTGACCATAGTAGGCATGATAAGTATGGGCGCATGCTCGCTTATGTCTATAGCAAAACAGGGCGTAATTTAGCGTTGCTGCAACTTCAAAAAGGGCTTGCTTGGCATTGGGTTGTTGGTAAGAATGATAAATTTTGGAAATGTTTTCAAACAGCAGAGCGCCAAGCAAGACGGCGCAAGAAAGGTGTCTGGTCTAAATTTAGGCCAATTAAAGCCGCTACACTTAAAAAATCAAATGCTGGTTATCAATATATCAGTGGGGTAATTACACAATTAAAGCGGACATCTAAAGGGCTGCGTTTTGTTTTAAATAAAAAGCTGACGGTAAAGGTAAGCAAATTTAATCTTATTAAATTTAAGAAAAATAATATTTATTTCAGGATGCATCAACGGGTTTTGCTCAGTGGTAAAATTGTTATGTCGCATGGCAAAGGAAAGCTTACGCTTTATCATCCTGCACAATTTTTGCAAAATTAATTGAAATAATGATAAGATCGATGTAATTTTTACAACACATGATAATTGTGGAATGATAATAATCATTGATCACTAATATAACCGTTCGTAAGTTAGCATTTTACAGCAATTGGATGATTGATTAATCTACTCTTTTTAAATAGAGTAGAATCATTTCTTCATACATTTATAGCAACTACATTAAGTTTATTATCAAATACTACGTATTTAAATGGGTAAATTAGAGGCGAAAATTGCTGTAACTTGTTGTTTATTTATATAATTCACAACAAACGAGCAACTCATTTTAACTAGTAAGATTGATAAAGTATTTTTTGTAATTAGTATTATAAATTATTTTATTACTCATTCTAAGGTGTAATATGTCTAGGAAACCTTCTACTCAGGCTGAAAATAATGTCATAGATCCATTGTTTTTACATGCTGAGAATATCGCAAAAGACTTATCTCTCTTTCCTGATAAATCATTGCCATCGAATACAGAAAATTTAGATGGCTTGATTGATCGTCAAAAAATCAAGTCTAACTTATCCGCTATTAAAAAATTGGCTGTTGATGTATACATTGCCCGTACTGTCCAACCAGCAGAAGACCAAAAACGGCCCAGCGTTAAGCATATTGTGGCAGCTCTCAATGGTCAAATTATAACTGAAAAATTAAATGGTGCTTTTTACACTGCCGAAGTTGAATTGGATTTTGGTGGCTATATGCGCAGAATTGGTATTATTGGCCAAGAGCGCAGTTCAAACAATGGCGCTTGGATGCCAGAGCACCATCTTGAAGCATCAAAAGCTATTCGCAAATATGCCGATTTATCTTTACCTATTATTTATTTAATTGATACCCCAGGGGCTAATGCTTGTGAAGAGGCAAATAGCCACAATCAAGCGCATACAATTTCTCAAATGATAACTGAAAGTGCTAATGTAGATGTGCCGACTATGGGTATTATTGTTGGTCTTGGTTATTCAGGTGGTGCGATCCCTTTGGCTACTGCAAATATTTTACTCTCTGTTAGAGATGGTATTTTTAATACGATCCAGCCAAAAGGTTTGCAAAGTATTGCGCGTAAATATAATTTATCATGGCAAAAATGTGCACAATCTGTCGGAGTGTCCCCTGAAGAATTATACGAAAATGGTAGTATTGATGGCATTGTTGATTATTCTCCTGTGGATACTGATGCACGCCAGCATAATCTTCAAAAAGCAATTGTGTCAGGTATTTTGTCTATTGAATCGACGTCTATGGAGTTCATCCGAACGCAGCCTAATATTTTAAATCATTATAACCGTAGCTTACGGCGTTACTTAAATCCATCTAGTAAACTAATTGCAATTGAACATGCTTTAGAAAATGTCGCGCTACTGGCAAAAAATCCAACCGTGCACAATAACGCTTTCGGAACAACTTTCCGTTACATGCGCTATTTAACGTTGCGCTCACGTATTAAAACCATCCATAGAAGTGAATATGGCCGGTTGTCTAAAATGACAGCGCCAAAGGGTGACTTAAAAGCGCGTATTGAAGAAAATGGTAAGCAAGTATTTACAAACTGGTTAAAAAATCCAGATAAACTTATTTATGATGAAACGCTTAATAAAAATTGGAAAATATTTTTGGCTAAGCATGAAGATAAAGCGGTTGAACGCAATGTATTTACTCGGCTAATTTTAGGTGAAGCCAAAGAAAACTATGCTAATGCACGCAGCATTTTGCTGGTTAATATAACGTGGTCGCTTTATAATCGCTGGAAGAGCCATGCTGAAAATAACTTTCGGGTTTTGATTAGACACCTTGAAAATGCTGATTTTAAAGAAATAGATTCATGGCCTGAGCTTAGCAAGTTAACAACTATTGATGTGATTAGTCACCAAGAAACACGAAAATGTTTTATTGCTCATTGTCGCCATATACTGGTGTTTAATGCGCTTTATGATAATACCATGGGTAATTTGTCTTCGATTGCAAAAGAGGCACTGGCAACTAGGCAAATAGCGCGTGAATCAATTTCGTCATTGCTGCGCAGTTCATTAAAAGAAGCATTAAATAAAGTCAGTGATGATGATTACGAACTATTAAAAGAAAGCTCTGTTGAATGGCTGACTAATTTTTCACACGATAGTGATCGTGGCGATATTCTTGTTAAAGTTGAAGAATGGAAAAGTATCGGTGCGCCAGAAATGAATTCAAGCTTGTTTGTAATCTTGACTTATATTTTTGAAAAATTGGTACCATCTTATTATGCAAGTCGTGACGATCACAAAAAGTATGAAGGCGCTATTAATCCTTTTAGAATTGGTCGTCGTAAAGATTTTTGGAATCGCTTAACGATGGGCTACCATGATTTGCTGATTCAAGCGGTGTTACGTACTGAGAAAAATAAAAAAAATAATAATTACCTAGATATCATAAATAAGTTTTTTAGCAATTTTAAAGAATACTGCGCTGATATAATGACCGCTAATTTACTGGAGTTTCCAGGGTTCCGCTTATCTATTGAAGATGCGCTTGATAAGAAGATTAAGCCTTGTGGTTTAGTGACTGGTATTGCTGATTTTCAACTTGAAAATGGGGACTTGCAAAAGCTCGGGGTTGCGGTTTCTAATGTAAGTTTTCAAGCTGGCGCGTTTGATATGGCAAGTGCAGAAAAATTCTGCGACTTATTAGTGCGCTGTGTAAAACGCCATATTCCAGTTGTGGCTTTTATTAGCTCTGGTGGTATGCAAACGAAAGAAGGTGCATCGGCGCTCTTCTCGATGGCGGTTGTTAATGATCGTATTACACGTTTTATTCGCGATAATGATTTGCCTGTGCTTATATTTGGTTATGGTGATTGTACAGGTGGTGCGCAAGCAAGTTTGGTTACGCATCCTTTAGTGCAAACTTATTATTTGTCAGGGACTAACATGCCGTTTGCAGGGCAAATGGTTGTACCGGATTATTTACCATCGACAGCAACACTCTCTAACTACTTATCACGCGTTCCGGGGGCGATGGCAGGGCTTGTTATTAATCCATTCTCCAAAGATCTTAACGATAAACTGCGTGATATTGATGAAAATATGCCCGTGCCTGTGGTTACGATACAGGAAACAATTCAGCGTGCTTTAACTGGATTTGTCCCTATTTTTAATTACAATGAAGAGAATTGTTCAAAGATCGATCCGCGTAAGTTAATGTCTAAAGTCGATAAAGTGCTTATTCATGCTCGCGGCTGTACTGCTGTTAAGCTAATCCGCATCGCCCACGAAAATAACATTAATGTTGTGCTAGTTGCCTCCGATCCTGATATGACTTCTGTAGCTGCTGATATGCTTGGTGAGAAAGATAAATTGGTTTGCTTAGGAGGAAATACTTCAGATGAAAGTTACTTAAATGCAGGATCAGTCATAAAAATTGGCAAATATGAAGGAGTGGATTCACTTCATCCTGGTATTGGTTTTTTATCTGAAAGTCCACAGTTTGCAGATTTATGCGTAAGTCATAAAATTAACTTTATCGGTCCGAGCATGAGCAGTATGCTGACCATGGGCAATAAATCAAATGCGATTAAAACCGCGCAAAAAAACGAAGTGCCGGTTGTCCCAGGTTCACATGGTATTTTGACAGGTCCGAAGCAAGCGCTTGATATTGCAAATAAAATTGGCTATCCAGTGCTGCTTAAAGCGGTAAATGGTGGTGGTGGTAAAGGCATCTTGATCATTGCAAAAGCTGAGGACATGTGCTCTGGATTTGCCCAGGTTGCTGCCGAAGCGCGCGCTGCATTTGCAAATGGTGATTTGTACTTAGAGAAATACATAACTTCACTGCGCCATATTGAAGTGCAGTTACTTCGCGATAAATATTGCAACACGAAAGTGCTGGGTATTCGTGATTGTTCGGTACAACGTAATAACCAAAAAGTAGTTGAAGAATCAGGCTCTACAATGTTACCCAATAAATTTGCAACACTTGCGTTAAAATACACAAAGGCGCTTGCTGATGCGGTTGATTATTTAGGCGCAGGTACTGTTGAGTTTATCTATGATCTTGATGAAAATGCTATTTATTTTATGGAAATGAATACGCGTTTACAAGTCGAGCACCCAGTGACAGAGGCTACATCAGGCATTGATATTGTTAGTGCGCAATACAACATTTCATCAGGTGTTAACATTAAACAAATGAAGCCTGTAAATAAAGGTTATGCGATGGAGGTGCGCATAACAGCAGAAAAAGCCATGATAGATGCAAATGGTGAAATGCAATTAATACCTTGCCCAGGAAAAGTGCTTGAATACACGCTACCAAAGCAAGACAATATTGAAGTAATTTCAATGATTGCAGAAGGTAAAGAGGTTTCACCTTATTATGATAGTTTGGTGGCGCAATTTATTTGCAAGGGTAAAAAGCGCAAGGATACGATCAAAACACTGCTCGAATTTTTAGATAAAGTGGTGATTAACGGCATTGCGACAAATATCCCCTTAGTAAAACGTATCTTAAGGGATGAGGTATTTATAAAAGGTGACTACGACACAACTTACCTTACAAAATTAATGGCAAGGCTCGATCAAGATGTCATGATTTCAGAAATGGAAGCTTCTGCAGCATTAGGTGATAGCCATATTTCTATTACCGTAGATGGTAGCAATGAGCTGAAAGTTATCGCACAAAGTGCAGGTATTTTCTACAGGTCAGCATCACCAGCAGAGCCTGATTTTGTGTTAGAAGGCGATACTGTAACGGTTGCACAAACGCTAGGTTTAATGGAAGCGATGAAAATGTTCTCTCCAATTAGTTTATCGAGTTTTAACAAGCCAGCTGCTATTTTGTATGATGAAAATACCAAATTTCGGGTTGAGTGTGTTATTAATAATAATGGGCAGCAGGTTTCAAGTGGTGATTTGTTATATATTATTACACCGCTATAACAAGAAATGTAATTTGAATTGAGGATAAACAACATTCAAAAAGTGGCCGTTTTACAGTTATTTGTTTACGGATGTGCTGCATAAAAATAATCAATGATGAGCTTACCTGCAAAACATAAGCGCGGTTTTAGTTGCAACCGTGCTAGCGTGAACAATTCATTTTTAAGGAAATAACTAGCAAAGAATTAACTATAATGCCCCAGGAAATCTAACCAGTAAAATTAATATTCTTATTCCTGTTTGAGATAGTATCTATCAAAATAGGAGAATTACCATGACAAAAAAAGAACAACTTATTCTGCTGAGTTTAAAAGTAGACTTGTACTGGAGTTATTGGAAAATGAAAAAACAATAGCTGAGATTGCAAATGAAAATAATATCACCCCATTGATCCTTGGGAATTGGAAAAAAATATTCCTGGAAAATGCTGTTATTGCAATGGAGCCAGCAAAAGCGGTTAAGGAATATAAGCTAGAGCTTGTTGCGGCTAAAGAAGAAAACCAAATGCTAACAAAAATTGTCGGTAAAATGACTGTTGAAAAGGAGTGGCTTGAAAAAAAGCTAAAAAGCTTGGGCTTATCTGATAAGAGGAAGTTAATTAATCCCAAGCTATAAAACCTATCTGTATCACAGCAATGTGAGCTATTGAATTTGAATCGGAGTACTTTTTACTACACTGAAAAAGTGAATAATAAAAAGCATGAGATTCAGCCGGAAATAGCCAAAGTATTTGCTAAAACTCCAATTTACGGTGCTAAAAAGGTGCATCAACAGCTTCTAGAAAATGGAGTCAAGGCATCTTTAAACACGGTAGCAACATATCGAAAGGAGCTGGGTTTAAAGGCTATTTTAGCGGTTAAACAAGTAACAACCACCGTAGCCAATAAGCAACATCAGAAATACAGTTATAAGCTTAGAGGCCTTAATATTTCACATGCTAATCAGGTATGGAGCACAGATATAACCTACATCAAAGTCAAGGGTGGAATGGTTTACCTTGCTGCGGTCATTGATTGGCATTCGAAAGCCGTCCTATCACACAAAATATCGAATACGATGGATTGTGCTCTGAGGATTAACGTCTTGGATGCGGCCTTAGATCGCTATGGAAAACCTGATATATTCAATACAGATCAGGGAAGTCATTATACAAGCGATGTGCATACTCAAAAATTAAAACAGAACGGGATCACGATATCAATGGACGGGAAAGGCCGTGCCACTGATAATATTTGCATTGAAAGATTTTACGACGCGCAAAATGCGAGCGTATTTATCTAAATGAATATGAAACTATCAAAGATTTACAAGAAGATGTGTCCGATTACATTGAGTTTTATAATCACCAACGATTTCATGAAACATTGAAATATAAAAAACCAATGAATGTTTACCAAGAAGGAATTAAGGCGAGCTTAGCTTTATCAAAGGTATCTTAACTGTGGAATAAGAAATATTAAATAACTGTCTTGACTCTTTGGGTCGGTATAGTCGCTATTCAAAAGCCTTAGCTACAAAAAACTGAAGGATATTTAATGCCCGATAACGATCTAGTTCTCTACTCCACAGAAGATGGCAAAGCTCGTTTTGTTCTGCTCTCGCTGGGCGGTAAAATTTGGCTAACCCAGCTTGATATTGCCGAGCTTTATCAAACAAGCAAGCAGAATATTAGTAAGCATATAAAAACGTTGATTGCAGACGTGGAGCTATCTGAAGGGGCAGTTGTCAACTCTAAGTTGACAACTGGGGCAGACGGTAAAGCCGATTTAACCCTTATGATTAATCGTTATTTACACTCTATTCAAACAAACTATGGCAAGGTCGCTTAAATGCCTAGCACTTATCAACCGCCTTTTATCATAACCTCGCGCATTATTAGCCTTATCGCTGAGATTAGCGAACATGTGGGGTGTTTGACAGCTGTGCAAGAAGCCAAGGATGAAAATGCTTTGCGCCTACGTCGCATTAATCGTATTCGCACCATTCAAGGTACGCTTGCGATTGAGGGTAGCACCCTTAGTGAAGAACAGATAACGGCGATTATAGAGGGGAAGCGCGTTATTGCACCGGTTAAAGATGTGCAAGAGGCGCGTAATGCCATTAAGGTTTATGAGCAACTAAGGCATTGGCAACCCAAGGATGAGCAGCATTTATTGCAAGCGCATAAAATGCTAATGTTGGGCTTGGTTGATGATGCAGGCCGTTATCGGCAAGGTAATGTAGGAGTAATGAGGGGTGATGTGGTGATGCACATGGCTCCGCCTGCTGATCGTGTTAGGAGGTTGATGCGTGATTTATTAGCTTGGCTTGCAGTGAGTGATGATCACCCTTTAATTATTAGTTGTGTCTTTCATTATGAATTTGAGTTTATTCATCCTTTTTCTGATGGTAATGGGCGTATGGGGCGTTTATGGCAAACGGCGATATTAAGTCAGTGGCAGCCATTATTGGCCCAGTTACCCGTAGAGAGCATGGTGCATGCCCATCAAGAAGGCTATTACCAAGCGATTAATTGCAGTACGGTTGAGTCTAATAGCGCGAACTTTATTGAGTTTATGCTGGATAAAATTCTAGCCACATTAGCGGCCAATAGCGAGCCTCATTCTAGCTCTGTTTATCAGGTCACCCCCCAAGTCACCCCCCAAGTCACCCCCCAAGTTAAAGCACTCTTGTTGTGCTTGCTCAATGGCGACAGTGCGATGGGGCGAGAGGCCTTACAACAGCAACTTAATTTAAAAGATCCTAAGTCATTTAGGGAACGGTATTTAAAACCTGCATTAGAAGCTGCTTTAATAACAATGACCTTACCCGACAAGCCGAATAGTCGCTTACAGCAATATCAATTGACCACATTGGGTCGGCAGGTTGATCAACAAGGAAGATAAATGACCTACACCGAAGATTCATACGTAGAACAACCCGCCATCAATCTATTATCATTAATAGGTTGGGAAACTCTCAATTGTTATTCTGAAACTTTTGGGAAAGATGGCTTGCTTGGTCGCAAAGACCGATCAGAGGTTGTTCTGGTGCGTGAGCTTCGCTTGGCACTTGAGCGAATAAACCCTGATTGTACGGCTAATGAAATCACTCAGGCGATTGACGAGATAAACCGCGATCGCTCTGCCATGAGTGCGATAGCGGCTAATGAGTGCGATAGCGGCTAATGAGGCTTGTTGAACGAAGCCGCTTCGCGACAGAAAAACAAACTGCGTTCATACTTTCTTTTATGCACCATTCTCGGTGCGCATAAAAGGAGTATACGCCATGAACACTACAGATCAACTTCGCTATGACTTTTTATATCAGCAACATTTAACCAATCTCACTCTGCAGGGAATGCGCCCTGCAACCATTGATGGTTACTCACGGGCAGTGAGGCGGATTGCAGGCTATTTTGAGCGCTCTCCCGATGCGCTAGATAAAGCTGATTTGAAATTGTACTTTGCAAGCTTAATCAAAACACACTCTTGGAGTACGGTAAAACTTGATCGTAACGGCTTGCAATTCTTTTATCGTCATACCCTAGAAAAAGAGTGGGAATGGTTGAATATAGTTAAACCCCCTCAGTACAGCTCTCATAAAAACGATATTAATCTAGATAACAAAGATTGATGGTAACCTGTATTGCTACACGTAACATTACAGTATAATAAACAAATGACTGTGCTATGTTTATTTTTCTGAGCTTTATTACTCATTGGTAGGGAATTTAAATAATCATTCAAGAAAGATTTTCTTAGAAAAGTCGGCTTGGAATAATGACAGAATATACTGATATATTTGCTATATGTTAGCTATTCAATTTGCAGGTTAAACCTTAATTTTTTTAATAAAAAGAGTCATGCTTAAATCTAGCGGAATATTATATTTCGAATAAGGGATAAAAATGATAAGCCACATTGACCATATTGTTTTAACGGTTGCTGACATTGATCGTTCAGTCGCTTTTTATCAACGCGTTTTATTGATGAAAGCCGTTACCTTTGCACAAGGCCGTAAAGCATTAACGTTTGGAAATCAAAAAATTAATCTACAAACATTGGGGCAAGAGCCCAGGAATAAAGCACAGGTGGGCTCGGGCGATTTATGCCTTATTACACATTGGAGTTTAGATAAGGTCATCAGTCATTTACAAAATGAAAACGTTGATATTATCGAAGGGCCTGTGTGTAAATCAGGGGCACAAGGAAAAATCGAGTCTGTTTACTTTTTAGATCTCGATCATAATTTAATAGAGGTGAGTGTTTACAATTAGGTTAGGGATCATCACTCATTCAAATACAACTCTGCCATGCCATTTAAGCGGTTTTTAACTTCTTTGTAATTGGGCATAACAGCAGTTAGCAAACGCCAAAACTTCTCGCTGTGGTTATGTTCGGCAATGTGGCAAAGCTCATGCAATAGCACATAATCAATGCACTCTTTGGGTGCTTTAATCAGGTGAGGGTTGAGCATCAAGTTTCCCTTTGCAGAGCAGCTCCCCCATTGTTTACTCATTGCGAGCACTCGAAAGCTTGGCACGCCTTTAACCCATGTTGCTTGGGGTAAAAGTTTAGAAAGCCGCTGGTGGAAAACATGTTCAGCTCGAACTTTATACCATTTTGAAACTAAGCTTCTGGTCAATGCTTGCTTGTCTTCATTAAAGTGCTTCAAGCTAACCAGTAGTTTGCCTCGGGTCATTTTTACATTCGAAGTGCTGTTAATATTCTCAACCACTTTGAGCACATAGCGACGGCCTAAATAGAACTGCATTTCGCCACTGACATAATTTTTTTCCTGAACATACTCAAGGTGAACACGAAACTCTTTCTGTGCATCAACTATCCACTTGGCTCGCTTCATCACAGCTTTATGAATATCTTCGCGCAGGGCATCATCAGGTGCATTGATAGCCACATCACAATTAAGGTGAACCTTGATACTAATTTTGCGTTTCTTTTTTTGAAGATCAGCGCCTTTTGCTAGTTTCTTCCGAACCACTTCATAGCTGATAGCTTGATCGCCATAGACAAAGCTATACTCTTCTTTGTTTCTTTCTGGAGAAGTAACAGATGCCATCAGTGATAACCTGCCGCGCCTAAGCGAGTGATTTGGATAACATCAGCAATAATTACTTTTGCCTTATCCATACCAATAGTTTTAAATAGCACTGGCAGTAATTTGCGGTTGATCTGATTTTCGATCTCTTGTGGGTTAATTGAAAACTGCGCAACGGCATCCGTAACAATTTCTTCAATTAACATCGCCGAATCAAAACAATCATCTTCTGCTAGTGCATTTTCACTGTCTACATGTTTTAAAAACAAACCGTAATAAGCTTGCACATGACGTTTAACAGCAGAGTCTAACTTACTAAATCGCTCAGTTGGAATACCGTCAACTTTGCGATCGATCACTTGCTCTTCAAAATCAGCAAATAACAGGTATTGCTTCACTGGAGCATCAAACATCTCTTTAGCTTGCTCGATTGCTTGCTTGAGTAAATTTGAGAAATATTCTTGAGCGTAAGGATCGTCAGCTAGATCTTGTTCAATCATCTTGGTCACGCGTCCCATGATAACATCCTTTTTATTGCGCGCTTCATCATCACTCATCTCTTCAGGTTTAGCCTCTTTACCCATGTTGCCAACTAAGTATACGCCTTGAGGCTCTTGAATTTCAACGCCGCCAATATGTTTATCTAACATGGTGCGAATACTTTGCGCGTATTCATCATATTTAACGGTTTCTTGCGCATCTTCACGTACCTGCACGCGTAGCTCAGACATAAACTTCAAGGTTTTCTTATACAAATCGCGTTTGACAAGGGCAGATTTTGGGTCAATGGCATCAAAGCTTTTATCTGCAAAATAACTCGCAGACTGCAAGGCAACTTTTAAACAATTAGCAAAGGATGTTAGTGAGGCGTAAAAATCTTCCCGTTGTTTCTGATTGGTATCGGTTGGTTGCCCGTCAATGTTATCAATTTTCGGAGCTAAAATTTGGCGCAACGCTGGGCCATCTTGTTTGTTTTGCACATCATCAAAGGTTGACCATAACGTGAGATATAAACTCGGGAGCTTTTTATATTCTGTCTCCATGCGATTATACAAACCTTTAAGGTCATCAATATCAAAGCCGCCTTGAGTGCGCTCGGCTAAGTCTTGATAATCGGCAATTGTGGCATCGAGCTCTTTTAAAATACCGCGATAGTCAATCAGAAAACCAAACTTTTTATTTTTGTGCAAGCGGTTTACCCGCGCAATCGCTTGAATCAAGTTGTGTTGCTTGAGTGGTTTGTCGATGTACAGCACGGTATTTTTAGGCTCATCAAATCCCGTTAATAGCTTATCAACCACAATCATAAGATCAGGGCCTGCATCTTTACTAAATTCACTGATGATATGTTTGGTATAAGCTTTTTCATCGTTACCGAAGCGCGAATTAGTGACATTATCTTTCCACCAGTTCTGAACAATATCTTTGCTTTCACCATCAACCGTATCATGCCCTTCGCGTGTATCAGGTGCCGACATCGCAACAACCGATGTAAGCTTGCCAATACCATCTAAAAGCATCTTATATTGAATGGCCGAGGCTTTTGAAGAGCAGGCGAGTTGGCCTTTTAGCCCTTGTTGTTTAAAGTTTTGGAAATGATCAGAAATATCATGTGCAATCAGCTCAAGTCGACCCTCGGTTTGATAGATTTGTCCTTTTTGTGAAAACTTCCTTTTAAGATCGCCACGTTGTTTTTCAGAAAGCTTATCAGTAATACGGTTAAACCACGCATCAATCGCTTTATCGTTGGTGCTGAGATCAGCAATACGCTCTTCGTACAATAACGGCGTGACGGTTTTATCTTCAACCGCTTGTTGCATCGTGTAGGAGTGGATAATTTTGCCGAATTTGTTTTCAGTTTTATCATCTTGCAGTAGGGGGGTGCCCGTAAAACCAATGTAAGCCGCTTTAGGCAATGCTTGTTGCATGCGAATATTGTTTTCGCCGTTTTGACTGCGATGACCTTCATCCACCAGCACAATTATATCTGGGCTGTTATTAAAGCACTCAGGAAGCGCAATTGCTGAGCCAAACTTATTGATGATAGAAAAAATAATACGCTCGTTGCCTTTGCCTATCTGCTCTGCTAAACGCTTGCCTGTTGTTGCCATTGCTGACTTTCTATCTTTGTCTGATAACGCGCCGCCCGATGCAAACGTACGAGCGAGCTGATCTTCTAAATCCACGCGGTCAGTCACAACGATCACGCGACATTTTGCCAATTCTTTAAACCAGATCAAGGCTTTGGACAGGAACACCATGGTGAACGATTTACCTGAGCCTGTGGTATGCCAAATCACGCCACCATTTCGAGCGCCTTGTTTATCGAATGAGGTAACACGTTCAATCAAGGCTTTAATACCAAATACCTGCTGATAACGGGCGACAATCTTGCCTGCTTTTTTATCAAACAGGGTATAAAGACGAGTCATCTCTAACAGACGATCGTGGCGCAGCAACGAAACCAATAAACGGTCTTGATCTGTGACTACTAAATCACCACCAGCAATCAGGGAAAGATATTCATCACGCACTTTAGCAGGGCGATGATTAAAAAGTAAATCCAGTTTGTTTGGTGCTAGCGGCGTGTTCTTGAAGCGAACAAAAGAGCTTTCTGCAATCGCTTGCTCTTTCCATTTTGCCCAAAACTTATCGCTTGTGCCGCAAGTCGCATATAAACCATCGTGACCATTGATAGACATCACTAATTGGCTATAAGCAAACAGGTGTGGAATTTCATCAATTTTTTGGTTTCGAATTGTCTGTGAGACACCTTCATGAACGGTTGGTTTACCCTCTGTCGATGAATCAGGGCGTTTAGCTTCAATCACTACCCAAGGCAAGCCATTTACAAAACAGACAATATCAGGGATGCGTTTGCCAGTTCCGCGCGAGTTTTCTACCTCCATCTCTTCAGTAAAATGAAATTGGTTATTATCAGGTGTATCCCAATCAATCACTTGAATGGTTGGGTTTGCTTTTTTGCCATTAATAAACTCAGTAACACCAATCCCATAGGTAAGCGCGTTATAGAGTTTTTCATTGGCCGCTTTTAACCCCTCATTCATGGCAGGGCTCGCGAGCTCATGAACAATTTTGTCAATGGCGGCGTCAGAAAGAGGGTGCTCTTTACCCATGAACGAATAGGTTTTGTGTTTAAGCACATCACGCAACACATTTGGCAAAATAACCGTTGAACTTTTCCCTCGTATTGTTAAACAATCGCTTGGCGCAATAAACTGATAACCAAGGTTAGTGAGTAATGTCAGCGCAGGAATTTTGGCGCTTTGCTCTTCTCTAAAATTCGGGAACGATTGAGTCATGGTTTACTCTTCTTTTGCTATCAGCGCAGTGCTCTGAATTGGTTTAAATTAATAACGTTGCTTGCTGTGACTGGTGGCAAAAAGGTGGCTAACCAATAATCAAAGAAAACTCGATTTGCTTTAAAATAGTCTTTTTCATCTTTTCTTTTTCTGAAAAGATCACCCATCATCACGCTAAATAACAGGCAATCTAGTTTTTCGCTGCTATTGCCTTGTCGTTCAACCAGTACTTGTAAATGCCAAACAACTTCCTTGGTATGTGCTTGAACGCTACGATCTCCACGTTGATGGAAAATACAGGTGTTAATGGCTTCATCATACTGCTCGACATATTGAGTTGCTTTATTCTGATCCATTTGCGCCTTATCAACCCAATAACGGAAATTGGCCTTTAGTTGTAATTCAAAGCTATTAATAAATTCAAACTCATCACCTTTTTTACCCGCAGGAAGCATGATGGTATAGCGCGAATTATAATCCATAACGATCAGATATTTCTTGCGCTTGATTGCAACACAATGCACTACCCATTGCCATTGGAAGCCGCCGCTTTCTTGTGGATCAACATCATCAGGAAAAACAGGCGTTGCGATTGACTCGCTAATGGTTTTGTGTGGCGCAGGTACAATGCATGAGACTTTTTTGCCTTGACGTGTCACGCTAAAAAAATCAGCGGCCGCTTTGGTACAGTTAAAAATTAACATGGTTTACTTCCAATTAAATGATGACGCATCGCGCCTTGTTTTTAAATCACTGAACAGCTATTTAAGCGGTTTCAGTTTTGTGTGCTTTTTATATCATGTAACTTTATCTTGAGTTTCAATCTGAACCTAACTTGAATCGCAGTGCTTTTTATGAAGATCAATTATGAAATGCATAGGAACTGGTAGCCGATAATGCCGACAGCCAGTCAATATAATCGGCCAAAATGAATATTTAAAAGCACTCATTTCATAAACCTTGTTTGACTGGTCACACTCACTACCCAACTGCTTAATTAATTCACTAGGCTCTTCTGTTACACATACATCGGATAATGTTGCACCATGCATTTTATCAAATCGATAAAAGTGTTCTTCAGAGGACTCATCAAGAAAATACACTTGGAAATTGCAGTGTGGTAAAAACTCTTCTTTGATTTTTTTAATTATTTCATATGGCTCTGAAATGCCCATAATTGCAGAGAAAGCAGATATATAGGGATATAGAATTGAGCCTTTAGTTACACTCTTTTTATAGTCATCCGTTTTATCAACAGGGTGCTCTATTAGCTCTGCATAGCTTCTAATAGTCGTTGGGTATTTATCGTTAATCTTATGCATATTATATACCTCACTAGCCATATTGACTAACCAAGAGTTGATATCATGCCAATTATTAGGATCAAGAGAAAGAAGCCAAAGGGCTAAAACTAAATCTATTGCTTGCTCATCTTTGTAAGGAGTAAATAGAATAGGGTTATTTACTATTAACTTCTTAATGGCATCTTGATATTTAGCAACGGCTTCTGAAAAAAACTTGTCAGCTTCTTCATTTTCTTTACTGAATTGTCCTAAATACCAGTAAGACCAACAACCCGTAAGAGCTAGCCGACCAAGTACATCAAACAATTTCAAGTTTACATCTACTGCGCAAGAAGGTCTTACAGCATGAGATAAAGCATACAGGCTAGCACCGTGTGGAATGATTTTTTCTTCGATATATTGATTAGATATTTGTAGATTTAATCGCAGAATTGAATACAAAGTAGTTAGTGTGGAAACTGCTACCTTATTTTTTTTCCCAAACGCGAACTTTGCAGCTTCCCAAACATTAAGTAACGTAAACTCTGCTGATAAGAATGCACTCTCTAAGTTATCTTCTTCTCTAGACCATGAGTATAAAATCCAAAGGCATAAATATAATTGGCGAACCCCTGTTAATATTTCTTTTGGCTTTTTATCATCAGTACAAGTAAGGCTAATAGCTAATTGGCTAAAATGTTTGAATGATATTTCAGGCTCATCAATCATAGCCAGTGATTTACGCAGTAATCCGCGACAGTTATCGGGCAATAATTCTTCCCGCAACATATGTTGCTCAATTAATGCTGCAAGCCGATCTCCGTTCCACTCGGAAAAGCTCAACTCGTCTGATTTTAGCTTGCCTAAGAACATGCTCACGTTAGCTCTTACTTCTTCTTTAACTTCACCACCAAAACATAAACAAATCTCAACTGGTTGTTCTTTGTACTCTGCTGGAATACGAGTTGGAATAAATACATCAATAATTTCATTGATTGAAGGACGAAGATCTTGTGGAGTGTTACTATCCCAATCCTTTCGCCCTAAATCACCAGATTTTACAGAGAATAAATAAACCTTATTTTCAGATTCACCAGACAGTTTACCGTAAGCGCCAACGTCCACTCCATATTGTCTACTGCCGATTCCAGGTTTTAAGAAAACTTCTAACCCCATTTGTGATAGCAAATCGGGTAATAATGCATCCAATTCACCGCGTTCTTTTAAAGATGCTAAGTATTGTCTTATTACTAACTTCATGAGGAACATCCCTCTGCTTTAAACTGAAAAATCATATTTTCTAAACCATGTGGATCAAGATTATGCATTGAAGCAAACTCAAATGAGGTACTGACTTCTTGAAGAGGAACCTCCTGACGGGTCTTTTGGTCACCATGATAGATATAGTGAATCGATTTATTTCCATATAGCAATACCGATTCATTCCCAGTAAATAATGACGCAAGAAACAACTTACTTCCAGCTTGCTTCATGGACTCATCCATCAATTTATTGTGGTGCTTCCAATATGTGTGTCGATCTTGTTCACTTGGCTTTAGTTCATTAACTTTAAGTGCCGTTTTAACCGATGCTTGATACTTCTCGTATTCAGATAAAATGTGAGAAGCTACTTCAGCCACTCGTTCTTGCTTTGAGCTTTGTAACTCTTCCATTCGTTGACGAATACTTCCTGGGTAGCTGATACAAAGGGGGCTAAAAATCATTTGTTGAATATCAATTAACTCATCTTCAGCAGCATCAGGAATTAACGACTCAATTAAGCTAATTGCTGTTTTAGGCTGATTGAAGAACCACCCGCAAGCTTTTCTCGCCAGAAACAGATGTACACCTTTGCTTTCATTTGGAAAGCAGGCACTGTCAAATCCAATAGAAATACCTTTATCTGCATCGCGAAGAAGATCAGAACAATACTTTCCAAGTTTCACTTTTTTTGACAACAGCCATCGAGTGAGTAGTGAGGATAAGTAAGTATCTCTGTGGTTATGCAGCTCTCGAACAAAACTATCGAAATGCTTTACTGATAATTTGTACTCACTTAATTCAAAGAAGCGTTCTAAAAAAACAACGCAATCATCAAAATCCTTCCGTTTTAATATCCGCCCCAATGCATAATCAATGTTGTTGATAGTCCATTTGTTTTCAGGCTTGGTATGACAGCAAACATCCAGTAACTTTGCTTCGACAATACGGGATACCTTTTCTCTATCATAGAATAGTATTTCGGAAGCAGCATGAATATAACGGTCATCTAAGTGCTCCGAATGCGTGTTTAAAAACTTTAAGAATATGCTTTCCAAATCATCAGACTGAGAAACAATAGCAAACAATGCTCGCATCGACGTCGCCAAGATTACATCAATAGGTGAAGAAGCGGATGATTCATCGATAGCTACTGCAACAGATTCCAAAAGCATTTTGTCTTGGTAGTTAATTCGACCTAATGCAAATATGGCTCTTTGCTTTATCAACTCATTTTCATGAGCAAGTAGATCAATAGCCTGATTCACATATGTAACTTCATCATTACTTGCTCCTGCCTCAATAGCAGTAGATAAATGATCAAACTCTTCGTCAATCTCTGTTAAAGCAAGGTCAAAAAGTGCATTGGCTCTACCAATATCTTTTTTACAAAACTCTTTAAATGGAGACAAAAGCATAGACGCAGCCATATCTTGACCGGCTTCTCGCGTAAGGTGTTTCACGCAGTTCGCTACATCTTTAACAGGAGTGTCAATATCAGGTAAAGTTTCACTAAAAACTAGAAGTATGGAAAAAAAACTATTATTCCCACCTGTATTTTTTAAATTTTTAAGTAACTCTATGAGGTTAATTTTACCTATGTTATTTAGCTCTGCTAAAAAACAAGGTAAAGAATTTTCATTTTTAAAATCTTCAGAATAAATTTCACCTATAAACTCTAAAAGTTTATCGCTTTTATTAGCTTCAATTAGCCTGTCCTTAAGGTTTACCATTTAATCCTCGTACACGACGTTTGCCTGTTAACAGCTGTTGCATCAGTGCTTTTTTCTCTTGTTTAAAGTGAGCGAGTTTAGTTTGTAATAATTCGATCTCTTTGTCGGCAGAAGTGAGAACAGAGGCGATTTTTTTCTGCTCAATGAGTTGGGGTAGTTTGATTTTAATTGCTTTAATAATTGCAGCATTCAAATTTGGTTGACCACCTTGAACCAAATTAAGGGCTTTGACCATCTCAACTTCAAATAAATAGAATAAAAAGAAGTTATGGCAATGTATGTCAACTTCTAATGCTAACACAGCTTGATTAACCGTTGCGCCAGTCAATTTGTTTATCGCTACTTTACCTGCCGTAGCGCCATACATTGCAATTAATAAGCTTCCATTTTTTACTACTTTGGCAGATGAGTGCTTTAATCCTGATTCAGTTATGTATTCGTTCACAGAGGTAACAAATCTATCATTGAGTTTTCCTGAAGTAATCCAAGGAATGTTTCCTCCATAGTATTCTTCTTTACTTCTCGATGGAGTTCCTCCAGAAAAACATTTAGATGTAGAGGCTATGGTAACTTCTTCCCACTCACCCTCAAATACTTTGCCTGTTTCAAGGCTAAGTAAACGCTTTTTACCCGTCAACAGTTGTTGCATAAGGGATTTTTTCTGCTGTTTGCTGGTTTCAATCAGCTTTTCAGTGGTGCTGATCGCCTTATCCCACGTCGAGAGAATTTTGGCAATTTTTTGTTGTTCAGGGAGTGGGGGAATCAATAATTTCAATTTCTTTAAACTTGTCCCTGTTAAATTCTTCTGGACTCCACCAGCAGCAAGTCTCTTTATGTCTGATTGTGTTTTAGTAAAGTTAAGTAGTTCATGTAGGAAAGTGCCATTAACCTTTGAATTTAACTGGAAACGAATTAAGAAGGCACCTGCAATTATTGGCTTTGGCTGCTTTTTAAATATGCACGGGATTCCACATGTTCCTGAGCGAGTAATTAATAAATCACCGCTTTCTAGCAAATGTTCTTGGTATTCTTTTATTTTAAGATCTGCATAGGGAATTGTTGAATAATTTATTTTTCCGAATGCAGATAGATCAGTTGTACGGATAGTACCAATGGAACCATTTGGTAAGTATAAATCAGATGAAAATCGGGGACCAAATGCGCTTTTAGTAACTAGATCTCCCAAAGTTAGATCATACCATTCAGTAGGTAGCATAACTCTGCTCCTTATCTGTTCTAAATAAGCATTCCCACGCGGAGCATGGGAACGAGACTTTAGTGTTTTTATTCATCATCCTTTTTTGCTCCCAGCTTATTTAGTATTTCACTCGCAGGCATTTGCATTTTAGAAAATGCGAACCATTTTTTACCGAGATCTTTAAGTGAAGCGCCTAGATGGTAAACATCTTGGTTATCTAAAATAACAAAACGGTCATGAGCCTGTTTAAAGGTGTTCACTGTAATCGTTGCATATTGTTGATGGTATTTATCTAAATCTAGCTGTAATTGTTTGCTAATTTTGGAAGTGTAAATAGTAGCCTGCACATCATTACCACGCTTAGATAGCATAGTTAACACTGAATCATCAATATAGTTATCGATAATGGTTATTGAACTTTTGGCTGAGCGTATTAATTCATTAATAAAATGATAGGCATCATGAATTTGCCCGTCATAAAAGATACCTTGTTTGGTTGTTAAAGATTTATCTTCAAGGCTTTTAAATAGACTGTTGAAACGTTGTTCATTTTGTATTTGTTGAAATTCAATAAGCTCTACACGATTAAGCAAACTGTTATTTGATGTCAAAAGTTTACGCATCTCAACAAAAGCAGTAATTATTTGGATACTTATTTTGATAGCGGTATCACTGCGTAAAACGGCAGAAAGCATTGAAATACCTTGCTCGCTGAACACATAAGGAAGATAGCGTCTACCGCCTCGATTTTTTGAGGTGCCAATTTGGTACCTCAAAGAATCATATTCATCTTGAGTTAGCTGAAACCTAAATGAGACAGGAAAACGATTTATATTTCTTGCTACCGCTCGGTTAAATGATTTTGTTTCAACACCGTAAATATCAGCCAAATCGCTATCTAACATTACTTGGCTGTTACGCAGTGTAAATATTTTATTTTCAAGCATTATTGGTGTGATAGTTTCAAGTTCAGTTGTCATAACTTAGTCCCTCTAACGCCAGTTTATTAGGTATCACATTTTGTGACACCATAAGATCTACCTTTTCTTCGGTTACTTGAAACATGAAATCAAAAGGGAAACGCACACTATTTCGTTTTACAGCTTGTTTTAATGCTCTTGTTTCCACTTGATAGAATATAGCTAGATCACGATCTAGCATTACTTGGTAGTCTCGCAGTGTTATTATTGCGGTTTTTAAATGCTCAGTTGTAATGGTGGATAAAGTGCTTTCTTCTTCACTCATACTCCAGCTCCTCTAAGTATCCTGCCATTTCTACTTCTAATTCAGCTAGCTCAGTTTGTAGTGCTAAACGCTCACCACGCACTGCCATGAGATCAATCTCGGCTTCTTCTTCAAAGGTATCAACATAACGGGGGATATTGAGGTTGTAATCGTTTTCGCTGATTTCTTTCATTGTTGCGAGGTAAGAGTATTTATCGGTAGTTTCACGTGCCTTGTAAGTATCGACAATCTTGTGAATATTTTCAGTGGTTAATATATTTTGATTTTTGCCTGATTTGAACTCGCGGGAGGCATCAATGAATAATACTTTGCTATCAGATTTTTGTTTTTTGAACAGCAAGATAGCCGCAGGAATACCTGTACCAAAAAACAGCTTTTCTGGTAAACCAATGACCGTATCAAGTAAGTTTTTATTAATCATTTTTTTTTACTCCCAGCTTATTTAGTATTTCACTCGCAGGCATTTGCATTTTAGAGAATGCGAACCACTTTTTACCGAGATCTTTAAGTGAAGCGCCTAGATGGTAAACATCTTGATTATCTAAAATAACAAAACGATCATGAGCCTGTTTAAAGGTGTTCACTGTAATAGTTGCATATTGTTGCTGGTATTTATGTAAATCTAGCTGTAATTGCTTGCTAATTTTGGAGGTGTAAATAGTGGCCTGCACATTATCACCGCGCTTAGACAGCATAGCTAACACTGAGTCATCAATATAGTTATCGATAATGGTTATTGAACTTTTGGCTGAGCGTATTAATTCATTAACAAAATGATAGGCATCATGAATTTGCCCGTCATAAAAGATGCCTTGTTTGTTTTTTATTTCAGGTGTTTCAAGAGCTTTAAATACTTTTTCGAAATTTTCTTTTGTTTTTAGTTTATGCTGTTCAAGCTCAGTGACAAGCAAAAATAATTGTTGGTGATCGCCTATATGCTTTCGCATTTGTACAAATGCATCCATAATAGCAATGCTTACTTTAATCGCTGTTTTACTTTTTAAAACGGCTGAAAGCATTGCCACACCTTGTTCAGTAAATGCGTGTGGCGTAGTCGTTGAATATTTCAAGTTTTTGAAGCGGTCGCAATTTGCGACCAGCTCTGAATTTTCACTATTGGTTAGCTTAAACCTAAATGATTCAGGAAAGCGTTCAATATTTCTTTTAACCTGTTCGTTTAAGCGTTTGACTTCAACCTGATAAATTTGTGCTAAATCACGGTCTATCATCACTTGCTTACCCCTTACTGTAAAGATATGGCTTTCAAGCATTATTGTCGTGATAGTTTCAAGTTCAGTTGTCATAACAAAACTCCTTTTGCGTTATCAGCAAGTATCCCCATTTACTAAAGGTTAACCATTCATAAGGAAGATAGCACTTACCGCCACGACTTTTTGATGTGCCAATTTGGTACCTCAAAGAATCATTATTATTGACCATCTCGTGCACTTGCACGAAATGGTTGTTGATATTTTGACCGCTTTTTTCGCAGGCTGTTTGCGCTTTTTTTATAACAGGTAAAAAATTTCTAAACTCTGCGTAATCTAAAATTTTAGAGAGTGCTCTGGCATACCAATGCTCATTTCCTTGATCGTTAATTTCTTTTATACTTTCAAAAAATTGATGCCCATTATTTACATTACTTGGCTCACTCATAACCCAGCTCCTCTAAGTATCCTGCCATTTCAGTTTCTAATTCAGCTAGCTCAGTTTGTAGTGCTAAACGCTGACCACGCACTGCCATGAGATCAATTTCAGCTTCTTCTTCAAAGGTATCAACATAACGGGGGATATTTAGGTTGTAATCGTTTTCGCTGATTTCTTTCATTGTTGCGAGGTAAGAGTATTTATCGGTAGTTTCACGTGCCTTGTAAGTATCGACAATCTTGTGAATGTTTTCAGTGGTTAATACATTTTGATTTTTGCCTGATTTGAACTCGCGTGAGGCATCAATGAATAATACTTTGCTATCAGATTTCTGTTTTTTGAACAGTAAAATAGCGGCAGGAATACCTGTGCCAAAAAACAGTTTTTCAGGTAAACCAATGACCGTATCAAGTAAGTTTTCTTCAATCAGTTGTTTGCGGATTTTACCCTCAGAAGATGCGCGGAATAATACGCCATGAGGCACAACGACACCCATGCGACCAGAGGCGGGTTTAAGGGTTTCAATCATGTGTGAGATAAACGCATAATCACCTTTAGTTTTTGGTGGCACGCCACGGCGGAAACGGCCAAAGTGATCATCAGCTGCGTTTTCATGTCCCAAATTATACAGGTACCAATTATGAGTTTTTTTGTTTGAATCACATTTCCATGCAATAAAATGTTGGCTAACTGCCATAGGCTTCGCCATTATTGCACTTTTCCCTACTCCAGCATCACGAGACATTACAACTGTCCCCGCAGGGTGGATCTGTGCTGATGAATTTTCAATACCTAGTAAAGATATTTCTTTGTCAGTTTTATTAATTAACCCTTTATCAAGTCGAAAACTATCAGTCAAAGATACCCACTTTATTCCACCATTCCAATATTCAGGGAATGATTTACTTGGTGTATGACCACTACATCTAATTGCATAATTATCAAGTAATCCATATGACCATCCATCAGGAATCTGATGTATATCTAGGTTACGAGCCATAATTTGAGACCTTAAAATATCTAGTTATTAGTACAAAGGTGTTTATGTAAGGTAATGTTGCATAGTTATTATTTTTCATGTTGTTGTTCCGCTAGGGTAACTTCTATTTCACGGCGAAGTGTCTCTTCATTTGGTAAATACAGTTGGTATTTTTGTACAAATAAATTTTTGTCCATTCCGTAGGTTGCATACTCCACTAAAAGCTCATCTTTGTCTTTGCTTAAAATAATGCCAACGGGAGGGTTGTCACCTTCGATATTTTCTTCTGCGGCAAAGTAGCCCATATACATGTTCATTTGACCAATATCATAGTGTTTTACATCATTTATTTTGAGATCGATAAGTACAAAACAGCGTAAAATACGATGGTAAAATACCAAGTCGACTTTGTAATGTGTATTGTTTAGTGTGATGCGGTATTGACGACCTACAAAGGTAAAACCCTTTCCAAGTTCCAATAAAAACTCTTCTAGGTGGTTACATAGTGCATCTTCAAGAACTTTTTCGCTGAAGTGTGGTTTTTCTGCTAGCCCTAGAAACTCAAACATATAACTATCACGCTGTACATCTGCGGGGTTAATAACCAATGCATTTTTCTGTGCGAGTTGTAATATGGCATGTTTATCTTTTGATGCAGCTAAACGTAAAAATAAACCACTCTCTTTTTGACGCTTTAGTTCGCGCACGCTCCATTTTGCATTCAATGTTTGGTTTTTATAAAATGAACGCTCAGTGTCATTACTAATTTTAAGTAGCTCAACCTGATGAGACCAACTCAAATTATGCGACAGTGTCGCACAATTCGCATTAAGTTGATAAAACTGACGAAAGCGCTGTAAGTTGCTGACACTAAACCCTTTGCCATGTTTTAATTTTAGCTCTTTACTCAAAGAAGAAAGTAACCTTTTTCCGTATTCCGCAGTAGTCTGTCCTTGTTGTTCAAACTCAACAATATGTTGTCCTATTTGCCAATAGGTAGTTACTAACCCCACATTAATCGCGGATATTGTTTTGACTTGCCCCTCGACAAAAACGCTAGAAATAGATTCGATTAAATGCCGATACTGGGGGCTCTTAGGTTTATTCATAACCCAACTCCTCTAAGTATCCTGCCATTTCTATTTCTAATTCAGCTAGCTCAGTTTGTAGTGCTAAACGCTCACCACGCACTGCCATTAGGTCAATTTCGGCTTCTTCTTCAAAGGTATCAACATAACGGGGGATATTGAGGTTGTAATCGTTTTCGCTGATTTCTTTCATTGTTGCGAGGTAAGAGTATTTATCGGTAGTTTCACGCGCCTTGTAAGTATCGACAATCTTGTGAATATTTTCAGTGGTTAATACATTTTGATTTTTGCCTGATTTGAACTCGCGTGAGGCATCAATGAATAATACTTTGCTATCAGATTTCTGTTTTTTGAACAGCAAGATAGCGGCAGGAATACCTGTGCCAAAAAATAGCTTTTCTGGTAAACCAATGACCGTATCAAGTAAGTTTTCTTCAATCAGTTGTTTGCGGATTTTACCCTCAGAAGATGCGCGGAATAATACGCCATGAGGCACAACGACACCCATGCGACCAGAGGCTGGTTTAAGGGTTTCAATCATGTGTGAGATAAACGCATAATCACCTTTAGTTTTTGGTGGCACGCCACGGCGGAAACGGCCAAAGTGGTCATCGGCTGCGTTTTCATGTCCCCATTTATCCAGTGAAAAAGGCGGGTTCGCGGTCACCACATCAAAGTGTAATAAACCACCTTCTTTATCTTGTAATTTAGGGTTGCGAATGGTATCGCCCCATTCAATACGGTGGTTATCTTCGCCATGTAGGAACATATTCATTTTTGCTAATGACCAAGTCGAGCCAATCGCTTCTTGTCCGAATAGGGCGTATTGCTTAGAGCCGTTAAAATTCTTTTGTACCTGTTTGCCACACTTCATTAATAACGAGCCAGATCCCGTGCAAGGATCGCAAATCGTATCCCCCTCAACAGGCTCAAGGATGATTGAGAGCAGATCAGATACTTCTGGTGGGGTATAGAACTCGCCCGCTGATTTACCACTGCCGGCCGCAAAGTGTTTGATTAGATATTCATAGGCATTACCAATGACATCTAATGTGCCAACACGGCTTGGGGATAGGTTTAAAGTATCTTTTCCGAAGTCTTCAAGCAGATGGCGAAGAATATCGTTCTTTTGTTTTTCATCACCCAATTTATCAGTATTAAAAGAGATGTCTTGAAACACATTTTTAAGCTTAGTGCCGTTCGCCTCTTCAATCGCGTGTAGCGCTTGGTCGATACGCGAGCCGTTTCCTGCGGTATTACGCAATTCATAGATATCCCAGAATGTGGCACCCGTTGGAATTTTAAAAGACTGGCTTTCCATCATCTCTTTGATTAATTCAGGCGCATCACCGTATTGCGCTTTAAGCTGTTGTGTTTTGTCTTGATGCACATCGGAGATATATTTCAAAAATAGCATGGTGAGAATGAAGTCTTTATAAATAGAGGGATCGACCGTGCCACGGAAAGTGTCACAAGCGCCCCATACGGCTTTGTTAATTTCATCTTGGTTAATCATTGAATTTGGCCTCTTTTTACCTAATAGTTATTGCCCAGTTGGGCTGAAAAGTTCATTAAATCTGGCGCAATTGCTCTAAGCTGCTGCTGACTATTATTGATAAGTTGATGCAGTAGTCTATGTTCTTTAATGCTAGCGGCATAAAGCTTAGCGCTGGTGTTTTGTATGGCTGTCTCTGGTAATACAATGGGCGGTGCGGCTAAAACAGGCTGGCGAATGCTGATTTGAAAGCTATCATCGGCACGGGTATAAAGTAGTTTTGCACTGGTACTTGATTTAGCTGCCAAGCAATAAACTGCGGCTTTATTAGACCTTTCCATTTTGGATTTATGGGTAACAGAAATAAACTTGGCGCACAGGTTGTTTTGTGCAAATCTTTATCAATATAACAAGCGCTGTGCTTTGCCATTTGAGCACTAAATAACAAGTCGTCAGACTATAACCAGTCGGCATCTCGCTTTTTCGTTAAATTTGGAATGATTAAATTGTCTTCACGCAATTCATCAAGCTCAGAAAGGTCTTTCGCTTGCAGCGCCTTTAGGATTTCACTTGGAATATCACTAATTCGACCTCTAAACGGGTATCCTGCTAGAATAGTCATCAATTCTGACAGCATTATTTCAGTGGTTATTTTATGGTTGTTGCGTTTTTCAACCATTACTTTTAACTATCTCTTCTAATAATGCAGATGAGCCCTGTTTTTATAACAATAGTTAAATTTAACAGTTTGAATTTGAACTGCAAACCTTTTTTACAGTAGAAGCACGGTATTACTTTGAACTTTTCTGCATAACCGGTCATGGATCACTCTAACAAGCACAAATTTAAGTTGGAAAAATTAGAATAGGCGACAACTATAATAGTAGATGGTGAGGGCCCTTAATTATTCTTAATTTGTAATTTATTGGGGTGTTGCTTAATCATTAATTTATGATAGCATCTTGAGGGTGAAAACAAAATTTTACTTATATTAAAATACGTTAGGAATTTAAAAAACATGGATCAAACCCTTGAAAAAATAGCAACACCAACCCAAGCAGTAACACCATCTCAAGTTATTGAGCTTTCTAATTTTGTAGGTACTCCATATATTAATGTGATGACAGGCGACAATGGTATTTACGCAAAAATTAAAATAAATATCAAAACTTTAATTAAAGTTGCGAGGGCTCCTGAAATAATAAAAATATTTTCAGCTAAGTATGGATTTGAAGCAGATAGGATATATGATTATTTTAAAAATGGAGAGAGTGATGTATTTGATATACTAGTTAAATTATCTGGCGGTTCATATAGTTCTATGAGCCTTTGGGACGCAATTTTTAACGTCATTATAAACTCTACTTTGAAACAGAAAGATCAAAGCAAATTAGTTGCAGGTATTCTTGCTGACTTAATCCTATTGGCTACCAAGGTATACACTTTTGTTGGGCTAGACAGTGCTAATGGGTTTTATCATGTCGGCTATACACCTAATATCGATACTATAGGAAAAACATACTCAGAGCCTAATTCGTCAAGCGGAATTACAGCGGCAAATGATTATTTTTTGATGATCGAGCTCAAAGACATACCGATCAAGGAGATGACAGCTTTTTATTCCAGTATCACAGACATTCTAGTTTCATCAAAGGCGTCATTTTCACCTGGTAATGAAGATTTAATTGTTGATTTTATGGGATCTTATAGTGGAAAACTGATTAGATCTTTGGTCAATGAAGCTGATAAATCTGCTATGTTTGTCGTTCTGTTTCAGATAGTATTTTTGGCATCTTATATAAATCAAGCGGAGCTCATTTATAAAGACGGTGATCTTGTTTCTGGTAATGTTACTTATTTCGCATCTAAAGGCCTAATTAGTAGCGATATGATACCTGGAATTAAGCATCTTTCTGAACAAATAACAGGTTATTTGAGAGATTGTCATCAAGAGACTGTTCTTAATTTAGAGAGCGCTATAGGTGCTGCTTCTTCTCAGGATATAATAGGTGATACCTTAATGTATTTGAGTGCCCCGATAAAAACTGCAACAAATAAAAATCTTCAGGCATATATTATGACATTATTGGAAACCATAATAGCCAATGAAGTTGCAATCACCGGTTATATTAAGTAGTTAATCAGTTAGTGCAGGTGCTAATAGGACTGCTCTTATAACTTAATATGTTTGTGAGTATGAGGGACTTATATTAAGTAATAATGGGCAGCCATATATCCTGAGGAAATAGAAATACGGCAAGAAATAGTGGGTATTCAAATATTTGCAGGATGGAAAAACCTAAGGATATCTATACCCCTCAAAAATCAGTAAATATGAGATCCCCAGATGTTTACGTTAAACCAGTTATCTAGGTTGTTGATGTAAAAATACGAGCATAGCAATATTACTCGTTCCCACGTAGGGCGTGAAAATGAGCTGATTCTTTTTTATGGATGGCACATTAATGCGCTTGGTAGAGCTATATATGTTTTAATAGCTGAGTAAAAAACACCTTGAGTCGCTAGATCTTTTTATTTAATCAAATGAAGTAATGAAATTTGGATATTCCATTAATTTGTAATGACGCAGCTCTTAAAAACAAAGCCCAGCACCTGCGTAATAAATGGGGTTTTTTAAGTACATCTTCCAAGAGTTTTCAGCTCAGATTACTACCTGCTTATTTAGCGTTAGAGCAAATAGATGATCCAAAACAAGGGTTGGTATTTGTCGACTTTATTTCAGGAGCAAGTGCGCATCGCCGTAAATATGGAGGCGGCAAAGGTCAAGCGATTGCTAAAGCGGTAGGGATTAAATCAGGCGTGGAATTAAATGTTATTGATGCAACAGCGGGGTTAGGTAAAGATGCGTTTGTATTAGCGTGCTTAGGTTGTTATGTGACATTAGTTGAGCGTTCTTCTGTTGTGGCTGCTTTGTTAGAAGATGGCTTAGAGCGTGCTTATTTAGATAATGAAATTGGAAAATGGATGCAAGAGCGAATGCAGTTGCATTTCTCATCTAGTATTGAGTTTTTAAAAAATAATCAAGCAGATGTTGTTTATCTAGATCCTATGTTCCCACACAAAAAAAAATCCGCCTTGCCTAAAAAAGAAATGCGTGTTTTTCGCTCCGTGGTAGGTGCTGATGTAGATGCTGGTGATTTACTTGACGCGGCGCTTGCATCAGCAAAATATCGGGTTGTGGTTAAACGCCCAGATTATGCCCCATTTTTGCAAGATAAAAAGCCTTCGATGAGTATTAGAACCAAAAATAATCGTTTTGATGTTTACGTTAAACAGGGAATAGCATAAATTATGTATAAAAAAAGGAATTTAATAATACTGCTTCTATTGACAAGTCTTGCAGCTTTAGCAGGGAAAGTCACTATTGAAAAAAGTAGCTCGCTTTATCGTAATGATCTTTTTGATAAAAAACGCAGGCGCGCAGAACAATACCAGCGCAAGGAAGCTAAACGGAATCTTGACAATGAACAATGGTCAACGGGCATTGATCCAAGCTGTGGTTTATGGCGATCTGCTGAGTTAATTTATATGTGCGCTAAGGGCCGTTATTATCAAGGTTATAAAAATAATGGCCAGACAAAATACCGCGAGCTATCAAAAGATGAAGTTAAAGAGTTAAAAAATAGAAAATAGCCCCTCGAAAAAAAATCAAAAACAAGTTATCCTACCAACTTACACAGAAGTTACTTCGGCCTTGAATTATCTTGTTTTTCTGGGATAATATTTGAAAATATTATTAAGGCAATATCATTCTCACTTAAATTAATTAGGAAATTAAATATGATCGTATTAGGGCATCAAAATCCAGATTGTGATAGCTTATGTTCAGCCATTGCTCTGTCAGCACTTTTTAACAAAATAGGCACGCAAGCAACGCCTGCTCTGCAAGGAGAGCCTAATCCTGAAGCGCAGTTCTTGTTAGAAAAAGCAAACTTAGAAAAACCTAAAATTTTAACCTCAGTAGCAGGTGAAAACGTCTTCTTAGTTGATTTTTCTGATTGGGGTCAGGGCCCTTCTGACATGAAAAAAGCTAAAATATTGGGTATTGTTGATCACCATAAACTAGGTGATATAACAACAACTGAGCCTGTAGAATGTTGGATTTGGCCTGTTGGTTGCTCAGCAACTATTGTTTACAATATGTATAAATTCCACAATCAAGATGTAGATGCTAATATTGCAAAATTGATGATGGGCGCAATTATTTCAGACACAGTAAATTTTAAGGGGCCAACAACGACTCAAATGGATAAAGACGCCGTAAAAGGACTTGCAAAAATTGCAGGTGTTGCAGATATTGAAGAGTTCGCGCGCGAACAGTTTGATGCTAAATCAGATATTACGCATGTGCCAGCAGCAGAGCTTATTATGCGCGACCAAAAAGTATTTGAAATGGCAGGACAAAAACTTGCGATTGGTCAATTAGAGCTTACAAGCTTAGATACCGCACTCAATAAAAAGACACAAATGCTTGCTGAACTGGAGAAGCTGCAGGAAGAAAAAGACTATCACTCTACCATAGTGTTGTTAACTGATATCAATAAATTAGATACAACAGCCCTTATCATTTCAAAAGATGCTGATAAAGTGGCTCAGGCATTAAATAGCAAGGTGACGGATCATACTTTTGAACTACCAGGTGTGGTCAGCCGTAAAAAACAAATTATTCCATTTTTACAAGCTGCATTTGAAGGATAATATTTACGTTATTATCAAAGAGGGCAATTTGCTTTGCGGAATTTGTATTTTGCAGTAACTTGTTATAAATAATTTATTATTGAGGTTTTATGCATATTCATATTCTCGGCATTTGTGGTGTATTCATGGGTGGTGCTGCGTCCATTGCTAAATCATTAGGGCATCATGTGACTGGATCGGATACAAATGTGTATCCACCAATGAGCACACAGCTTGTAGAGCAAGGTATTGAGATTATTCAAGGGTTTGATCCTAAGCAATTAGATTGCGAGCCAGATTTGGTTGTTATTGGTAATGCACTGAGCCGTGGAAACCCTTGTGTTGAAGCTGTGCTTGAACGACAGCTTACCTATACTTCAGGACCGCAGTGGATATTTGATTTTGTATTAAAAGATCGTTGGGTACTCGCAGTTGCTGGTACTCATGGAAAAACATCAGGCGCAAGTATGCTTGCGTGGATCTTAGAATACGCAAATATGTCTCCAGGTTTTTTAATTGGTGGTGTACCTGAAAATTTTGGCTTGTCAGCGCGTTTAGGTAGCACGCCATTTTTCGTCATTGAGGCAGATGAATATGATAGTGCATTTTTTGATAAGCGCTCTAAATTTATTCATTATCACCCGCGTACTTTGGTGCTTAATAACCTAGAGTTTGATCACGCTGATATTTTTGATGATCTTAATGCCATCAAAAAACAATTCCATTATTTAGTGCGCACAGTCCCAGCATCGGGCAGAATTATCTTGCCGAGTAAAGATGAAGCATTGATGTCGGTAAAGCACATGGGTTTTTGGAGTGAAGATGAATACATAGGAGCAAATTGGTCATATAAGAAAATGAGCGATGACGGATCACTTTTTAATGTTTACTTTAATAAGAAAAATCATGGTTGTGTAGATTGGCAGTTGATAGGCGATCATAATATTGAGAATGCACTCGGGGCGATTGCCGCTGCGCGACATGTTGGAGTGACACCTGAAATTTCAATTAAGGCATTAGCAGAATTTAAAAATATTAAACGCAGAATGGAAATGAAAGGTGTGGTTAATGATATTACTGTTTATGATGATTTTGCACATCATCCAACGGCAATTAAGACCACAATTGCAGGGTTACGCGCGCGAGTTGGAAAACAAAGAATAATTGCGGTAGTAGAGCCGCGATCCAACACAATGAAATTAGGTATTCATAAAGAAGCGGTTGTCAATGCGTTGGTTAAAGCAGATCTAGTTTACGGTTTTGAAGGGCCAGGTTTGCAGTGGTCAATGAAAGAGCTCTTTTTAGAACAACAACAAGCCGTGGATATATCGTCGAATATTGATGTTTTATGCGATAAGTTAGTAAAGGTGGCGCAACCAGGCGATCATATTTTAATTATGAGTAATGGTGCTTTTGGCGGTATTCACCAAAAGTTGCTTGATAAATTATAACAGCAATTACATTAAGTTTGTTATCAAAATCACCTAGGTAAATGAGTAATTAGAGGAGCAAGTTATTGTTTTAACAAACATTGCAACTTATCAGCTACTCATTTGCTTAGTCATTTAGTGCCATTGGTATCAATTGAGAAATAAAAAAATGCTTTATAAAAAACGTGTCACACTTGCGGTTACTGGTGCATCTGGAAGTGGATATTTTTTGCACCTGCTAAAAACGTTATTAGTAACTGATTGTCAGGTATATTTATTGCTATCAGATGCAGCAAAAATTGTTTTAGCAACAGAATGCGCTGAAATATGGCCTGATGATTTAGACGAGCTGAATATCTTTTTGCAAAAAAAATTCGCGGTGGATAGCGAGCAATTAATTGTGCTTGGTAATAAAGATTGGTTTTCAGTTGTCGCGTCAGGATCATCTTGTCCAAGTAAAATGGTTATTTGTCCGTGTAGCGGTGGTACGCTTGCCTCTATTGCTATGGGATCATCAAATAATTTGATCCAACGGGCGGCTGATGTGGTAATAAAAGAGAGAGGGCAGTTAATTATTATGCCAAGAGAAACACCTTTTTCGACAATTCATTTACAAAATATGTTGACGCTCTCTAAATTAGGTGTCGTTGTGATGCCATTATCCCCTGGCTTTTATTATAAACCGCAAACAATTGAGGAAATACAGTTGTTTATGGTCGCAAAAGTGCTTGATCATTTGAAGATCAAGCACTGCATTTCCCCACGGTGGTGTGAAGACACACAATAACGCTGTGCAGAATACAACGTCTTGGAGTACTTAAAAATATTACCTAGTAAAAAGGAGTCAATTAGTGATCTTTAGTTATGCAACAGTTTATGTTGCAAATAAAGATCAGTTAAGGATTGGCTCATTTTAAGTTGTAAGATTATTTAGTTTATTTCTTCTCATGCATCATATGGGATTTACCATCCATTTTATGTGATTTACCATCCATTTTATGTAATTTAGCCTTATGATGGTAGCTCTCTTCATATCTGCTTTTCATTAGTTCTTTTAGTTTCATTTTTTGTTCTTTCGTTAAAATTTGATAAATATCGTGGGAAGTTTCCATGTTTAATAATTGTATTGTTTTATAGTTCTTTTCCCGTTGACCGATGATTGCATTTGCTTTTGATTCACTAAATGATTTTTTTTCTAGTAAACTTTCCATTGAAGTTACTTGCTTCTCTCTTATCATGGTTATAGTTTTCTTTGACTTTTTATTTTCCATGATTGCTGTTATTTTTTTTGTCTGCTTTTTAGACAAATCAAGTTGCGATAACATTTCTTTCATAGCATACAGTCTGTACGCGCCACGGTGATGCATTCTGTGACGACTTCCTCGGCAAGCTTTGTACATGCTCTTATCTTTATGCATTGATGCATTGCTTTCTTTATATTCAGGCTTTTTGCTTGATGCGTACGCAAATGACGTACCAGCAAAAACAAAAGAGATGACTAATGCAATAAGTTTTAATTTTTTGGTGCTAGTTTTCATAATGAAACTCCATATTAGTTAAGGTTTATACTCATTATCATTCAAGATACTTTATCTTAGTCAATAGCTCATCTATCAATACTTAGGTGCATTTTGAAGTAACTTGTGTATATAAGGTCATAAGTAAATCTGATCTGCAAGTAATTTTTTTTTTAAACAATGCTGGTAAGATCTAGGTCACTTTTTTTAGGAAGTAGCGACTTATTTTTTCAAAAAATGCTTACAATTGCGGATCTTGATCAGGTTGTTTCATCAAGGCTATAAAAAGTGGTCGGTGATGAAGGATTTGAACCTTCGACCCTCTGGTCCCAAACCAGATGCGCTACCAAGCTGCGCTAATCACCGATGATCTGTTTTATATTAAAAAATGGGGCGAATGACGGGGGTTGAACCCGCGACAACCGGAATCACAATCCGGGGCTCTACCAACTGAGCTACATCCGCCATAAGACAAGAAGTACTTGCAGTGTAAGAGGTTAGTCATTATCTGCAAGAGAATGGTACACCCGACAGGAGTTGAACCTGCGACTTTTGCCTCCGGAGGGCAACGCTCTATCCAGCTGAGCTACGGGTGCTCACGTATTTAACGTGGCGAAAATAATACTGATTGTTGTGCATTGTGTCTAGCTTTTTTTAATAAAAATTAAATTTAATTTCAAATAATTAAAAATAAGGCTATTTAACTTTTTTCAGATATACTCTAGCTTTAAACTTATGTGACCTCAATATGCGGCCAAGGCAAGGTAAATTGTGCATTTCAGGTGTTTTGATTATAGTTGTTTTATATCAATAGGTTATAACACCTAGATTAGTACAAGTCACGCTGTGTGAATATGTGCTGCTGTTCATGAAAAAATTAAAAGCAAGACTTAGCCGCTGAGAAGAAAATAACCATAAAAGAATTAACATCTTTGAGTGATGCACCTCATACGATTAACGAAGCTAATGACCGTGCAGTGATAGAGTAATTAGGCATAAATTATTATCCAAGAAAGGTATTTTCCATGACTATTGATCCAATATTAGATCGTGAATCACAAGCATACGAACATCCCGTGCCAAGTAGGGAGTTTATTTTAGAATACATTGAAAAACATGGTAAACCTATCACTAGAAATGCATTATTTAATGCGTTTTCATTAACGAGTGAAGAAGAAGCAGAAGGGTTGCGTCGTCGTTTAAAGGCAATGGAGCGCGATGGGCAATTGGTGTGGTGTCGGAATGCAACTTATGCGCTACCAGATAAGCTTGAACTTAAAAAAGGGATGATTATCGGGCATAAAGAAGGTTATGGCTTTTTAAAAACAGACGCTGGGCAAGATTTATTTTTACCTCATCACCAAATGCGGTTTTTGTTTCATGGTGATGAGATTTTAGCGCAACCTGTCAAAGTTGACGCAAAAGGTCGTACTGAAGCGCGTTTTGTGCGTTTACTAAATGCGAGGAAAGCAACAATTGTCGGACGTTATTTTGTTGAAGATGGCCTAGCGATGGTTATTCCAGATGATTCTCGTATCCAACAGCAAATTTTGATCAAGAAAGAAAACAACGCCGGAGCAAGACACGGACAAATTGTCGTGGTAGATATTGTGCAACGCCCAAAAGCAAGGTTTAGTGCTTTAGGGCGAATAATAGAAGTGCTGGGGCAAGACATGGCACCTGGCATGGAAGTAGAAGTGGCATTACGTACTCATAATATCCCTCATGAATGGCCACCCGAGTTAGCCAAAGAGTTAAAAGTGTTTGGTGACTTTGTGCCTGATCATGCTAAAGATGGGCGTATTGATCTACGTGATTTAGCGTTAGTGACCATTGATGGTGAAGATGCTCGTGATTTTGATGATGCTGTTTTTTGTCAGCGTGAAAAAGGGGGGGGCTGGCGTTTATGGGTTGCGATTGCCGATGTAAGTTATTATGTCCGTCATGGCACAGCGCTTGATAAAGAGGCGATTAATCGTGGTAACTCGGTGTATTTTCCCGATCAAGTTATTCCCATGTTACCTGAAGTTTTATCAAATGGTTTATGCTCGCTTAATCCGCAGGTTGACCGCTTATGTATGGTCAGTGAAATGAGTATATCAAAATCAGGGCATTTATCTGACTATAAGTTTTATGAAGCGCTGATGAATTCTCATGCGCGTTTTACTTACACAAAAGTAGCTGCAATTTTAAACGGAGATGAAGCGCTTCGCGAACAATATGGCTCACTGGTAGCACACCTTGAAGAATTAGAACGTTTATATAAAGCATTTAAAAAAGCGCGTCATACTCGTGGGGGAATGGAGTTTGAAACATTAGAAACCCGCTTTATTTTTAATGAAGATCGCAAAATAGAGTCTATTGAGCCGTTAGTTAGAAATGATGCGCATAAGATCATTGAAGAATGCATGATACACGCGAATGTAGCATCTGCACGGTTGATTGAAAAAGCGCAAGCAGCTGCTTTATTTCGAGTACACGAAACGCCAAATGACGAAAAATTAGCGCTTTTTCGTTCTTTTTTAACTGAGTTAGGATTAAGCTTAGGCGGTGGAGATAAACCTACACCGCTTGATTATGCAACACTGGCAGAGCAGTTTGCCGATCGAGATGATAAAGAGCTATTACAAACGATGTTATTGCGTTCAATGAAGCAAGCTGTTTATCAAGATGAAAATCTTGGGCACTTTGGCCTAGCATTAGGGGAGTACTCACATTTTACATCTCCAATTCGTCGTTACCCTGATTTAATTTTACATCGTGCGATCAAATATTTAGTGGCGCATGCGAAAAATGAACAACAAAAATCAAAATGGACTGCCACAGGAGGATTTAACTATCAGCATTCGGAAATGACATTTTTAGGTGAGCATTGTTCAATGACTGAGCGCCGTGCTGATGATGCAACCCGAGATGTAAGTGATGCATTGAAATGTGAATATATGCAGGATCATGTTGGCGATGAGTTGACAGGCACGATTGCGGCGGTGACAAATTTTGGGTTTTTTGTGCGTTTAAATGATATTCAAATTGACGGTTTAGTGCATGTTACTAGTTTACTGTCTGATTATTATATTTTTGATACTGGAAAACAAACATTAAAAGGTGAACGTACTGGGCGGACTTATCGTATTGGTGATGTGCTTCAAGTTAAAGTACTTAGTGTCAATTTAGATGATAAAAAAATTGATTTTGAATTAGCAGATGAAGAAACAGCAGGGCAACGAAAACGTTCCAATACCCGCGCAGACAAAGAGGATCATCGCCAGATTGGCAAACGCGCGCGTAATAAGAATAAAAAAAATCACAGCGATAGCAATAAAACCTCTGCTCAGCCCTTAATTAGAGAAATTGATAATGAAACTGCGAGGAAAATAACTAATAAATCTGCGAAAAAGAAAAGAAAAGTGAAACAAGGCGTTAAAAACACACCTACCGCTAACAAGAAAAAAACAACAGCAAATAAAAAGAAAAAAAATAATCGCCCAAAATAGTCGCCAAAACGTGTTGTGCGTAAAAATTATCAAATAGGAAAAATAATGCGTAAAAATGAATTCATTTATGGTCTGCATGCGGTTGAGGCTTTGTTTAAAAGACAACCAGAGCGTGTGATTGAAATTTATACTTTAAAAGGGCGAAATGATAAACGTTTAACTGAAATCACAGATAAGGCGCAAGTATGGGGAATTTCTGTTCAACAAATGCACCGTAAATCGTTAGATGAAAAGTCTAAAGATGAGCAGCATCAAGGTGTTATTGCACGTATTAAAAAGCAAAAAACCTTAACAGAAGATGATTTAGATGCATGTATCGCAAACTTAGATGAGCCACCTTTTTTACTAATTTTAGATGGTGTTACTGATCCGCATAATTTAGGTGCTTGTTTGCGTAGTGCAGATGCAGCAGGTGTGCACGCGGTTATTATTCCTAAAGATAACACTGCAAGTTTAACTGCTGTGGCGCGAAAAGTGGCGTGTGGTGCGGCAGAGTCAATTCCATTGATTCATGTAACAAATTTGGCGCGCACCATGCGTAAATTACAAGAAAAGCATATTTGGATATACGGCGCAGCAGGTGAGGCCACACAAAGTATGTATGATTGTAAGCTTAAAGGTGGTATTGCCATTGTCATGGGAGCGGAAGAGAAAGGAATGCGCCGTTTAACGCGTGAACATTGTGATGAGTTAATTAAATTACCGATGGCAGGTATCGTGTCAAGCTTAAATGTTTCTGTCGCAACAGGTGTTTGCTTATTTGAAGTTGTGCGCCAACGAAATTAGTTCTACACCCTCATAAAGTCGTGCATGTTGCAGGCTAATAAATTACTTGTTAGTCTGCTCATCGCTCATTGCTCATTGCTCATCGCCAAAGTTTCCAAAATTACCAACAAAGTTAGCCCAACAATCGGCGAGCATAAATGTCTTTTCTGGGTGTATTTTCGCCATCTGTTGAGCGTCTATTGCACCAAAGATAGGCATTATCCCCCTCTGGTCATTTTCTAGCTTCCCAAATCCTTTATCCATAGTGCCTAATATGTCATGAGTAAGCTCATGATAAATGATTAATGCTCTGTCTTGCGGAGATTGAAAAGGTTGCATCATGTGCTCACCAACCAATATACTCATTCCATTAGCTGGTAAATGTTTTGGAACTCCTAGACCCTTTGGAGTATCTGGATCATGGCCATATTTTTCAGTAACAAACTCCGTACATGTTTGTCCATAACAAGTAGATAAACCTGGCGCTATTTCTAGTATCGAACTAGGCATACCATTTCTGGCTCTTTGATGGCGCATATCAATAAAGGTTATCATTTGCTCTGGATCAATTAATATTTTATTTATCTTATATATACCCTCAGTTACTCGCATGATGGTTGAAGTTTCATTTGTTCCAAACCATAATTTTAATTGCTCAAGATCACCCTCGAATGCCCGTGTAGAAGAGTCTAATGCAAGATTTGAATGCATAACACAATATTTCAAAGCTTCTCTTAGTTCTACTTTTTCGTTAAGAGTAAATCCATACGCGTGGTAGTTATAATATCTGTACTTTGATGATGATGTTTTCGCATTTTGGTTTAATTGATATCTATATAAGTTACCTCTTTGCCAAGCGGTATATGGGATTCTTTTATGTAGAATTTTATATGAGGTAAATTGACTCGTTATCGTCTTAAGGTCAGGAAAGTCTGTTATCATATGGGATCTTGCCTTGTACCTTTTCTCTATTATTTTCCTCGTATTGATTGGTCCGACTACTTCTTCTTCTTTCACAGTCGCGAGATTTAATTTGAATTTATCAATTTTGGTTTCTGGCGAAGATTTATGACCCTTTGGATGTGGGTTTCTTGGTTTAACTATTCTTTCTTTTTTCATTTTTATTAACTCCTATTGATATCGTTATGAGTTATCAAGAAAACTTTTCAGCTTTTAAATGTAAAGACAATATTGGTAATACTTTTAACAAATAGAGATAAATCATCTAAATTGGCAAAAAAATACCAGACGTTTATTACACTAAATATTATTAATTATTAGACTTATGGTATTTTAACCTTTGTTTTGTTAATTGTATAATGGTCACCAGAAAATAGCCTAAATTAGGCTGATAATGGTGCTTACTAGATAATTTTGTCTATTGGGGCTAATATCGCTTAATAAACCATTTAAAAGTATTATAGCCAGCGAAAGCAACGTCAGCCGCTCACTCGAGAATCAGAGTAAGGAGCAACATGAGGTAATGGTTATTAGCGCATCAAATGGCAAGCTTTGGCTGCGCTCGATCATATAAAAACCGAGCCCGGCACCAACGGGCAAGGCTCCTTGCTTAAGTTTGCATTGTTATAAAATATCAATCGATAATAACTTCCCTCCAATTTTAGGCATCAAATATCGGCACAATTTGCCTTGCTGATTTTGCATTTCGATGGTCGAATTGGTATAGATCAATTTATTTTAGTTTTTTCTCCAAAATAAATCACAAAGTTAGCCCAACAATCGGCAATTAAAAGAGTTTTCCCAGGAAAGTCTTTCGCCATTTGTTTAGCTTTGTCTTGACCAAATATATGCAGAATTACATGCTGAGCATTAGTATGACGTATAAATCCATCATCTACAATATTTGGTATTTTATGTATCATTCCATGATAAATGATTGCAGCTCTTGTTTGGATCGTTTGAAAAGGTTGCATGATGTGCTCACCAACCAATATACGCAGGCCCTGAGATGGTAAATGTTTTGGAACTTCTAGACCCTCTGTGGTAGGTGGATAAGAGGGATATTTTCCACTAACAAATTCTGTGGATGATTTTCCATAACAAGTAGCTAAACCTGGCGCTGGTGTGTGTATCGAGCTAGGCATACCATTGCTGGCTCTTTGATGGCGCATATCAACAAAGGTTATTATTTGCTTGCTATTAGATAACACCTGGTGCATTTTCATTACGCCATTTACTACGCGATTGCGGGCGTAATTTTTAAGTGCTGGATCTTGAACTGATCCGAACCATAATTCGAATTCATCAATATGATCCTCGAAGGCAATTAAAGAATATTTTATTACTTACCTTGACTGTATAACGCAAAATTTTAACGCTAGCCTTAGTGATATTATTTCGTTATCAGTAAATCCAAAGTTTGCGCTATTATAAACGATGGGCAATAATTCATCAGGAGAAGGATAGTTAATATCAGGAGAAGGATAGTTAATATCAGGCGAAGGATCTTCCATCTCAGGCGAAGGATATTGTATAGATTTAGTTAATTAAATTACCGATGGCAGGAGGGTGTCAAGCTTAAATGTTTCTGTCGCAACAGGTGTTTGCTTATTTGAAGTTGTGCGCCAACGAAATTAGTTTTACATACTCATAAAGTCGTGCATGATGGAGGCTAATAAATTACTTGCTAGTCTGCTCATCGCTCAAAGTTTCCAAAAGAAGCAACAAAGTAAGCCCAACAATCGGCGATCATAAATGTCCTTTCTGGGTGTCTTTTCGCCATATGTTGAGCGTCTATTGAACCAAAGATAGGCTCTATCCCCCTCGGGCTATTAGGTAGCTTCCCAAATCCTTTATCCATAGTGCCTAATATTTTATGAGTAAGTTCATGATAAATGATTAATGCTCTGTCTTGCGGAGATTGAAAAGGTTGCATCATGTGCTCACCAACCAATATACTCATTCCATTAGCTGGTAAATGTTTTGGAACTCCTAGACCCTTTGGAGTATCTGGATCAGGGCCATATTTTTCAGTAACAAACTCCGTACATGTTTTTCCATAACAAGTAGATAAACCTGGCGCTGGTTCTAGTATCGAACTAGTCATACCATTTCTGGCTCTTTGATGGCGCATATCAATAAAGGTTATCATTTGCTCTGGATCAATTAATATTTTATTTATCTTATATATACCCTCAATTACTCGCATGATGGTTGAAATTTCATCTGTTCCAAACCATAATTTTAATTGCTCAAGATCATCCTTGAATCGCAGTACAGAAGAGTCGAATGCTAGATTTGAATGCATAACACAATATTTCAAAGCTTGTCTTAGTTCTACTTTTTCGTTAAGAGTAAATCCATACTCTTTGGGCCTATAATATCTGTACTTTGATGATGATGTTTGCTCATTTTGGTTTAACTGATATTTATATAAGTTACCTCTTTGCCAAGCGGTATATTGGATGCGTTTATGTAGAATTTTATATGTGGCAAATTGAGTAGTTATCGTTTTTAAGTCACGACAGATTGTTATCAGAGGAGGTAATCTTGCCTTTTTCTTTTTATCTGTTATTTTCTTCGTATTGATTCGTCCGACTACTTCTTCTTCTTTCACAGTCTCGAGATTTAATTTGAATTTATCAATTTTTTTTTCTGGCGAAGATTTATGACCCTTTGGATGTAGGTTGTTTGGTTTAACTATTCTTTCTTTTTTCATTTTTATTAACTCCTATTGATATCGTTATGAGTTATCAAGAAAACTTTTCAGCTTTTAAATGTAAAGACAATATTGGTAACACTTTTAGCAAATAGAGATAAATCATCTAAATTGGCAAAAAAATACGAGACGTTTATTACACTAAATATTATGAATTATTATACTTATGGTATTTTAACCTTTTTTTTTGTCAATTGTATAATAATCACCAGAAAATGGCCTAAATTAGGCTGGTAATGGTGCTTACTAGATAATTTTGTCTATTGTGGCTAATATCGCTTAATGAACCATTTAAAAGTATTATAGCCAGCGAAAGCAACGTCAGCCGCTCACTCGAGAATCAGAGTAAGGAGCAACATGAGGTAATGGTTATTAGCGCATCAAATGGCAAGCTTTGGCTGCGCCCGATCATATAAAAACCGAGCCCGGCACCAACGGGCAAGGCTCCTTGCTTAAGTTTGCATTGTTATAAAATATCAATCGATAATAACTTCCCTTCAATTTTAGGCATCAAATATCGGCACAATTTGTCTTGCTGATTTTGCATTTCGATGGTCGAATGGGTATAGATCAATTTATTTTAGTTTTTTCTCCAAAATAAATCACAAAGTTAGCCCAACAATCGGCAATTAAAAGAGTTTTCCCAGGAAAGTCTTTCGCCATTTGTTTCGCTTTGTCTTGACCAAATATATGCAGAATTCCATGCTGAGCATCAGTATGACGTATAAATCCATCATCTATAGTATTTAGTATTTTATGTGTCATTTCATGATAAATGATTGCAGCTATTGTTTCCATCGTTTGAAAAGGTTGCATGATGTGCTCACCAATCAATATACGCAGGCCCTGAGATGGTAAATGTTTTGGAACTTCTAGACCCTCTGGGGTAGGTGGATAAGAGGGATATTTTCCACTAACAAATTCTGTGGATGATTTTCCATAACAAGTCGCTAAACCTGGCGCTGGTGTTTGTATCGAGCTAGGCATACCATTCCTAGCTCTTTGATGGCGCATATCAACAAAGGTTATTATTTGCTTGCTATTACATAACACCTGGTGCATTTTCATTACGCCATTTACTACGCGATTGCGGGCGTAATTTTTAAGTGTTGGATCTTGAACTGATCCGAACCATAATTCGAATTCATCAATATGATCCTCGAAGGCAATTAAAGAAGATTTTACTACTTCTACTGACTTTATAACGCAAAATTTTAACGCTAGCCTTAGTGATATTATTTCGCTATCAGTAAATCCAAAGTTTGCGCTATTATATACGATGGGCAATAATTCATCAGGAGAAGGATAGTTAATATCAGGCGAAGGATCTTCCATATCAGGCGAAGGATCTTCCATCTCAGGCGAAGGATCTTCCATCTCAGGCGAAGGATATTGTATAGATTGAGCTAATTGACCTCTCTGCCAAGCGCTATAATAGTAACTTCGTTTTTGATGTTTATATTTGACAAATTTAGTAGTAATCATGGTGACTAGAGGGGACTGATCTTCTAATAAGTACCTGCTTCTTGGTGTACTTTTCGGTGCATCTTCTGCTAGCTCTTTTATTTTCTGCTGAGTGATGGCTTCGACTTCTTCTGGTATTACCGCGAGTTTAAATTTAGATTTATAAATTAGGTTGCTTCGCGGTTGTTTAGGCTCTGAATCTAAATAAGGAGCTCCAAATTTTTTTTTTGTTTTCATTTTAATTGTTATTACTCTTATATTTAAGTATAAATAGCATGACTTTAACTGGTAGGAAAATTATCAGTTGAGTATATACCCATGCACGCAAAAATGTAATATCAGATCCGCAAATTGGTAGCTACACTTGGCCTAAAATTGCTCTCTCGATGATTAACTGCGTTGCATTAAAATAAAGACTTTAATGCTTAATTAGTTGTTATCGTGAGATATTTTATTGTTCTGGTCTAATAGAACTGGACACTTTATTAAGAGATAATAACCGTCAATTAATGATGTGTTAAAATGAGTAAAAAAAGAACGCAAAAGCAATATCCAAAAGAGTTTAAAGAAGAAGCTGTTTCACTTGTTCTAGAGCAAGGTTATTCAGTTGCTAAAGCCGCTGAGTCTGTAGGAGTTAGCTCAAAACTGCTTTACACTTGGAAAAGCAAAATTGAAGCTCAGTTAAGTGGAGAGGGTCTTAGTGATGATGAGCGAGAAGAACTAAAAAAGCTCCGTAAAGAAAATAAAGCATTACGGATGGAGAAAGAAATTTTAATAAAGGCTACGGCCTTCTTCGCGAGAGAAATGAAGTAAAGTTTGATTTCATTAAATCACACTCAGATTGTCTTTCGGTAGCTAAACTTTGCTATGAGATGGGAGTCAGCCCATCGGCTTACTACGCTTGGCTAAAACGTCCAGCTCAATTAATTAGCTCTCAAACGCTGCACTTATACCGCCGCGTTAAGGTGTTATTTAAGCAAAGCAGAGGCAGCTTAGGTAACCGAGAGATGATGAAAAAGTTACGCGAAGAAGGCTTTAAAATCGGTCGCTACAAAGTGCGTAGCGTTATGGCTAAACTAAATTTAAAGGCAATCCAAAGAACGGCTTACAAAGTAACAACAAATCGCAAGCACAGCGATGCAGTGGCTGATAACTTGTTGAATATGAATTTTAATCCTGTTGGAGCTGATCAAGTATGGGCTGGTGATGTTACTTACTTAAAAACAGGAGAGGGTTGGATGTACTTAGCTATTGTGATGGATTTGTATTCACGCAGGATTGTTGGTTGGCATATTGATAAAAGAATGACTACAGATTTGATTAGCAATGCCTTGGTCAAGGCTCGTAATTTAAGGCAACCACCAAAAGGCTTGGTCTTTCATAGTGATAGAGGCTCACAATATACCAGTAATAAATACCGCAAGCTGCTTAGAAAATATCATATTAGAGCCAGCATGGGAGATGTTGGAGCTTGTTGGGATAATGCTGTCGTAGAGAGATTTTTTGGTAGTTTAAAACACGATTGGATATTTAAAGTTCATCAACCAACGCGTGAGCACATGAAAATAGATGTCGCAGCTTACATGAGGTATTACAACCTCGAAAGGCTGCATACGGCGAATGATGATATGTCGCCAATTAACTATGAAAATTCTCTAAGAAAAGTGTCCAGTTCGACTTGACCAGAACAGCATTTCGATGGTCGAATGGGTATAGATCAATTTATTTTAGTTTTTTCTCCAAAATAAATCACAAAGTTAGCCCAACAATCGGCAATTAAAAGAGTTTTCCCAGGAAAGTCTTTCGCCATTTGTTTCGCTTTGTCTTGACCAAATATATGCAGAATTCCATGCTTAGCATCAGTATGACGTATAAATCCATTATCCATAGTATTTAGTATTTTATGTGTCATTTCATGGTAAATGATTGCAGCTCTTGTTTGGATCGTTTGAAAAGGTTGCATGATGTGCTCACCAACCAATATACGCAGGCCCTGAGATGGTAAATGTTTTGGAACTTCTAGACCCTCTGGTGTAGGTGGATAAGAGGGATATTTTCCACTAACAAATTCTGTGGATGATTTTCCATAACAAGTCGCTAAACCTGGCGCTGATGTGTGTATCGAGCTAGGCATACCATTCCTGGCTCTTTGATGGCGCATATCAACAAAGGTTATTATTTGATTGCTATTACATAACACCAGGTCCATTTTCATTACGCCATTTACTACGCGATTGCGGGCGTAATTTTTAAGTGTTGGATCTTGAACTGATCCGAACCATAATTCGAATTCATCAATATGATCCTCGAAGGCAATTAAAGAAGATTTTATTACTTCTCTTGACTTTATAACGCAAAATTTTAACGCTAGCCTTAGTGATATTATTTCGTTATCAGTAAATCCAAAGTTTGCGCTATTATAAACAATGGGCAATAATTCATCAGGAGAAGGACAGTTAATATCAGGCGAAGGATCTTCCATATCAGGCGAAGGATCTTCCATCTCAGGCGAAGGATCTTCCATCTCAGGCGAAGGATATTGTATAGATTGAGCTAATTGACCTCTCTGCCAAGCGCTATAATAGTAACTTCGTTTTTGATGTTTATATTTGACAAATTTAGTAGTAATCATGGTGAATAGAGAGGACTTATCTTCTAATAAGTACCTTCTTCTCGGTGTACTTTTCGGTGCATCTTTTGCTAGCTCTTTTATTTTCTGCTGAGTGATGGCTTCGACTTCTTCTGGTATTACCGCGAGTTTAAATTTAGATTTATAAATTAGGTTGCTTCGCGGTTGTTTAGGCTCTGAATCTAAATAAGGAGCTCCAAATTTTTTTTTTGTTTTCATTTTAATTGTTATTACTCTTATATTTAAGTATAAATAGCATGACTTTAATTGGTAGGAAAATTATCAGTTGAGTATATACCCATGCACGCAAAAATGTAATATCAGATCCGCAAATTGGTAGCTACACTTGGCCTAAAATTGCTCTCTCGATGATTAACTGCGTTGCATTAAAATAAAGACTTTAATGCTTAATTAGTTGTTATCGTGAGATATTTTATAACGATGCAAACTTAAACAAGGAGTAGTGCTCGTTGGAGCCTGACTCGGTTTTTATATGATCGGTAGCCATCCTCGGGTTTAACATTCGATGCGAGGTCGCCATTACATCGGTTGCGCCTTATCATCGATCATCGAGATTGTAGCTGACGTTGCATTTTGATCGGCGCATGGGTATAGGTATAAAGTCGTGCATTATGCAGGCTAATAAATTACTTGCTAGTCTGCTCATAGCTAAATTCATTTTTTAGTATATTTCTCTATAATACATCACAAAGTTAGCCCAACAATCGGCAATTGAAACTGTTTTCTCAGGGAAGTCGTACGCCATTTGTAGAGCTTTATTTTGACCAAATATATGCATAATTCTATGCAGGGAATCAGGATGACTTATCAATCCATCATCTACAGTATTTAGTATTTGATGTGTAAGTTCATGATAAATGATTGCAGCTCTTGTTTGGTCCGTTTGAAAAGGTTGCATGATGTGCTCGCCAATCAATATAGTCATGCCATGAGTTGGTAAATGTTTTGGAACTTCTACACCCTTTGGAGCAGGTGGATGAAAGGGATATTTTCCACTAATAGCAAATTCCGTGGATGATTTTCCATAACAAGTCGCTAAACCTGGCGCTGGTGTGTGTATCGAACTAGGCATACCATTCCTGGCTCTTTGATGGCGCATATCAACAAAGGTTATTACTTGGTTGTAATTACTTAACACACTATGCATTTTTTGTGTGCCACGTACTACTTCGTCGAGGACGTCTTTTTGCAAGTTTGGATCTTTAATTGCTCCGAACCATAATCTGAATTGATCCATATGATCCGCGAAGTACACCATAGAAGATCTATTTACCTCGCTTGACTTGTGAACGCAAAATCTTAACGCTTGTCTTAGTAATATTATTTCGTGATCAGTAAATCCAAAGTTTGCGGTATTATAAGCTAAGGGCAATAATTCATCAGACGAAGGATAGTTAATATCAGGCGAAGGATTTTCCATATCAGGGGACGGATTTTCCATATCAGGCGAAGGATATTCCATATCAGGCGAAGGATATTGTATAGATTGAGCTAATTGACCTCTCTGCCAAGCGCTATAAGGGTAACTATGTTTTTGATTTTTATATTGGATAAATTTAGCAGTCATAATCTTCAGATCCTTTGCTGAAACTTCTAATATAGCAGGATGTGTCAGTGTTTTTTTTGTAAGATCTTTTATTTTTTGCTGAGTGATGGCTTCGACTTCTTCTGGTATTACCGCGAGTTTCAATTTTGATTTATAAATTAGGTTGCTTCGCGGTTGTTTAGGCTCTGAATCTAAATAAGGAGTTCCAAATTTTTTTTTGGTTTTCATTTTAATTGTTATTACTCTTATATTTAAGTATAAATAGCATGACTTTAATTGGTAGGAAAATTATCAGTTGAGTATACATCAATATCAGCTCAAAATGCAACGTATGCAACGTATGCAACGTATGCAACGTATGCAACGTATGCAACGTATGCAACGTATGCAACGTATGCAACGTCCGCTACGAATTCTATAATCATGGTAGGCGCAAATTTAGATGATTATTATCACTTATAAAACGGCAAGCTTTGACCGAGCTTCATGCTATATAAAAACTGTTTTTGGCTGAAAATGGGGCGGCTCATTGTGTTAATCTAGGTATTCGCCATTTACCAAGGCGATTGATTGAAATTGATTAGCGACTTGTTTCGGTAGCGTATCTTTAAAACGCATACAGCAGTTTTAATTCGCTTGTATATGCGTCGCTAAGAGTATCTATTGGGACATTTTCTGTATATTTGTATTCAAATTCTAAGGCTAAAAATAGTTTTTGATAAATTTTGTTTTGTATTTGTAGATCATTAGTATAAATATTATTTTTACGACCGATTTCTGTGACAGAGTTAAATGTAAGTTGCAGAGCATCAGAAGCAATATATTGATAATCAAGCTTTAAACGGCCTATTGCTTCATCAACGACAACCGCATCTTCTCCAATGTTTGGTAAGGAGGCGCGGTAGCCAGGACCAATTTCGATGAGTAAATTATGCTTGCTATTATTAATTAGGGTGCGTCCATACCCCAATGAATAAATATCCTCTTTTTCATAGCTTGCAAAATGGCTTCTATTGAGATCTGTTCGGGCAAATAGCGTGCTAATTGGCGTTAAATTGCGATCAATTTGGAGCTGCCATCTTGACTTGTGGATTGTGCTCTCATGATCTATATTTTCATATTTAAAATCATAATCACTATTAAGCTTATATGTAAGTGGCTTAGCGTAGGTTAGCAAAAAGCGTCCATTTACACCATTTGTTACTGTATTATCTTGGTCATAGTCAAAACCAAATGCAACGAGTCCAGTTAAATTATCCCAGTTGCTTGGAACTTTAGTTTTCGGGGATGTGGGATTAGAGGCAATGCCTTTTTTATTTTTCTGCTGTGGATCTGGCTGTTTTTTTATGTTAGTAGTGATCAGATCAGGTTGTGCTTCAATGAGCGATTTAATTTTATGGACATCTGAATTTTTGAGTGATTGTTTAGCGAGCTCAAGCTGTGTTTCTTTATTTATTAGGCCGGCAATATATTTATCTTGATTTTTTGCGTGTTGTTTTGCTATTTTATTTTCTTGATTAAGTCGTTTATTTTGTTCCTCTAAGTGGACAATCAACTTATGTTGCTCTGTATTTTTACTTTTTAGTTTCTTTGTATCTGTACTTATAAATTCAATTTTTTTAGGTTTTGTTGTTGTGAATACAGGATGTTTTAAGGAAACTATGTTAGTGTTTTTGCTATTTTTAACAGCTTGCTGTGCGTTGTTTTTAGGATCAGTGATAGCTTCTGAATGTTGTTTTTTATCTGATGGCGGTCTAAAGTATAGGCTAGCAGATACAAAAATTGCACTTGCTACAGATATGGTAATAAGTAAATAATTCAATAGCTTAAATTTATATCAATGGCAGTAAATAGTCTTTCAATGTTATTGCGTAAAATGAATTTCAACCTAGTAGAAGCTTAGTAAAATCATCAAACATTCAAGAATTAAGGTGCTTAATTTAATTCTATTGCTAGATGACTCAACTGAGTTAATAATAACAAAGTAGTAACTTTTTCTTCTAATTAATTCATTTTCTCTGCGTAATAGTTGTAAGTTCATTTAATGAAATTGATATTACCTTGTCAAAGAATAAAATAAATAATGTTCACTTAGTTTATAGGTTATAAAAATATATGCAATAAAATCTTGTACCAATTAGTGCTTAACTGTAGAATGCTCAAACTTAAATCAGTCAATCTTTTTGTTCCTTGCTTCTATTTGGTACGACTGAGCCAATTTAAGAAGCTACTAACCCGTAAGGAGCGATTTTTATATGCGTCATTATGAAATCGTATTTATGGTTCACCCAGATCAGAGTGAACAAGTTAACAGTATGATCGAGCGTTACAAAACTTCTATTACAGAAGCTGGTGGTACGATCCATCGTTTAGAAGATTGGGGGCGTCGTCAACTGGCATACCCTATAAACAAACTGCATAAAGCGCACTATGTTCTTATGAACATTGAAGCAGAGCAAAGCGTCATCGATGAATTTGAAAAAGCTTTTCGTTTTAACGATGCAGTGATCCGTAACATGATCATGCGTACTAAAGGGGCTGTGACTGCAGTATCTCCAATCTCGAAAATCAAAGAAGAGCGTCCTGATGTGCCGCGAGCTCCACTTCCAGAGGCCAAAACAGAAGCCAAGCCAGAAGCTACGCCCGAAGCCAAGCCAGAAGCTACGCCAGAAGCCAAGGTAGAAGCTACGCCAGAAGCCAAGGTAGAAGCTACGCCAGAAGCCAAGGTAGAAGCTGCGCCAGAAGCCAAGGTAGAAGCTACGCCAGAAGCCAAGGTAGAAGCTACGCCAGAAGCCAAGGTAGAAGCTGCGCCAGAAGCCAAGGTAGAAGCTACGCCAGAAGTCAAGGCAGAAGCCAAGACTGAAGCATAAGTTATTTAGTGACTGATAACTTTTTGCGGCTCTCGGGTGTAATTACTGAAAAGCCTATATTTAAAAAGAGTCCGAGCGGTGTTAAACACTGTCAATTTTCGATAGAGCACCGATCAATGCAAAAAGAAGCAGAGTTATCACGCAATGCGTTTTGTTATATGCCCATTGTAGTTAGTGGAAACCTTGCTGATCAGTTAAAAAATCATATATCGAAAGGTATGCAAATCAGGGTTAGTGGTTTTATCACTTTCCAGCAAAGTGCCAATAAACTTGGTAAATTAGTTTTGCATGCTCAGTACATAGAACATATTTGAGGAAATATCATGGCCCGTTACTTCCGCCGTCGTAAATACTGTCGCTTCACAGCTGAAGGTATTAGCGAAATTGATTATAAAGACATTGTCATGTTAAAAAATTACATCACTGAAAGTGGTAAAATTGTACCTAGCCGCATTACTGGCACAAGTGCAAAATATCAACGCCAACTAGCGCGTGCTATCAAGCGTGCTCGCTACTTGTCACTTTTACCTTACACTGATTTACATAAGTAAATAGGAGCAATTTGTTATGGAAATAATTCTACAAGAAACAATTGCTAAGCTTGGTAAACTTGGTGATAAAGTAAGTGTTAAAGCTGGTTACGCGCGTAACTTTCTTTTTCCACAGAAAAAAGCACTCCCTGCAAACAAAGCTAACTTAGCAGCTTTTGAAGAACGACGTTCTGAGTTAGAAGCTAAACAAGCGGAGGCCCTTGGTGCTGCATCAGCGCGAGGCAGTGCACTAGAGGCTTTAGATGTCATTGTTATTACATCGAAGGCTGGTGATGAAGGTAAGCTATTTGGCTCAATCGGTACGCGTAATATTGCTGATGCAATTTCTGCGGCTGGTGTAGCTGTGGTTAAAAGTGAAATTCGCTTGCCTGATGGTGCACTACGTCACACAGGTACTTACTCAGTGGCTGTTTCAGTTCACTCTGAAATATCCGCCCAGGTTACTATTGATATTGCGGCTTCAGAGTGATCTGTTGGTGTTATTTAGTCAGTAATTTAAATTCTGGCTAAGTACAACAATGCTTGCTAAGTACAAAAATACCTGCTTTTGAGTGGGTATTTGGCAGTCTATAAAATATTGTTTTTCACCTATCTGCGTTAAATTGACTTACAGTAGCTGTTATTATCTGGTCAATTTGCATTGATAGTCATAAAAATTTTAGCATTGGGTATTAACCTTGATAATATGGGCTCAGGCTCAGGCTCAGGCTCAGGCTCATGCTCAGTATCAGGCTCAGTATCAATAAAAGTGCTTCTTAACACGAACTCTGGTGAATGATCAATGGATCCTATTTTTTTAAAAAAACAACAAACACAGGTTGTTATTGTTGGTGCAGGTCCATCTGGATCCATCGCTGCAGCCTTGCTTCAACAAAAAAATATCAATGTCATTGTACTTGAAAAGTCTCTTTTCCCTCGTTTTTCTATTGGGGAAAGTTTACTTCCATCTTGCATGGAAATAATTAAAAAATCCAAGCTGTTAGATGCAGTTGACAAGGCTAGCTTCCAATTGAAAAATGGAGCAGTATTTCATAAAGCAGGTCGCTTTAGCTCGTTTGATTTCAGTAATAAATTTAGTCAGGGCTTTGGTACAACCTATCAAGTACAGCGTGGAAATTTTGATAAAATACTTGCAGATGAAGCACAACAACAGGGTGCTGATATCCGTTATCAACATGAACTTATTGATATTAATTTTGATAATAAACCATTGCTTCGTGTTGCTAAAGACAGCGGTGAACAATATCAAATTGAAGCTGATTTTGTTTTAGATGCCAGTGGTTTTGCGCGTGTTTTACCGCGTTTACTTGATCTTGAAGAGCCTTCAACGCTGATACCACGAAAATCTCTTTTCACTATTGTAGAAGATAATATTATTTATGATGGTTATTTTGATCGCGATAAAATTCTTATTTCCATTCACCCAGATGATCATGAAGTTTGGTATTGGTTGATCCCCTTTAGCAATGGGACTTGCTCTGTCGGTGTCGTTGCCAAAGAGTCATTTTTAGTGAACTATCCAAGTGATAATAAACTCGCTTTACAACAACTCATCAAAGAAGAGTCTGGGTTAAAGCGCATTCTTAAGAATGCTAATTATCCGAATAAAATTGGTGAAATTTTAGGCTATTCAGCAAATGTTAAAAAACTTTGCGATGACAAATTTGCACTACTTGGTAATGCTGGTGAGTTTCTTGATCCCGTATTTTCATCGGGCGTTACTATCGCCATGAAATCAGCAGAGCTTGCAACCGATACGCTTATTCGTAAATTTGCAGGTGAAACAGTTAACTGGCAAGATGATTATGAAAAGCCTTTAATGGTCGGTGTTAATACTTTTCGTTGTTATGTTGAGAGCTGGTACTCTGGTGCATTTCAAGAGGTAATTTTATACCCTAATCCTAGCCATAAAATAAAAGAGATGATTTGCTCTATCTTAGCAGGTTATGCGTGGGACGAAAAAAATCCTTTTGTGAGCGAGCCTTACCGGTATTTAAAAACTGTATCTGAGCTCTGTAAATCTATAGAAGAAGCATAAAAATGATAAATTTTAAAAATGATCCATATTCGACATCAGAGGCAAAAACACAGGCTCAAGCACTTGCCTTTTCGCCAATCATCTTTCATGCGGCACGTACATTACGTGACTTAGATATTTTAAAAGTATTAGATGAAGCAAACAAAGATGGGCTTAACGCTAAGCAAATTAGTGAGTTAACTGGTGTTTCACAATACGGTGTAAAAGTATTATTAGACATGGCACTTAGCGCATATATTGTAACATGGGACGAGCCAAATTACGTTATTGCTAAATTAGGTTATTTTTTATTATACGATGGAATGACGCGCGTTAATTTAGACTTCACTGCTGATATTTGTTATGCCGCAATGATGCATTTAACACAAGCAATTAAAAAAGGCACCCCCACTGGATTGAAAGAATTAGGTGATTGGCCAACTATATATGAAGGTATTTCTCGCTTACCAGAGAAAGCAAAAAATAGTTGGTTTGAGTTTGACCATTTTTATTCCGATCGCTCTTTTCCATTATTGCTTAAAAAAGTATTTGCTGGTAAGCCGAAGCGTATTTTTGATATTGGTGGGAATACTGGAAAGTGGTCGTTACAATGTGTTAATTATGACAAAGATGTTGAGATGACTATTATCGATCTGCCTGGACAAATTGAAGTGGCGATGAAAAATGCTGTTGCTGCGGGTTTTGCAGATCGCATTAAAAATCACCCAATGAATATGCTAGATAAAACATTAGCGCTGCCGACAGGAGCTGATGTTTGGTGGATGAGCCAGTTTTTAGATTGTTTCTCACCAATGGAAATTCTGAGTATTTTGCAGAGGGTACGCAAGGCTATGAAGCCTGCGGCTAAAGTTTATATTTTAGAGTTATTTTGGGATGCACAAAAGTATGAGGCAGCAACCTTAAGCTTGAATGCTACATCACTTTATTTCACCTGTTTAGCGAATGGTAATAGCCGTTTTTATCGCAGTAATGATTTCTTAGAAATTGTAGAGCAGGCTGGATTTAACGTTGCAATGCGTACAGACAATATTGGCTTAGGACATACATTGCTTGAGTTAGTAGTAAGTTAACCTAAATTTTAGATAGCAATACTTTTCAAACTTGTTATTCGTTCGGTGTTAAATTTCCCCAGAATTGTCAGCTATTTATGGGTGAATTTTATGCCAGCCGCACGCCCACAGACAGTGACATATTGCTTGCTGATAGATCTTCTTAATAACCTAATCTTATTGCGACAACATTTAACCACGTTCTATTTTTAGTTTTTTTAGCGGTTTATCATCGGCTGCTCGTAGCAAATTGAGCGCTTGAATCGTCTAATTTAATGAGTGGATTTGTGCTGATATCCTCCCATTTGTAATAGATTGGCTATGAATTACCATGCTAAATGGCTATGGTATTTTATGGTTAATTCAACAAAGCCTTGATAATTACAAGCAGTTGCAATGTTATGTGTCGCGCCGCGAGCCGTAAGATCTTCTTGCAGCACCCATAATCGGCCTTCATTGGATAGTGTTTGTAATGAAGGGAGGTGGTCGAGTTGAATATGGCTTGCTATAACGGCATCTTCAATTAGCAGTAAAGCGTCGTCTTGGGCTAAATAATTTAAGCAATCGGCGAGTGCAAATGTTTGTAACGGAGATGTTTTTACTGTGTGCAGAATCATAATTAGAAGCCTAAAAGTTGATCTTGTTGGCCGAGTTTTTGTTTTAATTGCTTATTTGAAAGTATCGCTACCTTGATGACCAGATCATCCTTGGAAATATTTCGACGTTGTAATGAATCTTCGCAAACATAAATATTTTTAACATCGTAGAGATCAAGCAGTTTAAAAACAGGCTGATAATTTTTTTGTAGAATGACTCTCGGATCTTGGTTTTTTATTAATTGATAAATACCATCACCAATAAAAAAGACTGAAAGAGAGCTATTAAAAGCGGCTAAAGCAAGTAGGGCATCTAAAGATTCGCGGCCATTTGTACTGCCATAACTTGCACTGCGGTTAACAATGGCTATTTTTTTTTCTGGCATTGCGTTTATCTTAGAAGGTGACTAAGCGATCACATTGAGCGCTTAATTCTGCTAGTTGCCCTAAACCACTCAGCACAAAGGGCGTTTTTAAATTGAACTGAGTAAGTGCGAGTTGTTGCGCTTCTGCTTGATCAACAACACCATGGCGAAGTGCAACAGAAATACAAACTTCTAAAGGAAATTGATATTTTTGAGCAAGATCAGCCCAATGTTGCGGTAGATTTGTTTCATCACTTGCAGGGCTCACTAACTGATTGGCATTTAATACCCCGTGTTGATAGAAAAACACGCCCACAATGCAATGGCCGATTTCAGCGGCTGATTTACAAAATTGATAAGCGCTACTTGCACCTTGGTAGCCATAAGGCTGACTCATGATAACAAGGGCAAATTTTGTTTTATTTATTTGCAAAATGCAATCGCTTCAACTTCAATCAATACATCTTTTGGTAGACGGGCGACTTCGACGCAAGAGCGTGCAGGCGGATTGTCAGCAAAGTAGCTACCATAAACTTCATTGAACGCGACAAAGTCATTCATATCTTTAATATAACAGGTGGTTTTGATCACCGTATCAAGTGTTGCATTAGCCTCGTTTAACACCGCATTTAAGTTTTGCATTACTTGCTCGCTTTGTTCCCTGATGCCTCCTTCAACGACTTCCATTGTGCTTGGTGAAAGCGGGATCTGCCCAGAGGTGAAAATAAGGTTTGATAATTGAATCGCTTGTGAATACGGTCCAATTGCAGAAGGTGCATCTTTTGTTGAAATAATAGTCTTACTTGTCATTGTTAATCCTTCATTAAAAAGTTAAGTTATACCGTTACCTTATATTGTGCTCTATTCTTATTATCTGGTACGCGGCTGATAAAGCATTTTGCGCTAGCTTAATCATCGTTCATTTTGCCTGCAAATAGTTTAGCATTTTTTTTATTAAAATAGAAAAAACATATCATCTCTTTGGCATGTTTAAAACAACTTTGCTTAATTATTGACAGCTATTTGTAATAAGCGTAAAATTTCCACACTCTCATTTTGAGAGTTGATTTTTCACACACATTAGGAGCTATTTAATAATGGCAACAATTTCACAATTGGTTCGCAAACCGCGTAAGGACAAAGTTGTAAAAACGAATGTACCAGCGTTAGAAGCGTGTCCACAAAAACGGGGCGTATGTACTCGTGTATACACAACTACTCCCAAAAAGCCTAACTCAGCAATGCGTAAAGTTGCGCGTGTGCGTCTAACTAACGGGTATGAAGTTACTTCATACATCGGTGGTGAAGGGCATAACCTGCAAGAGCATAGTGTAATATTGATTCGTGGCGGTCGAGTAAAAGATTTACCTGGTGTTCGTTACCATACCGTTCGTGGCGCACTTGATACCTCTGGTGTATCAGATCGTCGTAAAGGGCGTTCTAAATACGGCACTAAGAAACCTAAATCTTAATCGTTTCCGGTAGTAAGGCCAAACAAACATTATTTTAATTTAATATGTTTTGGGTAAAAATCCTGAAGCACACGGAGATATAAGATGCCAAGAAGACGCGTCATAGCAACTCGTAAGATCCTTCCTGATCCTAAATTTGGGTCAGAAGTTTTAGCAAAATTCGTTAACGTTGTAATGGTTGACGGGAAAAAATCTATTTCAGAAAAAATCGTGTATGGTGCATTAGAAGTCGCTTCTAATAAAACTAAAAAAGATACATTAGATCTTTTTGAAGTTGCACTAGAAAACATCCGCCCTAGTGTCGAAGTTAAATCTCGTCGTGTTGGCGGTTCAACATACCAAGTGCCTGTAGAAGTTCGTCCTTCTCGGCGTAATGCGCTAGCAATGCGTTGGTTAGTTGAAGCTTCTCGTAAGCGTGGTGAAAAATCAATGGCATTACGTCTAGCTGGTGAGCTAGTAGATGCATCTGATAATAAAGGTTCAGCGGTTAAAAAACGTGAAGACGTTCACCGCATGGCTGACGCTAATAAAGCGTTTGCTCATTATCGCTGGTAGAATCGTCACGCAGGCTGTTGCTTGCTGGACTTTATTTTAAAAAAATAACTGAGTTATTTTGTAAGTGATAATCGTTATAAATCGTCTTAATTTTTAGTTTAAGGCGGTTTTATTGGTAGTAAAGGATGTAAAATTGGCACGAATAACACCGATTGAACTGTATCGAAATATCGGTATTGTCGCGCATGTTGATGCAGGAAAAACAACCACGACAGAGCGTATTTTGTTCTACACTGGCCTTTCTCATAAATTAGGGGAAGTGCATGACGGTGCGGCAATAATGGACTGGATGGAGCAAGAGCAAGAGCGTGGTATCACTATTACGGCGGCTGCGACAACGACGTTTTGGTCTGGTATGGACAATCAGTTTGCAGCCCACCGTATTAACATTATTGATACGCCTGGGCATGTAGATTTCACGATTGAAGTTGAGCGTTCTTTGCGAGTGCTAGATGGTGTTGTTGTCGTATTTTGTGCTGCATCAGGTGTCGAACCACAGTCTGAAACGGTATGGCGACAAGCGAATAAATACAAAGTTCCGCGTATTGTGTTTATTAATAAAATGGACAGAATAGGCGCTAATTTTAAAGCTGTAATTGCACAAATTCAGACTCGATTAGGGGCCGTTTGTGTGCCAATTCATTTGAATGTTGGTACAGAAGCTAACTTCAGCGGTGTCATTGATCTTATTAAAATGAAATTGATAAATTGGCATGAAGCAGATCAAGGTATGACTTTTGAATATGCGCCTATTCCAGCTGATTTACTTGAATGCGCACAAGAAATGCATGAAGATTTACAGGAGATCGCTGCCGAAGCAAATGATTTTCTGATGGAAAAATATCTTGAAGAAGGCGTACTTTCTGAAACAGAAATAAAACAAGGTTTACGTGAGCGCACTCTACACAATGAAATTGTACTTGCAACTTGTGGTAGTGCCTTTAAAAATAAAGGTGTGCAAGCGGTACTTGATGCAATTGTTGATTTTCTGCCTTCTCCTGGTGAAGTTGAAGCGATAAAAGGCCATGATGACAAAGGCAATCAAATAGAATGTAAAGCAGATGATAAAGCCGCGTTTGCAGCGCTTGCATTTAAAGTTGCAACTGATCCCTTTGTGGGCACTTTAACCTTTATTCGCGTTTACTCTGGTTGTGTGAAAACAGGTGATTATGTTTATAACACGGTCAAACAAAAACGTGAACGATTAGGTCGTATTGTGCAAATGCACGCTAATGAACGAAAAGAAATTAAGGCATTGTATTCTGGAGATATTGCGGCTATTATTGCCCTTAAAGACGTCAATACTGGTGATACGCTTTGTAGTCTGGATAAAAAAATAACCCTTGAGCGTATGGAGTTTCCTGAGCCAGTTATTCAAATCTCGGTTGAAGCCTGTACCAAGGGTGATCAAGACAAACTGAGCATTGCACTTGATAAACTTGGCCGAGAAGATCCCTCATTTTATGTTGAAATAAATGAAGAATCTGGGCAAATATTGCTCTCTGGTATGGGTGAACTTCACCTTGATATCATTGTCGAACGTATGCGTCGTGAGTTTGGTGTGAAATGTAATGTGGGTAATCCACAGGTATCATACAGAGAAGCTATTCGCAAAACAGTGGAAATTGAAGGTAAATTTATTCGCCAAGGCGAAGGTCCTAGTCAGTATGGACATGTTTTTCTTAAACTTGAACCGCTTGATTTGGGCTTAGGTTTTGAATTTGTGAATAAAATTCTCGATGGGCAGATCCCAAAAGAATATATTCCAGCGATTAAAACAGGTTGCTCAGAGCAAATGAACCAAGGTGTGTTAGCTGGTTATCCGATGCTTGATGTGAGAGTAACACTGTTTGATGGATCTTTTCATGAAGTAGATTCAAGTGCAATATCATTTAAAGTCGCAGCAATGCTTGGCTTTAGAGACGGTGCATTAAAAGCAGATATCACTATTCTTGAGCCAATGATGAAAGTTGAAATTACAACACCTGAAAATTGGATGGGTGATGTGATCGGTGACTTGAATCGTCGTCGCGGGATAATTGATGGAATGGATGATGGTCCTGGTGGCGTTAAAATCATTCATGGCAAGGCTCCTCTTGCAGAAATGTTTGGTTATGCCACTGCATTACGCTCGGCAACACAAGGTCGCGCCTCATATTCAATGGAATTTTTTGAATATAATGAAGCACCTAAAAAAATAGCTAATGCAATTATTGAAGCGAAGTAAAAAATAATTTAAACTAGGGTCTTTCCATGTGATGGCACGTGGAAGGGTATAATTGACAAAAAGAAGGTACATACTGTGTCTAAAGAAAAATTTGAACGTAATAAACCGCACGTAAACGTTGGTACAATTGGCCATGTTGATCACGGTAAAACAACTCTAACTGCTGCTATCACCAATGTATTAGCTAAGAAAAATGGTGGCGAAGCTAAAGATTTTGCATCTATTGATAATGCGCCTGAAGAGCGAGAACGTGGGATTACTATCTCAACTTCTCATGTTGAGTATGATACTGAGAAGCGTCACTATGCACACGTAGATTGCCCTGGGCACGCAGATTATGTTAAAAACATGATTACTGGTGCGGCTCAAATGGACGGTGGTATTTTAGTTGTTGCTGCAACTGATGGGCCTATGCCACAAACGCGTGAGCATATCCTACTTTCTCGTCAAGTTGGTGTTCCACATTTAGTTGTATTTATGAACAAATGTGACATGGTTGATGACGAAGAATTACTTGAGCTAGTGGAAATGGAAGTGCGTGAACTTCTTAGTGAATATGACTTCCCAGGTGATGACTTACCCGTTATCCAAGGTTCAGCGCTTAAAGCACTTGAAGGCGAAGCCGAATGGGAAGAGAAAATCATGGAGCTCGCTGATGCGCTAGATAGTTACATTCCGCTTCCTAAGCGTGACATCGAGAGACCTTTTATCCTACCCATTGAAGATGTATTTTCAATCTCGGGACGTGGTACGGTAGTGACTGGGCGTGTTGAGCGTGGCATTATTAAAATTGGTGATGAAGTTGAAATTATTGGTCTTAAGCCGACTGTTAAATCAACATGTACTGGTGTTGAAATGTTTCGTAAATTGCTTGACGAAGGTCGTGCAGGTGAGAACGTTGGTGTACTACTGCGTGGTATTAAACGTGAAGAAATCGAACGTGGTCAAGTACTTGCTAAGCCTGGTTCAATCACACCACACACTAAATTCGAGTCTGAAGTATATGTACTGAGCAAAGATGAAGGTGGACGTCACACGCCATTTTTTAAAGGTTATCGTCCGCAATTCTACTTCCGTACAACGGATATCACTGGCGCTGTAGAGCTTCCAGATGGTGTTGAAATGGTAATGCCTGGTGATAATCTTAAATTCATTGTAGAGTTGATTGCACCAATTGCAATGGATGAAGGCTTACGTTTCGCTATCCGTGAAGGTGGGCGTACTGTGGGTGCAGGTGTTGTTTCTAAAATTATTGCTTAATATTTAACAAAAAACATCTGAATAAAAAAGGGAGCAAAGGCTCTCTTTTTGGCTTGCTAGTACGCTAAAATATAGCCACTTGCGCTATTATATACCCATGCGACGATCAAAATGCTACGTCGGCTGCGAACTCGCTAATCAGAGTAAGGCGTAGCATGAGGTAATGGTTATTAGCGCATCGAATGGCAAGCTTTGGCTGCGCCCGATCATATAAAAACCGAGCCCGGCACCAACGGGCAAGGCTCCTTGCTTAAGTTTGCATTGTAATAAAATATCAATCGATAATAACTTCCCTTCAATTTTAGGCATCAAATATCGGCACAATTTACCTTGCTGATAGTGCATTTCTGGGTAGCATTGGTATCGACTCATGCTACGATCCAAATGCAACGTCGGCTGCGAACTCGCTAATCATAGCAAGGCGTAACCTTAGCTAATGTTGCGCCTTGATTTGATCGAATAGCGCTGATCTTAGTGAAGCATTGAATGATAACTGCTATAGATGAGATCTATTCTTAAATATTTTGAAAATAATATGGGGCTCGCCTAGTTTTACATTATCTTTTGCTTATAAATTTAAGAAAATTTTATGCAACACTTGCTGGTTGGATCTGCTCGTCTATTAAATTTAACTGTTTCGTACTCACCCTAAGCATGAATTTCTTGAGCTAACCGCTAAAAATATTTTTTGGCATATGCGAGTTTAAAAATTTGATCTTATTTACAGATCCGAGATCTAAATATTGTTGTTTAGATTTGTTAATATTATAGTGTAATAGAGAAATATTTCAGTTTGTTTCTAACATCAGTTAAATAAACGAAGGTAGGAGAAAATATGCGCGTCATCCCATTAAAGCAAGCAAAACATGTAGGCCTTTGGGCTGCTCGTTACATTGTAAATAAAATTAATGCGTTTGCTCCATCAGCTGATCACCCATTTGTATTAGGGCTTCCAACTGGCGGTACACCACTTGCCACATATAAGCAATTAATTGCTTTACATAAAGCTTCAGAAGTTAGTTTTAAACATGTGGTTACATTTAACATGGATGAATATGTTGGCATCGATCCATCTCATCCACAAAGTTACCATAATTTTATGCATAGCAACTTTTTTAACCATATTGATATTCAGGCAGAAAATATTAATTTATTAAATGGTTTGGCACCTGATTTAATTGCGGAGTGTCAGCGTTATGAAGATAAGATCAAAAGCTATGGAAAAATTGATTTATTTATGGGAGGAATTGGCGAAGATGGTCACATTGCGTTTAATGAGCCTGGCTCATCACTTGCATCGCGTACCCGCATTAAAACACTTACACCGCATACGCGCCTCGCAAATTCACGCTTCTTTGATAATGATATTAATCAAGTGCCAAAGCTTTCCTTAACCATTGGTGTCGGCACGTTACTCGATGCGGAAGAAGTATTAATTATTGTGACAGGTCATAATAAAGCGCTTGCTGTACAAGCGGCTATTGAAGGGAGTGTAAACCACCTTTGGACTGTTTCAGCGCTACAACTTCATCGTAAAGCTGTGATTGCTTGTGACGAAAGTGCGACCATGGAGTTAAAAGTAAAAACACTAAAATATTTTACTGATCTTGAAGAAGAAAACATCAAGAATCTTTAACTAGTCTCACGAATATGGGAGTGTTCATAATTCTGTGTAATTTTAGTACAATTAAATAAAATGATGGAGAGAAATAATTATGACAACTTTTAATTTTGAATAAGCTTTAAATGATTTACGCTCAGGGAAAGATCTCAATGGTAAAGATGGGATCTTAACTCCTTTAATAAAGCAACTTACCGCAACTGCATTAAAAACTGAGCTTGAAGATCATTTAGCTTCTGAAGCTCACAGTCATCGCAAAAATGGTTGCACAAGCAAAACGGCCGCGGGCTCCTTTGAGCTTGAGGCTAAATGGAGTGAATAATATCACCTCGGGCTAGGTGGCCAAAATAACTGTACCACGACACTATTGTCTAATACGTATAACAAAGCAAATACACATGGAAATTTTGTTCCGCTACGCTCCACAAAATCCCAGTGATTTGCGACGTTATACAAAAATATAAATCCGGAGCACACTGTGGAGACAGCAAAATTAAGAGTATTAGATCGATTTCTTACCCTTTGGATCTTTATTGCCATGGCTGTAGGAGTTGGAATTGGTTATATCTTCCCCAATATCGCTGATTGGAATAAGTCTGTGTCTGTTGGAGCTACGAATATCCCACTAGCCATCGGCCTTATCTTGATGATGTACCCCCCTTTGGCTAAAGTAAATTATGGTTTGCTTGGTAGAATCATCTATGACAGAAAAGCCATAAGTTTATCCTTGTTTATGAACTGGATTGTCGGTCCAATATTAATGTTTATCTTGGCATTAGTGTTTTTAGGCAACCACCCTGGTTACATGACAGGTGTCATCTTAATAGGTCTTGCGCGCTGCATCGCAATGGTTCTGGTCTGGAATGATATTGGTGGAGGAAACAAAGAATATGGGGCTGCTCTTGTAGCCTTAAATAGTATTTTTCAAATTATCACCTACAGTTTTATGGCATGGTTATTTATTACAGTTTTACCTCCATATTTTGGGTTTAGTGGTTACGCTGTCAACATTTCAATATTAACTATTGCTGAAAGTGTGCTTATTTATCTGGGTATTCCTTTTTTAGCTGGTTATTTAAGCCGTAAAGTATTGGTTAACCTGAAGGGTGAGCAATGGTATACAACAAAGTTTATACCTGCAATATCTCCGATTACCTTGATAGCACTGTTAGCAACCATTGTTTTGATGTTCAGTTTAAAAGGTGAAATGATAGTAGAGCTTCCTTTTGATGTGATTCGTATAGCGACTCCATTAGTGATTTATTTTATATTAATGTTTTTCATAACTTTCTTTACTGCAAAAAAAATAGGTATTCCATACGATAAAAATGCAAGTATTGCATTTACTGCAACAGGAAATAATTTTGAGTTAGCAATTGCAGTGGCTATAGCGGTGTTTGGTATAAATTCTGACCAGGCTTTTGCGGGAGTAATCGGTCCTCTTGTTGAGGTACCAGTGTTAATAATACTTGTAAATATATCACTGAGATTAAAAAACAAGTACAACCCAATCAGTTTGTTGCGCAAAGAAAATGTATAACAAGTCAAATCCAGCCGACCGTTGGCAGCGCAGATCTTTTCCGAAGGTCATTTTATATCAAGGTTTAGTGCTTTATCAGGAGTCATCGAATATCTGCCAACGGCCGCTGATTTGGTCGTTGAGGCTGTAGAATTTATCCAAAAAGACACTTTTCAGTGTATTTTCTTATTTTAGTGAATTGTTTAATGATTAACCTTGCCTGTAGTTCATCGATGCTATCTAATAGATATTATTCACTCATCGAAAACTTTTATGGCAAATTATAAACCCGACTTGCCTGCTAAAGTAAGTTCATTCCTATTGATTTCTCATCACAAATATTAGCTGGTACTTTTGAGTATGCTTTATCTCATATTGTTGATAATAAACTTGATTTAACATCGTTTGATAAATGCTATAACAATGATAAAAAGGCAGCCGCAGCATATCCTCCAGAGTGATGTTAAAGATAATTGTGTTAGGCGAAGCTGATGGTTTAGTATCGAGTGGTAAAATTGCAACGGCTTGTGAAACGAACATCTTATTTATGAGTTTATCGGCAGATGTGCAACCTCACTATACTTCTGTCGCTTCTTTTGTTGCTCGTATGAACGAACAAATAGCGCCTCTATTTACGCAAGTGTTGATGATATGTGATGAAGAAGGATTAATTGCTCGCAATATGTTTGCCATCGATGGCTGTAAAATAAAGTCTAATGCAAGTAAAGAGTGGAGTGGTACTTTTGCAGAGTTAGAGCGCAAGCAACTTAAGTTAGAAAAAGCGAGTCAACGTATTGTTGAGAGGCATCAATCACAAGATGATTGTGGTGAAGAGCAGATAGAGCATGACTTAAAACAAAAAGCTAAACTTGATAGAAGTGCTGCTAAAATTGCTGATTATCTCGCAACAAAAGAACAAAAATATGGCAGTAAAGGTAAGCCAGTTAAAAGTAATATTACCGATCCTGACAGTGCCAAAATGACGACATCGAAAGGTACTATTCAAGGCTACAATGGTATTGCTATTAATGATGATAAACACCAAGTCATTCTACAAGCCCAAACATGGGGCTCTGTGGGAGAGCAACAAACGTTAGCACCTGCCATCAAGCAACTCGATGCTTAATTTTTGAGACTAGGTACTTCGGATAGTTTATCCAAAGCAAAGTTTACCGCAGACAGTGGTTTTCACAGTGAAGCTAATATGAAATATCTTGCGGGTACAGGACTTGATAGCTATGTTGCAGACACTCAATTTAGAAGTAGAAATCCGTTATTTAAAGTGAGTGAAACGTATCACACAGAACAAGAGAAACGACGATTAAAACCTAGTAAAGGTAAACCAAGACGCTTTAGCTCAGCCGACTTCCATTATGATGAGAAAGACAAATCTTGTCGTTGTCCTGCTGGTAATATTATGTGGTGTAGTGGTGATTACTTCAAAAGTGGAGAGCGACTATATATTAGCTTCGTTGGTTACTTAAAAGATTGTAAGGCTTGCCCATTACAAAGCCAATGCATGGGTAAAGCACCTTTAAAAATAGGTAGGCAAGTGCAATTCAAAAACAATTGTAAAGAAGAAAAACTATCGTATACCGATAAGATGCGCATAAAGATAGATAGTCCAATGGGTAGAAGGCAATACAGTAAAAGATTAGGCACAATTGAGCCTGTATTTGGTAATATTAGCGTAAATAAAGGCATGAATAAATTTACGCTTAGAGGCCAAGAAAAAGTAAATAGTCAATGGCAGATGTACTGTCTTGTTCATAATATAGAAAAGCTCAGAATAGCACTTCACTAGACCCACGTTACCCACTTATAGCCAGTAGTATTCTCTCGAGACAGCCTAAATAGTCATGATAAGCCAAGTAATCTCTATTTATCCTGAATAATATTAACAATAAAACTTAATTTGGATAATTGAATGTTTCTAATTGTTAAAGCAGTAACTTATCGTTAAAGTATAAATGTTAATCAAAAACAATAAATAGAGGTTAATTCTACAGCCTCGTTAGGGAATAAATATGGCTGAAACTTTAGCTGATCTACAAAAAATTTTTGAAAATGAAATTAGCTACTTTGATGATACCGCTCAAATTATACTTAAGGGGCACCTTGTAGCGGAAGATTTGATGAATCAAGCATTAGAAGCTTATGTTCATCATGGGGAGCATGTAGGAGACGCACGTTTACAATTTAACCAAAAGCTTGAACTTTGTAAGTCTATCTCTGTAAGTGAAAATAAAAATAATATGTGGAATCTAATTAAAAAGCTTAATGTTGTGAGAAATGCATTATCACATTCTTTAGACGTTGAACGTCGAGAAAAAGCTATAAATTCCTTACGTTCTATTTATGATCAAGAGTTTGACATTAAATATCGTAATATTGAAGGTCTATCGGAGGAGGCTGCTTTATGTCAGATAGCAATGGCTGGTGCGCTTGGGTTCTTACATTCATTTCTTTCGGAAGCACAAAGATTTGAAGGTATAGTTAAGTCTATTAATTTAATAATGAACAACGGCAGTTCGAATAAAACAGCCTAACCAGTAGCTGCTTAGGACAACTAATAAAACCGGCCAAAAAAGACTGGCCAATTTTATTAGTTGCCCAAGAGCAAGGCGTTGAGGCTGTAGAATTTATCCAAAAAGACACTTTTCAGTGTATTTTCTTATTTTAGTGAATTGTTTAATGATTAACCTTGCCTGTAGTTCATCGATGCTATCTAATAGATATTATTCACTCATCGAAAACTTTTATGGCAAATTATAAACCCGACTTGTCCGGCCAAAGTAAGTTCATTCCTATTGATTTATCATCACAAATATTAGCTGGTACTTTTGAGTATGCTTTATCTCATATTGTTGATAATAAACTTGATTTAACATCGTTTGATAAATGCTATAACAATGATAAAAAGGCAGCCGCAGCATATCATCCAGAGTTATGTTAAAGATAATTTTGTTAGGCGAAGCTGATGGTTTAGTATCGAGTGGTAAAATTGCAACGGCTTGTGGAATGAACATCTTATTTATGAGTTTATCGGGAGATGTGCAACCTCACTATAGTTCTGTCGCTTCTTTTGTTGCTCGTATGAGCGAACAAATAGCGCCTCTATTTACGCAAGTGTTGATGATATGTGATGAAGAAGGATTAATTGCTCGCAATATGTTTGCCATCGATGGCTGTAAAATAAAGTCTAATGCAAGTAAAGAGTGGAGTGGTACTTTTGCAGAGTTAGAGCGCAAGCAACTTAAGTTAGAAAAAGCGAGTCAACGTATTGTTGAGAGGCATCAATCACAAGATGATTGTGGTGAAGAGCAGATAGAGCATGACTTAAAACAAAAAGCTAAACTTGATAGAAGTGCTGCTAAAATTGCTGATTATCTCGCAACAAAAGAACAAAAATATGGCAGTAAAGGTAAGCCGGTTAAAAGTAATATTAGCGATCCTGACAGTGCCAAAATGACGACATCGAAAGGTACTATTCAAGGCTACAATGGTATTGCTATTAATGATGATAAACACCAAGTCATTCTACAAGCCCAAACATGGGGCTCTGTGGGAGAGCATCAAGCAACTCGATGCTGAATTTTTGAGACTAGGTACTTCGGATAGTTTATCCAAAGCAAAGTTTACCGCAGACAGTGGTTTTCACAGTGAAGCTAATATGAAATATCTTGCGGGTACAGGACTTGATAGCTATGTTGCAGACACTCAATTTAGAAGTCGAAATCCGTTATTTAAAGTGAGTGAAACGTATCACACAGAACAAGAGAAACGACGATTAAAACGTAGTAAAGGTAAACCAAGACGCTTTAGCTCAGCCGACTTCCATTATGATGAGAAAGACAAATCTTGTCGTTGTCCTGCTGGTAATATTATGTGGTGTAGTGGTGATTACTTCAAAAGTGGAGAGCGACTATATATTAGCTTCGTTGGTTACTTAAAAGATTGTAAGGCTTGCCCATTACAAAGCCAATGCATGCGTAAAGCACCTTTAAAAATAGGTAGGCAAGTGCAATTCAAAACAATTGTAAAAAAGAAAAACTATCGTATACCGATAAGATGCGCATAAAGATAGATAGTCCAATGGGTAGAAGGCAATACAGTAAAAGATTAGCCACAATTGAGCCAGTATTTGCTAATATTACCGTAAATAAAGGCATGAATAAATTTACGATTAGAGGCCAAGAAAAAGTAAATAGTCAATGGCAGATGTACTGTCTTGTTCATAATATAGAAAAGCTCAGAATAGCACTTCACTAAACCCAGGTTACCCACTTATAACCAGTAGTATTCTCTCGAGACCGCCTAAATAGTCATGATAAGCCAAGTGATCCCTATTTATCCTGAATAATATTAACAATAAAACTTATTTTGGATAATTGAATGTTTTTAATTGTTAAAGCAGTGACTTATCGTTAAAGTATAAATGTTAATCAAAAACAATAAATAGAGGTTAATTCTACAGCCTCGTTAAGTTTCCCTTTGAGTTTACAACTAGTTTAATTGCACGGATTAAAAATAAATGAGTTTTGAAGTTAAGTATATTAATGTTGATGCAGATGACTATGAGCAACTAGGAACAAAGGAAAAGTTCTGGTTCCGTTTTAAAGGTGGTAATGTTAAATGGTTGTTTAAATACTCACGAGGTAATACTGGCGAACATTGGTCGGAAAAAGTTGCAGAAGAACTATGTAAAGTCCTAGGTATACCTCATGTAAAATATGAAATAGCAATAATGAAGGAGCGAATGGCTGTAGTTAGCCCAAATATTGTTCCTGATACTTACAGGATGATCATGGGTAATGAAGTCCTTCACAAAAATAGTCCCTCAAATTACCCAGAACCTGTTACAGGCGAGCAACAATTTGTTAGAGTAAAAGAACATACTATAAATAGAGTACTTGGCTGTTTAGATAACTCAGATGTTTTGCCTCCTAGAGACTGGGAAGTATCTAATATCTTGAACGCTGGAGATATTTTTTGTGGGTATATATTATTAGATGCTTTAATTAGTAATCAAGATAGACATCATGAAAATTGGGCCATCGTTATTGATACTGAAACGCAAGAGAAGTACTTGTGTGAAACTTATGATCACGCTGCTAGTCTTGGAAGAGAGCTATTAGACACTGAGCGGGAAGATCGATTAACGACAAAAGATAAAAACCGTACAATAGGCAAATTTGTTAGTAAGGCTAGATGTGAACTATTTAGACTTAAAACTGATAAAAAACCAATGTTCACAGTTGATGCTTTTTTTGAGTCGGTAAAAAATAGAGAAGCTGCAAAAGAGTATTGGTTACTCAAACTACGAGAACTTACAGATGATATAATAGAAGAAATATTCTCAAAAATCCCAAAGATTGTAATTTCAAATGTTGCAAAGCAATTTGCACTTCAAATGGTGCTAGAAAATAAAAAAAGGTTACTATCAAATGATTAATGATGCAGTTTACCTTGCTTGGCAAGCTCCAGAAACCAAAGATTGGTTTGTTGTAGGGGCTTTAACAGTAAGTGAGAGTGGCTATCAATTCCACTATACAAAAGGTTCTTTGAAAGCAAAGAATTTTGCTCCATTCAGTGGAATGGAGGATATTAATAAATCATATGTTTCTAATGAACTTTTCCCTCTGTTTCGCAATCGCCTACTTTCAGAAAGACGCCCTGAATATCAGAACTTTATAAACTGGTTAGGCCTTGAGGGTGATGAAGTAACACCTTTAAATATTTTAGCTCGCTCTGGTGCAATGAGAGGAACGGACAAATTACAAATGTTTCGACGAATTGAAGTTGATAAGTTTGGAAATTATACGCATTTCTTTTTTTTACATGGATTAGGTTATTTAAATAAGTCTGCACAAAAAAGAGTTTATAAACTGTCTAAGGGAGCGAGATTATTTTTATGTCAAGATTGTCAAAACGATTATGACTCTGATGCTGTTTTAGTACGTGCGGATAAACCAGCAGAAATTGTAGGCTACTGTCCAAGATATTTGGCAAGGGATATTAATAGGCTCCTTGAATATTCAGAAAATATGAATGTTACAGTTGAAAGTTCTTCATCAGAAGCTCCAAAAAACTACCGTTTAATGTGTAAAATTGAAGGGAAGTTATTACCTGATAGCTTAACTAAAATTCCACAATCAGAAGAATACGAATTCATTGTCTAGGAAACTTAAGAAGTTGCTTAAACGGACAAAAAACAGTTGGCTTTGCTAATTTTAGCTAACAATTTTATTGCCGCTTAGCAAAGCGTTGAGGCTGTAGAATTTATCCAAAAAGACACTTTTCAGTGTATTTTCTTATTTTAGTGAATTGTTTAATGATTAACCTTGTCTGTAGTTCATCGATGCTATCTAATAGATATTATTCACTCATCGAAAACTTTTATGGCAAATTATAAACCCGACTTGCCTGCTAAAGTAAGTTCATTCCTATTGATTTCTCATCACAAATATTAGCTGGTACTTTTGAGTATGCTTTATCTCATATTGTTGATAATAAACTTGATTTAACATCGTTTGATAAATGCTATAACAATGATAAAAAGGCAGCCGCAGCATATCATCCAGAGTTATGTTAAAGATAATTGTGTTAGGCGAAGCTGATGGTTTAGTATCGAGTGGTAAAATTGCAACGGCTTGTGAAACGAACATCTTATTTATGAGTTTATCGGCAGATGTGCAACCTCACTATACTTCTGTCGCTTCTTTTGTTGCTCGTATGAGCGAACAAATAGCGCCTCTATTTACGCAAGTGTTGATGATATGTGATGAAGAAGGATTAATTGCTCGCAATATGTTTGCCATCGATGGCTGTAAAATAAAGTCTAATGCAAGTAAAGAGTGGAGTGGTACTTTTGCAGAGTTAGAGCGCAAGCAACTTAAGTTAGACAAAGCGAGCCAATATACCTACCCAAAGAGTCAAGACAGTTATTTAATATTTCTTATTCCACAGTTAAGATACCTTTGATAAAGCTAAGCTCGCCTTAATTCCTTCTTGGTAAACATTCATTGGTTTTTTATATTTCAATGTTTCATGAAATCGTTCGTGATTATAAAACTCAATGTAATCGGATACATCTTCTTGTAAATCTTTGATAGTTTCATATTCATTTAGATAAATACGCTCGCATTTTGCACTTCTCCAAAATCTTTCAATGCAAATATTATCAGTGGCACGGCCTTTCCCGTCCATTGATATCGTGATCCCGTTCTGTTTTAATTTTTGAGTATGCACATCGCTTGTATACTGACTTCCTTGATCTGTATTGAATATCTCAGGTTTTCCATAGCGATCTAAGGCCGCATCCAAGACGTTCATTACCAGTGCACAATCCATCGTATTCGATATTTTGTGTGATAGGACGGCTTTCGAATGCCAATCAATGACCGCAGCAAGGTAAACTATTCCACCCTTGACTTTGATGTAGGTTATATCTGTGCTCCATACCTGATTAGCATGTGAAATATTAAGGCCTCTAAGCTTATAACTGTATTTCTGATGTTGCTTATTGGGTACGGTGGTTGTTACTTGCTTAACCGCTAAAATAGCCTTTAAACCCAGCTCCTTTCGATATGTTGCTACCGTGTTTAAAGATGCCTTGACTCCATTTTCTAGAAGCTGTTGATGCACCTTTTTAGCGCCGTAAATTGGTGTTTTATCAAATACTTTGGCTATTTCCTGCTGAATCTCATGCTTTTTATTATTCACTTTTTCAGTGTAGTAAAAAGTACTTCGATTCAAATTCAATAGCTCACATTGCTGTGATACAGATAGGTTTTCTAGCTTGGGATTAATTAACTTCTTCTTATGAGATAAGCCCAAGCTTTTTAGCTTTTTTTCAAGCCACTCCTTTTCAACAGTCATTTTACCGACAATTTTTGTTAGCATTTCGTTTTCTTCTTGAGCAGCAACAAGCTCTAGCTTATATTCCTTAACCGCTTTTGCTGGCTCCATTGCAATAACAGCATTTTCCAGGAATATTTTTTTCCAATTCTGAAGATTCTTAGGGGTGATATTATTTTCATTTGCAATCTCAGCTATTGTTTTTTCATTTTCCAATAACTCCAGTACAAGTCTACTTTTAAACTCAGCAGAATAAGTTGTTCTTTTTTTGCTCATGGTAATTCTCCTATTTTGATAGATATTATCTCAAACAGGAATAAGAATCTTAATTTTACTGTTTAGATTTCCTGGGGCATTATATACTCCCTCGCGCTAAATGTGTTGTTCCATCGGAGCAATTGTTTTTGGAACAATTGACAATTTTTATTTAGGATGTTTGGCCAGATTGTTAATGGGATTCGGATCTGCATTTGCATTTATTTCTGTGTTGGTGGTGGCTTCAGATTTATTTGCAAAAAAACATTTTGCCTTATTAACAGGTGTTACACAAATGCTAGCAGCGATTGGAGCAATGGCGGGGCAATTACCTATCAGCTTTGTGGTACATAGTATTGGTTGGCATTTAACCATGATAGCACTGGGTGGATTTTGTTTGTTATTGGCTGTGTTAATTTGGTTTTTACTAGCTTATCAGAAACAAGCTAAAGAAAAAGTAAAAGTTCATTGGTTGTCAGACATTAAGAGTGATTTAAAAACCATTTTAGGTAAATCACAAACATGGATTATCGCACTGTATGCTTGTTTGCTTTGGGCGCCTATATCGGGATTTACTTCTTTGTGGGGGGGCCATTCTTAATGCACTTCGATCACCTTAGCGCCAATAGTGCCGCTTTTTATTCATCAATGATGTGGTTGGGATTGGCTGTTGGCAGCCCTTTACTCGGTTTGTTAACTAATATAGTACAAAATAAAATCATACCGTTATGGTCATCAGCAGTTATTGGAGTTGTGGCATTCATATTAATTCTTGAATTTAAATTGCCATTAATTATTTTAGGTGTTTCTTTTTTGTTTATAGCTGGCGCAGCCTGTTCTGGTCAAGCATTAAGTTTTGCTGTTGTACGAAGCAATAATAATGAAAAAGTCAAAGCAATAGCAATTGCATTTAACAATATGGCCGTTGTGATATCGGGTGCGATATTTCAGCCATTAATTGGTAAGTTAATTGAAGTTTATCAGTATGCCGGTTACAGCAATTATTATCAAAAAGGATGTTACTTAATTTTATTTGCTTATATTGCTGCACACAATAAATCGTACATTGGTGACAGCACCGATCCTTGTTAGCGGTACAGTTGCTATTTCTGGGATTATAGGTCCAGCATTGGCTATGCTATTTTATCGAATCGATGGTTTATTTCTTATTTTTATTATTTCTGGAGTTACCTATTTTATAGCGGCTTCGTTAGAGATGACTATTAAAGTTCAAAAAAAATATCAAATAAAAGATAACTCGAATGAAGGAATAACATCATTAAATTGGTGGGAATACATCAGACATTACAAACTTATTTTTCAGCTGCTGCTAGTGTTTTTCTTTATGAGTTTGTTCCTTGTTCCTTTGCAGCTATATATTCCAATATATAGCAAATTTGTTTTTCATGGAAACTTTCAAACTTTATCATTAATGGAAATATCTTTAGGTATAGGAACTTTGCTTGCCACATTATTATTATCGATTTTTCAGTGGAATAGATCATTATGGTTCCAAGTGTTTATTGCTTATCTGGTAATGAGTCTTGCATATCTCTTATTTGCAGTTAATTCGATTAGCTCATTAGCCTTTATATGTTTATTTGTACTTGGATTTTCCTCTGGTATTGGTAATATTATAATATTAAATGTATTTCAGCGTTATCCTAATCAAAAAGATGTGCCAGGAATTATGGTTTGTGTTAATTTTACATCAATTGCTTCTGCTCCCTTTGGCTTATTGATGGCAGGAATTTTCTTGAATTTACATGAAATTCATTTTCAGGTGACAATATATGCATTAATTACTATTTTATTAGCTTTGGTAATTGCTATTTTACCTGAGTTCAAACATTTTCCTAAGAGGAGTATTCGAAATGAACAGGCAGTTATTTAAATATACAGAGATGATTGGTCAGAATGGGAATGATACATTATTATTTTGTTTTCATTATGGCGGTGGCGGTGCAGCCATCTATCAGCGATGGCCAAAATACTTACAACACGATGCGGATATGGTCGCCGTACAATTGCCTGGACGAGAAGATCGTTTAGGTGAAACGTTTTATATCGATATAGCTGAAATAACTAATGATATTAAGCGGGATTTTGACGATTTTTCTTATAAATCAGTCGTGTTTTTCGGCTATTGTATGGGGGGCTTAATTGCTTATGAACTGGCACAGCAATTTAAAAACATAAATCTGAAATCTTTACTGATAGCTGCTTCAGCTGAGCCTGAATATGCAGCACAATACAATCTTAATAGGGTTTCTACTGATAATGAGCTAAGAAAGGCTTTTTCAGCAATTTTTGAAAAGCAGTATGGAATACCCTGTGAGGCAGAATATTTGGATATGATGTTGCCAATATTGAAAGCAGATAATCACCTTACTTTTCAATATAAACATACTCATAAGACACCTCTGAAATATCCAATGCATGTTTTTGGTGGCACAGAGGATATAGGAATACCTATCGCTACACTCAATGCATGGAAACATCTCACATGTGCGGCTTTTGATTTACAATGGTTTCCAGGCGATCATATGTTTATTGATGCTTGTGAAGATGAATTATTGTCTGCTGTGAAGAACATTTTGGAGAATTTACATGGAACGTAAGGGGGGTTTTAGATATATAATCGTTTTACTATTGGGTTTAATTTCTTCTTTTTCTATATATGGTGGATCGGTGAAATTAGTTTCTCCTTGGTCAAAAATGGCTCAAGGTGATTTGTTGACAACGAAAAAACTTATTTTGAACAATTCACCAAAAGCCAAATACAATAATTATTATACAGATTGGTTAAATGTTGGGTATGAGAAAGCTTTAGCTAAAGCCAAAAATATTTACTCCTATCCGGGGTATATTAGTGTTATGTATTATTATCTTAGTGGATTTAGGGATTACCATACAGAGGCTATTCCATTGCTTAAAATTACGAACCATTCTGAAAAATGGCCTGGTTTTATTGTTGCCCAACGCAATAAGTCTGTAGTCGTTATTTACCATAGTAAAGATACTCATCAGTGGAATAATTTACCCGAAGTTGGTGCAAAGTTGATTAGTTGTGATGGAAAATCGACTAGGCAACTTATTAGAACTAATATTATTCCTTTTAATGTAGCTCATAAAGAATATCCTTCTACATGGTCTCAATATATCCCTACATTGTTTGTTTGGCAGGAGAATCCATTTATTCATTATCCTAAAAAATGTACGTTTGTATTTCATGGCCGTAAATATATAGATAAGTTAAAATGGACTGTCGTTGGTAAAGCTTCACCGCTTTCATTGGGTTTTTTTGATTTTTCACAAAAGATAGCGGAAGCAGCATTCGGTTCAGTGCCGCCTTTTAATATCTCTAAGTTTAGTAAGGATGGCATTTGGATTTCAATTCCAATTTTTGCATGGGGGTTGCCAACCCAGGGAACTACCACAACTAAATTACTTGAAAAAATTGCAAAGAAAATTAAACAATACCGAAACAGTGATTTATTGGTGTTTGATCTGCGGGGAAATACTGGAGGTGATCCTAAATATATGCGTCCGATCATTATGAATCTTTATGGTGCAAAGTATCTGAGTTCATTAGGAAAACATTTTATCTGGAATCAACAAGAAAAGACAGAATTCTCAGCCACAGATGTAACCTTGCAGAATATGCTTAAAAGCAATTCCCCCAAGGATATGATTTCAGGTATGAAAATGGCTATAAAAGCAAGCAAAAAGAAGTTCATTTACACAAAAAACATCTTAAAGTCAAAAGTATTGGGTGCTGATAATCCTGTGAAAGCAAAAGTGATTCTGTTGACAGATGGCAGATGTGGGAGCGAATGTGCTAACTTTGTTATGATAATGGAATCAATTCCAGGCGTTATTCAAGTTGGACAGCCTACAGCCTCTGGGGCAAATTCAACTTGGAATGTTGTAAAGGTTTTTTCTGACAAGGCTTCTGCGATTATTTATCCCACTGGATTGGTGTTGTCACCAAAAATAGACGATGGAAAACCTTTTTTTCCAAAATATTATTATAAAGGATTTATGGGGAATACTCCGGCACTGAAAAAATGGATTGAAAAACTTTATAAAAGTAAAAGGTTAGGGAAACAATATGGATGACATACTGAGTAAGTCGTTGAAAATTTTGACGGGATTAATGTTTTTTGTTGTAGTCAGTATTTCAAGTGCAACTGTACATTCTAAAAAGACAAGTATAAGCGCTTTCAAAGTTAATGTGATCGCGAAGAAAGTCACATTAACTAATGTGCCGACAAACGTTGATAGTATTGGCTCTCTTTTTGCGAAAAAAACAATCAAAATTAGTCCAGAGATTCCAGGCAAGATTAGTCATATATTATTCCAATATGGTCAGGTAGTTAAAAAAGGACAGCCACTTTACCAGCTGGATGATCAGTTATATCAGGCACAATATCAGGCAGCACAATCTAAGCTTCATCTCAGTCGGATCACCTATCAACGAACACAACAGTTAGCAAAAAAAAATGCAGTTTCTAAAGAAACACTGGATAAAGCATTAGCAAGCTATAAATCTCAAGAATCGGATCTAGAGGTTAACAAAGTAAAATTAGAGAAAATGCGTATTACAGCTCTATTTTCAGGCATAATTAGTGCAAGTAAGGTTGATGCAGGACAATTTGTCGAGGCTGGAGAACCTTTAGCCATATTGATTGATAAAGTAGATTTAATCGTTAAATTTAGCATTCCAGAACGTTATTTAAATCATGCGAAAATAGGCCAATCGGTTAATGTTACGAGTAGTGCGTTGTCGCACAAAATTTTTCGAGGAAAAGTTAGCTATATTGCACCATCAGTTGATGCGAAAACAAGGACTGTAATGATTTGGGCAGATATACCTAACCGAGATATGAAATTGGCAGCTGGACTCTTTGTTCATGTCACATTACAAATAGGAAGAAAGAATAATATAGTTCTAATTCCACAGAAAGCGTTAATACCCACCGTTGAAGGTAATGATGTGTTTATCATTAAGCACAATAAAGCTTATAAGCGTCCAGTTACTATTGGAAGGAACGTTGGTGAGCAGATTATTATAAAGCACGGTCTGCAAGCAGGTGATCAAGTTGTTATATTAGGACAAGAAAAATTAGCAAATGGCCGTGCAGTTAAGGTTGATTTCAAATGAGACTAAGTGATTTTTGCATTAAGCGTCCAGCTTTTACGATTGTTTTAAGTTTGTTGCTCATTACTATTGGTATAATGTGTCAGCAAAAGCTCTCTCAGCGCTATTTACCTAAAATCACAGTGCCGATTGTTACGATCAGTACTGATTATCCTGGTGCATCTAGCAGCATTGTCGAAACCCAACTGACCAATGTTCTAGAGGACTCAATGTCAGGTTTGTCTGGACTTAAATCTACGATGTCAACTAGCCAAAATGGCAATAGCCAAATCATACTAAACTTCAAACTAAATACAGATTTGCAGACAGCAGTATCCGATGTGAGAGCAAATGTTGCTAAGGTTGTTGCAGAACTCCCCCCCGGCTCTAAGTCGCCGGTAGTGAGTAAAAGTGACCCTAATACACAGCCCATTTTATACTTAGCATACTTTAATCCGAATGAATCTATTGGTGCCTTAACCACTTACGTTAAGCAATTTATTGTGCCTCGATTTAGTACGTTACCTGATGTGGCTAAGGTAGTATTGTGGAGTAGTCATTATTATGCCCTTAGAATTTCTCTAAATCCTGCGAAAATGGCGGCAAGAAACGTTACGGTTAGTGACGTTAAAAAAGTATTAACAAACCAAAATTCAGCGGTACCAACAGGCGAGATAAAAGGTAATCAACTTACTTATAGCGTTGTGACTGATTTAAAATTACATCGTGCAATACAGTTTGGTAACTTGGTAATAAAAGATGTTGATAATCATGTTGTCCGCTTAAACGATGTTGCTAAAATTAGAGTGGGTAGTGCCCATCGTGGCACAGATACAAGTACGCGTTATTTTTCAGTTGATGGTAAACCAGGAGTTGCTATTGGTCTAAGCCCAGCAGAAGGCGCTAACAACCTGACAATGACAGATACCGCGCTTCGATTATTTAATAGAATTGGCGCGGCTTTACCAAAAGGTATGAAACAAATTGTTCAATATAATCAATCTAATTTTACTCGTGCGGCACTATATAACGTTTATGAAGCGATCATTGAAGCATTTGTATTAGTATTGTTAGTAATATCCTTGTTTTTAGGTAGCTTTCGGGCCGCTTTAATACCCATTGTTACAGTACCTATATGTTTGCTGAGTAGTTTTGCTGTTATTTATTTCTTGGGTTACAGTATTAACACCATTACTTTATTAGCACTGGTTTTAGCCATTGGATTGGTCGTTGATGATGCTATTATTATGCTTGAGAATATTGCAAGGTTTATTGAGTCTGGAGAAAACCCTCTTACTGCTGCATTTAAGGGCTCGAAGCAAATGCTTTTTCCTATTGTCGCTATGACAATTACTTTGGCTGCTGTTTATGCTCCGGTTGGCTTTACATCAGGTATTTCTGGCGTATTCTTTCGTCAGTTTGCTTTTACGTTATTGGGTGCCGTTTTGATTTCAGGTGTTGTTGCATTAACTTTGTCACCAATGATGTGTTCAAGGATTTTAACGAGTAAAACGCAGAGTTCATATACTTTATGGGTAAATCGAATATTTGAACGCTTACAAGCTTCTTATTCTACTGGACTGATCTTTTTACTGGCCAGAAGCCGTTGGATTTTAACTGGAATTGTTGTATTAGGTATTGTCGGAATGGCAGCTTTTTATCATTTGCCTCGAGAGTTAGTTCCAGGTATGAAAATGCCGCTTATGCAGTTAAATGTAACCGTTGCCGCACAAAGTAGCTTTAAACAAACACAGTCATTTATTCCGCGATTTGAAAAAATATTAAATAGTACGCCTGGCATTCAAGACTATCTCATGCAAAATTCGCAAAGAGGCTCGTTCTCTGCTTCTATAACATTAAAACCAAGCTATCTTAATGATAGTTTTCGGGTTGCAAAATCATTGCAAGATAAACTCAATAATATTCCTGGTACGATCGTTACGGTTAGCGTCGCTTCACCTCCGCTAACATGGTTTATACCTTCCAGTTCTCCAGGAGACGTTGAATTAAATTTATTAACGACCGGATCTTATTTGCATTTGCATAAAATAATGCAAAATTTTCTTGCAAAGGTTAAGCTAGATCAAAGATTTATTCATCCAGACAGTATCCTTAAGTGGGATACGAGACAAATTAATATTCATATTAATCGTGATTTAGCGGCTGATTTAAACGTGCCAATAGGTGAGGTGACAGATACTCTACAAACAATGTTAGCAGGTATAGAAGTTGGTAAATATGATTTCGGCAATCAAAGTTTTGATGTCATTATGCAATTATCTAATAAAAACTTGAATACAGTAAATATATTAAATCAGCTCTATATACATAGTGATAAGCAAAAAATGATACCGTTACAAAGTTTAATTAGCATTTCGCAAAAAAATACTCCACCTAGTTTGAGTCATTATAATCGTTTACGCTCTGATATGTTTACGGCTAAATTAGCTGAAGGTTTTTCAATGGGCGATGCGATTAAACAGCTAGAAAAATTGTCTAAACAAATTTTGCCGAGTAATGTCAAAATTGCCTTTTCTGGATCAGCATTGCAATATATTGAGTCTAGTAATACGATGTTAGGGATATTTGTTTTAGCCCTTGTGTTTATTTACTTGATTTTGGCTGCGCAGTTTGAAAGTTTTGTTGACCCATTTATTATTTTAATTTGTGTTCCATTTGCTGTTGTAGGTGCTTTAGTCGCATTAAGACTAACGGGGAACAGCATAAATCTTTATAGCGAGATCGGTTTAGTGACACTTGTTGGTCTAATTGCTAAACATGGTATATTGATCACGGAGTTTGCTAATCAGCAATTAGCAACTGGAAAAACAGTTATTGAAGCGGTAACTTATGCGGCAAAACTTAGATTACGTCCAATTTTAATGACAACAGCGGCAATGGTCTTGGGTGCATTGCCACTAGCATTAGCATTTGGTCCTGGTAGTGAAAATCGTCAGCAAATTGGTTGGGTAATTGTTGCTGGATTGTTATTAGGCACATTGGTTTCTTTAGTTATTGTTCCGTCAGCTTACGTTTTTGTTCATAGCTTTAAGCACCAAAAAACAAATAATCTAATATAGAGGGTAAATAATGGTTACGATAACAAAAGTTTATACCAGGCTGGGTGATAATGGTGAAACTCATTTGGGAGGAGGGAAACTAATCCTGAAGGATAGCGCATAGAGTTCGTTTGGGTTGAACAAACAAACTCTATTTATATGTTTTATAATGCCCCAGGAAATCTAAACAGTAAAATTAAGATTCTTATTCCTGTTTGAGATAATATCTATCAAAATAGGAGAATTACCATGAGCAAAAAAAGAACAACTTATTCTGCTGAGTTTAAAAGTAGACTTGTACTGGAGTTATTGGAAAATGAAAAAACTTGAGCTTACATTGCAAGTTAAAATAACATAACACTATTGATCCTTCAGAATTGGAAAAAAATATTCCTGGAAAATGCTGTTATTGCAATGGAGCCTGCTAAAGCTGTTAAAGAATATAAGCTGGAGCTTGTTGCAGCTTTAGACAAAAATTAAATGCTCACAAAAATTGTCGGTAAAATGACATCCTCGAATGAATGGCCAGAAAAAAACTAAAAAGCTAAAAAGCTTGGGAGGATCTGATAAAAAGAAGTTAATTGATCCCAAGCTAGAAAACCTATCTGTCTCACAGCAATGTGAGCTATTGAATTTGAATCTGAGTACTTTTTACTGCACTGCAAAAGTGAATAATAAAAAGGACGAGATTAAGATGGAAATAGCTAAAGTATTTGCTAAAACACCAATATACGGTGCTAAAAAAGTACATCAACAGCTTCTCCAAAATGGTGTCAATGCTTGGCTTATACACGGTTGCAATATATCGAAAGGAGCTGGGTTTAAAGGCTATTTTAGCGGTTAAGCAAGTAACAATCACCGTAGCCAATAAGCAACATCAGAAATACAGTTATAAGCTTAGAGGCCAAGGAAAAGTAAATAGTCAATGGCAGATGTACTGTCTTGTTCATAATATAGAAAAGCTCAGAATAGCACTTCACTAGACCCACGTTACACACTTAGAGCCAGTAGTATTCTCTCGAGACCGCCTAAATAGTCATGATAATCCAAGTGATCTCTATTTATCCTGAATAATATTAACAATAAAACTTATTTTGGATAATTGAATGTTTCTAATTGTTAAAGCAGTAACTTATCGTTAAAGTATAAATGTTAATCAAAAACAATAAATAGAGGTTAATTCTACAGCCTCGTTATGTGGTGCAAGCTTGAAATACTTGTTATTTAATGATCCCTTTATGCCAAAATATAACGAGTTAGCTATATCTTGAATGTAATAATAAATGTTATATTGTCCAAAGATATAAAATCATCCTGAAAGCTATAAATATTAAAATAAGGATCTGTATGAATACCCTCGTCATAGGTTGCGGCTCTTCAGTTGAAAACGGTTATGCGGGGCATGTTAAGTCTCTTAATTCTCCTTGGTATCCGTACAGGCATCACGATCATAAAAATTGTGTAACTGTAGATATTAACGCTATTTGTTCTCCTGATGTGGTGATGGATTTTACAACTGGTAATACTTTTGAAATAACAAAAAATTTTAAAGGGAAAAAATTTGATCTCATTGTGTTAGAGAACCTTCCTACGACAATCTACTATAATAACAATAATAAGATATACAACCTTGTAAGAAATATATTGTTAATCTCTACTGAGACAAGTTATGTCTTTATACCTAAAGCGGTCAATACCATGCAGGTTATTGCTTGTTTTTACAGCCATGGGTTTGATTTGAAAATACAATCAAATGATTTTAGACTTATTTCAGGGATCATATCTTCTTTCATTGGAAGGGAATTTGATAATTATATATTGGGAAAGCAGATTCAAAATAAAATGGTAAAACAGTCAACAGGACGCGAGACATTTCCATATCTTCTATTTAAACGATTTGATTCTTAACAATGATTTCATCTGTCATTACTACTATAATGCCCCAGGAAATCTAAACAGTTAAATTAAGATTCTTATTCCTGTTTGAGATAGTATCTAGCAAAACAGGAGAATTACTATGAGCAAAAAAAGAACAACTTATTCTGCGGAGTTTAAAAGTAGACTTGTACTGGAGTTATTGGAAAATGAAAAAACTTGAGCTTACATTGCAAGTTAAAATAACATAACACCATTGATCCTTCAGAATTGGAAAAAAATATTCCTGGAAAATGCTGTTATTGCAATGGAGCCTGCTAAAGCTGTTAAAGAATATAAGCTGGAGCTTGTTGCAGCTTTAGACAAAAATTAAATGCTCACAAAAATTGTCGGTAAAATGACATCCTCGAATGAATGGCCAGAAAAAAACTAAAAAGCTAAAAAGCTTGGGAGGATCTGATAAAAAGAAGTTAATTGATCCCAAGCTAGAAAACCTATCTGTCTCACAGCAATGTGAGCTATTGAATTTGAATCGGAGTACTTTTTACTGCACTGCAAAAGTGAATAATAAAAAGGACGAGATTAAGATGGAAATAGCTAAAGTATTTGCTAAAACACCAATATACGGTGCTAAAAAAGTACATCAACAGCTTCTCCAAAATGGTGTCAATGCTTGGCTTATACACGGTTGCAACATATCGAAAGGAGCTGGGTTTAAAGGCTATTTTAGCGGTTAAGCAAGTAACAATCACCGTAGCCAATAAGCAACATCAGAAATACAGTTATAAGCTTAGAGGCCAAGGAAAAGTAAATAGTCAATGGCAGATGTACTGTCTTGTTCATAATATAGAAAAGCTCAGAATAGCACTTCACTAGACCCAGGTTACCCACTTATAACCAGTAGTATTCTCTCTAGGCCGCCTAAATAGTCATGATAATCCAAGTAATCTCTATTTATCCTGAATAATATTAACAATAAAACTTATTTTGGGTAATTGAATGTTTCTAATTGTTAAAGCAGTAACTTATTGTTAAAGTATAAATGTTAATCAAAAACAATAAATAGAGGTTAATTCTACAGCCTCGTTATATTATTACTCAAGTTTCGGAGTTCATATTCGTTGAAATTATAGCTTTTTCTGTTTTATTTTCCATCATATCAGTGCCTCTTGCCGTATTGTGAATTGATCCATTTGTAGCGCTTTCGTAAAAAAGCCAATAACAGTTTGATCGATCTTTTTTAAGATCTCTGATTTTTTACTTTCGGTTAAATTACCTATTTCATTGAGAGCGCCTGCAATTAATGCTTTAAATAAACCCCATAATTTACACCCAAAATTCAACGTCGTAAGGCTTTCTTCAAAGTCATTTCTAACCTCACTTAACTTGGCTCCCACTTGCTCTTCTTTTGCAAATAATAGTAAACAAAAACGCAATCCAGTTAGATGAATAGAAGCGATGTACGCACCATAGTGGCGGCTTTGTTCTTTTAAAAAACCAAGCTTTTGTTTCGCCTCTTTAAAGTAAACTTCAATTCCCCAACGTAGTGCATATATTTCAAGTATTTTTTCATCTTCAAGTAGGCTATCCGTTGATAAAAAGAGAGCCCAATCATTTTTGCTCGCTTGTTGTTTGGCTTCATTCATAGACCGAACGTACAGAAGCTTAACTTTAATCCATTGTGGATCTTTTTTAGTCTCAGTCGTTAAATTCAACTCAACAATAATTGATTTGCTTTGGTAAGGAATATTTTTTAGGTTATGCCATTGACCTTTGATATGTTGCTTATATAACTCTTCAGCACTCAGTAACTTACTCTCTCCATTTTCCATAAAGCGATACTTCATTTTATTTCGCTTCATTCGAACAATTGCTACAAGTGATTGTTCCACCGTCATTTTTAATATTCGTTTCGTTGCAAACCAAGCAACTGCTAAAAAATATTCGGCGTTAATACCATTGCGTATTGCTCTTGATATCATGTCGCAAACCATATCAGGTTTAGTTTGCTCTCTTGACTTTTCGTAACGTTTTGCTGCAATACTACGACCATCTTTAAACTGATAATCAGCAACCTGTCTGTCAGTTTTACTGATAAATATTTCATTATCAATCGGCGTAAATAACTCGTCATTAGCAAGGCCTAGCGTCACTATTTGTTGCCCATTGACACATCGAGCGGTTAAGTGATCGAAGTGCTTTGAAACACCTGGCATCTTTTTACCACGTCTGATTTTAACTGAATCATCGATAACAAAAGCATTCAATTTATTTCCTTCATGGGGCTTAAGTATTTTTTTTGCTGTCAATAATTGTAGCTTTCGCCAATCCAAGTTTTCATGGTTAATAAAATCGTAGAGGGCATCTTTTTTTGAGGATGAGAAACTCAATAACGCATCCCTTGAGAACATCGAAACAGAGTTTACTTTTAGCCAAACCCACAACATCAAGAGGTACACAACACTGTCAGCTGAAGTGCCAGATCGTTTGTTAAATTTTGCGCGTTTTAAGAGATCTTTAAAGCCAATGTTTTTCCATGTTGTACTAAACGTATTATCTATATTTAGATTTTGTTGATTAAGTAAATCCGCAGTAAGCGATGGTAAACCAAAATCATTTATGTCAGACTTCATTTTATGCCTCTTGTGTTTTTTTTATTGTCTAGTTAACAATAATTATAACACAAGTAGGTATTTTATTCTTTTATATCAGCATGTTAGGTTATTTTTATTGGTAAATATGAACTCCGAAACTTGAGTTATTAAAGGAGATACTAGTTGGAAGATCCTAAAATATTTATTTCCTATTCCCATGATTCCGAGGAACATAAGGAATGGGTGCTCAAGCTGGCAGAAGCCGTTATGGATAAAGGTATTGATTGCATATTAGATCAATGGGATTTAGAACTTGGGTCTAATTTATCTAAATTTATGGAAAAAGGGATGCAAGGGTCAGATAGAGTACTAGTAGTTTGTACGGCTGAATACAATTCAAAGGCAAATGATAGGGTTGGTGGCGTTGGTTATGAGAACACTATCGTTACTTCAGAGATAATGCTGAATATGGACACAAATAAGTTTATTCCAGTTATTAGAAATGTAGATGATAAAATAAAAACACCGCGTTGTTTAAGTGAAAGAATGTATATTGATTTCACAAATGAAGAAGGATTCTTGAGTAATGTGGATAGCTTGGTATCTGAAATATATGGAATTAAAAAGAAAACAAAACCAATATTAGGTAATAATCCCTTCGAGAAAAACAACAATTTACCAGAATCTACAGCTAGAGTGTTTTTTAATAATAGATTTGAGACGACATTTCCTGGTGTCAGAGGTATAGAATGGTTTGAAACAAAAGAAGCAATAGATCGTCTTAAACTATTGTTTGAAGACCCCATAGTATTCGATGATTGTGATCCGTTTTGGTGGTGGAGAGATGGTGATCTTGATATTAAAAAGTTTACCGTTATTTCAGATGATACGGTATTAATTGACTACCAAGAAATGAGAATTGGTAGAATAGCAGCTATTAACACGGGAAGTTATTATCAAAGTTTTGTATATATTGAGTTGCTGCCATCAGAGTCAACTGGTGTTTATGGGGAATATGACTGTGACGTTAATATAAAGGAAAGTGGCTACCGTAGAGAGGAATACGGGATATTTAAAGATCACTATATAACCTCTTCAGAATATGATGATGGAGCCGCAATAATTGACGGTAAGCCTGTAAAACTTAATGGTGAAGCTGAGGTTCGGGTAAGATATTTATCTAAGTACAATCTTATTATTGCTCCTAAGGACTCGCCTATAAACAACAACGATTTTATCCTTACTCGTAAGACTATTCTCAATAATATTCTGTCGGGTAGTGATACCTTGGAGAAATTGGTTGAAGCGGTGAAGGAATTACCCAAAAACCCAAGATGAAATCTAACAAAAGCATACACACAGGCTGCCTAAAGCGGCGCGGCTTTCGCTGCGCTACAGCCACACCACTTTTGTCAGCCAGTGATGCTAGGCGTTATATTTTCTTCTAGCTTCTCATTAAAACTAAAATTTCTAATTTTAAGTTGAAGTATTGCGATTATAAGGTAAACTTAATTTACAATAATTAAGTTTTGGTGTTATATGGCAAGAATCAGAATTCCAACTCCATTAAAAGAGTTGATGAAAAATGTATCCCATGAAGATTTTCTTCCTTTACTGTCTAAGTATAAAGCAACAGATCTACACGGTAACTATCTACATTGGGATAAATTCAAATGGAAAGTAGCACAAGGTGATGATGAAAAAGCGGCATGGGTTGCGACAAAGTTGTCTAGAAAAACAATTACTAAATATCTTGATTCCTTAAAAGGGAAAACAGAGAAAGAGAGTTTCAACTATTGTGTTCCCGATTCTTTATTTGCGCAATTGCACTACATCGATAAAGTTACAGGTGGTGGTCATTCTATCGGTGATGGCTCATTTATTACAACACGAGAGAAAGATAGATATTTAGTAAAAAATTTAATGATGGAAGAAGCTATCACTTCTTCGCAATTAGAAGGTGCATCTACAACAAGAAAAGTTGCTAAAGATATGCTTGAAAATAATCGTAAGCCAGTAGACAAGTCCGAACAAATGATTTTCAATAATTATCTATTAATGAAAAAAGTTGTTGAAAGAAAGGATGAGGATCTATCAATTGCTTTAATTTTAGAATTACATTCTATTTCTACATATATGGCTATCGATAATGAAGCAGTTTCCGGTGAATTAAGAACAGATAACACTATTACCGTTGGAAATATATATAACGAAGTTGCACATGAACCTCCTTGCTTCGAATCTCTGAAAGAAAGGCTGACTGATTTATGTGATTTTGCAAATGAATGTAGTGATGGTCAACAATCAGATAGTTTCATTCACCCTTTAATCAAAGCCATTATTTTGCATTTTATGATCAGTTACATACACCCTTTTGGTGATGGTAATGGGAGAACTGCAAGGGCAATTTTCTATTGGTTTATGTTAAGAAATGGATATTGGCTTTTTGAGTATTTATCGATTAGTAAACTCATTCAGGAAAAAAGAAGTGATTACGATACTGCTTACATATATACAGAAACAGATGACTTAGATTTAACGTACTTCATTTATCATCAGACAAATATTGTAACGAACGCAGTGGATGCTTTACAAAAACACATTGAAAACAAGAAAAATGAATTTTATCAATTCATGGAATGGATTGAAAAAAGTCCGTTGTCTAAAAAGTTAAAACGAGCACAACTTGAGTTATTGAAGGATGCAATCAAAGAACCAGGGAAAATTTTTACTACCAAACAGGTATCTATGGACTTCGATATCAATGAAAATACAGCACGAACATATTTGAATGGGTTAGTAGAAGAAGATTTACTTATGTCTACAAAAATTAAAAAAGGGAAAACAATCCTTTATCTCGCTCCTCAAGGGCTCAGAGATAAACTGAAAATATAATAAACGAGAAATAGGGAGTCCATATAAGAAATAGGGAGTCCATATAAGGATAGGTGTCGCGCAGCCGACACCTTATCTGGTTGTTGAACAAGCCCGTCAAGGATCGCTTCTTATATAGTAAATAGTGAAATCAGAGGGAAGTTTAGGTGTTTTCTTGAGGTGAGTTTTATCTGCATACGATCATTACTCAATCATATCAAAGGCTTATTGTATTTTTATTTCTTTATCGGCATCCCCTTAATGGTTTCGATCTCGGTCAAAAACTAACAATTCACAAGCCAATCTCAGAAAGCTTCAGTCGGTGAAACCCGACTAATTTCATACTGTGTTGACAGCATGGGCAAATATGAACGGCGCGACCTTTTGCCTCATTTTCAACAGATGGCTGCTTGACGAACAAGCCTAATATTAATTGAATTTGTAAGCGCAATTTTTTTGCATTCCCACTTAGAAATCCATAATCTCGAACGCGTTGTAAGCCTTTCGGCAGTACGTGTTGTAAAATAAACCATAAAAATTTGAGTACGGGTAAAGTTCGAGTTTCGATTATATTTGAGCCACCTTTTTTATATTGAAATGTCACTAATCCGTTGTGGATATTGATAATATATTTACCCAGTAATACGCCTCGATACAAGTATCGCGACAAATATTGAAATGAAGACAACCCAAAACCCACTTTACGGCAGTCAACAACCCATTTCTTTGGCAATCCAGTGGGGATAGTAAGTATTTTACTTTTATTAATGGCATCAAGCATTTTTGCTCGCCATACTTTTGCTAATGAAAACTCATTAAATAGGTAAGCTTTATCTCCTTTAAAAAACTGCTTTTTGATAGGATCATAACGTCCACTTGGAACAATAATATGCAGGTGAGGGTGTAATACCAATTACAGTAAATAGCTGATCTATTTTACTGGTTAAAATAACTTACTTCTGTGTTGCAATCTTAGTAAAGGAAACAATCATTTACGAAAACTTACGCCTTGAATTCAACTATTTTTCCTGCGTAAAATTTAGATCACATACTTACTGTAATTGGTGTAAGTCTCGTTTTCTATTATGAGTGTGTAGCACGGTTGTGAAACCTAACTCGCCTTTCTTCTGACTGGTAGCAAACCCTTTCAGCAGCTCAGCACTGACTTGAAACATTATTTTATAAAGCGCTTTAGGATGTTGCATCGCAAGGGATCTAAGTTGAAATGGCAGAGTCAATGTCACCATAAAATAATGGACTGGTAATAATTTATCCGTTTGACGAGCGAGCCAGTTTGAGGTGGTTTGATGCAAGCACTGTGAACAATTGCGGTTTCCGCAGGATGCCAATTGCTGTTGGTCATGCTGGCAATGGCTACAATGCCATTGTGTGTAACGAGTGCGATCATTTTTACAGTGCAACATATCACTCATTGCTCGGCGAATATCTTGATTTAGCCGAGCGCCATAGTATTTCTCAAACTCAGTTTGATGCGCTTTAAGTAAAGTGATGAATTGATTCATAATGCCTCCCATTTTATTGGGATATTATTGGCTAACTGTTCAAGGGCAATGACATTATCTTTTTGCTTAAGTGGGGTGAGCTCAGTATATCGCGCGGTCGTATTAAGGCTGTGGTGGCCAAGTAAAACTTGCAGAGAACGCAAATCAATACCTTGCTCTAATAAATGTGTTGCAAAGCAATGGCGCAGTGAATGAGGACTGATATTTTTATTTATTCCCAACTCAGCAATGACTTTTTTCAGTGCTTTTTGTATACCTCCTTTGTCCATTGGTGCTTGTTTATTTTTGCCTTTTCCGGGAAATAATAAGTGTGGATGTTTATGCGTTTTCCAATAGTAGCGAAGTGCGATTAAAGTTAGGTGAGGCAAAGGTAATAACCTGTCTTTTCCCCCTTTACCATCACGAATATGCACCGTCATTGTAACACTATCTATCTCATTGATAGTTAATTCAAGCGCTTCACTTAATCGTAAGCCCATACTATATAAAACAAGAAAGAAGACCTTGTAGCGCAACGACTTTGTATGGGAAATAAGCGCGCCAATTTGCTCACAGGTAATAATACCAATCGCATCAAATATGTGCTCATCTAGCTTGGTAAAATCAGCTACTTCTGTGTTGTAAGTTTTTCCAAGGGAACAACCATTAGCTACAACTTCCGCCTTGAATTACCTGATTTTCCACTTCGCCATATTTTGATCATAATATTAATGCGAATGGTATAATATCAGGGATACGTTTTAGTTGAGGTGGTTTAGCAATATTCAACCATTCCCACTCTTTTTCTAGGGTATGACGATAAAAGAATTGCAAGCCGTTACGATCAAGTTTTACCGTACTCCAAGAGTGTGTTTTGACTAGGCTTGCAAAGTTCAATGTCAAATCAGCTTTTAAAGCATCGGGTGCACGAGCAAAATAGCCTGCAATCCGCCTCACTGCCCGTGAGTAACCATCAATGGTTGCAGGGCGCATTCCCTGCAGAGTGAGATTGGTTAAATGTTGCTGATATAAAAAGTCATAGCGAAGTTGATCTGTAGTGTTCATGGCGTATACTGCTTTTATGCGCGAGAATGGTGCATAAAAGAAAGTATGAACGCAGTTTGTTTTTCTGTCGCGCAGCGGCTTCGTTCAACAAATGCATCAACACGATTTGCTACATTCGGCATTCTGGGTTGTCTTTGAATTTATCGTATTAAGTGGTAAATTTAGGCTTAATCTGTATAATAGCAAACGTGTTATGTAGGCGTTAGGTGCGCAAGATAACCGATCAAAATTTTGAAATTTAGAAAGGAAACAAGTATTGATAATTGAAATAATAACACAAAATGAGAACTTGAACGAAACTGGATTTGGAGCTCTAAAGGCTTGTAATAATGTATTTGATTCGATAGAGAGGATAGGGCATGACGTAAATTTGAACATATGCAGATCTAAGCTAGATTTGGATCGTATTGTCAAGAAAAATCCAGATTTGGTTGTTTTAGCCGTAAAATATATTTCACTTCAAAATGGAAATAATATTTGGTTGAGTGAATATTTTTCTCGGCATGGAATTAATTTCACAGGCTCATCAAGAGATGTATTGAGATTTGATTCCAACAAAATTAGTGCGAAATTATATTTAGCAAATAAAGGTATCAAAACTGCAAGATATTTTACGGCAATTCCCGAGCAGTACCGATGTGCAAGTGAACTTCCAATTAAATTTCCGTTATTTTTAAAACCGACAGATGCAGCAAACGGAAATGGAATTGACGATTTCTCTTTCGTGACAAATTTTTGGAGTTTGAAAGTAAAGTATTGTCGTTATATATCAGATTTAGTGCCCCTATTTTGGTAGAAGAATATTTGGATGGGCGTGAGTTTACAGTCTCAATAATAGATTCACCAAGCAACGAACTAATAATTTCTCCTATCGAAATAGTCCCACCAGAATCAAAAAATGGGCTTAGGATTTTAGGGCAAAAGGTAAAAAATGATGACACAGAAGATCTTAAATTAATTGAAGATGATGAAATAAAAAATAAAGTGATAAAACTTGCTGTTAATTCGTTCTTGACTTTAGGTGCTAGGGACTATGGCAGAATAGATATTAAATCTAATAAAGCAGGAGATTACTTTTTTATTGAAGCCAATTTGGTTCCAGGTATGACATACGGCTCTAGCTATTTTCCTAAATCCTATGAAATTGAGCGTGCAATATCCTATGATGAAGTTATCCGACTAATGTTGGCAAGTGGTTTTTGTAGAGCTAAACCAAAAATACCACCTAACAATTGCATAAACTCGGACTGTTGAAAGTGGCACTTTCAACAGCCAGTTATGCTTGACGTTATGTTTTCTCAGGTTATCAGCGTATAATTAGATCAATTGTATATTTGGAATGTTAATTATGAATTTTAAAGTAGAAAAATATGGTGTTAAAGATGTACAACGACCTAGAATAAAAGCTACCAAAGAGCTTGATCTATCCGGTCCGCAAATTGTAAAGTATGAGACGAAACTGGCTTACATGTAATGAATATAATTTGCTTTCCATATGAAAGAGTTGTTGAAATCAATACTTTTATTCTTGAAACTGAATCTGGAATGAAGGGAAGCATCGACCTTTCAAAGCTTCAGGGAGCTTTGAGTCGTATTGACAATGCAATATTTAAACCTACATAGAACTAATAAACAAGGATAGGTGTCGCGCAGCCGACACCTTATCTGGTTGTTGAACAAGCCCGTCAAGGATCGCTTCTTATATAGTAAATAGTGAAATCAGAGGGAAGTTTAGGTGTTTTCTTGAGGCGAGGTTTATCTGCATACGATCATTACTCAATCATATCAAAGGCTTATTGTATTTTTATTTCTTTATCGGCATCCCCTTAATGGTTTCGATCTCGGTCAAAAACTAACTATTCACAAGCCAATCTCAGAAAGCTTCAGTCGGTGAAACCCGACTAATTTCATACTGTGTTGACAGCATGGGAAAATATGAACGGCGCGACCTTTTTCCTCATTTTCAACAGATGGCTGCTTGATGAACAAGCCTAAGATCAATTGAATTTGTAAGCGCAATTTTTTTGCATTCCCCCTTAGAAATCCATAATCTCGAACGCGTTGTAAGCCTTTCGGCAGTACGTGTTGTAAAATCAACCATAAAAATTTTAGTGCGGGTAAAGTGCGGGTTTCGATTATATTTAAACCACCTTTTTTATATTGAAATGTCACTAATCCGTTGTGGATATTAATAATGTCTTTGCCCAGTAATACGCCTCGATACAGGTATCTCGGTAAATATTGGAATGAAAACAAGCCAAACCCTACTTTTCGGCAGTCAACAACCCATTTCTTTGGCAATCCAGTGGTGATAGTAAGTATTTTACTTTTATTAATGGCATCAATCATTTTTGCTCGCCATACCTTTGCTAATGAAAACTCATTAAATAGGTAAGCTTTATCACCTTTAAAAAACTGCTTTTTGATAGGATCATATCGTCCACTTGGAATAATAATATGCAAGTGAGGGTGTAATACCATTGCGTGTAACGGGTGCTATCATTTTTACAGTGCAACATATCACTCATGGCTCGACGAATGTCTTGATTTAAACGTAAACGAGAGCCATAGTATTTTTCAAACTCAGTTTGATGCTCTTTAAGTAAAGCTAGGAATTGATTCATAATGCCTCCCATTTTATTGGGCTATTATTGTTTAAATTCCTTGAGGTATTACACTTTCTGCTTTTTGTGTTTATGCCCACTCCATTAATAATGGTTAGTCTCAATGCCTATTAACGCCATTATGCAAAAAAATGTCATTTAATCCCAGCAATAGGGAAAAATTTTTTGAAATTACTAAGCATAAATTTATCTGATTCTAACGGTTTGCGTTGGTGACTAAAAAATCACTCATGGATTTTGCGAGTTTTGTATTGGTAGATGTTTTGGCAGATTTTGCCAGTTGTATATTTTCAACTAACTGCCTTGGCAAGGTGGCTTTAACAGGACAATCGTTTAAACGGAATTTGATAATCATGAAAACTGTCATCCCAAAAATGCAAAATGATCAAAAACACATTAATTAATTAAAGTAAAGCAGATCCAGGCCTGACTCATTTTATATTGGACAAGGCTAAATGTTGCCAAAATTTTAAAAATATGTCATCATTTATCATTATGAAGTCTATTCATAGGCGGATTTAATAATGGTTTTTAAATACCATGTTATTTTAAATTAATCTTAATATTCAACCTAATATTCAACCTAGGCATCTAAATGAAAAAAGCAGTGAAAGCGGCATTGTTATCTGCGCTTGTATATCCAGGGGCGGGGCATCTTATGCTTAAAAAATATGTAATGAGTGCGGTTTTCTTCATTGCTTTTTCTATTCCCTTATATATTATTGTCAGTGAGATCTTCAAAAAAACTGAGCAAATTGTAGCCGAAATTCAAAATGGAGAGGTACCATTAAATATTTCATCAATTTTTGCTTCATTATCGAGTAGCTCTTTAATGGGTGAATTAAATATAATGACAAATGTGCTAGTGGTCGTGTGGATCATATCAATAATAGATTCATATCGGGTTGGTCGATCAAAAGCATAATAGACGATGACATTTCTGGGTAGCATGGGTATAAAACGCCATGGATGCCAGTAGCAGGTTATGGAACTTTCTCAGGAGGGTGTAAACCTAATTGTGTAAATACCCTTTTAGATATGAGGAGCCATCTCCTCCTCAAATTCGATTATAAACCGATTCAAAGCTGGTTTCCAATCTCTAATTGGCATGGTCCATTTTTTAGATGCTGCCTTAATTGCCAAGTAGACAACTTTGAAGGCGGCGGCATCATTTGGAAACACCTTTCTCGTTTTAACTGACTTTCTTATCACGCTGTTTAATGATTCAATCGCATTGGTGGTGTAAATCACTTTGCGAATATCTTCTGGATAAGAAAATAGCGTATTTAAATTCTCCCAATGAATCCGCCATGAACGGCTTATTTGAGGGTATTTATCATCCCATTTTTCAGAGAAATGCTCTAATTCCAACCTGGCTTCATCTTCGGTGGTAATCCCCCCATTTTTAATGGAGTTCAAAAGTAGATGTTTCTCTTTTTTTGATGTTTAATTTTTGAATCGGTGTAATACCGCCAATCCCCATGTTAGGTCGTTCATGGTTATAAGTCCATAACCATTTAGTCGCTCTGTCTTGTAACTCTGTAATATCATTGTAAATATACGGGTTCAGCCAGTCATATCTTACTGTTCGGTTAAAACGTTCTATATATGCATTTTGCTGTGGGTTACCCGGCGGAATAAAGCATAGCTCTATATCGTGTTTTATTGCCCAAGTAGCAAGTTTGTGGCTAATATATTCAGGGCCATTATCACTGCGAATACGTTTTGGTTTACCCCGCCATTTTATTATTCTATCAAGTGAGCGAATAACACGCTCTACTGGTAAGGATATGTCTGCATCTATTGCTGATCCCTCACGGTTAAAATCATCAAGAACATTAAATAAACGACAACTGCGACCGTCAGACAATTGGTCGTGCATAAAGTCCATTGACCAACACTTATTTATATCATCAGGTACCAACAGAGCTTCAGGTACTTCACGCTTTATGCGTTTGTTAGGTTTTATCCTCATATTCAATTCAAGCGCTCGATAGATGCGATAAACGCGCTTATGATTCCAGTGATACCCTTTCACGTTTCTTAAATACAAAAAAACATAATCCAAAACCCCAGTTACGTTGGTTTAGGGTTAAACCTAGTAGTAAATCAGCAATGAGTTCATTGTCACTTTTTAACTTTGGCTGATATCGATAACACGTTTCACTGATAGAAAACGCACGGCATAGCAAACTTATGCTGGTATTATGAATTGTCATTGCTTCTTTCGCCATTAACTTACGCTCAGAAGCTTTTACCACTTTTTTGCCATGGCCTCCTCAATGATTTCAGCCTTTAATAGCTCTTCTGCGTACATCCTTTTTAAACGACGATTCTATTCTTCAAGCTCTTTCATTCTAGCCATGAGTGAAGCATCCATTCCCCCATACTTTGAGCGCCACTTATAAAATGACGAGTTACTCATGCCGTGTTCTCGACAGAGTTCAGGGATAGGAACGCCGCTTTCGGCTTGTTTTAATATTGCTAAGATTTGGCTGTCGCTAAAGTGTGCTTTTTTCATGAATATTCTCCTGAGTTAATCATACGAGAAAATTCCACTTTTGACTTCGATTATTTTACGGGGGGGGGGGGTACCCGAGGGCCTGCATTTTATATGTGATCATTATATTACTTATTATTTAGTCCTTTTATAGATTATACATAATAAGTATTTACACAGTTCTTTTTACACCCTCATTTTTTCAGTTCTATCAAGTCCACTTAATACTTGAATGAGACCTGCAAACATATTCTATTCATACTCTACTTTAATACGGTTTACAGCATTGATGCAATTAAGATGTGCAGAGGCCGCATTCTCGCTTTCAAGCATGATCATGGCTACATATTTTGTTCTAAAATCTTTTGGTACTTCAGCGTTATTTCCAGCAAATAGTTGTTGTTCGATATCAATAATACCTGGAAATGAATTTGCTTCTTTAAAACCTGTTATTGCTTTTATTTTACCCGATCTTTGTGGATATAAATAATAAAATATAATTGATTTCTTGGTAACAGTAGGAATGTCGGGAGCCTTTTTTAAAGTTAATCTAAAAATTTGTTCATAAATATCTATTTCATAAGCTCTGGAAATAGCTGGGCCAAGTAGACTTCCACCCATGCGTGGATTCACCTCAATTAAAATGGGCCCATTACGTGATTCTATAAATTCGACATGTAGCACTCCATATTCTATTTTTAGGTAACCAGCTATATCACGGATATAACGTTTACATTTTTCTTCTACTTGATTGCTAACCTGACTGGGAAAAGTACTGCTATACTCCACAAAATAGGGTGGAAATCCTATGAATCGATCCGTAAATCCTAAAAACAATAAATTACCTTCATAAATTAAAACTTCTGCACTCACAAGTGAGCCTGCAATATATTCTTGTACTAATACGATCCCCGCAGATAATATTGCTTTATCTTTTATTTCACTATACTTCTCATATATATCTTTTAAATTGTAACAGTGAGCGACTTCACCACTGCCAGTACCGCGTGAAGACTTCAATACTACTGGAAAAGTTAATGATTGCTCTATTTCAGCAATATCTGCTTTAGAAGATAAAATATACTCCTGAGGAACCGGAATATTCAATAACTTACAGATATTTGATGTTTGTTCTTTATTCCTGCATGCGCATACCGCGTCATAGGGTATAAACGGTAATTTATAATGTTCTGCAAGTCTAGCCGCTATTTCAATGCAGCGGTCATTTAAACAAATAATACCATCTATTGATTTTAATCTATTAAAACAAGCTAGCATGTCAGGGAAATCTGTAGTATCCACTTCAACAATGCTAATAGTTTTTTTATACTTTTCTAATTGCAGTGCTCGATACGTTTCATATGAAGCACACATAAAAGTGATATGTATGCCCAATTTAACGGCACTCTCAAACAAGTCTGAACCTGCGCCTGTTGTAGTTGCTTCTATTACAACAATATGTTTACCTTGCATTATAACTATCCTTTTATTTTAATTTTTCAATCACATCTGATAATTTACGTCTGTCCCAATTGATATAGCTCCACTGTTGCTTTGCATCTTTCGGATCGGTGACTAACTTAGGAACTCGTGGTAATAAATCAAGCAATACTCGATTTCTTTTTAACCAATCATTGCTGTAAACAGATGAAACATAGCGGTTTCCTTCATCGGGACTTATAAATAAAACAGGTCGTTTTTTTTCATTGTTAGCAATATGTGATGCAACCATATATGCAGCTCCTGTTGTTGGTCCACAAAAGAGGGCTTTTTCTCGATGTAATTGTCGTGTAGCTAAAAATGCTTCTCCAGCACTAACCCAATGGACCTCATCGTAATATTGATGAACAAGATTCTTCGGGATAATACTATTTCCGAGTCCTCCTAGTAATCTATCTCCATTTTCTTGACCAAATAGAACACTATTAAAAGTATCAACACCAGCGAGTTTAGCTTTGTCTGTATGTTCACGCAAAAATTTCATTGTGCCACCTGTTGCCCCCCAGAGCCAACTGCCCCCACCAATACAACGTTAGGATCAAAATACTTCATTATCATATCAGCCAATATGGAATAGGCATCCTGATGCCAGGGATTATCGTATTGACATGGCCAATAGCTATCAGGATGAATACGCATAAATTATTGTAAAGCAATTAAGCGTTCTTTTTGCGCACCACCTCCGTGTACTGGCTTAACAATCTCAATGGTTCCACCTAAATTATGTATCTGTGACATAATATTTGTATCCATTTGATTGTCAGACACAATATGGAATTTCAAGCCCATTTCACAACTTATTGTCGCAAGTCCAAAAGCAAAGGAACCACTAGAAGTTTCTGCCACTATCGTTTTATCATTTATCTTGCCCATCCTTTTTGCTTTCTCCAGGATATAATGAGCAGGTAATAATTTCATCACTCTAAATGATAAAATATATAGATTATCTCTTAAATTTATAATCGTTGGTAAAAGAATATTTTCAGATATTTTTTTAGTAATGTTTTGAGATGCTTTTTTCATATAAATATAATCCGTGGTGACTATAATAAGGTACTAAAATAATATACAGTCCCTGTAAGCTTAGCTAGATTTCGACGAACACTTTCCACCTTATAAGCAAGATTAGTATCATTGGCATCAAACAAAACCCCAACCATTGTGCCGCTATGAGAAACCACCACACCCAATCCATTGAACTCTTTGTTAAGATTAATTATTCTGTTTAAGTGCTTTTTATAATGATGTTTTTGATTGATTATTTCGCTCTCAGTCGCTATCTGCCCTATTATTTCTATGTTAGCTGCACGGATAGCATCCACCATATTACTTAATAAGTCTTTAAATTTATTTTTTTCAGTCACATCGTAAACTTTACCACTTGCATTGTAGGTAATAGTATCAACTATTCCTCCCTCATCGATAGCCAAAACATGCATTCGTGGCAATCTTCCAATACATTTATGCAATTTAGTGCGTTTATGGAGATATGCAACTGAATGTTCACTATACATTACTCCGTCAGAAGGATCTATCTTACCTATAAATTTACTAATGTCTGCAGATTTTAAATTCAAACTAAAAGCGGTACTTAATGCGCGAGCAGTTGCAACAAGATCAGCCGAAGAACTTGCTAAGCCTTTGCCTACTGGAATATTACTAGTTACAGAAAGAATTCCTCCAGAAGAAATATTGAAGGTTTTTACCAAATCATCAACTAGTTGTTTTGTTTTCAGCTTATTAGTTGGGAAAGCTAATATACTTTTTAAATTTTCTATAGGGGAGAAAGTTGCTTCTGAAAAATTATTGATTGGTAGGGTAACTAAGAATTATTCATTGCCTGGCAACATTCCTTGTAATAATTCTCCAAACGTCCCATTTACTTTACTAACCGCTGAATAAACGTATTTACTTTCCACAATTTCAAAATTTTCTTTTTTTTGTACTTTACTATTTTCTACAAGTGTTTTCATAAAATAGTTCTTGTCTAATCATGATTTTACTCCAAATAGTCATCATAATAAAATCGAGGATGGATGCTAAGAATGGCAGCGCCAGAGCGGAAAAAGATATCTTCATATATATAGCAAAATTCAATTAATAGCAGCTTTCTTTAAACCAACCTTCAATTCAAGCTAACGTCCTTGGTCATCTTTATCTAAAAGATCCTGCATAACTTCATAGTTCAACGTTTGGTATCTAAATGGTGCGGGTGGAGGGAGTCGAACCCCCGACCGCCTGGTTCGTAGCCAGGTACTCTATCCAGCTGAGCTACACCCGCCACGATATTCTTTTCATTAGATGCTAATAATCATCATTCTTTGCTTAGAGAAAGATGGTGCGGGTGGAGGGAGTCGAACCCCCGACCGCCTGGTTCGTAGCCAGGTACTCTATCCAGCTGAGCTACACCCGCGTTTTAAAGATCTTTACAAGAATGGCGGTGGAGGAGAGATTCGAACTCTCGAACAGGCTATAAACCCATTACTCCCTTAGCAGGGGAGCGCCTTCAGCCACTCGGCCACTCCACCAAAATCTTGTGCGCTCATGATACTTTTTTATTAAAACAAGTCAAACATTTTTTAAGCTATAATCAATCAACTGATTATTAATCAATCAATTAGCTTTTCTAGGGCAATTACTTTATATATATATCAGTTGCATTTTGAGGTAACATGAGTATATACATGGTGTATTTCGTAGATCAACGTGTGTTTTAATTTGCTGTTTAGAAGTCAATATGTCATGCACATAACAAGATCGTATCTACGTGTATTATTTTCAATTCAAGTGCCTAGTCCAAGGTTAGTTTCAGTCCAAGGTCAGTTTCAGTTTTTACGATTAGCAATTGCAATCTTCACATTGATGGATCAGATGTTGCTCCACTAACGAGTTTTTCTCTTTTTCTCTTGTGCTTTGCTCTACGGGGCGCTAACTCGAAAACCCGCCTTGCGTTGCAACATTAGATGCGTACGTCCCCATTACCTCATGCTGGGCTTACTCTGATTATCGAGATCGCGGCTTACGTTGCATTTTTTCGTTGCATGGGTATATAAAGCAATATTTTGATAAAGGTATTATTATCAAAGCCTAGCTGTTATTTTTTTCTGCTTGAATTCGCATATAAATCTCTTCTCTATGAACAGATATTTCTTTAGGTGCATTAACACCTACACGAACTTGGTTACCTTTGACACCTAAAACTGTCACAGTAACATTATCTCCAATCATCAAGGTTTCGCCTACTCGGCGGGTTAAAATTAACATGTATTTGTCCTTTCATTATAAATTTTTTAGTATTACCCTATTATGGGGAAAGCCTGAATAATGTCTATAATTATTTTTGATATCGTTATCAAAAATTACTTTTCTTCAACAGGCTTTTTCTCAAGATCAAAAGCTTTATGTAGCGTACGAACTGCTAGCTCCATATATTTTGCATCGACCAACACTGATATTTTAATTTCAGAAGTTGATATTTGATGGATATTGATGCCTTCATGGCCAAGTGCTTTAAACATAGTTTGTGCAACACCTGGATGATTTTTCATCCCCACACCTACAATTGAAACTTTGGTTATTTCTGAATTAGCTGAGATCGAATCGGCACCCAGATCAGCCTTTACTTTTTCAAGTAAAATATGCGTTTCATCAAAATTTTCACGATGTACTGTAAATGTGAAGTCTGTTTTTTTATCACCGACTGTATTTTGCACTATCATATCAACATCGATATTTGCGTTACCAATAGGATAGAGTATTTTAGATGCAATTAATGGCTTATCTGGCACACCAGCAATTGTGAAGCGCGCTTCATTGCGATTAAACGCAATACCTGAAATAATTGGTGCTTCCATGGTATTTTCCTTTTTTTCATAACTAATTAATGTCCCACTTCCATCTTTAAAACTTGAAAGTACTCGTAACGGTACATTGTACTTTCCTGCAAATTCCACTGAGCGGATTTGTAATACCTTGGTACCAAGGCTTGCCATGACTAGCATTTCGTCAAATGTTATAAAATCTAACCGTCTTGCATTTGGTTCAACACGAGGATCGGTTGTATAAATACCATCGACATCGGTAAAAATTTGGCACTCAACTGCTTTTAAAGTAGCAGCTATTGCAACGGCAGAGGTGTCTGATCCGCCACGTCCAAGCGTGGTAATGTTATTATTTTCACAACGGCCTTGAAAGCCAGCTATAACAACAACCTTGCCTTTTTTTAGTTGCGTGGTAATATTCTCAGATTCAACTTCAAGAATGCGAGCTTTACTGTGTGTCGCATCAGTTTTTAAACGTACTTGATCGCCAGTCATAGAAATTGCATCAATCCCTACGCTATGCAATGCCATGCTTAACAGAGCGATGCTTTTTTGTTCTCCTGTTGTCAATAATACATCCATTTCACGAAGACTTGGTTTTTTGCCAAATTCTTTTGCTAATGTAATTAATTTATTTGTTTCCCCTGACATAGCTGATAAAACAACAACGATATCATGGCCTGCTTCTTTAGTTTGTTTTATTTGCTTAGCTACTGCTTTAATTCGTTCAACATTGCCAACTGATGTCCCACCAAATTTCTGTACAATAATTCCCATTTTTAACCTAATTTTGTTATTATTTTTAGCGTAAAGTTAAGTTGATCACTGGCCACATTAATTTGTCCATGCAATGATGAAGTAAGTCATCAAAGAAGGGTAAATTCTCATTTTTAAAAATCAACGATCATACATATTATAAAATGATACCTGTAATCATTGCATACTAGCTAGAACCTCAAGCTTTATTACTAGTTTATGCTGCGATAGCAAGCTAATTTACTGTTTAGCTTATCCAAGTTTTGTAAAGTGGTAATCATTTACAAAACGCTTAACCTAGGCGTGACTCATTTTAAGCCGTTCTATTGATAAGCTTCCTCTTTGTACGCTTGCCCTTATGCTAATTTTTCAGTTAACCAGGGTGTTACAAGTGCCAGCGCATCTTCAATAGCGTCTGGATCATTTCCTCCTGCCATTGCCATGCCAGCGTGACCGCCGCCTTTTCCACCGACAGGACCTGCAACTAAGTTAACTAGTTCTCCCGCGTTCACTTTTTGGGTTAAGTCTTTAGTAACCCCTGCAATCAAACTCACTTTGTTATCACCAACCGCAGTTGCAATGATAACAATGCCTGATTGTAGTTTATTTTTTATTTCGTCAACACTCCCCCTAAGTGTTTTAGGATCAAGACCAGATATGTTGGCAATAACAACTTGCACTCCTTTGATTTCAATCGCATTGCAAGCAAGGTTAGACCCTTCATTATTTGCAATTTTTGCTTTAAGATGTATCACTTCTTTTTCTAGCATTTTATTTCGATCTACAATTTGAGTTACTTTTTCACCAAACGAGAAATGATCGCTTTTAACTAATGTACAAACAGTTGCAACTTCGCGATTAAGATCCGCGATGGCCTGACCTGCGCTTATGCCAACAGAGGCTTCAATACGCCTCACACCTGTAGCAATACCAGATTCAGAGCGGATCAAGAACATGCCCATATCACCAGTTCGCTTTGCATGTGTGCCACCACAAAGCTCTGTTGAGACATCCCCCATGGAAACAACTCGTACCATTTTATCATATTTTTCACCGAATAATGCCATTGCCCCAGATGTATTGGCAGTGTCGAAGTCCTCAAGTTTAGTTACAATTTCGTAGTTATCTCGAATTGACTCGTTCACTACAAAGCTGATTTGTCTCAGTGCCCCAAGTGAAACAGCTTCGAAGTGGGAAAAATCAAAACGTAACCTCTCAACATCAACTAATGAGCCTTTTTGTTTAACATGAGTTCCAAGTGTATGACGCAAAGCTGCATGTAATAAATGTGTTGCTGAATGATGTAATGCGAGTGATTTGCGACGTACACCATCAACACGGCATTGCACTGTTGAATTTAAATTTAGCTTACCCGTACTCACGTAGCCGACATGTAAAAATGCATTGCCTGATTTTTTGGTATCAGTAACCACAAATAGGCCATCTAAGAAATATAGCTCACCAAGATCGCCAAGTTGACCACCTGCTTCGGCATAAAAACTGGTGCTTTGTAAAATAACTTCACCAGAATCACCGCTTTCAAGTGAATTTACAAATTTACCGTCCTTAATTAATTTGCTAACGGAGGAGGTAACCTCAAGTGTTTCATAGCCTAAAAATTCTGTTTGTTCTTCTATTTTTAAAACATCGTTATAATTTTTACCGAAATTATGCGTTTGCAGAGCACGCGCCCGTTGCTCAGCCATTGCCGCGTCAAAACCATCTTGATCGATTGTTACATCACGCTCACGTGCAATATCTGCTGTTAAATCCGCAGGAAATCCATAAGTATCATAAAGTTTAAAAACCACCTCGCCTGAGAGAATGCTCCCTTCCATATCTTGCAATATGTTATCTAAAATTTGTAATCCGCGATCCAGAGTTTTTTCAAATTGCTCCTCTTCAATGCGCAATATTTTTTCAACAAACAAACGTTGTTGTAATAGTTCAGGATAAGCATCTGCCATTTGTACAATCAGCTCTTCATAAATTTTATAGAAGAAAGTTTTTTGTACCCCAAGCTTGTGCCCGTGGCGCACAGCGCGACGTATAATACGGCGTAAAACATAGCCTCGACCTTCATTTGAGGGTATGACGCCATCACAAATTAAAAAGCCACATGCACGAATATGATCGGCAATAACCCGCAATGATTTATCTTCAAAATTTGCAGCTCCAGTTACTTGTGCAACTTTTTTTATTAATGCTTGAAAGAGGTCAATGTCATAATTTGACTTGCCATTTTGTAAAATAGCAGCAATACGCTCAAGTCCCATTCCAGTATCGACAGAAGGCTTCGGAAGGTTTTCCAATGTACCATCGCTATGACGATTGTATTGCATGAAAACAAGATTCCAAATTTCAATATAGCGATCACCATCTTCTTCAGGTGTGCCAGGAGGTCCGCCCCAAATATGTTCACCATGATCATAAAAAATTTCAGTACAAGGACCACAAGGCCCGGTATCTCCCATTGACCAGAAATTATCTTTTTCTCCAATGCGAGAAAAACGATCAGGATCAGTACCAATTTCTTCTAGCCAAATTTTTTCAGTTTCAAGATCTTTATCAAATACTGTTATCCAAAGTTTTTCTTGAGGTAGCCCTAATTGAACTGTTAAAAATTCCCAAGCAAACGAAATTGCATCATGCTTAAAATAATCACCAAAACTAAAATTACCAAGCATTTCAAAAAAAGTATGGTGCCTTGCTGTGTAGCCAACATTATCAAGATCATTATGTTTTCCACCGGCACGAACGCAGCGCTGACTTGATACCGCACGCGTATAACTACGTTTTTCGTGGCCTAGAAAAGTATCTTTAAACTGATTCATCCCCGCATTTATAAATAATAAAGTCGGATCATTGCCAGGAACAAGTGAACTACTCGATACTTTTTGATGTCCTTTCTTAATAAAAAAATCAAGGAATTCTTGTCGGATTTCAGAGGTTGATTTTAGGGTACTCATCTGTACGTCCATTTAAATTTAGAAACAATCATAGTAATAGTCTTTAAATATTACAGGTTAAAATGCGTCACTTGGCTTTGGAATTTTTGCAAAGTAAATACTACTTTGACTGTAATTCCCACCATTAATTGACTTATTTCTCCTGCGTAATATTTTTAAAAAGACTTAATGTCATTAGTTTAAAAGTAATATCAGTCAATAATAGCATGAGCGGTGCTAATTAGAAAATATTTAATTTAAGGATCAGCAAAAAATGCACTTAGCGGTCTTATATTAAACAGAAAATTGTAGATCCTATGTTTAGTGGCTAATACTAATAAAAGTAACTAGTTTATAAATTTACTGGTTAAAACAAGCTACTTTTTCTTGGAAATTTTTAAAATAAACAATCTATTCTTGTGATTTAAGGCATAAATTTATTCATTTTTTATGATTTTGCAAACAAATTTAATATATACCCATGCGACGATCAAAATGCAACGGTGGCATGGACTTGATAATCGGAGTAAGGCGCAACCGATGTAATGGGGACGTGGGCATCGAATGTTGAGTTGCGACCGTCTTCCTTTCATATAAAACCCGAGGTAGCACCAGAAGGGAGCTGCTCCTTGTTTAAGTTTGCATCGTTATAAAATACCTGACGATAATAACTATACCCCAATTTTATGGCTTCTGCCGAGCACCATTTAGCAAACTAACGATGCATTTTGCTAGCTGCGTGGGTATAGTTATTGGCAGAAGTATGTATGTTAAAATAAATTCATTGAATTAGTTCTCATTTTGCTCTTCGACCAGTGTTGATAATAGATCGATTAGCTCACCACTTGATTTCTCGGCAATTTTCATTTGTTTAATCACGTGGCTTTCATCAGGGGGAACAGAACATATTTCTTGGTAAGCGTTGTGGACAGATAAGTGAACCAATTTGTGTGGTGTTTTAATTGCATGATAAGATCGGTTATTTTCGTTTTTCTCCATGGTTTCTGATTGATCATACCACTGGCCAAAGCGACATTCGTGATGATTTTTAGCCGAGATCGTGATGGAATCGGCAAACTCCTCACTGCCTAATGCGCGATAGGCATGTTGCTTATAAATAATATGATCAACTTTAATCAGCGATGAGTAAATATAATTTTTAGCATGTTTTACAAGAAATTCTGTTTCTGACGCAGATTTTTCAGCGAGATCTACGCTATTACTGACTTGATTAATGCTTTCTACAATTGAAGATGTTGAGTTATTAACATTATGAATTGAGCTACTGACTTGTGTCATCGATGCTGTAAATTCTTTTAGATTATTGCTTATTTTCTCAGCTGTTTGTTTTGTTTTAATAGATAAGGCCTTAACCTCATCGGCAACAACCGCAAAGCCTCGGCCATGTTCGCCTGCTCGTGCAGCTTCAATGCTTGCGTTTAATGCGAGTAATGTTGTTTGATCGGTAATGTCGGTAATCATTTTCATTGCACTGCTAATAGCTTCTTGAGATCCTTCTAAATCAGTAAGTGATTCTGCAACTCGGACCATGGTCTTTTGAATCAATTCACTTGATTTTGCCATGCTGCGAACTTGCTCTGCTGACTGATGTGAGTTTTTGCTATTGTCTGAGGTATGTACGTTGACTTGTTCTATTTGCTCAGAGATATGAATTAAATCATTTTGACTGACGGTTAAATTACTAATAAGGTTTTTAGTATTGATTTGATGCAGACCAGAAGATAGGCTATTTGAACGTGTGATGTTTTCTGCCTGTTGCATTAAATCAATGGATTGATCTATTTTTTGAAGTGATTTTGCAAAATAGGGTGCAAGCCCTTCGGTAAAAGGTCTGCGAGTGAAATCATTTTTTGATACGGCCTCGAAACAAGCTTCTGTTTCTTTAAAATAGGCTTCAAAGGTATCCATTAAATTATTAAAGGCTGTTGCGGTATGCTGCACAATACCAAGGTGTAATGTTTTTGCTTGACGCTCATAAATTTGTCCGCCCGTGGCATTGCGCATGCTTTGGTTTATTTTTTCAATCGCTATCTCGACCTGTTGCTGCTGTTTTAGTGTAAAAAAATAATAAACAAGGACAATTAAAAAAATTAAAAAGGATAAAGTAGGTATCAGATAATGTGCACTTTTTAAAGAAACAAAATTAAGTGCGATCAAGGCCACAAAAATTAAAAATAGTAATAGTGCATTGATTATTTTTGGTGTTGTATCAAACGCGAGTGTTGTTTTTGTTTTCATTATAAAACCCTGTTATATACTGGCGCGATAAAGATCGCAAATATAGCTGTTATAATCGATAGAGTTATCTTTAAGATACTGCATAAAAAAATCGTAAGATGCTTGCGTTGCTTGTTTTTTATCAAGTCCATTTTCAGTCGCGAGGATTTGCTCATAGAGCGCAACAATGGTTGGCTTTAACTTTTCTGGCATCACTCGGCGTACAGAATAGTAACCATTAATATTACCTTGAGTATCTTTAGTTGGCGTGATATGTGCAAATACCCAATAATAATCGCTATTTTTGCACTGGTTAACCACAAAGGCAAAAAATTCATTATCTTTTTTTAGTTGCTCCCACATGAAACGAAATACGCCTCTTGCCATCAGTGGGTGACGAATAATATTATGGTTTACATTAAGTAGTTCTGGCTCAGTGTAACCAGAAATATCAATAAAAACATCATTTGCATAAATAATGTTTCCGCGAAGATCTGTTTTACTCACAATAACGCGTTGCGGATCCCAGCTGATGTCTTTCCCTGATAAAAGTAGGTTAGTCATAATTATTGAATACTTAACAGTTGTTAAAATAATGTACAACAAGAATAGAATACCTTTTTATGTAAGTAAAATAAAAATCACTAGGTTTTAATATTGATTTTTTATAATGAGACACGCTACTGTTTTGAGTGCAAATTTAACTAGTTGTGAGGGAGCTTAGGCATAAAAAATTTGTTCATGTTACAGAGAAATAAAAAAATAACAGGAGAAATTTACTAGTGATTAGACAAAGGTTTAAACTTACGAGCAAAACGGCTGGCTTACTTAAGTTAAACTCGCCCTAATATTGAGAACCATTTTAGTGTCAAACGGAAGGCCTTCTCTTTACGACTATACTTGTTTATTTTTATTCATCGTTCAACTTTAGCTGTTTTGCTCATAAAATATTGCTATATAATACGAAGTTTCAGTTAGCAAATAGCTTTTAAAGATAATTCAAAAATAATGTCATAAAAATAATAAGTCCAACATAATTATTTTCAAGAAAGGCTTTAAAACAGGCCTTTTTATCGCGTGTTTTAATAGCTAATTGTTGTTTTATAAAGAGCACTGAAACGATGATTAAACCAATATAATAAACGCCCTTCAACTGCGCTACTTTTCCTAATATAATAAGTAAAATTAAGCAACTAAACTGAAGTAAAGCAATAATTAGTTTTTCGTGTTTGCCAAATAAAATGGCGCTTGATTTCACGCCAATTTTTAAATCATCATCTTTATCAACCATGGCATATAAAGAGTCATAAGCAATTGTCCATAAAATATTAATGACAAAAATCAACCAAACAATCAGTGGTAATTCGTTGGACTGGGCGGCATAGGCCATTGGAATTGCCCAACTAAATGCAAGGCCAAGAAACAGTTGTGGCAAGTTGGTAAAGCGTTTCATAAAGGGATATAAAAAAGTCAATATTGCGCCAATAAAAGATAATTTAATGGTCAAGCTATTTTGTGTTAATACTAATAGAAAAGAAATAATAGCTAATACTAAAAAAAGAATAACGGCTTCGCGGCTTGTAATGCGTTTTGAAGGTAAAGGGCGATTTTGAGTTCGCTCAACGAAGCCATCTACTTCTCGATCAGCAAGATCATTTATCACACACCCCGCACTGCGCATCAAAAAAACGCCGATAATAAAGGTTATTAACACGGATAAGTCAGGAACGCCTTTGGCTGCAAGCCATAACGCCCATAACGTTGGCCAGAGTAATAAAAGGGTACCAATGGGTTTGTCGATACGCATCAACTCTTTATAAGCTTGCCGTTTTTCAGGAGAAAAATACATTTAATACAGCCCTAGTGCAGGTAAAAATAATTCGCTTACCAATAACGGTTTGTTATTGATGTAAAAAAGAGAGCGTCTCGCCCAAAGTGTTTTATCGGTATTTTGCTCTATTTCCTGACAAAAATTATGCAGTACTGAGCCTGCAGAAAATGAAGTCACTTCAATTTTGTCTCTTCGCATCGATGGATCTTGAAATAGTATTTTTCCAAGACTATTATTACCAATCTCTGAAAGGTTGGCTTGTGTGTCGGCTTGTGTGTCGGCTAGTGTGGAACCAGGAATTTCTGTTTGCGCAAAGACGACGGGGATCTTATCTAAACATAATAAAACTTCTCGAACTAATATATTTTGTACATGGTTAAAATAACCAGAGAGTTGTTTGTTTGGCTTTATTTTTACTTGTTGTTTTATTTGCACACTAAATTTATTTGGAAATGATTCAAGTTTAAGCGTGAGCGAGCTATGATCATAAAGCCAATCTTGAATTTGTGTTGGGCATATAGCTGTTGGGGTTTTTAAATTCCATGGTGTTAATGAGCCAATCGGTAGTAATGAATGCGCCATACAAGCCTTTTTACAAATAAAAAGAAAAAAATATAAATTATTGACTATTGTCAACTTTATCGAAGTAACTTAATGTTAACTTAATATTAACTTGAGTGCTGGATAAGCAATACTTCTCAGTACTGCTATTTTTGCGTCTATCTGCGTTAAATTGACATACAATAGCCAGGTATTGCTTGTCAAGTTGTTTTGATAATTATAACAATTTCAGCACTGGGCACTAATATGAGTGATATCTATTAATTATAAATAAAAGCGTTCCATAACCAGAATTCTGGTTATTTTACTGTGAAATACTAGATCATTAAAGAAAATAATTTTATATTAAGGGTACGAATAAGTTCATCAAGCGTCTTGGTTAAAATGAGTTACTTCTTGGTTGGAGGTTTTGTAAAGGGCACAATCATTTAGAATTAAAGTATTTATTTTAATTCGACCTATAGGTGATTAATCGAGTTAATCCCTAAAAAAGCCGAAACATCAGGCCGTAATTCACGCATTTTTCCTGCGTAATAGTCGTAAGTAACTGCTGGTTGGCATAAACCGCACTTCCCAAAAATGTTATTTTGGTATTGGGCATTAATACGAGTAATATCTATTAATGATAAGTAAAAGCATTGTTTAACCACAACTGAGGTTAAGTAATATTAATGCAATTGGAATTAGTAATGAAAAGGAAACATCATGTTTAAAAGAATAGCTCTGTTGTTATTTTTATTGTCCTGTGTTGCACCACCTTTATTTGCAGCAGATGAGCAAACAAAAGAACCTGAATCGCAAGAAAAACCCAATGCTGATTATCAGTACTTTTTACTTGAGCCAGATATCATTACAAATTACTCAAGTTCAGGTAAGAGTATGGGTTATATCCGAGTGACGGTTGAATTATTAGTCAAATCAAAACTAGATTTTAAATTACTTGAAAAGCATGAGCCGCTAATCAGGGATAAAATTATTGAGGTGCTCAGTAGCCAGCAAGCAGATGTTATAAAATCGACAGGGCAACGTGAGAATATTCGCAAACAATGTATAAATGGAATAAATACAGTGCTCGAACGTGAAGTAGGTGCCAAGCCTGTTGAAAAGTTAATTTTTACTAAGTTTTTGTATCAGTAAATTGATATACCCATGCATTTAGATAGTAACATGGGTATATACCATCTTCTAGATCATGGGTATAGGTCTTTGATTTTCAATGCGCTATTTCGTGTTGCGGCGGCTTGACCACCTATGATGGTCTTTTTTGCAAACTTAAAAGGCGATATAATTGGCTTCATAGGTATGGTTTGTTTTTTTGCAACAATAAAGTAAACACCGTAAAAAATTGGGCAATATCGTAGCCAAAATTTTTCAATCCACGTATAAATAAAATTTCTTTTTTTGTTGGGCTGATAACTGCTCAAAAAACCAAAATGTTGCCTTTGTTGTATTTCAAAGCCGAGCAAATGTAGCCAGTCTATCACACGGGAAGGAAAGAATAAGCGTGCAGTTTGATCGTTTTTAGGTTTAAATAATGATCGAAATCCAAAGTAGCTTATAGGATTGTAGCCACTGATCATTAATATTCCATCAGCGGTTAAGACTCTGTCAATTTCGCGCAGTAGCTGATGAGGATCATTCGAAAAATCAAGTTCATGTGCTAGAATGCACAGATCAATGGTAGATTTTTGTAGTGGCAAGTTTTTGAAGTCTGCGAATAAGCCAATTTTATCCCCACTTGGCGCACAATTTATTTGATGCAGAATAGTTGATTCTGATGTATCAATAGCACTGCTTAAATTGCCTAATTTTAAAAGATGGTATCCAAAAGTGCGTGGTAGGTAATGGCTAATTCTAGATTGAGTTTGTGCAAGCAAATCAGCACCGTAAGGTAACTGTTGCCAGTTCTCAAGAGATGACAAAATACGCGAAGTTTTTGCTATTTTCATATATATAGCGACCTCAAGGTTTTAAAAAAGGAAGTAACGTGGTTAATATACTAACAATAAAAGGCTTTGTTGATAACTACTTTTGGTTAATAAAAGAAAACAGCTCAGCGCGTTGCATTGTCGTTGACCCAGGAGATGCGACACCTGTTCTAGAAATGCTAAAATCACAAAACCTTACTTTAGATGCGATATTGCTAACACACCATCATCATGATCATGTTGGTGGCGTAAATGAACTGCTCACTACGATGCCAAACATTAACGTGTTTAGTAAAAATCAGTTATTTGCAAATACGCAGTGCGTTAAGGATGATGATGTTTTAACCTTTTTTGATGGGCTTTATTCGCTAACCGTAATGGAAACACCAGGGCATACCTTAGATCATATTGGTTTTTATAATAAAGAGGTTGCCTTCTGCGGTGATCTTTTGTTTTCTGCTGGGTGCGGGCGCATTTTTGAAGGTACATCTGAGCAAATGTATGCTAGTTTGTCCAGACTTGCGCAGCTTGGCGAAGATGTTAAGATTTATTGCTCGCATGAAAACACGCAAAATAATTTATCTTTTGCGTATCATATTGAGCCTAAAAATTCAGATTTGCTTGCGTATATTGAGCAAGTGGCTAAAAAACGGCAACAAGGGTTGCCGACAATTCCAACAACGCTTGGGCTTGAAAAAAAGATTAATCCATTTTTACGGTGTGAAAAAAAATCGCTACTTGACAGTATACAATATCAATTAAATATGTCATTAACAACGCCTATTAATTGTTTTCGTGAACTTCGTCGATACAAAGATCGCTTTTAATGCTGAACTTCACTGTACTTTAGGCTAACATGAGCGCTCGCTAATTTTTAGAACAAAGTGCACGGATAACTTAATGAAATATTTTTTAACTCTATTGTCCATTTGTTTCTTATTTGGGTGTGAAACAATACCCCAGCATGAACGAACTGGGCCCAGTAGAATAACAATCCAACAAACTAAAATTGTTGAAGTTGAAGTTGTAGAGAATAAAAGGGGGTTGTCTGATTTAGATAAACAAATAAAGCCAAAAAAAAATAAAGATGGAAAATCAATTGCTTATGATAACCTTTGGCAGAAATTAGCCAATGGATTTACCTTTGTTGTACCAAATAATGCCCGCATAGCCAAAGAGCGAGATTATTTCTTAAAAGATCCTAGCCATTTACAAAAAATATCAAAACGAGCAGAGCCTTTTTTATACCTTATCGTTCAGAAAATAGAAAAAGAACATTTACCACTTGAGATAGCTTTATTACCTATCGTAGAAAGTTCATTTAATCCGCATGCTTACTCCAGTGCTGGAGCAGAGGGGCTATGGCAGTTTATGCCACAAACAGCTTTGCGCTTTGGTTTGCAGCAAAATAGTTGGTATGAAGGCAGAAAAGATGTATACCTCTCAACAGATGCTGCGTTGACTTACATTGAACTAGTGCATCAGTATCTTGGCACCGATTGGTTACATGCATTTGCGGCCTATAACTCTGGCGAGGGGCGAGTCAAAAGGGCTATTCAAAACAATGAAAAAGAACATAAGCCGACCGATTATTGGAGCTTAGACTTGCCCAAGGAAACAAAAGAATACATTCCAAAGTTATTGGCTTTAGTTGATATTTTGCGTCATCACAAAAAATATGGAATTACATTACCACTACTTAAAAATCAGCAAGTACTCACTTACGTAAAAACAAACAACCAGTTAGCGTTAACTTATGCAGGAAAACTTAGTAACTTAAGTGTTGCGGAAATTCAATTACTTAATCCAGCATTAAATAAGTGGGCAACACCGCCTAGGGGTCCTCATTCACTCCTTCTTCCGACAGAAAATGTTCATTCTTTTTTAAAACAGTTACACGAAGATACTCAATCAGGTTTTGATTACTATGTTGTTCGACCTGGTGATAGTCTGAGTGTCATTGCAAAGAAACATCATATCCGTATAAAGTCCCTTGCAAGAATAAATAACATACAGGGGAGGGCATTGCTGAAATCAGGGGAAAGATTGAAGGTGCCTCGAGTAAATAAAGCAAGATTGGCTTATGTAGAGGCACAAAAAAAACATAATGTTCATCAATATTCAAAAGATAAAAGAAGGAAGATCAGAACAATATATACAGTCGCCGATGGTGATACTTTGTGGGATATAAGTCGTTTATACAACGTCACAGTGCATGATATTACAAGATGGAATCATCTGAGCATTAAAAAACCATTGCGCGTAGGTGCAGAACTAAAGATATTGCAGAACACAAAGGTAATTTTAGTTGCAGTTACTTCAGCTAAAAATGCGCAGATTAAATATCGAGTCGTTGCAGGTGATAGTCTATGGAGTATTAGTCACAATTATCAAGTTTCAACGAGCAACCTTCGTAAATGGAATAAAATAAACAAGCGCGCTGTCTTGCGATCAGGTCAAATATTGAGTATAAAAGCACCTTTAATAGCATCTTCTACCTCGTTAAACGTATTAAAACATACAGTGGTAGAAGGCGATAACTTGTGGAATTTAAGTCGCTTATACGGAGTTCCAGTGTCAGAAATAGCTATGCTGAATAACCTTAACATAAAAAAATCATTAAAATTAGGAAATGTTTTAGTAATAAAAAAGTACAAGTTCAAAAACAAAATAAAACTTATTTACAAGGTGGAAAGTGGCGATACTCTTAGTGAAATATCCTATAAATTTAATCTGCAAACAGCTACTGTGATGAAATGGAACCATCTTCAAAATGCCAAAAAACTTAAAATAGGGGAAAGCTTGACATTATATGTGAAGCAAGTTCATTGATCGCGAAATATTAACTTTAATTTTGCGTAACGAGAAAAACGCGGCAATGGGTATGGCATTGCACCAATCTCGTAAGATGCAATTTTATGCATTATATCCGCGCCAATGAGCTGGTAATTTTTGACATTGATGGTCACATGAGTATAGTTTATTAGGTACTTACGTGTTAATAGATACGTATTGCTATAAAGGCATGCACAACAGTGTAAATAGTGAATAATGCAGCAACTAATGAAAAATTTCACAAGGATAAAAATTAACGATGATTTTATTTGAAGATGTTAGCAAAATTTATGATGGTAATTTTATAGCTTTAAAGGGAGTTAACTTTCATCTTAAAAAAGGAGAAATGGCATTTTTAACGGGTCATTCTGGATCTGGGAAAAGTACATTACTTGAGTTAATTAGTTTAATGAAGCGTCCTACGACAGGAAAAATCATTTTAAACGGTAATGATCTTAGCAAAATGAAAGGCAATAACATCCCTTATCTTCGCCGGAATATTGGCATGATTTTTCAAGATCATCGTTTGTTAATGAATCGTTCAGTTTTAGAAAATGTGGGCTTACCATTGTTGATTGAGGGTTATACTACTTATGAAATTAAGCGAAGAAGTTTAGCAGCATTAGATCGGGTCGGGTTAACGGGTAAAGAAAAATCATCTCCAATCCATTTATCAGGTGGAGAGCAGCAACGAGTAGGTATCGCAAGAGCTATTATTAATAAACCGCCTTTATTACTCGCAGATGAGCCGACAGGCAACCTTGATCCTAAATTATCCTTAGAAATTTTAAGCTTATTTGAATCTCTCAATGAAATGGGAATGTCCGTTTTAATTGCGACACATGATTTAGGGCTAATTGCTAAAATGCGTTATAGGACACTAACTTTAAAAATTGGAGAGATGACTAATGATGGATTGATGAGAGGCCGGAATGTCTGAACAAGAAAAAAATCCAAAAGTATTATCAGGATCGCCTCGCATCACAAAAATTTCATTCATTGGGCGTGTGGCTGCGTTTTTTAGGTACAATATTCAAGCTTTTTTTGTCAGTTTTGGCACGTTATGGAAAACACCTTTTGCTACGTGCATGACGATTGGAGTATTGGGCATGGCGCTATCGTTGCCGAGTGTATTTAATGTTATTTATAAAAATATTGAACGCGGCAGTGGACAATTTAATAGCGCATTTGAAATTAGTTTATTTTTAAAGAAAAACATGCCAGAACAACAGATCCAAGTGTTGATTAATAAACTCGCACTTTATAATGATATTGCTTTAGTTACTTATATTTCACGGCACCAAGCACTTGAAGAATTTAAAGAAATGTCTGGTTTTTCAAAAGCTCTAAATTACCTAGATGAAAATCCGTTTCCAGCTGTATTGGTGGTTATACCCACGAAAGCTGGGAAAAATATTTCTGGTAATAAATTGCTGGTGAGTAAATTAAAAAGGGAAGAAGGCGTTGATCTGGTTCGTGTTGATGCTGAGTGGATTGAAAAATTACAAGCGATTGTGGCACTGGTCGTTAAGGTTGTGATTGGTATTGCCGTGTTGTTATTGGCCTCTGTGTTGTTGATTGTGAGTAATACAATCCGTTTAAATATTTTAAACCAACGTGTAAAAATAGAGATATTTAAGCTGCTCGGAGCGACGAATAATTTCATTCAACGGCCGTATCTTTATGGAGGTGCTTGGTATGGCTTTTTAGGTGGCTTATTGGCTTGGTTGTTAACAATAGTTATGGTGCAGTGGTTACAAGGTAGCGTTTCAAAAGTTATGTCACTCTATCAAATAAAATATCAAATTTTAATGATGAATGTACAAGATGTTGTTACATTAATTGGTATTGCGACGCTCTTAGGTTTTGTTGCGGCTTATGTTTCAGTTAAACAGTATTTGGTGAAAATAGAGCCCAAATAAACAGGTGATTATCGCTCACGTTAGCGTTTTTAAATTTGCATATTAAAATTGATATAGGTACAATGAAGATAATAAATTAAAATTAATTAACGATATAAGAGATGAGGAGGAAAGCATGAGCCATAAAGTAAAATCAAGGGCACTAGTCGCCAAAAGTAGCAGTGAATCTTACCTTCTTTCTATTAGTCACTTACCAAAATTAAGTGCAGAAGAAGAGAAAGATCTTGCCGAACGTTTATTTTTTAATGATGATTTAGAAGCTGCTAAAAAATTGGTTATGTCGCATCTGAGATTTGTAGCTTATATCGCTAGTAGCTATGCAGGATATGGTCTTGCGCAAGCGGATTTGATTCAAGAAGGCAATATTGGTTTGATGAAAGCGGTTAAACGTTTTGATCCAACGGTTGGTGTACGTCTTGTTTCATTTGCTGTGCATTGGATAAAATCAGAAATTCATGAATACGTCATTCGCAATTGGCGTGTTGTTAAAATTGCAACAACCAAAGCACAACGAAAATTGTTTTTTAACCTGCGTAAATCAAAAAAACGCTTGGGTTGGTTTAGTGCTGAAGAAGTAAATACAGTGGCTGAGCATTTAAACGTCACAACCAAAGATGTATTGGAAATGGAATCTCGCCTAAATGGGCAAGATCATTCATTTGATTTAGTTGGAAGTGAAGGTGACGATGATGAAAAAAGTTTTGCACCTGTTCAGTATCTTGAAGATAAAACGACTATTATTGCTGATATTGTTGAGAGAAATGACACAAAAATAGCGGAAAATAAAAAATTACAGTCAGCATTGTCACAGCTTGATATGCGTAGTCAAGACATTGTTACTTCGCGTTGGTTGTTAGAGCCAAAAACAACACTGCAAGATTTAGCATCACGGTATAGTATTTCAGCTGAACGTGTAAGACAGCTAGAAGCAGGCGCAATGAAAAAATTACAATCTAGTATGTGCTTTGCATAATTAGATTGTCATTTAGATATACCCAGGCTACTTTAAAATATAAAATTAATCAGATAACTTGGGTATATACTTCAATTTTATGGATCGCATCTCAGCATAATTTGCTGCTCTGATTTTGTATTTCGATCGTCACATGGATATAAAGTGGGAAACAGAATTTTCTTCCCCTTTATAATTTAGGTATTTTATGCCTCGAATAGCAACACTTGGGCCTAAAGAAACGTTTTCTGATTTGGCGGCACAAAAATATATTCAAACCCAAACTTCTTCTTTTAAAATCCATTACTACAAAACGCTTTCTGATACCTTTCTGGCAATCGGCCAAGAATGCGATCTTGGTATTTTACCCATTGAAAATTTGTCAGAAGGTTATCTTCAGGTTGTCTTAGATAGCCTGCTTGATACTAACTTAGTTGCTATTGCCGAGCTAGTGTTGCCTATTCAATTCGCCTTTATTGCAGATTGTAAAAATGAGTCAGAAGTTACTGATTTATATGTGCAGTTTATTGCGCATGGGCAATGTTCTGATTTTATTAATCAGTTTGAAAATATCATTATTCATAATACGCAAAGTAATATGGAGTCTTTAGCGCTTGCGCAGAAACAAGGATCAGGAGCTAGTGCAATAATTCCAACGCATGCATTGAAAAGTGTGGAGAAAAAATGCTTAATATATGGAAATGTTACCAATTATAAAAACAATCAAACAAGATTTTTAATATTGGGGACATTACCACAAGCCAGACTAAAAAATGAACATTATAAAACCACATTAATCGTCAAAAATGAAGATGATCATTCAGGTATATTGAATAATATTGTTAGTGCATTTTCACAAGAAAAAATTAATTTAACCTCCATTGTATCTAGGCCAACAAAATCACAATTTGGAAAATATCATTTTTTTATCGATATTGATGGACACCACGAAGATCCAGACGTTAACAGGGCGCTGCAAAAAATAAAAAGTCAACACTCACTAAATGTCATTGGCTCTTATCTAAAGGTTATGACAATCGATTTACACGCTTAGAGTACCTATTATATACTATGGATCGTAGTACTATACCCATGCAACGAAAAAATGCAACGTCAGGCACAAACTCGATAATCAGAGTAAGGTGCAGCATGAGGTAATGGGGACGTACGAATGTTGCAACGCAAGGCTGGTTCCTTTCATATAAAAACCGAGCCAGGCACCAACTGGCGCGGCTCATTGCTTAAGTTTGCATTGTTATAAAATATCAATCGATAATAACTATACTTCAATTTTATGCCTCGCATCTCGGCACAATTTGCCTTGCTGATTTTGCATTTCGAGGTAACATGGGTATATATTGTCGGCTTTATATTTTGCCATAACTTGGCTATAAATCAGTCTTTCCTTTTAATTAAATAGACGCCTACCTCGCTATGATGAGTGTATGGGAATTGATCAAATAGCGCGAAACGTTTTATTTCATGCGTTGTAGTTAATACCATTAAATTATCAAAAAGCGTCTCTGGATTACAGCTGATATACATAATATTTTCGTATGTTTGCAACATTTGTACTGTCCCAGCATCAAGACCTGCTCGTGGCGGATCGACAAAAATAGTACTGCATTGGTAATAATCTAAATTAATATCTGCTAAACGATGAAAGGTGCGTTGTTTATTAATGGCTTGAGTAAATTCTTTTGCTGACATGCGAATGATTTTTAAATTAGTAATGTTATTTTGTTTAATATTAAACAGTGCAGAGTGCACGGATGGTTTTGCAATTTCAGTGGCTAATACCTTGTTAAAGTTTTTTGCCAGAGCAATTGAAAAGTTGCCATTACCACAATAGAGTTCAAGTAAATCACCTTGGCTTTCTCGTGTACAGTCAATCGCCCATTCTAGCATATTTATTGCAACTTTGGCGTTTGGCTGAGTAAAGCTATTTTCAATTTGATGGTAAGTTAACTTCTGTCCATCAACGGTTAATATTTCAATAACAAAATCTTTTTTAAGCAATATTTTTTGTTTTTTAGCGCGGCCAATAAAATTAATATTAAATTGTGCAGATAATTCATCTTTGAGACGTGTTGCATGTGCTACCCATAAATCATCTAGTTGCTTGTGATAAAGCAAGCTCACCACAATTTCACCGCTCAGCGTGGATAAAAAATCAACTTGAAATAATTTATGACGAAGAAGATGCACAGACTTTAACTTATCAATTAAAATTGGCATTAACGAATTAATTAATTGACTTGCTGGCGGAAATTGCTCGACGCGTATTTTTTGTTTGCTTTGTTTCTCAAACATAAGGTAATAAAGCTCATCGCCATCATGCCAAACGCGAAACTCACAGCGCATACGGTAGTGTTGTTTAGGAGATTTAAATACTTCTAAAGCAGGTAAATTAAACCTCGAAAATTGCTTCGAAAGCAGAGTCTCTTTTTCGCTTAACAGGAGGTCATAATTGTTGGGATCAACAAACTGTATCATTATATAATGCCACCAAGGAATTTAAACAATAAAATTAGCATTCTTATTCCTATTGAAGATAATATCCTCCAATATAGGAGAATTGAAATGAGCAAAAAAAGAACAACATATTCAGCGACATGTAAAAGTCAGCTTGTCTTGCAGTATACCATCCAAAGAGTCAAAACAACTATTGATAAATAGACCAGTTGTCATGCAAAATGCGCGGCTTGTGCGACGATCAAAGATTAAATCAAAGCCCAACGGAGGTAATGGTTACTCCCTTGGCAAAGGTTAATCCATACCGTCTTTCTGTCATATAAAAAGCGAGTTCTGCCCGGGGAAATATCTATTGTACTTGGCAAGGTGTTTTGAATGAGAATAGCAATGCTTTATTGCGACAATATTGAGGCAAAGAAACTGCTTTCAAAAAGATCTCCATCAGGTTGCTGAGAACGTTATTTTAAAATTAAAGGATAGATCACAAAAATAATAAAAGTATCGAAAAAAACATGCTAAAATCAGTAGCTGAGGTCAATTTAATGCTTAGCAGCTAGGTTTATACCCATGTGACCTTAAGGTGAATTAAAATAAAGACTTTGATTCGCCTCGTGGTGATTAACGCAGTTAACTATTGAGAGGCGATTTGCCCAGTAGACTAAGATATTAGAGTAACCGGCTGATAAATCACCTTCCTAATGATTGGCATAAGTCAAGCAAAATAACATTTCATGTTAAGGAAATTAAATGACAGAATTTAAATGTATTAGTGTCAAGGAAGCGAAAGATCTCATGCAAAATGAAACAGTAAAATGGGTTGATATTAGAGATACAGATTCTTTTAAAACAGAGCATATTGAAGGAGCGTTTAATTTAAGCAATGAAAACATTAATCAATTCATTTCTGATGTTGATTTTAAAACCCCGTTATTGGTTATTTGCTATTCAGGCTTTGGCAGTAAAGGCGTAGCACAATACCTAGCAGATCAAGGTTTTATTGCTCCCTACAGTATTACAGGTGGTTTTTCAGCTTGGCAGGCTGCGAAGTTAAACGAGTGATATGAGTGTTATTGAAACGGATAAAATTGATGCTATTGGCATTGTAAAAAAAGAGTTTCGTGTTTATTTAAGTATTATTGATCCACTTGTTTGGGATGATGAAAATGTTCATCTTTTTACCCTACAAGAAAAAATTAATAGTTATTTGTATTTTTTCGAGTCTGGCGAGTTGCTAAAAACATTACCTGAGGCAGAAGGTTTTGATGTTGTGATTGAACTTATTTTAAAGTATTCCCCACCAAGTGATGCAATCACTTTTTTCGACAAAACCATCCAAATATTATTAAATAAAGGGGTGGTGTTTGTGTTTGGTCCTCATCCTGGAATGGAATATTGCTGACTTGCGCCTCTTGATGGGTAAGGGGTATAGACTAGTTATTATTAGTTCAATAATATTTATTAGATCGTCGTTAAACATATCAAGCAAGCTATAAATAAAATGCAGTTACTAAATCACTAAAACGCGCAGAAAATGAGATATTTTTAATTATTCTACAGCCAGAGCGTACGCATCATGCTTTACCATAAGCGGCGTGCATTTTACGTCTTTTTGCAAAGATAGCGACAATTTATCGAGTCCTAGTGGAGCTATTTGTTACATTTGGCTGGCTATATAAGTAGGCACATCAATTTTTGGACCGCGATTTGTGAAGTTCTGTTCACATTTATATGCCATTTTTTCCAAAGGAGCTTCCTCATAGCCTAAACTTTGTAACTCTGTCATATAACGCGCTATGAAAGCACCATAGCCTAAATGCTTCCACTGCGCAACATGAACCAATTCATGAAAATGCACGCTCAAGTCTCTAGCTACTCTATGAAGGAGATAATAGGTATTTTTGTATGTAATTGCGTTTGCACCTTTATTTATCTCGTCATACAAACCTGTTTGATGAAACTCTAAGAAGTCAGGCATTGGAAGTGAGTCCACAACAACAAAATAAGAGCGAGCTAAAAATTCTGCTGAATAAAAACCTTCAAAAACGCTTATAAATCGTGAACAGTCTTGCATTTGGCAAGCAAAGCTAATATTTGTTAAGTTGATCCATTCATTCATTTTTTTTAACATGATCTTCACAATAATAATATAACGTCTGTTAACAGACAAAAAATAGTTGACGCAAATAAGTAAGTATTATTCTTCAAGGAATTTAAATAATAAAATTAACATTTCCAATTTATGCTTGGCATCTGCGACTAATTTGCCGATCTGCTATTGCATTTTTACGTTGTATGGGTATAAATTGAATGGTATGTATAATTTCACTTGGTTACTTTCCCCTACTCTATTTTAACACCTGCAGTGTTGCCGACTAAGACTACGTCAGCAGGGCGTTTTGCAAACAGCCCGTTAGTGACAACACCTTCAATGGAGTTGATGTTTTCTTCTAATTTTAATGGCTCTGTGATTTTTAATCCATGCACGTCGATAATGATATTACCATTATCGGTGAGTATGCCATGACGATAAACAGGGCGGCCACCTAGCTTAATTAATTGCCGTGAAACATAACTGCGTGCCATTGGGATCACTTCAACAGGTAACGGGAATTCACCGAGAACATCAACGGTTTTTGTATCGTCAATAATACAAATAAACTTCTGCGCAACGGCAGCGATGATCTTTTCGCGTGTAAGTGCTGCGCCACCGCCTTTTATCATTTGCTTATATTTATTGATTTCATCTGCGCCATCAACATAAATACTCAATTGATCAATGCTATTGAGATCAAAAACTTGGATCCCGTAGGATTTTAGTTTTTTTGTTGAATCTTCAGAGCTAGATACCGCTCCGTCAATTTTGTGCTTAACGGTTGCAAGCGCGTCAATGAAATGCGTTACAGTTGATCCTGTACCTACCCCAATGATTGCATCTGCTTGCACATATTCAAGTGCCTTATAAGCGGCTGATTTTTTCTTGTCATCTTGAGTCATTGTGTTTCCTTTTTACATTATTTTGTAGGATATGCCTATACTACGTTAAAATCCAGTATCAGCAAGGATCAGAGCAATTGAACTAGCTAACATCAGTGATAAAAAAAATGTTTTGCTGGTGTGATGATTTCAGGTAAAGGGACATCCCAAGCTTCAAGTGGAATATTTTTTACTTGTTGACAGTCGTGTGCAAGACCTATCGGTGTCGCGCCCATTTTATTTTTAAACCAAGGAGCAAGTAATCTATCGTAATAACCGCCACCCATGCCCAGCCGGTTTCCCTTGTTGTCAAACGCCACAAGCGGAGTAAAAATAATATCGAGCTTACTTGGAGAAATAATGTCTTGTACGTTGAGTGTCGGCTCAAAAATTCCGTATTGATTGCTAATCATTTGACTTTGCGGCAAGTAATTAAGAAACAATAAATGTCCTTTAGTAAAAGGATGAACAACAGGTAGATAAACCGCTTTGTTATTTTTCCAGCACCAATTAATAAAGGGTGTGGTATCGATTTCACCATCATTAGAGAGAAAAATAGCGATGTTTTTTGCTTTCGTGACTAAGGCGTGTTGCGCTAGTTTATCTGCCAACTGCAATGCAAATTGTTGTTGATCTTCATTGGTTATTGACTGCCTTGTTTGTCTTATTTCATTGCGTAATGTATTGCGTGTTTTCATTTAGGTACTTTTATCATGGTTATACTTTAGGGTGTGCTTAAGCTTAAATATTTGCTGTAATGGGCACCTAGGAACGCGGCGCTTATTTCATTATCAGTTACTGGTATTTATTATGTCAAAAAGATAATATTTAAGATCTTCAAAACGTCACCAAATAATTTCCCAGTTGAGTGTAAATAAAGTGCTAGAAGACAGCTAACATTTTTGGAAATTTAGCAGGTCTGGATCAATATCAGTAAATTTGTCATTGTTTTTGTCACTGTTTTTGTTACTGTTGAGTTCATTGATCATGTTACCTTATTTGCATTTTAGAAAAATTAACCTACGTTCTGGTTAATAAACACTGCTTAAATTTGCTATTTTACACCTATCTGCTCTAAATTGACTGAGAATAGCTGGCTACTGTCAGTAAATTTGCCTTGGTAATGGCAAAAATTTCAGTATTTGGCATTAATGCCTGTCATATTGATTTAGTACCAATAAAAACGTCTTTAAAACCAATTCAGGTGACTGAATAATCAATATTATTAATTAAAAAAAACATAAAGTAAATAGAGAAGAGCAATAAATAAGAAGAAATTAATTAATAAAAAATAAAATTTTGTATTGTTTGTTTTTTAAGTCTATGGTATAGTTTTTGGTTATACCTCATGCTGGGATAGCATGGGTATAAATTGTAATTTAATGGTATCTTGAATTGAAAAAGTGATTCAAGAGAGTGCAAAATAACTTGGTTAATTTTGCCTAATACATAAATTAAATCATTAAATCATTAAATAATAAAATAAATAAAATCATTCTCATTTTTAGGCAACAGAAACAATATTGTAATGAAAAATCAACAAGCTGTTACTTATACTTATACTTATATTGAATTAAAGATTAGTTTTTATGTATTCTGAAAGTAGTATGTTGATCTTTAAACAATAAATAACAATGGGATCGAAAGTTCCTCAAATTGAGGCCACAAAAAATATAAAAATGAAACTATGGACTGTGGAATAAATGTCATTTATTTCCATATTGAATTTAAGAGTGGACTTCTTGGATCATAAAAATAGCTTTTTTACTTTTAAAAAAACAAGGATATTTACATGTTAGAATCAGCAAATTTGTCTGAAATTGAAGCGACAAAAAAAGCAATGAAATGGAGCGCTATTGATGTTGAATGGGGGTTGTCGCTTTTTGGGACAGCGGTAGGGGCTGGTATTCTATTTTTGCCCATTGCAGCTGGTGCAGGTGGTTTTTGGCCTTTAGTTATTCTGACCATATTAACAGGGCCTATGGTTTGGTTATCACATTTAGGACTTTCACGCTTTGTATTAAGCGCCGACCATCAAGATGATGATATTACTGATACTTTTAAAGAGCATTTTGGTCATAAAAAAGCAAACATCCTTAATTTAATTTATTTCTTTGCTATTTATCCCAATGTGATTGTTTATGGTGATGCCATCACTAATACGTTTATGGACTTTATTGTAAATCAATTAGGTATGGGGGCACCGCCACGTTGGTTACTTTCTGGCGTGTTGATTATGCTAATGACTTCAGGAGTTTTATTTGGCAAGAATTTAATGATAAAAGTTTGTTCTATGCTGGTTTATCCTTTAGCTGTTGTATTGTTTGCCGTCTCGGTGTATTTAATGAAAGACTGGAATATGTCAATGATTACCGCTTCTCCACATTGGGCCTCAATGCCTTTGGTCATTTGGATAGCGCTTCCTATTGTTGTCTTTTCATTCAGCCATGCGCCACTTATTAGCCAGTTTACTAAAGCTCAACGCGTCAGTTATGGCGTAAATGCACAGAAAAAAGCAGATAAAATTATAGGTATTAATATTATAGCGTTAATGTTGTTTACTATGTTTTTTGTATTTTCCATTGTACTGGCGCTTTCCCCAGCTCAGTTAATAGAAATGAAAAATCAAAATATTAGCGTACTTTCATATATTGCGGATTTGTATAAGACACCATTTATTGCTTATTTAGGCCCCCTTATTGCAGTTGTAGCAATCTCTTCAAGTTATTTTGGTCACTTCACAGGAGCCCATGAAGGCGCGGTTGGATTTATTGCGCAAAACACCAAGTTAAAGAAAAACTTAATTAACAAAATATCAATAATAGCTCTTGTTCTGACCACTTGGATTGTAGCGATTATTAACCCCAGTATTTTAGGACTTATGGGTGCGTTAGCCGCTCCAGTGCTTATCCTGATTTTATACTTCATGCCTGTTTATGCAATGCGCTGTATTCCAGCACTGAAAAAATACAGAACATCTAAAGTTGCTCGTATTTTTATTGCTGTATGTGGCGTTATTGCTCTTACTTCTTGTTTTCATGCCATATATCTTAATTTAATTACTTATATGCCTGGTTTGGGTCAGTGAGACAGTAACAGTAAGCACTTTGATTGATAACAGGTAGCATGGGTAGAAAACCTTCAACAGGTGTGGGGCATTTGTAGGGGATACATTGCGCAGCAGTCATAGATTAATTTTTACGATCTGCTGCAAGGTGTGCAAGGCTTATCAATGCATTTTTATATTCACTTTCTGGGATAATTGCAATTGAAGAAACTGCTTTATCTGCTTCTTCAATGGCACGTTTTTTAGTGTATTCGAGCGCTTTTGTGTCTTTTAATGCATTCATAATTAACTCAAAGTTATCCATTCCATTGCCTTTTTCAATCGCGTCTCTAATTAATGATTTTTGTTTTGGTGTGCCTTTTTTAATGGCATATAACAGGGGTAGGGTTGGTTTACCTTCTGAAAGATCATCGCCTGTATTTTTGCCCATCTCTTGTGCATTAGAGGCATAATCCATCACATCATCAGTTAATTGGAAAGCTGTGCCAAGATATTTCCCGTAGTTAAGCATGGCGTGTTGAATTTCAGTTGATTGATTTCCTAATACGGAAACTAACTGCGTTGCAGCTTCGAATAGTTTGGCTGTTTTAAAGTAAATGACATCCATGTAGTTTTTTTCAGTAGTGTCAGGGTTGTTGCAGTGCATGAGTTGTAACACCTCACCCTCTGCGATGACATTTGTCGCAGAAGAAAGGACATCCATTACTTTAATATTTTGCAATTCTGTCATCAATTGAAAGGATCGTGTGTAAAGGAAGTCGCCGACTAGCACGCTAGCGGCATTACCAAAAATAGAGTTCGCTGTTTTTCTGCCCCTTCGAAGTGCTGATTCATCAACAACATCATCATGCAATAACGTTGCTGTGTGGATAAATTCAATGATTGTGGCGAGTTTGGTTATTTTTTTATTGGGAATATTTAAAGCGTTTGCTGCTAAAATAGCAATCAGTGGTCGGATACGTTTGCCCCCACTATTAATGATATAGAAACTTATTTTATTAATAAGTGCAACATCAGAGGTTAATTGTTTAACAATAAGCTGATCAACCAACGCCATGTCGGCAGAGGCAAGTTGTAAAATTTGTTTCATATTCATTGCTAAATTTCCAAAATAAAAATTTGAGATTAAGAAGAGAGCATTGTTGCACATCTCCATGATAAATCATCTTCTGGATCATGGCTATATTACTTTGATCTCCAGTAACATTGTGTTGATTAGGCATTAGGCGCATCTTTATACTCATGTTACCTCAAAATGCAACGTCAGCTGCGAATTCGATAATCAGAGAAAAGGAGCAACATGAGGTAATGGTTATTATCTCATCGAATGTTGCAACGCAAGGCTGCTTCCTTTCATATAAAAACCGAGTTCGCGGCCAGAAGGGCTCTACTTCTTGCACCAATTTGCATCGTTATAAAATATCAATCGATAATAACTGCCCTTCAATTTTATGCCTCGCATATCGGCACAATTTGCCTTGCTGATATTTCATTTCGGGGTATATATACTCATGTTACCTCAAAATGCAACGTCAGCTGCGAATTCGATAATCAGAGCAAGACGCTCTTTGTTAGGTGAGGGTATCTCAAAATAATACGCAAGATTTTCTCAATGTTCTGCATATTGATGGCATACCCAAAACTTAGATTAACGATTATTATCCTTCGATACCCTGGCTTTTTAGGTAGTCGAAATATGACCCGTGAAAATCGACGACTTCGGTTGGTTTTATTTCAATAATACGTGTCGCAATCGATGATACGAATTCACGATCATGGCTTACAAACAGCAATGTACCTTTATAATTTTCCAGTGCTAAGTTCAAAGATTCTATTGATTCCATATCTAAGTGATTTGTTGGCTCGTCCATTAATAAGATGTTTGGTGCATTCATCATTAATTTACCAAATAGCATACGGCCTTGCTCACCCCCAGAAATTATTTTAACTGACTTGTCAATATCATTTGCACCAAATAATAATCTGCCCAATGTAGCTCGCACTGATTGTTCATCATCGCCAGGTTTCATCCATTGCTCCATCCATGCCATGAGTGTTTGATTTTTTTGAAATGCGTAAGAATGATCTTGTGCGTAATAGCCTAAGTTTGCATTTTCAGACCATTTAAATTTACCTGAATCGAGTGCTACCTCTCCCATTAATGTGCGTAGTAAGGTTGTTTTACCGACACCATTTTGACCGATGATTGCCACACGTTCACCAACTTCAATGCGTATATTTAAATTTTTAAATAAGGTTGTTTCGAAACCTTTTGTCATATTAGTGGTTTCAAGTGCATTCCTGAACAATTTTTTTTCTTGTTTGAAAATGATGTATGGGCTGATACGGCTTGATGCTTTTACTTCTTCGAGTTGAATTTTATCGATTTGTTTTGCGCGAGATGTTGCCTGTTTTGCTTTTGAAGCATTTGCAGAAAAACGGCTGACGAATGATTGTAATTCACTAATTTGCGTTTTTTTCTTGGCGTTATCTGAAAGTAAACGTTCACGAGCTTGTGTTGCAGCTACCATATATTCATCATAGTTACCCAAGTATAAATGTAATTCACCGTAATCAATATCTGCCATGTGCGTACATACTGAGTTTAAGAAATGACGATCATGCGAGATGATAACCATGGTACATTGGCGTGCATTTAATTCTGTTTCTAACCAGCGGATAGTATCGATATCTAAGTTATTGGTCGGCTCATCAAGTAGCATAATATCAGGATTTGCAAAGAGTACTTGCGCCAGTAATACACGTAATTTCCAGCCAGGGGCAACCTCAGACATTAAACCTAAATGTTGCTCAAGTGGAATAGCAACGCTCAGTAGGATTTCTCCAGCGCGCGCCTCGGCGGTATAACCGTCCATTTCAGCAAATTCAGTTTCAAGATTGGCAACTTTCATGCCGTCTTCTTCACTCATTTCTGCTAGTCCATAAATGCGATTACGTTCATTCATAACGTCCCACATTTCTTTATGGCCCATTAAAACGGTATCGAGTACGGTGAACTTTTCAAAAGCAAATTGATCTTGGCTTAATGTCGCAACACGTTCATTAAGATTTTGTGAAACATTGCCCGAACTTGGCTCAAGAGAGCGAGTTAAAATTTTCATTAATGTAGATTTACCGCAACCATTTGCACCGATTAAACCATAGCGGTTACCCTGACCAAATTTAACAGAAATATTTTCAAAAAGCGGCTTTGCGCCAAATTGCATGGTGATGTTTGATATTGAGAGCATAAGTAATTCCGAATTATAATTAGAGTGTTTGGATGAGTGTGCGATGATACACTAATATGAGCCATGATGGTATTTACTTAAATTAACATCTTGAAGTAGCATGAGGTATATACTCATGTTACCCAGAAATGCAATATCAGCGAGGCAAATTGTGCCAATATTTGATGCCTAAAATTGAAGCATTGTTATTATCGATTGATATTTTATAACAATGCAAATTGGTGCAAGTAGTAGCGCCCTTCGGGGCAGGACTCGGTTTTTATATGCTCGGGCGCAGCCAAAGCTTGCCATTCGATGTGATAATAACCATTACCTCATGTAGTGCTTTATTTGCTATTTAAGGTTAAAGGTAAGCCGTGCATTTTGCATGATAAAGAGTATATAACTATTTGGTTTATAGATAATAGTTGTAATAATAGATGGTTTATTTTAACTTGGTTATTATGATAATAAATTTATTGTAATTGTTATAATATGTGATTTACATCTTGTTTTCATGTAAACTGTGATGTATTTTTTATTGAATATAGAGATTGTTTTATGAATTTTGAATCCTTAAATCTTCCCCAAGAATTGTTAAGTGCTGTGAAAGATCAAGGGTATAGCAAACCATCACCTATTCAAGAGAAGGCTATCCCTGTTGTGCTCTCTGGCAAAGACTTGATGGCGGCCGCGCAAACAGGTACTGGTAAAACAGCTGGCTTCACATTGCCATTGCTTGCAAATTTGATGAATGGCGAGAGAGCAAAAGCTAATCAAGTGCGAGTTTTGATTTTAACGCCGACACGCGAGCTAGCAGCACAAATTCATGAAAGTGTAAAAAATTATGGTAAAAATTTACGCTTACGCTCTGCGGTTGTGTTTGGTGGTGTGAAAATTAACCCACAAATGCAGGCTTTGCGTTGTGGAGTTGATATTTTAGTTGCGACTCCAGGGCGACTTTTAGATTTATATCAACAAAATGCGCTGCGATTTAAGCAATTAGAAGTCTTGGTACTAGATGAAGCAGATCGTATGTTAGATATGGGCTTTATTCATGATATTAAACGTATTTTGAGCTTCTTACCGACAAAACGTCAGAATTTACTTTTTTCTGCGACTTTTTCAAAAGACATACGAAAGCTGGCTAAAGGCTTGGTAAATAACCCTGTTGAAGTGTCAGTTAGTCCACGTAATACCACCGCTGAAAATATTGAACAGTGTATTTATGAAGTCAATAAAAGCCAAAAATCAATTGTGTTGTCGACGTTAATTAAAGAACATAACTGGCAGCAAGTATTGGTTTTTGTTAGAACAAAGCATGGTGCTAATAGATTAGCAAAAAAATTAGTGGCGCGAAAAATTAATGCCGCAGCTATCCATGGTAATAAGAGTCAAGGCGCAAGAACGCGTGCATTGACTGAGTTCAAAAAAGGGCAAATAACAGTGTTGGTGGCAACTGATATTGCGGCGCGTGGTATTGACATTGATCAATTGCCTTATGTCGTAAATTTTGATTTACCGAATGTCAGTGAAGATTATGTGCATCGAATTGGTAGGACAGGACGCGCAGGTAATGAAGGCAAATCTATTTCATTTGTCTGCAATGAAGAATTTAAATTGCTCAAAGATATTGAGAAACTAACGCAGCAAATTATTCCGCGAAAAACACTGCCAGGATTTGAACCAGAAATATCTTTACCGGCATCAGTACTTGATATGCGCGGTATTAAGCCTAAAAAACCGAAAAAGCCTAAAGTTGCGCATAAAGATGGTAATCGTTCATGCCCCAGAACAGCCAGTCATAAAAAACCAGCATCTGTATGATCATGTAATCTTACCGGCTCAAATTCGCCATTGCTTGGTTGGACGTTTTCAGAAGTCTGGCGCTTGAATATTGAGTTAAGAGGTCACAAAACGTACAAAAATAAGTATATATTAGTGATTGATGTAGCAAAAAAAATAATGTATATTTTTTATAAATTTCGCAATAGCTATAATATCCCCAAGTTATTTCAAAGTGCACAAACTGTAAAGCTGTAAAGCTGTGAAGTCATTGGGCATAAACGTCGCATTAAATAATGGTTATGTGAGTATTTCCTATTTTAAAAATATACATTAAAAGAAAGGACATAACATGTCAGTAAAAAAAATGATTGATTTAGATTTAGCTGGAAAACGTGTGTTTATTCGCCAAGATCTTAATGTCCCAATTAAAGATGGTGTGGTGACGTCAGACGCACGGATCCTATCTTCTATTCCAACCATAAAATTAGCGCTTGAAAAAGGGGCTAAATTAATGATTACTTCCCATCTAGGTCGGCCAATTGAAGGTGCAAGTGCTGATGAGAATGCGATATTTTCTCTACAGCCTGTTGTTGATTATTTAAATAAAGTATTAGATGTACCTGTGCGTTTAGAAAGAGATTACTTAAACGGCCTTGAATTAAACCAAGGTGAGGTTGTTGTTCTTGAAAATGTTCGCTTTAATAAAGGCGAAAAGAAAAATGATGAAGCACTCTCGAAACAACTTGCCGCGCTTTGTGATGTTTACGTGATGGATGCATTTGGCACAGCTCATCGCGCGCAATCGTCAACAAATGGCGCTGGCTTGTTCGCCCCTGTTGCATGTGCAGGTCCTTTGCTTGTCGCAGAGCTCGAAGCACTGGGTAAAGCGATGGATGATCCCGCTCGCCCGCTAGTTGCAATCGTTGGAGGCTCTAAAGTATCGACAAAACTAACCGTGCTTGAGTCTTTATCTAAAATAGCGGATCAACTTGTTGTTGGTGGTGGTATTGCAAATACGTTTATTGCTGCGCAAGGTCACAATGTTGGTAAATCACTTTACGAAGCTTCTCTTGTGGCAACTGCTAAAAAGTTAATGGAAAAATGCGCTATTCCTGTCGCAACTGATGTTGCTTGTGCAAAAGTATTTGATGAAAATGAACGAGCCATTATTAAAAATGTTGCAGATGTTGAAGATGATGATATGATATTTGACTTGGGTCCTGATTCAACGAAGGTACTTGCTGAGATCATTAAAAATGCCAAGACCATTCTTTGGAATGGCCCGGTTGGTGTGTTTGAATTTAAAAACTTCGCAGCTGGTACGAAAGGCATTGCTCATGCAATCGCAGGATCTGCTGGTTTTTCAGTTGCAGGCGGTGGTGATACACTCGCGGCAATCGATAAGTTTAATATTAAAGCTGATGTTTCTTATATTTCAACTGGTGGTGGTGCTTTCCTTGAGTTTGTTGAAGGCAAAAAGCTCCCTGCTGTTGCGATGCTAGAGTTACGTGCAAATGATTAAATATACCCATGTTACGGCTTAGGTAGAGAAACTATTTTTTTAACCTGTAAAATCTGTTAATGACTGAATGAGACTGGATCAAGTAAGAAATATTTTAACTTAACTTAACATATTAACATAGATAGGAAATCTAATGACTAAAATTTTAGACGTAGTAAAACCTGGTGTTGTCACAGGTGGTGATGTACAAAAAATCTTCGAAATTGCTAAAGAAGAAGGTTTTGCGCTTCCTGCTGTCAACTGTGTTGGTTCAGATTCAGTGAATGCTGTTTTAGAAGCCGCAGCAAAAATGGAGGCACCTGCTATTATTCAATTCTCTAACGGCGGTGCGGCATTTATTGCAGGTAAAGGCATTAAAACGAATGTACCTCAAGGGGCTGCCATTTTAGGTGCTATCGCAGGTGCTAAACATGTGCACGCAATGGCAGAAGCTTACGGTGTGCCAGTTATTCTTCATACTGATCATGCAGCTAAAAGTCTTCTTCCTTGGATTGACGGACTATTAGATGCCTCTGAGGTAAATTTTGCAGCAACGGGTAAACCTCTTTTTTCATCACACATGATTGATTTAAGTGAAGAGCCGATAGAAGAAAACATCGCGATATGTGCTAAATACTTAGCGCGCATGGACAAAATGGGTATGACGCTAGAAATAGAACTAGGTTGTACGGGAGGTGAAGAAGACGGTATTGATAACTCTGATATGGATGAGTCTTTACTTTACACCCAACCTTCTGAAGTTGATTATGCATATACAGAGCTTTTAAAAGTTAGCCCTCATTTCACCATTGCGGCATCTTTTGGTAATGTACACGGTGTATACAAGCCTGGTAATGTTAAATTAACGCCAACGATCTTGCGCGACTCACAAGCATTCGTGTCTGAGAAACATAATCTTGGTAAAAACTCATTAAACTTCGTATTTCACGGTGGTTCAGGATCTTCTGCCGCTGAGATTAAAGAATCAATAGGTTACGGTGTTATCAAGATGAATATCGATACTGATACACAGTGGGCTGCCTGGGACGGTATTCGTGTTTATGAAGCGGCTAACCGTGAGTTTTTGCAACAGCAAATCGGTAACCCAACTGGTGACGATGCTCCCAACAAGAAATATTACGATCCGCGTGTTTGGTTACGTCATGGACAAACATCAATGGTGACACGTTTAGAAGAAGCGTTCACAGATCTTAACTGTGTGAAGCGTTTATAAGCGCAATGATAGTCATTGCATTAATACGTGTAAGCCATGTAAGTCCAAAATACAAAAGCCAGTGAAATTGCTGGTTTTTTTGTATCTCATGGTTTAGATTTGTATATACCCATGTGACGATCGAAATGCAAAATCAGCAAGGCAAATTGTGCCGATATTTGATGCCTAAAATTGAAGTATAGTTATTATCGATTGATATTTTATAACAATGCAAACTTAAGCAAGGAGCCTTGCGCGTTGGTGCGCCAACTCGGTTTTTATATGATCGGTAGCAACCTTGCGCTCAACATTCGATGCGTACGTCCCAGTTACCTCATGCTGCGCCTTACTCTGATTATCGAGATCGCGGCCACCGTTGCATTTTTTCGTTGCATGGGTATAAAATCCTAAATAAAGGATCCTGAAAGAACAACCGCACCCTGATGTAATGCTATGCCGAGAGCAATCATATTAACGTGCAATGTTATCGAGACAATTGCAATAAACAATTTTTTTTCGGTTTAAATAATGCGCCTAAAAATGTAAAAAAATCAGTTAATAATGAACTTTCTAAATTGGATTCAAAACTTAAATATGTGCTGAGCTTTTCAGGTGTTATGTGCAAGGTGAAGTAGTGATCATTAGCGATAGCGTTGACCGAATACCCTCTAGGCTTGAAACTGAAAGCGTCAATGTTAAACTGTGGAAAAAAATGCTTCAGCGCTAGTTGGTTATTGATCCATTGAACTGGCACACCGCCTTTTTGTAATTGTTGTGCAAAATCACTTTTGAGTTGATGTAACATCAATATTTGCTGTGTCGCGTTAGATAACGGCACTGTACCATGTTGGTACAAAAGGCCAGAATAATTTTTTTGTAACATTTTTATTTCCCCTGCGAGCTGCTTATTTAAAATGGCACAATCATCCATAAATTGGCTTTTTTGTTTTTCAGGTCGCAAGGTTTGATGTCTTTGAAATATAAGTGATGTTATCTCTTTTAATGTTACTTGTTGTAAAAAAAACAGTGCTGAATTTAAGATATGTGTATCACCACAAGTTATCAATAGCAGTTTATTAGGCCAAATAAAAAGGCTCGATTCAGAAAGTAAAAATGCTTTGCTGCTCTGATGTTGCATTGCTGATAAAATATATGCACCAGCTTGTTTGACGAATGTTTCCCAAAAATCATGGGGAAAATCTAAAAGGTTAATTGTTGCGGTGCAAATTTCTAAACGTTTTTCTGCACCTTCATAAAACATCATACAAATTTCCTTGCTGGTGGGCATTCTAAATTATACCCAACGGGTAGTTCATATTGAAAGTTTATCGCATCACAGCTTTAATTTCATGTAATCATTTTGTTAATATATTAATAACCTGCATTCTGTTAATATATTAATAGCCTGAATTCTGGATAAGCAAAAATATCAGCACTGGGTATTACTATTAATTATAAACAACAGAGCTCTTTAACCTGAACTCTCGTAAAATATCAATCAACACAAGGAATAAATATGGAAATTTTAGTGACAGGAGGAGCCGGCTACATTGGTTCTCATACTGTTTTAGAGCTTTTAAACTCAGGGGAAAAGGTTGTGGTTGTTGACAATCTTTGTAACTCGTCGAAGGAGTCACTGCTAAGAGTTGAAAATATTACGGGTAAAAAATGTCAATTTTATCATGGTGATATTTTAGATAAAGGCTTTCTAGATTCTATTTTTGCTAAACATAATATTGATTGCGTGATCCACTTTGCTGGTTTAAAAGCGGTTGGTGAATCAGTTGCAAAACCTATTGCTTATTATCAAAATAATGTGCAGGGTGCACTTACTTTACTTGATGCTATGAGCAAGGCAAATGTTTATCGTTTGGTCTTTAGCTCATCAGCAACTGTTTATGGCTCCCCGGCAATGCTTCCAATCACAGAAGATTTCCCTCTCGGTAACACCACAAATCCTTACGGTACTTCTAAGTTAATGGTTGAGATGCTGCTTCAAGACGTTGCAAAATCAGATCGCCGTTGGGCATTTGCAATTTTACGTTACTTTAATCCTGTAGGCGCACATATTTCAGGACAAATTGGTGAAGATTGCAACGGTATTCCAAATAATTTATTACCTTATATCGCAAAAGTAGCTGTTGGAAAACTAAAATCACTTACTGTTTTTGGTGATGATTACGATACCAAAGATGGTACGGGTGTGCGAGATTATATTCATGTGGTTGATTTGGCGTTGGGGCATTTAAAAGCGTTAAATAAAGTCATTCAAAAGAAAGGAGTGCATATTTACAATCTTGGGACAGGTAATGGTTATAGCGTTTTGGAAATAATTAAAGAATTTGAAAAGGCAAGCTCTCGTACTATCGCTTATACTATCGCTGCGCGTCGAGAAGGAGATATTAGCGCTTGTTATGCAGATCCTCAAAAGGCGTTTAATGAACTTGGTTGGAGAGCTGAGTTGGGACTTAAACGCATGATGGAAGACACATGGCGTTGGCAGTCAGCTAACCCTCAAGGTTATCTCGCATATTCACACGCGCTTTATTAAATAGTTTAAGGTAACATGGGTATACACATTTTAGCGTGCAATTTAAGATTGTCGTAATGGCTTAAAAAGGAGCTGATTTTGTCGTATAATTTTCAACAAAGATTAGTAATTATTGCAAAACAGTCGCAATTACTTGTAGGTTTTGGTCGAGGCGTAGAGCGTGAAGCACTGCGGATCAGATCCAATGGTAGCTTATCTCAAAAATCACATCCTTATGCCTTCGGTAGTGCGTTAACGCATGAGTTGATCACTATGGATTATGCTGAAAGTTTGCTCGAATTGATCACACCTGTTGCAAAAAATGTTGATCAACTTTTTGATTACCTTAATGATATTCACCATTATGTAGCAAGTACTCTTGAAGAAAACGAAATGCTTTGGCCGATGTCAATGCCATGTTTTGTAGATCGTGAAGATGATATTGAGATTGCACAATTTGGTACATCAAATATTGGAATGATGAAAACAATTTATCGCCAAGGATTAAAAAATCGTTATGGTAGTATGATGCAAATGATAGCAGGGGTGCATTATAATTTTTCATTTCCTAAAGATTTTTGGCAACTTTGGAAAACCGTACACCAATCAAATTTAACAGGCAAAGAGCTACAATCAGCAGGATATCTAGGACTAACTCGTAATTATTTACGTTATGGATGGGTTATTCCTTACCTATTTGGCGTCTCACCGACCATTTGCAAATCTTTTTTAGGCAAGGGCAGAGAAACCAAGCTTAACTTTGAAAACATTGGTGATGGTATGATTTGTGTACCTTATGCAACATCGCTACGTATGAGCGATTTGGGTTATACCAGCGCCGCGCAAGCTGGGTTAAAGATTAACTATAATACGCTAGATGAATATCGCAGTAGTGTGCGCAATGCGCTGCATAAAAAAACAACAGAGTTTGAGTCTATTGGCATCAAAGTTGATGGGAAATATAACCAATTAAATGATAATATTTTACAAATAGAAAACGAATTATATTCATCTATTCGCCCTAAGCGCGTACAGAAACAAGGTGAAACCCCCTTACAAGCACTTAATGATCACGGTATAGAATATATTGAAATAAGGTCACTTGATGTTAACCCATTTTCTAGTGTAGGTTTAACAAAACAGCAGGTTAATTTTATTGATGTGTTTTTAATTTGGTGCGCAATCAAAGGATCTGCCCCTTTTTCTGATGCAGAGGCATTACATTTTAAATCTAACTTTAATGATATTGTCACGGATGGACGAAACCCTAAATTAACATTAGAGATTGACGGTAAGGATCAGTCAGTTGCAAAGTGGGGTGCATGGATCACCAATGAGCTTAAAGAGCTCGCTGTTATTTTGGATAAAAATACAGATTGTTATGAATGTGCAATCAATGATATCGCCCCACAATTTGCAGATCCCAACTTGACCAGTTCAGCGCGTATACTGGCAGATTTTAAAGATAAAAACACCGAATACACAGGCTTAGCATTGCATTTATCAAGAGAGTATAAACAGCAGTTAATTGATTTGCCTTACAGTACTTATTCGCAAGAGTATTTTGAAAATGCACGTAAAATATCAATTGAAAAACAACAACAACTAGAAAAAAATGACAGCCAAAATTTTGATGAATTTTTAAGAGAATACTTTATAAATGCTGAAAAATTAAGCTCGAAGTGTTAGCTGCATTATCAATCAAGGTTTATATCCATGCTATTGAAATGTAAGGTCACATGGGTATATACCCATGCTATCCAGAAATGCAAAATCAGGGTAGCAAATTGGCCTCTGATTTGATGCATAAAATTGCAGGGACGTTATTATCAATAGGTATTTTATAACGGTGCAAACTTAAATAAGGGGCCTTGTTGGTTGGTGCTGGCTAGGTTTTTATATGATCGGGCGCAGCTAAAGTTTGCCATTCGAGAAGCACGGTCTCATTAGCTTATGCTGCGCCTTATCTTTGATTATCGAATCCATGCCGACCTTGCATTTTTACAAAGCATGGGCATATAACAAGAGATGCTAGTCACATCGCTTGTTATATCGGCATGTGCTTTTATTATTCATTTTGAAGGGCTATGAGTTTATATCGCCCAGATGGTTATTATTACTGGGACGCAGCACCTATTGGAACACAGCACCTTCAGGCTCAAGAGACATAGCCCGACCATTTATATCAAAACTGCCTTGATAATCGCCCATTTTAAGTTCTTTACTGCCATCAGTCGCGGTGGAAATTTTAAATATATCAGGTACTTGTGTGCCAATATTAAGGGTTTCTATGGCTTTTGGTATATCAGAGATGTCTTTCCAAACATCCTTCGGCCAGTCTGTTTGCCCATAGCCGTAATATAATTCTTCTACAGCAATGTCATGAAGCTCTTTTCCCTTGAAGAAGGGGGCAAAATTTAGATTCTGTGGATTCATTTGTACCTTGGTGGTCTTGATACCTATCTGGGTATGCTCATTGGCCGCCCCTTTGTTTATCACTTTACCTACAACAATGTCGGCATCGATTGCCACTTGGTATATGATAAGATCATCATTCGAACAATGCGCCGACGAATTCGAGTAAAAATCAATCAATGTTGTTAGTTTGTTGCCCTCGAAATCCAAGGATTTCCTCTGTGGATAGTAACTATGTCCTTTTGCTATGCGGCAGGGATACGTCCATTTACCAATCAGCACCGCCGCTTGCGCCGTTTGCGTTGGGATTGTCTTTTGCTGTTTGATAGCTGTGATGCTACCTGCAAGCGATATAGGTCTGTTATCGCTATCTGCATTGCCCCCCTGAGCGCCCAGTTTGAGCACTTTATGAGGAGTGCCATCAACCATCTCCTCGGAAATTTGGAAGATATCAGGTATTATTTGGTTAATTTTAAAGTTTGTGTTAGCTACAGTTGTAGTTGATAGATCTATCCAGTAATGAAGAAGCCAAAGTCTCCTATACCCATAGTATATAGACCCATTCCCCGTATAACTAGTATTATCAAATAAGTTCTCGATGGTGTTATTCATTGCAGCTAGGATTACTCTTGTGCGGGTGATATCTATCTTGGTATGGCCGGTCGCCGTGCCTGGGTTTACCGCTTCGCCGAGCGCAATGTTAGCAGTAATCCGCGCGCGAAGTGCTTCCGCTCTGTGCTTGCAATTAGTATTTTGCTGGTAAAAAAACTTGGTTGTGGTGAGTGTATTGTCCTTGAAGTTAAAGGTATCTTGCTCATCATAACCAGCTAGATTATTTGATGCGGAGCAGCGCGTGCTCCATAAACCATCAAGTGACTGTGATACTGGTGGCGGCTGAGTTACTGGATTCTGCGCAGTAGAGCCTCCATCTCCGCCACAGGCAGTTAGCATAAGCATGCCCATAAAAAAAACTGTAAGTTGTAATTTGTGGTTAACTTTCATCTGGTATATCCTTATACATTATGATTAAAATCCACTCTATCTTTTTAACATACTACATCCTGCATATAAATTAACCATAAATAAAATTGTAAAGTGTGAGTTGAGTGATACTTATCGCTGTTATCATGCACAATGCGAGGCTCATATTTTAGCTTTAAATGCAGGCTTTGGTTTAGCGTTTGCCAATGGTTATAATTATAGGAGTTACACCTTAACTGTGAGGATCGCCATGGTAACCAGCAAAGCATTTTTAGCTTGTCTTTTTATGCTGCCTTTGCACAAAACAGGGCTATAAACCTTGCTGTGGCTGACACGCACCAGATGAGTTTGAAAACAAGCGATGCTAGGCGCATTGCTTGTTGTATTGGCAGGTGATTTTATTATTCATTTTGGGCGATGAGTTTATACCCATGTGACGATCAAAATGCAAGGTCGGCATGGACAGATGATTGATGATAAGGCGCAATCGAGGTAATGGGTGACGTCTGCATAGAATAGCAAGCTTTGGCTGCGCCCGATCATATAAAAACCGAGTCTGGCTAGAAGGGCGCTACTCCTTGTTTAAGTTTGCATCATTATAAAATACCTATTGAGAATAACTTCCTTTAAATTTTAGCCCAGGCACCTCGGCACAATTGGGCTTGCTGATATTGCATTTCGGGGTAGCATGGGTATATACCGCCCTGATGGCTATTTCGGCTGGAACACAGCACCTTCAGGCTCAAGAGACATCGCCCGACCATTTATATCAAAATTGCCTTGATAATCGCCCATTTTGAGCACTTTATGACTCCCTTTATCAGTAGTCACTGTGGAAATGTTAAAGATATCAGGCACTTGTGTGCCAATATTAAGGTTTTCTATAGCATTTGGTGCACTGGAGATGTCTTTCCATTTATCTTGTTGCCAGTCTGTTAGCCCATAGCCATTATATATATCTGTTATACGAGTGTTATAAAAATTATCCTTATTAAACTTACTGTTTGAGGTAAAAATATATCCTGGTTCCAGCTTTATTTCTACCTTGGTGGTCTTGATACCGATCTGGGTATGCTCGTTGGCCGCCCCTTTGTTTATCACCTTCCCCTGCACAATGTTATCCTCAATTTTCACTTTATATAGGAGCGTCGCATGATCCGCACAAAGCTGCGTCGTAATACTAATACCGTAAAAATCAATCACTGTTATTAGTTTGTTGCCCTCGAAATCCAAGGATTTCCTCTGTGGATAGTAACTATGTCCTTTTGCTATGCGGCAGGGATACGTCCATTTACCAATCAGCACCGCCGCTTGCGCCGTTTGCGTTGGGGTTGTCTTTTGCTGTTTGATAGCTGTGATGCTACCTGCAAGCGATATAGGTCTGTTATCGCTATCTGCATTGCCCCCCTGAGCGCCCAGTTTGAGCACTTTATGAGTAGTGCCATCAACCATCTTTTTGGAAATTTGGAAGATATCAGGTATTACTTGGTTAATTTTAAAGTTTGTTTTGGCATCCTCGCTAATTGAGATATTTTTCCAGTAGAGAGCTCGCCAGCCTGTGATTCCATATCCATTGTATATAGACTCATTACTGGTGTGAGCCGCATTATTAAGTAAGGCTGTAAGAGTGCTATTCATAGGATCTAGGATTACTCTTGTGCGGGTGATATCTATCTTGGTATGCCCTGTATCCGTGCCTAGGTTTACCTCTTTACCGAGCGCAATACTGGCCGTAATACGCGCGCGAAGCACTTCATCGCTATGTTTGCAATTAGTATCCTGCTGGTAAAAAACTTGGTTGTGGTGAGTGTATTGCCCTTGAAGTTAAAGGTATCTTGCTCATCATAACCCGCTAGATTATTTGATGCGGAGCAGCGCGTGCTCCATAAACCATCAAGTGACTGTGATACTGGTGGTGGCGGCGGCGGAGTTACCGGCTTTGAGTCATTTCCTCCGCCACAGGCGGTTAGCATGAGCATACCCATAAAAACAGCTATAAGTTGTAATTTGTGGTTAACTTTCATCTGGTATATCCTTGTACATTATGATTAAAATCTAACTTTTTTAACATGCTACATCCAGCGCATAAATTAGCCATAAATTAAGTTGTAAAGTGTGAACTGATGGATATTTATGCAGTTATCATGCAAAATGCGCGGTTGATATTTTAGCTTTAAATACAGGGTTTGACTTAGTGTTTGCCAAGGGTTGGCATTACACCAATTGCCCCTTAACTGTGAGGATCTGCATTGCAACCAGCAAAGCATTTTTAGCTTGTCTTTTTATGCTGCCTTTGCACAAAACAGGGCTATAAACCTTGCTGTGGCTGACACGCACCAGATGAGTTTGAAAACAAGCGATGCTAGGCGCATTGCTTGTTGTATTGGCAGGTGATTTTATTATTCATTTTGGGCGATGAGTTTATACCGCCCTGATGGCTATTTCGGCTGGAACACAGCACCTTCAGGCTCAAGAGACATCGCCCGACCATTTATATCAAAACTGCCTTTATAATAACCCATTTTGAGCACTTTATGACTCCCGTTATCAGTCGTCACTGTGGAAATGTTAAAGATATCAGGAACTTGTCTGCCAATATTAAGGGCTGTTATGGCATTTGGTACACTGGAGATGTCTTTCCATTTATCTTTTTGCCAGTCTGTTTGCCCATAGCCATTATATATATCTGTTATACGAGTGTTATAAAAATTAGCCTCATTAAAATCACTGCCTATGACAGTAAAAGAACTTGGACCCAGCTTTATTTCTACCTTGGTGGTCTTGATACCGATCTGGGTATGCTCGTTGGCCGCGCCTTTGTTTATCACCTTCCCCTGCACAATGTCAGCATAAATTTTCACTTTAGATATTTGATTCGCACAAAGCTGCGACGTAATAGTGTAAAAATCAATCACTGTTATTAGTTTGTTGCCCTCGAAATCCAAGGATTTCCTCTGTGGATAGTAACGATCCCCGTTTGTTATGCGGCAGGGATACGTCCATTTACCTATCAGCACCGCCGCTTGCGCCGTTTGCGTTGGGGTTGTCTTTTGCTGTTTGATAGCTGTGATGCTACCTGCAAGCGCGATAGGTCTGTTATCGCTATCTGCATTGCCCCCCTGAGCGCCCAGTTTGAGCACTTTATGAGTAGTGCCATCAACCATCTTTTTGGAAATTTGGAAGATATCAGGTATTACTTGGTTAATTTTAAAGTTTGTTTTGGCATCCTCGCTAATTGAGATATTTTTCCAGTAGAGAGCTCGCCAGCCTGTGATTCCATATCCATTGTATATAGACTCATTACTGGTGTGAGCCGCATTATTAAGTAAGGCTGTAAGAGTGCTATTCATAGGATCTAGGATTACTCTTGTGCGGGTGATATCTATCTTGGTATGCCCTGTATCCGTGCCTAGGTTTACCTCTTTACCGAGCGCAATACTGGCCGTAATCCGCGCACGAAGCACTTCATCGCTATGTTTGCAATTAGTATCCTGCTGGTAAAAAAACTTGGTTGTGGTGAGTGTATTGCCCTTGAAGTTAAAGGTATCTTGCTCATCATAACCCGCTAGATTATTTGATGCGGAGCAGCGCGTGCTCCATAAACCATCAAGTGACTGTGATACTGGTGGCGGCGGCGGCGGAGTTACCGGCTTTGAGTCATTTCCTCCGCCACAGGCGGTTAGCATGAGCATACCCATAAAAACAGCTATAAGTTGTAATTTGTGGTTAACTTTCATCTGGTATATCCTTGTACATTATGATTAAAATACAACTTTGTAACATACTACATACACATACTACATACTACATACTACATACTACATACTACATACTACATCCTACATCCTGCATATAAATTAACCATAAATAAAATTGTAAAGTGTGAGTTGAGTGATACTTATCGCCGTTATCATGCACAATGCGAGGCTCATATTTTAGCTTTAAATGCAGGCTTTGGTTTAGCGTTTGCCAATGGTTATAATTATAGGAGTTGCACCTTAACTGTGAGGATCGTCATTACAATCAGCAAAGTATTTTTAGCTTGTCTTTTTAGCTTGTCTTTTTATGTTGCCTTTGCATGTTGTCTTTTCACAAGGCATGGCTATAAATCTTGCTGTGGCTGACACGCACCAGATGAGTTTGAAAACAAGCGATGCTAGGCGCATTGCTTGTTGTATTGGCAGGTGATTTTATTATTCATTTTGGGCGATGAGTTTATACCCATGTGACGATCAAAATGCAAGGTCGGCATGGACAGATGATTGATGATAAGGTGCAATCGAGGTAATGGGTGACGTCTGCATAGAATAGCAAGTTTTGGCTGCGCCCGATCATATAAAAACCGCGTCTGGCCAGAAGGGCGCTACTCCTTGTTTAAGTTTGCATCATTATAAAATACCTATTGAGAATAACTTCCTTTAAATTTTAGCCCAGGCACCTCGGCACAATTGGGCTTGCTGATATTGCATTTCGGGGTAGCATGGGTATATACCTCCCTGCTGGCTATTTCGGCTGGAATACAGCGCCTTTAGCCTCAAGCGACATAGCCCTACCATTTATATCAAAATTGCCTTTATAATCACCAATTTTGAGCACTTTATGACTCCCTTTATCAGTAGTCACTGTGGAAATGTTAAAGATATCAGGCACTTGTGTGCCAATATTAAGGTTTTCTATAGCATTGGGTATATCAGAGACGTCTTTCCAAGCATCGACCCGCCAGTCTTTTTGCCCATAGCCACCATATATATCTTTTATAGCAGCGACATAGAGATCTTCGTTATTGAAGGTCACGCGCATGTAATAGGCATGTTGTGGCTTAATTTTTATATTGGTGGTCTTGATACCTATCTGGGTATGCTCATTGGCCGCGCCTTTGTTTATCACCTTACCCACAACAATGTCCGCCTCGATTTTCACTTGGTATATAGGATAACGGCTACAATTTAGGGGGGCGTTGCTAGTGTTATAATAAAAAGAAATAACTGTTGTTAGTTTGTTGCCCATGAAATCCAAAGTTGAGATCTGCCCAGCGGCTAAGCTACCTTTTGAGTAGCGACAGTTATACTTCCATTTACCTATCAGCCCAGTTGCTTGGGCAGTTTGCGTTTCTATTGTTTTTTTCGGCATGAACGCTGTGATGCTAGTAGCAAGCGCGAGGGGCCTGCCATAGCTATCTACATTGCCACCCTGAGCTCCCAGTTTGAGCACTTTATGAGTAGTGCCATCAACCATTTTTTCGGAAATTTGGAAGATATCAAGCACTGATTGGTAAATTTTAAAGTTTGTTTTGGCAGCTTCGATACTTGAGAGGTCTTTCCAGTAACCAGTCAACCATTCTTTCCCATATCCATAGTATATAGAATCATTACCCGTGTGACTCGCATTATTAAGTAAGTCCTGAATAGTATCATTCATTGCAACTAGCCTTATTTTTGTGCCCCGGATATCTATCTTGGTATGCGCAGCAGGTGTGCCTATGTTTATCGTTGCGCCAAGCGTAATGTCAGAATTGATCCGCTCGCGAAGCGCTTCCTCGCTATGTTTGCAAATTTGTGGGTTATTCGTATCGCGCGTATAAAAAGTCTTGATTGTGGTTAGTTTATTACCCTTGAAGTTAAATATTTGCTGCTCATCATAATCCGTTAGCTCGGTTGATGCTTGGCAGGCAGTGCGCCATGAGCCATCAAGTGGTGATGGCGCTGCTGGGTTTGGCGCTGCTGGGTTTGGCGCTGCTGGGTTTGGCGCTGCTGGGTTTGGCGCGGCTGGGTTTGGCGCTGCTGGGTTTGGAGCTGCAGGCGTTGGTGCAGTAGAGCTTCCACCACCACAGGCAGTTAGCATGAGCATACCCATAAAAACAGCTATAAGTTGTAATTTGTGGTTAACTTTCATCTGGTATATCCTTATACATTATGATTAAAATCTACTCTAACCTTTTAACATACTACACCCAGCGCATAAATTAAGCATTAATTAAGTATAAATTAACTATAAATTAACTATAAATTAACTATAAATTAACTATAAATTAACTATAAATTAACTATAAATTAAGTTGTAAAGTGTGAGTTTAGTGATACTTATAGCCGTTATCATGGCAATGCGTGGCTGAGATTTTAGCTTTAAATGCAGTCTTTGGTTTAGCGTTTGCCAAGGGTTATAATTATAGGAGTTGCACCTTAACTATTAGGATCTGCATGGTAACCAGCAAAGTATTTTAGCTTGTCTTTTTATGCTGCCTTTGCACAAAACAGGGCTATAAACCTTGCTGTGGCTGACACGTACCAGATGAGTTTGAAAACAAGCGATGCTAGGCGCATTGCTTGTTGTATTGGCAGGTGATTTTATTATTCATTTTGGGCGATGAGTTTATACCCATGTGACGATCAAAATGCAAGGTCGGCATGGACAGATGATTGATGATAAGGCGCAATCGAGGTAATGGGTGACGTCTGCATAGAATAGCAAGCTTTGGCTGCGCCCGATCATATAAAAACCGAGTCTGGCCAGAAGGGAGCTACTCCTTGTTTAAGTTTGCATCATTATAAAATACCTATTGAGAATAACTTCCTTTAAATTTTAGCCCAGGCACCTCGGCACAATTGGGCTTGCTGATATTGCATTTCGGGGTCGCATGGGTATATACCGCCCTGCTGGTTATTTCGGCTGGAATACAGCACCTTTAGCCTCAAGCGACATAGCCCGACCATTTATATCAAAACTGCCTTTATAATAACCCATTTTGAGCACTTTATGACTCCCGTTATCAGTCGTCACTGTGGAAATGTTAAAGATATCAGGCGCTTGTGTGCCAATATTAAGGGCTGTTATGGCATTTGGTACCAGCGAGATATTTTTCCAAGCATTGCTCTTCCAGCCTGTTTGCCCATAGCCATGATATAAATTTTTTATATTATCGTCCGCACTATTTTTGGTATTGATTTTGGCACTGTACTCTATCTCCCCATTTGCAGACGTTACCTTGGTATTTGATGGCTTTATTTCTACCTTGGTGGCCTTGATACCGATCTGGGTATGCTCATTGGCCTCGCCTTTGTTTATCACCTTACCCACAACAATGTCCGCCTCGATTTTTACTTGGTATAGGGGGGTCTCGGTCTCGTTGCATCCGGTGTTTGTATCTCGAGAATAATAAAAAGAAATTAATGTTGTTAGTTTGTTGCCCATGAAATCCAAGGTTGAGCTCTGCACTAGGTTGTCCCCTTTTGATAAGCGACAGTTATACTTCCATTGACCAGTAAGTCCAGCAGCTTGCGCCGTTTGCGCTGTGGTTGTCTTTTGCTGTTTGATGGCTATTATGCTATTATCAAGTGCGAGAGGCCGTCCATCGCTATCTACATTGCCACCCTTAATACCAAATTTAAGTACTTTATGAGTAGTGCCATCAACCATTTTTTTGGAAATTTGCAAGATATCAGGCTCTGATTGGTCAATTTTAAAGTTTGTTCTGGCATCTGGTATACTCGAGATGTCTTTCCTGTAGTAGACCCACCATTTTTTTCCATACCCATTGTATATAGACTGCTTACTGGTGTGACTAGCACTATTAAATAAGGCTTCAGAAGTGCCATCCATTGGAACTAGGATTACTTTTGTGGGAGTGATCTTTATCTTGCTATGCTCGGCCTCCATGGCTGGGTTTACCGTTGCACCGAACTCAATGTTAGCAGTTTCCTGCACGCGAAGTGCTTCGTCTACATATTCGCAAGTTTGTGAGGCATTCGTATATCTCTCGTAAAAAAACTTGGTTGTGGTGAGTGTATTACCCTTGAAGTTAAATATTTGTTGCTCATCATAATCAGTTAGCTCGGTTGATGCTTGGCAGCGAGTCCTCCATGAGCCATCAAGTGGCGATGGCGCTACTGGGTTTGGCGCTGCTGGGTTTGGCGCTGCTGGGTTTGGCGCTGCTGGGTTTGGCGCTACTGGGTTTGGCGCTGCAGGCGTTGGCGCAGTAGAGCTTCCTCCACAGGCAGTTAGCATGAGCATACCCATAAAAACAGCTATAAGCTGTAATTTGTTGTTAAGTTTCATCTTGTTCGTCCTTGTACATTATGATTAAAATATAACTTTTTAACATGTTACATCCAGCGCATAAATTAGCCATAAATTAAGTTGTAAAGTGTGAGCTGATGGATATTTATGCAGTTATCATGCAAAATGCGCGGTTGATATTTTAGCTTTAAATACAGGGTTTGACTTAGGGTTTACCAATGGTTGGCATTACACCAATTGCCCCTTAACTGTGAGGATCGCCATGGCAATCAGCAAAGCATTTTTAGCTTGTCTTTTTATGCTGGCTTTGTATGTTGCTTTCACAAAACATGGGTATAAACGTTGCACGGACTGACACGGATTAGATGAGTTTTAAAACAAGCGATGCTAACTGAGCCGCTTGTTGTATTGGCAGGTAATTTTATTATTCATTTTGGGCGATGATTTTATACCGCCCTGATGGCTATTTCGGCTGGAACACAGCACCTTCAGGCTCAAGCGACATAGCCCTACCATTTATATCAAAGCGGCCTTGATAATAACCCATTTTGAGCACTTTATGACTCCCGTTATCAGTCGTCTCGGTGGAAATTTTAAAGATATCAGGAACTTCTGTGCCAATATTAAGGGTTTCTATGGCATCTGGTATTTTGGAGATGTCTTTCCATTTATCTTTTTGCCAGTCTGTTTGCCCATATCCATTATATATATCTGTTATAAGAGTGTTATAAAAATTAGCCTCATTAAAATCACTGCCTGTGAAATCAAAATATCCTGGATCCAGCTTTATTTCTACCTTGGTGGTCTTGATACCGATCTGGGTATGCTCGTTGGCCGCGCCTTTGTTTATCACCTTCCCCTGCACAATGTCAGCATAAATTTTCACTTTATATATGGGGCCCGAATCACTCGCACAATGCGGCGTCGAACTCGTGTAAAAATCAATCACTGTTATTAGTTTGTTGCCCTCGAAATCCAAGGTTTTCCTCTGTGGCTCGTAAAGATCCCCGTTTGCTATGCGGCAGGGATACTTCCATTTACCTATCAGTCCAGCATCTTGCGCCGTTTGCGTTGGGGTTGTCTTTTGCTGTTTGATAGCTGTGATGCTACCTGCAAGCGAGATAGGTCTGTGATCGCTATCTACATTGCCCCCCTGAGCGCCCAGTTTGAGTACTTTATGAGTTGTGCCATCAACCATATTTTTGGAAATTTGGAAGATATCAGGTATTACTTGGTTAATTTTAAAGTTTGTTTTGGCATCCTCGCTAATTGAGATATTTTTCCAGTAGAGAGCTCGCCAGCCTGTGATTCCATATCCATTGTATATAGACTCATTACTGGTGTGAGCCGCATTATTAAGTAAGGCTGTAAGAGTGCTATTCATAGGATCTAGGATTACTCTTGTGCGGGTGATATCTATCTTGGTATGCCCTGTATCCGTGCCTAGGTTTACCTCTTTACCGAGCGCAATACCGGCCGTAATCCGCGCGCGAAGCACTTCATCGCTATGTTTGCAATTAGTATCCTGCTGGTAAAAAAACTTGGTTATGGTGAGTGTATTGCCCTTGAAGTTAAAGGTATCCTGCTCATCATAACCAGCTAGATTATTTGATGCTGAGCAGCTAGTCATCCATGAGCCCTCAAGTGACTGTGATACTGGTGGCGGCGGCGGCGGAGTTACCGGCTTTGAGTCATTTCCTCCGCCACAGGCAGTTAGCATAAGCATGCCCATAAAAAAAACTGTAAGTTGTAATTTGTGGTTAACTTTCATCTGGTATATCCTTATACATTATGATTAAAATCTACTCTAACCTTTTAACATACTACACCCAGCGCATAAATTAAGCATAAATTAAGCATTAATTAAGTATAAATTAACTATAAATTAAGTTGTAAAGTGTGAGTTGAGTGATACTTATCGCCGTTATCATGCACAATGCGAGGCTCATATTTTAGCTTTAAATGCAGGCTTTGGTTTAGCGTTTGCCAATGGTTATAATTATAGGAGTTACACCTTAACTGTGAGGATCTGCATGGTAACCAGCAAAGCATTTTTAGCTTGTCTTTTTATGCTGCCTTTGCACAAAACAGGGCTATAAACGTTGCTGTGGCTGACACGCACCAGATGAGTTTGAAAACAAGCGATGCTAGGCGCATTGCTTGTTGTATTGGCAGGTAATTTTATTATTCATTTTGGGCGATGAGTTTATACCCATGTGACGATCAAAATGCAAGGTCGGCATGGACAGATGATTGATGATAAGGCGCAATCGAGGTAATGGGTGACGTCTGCATAGAATAGCAAGCTTTGGCTGCGCCCGATCATATAAAAACCGAGTCTGGCCAGAAGGGAGCTACTCCTTGTTTAAGTTTGCATCATTATAAAATACCTATTGAGAATAACTTCCTTTAAATTTTAGCCCAGGCACCTCGGCACAATTGGGCTTGCTGATATTGCATTTCGGGGTAGCATGGGTATATACCGCCCTGCTGGTTATTTCGGCTGGAATACAGCACCTTTAGCCTCAAGCGACATAGCCCGACCATTTATATCAAAACTGCCTTTATAATAACCCATTTTGAGCACTTTATGACTCCCGTTATCAGTCGTCACTGTGGAAATGTTAAAGATATCAGGCACTTGTGTGCCAATATTAAGGGCTGTTATGGCATTTGGTACCAGCGAGATATTTTTCCAAGCATTGCTCTTCCAGCCTGTTTGCCCATAGCCATGATATAAATTTTTTATATTATCGTCCGCACTATTTTTGGTATTGATTTTGGCACTGTACTCTATCTCCCCATTTGCAGACGTTACCTTGGTATTTGATGGCTTTATTTCTACCTTGGTGGCCTTGATACCGATCTGGGTATGCTCATTGGCCTCGCCTTTGTTTATCACCTTACCCACAACAATGTCCGCCTCTATTTTTACTTGGTATAGGGGGGTCTCGGTATCGTTGCATCCGGTGTTTGTATCTCGAGAATAATAAAAAGAAATTAATGTTGTTAGTTTGTTGCCTATGAAATCTAAGGTTGAGCTCTGTAATATGACGTCCCCTTTTGCGTAGCGGCAGTCATACTTCCATTGACCAATTAGTCCCGCAGCTTGTGCCGTTTGCGCTGTGGTTGTCTTTTGCTGTTTGATGGCTGTTATGCTATTATCAAGCGCGAGAGGCCTGCCATCGCTATCTACATTGACACCCTTAATACCAAATTTAAGTACTTTATGAGTAGTGCCATCAGCCATCTTTTCGGAAATTTGCAAGATATCAGGCTCTGATTGGTCAATTTTAAAGTTTGTTCTGGCATCTGGTATACTCGAGATGTCTTTCTTGTAGTAAAACTTCCATTTTTTCCCATATCCATAGTAAATAGACCCATTACCAGTAAAACTAGTATTATTAAAGTTGTTCCAAAAATAGTATTTTAGTACAATTAGGATTACTTTTGTGCGCCGGATATTTATCTTGGTATGCTCGGCCGCCATGCCTGGGTTTACCGTTGCGCCGAGCGTAATGTCAGCGACTTCCCGCGCTTGAAGTGCTTGCTGCAGGTATGTGCAAGTTTGTGGATCATTCGCATCGCGCGTATAAAAAGTCTTGTTTGTGGTGAGTGTATTACCCTTGAAGTTAAATATTTGTTGCTCATCATAATCAGTTAGCTCGGTTGATGCTTGGCAGCGAGTCCTCCATGAGCCATCAAGTGGCGATGGCGCTACTGGGTTTGGCGCTGCAGGCGTTGGCGCAGTAGAGCTTCCTCCACAGGCAGTTAGCATGAGCATACCCATAAAAACAGCTATAAGCTGTAATTTGTTGTTAAGTTTCATCTTGTTCGTCCTTGTACATTATGATTAAAATATAACTTTAACCTTTTAACATACTACACCCAGCGCATAAATTAAGCATTAATTAAGTATAAATTAACTATAAATTAACCATAAATAAAATTGTAAAGTGAGAGTTGAGTGATACTTATAGCCGTTATCATGGCAATGCGTGGCTGAGATTTTAGCTTTAAATGCAGGCTTTGGTTTAGCGTTTACCAATGGTTGGCATTACACCAATTGCCCCTTAACTGTGAGGATCGCCATGGCAATCAGGAAAGCATTTTTGGATCGCTTTTTATGTTGCCTTTGCACAAAACAGGGCTATAAACGTTGCTCTAACTGACACGCATCGGATGAGCTTTAAAACAAAAGATGCTAACTGAGCCGCTTGTTGTATTGGCATGTAATTTTATTATTCATTTTGGGCGATGATTTTATACCGCCCAGCTGGCTATTTCGGCTGGAATACAGCACCTTTAGCCTCAAGCGACATAGCCCTGCCATTTATATCAAAAGTGCCTTTATAATAACCCATTTTGAGAACTTTATGACTCCCGTTATCAGTCGTCTCGGTGGAAATTTTAAAGATATCAGGCACTTGTGTGCCAATATTAAGCTCTGTTATGGCATTTGGTATATCGGATACGTCTTTCCAATCATTAATCCTCCAGTCTGTTTGCCCATAGCCATGATATAAGTTTGTTATAGGAACGGTATCGATATCTTGTCTATTAAATGTGCTTGTGCTAACTGTCTCCGTTGTTTTTATTTGTACCTTGGTGGTCTTGATACCTATCTGGGTATACTCTGTGCTCGAGCCTTTGTTTATCACTTTACCCAGCACAATGTCAGCCTCGGTTTCCACCTGGTATCTGTTATCACTACTATTATCACACTTTTTTGCGTTACCCTTCGGAGCAACATAAAAAGAAATGACAGTTTTTAGTTTGTCGCCCTCGAAATCTAAGGTTTTATGCTGATAATGATCTTCCCTACCTTTTGCTACGCGACAGGGATACGTCCATTGACCAATCAGTCCAGCAGCTTGCAGCGTTTGCTCTGGGGTTGTCTTTTGCTGTTTGATAGCTGTGATGCTGGTAGCAAGTGCAAGGGGCCTGCTATCGCTATCTACATTGCCACCCTGAGCGCCTAGTTTGAGTACTTTATGAGTAGTGCCATCAACCATTTTTTCGGAAATTTGGAATATATCATGCTCTGTTTTATCAATTTTAAAATTTATTCTGGCAGCATCGATACTCGAGATGTCTTGCCATTCATTACGATACCAGTTGTTTTTCCCATACCCATTGTATATAGACTCATTACCCGTATGACTAGCATTATTAAGTAAGTCATCGATAGTGTCATTCATTGGAGCTAGCCTTATTTTTGTGCGCCGGATATCTATCTTGGTATGGCCAGTCGCCGTGCCTTGGTTTACCGCTTTGCCGAGCTCAATACCAGCCGTAATCCGCTCGCGAAGCGCTTCTTCACCATGTTTGCAATTAGTATTATGCTGGTAAAAAGTCTTGGTTGTGGTGAGTTTATCGCCCTTAAAGTTAAATATTTGCTGCTCATCATAACCAGTTAGCTCGGTTGATGCTGAGCAGCTGGTCCTCCATGAGCCATCAAGTGATTGTGATGTCGGTGTTACTGGAGGAGTTATCGGATTTGGCGCAGTAGAGCTTCCACCACAGGCAGCCAACATGAGCATGCCCATAAAATATGCTATTAGCTGTAATTTGTTGTTAAGTTTCATTTTGTTCGTCCTTGTACATTATGATTAAAATATAACTTGTAACATACTACATCTAGCGCATAAATTATCCGCAAATAAAGTTTGCAGGTGTGATCTGACAGGTACTCATACCCATGCTACTTCGTGAGGCATAATCGCGTTGCATCAGAGACATGCAAACTCAATGGTTACTCTGTGGATATAAAAAATAATATTAAAATTTATAGTTCACTCCAAAACTAAGGTTTCTTAATGAAACAAGATCGGTATGTGGCGTTAGAAAAGGAAACGATTGGCTTGGAGCTGGGTATTCAACTAAAAACCAGTCCGCGTTCCACCTCGCGGTAAAAGCCACGCCACGCAATGCGGTTGGGGCATATTCAAGGCCAAGACCTGAGCGCAAAGCAAAATGTGAATCATCATCATAGAGAGATTGGCTCTCGTTTAATTGAACATGGCTTAAACCGATAAGTACAAAGGGACGAATGCCATTGTCAAAGCTATAGCCTAGATTTATTTGTCCTGTGAAAGCGGTTGGATCAGATTCTGTAGGTATAATAGCGAGTAGTAAATCGTCATATTTTAGTTGACCAAAGTTAGCGTAAGAAAGTTCAACGGAAGAAACGTGATTAAATTGATAACCAGCTAATAGCTGAAATGACGTAGCAGATGTACTGGTAGCTGAGCCCCTTGTTTGTTTCAGTTGTCCGGATCCAAGTGCTGCGCCAAGATAAAAACCTGATATTTTTTGCACTTGTACATTTTGGGTTGGGGTGATCCCCTGGTCTTGATCTGTCTCGTTATGTTCAGCTGCCTGGGCAAAGCAAGATGTCACAGTGACTAACAGCATAAATGCTAACTTATTCATGTTTCTATTCCCTTGTAGTAAATGCTAAAATGAACATCTCTTTGTGGTGGTTTTCTAACAAGTTAAAGAGTCGTTGCTATAAAAAAATAGTTTATTGGTTATGCTTGTTTTTAAATTGTTATTTGCTCATGCAGTTCCATTACCACATGCGCCGCTTGGTAATTAGTAAATCTTCAATTAGGTAATATTTAGGCGCAAAAACACAAGCTAATGAAGGTTGGCGCTGGCTCATGTATATACCCATGCAACGAAAAAATGCAACGTCAGCCGCTCACTCGATAATCAGAGTAAGGCGCAGCATGATGTAATGGGGACGTACGCATCGAATGTTGAGCGCAAGGCTGCTTGCTTAAGTTTGCATTGTTATAAAATATCAATCGATTATAACTTCCCTTCAATTTTATGCCTCGCATATCGGCACAATTTGCCTTGCTGATTTTGCATTTCGATCGTCACATGGGTATAAATAAGCATGCTAAAATTTATAACTTGCTCCGATATTAAAGCGTCTTAACATGCCAAGATCGCTATAGCTATTCGAAGATAGAATAGTGCGAGGCGGCACCTGCTTATAGTCAATTTTATACCAATCGTTGCTATAACTTGCTATAAAAGAAAGCCCGTGAAGTGCAGCCGGTGCATATTCAATACCTGCTCCAGTTCGTAGAGCAGTCGGCTCTTTCTTCTGCTCATTTGAAGATTTATCTCCAGGGTTTAAATCTAACATGCTTAATCCAATAAGTGCAAATGGGCGCAAACCACTGGTAAATGTATAGCCTATATTTGCTTGTGTGGTGAAGGCGCTTGGTGAATATTCATTGGGTAAGGTGGTGAATTGTAGTTCATTTCCATAGTTTAACTTACCAAAGTCAGCGTAAGCCAATTCAACGGCAATTATTCGGTTAAATTGATAACCACCGAATAACTCAAATGACGTTTTAGTTGAAGAGCTAATCGACCTATCTATTCTGTCTATGGCTGGGAGATCAGTATCGCGGATTTGAGTAAGTCTATTTGTACCAATTGCTGCGCCAAGATAAAAACCTGACACTTGTTGTGGTTGCACATTTTTTGCTTGATTAAAGCTTTGGTCTTGAGCTGCAGCGCTTGTTTTTGTGGCTTGAGCGGAAGATGATGCAACACCAATTGCGAGCACAGAAAGTGCGGTGGTGAATTTATTCATGTTTCATTCCTTTCCTGGCTAATTATAGAGCGTAATGAGCTGATATATTGCTCTTTACGATGCAGCTAGAAAAGCACTTTTTTGTTAATTTTTTCAAATTGCGAGCTAGCTTGCACTTTGTAGTACTGAGAATGACTAGGCGCAAAACACAAGATAATGCAGGCTGACGCTACTCATAACTATAGCAATGCTACTCAGAAATACAATATCATGGTAGCACATTGTGCAGATATGCGTGGCATAAAATTGAAGGGAAGTTATTATCAATAGGTATTTTATAACAATGCAAACTTAAACAAGGAGCCGCACCAGTTGGTGCCTAGCTCGGTTTTTATATGAAAGGAAGTAGCCCAAAGCTTGCCACTTGATGCGCACGTCCCGATTACCTCATGCGGCGTCTTATCATCGATCATAGAGTCCATACCGACGTTGCATTTTGAGGTAACATGGGTATATATCCATTTTAGAATTTATAGGTAGCACCAATATTAAAGCTCGATAAGCGAATATGATCGCTATAATCGTTAGGAAACAATAACAGGATTGGGTTGTCGGGTGCATTCTCCGAATTCATGGTAGCTAGGTCGATGGTCCAGCTAGCTCTAAAAGCCAACCCTTGAAGTATAACTGGTGCATATTCAACACCAGTACCGAGGCGGAAACCAGTCACTGAACTAGAAAAATCAGCATCATAGATATCTTTGTCGGCACCTAAGTGCAACAAGCTTATTCCAGCGAGCGCAAATGGCCTTATGCCATTGGGAAAGGTATAGCCTACATTTGTTTGTATCGAGAAAATTGTCGGTCTGGCGTGTATTTTCTGGGGCTGGTACATACCAACCGTTGGATTCCATACGAATCCCCTAAAATTCAAATTATTAATATAGCGAGTATAATCCATTTCAACTGCCACGATGCGACTAAGTTGATAACCTGCCAATAATTGGAATGATTGAGCGCCTGACGAGGCATCCTTTTCTGCAAGGCTTGCCTGATCTTGGTAATACTTAGAGTTATACTCTCCGCTATCTCGGTTAATATAAAATTTACCCGTACCTATTGAGCCGCCTATGTAATAGCCTAATACTTTTGGCACGGGGTTAATGACATCTTTTGGATATGTATCGCTTGATTCTGTGGCTTGAGCGAAAGATGATGCAACTCCAATTGCAAGCACAGAAAGTGCGAGGGTTACTTTATTCATATTTTTATTCCTTCCTTGGCTAATTGCAGAGCGTAATCTTCTATTATTATGCTCTTTATGCCTCTATTACTAAAGCACTTTTTTGTTAATTTTTTTAAATTTGCGAGTTAGCTGGCACTTTGTTGTACTGAAAATGACTAGGCGCTAAAACACAAGTTAATGAATGTTGGTACTGCTCATAACTATACCCATGTTAGAATTTATAGCTAACACCAAGATTAAAGTTCGATAGGCGGACATCATCTGTATAAGAGAAAGAAAAAATGGTATTTATAATGTTGTCTTGTTCTTGTTCCGTATCCATGGACGCATAATCGGCGGTCCAACTCGCTCTAAGGGCCCATCCTTGAAGGGTAACTGGTGCATATTCAATACCAGTACCGATGCGCAGAGCTAACACGTTATTAAAGGTATCAGCATCATAGACATCTTTGTCGGCATTCAAGTGCAAAAATCCTAGTCCAGTGAGCACAAATGGCCGGATGCCATTGGCAAAGGTATAGCCTACATTTGCTTGCGAGGCGTAAATTACCGGTTTTGCGTGTATTTGCTCGGGTAGGTACCCACCAAACCCACTAGGACCAGCAGTTTTATTCCATACGAATCCCCTAAAATTCAAATTATTAATATAATGCGTATAATCCATTTCAATTGCCACGATGCGATTAACTTGATAACCTGCCAATAATTGGAATGATTGAGCACCTGACGAGGCATCCTTTTGTGCAAGGGTTGACGAATCGGAGTAATACTTATTGGTATACTCTCCGGCATCGCGGTTAATATAAAATTTACCCGTACCTATTGTGCCGCCTATGTAAAAGCCAGATACTTTTGGTGCTTGGTTAATGATATGTTCTTGACCTGTATCGCTTAATTCGGAGCCTTGAGCGAAAGATGATGCAACACCAAATGTAAGAACAGAGAGTGCGATGCTTAATTTATTCATGTTTTTATTCCATTGTTTGCTAATTACATAGTGTAATACCCTACCATACTGCTCTTTGCGGGCCTATTAAGAAAGCACTTTTTTGTTAATTTTTTTAAACTTGCGAGTTAGCCTGCACTTTGTTGTATTGAAAATGACTAGGCGCTAAAACACAAGCTAATGAAGGTTGGCGCAGCTCATAACTATACCCATGTTAGAATTTATAGCTAACACCAAGATTAAAGTTCGATAGGCCACTACGATTAAAGTTCGATTGGTCATCATTATCATCATCATCATCATCATCACCGCGACTGTTAGGAGTATGGATATTTTCAATTATGCTGTGTTTGCTTGTCCTATACACGATAGTCAAGTCGGCGGTCCAGCTCGCTCTAAGGGCCCACCCTTGAAGTATAACTGGTGCATATTCAACACCAGTACCGATGCGATGAACTAACATGTCACTAAAGGTATCAGCATAATAGACATCTTTGTCGGCATTTAAGTACAAAAATCCTAGTCCAACGAGTGCAAATGGCCTGATGCCATTGGCAAAGGTATAGCCTACATTTGCTTGCATGATGTAAACTCTCGGTTTGGCGTGTATTTGCTCGGTCTGGTACTGACCACTAAGAGTAGCAGCTGGATCCGATACGAATTCCCTAAAATTCAAACTATTAATATAATGGGTATAATCCATTTCAACTGCTACGATGCGATTAAATTGATAACCTGCTAATAATTGTAATGATTGAGCACCTGACGAGGCATCATTTTTTGCAAGGGTTGACTGCCCGGAGTAATATGTCTTATTGGTATACTCGCTATCGTGGTGAATATAAAATTTACCCCTACCTATTGTGCCGGCTATGTAAAAGCCAGATACTTTTGGTGCTTGGTTAATGATATGTCCTTGACCTGTATCGCTTAATTCGGAGCCTTGAGCGAAAGATGATGCAATGCCAATTGCAAGCACAGAAAGTGCGAGGTTTACTTTATTCATGTTTTTATTCCTTTGTTGGCTAATTACAGAGTGTAATATTTTAGAATACTGCTCTTTGCGGGCCTATTAAGTAACTCAAGTTTCGGAGTTCATATTTACCAATAAAAATACCATAACATGCTGATATAAAAGAATAAAATACCTACTTGTGTTATAATTCTTGTTAACTAGACAATAAAAAAAACACAAGAGGCATAAAATGAAGTCTGACATAAATGATTTTGGTTTACCATCGCTTACTGCGGATTTACTTAATCAACAAAATCTAAATATAGATAATACGTTTAGTACAACATGGAAAAACATTGGCTTTAAAGATCTCTTAAAACGCGCAAAATTTAACAAACGATCTGGCACTTCAGCTGACAGTGTTGTGTACCTCTTGATGTTGTGGGTTTGGCTAAAAGTAAACTCTGTTTCGATGTTCTCAAGGGATGCGTTATTGAGTTTCTCATCCTCAAAAAAAGATGCCCTCTACGATTTTATTAACCATGAAAACTTGGATTGGCGAAAGCTACAATTATTGACAGCAAAAAAAATACTTAAGCCCCATGAAGGAAATAAATTGAATGCTTTTGTTATCGATGATTCAGTTAAAATCAGACGTGGTAAAAAGATGCCAGGTGTTTCAAAGCACTTCGATCACTTAACCGCTCGATGTGTCAATGGGCAACAAATAGTGACGCTAGGCCTTGCTAATGACGAGTTATTTACGCCGATTGATAATGAAATATTTATCAGTAAAACTGACAGACAGGTTGCTGATTATCAGTTTAAAGATGGTCGTAGTATTGCAGCAAAACGTTACGAAAAGTCAAGAGAGCAAACTAAACCTGATATGGTTTGCGACATGATATCAAGAGCAATACGCAATGGTATTAACGCCGAATATTTTTTAGCAGATGCTTGGTTTGCAACGAAACGAATATTAAAAATGACGGTGGAACAATCACTTGTAGCAATTGTTCGAATGAAGCGAAATAAAATGAAGTATCGCTTTATGGAAAATGGAGAGAGTAAGTTACTGAGTGCTGAAGAGTTATATAAGCAACATATCAAAGGTCAATGGCATAACCTAAAAAATATTCCTTACCAAAGCAAATCAATTATTGTTGAGTTGAATTTAACGACTGAGACTAAAAAAGATCCACAATGGATTAAAGTTAAGCTTCTGTACGTTCGGTCTATGAATGAAGCCAAACAACAAGCGAGCAAAAATGATTGGGCTCTCTTTTTATCAACGGATAGCCTACTTGAAGATGAAAAAATACTTGAAATATATGCACTACGTTGGGGAATTGAAGTTTACTTTAAAGAGGCGAAACAAAAGCTTGGTTTTTTAAAAGAACAAAGCCGCCACTATGGTGCGTACATCGCTTCTATTCATCTAACTGGATTGCGTTTTTGTTTACTATTATTTGCAAAAGAAGAGCAAGTGGGAGCCAAGTTAAGTGAGGTTAGAAATGACTTTGAAGAAAGCCTTACGACGTTGAATTTTGGGTGTAAATTATGGGGTTTATTTAAAGCATTAATTGCAGGCGCTCTCAATGAAATAGGTAATTTAACCGAAAGTAAAAAATCAGAGATCTTAAAAAAGATCGATCAAACTGTTATTGGCTTTTTTACGAAAGCGCTACAAATGGATCAATTCACAATACGGCAAGAGGCACTGATATGATGGAAAATAAAACAGAAAAAGCTATAATTTCAACGAATATGAACTCCGAAACTTGAGTAAGTAAGTGTTTTTTTGTTGATTTTTTTTAAACTTGCGAGTTAGCCTGCACTTTGTTGTACTGAAAATGACTAGGCGCTAAAACACAAGCTAATGAAGGTTGGTACCGCTCATAACTATACCCATGTTAGAATTTATAGCTAACACCAATATTAATGTTCGATAGGCCATTAAGATTAAAGGGCGATTGGTCATCATTATCATTACCGCGAATGTGAGGAGTATAGATATTTTCAATGATGCGGTGTCTTCTTGGCGTATTCATGGAAGTAAAGTTGGCGGTCCAGCTCGCTCTAAGGGCCCACCCTTGAAGTATAACTGGTGCATATTCAACACCAGTACCGAGGCGCAGAGCTAACATGTCACTAAAGGTATCAGCATAATAGACATCTTTGTCGGCATTTAAGTACAAAAATCCTAGTCCAGCGAGCGCAAATGGCCTTATGCCATTGGCAAAGGTATAGCCTACATTTGCTTGCATGATGTAAACTCTCGGTTTGGCGTGTATTTGCTCGGTCTGGTACTGACCACTAAGAGTAGCAGCTGGATCCGATACGAATTCCCTAAAATTCAAACTATTAATATAATGGGTATAATCCATTTCAACTGCTACGATGCGATTAAATTGATAACCTGCTAATAATTGTAATGATTGAGCACCTGACGATGCATCATTTTTTGCAAGGGTTGACTGCCCGGAGTAATACGTCTTATCGGTATACTTTCCGCTATCGCGGTGAATATAAAATCGACCCGTACCTATTGTGCCACCTATGTAAAAGCCAGATACTTTTGGTACTGGGTTAATGGTATGTCCTTGACCTGTATCGCTTAATTCGGAGCCCTGAGCGAAAGATGATGCAATGCCAATTGCAAGCACAGAAAGTGCGAGGTTTACTTTATTCATGTTTTTATTCCTTTGTTGGCTAATTACAGAGTGTAATATTTTAGAATACTGCTCTTTGCGGGCCTATTAAGTAAGTGTTTTTTTTGTTGATTTTTTTTAAACTTGCGAGTTAGCCTGCACTTTGTTGTACTGAAAATGACTAGGCGCTAAAACACAAGCTAATGAAGGTTGGTACAGCTCATAACTATACCCATGTTACGCAGAAATGCAATAGCAGCAAGGCAAATTGTGCCGATATGCGCGGCATAAGATTGATGTATAGTTATTATCTGTCGATATTTTATAACAATGCAAATTGGTGCAAGTTTACTTGCCCTTCGTGGCCGGACTTGAAAACCAGCCTTGCGCCTTATCATCGGTCATCGAGTCCATGCCGACGTTGCATTTTGAGGTGACATGGGTATATACCCATGTTAGAATTTATAGCTGGCACCAAGATTAAAGTTCGATAAGCGAACATCATCGTTATAAGAGATAGGAAGAAGGGCAGCTGCAATGTTGTTTGGTATTTCTCCCGAATCCATGGAAGCATAGTCGCCGGTCCAGCTAGCTCTAAAGGCCCACCCTTGAAGTGCAGCTGGTGCATATTCAACACCAGTACCGATGCGCAGAGCTAATTGGGAGCTAAAAGTATTAGAATCATAGACATCTTTGTCGGCATTTAAGTGCAAAAATCCTAGTCCAGTGAGCACAAATGGCCTGATGCCATTGGCAAAGGTATAGCCTACATTTGCTTGCATGGTGTAAACTCTCGGTTTGGCGTGTATTTGCTCTGGCTGGTACTTACCACCACTAGTAGCAGCTGGATTCCATACGAATCCCCTAAAATTCAAACTATTAATATAATGCGTATAATCCATTTCAACTGCCACGATGCGATTAAATTGATAACCTGCTAATAATTGTAATGATTGAGCACCTGACGAGGCATCCTTTTGTGCAAGGGTTGACTGATCGGAGTAATACTTATCGGTATACTCTCCGCCATCTCGCTTAATATTAAATTTACCCGTACCTATTGTGCCACCTATGTAAAAGCCAGATACTTTTGGTACTGGGTTAATGGTATGTTCTTGACCTGTATCGCTTAATTCGGAGCCTTGAGCGAAAGATGATGCAATACCAATTGCAAGAACAGAAAGTGCGAGGCTTACTTTATTCATGTTTTTATTCCTTTTTTGTCTAATTACAGAGTGTAATATTTTATCATACTGCACTTTGCGGGCCTATTAAGCAAGTATTTTTTGTTGATTTTTTTTTAAGTTACAAGGTATCTTGCACTTTGTAGTACTAAAAATAATTAGCGCAAAAACATAAGCTAATGAAAGTTGGTGCAGCTCATAACTAGACCCATGCTAGAATTTATAGCTAGTACCAAAATTAAAGCTCGATAAGCGCACACCATCGCTAAAATTGCTAGGGAATAATAAGAGGATTGGGTTGTCGGGTAGATCCTCAGTCTTCATGGTAGTAAAGTCGGCGGTCCAGCTCGATCTAAAAGCCCACCCTTGAAGTGTAACTGGCGCATATTCAACACCAGCACCGATGCGCAAAGATAACTGGGATCTAAAAGTATTAGCATCATAGACATCTTTGTCGGCATTTAAGTGCAGCAAGCTTAGTCCAGTCAGCGCAAATGGCCTGATGCCATTGGCAAAGGTATAGCCTACATTTGCTTGCGAGGCGTAAATTGAAGGTTTGGCGTGTATTTGCTGCGGATGGTATTCATAACTCTTCTCACCTTTATCTGGTACGAATCCCCTAAAATCCAAATTATTAATATAATCAGCATGATTTATTTCAATTGCCACGATGCGATTAAATTGATAACCTGCTAATAATTGTAATGATTGAGCACCTGACGAGTTATCATTTCGTGCAAGGCTTTCCTGATCGAAATAATGCCTGGCGGTATACTCTCCGTCATCTCGATTAATACGAAGTTTACCCGTGCCTATTGTGCCAGCTATGTAAAAGCCTGATACTTTTGGCACTGGGTTAATGACATGTTCTTGACCTGTATCGATTGGTTCTGCGGCTTGAGAGAAAGATGGTGCAATACCAATTGTAAATACAGACAGTGCGATGCTGAATTTATTCATGTTTTTATTCCTTTGTTGGCTAATTGCAGAGCGTAATTATCTCACACATTGTTCTTTGCGGGCCTATTAAGCAAGCACTTCTTTTGTTGGCTTTCTAAAATTGCAAGGTATCTTGCATTTTGAAGTAACATGGGTATAAAAGCTTTTAAGTTCACCGCAAGCTGGGTTTCTATTTTGATAGGTCACGGGCATAGTGATCATATCCATTTTAAGATCAACACTGCGATTAAATTGATAGCCTGCCAATAATTGTAATGATTGTAAATTCATCTGTGTCAATAAAACTCACGCTTATGGCCTGATGGCGAAGCGTTATAATATATTGATGTAGAACAACTGTTGTTTCAAAGAATGCGAGTCTCTTAGTATAATTTATCTTGCTAACTGTGTATTTCGCAGTATCATGTATAGCTCTTTTATGAGTTAAGGACATAAATATCGCGTGGAACCATATGAACAATAGAACAATTAGTTATAGCGTAAAAGAATGGGGGGCCTTATCTCCTGGGTTAAGTGAAAAAAGCTCATGGCAGATATGGTTACAAAATAATAAAAAATGGCCCGCGCAATGTGCTCAGCCTGCCAGCGATTTAATCCCAGCGGCTAATCGTCGGCGTATGAGTAGTTTAAGTAAATTAGCGGTGCAAATGGCGCTAACATTATGTGAAAATCAGGCGATTGATTATATTATTTTCGCAAGCAGACATGGAGAATTAACCCGAACAACAGGGTTATTAGAAGATATAATACAAGGTGGCGACGCATCTCCAATGGCTTTTTCACAATCAGTACATAATACGGCATCTGGATTATTTACCATTATTAGTCAACGGGCAATACCCGTTTGTTCATTGTCATCAGGACATGACTCTTTGCCCAGTGCGCTGATTGAAGCAAGTAGTTATTTAGCAGATAATATCTCTCATAAAGTATTAATTGTTGATTTTGATGAGCCGTTGCCTGTATTTTATCAAGAGTATGAAAAGCAAGATTATTTAGGATATGCCGTGGCATTAATTATAGAGTCTGGCGAGCAATATCAACTTTCTTGGCAACAGAATAAGTCAGATTGTTGTCTGGAATTACCGATTGCTTTGGAATTTTTAAGCTTATTACTTACAGAGCAAAAATGCCTAACTGTTAAAAGTTATAATAAATCATGGTGTTGGAATAAAAAATGACGATGAGTGTTTTACAAAAACTCAATAAATATTGGCGAGTGTTTGCAACTGGTGCGAGCTTTGTGTTTTTCGCTATTGGTGGCTTGCTTCTTTCGTTTATTATTTTCCCAGTCTTAACCATTTTTGTTAAAGATAAAGCAAGGCGGGAATTAAAAGCACAGAAAATAATCCAACAAGCATTTGCCTTATTTTGTGGCATAATGCGCTTTATGGGTGCGATGGATTATCATTTTGATGATGAAAAAATATTACAAGCAGATGAAAAATGCCTGATCATTGGCAATCATCCTAGCTTGCTTGATTATGTGCTCATAGCGTCTCGTTTACCTAAATGTATTTGTTTAGTCAAAGAAGCGATATGGCATAATTTTTTTACTAAAGGAGTAGCACAAGCTGCGGGATATATACCTAACCAAAATGTAACAACGTTAATTGAAGATTGTGATGCAATGCTCAAAGCTGGCAATGTTATATTAATTTTCCCAGAGGGAACAAGAACAACGATAGGTGTTAGGTCTAAATTGCAACGAGGAGCCGCTCAAATAGCGGTTAAAACAAAAACAGATTTTCGTTTGCTGCATATTAGTGTGAGCCCTGTCATTTTAACAAAACAAAAAAAATGGTATGATGTCTCAGACACAAAACCTTTTTTTAAAATAACAATTAAACAGAAAGTTGCCATTACTGATTTTATTGATAGAAGTACGCCGCCTTCTATTTCTGTGCGAAATTTAAGTAAATATATTGAAGAGCAACTTTTTTTAGCAGAAATAGAGTAAATAAAACTAATTGTAGGTATAAATGGAAAAGTTAGAACGCGAAATTAAACAACTGCTCATTGACGAATTAAATCTCGAAGATTTAAGCATTGATGATATTGAAACTGATGCGCCTTTATTTGGTGAAGGACTTGGTCTAGATTCAATTGATGCGCTTGAGATAGGTTTAGCAATTAAAAAGAAATACAAAGTTATCATTGATGCAGATGATGCAAAAACACGAGAACACTTCTCCTCGGTTAAAAATCTTGCTCATTATATTATGAAAAATAAAGGATAACATAATGTCAGAACTAAATAAAGATCAAATCTTCATTCAAATCAAAAAAACATTAATCGAGTTATTTGAATTAAAAGATGAAGATATTAAATTAGACTCTCTATTATATGAAGAGCTTGATCTTGATAGTATAGATGCTGTTGATTTGATCGTGAGCCTCCAAAAAATGACCGATGAGAAAATTGATCCTAAAAATTTTAGAGCTGTGCGCACCGTCGAAGATGTTGTCAATGCTATTGACGCGCTAATCAAAAAATAATAATGAAATGGCTACCTTTTCTGTTGGGAATTGTTTTATTAGCCTACCCATTTGCTATTTATTATGGTTTAAATCAATGGGGAATAGGGGTTGTTGCTGGCGTACTTGCACTATTATTTGGTTTACGCCTGATTGCTAGCCGCCGCACACGCCTACGGGAATTGAAATATATGCTAAGGCTTGCCAGCGCTGCTGGTCTGGCCTTAGTATTGCTTGCTTATTTATTTAAAAATACCCGTTGGTTTACTTATTACCCAGTGATCATTAACTTGTTATTTTTTGGTTTGTTTTTTACGAGCTTATGGCAAAAAGAAACCATTATTGAACGTTTTGCTCGATTGCAAGATCCTGATTTACCTGATTATGCGCGGCGGTATACGCGCAACGTCACGAAAATTTGGTGTGTGTTTTTTATTGTTAATGGCACAATATCACTGGCAACTAGCTTTATGAGCTTAGATATTTGGACATTATATAATGGCTTCATCAGTTATGTTTTGATGGGTTTATTATTTTCGCTTGAGTTTATTACGCGCTGGTATGTAAAGAGAAAAAATGTAAAGAGAAGTGATAATGGCGTTTGATGCTTTAGGCTCCCTGTTGCTGAGTAAAAGAGACGCTGACGCGTTGTTTGCATTTTACCCTGAAAATAAAACATGGGAAGATTTTTGCATCGATGTCAGTGAGTTAAGGCAATATCTTCACCAGCAAAAAGAAGCCCGTTGGGCAATTTTCTGTAATGACAGTTACTTTTTTGCTGTCGCGTTGTTTGCGGCTAGTTATGCAAATAAAGCACTAATTTTACCAAGTAATCATCAGAGCGAAAGCATAAAATATTTAGCTGAAAATTATTTTGATGGTATGCTCATTGACAATACAAGCTTAATGCAAACTAATAGCAATGTCTGCATGCTGCCCTTTATAAAAAATAAAAATAAATCAGCGCAAACTACTGAGCTTATCGGTGATAAGTTAAATTTGCAACAAGTAAAGTTAACCATTTTCACGTCAGGCACAAGTGGCTTGCCTAAAGCCGTTGATAAAACGTTAGCCTACTTAGGATATGAAATAAATGCACTGCAAAAACAGTGGGGGGAGCTGTTACTAGGGGCTCATATTGTCAGTACGGTGCGCCATCACCATATTTATGGTTTATTATTTAGAGTGCTCTGGCCGATTTGTGCAGGCTTGCCAATTTCGCGCAATGAATTACTTTATCCTGAACAAGTTATTAAAAATGCACGAGCAAATAATGTGTTAATTAGCAGTCCTGCGTTACTCAAACGTTTAACAGATGGTGTGCTAACGCAAGGCTATCGGGCTGTTTTTAGCTCAGGAGGGCCTTTAAGTTTTGATGCTGCATTTTCAAGCTCTAAGTATATAAAAAGCGTGCCAATTGAAGTTTTTGGCAGTACTGAAACTGGTGGCATTGGATTTAGGCAACAAAAAACAGCGCATGCAACATGGCAGTTTTTTTCTGAATTACAGGTACAATTAGGCATCGATGAATGCTTAGCAGTTAAATCTCCTTGGATACCATTAGAGGGTTTTTATCAGACAAGTGATCAATGTGATTTACTCAATGATGGTCAATTTATGCTCAAAGGACGTATCGATAACATTATTAAAATTGAAGAAAAACGCGTGTCTTTGCGTGAAATTGAAAAAAGCCTAATGCGGTTAGTATGGGTAAATACAGCAAAAGTAATTGCAATAAATACCCAACAATGTAATTATTTAGGGGCAATACTTAAACTCAGCCTGCAAGGTGAAAAGAAATTACAAACAGTCGGAAAAGGTAAATTTTGGATATTATTGCGTCAAAAATTAAGGCTGTGGATTGAACCTGTTGCCATTCCAAGGCACTATCGAACGGTTGTTGAATTTCCCATGAATACACAAGGGAAATGTTTATACAGGGATCTTGTTCGGTTATTTAAAGGGACCAACACATAGATGGAAGCTCCACATAAACCTAAGATCATTAAGCAGTTTCAAAATGGTGATAAACTAAGGCTAATTTTGTGGCTCCAGCCAGAATTAATTTATTTTCAAGGTCATTTTCATAATTTCCCTGTTTTACCTGGTGTGACTGAACTTGATTGGGTTATTTTTTATGGGCAAACTTTACTTAATTGTCCTAAGGTATTTGCTGGCATGGAAATGATTAAGTTTCAAGTACCAATTTTACCAAAGAGCACAATCGAATTAACATTGGATTGGGTACAAGACAAACAAAAATTGTATTTTAAATACATGGGGGCAACCTTCAAAGACGACAAACAATATTCATCTGGGCGCATTATGCTTGTTGATAATGAGTAAAGAAAAGGTGGCTTTTAACCCATGTTTTTTAATTCCTTGTTATAACCATGGTCTGACGGTTGGGGGGGTTGTAAAAAATTTACAGCAGCAATATGACTACCCTATTTTAATTGTGGATGATGCAAGCGACGCCCCCACGAAAAGCGCTATTTCTCGTCTTGCAAGCATGTGTCATATTGTTACTCTGGAAAAAAATCAAGGTAAAGGTGGCGCTGTCATTGAGGGTATTGAACACGCTCATCAATTAGGTTTTAGCCATGCAATACAAATTGATGCGGATGGACAACATGATTTAAGCGCGTTAATAAATTTAGTGACACAAGCAAAGGCGCATCCAAGTTCGCTTATATCAGGGCGACCGATTTATGACGGATCGATCTCTAAATGGCGCTTTTATGGGCGTTACCTCACGCATTTTTTAGTGTGGATTGAAACACTTTCTTTAGCAATTAAAGATACAATGTGTGGTTTTAGATCCTATCCAATCCCGCAAATGGTGGAGTTATTTTCTCAACATGAATTTGGCAAAAGGATGGAATTTGATATTGAAGTCATGGTGCGCTTTTATTGGCATGATGGCGATATTCGTTTTATTGATACCAAGGTTATTTATCCTGAGGATGGCATTTCTCATTTTGATATTTTAAAAGACAATAGCAACATTAGCTGGCTACATATAAGACTACTCTTTACAGTGTTGCCGCGTATTCCAGCTTTACTTAGGCGTAATAAAAGATTAAAAAACCAAGCACAAAAAAAAGCACAAAAAAAAGCACAAAAAAAAGCACAAAAAAAACATCATTGGTCACGCATACAAGAGCGAGGCACCTACTACGGTATTAAAATACTAGTGGTAACTTACGCTTTATTTGGGCGATCATTTTTTAAATTGATCTTAGTGCCAGTTGCTTTTTATTTTTCCATTTCGGCGTCGCGCATTAAACAAAGCAGTGAAGACTATTTCAATCAATTACGTAAGTACTCGTTAGCAACAGGTAAAAGCATTCCAGCTAATCTGAGTGTCTATCAGCATATAAATTCTTTTTCGCTGACTTTATTAGATAAACTTGCGGCTTGGAAAGGTGATATTGTTGAAAGTCGCTTGATATTGCATGGCGGTGAGCACGTAGAAACAATTAGACAAAGCAAAAAAGGGATTGTTTTGATTGGATCACATTTAGGCAATTTAGAATTATGCCGCGCGTTGAGTAAACGTTATTTAGGTGTTAAAATAAACGCCTTGATGTTTACCAAACATTCATCACATTTTACTAAAGCATTGAAAGGTGTAAACACCAATAGTGAATTGAATATTATCCAGGTTGATAAACTTGGCTCTGCGACTGCTATTTTACTGGATCAGAAAATTGAGGCTGGAGAATGGATTGCGATTGTCGGTGATAGAACGTCTACCAGCGTTGAACAACGTGCTGTTTGGGTTGATTTTTTAGGAAAAAGAGCCCCCTTTCCACAAGGGCCGTTTTTACTTGCTTCTATTTTAAAGGCGCCCGTTTATACTTTATTTGCCTTGCGCAATGAATCGTGTAAAGACTTACATTTTGATCTATATTTCGAGCTTTTTAGTGAGCAAATAAAGTTACCAAGAGGCAGTCGCGAGCAAGGTTTAGAGCAAATCGTGCAGCAATATGCCAACCGGTTACAAACTTACACTATGCAGTCACCTTTACAATGGTACAATTTTTATGATTTTTGGCAATTCAGTGGAGACGCTAGTGAATAATAAAGAGCAACATATTTCTTTTGGAGGGGCGCGGTTAACAATTGAAAATATAGTCAATGTTGCTAATGGATATGGCGCAAAAATGGAAACTAGCGATAAATTTAAGCAAAAAATTAATCGCGGTGTGGCATTTTTAACATCTCTGCTCAAAGAAGATGGCGTAATTTATGGTGTAACAACAGGTTATGGTGATTCATGTACTGTTAGTATTCCAGCGCACTTAGTCGATGAACTGCCGCTGCAGCTAACAAGATTTCACGGTTGTGGATTAGGCAAAAATTTAACAGTGCAGCAATCTAAAGCTGTTTTGGCAACACGCTTATGTTCATTATCGCAAGGTTTTTCGGGTGTTTGTCATGATTTACTGCAACTTATTGTCACCTTAATTAATTTTGATATTTCGCCCCGTATTCCAGAAGAAGGCTCAGTGGGAGCAAGTGGCGACTTAACACCACTGTCGTACGTTGCGGCTGTATTAATGGGGGAGCGTGAAGTCATTTATCAAGATGAAATTAGACCTACATCAGCCGTATTCTCGGAGTTAAACATCAAGCCTATCGTGTTAAAACCCAAAGAAGGGCTGGCGTTAATGAATGGTACGGCAGTGATGACCGGACTTGCTTGTTTAGCCTACAAACGCGCTGAATATTTAGCACAATTGGCAACGCGAATAACGGCAATGGTGTCAGTTGCAATGCAAGGCAACGCCTTTCACTTTGCAAAAGCCTTATTTGCGGTAAAACCACACGCTGGTATGCAGAAAATTGCCGCTTGGTTACGCTCTGATTTACAAGCAGAGCAGCCTCCACGCAATAGTAATCGTTTGCAAGATCGTTACTCTCTTCGGTGCGCTCCTCATGTTATTGGGGTTTTAGAAGATAGTTTGCCTTGGTTGCGTGAAATGATAGAAAATGAGCTCAATAGTGCCAATGATAATCCGATCATTGATGGTGATAATGAATGCGTTTTACATGGTGGTCATTTTTATGGTGGGCACATTGCAATGGCAATGGATACCCTAAAGGTTGCGGTTGCAAATATTGCCGATTTGCTCGATAGGCAAATGGCACAACTCATGGATTATAAATTTAACAATGGCTTGCCATGTAATTTAACGGGGGTAACCGGAGAACGAAAAACCATTAACCACGGTTTTAAAGCTGTTCAAATTGGCGTGTCTGCTTGGACAGCTGAGGCATTAAAAAATACCATGCCTGCGAGTGTTTTTTCACGTTCAACAGAATGTCATAACCAAGATAAAGTGAGCATGGGTAGTATTTCATCTCGGGATTGTTTACGTGTTTTAGAATTAACAGAGCAGGTTACATCAGCCTGTTTATTAGCTGCAACACAAGCGTTAGTCATTAGAAAACGGGAAAATCAGTTAGATGAATTACATTTTAGTACGGCTCTAAAAACCATGATGGATGCGGTTTTATCTGAATTTACTTTTGTTAAGGAAGATCGCCAGTTAGAGCCTGATTTGCGTCATTTTATAATGCTTATTCAAAATCAACATTGGGATCTGTATTAGATTTGTTAGCGCAACTTTACATTTAAGAGTAATAATGGCTGAAAAAAAAATAAACTTGACTGCGGAAATAACTTTAATTACTGCCTTTCAAGATGCCGATCCGATGGGGATGATTTATCATGGAAATTATTTTCGTTTTTTTGAAAACGCGCGTCTGGTGTTGATGAATAAAATCGACTATAATTATCGAGCGATGGTAGATTCAGGCTATTTTTGGCCTGTTATTGATAGCTATGTGAAATATATAAAGCCAATACCGTATGATCATAAAATACGAGTAAAAGCCTCACTAACAGCTTGGGAGAATTATGTGCGTGTCGAGTATATTATTTTTGATCAGGAGACTGGTGAAAAAATGACCAAAGGCTATACACGACATGTTGCCGTTAAAATGTCATCGCAACAAATGTGTCTTGCATCACCGCGAGTATTTTTAGATAAACTTGAGGATTATTTTGTTAATTAAAAAAGGTATTATGATTTTATGCGTGTTATTTGCATGTAGTTGTAGTGCGCAAGGAATTACCTTTAAAGCGCTACAAACTAAATTAACTACCTATCCTGTGGTGCGTGGAGAATATACGCAACTAAAAACGCTAAAGATGTTTAAACAACCTTTACACTCCAGCGGTCACTTTTTATTATCTGAGCAGCAAGGGCTACAATGGTCGCAAAGGCAACCTTTTCCAGTGTCATTAGTTTTAACCAAAAATAAGTTAAGTCAGCAGTTTTCAAAGCAATCTCCGCAAATTATCGGTGTAAAAGATAACCCGCTGATCTTTTATTTTAGCCACTTGTTTTTGTCTGTGTTTAAAGGCGATCTGACAGCGTTATCTGAGCAATTTAAAATGCAATTAAAAGGAGGCAATAAAAACTGGTCTTTGTTATTAGTGCCAAAAGGAGCGCCGTTAAATAAAGTGTTTAAGCAAATAAAAATATCAGGCGCAAAGTATATAAATCAATTATTATTAACTGAATTATCTGGCGATACAACTAAAATCACTTTTACCCATCAGGGCAGTAAGCCTGCAAAGCTAACGAAACATGAACAAGCTACTTTCAAACTCTAAGCTTGCCCTAGGTTGGCTGGCGATCATAGTTTGCAGTCTTTTTTTGTTAGTACAGCAAACGTTACTAACCAAACACTTGCCTATTGAGACCAATATACTTGCTTTATTGCCAAAGGATGCAAGCAACCCTTTTGCAGAGCAAGCTTTTACCCAAATCAGTGATCAATTAAATAATAAAGTCTTGTTGATGATTGGTAGCACCAATAAAAAGCAAGTATTTGCCGCCAGCGCTTATTTTGAGAAACGTTTAAAAAAGTTAGATATGTTTTCCTCTGTTTCAGGCAAAATAAGTGCGCAGCAACAGCAGTCTTGGGGGCGTTTGTATTTTCCTGTACGCGCCCAATTATTAACGGATAAACAACAAAAGCGCTTAGCAAATCACCGTGATTCACAAGTGCAACGTGTGCTTGAGAAGGTTTATGATCCATTTTCAGGTGTGACGGGAAAAGAGTTAAAAAACGATCCATTTTTGCTCTTCCGTGAATATATTACCGCTAAAGCGCAAAATGCACATAAGCTACATTTAGAGCAAGGCTATTTAACCGCGATGTCACATGGCAGGTTTTATATTGTGTTACATGCGCAATTAAGTGCTAGCCCGTATAATGCCAATTTACAAAATAAACTTTCAAAATTAATGCAGTTAGAGCAACAGGTTGAATCAAAGTTTCAGGTAAAAATAAGTCATACTGGGACGTTGTTTTATGCGTCATATGGCACAAAAAGTGCAAAAAATGAAATTAGCATAATTGGTGTCGGCTCTATATTTGGTAGCATTTTATTGTTACTTTTGGCTTATCGTAGCGCCTTACCAATCATGTTAGCCTTGTTGTCAGTGGTGTGTGGTTTACTGGTTGCTTTTGTTGTTACTGTGTTGGTTTTTGGTAAGGTTCATCTGTTTAGCTTGGTATTTGGTGCAAGTTTAATTGGCGTTTCTATTGATTATGCCTTTCATTATTTAACTGATCGGCTACTCAATGAGGGGGATTGGGATCCACACCTGGCATTAAAGCATATATTCAATGCGATAACGCTAGGGTTACTTACCAGTTTAATTGGTTATTTAGGGTTGCTCGTTGCGCCTTTTCCAGGGTTACAACAATTGTCTCTTTTTTCGATTGTAGGGCTAATATCAGCGTATTTAACGGTTGTTTGTTGGTATCCATTACTAGCTAAATCAGCAAGTAAAAGTAAAAAGCCAAATTTGACAATATTAAAGCGCTGGTTGCACTTATGGCAACACAAACAATTTCGTTTTTACGTGCCGAGTATTTTATTAGTGGTGGCTTTAATTGCGCTTACTCAAGTTCATTTTAATGATGATATTCATCAGTTACAAGCACTGCCTAAAAATTTAAAAAAACAAGAAGCGCTTATTCAAGCGGTCACAGGAATTGGCCAAAAAGTACAAATTTTATTGGTTAAAGGTGATTCTAAAGATTTGTTATTAAAGCGTTTACAGCAGGTGTCAAATGATTTTAATGAATGGAAAAAAGCAGGCGATATTGCAAGCTACCAAAGTATTAGCAACTATGTTCCGACGATAAAAGAGCAGCATAGAAACTATAAGTTAGTGGCGAAATTATATTCATCTGAGTCCAATGCATTAACTAAGAAATTAAATTTAGTTCATCGACCGTCACCGCCACCTAATTTTTCAGCTCTTACGATTGATAAATTTTTGGCTTCGCGTGCATCTACTGATTTGCGTTTTTTATGGTTGCAACCAATTCATGGTGAATATAGCAGTATTATTGCAATTAATGGCCTAACTAAGCCTGCCAAATTAGTCAAGTATGCGCAGCATAGTGCGGATTTAATTTACTTAAATAAAGCCCAGCAGATCTCGGCAATTTTTAAAGACTACAGAGAGCATATCAGTTGGCTGTTAGTTGTTGCCTATTTGCTTGTGAGCTTTGCATTATTATTTCGTTATGGTTTAGCTCTTACTTTTAAAGTTGTTTTCCCTCCTTTTATCGCGTGCTGTTTTGGACTCGCTGTAACTATTGTTGTCGGTATTCCTATCACTATTTTTAACTTACTGGCATTGATTTTAATTCTCGGTATTGGTGTTGATTATACGCTTTTCTTTGCCGAGCAAAAACAGCAAAAGACGGAAAACACCTTCTTGTCTGTGAGTCTTTCTGCGCTGACGACAATACTCTCATTTGGTTTGTTGGCATTAAGTGAAACGCAGGCTATTCATGGGTTTGGCGTGACTATTTTAACAGGTATTACTTTAGCTTGGTTATTGTCGCCGCTTGCAATGCAAAGGAAAACAAATGCGAATTATTAGTTATATTATTTTATTGATGCTCATGTCATCTTGTTCATTACTAAAAAAGCCTCACAGTGATGTATTAAAAGCTCAGATTGCCCCTCATGTCTTCGTGCCATTACTAAAGCCTGCGCAATTGCATGAAAGCATTAATGTCAGTCAGCTAATTACTGTAGACAGGCCAGGGCAAAAACAGAAAAAACTGTTAGTTCAATTACAAGTTGATCCACAACATGTCGTATTAGCCGGTTTCTCTGCCTGGGGAGCTCGTTTATTAAGTGTTGAATATTCAGGCACCAAGATCAAAACCTATGTTATTTTTGGTTTATCAGAACAATTACCTAAACCTAAGCAAGTATTATTTAATATGATGTTAGCAATTTGGCCGGTAGCAGCTTGGCAAGCACCGTTACAAAAAATAGGCTGGAAAATTCAAGAAAAACATTTACAACGGCTTTTATTAGACGAGAACAATCATGTAGTAGTGAAAATTGTTTATCAGAAAACGCCCTATTTAAAAGGTGATATTCTGTTTGAAAATATACCGCTTCATTACAAAATAAAAATTGAAACTCAACAAAAAACCGTAAAACTAAGGCCCTATCAGACATGAAGAAAAAAGAAAAACACCCTATTTATATCAACGACTGGGCAATGAACTGCGCACTGGGAGATAATAAAAAGATTATAAAACAAGCTCTTGGTAATGCAGGGCGCAGTAATATGTGTTTAGAGAAAGGGTGGCTCAATGATGGAAAACAAACGGTTGTAGGTAAAATAAAGACGCCATTAACAGATGTTGAAGCAGTTTCTAATACGCGAAATAATAAAATTGCTTATGCTGTTTTACAACAAATGCAATCAAGCGTGGAAAAAGCTATTAACGATTATGGCTCAGATCGTATTGCTGTGATAGTTGGCACAAGCACATCGGGTGTGAGCGATGCTGAGCGTGCTATGGCCTATAAAATTGAGCATGGCGAGTTTCCAAGCTGTTATCATTATCAGCAACAAGAACTAGGTAATTTAGGACAATTTGTTGCCAAACACCTAAACATCAATGGTCCAACTTATACGATATCTACCGCTTGCTCATCGAGTGCGCGCGCGTTTATTTCTGCTAAACGGTTATTAAAAGCAGGTATTGTTGATGCGGTTATCGTGGGAGGGTGTGATTCACTGTGTCAATTAACATTGAATGGTTTTCACGCGTTAGAGGCGTTATCGAGTTCTCTATGTAGCCCTTTTAGTCAGAATAGAAATGGCATAAATATTGGTGAAGCGGGCGCATTTATGCTGTTATCAAAAAAGAATACAGGCCAAGATGTATGCTTGCTTGGAGCAGGAGATTCGTCAGATGCGTACCATATTTCAGCTCCAGATCCAGAAGGGAAAGGTGCCATTAAAGCCATGCAAAATGCCTTAACTGATGCGCAGTTATCTGCTCATGATATTGGTTATATTAATGCCCACGGTACGGCCACAAAGCTCAATGATGAGGTTGAGTCGAAAGCCATTTATAGTGTATTTAAAGATGAGGTGCCTGTTAGCTCAATAAAACCATTAACAGGTCATACATTAGGTGCATCAGGCATTGTTGAGGCTTGTATTTGCTGTTTTATTCTCAGTGATAACATTAATCTTCCCAGGCAAATCAATGATGGCATTTGGGATAAAACACTGGCTTCTATTAGCTTTGTAACCGCTGTTGAAAAATTACAAAAAAAAGCAATTTTAAGTAATTCATTTGCATTTGGTGGAAATAATGTTAGTTTGATTTTTGGAGTTAATAATGGATGATTTTCCTGAGATTAAAACATTGCTTCCTCATAAAGAGCCGATGATATTGATTGATAAATTAATTGCTATCGAGACAAAGTCCGTTCATTGCCAAGTGTTGATTTGCGAGCAAAGTCCGTTTTTCGATCAGCAAACAGAGGCGGTTGGCTCACATATCGGTATTGAATATATGGCACAAACAATCGCCATCTGGTCTGGATACTATGGTTTATTAGAAGGTAAGCCACCTTCTATCGCATTATTGCTTGGTTGTCGTGATTATAAGAGTGCTTGTGCTAAATTTAAAAAGGGTGTGTTCTTAGATATTTATGCAGAGCAATTCTTCGTAAGTGGGCGCATGGCAGTTTTTTCTTGTTCAATAAAATCCAAGGGAAAAGAATTAATCAATGGAAAATTAAAGGTTTTTATGCCTGACATAAAACACTTAGAAAAAATGCTATCAGCGGAGGAAAAATGATGAGGAGATATGTTTTAGTGACTGGCGCGAGTAAAGGCATTGGGCGTGCTATCGCAATCAAACTTGCGCAAGATAATTTTTTTATTATCGTTCACTATATGAGTGATGAGCAGGGGGCTTTAGAGACACTTGCAAGCATCAATGCCGCTGGTAATGGTAATAGCGCGCGAATTTTACAATTTGATATCCGCGATCGCTTGCAATGTCAGGACGTGATTGAACAAGATATTAAGCAACATGGCGCATATTATGGAGTGATAAGTAATGCAGGAGTTACGAACGATGCGGCATTTCCTGCTATGACAGGCGAAGAGTGGGACGGTGTTGTGCATACAAATTTAGATGCCTTTTATAATGTGTTACATCCTTGTATTATGCCAATGTTGCGGTTAAAAAAAGGTGGGCGAATTGTTACTATGGCATCTGTTTCAGGGTTGGTTGGAAATAGAGGTCAAACGAATTATAGCGCCGCAAAAGCGGGAATTATTGGCGCAACTAAAACATTGGCTTTGGAGCTTGCAAAACGAAAAGTCACTGTCAACTGTGTTGCGCCAGGATTAATTGATACTGGCATGGTGAGTGATGAAATTAAAACTCACGCCATGGCTTTGATCCCCCTGCGACGAATGGGCGAGGCCACTGAAGTTGCGGGGTTGGTAAGTTATTTAATGTCTGATACAGCAAGTTATGTCACGCGGCAAGTGATTAGCATAAATGGAGGAATGGTTTAATGGAAATACGTAGGGTTGTCGTCACGGGTATGTCGGGTGTTACTGCATTTGGTAATGACTGGCCGAGCATTCAAAAAAAATTAAAAGAGTGCCAAAATGCAATACAATATATGGCTAGCTATGAGCAATATAAAGGTTTAAATACCAAACTTGCCTCGCCAGTTGGTGATTTTATATTACCAAAGCATTACACGCGTAAAAAAATTAGAAGTATGGGGCGCGTTGCACAATTAGCAACGGTAGCCTCTGAAAACGCCATTATTCAAAGTGGGCTACTTGATAGTGACGTGTTGACAAATGGACAAACAGGCATCGCTTATGGATCATCAACAGGCAGTACTGATGCCATTGGCGCGTTTGTTATCATGCTAACTGAGCTTACGACAAAAGCGCTTACCGCAACTACTTATATCAAAATGATGGCTCAGACTTGTGCGGTCAATGTTGGTCTATTTTTTGGTTTAAAAGGGCGGGTAATCCCAACAAACAGCGCCTGTACCTCTGGCAGTCAAGCTATTGGTTATGCTTATGAAGCAATCAAATATGGAAAACAATCTGTGATGGTTGCGGGAGGCGCAGAAGAGCTTTGTCCGACAGAGTCAGCTGTTTTCGATACATTATTTGCCACAAGTGTAAAAAATGCAACGCCAGAATCAACGCCCAGTCCTTATGATATTGATCGCGATGGTTTAGTGATTGGGGAAGGTGCTGGCACATTAATTTTAGAAGAATATCAGCATGCAGTTGATCGTGGCGCGACAATATATGCAGAATTAGTTGGATTTGCAACCAACTGTGATGCAAAACATGTGACACAGCCTGATGAGGCAACTATGCAGCTATGCATGGAAATGGCACTGCAAGATGCCGAGATCAGTGGGGATAAAATAGGTTACGTTTCAGGGCATGGAACAGCTACATTCCGTGGTGATATTGCAGAAACTCAGGCAACAGAAAAAGCTATTGGCAAAAATACTCCCATTAGCTCATTAAAAAGTTACTTTGGCCACACCTTAGGAGCATGTGGTGCTGTTGAATCTTGGGTGGCGATTGAAATGATGAACGATGGTTGGTTTAACCCAACGCTTAATCTAAAAAATATTGATCCTAAATGTGGAGACCTTGATTATATCATCGGACAAGGTCGCCACATCGATTGTGATTATATTATGAATAATAACTTCGCTTTTGGAGGCATTAACACCTCACTTATTTTTAAACGCGTTAAGAAGTAACATGGGTATAATGGCACTTTTTTAATTTTATTTTACGGACGTTAAATATTGTAAGATCACTTCATGGTGGTTTTTGGTTTTAAATTTGTCAAATACTTCTTCAACAATCCCTTTCTCATTGATTAAGAAACTAATTCGGTGTATTCCGTCATAAGTTTTGCCCATAAATTTCTTTTCACCCCAAACCCCATAGGATGACGCTATTTTATGATCTTCATCGGATAACAAGGTGAAATTAAGTGATTTTTTACTGGTGAAAGCCGCTAATTTATTGACAGGATCTGGGCTAATGCCTAATACAATGGTATTTAAAGATTCTAATTCATTTTTGCTATCGCGCATACCACATGCTTGCGTTATACAGCCAGGAGTCATGGCTTTAGGGTAAAAGTAAATTAATACTTTTTTGCCCAAAAAGCTTGCCAGTGAAATAGAGGATCCCTCTGCATTTAATAAAGTAAATAAAGGTGCGCTGGTACCGATGGTTAATTGTTGCATTGCTATGTTTCCAGTTTTTAAGGTTTTATGGGGGATTCAAAGTCTTCTGATTTTAATGTTAAGAGATCGCAATTTAAATCATCAAGCACCTGCTCAGAGGTATGGCCGAGTAAGTTTGCGAGTAATCCTGAATCGCCTAAACTGCCAATAATCACCAAGTCGGCATTTATTTCATTTGCGACATTTGCAATAACATGTTCAGGGATCCCTTGTTCTATATGAATATTTTGCGGTGCTAGGTCATATTTTTTGGTATAAGTTAATAACGTTTTTTGATGTGCTTTTTTTAGCTTATCCGCATATTCAATATGGTTAAGCTCGGGAAGCTCTATTGTTATGTTAGCAGGCGGAGTCGGGTAAGCATTCACTAAATGAATATTTAGAGTGAAAATACTTGCCAGTGATTTCGCTTCTTCAATGAGCAGATCATTTAGCAGATCTTTCTTGTCATTTTGCTTTTTAGCGTCTAATGCACAGAGGATATTACCATTTTTTTGTGGGTGATGCGTTTTTACTAATAAAACAGGGCAAGGACATTTTCGTAGTAAGTTCCAGTCATCTGGGGTAAATAAAAAAGCTCCCAACATGGAGTGCTGGTGTGTTGATTTAATGAGAAGATCATGGGTATTTTTTAATACTTCAATAATGCTGGCTTCAAAAGGGCTATGGTGAAAAAGGATGACGTTTTGAATATTGATATTTTTTTCTGTATATGGTTTTGATAACTCCAGTAGCCATTGTTCATTTTTTTTTATTGTCTCATCATGTTGCGCGGTGGGATCTTTTAAAGAGAGGTTGCTATTATTGCAACATAAAAAGAGTGTGATCTTTCCTCCTTGTTGTTTTTCAATGATGCTCGCCGCACGGGTCAATGCCAGTTGTGTTTTTTGCTCAGGATCGATGTAAACAAGTATATTTTTATATTTTTGCATGGTGCTCCTGCTCAGTTATAATCCAAGTTATAAAAAAAGGCTTTATTAGTTGCATGCTCAATGATACGTTTAGGCCAGCCAACTGGTTTTGCCCTTGTGTTAAGTTAATCAACGCCAGGCAATTTTAGGCCTCTGTAGCTGCCAATTTGCCTTCTTATTTTGCACCTTGATCGTTATATGGGTAGTATGTTGCAATTTTTAATGATTACTTTGCTGCATTTTAATTATCAGCGATTAAAAATGTAACAAATATTTATTGCACAACATTAATGCAATAGCTGTTTTATTGCAATATAAAAAGTCTGAAACGCAAATATAGCCAGTAATAAACCGCTTCCATAACGAAATAAGTAATGATTTAAATAATATTTTAATTGATGGCTGATCGAGCCAACACTAAGCATTGCAGGCATAGTGCCTAGGCCAAAACCTATCATATAGAGTGCGCCATTCATCGATGTTCCACTACTTGCGGCTAAAGCAAGCGTTGAGTACACCAGACCGCAGGGTAGCCAACCCCACAAGAAACCAAGAGGGAAGGCAAACAGCGGATGTTTTAATGGAATAAAGTACTGAGCCATGGGCTTAATGAAACGCCAAATGAATTGCCCTGCTTGCTCTATTTTTGCTAATCCAAACCAGATTCTTGAGATATAGAGCGCTAAAAATAACATTAAAATAGCAGCGAATATACGTAGATAAATAAGCGCTTCTTTACCGCCAATTAAGACCACTAACGCGCTCCCACTGCCTGCAACAATAAAACCTGCAATAGAGTAACTACACACTCGGCCTATATTATAAAGAACTACAGCTAGTACTGAAGAAATGCGGTTTTGCTTCTTTTTTTCTGCAAATGTTATAGCACTAGCTATGCCTGAGCACATGCCTAGGCAGTGGCCAGAGCCTAATAAACCTATAATGAGTGCCGCTATAAAATTATGAGTCATTTTTTTCCTTAAGTTTTGTTGTTGGTGGTGGGATGTCTTCATCAAAAAGAATATTGGCAGCTTCCCTATCAAGATCTTCAAATTGATTTGATCTAACGGACCAAATAAATAAAGCTATGGCAATGATGACAAAAATCATGGCAATTGGGATTAATATATAAATACTTTCCATTGTTATTCCTTTAATAAACGTAAGGAGTTACTAACGACAATTAAGGAGCTAAAAGACATGCCGATCACTGCTATATAAGGGAGGACATGGCCTGTTACTGCAAGGGGAATTATAACTAAATTATAGCCAATTGCCCATGTGAAATTTTGTTTAATTATGCGTGTGGCTTTTTTACCGATTTCAATCAAAACGAAAACTTTATTGAGATCAGCGCTAAGTAAAATAACATCGGCGCTATTTTTCGCGAGATCGGTGCCAGTATCAAGTGCAACTGAAACATCAGCGCCAGCAAGAACAGGTGCATCATTGATTCCATCGCCAATCATCATTACTTTATGTTGATGTTGTAGTTTTTGTAAGTATTGTAATTTTTGTTTAGGTGTAACTCCCTTTATTAGTGCATCAAATTTCAACAAACCTGCTATCTCATCGCTTTTTTGTGAAATATCTCCGGTCACTAATGAGGTTTGTATTTTTTGTAAAGCGCAATGATCTGCGATGTTAAATGCACTTTCGCGTAATTTATCTCCAAGTTCAAAAGCTGCCACCAATTTATCTTCAACGGTTAAATAGACGACTTGCTCTTTACTTTTTAACGCGGCTGCATTGCAAAATAGCGCGTGGCCGAGTTTGACTATTTTATTTTGATAAGTGGCTTGTAAACCTTCACTGGGAAAGCTACGGATGTTGGTGAGTTGCACTGCGTTTTTTTGTAAGCGTTTAAACGCTTGTGCGATAGGGTGCTCAGAGCTGTTTTCAAGTTGCGCCGCTAAATCAATGGCCTGTTGCTGGGTATAATCACTATATATTAGGGTATTTAATAGCGTAAAGTTTCCCTGTGTTAGGGTGCCTGTTTTATCAAAAATCATATGATCTATGTGGTTGATGGTTTCTAACACATGATGCTGCTTTATCAGTAAACCGCATTTATTTAATTGTGCAGTAGCGCAGGTTAGTGCCGTGGGGGTAGCCAGTGATAAAGCGCATGGGCAAGTTGCAACAAGTACAGATAATGTTATCCAAAATGCTTGCTCTGGTAGAATGTAATACCATGCAATATACGTGATAGTGGCAATAATTAGCAATGCACCCACGAAGTAGCGTGATACTCTGTCTGCTAGAATTTCGATGCGTGGTTTGTTCTGTTGAGCCGTGTCTTGCAGTGCAATAATTTCAGCAATTAGGCTGTTTTGTAGCGTTTTTGTGATGCGAACACGTAGTGGGCTAGTGAGATTCATTGTGCCTGCAAATACGGGACTATTGTGTTGTTTGTTGATGGGCAGGTGCTCTCCGGTGAGCATTGATTCTTCAATATCGCTTTCTCCATCGATAATGATGCCATCACTGGGGATAATAGTACCAGCCTTGACTAAAATTATATCGTTAACCTTTAGTGATTTAGCGGGAATTAAGCTTGTTTCTTCGCTATTTTTGGAAATCAGCGTCGCCATTGACGGAATAAGACGGAGCAGATTACTACTTATTTCTATGGCTTTTTTGCGTGCTTTTAATTCTAATAAGCGACCAATTAATAGTAAGAATGTAAACATTGACACAGATTCAAAGTACACCTCGCCTGTGCCAATAATGGTGGCATAGGCAGATGCACTATAAGCGCCAAGTAGCGCGATAGAAATAGGGATATCCATTCCTAATGTTTTATTGCGGATGTTTCGCCATGCACTTTGATAAAATGGCTGGGCGCTATAAAGCAAAACAGGTGTTGCAAAAATTAGGCTTACCCAGCGAAAATATTCAGTAAATTGCGCTTGCATAGAAGAAAAAAAGTTACCATATAATGCGATAGCAAACATCATGACTTGCATTGTTGCAATTCCTGCGAGGCCAATGCGTTGCAGGTATGATTTAGCGAGTTCAGTATAGATAACTTCTTGCTGGTTAATTTGAAATGGATAGGCTTTATAGCCAATATATTGAATGTCTTTGAGTATTTTGCTTAGTTTAAGGAGGTTTTCATCCCATTTAATAGTGGCTCGGTTTAAGGTTGTATTGACGTTAATAAACATAAGCCCAGGTAACGTGCGTAACTTTTTTTCAATTAACCATGCGCAGGCAGCGCAAGTTATGCCTTGAACGGTGAGTGTTATTTCACTGATGTTTTCTAGTTTTTTAACAAAATCTTCTTGAATTAAATCAATATCATAGTCATCAAGTTTACTTAATTCATCGGGTATTAATTGCTCGACTTTTGCAGACTTTTCAGTGCGATGTGTGTAATAAGAGATCAAGCCGCTATCAATAATTGTTTCGGCGACAGCCTTACAGCCAGCGCAGCACATTGGTTGCATTTGTCCATTAATTTCTAGCTCAAATTGGCAGCCCGGAGGATTGGGCTCATGGCAATGAAAACAGAGCGATCTGTGACTCATTTTATATTAAACGTCTTCGTTGGGAAGAAGATGGTTTTTTGTATTCGCCACTTTTTATTGAAAGGTTCAATGCGGATCCTCCATTTACCATCAAGGAGTTTGCTGTTAACAAAGTGATAAGTGCCATCAGCGTTTGCAGTGAGCATCTTGGTAATATCGCGTTGGGCAAATGCGCTATGGTGTAGTGAAAGTTTGATGGCGCTTTTTGTCTCAAAATTGTGTAATTTAATGGATAAGTTATTGCCACTTTGGGTAATATCTGCGTTTATATGCAGTGCTTTAGCAGCTCTCAGGCGTGCTAAATCAGCATTGATAGATTGACCTACTTCATAATAGTGATCAACCACCATGTCTGGTTTGTTGTCTGTTGCAAGCCTGTAGGTTTCGATGGCAGCTCCAACTACCGTTAGTGGTAGAATAATGAGGAACCATGGCCAAAATTGTTTATACCAACTTTTTTTTATAGTGTTCATTTTTTTCCCAAAGTAAGACGGAATCGGGTTGGATAGAAAAGGTTGTAATGAGTGGCTTGGCATTGGCAAATGTTGTATAAGTAATTTTCCAGAATGCTACCATACTAACCTTTTTTATGCCACTAATTTTTTTGGTCATATTTACAAGTACGATTAATGTTTATCTTTATCTTTATCTTTATCTTTATCCATTGATAATGAGTATATAAATGCTGTTATTAGTTGAATTTTATCTTCGCCTAATATTTTAGACCATGCAGGCATGACACCATTACGACCATCAGCAATAGAGCTTTCAACGGCTTTGCGTGAGCCTCCGTATAACCACTCAGTATCGGTTAGGTTTGGCGCACCAAGTGCGTAATTTCCCTTACCATTGGCACCATGGCAAGAAGCACAGATCGCAAATTTAGCCTTGCCAGCGGCGGCTTCAAGAGCATTGACGCGCCGACCACTTAATTTGAGTACATAACTTGTGACCTCTTTAACGCCTTTTTCACCGCCAAGTGCCTTTTTCCAAGATGGCATAATACCATTACGTCCATTCATAATGCTTTCTTTAATGGCTTTAGGTGAGCCGCCATATAACCAGTCGCTATCCGTTAAATTTGGAAAGCCGAAGCCGCCTCGGCCAGTAGAGCCATGACAAACTGCACAGTTTTGCAAAAATAAACGTTGTCCAATTTTAACAGCTGCTTTATCTTTGGCGATGACGGTAATATCTTTGTAATGTCCATCGGCGTTATAAATATATGCTTTAAAAATAGCGCCATATTTTTTCTGCGCTTTTTCCATTTCACGCTGGTATTGTGAATGAGATGTTTTGTGCGCTTTTTTTGACTCAGTAAGTGATTTAACATCTTTATCGGCACTTGTCCAATCAAGTAAACCATTGTAATTTGCCGTAAATGTAGGGTAGGCTAAGGCATATATAATAGCGATAATAATGGTAAACCAAAATAGCCACACCCACCATTTTGGTAGTGGGTTATTTAACTCTTGAATACCATCATAGGCATGCGGCATTGGCTGGCCTTCTTCGACACCGGTATTATTTTTTGTTGTCGCGCGAAGCAGGATAGCACAACCAATAACTACAATGAGTGTGATGATTGATATCCATAGAGTCCAGAATAAGGTCATTATTTTGTCGCTCCTGATTTTTCGTTGTCATTTTGTTTTATTTCTTTAAGTTGAGCGTCATCAAAAATTGAGTCTCCGATATCTTCAAATGATTTTTTTTGGCGTTTACTGTACGCCCAAATGAACAACGCAATAAAAATACAAAGAAGAAATAAGGTGTATAACCCGTTAAATGTTTCGATATCCATAAAACCTCCAGTGTTTAATTCAATTATTTTAGCGCTAGCGCCCCTTCGGCGATTATTCGTTAATGCCGAGCGATTGACCAAGTGATTGTAGATAAGCAATCAACGCTGTCATTTCTGTTTTACCTTCAACAGCCTTTTTTGCACCCGCGATATCTGCATCAGTGTAAGGGACATTGAAATGATCTCGGAAAATTTCCAGTTTACGCGCAGTATCCTCGCCAGTTAACTTGTTTTTCAAAAGCCAAGGGAAGCCAGGCATATTAGACTCAGGAACAACATCTCTTGGGTTTGCCAAATGTACTCTCTGCCAAACATCTGAGTAGCGCTTGCCAACACGAGCTAAGTCAGGACCGGTACGTTTTGAGCCCCATAAAAAAGGATGCTCCCAAACGTGCTCACCAGCTAAACTATAGTGGCCATAACGAGCGGTTTCAGCTCTAAATGGCCTGATCATTTGAGTATGACAAACATGACAGCCTTCTCTTATATATATATCGCGACCTTCCATTTGCAGCGCTGTATAAGGTTTTAGGCCATGTACAGGTTCAGTGGTTTCTTTTTGAAAGAGCAAGGGGGTGATTTCTGCAAGTCCGCCAAAGCTAATCGCAATAATAATTAAGACCGCTAGTAAGCCCGCATTTTTTTCAATAAATTCATGTTTCATAATGTCACTCCTTATCTAGCTAAGTTCTTGTTCTTGAATGGAATTTGGCTCTGCTGTTATTGTTTTGTAGGTGTTGTATGCGAGCAACAACATGCCAGATAGGAAGATTAATCCTCCCACAAGTCGCATTTCGTAGAATGGGTAAGTTTTTTCTAAGACCTCTACAAAAGTATAAGTAAGCGTTCCGTCAGGGTTAACAGCTCGCCACATTAACCCTTGCATTACACCAGATATCCACATTGCAACAATATAAAGTACAGTACCAACGGTTGCCATCCAAAAATGTAAGTTGATCAATGGCACGCTATACATGCCTTTTTGCCCATATAGCTTGGGTATTAGGTGATAAGTAGTGCCGATTGTTATCATAGCAACCCATCCAAGCGCCCCTGAATGTACATGACCTATCGTCCAATCGGTGTAATGAGAGAGAGCGTTTACTGTTTTAATTGCCATCATCGGACCTTCAAAGGTAGACATACCATAGAAGGAAAGGGAAACAACTAAGAATCGTAGGATAGGATCTGTGCGTAGTTTATGCCAGGCACCTGATAACGTCATAATACCATTTATCATTCCTCCCCAAGAAGGAGCGAATAAGATAAGTGACATGACCATACCAAGTGATTGCGCCCAATCAGGCAATGCTGTGTAGTGAAGATGGTGTGGGCCTGCCCAAATGTAAACGGCAATTAGCGCCCAAAAATGAATGATCGATAACCGATAAGAATATATCGGACGGTTGGCTTGCTTAGGCACGAAGTAATACATCATCCCGAGAAAGCCTGCTGTTAATAAAAAGCCAACAGCATTATGTCCGTACCACCATTGCACCATGGCATCAACAGCGCCCGCGAAGACAGAATATGACTTCATGCCAAAAAGTGATACTGGAATTTCTAAATTATTGACAACATGGAGCATGGTAATGGCCAATATAAACGCGCCATAAAACCAGTTTGCTACATATATGTGCGATGTTTTTCGGATAGCGAGTGTGCCAAAAAATACAATCGTATACATAACCCAGACAATTAATAACAGAATATCAATCGGCCATTCTAGTTCCGCGTACTCTTTTGTTGAAGTGTAGCCCATCGGTAGGGAGATAACCGCGGAGATAATAATTAATTGCCACCCCCAAAAGACCAGCGAGGCGAGCGGCCCACCAAAGAGTTTTGTTTGGCATGTTCGCTGGACAACGTAAAAAGAGCTACCCATTAATGCGGAGCCACCAAAGGCAAAAACAACAGCATTAGTATGAAGCGGACGAAGACGGCTATAAGTGAACCAAGGCGTGTTAAAGTTTAAAGCTGGCCAAATAAGCTGAGCTGCGATGATCACGCCAACTGACATGCCGACAATCCCCCATAAGATAGAGGTAACAGTGAACTGGCGTACAACTTTCATGTTATAATCAGGCTGAGTTAGTGTTGCAGTTGTCATTATTTTCATTCCATGCAAGTGTTCAAAATACGATTTTAACGGCGTAGTTTTTTTCCAATAAAAATTAAATGGGTATCTATCGCTATTATGTTGATGCAAGCAAAGTTATTTAATTTTGCTTAATTTTACGCCAATGTTATTGAAATAATAGATTGACATTAACAATTTATTAATCAAATCACATTTTTTCTCTTATATGTAAGCTGAGATATGAGATATGTGATATGTGACAGGTGATTTGAGATATGAGATATGAGATATGAGATATGAGATATGAGATATGAGATATGAGATATGAGATATGAGATATGAGATATGAGATATGAGATATGAGATATGAGATATGAGATATGAGATATGAGATATGAGATATGAGATATGAGATCGGTGATAGGTGATATTAGATATCATCTTGGCTCGTAAATTGTTTAATCTGTCACTGGGAATGCTATTTATACCCATGTGACGATCGAAATGCAAAATCAGCAAGGCAAATTGGCCGGGTATTTGATTCTTAAAATTGAAGGTAAGTTATTCTCAATAGATATTTTCTAACGATGCAAATTGGCTCAAGGAGTAGCGCCCGTTGGTGCCGGACTCGGTTTTTATATGATCGGTAGCAGCCTTGCGCTCAACATTCGATGTGAGAATAACCATTACCTCGGTTGCGCCTTACTCTGATCATCGAGTCCATGCTGACGTTGCATTTTTACAAAACATGGGTATATACATTTAGCAGAAAAAGCGGGTGGCATTAATGAGTGAAAAATAACTGGTATGCTCACGAATATTTGTATTATTTTGCTTGAATGAAAGATAACTCATTTTTTATCATTTTTTATCATTTTTTTGTTGACAGAAACCACTGCAAAAAATATACTGCGCCTTGTTCACACCACTAAGGTGTAATAAATAAAATTTACTATTCCTCTTTAGCTCAGTTGGTAGAGCAACGGACTGTTAATCCGTGTGTCGCTGGTTCAAGCCCAGCAAGAGGAGCCATTTTTAAAACCTAAACTACATATTATACCCTCGTTTTCTCCTTTTAAAAAAATATACAGTCAATCATTTCTTTTGCTATTTTGATATTTTGTGCGATTTGTATTTATCTTCTAGCCTAGTTATTTTATAATGTAAGCGCCCTTCGAGCGTAGCTTAGTTAGGTTAATATTGACAAAATAACAAAGGTCTAATTATTTATACAATGATTCAAGAATGACTAAAATTAGCATATACTATGTGCGGCAGGATTGCTTTTGAACTGATTTTTTATGAAAATATGTCATCCATGCCTGCGTTGTAACAATCGCATAAGGAGTGACTACATGATAAATAATCGTGAAGTATCATTGGGTTAGATCGTTGTTATGTATTCACCATAAAAATAGTTGCAAGGAAATCAAATGAAACTTTTTTCTGCCTGTTTTAAAAAAAAACCAGCAAAGAAAAAAAAATATAAACATTTGCTTAAACAGTACACTTGGCTACGGTATGAAAGAGCTAAAGAGATTGTTTTTTCAACAAATCTTGAACAACAAGACAAAATATCGGCAACGCTTATTTTTTATGACAATTGCCCTGTCGGTGGTAAATTTAGTGCTAGCGAAAAAGTTATAATCCGCCAAGCTATGCATGATCTAAATACATATTTAAGAATTCTACTGAAAATTTGCAACGAGTATCAGCGTTTGGAGCCTGACATTAGGGATGAATATAGGAAAGGGCCTGTATATTTTCTGCCTGACTTGAGGTCAATTGCGGAAGTACAGTCTCTGCATGATATTATAATAGACCCATCTTGTCTCATGAAAATTATAGATGGTCGTGGTCATGATTGTATAGCTACTGCCATGATCAGAGATGAGCACCAGCAAAAAATTGCAGAGAAACTTGAGAATTTGCGTCTAAGTAATTTTGCAGGTGATGATCCAGTGGATTATCAAGTACACCCAGGGGAAGAGCAAATATTAAGGCATCAAGCAGAAGAACAAGTACAAGCACGAAGACGCGCACTAGCACAAGAATATGGAGCACTAGCACAAGCAGAAGCACAAGCACTAGGATATGGATTACTAGCACAATTACTGGCACAAGCACAAGCACAAGCACAAGCACATCCACACTATCAAGCACTGAACAACCCAAACAGGGGAGAAATTCCTTCATCGTCAGTGCTATCCACTCCTTTTTTAACGAGCAATAAATTGGCAAATTTGATGTTCTCGCTAAAAAATCAGCACAAAATATACAGTGCTTTAGAAGATCAGAGGTTAAAACTTAGCCGTAATGATGATTTTAGCTATCGTTTAGGGTTAGTTAAGGCTCGGCAATGCCTTAATATGCCAGAAGAAGCAGAGCTTTTTGCGCTGTCATGTACTAATAACGAGCTATATCTAAATCCAGATTCCGGTCTGCCAGGTACTATTATACGTATTGGCGAGGATGTACTTAACTTTGGGCTGACCCGTAGCCTTCGAGCCATTAGGGTGATGGACAAGTTTTTTGCATGCCATTATTTTGAGCGTATGGGTTGTGTCTTTACTGCAAGAGATTTATTTAAAGATTTAATTGTTGGTGATCGGTAATTTAGTGCCTAGATTAGAGGTGACTGCCAGTTATACCCATGCACGATAGAAATGCAAGGTCGGCCGCGAACTAGATAATCAAAGTAAGGAGCCGCATGAGGTAATGGGGACGTGTTTTTCGAATGTTGAGCGCAAGGCTGCTTCCTTTCATATAAAAATCTAGTTGGCGCACCAACCAGCAAGGCTCCTTGCACCAATATGGATTGTTATAAAATATCGATCGATAATAACTTCCCTTCAATTTTAGGCATCACATACACGGCCAATTTACCTTGCTGACTTTGAATTTATAAATATATGGGTATAATGCCTTGCTATGTATTCGGATTTATTCAGGAGAAAATAAAATGGGAAAAGATATAGCAATTCTTGAGAGTAAGCCCGCAAATGGAGCAGTAAATAGTAATTTACCCGCTCCTCCAAAATTATATTTGTATGCAACTGTTAAGAATGAAATTTTAGAAAGAGCAGCAAGAATATTTTTTAAAAATGAAAAGCATATATGTTCGCCAATTATGCTGTTTCGTGACTGCGCAGTTCGTGGTATATTTACGGCTTCCGAAAAAATAATCATCAGGCAAGCTGTGCTCGATATGCTTAAATTTTCTGCGATCCTCTCTGAGATTTGCGAAGACCCCCTATTTAACGCCTGGTAATGAGGTAATTTCGCAGGTCATTAATACAGATTGCGATTTAAACGTTAAAAATTCTTTCATGAGTTTTTTTGATAAGCGTGGGAACTTCCATAATTGCTTGGGCAATGATCGTAGAAAAGTACAATTATGAGGATCATATAGAAGGGGGCTCTACCTTGAGACGCTAGAAAGTTTGAGGCAAGACGAGGCAGTACAAGTAGGTCCAGATTAAGGATATGATATAGATCCAGGGGAAAATCAAGCCTTGGCCTATGAAGCAGTACAACCATGGTGGGCACAGAATGCACCGAACAACTAGGTGGCAAGAAGGCCTTTGTTGATAGCAAATGAGGATTTATCGTTCGATAAATGGTGCGAGGTTCGTGCGCTAATTAGGGATCAGATGTGGGTTGGGGATCCTTATTTGACGTTTAATTGTAAATATGACGGGAAATAGATAGGGATCGGAAGTTCTCAGGGAAATGGGCGGCCTTATAATGTTACTATAGAGGTCGGTTACCAGCTACTTCACTTTGGTTACAGTCGGGGCAAAAGAGCATACATATTGTATCTCCATTTAATTGAATCTAAGTATCGAGGTAAGAGTGAGGCATACTTATTATTTAAAGATCTAATAGAGGCTGATGAACGTGCAATGCAGGCATCCTAAGGTGACTATAACTTTAAACAATAAAATAATTAACATCTTTTGTATAAATATGGTGTTTATTGTTATTATCTGTTCGTGGTTAACGGTGCATTTTTAGCTAACATTGGTATTACGTTTTCTTTGATAGTGAGAGGCTCAAGAGAAATATAACGATTAATTGCTATATTTTCAATTATTTATTTTCAAGCTGTTTATGAAACAGTTATACTAAACATGCTATAAAAGCACATAAAAAATAATCTTATTAAAGGAAAAAAAATGACTCCTATTGTTAAAAGTTTCCAGTATGGTGAACATACGGTAACACTCGAAACAGGTGTAATTGCACGCCAAGCAACTGCTGCTGTAATGTGTAGCATGGACGATACTTGTGTATTCGTTTCAGTTGTCGGTAAAAATGCAGATGATCAAGAGCGTGATTTTTTCCCGCTGACAGTTAATTATCAAGAAAAAACATATGCAGCTGGTAAAATACCTGGAGGATTTTTCAAACGCGAAGGTCGCCCAAGTGAAGAGGAAACGTTAATTGCACGTCTTATTGACCGTCCAGTGCGACCTCTTTTCCCTGAAGGTTTCAAAAATGAAGTACAAGTGATTGCAACGGTTGTATCCATTAATCCAGAAATAAACCCAGATATCGTTGCAATGATTGCAACATCAGCGGCACTTTCTATTTCTGGGATGCCATTTAACGGTCCAATAGGCTGTGCGCGTGTTGGTTATAAAGAAGGCCAATATCTGCTTAACCCAACTAAAACAGAATTAGAAAGCAGCTCACTTAACCTTGTTGTATCTGGGACTGAAAACGCGGTATTAATGGTTGAATCTGAAGCGGAAATCTTAAGCGAAGATGTTATGCTAGGAGCTGTTGTATATGGTCACGATGAGCAACAAATTGTTGTGAGCGCAATTAAAGATTTCGCTCGCGAAGTTGCCCGCCCTAAATGGGATTGGTCTGCTCCTGTGCGTAATAAATCATTAGATACCGCGATTGCAGAGCAGGCGCAAACGCGTTTTGAAGCTGCTTATCAAATCAGTGATAAAGTCCAACGCTTTGAGGCGATTAAAGCAATTACTACTGAGATTAAAGAAAAACTATTAACTGGAAATGAATCATTAGACGCTAAACAAGTAGGTGAATATCTACATGATTTAGAAAAAACTGTTGTGCGCACACGCATTATTAATGGTGATCCGCGTATTGATGGTCGTGATCCTCAAAGTGTGCGTGCACTTGACGTACGCACTGGTGTTTTACCACGTACTCATGGATCTTCACTGTTCACTCGTGGCGAAACACAAGCGCTGGTTACGGCAACACTTGGTACACAACGTGATGCGCAAATCATTGATAGCTTAATGGGGGAGAGGAAAGATCACTTTTTATTACATTACAATTTTCCACCATACTGTGTCGGTGAAACCGGTTTTGTTGGCTCTCCGAAGCGGCGTGAAATTGGTCACGGCCGTTTGGCTAAGCGCGGTGTATTAGCAGTAATGCCTAGCATTGAAGACTTTCCGTATACAGTGCGAGTTGTCTCTGAAATTACAGAATCTAATGGCTCATCTTCGATGGCATCTGTTTGTGGAGCATCTCTTGCGCTCATGGATGCAGGCGTACCGCTTAAAGCTGCGGTTGCTGGTATCGCAATGGGTCTTGTCAAAGAAGGTGATAAATTCGTTGTTCTTTCTGATATCTTAGGTGATGAAGATCATCTTGGTGATATGGACTTTAAAGTTGCGGGTACTGATGCGGGTATTACTGCACTGCAAATGGACATTAAAATTGAAGGTATTACACGTGAAATAATGCAAATTGCTTTAAACCAAGCAAAAGCTGCACGTTTACATATTTTGACAATAATGAATAAAGCTATTTCTGAAAATCGCGCAGAGATTTCGCAATTTGCACCGCGTATTCATACCATCAAAATCAACACGGATAAAATTCGTGATGTTATTGGTAAAGGTGGTGCAACAATCCGCTCGTTATGTGAAGAAACAGGCACAACAATTGAAATCGAAGATGATGGAACAGTTAAAATTGCGGCAACCTCTGGCGAGCAAGCTGATGATGCGATCAACCGCATTAAAGCCCTCACCGCTGAAGTTGAAGTTGGTACTATCTATGAAGGTAAAGTGGTACGTTTAGCTGATTTTGGTGCATTCGTGAACATCTTGCCAGGTAAAGACGGATTAGTTCACATCTCACAGATTTGTGAAGAGCGTGTGCAAAAAGTAGCCGATCATTTAAAAGAAGGTCAACTTGTTAAAGTTAAAGTACTCGAAGTTGATCGCCAAGGTCGTGTACGTCTTAGTATTAAAGAAGCGACTGAGAAAAATGAAGCTGAAAAAGTAGTTGCAGAATAATATTGTCACCTGAATTGTGGGTAAACAATACTCCTAGGCATGGCTACTTTTCACTGGGTATTAATGGCTGTCATATGGCCTTAATATCAATAAAATGGTGGCTATCATAAATTCTGATTAAGAAGCTGAAAAAGGGGCCTAGGCCTCTTTTTTTACCCCCTGAAAATGTGTTGCCAGTAACGAGCAGATGATCAGAGAAGACGCACATGGTATATATGGAGCCGCTAAGCATAATATTTTAATAAATCAATGACAACAAGATAGTCAAAGAGGCTCTAGCGTAGGCAACTATTATTTATTACGACGGCCCTAGTGGTGGCGAATTTAGTGCTACAGAAAAAGTTATCATTAGGCAAACTGTGGATGGTATACATAAATATTTAGGAATTATACTGAAAATTTGCCACGAGTATCAGCCTGGACACTAACATTACTGCTGATTTGTGGATTCTAGCTTTTCCTGATTTACAACCTGACTTAAAGTCAATTGAGTAAGTACAGCTTATACCCATGCGACGAAAAAATGCAACGTTGGCCGCTCACTCTATAATCAGAGTAAGGCGCAACATGAGGTAATGGGGACGTACTTTTTGAATGTTGAGCGCAAGGCTGCTACCGATCATATAAAAACCGAGTCCGGCTCCGAAGGGCGCGGCTCCTTGCTTAAGTTTGCATTGTTATAAAATATCAATCGATAATAACTTCCCTTCAATTTGATGCCTCGCATATCGGCACAATTTGCTACCCTGATATTGCATTTCGATCGTCACATGGGTATAAATCCAGCTACTGGTCTACCTGTGACTATTTTACGTATTGATGAGGATATACTTGACATTAAAACTACCAGTCTTAAAATAGTACGCACGATCTTTTGCCTGTTGTTTGAATGCCATCATGTTGACCGTTATGTAAATAACCCTTCTACTGCAAGCGTTTTATTTCAGAAGTTAATGGATGATCAGTAATTTAGTGCCTTGAGTAGTAGCGACTGACACTTACTCTGATCCACTTGGTTGCGCCTGATAAATCACCGTGAAGTCTCATGATGCTAGATTGTTATTATGTATTACCATAAAAATCGTTGTAAGGAAATAAAATGAGAGATGTTTCGGACCGTTCTGACAAAAAAATAATGAAGGAATTAAAAAAAAATGACAATTTGCTTGACAATCACTATGAAACAGCTAAAAAGAATGTTTTATCAACAGTTGTTGAACAAGATAACCAAACGTCGGCAACGCTTATTTTTGCTAGAGATTGCCCTGTTATTGGTGTATTTAGTGATAGCGAAAAAGTTATAATCAGGCAAACCATGCAGGATCTAAATACATATTTAAGGACTCTACTGAAAATTTGCCACGAGTATCAGCGTCTGGTGCCTAACATTGAGTATGAATTTATGCGATCGCCTTTATGTTTACGTCCTGACTTAAAGTCAATTAAGGAAATACAGAATCTGCATGACATAATAACAGATCCAGCTTGTATCGTGAAAATTATAGATGAGCGGACTCATAATTGTGCGATGGCGGCTGGGTACAAAAATTATTGGGCTAAAAAATTTACAGGTAAACTTGATGATTTGCAGAGAACCAAGCTCGGGCATGGTGATCAAAGAGAGGACTATCAAGCAAGCCCTGATTTTACACAGTTTGACTACGAAGAGGTCAATGCTTTTGGTGAGGTGATAGTTCATCCAGAAATTACTACATTGCCTGCACCTATCTATCTGGGCACGGGCGAGCGGCCATCATCGGTATTTGCATGTAATCCTTTTTTATCGGGTCGTAGCTTGGTAAATTTGATGCTTGATCTAAGTGATATGCCGGTAACAGAGAAAGCCTTCGAAGATCAGAGCATAAAAATTAATCCTTGTGATGATTATAGCCATCGTCGAGGGTTGGTTGAGGCTCGGAAATGCATTGAGATGCCATCGGGAGAATCTCTTTTTATGACTGCTTGTACTAATAAGGATTCATATCGAAGCATCGATCTGTTTATGCCTAGTCTACGTATTAGATCTAATATATTTGACCTTGGTATTACCAGTAGTAAAAGAATGGTCATCATGTTTGAAAAATTGTATAAATGCTATTATTTGGGGCGTTATTTAAGTGGAATTATTACTCCGCTCATTTTATTTCAGGATTTAATAGATTATCGGCAATTTTGTGCCTCGTGCTCATGAGTATAGGTATAATTATTTATACCCAGATTATCATAATACCAGGATATGAAACTTATTTTAAATTAGTTTTATGAAAATATATCAGTCATGCGTTGTAACAATAACAAAGGAGTTAGCACATTATAAATCATCGTGAAGTCTTATGGGGTTAGATTAATGTTATGTATTTGCTATAAAATTCGCTAAAAGGAAATAAAATGAGAGATGTTTCTGGCCGTTCGGACAAAAAACTAGCAAATGAATTTAAAATAAATACAGATTTGATTGAAAAGCATTATGATCCACGATAATAACTTCCCTTCAATTTTATGCCTCGCATATTGGCACAATCTGCTACCATGATATTGGATTTCGGGGTAGCATGGGTATAAATCCAACTACTGGTCTACCTGGTATTATTTACGTATTGATGAGGATATACTTGACATTAAAACTACCAGCCTTAAAATAGTCCGCACGATCTTTTGCCTGTTGTTTGAATGCCATCATGTTGACCGTTATGTAAATAACCCTGCTACTGCAAGCGTTTTATTTCAGAATTTAATTAATGATCAGTAATTTAGTGCCTCGAGTAGTGGCTATTGACGCCTTACTCTGATCTACTTCGTTGCGCCTGATAAATCACCGTGAAGTCTCATGATGCTAGATTGTTGTGATGTATTACCATAAAAATCGTTGTAAGGAAATAAAATGAGAGATGTTTCGGACCGTTCTGACAAAAAAATAATGTATGAATTTAAAAAAGCTAACAATTTGATTGACAATGACTATGAAACAGCTAAGAAGAATGTTTTATCAACAGTTGTTGAACAAGATAACCAAACGTCGGCAACGCTTATTTTTGCTAGAGATTGCCCTGTTATTCGTGTATTTAGTGATAGCGAAAAAGTTATAATCAGGCAAACCATGCAGGATCTAAATACATATTTAAGGACTCTACTGAAAATTTGCCACGAGTATCAGCGTATGAAGTCTTACATTGAGTATGAATTTACGGAAAATTCTTTCTGTGTACGGCCTGACTTAAAGACAATTGAGGTAATAGAGACTCTGCATGACATAATAACAGATCTAGCTGGTATCGTGAAAATTATAGATAAGAGGGGTCATGATTGTGGGAGGACTGCCCAGTACAGAAATGAATGTGTTAAAAAATTTACAGCTGGACTTGATTATTTGCAGAACACCGAGTTCGGAGCTCATGATCAAAGTGCGAACTATCAAGCAAGCCCTGATTTTAGACAGCTTGCGTACGAAGAGGTCAATGATTTTGGTGAGGTGATATTTCATCCAGAAATTACTACATTTCCTGCACCTATCTATCTGGGCACGGGAGAGCGGCCATCATCGGTATTTGCATGTAATCCTTTTTTATCGGGTCGTAAGTTGGCAAATTTTTCGCTTGATCTAAGGGGTACGCACGCAGCAAAGAAAGCCTTGGAAGATCAGTGCATAAAAATTAATCGTAGTGATGATTATAGCTATCGTCTAGGGTTAGTTGAGGCTCGGAAATGCATTAAGATGCCATCGGGAGAAGGGCTTTTTGTGACTGCTTGTACTAATACCGAAGTATATCCCAAGCCCGATCTGTTTAAGCCTAGTCTACATATTAGATCTGATATGTTTGAGCTTGGTACTACCAATAGTGAAAGAATTGTCATGATGTTTGGGGAGTTGTATAGATGCTATTATTTGGTGCCTTATTTAGGTGGAGTTAGTACTCCGCGCCGTTTATTGCAGGATTTAATAGATGATGGGGAATCTAGTGACTCCGAGTAGTGGCGACTGACGCCTTATTCTGATCCACTTCGTTGCGCCTGATAAATCACCGTGAAGTCTCATGATGCTAGATTGTTGTTATGTATTACTATAAAAATCGTGGTAAGGAAATAAAATGAGAGATGTTTCGAACTGTTCTGACAAAAAACTAGCAAATGAATTTAAAATAAATACAGATTTGATTGAAAATCACTATGAAGCAGCTAAGAAGAATGTTTTCTCAACAAATGTTGAACAAGAGGACCAAACGTCGGCAACGCTTATTTTTACTAGAGATTGCCCTGTTCTTGGTGTATTTAGTGATAGCGAAAAAGTTATAATCAGGCAAACCATGCAGGATCTAAATACATATTTAAGTACTCTACTGAAAATTTGCCACGAGTATCAGCTTCTGGAGACTAACATTGAGGGTGAATTTATGCACAAGCCTTTATGTTTACGGCCTGACTTAAAGTCAATTAATGAAATACAGAATCTGCATGACATAATAACAGATCCATATCGCATCGTGAAAATTATAGATGAGCGGACTCATGAGTGTCTGAGGTCGGCTCTGTCCATAGATTATTGTGCTATAAAATTTAAAGATCAACTTGTTGAGTTGCAGAGAACCGAGTTCGGAGATGGTGATCAAATAGCGGACTATCAAGCAAGCCCTGATTTTAGACAGCTTGCGTACGAAGAGGTCAATGCTTTTGGTGAGGTGATATTTCATCCAGAAATTACTACATTTCCTGCACCTATCTATCTGGGCACGGGAGAGCGGCCATCATCGGTATTTCTATCTAATCGTTTTTTATCGGGTCGTAAGTTGGCAAATTTGTCGTACGAGCTAAGGGATACGCACGTGACAGAGAAAGCCTTGGAAGATCAGAGCATAAAAATTAATCGTTGTGATGATTATAGCCATCGTCGTGGGTTAGTTGAGGCTCGGGAATGCATTAAGATGCCATCGGGATCATCCCTTTTTGCGACTGCTTGTACTAATAACGATTTCTATCCACAGATCGATCTGTTTATGCCTAGTCTACGTATTAGCTCTAATATATTTGCGCTTGGTACTACCAGTAGTGAAAGAATGGTCATCATGCTTCAGCAGTTGTATAAATGCTATTATTTTGCGCGTTATTTAAATGGAATTATTACTCCGCTCATGTTATTTAAGGATTTAATAGATGATCGGCCATTTAGCGCTTCGAGCGCATGAGTATAGGTTTAATTATTTATACCCAGATTATCATAAGGCGGATTCAACGTTGAAGTGCATAACCACTAAGCTGCTATAGCTGCATATGTTCAGCCATTAATTTGGCTGGCGTTTTGTAATTCAGTTTCTTTCTTGGTCTATCATTGAGCTTCACTATTACATCTTCAACTTCTAATTGCGATACTTTTTTGAAGTCTGTTGATTTTGGGCAGTATTGTCGTAATAGCCCATTAGTATTTTCATTCACTCCTCGTTGCCATTAGCCGTAAGGATCTGCAAAATAAACACCACACTTTAAATATTCAGTCAGTACTTCATGATCTGCGAATTCTTTGCCGTTATCGGCTGTAATAGTAAATACAGCTCCTTTAAACGGCTGCAATAAAGCAATAGTCGCAGCAGTCACTGACCGAGCTGATTTATCATCAACACGCATCGATACTGTAAAACTAGTTTTTCGCTCAACAATAGTGACCAATGCGTAACTGCTGCCCTTACCGATGACTAAGTCTATCTGCCAATCTCCGATTCTATTTTTATCTTCAACAACTTGTGGGCGTGGATCAATGATGACTCGATTCCTGATAAAACCTCTGCCAGCTTGTTTAGCTTTGCGACCAGACTGATAAGGTTTTGCTTTTCTACGCAGGTGTTGCAATAACTGGCCTGCGCGTCTTTTATCAGACCAAATATGGAGATAAATGGTTTCATAACTAATAAAGATATCGTGATCTTCTCTCAACCATCCTGATACTTGCTCTGGACTCCATTGCATTTGAATCTTTGAGTCAATTAATGCAATTAGGGAGCTAGTCATCTTAATTGCCTTACTCGCCAGTAAACGGCGTTCCTGTGCAAACGATTGGGCTTGCTTGATACTATAACCTCGCTTGCCTGTATTACGAGAAAGCTCTCCTAATAGTCGATTGGCTGACTTTTAATTGCTGTGAAATTTTATTTTGGCTCAGACCTGTTTTATTTAAAGTGTAAATCTGGCATCTTAGCTGATAGGTAAGTTGTTTATATGTTTTCATTGTTGCATCTCTTGCTGGAGAAAAAACGATTAGCATATTCAGCTGACCACTTTTTCTACCTATCCAAGTTATGCACTTATTATTTGAATCCAAGTAATTCTTTTTTATTGTAGGCAACTTCTTCTATAGCCTCCCACCCGTCTGCACCGCAAACGACACCGACAATAAAAGTGAGTAAAATATCATGACGTTCATGCTCAACCTTTGATTGTTGGCGAAAATCAGGGATTGAAGAAAAGTGCTCGTTGAATTTAGATAACATGTAAGGCCGCTATGTGTAAGGAGTCTATTTGATCATAGTTTACTACCAAATTACAAGTTCATGATCTTGCCATGACTGATATCACTGGGACTATTTTACGTGTTGATGAGGATGCGCTTGACATTAAAGCTATAAGTATTATAGTAGTGCGCACGATCTTTTGTCTGTTTGAATGCCATAATGTTGACCGTTATGTAAATAACCCTGTTACTGCAAGCGTTTTATTTCATAATTTAATGGATGATCAGAAATTTAGTGCCTCGAGTAGAGGCGACTGACACCTTACTCTGATCCACTTCGTTGCGCCTGATAAATCACCGTGAAGTCTCATGATGCTAGATTGTTGTTATGTATTACTATAAAAATCGTTGTAAGGAAATAAAATGAGAGATGTTTCGAACTGTTCTGACAAAAAACTAGCAAATGAATTTAAAATAAATACAGATTTGATTGAAAATCACTATGAAGCAGCTAAGAAGAATGTTTTCTCAACAAATGTTGAACAAGAGGACCAAACGTCGGCAACGCTTATTTTTGCTAGAGATTGCCCTGTTATTGGTAAATTTAGTGCTAGCGAAAAAGTTATAATCAGGCAAACCATGCAGGATCTAAATACATATTTAAGGACTCTACTGAAAATTTGCCACGAGTATCAGCGTCTGGAGTCTAACATTGAGTATGAATTTATGCACAAGCTTGTACATTTACGGGCTGACTTAAAGTCAATTAAGGAAATACAGTATCTGTATGACATGCTAACAGATCCAGCTGGTATCGTGAAAATTATAGATGGGAGGGCTCATAATTGCGTGATTGCGGGCGAGCACAAAAATTATTGGGCTAAAACATTTACAGGTAAACTTAATGCTTTGCAGAGAACCGAGTTAGGACATGGTGATCAAACAGAGGACTATCAAGCAAGCCCTGATTTTACACTGCCTGCGTACCAGGAGGTCAATGCTTTTGGTGATGTGATATTTTATCCAGAAATTACTACATTGCCTGCACCTATCTATCTGGACACGGGCGAGCGGCCATCATCGGTATTTGCATGTAATCCTTTTTTATCGGATAGTGAGTTGGCAAATTTTGGGCTTGATCTAAATGATATGCACGTAACAGAGAAAGCCTTCAAAGCTCAGAGCATAGAAATTAATCGTTGTGATGATTATAGCCATCGTCGAGGGTTAGTTGAGGCTCGGAAATGCATTGAGATGCCATCGGGAGAAACCATTTTTGTGACTGCTTGTACTACTAATACCGGATTATATCTAACCACAGATTGCTTTATGCCTAGTCTACGTATTAAAGCTAATATATTTGAGCTTGGTACTACCCGTAGTCAAAGAATGGTCATCATGCTTCAGCAGTTGTATAAATGCTATTATTTTGCGCGTTATTTAAATGGAATTATTACTCCGCTCATGTTATTTAAGGATTTAATAGATGATCGGCCATTTAGCGCTTCGAGAGCATGTGTATAGGTTTAATTATTTAGACCCATATTATCATAATACTCGGATATGAAACTGATTTTAAATTAGTTTTATGAAAATATATTAGTCATGCGTTGTAACAATAACAAAGAAGTAAGCGCCTGATAAATCACCGTGAAGTATCATGAGGCTAGATCGTTGTTATCTATTACTATAAAAATCGGTGTAAGGAAATAAAATGAGAGATGTTTCGGACTGTTCTGACAAAAAACTAGCAAATGCATTTAAAATAAATACAGATTTGATTGAAAATCACTATGAAGCAGCTAAGAAGAATGTTTTCTCAACAAATGTTGAACATGAGGACCAAACGTTGGCAACGCTTATTTTTGCTGACAATTGCTCTGTTAATGGTCAATTTAGTGCTAGCGAAAAAGTTATAATCAGGCAAACCATGCAGGATCTAAATACATATTTAAGGACTCTACTGAAAATTTGCCACGAGTATCAGCGTCTGGAGCCTAACATTGATGGTGAATTTCAGCACAATCCTTTACGTTTACTGCCTGACTTACAGTCAATTAATGAAATACAGACTCTGCATGACATAATAACAGATCCAGATGGTATCGTGAAAATTATAAATGAGCGGACTCATGAGTGTCTGAAGTCGGGTCTGACCATAGATTATTGGGCTAAAAAATTTACAGGTAAACTTAATGCTTTGCAGAGAACCGAGTTAGGATATGGTGATCAAAGAGAGGACTATCAAGCAAGTCCTGATTTTACACTGCCTGCGTACCAGGAGGTCAATGCTTTTGGTGAGGTGATATTTTATCCAGAAATTACTACATTGCCTGCACCTATCTATCTGGGCACGGGCGAGCGGCCATCATCGGAATTTCTATCTGAGCCTTTTTTATCGGATAGTGAGTTGGCAAATTTTGGGCTTGATCTAAATGATATGCACGTAACAGAGAAAGCCTTCGAAGCTCAGAGCATAGAAATTAATCGTAGTGATGATTATAGCCATCGTCGAGGGTTAGTTGAGGCTCGGGAATGCATTGAGATGCCATCGGGAGGATCCCTTTTTGCGACTGCTTGTACTCATAGCAAATTATATGTAAACCACGCTGGGTTTATACGTAGTCTACGTATTAGATCTAATATATTTGCGCTTGGTATTACTCGTAGTCAAAGAATGGTCATGATGTTCGACCGGTTGTATCATTGCTATTATCTTGGGCGTTATCTGTATGGAAGTATTACTCCGGTCATGTTATTTAAGGGTTTAATAGATGATCGGCCATTTAGCGCTTCGAGCGCATGAGTATATATTAAGATTATCATAATACTCGGATATGAAACTTATTTTAAATTAGTTTTATGAAAATATATCAGTCATGCGTTGTGACAATAACAAAGAAGTGAGCACATTATAAATCATCGTGAAGTCTCATGAGGCTAGATCGTTGTTATCTATTACTATAAAAATCGTTGTAAGGAAATAAAATGCAACTTTTTTCTCCACGCGTTAGCAACACCCACGCGATGAGGTTAAAAATTGTATGTATTTTGGCTCTTCTATAAAAATTGGTGCAAATATACGCCACCCTTGTCTTACTCGACATGATAGAGCCTACAGAATTTTTACATTCTTGTATAACCAAATATTTTCCAAAGTACAAAGTAATAGGCTCAATGCAAAAGAATTATTTAGGGATGTACTGGAGTCTGCTGATAGCTATATGCAGGCGAGATGATAACTGATCAAAGTTAACTAACTTATAGCCGAAGCTTATACCCATGCACATAGAAATGTAAAATCATCAAGGTAATTGGCCGCGGATACCTGGCCTAAAATGGCCCACTTATTATTAATTAAGTTAATCACCTGCCAGAGCATTAAAATAATAATTTATGTGTTATTATAACAGAGGCTTATAACTATGCATTTTTAAACAAAGTGCTCTGCAGTTGGGCCTCCATCATTTTTATATGACAGGAAACTTGTATTTGCGGTTAACCTTTGATGGGCACGTGCCTATTACCTTATGTTGCGCCTTACTCTCATGATTTCGATCACGCTAGTGTTACATTTCACAAAGCATGGTTATGATTGTAGTGTGTTAGCACTTATTTATTTAAAAGGAAAGAAAATAACATGATACATCCTTCACCATTTTTAAGATTTACCAAGGAACAGCTTGCAAACGATATCAATCGAGGTGGGCTTAATAGCTCAGATATGTATGGAATTGCTAAGCTCGAGGTTTTTAAAGAACTAACAATGGATGATTTATGCATAGATCGAACGGATACAGCAGGGGAGACAACTTGTCGATTTTATGACTGCCCTGCTGGTGGTACATTTTCGCTTCATGAAAAAGTTATTATCAGGTCAGCGGTGACGGAGGCGAATAGATATACAAGGATCCTACATAGAGTTTGCGAAAGGTATAGGCAGCTACAGCCTAATCTTCCGCAAACATTTGTGGATGTCCCTTTTGTAGCTCCTGACCATAGAACACTTCGGAGAATATGGAATATGCATGAAAGGTTCACACATTCAGACCATTGTTTGACTATTATTGATACCCGAACCCACCATAATTGTCTAAGATATGGGCATAAAAGACGTTATCTTTTGCAGCAAGAGCATGTTGATAGTCGTGAGGCGTATCGAGCTGCCTTCTTGACTCAGCATGGACTAGATTACGGTATACCAAAAGTAGAAGATCCGTTTCCACATGAAGGCTCGATAGCCTCTCTGACGATGCCATTGCTACCGCCATTGATGGGTTTTGTAACTGGCGCTGATTTGGTAACTATGGCCGTTCCGGGAAGTGTTGGGTCTCAAGAGGAGTATGAGAATTCATTCCTGCGACAGCCAGTATTCAGCGCAAACAACGGTTGTACTAATTTCTCTAAAGATCCAGCGATAAATCCTGCAAACGATTATTTTGCTGGGATTATACGAATTGGTAACAATCTACTCCACCCTTGTCTTACTCGGCAGGATAGAGCCCGCAGAATTTTTATATTCTTGTATAACCAAATATTTTTCAGAGTACAAAGTCATAGACTCAATGCAAAAGAATTATTTAGTGATGTAATGGAGTCTGCTGATAGCTATATGCAGTGGCCAGATGTAAACTCATTAGCGTCAGAACCAGGGTATGGTTCAAATCCAGATTCAGATTCAGAGTCAGAGTCAGAGTCAACTCAATTTTAGCCGACAGGTATAACCATGTTACCTAAAAATGCATGGGTATATAACAGAGATTTATAACTATGCATTTTTAAACAAAGTGCTCTGCAGTTGAGCCTCCATCATTTTTATATGACAGGAAACTTGTATTTGCGGTTAACCTTTGATGGGCACGTGCCTATTACCTTATGTTGCGCCTTACTCTCATGATTTCGATCACGCTAGTGTTACATTTCACAAAGCATGGTTATGATTGTAGTGTGTTAGCACTTATTTATTTAAAAGGAAAGAAAATAACATGATACATCCTTCACCATTTTTAAGATTTACCAAGGAACAGCTTGCAAACGATATCAATCGAGGTGGGCTTAATAGCTATGATATGTATGGAATTGCTAAGCTCGAGGTTTTTAAAGAACTAACAATGGATGATTTATGCATAGATCGAACGGATACAGCAGGGGAGACAACTTGTCGATTTTATGACTGCCCTGCTGGTGGTACATTTTCGCTTCATGAAAAAGTTATTATCAGGTCAGCGGTGACGGAGGCGAATAGATATACAAGGATCCTACATAGAGTTTGCGAAAGGTATAGGCAGCTACAGCCTAATCTTCCGCAAACATTTGTGGATGTCCCTTTTGTAGCTCCTGACCATAGAACACTTCGGAGAATATGGAATATGCATGAAAGGTTCACACATTCAGACCATTGTTTGTCTATTGTGGATACCCGAACCCGCCATAATTGTATAAGATATGGGCATGACAGACATTATCTTTTGCAGCCAGAGCATGTTCAGCGTCGTGAGGAGTATCGAGCTGCCTTCTTGGCTCAGCATGGACTAGATTACGGTACACCAAAAGTAGCAGATCGGTTTCCACATGAAGGCTCGATAGCCTCTATGACGATGCCATTGCTACCGCCAATGATGGGTTTTGTAACTGGCGCTGATTTGGTAACTATGGGCGTTGTGGGAAGTGTTGGGTCTGTAGAGGAGTATGAAGATTCATTCCTGCCACGGCGAGTATCTAGCGTAAACCGAGGTTGTACTAATTTCTCTAAAGATCCAGCGATAAATCCTGCAAACGATTATTTTGCTGGGATTATACGAATTGGTAACGATTTACTCCACCCTTGTCTTACTCGGCAGGATAGAGCCCGCAGAATTTTTATATTCTTGTATAACCAAATATTTTTCAGAGTACAAAGTCATAGGCTCAATGCAAAAGAATTATTTAGTGATGTAATGGAGTCTGCTGATAGCTATATGCAGTGGCCAGATGTAAACTCATTAGCATCAGAACCAGGGTATGGTTCAAATCCAGATTTAGATTCAGATTCAGAGTCAGAGTCAGAGTCAACTCAATTTTAGCCGACAGGTATAACCATGTTACCTAAAAATGCAACGGTGGCAGCGATCTCTGATGATCAGAGATAAGGCGCTACATGAGGTAATGGGGTTAGATTAATGTTATGTATTTGCTATAAAAGTCGTTAAAAGGAAATAAAATGCAACTTTTTTCTGCATGTATTATGAGAAAACGGCCAAAGCGAAGATATAAGCTTTGGCCTCAAGAGATGGGTAATGAGTATAGAGTAGCTAAGCGTAATGTTCTCACAAACTATGTTAAACAAGAGGACAGAGCGTAGGCACGCTTATTGTTTATGACAATTGCCCTGTCGGTGGCAAATTTAGTGCTAGCGAAAAAGTTATAATCTACGAAACTTTTAAGGATCTAAATAAATATATAAGAATTCTACTGAAAATTTGCAACGAGTATCAGCGTCTGGTTCTTAATATTGATAATAAATTTTTGCTTAATCCTAGACCTTTTCGTCCTGACTTACTGTCAATTAATGAAGTGCAGCATTTGCATGATCTGATAACAAATTGATCTAGTATATTGCAAATTATAGATGGTCGGTATCGTAATTATGATCCATCTGGAATACAGGATATTATAGCTGCTCAGCAAGGCGGTGATCCATCATTGGAAATAAAACCTTGTATGAATGTTCAGCATCCTTATTTTCTGGAGCGTCAAGCAAATCCATACGCCAGCATTCAGCCTAATCTGCTACGCATCTACGTGGATATACTTAACATTGGTGTGGATTGTGACAGGAGAGTCATTGTTATGTTTAATCTGTTGTATAGACGCCATTATTATATCCGTTCTGTATTCGGAATTATGAATCCAATGAAGTTATTTAAGGAGTTAATTGAGGATTGGAAATTTAAGTGCTATGTCGGGAGGTTAAATAAAGTTGTGTAAATGCTTATTATGTATAATCTATAAAAGAAATAAATAATTAGTAACACAATGATCTCAAATAAACTGCAACCACTAGAAATGAACTAGCCAAAGATCTTAAAACACTAGGCGATCTTAATCAGTAAGCGCTAGCTTACAAAATCACGCTTAAGGTTGTTTTACTATCAAAAATGAGCATGCTACCTTGGTTATCATAATGATCAGTCTAAAGACTATAGCGGTGGTAATAGCCGTAACGGTTATTCTAGCAAATATCTTCAGGGTGACCATGTGAATATCGAAATTCAAACATCTCGTGATAGAAGGAAGTTTTGAGCCTTAGCTAGTAAAAAAACACCAAACGCGCATGGATGAATAAATTCAAATTCTACATGCCAAAGCAATGATCACTGGTGCTATAACTGCGACATTCCAAGAAATGGGCAGTGTTGACGTGTCAGGGGGCTTGTCTCTCAAGTAACAAATTCTGTTATGGAGCAAGTGGTTCAATGGCAAAGTTGACCTTTGGACACCATTTACCACATTGTGTATATGGACTGTATTGTGCATATGGATTGTAACTCACAGAAATTTGCCACATGGAAATACTACAAAGCAGTTTCATCTTATTTAAAGTCCATACCCATGTGACGATCGAAATGCAAAATCAGCAAGGCAAATTGTGCCGATATGCGAGGCATAATATTAGCTAATGGCGAAGATCTAGTGTAACCATTTACTAAGTGCGTGGTTGATTTCTTTGTTAACTTTATCGCGAGCCCCCTTGTCTAGATGTTTATTTGTCAAGTTATCTAATTCCTTTTGCAGTTTACCCCGCGATTTTGCTTTAAGTGCTGAGCTGTTTTTTCCTAGTTCTACTTTGAATAGAGCATTACTATCAATGTTAAATTTAGGATCTTTGATGCTACCTGTAATTAACAATGGAATAGAAATTTGACTAAAATAATTTACTTTATTGACAATTTCATGTTGTGATTTTTGTTTGATATTTAGCTTGTAATTAAGTGTTTCGGTGAGTGGCCAAATAATGCCTTTGCCTTGTAGTGTCGCAACTGGCGTTTCCATGACAAGGCTTTGATTATTTACAATAGCATTTTTAATCGTAAATTTACCGAGCAAAGAAGCAAAATCAGTTTGCTTTTTATAGTCTTTTTTAGCATCATATTTGTGATTAAATTTAGCTTTAAAAATGCGTAGCTGTTGAGATAGATTAGTGCCATACACTTTGCCATTTGTTAATTTAAATGCGCCTTTACCATCAAGGTTATAGATGAGTTTGTATTCACTCAAACCAACTCCTGCCGCTGTAAAATTTAGCGAAGTTATGCCGCTAAGTGTATTAAGGCCCAGTAGATCAGTTAACAGTGGTTGGATCCTAACTCCATTAAGTGCGCTTGAAATCTGGTATTTGTTTTTATTTGAAACGGATGCATTAATGAGTAAACTACCGTCGTAAAGTTGAGCGATTAAAGGTTTTATTGTTAATTTTCCATTGTTAATCATCATGTTGGTTGTAATTTTTCCAATGTTAATTTTATTTATTATTATGCCAGCAATGACTAAATCGCCTTTAACATTAAGCTTCTCTAAAAAACTTAAATCAGGCTCTATTTTAGATAACGGCTGTTTAGGTTTCGGTGATGCGTGCGTTGTAACATTACTTTTTTCTGTGTTGAATGTTTTGTTTTCTGTTTTGTTATTTTTGGATAAATATGGCGTTAGATCCATTTTATTGACAGATAAGTCGTAGCGTATTTTAGTTTTTTTGTTTGCCTGAATTGATAATTTACCAGTGGCTATTATGTCATTTATAGCTAATGATAGTTTGCTAAAAGTAAGTGTTTTACTCTTAACAAGATAAGACATATCGCTCATTAATGTGATCTTTATATTTTTGTTAGGTAGTGATTTTCCAGATAATTTGGCATTGATGATTAATTTTTTCAAAAGTAGTTTTGAAAAATTCTTTGAGATCAACAGATTGGAAGTCAATGATATTTTTGAACGTAAATTATTAACAATGACATTTGTAGAGAGTGAAAGGTTCGTTTCATGATCTAGTGACAATGCCCCAATATTTATATTTGCAATGTGTATTTGCACCTTGCTATTTTTTGCAAGATCTTGGCGCTCAATGTTTGCGTCTGTTATTTTTATGCCAGCAATACCCGTTTTACTGAGTTGTAAAAAGGCATGGGAAGTCTTTGTTTTCGTTTTTGCTGTTTTATCTTTCGCTGTTTTTGTTGTGTTAATGGCAACTGGCGGCTTAGTTGCCTTGCTTGCGGACGTGCCAATATCATCTAAATTTGTTCGCCCAGTTGCACTCGAAATAATGTTAACATTTACCCCATGTAGGCGTATAATTCCCAGTTTTATTTCACCTTTTAATAAAGGGAACACTTCAATTGCGACTGAAGCATTATTAATTTTCAAGAGGTTTTTACGGTTAAAACCTGCCTGGTTTTTGATTGCTAGTTCACCGATATTGATGCCTAATCTTGGAAAAAATGTCCAACCTAAATTGCCTTTGATGACAAGTTGACGATTAAGATCATTTTGCACAATATTTTGAATTTGCTCTTTATAATTATTCGGGTTAATGAGTGTGACTATGATACCTATCATTAATACGGCAAGCAGCAGGATCCCTGCGAGTAATTTTGCGGCAAATTTCATTTTAAATCCAGTATTTTAAATTTATGTATTATACCAGTTATCATTGAAAATACTCACTTGATTTGTTGCTCGAAATATCTGCCTTACGCTCAAGGTTCGATGCATACGTACCCGTTACATCAGTTGGAGTTAACTCTGATGAGGAGTTTGCAGCGACCTCTGCATTTTTGCGTAACATGGAGCCATCATTGAGAGAGACGCTCTGCCTTGCCTTCTCTGATGTCTGATAACGCCAGATAATTAATCTTTTGAATCATCTGGAGATGCTAAAACTTTGGCAAAGCGTTAATTAAAGAGTCCAGAGCAAACGTTTTTAGTTGGTCGTTGCGAGGTTTTCTTTGTTGATGTTTTTAAAGAGGGAGACCGCTCCCAACAATGGAAAAAAAGATCATAATTTATCAAACTTATTAGTTAAAATGAAGACTTTATTGCGGTTATCATTTAAAATAAAAAACTTAGCCACTTGTGTGTTTAAATTTAGAACGATATATTGCTATGAAAAAGGGTGTCATGAAAAAAAGCGCATTCGGTTGTCTCTTAATGCTTTGCTTACTCTCGAATGTTGCGTTTTCGAGCGTTGCAGACAAAGGGCATAGCCCGCAGAATGTTAAGCCGGTTTTAAAAAAAAAACCTTCGCAATATTTTGGTGTAACGTTTGAAAATGATGCTTTTTTACGAGATGACGCGCTTTATACTAGTGGTCTATTTGTTTATTGGGGGTATCATAATCTTGATAGATTAGATAAAACCACCTTGCCAGCATGGATATCGTTTTTAACTCAATATACTTATTTAGCAAATGGGCCTAATAAATCACATGATATATCCTATTCGGTTGGTCAAATACTACAAACTCCAGATAATTTGGACTCGACAAAAATTATCGAAGATGATGTACCTTATGCAGGCTTACTGGGGTGGAATGTGCGCCTGCAATCCTTTGATAGTGTAATAGATGATCAAATTGGATTAACACTCGGTGCGGTGGGTCCAATCGCAGAAGGAGAAGTTTTACAAAAGGCGTGGCATGACGTGATTGGTTCACCAGATCCAAACGGGTGGGATAACCAACTTGGTGCTGAAGTGGTTGTTCGTTTAGATACGCTTCGTAAATGGCGAGTTTATCATAAATCATTTAATTTTACCCAAATAGATTTTATTACTGGCGGCGGCGCTGGTGTAGGTAATTTAAAATCAGATCTTGATGTGGGTTTAACTGCTCGGTGGGGCACTTCACTGCAAAAGAGTTATGCGGCGGCGGCTCTTTTTACAACGCAACAGTTTAATGGTTTAAAGCCAATTCCATTTGGTTGGTATATTTTTACAAATATAACGGGCTCTTATGTTTTCAATGATATTTTCATCGATGGCAATACGTTTAAAGATAGCCACAGTGTGGCTCTAACTCATGAGCAACTTGCTTTGTCTGGCGGAATTATGATGAATCTTGGTCATTTTAATGTTATTTATAGTGAGGTTTTGTTATCAGGACAGTATAAAACACAAGTTGAGCAGTCTCGCTTCGGGGCACTTAGTATCACGTATAAATTTTAGTTTATTTGCGCATTGTTATAAATTTAGAACGATATATTTTTATGAAACAGGATGACATGAAAAAAAGTTCACTAGGTTGTCTTTTAATACTTTGTTTGTTCTCGAATGCTGCGTTTTCGGCAGATGTTGCTAAAGAGCATCGCTCGCAAAATGTTAAGCCTGTTTTAAAAAAAATACCTTTGCAATATTTTGGTGTATCGTTTGAAAATGATATTTTTTTCGACGAAGATCATCTTTACACTCATGGTACATTTGTTTATTGGGGGTATCATGATCGTCATGCATTAGATAGAACCACCTTGCCCAGCTGGATGTCATTTTTAACGCAATATACTTATTTAGCAAATGTGCCTAATAAACGCCATGATATATCCTATTCGGTTGGTCAAATCATACAAACACCAGTTGAGCATAAACAGCCAGAATGTCAGCAAGATGATGTCCCTTTCGCAGGCTTATTTGGGTGGAAAGGACGAGTGCAATCTTTTGATAATGTAATAGATGATCAAATTGGATTAACACTCGGTGCGGTGGGGCCAATCTCAGAAGCAAAATTTACACAAACGGTGATTCATAAGGGGCTTCATTTAGGCGAATCGAAAGGGTGGGAGAACCAACTTGCTAATGAATTGGTTGTTCGTTTAGATACGCTTCGTAAATGGCGTTTGTATGAAAAATCATTTTATGGCACTCAAGTAGATTTCATTACTGGCGGCGGCGGTGGCGTGGGTAATTTAAAATCAGATATTTCTGCTGGGTTAACTGCTCGGTGGGGAACTTCACTGCAAAAGAGTTATGCATCGGCTCCTCTTTTTACAACGCAACAATTTGATGGTTTAAAGCCAAGTCCATTTGGTTGGTATCTTTTTACAAATATAACAGGCTCTTATGTTTTCAATGATATTTTCATGGATGGTAATACGTTTAAAGATAGCAGAAGTGTTGATTTGATTAATGATCAATATGCTTTGTCGTTTGGGGCTATGGTTAATATTTATAATTGGAATGTAATTTATAGTAGCGTTCTTTTTTCAGATCAGTATAAAACTCAAATTTATCGGTCTCGCTTTGGGGCACTTACTATCACGTATCAATTTTAGGCGACTTGAGTATAAATTTAGAACGATATATTTTTATAGAAAAGGATGTCATGAAAAAAAATTCACTAGGTTGTTTTTTAATACTTTGTTTGCTCTCGAATTTTGCGTTTTCAACCGATGCAAGCAAAGAGCAAAACAAGCAGAATACTTCAAAAAATACACCGTTGCAATATTTTGGCGTAACGCTTGAAAATGATGGTATTTTTAAAGACGATCATCTTTACACTCATGGCACATTTGTTTATTGGGGGTATCATGATCGTCACACATTAACTAAAACAACTTTGCCCAGCTGGATGTCATTTTTAACGCAATATACTTATTTAGCAAATGGCTCCGATAAATTACATGATATATCCTATTCGGTTGGTCAAATCTTACAAACACCAGTTTATTATAGACAGCCAAAATATCAGACAGATGATGTCCCTTTCGCAGGCTTGCTTGCTTGGAATGCGCGAGTGCAATCTTTTGATAACGTAATAGATGATCAAATTGGATTAACACTCGGTGCGGTGGGTCCAATTGCAGGAGGAGAATTTTCACAAAAGAGGATACATTACATGTTTGACGCAGTAATTCCAAATGGGTGGGATAACCAACTTGCTAATGAATTGGTTGTGCGTTTAGATACGCTTCGTAAATGGCGTCTTTATGAAAAATCCTTTCCTGTCACGCAAGTAGATTTTATTAGCGGCGGCGGCGGCGGTGTGGGTAATTTAAAATCAGATATTTCTGCGGGGTTAACTGCTCGGTGGGGCACTGCACTGCAAAAGAGTTATGCGGCAGCGCCTCTTTTTACAACGGAGCAATTTAATGGTTTAAAGCCAAGTCCATTTGGTTGGTATATTTTTACAAATATAACGGGATCTTATGTTTTCAATGATATTTTTATGAATGGTAATACGTTTAAACATAGCAGAAGTGTTGATTTGATTAATGAGCAATATGCTTTGTCGTTTGGGGCTATGGTTAATATTTATAATTGGAATTTAATTGGTAGTGGCGTTATATTATCAGATCAGTATGAATCACAAATTTTCCAGTCTCGCTTCGGGGCGCTTAGTCTTACCTATCAATTTTGAGATATATTGAGTATGATTGCTATTAGCATTTTAAAGAAGGTAAAGTTTATTTTTTTTTATATAGTCACAGACAGAGCTGGGGGATAAATAACTAATTGAGTGTTTCTCGTTTGTAAGAGCTCTTATTGTTGTTGATGAAATCGCTAATTGTGTGGTTTTCTGAAAATAAATTTTGCCATTTTGTAGGTGATGTAAATCATCTTTATTTGAGCTTTGACAGCGCATAATAAGCGTTTGCAGAGGAGCACTTAATTTAATTTTCCAGCCAGGTCGCTCATTGATAATAAGATGGCAATACTCAAGGATCTCTTGCCATCGATGCCATTTATCAAAATGGATCAATGAATCCATTCCCATAATGAAACAGATTGGCGTGTTAGGATATTTTTGTTTGAGCTCAATTAAAGAATCAATGCTATAGCTTACACTGTCGCGTTTTAATTCACGCGTATCAACGCGGATTTTACTTTGATTTACAATAGCAAGCTCTAGCATCTTCACACGTTGCTTTGCACTGCATTTTGCTTTGTTTTTATGTGGAGCAATGCGATTTGGCATTAAGAATAATGTGCCTAAATTTAATGCTTCTCTTATTTCTATGGCCGGTCGCAAATGCCCAAAATGAACTGGATCAAAAGATCCAGCTAAAAATGCAATGGCTTGTTTGGGGAGGTGATCCATAACTTAATATCTCATTTGATTAATAAAACAAATAGGCTAGTGCGCTTAGTTTTAACCAATTATCTTCTTTATTGTCTACTTTTAAAGCAATTTCCATTTCAGCACATCCTTGTATTAGTTTTTCTAAATTTTGCGTAGAAAGCCTGGAAAGCGCTTGGCTGATTAACTGCCTCTTGGCAGGCCAAAGTCTGGGTTTTTGATTGTTTAATATTGTTTGCAGTGGTGCAGAGTTACTCTGATAGCTAAGCTTTAAGAGGTTTTTAACCTGAACATTAAGTGTGCCTGAAATCAGGATTAATTCTTTACCTTCGGCTTTTAATTGCTTTAATATTCGTGTTGCACGATCCATCTTGCCCGCAAGTAAGCTATCAATCCATTTAAAAATACTAAAGTGGTTGTGTGTGGTGATACTTTGTTCAACTTGTTGTAAATTCAAGTGTTGCTTAGGGTATAATAATGCTAATTTTTCACATTCTTGCTTGGCTGCAAGTAAATTACCTTCAAAATTAACGCATAAATATTCAATAACTTCATCTGAAGCTGATAAATTTAAACTCTTTAGTCGTGAGCATATCCAACCTGGAAATTGGTTATCAAAAGGAGGGTTTGCAGGCACGAAAATGCCTTGCTTTTCAAGGTCTCTAAACCACACACTTTTTAACTGTTGTTGGTTAAGGTAGGGCCCTTTGATGATAAGTAAAATATCAGGATGTAGCAAGGGGGTAATTTCTCTAATAAACGCAGTGTTGTCAGTGTTTGTTTTAGTCAGTGATAAAATTAATATTTTTTTTGTTAAGAAAAGCGAGCGGCTATTAAAATGATAAATAATTTCCTCTTTTTCAACGTGACCATTAAGATCAAATTCAAACTTTTCTAGATAGCCATTTAATTTAGCTATCTTTAGTATTTGCTCAGTCGCTTCAATAGATAATAAACCTTCATCACCAAACACAAGCACACAATTCGGTAGTGAATTTGAAAGCGAAGCGGCTAATTTATCAGGAAATATTTTCATTGAATTTACTGCGCAGTGCCATTAATGCTTGTTTCTTGTTGCGGCTTTTTTTGTATCAATTTTTTTGCTCTGTCAAGATTTAACGCTTGCAAGGTATAGATAATATTATCAGCGGCAGTTTCGCGTAGCTCCTCTGTTAATTGCTCTGATTCTCGCGATTTTGCAAGTGCTTGTGCGGGGTTATCAAGGAAATCTCGGTATAAATTAAAAGAAAATGGCAGTGGTTGGTAGCCTGGTATTTGAATGGAGTATTTCAGCACAAAGCCCACTTCTTGCTCGGCATTTAGGGCCTTTACATTAAGAGAAATCATCCGCGCGGAGCGTTTTTCGGTATTTAATGTTAAAATGGCCACATCTTTACGAGGGCTGTCTAATACTTCAACCCCGGCGCCACGCAAACGAATTTTAACCAAACGATTAAGATCACCATAGGGATCTGATGATTGTACATATATTTGTGGAAATTTAGTTGAAAGCCCATCCTTAGTTTCTTTTAAATGGAAACCACAAGCGCTTAAACTTAACGAAAGCCAAGTGAATAATGCTATTTTTAATAGAAAACTTCTATGACATTGAGAAATCATTTTGGTCCTTTAAATTGCTAATTATTTAGAAAATAAAACTAGAAATCTAAGTTTGCTTTATCCAAGCTGGGTATAACAAAGATCAGTTAGCTACAATGTTCAGTAACTTACTAGGCACAAAAATTACTTTTCGGATCGTTTTTCCAGCGGTAAATTTTAATACATTCTGATCGCTTAGTGCGAATGCTTCAACTGACGCTTTATCTGCATCGACTGCAACGGTAAGTTTAGTACGCAGTTTACCATTTACTTGCACGATAATAAGTGTTGAATCTTCAAGCAATGCTTTTTCATCAACGACAGGCCAATGTGTTGTTAAAATATCATCGGTTTGACCTAATGCTTCATAGATCTCAGCACAAATATGTGGTGTGATTGGGGAAAGTAGTTTTATTACAGCCACTAATGCTTCTTGTAAAATAACGCGATCTTGAGCATTTTTCATCGGAGCTTTAGTTAATTTATTCATTAACTCCATCACGCAGGCAATAGCAGTATTAAATGTTTGCCGTCGGCCAATATCATCTGTTACTTTTTTAATGGTTTTGTGTAGCTCTCTACGTAGTGTTTTTTGAGCCTTAGAATGTATGCTAACATCAAGATTGTCAACAGCGCCGAATGTAATGTGTTCATTTGCTAATTTCCATAAACGTTTAAGGAAGCGTGATGCGCCTTCAAGTGCAGAATCAGACCATTCAAGAGTTTGCTCAGCAGGCGCTGCAAACATCATAAATAATCGCACGCTATCTGCGCCATGTTTATCAATCATTATTTGTGGATCGATACCGTTATTTTTAGATTTAGACATTTTACACATGCCCTCAAAAATAAGCGCTTGACCATTTTCCATTTTAGCGGAAATCACTTTGCCTTTATCGTTGGTTTGAATGATTGCATCATTTGGTGAAATCCAAATTTTAGCGGATTTTTCATCTTCGTAATAATAAGCATCGGCTAAAACCATACCTTGTGTCAATAATTTTTTGTAAGGCTCATCACAGTTTACCAGCCCAAAGTCACGCAATAATTTGTGAAAAAAACGTGAGTATAAAAGGTGTAAAATTGCGTGTTCAATACCGCCAATGTATTGATCAACAGGTAACCAGTAATTTGCTTTAGCAGGATCAAGCATTTGCTCGTGATGTTGAGGCGAACAATAACGCGCGTAATACCAGCTTGATTCTAAAAAGGTATCAAATGTATCAGTTTCGTGTGTTGCAGCTTGACCGTTATACGTTGTTTTGGCCCATTGACGATCGGCTTTGATTGGTGATGTTATCCCATTCATTGTAATATTTTCAGGTAATATGACGGGTAATTTATCTTCAGGTACAGGCACAACTAGACCATTTTCTAAATTTAAGGCAGGAATTGGTGAACCCCAATAACGCTGCCGAGAAATACCCCAATCACGTAGGCGGAAGTTAACTTGGCGCTTTCCCTTGTGACCGTCAACAAGCTTAGTTTCAACGGCCGCAAATGCGCGCTTGAAATTTAGTCCATCAAACGGTCCTGAATTAAAGCAAATACCTTTTTCGGTATAAGCAACTTTAGAAATATCAACATCATGGTCACTTGGTTTGATAACGGCTATGATATTCAAGCCATATTTTTGAGCAAATTCATAATCCCGTTGGTCATGCGCAGGTACAGACATAACAGCACCAGAACCGTACCCCATTAGGACAAAATTAGCGGCCCAGATTGGCACTTTTTTACCAGTAATTGGGTGAATAGCTTGAAGTCCGGTATCAACGCCTTCTTTTGCCATGGTTGCAATTTCAACTTCTGCTAATTTTACATTTTTACATTTAGCACAAAATTGGGCAAGTGTGGGGTTTGTTTTAAGCGCGTCTAATAGCAGTGGGTGTTGCGCGGCAATGGCGAGATAAGTCACGCCCATTATCGTATCAGGACGTGTGGTATAAACAGAAACTATTTTGCCAGTATTGGCAATCTCGAAATCCATTGCAATGCCTTCAGAGCGGCCAATCCAGTTGCGCTGCATCGTGATAACCTGCGCAGGCCATTCATTTAATTGATCTAAATCATCAAGTAGCTCTTGTGCGTAGGCGGTAATACGAATAAACCATTGTGAAATTTCTTTTTGTTCAACAATTGCACCAGATCGCCAGCCGCGACCATTGATAACTTGTTCATTAGCAAGCACTGTTTGATCAATTGGATCCCAGTTGACCGTTGCCATTTTTTTATAAACAAGATCTTTTTCAAGCAACTTTGTGAAAAGCCACTGTTCCCAACGGTAATATTCAGGCTTGCAAGTGGTCAGTTCCCGGCTCCAATCATAGCCAAAACCAAGTCGTTTAAGCTGTGTTTTCATGTAGGCGATATTTTCGTATGTCCAAGTTGCAGGGGCGGTGTTATTTTTTATAGCTGCATTTTCTGCAGGCAGCCCAAATGCATCCCAGCCCATTGGTTGCATCACGTTTTTGCCCTGCATGCGCTGGTACCTTGAAACCACATCGCCAATTGTATAATTACGGACGTGTCCCATGTGTAATTTACCACTTGGGTATGGGAACATTGAGAGGCAGTAATATTTTTCTTTTGTTGGATCTTCTACTGCTTTAAAGGATTGGTTTTTATCCCAGATTTTTTGATATTTAGCTTCAATTTCTTTCGGGTTATATAATTCTTGCATTTATACTCAGCCTAACAATATAAAATAATAAAATGGTAGCATAACAAATTGCCTTACAGGATACAGGAGCATGTTGCTTGCAACAAGAAATCAGATGCATTATACCAACAATAATAAATAATTTATTGATCTTATCGGTTAAAATTAGTCAGGAGTCCATTGCAAGTTTTAATAATAAAATACAAATTACATCAATGTATAGCAAATATAGTCAATAACTTATCATACCACTGTACTTTGTAACGTTATCAGAATTTTTGTAGTAAAATAGTTAACACCAGTGTCGGTTATTGAATCATTGCTGGTGATTTAGTGCAGTACAGTTATTTGTTAGTTTTAGCTAGAAAAAATGTCCAATATCGCTGCGGATTGCGATTAATCTTATTGTTTGCAGTGAGGCGATCTTTCGTTGTAAATATTATAAATAAAATAATTAGCCAAAATTTTCCCTGAAATTGAATACCTTTCTAACGTCATATCTTAGTATAAACTTATTGTCATTGTCATTGGCATTATTTATCTAAAATACTTAGCGTTGCTAATTGTTGGTAAATTTTAATGAGTAAAATGTGTGGTGGATCATTAAATTTCAAACTTTAAAATAAAAAACAAATATTTTTTAGCTATTTTTTTAAAATTAGCTAAACTATGGATAAAATGTTAGTTTTCGTAAATATCTTGGAGGATATCTTGTCACAAAAAAATAATGATCCATGCGTAAGTGAAGAAGAATTTGAATTGTTATCAGAATTAATTATGGAGGTTGATCCAACCAAAAGTAGCGAAGTTGAATTTGATATAGGCGGCCGAAATGGAAAAGATACGCTGCTCTTTCAACTGGGACTTGCCGATGATTTACAGCTCGTTGCTAATTATGGGAAGCACCACTTAGTTTTTCCTGTGCAAATGAAAATGGGTGACTTTGCAAATTTTAGTTTGAGCCTTAAATCACCAAAAGTGTTTGAAAATGGTGAACATTTGCGCTCTTGGCGTTTAGATGCCGATAATACTATTGCACTGGTAAATGATGAAGGCAATGAGCTAAACTACAAAATTAGAGATATTTCTGCATCAGGTATATCCTTGCTAATTGAAGATGACGAAAATTTTGAATTTCCAGATGAATTAAATAACATTTATTTAAAGCTTCCAAATCGTGATAAATTACTGATCTCTGGTTCTAAAATTCGCCGTCTTAATGCAAAAAGCGTTGCTTATTCGTTCGGAGGAGGAACCGATGATGATGTATTATCATTACTTGCTGAATATTTGTTTGAGCGCCATGCTGAAAAGCATCCAGAAGCACATGTCGAGAAGTTTAGTTGCCCATCATAGCTAGACATTAATAGAAAACTGAATTTAGGACGCATTGCAATCTGCAATTGTCCTTTTCCTTATCGCTTGTCCTGTTTGCTCTTTGAGTACATTTTGGTTAAAATAAACCGTTTCATTGTCTATCCAAGTGACTGAAAAATACTTAGTTAGTTGGGTGCTCGATGATCAGTGTTAAAGCGCGCCATTGGCTCTGTCAACGATTAGTTACGTTAATTGTTTGCCGATGAAATTCCGCAAAAAATATTAATTCTTTTATGATTATTACCTGTTGAGTGCTGAGCAGAAGTTAGTTTCTTGTCAACAAACATCCAATTAATTTCCGACTGTGCAAGCGTTATAAAATTTGTGGGATCTCCTGTTGTTTTAAAATAAAAAATATAGATTTGCTCGATCCTTTGTTATTAAGTTTTACAAGAAAATGTACAAGCAATTTTGTGGGCATTATGCCTGCAAAGAGCAGATGCACGAGCAATGCCTGTAAAGTCACCAAGAATAATAATAGCAAATTATGTAATTCCTCAGCAGAGCTAATTATTGATGGGCGTGCGAGTTATTTTATCTGCGAAAATTATGCCACTGAGCAAAAGAAATGCGCATAATCGATCGAGGTAAATTAAAATGAAAAAACTTCTCTTTTATTATGTTAATATTGTTTTATAATAAACTGTTCTTCGGATGTTTTTTGTTACTGGCTGGCGCAAAACGTTGCAGTCATGTGTGATGTGTACTTATTTTCAGGAGTTTGATATTGATTAATATTTTTCTAGTTGATGACCATGAATTAATGCGTACAGGGATAAGACGTATAATAGAAGATGTGCGAGGAATGACGGTTATTGGTGAAGCTGATAGTGGTGAAAATGCTGTGGCTTGGTGTCGTAAAAATTACCCTGATATTATTTTAATGGATATTAATATGCCAGGTATCGGGGGGTTAGATGCAATGCATAAAATTTTGCGTATTAATGATGACATAAAAATAATTATGCTCACTATGCACACTGAAAATCCCTTTCCAACAAAAGTAATGCAAGCTGGCGCGTCTGGCTACTTAAGTAAAGACGCAGGCCCCGTGGAAGTGTTAAATGCAATTCGAAGTGTGCATGCTGGTCAACGCTATTTAGCACCAGAGATAGCTCAACAAATGGCGCTTTCGCAAATAGCCCCAGAATCAGAAGATCCGTTTCGCGTTTTATCTGAGCGAGAATTACAGATAATGATGATGATAACAAAAGGGCAACGTGTTGTTGATATTTCTGAAGAGTTACAGCTAGGTTCAAAGACAGTGAACAGTTATCGTTATCGACTTTTCAAAAAATTAGGTGTGCAAGGAGATGTTGAATTAACACACTTAGCAATTCGCCATGGCATGTTAGATTCAGAAATGTTGTGACAACAAAAATAGCAGAAGACTAAAATGAGTGATGCGCGACCTCTTTTTAATTCATCTTTATTTTTAAAATCGGTAAGCACCCAACCAGGTGTTTATTGTATGTTTAATGCAATTCACACTGTGATCTACGTTGGCAAGGCAAAAAATCTCAAAAAACGCTTAGCAAATTACTTTTCTTTAACACAAAAGCACCCTAAAACACTCAGCCTTGTTAGCCATATTGAGCACATAGAAGTAACAATCACCAACACTGAAACAGAAGCTCTGATTTTAGAACACAATTTTATCAAGCAATATCAGCCTAAATACAATGTGTTATTACGCGATGACAAATCATATCCTTATCTTTTTTTGAGTGATCATCAACATCCACAATTGACCATGGTACGTGCGCAAAATAAAAAACGAAAAGGACAATATTTTGGACCATATCCCAGTGCTGGAGCTGTGCGTGAGAGTTTACAATTAATACAGAAGCTTTTCCCCATTCGTCAGTGCGAAGATAGTTATTATCGTAATCGTTCACGCGCTTGCTTGCAGTATCAAATAAAACGTTGTTTAGCACCCTGTGTGAATGCTGTTGAGCAGTCAGAATATGACCAGCAAGTGCACTTAGCCACTAAGTTCTTACAAGGAAAAAGCCAGCAAATTATTGAGTTGCTCGTTACTCAAATGCACCAAGCAAGCGATGATTTAGAATTTGAAAAAGCCGCCCAAAGGCGAGATCAAATTCAGTCCTTAAAAAAGGTACAAGAGCAGCAATGGGTAAGTGGTGATGTTAAGCAGCTTGATGTTTTAGGGTTTGTTTATGAGCAAGGCATTGCAAGCATTCATTTACTTTTTATTCGTCAAGGTCGCATTTTAGGCAGTCGAAACTATTTTCCTAAAGTGCCCAAATACTCGTCAAAGGATCAAGTCTTAATGGCTTTTCTGAGTCAGTTTTATCTTTCTGGGCAAAATGGACGTGCAATTCCTAAAGAAATATTACTCAGCGATGATTTTCAGGATCGTTGTGACTTTAGTGAACTTTTTTCTGATTTTTGTGGTTATAAAATAACATTAAAAATCCAAGTGCATGGCGAACGTTCAAAATTTATTAAACTCGCGAAAACAAACGCGAAAGTTGCATTAACTATGCATTTAAAACAAAAAAATAATACCCAGCAGCGTTATCAGATGCTTGAAGATGAACTTGGATTGTTGACCAAGATCAAACGTATGGAATGTTATGATATTTCCCACATGATGGGGGAAAAAACAGTGGCTTCATGTGTAGTTTTTAATAGAGAAGGTGCTAAAAAATCAGCATACCGGCGCTTTAATATTTCAGGGATAACACCTGGTGATGATTATGCAGCGATGGCACAAGTACTCGCAAGACGTTTTAAAGACAAGCAAGAAATTGATAATATTCCTAATATTATTTTTATCGATGGCGGGCTAGGGCAGTTACATCAAGCGGAGAAAATTATATCATCGTTAGCTCAAAATTTTATTATTGATAATGGAGCTGATCATTACCCACAACTGATAGGTATTGCCAAAGGCGTAACACGAAAGCCTGGCCTTGAAACGCTAATCCTGGGTAAAACTTATGAAATACTTGAGCTTGCTGAAGATTCTCCAGCCCTGCATCTTATCCAACAAATTCGCGACGAATCGCATCGTTTTGCAATAACTGGTCATCGGCAGCAACGTGATAAAAAGCGTAGAACAAGTATATTAGAACATATTGCTGGAGTCGGTCATGTGCGCCGAAAAAAATTATTAAGTCATTTTGGTGGATTAAAAGGTGTTAAATCAGCCAGCATTGATGAATTGCTGAAAGTCTCAGGTATTAGTAAAAATATGGCTGAAACTATTTACGAAGCATTAAACGATACCCATGAATTATGCCAATGACATGTGCTAATAAATTTAATGTCATCAGTATCACCTCAATGCTATAGCAATGCTATACCCATGCAACGATCGAAATGTAAAATCAGGGTAGCAAATTGTGCCGAGGTGCGAGACATAAAATTGAAGTATAGTTATTATCGATCGATATTTTATAACGAAGCAAATTTAAACAAGTTGTCTTGCCCGTTGGGGCGCTAACTCGGTTTTTATATGAAAAGAAGCAGCCAAAGCTTGCCATTTGGTGGCACGTCCCCATTACCTTATGTTGCGCCTTAGCATCGGTCATCGAGATAGCGGCTGACGTTGTATTTTGAGGTAACATGGGAATAAGTGTGCTTAATTCTTAAGAAAAGCGTGTAATAATTTGTTGACTTCTTTGGGTTGTTCTAGTGCTGAGATATGCCCAGCGTTGGGCACGATTTTACATTGCGCAGACGTTATCAGATCTGCCATTTTTTTAGCCTCATGAGGCGGGCGAGGTTTGTCGAATTCGCCAACAAGTATAAGGGTTGGCATGTTAAGTTTTGGCAACAATGGCATGATGTCTTTTCGATTAAAGATGCAGCGCCCTAGCGCCACAATGGTCGATATATTATCTTTTGCTAAAGTCTCGAGTGATTTAGCAAAAGCCTCTGCAATGGCTGGCTGATGTTCTAAGGTGATGTCAGACAAAAAAGTAGGGAGAAGCTGCTTAATTAGCGGCTGTGGCATCGCATTTGCCTGCTCAACAGTATCTAATATTTGCAGGTAACTTTGCAGTGTGTCAGGTGGTTCAATACCTACAAAGCTATCCATGATGACTAATTTTTCAATTTCATTGGGGTGATCAAGTGCCAATTGTGCGGCCCACATGCCACCAACGGACAATCCAATTATACTAAAGCTGTTAATTTTTAGTGCCTGCATTAATGCCCAGTGATCCCCTGCTAGTGACGCAATTGAGGGTGTTTCATTTAGTGGAGAAGAGCGACCATGACCCCATAAATCAGGAACGATACAACGGTATTTCTTACTAAATTCAGCGATTTGTTTTTTCCACATATTGCTGTCCCATAAATAACTGTGACCAAACAATAATACAGGGCCGTTTCCCTGGTCAAGATAGTGTAGACTTTGGTTGTTAATCATAATCTGTGGCATAATTTTTCCGTTAATGAGTTAAGCGATGCTAAGAGTTGGTTAAAATGTGTTAGATAAAAGTACAGCCCGCGATGCGCATCTCTTTTAGCAGCTTGCAAGTTTAGTTTATACTCATGTTACTTCAAAATGCAAAATCAGCAAGGAAAATTTCCAGCGAATTCTAGGCATAAAATTACCAATCTGATTTGGTATTTTGATATAGCATGGGTATAGAGCATAAAATTTTTACGTATGATCATTAAAATTCAATATTTTGGTTTGCATTGCTTAACGATAAAATGGCAAAATAGATTATAATGAGTTTTGCGGTTTAAGGAACGTGTGATCTTGAATATTCCCAACATATTAACGCTAGTTAGGGTCTTATTAATTCCCGTGTTTGTCATATGCTATTATTTACCTTTTAGTTGGTCTTCACCTACTGCTGCGTTTATTTTTTTGCTTGCTGGTATAACGGATGTTTTAGATGGATATTTTGCCAGAAAATTAAATCAATCAACATCTTTTGGGGCATTTTTAGATCCTGTTGCCGATAAAATTATGATTACAGTTTCTTTGGTGATGATTGTTGAGCATTACGCCGTTATTTGGATAACCATTCCTGCCATAATAATGATTTGTCGCGAAATCATCATTTCTGCACTGCGAGAATGGATGGCTGAGCTAGGAGATAGTGCAAGTGTTGCCGTGTCTTCGCTAGGGAAAATAAAAACAGCAGCGCAAATGCTCGCGTTATTTCTTTTGATTTGGCAATATTCTAACGAAATGGAATGGGTTGGTTTTACCTGCCTTTACTTAGCAACGATATTAACCTTATGGTCAATGGTTATTTATCTAAGAGTCGCTTGGCCGACTCTATTGAAAAAAACATATTTTTAGTTTAAAAAAACAGCGAATAGGATAAAAAATTAAAAAAAAGTAAAAGAGCGTTGACACTTTTTTAATAATCGATAGAATGCCTCATTGAAACGAAAAACTGTTTTATCTAAACCATGCGGTACTAGCTCAGTTGGTAGAGCACGACCTTGCCAAGGTCGATGTCACGAGTTCGAGTCTCGTGTACCGCTCCAAATTTGGCAGAATGGCAGAATGGCTATGCTGTGGATTGCAAATCCTCCTATCTCGGTTCAACTCCGGGTTCTGCCTCCAATGTTAAAATTATGCCCGGATGGTGGAATCGGTAGACACCCAAGATTTAAAATCTTGTGCATTCTGTGCGTGCGAGTTCAAGTCTCGCTCCGGGCACCATCGCTAAATCAACAGCTAAATTGCTAACTAAATCCCTGTTAAATTGCATTTTGACGTCCAGTGAATTCCATCTCAATATGTAAAACCAACGTTTATAGGCTGTAGTGGTTAACTAATTTTGGCCACGTCTGCGTATTCAAGCGCATAAATGCGTTCAGACTAATTGGGTATTAGCCCCCCTTTAAACGCGTACTGTCTAACGTTATTGTAATATTTAATAATGTAATGCGTGATTGAGTGCCTCATTCCTGAAAAAATACCATAACCTGCTACTGGCATCCATGGAGTTTTATAACTGCTAAAGCAACGCTCCATTGGTGGGCTCTGCCAACAATTTCCTCGACGGCTCATGCTTTGATCTGATATTTCCAGATTAATCGCCGAAATGGTTTGCTGGTATAATGGTAACCTTGATCTGAATGGAACATTAGCCCAACCGGTCGTTTTCTCGCTTCAAAAACCATTTTCAACGCATTACCAGTCAAGTTAGAATCGGGCGAATGTGATATTGCCTAACCAATTACTTTTCGAGAATACAAGTCCATTACAATAGCAAGATAAGACTAACGATTACCTGTCCAAACAATGGTTACATCGTCATAGCAAAAGGTATCTTATTTTTCAACGGGAAACTGCCGTTGTAAGTGATTTGCAGTATCGACACGCTCATTAGCGCCTCGTTTATAAGTATACTTACGAATTTTACAACTATTTAAACTTAATTTTTTCATAATTTTAGTTACGCGATAACGACTTATTTTAGCCCATCTTGTGAGGTTGATATCTGCGATGCTTCTAGAGCCAGCTCTGCCATTGCTATCTTTGAAAATAGATTGCACATGGATCTCGTCTTTCAATTGCTTCTTTGGTGCTTTTTGCTCTCTCCTGCCAATTGCTGTTTATCAGGAAGAAATTAAGGTGATTTTGCATTATTAAAGGTATATTAAGCGCGTAATTATATTTGTTCTTTGTTCTTTGTTCTTTGTTCTTTGTTCTTTCTTCTTTCTTCTTTGATCTTTTATTTGGTATCATATATTCCAACTTTATAGGGTAAAAATCATCAACAAATTAGTAATAACAGAAATTTTATTAATAAGTAATAATAATCAAGCTGTTAATAGTTAATAGTTAATTGTTGGTTGTTATGCTCTAATTACCAACTATATAGTTGCAAAAATAGTAGTATAAAAAAGTGCTATTTTGTTGAATTTAGATGACTTACTTGTGGTGTATAATAAAAATGAAAGACACGGATATCCTAAGAAAAAGACAAATAATTACTGGAAGTGGTGCCAGCCCAGCTATAGTGGCAGAGGATCTTAATTGGGTTGCCATGGTTGTTGAGGATCAGAGTGAAGATTTAAAAGTGAATCATGTATTAGAAATACCCGCACAAGCAATATTTAGCCACGCTATTGAGGGTAATGCTGCGAATGCTATATTTTTTAGTGACTGTGATGCTGGTGGGGGATTATCATGTCATGATAAAGTTGTGATAAGACGCGTTATGGTGGATATCCTTAAATATTTATCACTGAGCTATACGGTTTGTATGGCAGTAAGGCACTCTTCTAATTTAAAAGATAGCTTGATAGGAAAAACTGATTTAATAAATGAAGAGTTGTTTAAAGACATAAATAACATTCTTGATTTTTTCGGTAGTAGCCATACTATCTTTACAATTCTTAATGCCCAGACCATATTGAACAGCCATTCTTGTGCTGATAATATCATATATAAAGAACAACATGATCCTCTCTATGATCCGTCATGTAGATGTCTAAGTATTGTGGGAGCCAAAATTTTTGTCGGCGAAGATGTGCTTCACTTTGCTCTGAGTTGGTCTGAAAGAATATATGCACTGTATCGAAAAATAGCTGTTGTTTATTTTTCGGCTAATTCTAACAACTCGCACTTAATATTTAAAGATGTACTAGAGTATTATAAAGGGAGAACTATAGTAGCAGATGATCGTAAGCAAAGGGTTACGGAGGGTCACAGAAATTTGGCTCGCCATAGACACATGGAACATAAGCCTAGGCCACAATGAATAACTACTGTTGATAGCCCTCAAATATACTACTCATTCAGCTGATTGCAAGTTAAGGCTTGCTTTTATTAATATTAAGTCAATGTTAGAGGTATAAAAGCCAAGCACGCATTTTTAATGATTAAGGTATATAAAATGAAAGAGCTCAGTACAATAGATAGACCACGCAATACAGCGAATGGATCAGAGCAAATCAAGGCACAAGCAGGAACACAAAAAAGATTAACTTCGTCGGTTATGGCTGTTATGACTGGGGCTCAGTGGTATGATATGAGTTGGGTTGAGGTAGTTGAGCAACATGAAATAGAAAAGTATGGGGATAGTGAGGAAAATTTATTAGGAATGAAGGCACAAAAACAATTAGAAAATGATGTTCCTTCGTTAACTATAATGTTCAGTGACTGTGATGCTGGTGGTGGATTTTCTGAAACTCAGAAAGTGATAATAAGAAGAACTCTGGCTGAGCTGATTAAAATTTTAACACTGACCTATTCGTATTGTAAAATTTTAGGTGACAATCCTGAGTTGCGGAATAGCTTGAAAAATCGGCAGCAAATGAGAGAACAATTCTCTTTTTTTATACGACCAGATTTAACGGCGAAGCCGTTGTTGGATGAAATAGCTGGAATGTTTTATTTTATGACAGATCCGATGAACGTCATAACAATTTTTAATGACGGGGGCAGCACCCAATCTCTCTATCATAGTTGTTCTAGTGGGACAATATATAGAAGCATATATGATGCTAGCTCTGATCGGAGATGTGGATATCAAGGTGGTTCGTGTGTGTCACATATTGTTCTCCACGAGGCTGTGTTGCACTTTTCTATCCGCTGGCACGAAAGAGTAAACGCACTGTATCAAAATATAGCTAGGCGTCGGTGTGGTTGGGATAATATTTCGCAGCGCATATTTCAAGATGTACTAAATCACTATAAAGATAGGCCTCAATTTTCAGATGCTAGCTAGCCAAGGGTCAGGGCGACTTGCACTAGCTTGATGCTGTGTAGTATGGGTATATACCCATGCGCCGCTCAAAAGGCAACGGTGGCCGCTCACTCGATAATCAGAGTAAGGCGCAGCATGAGGTAATGGGGACGTACGCATCGAATGTTGAGCGCAAGCTTGCTACCGATCATATAAAAAGTCGAGTTAGCCACCAACATGCAAGGCTCCTTGCCACAATTTGCATTGTTATAAAATATCCATCGATTATAACTATACTTCAATTTTATGCCACGCATATCGGCACAATTTGCCTTGCTGATTTTGCATTTCGAAGTACATGGGTATAAAACATAATAGTTGTTGATCTGAAAGAAATTAAGGTAATTTTGTATTATTAAAGGCATATTAAGTACGTAATTATATTTCTTCTTTCTTCTTTCTTCTTTCTTCCTTCGTCTTTCCTCTTTCCTTTTTTATTGGTATCATATATTTTAATGTTATAGCGTAAAAACGCTCAACAAATTAGTGATAGCAGATGTTTTTTAATAAGTAATTAAAATCAGGAAATTAATAATTAATAATTAATAGCTAATAGCTAATAGCTAATAGTTAATAGTTAATAGCTAATAGTTAATAGTTAATAGTTGGTTATGATCTAATTACCAACTATATAGTTGGTTATGATCTAATTACCAACTATATAGTTGCAAAAATAGCAGTATAAAAAAGTGTTATTTTGCTGAATTTAGATGACTTACTTGTGGTGTATAATAAAAATGAAAGACACGGATATCATTAGAGAAAGACAAATAATTACTGGAAGGGTTGCCAGACCAGCTATAGTGCTCGAGGAGCCTAATTTGGTTCGCATAGCTACCGAGAAGAAGATTATCTCAGCAGGATATCGCCAGGCTATTACGCTTCATGCGGCGAGTACTATATTTTTTAGTGACTGTGATGCTGGTGGAGGATTCAGTGCTGCTCATAAAGTTATCATAAAATGCGCTATGGAGGATATCCTTAAATATTTATTACTGAGCCGTTCGGTTTGTATAGGAGCAAAGCGCTCTGCTAATTTAAAAGATAGCTTGATATTAAAAAATGCTTTGATCAATACAGGGGGGTTTGAGGACATACATAGAATCGGTGAATTTTTAGTGAGACCTAGTACTTTCTTTACATTTCTTAATTCCCAGACCATAGTGAACAGCCATTCTTGTGTTGATAATATCAGATATAAAGCACTACATGATCATCGCTATGATCCGTCATGTAGATGTATAAATTTTGTGGGAACCAAAATTTTTGTCGGCGAAGATGTGCTTCACTATGCTCTAAGTTGGCCAAAAATGATATATGCACTGTATCGAAAAATATCTCTTGCTTATTTTTCGGCTAATCCTAACAACTCGCACTTAATATTTAAAGATGTACTAGAGTATTATGCAGGGATAACTATAGCAGCAGATGATCGCAAGAAAAGGGTGACGGAGGATCACAGAAATTTGGCTCGCCATATACACATGGAACATAACCCCATGCCACAATGAATAACTGCTATTGATAGCCCTCAAATATACTACTCATTTAGCTGATTGCAAGTTAAGTCATGCTTTTATTAATATTAAGTCAATATTACAGGTTAATCCCCATGCTGTGTGAAAATGCAAGGTCAGCTCTGATGGAGATGATCGATGATAAGGCGCAACCTATGTAATGGGGACGTCTGCATAGAACGTTAAGCCATGACCGCCTTCCTGTCATATAAAAATAGAGTTAGCGACCAACTGGCAAGGCTCCTTGTTTAAGTTTGCATCGTTATAAAATACCTATTGAGAATAACTTCCATTTAATTTAAGGACGCAAATCAGCAGCCAATTTTTCTTGCTGATATTACATTGCTGGGTCGCATGGGTATAAAACCCAATGACTGTTTATCAGGAAGAAATTAAGGTTATTTTGCATTATTAAAGGCATATTAAGCGCGTAATTATATTTCTTCTTTCTTCTTTCTTCTTTCTTGTTTGCTCTTTTATTTGGTATCATATATTTTAATGTTATAGCGTAAAAACGGTCAATAAATTAGTGATAGCAGATGTTTTTTAATAAGTAATTACTCAAGTTTCGGAGTTCATATTCGTTGAAATTATAGCTTTTTCTGTTTTATTTTCCATCATATCAGTGCCTCTTGCCGTATTGTGAATTGATCCATTTGTAGCGCTTTCGTAAAAAAGCCAATAACAGTTTGATCGATCTTTTTTAAGATCTCTGATTTTTTACTTTCGGTTAAATTACCTATTTCATTGAGAGCGCCTGCAATTAATGCTTTAAATAAACCCCATAATTTACACCCAAAATTCAACGTCGTAAGGCTTTCTTCAAAGTCATTTCTAACCTCACTTAACTTGGCTCCCACTTGCTCTTCTTTTGCAAATAATAGTAAACAAAAACGCAATCCAGTTAGATGAATAGAAGCGATGTACGCACCATAGTGGCGGCTTTGTTCTTTTAAAAAACCAAGCTTTTGTTTCGCCTCTTTAAAGTAAACTTCAATTCCCCAACGTAGTGCATATATTTCAAGTATTTTTTCATCTTCAAGTAGGCTATCCGTTGATAAAAAGAGAGCCCAATCATTTTTGCTCGCTTGTTGTTTGGCTTCATTCATAGACCGAACGTACAGAAGCTTAACTTTAATCCATTGTGGATCTTTTTTAGTCTCAGTCGTTAAATTCAACTCAACAATAATTGATTTGCTTTGGTAAGGAATATTTTTTAGGTTATGCCATTGACCTTTGATATGTTGCTTATATAACTCTTCAGCACTCAGTAACTTACTCTCTCCATTTTCCATAAAGCGATACTTCATTTTATTTCGCTTCATTCGAACAATTGCTACAAGTGATTGTTCCACCGTCATTTTTAATATTCGTTTCGTTGCAAACCAAGCATCTGCTAAAAAATATTCGGCGTTAATACCATTGCGTATTGCTCTTGATATCATGTCGCAAACCATATCAGGTTTAGTTTGCTCTCTTGACTTTTCGTAACGTTTTGCTGCAATACTACGACCATCTTTAAACTGATAATCAGCAACCTGTCTGTCAGTTTTACTGATAAATATTTCATTATCAATCGGCGTAAATAACTCGTCATTAGCAAGGCCTAGCGTCACTATTTGTTGCCCATTGACACATCGAGCGGTTAAGTGATCGAAGTGCTTTGAAACACCTGGCATCTTTTTACCACGTCTGATTTTAACTGAATCATCGATAACAAAAGCATTCAATTTATTTCCTTCATGGGGCTTAAGTATTTTTTTTGCTGTCAATAATTGTAGCTTTCGCCAATCCAAGTTTTCATGGTTAATAAAATCGTAGAGGGCATCTTTTTTTGAGGATGAGAAACTCAATAACGCATCCCTTGAGAACATCGAAACAGAGTTTACTTTTAGCCAAACCCACAACATCAAGAGGTACACAACACTGTCAGCTGAAGTGCCAGATCGTTTGTTAAATTTTGCGCGTTTTAAGAGATCTTTAAAGCCAATGTTTTTCCATGTTGTACTAAACGTATTATCTATATTTAGATTTTGTTGATTAAGTAAATCCGCAGTAAGCGATGGTAAACCAAAATCATTTATGTCAGACTTCATTTTATGCCTCTTGTGTTTTTTTTATTGTCTAGTTAACAAGAATTATAACACAAGTAGGTATTTTATTCTTTTATATCAGCATGTTAGGGTATTTTTATTGGTAAATATGAACTCCGAAACTTGAGTAATTAAAATCAGGAAATTAATAATTAATAATTAATAATTAATAATTAATAATTAATAGCTAATAGTTAATAGTTGGTTGTTATGATCTAATTACCAACTATATAGTTGCAAAAATAGCAGTATAAAAAAGTGTTATTTTGCTGAATTTAGATGACTTACTTGTGGAGTATAATAAAAATGAAAGACACGGATATCCTAAGAAAAAGACAAATAATTACTGGAAGGGTTGCCGAGCCGCCCGTAGTGCTTGAAAATAATTCTTTGGGGAACGGTTTGACTAGGGTGCAGCAAGGTGATGCTTTCGAACGCGCTAGGAAGAAGACAGCTGCGAAGATTTTATTTTTTGCTGACTGTGATGCTGGTGGAGAATTATCAGTGCATAAAAAAATTGTCATCCACAGCATTATGGTGGATATCCTTAATTATCTAAAACAGAGTCATACGGCTTGTATAATAGCAAAGCGCTCTACTAATTTAAAAGATAGCTTGAGACTAAAAAATATTTTAATCAATACAGGAATGTTTAAGGACATACATAGTATTGATGCGTTTTTAGGTCGCACTGATACTTTCTTTACATTTCTTAATGCCCCAACCATATGGAATAGCCATTCTTGTGTTGATAATATCAGATATAAAGCACTACATGATTATCGCTATAATCCGTCATGTAGATGTATAAATCTTTCGGGAATCAAAATTTTTGTCGGCGAAGAGATGTTTAATCCCGCGCTAAATCGGTCAACACAAATATATGCACTGTATCGAAAAATATCTCATGCTTATTTTTCTTTTTCGGCTAGTGCTACTAACCACTCGCACGTAATATTTAAAAATGTACTAGAATATGCTACAGGTGAAACTATAGTAGAATATGATAGCAAGCAAAGGGTGACGGAGAATCAGAGCAATTTAAAGCGCTATAAAACGATGGTACGTGACGATATGATGTCAGAGGGACTTTTTTAAAAAAATAGGCCACAATCAATAACTGCTGTTGATAGCTACCAAATAGATTACTCATTTAGCTGATTGCAAGTTAAGTCTTGCTTTTATTAATATTAAGTCAATGTTACAGGTTAATGCCCATGCTGTGTGAAAATGCAACGTCAGCTATGATGTAGATGATCGATGATAGATGATCGATGATAAGGCGCAACCTATGTAATGAGGACGTGCGCATCAAACGTTAATCCATGACCGTCTTCCTGTCATATAAAATAGAGTTAACTCACCAACCTGCAAGGCTCCTTGTTTAGGTTTGCATCGTTATAAAATACCTATTGAGAATAACTTCCATTTAATTTAAGGACGCAAATCAACGGACAATTTCCATTGCTGATATTACATTTCTGGCTCGCATGGGTATAAAACCTAATGGTTGTTGATCTGAAAGAAATTAAGGTGATTTTGCATTATTAAAGGCATATTAAGTACGTAATTATATTTATTCTTTATTCTTTGTTATTTGTTCATTCTTCTTTCGTCTTTCCTTTTTTATTGGTATCATATATTTTAATGTTATAGCGTAAAAACGCTCAATAAATTAGTGATAGCAGATGTTTTTTAATAAGTAATTAAAATCAGGAAATTAATAGTTAATAGTTAATAGTTAATAGTTGATTGTTATGATCTAATTACCAACTATATAGTTGCAAAAATAGCAGTATAAAAAAGTGCTATTTTGCTGAATTTAGATGACTTACTTGTGGAGTATAATAAAAATGAAAGACACGGAGCTCCTTAGCGGAAGACAAATAATTACTGGAAGGGTTGCCAGCCCAGCTATAGTGGCAGAGAATATTAGTTGGGTTGCCATGGTCGCTGAGTATGAGAGAGAAACGTTTGGACTGTCTAGTGGATTAGAATTAGCAACAGAAGCAATGTTGAACGACGTTATTGATTTCAATGGTTCGGCAAATATATTTTTTGGTGACTGTGATGCTGGTGGAGGATTATCATGTAATAATAAACTTGTCATCACACGATTTATGCCGCATGTCATTAAATATTTATCGCTGTGCTATGCGGTTTGTATGGCAGTAAATAACTCTTCTAATTTAAAAGATAGCTTGATAGGAAAAACTTATTTAATCAATGCAGAGTTGTTTGAGCACCTAGCTAGCATTCTTGATTTTTTAAAGAGTAGAGATACTATCTTGACATTTTTTAATGACCAGACCATATTGAACAGCCATTCTTGTGCTGATAATATCAGATATAGAGTACTAGATGATCCTCTCTATGATCCGTCATGTAGATGTATAAGTATTATTAACGCAATTTTTGTCGGCGAAGATGTGCTTTACTTTGATCTAAGGTGGGGTGAAATAATATATGCACTGTATCGAACAATATCTCTTGTTTATTTTTCGGCTAGTCCTAACAACTCGCACTTAATATTTAAAGATGTACTAGAGTATTATGCAGAGATAACTATAGTAGCAGATGATCGCAAGAAAAGGGTGGCTAGGAATCACAGCAATTTGGCTCGCCATAGACACATGCAACATAACCCTAGGCCATAATGAATAATTGCTGTTGATAGCCCTCAAATATACTACTCATTGACCTGATTGAAGGTTAATGACTACTTTTGTTGATATTAAGTCAATATTAGAGGTTGATACCAATGCTGTGTGAAAATGCAACGTCAGCTATGATGTAGATGATCGATGATAAGGCGCAACATATGTATGGGGACGTGCGCATCAAACGTTAAGCCATGAAGGCCTTCTTGTTATATAAAAATAGAGTTTTGGCGATACAAATATGCTCAGCAAACATTTGTCAAATGTAACGTTTTAATTTAAGCCGTATGGCTAAAAGCTTTTACCGAAGCGCTTTTAAGTTCATGATAAGCTGGATTTCTATCTTCAAAGGTGACAGGTATAATGGTGAGCTGAAGTTGATGCAGATTATTCTTCATTTTCCACTGTTTGTTTTTATTTACGCTATGCCATTTACTTAATTCCATTAAAAAGTTACGATTACATTTAAATTAATTTACTGACGCCATTATGGCAAATAAATTGGTTTTATGATAATTAATTAGGAAATGCCTTATCTTGTAGTAAAACAGGTGTATTTATTAGTAGTATATTTTATATAGTAAGGATCTTTAATGAATAACATTCAACCTTCACCAGCAAATGCAGTAAAAAACACTCGCAATAAAATAGGTGAAATAATTAATTTACTAGGTCCTGGGATTGTGACCGCCTCCGCAGCAGTTGGTGGTTCACATCTTGTGGCAGCAACAAAAGCCGGGGCCATTTATGGTTGGCAGCTCGCTGGGTTAATAATGTTAGTTAACCTTTTAAAATATCCATTTTTTAGAGCTAGTGTGCAATACACAATGGGGACTAGAAAAAGCCTTGTCGAAGGTTATTCGGACATGGGCAAAGGTTATTTATGGTTATTTACTTGCTTGTGTGTTATTTCATCGGTTGTCAATACGGCTGCGATGGTCTTGTTTAGTGCAAGTTTACTAAATTATTTCATTCCTTTTAACTTATCGCTTGATATTCTTTCTGGAATAGTATTGCTGACATGTATGGCTATTGTATTAAAAGGACATTATAAAGCATTAGATGTTCTCTCTAAAATTATTATGGCAGCTCTTATTATCGCAACAGTAGCAGCCGTTATAATTGCCTCACATCAAGTTATACCAGTGTCACCTTCATTTAAATCACCATCAGTTTGGACGCTTGCTTCGGTTGGATTTATTGCAATAACAATGGGGTGGATGCCTGCTCCTATTGAGATTTCATCGTTTACATCGATGTGGCTTCAGCGACAATGTGAAGAGAAAAACGTAACCAATAAATCTGCGATCTTTGATTTAAATGTAGGCTATATTGCTACAGCTATATTAGCGATTGTTTTTCTTGCTTTAGGTGCGCTAGTGCTGCATGGAACTAATATAGTATTTAAAAATTCAGGCATTGCCTTTTCACACCAGTTAATTAGCATGTACGCATTAACCATTGGACAATGGTCTCGTTATTTGATTGCTATTATTGCCTTTTTCTGTATTTTTGGCAGTGCGATCACGATCATTGATGGTTATGCAAGGGCTTTGTCGGAAGCTAATTTGCTTCTTAAGAAAAAAGCACTTAATCAACCAGCTTATTTTACCACGTGGATGTTAATTAGCTGTGTTGTAGCAATATGTATTATTTTATTTTTTGCATCATCTTTAATGACAATGCTTAATTTTGGGATGATTTTATCATTTATGACCACCCCTATCTTTGCGTTTTTAAATTATAAATTAGTAATGGATACAGATCTTCCCCCTGAATTATGTTTTGGTTGGAAACTAAAAGCGTTGGCTAGAATTGGTTTAATATACTTATTCTCATTTTTAGTGTTCTTTATTTATTGGAAATGGTTTTTATAATTCAAGTTTCGGCGTTGCAAAACAACAGCAATAAATCAGTAACAAATATTTTACAAGGGTTAGCAATAGCAAGAAAAGTGGCTTCAATGCGCCATAAATACTATCATCATTTTCCAGAGACTTTTCTGGACTAGATGTGGTTTTTCAATATCAATGCCATTTACTGCCTGCTTGCTATAAATAGGGTAGCGCTGGTTTTGCGGTTAATGCTTCTTTCGTGGAGCTTATTTTTATATTTTTAAAAAATAATTAGCAGGCTGGATCTGTTGAGTTTGTTAAAGCGAACATGGGTATATATGTTCGCTTAGAGCGTTACGCTCTTTAACGCCTTAAAGAGAAGTTGCTTGTCAGCCATGGTTACATATTTAGTATTGATTATTTTGGTAAATTCACTAAACTGCTGTTGTTTAAATGATTCATGTACTTGTAAATACGCAGCTAATTGGGCAATTAACTGCGCAGTTAAGCGTATCAAGGCAGGGCGTATAACATTATTTAAATCTCGCGGGCTGTGCGTAGGTGCAGTAGAAAGGTAATCAGCTCGATAGCGATATTCAACTGCTTTTGCGACACTAATAAGCGCCATAATTAATGATTTGCCTTGATCGGGGTTGAGTCCTTTATGTTGCATCGCAATGACGGCTTTATTAATAACAACTTTTTCTCGTTGGCGATCTTCAATTGGTTTATGATGAATTGCTTTGTATAAGGCGACATCTTGCATATAACCTAAGCGTAGATTGATCGTTGTAAATATTTTTGTTGCCGAGTTATCCGCGCTGACAGGCGGTGTCATTAAAAGTAGCGAGAATAATAATATATAATAAAAAAAAGCTCGCTGCATTCGCCTCGCCCATGATGTTCTGTTGGGAATATGTTCATAATTCATAGTTGATAGTTCATAATTCATAGTTCATAGTTCATAGTTCATAATTCATAGTTCATAGTTCATAGTTCATAGTTCATAGTTCATAGTAGTGGTACAGTTAGGTGGCTTTTCTTTTTCTGACATTATTTTCTCCTGTGTAGTTAAAACTAATAGTTGTCATTGAAATATTGATTAATGGGTATATGCTAAATAGTTAGTAATTTTTTTAGGGCAATATTTAAGGTTGGATCTTTAAAAGAATAACCTGATTGTAGTAACTTCTGAGGTTGTACTTTTGAGCTTGTTAATAATAATTCATTAGCCATTTCGCCAAATATAATTTTTGCAAGGAAGGCAGGTAATAAAAAAATGGTCGGTCGATGTAATATTTTGCCCAAGATTTTTGTAAATTGATGATTTGTTACAGGTTTTGGGGATACTATATTCACCGGCCCATGTAGTTTTTCGGTGGCAATAATATGAGTTATAATTTGTGCTACATCGCTTACTGTAACCCAGCTCATATATTGTTTTCCATTGCCAATAATACCTCCAAGGCCAGCTTTAAATGGGGGTAACATTTTTGCTAATGCGCCTCCTGTTGAGCTAAGTACCATCCCGAGCCTTATATTTGCGACCCTAATACCTGAATTAGTTGCTATTTTAGTCGCAGTTTCCCATTCATTGCAAACATCGGCCAAAAATCCAGAACCTTTTGCACTTTTTTCATCCAGAATTTCTTCATTTCTATTACCGTAATAACCTATCGCTGAACCTGAAATTAACACTTTGGGCTTATATGGTAGCTTGGAAAAATATGTCGATATTAGTTGTGTTCCAGCAACTCTACTTTTTAATATTCGATTTTTCTTTTCTAATGTCCATCGTCCTTCAGCGATATTTTCGCCTGCTAAGTTTATTACAACATCTATTTCTACCTCTTCACCAAGATTAATTATTTTTTTCTCAATATTCCAATATGGATATTTTGTGGTTGTATTTCTATGGAGTTGTAAAACTTTATGACCTTGCTCGGATAATAAAGATGTTATTTCTTGACCAATTAAACCAGATGCCCCAGAAATAAGAATTTTCATAAGTTTTACCTTGATTTAGACTGATTATTTGTAAGCCCAACGCTTCATTTAGTTGACGCGAATCGAACGGCTGGAATAGTTTGTAAGTTTGTAAGTTTCGTTGCTTATTGTTTTGCTATACAGTACATAAGTAAAGCATTGTTTGTTCTAACTGTGTTCATTCTTTTATTGCGTTACTTCAAGTCATACAATCTGGACATACGTAATTTAAGTATTTTTTTGTTTCACTTACTTCTTGGCACTGGCAATGACGGAACAAAATAAGAGTCAACATGGGTATAATTAGAGGTGAATAATATCACCTCTAACTAAGTGGTCGAAATTAATTGACCACGACATTCCCCGAGATAAGAGATACGCTGTTAACTGGGCGGCCACGAACAGTCGTGAGATTTCATTGCATCCATCGATGTGGCTGTTGCAACCGTGCCCGTTCGCGCGACGCAGTTAACATGTCCCAGCCAATAAGCCTTCCATATTTGCATTGAAATGATGCTTCAACACTTAAGGACTTAGAGCGTATTTGTAGGTATTTGTACATTGGATGATTTGCATCTGTAGACCAAAAGGTACCTGGACAAACACCATAGTTATAGTTATTCTGCCACCAAAGTTCTGAACAAAAACAATTTTCTCCCCAGTGTTTGGGACCAGAATGTAATGGTCCTTCTCTATTGACAACAATGAACCAGCTACCCATAAGAGTCGGTGGGGTTTTTATTATTTCAAACGAAATTAATGCGTTTAGATCCTCTGAAGTGGAAGCGACGGTAGCGGCCACCAAAGCAACACAATCGAGTTTATTTCCTTTTTTAAAAAAGGTAATTCGGTTGCCGTGAGCTAGCCATTGTTGAGTAGTTTGACGGATATATCTAGGACCGGATCCTTGCCTTGGCAGTCCCTCTAGCCCTCCGAACTCTATTATTTGATGAAAACAATTCTGCATAGATTGACTATGGGATTCCTGGTCATGGATATGCGTTTTAGGGCCTTGTGTAGTTCCTATATGATTATTTACACCTTGTTGTATTGGTTCTCGAACGTGGTCCGTAATCTTCATAGTATAATATTGCTCATTCGTAAATTGGTTCATTATATCAAAGAATCTAGGAATTATTCTTATGTGTAGTGGTTCTGGGTTACCTATACCTAGCATATAAACTCCTTATGCTCAATTAGGATATCTTAGTTAATAGTCTGCGTAAAAGTATAATATTCTTTACTTTAGCTGGGATAATTTGCAAATGGTTTATAGGCATATATGTTTCTACAAATGGTTTATATGCATATATGTTTCTAGTAAACCAATAATTACAATAGCAATAAAATCACATGAATTATACTTGTATTTTATAGCGGTGATACTTAAAAGTGTAAAAATGACACGCTGAAATATATCATTGGTTCGGTAATCCCACAATTTTTAATGGAGTTAAAAAATAGATGTTTTTCTTTTTTTGATGTTTAATTTTTGAATCGGTGTAATACCGCCAATCCCCATGTTAGGTCGTTCATGGTTATAAGTCCATAACCATTTAGTCGCTCTGTCTTGTAACTCTGTAATATCATTGTAAATATACTGGTTCAGCCAGTCATATCTTACTGTTCGGTTAAAACGTTCTATATATGCATTTTGCTGTGGGTTACCAGGCTGAATAAAGCATAGCTCTATATCGTGTTTTATTGCCCAAGCAGCAAGTTTGTGGCTAATATATTCAGGGCCATTATCACTGCGAATACGTTTTGGCTTACCCCGCCATTCTATTATTCTATCAAGTGAGCGAATAACACGCTCTACTGGTAAGGATATGTCTGCATCTATTGCTGATCCCTCACGGTTAAAATCATCAATAACATTAAATAAACGACAACTGCGACCGTCAGACAATTGGTCGTGCATAAAGTCCATTGACCAACACTCATTTATATCATCAGGTACCAACAGAGCTTCAGGTACTTCACGCTTTATGCGTTTGTTAGGTTTTATCCTCATATTCAATTCAAGCGCTCGATAGATGCGATAAACGCGCTTATGATTCCAGTGATACCCTTTCACGTTTCTTAAATACAAAAAAACATAATCCAAAACCCCAGTTACGTTGGTTTAGGGTTAAACCTAGTAGTAAATCAGCAATGAGTTCATTGTCACTTTTTAACTTTGGCTGATATCGATAACACGTTTCACTGATAGAAAACGCACGGCATAGCAAACTTATGCTGGTATTATGAATTGTCATTGCTTCTTTCGCCATTAACTTACGCTCAGAAGCTTTTACCACTTTTTGCCATGTGTAGTGGTATGGTGCAGTTATTTTGGCCGCCTAGCTAGAGGTGATATTATTCACTTCATACACAAATAGGTGACAAAATAAAAAAACAGGCAAGGTCAACATATACGGCTGAATTTAAACTTGAAGTAGCTCAACTGGCTCTTGATCAGAATTATTTTGGCAAAGAAGCATTGCAAGTAATGGGCGCCCGCAAATCAGGTGTAGACAAATGGATTAGCCTGTTTACAAGATCAAAATTAGCGAGCTTGAGAAGAAGATAAAGCTACTTGTACTGGAGAATGAAATAATAAAAAAGGCGACTCTCTCTTGATATCGGACAGTCTGTAAAATTTAAAATAATAAAAGATTTACCGAGAGTTATCCAGTACAACAACTATGTAATGTTTTTAGGCTTTACCGTTGCAGCTATCTATATTGGGTGGATCGCCGTTGAAAAGCATCAATTGAAAGACGAGATTTATGTGCAATCTATTTTCAAAAAGAGCAATAGCAGAGCGGGCGCTAGAAGCATCTCAGATATCATCCTCGCAAGGGGGCTAAAATAAGTCGTTATCGAATAAGGAGCAATATAAGGTAATGGGGACGTGCGCATCAAACATTACAACGCAAGGCTGCTACCGATCATATAAAAACAGAGTCCTCGCCCCAACGGGCGCGGCTCCTTGCTTAAGTTTGCATCGTTATAAAATGTCAATCGATAATAACTATCTCAAGTTTCGGAGTTCATATTTACCAATAAAAATAACCTAACATGCTGATATAAAAGAATAAAATACCTACTTGTGTTATAATTATTGTTAACTAGACAATAAAAAAAACACAAGAGGCATAAAATGAAGTCTGACATAAATGATTTTGGTTTACCATCGCTTACTGCGGATTTACTTAATCAACAAAATCTAAATATAGATAATACGTTTAGTACAACATGGAAAAACATTGGCTTTAAAGATCTCTTAAAACGCGCAAAATTTAACAAACGATCTGGCACTTCAGCTGACAGTGTTGTGTACCTCTTGATGTTGTGGGTTTGGCTAAAAGTAAACTCTGTTTCGATGTTCTCAAGGGATGCGTTATTGAGTTTCTCATCCTCAAAAAAAGATGCCCTCTACGATTTTATTAACCATGAAAACTTGGATTGGCGAAAGCTACAATTATTGACAGCAAAAAAAATACTTAAGCCCCATGAAGGAAATAAATTGAATGCTTTTGTTATCGATGATTCAGTTAAAATCAGACGTGGTAAAAAGATGCCAGGTGTTTCAAAGCACTTCGATCACTTAACCGCTCGATGTGTCAATGGGCAACAAATAGTGACGCTAGGCCTTGCTAATGACGAGTTATTTACGCCGATTGATAATGAAATATTTATCAGTAAAACTGACAGACAGGTTGCTGATTATCAGTTTAAAGATGGTCGTAGTATTGCAGCAAAACGTTACGAAAAGTCAAGAGAGCAAACTAAACCTGATATGGTTTGCGACATGATATCAAGAGCAATACGCAATGGTATTAACGCCGAATATTTTTTAGCAGATGCTTGGTTTGCAACGAAACGAATATTAAAAATGACGGTGGAACAATCACTTGTAGCAATTGTTCGAATGAAGCGAAATAAAATGAAGTATCGCTTTATGGAAAATGGAGAGAGTAAGTTACTGAGTGCTGAAGAGTTATATAAGCAACATATCAAAGGTCAATGGCATAACCTAAAAAATATTCCTTACCAAAGCAAATCAATTATTGTTGAGTTGAATTTAACGACTGAGACTAAAAAAGATCCACAATGGATTAAAGTTAAGCTTCTGTACGTTCGGTCTATGAATGAAGCCAAACAACAAGCGAGCAAAAATGATTGGGCTCTCTTTTTATCAACGGATAGCCTACTTGAAGATGAAAAAATACTTGAAATATATGCACTACGTTGGGGAATTGAAGTTTACTTTAAAGAGGCGAAACAAAAGCTTGGTTTTTTAAAAGAACAAAGCCGCCACTATGGTGCGTACATCGCTTCTATTCATCTAACTGGATTGCGTTTTTGTTTACTATTATTTGCAAAAGAAGAGCAAGTGGGAGCCAAGTTAAGTGAGGTTAGAAATGACTTTGAAGAAAGCCTTACGACGTTGAATTTTGGGTGTAAATTATGGGGTTTATTTAAAGCATTAATTGCAGGCGCTCTCAATGAAATAGGTAATTTAACCGAAAGTAAAAAATCAGAGATCTTAAAAAAGATCGATCAAACTGTTATTGGCTTTTTTACGAAAGCGCTACAAATGGATCAATTCACAATACGGCAAGAGGCACTGATATGATGGAAAATAAAACAGAAAAAGCTATAATTCCAACGAATATGAACTCCGAAACTTGAGTAACTATACTTCAATTTTATGCCTCGCATATCGGCACAATTTGCCTTGCTGATTGTGCATTTCGAAGTCACATGAGTATAAAAGGTCATGGATGCCAGTAGTAGGTTATAGGATTTTCTCAGGCATGAGGCACTCAATCATGGATTACATTATTAAATATTACAATAACGTTAGACCGCACGTGTTCAACGGATGGCTAACAGCCAATGAGTATCAGCGCATTTATGCGCTTGAATACACAGTTGTGGGCAAAATTAGTTGACCACTACATGCGTAAATCGCGTCCTTCCCAACAAACTCCATCAGAGTAGTTAAACTTTGCTTCAATAGTTAGGGGCTCTGCAGCAAAATATTTGCGTATTCGATTATTGGCATCTATAGCCCAAAATGTACCTGGAGCCCAACCAAATTGCCATTGGTTTTGCCACCAAATCTCGGTACAAAAACAATCGACTCCCCATTCTCCGATGTTACCATTGAGAGGTCCTTTTCTATTGACAACAATAAGCCAGCAACCATCATTAACTGGTGGAGTTTTTATTATTTCAAACGAAACTTGCATGTTCAGATCATCTGCACAGGAAGCGACGCCAGCTGCCACCAAAGCAATACAATCTAAGCAATTTCCTTTGTTAAATTGGGCAATTCGCTTGCCGTGCTCTAGCCATTGTTGAGGCTTTTGACGTTGCCATCGTGGACGGCCATGCCGTATAGGCAGGTTATTTTCTCTTACGTATCTTCTTATATGATAAAAACAATTCTGCATAGATTGACTATGGCATTGAGAGTCTTGAAAATATATATTTTGGTGTGGCGCAGAAAGGAACTGAGGCGCTTCTTGTCTTAGCCATGGACATGGGTCGGTAATCTTCATAATATTATATTGTTGATAGGTAAATGCTAATACCCTCTTAAATAAACGAGCAATGTGTATTCTATTTGGCACTGTATCTGTATTGGGCATAGGAACCTCTGTGTATAAATAGGATAAATAGGATAAATAGGATAAATAGGATAAATAGGATAAATAGGATAAATAGGATAAATAGGATAAATAGGATAAATAGGATAAATAGGATAAATAGGATAAATAGGATAAATAGGATAAATAGGATAAATAGGATAAATAGGATAAATAGGATAAATAGGATAAATAGGATAAATAGGATAAATAGGATAAATAGGATAAATAGGATAAATAGGATAAATAGGATATAAATAGGATAAATAGGATATAAATATGATAAATAGGATATAAATATACAATTGGTTAATAGTTTGTTGAAAAATATAATATCCTTTGTTTTAGCCTAGATAGTTTACAATTTGCTAGCAGTTTATTATCCTATGTGTGGCGAATAAAGCCATAGTATATTAGCATGAGAGTTGGCTTAAGTACAGTTGTATTTTATTCGTTGGTGTATCTGTCATTGCGCCCCAATTAGCATGACTTTAATTGATAAAATTTAAAGTAAAAACAGGCAAGATATTAAGCAATTTTTCTTTGAAAATCTATTATTACTCCTACACTTCATTCGTTGCTTATATAATGGTGCAGTTATTTTGGCCGCCTAGCTAGAGGTGATATTATTCACTTCATACACAAATAGGTGACAAAATAAAAAAACAGGCAAGGTCAACATATACGGCTGAATTTAAACTTGAAGTAGCTCAACTGGCTCTTGATCAGAATTATTTTGGCAAAGAAGCATTGCAAGTAATGGGCGCCCGCAAATCAGGTGTAGACAAATGGATTAGCCTGCTTACAAGATCAAAATTAGCGAGCTTGAGAAGAAGATAAAGCTACTTGTACTGGAGAATGAAATAATAAAAAAGGCGACTCTCTCTTGATATCGGACAGTCTGTAAAATTTAAAATAATAAAAGATTTACCGAGAGTTATCCAGTACAACAACTATGTAATGTTTTTAGGCTTTACCGTTGCAGCTATCTATATTGGGTGGATCGCCGTTGAAAAGCACCAATTGAAAGACGAGATTTATGTGTAATCTATTTTCAAAAAGAGCAATAGCAGAGCGGGCGCTAGAAGCATCTCAGATATCATCCTCGCAAGGGGGCTAAAATAAGTCGTTATCGAATAAGGAGCAATATAAGGTAATGGGGACGTGCGCATCAAACATTACAACGCAAGGCTGCTACCGATCATATAAAAACAGAGTCCTCGCCCCAACGGGCGCGGCTCCTTGCTTAAGTTTGCATCGTTATAAAATGTCAATCGATAATAACTATACTTCAATTTTATGCCTCGCATATCGGCACAATTTGCCTTGCTGATTGTGCATTTCGAAGTCACATGAGTATAAAAGGCCATGGATGCCAGTAGCAGGTTATAGGATTTTCTCAGGCATGAGGCACTCAATCATGGATTACATTATTAAATATTACAATAACGTTAGACCGCACCAGTTCAACGGATGGCTAACAGCTAATGAGTATGAGCGCATTTATGCGCTTGAATACACAGTTGTGGGCAAAATTAGTTGACCACTACATGCGTAAATCGCGTCCTTCCCAACAAACTCCATCAGAGTAGTTAAACGTTGCTTCAACAGTTAGGTACTCTTCAGCAAAAAATTTGCGTGTTCGATTATTGGCATCTATAGCCCAAAATGTACCTGGAGCCCAACCATATTCCAATTGGTTTTGCCACCAAATCTCGGTACAAAAACAATCGACTCCCCATTCTCCCATGTAACCATCGAGAGGTCCTTTTCTATTGACAACAATAAGCCAGCAACCATACTTAACTGGTGGAATTTTTAGTATTTCAAACGAAACTGGCATGTTCAGATCATCTGCACAGGAAGCGACGCCAGCTGCCACCAAAGCAATACAATCTAAGCAATTTCCTTTGTTAAATTGGGCAATTCGCTTGCCGTGCTCTAGCCATTGTTGAGGCTTTTGACGTTGCCATCGTGGACGGTCATGCCGTATAGGCAGGTTATTTATATGATAAAAACAATTCTGCATAGATTGACTATGGCATTGAGAGTCTTGAAAATATATATTTTGGTGTGGCGCAGAAAGGAACTGAGGCAGTCCTTCTCTTAGTCCTGGACATGGGTCGGTAATCTTCATAATATTATATTGTTGATAGGTAAATGCTAATACCTTCTCAAATAAACGACCAATGTATATTTTATTTTTCATTCTAGTTGTATTGGGCATAGGAACCTCTGTGTATAAATAGGATAAATAGGATATAAATATGATAAATATGATAAATATGATATAAATATGATATAAATATGATATAAATATGATATAAATATGATATAAATATGATATAAATATGATATAAATATGATATAAATATGATATAAATATGATATAAATATGATATAAATATGATATAAATATGATATAAATATGATATAAATATGATATAAATATGATATAAATATGATATAAATATGATATAAATATGATATAAATATGATATAAATATGATAAATAGGATATAAATATACAATTGGTTAATAGTTTGTTGAAAAATATAATATCCTTTGTTTTAGCCTAGATAGTTTACAATTTGCTAGCAGTTTATTATCCTATGTGTGGCGAATAAAGCCAGAGTATACTAGCATGAGAGTTGGCTTAAGTACAATTGTATTTTATTCGTTGGTGTATCTGTTATTGCGCCCCAATTAGCATGACTTTAATTGATAAAATTTAAAGTAAAAACAGGCAAGATATTAAGCAATTTTTCTTTGAAAATCTATTATTACTCCTACACTTCATTCGTTGCTTATATAATGGTGCAGTTATTTTGGCCGCCTCGCTAGAGGTGATATTATTCACTTCATACACAAATAGGTGACAAAATAAAAAAACAGGCAAGGTCAACATATACGGCTGAATTTAAACTTGAAGTAGCTCAACTGGCTCTTGATCAGAATTATTTTGGCAAAGAAGCATTGCAAGTAATGGGCGCCCGCAAATCAGGTGTAGACAAATGGATTAGCCTGCTTACAAGATCAAAATTAGCGAGCTTGAGAAGAAGATAAAGCTACTTGTACTGGAGAATGAAATAATAAAAAAGGCGACTCTCTCTTGATATCAGACAGTCTGTAAAATTTAAAATAATAAAAGATTTACCGAGAGTTATCCAGTACAACAACTATGTAATGTTTTTAGGCTTTACCGTTGCAGCTATCTATATTGGGTGGATCGCCGTTGAAAAGCACCAATTGAAAGACGAGATTTATGTGTAATCTATTTTCAAAAAGAGCAATAGCAGAGCGGGCGCTAGAAGCATCTCAGATATCATCCTCGCAAGGGGGCTAAAATAAGTCGTTATCGAATAAGGCGCAATATAAGGTAATGGGGACGTGCGCATCAAACATTGCAACGCAAGGCTGCTACCGATCATATAAAAACAGAGTCCTCGCCCCAACGGGCGCGGCTCCTTGCTTAAGTTTGCATCGTTATAAAATGTCAATCGATAATAACTATACTTCAATTTTATGCCTCGCATATCGGCACAATTTGCCTTGCTGATTGTGCATTTCGAAGTCACATGAGTATAAAAGGCCATGGATGCCAGTAGCAGGTTATAGGATTTTCTCAGGCATGAGGCACTCAATCATGGATTACATTATTAAATATTACAATAACGTTAGACCGCACCAGTTCAACGGATGGCTAACAGCCAATGAGTATGAGCGCATTTATGCGCTTGAATACACAGTTGTGGGCAAAATTAGTTGACCACTATATGCGTAAATCGCATCCGTACCCCCAACAAACTCCTTCATAGTAGTTAAACGTTGCTTCAACAGTTAGGTACTCTTCAGCAAAAAATTTGCGTGTATTATTATTGGCATCTATAGCCCAAAATGTACCTGGAGCCCAACCACATTGCAATTGGTTTTGCCACCAAATCTCGGTACAAAAACAATCGACTCCCCATTCTCCCATGGGACCATTGAGAGGTCCTTTTCTATTGACAACAATAAGCCAGCAACCATCCTTAATTGGTGGACTTTTTATTATTTCAAACGAAACTGGCATGTGCAGATCATCTGCACAGGAAGTGACGCCAGCTGCCACCAAAGCAATACAATCTAAGCAATTTCCTTTGTTAAATTGGGCAATTCGCTTGCCGTGCTCTAGCCATTGTTCAGGCTGTTGACGTTGCAATCGTGGAAGGTCATGCCGTATAGCCAGGTTATTTATATGATCAAAACAATTCTGCATAGATTGACTATGGCATTGAGAGTCTTGAAAATATATATTTTGGTGTGGCGCAGAAAGGAACTGAGGCAGTCCTGCTCTTAGCCCTGGACATGGGTCGGTAATCTTCATAATATTATATTGTTGATAGGTAAATGCTAATACCTTCTTAAATAAACGACCAAGCCATATTTTATTTTTCACTATAGTTGCATTGGGCATAGGAACCTCTCTGTATAAATAGGATAAATAGGATAAATAGGATAAATAGGATAAATAGGATAAATAGGATATAAATATGATAAATATGATAAATATGATAAATATGATATAAATATGATAAATAGGATATAAATATACAATTGGTTAATAGTTTGTTGAAAAATATAATATCCTTTGTTTTAGCCTAGATAGTTTACAATTTGCTAGCAGTTTATTATCCTATGTGTGGCGAATAAAGCCATAGTATATTAGCATGAGAGTTGGCTTAAGTACAGTTGTATTTTATTCGTTGGTGTATCTGTCATTGCGCCCCAATTAGCATGACTTTAATTGATAAAATTTAAAGTAAAAACAGGCAAGATATTAAGCAATTTTTCTTTGAAAATCTATTATTACTCCTACACTTCATTTGTTGCTTATATAATGGTGCAGTTATTTTGGCCGCCTCGCTAGAGGTGATATTATTCACTTCATACACAAATAGGTGACAAAATAAAAAAACAGGCAAGGTCAACATATACGGCTGAATTTAAACTTGAAGTAGCTCAACTGGCTCTTGATCAGAATTATTTTGGCAAAGAAGCATTGCAAGTAATGGGCGCCCGCAAATCAGGTGTAGACAAATGGATTAGCCTGCTTACAAGATCAAAATTAGCGAGCTTGAGAAGAAGATAAAGCTACTTGTACTGGAGAATGAAATAATAAAAAAGGCGACTCTCTCTTGATATCGGACAGTCTGCAAAATTTAAAATAATAAAAGATTTACCGAGAGTTATCCAGTACAACAACTATGTAATGTTTTTAGGCTTTACCGTTGCAGCTATCTATATTGGGTGGATCGCCGTTGAAAAGCATCAATTGAAAGACGAGATTTATGTGCAATCTATTTTCAAAAAGAGCAATAGCAGAGCGGGCGCTAGAAGCATCTCAGATATCATCCTCGCAAGGGGGCTAAAATAAGTCGTTATCGAATAAGGAGCAATATAAGGTAATGGGGACGTGCGCATCAAACATTACAACGCAAGGCTGCTACCGATCATATAAAAACAGAGTCCTCGCCCCAACGGGCGCGGCTCCTTGCTTAAGTTTGCATCGTTATAAAATGTCAATCGATAATAACTATACTTCAATTTTATGCCTCGCATATCGGCACAATTTGCCTTGCTGATTGTGCATTTCGAAGTCACATGAGTATAAAAGGCCATGGATGCCAGTAGCAGGTTATAGGATTTTCTCAGGCATGAGGCACTCAATCATGGATTACATTATTAAATATTACAATAACGTTAGACCGCACCAGTTCAACGGATGGCTAACAGCCAATGAGTATGAGCGCATTTATGCGCTTGAATACACAGTTGTGGGCAAAATTAGTTGACCACTACATGCGTCGTAAATCGCATCCTTCCCAACAAACTCCTTCAGAGCAGTTAAACTTTGCTTCAATAGTTAGGATCTGTGGAGCAAAAAATCTGCGTGTTGGATTATTGGCATCTATAGCCCAAAATGTACCTGGAGCCCAACCAAATTGAAATTGGTTTTGCCACCAAATCTCGGTACAAAAACAATCGACTCCCCATTCTCCCATGTTACCATTGAGAGGTCCTTTTCTATTGACAACAATAAGCCAGCAACCATCCTTAACTGGTGGAATTTTTATTATTTCAAACGAAACTGGGATGTTCAGATCATCTGCACAGGAAGCGACGCCAGCTGCCACCAAAGCAATACAATCTAAGCAATTTCCTTTGTTAAATTGGGCAATTCGCCTGCCGTGCTCTAGCCATTGTTGAGGCTTTTGACGTTGCCATCGTGGACGGTCATGCCGTATAGGCAGGTTATTTATATGATAAAAACAATTCTGCATAGATTGACTATGGCATTGAGAGTCTTGAAAATATATATTTTGGTGTGGCGCAGAAAGGAACTGAGGCAGGTCTTCTCTTAGCCCTGGACATGGGTCGGTAATCTTCATAATATTATATTGTTGATAGGTAAATGCTAATACCTTCTTAAATAAACGACCAATGTGTATTCTATTTGGCACTGTATCTGTATTGGGCATAGGAACCTCTGTGTATAAATAGGATATAAATATGATAAATAGGATATAAATATACAATTGGTTAATAGTTTGTTGAAAAATATAATATCCTTTGTTTTAGCCTAGATAGTTTACAATTTGCTAGCAGTTTATTATCCTATGTGTGGCGAATAAAGCCATAGTATATTAGCATGAGAGTTGACTTAAGTACAGTTGTATTTTATTCGTTGGTGTATCTGTCATTGCGCCCCAATTAGCATGACTTTAATTGATAAAATTTAAAGTAAAAACAGGCAAGATATTAAGCAATTTTTCTTTGAAAATCTATTATTACTCCTACACTTCATTCGTTGCTTATATAATGGTGCAGTTATTTTGGCCGCCTAGCTAGAGGTGATATTATTCACTTCATACACAAATAGGTGACAAAATAAAAAAACAGGCAAGGTCAACATATACGGCTGAATTTAAACTTGAAGTAGCTCAACTGGCTCTTGATCAGAATTATTTTGGCAAAGAAGCATTGCAAGTAATGGGCGCCCGCAAATCAGGTGTAGACAAATGGATTAGCCTGCTTACAAGATCAAAATTAGCGAGCTTGAGAAGAAGATAAAGCTACTTGTACTGAAGAATGAAATAATAAAAAAGGCGACTCTCTCTTGATATCGGACAGCCTGCAAAATTTAAAATAATAAAAGATTTACCGAGAGTTATCCAGTACAACAACTATGTAATGTTTTTAGGCTTTACCGTTGCAGCTATCTATATTGGGTGGATCGCCGTTGAAAAGCACCAATCGAAAGACGAGATTTATGTGTCATCTATTTTCAAAAAGAGCAATAGCAGAGCGGGCGCTAGAAGCATCTCAGATATCATCCTCGCAAGGGGGCTAAAATAAGTCGTTATCGAATAAGGCGCAATATAAGGTAATGGGGACGTGCGCATCAAACATTGCAACGCAAGGCTGCTACCGATCATATAAAAACAGAGTCCTCGCCCCAACGGGCGCGGCTCCTTGCTTAAGTTTGCATCGTTATAAAATGTCAATCGATAATAACTATACTTCAATTTTATGCCTCGCATATCGGCACAATTTGCCTTGCTGATTGTGCATTTCGAAGTCACATGAGTATAAAAGGTCATGGATGCCAGTAGTAGGTTATAGGATTTTCTCAGGCATGAGGCACTCAATCATGGATTACATTATTAAATATTACAATAACGTTAGACCTCACCAGTTAAACGGATGGCTAACAGCTAATGAGTATCAGCGGATTTATGCGCTTGAATACGTAGCCTGGACTAAAATTAGTTGACCAATACACAGATCCCCTTGAAATATTTTTTGTTTCAGTCATAAATTGACATTTTCAGCCTTTATAAACATGTTCATAAACATAATTAGTTGCTTCAATAAACCCAGGTACACTGCCACAATCAAAACGTTTACCTGTAAACTTATAGGCTAAAACAACTCCGTCTGTGGCTTGTTTCAATAACGCATCAGTAATTTGGATCTCGCCACCTTTGCCAGGTGGTGTTTCTTCAATATAGGTAAATATATCAGGGGTGAGAATATAACGGCCAATAATAGCAAGATTACTTGGCGCAGTCCCAGGCTCTGGTTTTTCAATCATATCCTCAATTTTGTAAATATTATCTTTAATTTTTAATCCTTTGATAACGCCATATTTATGGGTTTGATCATCAGGCACTTCTTCAACAGCCACAATCGAACAACGACTGTGCTTAAATACTTTAACCATCTGCTTAAGCACGCAGTCTGTACCTGGATCAGTTACGCAAAGATCATCAGAGAGTACCACTGCAAAAGGCTCATTCCCAATTAACGCTCTGCCTGTTAATATCGCATGACCTAGCCCTTTCATTTCGCGCTGGCGAATGTAGGTAAACTGAGCGGATTGTATAATTGCGCGAATATCAATGAGCATATCTTCTTTTGCTGTACCGCTAATTTGATGCTCTAATTCATAATTACGATCAAAATGATCAGTAAGCGAATGTTTTCCTCTTCCTGTCACAATGCACATACTCGACATACCCGCTTCAATAGCTTCATCAACGCCAAATTCAATCAACGGTTTATTGACAACTGGCATCATCTCTTTAGGCATAGATTTTGTGGCGGGCAAGAAGCGAGTACCGTAACCTGCAGCAGGAAATAAGCATTTGTTAATGATCATATTAAGCGTCCATCTTTAAATTCTGGTTGATTATTGTTATATCCATGTGACGATCTAAAGGCAATATCAGCAAGGCAAATTCCGCCTAAATACGAGGCATAAAATTTAAGCTCTAGTACGGCTAGAGCTACGGCGACGTTCTACTAATTGACGATGTTTGCTATGTTTTTTAACCGCTCGACGAATACGTGTTTGGGTATTTTTAGTTTTCTTGTCATCAACTCGGATCATTGTTTCTGTTTCTTTAGGCATCTCAACAAGTTTACGTAAATAATTCACTTCTTTTAAATTAAGCTCAAGCCAGCCACCCTGTGGCAACAGTTTATTAAGTAAAATATTGCCATAACGCACGCGCATTAATCTGCTCACCTGCACCCCTTGACTTTCCCATAAACGACGAACTTCTCGTGTGCGCCCTTGTGTTATTATCACATGATACCAACGGTTGATCCCTTCTCCACCTGATTCATTGATAGCTAAAAATTTAGAGGAGCCATCTTCGAGCATTACACCTGTGCGTAATCGATTTAGCATAGCATCATCAACTTTTCCAAAAACACGCACCGCATATTCGCGCTCTATTTCATGACTGGGATGCATCATTTTATTGGCAAAATTACCATCAGTCGTAAACAGCAATAACCCTGATGTATTGATATCTAAACGACCGATAGAAATCCAACGCGCACCATTTAAACGTGGTAAACGCTCAAAAACCGTTTTGCGACCTTCGTCATCACTGCGTGTACAAATTTCACCTTCTGGTTTGTTATAAGCTAAAATTCGGCAGATGACATTTGTCTCACTTTGATATTTAATCACGCGCCCATCGACACGAATAATTTGATTTTCTGTCACACGCTCCCCAATGTTGACAATTTTGCCATCAAGGCTAACGCGGCCCTCACTAATTAGATCTTCCATTTTTCTTCGCGAGCCAAGACCCACTCTTGCTAATACTTTTTGTAATTTTTCACTCATTTGTTATTTCCTTTGGGTAATTCTCATTATGCCAAACTGGTATATACCCATGTTACTGCAAAGTGAAAAACTCAGCAAGTGGTGAGGTAACATGGGAATATACCCATTACGAATATTAATATTATTTAAATGGGGCTAAATCTCCAGCACCTTCTCGCGCGATAAAAACTTCACCATCAGATAAATCAACAACCGTTGTCGGTGCATCTCCTAAATATCCCCCATTTAGAATTAAATCAACGTGATTTTCTAGGTTGTTACGGATTTCTTCTGGATCGTATTCAGTGCTTTTATTACCAGGAAGTATCAAACTACTGGTCATTAATGGCTCACCTAGCTCTTCGAGCAACGCCAACGCAATAACATTATCAGGCACACGCACACCTATGGTGCGTTTAGCCGTATTCATTAATCTTTTCGGTAAGTATTTAGTTGATTTTAAAATAAAGGTATATGGTCCAGGGGTATTATTTTTGAGTAAACGATGGGCTTGGTTGTCCATTTTTGCAAAGATAGCTATTTCAGATAAATTTCTACACATTAAGGTAAAATTGTGTTTTTTGGTCAGCGCTCGAATTTGACAAATTTTATCTATCCCACGTTTATTACCCATTAAACAACCAATAGCGTAGCCAGACTCAGTTGGATAGAGAATAACACCATTGTTATTTAAAATTTCGACCGCCTGATTCATCAGGCGATTCTGTGGGGTTTGTGGATGTACATAAAAAATTTGACTCATACTATTGGTATTTTAGCCTCTGATAACTGTTTAAATATAGACCACGTAGCCCAAACAGGCGTCGCAATGTCAGGTAAAACAAGTGATTTACCTAAATCTCGCCACGGCCCCACAAAGTGAAAATCACTACCTTGTGATGCTTTTAATCCATATTCATTACTCCATAATGCTAATTGTAAACGCATTTCTGGCGTTTGCTGCCCCATTGCAACTTCTATTGCATCTCCAGCGAAAGATTTAAAATCGCTTAGTAGTCTACGTATCCATTTGTTCGATAATTTATAATGTGTTGGATGGGCTAAAATAGCCTCTCCTCCTGCTTGATGAATAATACTAATCGCCGAGGCTAAATCAACCCAATGATGAGGCACATAGCCGGTATTTCCTTTGCTCAAATAATGTTCAAATATGTTCTTAAAGGAGGATCCTACCCCTATTTCAATCAAATAGCGCGCAAAATGTGCTCGTGTTATCGCTCCAGTGCCAGCTAATGCTTTCGCACCGTCATAGGTGTTAGGAATATTCGCTTTTGCTAAGCGCTCGCCAATTTCAATTGCGCGCGCCTCTCGTTTTTCTTTTTGCTCTGTGATCATTGCTGTTAATGGCGTTGAATGCGGGTCAATATTAACCCCAAGGACATGGATTTCGTGATTTAACCAATTGGTTGATATCTCGATACCATTAATAAGCGTGATATTTAATTGCTTATCGATGATAGTTTTGCGTGCTTCAACTAAACCATCGACTGTATCATGATCGGTAATAGCTAGCATATGAACTTGTCGATTCTCCGCTCTGTTAACTAATTCTGCAGGCGATAATTGACCATCTGAAGCGGTTGTATGTGCATGTAAATCAATTAACATAAATGTCCTCAAAATAATTTTAACAATAATCATTCACTAGATACGCATAAAATAAGCCATATACAGATACTCAAGTGATTATAATGGTATAGTACGCAGTAAGCCGCTTGCTGGCCACTGGCACGATACTAAGATAACTTGCAACCATTGACCGACAAATTTTTCACTTCAAAAAATGTTGTGTATAGTATATGATTTTCATAGTAATTACTCTTAAAAATTATTGCTAAGCAGTTTTTGATTAAACTTAGTGAGCTCGCATGCTAATATCAATGATATTAAGGTTGTTATCAACTGCTACCAAGAACAAATAATGCTAAGCTAGGCGGTCATTGCTATGATCTGTAAATATTAATGCAAAGTTTTGTGCCATCGATAATCAGTAGCAGCGCTACATGAAAGAATGATCGCGGCATTTCAATTGTTGATCCTGAGTTGAGTATCAAGCTCGGGCAAGCGTGATAATAACTAACTTATGCTACGCAGCTGCTAAATTGAAAATTGTTTACATTATGGCCTAACAATTATAACATATTGGTTTCTAAATATATAGTACGCAACATGCGTCATTTAGAATTAAAGTCTTGATTTTAATTGCTCTGAGATGATGAGTTACGTTACCATCGAGATCAATTTTATGCGAGTGTCCGTCCACAATTTTCTTGGCTGATTTTTCACCTTATGTAACATGAGTATAAAAGAAAAGATATGAAAACAGATCACCCCATTGGTGTATTAAAAAATATTGAAGCACAATGTCGCTATATTCAGGATCCGCTTGGGTTATTCCAACAATTAAGTGAATTTAGTCATGATCATTTACTGTTTGACTCCGCTGAAATAAATACTAAAACACATTTAAAAAGTTTAATGATTGTTGATTCTTGCATGACGATTACCTGTAACGGTTTAGTGGTGACACTTGAGGCGACAACCGATAATGGCAAAGATTTATTAACTTTTATCACGCCGCAATTTTCCATTGTACTTATTACCAATCAATCGCCTAATTATTTACAATTGACGTTTCCACCAGCAGATAAAAGTGGCGATGAAGATAAGCGTCTAAAATCCCTGTCGCCGATGGATGCTGTACGCGGCATTATTGATCGTGTAACAAGAGTTTGCGCCCATCCACAAGCTTTATTCTTAGGAGGCGTATTTTCTTATGATTTCATTGCAACGTTTGAAGATTTGCTTGCAGTACCGGATGGCGATAACACCTGCCCTGATTTTTTGTTTTACGTGGCTGAAACACTATTAATTCACGATCATAAAACACAAAAAAGTGAGCTTATCGGCAGTATTTTTGGTGGCTTATATACTATTGAAAATGAAATTAAAATTTCTAGGCGCATCGCTGAAATTCAAGGTTTATGTAAAAATTTCACCACGAGCGTCAAGCACATGAACACCATTACAGGAGGCATTAATGTTGATATAGCAGATGAGGCGTATTGCACTATTGTTGAGGATCTCAAAGACAATATCGTTAAAGGTGATATATTCCAAGTCGTGCCATCACGTAGCTTCTCGCTTTCATGTCCAGATCCGCTGGCTGCATATGCGGTATTAAAGGAAACCAACCCAAGCCCATATATGTTTTATCTAAAGAATAAAAATTTTATTTTATTTGGAGCATCTCCTGAAAGTGCACTTAAATACACAAAAAATACCAATGTTGTTGAAATTTACCCCATGGCAGGTACCCGCAAACGTGGTTTTAATGCCGATGGATCAATCAATAAAGATCTTGATAGTCGCCTAGAGCTTGAATTACGCTTAGATAAAAAAGAAACCGCTGAACATTTAATGCTCGTTGATTTAGCGCGTAATGATGTGGCGAGGGTTAGCCAAGCCGGTACTCGCCATGTTGCTGATTTATTGAAAGTTGATCGTTACAGCCATGTAATGCATTTAGTCTCGCGTGTCGTGGGTCAACTCCGCTATGATTTAGATGCGCTACACGCATATCTTGGCTGTATGAATATGGGCACATTAGTTGGCGCTCCTAAAATTCGTGCTGCCGATTTAATTCGCCAAGTCGAGAAAAAACGCAGGGGCAGTTATGGTGGCGCAATAGGCTATATTAATGGTAATGGTGATATGGATACCTGTATTGTGATCCGCTCTGCATTTGTAAAAGAAAATATCGCCTATATACAAGCTGGGGCAGGGGTTGTTTTTGATTCAGTTGCGCAATCTGAGGCAGATGAAACACGAACAAAAGCTGCTGCGGTTTTAAATGCAATTGCTATATCCCATGGTACAACCCTAAAAGCACTCTATGATCAAGATAACGCTGAGTAACTTATGACAAATTTAACCACTCAAAAACAAACGCTCTTTTTTCTTGATAACTTTGATTCATTTACTTACAACTTAGTTGACCAATTTAAATCGCTCGGTTATCCAGTAAAAATTTATCGCAACAATCAATTAGCGACACAAGTTAAGCAGTATATTGATGACTGTGAAACGGATGTGGTACTTATTCTATCGCCAGGCCCGGGACTGCCGATCGATGCCGGCTGCTTACTTGAATTAATATGTTTATGCCGTGGTGAAATTCCTATGTTAGGTATTTGCCTTGGTCATCAAGCCTTGATTGAGCAATATGGTGGAATTATCGGGCCTACTGCTGAAATTATGCATGGTAAAGCGTCATTAATCACTCATTGCCAAGACAAAATGTTTGCCAATGTGCACCACCCGCTTGCTGTTGCACGTTATCATTCACTTGTCGGGACAACCATTCCAGAGGCGCTGGAAGTTGTTGCTGATTTTAACGGAATATGTATGGCTATTTATAATGAAAAAGATCGAGTCATTGGTTTTCAATTTCATCCTGAATCGATTTTAACCTGCGAAGGAGCGCAAATTTTGCAGGCAAGTCTTAAGTTACTCACCAAAACAACTGGGCAATAAATGCAACCTATACTAGAGCAGCTCTATAAAGGACAGTCCCTTACACAAGCGCAGAGCAAAGATTTTTTTGAAAGTATTTTTAAAGGCGGTGTTGATCCTATTATTTTATCAGCGCTATTAACCGCATTAAAAATAAAAGGCGAAACGCCTGATGAAATTGCAGGAGCGGCGCAAGCACTTATGTCACAAGCCAAAGCCTTTCCTCGGCCTGATTACGATTTTACTGATATCGTGGGCACTGGTGGTGATGGAATTGATACGATCAACATATCAACAACAAGCGCCTTTGTTGCTGCTGCATGTGGAGTAAAAGTGTGCAAACATGGTAGCCGAAGTGTTTCAAGTCAATCAGGATCGTCTGATTTACTCGCAGCATTTGGCATTAATTTATACATGAGCCCTTTGCGTGCCAGGCAATGTTTAGATGACTTAAATATATGCTTTATTTTTGCGCCATATTATCATGAGGGAATGCGCTTTGCTGCGCCAGTTCGTGCGGCATTACAAACTCGCTCTATTTTCAATATCTTAGGGCCTCTGGTGAACCCTGCTCGTCCTAATTTTGAATTAATGGGCGTTTATTCACCAGAATTAATCGTACCGCTTGCCAAGGTGCATCAACAATTAGGCATGAAACGTGTCATGGTAGTACATGGTAGTGGTCTTGATGAAATTGCTTTACATGGTGAAACACAGGTTGCTGAACTGATTAATAATGACATTAAAAAATATACATTATCAGTGGCTGATTTCGGTGTAAAGGCCGCCCCTATTGAAGCTATTCTAGGGGGGAGTAGCACTGAAAATAAAATCATTATCGAGCAGATCTTGCAAGGTAAAGGCACGCCCGCCCAGCAAAATGCTATCGCGATAAATACCAGCGCACTGCTAGTTTTAAATGGCAAAGCACCTGATTTTAAAACAGGGACAACCATAGCACTTGAGATGATGAAAACTGGGAAACCTTTACAGCTTATCCATAAATTAGCGGAGCAAAGTCAATGTTAAACAATACATCATTGAGAGGCACAATATTAGGTCGCATTGTTGATGATAAATTATTATGGATTGCCTCGCGTGAAAAAATACAGCCTTTAATTAGCTTTAAAGATGAAATAATTGACAGTGATCGTGACTTTTATGATGCACTTTCTAAAGACCGCTCTGTTTTTATTCTTGAATGCAAAAAAGCATCACCTTCTAAAGGCTTAATTAGAGATGACTTTGATCTTGACTTGATTGCGAGTATTTATAAAAATCATGCCGATGTTATTTCGGTGTTAACGGATGAAAAATATTTTCAAGGTAATTTAGAATTTATTACAAAAATACGCACACAAGTAACACAACCGGTTCTTTGCAAAGATTTTATTGTTGATCCTTATCAAATTTATCTTGCGAGGTACTATCAAGCAGATGCCATTTTGTTAATGCTTTCAGTCTTAGATGATGATGCATATAAAGCATACAGAGACACGGCGCACAGCCTGAATATGGGTGTATTAACCGAAGTAAGTAACAATGATGAGCTACTTCGCGCTATCGCACTTGATGCAAAAATTATTGGTATTAACAATCGTAATTTGCGAGATTTAAGCATTGACTTAAAGCGCACTAAAGAGCTCGCGGTAAAAATTCCAGCTGATCGCATTATCATTTCAGAATCAGGTATTAATACCCATCACCAGGTAAAAGATCTCAGCCGCTATGCCAATGGATTCCTCGTGGGTAGTTCGCTCATGAGCCAAGATAATATTGAACTTGCTTGCCGGAGCTTAATTTTAGGCGAAAACAAAGTGTGTGGATTAACAGAGCCTAAGGCTGCAAAAGATGCTTATCATGCTGGCGCTATTTATGGTGGGCTTATTTTTGTCAAAACATCAAAGCGCGAAGTTGATATTGAGCAAGCACGAAAAATAATAGCATGCGCTCCCCTTTTATATGTTGGCGTATTCCAAAATGAAACACCTGAAATAATATGCCATAGCGTGCAACAGCTAGGATTATCTGTGGTGCAATTACACGGTGATGAATCGCCTGTTTATATAAAAACATTGCGAGCACTTATACCAACATCATGTAAAATATGGAAAGCACATAGCATTGCAAATGTCCTACCAGAGATTGAAAAATATAATGTAGACAAACATATTTTAGATACTCGCTGTAAAGGTCAATCTGGCGGCACAGGGCAAGTTTTTGATTGGTCTTTACTCATTGATACTAATATAGATAAAAATAAGCTGATTTTAGCGGGTGGTTTATCACCTGAAAATGCACAACAAGCAGCGCTAATTGGCTGTGCTGGGCTTGATTTTAATTCCGGATTAGAATCTGCTCCTGGAATTAAAGAGACCCAAAAAATAAATGCAGTATTTTCAATCATTAAACATTATCAACAACGAGATCTACTACAGATATCTAACTCTCAAGAAACGCAAAAGGTCTAAAATGGAAAAAACAAACCCTTATTTTGGGCAATTTGGTGGCATGTATGTTCCCCAAATTCTGGTACCAGCATTAAAACAACTTGAAGATGAGTTTTTAAAGGCCCAAGCAGATCCAGATTTTATTGCAGAATTTTCAGAATTACTCACTCAATATGCAGGTCGGCCAACCCCTCTTACATTATGTCGTAATTTAACCCAGGGTAAAAAAAGCAAATTATACCTAAAACGTGAAGATTTATTACATGGCGGCGCACATAAAACAAACCAAGTATTAGGTCAAGCATTACTGGCAAAACGCATGGGTAAAACACAAATTATCGCAGAAACTGGCGCTGGACAACATGGAGTTGCAACTGCACTTGCCTGCGCCTTACTTAATTTAAAATGCAAGATTTACATGGGCTCTGTAGATATGAAACGCCAAGAGCCCAATGTATTTAGAATGCGTTTAATGGGTGCGCAAGTGGTTGCTGTGAATAGTGGATCGGCAACTTTAAAAGATGCATGTAACGAAGCATTACGCGACTGGGCTGGCAGTTATGATGACACACATTACCTTCTAGGCACAGCCGCAGGGCCTCACCCATTCCCAACCATTGTTCGTGAATTTCAAAAAATAATTGGAGAAGAAGCCCGAGCGCAATGTTTAAAAAAAGAAGGTGTGCTACCCAATAAAGTCGTAGCCTGTGTGGGGGGAGGGTCAAATGCCATTGGTATATTTTGTGATTTTATTGACGATGCAAGTGTGGAATTAATCGGTGTTGAACCAGGGGGGCTTGGCGTTGAAACTGGCAAACATGGTTGCCCAATTAGTCATGGCTCAAAAGGTATTTTCTTTGGCATGAAATCGCTTATGATGCAAGATGAAAATGGTCAGGTGCAAGAGTCTTACTCCATTTCAGCTGGGTTAGATTTCCCATCTGTGGGACCACAGCATGCGCATTTAGCTGAAACTAAACGCGCACAATATGTGAGTGTAACCGATCAAGAAGCGCTCGCTGCCTTTAAATTACTCGCTGAAAAAGAAGGTATCATCCCAGCATTGGAGTCCGCTCACGCTTTAGCACATGCACTTAAGATCATTGAAAAGCATGATGCCTCTCAGATAATTATTGTTAATTTATCGGGTCGTGGTGATAAAGATATTTTCACCGTTGCTGAGATATTTAACAAAAAAGGAATGATGTGATGACCAGTCGTTATCAAGATTTATTTACAAAATTAGCAGCTAAAAACGAAGGCGCATTTGTACCGTTTGTAACGATTGGCGATCCCTCTGGTGATCGCTCAATAGAAATTATCGATACCTTAATCAAATCGGGGGCTGATGCAGTTGAATTAGGCATTCCATTTTCTGATCCCGTAGCAGATGGCCCTGTTATTCAACAAGCCTCCATACGCGCATTAGCCTCTGGGATAACACCAAATATTTGTTTTGACATCATTGCAAAAATTCGCACATTACACCCAACAACACCAATTGGTTTATTGCTCTATGCTAATATAGTCTACCACAATGGTATTGAACACTTTTATCAACTAGCTGCAAAAGCTGGCGTTGATTCAATTTTAATCGCAGATATTCCCCTGCATGAAAGCGCCCCTTATCGAGATGCGGCTAATAAACACGCGATTGAGCAAGTTTTTATTGCCCCACCTAATGCTGATATCGACACCATAAAGCAAGTGGCAGAATACAGTGAGGGCTACACTTATCTGCTTAGTAGGGCAGGGGTGACAGGTACAGATGAAAAAGCGGGCATGCCTATTGAGCACATGTTAACAAGCTTAAATAAATACAATGCACCACCGCCATTACTGGGTTTTGGCATTTCACAGCCAGCGCAAGTAATCGAGGCAATTAAATCTGGTGCTGCTGGTGCTATTTCGGGATCTGCGGTTGTTAAAATAATAGCAACTAATCTGGGCTTTCAACCTAAACTACTGGCTAATATGAGTGACTTTATTCGCAAAATGAAAGCGGCGACATTAGGTTAAGTCAATATTAATGTCAAGGATCGGTATTTATCCAAGCAAGGCCGCGTAGTGGTTTATGATTTATCGCTTGAGGAAATACGCAATTCAACTAGCGCATCCCTTTAAATTTGCATCAGGCGTTGCTGCTAATTATTCTTGCTTAAGGCTATGTATGCAATAGGCAATATCTGCTCCATTCCATTTAGCAAACTGTGTTACGCAACCTAGTCCCTTGTTAGGCTACCATTTTTGTGCGGATGCTCTGTCCCAATCAAGTTTCCAAGATACAGGTAGATCTTGGTCAGATAATAAAAAAAGTGGTTTTTCTTTAGGGTAGAGTTGGGCATAATTTGCAATTGATGTTCCATTGAAGCGGCGATTAATATGACAAAGATCAATTTCGTTTAAATTATTTAAACCACAAGCTCCGAGTAATTCCATTAAATGCGATACGGTAGAATTGTGAAAATTAGCAACTCTTTGACCTTTTACATCAATATTTAAATGTTTATAGCGGGCAGGGTTTTGGGTGGCTATACCTGTTGGGCATGTGTCAGTATTACAACGCCGTGACTGTATACAACCCAGCGCAAGCATCATACCTCGCGCAGAATTTACTGTATCTGCACCCAAAGCCATAATACGTGCAAGGTGAAAAGCAGATATAATTTTTCCAGAGGCTATAATACGAATATTTTCACGTAGTCCTATTCCAAGCAGGGCGCTATTAACAAAGATAACAGCATCTCGTAATGGCGTACCAACTGAATTTGTAAACTCGATTGGCGCGGCGCCAGTACCACCTTCTGCTCCATCGACAGTAATAAAATCTGGCGTTATACCGGTTTCAAGCATCGCCTTGCAAATAGCCAAAAATTCAGCCTTGTTGCCTAGGCAAAGTTTAAACCCTATGGGTTTCCCACCAGAAAGATTGCGCAGTTTTTCAACAAATTCGAGAAGTCCCTTAGGGTTGTTAAATGCGCTATGCGATCCTGGAGATATGACATCTTGCCCCATAGGTACATGGCGGATATCAGCAATTTCTTGGGTTAATTTTGCCTTAGGTAAAATACCACCATGCCCAGGTTTTGCCCCTTGCGACAATTTAATCTCAATCATTTTAACGGCATCTAATTGAGATTGTTCGGTAAACAATTTTTCGTCAAATAAGCCCTTGCTATTTCGACAGCCAAAATATCCAGTTCCAATTTGCCAGATGATATCACCACCATGTTTAAGATGGTAAGAGCTTAACCCCCCCTCGCCAGTATTGTGTGCAAAACTACCAATTTTTGCACCTTTATTTAAAGCCATAATGGCATGTTTACTCAGTGCTCCATAACTCAAGGCGGAAATATTCATAGGTGAGGCTAAGTAAGGCTTTTTACATGTTGCTCCTCCAAAGAGGATCCGTGGATGTTTATCTTTAACATCAATAGGAGCAAGAGAATGGTTGATCCATTCATAACCTAAACGATAAACGTCAAACTGAGTACCAAAAGGGCGAGTGTCTCTTATATTTTTAGACCGTTGATAAACAAGTTCTCTATATTCACGATTAAAAGGTCGCCCACTGAGATTTGATTCAATAAAATATTGCTGAATTTCTGGGCGGATGCCTTCAAACAAGAAACGCAGATGGCCAATGATAGGGTAGATGTTTAGCAGAGTATGTGTTTTCTGTGTGATGTTATATACACCAAGCAATAAAATAGGAATTGTAACAATTAACCACCAATATAATTGACTCCAGGCCAAGGTCACATTTATGATGATGGACAGAGCAATAATTGTATTTCTAAGATTCATATAGTATCCCCGTTAGTATGACAATTTATTAAGTACCTTTTTTGTCTGCCTACTATACACCAGTTAGATTTTTTATTATTAATATTTGTGTGCTTTTTCCTACTTATACCCATGTGACGATCAAAATGCAACGTCGCATGAACTCGATGATCGATGATAAGGCGCATCATAAGGTAATTGGGGATGTGCTCCACGAATGGCAAGCTTTGGCTGCTCCTTTGCATATAAAAACCGAGTCCGGCCAGAAGGGCTCTACTCCTTGTTTAAGTTTGCATCATTATAAAATACCTATTGAGAATAACTTCCATTCAATTTTAGGCCAGGCACCTCGGCACAATTTGGCTTGCTGATATTGCATTTCGGGGATATATGGGTATATACCGCCATGCTGGTTATTTCGGCTGGAACACAGCACCTTTAGGCTCAAAGGCTATAGCCCTGCCATTTATATCATAACTGCCTTCAGAATAGCCCATTTTAAGTTCTTTACTGCCATCAGTCGCGGTGGATATTTTAAAGATATCAGGAACTTGTGTGCCAATATTAAGTTTTTCTATGGCATCTGGTGCACTGGAGATGTCTTTCCATTTATCTTTTTGCCAGTCTGTTTGCCCATAGCCATAATATAAATATGGTATAGGAGTGTTATAAAAATCACCTTTATTAAACTCATTACTTGTGAATGTATAGAACGTTGGATCCAGCTTTATTTGTACCTTGGTGGTCTTGATGCCTATCTGGGTATGCTCGTTGACTTCGCCTGCGTTTATCACCTTCCCCAGCACAATGTCCGCCTCAATTTCCACTTGGTATAGAGGATAATAGCTACATGCTTGTTTTTGGTTGTCATTATGATCATAAAAATAAATGGTTGTTGTTAGTTTGTTGCCCTCGAAATCAAGGGTTGAGGTCTGAAGACGAGTTTGATCATTTTTTACCATGGTGCAGGCATACTTCCATTGACCAGTAAGTCCAGCAGCTTGCGCCGTTTGCGTTTCTATTGTTTTTTTCTGCAAGGTCGCTGTGATGCTACCTGCAAGCGAGATAGGCCTGCTATCGCTATCTACATTGCCCCCCTTAATACCCAATTTGAGTACTTTATGAGTTGTGCCATCAACCATTTTTTTGGAAATTTGCAAGATATCATGCTCTGTTTTATCAATTTTAAAGTTTGTCCTGACAGCAGTGATATCGGGAGTTTCGACATTAGAGATATTTTTCCAGAATAAAGCTTTCCAGCCTGTGTTTCCATATCCATTGTATATAGACTCATTACTGGTATGATCCGCATTATTAAATAAGTTCGTGACAGTGCTATTCATTGCAGCTAGGATAACTTTTGTGCGCTGGATATCTATCTTGGTATGCCCTGTATCCGTGCCTGGGTTTACCGATTTGCCGAGCTCAATACCCGCCGTAATCCGCGCGCGAAGCACTTCTGCGCTATGTTTGCAATTAGTATTCTGTACGTAAAAAAACTTGTTTGTGGTGAGTTTATCGCCCTTAAAGTTAAAGATTTGCTGCTCATCATAACCCGTTAGACTCTTTGATGCTGAGCAGCTGGTCGACCATGAGCCCTCAAGTGACTGTGATGTTACTGGTATTGTTACCAGCTGATTTACTCGAGGAGTTACCAGATTTGGCTCTGTAGAGTCTCCACCTCCACCGCAGGCAGTTAGCATAAACATGCTTATAAAAAAAGTTGCGAGCTGTAATGTGTGGTTAACTTTCATCTGGTATATCCTTGTACATTATGATTAAAATCTACTCTAACTTTTTAACATGCTACACCCAGCGCATAAATTAAGCATTAATTAACTATAAATTAACTATAAATTAAGGTCGTAGTGTGAGTTGAGCGATATTTATAGCTGTTATAATGGACAATGCGTGGCTGAGATTGTAGCTTTAAATGCAGGCTTTGGCTTAGCGTTTGCCAAGGGTTGGAATTACAGGAGTTGCACCTTAACTGTGAGGATCTGCATTACAACCAGCAAAGCATTTTTAGCTTGCCTTTTTATGTTGTCTTTGCACAAAACATGGCTATAAACGTTGCACGGACTGACACTCACCAGATGAGTTTTAAAACAAGCGATGCTAGGCGCATTGCTTGTTGCATTGGCATGTGATTTTATTATACATTTTGGGCGATAATTTTATACCGCCATGCTGGCTATTATTACTGCAATACAGCACCTTTAGCCTCAAGCGACATAGCCCGACCATTTATATCAAAACTGCCTTGATAATCACCCATTTTAAGTTCTTTACTGCCATCAGTCGCGGTGGAAATTTTGAAGATATCAGGAACTTGTGTGCCAATATCAAGGGTTTCTATGGCATCTGGTATTGTGGAGATGTTTTTCCAGTCATCAACCTTCCAGTCTCTTTGCCCATAGCCATTATATAAATTTTTTACACTAGCGTTGTGTAAATGACTTCTATTAAAACTCGCCGCATAATTATCAGCATATATCCCTGTTGTTATTTGCATCTTGACCTTTGTCGTCTTGATACCAATCTGGGTATGCTCAGTGGCCGCGCCTTTGTTTATTACTTTACCCACAACAATGTCCGCCTCGATTTCTACTTGAAATACGGGATGCTGGTTGCATCCGCTATTTGTATCTAGAGAACCATAAAAAGTAATGAGTGCTTTTAGTTTGTTGTCCGTGAAAGTCAAGGTTGAGCTCTGCACCAGGGTGTCTCTACCTTTTGAGTAGCGACAGCTATACTTCCATTGACCAATTAGTCGCGCAGCTTGCGCCGTTTGCGTTGGGGTTGTCTTTTGCTGTTTGATAACTGTGATGCTACCCGCAAGCGCGAGAGGTCTGCCATCGCTATCTACATTGTCCCCCTGAGCGCCCAGTTTGAGCACTTTATGAGTAGTGCCATCAACCATCTTTTTGGAAATTTGGAAGATATCAGGTATTACTTGGTTAATTTTAAAGTTTGTTTTGGCAGCATCGATACTTGAGATGTCTCGCCATTGATTACGATACCAGTTGTTTTTCCCATACCCATTGTATATAGACTCATTACTGGTATGGCTAGTATTCTTAAGTAAGGCTGTAAGAGTGCTATTCATAGGAGCTAGGTTTACTTTTGTGGGAGTGATATCTATCTTGGTATGCCCTGTATCCGTGCCTGGGTTTACCGCTGCGCCGAGCGCAATACCGGCCGTAATCCGCGCGCGAAGCACTTTATCGCTATGTTTGCAATTAGTATTCTGCTGGTAAAAAAACTTGGTTATGGTTCGTTTATTGCCCTTGAAGTTAAAGGTATCCTGCTCATCATAACCCGCTAGATTATTTGATGCTGAGCAGGTAGTCATCCATGATCCCTCAAGTGACTGTGATACTGGTGGTGGCGTTGTTGCAGGCGGAGTTGCAGGCGGAGTTGCAGGCGTTGTTGCAGGCGGTGTTACCGGCGTTGTTGCAGGCTGAGTTACTGGCGTTGAGTCATTTCCTCCGCCACAGGCGTTTAGCATAAGCATGCCCATAAAAACAGCTATAAGTTGTAATTTGTGGTTAACTTTCATCTGGTATATCCTTGTACATTATGATTAAAATCTACTCTAACTTTTTAACATGCTACACCCAGCGCATAAATTAAGCATTAATTAACTATAAATTAACTATAAATTAAGTCGTAGTGTGAGTTGAGCGATATTTATAGCTGTTATAATGGACAATGCGTGGCTGAGATTGTAGCTTTAAATGCAGGCTTTGGCTTAGCGTTTGCCAAGGGTTGGAATTACAGGAGTTGCACCTTAACTGTGAGGATCTGCATTACAACCAGCAAAGCATTTTTAGCTTGCCTTTTTATGTTGTCTTTGCACAAAACATGGCTATAAACGTTGCACGGACTGACACTCACCAGATGAGTTTTAAAACAAGCGATGCTAGGCGCATTGCTTGTTGCATTGGCATGTGATTTTATTATACATTTTGGGCGATAATTTTATACCGCCATGATGGCTATTTCGGCTGCAACACAGCACCTTTATCCTCAAGCGACATAGCCCGACCATTTATATCAAAATTGCCTTTATAATCGCCCATTTGTAGCTCCTTACGATCCATGTTATTAATCCTAACAGTGGAAATTTTGAATATATCAGGAACTTCTCTGCCAATATTAAAGTTTGTTTTGGCATCTGGTATACTGGAGAGGTCTTTCCAATCATCAATCCTCCAGTCTGTTTGTCCATAGCCAAAATATACATCTGTTATATGAGAGTTATAGATATCAGTTGTATTGAATAAGTCCAGTACATTTACAGCCATAGGCTTAATTTGTACCTTGGTGGTCTTGATACCGATCAGGGTATGTTCGTTGACCGCGCCTTTGTTTATAACTTTACCTAGCACAATATCAGCCTCGATTTCTACTTGAAATTCTGACTGCTGGTTGCATCCTGTGTGTGTATTTGTAGAACTATAAAAAGAAATTAATGTTGTTAATTTGTTGCCCATGAAATTCAAGGTTGAGCTCTGTACCATGTTGTCGTTCTCTTTTGCCTTGCGACAGCTATACTTCCATTGGCCAATTAGTCCCGCAGCTTGCAGCGTTTGCTCTTGAGTTGTCTTTTTCTGCAGGGTAGCTGTGATGTTACCCGCAAGCTCGAGAGGCCTGCCATAGATATCTATATTGCCCTCCTTAGCACCAAGTCTGAGTACTTTATAAGTAGTGCCATCAACCATCACTGTGGAAATTTGGAAGATATCAGCTACTGATTGGTCAATTTTAAAGTTTGTTTTAGCAGCTTCGATACTTGAGATGTCTTTCCAGTAACCAGCATCCCAGCCTGTGTCCCCATATCCATAGTATATAAACTTATTACCATTTTGACCTGGCTTATGAATGAATCTTATAAGAATAATACCCAAAGTTATTGGAGCTAGCATAACTTTTGTGCGCCGGATATCTATCTTGGTATGGCTGGTCGCCGTGCCTGGGTTTACTGCGGCGCCGAGCGTAATATTAGCCCATTCCCGCGCGCGAAGTACTTCACCATGTTTGCAATTAGTATTGTGCGGGTAAAAAAACTTGGTTGTGGTGAGTTTATTGCCCTTGAAGTTAAAGGTTTGCCTCTCATCATAACCAGTTAGATCGGCCGATGCTGAGCAGCTAGTCATCCATAAGCCCTCAAGTGACTGTGATGTTACTGACGGAGTGGTTACTACTGGCGTGACAGGAGGCGTTGCGGTAGAGTCTCCACCTCCACCACAGGCGGTAAGCATGAGCATACCCATAAAAACAGCTATAAGTTGTAATTTGTGGTTAACTTTCATCTGGTATACACCTGTCCATCATGATTTAAATTTAATTTTTTTAACATGCTACACCCAGCGCATAAATTAAGCATTAATTAACTATAAATTAAGTATAAAGTGTGAGTTGAGTGATACCTATCGCCGTTATCATGGCAATGCGTGGCTGAGATTTTAGCTTTAAATGCAGGTTTTGGCTTAGCGTTTGTCAAGGGTTGGAATTACAGTAGTTGCACCTTAACTGTGAGGATCTGCATTGCAACCAGCAAAGTATTTTTAGCTTGCCTTTTTATGTCGTCTTTGCATGTCGCCTTTTCACAAAACATGACTATAAACCTTGCTGTGGATGACACGTATTAGGTGAGTTTGAAAACAAGCAATGCTAGCCACATTGCTTGTTGTATTGGCATGTGCTTTTATTATTCATTTTGAAGGGCGATGAGTTTATATCGCCAGATGGTTATTATTACTGGGACGCAGCACCTATTAGAGCATAGCACCTTGAGCCTCAAGCGACATAGCACGACCATCGATATCAAAACTGCCTTTATAATCGCCCATTTTAAGTTCTTTACTGCCATCAGTCGCGGTGGATATTTTAAATATATCAGGAACTTGTGTGCCAATATTAAGATTTTCTATGACATCTGGTATATCAGAGATGTCTTTCCACTTCTCTTTTTGCCAGTCTGTTAGCCCATAGCCATTATATATATTTGTTATACTAGTGTTATAAAAATTAGCCTCATTAAAATACTGGATTACGGTACCAAAGTATTGTGAATCCAGCTTTATTTGTATCTTGGTGGTCTTGATACCTATCTGGGTATGCTCATTGGCCGCTCCTTTGTTTATCACCTTACCCAGTACAATATCCGCCTCTATTTTCACTTGGTATAGCCGGTGTATAGTATTATTACGACAGTCATAATGGCGATCGGCAAACTGAGAAATGATTGTTGTTAGTTTGTTGCCCTCGAAATCCAAGATTTTCCACTGCCACCATTTTGGATGTTCTTTTGACAGTTGACAGGGATACGTCCATTCACCAATTAGTCCAGCATCTTGCGCAGTTTCCCCGGTTGGTGGCGTTGTTTTTTTCTGCAAGGTCGCTGTGATGCTACGAGCAAGCACGAGAGGCCTGCCATCGCTATCTACATTGCCTCCTTTATCACCCAGTTTGAGTACTTTCTGAGTTGTGCCATTAACCATCTTTTCGGAAATTTGCAAGATATCAAGCACTGCTGATTGGTTAATTTTAAAGTTTGTTTTGGCAGCTTCGATACTTGAGAGGTTTTTCCAGAAAAACAATTTCCAGTTTGTTTGTCCATATCCATTGTATATAGACTCATTAGTTGTGTGACCCGAATTATTAAGTAAGGCCGTAAGAGTGCTATTCATTGGAGCTAGGATAACTTTTGTGGGATTGATATTTATCTTGGTATGCTCAGTTACCATGCCTAGGTTTACCATTGCACCGACCAAAATTTTAGCATTTTCCCGCATGCGAAGTGCTTCTGCGCTATGTTTGCAAGTTTGTGGGTCATTCGTATCGTGCACGTAAAAAAACTTGTTTGTGGTGAGTTTATCGCCCTTAAAGTTAAATATGTCCTGCTCATCATAACCAGTTAGACTCTTTGATGCTAAGCAGCGAGTCTTCCATAAACCATCAAGTGACTGTGATGTTACTGGTAATGTTACTGGTGATGCTATTGGTGGCGTCGTTGTTGGCGGAGCTAGAGTTACTGGCGGAGTTACAGTTACTGGCGGAGTTACAGTTACTGGCGGCGTGACAGGAGGCGTTGCGGTAGAGTCTCCACCTCCACCACAGGCGGTAAGCATGAGCATACCCATAAAAACAGCTATAAGTTGTAATTTGTGGTTAACTTTCATCTGGTATACACCTGTCCATCATGATTTAAATTTAATTTTTTTAACATGCTACACCCAGCGCATAAATTAAGCATTAATTAACTATAAATTAAGTATAAAGTGTGAGTTGAGTGATACCTATCGCCGTTATCATGGCAATGCGTGGCTGAGATTTTAGCTTTAAATGCAGGCTTTGGCTTAGCGTTTGTCAAGGGTTGGAATTACAGGAGTTGCACCTTAACTGTGAGGATCTGCATTGCAACCAGCAAAGTATTTTTAGCTTGCCTTTTTATGTCGTCTTTGCATGTCGCCTTTTCACAAAACATGACTATAAACCTTGCTGTGGATGACACGTATTAGGTGAGTTTGAAAACAAGCAATGCTAGCCACATTGCTTGTTGTATTGGCATGTGCTTTTATTATTCATTTTGAAGGGCGATGAGTTTATATTGCCAGATGGTTATTATTACTGGGACGCAGCACCTATTGGAACACAGCACCTTGAGCCTCAAGCGACATAGCCCGACCATCGATATCAAAACTGCCTTTATAATCGCCCATTTTAAGTTCTTTACTACCATCAGTCGCGGTGGATATTTTAAAGATATCAGGCACTTGCGTGCCAATATTAAAGTTTGTTTTGGCATCTTGTATACTGGAGAGGTCTTTCCAAACATCTATCTTCCAGTCTGTTAGCCCATAGCCAAGATATACATTTGTTATAGGAGAGTTATAGATATCAGTTACATTGAATAAGTAGTCCAGTGCATCTGCAATCATAGGCTTAATTTGTACCTTGGTGGTCTTGATACCGATCTGGGTATGTTCGTTGGTCGCGCCTTTGTTTATAACTTTACCCACAACAATATTAGCCTCGATTTCTACTTGAAATGCGGGCTGCTGGTTGCATCCAGTTTTTGTATTTATAGAACTATAAAAAGTAATTAATGTTGTTAGTTTGTTGCCCATGAAATCCAAGGTTAAGTTTTGCACCCTGCTGTCGATCACTTTATCCTTGCGACAGCTATACTTCCATTGGCCAATCAGGCTCGCAGCTTGCGCCGTTTGCACTGGGGTTGTTTTTTTCTGCAAGGTAGCTGTGATACTACGCGCAAGCACGAGAGGCCTGCCCTCGCTATCTACATTGCCCCCCTTAGCGCCCAGTTTGAGTACTTTATGAGTAGTGCCATCAATCATCTTTTTGGAAATTTGCAAGATATCAGGTATTACTTGGTTAATTTTAAAGTTTGTTTTGGCAGCTTTGATACTTGAGATATTTTTCCAGTAGACAGCTCGCCAGCCTGTGATTCCATATCCATTGTATATAGACTCATTACTGGTGTGACCAGAATTATTAAGTAAGGCTGTAAGAGTGCTATTCATAGGAGCTATGATTACTCTTGTGGGAGTGATATCTATCTTGGTATGGCCAGTATTCGTGCCTGGGTTTACCGCTGCGCCGAGCTCAATCTTAGCAGTTTCCCGCGCGCGAAACACTTCATCGCTATGTTTGCAATTAGTATCCTGCGGGTAAAAAACCTTGGTTGTGGTTCGTTTATTGCCCTTGAAGTTAAAGGTATCCTGCTCATCATAACTCTGTAGATTTTTTGATGCTTGACAGCTAGTCATCCATGATCCCTCAAGTGACTGTGATACTGATACTGGTGGTGGCGGCGGCGGAGTTACAGGCGTTGAGTCATTTCCTCCACCACAGGCAGTTAGCATAAACATGCTTATAAAAAAAGTTGCGAGCTGTAATGTGTGGTTAACTTTCATCTGGTATACACCTGTCCATCATGATTTAAATTTAACTTTTTTAACATGCTACACCCAGCGCATAACTTAAGCATTAATTAACTATAAATTAAGTATAAAGTGTGAGTTAGTGATACTTATAGCCGTTATCATGGCAATGCGTGGCTGAGATTTTAGCTTTAAATGCAGGCTTTGGTTTAGCGTTTGCCAAGGGTTAGAATTACAGGAGTTGCACCTTAACTGTGAGGATCGCCATGGTAACCAGCAAAGCATTTTTAGCTTGCCTTTTTATGTTGTCTTTGCATGTTGTCTTTGCATGTTGTCTTTGCATAAGGCATGGCTATAAACCTTGCTGTGGATGACACGTATTAGGTGAGTTTGAAAACAAGCAATGCTAGCCACATCGCTTGTTGTATTGGCATGTGCTTTTATTATTCATTTTGAAGGGCGATGAGTTTATATCGGCAGATGGTTATTATTACTGGGACGCAGCACCTATTAGAGCACAGCACCTTGAGCCTCAAGCGACATAGCACGACCATCGATATCAAAACTGCCTTTATAATCGCCCATTTTAAGTTCTTTACTGCCATCAGTCGCGGTGGATATTTTAAATATATCAGGAACTTGTGTGCCAATATTAAGGTTTATTATGGCCTCTGGTGCACTGGAGACGTCTTTCCATTTCTCTTTTTGCCAGTCTGTTAGCCCATAGCCATAATATAAATTTGTTACACGAGTGTTGTATAAACTACTTATATTAAAAATATAAGCAAAGGCCCCACCAAGCGTATCTACTATTTTTATCTTTACCTTTGTAGTCTTGATACCAATCTGGGTATGCTCAGTGGCCTGGCCTTTATTTATTACTTTACCCACAACAATGTCCGCTTCGGTTTCCACTTGATAATAGGGAAGACCCTTACATATTGTTTGTGGGTTGTCAGTATTATAATAAATATAAATGTCTGTTATTAGTTTGTTGCCCGTGAAAGTCAAGGTTGATGTCTTCACTGTGTTATAGGCACTTCCTCCTCCTACGAGACAGGGATACGTCCATTTACCAGTTAGTCCCGCAGTTTGCACAGTTTGCGTTTCTATTGTTTTTTTCGCCATGGTAGCTGTGATGCTATCTGCAAGCGCGAGAGGCCTACCATCGCTATCTACATTGCCTTCTTGAGCGCCCAGTTTGAGCACTTTATGAGTTGCGCCCTCAACCATCTTTTCGGAAATTTGGAAGATATCAAGCACTGCTGATTGGTTAATTTTAAAGTTTGTTTTGGCAGCTTCGATACTTGAGAGGTTTTTCCAGATAAACAATTTCCAGTTTGTTTGTCCATATCCATTGTATATAGACTCATTAGTTGTGTGACCCGAATTATTAAGTAAGGCCGTAAGAGTGCTATTCATTGGAGCTAGGATAACTTTTGTGGGATTGATATTTATCTTGGTATGCCCTGTATCCGAGCCTGGGTTTACCATTGCACCGACCAAAATTTTAGCATTTTCCCGCATGCGAAGCACTTCATCGCTATGTTTGCAATTAGTATTCGGCTGGTAAAAAAACTTGGTTGTGGTTCGTTTATTGCCCTTGAAGTTAAAGGTATCCTGCTCATCATAACTCTGTAGATTTATTGATGCTTGACAGCTAGTCCTCCATAAACCATCAAGTGACTGTGATGTTACTGCTGGCGGCGTGGTTACTACTGGCGGAGTTACAGTTACTGGCGTAGTTACTGGCGGTGTTACAGTTACTGGCGGCGTGACAGGAGGCGTTGCGGTAGAGTCTCCACTTCCACCACAGGCAGTTAGCATAAACATGCTTATAAAAAAAGTTGCGAGCTGTAATGTGTGGTTAACTTTCATCTGGTATATCCCTATATTCTGATTAAAATATAACTTTTTAACACACTACACTCAGCGCATAAATTAAGCATTAATTAACTATAAATTACGTATAAAGTGTGAGTTAGTGATACTTATAGCCGTTATCATGGCAATGCGTGGCTGATATTTTAGCTTTAAATGCAGGCTTTGGTTTAGTGTTTGCCAAGGGTTAGAATTACAGGAGTTGCACCTTAACTGTGAGGATCGCCATGGTAACCAGCAAAGCATTTTTAGCTTGCCTGTTTATGTCGCCTTTGCATGTTGTCTTTGCACAAGGCATGGCTATAAACGTTGCACGGACTGACACACACCAGATGAGTTTTACAACAAGCGATGCTAGCTACATTGCTTGTTGTATTGGCATGTGCTTTTATTATTCATTTTGGGCGATGATTTTATACCGCTCTGATGGCTATTTCGGCTGGAGCACAGCAGCTTTATCCTCAAGAGACATAGCCCTGCCATTTATATCAAAGAGGCCTTTATAACCACCCATTTTAAGTTCTTTACTGCCATCAGTCGCGGTGGAAATTTTGAAGATATCAGGAACTTGTGTGCCAATATTAAGGTCTTCTATGGCCTCTGGTACTGTGGAGAGGTCTTTCCATTTATCTTTTTGCCAGTCTGTTTGCCCATATCCAAAATATAACTCTGCTACAGGAGTGTCATTATCTGCTACAGGAGTGTTATAAAAATTAGCCTTATTAAAATACGCCGCAAAGTTACTAGCATATTGCCCATTTGTTCGTGTCTCTACCTTGGTGGTTGTGATACCTATCTGGGTAAAATTATCATTGGATTTACCCACGACAATATCAGCCTCCATTGCCACATTGTATAGTTTATGGTAGGGGAGACATCTCTCCAAATAAAAAGTAATGGCTGTTTTTAGTTTGTCGCCCTCGAAATCCAATGTTTCCAGTTGCGAAAAATACGGATGTCCTTTTGTAATTCGACAGGGATACGTCCAGTGACCAGTTAGTCCAGCAGCTTGCGCCGTTTGCTCTTTTTGAGTGGTTTTGTTCTGCTTGGTAGCTGTGATGCTAGTAGCAAGCGAGAGAGGCCTGACATCGCTATCTGTATTGCCCCCACGAGAGCCCAGTTTGAGTACTTTATGAGTTGTGCCATCAACCATCTCCTCGGAAATTTGCAAGATATCACGATTTAAGTAACCAATTTTAAAGTTTTTTCTGGCAGCATCGATACTTGAGAGGTCTTTCCACGTATGCTCATCCCAGCCTGTTAGCCCATATCCATTGTATATAGACTCATTACTGGTATGGCTAGTATCATCAAGTAATGCTGCAAGATTTTCATTCATTGCAACTAGGATTACTTTTGAGGGAGTGATATCTATCTTGGTATGCCCTGTATCCGTGCCTGGGTTTATCGCTGCGCCGAGCTTAATGCCAGCCACTTCCCGCGCTTGAAGTGCAGCTTCACTATGTATGCAATTAGAACTCTGCGTGTAAAAAAACTTGGTTGTGGTGAGTGTGTTGCCCTTGAAGTTAAATGTGTCCTGCTCATCATAACCAGTTAGACTCTTTGATGCTAAGCAGCGAGTCTCCCATATGCCTTCAAGTGACTGTGATGTTACTGGTAATGTTACTGGTGATGCTATTGGTAGCGTCGTTGTTGGCGGAGCTAGAGTTGTTGGCGGAGCTAGAGTTACTGGCGGAGTTACAGTTACTGGCGGCGTGACAGGAGGCGTTGCGGTAGAGTCTCCACCTCCACCGCAGGCAGTTAGCATAAACATGCTTATAAAAAAAGTTGCGAGCTGTAATTTGTTGTTAACTTTCATCTGGTATATCCCTATATTCTGATTAAAATATAACTTTTTAACACACTACACTCAGCGCATAAATTAAGCATTAATTAACTATAAATTACGTATAAAGTGTGAGTTAGTGATACTTATAGCCGTTATCATGGCAATGCGTGGCTGATATTTTAGCTTTAAATGCAGGCTTTGGTTTAGTGTTTGCCAAGGGTTAGAATTACAGGAGTTGCACCTTAACTGTGAGGATCGCCATGGTAACCAGCAAAGCATTTTTAGCTTGCCTTTTTATGTTGTCTTTGCATGTTGTCTTTGCACAAGGCATGGCTATAAACGTTGCACGGACTGACATACACCAGATGAGTTTTACAACAAGCGATGCTAGCTACATTGCTTGTTGTATTGGCATGTGCTTTTATTATAAATTTTTGGAGATAATTTTATACCGCTCTGATGGCTATTTCGGCTGGAGCACAGCAGCTTTATCCTCAAGAGACATAGCCCTGCCATTTATATCAAAGAGGCCTTTATAACCACCCATTTTAAGTTCTTTACTGCCATCAGTCGCGGTGGAAATTTTGAAGATATCAGGAACTTGTGTGCCAATATTAAGGTCTTCTATGGCCTCTGGTACTGTGGAGAGGTCTTTCCATTTATCTTTTTGCCAGTCTGTTTGCCCATATCCAAAATATAACTCTGCTAAAGGAGTGTCATAATCTGCTACAGGAGTGTTATAAAAATTTCTTATATTAAAATCCGCCGCATAGTTACTAGCATATGGCCCATTTGTTCGTGTCTCTACCTTGGTGGTTGTGATACCTATCTGGGTAAAATTATCATTGGATTTACCCACGACAATATCAGCCTCCATTGCCACATTGTATAGTTTATGGTATGGGAGACACCTCTCTAAATAAAAAGTAATGGCTGTTTTTAGTTTGTCGCCCTCGAAATCCAATGTTTCCAGTTGCGAATATTTTGGATGTCCTTTTGCTATTCGACAGGGATACGTCCAGTGACCAGTTAGTCCAGCAGCTTGCGCCGTTTGCTCTTTTTGAGTGGTTTTGTTCTGCTTGGTAGCTGTGATGCTAGTAGCAAGCGAGAGAGGCCTGCCATCGCTATCTACAGTGCCTCCTTTAGCGCCCAGTTTGAGTACTTTATGAGTTGTGCCATTAACCATCTTTTCGGAAATTTGCAAGATATCAGGTACTACTTGGTTAATTTTAAAGTTTGTTTTAGCAGCTTCGATACTTGAGAGGTCTTTCCACGTATGCTCATCCCAGCCTGTTAGCCCATATCCATTGTATATAGACTCATTACTGGTATGGTTAGTATCATCAAGTAATGCTGCAAGATTTTCATTCATTGCAACTAGGATAACTTTTGTGGGAGTGATATTTATCTTGGTATGCTCCGTGTCCATCCCTTTGTTTACCATTGCACCGAACTCAATCTTAGCCATTTCCCGCGCTTGAAGTGCAGTTTCACTATGTTTACAATTAGTACTCTGCGTGTAAAAAAACTTGGTTGTGGTGAGTGTATTGCCCTTGAAGTTAAAGGTATCCTGCTCATCATAACCCGCTAGATTATTTGTTGATTGGCAGCGAGTTATCCATGAGCCAGCAAGTAATGCAGTGTCAAAGGTTGTGGGTCCTAGCGGCCTTATTGTCTGAGTTACCGATGGTGTTACCGCAGGTGTTACCGCAGGTGTTACCGCAGGTGTTACTGGCTTTGGCGCGGAATCATCTCCACCTCCACCGCAGGCAGTTAGCATAAACATGCTTATAAAAAAAGCTGCGAGCTGTAATGTGTGGTTAACTTTCATCTGGTATATCCTTGTACATTATGATTAAAATCTACTCTAACTTTTTAACACACTACACTCAGCGCATAACTTAAGCATTAATTAACTATAAATTAAGTTGTAAAGTGTGAGTTAGTGATACTTATAGCCGTTATCATGGCAATGCGTGGCTCAGATTTTAGCTTTAAATGCAGGTTTTGGCTTAGCGTTTGCCAAGGGTTATAATTACAGGAGTTGCACCTTAACTGTGAGGATCTGCATTGCAACCAGCAAAGTATTTTTAGCTTGCCTTTTTATGTTGTCTTTTTATGTTGTCTTTTTATGTTGCCTTTGCATGTTGTCTTTGCACAAGGCATGACTATAAACGTTGCACGGACTGACACACACCAGATGAGTTTTACAACAAGCGATGCTAGCTACATTGCTTGTTGTATTGGCATGTGATTTTATTATAAATTTTTGGAGATGATTTTATACCGCCCTGATGGCTATTTCGGCTGGAGCACAGCACCTTGAGCCTCAAGCGACATAGCCCGACCATTTGTATCAAAATTGCCTTTATAATCGCCCATTTTGAGTTCTTTATGGCCATCAGTCGCGGTGGAAATTTTGAAGATATCAGGCACTTCTGTGCCAATATTAAAGCTTATTATGGCATTTGGTCTACTTGAGACATCTTTCCATTTCTCTTTTTGCCAGTCTGTTAGTCCATAGCCATGATATATATCTTCTCTTTTAGAGTTATATAAATTAGTTACATTGAATGCGGACGTTACACTGTCATTATCTGCTATCATTTGTACCTTGGTGGGCTTGATACCGATCTCGGTATGCTCGTTGGCCGCGCCTTTGTTTATCACCGTCCCCACAACAATGTCCGCATCGATTTTTACTCGATATGAGTAACCAGTATCAGTGTTACACTGTACACTGGAAGGGAAAGAGAAATCAATGATTGTTGTTAGTTTGTTGCCCTCGAAATCCAAAGTTTCCCGCTGCAGCTGTGTGCTGGAGAATCTTGTGGAGACGCAGCCATACTTCCATTGACCAATAAGTCCAGCATTTTGCGCCGTTTGGGTTGGGGTTGTCTTTTTCTGCAAGGTCGCTGTGATACTACGCGCAAGCACGAGAGGCCTGCCCTCGCTATCTACATTGCCCGCTTTAGAGCCCAGTTTGAGTACTTTACGAGTTGCGCCATCAACCATATCCTCAGAAATTTGCAAGATCTCAGGCTCTATTTGGTCAATTTTAAAGTTATTTTTAGCCTCCGTGATATTCGAGAGATCTTTCCAGTAATTAGTACGCCATGCTTTCCCATATCCATTGTATATAGACTCATTACTGGTATGACCCGAATTATTAAGTAAGGCCGTAAAAGTGCTATTTATTGCAACTAGTCTTATTTTTGTGGGGGTGATATTTATCTTAGTATGGCCAGTATTCGTGCCTGGGTTTACCGCTGCGCCGAGCTCAATCTTAGCAGTTTCCCACGCGCGAAACACTTCATCGCTATGTTTGCAATTAGTATCCTGCTGGTAAAAAAACTTGTTTGTGGTGAGTTTATCGCCCTTAAAGTTAAATATGTCCTGCTCATCATAACCAGTTAGACTCTTTGATGCTAAGCAGCGAGTCTCCCATATGCCTTCAAGTGACTGTGATGTTACTGGTGATGCTATTGGTGATGCTATTGGTGGCGTCGTTGTTGGCGGAGCTAGAGTTGTTGGCGGAGCTAGAGTTACTGGCGGAGTTACAGTTACTGGCGGCGTGACCGGAGGCGTTGCGGCAGAGTCTCCACCTCCACCACAGGCAGTTAGCATAAACATGCTTATAAAAAAAGTTGCGAGCTGTAATTTGTTGTTAACTTTCATCTGGTATATCCCTATATTCTGATTAAAATATAACTTTTTAACACACTACACTCAGCGTATAACTTAAGCATTAATTAACTATAAATTAAGTTGTAAAGTGTGAGTGAGTGATACTTATCGCCGTTCTGATGGCAATGCGTGGCTGAGATTTTAGCTTTAAATGCAGGTTTTGGCTTAGCGTTTGCCAAGGGTTGGAATTACAGGAGTTGCACCTTAACTGTGAGGATCTGCATTGCAACCAGCAAAGTATTTTTAGCTTGCCTTTTTATGTTGTCTTTTTATGTTGTCTTTTTATGTTGCCTTTGCATGTTGCCTTTGCATGTTGTCTTTGCACAAGGCATGGCTATAAACGTTGCACGGACTGACACACACCAGATGAGTTTTAAACAAGCAATGCTAGCCACATTGCTTGTTGTATTGGCATGTGATTTTATTATAAATTAAGGGTGATGATTTTAATCCAGATCCTTACTTCAGCTCGAGTGCACAGCACTTTCAGACTCAAGAGTGGTAGGGCTACCATTTGTATCAAAATGACCGTTTGGATCACCCATTTTGAGCACTTTACCAGTCTGGCCATTAATTTGCTTTTTAGAAATTTGGAAGATATCAGGTACTGATGTGCCAATTTTAAAGTTTTTTATGGCATCTGGTATACTAGAGATGTCTTTCCAAGTATTGTACTTCCAGCCTGTTTGCCCATATCCATAATATTTATAGCCAGTTACGGCAGGGTTATTAAAGTCTTCAATTAGTCCTCCGTTGAGTGGTCGGAACTCCACCTTTGTGTTAGTGATATTTATTTTGGTATAATAATCAGCCGTGCCAGGATTTATAGTCTTACCCACATCAACGGTAGCCTCGACAGAAGTTCTAAGTGCATATGAGCTAGCGCTGCAGTAGTCGCCACCTGTTAGAGCTGTAACATAAATATAACTGTGTAGTATTAGTTTGCTGCCTTTGAATTGATATATTGTTCGAATATGATATGCGTTATTTTTTTGAAAGATACGACATGTACCAACCCATGTACCATCAAGTGGTGACTGGAACACAGCGAGCCAATTATTATCAAGAGTCAGCGGGCGGCCATCTGCATAATTTCCCTTCTTATCACCCATTTTGAGCACTTTACGAGTCTCGTTATTAATTTGCTTTTTAGAAATTTGAAAGATATCAGCTATTGATGTGCCAATTTTAAAGTTTTTTATGGCATCTTGTATACTCGAGATGTTTTTCCAAACATTGATCTCCCAGTCTGTTTGCCCATATCCATAGTATTCATTGGGACTGTAGCTAGGATCATTAAGCGAACTAAGCAAGCCAGAACGTGGAGCTTTGAGCCTAACCTTTTTGTTAGTGATATTGATTTCGGTATGCCTGGTTTCCGTGCCAGGATTTATTGTCTCACCCACAGCAACGTCAGCCTCGACCTCCGTTTGAAGTAGATGTGCGTCCTCTGCACACGTTGAGCCGCCATCTGACTGTTTAAGAGAAAGAGAACTATTTATTTTTAGTTTGTTGTCCTGGAACTGGAAAATTTTTTGAATATTATAGTTGTCATCTTTTTGAAAGGTGTGACACGGCTCCACCCATGTACCATCAAGTGACGGTGGCGGCGTTACTGGCGGCGTTACTGGCGGCGTTACCTGTGGTGTTATCGATGGTGTTACCGATGGAGTCACTGGCTTTGGCGCGGAATCATCTCCACCTCCACCACAGGCCGTTAGCATAAGCATGCTTATAAAAAAAGTTGCGAGCTGTAATGTGTTGTTAACTTTCATCTGGTATATCCCTATATTCTGATTAAAATCTAACTTTTTAACACACTACACTCAGCGCATAAATTAAGCATTAATTAACTATAAATTAAGTTGTAAAGTGTGAGTTGAGTGATACTTATAGCCGTTATCATGGCAATGCGTGGCTGATATTTTAGCTTTAAATGCAGGCTTTGGTTTAGCGTTTGCCAAGGGTTAGAATTACAGGAGTTGCACCTTAACTATGAGGATCGCCATGGCAACCAGCAAAGCATTTTTAGCTTGCCTTTTTATATTGCCTTTTTATGCGGCTTTTTCACAAAACATGGGTATAAGTATTGCTCTGACTGACACACCCCAGATGAGTTTTACAACAAGCAATGCTAGCCACATCGGTTGTTGTATTGGCATGTGCTTTTATTATTCATTTTGGGCGATGATTTTATACCGCCCTGATGGCTATTATTACTGCAACACAGCACCTTTAGCCTCAAGCGACATAGCCCTGCCATTTATATCAAAACTGCCTTGATAATCGCCCATTTTAAGTTCTTTACGGCCACCAGTCACTGTGGAAATTTTAAAGATATCAGGCACTTGCGTGCCAATATTAAGGTTTGTTATGGCATCTGGTGCACTAGAGATGTCTTTCTGAACATTGATCTTCCAGTCTCTTAGGCCATAGCCATTATATAAAACTGTTTCACGAGTGTTATAAAAATTACTTTTATTAAAAGTTGACTTATAGTGGTCAGCAAACACGTCTGAATTGGTAGCTATTTGCAGCTTTACGTTTGTTGTCTTGATACCTATCTGAGTATGCTCCGTGGCCTGGCCTGGGTTTATTACCTTACCCACCACAATGTCAGCCTCACTTTCCACTTTGTATAGAAGCTGCACAGCACTACATTGTGTGGTTTTGTCCCTCCCATCTTGATAAGTATCTATGAGATAAAAATTAATTAATGTTGTTAGTTTGTTGCCCGTGAAATTAATGGTTGAGTTCTGATACTGCCCCGGGTCGCCTTTTGCATTGCGACAACCATACTTCCATGTACCAGTCAGTCCCGCAGCTTGCGCCGTTTGCCCAGCCTGCTGAATTGTCTTGTTCTGCTTGGTAGCTGTGATCTTCTTAGCAAGCTCGAGAGGCCTGGCATCGCCATCTATATTGCCTAAATAAGAACCCATTGTGAGCACTTTATGAGTCGCACCATCAATTTGCGCCTCGCTAATTTGGAAGATATTAGGTCCTGAATTGCCAATCGAAAAGGCTTGTATGGCACGCTCTTGACTTGAGATGTCTTTCCAGAGAAAAATCTTCCAGCCGTTTAACCCAAATCCATAGTAGTGAGAGTCATTACTCGTGTAATTAGGGTCGTTAAATAAGCCAGTAATAGTGTCATTCATTGGAACTAGCAGTACTTTTGTGCGTTTGATATTTATCTTGGTATGCCCTGTCGCCGTCCCTGGGTTTACCGTTGCCCCGAGCGAAATATCAGCCTCAATCCTAATTTTAAACCCGACCTCACTATGTTTGCAAGTTTGTGGGGCATTAGTATCACGCACGTAGAATATTTTATTTAGTGTTAGTTTATTGCCCTTAAAATTAAAGATATCCCTCTGATCATAATCATCTATACCTGTTGATGCTTGGCAGGAAGTGCTCCATGAGCCATCAAGTGACTGTGATATCGGTGGCGGCTGTGTTACCTGCGGTGTCACTGGCTTTGGCGCGGAATCATCTCCACCTCCACCACAGGCCGTTAGCATAAGCATGCTTATAAAAAAAGTTGCGAGCTGTAATGTGTGGTTAACTTTCATCTGGTATATCCCTATATTCTGATTAAAATCTAACTTTTTAACACACTACACTCAGCGCATAAATTAAGCATTAATTAACTATAAATTAAGTTGTAAAGTGTGAGTTGAGTGGTACTTATAGCCGTTATCATGGCAATGCGTGGCTGATATTTTAGCTTTAAATGCAGACTTTGGTTTAGCGTTTGCCAAGGGTTAGAATTACAGGAGTTGCACCTTAACTATGAGGATCTGCATTACAACCAGCAAAGCATTTTTAGCTTGCCTTTTTATATTGCCTTTTTATATTGCTTTTTATGTTTCCTTTGCACAAAACATGGCTATAAACGTTGCTGTGGCTGACACACACCAGATGAGTTTTACAACAAGCAATGCTAGCCACATCGGTTGTTGTATTGGCATGTGCTTTTATTATTCATTTTGGGCGATGATTTTATAACGCCCTGATGGCTATTATTACTGGGACGCAGCACCTTTAGCCTCAAGAGATATAGCCCTGCCATTTATATCAAAACTGCCTTGATAATCGCCCATTTTAAGTTCTTTACGGCCACCAGTCACTGTGGAAATTTTAAAGATATTAGGCACTTGAGTGCCAATATTAAGGTTTGTTATGGCATCTGGTACACTTGAGATGTCTCTCCAATCATTGGTAGGCCAGTTTTTTTGGCCATATCCATAATATAAATTTGTTACAGGATTGAGATAGAAATGGATCGCATTAAACAAGATCGTTTGTTGAGCATTGGGAGTTGAGTTTAGATTTATTTTTACATTTGTGGTTTTGATACCTATCTGGGTATGCTCATCCACCGCGCCTGCGTTTATCACCTTACCCACAACAATGTCCGACTCGATTGCCACTTGGTATAGCAACTTACTATTATCCGTACACATGCTATGTGTCTTCTGATAAAAAATAATGGATGTTTTTAGTTTGTCGTCATTGAAATCCAAGGTTTTCTGCTGCAAATAGTCTGAATGTCCTTTTGCTAGGCGGCAGGCATACTTCCATTGACCAATAAGTCCAGCAGCTTGCGGCGTTTGCGTTTGAGTTGTTTTTTTCTGCAGGGTAGCTGTGATACTATTAGCAAGAGAGAGAGGTCTGCCATCGCTATCTACATTGCCCCCCTTAACACTAAGTTTGAGTACTTTATTAGTTTGTCCATCAACCGTCACAGTGGAAATTTTGAAGATATCAGGTACTGATTGGTCAATTTTAAAGTTTGTTCTGGCATCTGGTATATTCGAGAGGTTTCTCCAGAAAGTAGTAGACCAGCCTTGATCATATCCATTGTATATAGATTGATTGCCCGTGTGACCCGTATTATTTAATAAAGCAGTAAGAGTGCTATTCATTGGAGCTAGGATTACTTTTTTGGTGGTGATATTTATCTTGGTATGCCCTGTCTCAGAGCCTGGGTTTACCGTTTCGCCGAGCGCAATATTAGCCACTTCCAGCGTTCGAAGCGCTTCATCACTATGTTTGCAATTAGTATTCTGCACGTAAAAAATTTTGTGTGTTGTTAGTTTATCGCCATTGAAGTTAAAGATTTGCTGCTCATCATAACCAGTTAGACTCTTTGATGCTTGGCAGGGAGTAATCCATGAACCAGCAAGCGACGCAATGTCAAAGGTTACGATCTCTGCCGGTGTTACTGGTGTTGTTACGGGTGGTTTGACGGGCGGTGGCGCTATATGTTTTTCCTCTCCGCCACAAGCAACGAGCATGAGCATGCCCATAAAAACAGCGCCGAGTTGTAATTTGCTTTTAAGTTTCATTTTGTGTGACCTTTTATGAGAAGGATTAAAATTCAACTTTTAACATACTAGCAAGACAGTACATAGATTGACCATAAATAAAGTTAGCTTGTGTGATATGACCGATACTTATACTCATGTCATGGTTAAATGTAGGGTAACATGGGTATAAATGATAATGATTATTCATCAAGCATAGCTATGCAAAATGCAAGACATGATCCCATTACCTGCTGTTTGCTACTGGATGGGAAATAGTTCGAACTGATTACAAGCATACTGAATGCACAACTTTCTATGTAAAAGATAGTGGTGCAAACTTTAATTAGTTTTTTACGCTATTTAATCGATTGGTGAGCCACTATGAAATTTAAAATCAGGATCATGGCTGGATATTAATTGCTCTTCTACTGTAGCAAAATAAGCCACACGCGCAGATATATCTTTACCAGCAACTTGCCCTGCAAGTGTTAAATAATCTTGATAATGGCGAGCTTCAGATCTTAATAATGATATGTAAAACTTATTTAAGTCATCATCTAAATGTGGGGCTAGTTTAGCAAAACGTTCACATGATCGAGCTTCAATATAAGCGCCACAAATTAGCTTATCAATTAATGTTTCAGGCTCATGTGTTGTGACATGCTTCATCATCCCTTGGGCATAACGACCAGCGGTTATTCTATCAAACGGAATATCTCGTTTTACCATAATCTCCAACACTTGATAAAAATGATGTAACTCTTCTTTTATCAGCAAAACCATTTTATCAACAAGATCTTGGCTATAGGGTGAGTTATTCTTGGCAAGGATAGTTTTAGATAAATTATTTTTATTCGCTAATGACTTTAAATCACCTTCATTACGATATAAATAACCCTCATAAGGTTTAAACCAATCAGCAAGTATTTGTCCACTTTTTTTATCAACGGCATACTTACGAATAAGATGCATTGCGGTCTGGCCTGCTTTTAACTCACATGCTAAATGATCTCGTAATATAATCGGTAGATTTTCTGGTTTTTTAGCTTCATTTATCCAAGCATCTGGCGTTGGACATGTTAAAAAATTTAATATTGGCGCTAATAATTTTAGAGTAGACACGATATGCAACATCTCGTAATAAAAGTTAATAATTTAAGTTTATTTTATCATCATAATGGAATAATTTCGCTTATTATATGATTAGATATTTTTATTAAAATGGCAAATAAAACGATTTATTCTTGACAACATTTTTTTAACTTATATTATCATCAACATTGCAGTAATTTAAAAGGCATGTCGGTATATACCAATGCTACTTTGTGGCATTGTAAAAATGAATAACAATAATTCACCATCGAGTGGAACTATCATGTTTGCTTAGCCAAGTAATGAATAATCTTGAAATAGGGTGAGTCTACATATCCCTTTAACCGCGTAATTAGAGAGAAAAAATGAAACAATTTTTAGAATTTATTCCACTTATTATTTTTTTTATTGTTTATAAAATAGTTAATATTTATGCAGCAACAGCCGCTTTAATGATTTCCATGGCAATCGTACTTATCTTCATTTACTTTACAGCAGGTAAGATTGGAAAAATGCAGTGGATAACGTTTGCAATGGTCATGGTTTTTGGCACACTTACCATAGCCCTGCATGATGATGTATTCATTAAATGGAAAGTAACAGTTGTTTACGGCTTATTCACAATCGTATTACTGGTTACACAATTTATCTTTAACAAACCTGCTATTAAACAAATGCTGAGTAAAGAATTTACCTTGCCAGAGAAAGTTTGGAATAATCTCAATCTTGCGTGGGCAATTTTCTTTGCTGTACTTGGCGTACTTAATCTCTATATTGCCTTTAACATGCCCATTAATGTATGGGTAAACTTTAAAGTATTTGGCTTAATGGGGGCAACCCTTGTATTTACCGTTATTAGTGTCATTTATATTTATAAATATTTACCTAAAACAACAAAGGAAAAAGAATAATGCTGTATGTTATTTTTTCACAAGATATTGAAGATAGCTTAGCCCGGCGGGTCCAAGCTCGCCCTGCGCATGTCGCACGTTTGCAAGCTTTAAATGACGTAGGGAGATTATTTGTTGCAGGTCCTCATCCGAGGGGTAATAGCGATACAGCAAGCGAGTCTGGTTTCACAGGCTCAACGGTAATTGCCGAGTTTGATTCTTTAGAAGTTGCAAAAAAATGGGCTGATGCAGATCCCTATGTATTAGCTGGTGTTTACGCAAACGTTACCGTAAAACCCTTTATAAAAGTATTACCATAACTAAAAATAAATATCCTGTAGAGCAAGTATGTGATTTATTAATGGACATCAGCTCTTCACATCTACCAGAGGTAATATACTCATGTTACCTCAAAATGGAAAATCGGCTGCGAACTCGATGATAAGGCGCAACATGAGGTAATGGGGACGTACGCATCGAATGTTGATCGCAAGGCTGCTTCATTTCATATAAAACCCGAGTTCGCGCGCCAAAGGGCAAAGATCTTTGCACCAATTTGGATTGTTATAAAATCTCGATAGAGAATAACTATACTTCAATTTTATGCCTCGCATATCGGCACAATTTGCCTTGTTGCTATTGTAATTCGACTAATAGACTATTTTTGTTCGCTTAAGCGGACGTTATATTTTGCTTGGAGTGGATCATGCTACATAAATTCAATGAATGGATGAACGACACAAATGAGAAGTTTGCTAGTAAACGACAAAGCTGTTTAAAATTTATTAACGAGTTTGCAGGTTTCTATACACCTGAATTTTTAGCTACTGCTTATTTTGTTATTGTGGACAAACTTCCAATACCTGACTTCTTAGAGTTTCATCAAGCTGGTTTGGGGAAATGGCTAGAGATAGATATGGAAGGGATCACCTACAAAAACACCTATTATCTCACTTCTGAAGTAGCTTGTGAGTTACCCTCACATTTTCATGAATTGGTTCATGTTGTGCAATGGACGCAGTTAGGAGCTAGTGCTTTTTTACTACGTTATATTTTAGAGATCCAAAGCAGAGGTTATCACGATGCTCCCTTGGAAAAAATAGCATATCAATTGGAGATGCACTTCGCGAGTGGCGGTAGAAAATTAGATGTAATATCTTATGTAGCACGAAGAATACCATAAGATCCAGTAAACTATTTGAGTGTTGTGCTTGGAGTACTTTGTCGCGCTCTGTTTTGTTATTGGCTCTGAGCAGAGGCTGTATTATTTAATCGAACAATAACAAAAAAGGCTTAAGTTACGACTTAAACTTGGATATATACACCCAGATAAAATAAAGCATTAGCGTGGCTTATTTGCTTTATTTTCCTGTGCTGTGAGTTATTAGCCGTTAATCAGGTAAAAGTAAAGGATCATTTATGCATGAAATAAACTGCCCACACTGTAAGAAAGCATTCAAAATAGATGAAGCTGGATATGCAGATATTTTGAAACAGGTTCGTGATAGCGAGTTTAAAAAGCAGTTACTTGAAAGGCTTGAACTTGCTGATAAAGAAAAGATAACGGCTGTTAAACTTGCTAAAGAACAAGCAGCAAACGAAATGCAGAAGGCCGCATCGAGTCAGAATGCTGAAATTTTAGCACTCAAAGCAAAATTAGATGCAGGCTCTGTTACGCAAAAACTTGCGGTCACGAAGGCGCTCAAAGATGTCGAAAAAGAACGTGATGTACTAGATTATGAACTGAGGCAGGTGAGGCAAGATAACAAAAACGCCTCTAAATTAGCAGATGCTAATTATTCTAAAAACCTTCAAGAAAGCGCCGCCAAAAAGGATACAGAGATTCAAGAGCTTAAATCAAGGCTTAGTGTTACTGACGGCGCACAAAAACAGGCAAGCAGCGATGCGGCTCATGCAGCTGAAAGGGCTGGGTACGAATTTAAAAGTAAACTTGATCGAGTGAAGCTTGAGAAAGAGCTTGCTGAAACGGCATTAAAAGATAAATACGAAACGCAAATCACAGATCGTGATCATGAAATTGAGCGCCTTCGAGACATGAAAGCCCGTCTATCAACCAAGATGGTTGGAGAAACTCTAGAGCAACATTGTGAAACCGAGTATAACCGTATTCGTGCTACGGCTTTTCCTAAAGCATATTTTGAAAAAGATAACGACGCACGCGCTGGTAGCAAGGGAGACTACATCTTTCGCGATTTAGATACACAAGGGTTTGAAAGCGTGTCGATTATGTTTGAAATGAAAAACGAGAATGACGAAACGGCAACTAAGAAAAAAAACGAAGATTTTTTTAAAGAGCTCGACAAGGATCGTAATGAAAAGAACTGTGAATACGCAGTACTTGTTTCTCTTCTTGAGCCTGAAAGCGAGCTTTACAATGCTGGTATTATCGATGTGTCGCATCGCTATCAAAAGATGTATGTTATCCGGCCGCAGTTTTTTATTCCTATCATTACACTATTGCGCAACGCCGCTCAAAATGCCCTGAAATACAAGAGAGAACTTGCGATAGTAAAAGAGCAGAATGTGGATATCACTAACTTTGAGGATGAGCTGGATGCGTTTAGGTCGAGTTTCGCCCGAAACTACGAATTAGCATCTAAGAAATTTAAAACAGCCATTTTAGAAATTGATAAAACTATCGACCATCTGCAAAAAACAAAAGATGCGCTTCTTGGCTCTGAAAATAATCTTCGTCTTGCTAACAACAAAGCCGATGATCTGACATTAAAGAAGCTAACTAAAAAGAATCCCACCATGGCAGCAAAATTTGATGCGCTTTAAAATGCTTTAGGCGCCGAGTCTTCATGAATCATGGCTATTAATAAGATCGATCAGGTAATACCCATGTTATATCAAAATGCAACGGTGGCTGCGATCAGATGATCGATGATAAGACGCACCAGATGTAGTGCGTGGGCATAGAATGTTGAACTGCGGCTGGTTTCCTATCATATAAAAACCGAGTCTGGCCCAAACTGGCAAGGGCTTTTACGTTGAGTATGCCTGTGTTTGAATTTATTTGAGCTAAGTTTTTCTGGGTATGATCAAGTGGTCAATTATATCGATTAATGATCAGAAAAAAGAGCAACCTGTGTTATCTGTGTCATCTTCGCTACTATTGATGGCATTTTCGTCAAAAGGAAACATAACAAAATAGGCCCAGCAGTCAGCGATTAAAAGAGTTTGCTTTGGATCCTTGCAAGCTAACTCGATGCATCTTTCATCACCTATGTGTTTTCCCTGTTTGTCGGTATCAATCGTTTGTAATATTCTATGAGTCAGTTCATGATAGATGGTTATTCGTCGTAATTTATCAGTTACACAAGGGTGAAACATCTTCTCGCAAATCATTAGACGCATGCCGACACCGATATGTACATAGGGTTGTTTAGATTTTTTTATGATAGACATAGGCCATCTCACAGTTGTTCTAGGCGACTTTACGGTGGATAGTGGATATTGAAAAGCATATTCAGAGGGCAACGGCATGAAAGGTTGGCGGTTAACTGATTCCACAATGACTGCACCATGCTCACCTGCGAAACCTGGTGCTTCTGTCCACGTAACTTGTTCATACTGTGTAGCTTGATTTCGAGCATCAACAAATGTTATTAATCTTTTGGGATCGCTTAGGACATTATGAATTTTATTTATGCCAGATGTTAAGGCTTTAATAGTTTTTTTATTGTTACTACCAAAAAATAATTTCATGTAACCACGTTGATCTTTAAAGCCGCATTCAGCAGCTTTTTGTGCTCGTGCGGAAGTTTGCGTGATATCCGCCATCGTGGTTCTTAGTATGATTTTTTCTTTCTCATTAAATCCACCATGATCACCACCAAATTTATCAAAAAATATTGTCATCAAAATGTAGATGTCCTTTAAATGTTCTATGTTTCTTTATTATTTGTAGCATGCATGATACCGCATATTGGCGTTAATCAATATGCCTAGGTGATACCCATGCGCCATCAATGTGAAAAATAGGTAAGGCAAATTGTGCCGAGATTTGATGCCTAAAATTGTCCTCTCAAGGATTAATTCCGTAAATATCTAAAGGTGAATTAAATAAAAGACTGTAATGCTTTTCAAGTGACGATAAGCCAGCTTATTTTTGCAGTAGTAAGTTATACCTTCGTTGATTGGTGCAAGGACTTTTACGTTGAGTTTGCCTCTGTTTGAATTTATTTGAGCTAAGTTTATCTGGGTATGATCAAGTGCTCAATTATATCGATTAATGATCAGAAAAAAGAGCAACCTGTGCTATTTGTGTCATCTGCGCTACCAACGCTGGCATTTTCGTCAAAAGGAATCATCACAAAATAGGCCCAGCAATCGGCCATTAAAAGAGTTTGCTTTGGATCCTCGTAAGCTAACTCGATGCATCTTTCATCATCTATTATTTTTCCTTGTTTGTCGGTATCAATCGTTTGTAATATTCTATGAGTCAGTTCATGGTAGATGGTTATTCGTCGTAATTTATCAGTTACACCAGGCTGAAACATCGGATGGCCAACCAATATACGCAAACCAACGCCGATATGTACATATGGTTGTTTAGGTTTTTTTATGAGAGACATCGGCCATTTTATGGTGGATATAAGCGGTTCCACTCCACGTAGTTTATATTGCCAAGCATAAAGGTAGGGCGAGAGCATTAAAGGTTGGCGGTTAACTGATTCCACAATGACTGCGCCATGCTCACCTGCGAAACCTGGTGCTTCTGTCCACGTAACTTGTTCATACTGTGTAGCTTGATTTCGAGCATCAACAAATGTTATTAATCTTTTGGGATCGCTTAGGACATTATGAATTTTATTTATGCCAGATGTTAAGGCTTTAATAGTTTTTTTATTGTTACTACCAAAAAATAATTTCATGTAATCACGTTGATCTTTAAAGCCGCATTTAGATGCTTTTTGTGCCCGTTCGGAAGTTTGCGTCATATCCTCCATTGTAGTTCTTAGTATGATTTTTTCTTTTTCATTAAATCCACCATGATTGCCACCAAATTTATCAAAAAATATTGTCATCAAAATGTAGATGTCCTTTAAATGGTCTATGTCTATTGATTAATCTGGTCAATATGGCATTGTATATTAGTGTTAATCAATATGCTATTTACACAACGATTTAAAGGGTAAAATTATTTGATAAATAATTGTTATAAATAAATCTCTTACTTGAGATAGAAATCCACTTACATATTCTCTAGGATCTTGGTAACACTGTCTTTTGCATCACCTAATAACATTTCTGAGTTATCGTTAAAGAACAGTGGGTTTTGAACGCCTGCATAGCCAGCACCCATTGAACGCTTAAAGATAACAACTTTGTTTGCTTCCCAAACACTTAATACTGGCATACCTGAAATGGGTGTGCCAGGCTCGTTGGCTGCTGGGTTGACGGTATCGTTTGCACCTATCACAAGGACCACGTCAGTTTTTGGGAAATCATCGTTAATTTCATCCATCTCTAAGACGATATCGTAGGGTACTTTGGCTTCTGCAAGTAATACATTCATGTGACCAGGTAGTCGCCCTGCGACAGGATGAATACCAAAACGGACTGTTTTACCTTTATCACGTAAACGTTTTGTTATCTCTGCGACAGGGTACTGTGCTTGCGCAACAGCCATGCCGTAACCTGGAACAATCACCACTTTTTTTGCTGCATTAAGAGCTTGTGCTACCTCTGCTGGATTTGTTTCATTGTGGCTGCCATAGTCGTGATCATCTGTTTGCGCGGCATCCTCGTTACCAAATCCGCCAAGAATAACGCTGACAAATGAACGATTCATAGCTTTGCACATGATGTACGACAAAATTGCGCCACTGGAACCGACTAAAGCGCCAGTGATGATGAGGAGATCATTTGATAACATGAAACCAGTTGCGGCAGCGGCCCAACCTGAGTATGAATTGAGCATTGAGATAACAACTGGCATATCTGCTCCGCCGATGGATGCAACCAAATGCCAGCCAAAAGCAAGTGCAATAATAAGCATGAGAAATAATGCAAAACCGCCCATGGAGCTATTGAGAAAAGCAATTAATAGTAATACAAAAGCCACCACTACGGCGATGTTGAGCCAGTTTTTACCTGGTAGGCTAAGTGGGGCACTATTAATTTTTCCACTGAGCTTTCCATAGGCAACAATAGAGCCTGTAAAAGTAACCGCGCCAATGAATATACCTAAATATACTTCAACATAATGAATTTTTTCGGCAGCGCCAATTAAGGTGTGATGATCAAAAAAGGAGTTGAAACCAATAACCGTCGCCGCTAAACCGACAAAACTGTGCAAAATAGCAATCAGCTCTGGCATTGCTGTCATTTCAACTTTTAATGCCAGCCTAATACCAATACGACCGCCTATAATCATTAATATCACAACGAGTATATAGGTCGAGGCCCCAGCATGACCACTGTTTACCATAGCTGCAACGGTTGCTATAACTGCAATTGTCATTCCGATGATGCCAAAAATATTACCATTTTTAGCACTTTCTTGGCTACTTAGCCCATTTAAGCTGGCAATAAATAAGATAGATGCGATGATATAAGCCGCTGTAATTAATCCTTCTGACATAATTATTTATCCTTTTGGAACATTTTCAACATACGGTGTGTCACGGTAAAGCCACCGATGATATTGATTGTTGCGATAAGTACGGCAAGCAATGCAAGTACATTAACATACCAGTGTGCACTACCAACCTGTAGTAACGCACCCACTAAAATAATACTACTGATGGCATTGGTCACACTCATTAGTGGAGTATGTAGCGCATGTGCAACATTCCAAACAACGCCATAACCAATAATACACGCCAGTATAAAGACGGTTAAGTGAGATAAAAAATTAGCAGGCGCAACGCTTCCAACCCAAGCAAACAATAGCGCAGCAACCACAGCTATAGCTGGTTTCGTGTATGGATTATTCGACTGTTTTTCTTCAATAATTGGCGCTTTTGGCTGTTCTTTTTGTGGAGCTGGTGTCGCGCTTACGCTGATTTGTGGTGGCGGCCATGAAATTTGTCCATCTTTAACAACAGTCGCGCCACGTATGACTTCATCTTCAAAATCAATATCAATTAAACCATCTTTGTTTTGGCAAAGCAGTTTCATGAGGTTGACTAGGTTTGTCGCGTATAGTTGACTTGATTGTGTGGGTAGACGGCTTGGTAAATCAGTGTAGCCGATGATTTTTACGCCATTGGTTGTAGTAAAAATAGTGTCTTTCACTGTTAATGCTGCATTACCACCTGCTGCAGCGGCTAAATCAACAATGACACTGCCAGATTTCATTGATGCAATCATTTTTTTATTAATCAACAATGGGGAAGGTTTACCTGGAATAAGAGCAGTGGTGATAATAATATCAACATCTATTGCTTGTTCCTGCATCATTAGCGCTTGTGCTTTTTGATAACCTTCGCTCATGGTTTTAGCATAACCGGTTGTACTGACCTCTTCCTTATCTTGGTAATTAACGACCAAGAATTCAGCGCCCATGCTCTCAACTTGTTCTTTCACTTCAGGGCGCGTGTCAAATGCACGAACAATTGCCCCTAAGCTCCCGGCGGTGCCTAATGCAGCTAACCCCGCAACACCTGCACCAATGATAAGTACTTTTGCTGGTGGCACTTTACCCGCAGCTGTGATTTGTCCGGTAAAGAAGCGTCCAAATTGATTTGCCGCTTCAATCACTGCACGATAACCTGCAATGTTCGCCATCGAACTTAGTGCATCTAGTGATTGAGCACGCGAAGTACGCGGAACACTATCCATGGCAATCACGCTAATTTTTTTAGCGGCGAGTTTTTCTAACAATTTAGGATTTTGAGCTGGCCAAATAAAGCTTACCAGCGTCGCACCTTTGTTTATTTGTTTAATTTCAGAGTCTGTTGGAGCATTGACTTTAAAGATGATGTCAGATAACCATACATTGTTGGTTTTGTCCGCAATTTGTGCACCAGCATCTTGATAAGTTTGATCAGAAAAGCTAGCTGCTTGTCCTGCATCTTTTTCTACAAGAAAAGTAAAACCTTGTTTAATTAATAGCTCGACCGTTTTAGGTGTTGCTGCTACTCGGTTTTCAGTATCTTGGATCTCTCTGGGTATACCTATTTGCATAGTTAAGTCCTTGGTCGCAAGTTTAAAAAATGGATTTTTATCCAGATTAGCGGTAAAGCTATTTTCAAACTTATTAAGTGTTATTTATCTCGATCATAACCAGTTGATTTATAATGTCTATTTATCATAAAAACAGTTATAAAATAAAATTTTATAACTGTCTTATAAGTAATAGTTAGTTGTGCAATGAAAGTATTAATAACGTAAGCATATTGCATTGATTGTATCTTAATAATTAGCATTAAAAAGTGATATAGTGTTGAAAATGAATTTTTTTTTGCAACTTCCGCCTAAAATCTGATGATTTAAAAATTTTCGCAATGGTTATCAATACAAGTAATATCTAATATTTGTGAGTAATATTAAGGCAATGATATTATTTTAAGGTAGCATGAGTATAAATTACATGAGAGCGCGTATGAACATTGATTTAACAAAAATGGTGACTGAAAGTCGGAATGCAGCATCTGTAGAGATAGATACTTTATCAACACATGAGATGTTAGTGCTTATCAATAATGAAGATAAAAAAGTTGCAGTGGCAGTGGAACAAACGTTATCTGAAATAACAAAAGTAGTTGATGCTGTTGTTGCTGCATTTCAGATGGGTGGGCGACTAATTTACATTGGCGCAGGTACCTCTGGGCGTTTAGGTATTCTAGATGCAAGTGAGTGTCCACCAACTTATGGTTCAAAGCAAGGTCAAGTGATTGGTATGATAGCTGGCGGTGAAAAGGCTATTTTGAAAGCAGTTGAACATGCTGAAGATGATGACGCTTTAGGTGCGCAAGATCTTAAAAATATCAAATTAAATGAACAAGACGTACTAGTTGGTATTGCTGCAAGTGGGCGTACTCCGTATGTGCTTGGTGCAATGCAATATGCTTTGTCTGTTGGGGCAACTGTTGTAACAGTCACTTGTACTCCCAATAGCCCAATGGTCAGTCTTGCGCAAATTAGTATTATACCTATCGTCGGTCCTGAGGTCATCACTGGCTCATCTCGCATGAAAGCAGGTACTGCGCAAAAATTAGTATTGAATATGATAACAACGGGTGCGATGATCCGTGTTGGCAAGGTGTATGGTAACTTAATGGTTGATGTTGTAGCCTCAAATGCAAAATTAGTGCAACGCCAGATAAATATTGTTGTTCAAGCCACGCAATGTACACCAGAGGTTGCAAAACAGGCTCTTTTACAGTCTGGTAATCACTGTAAAACGGCAATTGTAATGATTTTACTCAAAGTAGATGCGCCGTCCGCCAAGCAAAAATTAACATTCAAAAATGGATTTATTCGTCAAGCATTAACATTATGATTGTAGTGTAGCGTTATTTTGCAGCTTATTACCCAGTGACTATCAAAAGGGAATATCAGGTACAAACTATATGATCAGAGATAAGGCGCAACATGAGGTAATGGGGACGTGCGCATTGAATGTTGAGCGCAAGGCAGGTATTTCGAGTTCGCTGCTAGTAGGGGGCTACTGCTTGTTTAAGTTTGCATTGTTATAAAATATCACTCGAGAATAACTTGCCTTCAATTTTATGCCCGGTGTAGCTGCCAATTTGCCGATCTGATATTGTATTTCGGGTACGAATTCGATAAACATTACCTTAGTTGTGCCTTGATTTGCTCTTCGAGCATAGATCCAAGCCGTGCATTTTGTATGATAACTGGTACTATAAAAAATGATATTTGAACAGTGCTTGCCTTGCCGTTGGCGTCGAACTTGACAAGCAGTGCACGGTCAAATGAACGCAATCAGCATTTTTAGGAGCTAATTATTAACAGGTCAAGATCTTATCGTTTGCTAAAAGAGAAATTACTCGAGCGAATTGATGAAAAACGTATTATTACAGATCAAACACTGCGATTTGCTTATGGCACTGATGCGAGTTTTTATCGTTTAGTGCCTGAAATTGTCTTACAACTTAAAAATATTGACGAAATTGTTTTTGCGCTTAAACAATGTTATGAGTTTGCAACGCCTGTCACTTTTCGCGCTGCTGGTACGAGTTTGTCAGGACAAGCTATTTCAGATTCAGTCCTTATTATGCTCACAACTGATTGGAATAAACATAAAGTTATTCATCAAGATAGTCGTTGTCTTGCCGAGCAAATATGGTTACAGCCTGGTGTTATAGGGGCAAATGCAAATAAATACCTAGCACCATTTAAACGTAAAATTGGACCGGACCCTGCGTCTATTAATAGTTGCAAAATAGGTGGAATTGCGGCAAATAATGCATCAGGTATGTGTTGTGGCATTGCGGAAAATAGTTATAAAACTGTCGCGGGCATGACGATTGTGCTCTTTGATGGCACAATATTAAACACACTAGATCCACAAAGTGTGGCCTCTTTTAAAGAGTCGCATCATGATTTATTAACCGCTCTTTGTGCTTTGGCAAATGAGTGTAAAGCCAATGCCGAATTAAGCGCCAAAATAAGACATAAATACCGTTTAAAAAATACAATGGGTTATGCCTTAAATTCACTTATTGATTTTGATGATGTCATTGATATTCTGTTACATTTATTGATTGGATCAGAAGGTACTTTGGCTTTTATTGCTGATATTACTTATAACACTGTGGTTGATCATCCTTTTAAATCAACGGCTTTGTATTTATTTGCGGATATTGAGCAAACCTGTAAAACGGTGAGTGAGCTTGCTAAAACAAATGTAGCGACTGTTGAGCTGATGGATAATCGTGCGTTACGATCAATTGCAGATCGAGAAGGCATGCCAGCATTTCTGGGTGAACTTGTTAAAAATAAAGATACTCAATCTGCAGCTTTGTTGGTTGAAATTCATGCTAAAAATGCAGCTTTATTAGCAATAGAAATAAAAGAACTTACCCGTATTATTGATCTATTTGAAGCAAAAGATGCAGTTGCATTTACCTCAGATAAAAAAGTTTATGCACAACTCTGGGATGTCCGAAAATCTCTATACCCAGCCGTTAGTGCGGTGCGTGCAACAGCGACAACTGTTATTATTGAAGATGTGGCTTTTCCAATTGCCAAATTATCCTTAGCGTTGCAGGATTTAGACGCGCTATTGAAAAAATATCGTTATGATGAAGCGATAATTTTTGGTCATGCGTTAGATGGTAATCTGCATTTTGTCTTTACCCAAACATTCGCAAGCCAAATTGAAATGATACGGTATCGCGACTTTATGGATGATGTTGCCCAACTGGTGGCGATAACTCACCAAGGCTCGTTAAAAGCTGAGCACGGAACAGGGCGAAATATGGCTCCTTATATTGAGCTTGAGTGGGGAGCTGATGGTTATCAATTAATGCAACGCATCAAAACTATTTTTGATCCTCAAGGTATTTTAAATCCTGGGGTTATCATTAATGAAGATAAACAAAGCCATATTAAAAACTTAAAATTAATGCCAGTTACTGATGATTTGATCGATAAATGCATGGAATGTGGTTTCTGTGAAGATGTCTGTCCATCGCGTAACTTGTCGCTGACGCCCCGTCAACGTAATAGTGTTTATCGTGAAATTTGTCGCCTGCGTGAAACAAAAGAAAATCCTGCAAAATCAACAGAAATGGAAAAAGCATTCCAGTATTTAGGCATTGATACCTGTGCTGCGACAGGGCTTTGTGCGGATCGTTGTCCAGTTGATATTAATACGGGTGATTTAGTGCGGAAACTACGCGCCACTGATAATAAAATAGCCAACAAGGTTGCAATGTGGACAGCAGATCATTTTGCCATGGTCACTAAACTGAGCGAACTAGGATTAAGTGGCGCAAATGTAATGCATCGTGTGATTGGCACAAGCAATATGGAAAAAATGACGGGTTTTGCGTATAAAGCAAGTGGTCATCGGATCCCGCGTTGGTCAAGGTATATCCCTCAACCAGCTCGTAATTTAAATATCTTAAAAGCGCATGGCATTAATCATGAAAATCATGAAAAAGTTGTTTATTTTCCAAGTTGCGCGGTAAGGATCATGGGATCGGCTGTTGATGCAATGGATCAGCGGTCACTGTTTGATGTTACGCAATCCGTGCTCAAAAAAGCTGGTATTGAAGTGATTATTCCTCACGATGTTAATGAGCAATGTTGTGGGATGCCATACCTGAGTAAAGGTTTTAATAATATAGCAAATAAAAAAACCAAACAACTTGAAACTGTTTTATGGGAGGCATCAGAGCAGGGTAAGTATCCTATTTTGATGGACACCAGCCCATGTGCATCAATAAGTATGGATTTAATGCGCAGTGAATTGTCAATTTATGAGCCTTTTTCATATATTGCTGAGTTTATTTTAGCAAAGCTAACTATCACCCCTCAAAAAGAGCCAGTTATGCTACATATTACTTGCACGTCACAGCGAAAAGGCAAAGCAGATGTAATGTGCGCAGTGGCTAAGGCATGCGCCGAGCAGGTAATTATTCCTGACGATATTAGTTGTTGTGGTTTTGCAGGCGATCGGGGCTTTAAATTTCCAGAATTAAATCGCAGCGCACTGGCAGGATTGCAAGAGCAAGTGCCCAGATATTGCTCAGAAGGCTATTCAAACAGCATAACTTGTGAAATAGGTTTATCAGAGCACAGTGGCATTGAATATAAATCAATTTTGTATTTACTTGATAAAGTGAGCTGTTAAATTAAGGCGCTTGGGGTTATCATCTTCGTTAATATGCGCCTGTTAATGTAATGTCGTAGTCATTACCAGTTTCTGTATTGGTAAAGCGCGTTATAGTATAAATTTTCGTAGTGCTTAACTGCATCGGACCAGTAGAAGTGAGAGTGCATTGCTTGTATTTTTAAGCGCTTCATCTCTTCTGGATTTTCAAGGTAGAGTAAAATAACACGGCGCAGTAGGTTTAATAACTGTAGTGGATCAGCTTTGCTAAATACAAATCCATTTGCATTTTTTGGATCATCATCATAATTAATAACCGTATCTTTTAACCCACCCACAGCGCGTACAATCGGTAGTGTTGCATAAGCTAAACTATAGAGTTGATTTAGTCCGCATGGCTCAAAAATAGAAGGCATTAAAAAGAAATCGGCACCAGCTTCTATCAAGTGTGAAAGAGTCGTGTTGTAGAGATCAAAGAACTTAAATTTATCAGGGAAACGCTCTGCTAAGGAGTTTAGCTGGTAAGTGATAGAAAGATCACCTGATCCCACAATAATTAATTGTATGTTATGTGCTAAGAAACGTTCCATAATTGGAATTAAAAGGCAAAAGCCTTTTTGCTCTGTTAGCCTGCAAACCATACCAAAAATAGGTACGTTAGACACTGCTAAACCTACCTTTTTTTGTAAGCCTGATTTGCAAAGATCCTTGCCACTCATGTCTTTAGCGGTAAAGTTTGCTGGAATATGCTTGTCTATTTGAGGGCTCCAATCGTTGTAATCACAACCATTTAAAATACCTTCAAAATCATGTTGTCTGCTTAAAAAATGCTGGTAAGTGCCGTGAGAACCTAGTTCTGTTAATAGCTCCGCTGCATAATTTGGGCTGACGGTATTGATTTTATTGCTGTAAACTATGCCAACTTTTAAATAGTTGATGTAGCGAGCACTTTGTAAGACACGATCATCCATGCAAGATGATATTTCAGGCAGTATGCTTAACGAGGATTTTTTGTAAATACCTTGATAACATGCATTGTGCGTTGTTAATACTGTTTTGCTATTGACGAATCGGAAATGATTATTATAACGCGTTGCTAAAATATAAGGGATAAGCGCTGTATGCCAATCATTACAATGAATGATGTCGGGTGTAAAATCGAGGGCATCGGTGGTCATAAGTGCTGCGACCGAGAAAAATGCAAAGCGCTCTCCATTGTCATTATAAGCATCTTGTTTCTCACCATATATGCCGTCACGATCAAAGTAGTGTTGGTTATCAATGGCGTAAACAGGAATGTTATGTAAGCACATTTTTTGTACAGTAAAATGTATATTAGCAAGCGGATAATCTGTCTTGAGTACCAAGCTTAAGCAAGATTTAGCAGAGTTTCGATGCTCAATTGTACGGTAGAATGGTATAATGATACGAACGTCATGGCCTTGATTATAAAGTTCAATAGACAGTGCTCTGGCTACATCAGCAAGGCCACCTGTTTTTGAAAATCCTTCAATTTCTGAGGACACAAATAGAATTTTTAATTTTTTCTGATCCAATGAATACTCCTTTGCCATGAAGGGCAATTACTAGTAAATGTTTTTTATTTTGTCTGGCAACGATGTTCTTTAAGATCTGATATAAGCCGACTTGCCGCAATTTAGATAATGATGCAATGCCACGACTAAATTATCAATCTTACGCATTTTTGGGTAAGTTTGCTATGAGTGAACTGCAAGTTTATACCCATGAGACCTCAAAATGCACCGTCGGCATGGACTCGATAATCAGAGTAAGGCGCAGCATGAGGCAATGGTTATTCTCGCATCAAATGTTGAACGCAAGGCTGTTTCCTTGCATACAAAAACCTAGTTCGCGGCCAGAAGGGCGCTACTCCTTGTTGTAAGTTTGCATTGTTATAAAATATCGTTAGATAATAACTTACCTTCAATTTTAGGCTTCGCTTATCGGCGCAATTTGCCTTGCTTATATTGCATTTCGTGGTCGCATTGGTATAGATAAACAACACTTCCCAAGGCCGCTATTTTTGGCACTTTTCTGCGTTAAATTGACATATAATAGCTAGCTATCTAAGGTTTAATTTAGCTTGCTACTAGCATATACAATTAACCTTAGCGTTAATCATTGATAAACTTTAGTGCCTTTTGCAATAACAACAATATTATCATCAGAGACAACGAAACGTTTTTTATCATTATCAAGATTGACACCAATTTCAATGTTGTCGGCAATAAATACATTTTTATCAATAATGGTTTTGATGATGGTACAATTTTTGCCAATTTTGGTATCATTTAATATAACTGATTCAAAAATGTTTGAGTCTTCATCTATAAATACATTAGAGCCGATAACTGATTTTCTAATCGTTGCACTGGTTATATGACAACCATCAGACACTAATGATTTTCTGATCACGCATTTTTTGCTCTCGATACTTTTGAAAAAAGCAGGTGGCAATGCTGGGTAGTAAGTGTGTAGTGGCCAACGCTTGTTATACAGAGACATTGGTGGATCCGCTTTGGTTAATTCCATGTTTCCTTGCCAGTATGATTCAATAGTACCTACATCGCGCCAGTATGTTTTAAAGTCTTCTTCGCCAGGAATAATATTGGTCGCGAAGTCATAAACATAGACAGAGCCTTGCTTGTAGAGTTTTGGAATGATGTCTTTGGCAAAGTCATGACTTGAATTTTTGTTCTTTGAATCAAGTCTCAACTCTTTACATAATGTTTTTGAATCAAATATATAATTACCCATTGAAGCGAGTACGTGATCGGGATCGCCAGGAATTGTTGGTGCATCTTCGATTGCTGGTTTTTCAACAAAACCAATCATTTGTCCGTCTTTATTAACTTCAATTATACCAAAGTGATAAGCTTCTTTTTTTGGAAGTTTGATGGCAGAAACGGTTAAGACGGCTTTCTTTTTTTGATGAAATGCAATTTTTTGGCGAATATCCATTTTATAGATATGATCACTGCCAAAAATACAAACAATATCTGGCATATCTTCTTCGATGAAATGTATATTTTGGTAAATAGCATCCGCAGTACCTATGTACCAATGTTTACCCATGCGCATTTGTGCAGGGATGGTATCTATGAATGTATCAGTGATATTGTTTAACATCCATGCTTTATGCAGATGTTCATTTAAAGACTGAGATTTAAATTGTGTTAGTACATAAATACGCAGTAAATCAGAGTTTACAAAATTATTAAGCACGTAATCAATTAAACGGTAGCTGCCAGCAAAGGGTACTGACGGTTCAGAACGTGACTGAGTTAATGGCTGAAGACGTGTACCTGTGCCACCAGCGAGTATTAAGGAAAGAACTTTTGCCATAATTTAAAAACCTATATAATTTTAAATATCGAGAAAAAGAGCTTGGCAATATTTTAATTGCAAGCTTACTAACCCACGTTTGTGGTTTTAGCAATAACGACAATACCATTACTAGATACTGTATACAGTTTGCGATCTTCTTCGAGGTTTTCTCCAATGATAGTGCCAGGAGCAATTTCTACATTTTTATCAACAATGACTCTTGTTAAACGAGTACCTTCACCAATTTTCACTTTTCCTAAAAATATTGACTCTTTTATAATTGCGCCCTGGCAAATGTTAGCTTTAAACCCAATAAATGAGCGCTTAATGGTCGCGCCATTGATGTATGATCCTGCTCCAATAAAGGATTGATCAATAATACTTTCAGACTTGTCTACATCATGGAATGTTGCAGGTGGCAGGGGTGGATGGTAAGTATTTAGTGGCCAGTGTGCGTTGTATAGTGAGAAAGGTGCTTCTGGTTGGAGTAAATCCATGTGCGCTTCCCAGTACGAATCGATGGTCCCTACATCGCGCCAGTATGCAAATTCTGGCTCACCAGGAATGTGGTTATCACTTAATTTATAAATAAATACTTTACCCTGGGGGTAGAGTTTAGGAATGATATCATTACCAAAGTCATGGCTAGAGGCTTCGATGCAGGCATCATCGATTAATTCTTTCAATAGAATATCAGCTTTAAATATATAGTTACCCATGGATGCTAAAACATGATCAGGATCGCCTGGAATTGTTTTTGCATCTTCAACGGTTGGTTTTTCAGCAAATCCAATCATTCTACCTTCATGATCAATTTCAATAATACCAAAATGGATTGCTTGAGATTTTTGCACGCGGATGGCTGCGACAGTAAGAGAACTATCTTTGTGTTTATGGTGCTCCAACATTTGTTGAACATCCATTTTGTAGATGTGATCGCTACCGAATATGCACACATGATCGGGATCTTGTTTTTCAATGAAGCCCTTATTTTGATAAATGGCATCGGCAGTTCCTGAATACCATTTTTTACTGACGCGCTGTTGCGCAGGAATTGCTTCGATAAAGTGCTTAGTTACTGCAGATAACCGCCATGCTTTGCGCAAATGTATGTTTAGGGAGTGAGATTTAAACTGTGTTAAAACATAAATTTTCAGTAAATCAGCATTGACAAAGTTATTTAATGCAAAATCAATTAAGCGGTAGTTTCCACCAAAAGGAACCGCAGGTTTTGTTCGAGATTGAGTCAGAGGGAAAAGGCGTGACCCTTCACCGCCAGCAAGGAGCATAGCAAGAACACCAGCCATAAAAGTCTCCAATATTAAGTAAGTACGGTAAAAAATAAAGCACCGAAAAAAATATTGTCAGTGTATTTAATCATTAAGAGGTACAGTACTACTTTATTATCACTGCCATGGCGAGTGTTAGCTTTTTAATGTTTTTAGGAATGGCAAAGCAAAGTAGTTACGTGTGGTTCGATGATAAGTAACAAATATAAAAAATGCAAGACGTAAAAGTGTTTTTAAATTTTTTATTGTATTTATTTGACACATGTTAAAATTTTAAATTTGTTGGTAAAAATTGGACAAGACACATAACTAAAAGCATGCTCTAATAAAGGTTCGTATTTTAAAAATTTATTAGCGACAATGACAAGCTTACCCTTGGCAAGTAAATGTTCAGGGGCAAGTTTAATAAATTCTTCTGCTGCCGTGTAATTTGTATTTTTTCCAAAATGAAAAGGCGGGTTAGACACGAGAGTATTATATTTTTTATCAATATGAGAGAACACATTAGAAGGAAATATTTGCCCTTCGATAGCATTACTTTCAAGTGATAATTGTGCACTTGCAAGTGCATAAGCATTGACATCAACAAGATCGATGGTCACGTCTGGAAATTTCATTTTGACAAAGCTTGCTATAATGCCAGCTCCACAGCCAAAATCTAGTAGAGATCCAGTCATCTGCGCTGGTAAATTTTGTAATAAAAGTGCGGTGCCTTTGTCTAATTCACCATGATTAAATACGCCAGGTAGAGAATGAATTTTTACTGTAATGTTATTAATTTCAATGCTGGAGGACTTTATCCAATCAGTTTGTTTAAATGCGTTGACCTCTTTTGTTAGTTCACAGTAGATAAGCGCACAATGACGCGCACAATCAATTGTGTTGATGTTTGATGCGTATGGCGTGAGTAAGTTATGCATGCTTTTAATACCGCATTTATTTTCACCAACAATCAATATGCTGGCATTTGAATGAAGGTGAGGTACTAAGTTTGCAAGCAAATATTGTAATTCTTGTTTTGCTTTTGGGATATAAATTAACAATAAATCAAATTTTTTAATGCCTTGATAATTAGCTGTAAAATGGCATTCAGATTGTTTTAATTTGTCTTTTAATGCAAAAAAAGCACGAAAATCATTGAAACAGAATGTGGCTGAACTCGCGCATTTTTCTAGAATTAATGGGTAGCTATTATCAATGTTCCCTGCAACTATGATTGCGCGATTTTTAAAAAGTGATTCATTACGCTGTAACAATTTACTGGGATTAGAAAGCGCTTTACTGTCGCTTGAAAGGGGTAGATGAGACATTGTTTAGCCTTTAAATAGCAATGCGGTATATCAATAGCATATTATACCCATGTGCCTGTTAAAGTGCAAAATCGGGGCGGCAAATTGGCAGCTATACTCGGTATAACCTAAGTTTAACAGTTGATAAGAGAATAACCTATCGATAATTAACCTCTTTTGATTTATTCTAGTGACAGGCAATTGTGAAGTTAATAGAATATTATTTGCATCGATAATCCTTGCTAGGCTAAATATGGCGCTCTGATAGAGCATTTTTGGGTTATACTCGTTATTCATTTATTAGAACATAAAATTCAAGGCATAGAATGAAATTTACGGATAAATTTATTCTTCTAACCACACTTATTGTATTAGGTTGTTTAACATTTGTTGTTGGTGGTGGGATCATGAGTTTTATTGCAGAAGTGCGCTTAAACCATCAACAAAAAATGAATGCGGTCGCAAAAGTGGTTGAGTATCAGCTTAGTCAACATACCGATAAGAGAGAGTTTAATGCTTGGTTACCAGATTTGTTAAAAACTTCTGGCGTGGTGCACTTTGAAATACGTCGCAAAAAGAAATTATTTTTAGATTATAGATCCGACGCTAAAGCATTGCCTGCAAGTGATCTTGAAGTTTATGAATATCATTTAGAGCAGTACACTGGCGATTTATTTATTTTCACAACACGTAAGCCCTACCAAGGTCTGCATTTTTCTTTTTTCCCATTGATTGAAATCATGATTGCAACTGGTATTAGTTTGATGCTGCTTACCTTTTCATTATATTGGATTAAGAAACAATTTAAAGGAGCAGAATTGCTTGATCAGCGTGCTAAATATTTATTGCTAGGAAATACAACCAAGTGTAGAACCAAAAAAGAGGAGTGGCCAAAATTTGCAAGTAAAGCTCTTGATAAGTTAAATGCGGAGCTTATTCAAAATAAGCGCCAGCTAGGTAGTTTTGATGAGCATATTAGATCGCAAGTTTTTTTAGATAAAACAACGGGGCTATTTAATAGTTTGGCGTTTGAAAATCGTTTGGATATTACTTTAAAGGATGCAAATATTTTTTCTAGCGCTTTATTTATTATTTCTTTTCCAGAGTTAGATTTTATGCGTTCTGGCAGGAAAAATAAGACCCATAAAAATATGCTTTTACAAATATCAGAGGTATTAACATCTTATGCTATTCGCTATAATGATCAATTTCATAGCAGAATAAACAGTGCTGAATTTGCTATTATCTTGCCTCAACTGAGTTATCTAGAAACAACAATTTCCGCTAAACAGTTAACTAAAATGTTGTTTCAATTACAACTCCCTGATTTTTTTTGCATTGCTAATTTTTTCGCAATTGGTGTGAGTTATTTTCAATCAGGTGAAGGTTACTCGGCTATTATTGATGATGCATATGCCGCACTAAAGGTTGCCTCTCATCTAAAAGAAAGCAGTTGGTTTCTGGCTGATGAAGCAAGCAAACAGCTCTGTTTATCTAAAGGCACCGTCAAATGGCGTAGCTTATTTGCTAATGTTGTTGAAAATGACTTGTCAGTATTATTTTATCAAAAAGTCTTAGAGCTTGATCAGTTGCATGAAGTTTATTGCGAGTTGTTTTTGCGCATTCCTGATTTTGAAAATAACATGATTTCTGCGAGTATTTTTTCGCCAATGGAAAAGAAGTGTGGATTAAAAGATTTTTTTGATAAAAAAATGCTTGAAAAAGTGCTGGAGCTATTGAGAAAAAGAGGTGAAAAAGCAAGGCCAATTGCAATTAATTTAACTCCAAACTTCCTTGCTGATAGTAAATGCCAACAGTGGCTTGTATTGGAATTAATGAACCTTTCAGTTAAGCTGAGAAATAACATGATTTTTGAATTTTCTGAGCATTTCATGGCGAAACATAATAATCTGAAATATTATTATTTGCGTAAAAATTTAGTAGCATTAAAGGCATTAGGTTGCAAAATTGCAATTGATAACGTTGGAAAAACAGTCGTAAATACTGAATATATCAGCGATTTATCGATTGATTATTTAAAACTTCACGCGAGTCTTGTGCATAATATTCATTTGCGGGCAATTAACCAGGTCGCAATTCAAAGCATCAGAGCAAGTTGTTTGTATGAAAAAACTAAACTGATTGCTGTTGGGATTGAAACAAATGAAGAATTGAAAATGCTAAGAAAGCTCGATGTTTATGGGGGACAAGGGTTCTTGTTTGGTGAACAGAAAAAATTGCTTAATTTAAATGGATGACAGAAAATAATGTATCCATTTTCTGGGTTAAAGTAAGTCAACGCTGCGTTGCATTTTTTCGTTGCATGGATATACAAACCCAAATTATTTGGATTTCATGGCGAGCATATTGGCACAATTTTCCTTGTGGATTGTTTATCTTGAAGTAGCATGCATATGATATTTATTTAAAAATATAACAGTGGAGAAGGAAATCCGTGTTGATTATTCGTTTGCTATCATTTTTAATCTTGATATTAATAACTTTTTTAGTGAATGCAACACCTGCAATCAAGCATAAATATTCGGCTAAAAAAAAGCGCCCTGTTATTGCGCTTGTGCTCAGTGGTGGAGGTGCTAAAGGGGCTGCGCATATTGGAGTAATAAATATCTTAGAAAAATACCATGTGCCGATTGATATTATTGTTGGTACGAGTATTGGCTCTTATGTCGGCGGACTTTCAGCCCTTGGTTATAATGCGCAAGAAATCAAAGCACTTATGTTCAATACAGACTGGGAACGTGGTTTTTCTGATTTCATTCCAAGACAAGAGCTACTTTTTGCCGATAAAGAGCTGCGCGATAAATATAATATTACACTGCGCCTTGGCTTTAGTGATGGTAAATTTAAAATGCCCAAAGGGCTTTTACTTGGGCAATCAGAATTGCAAGTGTTAAAAGAATCAACCGGTAATGTTGGTCTCTTTAAAAGTTTTGATAATTTACCCATCCCTTATCGCGCAGTAGCAACTGATCTTGCAACGTCAAAGGCGGTTATTTTACATGATGGAAGTATAACAGAAGCGATGAAAGCATCATCAACAGTCCCTGGTGCACTTGGTCCAACAAAACTAGATGGTAAATTATTAGTTGATGGTGGCATCTCAAATAACCTTCCCGTGAGCGTTGCCCGTAGTATGGGGGCAGATATTATTATTGCAGTTAATATTGGCTCATCTCTACTCAAGAAAAATCAGATACATTCAACAATTGATGTGCTTAGTCAGCTCTCAACAATTATGACCGATAGTACAACGAAGGAAGGAAAAAAATTACTTCATAGCAAACATGATGTATTGATCCGCCCAGATATTAACGAATTTTCTACAACCGACTTTTCTCATCTTAATGAATCCTATGAAAAAGGAAAAGAGGCGGCAATTGCGCAAAAGACTGCTCTTCAAGCATTAAGTATTAGCGATAAAGACTACGTTATATATCAAGCGAAAAAGCGAGCTAAGAAAAAGCAATGGATGGCGAAGTTAATACGCCCAACCGAGGATATTATTTATGATAATAAATCACACGTAGATGTTGCATTGATCTCCTCACATTTTGGTTTGGTTGCTGGTAAGGTGATTTCAAAAAAGGAGTTGGAGGCTGCTGTGCAAAGAGTTTATGCATTAAATCGCTTTGAATATGTTAATGCTGAATTTGAAGACACTGAATCTGGTCGTATTTTGACGCTAACTACTAGGGAAAAATCTTGGGGACCTTATTATCTGCATATGGGGATTGGTTGGGAAGGTGATGTGAAAGGAGCGTTCGAAGCAACTTTTGATCTTGGTTATATATTAACAGACATTACCGATAACGGCGGTATTTGGAAAAACGAACTTACATTGGGCTGGGAGTCAGGTCTCTCTAGTGAATTTTATCAACCGCTAGACAAGCAACAGTTATTTTTTAGCAGAACTACTATTGAATATAAAGAGGACAACTATTTAGAAAATAGAACGGCTACAAGTGATCGGCGAGCTGAATTTTATGATAAATATGGACAAATGAGATTGGGCGTTGGTAGCAACTATACCGATAACGGTTTCTCTGAAATAGGAGCACTTGCATCGCTGGGGGATCTCTCTTATGATGACGTATTAGGCGATTTTGATGGCGTTCAAGGGCGTGTATTATATACCAATTATGGAGGTTATTTGTTTTTTGCTTATGATGATTTAAATAGTATAAACCTGCCTACATCAGGTAATAAAGCTGATTTAAAATTTATTCTAAGAAATGATGACATGAATGATAAAAAACTAAATGATCTGGTCGATACCTCTTTAGAGATTAAATTTGATTGGCGAGGTGCATTTGAAATAGGCAATCATTCATTTGTTGGTTTATCTTCATTTTCAACTGTTTTTACAAAAGGGCAAATAACAACTCACCTGTCAGAGCTTGGGGGATTTCTTAACTTGTCAGGCTATCAAAAAGATGCATTAATCGGAGCACGTAAAGTCTTTGCTGCGGTTGTGTATCAATATGACTTAGCGAGATTATCAAATGGCATTGGTGTGCCTATTTACTTAGGTAGTAGTCTAGAATTTGGGGATACATGGGAGTTACAGCAAAAGATAGACTTGGGTGATTTAAGAACATCTGGCAGTCTATTTTTTGGTACGGATACATCCTACGGTCCTGCGATACTGGGTTTTGGATACGCAGCAAAGATTGAAAATTTGAGCGATGATGCATTATCTATCTTTTTTTCATTAGGGAAAAAATGGTGACAACTATGGCAATAGAAATAAAATATTTTTTTCACGAGACAACGTCAACGATGAGTTATATCATTTTTAATGTTAATGATAGACAAGCTTTTATTATTGATAGTGTACTGGATTTTGACCTAGCAAGCGGGAATATTTCTAGCAGTTTTGTAGATAAGCAACTTGATTTTATTAAGCGCCACTCCCTTAAACTTGTCTATATTTTTGAAACGCATGCGCATGCAGATCATCTTACATCTGCTAGCTATTTGCGCGATAAAACTGGAGCTAAAATTGTAGTGAGTGCGAACATAATAGGCATACAAAAACATTTTAAAGCCTTTTATAATGATAAGGCACTGATTGCTGATGGGGGCTGCTTTGATCTTTTGGTTAATGATAATGACAGCTTAGCTTTTTCTGATGAGAGTATTAAAGTATTATCAGTACCTGGACATACCAAGGATAGTATTGCGCTATTAATCGATGGTAACGTATTTGTCGGAGATAGTTTATTTATGCCAGATATAGGCACTGCTCGCTGTGATTTTCCAGGTGGAGATGCCGCCACGCTGTTTTCTAGTGTTAAAAAATTACATGCATTGCCAGCGCATTTTATATTATGGATGTGTCATGACTATCCGCCACTTGACAGGGCTATAGCGTATAAAATTACAGTAGCTGAAAGCCGCAAGCAGAATATTCATATTAACGAGAGTACAACGGTTGCAAAGTTTGTAAAAACGCGAGAGAAGCGAGATGCAATTCTGGAGGTGCCGCAGTTACTCTACCCTGCCATTCAAGTAAATATTCGTGCTGGAAAACTCCCTTTAAAGGAAGATAATGGCCAAGTCTATTTAAAAATTCCAGTGACTACTTAAAATGAAAAATTCAGCAAGTATCATGGATAGATAATAAAAACGCTACTCATTTAAATTTTAAGTTAATGCGTAAGATTGATAAGCTTATTTACTGCGATTGAGCTCTGTTAAGTGGCGTAAGAATTTTTTTCGGAAGGTTAGCGTCTGTGATCTGCTTTAGACGTTTTTTAACATTATAAATAGCAAATCCTCCAAAAATGACAAATAATAACCAAAGATGTAACCACCCCCAGATAATATCAGTCCAAGATGCGCCGAATTGATTTATTTTTAGCATGCTCATAATGGCGGGAATGGCGGGAATTATTTGTGATAAATTTACCAATAAATGGGGGATTAATATTATTGGCCAAACAAAACCTGTTAGAAAGATGATTGGCATTCCCATTAATATAAAGACTTGAGTTGGTCGCTCTTTACTTTCAAAAAAGCAGCTAAGCGCTATTCCCAGTGTTGCAACCGACAATAAAAAGGGGATCATTAGCAGTAACACCTCACTAAGATGAGCCACTAAAGTAACACCATAATGCATGAAACCCCAACCGACATAGAGTGCGGTTAATAGGCTATAAATAGAGCAAAAAACAACCAGTCGAGCACTGACTAATTGTAGCGCTGAAACACGAGACCAGTAGCCTTTTTTATGCCATTGTGTGGTGCCTATTGTGGCTAAAGCAATTAACATTGTCTGATGCAAAATAAGCAATAAAAGCCCAGGTATTAAATAGGGGTTATAACTTAGAGTTGGGTTAAAAACAGCAACTGTGTTTAACTTTATTGGATTAAGTGCTAGATGCATTTCTTGGTAGCTAGCGCCATGAAAGAGTGCTCCGCTGCGTTGAATTTGTTTGTCAAGCTCCATGCTAACGGCGGTTAAACCTTTAGCAATCGCGCCATAAATAAGAAAGTAACTCGCATCGGCCCCGTAACTTAATGTACTTTCTTGTCCCAGTAATAGATTGCGTTGAAAATTATTCGGGATAATCAAAAACCCGCGCGCTTTGTTAGATTCAATCATTTTTTGTGCTTGCTCAATTGAATTGACCTTTGCCACAACTTTAATTTTAGCACTGGCATTTGCATCACGAATGATTTGCCTGCTTAATGATGTTTGATCATGATCGACTATGACGATAGTTTGCTTAGTGGGTACACCTGCTAAATACGGTAAAGGATAAAGTATTAAATAGACAAGTGTCGCGACAATAACGGTTAACTTTACCGTCGGATCGCGAAATATTGTACGAAATTCAAAGCGTATTAATGTCCAAAAGTTCATATCTTCGACCCAATTGTTTCATGGCGAGCTGTTTGTTTATTGACTGATGAAAAATATTTATTAATCAATACCACTATGATCGGCACTAGTACTAAAAAACCTGCATAGCTTGATAGATTGAGTAACATGTCGAAAAAACTTTCGCCATAATTTACAACTTTAATGTGCATATCAATGTAATGGCTAGATGGCATGATCTCTCGATAATATTTTGCGAGTTGTGGCATATCGTGAGCGGGGAATGTGACCCCCATAAATGCAAAAGCTGGGGCAAGTAATGCACTAAATATGCTAGTGACTCTTGTCCCATTTAGGAGCACAAAAAAGAGCAACAAGACGATTACCCAGACGGCTAAAAGCATGATGGCAAGTGCAAATAATAAAGTATAAATAGATCCCTTGCAGGAAATGCCGATGATCTGATAAATGAAGCTGTACATAAAGCCTCCATAAAGTAACATGATCGCGGTGTAAAATATTATTTTAACAAATAAAACTTTCCATACGCCAAGTGAATACCAGCTTTGTGTGCTGTTTTTCTTAAATTCATGATTAATGCTATTGATAAAGGCTAATCCCGCAACAAGCTGTAAAAATGCGATTAAAATAGGCGGCGTTAAAAAAGCAACGTAATTATTATTGCGATTATATAGTGGGGTTATTTGATTTTTAATCGGACTAATGTTGATATTTGCTTGGTGTATTGTAGCGCCTGCATATAATTGTTTTATCTTTGCGAGTGCGTGTAATTTATCGGCTAAACTTTTCTGAATTGTGCTGGAAAGTAATTTTCCAACAAGCAAAAATTGTGCGTTATAGCGAATATCAATCGTGGGTTGATTTTTTTTCATCAGATCGACTTCCAAGTGATAAGGAAATGTCACTAAAGCAAAGACGTGGCCGCGTTTCATTGCGTGTTGCGCATCAGATGTATTGGCAAAGCTAATCACTTGAATGCTTGGGCTTGCGTTAACGTTTCGAGTGAGTTGTCTACTGAGCCCAGTATTATCATAATCGACAACCGCAATGGGCAACTTTTCAGGTAATGCGGCACTAAATATCCACCATAAAAAAAGAAACGAGAAAATAGGGACATAAGTGGTTAATGCAAGTTGCCATGGATCGCAATAAAGGGCGCGAAACTCTCTTTTAAACAAGTTCATCATATTATTTTATTGCTTTTTTGATTAATACCGTCATACCCGCACGTAAATTTTTAATCGGTTTGATAGGGCGAAGCTCTACACTAAATGTTTTCATATCAAACTCATGGCCACTTTCTGTTGCACGCCAAATTGCAAAGTTGCCCATCACTGAAATATAACTCACTCTAAATGTATAATCATGATCAAGGGCGGGAATACGCACATTGATTTCTTTTTGTAGCGTAAAGTTTTTTAATTGATCTTCTCTAATTTGGAAAACAGCCCATGCATCATTCATATCAATCAAACTGACAACGGGAAATCCACTGGGTACTAATTCACCGCTGTGTAATAAAACATCGGTGACTTGTGCGGTTTTAGGCGAACGCATTTGACTGTCCTTTAAAACAGCACTCACTTCATTAACAACACCTTCGGCCATACGAACTTTACCAGCTGCCGCCTCTTTGCTTTCAGGACGCGCACCTTCTTTAGTCATTTGGTACATAGCAAGTGCTGCTTGTTCGGTGTAGTCTGCTGCTTGCCATTTAGTAAATGCTTCATCGCGTTTTTGTCTTGCAAGTACACCTTCATTAAAGAGATTATTGACGCGAGCATAGGTTGTTTTTCTTAATTTTGCAGCGGCTTGTGCTTTTCGCCATTGGTCTCTGGCGGCTTTTATTTCTTGTATTCGCGCACCTTGATCTACGGCCTTAAATTGCGCATTAGCTGCATCTCTGCCACCTTCAGCTTGCATTAATTTAGCATTTAATTCAGGACTATCGATAACATATAATAAATCACCTTCAGCCACATTGTCACCGCGCGCTACCATTACATTTTTTATTCGTCCAGCAGCTTTTGATGAAACATGATATTCTTGAGCTTCTATCTGGCCTTGAAGTATTACAGGTTTTGGGCTGTATGCGCGCACTAAACCATAGCCTAAAAAAACAAGCAAAATAACAACAGCGATGCCTGCTAATATTTTATTTAATGTCATATTTTAAATGTCCTTATGGCTACTTTTTGCAATAAATTGATTGATCTGGCTGCTCATTGACATTAACCTGGCGTAGGCTTGAATATAATGATATTTCTCAGCAAGTTGTTTTGTTTTTGCGGCAGTAAGCTTTAATTCAGCATCTACTTTTTCAATGGAAGTCGAAAGTCCTTGTCTGAAAGAGAGATCGCGTAATCGTTCATTTTCACTGGCAAGTTTGATAGATAAATTGAGTTCGGAAATTTCCTCTTTGGCTTGTAAAAGATCGCGATAGTTTTTCTCAAGCAACAAATTCAAATCTTGTTGTGTTTGGGCTCGTGTGTAACGCGCTTTAAGTTGTGCACTTTTTGCAGCTTCTATTTTACCGCTGCGACCATTTCTACTTAACAGAGGTATTTTTACACCAACGCCAACAAGCCAGTCAGGCTCAGCCTGTGAAAAAATGCTGTCGTCTTTATATAAAGTGTAATTACCATATAAAAATACAGTGGGGTAATAACCGCTTTTTTCAATATCAATAAGCCCTTGTGCTTGATCTTCTTTGGTTTTTAGCAGGCGCAGAGCTGGGTGATTAGCGATGGTTTGCTTTGCAAGTTCAGTAAATGAAAGAGGGGAATTTAGCATAAACATAGGCGAGAGTGTTACAACTTGTTTTTCATGTAACATTTTAGAAAGAGCAATTTCAGCCATTTCAGCTTGCCTTTTAGCTTGAGATGCAATAATTCTTTCATTGGCTAATGCGACTTGCGCATTAAGCCTTTCGACCTTTGCTATCTGACCTTGTGCTTCTAATTTTTTTGCATGACTTGCATGCTTTTCAAGGGCGCTTACTAATTGTTGATGTGTTTTTACTAGCGCTTTTGTGACGGCAACGCCGTAATAACGATTGACTAATTGTACAAATAGTTTATTTTTTTCAATCTCTTGTTGAGCTTTTTGTTCTTGGACTTGAGCTGCATGTACGGCTTGTGCCGCAGTTATTTTTCCACCGGTATAAATAGGCCACATGGCGCTTAGGCTGGATCGAAAGATATCTTGCTCGGTCAATGCAATTGATGAAATAGCAATGGGAATACTTGCTATGTGAACGTTTTGGTTACCTGATTCGATAGGAGAAGATAAATGCGTGTAGCCTCCAACAAGGTTGATAGAGGGGAGATTCAAATCAGTATCAGCATCGGCTTTAGCTTTTGCTTGATCTACTGCTAAATTGCTGGCATGTAGCTTGTTACTCACCTTGACAACGTGCGCCCATGCCTGTGCAAAATCAAGACTTTTGGCAAGACTAAAAAAAGGAAGGCTGAGTAATATTGTAAATAATAATAAAGAGGGTATCTTTTTCATTTTATTTTTTAAGTCTCCATCTGGCTTGTCTCAATACAATTTCAAAATGTGAGACAAGCAAACAAATTGTATAACGCGACACAATTGATCAAGTTTTTGGGTGAATTGCGCTACAACATAAAGTTGCATGTATCAATACTTGGTAATTGCTAAGATGTTTGCCTTTGAGTTTGCTATATCAGTGAATGACTAAATAAATGATTTTCAATGAATGCGCATAGCAAGTTTAATGAAATTGATATAATATTAATCAAACTTTAACAGGATAGCAAAAAATAACAATAAATTTTGTATTTTGGTTGTGAAATTTGAACTTTTAATTAATTTCATATGGAATCAGAATAAAAATGGAGGTTAAATGGCCAATGAAAAAATCGTTAAAGAAGACTATTTGGACTAAATTTTCTCTTGCTTTGATTCTTTTTACATTAGTTTGTATGGTCACTTTTTTTATTGTAAATGTGATTTCTATGAATCTAAAGCATGCTGAAAAAAAAGCCAAAGTAAGTGCAGCTATCAATATTGGTAGTAGTGTGATACGCAATAATTTTGACAGGATCTTTTCGGATCTAACATTTTTATCCACAAGTGATCCAGTTATTACTTATGCTAAAAATCCGACAAATTATAATCGTCAACAACTCGAAAATGAATTTATACATTTTCAAAATAGCAGTAAAATGTATGATCAAATACGATTTATTGATGCACATGGAATGGAAAAAGTAAGAGCCAACTATCTTAAAGAAGGTTCAACCATCGTGCCGCTTGAAAAATTGCAAAGTAAAAAAGGTCGCTATTACTTCATTGGTACAGCCGCTATTAATGATGATAAAATTTTTGTTTCACCTTTTGATTTAAATAAAGAAAGAGGAAAAATAGAAATGCCTATAAAGCCAACGATCCGTTTTGCGAAACCGATAAGAGATGAGCATGGTAAGTTTCAAGGTATTTTGGTATTAAACTATTTTGGAGGGATATTTTTGAACGCTCTTCGAAATCACTTCGCCAATACTCCAGGGAAGGCGTCATTATTAAATGGTAATGGATTTTGGCTATTAAGTGCAAATCCTGAAAATGAATGGGGTAATATTCTTGCACACGGAAAAAGTTTTAGTGAGAAACATCCAAATGTTTGGAAAAATATAAAAACAAAAAACAATGGGATAATCAAAACAAAAGTAGGAATTTTTTCTTTTATGAAAATACAGCCTATTTTTAATATCAGCACAGATGTGAGTAATGATAACCATTTTCTGGATCAATGGAAAATAGTGGTTGTGAATCAACCGCAGAGTTTTTCATTGGAATCTTCAACAGAAATAAATCGATTTTTACCCGTGTTTATATTTAGCTATTTTATTGGTGCTTTTTTGATTTTTATTTGGTCAAGAGCATCTGCTGGAAAAATGCTTGCAGAGCGTGATCTGAAACATTTAAATGTTGCCTTGGAGGCAATTGTAATGGATCGCACGCGTGATTTAACCAAGCGTGCTAAAGAGCTTGAAGCCATCAAAAATGCGGTTATTTTTGGAATGGCTTCACTTGCTGAAATACGAGATCAAGAAACTGGTTTACATGTGAAACGTACTCAAGAGTACACTAGAATGCTTGCAATCTCATTGCGTAAACATCCTGATTTTTCGCAAGTGTTAACTGATGAGTTAATCGACATGTATGCAAAAACAGCACCTCTGCATGATATTGGTAAGGTTGGTGTGCCAGATGCCATTTTATTGAAAGAAGGTCCGTTAACTACTGCAGAATTTGAAGAAATCAAGTGGCATCCAACTTACGGTGTACAAATTATTGATCGCTCAATTCACAATTTAAAAATGGAACTGCATTCTGACGAAGGTCTTGAGTTTTTGTCAATTGCCAAAGATATTGTCGGTGGGCACCATGAAAAATGGGATGGCAGTGGTTACCCTCTAGGTTTGCGTGGCAATGATATCCCACTAGCAGCGAGGATCATGGCACTTGCAGATGTATATGATGCACTTTCAACTGAAAGACCTTATAAAGCGGCGTTTGCCAGAGGAAAAGTAGAAGAAATTATACTCGAAGGCACAGGGAAGCATTTTGATCCACGAATTATTGAGGCATTTGTCAATATTAAAGACGATTTTTGGTCTATAAAAAATCAATTATCCGATGATATAATAGGCGGTGTTTAGTTAACGTAATTGTATCAATAATTCAATAATTCAATAATTCAATAATTCAATAATTCAATAATTCAATAATTCAATAATTCAATAATTCAATAATTCAATAATTCAATGATTTGGTGATTGATAGTGATCTTTAAATGCGAGGTTGCTAAATGAGGTTGTTGTAGTTAATTGGTGAAGTAACCCAAGGGTAGTGTGATTGACAATAAACCTTGAACCAAAAGGTCAAAGTCGGTGTCTTCGTTCCTACCGTAGGCTTCTCGATACGAGCCGAGCTTGCTCAATAGTAGTCAGGCTAAGTCACCATCATAATGCGTATCGGCTCAGTGATGTCGTCAATCACAACAAATACCCAAGGGTTATAATAACTGTAGGCTCTTTTTTTACATTTGACTACTGTTTTTTTGCATTAATTTAAAAAAAAAATTAAAAGTGTCGTTTAATAGCAAAAAAATGCGTTTTTTTAGCGAGTATAAGGATATCTAATACGATTGGTATTAATTGCTTTTATCGGCTAAAGAAAGTAGTGCTTCGATGGATGTTTGTAGTGATTTTATACGATGATTTATTTCTGTGTCGTGTTGAACGTTTTTATCTCTTTCTGTTTTTAATTGATGACAAAAATTTAGCGCAGCAATAACGATCAGTTGTTCATTTCTTGACGATGGATTAGCTTGCTTCATTTTTAATAATTGGCCATTAAATTCTTTTGCCGATTCACTTAATACATTTTCTTCACCAGTTGGACAGCCTATCTTGTATCGTTGCCCTAGAATTGAGATATCGAATTGTGCCATAAGTAATCCATTGTTGCAAAAAGAAATAATTATAATTCTAATGCAATATAATATCTCGCTATAGAGTAACTTTCAAGTAGCATACTGTCAGAATATAGGACAATCACATTAAAAAAATTGACCAAGGTCGCTATATTGGATTTTAACTTCATATTAGGTGAATTAAAATGACCAAAGCAGATCTTATGCTTAGCGAACATTTTAAAATATTGCAGATCCTCGTCTTAAAAAAGACAATTATGCCTTACTACTTCAAAATGAACCGTTAGGCAGGCGGGCTTAAAAGTATCTTGAAGTATTTTTGTAAAATGCCTAAGATGAAAGACAAATGGCAGGATCCTGCAATTAGCCATTAAAACATTGCAAATATTTTAATACGATTAGCTTGTGTTAGAGTGTGCATTAAACTTTGCTTAATTAAAGAGAAGCTCATTATGATCAAGCACGAAGACCTTTGTTTTTCTGACATTAAGACAATATTAGAGGAAGCCTCGCTATTTACGAGTGCTGCAGAAACACATGGCATTTTATCTGGTATTGCCTGTGGGGGTGGAGATTTAAAGGGGCAGGCTTGGAAATCAGATTTTAACGATATCGTTAACGGGGGAGAAGGTTTGTCTGTTGCTGCTAAAGAGTTGGTTGATGTATTGTACGCGAATGTAGTGAAACAATGTGTTGGTGATAGTTTAAATTTTAAGATTTTGTTACCAGATGATGCATTGCCTATTGCTGAGCGCGTTGAAGCCCTCGCCCATTGGACACAGGGTTTTTTAGTCGGATTTGGTATGGTGCAGCAAGAATTAAATAAAGCTGCGGCTGAAATTCAAGATCTCATACGTGACATTCGCGATATATCGCAATTGGTCCTAGATTTCGATGGTGAAGATGAGGGATCTGAAATAGCGTATGTTGAAATTGTTGAATATTTACGTCTTGGAGGTATGTTTTGTTTTGACTACTTCTCTTCTGATAAGGTAGATATTTCCTCGCAAAAATTACATTAAAAAAATATATTAATACCCATGGTATCAGAAGATTATTTATCAGGTGTTCGCTCGAATATCAGAGCAAGGCGTGCAGATCGTCTTTGGCAATGATGAACTGCGTTAACCATGTGCAAAAAAATGCTATATATACCCATGTTACCCTGGAATGCAATATCAGCCAGGCAAATTATGCCGATATGTGAGGCATAAAATTGAAGTATAGTTATTATCGTGGGAGATTTTATAACAATGCAAAGTGGTGCAAGGAGTTGCGCCATTTGGTGCGCTAACTCGGTTTTTATATGATCGGTAGCAGCCTTGCACTTAACATTCAATGCGATAATAACCATTACCTCATGTTGCTCCTTACTCTGATTATCGAGTTCGCGGCGACGTTGCATTTTGAAGTAGGATGGGTATATACCCATGTTACCCCGGAATGCAAAATCAGCAAGGCAAATTGTGCCGAGTATCTGTGTACAATTTTCCTTGCTGATTTTGCACCTTGGGGTATGATGGTTACCACAATTTATTTAAGGAATAAGATTTATGGACGAGTTCATATCACGCAGAGAAACTTTTCTTTCTAAAATGCAAGATAATAGTATTGCTATCTTTCTTTCTGCAACTGAAATGCAACGCAATAGTGATTGTGATTTCCCTTTTCGACAAAATAGCGGGTTTCTTTATTTAACTGGATTTAATGAGCCAGATGCTTACCTTTTACTGATTAAGAAGTCAGATGTACAACAGTCCATTTTATTTAATCGAAAAAAAGATGCGAGCGCTGAAATTTGGCATGGATACCGGGTTGGGCAATCGGCAGCAATCACTGAGTTTGGTTTTGATTTGGCGTTTGAAAATACTGAATTTGCTACAAAATTAATCACCTTTATACGTGGGGCGAGAGCACTTTATTTCCCAATTTTTCAAAGTGATGCGTTGGAGGAGCCGCTAGCGCATGTTATGGGGATACTTCGCGGTGAAAAACGCAGAGGAAGTGTTTTTCCGACTGCGTTTTTTGATTGTCTGGAAATACTCAAAGAAATGCGCTTAATTAAGTCAGATGGTGAAGTTAAACTGATGCAAAAAGCCTCTGAAATTTCCGCTGCGGGACATGTTCGGGCAATGAAAAAGTGTCGTCCAGGAATGTGGGAATATCAGCTTGAAGGTGAAATCGTTTACGAATTTACCTTGCAAGGTGCGCGAGAAGTTGCTTATAACAGCATTGTTGCAGGAGGAAAGAATGCGTGCTGTTTACATTACACTAAAAATGATGCTCAATTAAAAGATGGTGATTTAGTATTAATCGATGCAGGTGCTGAGTTTCAAGGATATGCAGGCGATGTTACACGTACATTTCCCGTTAATGGTGTTTTCTCTGAAGAGCAAAAAATGTTATATCAGCTGGTGTTAGATCTGCAACTTAATGCGATTGATCAAGTACAAGTTGGTGTTGCACAGCTCGATATTAATACACATGTGATTAAACAACTTGTCGATGGTTTGATTGTATTAGGGTTGCTAAGCGGCGATGCAGAAAATTTAATAGAAAAGGAAGCATATAAAGCTTTTTACATGCATGGAATAGGTCATTATATCGGTCTTGATGTGCATGATGTGGGTGATTATCGTTTATTGGATAATTTGCAACCTTTAGCAGAAGGAATGGTCGTTACCATTGAACCTGGCATTTATGTTGGGTTAGATGCAGATGTAGAAGATAAATGGAAAGGTATTGGTATTCGTATTGAAGATGATGTTTTAGTGACCAAAAACGGTCCTCAAATTTTAAGCCATGGTGTACCTAAAACCATTAATGAAATTGAAGCTTTGATGGCAAGATCGTAACCATGCTTAAATGCGATGTTATTATTGTCGGTGGGGGCCTGTCAGGTTGCATGGAGGCACTGGCAATATTAATGTTTTCACCTAAATTACGTGTTATTTTGATCGATGAAAATGCGCATCGTTCACCTCAAGCCGAGGACACTAGATTTGATGCGCGTAGCATTGCGTTAAGCTTGGGGAGTTGTGCGTTATTAAATGAAATTGGGTTATGGGTTAAAATCAAAAATTTTACCCATCCGATTGATGAAATTAAAATATCAGATCAAGGTAACTTAGGTGGATCGACACTTGCACCTGAACATAAGCCTTATGGTGTGGTGGTACAGGTGCAAGATATAGTCGCTGTGCTGGAGAGTGAGTTGCAAAAATTCAATTCAAAGCAATTACAGCGCATTTATAACACAAACGTCACCGCAATTGAGAAAACCAATAACACTATAAATTGCTCACTATCTAATAAACAAATAATCAACGCTAAACTGTGTGTCGCAGCAGATGGTGGGCATAGTCATACACGCAAATTATTGGCTATTAAATCGCAAACACACGATTACCACTGTAGCGCGATAATTGCGAATATAAAAATGAAAAATAAACATAAAAACGTTGCTTTTGAGCGTTTTACAGCGTCGGGGCCAATTGCTTTGTTGCCGCTTACTGATGAGTGTTATTCACTTGTCTACTGTGTCGCTAATATAGATGCTCAGGCCGTTATGTCATTGGACTCCTGTGCATTCTTGAATGAAATGCAATCACAATTTGGTTTTAAAGCTGGTATATTTGCCCAAGTTGGAAAACGAGATCTATATCCATTAAATCTAATATCGGTGGATTATCCCATCACGCATCGCGGTGTTTGTATTGGTAATGCCGCTCATAGCTTGCACCCTGTGATGGGACAAGGTTTTAACCTTGGCTTGCGCGACCTGTATGTTTTAGCAAAAGCTATCAGTGACACGGCAAAGAAATCATTCATTGGCGACTTTGATATGTTAAACAGCTATTGGCTATCTCGTGAAAAAGATCACTTTCGCACTATTAACATGACAGATTTTATGGTTCGACTATTTTCTAATCAATCGGCCCTTTTTAACATTGGACGAACCATTGGTCTTTTTACCATGAGCTGTGCTATTTTTTTATCTCAACCGATTGTAAAACAAGCTAAAGGAACTTTTGACTTGTTTGTTATTAAGTAATACCATGCGCATTAATATTCAGGCAATGACAGTCAATAACATGTTAGTAGTACGCGTTAAAATGGTTTACGTATTCGACTGACGTTTTATAAAGGGAGAAACACTCTAACTAATTTTCGCCGCGAATTTACTTATTTTCCTAGGCAATATTTTCTAACGACTTTAATGTTATTACTCTAACTCAATGCAAGTAACCAGAATTGAGGTGAAGTCGTATGATTGATAGACTTATTTAGTGCGATTTACAGAAGGAAGACGCCGTGATGCAATCTTTTGATATTACAATTATTGGTGGTGGGATAGTCGGCTTAAGTCTTGCGGTGGCGCTTGCAGAGGCTGATGTTTCTATCGCTATCATTGAAAGTGATGTAATAGGGATACCAGATGATAAGATTTCGCGTCGAGTGAGCGCGATAAATTATGCAAGCCAGACTATTCTTGAGCAATTGAATGCATGGCAACTAATTGATAAAAAAAGAATAACAGCTTATAACACTATGCTTGTATGGGAGAGAGATAGTTCGGGGAAATTGTCTTTTGATACAAGTTTAATTGATGCTGATGAGTTAGGTTATATTGTGGAAAATGATCGTATTCAGCATGCCCTCTTGGCCTGTGTAAAAAAACAAAAAAATGTTAACGTTTTTTCTGAAAACAAATTAAAAACAATTGCAACGAGTGATGATGGTGCGTGGCTCACTTTGCAAAGTGGTCAAAATATAATGTCCAAGCTTGTCGTTGGCGCTGATGGTGCAAATTCATCATTGCGGAAAATGATGGATATTCCTCTGACATATTGGGATTATAATCATCATGCGCTAGTTGCAACTGTAAAAACACAATTACCTCATCAGGCTTGTGCGCGGCAAATCTTTACTGCAGATGGGGTATTAGCTTTCCTGCCGTTATTTGAAAAAAATGTATGCTCTATTGTTTGGTCTGTTACACCTGAGCAAGGTTTGCGATTGCTTGCATTGTCTACGGGGGAATTTAATAAGGAACTTAGCCGCGCATTTGACAACCAACTAGGGTTGTGTGAAATACAAAATAAAGTGCTTAGTTTCCCGTTAACCATGCGTTATGCGCGTGATTTTGCCCAGCACCGTATCGCTTTAATTGGCGATGCTGCACACACAATACATCCATTAGCAGGCCAAGGAGTAAATTTAGGTTTACTCGACGCGTTAAGTTTGGCAGAAACAATTATTGAAAATAAACAAGCTGAAAAAGATATTGGTGCATATAAAAATTTACGTTACTTTGAACGCTGGCGTAAAACACAAGCAATGCAAATGATAACCGCGATGGAATTATTAAAGCGTTTGCTTGGAGGCTCTGATTCAGTGACAAAAGTATTGCGCCATTTTGCGTTAATTTTGACGGATAAAGTGCAGCCACTAAAACAACAATTCATTAAACAGGCGATGGGACTCAAAGGTGAGCTTCCTAAAATTATTTTTAAACAACAACATTTTTGAGTGAGTGGCATGGGTATATACCCATGTTACCCCAAAATGCAACGTCGGCTGCGAACTCGATAATCAGAGTAATGCGCAGCATGAGGTAATGGGGACGTACGCATCGAATGTTGCAACGCAAGGCTGGTTTTTGAGTTTGCGCCCCGTAGGGCAAGGCAACTTGTACCAATTTGCATCGTTATAAAATCTCTATAGAGAATAACTATACTTCAATTTTATGCCTCGCACATCGGCACAATTTGCCTTGCTGATATTGCATTTTAGGGTAGTATGGGTATATTACCTTCATTGACTGGTGCAAGGCTTGGGCCTTTTCCTCTCCAGTTGGCTAGCTTTGCCTAATATTGCAAGTGAATAATAATGACGATATCCCGTGTTGGGAGATGAAGACCGAACTAACACCAGGTAAATAATATTTTAGGTAATGGTGTTATACTAACCGTCGTAAAATAAGCGAGTAATCGCATGGGGTTGATGTTATTCACTTTAGCACTTATGAAATTTCGTATTTTGAATGATAATTGGTATAATTAATCACTTAAAAGGCAGTATTTTCATCTTGAACTCAGGCATTTTTTCTGAGAATATTCATACAATGTTATTAGCAATTAAAAATAATTCAATTTATCTCACCAATAAAGGATAAAAAATGATAATCAAACCAAAGACCCGCGGATTTATTTGTACAACAGCACATCCTGTCGGCTGTGAGAAAAATGTCCAAGCGCAAATTGCGAAAACAAAAAGTGCTGGAAAAATAAAAAATGGGCCTAAACGTGTTTTAATTATCGGAGCTTCAACTGGCTATGGTTTGTCATCGCGTATCGCTGCAGCGTACGGCAGTGATGCAGCAACCATTGGCGTATTTTTTGAAAAACCAGCAACGGAGCGTAAAACTGGATCGCCAGGTTGGTACAATAGCGCCGCATTTGAAAACCAAGCAAAAGCCGATGATTTATATGCCAAAAGTATTAATGGTGATGCTTTTTCTCACGAAATGAAAGCAAAAGTTGTTGCGTTAATTAAAGAAGATTTAGGGACAATTGACGCTATCATATATTCTGTTGCTTCCCCTGTGCGCAAAATGCCAGATTCAGGAGAAGTTATTCGTTCAAGTCTAAAACCCATTGGAGAAACTTATACTTCAACTGCGATAGATACCGATAACGATGTTATTATTGAAGCCTCGGTAGCGCCTGCCAGTGACGAAGAAATTGCCAATACAGTTACCGTTATGGGCGGAGAAGATTGGGAACTTTGGTTAAGTTCTCTAAAGAATGCAGGTGTGCTTGCGGAGGGAGCTAAAACTGTTGCATATTCTTATATTGGCACAGCGCTTACCTGGCCAATTTACTGGGATGGCACGTTAGGTAAAGCTAAGATGGATTTAGATCGCGCAGCAGCGGCAATCCAGGTACAACTTGATAGTCTAGGCGGGAGCGCTTATGTATCAGTCCAAAAAAGCGTCGTAACACAAGCAAGCTCTGCCATTCCTGTGATGCCTTTATACATTGCCACGGTATTTAAAATAATGAGAGAACAAGGAATACATGAAGGCTGCATGGAGCAGATTTTGCGTTTATTTAACGATCAGCTTTATAAATCAGATGGTAGCGCTGCCACCACAGATGATACGCGCAGATTACGCTTTGATGATTGGGAATTGCGAGAAGATATTCAACAAAAATGTGCAGAACTATGGCCGCAAATTACCACTGAAAACTTATTCTCACTAACAGATTATAAAGAATATAAAAAAGAATTTTTACAGTTATTTGGTTTTGCTCTTGCAGGGGTTGATTATACACAGGATGTTGATACGCTAGTTGACTTTAACTGTTTAACTGTTTAACTGTTTAACTGTTTAACTGTTTAACTGTTTAACTGTTTAACTGTTTAACTGTTTAACTGTTTAACTGTTTAATGATTAGAAAATTAAATAAGCTCGTGAGCTATCAAGATCTAAACTCAGCAAGTGCTGATACTGAAAAGTTTGCCGGCAAAAAGCTTGCCGCCCCAAGGGTTAAATTAAAACTTTTTAATGGATAGATGTTTGCTTGAAAGCTTTGTCTCTGGGGAACTAGGTTTTTATACCATGCAACATAAAAATGCAACGGTGGTTGGGCTCTAGATGATCAGAGCTATTGCTTCATGTTGCGCTTTGATTTGATCTTCGAGCTGCGTTGCGCATTTTAGCATGATAACGGCTATATTCTATGATTCTGCTATTTCTTTACAATCATCCCATGTGCTATTCGAGCCTTTTGTAGTGAATTCGCTTGCGGCTGAGATATAACCCTTTATATCTGGCAACTCTGAATCAAAAACATAAGGACTAGTACGTAGAAGATTAGCGCTGTAATTTTTTAGATCGTCAACATAGACAAGACCTTCCTGAAATGACTTTTTATCGTGTTCTGTCATCTTGTGGTCAGGGGCAGCCATCGACAGCATATTAAGAAAGTGCATTTTATCTCCGCAAATACCTGAATTTAATACCAAAGCCGTTAGTTCTGGTATGGATATCATTGCGTCACTGAACACGGTGAAAAAATCGTCAGAGTTATTTTCAATCAATGGTTTTCGGTCTCCTTCACTCAATGCAAAAGTTTTTGTAAGGTTGTTATCCATTGATGAGCTGAGCCAAAAGTTCCTAGCATCTAAAAATATACCGCGCATAATTGCTAATTTCATCTGGCGCCTTAGAAAGACATAAACAGCTTCTATGATAGACGTAATAATATCGGTGAGAGTTGCTGTTGCTACGCCTCCGGGCACTAATAACATTATTGAGATCAGAATAGAAGATTTAATTGCCTCGAATAGCTCACCTTTCAAATCTCCCCTCATTGCGCTTTTGAGTGAATTACATATTATGGTTGGGTGCCCGTGTAAAATTGAAACGGTTCTAGCTCTCCACCAAGTTGTAATGCAATTTATTGCGGCATCTGCTATCAAGATAAGCCTGTCCATGAGATTGTAAGTCTCTGCTATATAAGGAAAATCTAGTAATTTGTCTACCGCTTGATGAATTAATAGTTTTATTATGGTTATAAGAGTAGACCAATTGATTTCATTTTGTGTATAACGACATGTTTGTTTTACAAAGAGCGTTTTTAGTGCGATCAGTAACCTCTGAGCAAGGGTTTTTACCCATTCGACTAGCATATTATATAGTTTTATTGAATAGCTTGGTTTTGTAGGTAAGAGTTGACCATCTGCGAATTTGAGTTCAGGCAATGCCACAAAATTTAATATTTTGCATTGGACTGTGAGATGAGATAAAAGATACAGCAGACCAAGCCTGGTGTGGGCTATATTATTTGCGTAACTACTGGGTTTAAGATTTGCCATGTTTGGATGAAGAGTGACAGCCGCTTCAAGTTTTGTGAAGCTCTGCATTTGATTGCGCTCATTACTTTTCCATGTTTGCTCAGGTCCTTGCTCTTTTTGCCATGCTTCTAGTGACCATCTTATATTTAGAACTGACCACTGACTTCTATGCTCAGATTCGCTCATAATTTCTCTTTCGGAGAATTCAACTCTCTGAGTTTCATAATTTTTTATTGCATCATCTAGTGATCTCAGCGTGCTGCATCTTATAGAGCCAGGGATGGAGGTGTTAAGCATCCAATCCGCATATGTTGTGATATTAAATATGCGCATGTGAGTAAATCCTTATTTTGAGTATATTGTTATAAACCAATAGATATATAACAAGTAATAAAGTAATGCTCAAAACTCAGTTAAATCGTAGTTTTTTTAAAGTACTTTACCTACATATTTTTAGGTCAAAGTAACAAGCAATATTTATCAATTGTTATAGACAAAAAATTAAATAATTGTTATATCTAATTTATTAAGTAGTTTTCTTTCAAATGTTTACTAAGAATTAAATAATTCTTCTTTATATACGCATGATGACATATTACATCTAAAAAGTAAAATCAATATTATTATTCCTGTTTGAGATAGTATCTATCAAAATAGGAGAATTACTATGAGTAAAAAAAGAACAACTTATTCTGCTGAGTTTAAAAGTAGACTTGTACTGGAGTTATTGGAAAATGAAAAAACTTGAGCTGAGATTGCAAATGAAAATAATATCACCCCATTGATCCTTGGGAATTGGAAAAAAATATTCCTGGAAAATGCTGTTATTGCAATGGAGCCAGCAAAAGCGGTTAAGGAATATAAGCAAGAGCTTGTTGCGGCTAAAGAAGAAAACCAAATGCTAACAAAAATTGTCGGTAAAATGACTGTTGAAAAGGAGTGGCTTGAAAAAAAGCTAAAAAGCTTGGGCTTATCTGAGAAGAATAAGTTAATTGATCCCAAGCTAGAAAACCTATCTGTCTCACAGCAATGTGAGCTATTGAATTTGAATCGGAGTACTTTTTACTACACTGAAAAAGTGAATAATAAAAAGTATGAGATTAAGATGGAAATAGCTTAAGTATTTGATAAAACAGCAACTTACGGGGCTAAAAAGGTGCATCAATAGCTTCTAGAGAATGGAGTCAAGGCATCTTTAAACACGGTAGCAACATACCGAAAGGAGCTGGGTTTAAAGTCTATTTTAGCGGTTAAGCAAGTAACAACCACCGTAGCCAATAAGCAACATCAGAAATACAGTTATAAGCTTAGAGGCCTTAATATTTCACATGCTAATCAGGTATTGAGCACAGATATAACCTACATCAAAGTTAATGGTGGAATGGTTTACCTTGCTGCGGTCATTGATTGGCATTCGAAAGCCGTCCTATCACACAAAATATCGAATACGATGGATTGTGCACTGAGCATTAACGTCTTGAATACGGCCTTGGATCGCTATGGAAAACCTGAGATCTTCAATACAGATCAAGGAAGTCAGTATACAAGCGAGGTGCATACTCAAAAATTAAAACAGAACGGGATCACGATATCAATGGACGGAAAAGGCCGAGCTACTGATAATATTTGCATTGAAAGATTTTACGACGCGCAAAATGCTCTGTATTTATCTAAATGAATATGAAACGATCAAAGATTTACAAGAAGATGTATCCGATTACATTGAGTTTTATAATCACCAACGATTTCATGAAACATTGAAATATAAAAAACCAATGAATGTTTACCAAGAAGGAATTAAGGCGAGCTTAGCTTTATCAAAGGTATCTTAATTGTGGAATAAGAAATATTAAATAACTGTCTTGACTCTTTGGGTAGGTATAATTTTCATGCTACAAATTTAATAAAAAATTTTATTCGTTTGCCATTATTCCCTTTTTGAGCAGATTTTGCGTTTATTTAACGATCAGCTTTATAAATCAGATGGTAGCGCTGGCACCACAGACGATACGCGCAGATTACGCTTTGATGATTGGGAATTGCGAGAATATATTCAACAAAAATGTGCAGAACTATGGCCGCAAATTACCACTGAAAACTTATTCTCACTAACAGATTATAAAGAATATAAAAAAGAATTTTTACAGTTATTTGGTTTTGCTCTTGCAGGGGTTGATTATACACAGGATGTTGATACGCTAGTTGACTTTAACTGCTTAACTGCTTAACTGCTTAACTGCTTAACTGCTTAACTGCTTAACTGCTTAACTGCTTAACTGCTTAACTGCTTAACTGCTTAACTGCTTAACTGCTTAACTGCTTAACTGCTTAACTGTGTAATGATTAGAAAATTAAATAAGCTCGTGAGCTATCAAGATCTAAACTCAGCAAGTGCTGATACTGAAAAGTTTGCCAGCAAAAAGCTTGCCGCCCCAAGGGTTAAATTAAAACTTTTTAATGGATAGATGTTTGCTTGAAAGCTTTGTCTCCGGGGAACTAGGTTTTTATACCATGCAACATAAAAATGCAACGGTGGTTGCGCTCTAGATGATCATAGTTAAGGCGCAACTATTGCCTCATGTTGCGCTTTGATTTGATCTTCGAGCTGCGTTGCGCATTTTAGCATGATAACGGCTATATTCTATGAGTTTGTCATTGCTTTAAAATTATCCCATGTTTTATTCGAGTCGCTTGTAGTGAATTCTTTTGCGGCTGAGATATAACCCTTTATATCTGGCAACTCTGAATCAAAAATATAAGGACTAGTACGTAGAAGATTAGCGCTGTAATTTTTTAGATCTTTAACATAGACAAGACCTTCCTGAAATGACTTTTTATCTTGTTCTGTCATATTGTGGTCATGATCAGCCATCGACAGCATATCAAGAAAGTGCATTTTATCTCCGCAAATACCTGAATTTAATATCAAAGCCGTTAGCTCTGGTATGGATATCATTGCGTCACTGAACCAGGCACAAAAATCGCTAGAGTTATTTTTAATCAATGTATCTCGGTCTCCTTCACTCAATACAAAAGTTTTTGTAAGGTTGTTATCCATTGTATAGCGGAGCCAAAAGTCCCTAGCATCTAAAAATATACCGCGCATAATTGATAATTTCATCTGGCGCCTGGTAAAGAGATAAACCGTTTCTATGAGAGTAGCAATAATATTGATGGCAGCTCTTATTGCTATGCCTCCTGCGGGTATTAATAACATTATTGAGAGCGTAATAGAAGATTTAATTGCTTCGAGTAGCTCACCTGTCAAATCTCCCTTCATTGCGCTTTTGAGTGATTCACATATTACGGATGGGTGACCGTATAAAATTGCAACGGTTCTAGCTCGCCACCAAGTTGTAATGCAATTTATTGCGGCATCTGTTGCCATGGTAAGCTTGCCTAGGATATGGGAAGTATCTGCTATGAAAGCAAAGCTAATATCTAGTAGTGTTTTTACCGCGATAAGAATTAATTTTTTTATTATGGATAAAAGAAGAGACCAATTCATTTCATTTGGTCCATAACGACATGTTTGTTTTACAAAGAGCGCTTTTAGTGCGATCACTAACCTATTAGCAAAGGCTTTTACCCATTCGACTAGTATATCATATAGTTTTTTTGAATCGCATGGTTTTGGAGCTACGATAGCATTCTCAATCGAACTTGCGATGATGATTGTCGGATTACCACCATATCGAACATAATCGTGCACGTCATTGATCCTTTCCAACGATGCTTGCCCCATATGCCACAGATCTTCCTGTTGCAATTCTGCGAGTATACCACCTGTGAATGTGAAGGCAGGCATTGCCACTAAATTGAATGTTTTGGCTTGGACTGCGAGATTAGCTAAAAGATACAGCACACCAAGCCGAGTGTGGGCTAAATTATTTTCGTAACTACTGTGTTTAACATTTGCTATGTTTGGATGAAGACTGACAGACTCTTCAAGTTTTGTGAAGCTATGCATTTGATTGCGCTTATTATTTTTCCATGTTTGGCCAGGTCCTTGCTCTTTTTGCCATTCTTCTAGTGCCCATCTTATCCTTAGAACAGGCTCCTGACTTCTATGCTCAGATTCGGTCATCATTTCTCTTTCGGAGAATTCAACTCTCTGAGTTTGATAATTTTGTATTGCATCATCTAATAATCTCAGCTTGCTGTCTCTTATATAGCCAAGGATGGAGGTGTTACGTATCCAATCCGTATATGTTGTGATATTAAATTTGTGCACGCGAGTAAATCCTCATTTTGAGTAAATTGTTATAAACAAGTAACACAGTAATGCTCAAAACTCAGTCCAAGTGCAGTTTTTTAAAGTACTTTGCCTACATATTTTTAGGGCAAAGCAATACGCAATATTTATTAATTGTTATAGACAAAAAATTAAATAATTGTTAAATTTAATTTATTAAGCATAGTTTTCTTCAAAACGTTTGCTATGAATTAAATAATTTTTCTTGATAGATTCTCATGCTACAAATTTAATAAAAAATTTTATTTGTTTGCCATTATTCCCTTTTTAAGCATATTACTCTGGTTTGATTTTTAATCTTGCAGACGCATGGGTAACTAGTTTATATATCTGCAGCTGTTTTCAAAAACTTCCATGCCTTACTCTGTGTATTCGTATCGAATTTTTTGGCAATATTGATATAACCTGCTACATCAGGGTAATCTGAAGTAAATCTATAATCGCTAGTGCGAAGAAAATTGGCAGAGTAGTCTTTGAGTGAGTCAACATATTCGACGCCTTTATCAAATTTATCTTGCTTGATAGGCCCCTCGGTATAAGAATCAAACATATTAATAAAATTCATTTTGTCGCCACAAATACCAGAATTTAATGTTAGGGCGATTAGTGATGGTACGCTTTTCGCTATTTCACGGTACCATGTTGCAAACCGCTTACTGTCTTCATGAAACAATGGTTTTCTTGCAGCCATGTTTTGTTGCTGATTTTGATTTTTTTTATATTGTTTCCATAAATACTGACATTGATAAATAATACCGCGTATGGTTGTTACCGTGACGTAATGTTCGATAATGTTATAAATCGTTTCAAAGACGCTCAGAATAATATTACTAACCGCTCTTATTACGCTCCCTATTCCTGGGAGTATTAGCTGGATTGCTATTCCTGCAGAAGCCTTTATTGTGTTGTATACCCCTTTTGAAACCTGACCAGACATTTTTGCTTTGAGTGTGTCGCATATTATTGAAGGATGACCTTCGAGTATGCTCACGTTTTTCGAACGCCACCAACTTCGAATGCCATCCACTGCGGCATCTGCAATACGAGTGAGATGTCGTATAAGTCTAAGGCCATCTGATGCAAAATTTGTTAAGCTGTCGCATAGTACAATTGCTCCCATTGTAATTGCTGATTTCACTACTGAGAGTATCATTGAAATTTGTACTACATGTGGTCCATCTTTCATTTCTTGCCGATAAAAAAGCTCTATAAAATTGTGCCCTAATTTGCTAGCAAAATCTGTAAGCCAGTCGACCATATCCATAAATAGTGAGGCTGATTTAACGTTTGGTGTATTCTTTATACCACTCTCAATTATCTCTCCAGTTGATATTAAGGGCTCACCTATGAACCTAATACCATGCATTACATTATTACCGATATTAGCAGCCGTGGAGTCCCCCGCATGACCAAATAGATCATAGGGGTTGTCAGAGACTTGGCCGTCTAGAAAGCCAGCAATTGAAACGGCAGGTAATATAAGCATCCTTGCAACTGATGCATGGACACTTAAGCGCGAAAAAAGATAGATAACGCCAAGCCGAGCACGGGTTAACTCGGCATCGTGGCTTGCTGAAGGGGTGAACTTCTCACGGTCCATAGCTATGTTATAGTTGGTGAATGCAACGCTAAGTTTGGTGAACGCACCGTTTTTATTTCGCGGGTTGGCTCTCCACTCTTGGCCAGAGCCTTGCGAACTTTTCCAGACGGCTAGTGCCCTCCCGAGGTTTTCAATCGCCTTCGGTTGCTGTTTATCGAGATTTTCAAAGCTGAGTTGCCCTATCTCGTATCTTTTAATAAGCTGCTCATGGGCTTGTATTGCAGCGTCTATAGCTTTAAGTTTGGGACCTCTAATAGAAAAACGAAGTGTAGTGTCCTGTAACCAAGCGCTATGTGATGGTAGATCTGAATTATTCATGATATATACCGCCTTATAGGTTAATTATTATTAAAATATTGTATTGATATTCAAGTTACTTTTGGATGTTTAGACAAAATATTTATGGACAATTTGCATGACGGAATTTGAAGTAGTAGTGTACAATAATTTTGATATAACTTAGAGATATCATAGTTAATATTTTATCAGCTCTAGTGTCTGATTATTATGACCATTAATATTTGTACACTTGAAAAGTCAGCTAGTCCATAAGTATGCAATCTTAGCAAGATTTGATGCTAGCATAAATTTTCTTGCAATGCAAGTTTCGCAGCAAAGCTGACGTAATATAGGATTAATTATGTAAGCAAGCGTTAGTTAGATAAAAAATGAGTAATTTGAAATGTAAGTAGTATAGCCTGATAGTTCGTTGTTAACTTTACACACGCGCATTAACATTGCACATAAATATAATGCAATATTGATGTATAAATTTAATACGTAATTGCTTTAAATTGTTGCGAGTGTTGCAAAATATCTATGATAGGAGCTATCCATTTTGACTCACTTGAGTCTATGTGTCCACTAGAAGATCATAAAAAACAGCCAAAACCATGTCAGTCTTTATTGTCAACAATGATTGTTAATGTTTACTAACTATTAACGGTTAATTGTTAAGCAAACATGATTCTGGAGTTAGCCACCAATTAAACCTTGCTATGATTGGCACGCACAGGATATGAGTTTTATATCTATCCTACCTAGATATGCAAAATGAGGGTCGCAAATTGGCCGCAGATTTGAGGCATGAAATTGAAGGGAAGTTATTATCTATTGATATTTTAGAGGGTGCAAAGCTCAACTTTAGATGGTGCAAAGCTCAACTTTAGATGGTGCAAACCTAACAAGGAGCCTTGCCGGTTGGTGCCTAGCTCGATTTTTATATGATCGGGCGCAGCCCAAGCTTGCTGTTCGATGCGCACGTCCTCATTAGCTTATGTTGCGCCTTAATCTGCTCATCTGTTGCATGCCGAGGTTGCATTTTTACAAAACATGGGTATATACCCATGCCATCACGAAATGCAATATCAGCAAGGCAAATTGTGCCGATATGCGAGGCATAAAATTGAAGTATACTTGTTATCGTGGGAGATTTTATAACAATGCAAACTTAAGCAAGGAGTAGCGCCATTCTGGGCCGGACTCGGTTTTTATATGCAAGGAACCAGCCTTGCGTTTCTACATTAGATGTGATAATAACCATTACCTTATGTTGCGCCTTATTATCGATCATCGAGTTCGCATCCGACGTTGCATTTTTACAAAACATGGGTATATAACAAGATATGCTAGTCACATCTCTTGTTGTCTTGGCATTTGATTTGTTATAAATGAAGGGTGATGATTTTATATCGCCTGCTGGCTATTATTCCTGGAGCACAGCACCTTTAGCCTCAAGAGACATAGCCCTGCCATCTATATCAAAACGGCCTTTATAATCGCCCATTTTGAGCACGGTATGAGTCAAGTTATCAGTCGTCACTGTAGAAATTTTAAAGATATCAGGCACTTGTGTGCCAATATTAAGGTTTTCTATGGCATCTGGTATATCAGAGATGTTTTTCCAAATATCGTCTTGCCAGTTTGTTTCCCCATAGCCATAATATAAATTTTGTAAATGCGTATGATAGAAATCAGCTCTATTAAAATTTGCCTTTGTGTTACCATGATGATTTGGAGATATCTTTATTTTTACCATGGTGGTCTTGATACCTATCTGGGTATGCTCATTGGCCGCGCCTTTGTTTATCACTTTACCCACAACAATATCCGCCTTTGTTTCCACTTCGAATAGGAGCTTATTACTCACACACTTAGAGGGGGTACCCACACAGGGCAAGATCACGAATATAAACCTGTATTATTGCTTCCCAATATGATCAAATAGGCTCCTTAATAAATAGGAGCCCCCATGTTATCAGCATTTAACGAACATTTTTCTTCAATCCCAGACCTTCGCCAACAGTCTAAAGTTGAGCATAAGCTGCATGATATTTTATTAACTCTCATTGTTGGCGTTATCTGTGGTGCTGATGGTTGGGAAGCCATAGAAGAAGTTGCTTACAATAGAAGAAAACTACTAGAGAAATACGGTTCATTTGAAAATTGGATCCCTGTTCATGACACTATTGCCCGGGTTATTTCAACAATCGCTCCTGAGCGTCTACAACACTGTTTTATCAGTTGGATGCAAGCTGCGCACATTGCTACACAAGGTGAAGTGATAGCAATTGATGGCAAAACAGTTAGAGGCTCATTTGATAAGAAATCGAAGAAAAATGCTATTCACATGGTAAGTGCATTTGCAGCAAATAATGGTGTTGTTTTAGGACAAATAAAAACAGAAGAAAAATCAAACGAGATCACCGCTATCCCTCAACTACTTGATTTACTAGACATTGAAGGAAGCATTGTGACAATTGATGCTATGGGATGCCAAAAGAAAATTGCAGAAAAAATAAAATCTAAAGGAGCTGATTATGTACTTGCGGTGAAAGGCAATCAGGGTCATTTGCATCAATCTATTAAAGACTTTTTTGCAATCTGCCAAGAAGACAAGTTTCATAATGTGGCTCATCAATTTCATGAAGAAGTTGATGCTGGTCATGGGCGAATAGAGTCAAGAAGGTACTGGATAAGTGAAGATTTAAGCAGTATTAAAGATTTAACATCACAATGGGATGGTTTAATTAGCGTTGGCATGGCTGAATCTGAGCGTCATATCAATGGAAAAATGAGTAGAGAGGTGCGTTATTTTATTTGTTCAATCAAAGAAGATGCTAAAATATTTGCTCAGGCTGTTAGAAAGCACTGGAGTATAGAAAATCAGTTGCACTGGGTACTAGATGTTAGTTTCAATGAAGATTTAAGCAGGATCAGGCGACGTAATGCTTCAGAAAATATGTCTGTATTGAGGCATTTGGTGCTTAATCTGTTGCGGCAAGAAACAAGTAGTAAAAAAGGATTAAAAGCTAAACGCTTTAAAGCTGCACTAGATACAACTTACACGGAAAAAATTCTAAAGCTCATTTTTTAAACACTCGTAATCTTACCCTGGGTACCCACATAGAAAAAAGTGGCTATTATTAGTTTGTTGCCATTGAAATTAAGGGTTGAGTGCTGCCAATAGAATAGATTTCCTTTTGCCTTGCGACAGGCATACTTCCATGTACCAGTCAGTCCCGCAGCTTGCGCCGTTTGCTCTGAAGTTGTCTTTTGCTGTTTGATAGCTGTGATGCGATTAGCAATCACGATAGGCCTACCAACGCTATCTGTATTGCCCCCATGAGAGCCCAGTTTGAGTACTTTATGAGTTGTGCCATCAACCATCTCCTCGGAAATTTGGAAGATATCACGATTTAAGTCACCAATTTTAAAGTTTTTTCTGGCAGCATCGATACTCGAGATGTCTTGCCAAATACTCTGAAACCAGCCTGTTAGGCCATATCCATTGTATATAGAATCATTTACAATTTTAAATAAGTTCTGGATCTCGTAATTCATTGGAGCTAGGATTACTTTTGAGGGAGTGATATCTATCTTGGTATGCCCTGTATCCGTGCCTGGGTTTACCTCTGCGCCGAGCTTAATGCCAGCCACTTCCCGCGCGCGAAGTGCTTCCTCACTGTGTTTGCAATTAGTATTCTGATTGTAAAAAGTCTTGTTTGTGGTGAGTGTGTTGCCCTTGAAGTTAAATGTGTCCTGCTCATCATAACCATCTAGAGCTTTTGATGCTTGACACTGAGTGCTCCATGATCCCTTAAGTGACTGTGATGGCGGTGTTACAGGAGTAGTTACTTGCGGTGTTAGTTGCGGTGTTGCGGAATCACCTCCACCACAGGCGGTAAGCATAAGTATGCTCATAAAAAAAGCTGTAAGTTGTAGTTTGCTGTTAAGTTTCATCTTGTACGTCCTTTTTACATAAATGATTAAAATTTAATATACTACAAGCTATCGCGTAAATTAACTACATATAAAATTATATTGTGTGATGTGAGTGATGATTAGGTTCGTGCTCCAGGAGGTTTAAAATACCATATCAGAGCCGCGAATTTGCGGCCTAAAATTGCCCACTGCTGATAAACGCAGTTAATCATCTGCCTGAGCATTAAAATAAATACTTGAATGCTTAATAAGGTATTATCGATCGATATTTTAGATGGTGCAAACCTCAACAAGGAGCCTTGCCGGTTGGTGCCTAGCTCGATTTTTATATGATCGGGCGCAGCCCAAGCTTGCTGTTCGATGCGCACGTCCTCATTAGCTTATGTTGCGCCTTAATCTGCTCATCTGTTCCATGGGGACGTTGCATTTTGATCGTCGCATGGGTATAAAACAAGAGATGCTAGTCACATCTCTTGTTGTATTGGCATTTGATTTTATTATAAATGAAGGGTGGTTATTTTATAACGCCCTGCTGGCTATTATTACTGGCGCACAGCACCTTCAGGCTCAAGAGACAGAGGCCTGCCATCTATATCAAAACTGCCTAAATAATCACCCCTTTTGAGCACGGTATGAGTCACGTTACCAGTCGTCACTGTGGAAATTTTGAAGATATCAGGCATTTCTGTGCCAATATGAATTCTTTCTATGGAATCTGGTATATTAGAGATGTTTTTCCAAGTATTGAGCTTCCAGTCTGTTTGCCCATAGGTTTTATATAAAAATATTGAAGAAAGGTTATTGCCAAGTCGATTATTGAGAAAGTCAACGTAGTCCATATTCATTGGGTTTACTTCTACCTTGGTGATCTTGAGACCTATCAGGGTATGCTCATTGGCACCGCCTGCGTTTATCACTTTACCAGGCACAATGTCCGCCTCTATTTTTACTTGGAAGCGGGGGGACAATTTGCATCCTGTGTCTATCTTTGTAGAATAATAAAAAGAAATTGTTTCTATTAGTGTGGTACCTATGAAATTCAGGGTTGAGTTCTGCACCACGGCGTCACCTTTGCCCTTACGACAGGAATATTTCCATGTACCAGTTAGTCCCGCATTTTGCGCCGTTTGCGCTTGGGTTGTCTTGATCGCCCGCATAGCTGTGTTGCTATTCGCAATCGAGATAGGCCTACCATCGCTATCTACATTGCCCGCTTTAGAGCCCAGTTTGAGTACTTTACGAGTTGCGCCATCAACCATATCCTCAGAAATTTGGAAGATCTCAGGCTCTATTTGGTTAATTTTAAAGTTTGTTATAGCAACATCGAAACCCGAGATGATTTTCTTATAATATATACTCCATTCTTTTAGCCCATATCCATAGTAAATAGACCCATTACCCGTGTAAGAAGCATCATTAAATGAAGTCGTAAAAGTGTCATTCGCTGGAGATAGAGTTACTTGTTTGGGGGTGATATCTATCTTGGTATGCCCTGTATCCGTGCCTGGGTTTACCGCTGCGCCGAACTTAATACTAGCCCTGGTCTGCGCTTGCAGCACTTGCTCACTGTGCTTGCAATTAGTATTCTGCTTGTAAAAAGTCTTGTTTGTGGTGAGTGTGTTGCTCTTGAAGTTAAATGTGTCCTGCTCATCATAACCAGTTAGACTCGTTGATGCTGAGCAACTAGTCATCCATAATCCCTCAAGTGACTGTGATGCCTGTGGTGATGTTACTGGCGGTGTTACCGGAGTAGTTGCCGGAGTAGTTGCCGGAGTAGTTGCCGGAGTAGTTGCCGGAGTAATTGCCGGAGTAGTTACTTGCGGTGTTATTCGCGGTGTTATTCGCGGTGCTACTTGCGGTGCTACCGCTGGCGTTGCAGGGTTTGGCGCGGAATCACCTCCACCACAGGCAGTCAGCATAAGTATGCTCATAAAAAAAGCTGTAAGTTGTAGTTTGCTGTTAAGTTTCATCTTGTACGTCCTTTTTACATAAATGATTAAAATTTAACTTTTAATATACTACAAGCTATCGCGTAAATTAACTACATATAAAATTATATTGTGTGATGTGAGTGATGATTAGGTTCGTGCTCCAGGAGGTTTAAAATACCATATCAGAGCCGCGAATTTGCGGCCTAAAATTGCCCACTGCTGATAAACGCAGTTAATCATCTGCCTGAGCATTAAAATAAATACTTGAATGCTTAATAAGGTATTATCGATCGATATTTTAGATGGTGCAAACCTCAACAAGGAGTTTTGCCCGTTGGTGCCTGGCTAGGTTTTTATATGCAAGGAAGCCAGCCAAAGATCGCCGTTTGAGGCTGGGACCCATTGCATCAGTTGCTCCTTACTATGATTGAGTACGCATGACGCTGCATTTTTACGCTGCATTTCGAGGTCAGATTGGGATATGGCATTTGCTAAAATAGGTCAAAGAATAAAATTAACCATCAAGGTGTAAAGGTTGGCATCCTTGCTTTCACCTGGAACAAAAGCTTTAATAAACTGGCCAGCTCTAAAAGGTGAATTTGGAGCATTTTCATCAACTTTAGTATATTGATACTCTGTATTGATAGAGATATTTGCCGTGACATCAAAACGAATGCCCGTTGTTATGCTGTGACTTTTTTCCTTACCCATGTTCATTGGTATATCGTGGTCTTTATGACCGTAGCTTATATATGGGGTAACTATTTTATAGTTATAGGTAGCTTGCGCATACCAGGTTAATGTATTCGCATCATCCGCGTAAACTTCCGATTTTAACTGCCAATCGTTTAAATAATATTCTCCCCCTAGGCTATACATAGTCCTCGAGTCATTTATTGTTGCTGGTGCATTTATGCCAATCTTATAGTCGGCATAAGAGGTTGTGAAGTGAATCCGATAATCAATACTGCTTAAATCTATTGCCATACCCCACATTTTGTTTACTTCAAAATTATAATGGATATCACCGGCGTCTGCCTCGCGCTTGTTTGAGAAAGACAGATAAGGAGCCACAGTTAAAGAAAGGTCATCGCTTAGTTCTTGATTCCATGTAAAATTAGCTCCATCATACGAAGTAATGCCGAATATACTATTGTAGACTTCTTGTGGCGGGCGAGTTGAAACAAAAGCATGAGCTACATAAGCATATTCTGAATCCATAAAGATAGGGATACGTAGCCTGCCTATTTTGGTACTAAATTGATTATATTCATAGCCAGCATAAAGCCATTCAATCTGAGGCTCAGACCATTCATACTGTGGCGCTTTGAGAACTTGAATAGAAGATGAAAAGTTGTCTAAAAAGTGATAATCAAGTTGTAAACCTATGGTTGTATCACAATCATAGCAAGTCTTATCGGTGATTTCTCTGTTGATAAAAAGCGGAGTTTTATTATCACTTTGGGTAACAGAGGTTGATCCAAAGGCGCTAAACAGTAAATTGTTTGCGACTTCAATTGAAGCAAAACTGCTTGGGGACGCAGTTGTTAACGCCATGAGGATTGCTAATAAGTAATTTGTTTTCATAACATGTCTCCAGTTGGCATAATGTATAAAATAGTGAATTCTTTAGATACCATTGATTGCAATGCATAGCTGATACTATTTGGTTTATTTTTTATATAATTTTTTACTGCTGAATAATTGTTTTGTGAGACGGTTTTTGGGGGAGTGCCTTTACCAGAAAAAACAAGCTTAGCACGGTAAACATTTATTCTTGCTTCAGATTGCCCAAGCAAGTCCTGATAAAATTGTTTTTTTATTTTAGAGCCATCTGGCCAGTCAAGCAGTGTAACTCGTTTATTATTTAAGCGTTTTATTTTTCCTTTAAAAAGCATTTTTGCTTTACCACTTGATAATGGTGAGAATGCTTTACTCGCGGTAAAAATGACTAGATTATCTTGCTTCGCTATCGCCATTGTTGAGGACAATATCATTAAAATTAAGGTAAGCCACTTAATTGCTCGCTGAAAGTAAATAAGTTTATTTTGCATATTTTATACTCCCTGAAATTTTTTTAAAATCTTGGTAGCGTATTTTTGTTAAAATCTGTTAAAGAATAAAATTAACCATCAAGGTGTAAAGGTTGGCATCTTTGCTTTCACCTAGAACAAAAGCTTTTGTAAACTGGCCATAGCCTATAGGTAGCTTTTGATTACTTTGATCAACTTTAGTATATTGATACTCTGTATTGATAGAGATATTTGCCGTGACATCAAAACGAATGCCCGTTGTTATGCTGTGACTTTTTTCTTTACCAAAGTCAATACCCATGACCTTTGGTAATTGTTGGTATTTGTGACCGTAGCTTATATATGGGGTAACTATTTTATAGTTATATGCCGCTTGCGCATACCAGTTTAATGTATTCACATCATCCGCGTAAACTTCCGATTTTAACTGCCAATCGGTTAAAGAATATTCTCCCCCTAGGCTATACATCATCAACGAGTCATTGAGCGTTGGGCTATTATTTATGCTATAGTTATAGTCTGCATAAGAGCCTGTGAAGTGAATGCGATAATTAATACTGCTTAAATCGAATGCTATACCCAGCATTTTGTTTACTTCAAAATTATAATTGTTATCACCTTTTTCTGCTTTGTGCTTGCCTGAGAAAGACATATAAGGAGCCACAGCTAAAGAAAGGTGATCGCTTAGTTCTTGATTCCATGTAAAATTAGCTCCAGCATACGAAGTAATGCCGAATATACTATCGTAGACTTCTTGTGGCGGGCGAACTGAAATAAAAGCATGAGCTACATAAGCATATTCTGAATCCATAAAGATAGGGATACGTAGCTTGCCTATTTTGGTACTAAATTGTTTATATTCATAGCCTGCATAAAGCCATTCAATCTGAGGCTTAGACCATTCATCCTGTGGCGCTTTGAGAACTTGAATAGAAGATGAAAAGTTGTTTAAAAAGTGATAATCAAGTTGTAAACCTAGGGTGGTATCACAATCATAGCAAGTCTTATCGGTTATTTCTCTGTTGATAAAAAGCGGAGTTTTATTATCACTTTGGGTAACAGAGGTTGATCCAAAGGCGCTAAACAGTAAATTGTTTGCGACTTCAATTGAAGCAAAACTGCTTGAGGACGCAGTTGTTAACGCCATGAGGATTGCTAATAAGTAATTTGTTTTCATAACATGTCTCCAGTTGGCATAATGTATAAAATAGTGAATTCTTTAGATACCATTGATTGCAATGCATAGCTGATACTATTTGGTTTATTTTTTATATAATTTTTTACTGCTGAATAATTGTTTTGTGAGACGGTTTTTGGGGGAGTGCCTTTACCAGAAAAAACAAGCTTAGCACGGTAAACATTTATTCTTGCTTCAGATTGCCCAAGCAAGTCCTGATAAAATTGTTTTTTTATTTTAGAGCCATCTGGCCAGTCAAGCAGTGTAACTCGTTTATTATTTAAGCGTTTTATTTTTCCTTTAAAAAGCATTTTTGCTTTACCGCTTGATAATGGTGAGAATGCTTTACTCGCGGTAAAAATGACTAGATTATCTTGCCTCGCTATCGCCATTGTTGAGGACAATATCATTAAAATGAAGATAAGCCACTTAATTGCTCGAGGAAAGTAAATAAGTTTATGCGCCATATTTTATACTCCCTTATATTTATTTGAGATCCTTGTATCGTATTTTTGAAATAAGTCTTTCTTTCTATCAAAAATAATCTACATTATAAGAAAATCATTTTTCCCAAAATATATTAAGGTGATACATGAGTATTCTTAATAATCTATCTATTAAATTTAGGGTGTTATTTTTAACCCTAGTGCCACTTGTTTCATTGCTTTTGTTTTCGTATTTCAAAGTAGAGTCTTTGACGCATCAAATTAATGAACTCTCTTCGGTGGATGTTAATTTACAGATAGGCAAAAAATTATTTTCCAATATTCTCACTATGGATAAGATACGTCTTGCAGCGTTGCATAAGCAAGCAATAAAGTTGGATAATGAGAGGCAGAGCCAGTGGAATAGTAATAATAAATTTATAGAAGATACAATTCCTAAATTACTTGCTCTATTTAATGGCAATGGAAAGTCAAATAAAATCAATAGCTTTAGTGGAACCATTGGTGAGATAAAGGATATGGTCAATGACGTTGAAAGCTACAAGATTAACAATATTGATAATGTGGTGGAGTGGTCAGAAGTTTCATTTGATGATTTGAATTTTGACGCAATAGGCTATTTAGAAAAACTACACCTGCATACTGATATCCCAGCAGTAGACCAAAAAATGCATGTGATAATTCAACTCCGCTGGATCATGTACTATACATTGCAAGAAAATTGGTTTATCCAAGTGATGTTAAATGAAGATACGAATGATTATCTAGACCAGCTAAAAGACATTTCCATCGCACAAGAGGTATTTATTGGGCGATTTTTATCACTTAATGCAAATGAAGCACAAATCAAGGTTCTGTTAAAAACATTTCAATCTAAAGCGTTTCAAGAAAGTTATAAATATAAGCAAGAAATTTTAGAAGGGGATTTACAGGATAGATCAAACTCAGATTTAGCAAAAATAGAGGCGATACTGAGTCAACGTTTTTCCTTGATGAAAGGTATTTCCAGCAAAATAATAGAGAAAACTAACACGGAAATATCAGCAAGTGTAGAGACAATGAGCGAAAAAATATATTTGTTTATCGGGATCATTATCGCGTTGATTTTTTTCATTGCATTGATTGGTGTTAATTTAGCGATGCGTATTTTTAAATATTTAACAACAGTCATTACAACCCTTGAAAGCATTGAAAGAGATCATGATTATTCAATTCTAATTCCAACAGATGGTAAAGACGAATTCTCAGTATTTTCAGCAAAGTTAAATGTCTTGATTGCCGAGAGAAAAGTGAATGAAGATAAAATGATCCATGCTAAAGATCTGGCGGAGAAAGCAAACCAAGCGAAAAGTTATTTTCTGGCCAATATGTCACATGAAATCAGAACGCCGCTCAATGGTATTTTGGGTATGCACCAAATATTACTTGAAAGCAAGCTCACCTCGAGTCAAAAAAATCATCTTGATACGATTGAGCAATCATCTAAAACACTGTTAATATTAATTAACGATATCTTAGATATTTCCAAAATAGAGTCTGGTAATTTGAGTATTTCGAGATCAAGTTCAAATATTAGAGAGACTATTTTTGAAGTTCTATCGATTGTTATGCCCCAAGCAGCTGAAAAAAAACTACTGTTAGAAGTTAACATTGAGGCAAGCTTACCTGCGAGGTTAAATATTGATGAGCAGAGAATTCGTCAGGTCACTATGAACCTACTCTCTAATGCAATTAAATTTACGCAAGACGGGAAAGTGGCACTTGATGTCAGTGGGGAGACAGATGGTTATAATTATGCACTTAAAATTGCAATTTCTGATACAGGGATAGGGATTTCGAAAGAACATCAAGATAAAATTTTTCTACCTTTTGAGCAGGAAGACGGTTCGATAACCAGAAAGTTTGGTGGTACTGGGCTTGGTCTGTCAATTAGTAAACAGTTAATTAATTTGATGGGCGGAACGATTAACATCTATTCTGAAAAAGGCAAGGGTAGTTGTTTTTATTTTGTGCTTGATTGTGAAATAATTAGGCAAACAAGAAAATATAAGATAATACCGGCGCTACAATCTAGTGAGATTATTTTAATCACTAATGGTCAAGATACAGCTGGTGCGGTGCAAGATGAATGCGCCTATTTTGGGCTAGATGTCAATACTGAGATTGACTCGCTCGAGAATTTTAATGATGATGGCTACAATAATAAATTGTTCATTTACTGTCAAAATAAACTCGAGACAACGAAAAAAGAACTCCAAGAGTTAGTTGAGATTTATCCTAATACGCCTTTATTAGTAGTGCAATCGACTATTGATGAGCAGTTTGATTTTAGAAATAAAGTTGCGGGTCAAGTAATTGTGCCTTTACTTGGGGAACGATTTATTGAATTATTAACGCATGTTATTGAGCATAAACCTACGATGGAAGTAGATAAAGTAGATAAAGTAAATAAAGCGGATAAAACATATAAAACAGATAAAACAGATAAAACAGATAAAACAGATAAAACAGATAAAACAGATAAAACAGATAAAACAGATAAAGTCGATAAAGTAGATAGCACAGAGGAAAAAATTGAAGATGTTTATGTGCTGATTGTTGAGGATAATCTTGTTAATCAACAAGTGGCATCATTTTTTGTGAAAGGTCTTGGTTATAAGTATGAGATTGCCGACAATGGTTTAATTGCACTTAATAAAATAAAAGATGGTTTGAGACCAAATGTTATTTTAATGGATTGCATGATGCCAGAAATGGATGGCTTCACGGCAACCAAAAAAATCAGAAAATTTGAGCGAAGTTTTGGTATCGATAAAATTCCGATCATTGCGCTGACGGCAAGTGTGTTTGATGAAGATATTAAAAATTGCTATCAAGCAGGTATGGATGATTATCTTGCTAAACCCATAAACAAAGAACTTTTACAAAGTAAGTTAATGGCGATATTGGTTGATGGAGTCGTAGATGAACACAAATGAAGCACACGCATTAAAAGTTTTAATTGTTGATGACTGTAGCGTTTCTTCTTTAATGATGAAGGGCTTACTTAAGCAGTTAGCGATAAACGATGTTGATACAACGAATTCATATAAACAAGCGATCGCAATGTGTTCGCATAAAGCCTATAACATTTTAATGGTTGATTATCATTTAGAGCAGGATATAAATGGTATTGAATTGTTCGGTTTACTTAAACAGAACAGCTATGTCAGTCCATCATGTAGTCTCATTACCGTGTCTGGAGATAGCACAACACAAACCGTAATGGGGGCATTAGCTACTGGGTATGGCTCTTATTTATGTAAACCAATTAATAAAAAAACCATCGAAGAAAAAATAACAGCGGCATTTAATCTCTATAAGTTATTTTCTGTTATTTATGCAAATATAGCAAAGGGAGATGAAAAAAAAGCATTGACTTTAGCGGTTGAGTTTTGCAAGAAAAATAAATCGAGTAATGAAGTTGAATTATTTATTATTGGGCATTTAGAGAAGCGAAAACAGTTTGCAGCTTTAAAGTATTTAACAACACATGCAGCCTTTAAAATGCGCCCTAACTTTCTTTGCGCGAATATTAAAAATAATTTTAGCAGTGAAAAAATTTCAGCGGAAGATGCCATTGGTGAATTACAAGTATTTATAACGAAGCACGGATTTTTTATTCCTGCGTATGATTTGCTTGCAGATATTTTGCAAAAAAATGGGCAATTAAAAGCAAGTCTGGAGACAGCAGTCAAAGCACTTGATTTTACACCATCGGTAAGTTCTAGATCCTTAAAAGTTGCTCGATTAACGGCGTTTATATTAGAAGAAAAACAGTTTTGCCAAGTTGGGCGAACACTGGCTAAAAACCTCTCTATTGCGGATAATCATTGGCCTGCATTTATTGCTGAATTTTTTGTTTATTTTGAAATGTTATTCACAAAATCAGAAGCTCCAGATGATAAGGCAAAATTACTGGGTTTTTTAGCTAAATTTTCAGAGCTATGTCGACAAAAATTAATCGAAAAGCAACTTGAACTGTTTAACGTGCTTAGCGATATATTTGCATGTCGATTAATGATCTTTCGTGGTGAAATATATTCAGCAAAATGTAAGCTATATGAATCATTTGTGCCTTATTTTGGAAAAAATCATGATCTTGATGGTGCGATATTGATTGAAGCGATGGATGTTTGTTATTTCTTTTCTGAAAATAAATTGTTTGATAGTATCTCTAACGAATTAAAATCCCGAAAAAAAAAGGATAAGTATAGTCAAGGTTTGTTACCTTTATTTGAGGAGCCAATTAATTTTAAGGAACAAATGTCTTTATTGGGAAATGAGTTAGAGCAAGCAAATAAGGCCTTTAATGAACAAAAGTGGGCGTCTGAGGAGGATGAAAATAATCCTGAGCTGCTTAAAGAGCGAGAAGCTGCACTGGTTTTATATCAAGGCATATTTGAGCAGCATCCGCATAATACCGAAGCATGTATTGGGCTTTTAGAGCATAATTTAAAATTAGGTAACACTGAGGCAACCCCGGAATTAATTGCTTGTTTAACCTCGATTAAACCATTAAAACTAAGTGGTGATTTAGCTACAAAGCAGGAGTGGATCATCAATACGGTTGGTTTTGAAGCAAAAGCAGAGAAATCAGAAGAAGAAAAAGAAGAAGAATCTGGTGAAAATGAATTAGTCACAGTTGGTAACGACTTGATAAATGTTGATAAAAAATGGACATTACTCGGGAGAGATGATTTCTAGTGTAATGGTTGCATGGCTATAAAGTTGATAAATTACTTGTTTTGTTTTTTTTTCTTTTAATAATGTCCAGTTCTTGGGTAATGTTAGCTTGCTGATGTTAGATTCCATTTCTATGTAAATAAGGGCGTTATCACTTAAATATCCATTATTTTCTAATGAGTTGCAACATGGTTGAATAAGGTCATTGTTAAACGGAGGATCAACAAAAACAATATCAAAACGTTGACTTGCGGTTTGTTGTAAATATTTAATACAATCGTCCTCAATGATGGAAATATTTGGCGCATTTAATTGCTGTGCATTTGCGTGTAATTGTTTACTGACAGTTGAATTTTGCTCGATTAATTGCACATGCTTGGCAAAACGTGAAAGTGCTTCAAATCCCAAACTACCACTACCGCTAAAGCAATCTAAACAATTTGCATCGCGAATATCATGCATTAACCAGTTAAATAAAGTCTCTTTTGTGCGATTTGTTGTCGGACGCAGACCAGCTAAATGTTTTACAAGGAGCTTTTTACCTCGCCATTTTCCTGAAATTAAACGAATGAAGCCGTCTTTATTATCTGTATTGTTTTTTTTATTTGTTTTATTGCTAGGATTTTTGCGCATAAAATTCTTTGTCCGTCAAAACAATGGTAGAATAGACTTGTGAGTATATTAACAGGTCAAATTAATTGTGAGTAAGGTTTTTAATAAATGTCTGAAAAAAAAGGTCTATTTTCGTGGTTCGATAGAAAATCAAAGAAACAAAACAATGACGTATGTGTCGCAGAAAAAATAGAGGTCGAACCTTTAGCCGCACAAAAATCAGCGAGCGAACCTTTAGCCACACAGAAATCAGCGAGCGAAGCTTTAGTCGCCCATAAATCAGCTAGCGAACCTTTAGGCGCCCAGAAATCAATTGCAGAAAAAGATAAAGTTGCCAGCCTTCGAGTTGAGACGTTAGCCGAAAATAACCAGGATATCGAGAGTTTAACGGCTGAAAAATTAAATATTGCCCGTTTAAAAATCGAAAAACGCGCATCTGAAAATAAAGGTGTAGCGCAATCTTGCACTGGTATCGGTGATGAATACATTGAAGTCATCATGTTTGATCATGAGCCTGCCGAGGATGCAAACATTTCTGAAGAAAAAAAATCGCTGGGGTTCTGGACGCGTTTTAAAAAGAGTTTAAGCAAAACGCATTTAAGGATCGGTAGTGGTCTATTTGCACTCTTTAAAAATAAAAAAATTGATGATGAGTTATTTGAAGAATTAGAAGATCAGTTAATTCTTGCAGATCTTGGTGTCGATACCACTATGAGAATTATCGATAAATTAACGGATCATGTTGATCGGAAAAACTTAAAAAATTCAGAGGTATTATATAAGTTACTTAAAGCTGATCTTTTAAATATTTTGCTAGAAGTTGATCAAGTTTTTGAGCCTATTGCAAAAGATATAAATGGTCAAAAAATACCGTTTGTTATTTTAATGGTGGGCGTTAATGGTGTCGGTAAAACGACAACTATTGGTAAGCTTGCTAAACAGTACCAGCAGCAAGGAAAATCAGTCATGTTAGCAGCTGGCGATACATTTCGCGCGGCGGCTGTTGAGCAATTACAAGTTTGGGGAGAGCGTAATGAGATCCCTGTTATTGCGCAACAAACTGGATCTGACAGCGCCTCGGTTTTATTTGATGCGATGGATGCAGCTAAAGCGCGTGGTATTGATGTTTTGCTTGCAGATACTGCAGGTCGATTACAAAATAAAGACCATTTAATGAATGAGTTGCATAAAATTGTCAGAATTATGCGCAAGAAAGACTCGACTGCCCCGCACGAAATCATGCTAACAATTGATGCAGGAACAGGCCAGAATGCAATGAGTCAAGTAAAGCTATTTAATCAAGCCATTGGCCTTACGGGGCTGACGCTAACTAAATTAGATGGAACAGCAAAAGGTGGGATCATATTTTCTATTGCCGATAAATTTAAATTACCGATCCGCTATATTGGCACCGGAGAAGGTATTAACGATCTGCGTAAGTTTAAAGCGCAAGAGTTCATTGATGCATTGTTTGATAAAGAGGATGAGCGTGCCGAGTAACATGGGAATAAAGACGATGAGCGTGCCGAGTAAAATGGAGATAAAGACGATGAGCGTGCCGAGTAAAATGGAGATAAAGACGATGAGTGTGCCGAGTAAAATGAGGATAAATGCTACCTACATTCAATGGCTAGGTTTTTACAATGAAACATCCGCACGGCGACTTTCGATGATCGGGTTTTCAACGGGTAATGTAATGGTAAAACGTGTATAGACGCCAACGTCAGATTCAATCTTGATCGTGCCATTATGGCGCTTAATAATTTTCTCACAAATGCTAAGTCCAATGCCAAGTCCGAAGTTACCCTCTCGTTTTGTTGTGTAGTTTAATTCAAAAACTTTATAGATTTTGTCTTTGGGTATCCCTGAACCATTATCTTCAATAATAACTTGTATGAATGCTTTGTTATTTTCAAGGAGGTTTTTTGTGGCAATGAGAAGTGAACTTTCATTTTCGGTGGCATCAATGGCATTGGCAATCATATTTGTCCAAACTTGTTGTAGTTCCCTTGGATGACAATCAATTTTAGGCAGATTTTGATATTCTTTTGTTACTTGTCGTAGCTTTAATTTATTTTCAAAAATAATTAATGTTTCTTCAATGATTTGGTTAATGTCTGTTTGAACAATTTTTTTACTATCGTAGTTTGCATAATCTTTTAAACTCGTAACAAGATCTACAATTCGTCCAGCACATATATTATTGCTATGTAATAAAGTGCCAATTTTATGATATTGATAGAGTAAGTTTACAGTTTGTTCAAAGTTGTATTCATCATTGCGTGGTATGTCAGATATTTTAATGTTCATGGTCACTATTTTTTTGGCTATTTTTTTATCCCCTATTTGTTTTCGAAATTCTTTTATTCTTTCTCTTATTGTTGCCGTCGGTAGCGGCTTAACTGTTAAACTTTTTGACAATACATTGTCTATTACCTTTAAAAAAGATGGGTTATTTCCTGTATAATCTCTATTTGTTACCAATGTAGATAGTGTCTCTGAGTTACGTAAAATAGCTGAAATAGGGTTATTTAATTCATGGGCAACCCCTGCAACAAGGTTACCAAGTACGACCATTTTTTCACTTTCAACGAGTTGAGAGTGGGCTTGCTTTAACGATAATAGCGTTTCTTGCAAGGTGAGTTCGATAATAATACTTTGCTGCAATCTGCGGTTAAAATTACGTAGTAATAAATTTGTGAAAGGGCCGAGTAATTGTGTATTTGATTGCAGAATTTGTGAAAAAATAGGTTTATTTACTTTTAATACTTCTGTTTCATTTAGTGTAATACTGCTAGTAAATGCAGGCTCTCCAGTCATAAATGACATGCTTCCGACGATTGACCCTGCATGCACTTTGGTAATGTCTTGAGTTTCACCGAGTGAATTTCTTTTACGCAATAGCAGGTCACCTTTAACAATAAACCACAAAAAATTATTTTTCTTACCTTCTCGAGTAAGAATATGATCCGCTTTATAGATCCGTTTAATCTGGTGTTCATCTGATTTTTCAAGTAATTTATGCAATGAGTTAATTACTAAGGTTGAAAGTTCAGCATCAGTGTAAAGTGAACAATCTAGAATATTATCTTGTAATTGCATATTTTGTTCAGTTGTATTTTTAGAGATAATATTATTTATTTGTCCAGAGTATTGATTGTACTCAGGATATTTTATTGTATATTTTTTAAGTTGCATTTTAACTGCTGTGACTAATTCTTTTTTTTGATATGGCAGTGTTACAAAATGATGAATATGTGCTTCGTTGATGTAATTGGTTAAACACTCAACAGATGGGTCGCTGGCATAAACTATTTTGCGAAAAAGTTGGTAACGATGCTCTTTAAACAATGCCAAAGCTAACCCATCACTGAGCTGATGTGCACAAATAATTGCAGCAATGGCTTTTTGTGTATTATCCGTTTGTTGTTGTGCTTGTTGTAGATTGTTTGCACGTATAATCACTAATCGATCATTTAATGGAGCAAGATCTGCACAAAGTTGGTTTAGTCGCTGAATGTTGCTATCAACACATAATAGAGTAAGCATTGTGTAAGGCCTTAAAATTGCAGTTGATCGATTGATTACGAGTATATATTATTCTTTTAGCAAAGCAAAAATGTGAGATAATTATAAAATATAATAATGAATTGGGGTGTGCATGAAAGTATTATTTCCTGAGTTTGATTCTGTTAATGTTATGGTTGTTGGCGATGTTATGCTCGATCGCTATTGGCATGGGCCAACAAATCGTATTTCACCAGAAGCACCGGTGCCTGTTATTAAAGTAGAGCACACCGAGGAGCGTCCTGGCGGAGCTGCTAATGTGGCTTTAAATATTGCAGCGTTAGGTGCAAAAGCAACATTGATAGGATTAGTTGGTGATGATGAGCCCGCAAATGCGCTACAAAAAGCGATGAAATCAGTACATGTGAAAACTGATTTTGTTACTCTGGCAAATTTATCTACTATCACTAAACTACGTGTATTAAGTCGTAACCAGCAGTTGTTACGCCTGGATTTTGAAGATGTCTTTGATAATATCGATAGCACGCCAATGTTAGAAAAAATAAAAGCTGGTCTGGCTGAAAATAATAAGGATCAAGTGGTTATTTTTTCTGATTACAATAAAGGCTCACTTGCCGATATTCAAACCATGATACAGCTAGTGAAAAAATCTGGCGCAAAAGTATTAATTGATCCGAAAGGATCTGATTTTGAAAAATATCGTGGTGCAACATTGCTGACGCCTAATTTAGCGGAATTTGAAGCAATTGTTGGCAAGTGTCACTCTGATCAAATGTTGATAGATCGTGGTTTAGAACTTGTGAAGGAATTTGATTTAGGGGCTATTTTAGTGACCCGTAGTGAAAACGGTATGACACTTATACGTGATGGAGCCAAACCTTTTCATCTGGCTACAAAAGCTAAAGAAGTCTTTGATGTGACTGGTGCTGGAGACACTGTTATTGGCTTGTTGGGCGCATCTCTTGGGGGTGGAAGTAGTTTTGAAGATGCTTGCATATTGGCAAATACTGGGGCAGGGGTTGTGGTTGGAAAAATTGGGACATCAACGGTTAACACCATTGAATTGGCGAATGCTGTTTTTAGTCAACAAGACATTGGTTTTGGTGTATTAAATGAACAGCAATTAAAGATTTCGGTTAAATTAGCGCAGGATCGCGGTGAAAAAGTAGTGATGACAAATGGTTGTTTTGATATTTTGCATGCTGGACATGTTTCATATTTAAATACTGCCAAAGAGCAAGGTCAGCGCCTCATTGTGGCGGTAAATAGTGATAGATCTGTGCATAAATTAAAAGGTGATGGCCGTCCAGTTAATTCTATTGATCGCCGAATGGCGGTTTTAGCTGGGCTTGGCGCTGTCGATTGGGTGATTGAATTTAGTGAAGATACCCCACAACGTTTGGTTACTAGTTTACGTCCTGACATGTTAGTCAAAGGTGGCGATTATAAAGTGGAAGATCTAGCAGGTGGTAAAGAGGTGCTTGAAAATGGTGGTGAAGTGCGTGTTTTACAATATGAAGAGGGGTGTTCTACAACAGAGATCATCAAGGCAATCCGCAATGAGAGTTAATAGCAATCTCTTGTAATATTTTAAATGAATGGTGCAACGCAGTTAAAGGTAATGCGCTCTTTTGTGCTCGGGTGGGTTAGTGTTATGCTTGCGGCATGTAATGCCAGTCTATTAGGGGATAATTTTTTTCCAAACGCGCTCGCATAAAAATCATCTCCTAATATTGAGTGTCCAATTTGTTGCATGTGAACACGTAATTGGTGTGTTCGCCCAGTAAGCGGTGTTAAGCGTACTAACGTTGTTTGTTGCTCTCGTTTTACAACTTCCCATTGAGTTTGTGAACTTTTCCCTAATTCAAAATCAATAATTTGACGTGGACGCCTTTCCCAATCACAGCGGATTGGTAAATCAATTAACCCCGACTCTTGCTTAATAATACCTTCGACCCGTGAAAAATACGTTTTATCGATAGTTTTTTGCTGGAACTGTCGGCTGATGTGGCTTTGTGCTGATTTTTTCATGGCTAAAATAAGTAAGCCAGAAGTTGCTAAATCAAGTCGATGTACGACACAAGCACTAGGCCAAACGCGCAGAACACGCAACGCGATGCTATCTTTGTGTTTATGTTCTCGACCAGGCACACTAAGCAGTCCAGCGGGTTTATTTAAAACGATAATATCTTCATCTTGATAAATGATATCTAAATAAGGGTGAGATGGCGGGTTATAAACAAAATGTGGCATAGGATCACTTTATGTCATAAAAAAGTTTTACATTCGCATGCAATAGTAGGTCAAAATACAAGGTCAGTTTGGCGATTGTTATTGTGGATGTAATAGCAAATTGTCGAGGGCTTTGGTCATTTTTTTCGCTAAAATAGCGAATATTTGCGTTGCCGTCAATCTAATTGGCCAGGATATTTTGCTTAATTATTATTTAGCGTCTATATTTGCCCCAAAAATATCACCTAAAATGAGTTTTTAATGCGAAATTAGCCATTAATCAGCTGCTCACAATTTTTTGCATTCTAATGTTGGCAATTTGCCGCCCTGATTTTGCGTTTTGATCGTCAGGTACGAACTCGATAATCAGAGTAAGGGCAAGGATCCTTGCATCAATTTGCATTGTTATAAAATATCAATCGATAATAACTATACCAGTGATCTTTGATAATGCATCGTAATTAGAAAAATAACTTGAATTTTAATTTAAAAAGATCACTCTAACAGAATGCAAATATCATTTATAGCCTAATTTAAACTTGTTTTCCTATAAATTTTAGTTTCAAATGGATAAAAAACAAAAACAAAAACAAAAACAAAAACAAAAACAAAAACAAAAACAAAAACAAAAACAAAAACAAAAACAAAAACAAAAACAAAAACAAACTAGCCTATAGATAATGATTAAAAATCTTTAGTATAATAAACGTTTCGCATTTGTTTAGATATTATCTGTGATTGAATCATATTTGTTAAAGTGTTACCAATATGTTTTTATATTTGCAAACATTAAATTTTTTGCTACTCTACGAGCATTATAAAACTGGGGATGATAAAAATGCCATTCTTTCGAAGAAAAGAAAAAAGAGCTAAATAAGAATTTGTAACTTCAAAAGGAGCTGAAGCATGCCAAAACAAGAAAGAATAGTTGTACCATATAATTTACATAAAAAGGGAGCTGACACTACTCCAAAACCACGACTGGATGAATTCGCATTAAAATCCATTGACATTCCAGACGAATTTAATAAATACACTTATAATAGATTCAAAGAACAACGCGATAATATATGGAAACAAATATGGCTCGGCGAAGGCGATGGCTTTCCTCCGATGATGACTACTCAATTTTCTCAATATAAAGATCCAAATAAAACTAGGGACTATTACAATTTCTACAAAAGTAGAATAATCAGTGACCCATTTGCGCACGATGATGTTCGCAAAGAGAAATATGGGCAAGTAGGGTTCGATGGATGTAAAAAGAAACCATCAAGAATACCTATTGGTTATAGGTACTCTAGCTGGGGATTTAGTAATCACGAAAAGATTTTAATGAGACAAGCGTTAGCATGTTGTGTTAGATGTTCAAATAAAGCATTTGAATCTTCTGCTAAGCTCTTCGTGGATAATATTGAGCAATTTGAAAGATGGTTTGGAGCATATGAACATGAATCCATCATGAGGATACGCAGCGGTGTATCTGAGATGAATAAGGTGTTATCTAATCCAGAAAAAATTCTCACCTTTATTGATATGCGGCAGCAAAGACAGAGAGGGAGGCCAAGGGCACCAATGAGCAAACCAGCTCCAGGTAGTTCAACTTGTTATGGAACATCATGTCAGGAAATGTTTACTGGAAAACTCTCGGAAGATCCATTTGCGCCAGTTGCGTTCGGAGTTCCAGAACATTTACCAGCTATTGGACTGCGTATATTGGTTGGCGAGCAGATGTTGCAATATTGGCAATCGCCTATCGACAGAGCATTAATTATATACCATGAAATATCACATAAAATATTATGTACTCTCGATAAAGGATTTGTACGCCTTTCAGATGGTACGCGTTCAATGGAACCTGTATTTGGTGTAGTACACACGCGAGAAATGGTGAAAGAGTTTCCTCGCAACACTCTTTCACATGCTGACTGTTGGGCTAACTTTATCGTTTCTTTTGGAGAATAAGATTAAAAATTAATTAAGCTATGATGATATTAGCAGTTAATTTATTAGGCTACTCTTGCATGGGTATACAATGAATGGCGATTTTCTAAATACTGTTAATGAAATATTTTCTTTTAAAAATATTTTTAAATTTAGATTTAAAGCGCTAGTTAAAAAGATAGTAGGAAACAAATAACTGAAAATATATATACCCATGCTACCTCAAAATGCAATGTCGGCTGCGGACTCGATAATCAGAGTAAGGCGCAACATGAAGTAATGGTTATTATCTTCGAATGTTGCAACGCAAGGCAGGTATTTCGAGTTCGCGGCCCGAAGGGCGCTACTCCTTGCTTAAGTTTGCATTGTTATAAAATATCAATCGATAATAACTATACTTCAATTTTAGGCATCAAATATCGGCACAATTTGCCTTGCTGATATTGTATTTCTGGGTAGCATGGGTATACAAGCCACGTAAAGATAAAATCATGGCAATAATAGCTTACAGGGCGCGTTACATTATCAAGATTTTGTTGAAACAATAAATCGAATGGCATCTAATTTCAATTGAGTTTGGCTTAGAATATGTTCAAAACTTGCTTGTTGATCGCGAATGAATTGGATTTCATCTTCGCGAATATTAGGGTTAACTGCTTGTAACGCTTGTAATCGATCTCGCTCGTGGTGTAAGGTATGTTGCATTTCATTTTTAGCATGTTTTAGAATTTCATCCATGAAGCTTTGCGCTATGGGTTGTGAGCTTTTAATTAGCTGACGAATTAAAACTTGTGATGTCTTGATAATTTTATGGCTAATGTTGCGGTTAATCGGGCTTAATTGGCGGTTAAAGTTATCAAAAGTCACATTCGGGGCTAAATTTTTACCATTTTTATCAAGTAACAAACGGATCGGTGTGGTTGGTAAAAATCGGTTAAGTTGGGCATTTTTAGTATTTAATGCTTCGACTATATAAATCAACTCTAAGAAAGTAGTGGCAGTAGGTAGCTTATTATTTTTCAGCATTGCAACTGATGTTGTACCAGTATCTGAGTTTAAGATCATCTCCATCGCACCTGAGATCATCGGATGTTCCCAATTTAAATAATGCACATCATCGCGTGTTAATGCGGTTTTTCGCTTGAAGGTGATTGTTAGCCCCTCGTCTGGTAATCCAGGAAAGTCGGAGGTTAACATATGATCGGTTGGATGCAAAACAAGGCAGTTATCGGTTGTGTCTTCATACTCAACACCAACCACATCAAAAAGTTGTAAGGTAAATGTGGTGAAGTCAGTTTGTTTATCGATTACAGTAATATTATCAAGAAGCTCTGAGCGATGTAAAATACCGCTTGAATTAATTTCAAGTAAACGATCTCGGCCTTGCTCGAGTTGTTTTTTAAGTTTCGTGTTTAATTTTTTAGTGGCTTGAATTAAATCATTTAACTGGCCATTTTCGTTGGATCCGTTTGCAAGTAATGCGATCAAATCGTCTTTTACTTGCTCGTAAACAGCTTGCCCGGTTGGCGTTGTTTTCTCAAACGCCTGTAGACCTTCTTCATACCATTTTTGTAAAAATTCTTGTGAGGTGTTTTTTAAATAAGGGGTATAAATTTTAATGTCACAGCGTTGGCCAATTCTATCTAGCCTGCCAATACGTTGTTCTAAAAGATCTGGGTTAACAGGCAGATCAAAAAGTACTAAATGATGTGAAAATTGGAAGTTTCGTCCTTCTGATCCAATTTCAGAGCAGATCAGAACCTGTGCGCCATTTTTATCTTGGGCAAAATAAGCTGCAGCTTTATCTCGTTCAATCAGTGATAAACCTTCATGAAAAACAGCAGCGCGAATAGCTTCTCGCGTTTTTAAGGCTTGTGCTAATGCAAGTGTTGTTGTTGGTTGTGCAGTAATTATTAGAATTTTATCTGTTGATTTTTTCTGAACAAAGTCTATTAACCAGCTAATGCGCGGATCAAATTTACACCATGAACACTCGCTATCCTTTTTATATGTTTGATAGAGGTGTTCTGGATAAAGTGATGAATAGGCTTGGCTTTCTAATGAGCCTTCTACCATTGTTTTAGCAGCATTGATTGCATTTTTATATTGTGCTGGCAATTTTAAAGAGATTGATTTGAGAATGCGTTTAGGAAAGCCTTTAATGGCACTGCGTGTATTTCTAAAGAATAAACGGCTTGTACCATGGCGATCGAGCAAATTTATGATCAATTCTTTTTGGGCAATTATCCGTTGTTCATTATCATGAGGATAATTGTTAATAATAGAGAGTAGTGGTTGTACATCTTGTTCACTGAGTAATTCAACAATAATGTTTTGTGCTTGATGAGTCAACTGTTTGTTATTGAGTAGTTGACTAACTGCATCAACGACGGGTTTATAATTCAATTCTTCTTTTAGAAAGGCTTGATAATCATAAAAGCGATTGGGATCAAGTAAACGTAAACGTGCGAAATGACTTTCATGACCAAGTTGCTCTGGTGTTGCAGTTAAAAGAAGTACGCCTGGAATACTCTTTGCGAGTGATTCGATAACTTGATATTCACAACTGGGTTTTTGTTCATCCCAAATTAAGTGGTGCGCTTCATCAACAATAAGTAAATGCCATTGTGCTTTGAGGGCATTTTCAGCATTTCTCTTTTTTCGCAATAAATCCAGGCTACACAAAACAAGTTGCTCTGTGTCAAATGGATTAACGCCATTGGCATCTGCATCGTTACATAACTCATCATCAAAAATACTAAAATGAAGATTAAACCGGCGGATCATTTCAACAAGCCATTGATGTTGCAAGTTTTCAGGTAAAACAATTAAAACGCGCTTTGCCCGTCCCGTGATTAATTGCTGGTGGATAATTAATCCAGCTTCAATGGTTTTACCAAGGCCAACTTCATCAGCAAGCAAAATTCGCGGAGCATGCCGTTTGCCAACTTCTTGTGCTATATAGAACTGATGAGGGATTAAATCAACGCGAGGACCGAGTAAACCTCTTAAGTTTGATTTTTGTTGAGTGTTTTGATGGGTAAACGTTTTATAGCGGAGTGGAAAACGATCAAACTTATCAATTTGTCCTACAAATAGTTTATCTTGTGGTTTATTAAAGGTTAGAAAGTTATTTAGCAAGGTTTCTGGTAATCGAGATCCTTCACCTGTGGCTGCATTGGTGCAGATATAAGTGAGTAAATTATTTTCATCGATAAAATCATTGACGATCAATGCGGTGTTATTTTGGCTAAGGATCTCATCACCGATATCAAAACGTACGCGAGTAATAGGTGCTGCATTAATTGAATAAAGACGTTTCTCGTTAGACGCTGAGAATAATAAAGTTAGCATACGTGCATCAATAGCAACGATTGTACCAAGGCCTAGTTCAGATTCAGCATCGCTGATCCAGCGTTGGCCTAAATTAAAGGTCATAAAATACCATTTGTATTATGTAAAAAGATGAAAAGTCAAGATTTTAATAAAAAATCACTCTAAAGGCTAATAAAATAGCATAAAAATCACGATGGAATATAAAAAATGGATAAATAAATAAAAAAACAATATTTTGTTAAAAAAAGCTTGCCAATGTAATTAACTACTCTATAATGCGCATCCACGGAAACGGGATAGCGACTTATTTTATTAATCTAAAAAAAGCAGTTTGAAGTTAACCTAGAACTTTGAAGATTTATATATAAAACTTTAGTAAAGTTATTTAAAATAAATCGTTGACATTGTTCGCCAGGCGCGTATTATATGCGTCCTTGCTTAAGCACAGAGTGCTTGGAGCAACGCTCTTTAACAATTTAATCAAACAATCTGTGTGAGCATTGATAGTAGATTTCAAAATAGTCCTTTTGGACAAAAAAAATCAGTATCAGTGACACACGAATTAATTCATTAATTCAGAATAACAAATCGTTATTTATATTTACTTAGGTAATTATAATTGGCAATTAGTTTTAGTCAGTAATATTGAGTCGTATCGCAAGATACAAATTAAACTTTAAATTGAAGAGTTTGATCATGGCTCAGATTGAACGCTGGCGGCAGGCTTAACACATGCAAGTCGAACGGTAACAGAGAATAGCTTGCTATTTTGCTGACGAGTGGCGGACGGGTGAGTAATACTTGGGAATATGCCAAATGGTGGGGGACAACAGTTGGAAACGACTGCTAATACCGCATGATCTCTTCGGAGCAAAGGGTGGGACCTTCGGGCCACTCGCCATTTGATTAGCCCAAGCGGGATTAGCTAGTTGGTAAGGTAAGAGCTTACCAAGGCTACGATCCCTAGCTGGTCTTAGAGGATGACCAGCCACACTGGAACTGAGACACGGTCCAGACTCCTACGGGAGGCAGCAGTGGGGAATATTGCACAATGGGGGAAACCCTGATGCAGCCATGCCGCGTGTGTGAAGAAGGCTTTCGGGTTGTAAAGCACTTTCAGCGGGGAGGAAAGGGTGTTATTTAATAAATAATATCTGTGACGTTACCCGCAGAAGAAGCACCGGCTAACTCCGTGCCAGCAGCCGCGGTAATACGGAGGGTGCGAGCGTTAATCGGAATTACTGGGCGTAAAGCGCGCGTAGGTGGTTTATTAAGTCAGATGTGAAAGCCCAGGGCTCAACCTTGGAACTGCATTTGAAACTAATAGACTAGAGTTTTGTAGAGGGTGGTAGAATTTCAGGTGTAGCGGTGAAATGCGTAGAGATCTGAAGGAATACCAGTGGCGAAGGCGGCCACCTGGACAAAGACTGACACTAAGGCGCGAAGGCGTGGGGAGCAAACGGGATTAGATACCCCGGTAGTCCACGCAGTAAACGATGTCTATTAGAAGTTTGTGGCTATATGCCGTGGGTTTCAAAGCTAACGCATTAAATAGACCGCCTGGGGAGTACGGCCGCAAGGTTAAAACTCAAATGAATTGACGGGGGCCCGCACAAGCGGTGGAGCATGTGGTTTAATTCGATGCAACGCGAAGAACCTTACCATCCCTTGACATCCAGAGAATCACCTAGAGATAGATGAGTGCCTTCGGGAGCTCTGAGACAGGTGCTGCATGGCTGTCGTCAGCTCGTGTTGTGAAATGTTGGGTTAAGTCCCGCAACGAGCGCAACCCTTATCCTTACTTGCCAGCGGGTTATGCCGGGAACTTTAGGGAGACTGCCGGTGATAAACCGGAGGAAGGTGGGGACGACGTCAAGTCATCATGGCCCTTACGGGATGGGCTACACACGTGCTACAATGGCAGATACAAAGGGTTGCTAACCTGCGAGGGTATGCCAATCTCAGAAAGTCTGTCGTAGTCCGGATCGGAGTCTGCAACTCGACTCCGTGAAGTTGGAATCGCTAGTAATCGTGGATCAGAATGCCACGGTGAATACGTTCCCGGGCCTTGTACACACCGCCCGTCACACCATGGGAGTGGGCTGCACCAGAAGTCATTAGCTTAACCCTTCGGGGATGGCGATGACCACGGTGTGGTTCATGACTGGGGTGAAGTCGTAACAAGGTAGCCCTAGGGGAACCTGGGGCTGGATCACCTCCTTACGTAAAGAAACTACTAACCTTTCGCTGAATTTGCCTAGCAAATAAAGTTATCGGTTCAGATGTTTTGCTTAGGCAAAGCGCTGTCAGTGCCCACACAGATTGTTTGATTAGAATGTAAAAGAGACATCTAAATAAAAATTATTTAGACAAAGATATTTGTTTTCAGGCAAGGCACTCAAGGCAAGAAAGAGGACGTGTACGTAAGTACATAACCGAATGATTGGCCGCAGAGTAACGCATAATGAAAGCAAAGATCGAAGTATAAAAAGGTCCCCATCGTCTAGAGGCCTAGGACACCGCCCTTTCACGGCGGTAACAGGGGTTCAAATCCCCTTGGGGATACCAACTCCATTTCAAGTGAAAAGATCCCAAATCTTTTCTTATATCACTAGATATTGAAATAGAAAATACTTTTTAAATAGAAATATTTAAAAAGTGTTTTTACTTTTAAGTGAAATTACTGCTCTTTAACAATTAGGAAAGCTGATAAAGTTCTTATTTATCAACAATAACAATGGTTTAACCTTGTTAGTTGATAAATATAAACGAAATTGTTCTCGTTTATTTAAGGCGCATTAAATCTTTGGATTTAAGGCAAATTAGATAAATGAATCAAGCAAAATAAAAAAAGCAATCTGTTTAATAAATATTTTAAGCAGATAGTACGTATCTACTTAGCAAGTCGCAAGACAGGCTAATAGGTGCACGAATTACGAGTGTAATTCTTATAGTAAATATGAGGATCGCAAGCGTCTTGGAAACAACATACAGTATTTTTAAGTATTGTATGGTTAAGTGAATAAGCGTGCACGGTGGATGCCTAGGCAATTAGAGGCGATGAAGGACGTGGTAATCTGCGATAAGTCCAGGGGAGTTGGTAACAAGCGTTATATCCTGGAATTTCCGAATGGGGGAACCCAATGCATTTATGCATTATCGCTTAGTGAATACATAGCTAAGCGAGGCAAACGAGGGGAACTGAAACATCTAAGTACCCTTAGGAAAAGAAATCAACCGAGATTCCGAAAGTAGCGGCGAGCGAAATTGGAACAGCCCTTAAGCTTAATTTAAGTTAGTGGAATGCTCTGGAAAGTGCAACGGTACAAGGTGATAGTCCTGTACACGACAACTTCTTTTAAGTGAAAACGAGTAGGTCGGGACACGTGAAATCCTGATTGAATATGGGGGGACCATCCTCCAAGGCTAAATACTCCTAATTGACCGATAGTGAACCAGTACCGTGAGGGAAAGGCGAAAAGAACCCCTGGAGGGGAGTGAAATAGAACCTGAAACCGTGTACGTACAAGCAGTAGGAGCAGTATCACCAAAGCACATTTTTGGACGTTAGGTCGCTTGCGCAGCAAGTGCAAGACAGCCAACTAGAATGAGTGTTCTTTGGGATACTGTGACTGCGTACCTTTTGTATAATGGGTCAACGACTTATATTCTGTAGCAAGGTTAACCGATTAGGGTAGCCGTAGGGAAACCGAGTCTTAACTGGGCGAATAGTTGCAGGGTGTAGACCCGAAACTTGGTGATCTAGCCATGAGCAGGTTGAAGGTTGAGTAACATCAACTGGAGGACCGAACCCACTAATGTTGAAAAATTAGGGGATGACTTGTGGCTGGGGGTGAAAGGCCAATCAAACCAAGAGATAGCTGGTTCTCCTCGAAAGCTATTTAGGTAGCGCCTCATGTATCACTGTTGGGGGTAGAGCACTGTTTAGGCTAGGGGGTCATCCCGACTTACCAACCCTATGCAAACTCCGAATACCAACAAGTGCAATCATGGGAGACACACGGCGGGTGCTAACGTCCGTCGTGGAAAGGGAAACAACCCAGACCGCCAGCTAAGGTCCCAAAGTATATGTTAAGTGGGAAACGATGTGGGAAGGCTTAGACAGCTAGGAAGTTGGCTTAGAAGCAGCCATCTTTTAAAGAAAGCGTAATAGCTCACTAGTCGAGTCGGCCTGCGCGGAAGATTTAACGGGGCTAAACATATCACCGAAGCTGCGGACGCTTATTGCTATTTATAGTAATATGCGTGGTAGAGGAGCGTTCTGTAAGCCGTCGAAGGGAAAGGTGTAAACCATCCTGGAGGTATCAGAAGTGCGAATGTTGACATGAGTAACGATAAGGGAGGTGAAAAACCTCCCCGCCGGAAGACCAAGGGTTCCTGTCCAACGTTAATCGGGGCAGGGTGAGTCGACCCCTAAGGCAAGGCCGAAAGGCGTAGTCGATGGGAAACGGGTTAATATTCCTGTACCCTTTATTATTGCGATGGGAGGACGGAGAAGGCTAGGTGAGCCTGGCGATGGTTGTCCAGGTTCAAAGGTGTAGGCGGTAAACTTAGGTAAATCCGGGTTTATGTTAACGCTGAGACTTGATGTCGAGTCACTAAGGTGATGAAGTCATTGATGCCATGCTTCCAGGAAAAGTCTCTAAGCTTCAGATAATAAAGGATCGTACCCCAAACCGACACAGGTGGTCAGGTAGAGAATACCAAGGCGCTTGAGAGAACTCGGGTGAAGGAACTAGGCAAAATGGTACCGTAACTTCGGGAGAAGGTACGCCAACGATAGGTGAAGCGATTTACTCGTGAAGCCGAGGTTGGCCGAAGATACCAGATGGCTGCAACTGTTTATTAAAAACACAGCACTGTGCTAAATCGTAAGATGACGTATACGGTGTGACGCCTGCCCGGTGCCGGAAGGTTAATTGATGAGGTTAGACTTAGGTCGAAGCTTTTGATCGAAGCCCCGGTAAACGGCGGCCGTAACTATAACGGTCCTAAGGTAGCGAAATTCCTTGTCGGGTAAGTTCCGACCTGCACGAATGGCGTAATGATGGCCATGCTGTCTCCACCCGAGACTCAGTGAAGTTGAAATCGCTGTGAAGATGCAGTGTACCCGCGGCTAGACGGAAAGACCCCGTGAACCTTTACTATAGCTTAGCAGTGAACTTAGACCCTACATGTGTAGGATAGGTGGGAGGCATTGAAATGTGGTCGCTAGATTGCATGGAGCCAACCTTGAAATACCACCCTTGTATGTTTTGAGTTCTAACCATGGCCCCTGAATCGGGGTTTGGGACACTGTTTGGTGGGTAGTTTGACTGGGGCGGTCTCCTCCTAAAGAGTAACGGAGGAGTACGAAGGTTGGCTAATCACGGTCGGACATCGTGAGGTTAGTACAATGGTATAAGCCAGCTTAACTGCGAGACAGACACGTCGAGCAGGTACGAAAGTAGGTCATAGTGATCCGGTGGTTCCAAATGGAAGGGCCATCGCTCAACGGATAAAAGGTACTCCGGGGATAACAGGCTGATACCGCCCAAGAGTTCATATCGACGGCGGTGTTTGGCACCTCGATGTCGGCTCATCACATCCTGGGGCTGAAGTCGGTCCCAAGGGTATGGCTGTTCGCCATTTAAAGTGGTACGCGAGCTGGGTTTAGAACGTCGTGAGACAGTTCGGTCCCTATCTGCCGTGGGCGTTTGAGAATTGAGAGGAGCTGCTCCTAGTACGAGAGGACCGGAGTGGACGAACCGCTGGTGTTCGGGTTGTCATGCCAATGGCATTGCCCGGTAGCTACGTTCGGAATCGATAACCGCTGAAAGCATCTAAGCGGGAAGCGAGCCTCAAGATGAGTTCTCACTGGAGCTTTAAGCTCCCTAAAGGGCCGTTGTAGACTACAACGTTGATAGGCAAGGTGTGTAAGTGCCGTAAGGTATTGAGCTAACTTGTACTAATTACCCGTGAGGCTTAACCATACAATGCTTAAGAGTATTGTGTACCAAGACAAGTAAAAAGCTTTTTGAAGATAAATAAAAATACATAAATCCTCAATTGCTAATATAATAAACGCTTGCGAAGCATATTTACAAAGACATTTTAATTCGTAAAAATTCCTTGATTTTAAAGAGCACAATAAACTATCGCTTTCCTAATTACCTTTTTGCTTGGCAAAAATAGCGCTGTGGTACCACCTGATTCCATTCCGAACTCAGCAGTGAAACGCAGTTGCGCCGATGGTAGTGTGGGGTCTCCCCATGTGAGAGTAGGTCATTGCCAAGCTCCTAATACCAAAAAAGCCCAAACAGCTAAAGTTGTTTGGGCTTTTTTATTAGTCTAGTTTAATGGTATTTATATCCCTGTTACCTCAAAATGCAACGTCGGCATGGACTCGATGATCGATGATAAGGCGCAACATTAGATAATGGTTATTATCGCGTCGAATGGCAAGCTTTGGCTGCTTTCTTTCATATAAAAACTGAGTTAGCGCCCAGAAGGGCAAGGATCCTTGCAGCAATTTGCATTGTTATAAAATCTCCCTCGATAATAACTTCCCTTCAATTTTATGCCGCGCATATCGGCACAATTTGCTACCCTGATATTGCATTTAGGGCTAGCGTGGGTATATACCCATACGACTATCAAAATACAAAATCAGCAAGGCCGCGCCGCAGCGATTAAAACTTGATCATTCTTAGCATTTAATTACCATCAATTATGGTAATAACTGATATTATTTTTATTTATTGCCATATAAATTTTCGTTGTAAATAAAACTATTTTGCAGATAACAAAATTTAACTAGTAATGAACAACTGACGATAGTACCATTGAGAAATTATTTACTGTCATTAGTATTAGTATATCAGCACCAACCACAGAAGAGTAAAAATATGACGAATATTGATTTAAGCCACAGCCAACCTAAAAATTTACCACTATTTAGTGCCATCAAAACCCAACAAATTGTAGCCGATATTACGGCGGCTATTGAGAAATCAAAAGCATTAGTTGAAAAACAATTAAAAGAGACAGATCAATTTACTTGGGATAATTTAGTCAATGTACTTGATGAGTCAGATGATAACCTTGCAAAAATATGGTCTCCTATTTCACATATGAACTCAGTCGTGAGTAATGATGATTTGCGAGCCGCACATGATGCATGTTTGCCTTTGTTCTCCGAATACTCCGTGTATTTAGGACAGCACAAAGAGCTTTATCAAGCTTATTTAAGCATTGCAAATAGCAATGAATTTAGCAACTTAAATAGCGCACAAAAAAAAGTTATTGATAATGCTTTACGCGATTTTAAATTAGCAGGTATTGCATTACCCGAAGATAAAAAATTACGTTACGGTGAAATAACTCAACAACTTGCGCTGCTTCAATCTAAATTTAACAACAATGTCATGGATGCGACCTTAGCTTGGAGTAAATTAATTAGCGATAAAGGCGAGTTGGATGGTTTACCTGAAAGTGCTTTGACAGCGGCGGCTCAAGCGGCCAAGGAAAAAAATAAAGAAGGATATTTATTTACGCTTGATATTCCAAGTTACTTGCCTGTAGTAACTTATGCGAAAAATAGCAAGCTACGCGAAGAATTTTATACTGCATATTCAACACGCGCTTCTGAAATGGGGCCAAATGCTGGCGAATTTGATAACACGACCATTATTGAGGAAATACTTGCCCTGCGACACGAACTTGCATTAATACTCGATTTTGCTAATTATGCCGATTACAGCTTGGCGACAAAAATGGCAGAAACATCGGATCAAGTTATTTCTTTTTTAACTGATTTAGGAAAAAAATCAGTGCCACAAGCATACCAAGAAAAGCAAGCTATTGTAGATTTTGCTAAAGGAGCAGATAACATTGATGCGCTAAATGCTTGGGATTTAAGCTATTATGCAGAGCAATTAAAACAGCAACGTTATGCTATTTCAGATGAAATTTTACGCCCTTATTTTCCTGAAAATAAAGTATTGTCAGGTCTTTTTTTAGTAGTTAATCGCTTGTTTTCTATCAGCATTGATGAAGTGCATGATTTTGATACGTGGCATGATGATGTGCGGCTTTTTAATATAAAAAATAAACAAGGAAAGCTTATTGGTCGCTTTTATTTTGACTTGTATGCCCGCGAGCATAAGCGTGGTGGTGCTTGGATGAATGACTGTCGTGTTCGTCGTCGACAACTAAATGGTGAGTTACAATTACCAGTTGCTTATTTAACCTGTAATTTCAATAAGCCAGTTGGAGATAAACCCGCTTTATTTACGCATGATGAGGTGATAACAATGTTCCATGAGTTTGGGCATGGACTACACCACATGTTAACTAAAGTTGAAGTGGCAGGCGTTTCTGGTATCAATGGTGTGCCTTGGGATGCGGTTGAATTGCCAAGTCAATTTTTAGAAAACTGGTGCTGGGAGCCTGAAGCTTTAGCATTGATTTCAGGGCATGTTGAAACGGGTGAAACATTACCTGCTGAGTTACTTGAGAAAATGCTTGCCGCTAAAAATTACAATAGTGCATTAGCAATGGTGCGTCAGCTTGAATTTTCATTGTTTGATTTTATTTTGCATTATCAATACGAGCAGAATGTTGCAGGGCAAGTGCAATCAGTTTTAGATGCGGTGAGGGAAAACGTTGCGGTAAATAAAACGCCTGTTTTTAATCGTTTTCAAAATAGTTTTAGTCATATTTTTGCAGGTGGCTATGGTGCTGGCTATTACAGCTATAAATGGGCAGAAGTGCTGTCTGCAGATGCATTTTCAAAATTTGAGTTAGATGGTATTTTTAATTCACAAACTGGTCAAAAATTTTTGCAGGCTATTTTAGAAAAAGGCGGCAGCGCCGCACCAATGGCATTATTTAAAGACTTTATGGGAAGAGAGCCAAGCATCGATGCCCTATTAAAGCACAGTGGTATTTTATAATTTTAATCAAAAAGCATCTAAAGGATAGCGAAATAGATACCAATGCGCCTATCGCAATGCAATATCCGTAAGGCCATTGGCTACGGATTTACTGTATAAAATATCTCCGAGATGATTAACCGCGTTAATCATCTGTAAAGAGCAGTAAAATAAAAACTTTAATTCCACTCTCGTTTTTGCATAGTGGCGTTGCAGTGCATATATCACCACGCATTATCCTTCATTGGCCTGTTTTCGCGGTTGTATGTCAGAGGTGCTCAAAGAGCTTAATCCATTTCTTTTATGCTTTGCTATTAAGCATTTATCGGGCTGACGTGTATTTTTTAAACAAATAAGCATAAATAGGAAAATAATATGGCAATTGTATTTTTTGGTCACTTTGGCGCTAAAAACCATCCAAGCAGTCACTTTGATGGTCGTGAACAGCGAATATTAATCCAAGCTGTAGCGGATGCTTCAGAGAGTTTATCACAAGCACTGATCGCGTCGAATAAAAACTTTGTAGGGCATCATGATAAAGTAAAATTATGGTTTGGGGAAGTGACTCCAGAGATCATCATTGATTTAAAAAAAATAGTGCATAAAATGCATTCTACATTTACGTCCCCTGAAACATTTATAAAATTTATTGATGCACGAGGGCAATATTATCATAAAAATAGGTCTAGGTTACCATTTAACAATATAGGTGATGCAAAGTACGATGAAGCTATTATGAATGGTGGGGAAAGAATAAATATTAACGAAAATATTGCCGCTTTTGTTTATAGCCTATCTTGGCCAGACACTGATGAAAATCATAGCGCTCATATAGGTTCAGTGATAAATATGTATATTGGCTCTGCATTTTTTGCCTCTACTACAATGGACAAGCGGCGGGAGAAAACAGTTTTGCATGAATACTCTCATAAATCACTAAAGACACTTGATTATGCAGTGACAATACCATCCAGAGTAAACCCAGGAGATTGTGAGTTCATATATAGAGAAGAAGCTTGCCAATGGTTAGCTACTCAAAATAGCCAGGAAGCCATGAAAAATGCCGACTGTTTGGCGTACTTCCTTAGTGGTTTCACAGAGGTAGAAAAAAGCCAGATAAAGGTAGAGGCAAAGGTCGAGCAAAAGGTAGTGCAAAAGGTCGAGGTAAAGAAAAAACGAAAGCGTGTATTTTCTTCGAAACTGGCGTATAAACGTTTTTATTAGCCTTCACTTGCCTGTTTTTAGCGACTGCGAGGCAGAGGTTATTAATTGAACCTTGCTCCATTTCTTTTATGCTTTGCTATTAAGCATTTATCGGGATGACGTTGCATTTAAAGCATATAAGAATAAATAGAAAATAATATGGCAATTGTATTTTTTGGCCACTTTGGGGGTAAAGACCATCCAAGTAGTCATTTTGAGTCTCATGAACAGCAAATACTAAGCCAAGCTGTAGCGGATGCTTCAGAGAGTATATCACAAGCGCTGATCGCTGCCAGGCACAACTTTAAAGGGTATCATGATCAAATAAAATTATGGTTCGGTGAGGTGACTCCTGAACAAATGGAGGATTTAAAAAGAGCAGTGTATAACATGCATTCTACTTTTATGGATCCAAAAACATTTATAAAATTTATTGATGCACGAGGGCAATATTTTCATCCATATATGGGCAGGATGACACTAAGCAATATAGCTGATGCAAAGTACGATGAACTTATGATGCAAGGTGGTAAAAGAACAAAGATCAGCGAATATACTCATGGTTTGTCTTATCCCTTATCTTGGGCAAGTAGTGATGGCAAGTATAATGGTCATGCAGGTTCAGTGATGAATATATATATTGGTGCTAAATATTTTTGCTTTTCTACAAGTAAAAAAGTGCGCGAGCAAACAATTTTGCATGAATACTCTCATAAAGCACTCTTTAGTGTTGATTATGCAGTGAGCATACCCGATCCAAACAAAGATAAAGAGAGTACGTTCATATATGGAGAGAAAAAATGCCAATGGTTAGCTACTATAAATAGTCTGGAAGCCATGAGAAATGCCGACTGTTGGGCGTTCTTCCTTAGTGGTTTCACCGAGGTAGAAAAAAGCCAGATAAAGGTAGAGGCAATGATCGAGCAAAAGGTCGCGGTAAAGAAAAAACGAAAGCGTGTATTTTCTTCGAAACTGAGGTATAAAAGTTTTTATTAGCCTTCACTTGCCTGTTTTTAGCGACTGCGAGGCAGAGGTTATTAATTGAACCTTGCTCCATTTCTTTTATGCTTTGCTATTAAGCATTTATCGGGATGACGTTGCATTTAAAGCATATAAGAATAAATAGGAAATAATATGGCAACTGTGTTTTTTGGTCACTTTGGCGCTAAAAACCATCCAAGTAGTCACTTTGATGGTCGTGAACAGCAATTATTAATCCAAGCTGTAGCGGATGCTACAGAGAGTTTATCACAAGCACTGATCGCGGCTAACAAAAATTTTAAAGGGCATCATGATAAAATACAATTATGGTTCGGTGAAGTGACCCCAGAGATGTTCGTGGATTTAAAAAAAATAGTGTATAGAATGCATTCTATAATTATAGCTCCCGAAACATTTATAAAATTTATTGATGCACGAGGGCAGTACGCATGTGCAAAGATGGCCAGGATGCCATTAAATAATATAGCTGACGCGCGTTATGATGAACTTATTATGCAAGGGGGGGAAAGAAAAAAGATTCACGTAGGTAAAGGTGGTTTTATTTATTCCATATCATGGCCAAACTTTGATGGCTTGTGTAATGCTCATGTAGGTTCAGTGATGAATATATATATTGCCGATTCTTATTTTAACGATACTACAACTCGCAAATTTAGGGAGAAAATACTTCTGCATGAATGCTCTCATAAAATATTATTTACTACTGATTATGCAGTGAGCATACCCGATCCAAACAAAGATAAAGAGAGTACGTTCATATATGGAGAGAAAAATGGCCAATGGTTAGCTACTATAAATAGTCTGGAAGCCATGAGAAATGCCGACTGTTGGGCGTTCTTCCTTTGTAGTTTTACGGAGGAAGAGGTAAAGGCAGAGGTAAATGCAGAGGTAGAAGCGAAGGTAGAGACAAGGGCAGAGACAAGGGTAGATGCAAGGATAAAGCGAAAGAAAAAGAAACAGTGCGTTACTTGCTTGTTACTATAGGTATAAATGGGCTGTTTTCATTTAAGTGCACTTTAATATTTCTTCATATCCAATATACGCATAAAATATAGCCAGAAGGCAGAGTCAATGTGTATTGTTGGTATTTTAGCTAGGTAAGGTTTTAACTAATAAAAAGGTCAAAAATTTTCGCCTGATATTTCATAAAAGTGCTCTAGCCGCAGAAATGGCATTATTTAAATATTTTATAGATAGATAGTCAATCATTGACGATCAATTTAAGTCAGTGATATTTTATGGTTTTAAGAAAAAATCATCTACAGTGATATCGAAAATAAGCACATGGGAATAAATAGGACATAATATGGCAACTGTATTTTTTGGTCACTTTGGCGCTAAAAACCATCCAAGTAGTCACTTTAGCGATCATGAACAGCAATTATTAAAGCTAGCTGTAGATGATGCTGAATATATTTTATCGCAAGCACTGATAGCGGCCAGACATAACTTTAAAGGGCATCATGATAAAATAAAATTATGGTTCGGTGAGGTTGATCCGGAGCAAATCGCTTTTGTAAAAAGAGCCGTGTATAACATGCATTCTACATTTACGGCCCCAGAAACATTTATAAAATTTATTGATGGACGAAGTCAGTATTATCGTGAAAATATGGCTAGGTTGCCATTAGACAATGTAACTGATGTGCATTACGATGAACTTATTATGAAGGGAGGATCAAGAGGAATGGTTTCCCCATGGACAGCTGCTGGTGTTTTCCTATTATCATGGCCAAATTCTGATGACAAGTATCATACTCATGCTGGTTCGGTGATGAATATATATATTTGTCAGGGATTTTTTGCTTGTGATATAGATGACAAAATGCGCGCGAAAATACTTTTGCATGAATACTCTCATAAAGCAATCTGTACAGTTGATTATGCAGTGAGCATACCAGATCCAAACAAAGCTGACGATTGTAGGTTCGTATTGGGAGAGGAAGAGTGCCAATTGTTAGCGACTAAAAATGTACTGGAAGCCATGAAAAATGCCGACTGTTGGGGGAGATTCCTTGTTAGTTTTACGGATAAAATGGATACTGTTAGTAATTTTACGGAGCTGGTGGATGCTGGGACACAAAAGTGGAAGTGCACTATTTCATAGTTAACATGGGTATAGGTATAAAGGTATTCATTCATATTGATTTACCTGCTTTTAGCGGTTGTGGGGTAGAGGTTATTAATTGAATATTGATTCATTACTTTTATAGTTCGCTATTAAGCATTTATCGGGCTGACGTTGCATTTTAAAGCATATTAAGAATAAATAGGAAATAATATGGCAACTGTATTTTTTGGTCACTTTGGCGCTAAAAACCATCCAAGTAGCCATTTTAACGATCATGAACAGCAATTATTAAAGCTAGCTGTATCGGATGCTGAATATACTTTATCACAAGCACTGATAGCGGCCAGGCACAACTTTAAAGGTCATCATGATAAAATAAAATTATGGTTCGGTGAGGTTGATCCTGAGCAAATCACTTTTTTAAAAAGAGCCGTGTATAAAATGCATTCTACTTTTTTAGAGCCAAAAACATTTATAAAATTTATTGATGCACGAGGGCAGTATTATCGTGAAAATATGGCTAGGTTGCCATTAGACAATGTAACTGATGTGCATTACGATGCTCTTATAATGGAGGGAGGACCAAGAGTAATGCCTTCCCAATGGACATATGGTGGTGTTTTTACACTATCGTGGGCAAATTCTGATGACAGGCATCATGTTCATGCAGGTTCAGTGCTAAATATACATATTCGTCAGGCATTTTTTGCTGATTATGTAGATAACAAAAAGCGAGAGCAATTTATGTTGCATGAATACTCTCATAAAGTAATGCGTACAGTTGATTATGCAGTGAGCATACCAGATCCAAACAAAGCTGACGATTGTATATTCGTATATGGAGAAGATATGTGCCAATGGTTAGCTACTAAAAATGTGCAGGAAGCCATGAAAAATGCCGAGTGTTGGGCGCGATTCCTTGGTAGTTTTACTGAGGTAGAGTTGGTGATGACTTAAATGACGTGTTGCACAGGTAAAGGTAGTAAAGCGCCAGCGCAGTTTTTCTTTTAAACTATTGTATAAAAATATTCATTAACCTTAAATGGTTTGTATTTTAGCAAGCATTTACCGATATGGAGTTTCATTTTTTAAGCACATGGGAATGAATAGGAAATAATATGGCAACTGTATTTTTTGGTCACTTTGGCGCTAAAAACCATCCAAGTAGCCATTTTAACGATCATGAACAGCAATTATTAAAGCTAGCTGTATCGGATGCTGAATATACTTTATCACAAGCACTGATAGCGGCCAGGCACAACTTTAAAGGTCATCATGATAAAATAAAATTATGGTTCGGTGAGGTTGATCCCGAGCAAATCGCTTTTTTAAAAAGAGCCGTGTATAAAATACATTCTAGTTTTACGCTCTCAGAAACATTTATAAAATTTATTGATGCACGAGGGCAGTACGGACGTGTAACGATGGCCAGGTTGCCATTAGACAATGTAACTGATGCTCATTACGATGAACTTATTATGGAGGGAGGACCACGAGTCATGCCTTCCCCATGGACACCTGCTGGTGTTTTCCCACTATCGTGGCCAAATTCTGATGACAGACATCATGCTCATGCAGGTTCAGTGCTAAATATACATATTCGTCAGGCATTTTTTGCTAATTATGTAGATAACAAAAAGCGCAAGCAAATTGTGTTGCATGAATATTCTCATAACGCAATGTGTACAGTTGATTATGCAGTGAGCATACCCTCCGTAGTAAACAAGGGAGATTGTGCGTTCATATATGGAGAAGGTCTGTGCGAATGGTTAGCGACTAAAAATGTGCTGGAAGCCATGAAAAATGCCGATTGTTGGACGTTATTCATTTGTAGTTTGACGGAGGTAGATACAAGGGTAGATACAAGGGTAGATACAAGGGTAGATACAAGGGTAGATACAAGAGTAGATGCAAGAGTAGATGCAAGGGTAGATACAAGAGTAGATGCAAGAGTAGATGCAAGAGTAGATGCAAGAGTAGATGCAAGGGTAGATGCAAGGAGAAAGCGAAAGAAAAAGCAACAGTGCGGTCCTTGCTCGTTACTGTAGGTATATACATATTCGTCAGCCATTTTTTAGCAATGGTGTAGATAACAAAAGGCAAGAGCAACTTGTGTTGCATGAATACTCTCATAAAGCAGTGTGTACAGTTGATTATGTAGGAGCATACCCAACCACAAAAAAGATGATGATTGTATGTTCATATATGGATAAGCTATTAAAAATGTGCGAGTAGCCATGAAAAATGCCGAATGTTGGGCGTACTTCCTTTGTAGTTTTATGAAGATAGAGCCAGCTGTAGAGATAATACCAACGCGGATACAAAAGCGCATGATTTGTTCGTTACAATAGGTATAAGAATATTCATTAACCTTCACAGGCTTGTCCTTTAGCAGCTGTTACCGATATGGAGTTTCATTTTTTAAGCAAATGTGAATAGATAGGCAATAATATGGCAACTGTATTTTTGGTAAATTTGGCGGTAAAGACGATTCATGTAGTCACTTTGAAGCTCATGAACAGCGAATACTAAAGCTCGCTGTAGATGATGCTACAGAGAGTTTATAACAAGCACTGATCGCGGCGCGAAACAACTTTAAAGAGCATCATAATGGAATAAAATTATGGTTCGGAAAAGTGACTCCAGAGCAACGCGTGGTATAAAAAAGTTGTGTATAACATGCATTCTTTCTTTACGGATCCGAAAACATTTATAAAATTTATTGATGCACGAGGGCAGTATTTTCGTTATCTCAATCTAGGCAGGTTGCCACTAAGTAATATACCTGATGCAAAGTACGATGAAGCTATGATGAAAGGGGGGGGAAAGAGTAAAGATTCCCGAAAATATTGGAGATTTTGTTGATTACCTATCTTGGCCAGACTATTATAGCAAGTATAATGGTCATGTAGGTTTAGTGATGAATATATATATTGCTAATGCATATTTTCTCGACACTATACATAGAAAAGCTCGCGAGGAAGTAATTTTGCATGAATACTCTCATAAAACATTCTTTACTGTTGATTATGCACTTAACAGCCGCAAGGGAAAACCACGGAAAATGGTGAGGCCGTCTATGCTGTAGAAAATTGCCAATGGTTAGCTCGTGAAAGTAACGATGAACTAGGACGGGATTCAATTAGACATGCCGACTGTTGGGGGGGCTTTATTTCTTGTTTTAAGAGGACAAAGGCCTCTATTAGTAATTTTACGGAGCTGTAGGCAACTGGGGTAAAAAAGCGCAATTGCACTATTTCATAGCTGGCATGGGTGTAAAAATACTAAGCAATCTGAACTTAGGCTAACTTATCTGAATTCTTGTTATGGAGTGCAATCCTCTTTTGTTTTCGAACTGCTGCGTTGCAATAGATATATTTTCAGCACGCATTAACCTTACTCCCTGTTTTTCGCAGCTGTGGGGCAGATGTTATTAATTGAATTTTGATCCAGTATTTTTATGCTTTTATGTTGAGAATTTGCCGATCTGACGTTGCAATTTTTAAGCACATGGGAATAAATAGGAAAATAATATGGCCATTGTATTTTTTGGTCACTTTGGCGCTAAAAACCATCCAAATAGTCACTTTGATGATCGTGAACAGAAATTACTAAGTCAAGCTGTAGCGGATGCTGAATATAGTTTATCACAAGCACTGATCGCGGCGAATAAAAACTTTGTAGGGCATCATGAGAAAGTAAAATTATGGTTTGGGGAAGTGACTCCAGGGATCATCATTGATTTAAAAAAAATCGTGTATAAAATGCATTCTACATTTACGTCCCCAGAAACATTTATAAAATTTATTGATGCTCGAGGGCAGTATTCGCGTCCAGTTCTAGCTATGTTGCCATTAGACAATGTTACTGACGCGCATTACGATGAACTTATTATGAAGGGAGGATCAAGAATAAGACTTTCCCAAAATGACGATGCTTATGTTCATACACTATCGTGGCCAAATTCTGATGACAGGCATCATGCTCATGCGGGTTCGGTGATTAATATATATATTGGTGAGGGATTTTTTTCCTATTCTGTAGATGAGAACATACGAAAGCAAATACTTTTGCATGAATACTCTCATAAAGTAGTATGTAGAGTTGATTATGCAGTGAGCATACCCGATCCATACAAAGTGACAGAGAAAGCGTTCATATATGGCTATGACGACTGCCAATGGTTAGCGACTAAAAATGTGCTGGAAGCCATGAAAAATGCCGACTGTTGGGGGTTCTTCCTTGGTAGTTTTACGGTGGTAAAGGGAGAGGCAAGGGTCGAAGCAAAGGTAGAAGCAAAGGTAGAAGCAAAGGTAGAAGCAAAAGTAAAGCGAAAGAAAAAGAAGCGGAGGTTTCCTTGCACGTTACTATAGGTATAAAGTGGCTGTTTTTATTTAATTTCACTTCAATATTTGCTACATATAAGCATAGTCAGAAGCCCAGTTTGAAGGTGCATTGTTAGTCTTTTAGTTGGAGAATATTTTAACCAACAAAAAGGTAAAAAATTTTTGTATGATATTTTAGAAAAATGGCGTAGCGTCGTTAATGGTATTATTTAAAGACTTTATGGAAAGATAGTCAAGCATTTATGGTTAATTTAAGCCAATGCTATTAAATAGTTTTCAGCAAAAATTATTCAAAGTGATAGCGAAAAATAAGCACATGGGTAGTAGCACATGTCACCTGAAGTACTTATGCAGTGCAGGGCAATGCTATTTTGTTTTCGAACTGCTGCGTGGCAATGGATATATTTTCAGCACGCATTAACCTTACTCGCCTGTTTTCGCGGCTGTGGGGCAGAGGTTATTAATTGAATATTGATCCATTCCTTGAATGCTTTGCATATCGGCACAATTTTCTACCCTGATATTGTATTTCGGGGTAGCACGGGTATAAACTCAATTTTTTCATTATTTTAGTTACGCGATAGCTACTTATTTTAGCCCATCTTGTGATGGTGATATCTGAGTTGCTTCTGGTGCCATCTCTGCCATTGTTCTTTTTGAAAATAGATTGCGCATGGATCTCGTCTTTTAATTACTTCTTTGGTGCTTTTTTTACTGCTCTCAACCTAATATCGAGAGCTGCTACGATTAAGCCTAAAAACATCACATAGTTGTTTTACTGAATAACTCTCTTGGATATCTTTTATTATTTTAAATTTTCCAGGCTGTCCGATATCAAGAGCGTCGCCTTTTTTATTATTTAATTCTCATGTACAAGTAGCTTTATCTTCTTCTCAAGCTCTCTGATTTTGCTCTTGTCGGCAGTGAATTGGCTTGCGTTATAGTTGCTGGCTGAACGCTCTGTTTTAAGCAGGCGAACCCATTTGTCTACATCTGATTTGCTAACGCCCATTGTTTGCGATGTTTTATACCTACCCAAAGAGTCAAGACAGTTATTTAATATTTCTTATTCCACAGTTAAGATACCTTTGATAAAGCTAAGCTCGCCTTAATTCCTTCTTGGTAAACATTCATTGGTTTTTTATATTTCAATGTTTCATGAAATCGTTGGTGATTATAAAACTCAATGTAATCGGATACATCTTCTTGTAAATCTTTGATAGTTTCATATTCATTTAGATAAATACGGGAGCATTTTGCGCTTCGGTAAAATCTTTCAATGCAAATATTATCAGTGGCACGGCCTTTCCCGTCCATTGATATCATGATCCCGTTCTGTTTTAATTTTTGAGTATGCACATCGCTTGTATACTGACTTCCTTGATCTTTATTGAATATCTCAGGTTTTCCATAGCGATCTAAGGCCGCATCCAAGACGTTCATTACCAGTGCACAATCCATCGTATTCGATATTTTGTGTGATAGGACGGCTTTCGAATGCCAATCAATGACCGCAGCAAGGTAAACCATTCCACCCTTGACTTTGATGTAGGTTATATCTGTGCTCCATACCTGATTAGCATGTGAAATATTAAGGCCTCTAAGCTTATAACTGTATTTCTGATGTTGCTTATTGGGTACGGTGGTTGTTACTTGCTTAACCGCTAAAATAGCCTTTAAACCCAGCTCCTTTCGATATGTTGCTACCGTGTTTAAAGATGCCTTGACTCCATTTTCTAGAAGCTGTTGATGCACCTTTTTAGCACCGTAAATTGGTGTTTTATCAAACACTTTGGCTATTTCCTGCTGAATCTCATGCTTTTTATTATTCACTTTTTCAGTGTAGTAAAAAGTACTCCGATTCAAATTCAATAGCTCACATTGCTGTGATACAGATAGGTTTTCTAGCTTGGGATTAATTAACTTCTTCTTATCAGATAAGCCCAAGCTTTTTAGCTTTTTTTCAAGCCACTCCTTTTCAACAGTCATTTTACCGACAATTTTTGTTAGCATTTCGTTTTCTTCTTGAGCAGCAACAAGCTCTAGCTTATATTCCTTAACCGCTTTTGCTGGCTCCATTGCAATAACAGCATTTTCCAGGAATATTTTTTTCCAATTCTGAAGGATCAATGGGGTGATATTATTTTCATTTGCAATCTCAGCTCAAGTTTTTTCATTTTCCAATAACTCCAGTACAAGTCTACTTTTAAACTCAGCAGAATAAGTTGTTCTTTTTTTGCTCATGGTAATTCTCCTATTTTGATAGATATTATCTCAAACAGGAATAAGAATCTTAATTTTACTGTTTAGATTTCTTGGGGCATTATATTTCTTTGCCAGAATAATTCTGATCAAGAGCCAGTTGAGCTACTTCAAGTTTAAATTCAGCCGTATATATTGGCCTTGCTTGCTTTTTTACTGTGTCACCTATTTGTGTATGAAGTGAATAACATCAACTCTGGCAGGTTGGCAAAATAACTTGGCCACTACAAAATAGGATGTTTTTATCTTAGTTTACTTTAAGATTTATTTTATATATAATACGCTGGTAAACAACAGTAACAACCCAAGTTTAAGGTGGTTCTCAGCGCTTTAGTTGGATGGTATTTTAACTATTAAAAAGGTCAAAAATTATCGCGTGATATTTTAGGAAAGTGCTCTAGCCGCAGCAATGGCATTATTTAAAGACTTTATGGAGATATAATCAAGCATTGATGCTCAATTTAAGCCAGTGGTATTTAATAGTTTTAAGCAAAAATCATCTAAAGTGATAGCTAAAAATAAGCACATGGGTAGTCGCACATGTCACCTGAAGCACTTATGCAGTACAGGGTAATTTTGTTTTGTTTTAGAACTGCTGCGCTGCAATGGATATATTTTCAGCACGCATTAACCTTACTCGCCTGTTTTTCGTGGCTGTGGGGCAGAGATTATTAATTGAATTTTAATCCAGTATTTTTATGCTTTTATGTTGAGCATTTACCTAGCTGCCGTGAATTTTTTAAGCAAATAAGTATAAATAGGAAAATAATATGGCAATTGTATTTTTTGGTCACTTTGGCGCTAAAAACCATCCAAGTAGTCACTTTGATGATCGTGAACAGCAATTATTAAGTCAAGCTGTAGCGGATGCTGAATATAGTTTATCACAAGCACTGATAGCGGCCAGGCACAACTTTAAATGTCATCATGATAAAATAAAATTATGGTTCGGTGAGGTTGATCCCGAGCAAATCGCTTTTTTAAAAAGAGCCGTGTATAAAATGCATTCTACTTTTTTAGAGCCAGAAACATTTATAAAATTTATTGATGCTCGAGGGCAGTATTCGCGTCCAGTTCTAGCTAGGTTGCCATTAGACAATGTTACTGACGTGCATTACGATGCTCTTATAATGGAGGGAGGACCAAGAGTTATGCCTTCCCAAGGGATATATGGTGGTATTTTCCCACTATCGTGGCCAAATTCTGATGACAAGTATCATTCTCATGCAGGTTCAGTGCTAAATATACATATTCGTCAGGCATTTTTTGCTGATTATGTAGATAACAAAAAGCGAGAGCAAATTATGTTGCATGAATACTCTCATAAAGCAATAGGTACAGTTGATTATGCAGTGAGCATACCAGATCCAAACAAAGCTGACGATTGTAGATTCGTATATGGAGAATATAAGTGCCAATGGTTAGCTACTAAAAATGTGCAGGAAGCCATGAAAAATGCCGAGTGTTGGGCGCGATTCCTTGGTAGTTTTACTGAGGCAGAGGTCGATTTGGTGGTAGATTGAAATGCCAAGTTGTACAGGTACAGGTAGAGGTAGTAAAGCGAAAGCGCAGTTTTTCTTCGAAACTATAGTATAAAAATATTCATTCACCTTACCTGGTTTGTATTTTAGCAAGCATTTACTGATATGGAGTTTCATTTTTTAAGCACATGGGAATAAATAGGAAAATAATATGGCCATTGTATTTTTTGGTCACTTTGGCGCTAAAAACCATCCAAGTAGTCACTTTGATGATCGTGAACAGAAATTACTAAGTCAAGCTGTAGCGGATGCTGAATATAGTTTATCACAAGCACTGATCGCGGCGAATAAAAACTTTGTAGGGCATCATGAGAAAGTAAAATTATGGTTTGGGGAAGTGACTCCAGGGATCATCATTGATTTAAAAAAAATCGTGTATAAAATGCATTCTACATTTACGTCCCCAGAAACATTTATAAAATTTATTGATGCTCGAGGGCAGTATTCGCGTCCAGTTCTAGCTATGTTGCCATTAGACAATGTTACTGACGCGCATTACGATGAACTTATTATGAAGGGAGGATCAAGAATAAGACTTTCCCAAAATGACGATGCTTATGTTCATACACTATCGTGGCCAAATTCTGATGACAGGCATCATGCTCATGCGGGTTCGGTGATTAATATATATATTGGTGAGGGACTTTTTTTCCTATTCTGTAGATGAGAACATACGAAAGCAAATACTTTTGCATGAATACTCTCATAAAGTAGTATGTAGAGTTGATTATGCAGTGAGCATACCCGATCCATACAAAGTGACAGAGAAAGTGTTCATACATGGCTATGACGACTGCCAATGGTGAGCGACTAAAAATGTGCTGGAAGCCATGAAAAATGCCGACTGTTGGGGGTTCTTCCTTGGTAGTTTGACGGTGGTAAAGGGAGAGGCAAGGGTCGAAGCAAAGGTAGAAGCAAAGGTAGAAGCAAAAGTAAAGCGAAAGAAAAAGAAGCGGAGGTTTCCTTGCACGTTACTATAGGTATAAAGTGGCTGTTTTTATTTAATTTCACTTCAATATTTGCTACATATAAGCATAGTCAGAAGCCCAGTTTGAAGGTGCATTGTTAGTCTTTTAGTTGGAGAATATTTTAACCAACAAAAAGGTAAAAAATTTTTGTATGATATTTTAGAAAAATGGCGTAGCGTCGTTAATGGTATTATTTAAAGACTCTATGGAAAGATAGTCAAGCATTTATGGTTAATTTAAGCCAGTGCTATTAAATAGTTTTCAGCAAAAATTATTCAAAGTGATAGCGAAAAATAAGCACATGGGTAGTAGCACATGTCACCTGAAGTACTTATGCAGTGCAGGGCAATGCTATTTTGTTTTCGAACTGCTGCGTGGCAATGGATATATTTTCAGCACGCATTAACCTTACTCGCCTGTTTTCGCGGCTGTGGGGCAGAGGTTATTAATTGAATATTGATCCATTCCTTGAATGCTTTGCATATCGGCACAATTTTCTACCCTGATATTGTATTTCGGGGTAGCACGGGTATAAACTCAATTTTTTCATTATTTTAGTTACGCGATAGCTACTTATTTTAGCCCATCTTGTGATGGTGATATCTGAGTTGCTTCTGGTGCCATCTCTGCCATTGTTCTTTTTGAAAATAGATTGCGCATGGATCTCGTCTTTTAATTACTTCTTTGGTGCTTTTTTTACTGCTCTCAACCTAATATCGAGAGCTGCTACGATTAAGCCTAAAAACATTACATAGTTGTTTTACTGAATAACTCTCTTGGATATCTTTTATTATTTTAAATTTTCCAGGCTGTCCGATATCAAGAGCGTCGCCTTTTTTATTATTTAATTCTCATGTACAAGTAGCTTTATCTTCTTCTCAAGCTCTCTGATTTTGCTCTTGTCGGCAGTGAATTGGCTTGCGTTATAGTTGCTGGCTGAACGCTCTGTTTTAAGCAGGCGAACCCATTTGTCTACATCTGATTTGCTAACGCCCATTGTTTGCGATGTTTCTTTGCCAGAATAATTCTGATCAAGAGCCAGTTGAGATACTTCAAGTTTAAATTCAGGCGTATATATTGGCCTTGCTTGCTTTTTTACTGTGTCACCTATTTGTGTATGAAGTGAATAACATCAACTCTGGCAGGTTGGCAAAATAACTTGGCCACTACAAAATATGATGTTTTTATCTGAGTTTACTTTAAGATTTATTTTATATATAATACGCTGGTAAACAACAGTAACAACCCAAGTTTAAGGTGGTTATTAGCGCTTTAGTTGGAGGGTATTTTAACTATCAAAAAGGTCAAAAATTATCGCGTGATATTTTAGAAAAGTGCTCTAGCCGCAGCAATGGCATTATTTAAAGACTTTATGGAGATATAATCAAGCATTGATGCTCAATTTAAGCCAGTGGTATTTAATAGTTTTAAGCAAAAATCATCTAAAGTGATAGCTAAAAATAAGCACATGGGTAGTCGCACATGTCACCTGAAGCTATAATATTAATTGGCACGGATTTTGCAGTGTATGGGTAGTCGCACATGTCACCTGAAGCACTTATGCAGTACAGGGTAATTTTGTTTTGTTTTAGAACTGCTGCGCTGCAATGGATATATTTTCAGCACGCATTAACCTTAGTCGCCTGTTTTTCGTGGCTGTGGGGCAGAGATTATTAATTGAATTTTAATCCAGTATTTTTATGCTTTTATGTTGAGCATTTACCTAGCTGCCGTGAATTTTTTAAGCAAATAAGTATAAATAGGAAAATAATATGGCAACTGTGTTTTTTGGCCACTTTGGGGGTAAAGACCATCCAAGTAGTCATTTTTAGTCTCATGAACAGCAAATACTAAGCCAAGCTGTAGCGGATGCTTCAGAGAGTATATCACAAGCGCTGATCGCTGCCAGGCACAACTTTAAAGGGTATCATGATCAAATAAAATTATGGTTCGGTGAGGTGACTCCTGAACAAATGGAGGATTTAAAAAGAGCAGTGTATAACATGCATTCTACTTTTATGGATCCAAAAACATTTATAAAATTTATTGATGCACGAGGGCAATATTCGCGTTCAATTATCGCCAGGTTGCCATTAGACAATGTTACTGACGAGCATTACGATGCACTTATTATGAAGGGAGGACCAAGAGTGATACCTCCACGAACGGATAGAGCTGCTGTTTTCCCATTATCGTGGCCAAATTCTGATGACAAGTATCATTCTCATGCAGGTTCAGTACTGAATATATATATTCGTGTTGGATTTTTTGGCGTTGGTTTAGGTCACACCATGCGCATGCAAATACTTTTACATGAATACTCTCATAAAGCAATAGGTACAGTTGATTATGCAGTGAGCATACCAGATCCAAACAAAGCTGACGATTGTATGTTCATATATGGAAAAGAAGATTGCCAATGGTTAGCTACTCAAAATAGCCAGGAAACAATTAGAAATGCCGACTGTTGGGGGTACTTCCTTAATGGTTTTCGTTTGCAGTTGATTCCTAGGTTTAATATGTTTAGCAATTAGATTTTTAAAGTTATAGGCCATGCTGCACATGTAGAGGTAGTAATACGAAAGTGAAAGCGTATTTTTTCTTCGAAACTACGCTATAAAAATATTCATTAACCTTCATTAGGGTGTTTTTCGCTACTGTGTGGTAGAGGTTATTAATTGAATCTTGAGCCAGTATTTTTATGGTTTTATTTTGATAATTTACCTAGCTGCCGTGAATTTTTTAAGCAAATAAGTATAAAGAGGAAAATAATATGGCAATTGTATTTTTTGGCCACTTTGGTGGTAAAGACCATCCAAGTAGTCATTTTGAGTCTCATGAACAGCAAATACTAAGCCAAGCTGTAGCGGATGTTTCAGAGAGTATATCACAAGCGCTGATCGCTGCCAGGCACAACTTTAAAGGTTATCATGATCAAATAAAATTATGGTTCGGTGAGGTGACTCCTGAACAAATGGAGGATTTAAAAAGAGCAGTGTATAACATGCATTCTACTTTTATGGATCCAAAAACATTTATAAAATTTATTGATGCACGAGGGCAATATTTTCATCCATATATGGGCAGGTTGCCACTAAGCAATATAGCTGATGCAAAGTACGATGAACTTATGATGCAAGGTGGTAAAAGAACAAAGATCAGCGAACATACTCATGGTTTGGTTTATCACTTATCTTGGCCAAGTAGTGATGGCAAGTATAATGGTCATGCAGGATCAGTGATGAATATATATATTGGTGCTAAATATTTTTGCTTTTCTACAAGTAAAAAAGTGCGCGAGGAAACAATTTTGCATGAATACTCTCATAAGGTACTATTTACAGTTGATTATGCAGTGACAAAACCATCCAGAGTAAACCCAGGAGATTATGTGTTCATATTTGGAAAAAAAAAGTGCAAATCGTTAGCTATTGTCAATAGTCTGGAAGCAATTCGAAATGCCGAATGTTGGGGATACTTCCTTAGTGGTTTCACAGAGTGAGCAAAAAGCCGGATAGATGCAATGATCGAGCAAAAGGTAGCGCAAAAGGTCGCGGTAAATCGAAAAGGAAAGCGTATTGTTTATTAGAAACTACGCTATAAAAATATTCATTAACCTTCATTAGGGTGTTTTTCGCTACTGTGAGGTAGAGGTTATTAATTGAATCTTGAGCCAGTATTTTTATGGTTTTATCTTGAGAATTTACTGAGCTAAAGTCTGTTTTTTAAGCAAATAAGTATAAAGAGGAAAATAACATGGCAACTGTATTTTTTGGTCACTTTGGCGCTAAAGACCATACAAGCAGTCACTTTGAGTCTTATGAACAGGTATTATTAAAGCTAGCTGTAGATGATGCTTCAGAGAGTATATCACAAGCACTGATCGCGGCGAACAAAAACTTTGCAGGACATTACGATAAAATACAATTATGGTTCGGTGAAGTGACTCAAGAGATGATCGTGTATTTAAAAAAAGCTGTGTATAAAATGCATTCTACATTTACGGATCCAAAAACATTTATAAAATTTATCGATGCACGAGGGCAATATTATCATCCATATATTGCCAGAATGCCGCTAAACAATATAGCTGATGCGCATTATGATGAACTTGTTATGAAAGGAGGAGAAAGACAACAGATTTTAAAAAGTAATAAGTCTTTTGTTTATCATCTATCTTGGCCAGATCATGATGAAAATCATAGTGCTCATGTAGGATCCGTGATCAATATATATATTTGTGCTGAATATTTTTCCTCTTCTAGAAGTAAAAAAATGCGCGAGCAAACAATTTTGCATGAATATTCTCATAATGCACTATTTACAGTTGATTATGCAGTGACAAGACCATCCAGAGTAAACCCGGGAGATTGTGCGTTCATATATGACGAAGAAGCTTGCCAATGGTTAGCTACTGTCAATAGTCTGGAAGCAATTCGAAATGCCGACTGTTGGGGATACTTCCTTTGTGGTTTCACCGAGGTAGAAAAAAGGCAGATAAAGGTAGAGGCAATGATCGAGCAAAAGGTAGCGCAAAAGGTCGCGGTAAAGCGAAAACGAAAGCGTATTTTTTCTTCGAAACTACGCTATAAAAATATTCATTAACCTTCATTAGGGTGTTTTTCGCTACTGTGTGGTAGAGGTTATTAATTGAATCTTGAGCCAGTATTTTTATGGTTTTATCTTGAGAATTTACTGAGCTAAAGTATGTTTTTTAAGCAAATAAGTATAAAGAGGAAAATAACATGGCAACTGTATTTTTTGGTCACTTTGGCGCTAAAGACCATACAAGCAGTCACTTTGAGTCTTATGAACAGGTATTATTACAGCTAGCTGTAGATGATGCTTCAGATAGTATATCACAAGCACTGATCGCGGCGAACAAAAACTTTGCAGGACATTACGATAAAATACAATTATGGTTCGGTGAAGTGACTCAAGAGATGATCGTGTATTTAAAAAAAGCTGTGTATAAAATGCATTCTACATTTACGGATCCAAAAACATTTATAAAATTTATTGATGCTCGAGGGCAGTATTCGAGTTCAATTATCGCCATGTTGCCATTAGACAATGTTACTGACGAGCATTACGATGCACTTATTATGAAGGGAGGACCAAGAGTGATACCTCCACGAACGGATAGAGCTGCTGTTTTCCCATTATCGTGGCCAAATTCTGATGACAAGTATCATTCTCATGCAGGTTCAGTACTGAATATATATATTCGTGTTGGATTTTTTGGCGTTGGTTTAGGTCACACCATGCGCATGCAAATACTTTTACATGAATACTCTCATAAAGCAATAGGTACAGTTGATTATGCAGTGAGCATACCAGATCCAAACAAAGCTGACGATTGTATGTTCATATATGGAATAGAAGATTGCCTATGGTTAGCTACTCAAAATAGCCAGGAAACAATTAGAAATGCCGACTGTTGGGGGTACTTCCTTAATGGTTTTCGTTTGCAGTAGATTCCTAGGTTTAATATGTTTAGCAATTAGATTTTTAAAGTTATAGGCCATGCTGCACATGTAGAGGTAGTAATACGAAAGTGAAAGCGTATTTTTTCTTCGAAACTACGCTATAAAAATATTCATTAACCTTCATTAGGGTGTTTTTCGCTACTGTGAGGTAGAGGTTATTAATTGAATCTTGAGCCAGTATTTTTATGGTTTTATCTTGAGAATTTACCTAGCTGCCGTGAATTTTTTAAGCAAATAAGTATAAATAGGAAAATAATATGGCAATTGTATTTTTTGGCCACTTTGGGGGTAAAGACCATCCAAGTAGTCATTTTGAGTCTCATGAACAGCAAATACTAAGCCAAGCTGTAGCGGATGCTTCAGAGAGTATATCACAAGCGCTGATCGCTGCCAGGCACAACTTTAAAGGGTATCATGATCAAATAAAATTATGGTTCGGTGAGGTGACTCCTGAACAAATGGAGGATTTAAAAAGAGCAGTGTATAACATGCATTCTACTTTTATGGATCCAAAAACATTTATAAAATTTATTGATGCACGAGGGCAATATTTTCATCCATATATGGGCAGGTTGCCACTAAGCAATATAGCTGATGCAAAGTACGATGAACTTATGATGCAAGGTGGTAAAAGAACAAAGATCAGAGAATATAATACTGGTTTGACTTATCCCTTATCTTGGGCAAGTAGTGATGGCAAGTATAATGGTCATGCAGGATCAGTGATGAATATATATATTGGTGCTGAATATTTTTCCTCTTCTAGAAGTAAAAAAATGTGCGAGCAAACAATTTTGCATGAATATTCTCATAAGGCACTATTTACAGTTGATTATGCAGTGACAAGACCATCCAGAGTAAACCCAGGAGATTGTGCGTTCATATATGGAAAAGAAGATTGCCTATGGTTAGCTACTCAAAATAGCCAGGAAACAATTAGAAATGCCGCCTGTTGGGGATACTTCCTTAGTGGTTTCACAGAGGGAGCAAAAAGCCTGATAGAGGCAATGATCGAGCAAAAGGTAGCGCAAAAGGTCGCGGTAAAGCGAAAACGAAAGCGTATTTTTTCTTCGAAACTACGCTATAAAAATATTCATTAACCTTCATTAGGGTGTTTTTCGCTACTGTGAGGTAGAGGTTATTAATTGAATATTGAGCCAGTATTTTTATGGTTTTATCTTGAGAATTTACCGAGCGGACGTGCCTTTTGCAGCAATGAGTATAGGTTTACTTCATTGCACTATCAACTAGCACATACCCATTAGCTACTGCTTCAGCATCTATAATTTCATCATCAACCGCCGCACAACTAATAATAAAGTTGATCCACGAGTCGGCAGTGTAAAGTGTTCTTGCAGGAGACTCTAAAGCTAACTGCTTACACATGTCTGAGCCGTGTATAAAGTTCCCGTGCAAGTTGGGTTTATTAGAAAGATTTAATAAATTATTAATCAAAGTACGAAAAATAACTTCTACCTTATGTGTGTTGGTTGCAGCAAAATGAAGCATATCCTTGGCAACATATATCATAAGGCCGATACCTGTAAAGCTAGGTGTACCACTTGATTGAGAGTAAAGATTTTCGGGTTTAACATTTTTGTGCGTACAATAGAAGTTAGCAACCTTCTGTGTGTCCCGTACATCTATAAAAACTATCATCTTTGAGCTACTAGTCAATATATCCTGTATGGTATTTAATCCAGAGTTTACAAGCATTACAGTTTCATGGGTATCTGAGCCGAACCAGGTTTTAATTCTTTTTGTGTGATCTATAGTGTAGTACTGATCACGAGAGTTAGAAATTTGTACTGACTGCGTTGACTTTTTAATAACAATTTCCACAGCAGTTCTTAATATAACTTTTTCAGTCGCAGTAAACTCTTCTTGATTCTCTTCTCCAAACTTTTTAAACAGAACATATATTTTACCTTTTGGATAGTGGGAAACTATTGTGTTTGGTCGTTTTTTTTTAGGTGGTTGAATAAGGTTGAATGTTTCAGGGGCTGGGGCTCGATTAGTGATGTTGTCTTTAATCAGAGTACGAATGATTTTAGGAGATAGCATTTTACTTATCCTTTAGTTAAGAGATTATTGTTTAAGATTCAGTGTTAGATTTTTTTAATAATCAATTGCATCCCGCTAAAGTAACAGGGTATATACCCTAATTTTGTGCTCTTTTGAACGAATATACTACAGAAACTCATTTATCGAGTCTCAATTAAAATGCGCGGTTAAGTTGTTATCTCGAAGTCAAAATCAAAGAGCAATATTCTACCAATCAACGATGAGAGATGCAATGGCTGTCTTTGGCGAAGTTTATTGTTTTATGGAATCAACCAATCAATGTTAATCACCTACTGGTCAATTTTATGCATCACATGATTGGCCATTTTGGACTTTAAGCTCGGACGGGCATAACATTACCATTCGATACCTGCTTGCGCCTCAATGCCGGCTTTAAATGCGTGTTTTTCTTCGAGAATGTGACTATAAGTATCTACAGCATCTATTAACGCTTGTTTAGGAGCTCTACCAGTTAAAACAACATTCATCATTTTTGGTCGGTTTTTAAGTGCATCTAAAGTCGGTTGAAGTGTCAGGTATTGATAGTTAAACATATAGGTTATTTCATCTAAAATTACTAATTGATAGTTATCGTCAGTTAATAATTGTTGTGCTTTTGTCCATGCTTTTTCTGCGCTTTTAATATCTTTAGACGCATCTTGTGTCTCCCAAGTAAATCCATTTCCCATCGCGAACCACTCGACATTGTTATGTTGTGTAAAAAACAGCTCCTCGCCTGTTTCCATTGGACCTTTCAAAAACTGTACTACGGCAACTTTATGACCGTGTCCAAGTGATCTTGCCAGCATACCAAAAGCAGAGCTACTTTTTCCTTTTCCAGGTCCGCCAAGTAAAATGGAAACACCTTGCTTGGTGGTAGCAGCTGCGATTTTTTGATCTTGTTTTTCTTTAATAGCTTTCATTTTTTTTAAATGATGTTTATGATCCATTGTTATGGTTCTGCCTGTTTTGTGTTGAGTAAAATAATATAACCAATGATCCCTGATAACACTGAGGCCACGAGTACCGAGACTTTGGCTATGACTTGATCTTTTGGCTCGGTTAATGCCAAATCAGTAATAAATAATGACATAGTAAAGCCCATTCCAGCTAAGAAGCCTGCCCCTATAATATGAGACCAGGTGACACCCTTTGGTAACTCTCCAATTTTCAGCACAGTGAGTAATTTAGTGAAACAATAAATTCCAAGCGGTTTACCAATAATAAGTCCGAGTGCAATACCAAGGACAATAGGATTGGTTAATTGATGTAGCATTTCTTTATCAATGATAACGCCAGCATTACCCAGTGCGAAAAATGGCACGATAAATAAGCTTGTCAGCGGGTGCAAGGCTCCTTCTTTTAATTGTAATGGATTTGCAGCTTTAAAGCTCAATATTTTAACTTCGCTTAATGATTTCATGGCCTGCTTGGTTAATATGTTCTTTTCACAAAAGCGCACTGGCTCTAAACTTTTTAACAATATTTTGGTTTTATTAAGGTATTCATCCATTGAAATAGCGCGCCGAGAAGGAATGGTGAAGGCCACTGCGATACCAGCAATGGTCGCATGTATGCCAGATATTAAGAAACTAATCCAAACAATAATCAAGCCAACCGTGTAATAGAACCATTTATTACGCACCCCTAGTTTGTTTGCAATTATCAATACAATGACGCCAGCAAGAGCATAAAGCACTGCATTTAGGTAAATTTCATGGGTATAGAAAATTGCAATGACAATTATGGCCATTAGATCATCACCGATTGCTAAAGCCGATAAAAAAACTTTAAGTGCTAAGGGTATACGTTGTCCTACCATAGCTAATATCCCTAATGCAAACGCAATATCGGTTGCCATTGGGATACCCCAACCATTGACACTTGAGGTGCCTGCATTAAAGAAGTAATAAATACTGGCAGGGATGATCACACCGCCTAATGCTGCAAATAAAGGTAATGCGGCTTTTTTAAAGCTCGATAACTCTCCATCTAACAGCTCTCGTTTTATTTCTAAGCCAATAAAGAAGAAAAATATAGACATTAAAAATTCATTTGTAATTTGATGAAGGTTAATGGTATGTATTATATTATTAGAGCCTAATGATACTTTCCACAATGTATTATACCAAAAAGCATGGTATGATAGAGGAGCTATATTCGCCCAGACAAGTGCAATTGTAGCCGCAATCATTAGTAATATACCGCCAGTAATTGGGCTGTGTAACCAGTGCCATTTTTGTGAACTCATTCGTACCTCCTAATGAAATATGTTAGAGTGTAACTGAAGTTGTTGAAATTTTTTGACTAATGATACTAAATCGTGACATAGACCCGTTACTCTGCTAGGAGAATAATTTAGCTAGTGGTGAGGAAAATGGATTTTATGTATTGCTAGGCATTTATTATCGTTTATTGTAAAGGTATATCAAATCATGAAGAAATTAGCGTTTTTATTCATCTTCCTTTTAGTAGGAGTATCTTTGATTGGTACGTATTATGTTGGTCAATATACAGAGCAAAAAACCAAAGAAATTCTATCAACAGCAAATAATGACGATATGCATGTTGAAATGCTAAGTTATAAAAAGCATTTCTTTAGCGCAAATGTCATTACTAAAATAACTTTTATAGATAAAAATTCGCAAAATATCACTTTTAAAATTTTTACTAAAATATATCATTACCCGTACAAAGCTACTTCGACTAATAAGTTAATATTTTTAGATCCAGCGTTTAATAAAACCTTGAAAAATTATTTTGCTAGCGAACATTGGATTAATTTCACAGAAGAGATCAATCTTTGGGGGACGTTAAAGGGTAAATTAAGCATACCTTCAGGGAGTTACAATGAAAATGGAGAGGGCTTAAAATCTCAGCCATTGACAATGAGCTACAAAATAGATCTTAATAATAAAACGTGGCACCTGAATTTATTTTTGGGAGGTGGCACACTAAAAACACTCAATAACAACATATCGTTGCAACATGTGGTTATTTCCGCCTCTTTTGCAGATGCAACGCTAAAACGCTCAGTAAAGACATACAATTACACACTTCGCATTGGTAAACTATTACAACTGAATAACCAGAAAAACACTGTGATATCACAGTTTGAAAATGTCACATTAAAAGGTGGAAGTGAAGAGGGCAGTGATTCAGATCTAATAAATACTCATAATGAACTTCTCATAGGTCGTTTGCAATTGGGTAATGATGAAAAGTTGCTATTTTCCAACAATCATTTAAAAGTTGCCATTACTGAACTTTATCAACAGGATCTTAAGCTTTTGACCACTGATAGACAAAGTCATCAGCAAGCAGAAAATGCAGTGGCCGCGCTTATAAATCATGGTTTTATATTTTCTCTCTCTAAGTTTTATTCAGAAACTCCCTGGGGAGATGTTAATGGTCACATTAATTTTACGTTGAATAAGGGAGTTGTTTTATCTGATTTACTAAAGAATCCATATTTGTTATTGGATTATGCAACTGGGGAAGCAAAGTTTTCTTTTCCAAAAGAATTTTTAAATGTTCCAAGTATTGGAAATTATTTTTATTTCGGTTTAAAAAATAATTTGTTAAAGCTTGTAGCTCAAAAATTTATATTTGCAGGAAGTTACAGGCAAGGGCAACTGATTGTCAATGGTCATGAAATAGTATTATAGAACTGGTTATAACCTCAAAATGCTTTATAAATTCTGAGGCGTGTGCATAGGCTTGGGATATTAATGCAAAAAGGGGTTGCTTGTTTTTTCTTGACCAATGGTAGTTGTTGGACCGTGACCAGGATAAACAACTGTCTGACTAGGTAAATTTAGCAATTTAGCTTTGATACCAGCAATTAATAATTTCCCGTCACTTTTTGGGAAGTCATAGCGCCCGATCCCACCATTAAAGAGTATATCTCCGACAATAATTTGTGCACTCTTGGGATCATATAATGCCATGTGTCCAGGGGTGTGCCCTGGTACATGAATGACTTCAAATTTGATAGCACCTACATCAACAACATCGCCTTCTTTTAACCAAGTATCTGGCGAGAAGTTTTTTGTTATCGGGAAATTCAAAAACTCACATTGGGATTCTAATTGATTAAGCCAGAAAGCATCTTCTTTTCCTGGGCCTAATACGGGGACGTTTAAGCTATTATTTAAGTGTTGTGTACCGCCAACATGATCAAGATGCCCGTGTGTTAAAATAATTTTTTCAACGCTAACATCATGAGACTTAATAACGTCTAAAATTTGTTTGTGATCGCCACCTGGATCAACAATGGCTGCTTTGTTTGTTTCTTCACAAATAACTAAACTGCAATTTTGTTGATAAGGTGTTACGGGAATAACAATTACTTTCATTTAAACACCTTTACCGACTGATTTTTTATTTTTGTGTACTTCAACGGCTTTAGCACAATGAATATGATTCATTACATGGATCATTGCCTGCGCAGATGATTTAATAATATCGGTAGAAAGCCCTAAACCATGAAATTTTTGTCCATGATAGGTCACAATAATATCAACTTGACCTAGCGCGTCTTTCCCCTCTCCTTTTGAGATAATAATATAGTCTTCCATGCTTATATCTAAACCAGAAATACACTTCATACATTGATATGTCGCATCAATTGGGCCATTACCTGTTGCCGCGTCCACAATTTTTTTATCATCTCCAATTGTCATTGCAACGGTTGCGGTTGCAACCGTCCCAGTGCCAGACAATACAGAAATATTGTCAAGTTTATAATATTCATGGTCGCTATTTATTTGGTCAAAAAATACTAACGCTTCTAAATCGTAATCAAAAACTTGTCCTTTTTCATCGGCAAGTTTTAAAAAACTGGTATAAAGAGTTTCTAGGTTAAAGTCTTGTTTTCTATAACCCAGTTCTCGCATACGATGATCAATAACATGACGCCCAGATCGAGATGTTAAATTTAATTTCTTCTGCAAATAACCAAGACTTTCAGGGCACATTATTTCATAAGTATTTTTTTCTTTTAACATACCATCTTGATGAATGCCAGAGGAATGCGCAAATGCATTTGCACCGACAATTGCCTTGTTTGCTTGAACAGGCATATTGCAAATTTTGCTTACTAATTGGCTAGTGCGCGCAATTTCAGTCGGGCTTATGTTTGTTTCAAAGCCCAGCTTTTTCTTACGAGTGTGTAAAATCATAGCCACCTCTTCAAGCGAACAATTACCAGCACGCTCACCAATACCATTCATAGTACACTCAATTTGACGGGCACCTTGTTCAATGGCGCTTATCGAGTTGGCCACTGACATGCCCAAATCATCATGACAATGTACGGAAATAATTGCTTTATCAATGTTAGGCACGCGATTAAATAAGGTTTGAATAATACCACCAAATTCACTGGGTAATGTGTAGCCGACCGTATCTGGAATATTAATTGTCGTTGCGCCAGCTTTAATAGTCTCCTCTACTATTTTACATAAATCATCGATTGGCGTTCGGCCTGCATCTTCACAAGAAAATTCAACATCATCAGTATAATTCCGCGCGTGTTTTACCGCATTAACCCCCATTTCCAGCACATCTTTAAAGTTAAGCTTTAATTTTTTTTCAACGTGAATAGTAGAGGTTGAAAGGAAAGTATGGATCCTAAATTGCGTTGCAACCCGTAATGCCTGAGCTGCAACATCAATATCTTTTGCAATTGCGCGACTAAGGGCACAAACGCGGCTGTTTTTTATTTGCCTGGCGATGGTTTGTACAGATTCGAAATCACCAGGAGAGGAAATTGGAAAGCCAACTTCCATTATATCTACACCAAGACGTTCAAGTGCAAAAGCTATTTTTAACTTTTCGTTGACGCTAAGGCTTGCACTTAACGCTTGTTCTCCATCGCGAAGTGTAGTATCAAAAATAATGATCTGATCAGACATGGTAAATCCTCTTTACGTTCGTTTTTTAAATCATTTTTGGGAGTGAACTTTTACTTATACTCATGTTACCTCAAGGTGAAAAATCAGCAAGTTAAATTGTACATAGCGCTTAGAGATTAAATTGATTTCTGTGATATTAGCTGTACAGTCTTGTATCGGCGCGGTATATGTGTAAGTATTTAACAGTTGCTTGAAAATGTTCTTGCGCGATTCAACATTCAATTTGCTGTTGCAACGTTATTGCCTAGCAACTTGTTTATTTTGTCTGGTAATTGATGACTCGCATTTTTACAAAAGTATAAGTAATATTCTCAATTGCATTAAGGACGCTTGTAAACATTATACAGAGAAAACATGTCACTTCAAGGCGCAAATAGGAAATATACTTATCAAGTGATCAATGGATGCGCTGGAAAATGTTTTTGTACATTTGCTCTCATTGTGGTTTTTAATATAAGGGTCTAGTCCGTATCCAAATAAAGATGCTAAAGGAGACTTTAAGTGAATATAAAGAAATTTAAAAAGCCATTGGAGAGTGTATTACGAAAAAAGTTGAGTCAACTTGAGTATGAAGTTACCCAAGAAGAGCGAACCGAACCGCCTTTTCATAATAAATACTGGAATTTTACAGGCGAAGGAATTTATGTTGATATTGTATCGGGAGAGCCATTATTTAGCTCACGAGATAAATTTGACTCTGGTTGTGGGTGGCCAAGCTTTACAAAACCACTGCTTAAAACACAACTTAATGAAAAAATAGAGGATCAAAGACTGATCACCGCCAGAATAGAAGTGCGCAGCCAAGGTGCAGACTCGCACTTAGGGCATGTTTTCGATGATGGACCAGAAGCATTAGGCGGCCTGCGATATTGTATTAATTCTGCGGCTATTCGTTTTGTTGCGCTTGAGGATATGAATATTGAGGGCTATAGTGCGTATTTATCGATGTTTATACCCGTTACCAATCAAGATGCAAAACGCATAAAAAGCTTTTAAGCAAGCTTAGCGCTACACTGGTTAAATTAAAACTTGGCATGGGTATATATACAAATAAAACGTAAAATTTTTTAGTTTCACCTTGGAAAACGCTCCTTGTTACTCTGCTGATTGCCGAGTGCCTTAATTCTAATTTTCACGTCTCATAGGTATAATAAAGGATACCTTAACCATGCTAAGCAAAAATGTCTCTCTTAAAAAATTAAACAGTTTCGGGCTTAATGTAACCACAAAAACGTTATTTTTATTGACTCAAGAAAATCAATTCACTGAATTAATAACAGCGGTAAATGCAGCAAAGAATAATCATCAACCAGTACTAATTTTAGGAGGTGGGAGTAACATTCTCTTTTGTGAAAATTTTAATGGGCTTATTATTAAAGTAGAATTAAGTGGCATTGATATCGTTGAAACTCAAGAGCATTTCTTTTTAAAAGTGAGCGCTGGTGAAAATTGGCATCAACTGGTGCTATACGCAATCGAAAAAAACATTCCAGGGTTAGAGAACTTAGCACTGATTCCTGGCATTGTTGGCGCCGCGCCAGTGCAAAATATCGGGGCATATGGCGTTGAATTTGCACAAATCTGCGAAAACGTTGCAATCATTGACCTTTTAACAGGACAATCGGTCACTTTATCTAATGAAGAATGTGAATTTTCCTACCGAGACTCTATTTTCAAGACTAAAAAAATGGCCAATGCGCTTATTACCTCCGTAACATTGAAACTTAAAAAAAATTGGATCCCTCAAAACAGTTACGGCCCACTAAAAGCATTAGGGGAAGGGGTCACAGCGAAACAAATATTTGCTCAAGTGTGTCAAACACGCAGGGAAAAATTGCCAGATATTAATGTCCTTGGTAATGCAGGGAGCTTTTTTAAAAATCCAATAGTAAGCCAAGAGCAGTTAAATAATTTATTAAAATCATACCCTAACGTGGCACATTACCCATATCAAAAAGGAGAGTTTAAATTGGCAGCTGGCTGGTTAATTGATCATGCGAATTTAAAAGGATTTCAAATCGGCTGCGCGGCTGTGCATCAGCAACATGCATTAGTTTTAATCAATAAAGGCAATGCAACCCCAATAGATGTTTTAAATATTGCCTGGCATGTTCGTGAAACTATCCATAATAAATTTGGTGTATGGCTTGAGCATGAAGTGCGTTTTATCAATAAAAATGGAGAAACTAATTTAGTTAAGGAAATAACAGGTGTCTGAGCTTAGTGAAGGTAGTCGTAAATTAATGACATTGCTTTGCGATGGTAAATTTCATTCAAGTGAAGAAATAGGCAAACTTTTGAACGTTTCTGGCGTTTGTGTGGATGATTATATTAAAGGGTTGCAAGAGTTAGGGCTGGATATACACACAGTGCAAGGTCGTGGTTATAAATGCTTAGCGACTATCACACGGCTGGATGAAAAAAAAATTAAAGCATTAAGCGGCTCTAAAAACTTAAGCGTATTGTGCATTGTTGACTCAACCAATCAATGGCTACTCGATAAAATACCCTATTTAGAAAATGGGCAAACTTGTATCGCTGAATTTCAACTTGCAGGGAGAGGGCGCCTAGGCAGAAAATGGATATCCCCGTTTGCATCTCATATTTACTTTTCATATTATCAAGAGTTTAATTGCCCAGTTGATAAGCTTGCTGGGCTGAGTTTATTAGTTGGTATTGCTACAGTCAACGCGCTTGAAAAAAGTGGCATCGAGGGCATTTCGCTAAAGTGGCCAAATGATATTTATTATCAAAATAAAAAACTAGCAGGTATTTTGATTGAGCTCTTAGTCTCAAGGAGAGATACTTGTCACGCAGTGATAGGTATTGGACTGAACGTTAAGATGCCACCTCTGTACGGGCAACAAATTGTTCAACCTTGGACTGATTTATATACGATCAGCAACGAGCATATAGATCGCAACCAGTTGATTGCCTTCTTAATAAAAGAGCTTGCATATTTATTAAATGATTATAAAAATTCAGGATTGCGCCCACACCTTGAGCGGTGGTTTAAATTAGATTGTTTTTTAGGCAAACAAGTGAATGTTGTCATCGCAGATAAAATAACATCGGGTATTTGCAGGGGAATTAATCTCAGTGGCTCGCTTCTTTTAGAACAAAATGGTAAAACTTGCGTTTTTAGTGGTGGTGAAATTTCATTGCGATTGCCTAATTCATGTGAGCAAACTATGGGTGTATAGCACACAATACACTAAAAATAACTGCGATCTACCGTTTGGGGACTTTTATCTTGGTATTTTCTATTGACTAGAAACGTGGAAACAATAGTAATAAATTTATTTTAAAGGTATATAACGTGGAGCGGGCAGTGGGAATCGAACCCACATTATCAGCTTGGAAGGCTGGAGTAATGCCATTATACGATGCCCGCATATCAATCTTTTGTCTGTGACGAAGTACATCAATTAATTTAAATATGGTGGAGGGAGGTGGATTCGAACCACCGAAGCTTACGCGACAGATTTACAATCTGTTCCCTTTGGCCGCTCGGGAACCCCTCCAGACTTAAATGGTGCCGACTACCGGAATCGAACTGGTGACCTACTGATTACAAGTCAGTTGCTCTACCGACTGAGCTAAGTCGGCGCCGTCTAAGTGCGGTGAATGATAGGGAAGTTCGTTTCACCTTGCAAGCATTTATTGTTATTTTTTTACTTTTATTTTTTGTTTGCTTAAAAAATAAAAACAATATGCTATTTTTCTTTTTAATACTAAACACTTCCCTACAAAGATTGCACAAACATTATAATCCTAAGTTACTTTAAAATGCAACGCCAGATCGGCAAATTGTGTATGGACGTATCGCATAAACTTGAGTTTTTGATGATAAACACAGTTAATCGCCTGCGGGGAGCATTAAAATAAAGACTTTAATGCTTTGCTGGTTATTATTATAGATTTTTTAATTACGTAAATAATGGAAAGTTGCCTTTACGTTAGCACGCAGACTAGGTTTTTATATGCAAGAAAGCAAGCCAAAGCTTGCTGTTTGATGCGCTCGTCACCATTACTTCATATTGCGACTTAGCTCTGGTAACCTGATCGCCACCACCGCTGCATTTTGAGGTGACATGGGTATATATTAATGATCCTCACATATAATTATTGTCATTATTGAGATCATCGTCAGCTTGTGTGGATTCATCAGGGAAATTACTATAGTCTACCGAATTGTCGGTTTGTGTCTGTGAGTCATCGTCGGTGTTCTTAGTGTCTGTATACTGTTCCTGATTAGTTGTGCTAGTTCCATCATTACTGCCAATGTATTTAGCGGAGACATCAATTGATGCAGACTGCTCAGTACCAGCTACTTCATTGTTAAAGCGATCGAAACCACTGTAACTTATGTTTATTTCCCCAGCAAAATCATTGTTAGTGTTAATGGTAAATTTACTATTATCAGCATCGATTGTGTATGAGCCATCACTGTTTTGCAGTGCATTTTCAATAAATGCCCCATCTGGAAGCCCTGTGATCGTCACAGAGTCAATGTCGCTATTAAGTGAAAATTCAGCTGGTAATTGAATTTGCAATTGTGTTCCAGGTGAAACTGAATAATCAAATGCATCGCTATCTGTTGGAATATCGTCCATCGTTTCTACTTTTTGCGACTCAGTTTCATCATTCATAGCTTTGCTAATAAATTCGCTTTTAACGCTTACTGTGTTACCTTGCGCATCGGTATAACTAACGTCAATGCTAATTGTTGCTGCCTCTTTATTGATTGACCAGAAAGTGTAATTTCCATCGCCATCAGTTGTTAGCATGCCATCATCTCCAGTATACTCGATTGAATTTATTTGGTTGCTTGCATCAAGTGAGAGATCACTAAGCAAATCTGAAGCACTAAATGTAGTACAGTTGTCTTGCTGGGTAAATGGGGATGATTTTGATTGATCTGCAATTTTAGTTAACTCATCCATGGTGATTAATAAATCGCAACCAATATCAGTTGCTGCAATAGTTGCAATAAGCTCGCCATCAGCATCGGTGAACGTAATCGTGTCATAAGGATTAAAATTAAACGAGCCATTTGCATCTGTAATACCAGTTAATCCCGAGCTAGTCGTGTAGCTTATTCCGGCTTGTGGTGATGTCCCTAACGTTGCTCTCATGATTGAATCATCAATGTGTAGATCAAAGTCTTCTTTTTTCATATCTGTATATTTTTCAAGCATCTCTTGAACATGCTTCATGGCATCTTCTTCACTGACAAATGTTTTGCCTAGACTTTCAACCAATGATTGCACTTCATCTTCGGTTGCAGTGCTTAAATCTAAATCAGCATTGGCTAAGGATGCGTGCATTTCTGGACTAATAGTAATATTGTCGCTAGCATCACTGTCGAGTGATTGTAAAAATGTGGCCATGTTTTCAAGGTAATGATCATTTAAATTGGAGCGATCTACATTTGCAATATCTTGTAAGAAGGTTTTTCCATCAGTGATCTCATCAGCGGTAATGGTTCCTAATACAATATCACCGAGAGTAAAGGTAATAGTATCACCTTCTCTAAAGTCAAATCCGCCATTCTCATCAGTAAAGCCTTCAATACCAGATGAAGTGGTATAAGCCATCCCTGCAATAATGCCATCAACTAAGGTCCCTGTTAAGGTAGTTGGGGCAGCTTCTTCAAAATAAACATTAAAACTTTGACTGGATGTGTTTGAGTCGTTGTTTGCAGTTTCAACACTGGTAACCGCCAGGCTTAATTCGACCATCCCATTAACATCATCATTTGGTATTACTTCTATATTGTTTAACTCAGCGCGCGTTAATGACCAGGTACCATCACCATTATCAGTACCAGCTGAGAGCGAAACAGTATCTGGCACTGTCATAATAAGACTAGTTATGGTTTCACTACTATCATTATCTTGCAGCTCCAGTGTTATGTTTAATGGGGCTGCAACATCTTCTGTTCCATGTACAATAGAGTGTTCAGACGAAATGGCCAGTTCAATATCATCAATCCCCCAAGATTCATTATTAGTGGTTCCATCAAGCTGTGCGCCAAAACCAACGGTTACTGTGTCTTCATCAGCGTTGATTGGGACAGTAAGAGTCACCTGATGAGATTGGCTCCAATTCTGTGCTCCGAAATCGCCAGTACCAGATTGAATTGCATTTTGGCCATGAGTAACTACACCTACAATTTCACCAACCGAATTCATTAAGTTAGAGGTGCCAGTCTCAGAGCCAGTGCCGCTGGTTAAATTTGTTCCCGTATATTCTCGCCCGTTAATAAAGATAGAAAAGTGCTCGTTATCCCAAGAGTTTACTTCATGGAGTGTGAAACTTAATTCAATTTCATCTACACCGTTCGGGACATCGTATGTTTTAGATATAATCTGATCACCATTAGAATCGCCCAACTGCCCGAGCATAGTGCCAGTACCAAAACTCCCAGACTCACTGGTTGTGGCATTCCATCCACCATCACCAGACTCAAAATTATCAGAGGCAAAGACAACGTTTGTATTTGCGATGGTAATATCCGTGTTATCTGCGACTGCAGTGATTGTTAAACTTGCACCAGAGGTCAGTACACTGCCTTGCTGATCTGAAACATCAAAGGCAATATTGACGTCACCACTAAAGTTGGAACCTGGGGTTACGATGAAAGATTTTGCACCTGTAGAGGGGTCAATTACCGTTTCGAAGCTTGCATTAGGGATCTCTAAATTGGTGACAATTAATGAATCAGTTGAATCAATATCGCTTGCATTGGCGAGTAATTGCTCTTCGGTAATGGTGAAGGTTGTATCTTCGGCTGCATTAAATGTAAGCTGGTTAGTTGCGTCAATAACCACCGGCGTATTAATTGTAAAAGATAGTTCTTGAGTCGTTGAGCTTGTAGCACCACCTACACCTTCAACTGACGTTGCAACCACATTTAAAGTTACCTCGCCATAAAAGTCGGTTGGTGGGGTTATTGTTAAGGAGGAAAGATCCCAATCTTTAACATTAACACTGTTATTCTCAGCCGTTGCAGTAAAGGTATTCGTGCCATCAGTTAATAATGCCCCTACTTGGAGCTGCTCAATATTAAGCGATTGTAATGTCTCAGAGCCATCGGTATCGACGAGTGAGCTACTAATGTCCAGTGCAATAGGAGTGTTTACTTCTAGCGGGGCGGATGCGGTAACTCGGATCACATCTAATACTGCGCCCGCACCATCAGATGATGGTGAATTTAATTCAAGTCTCGGATTATGGGTTGTAGCGACAAGTGTATAGGTATATGTTTCCCATCCAACATCTGGTACAATTTGGTCAATCAGTACCCCTTCAAAATAAACATCAACTGCTGAATTTTGACCAGCATGTCCAGCTCTTGCTGTAAGATCAAAGGTTAATTCGACCGTGTCGCCAGCTCTAACGTTTAAATCTTTATAGATATTAGCTTCATCACCACGTGCCGCCTCTAGCTCTAATACATTGCCTCTACCATCCCCCACACCATAAATAGTGTCTTGATGAACTTCGATGTAGCCGCCGCGATTATCAGTTTGCCAGCCAGAGAGTACGCTATTGCTAATGCTATCTTCATTAAATTCGTCAACTAGCACTCTGCCTAACGAGACTGTTAACTCCGGAGCGTCTGCAACGGGTGTGATGGTGACTGCGCTGTCAAAGTCTGCGGTCACCGTTCCATCATTAACACTAATAGTTAGTTGAGCATCCCCACTGTAGTTTTCTGCAGGGGTGTAGCGCCACTCATCACCATTATCACCATGCGGCGTAATAGTGCCATGTCCGTCAGCAGTGGTGATGTTTGTGATACTTAATGTCGTTGAGTCGATATCAGTGACGTTATTTAGTAAGTCTGCGGCTTTGATAATAATAGAGTTGTCTTCATCGATAGCAAATGAAGTCGTTGCTAATACGGGTGCATCATTGACCGATGCAAGGTTGATCGAACCATTGGATCTGGTATCGGTCGTACCGTCTGAGACGGTGAAAGCAAAGGGTACATCACCGTTGTAATCATCCGCTGGTGTAAAATCAAAGCTCTGGTCAGCCTCGTTATAGGTAACGCTACCAAAGCTTGGGTCTATGCTCAGTGCCGTTACGGTTAAGCTGCTACCATCTACATCACTTGCTGTTGCTAGTAAATCTGCTTGGGTTATATTTATTACCGTGTCTTCTGTGCCTGTTAAATCTACATTTGCAACGACAGCTGCGTCATTGACGCCCGTAACTGTAACGGCAACACTTGCATCAGAGGTTTCCCCAGATCCATCCTTAACTGTGTAGTTGATTTGCAGATTGGCAATTTCATCTTGACTTAGCTTATCCATTTCATCATTAGGCGTGAATATAATGTGATCTGTTGTGATTGAGTCATTAAATTGAGCATCTGCCCACACTGCATGATCGGCACCATCAGACCCATTACTTTCAACAATAAGAGTGATTGTTGACGCGTCAGAGACATCAATATTAAGCCTGTCGCCATCTCTAGAGGATGTCACTGAAGTTTTAGAAAATAGCTCTACACCATCAACTAAAACTCGGAAATTAACATTTCCACTGGCACTTGTCATTCCTATAATGCTGGAGAAGTTAGTCATCCCCGCTGGCACATCAAATGTTGCAGTGCTTATACCGCCGTTTGCATCGTCCGGATGCATTGCAATGCCATTATCATAGGTGGTACCATCAACAACAATGGCATTCCCGCTGTGGTTGACATCATCTTTTAGCGTAGAGTAAAGATTGCTTGTTGAAGTTGCATCAGTAGGGTTGATGTAGCTTGTGTCATTAACTACAGTTGTACTACCAATTGAGGCCGTACCAACTTTGATATTATTTAACATAACATCGCTTACTACAGAATCAATACTTAATGCGTCACCATCGATGTCGGTATCATTGGCGAGTACATCTATAGTAATTGCGCTGTCTTCATCGGTGGCTGCGGTATCATTTACTCCAACAGGTGCATAATTGACCGATGCAATGTTGATCGAACCATTGGATATGGTATCGGTCGTACCGTCTGAGATGGTGAAAGCAAAGGGTACATCACCGTTGTAACCATCCGCTGGTGTAAAATCAAAGCTCTGGTCAGCCTCGTTATAGGTAATGCTACCAAAGCTTGGGTCTATGCTCAGTGCCGTTACGGTTAAGCTGCTACCATCTACATCACTTGCTGTTGCTAGTAAATCTGCTTGGGTTATATTTATTACCGTGTCTTCTGTGCCTGTTAAATCTACATTTGCAACGACAGTTGCGTCATTGACGCCCGTAACTGTAACGGCAACACTTGCATCAGAGGTTTCCCCAGATCCATCCTTAACTGTGTAGTTGATTTGCAGATTGGCAATTTCATCTTGACTTAGCTTATCCATTTCATCATTAGGCGTGAATATAATGTGATCTGTTGTGATTGAGTCATTAAATTGAGCATCTGCCCACACTGCATGATCGTGAGTATTAGACCCATTACTTTCAACAATAAGAGTGATTGTTGACGCGTCAGAGACATCAATATTAAGCCTGTCGCCATCGCTAGAGGATGTCACTGAAGTTTTAGAAAATTGCTCTACGCCATCAACTAAAATTCGGAAATTAACATTTCCACCGGCATTTGTCATTCCTATAATGCTGGAGAAGTTAGTCATTCCATCTGGCACAGCAAATGTAGCACTGCTTATACCGCCGTTTTCATCTTCTGAATGCATTGAAATGCCATTATCATAGGTGGTACCATCAACAACAATGGCACCACCCATGTAGTTGACATCATCTTTTAGCGTAGAGTAAAGATTGCTTGTTGAAGTTGCATCAGTAGGGTTGATGTAGCTTGTGTTATTAGCTACAGTTGTACTACTACCAATTGAGGCCGTACCAACTTTGATATTATTTAACATAACATCGCTTACTACAGAATCAATACTTAATGTATCACCATCGATGTCGGTATCATTGGCGAGTACATCTATAGTAATTGCGCTGTCTTCATCGGTGGCTGCGGTATCATTTACTCCAACAGGGCCGTCGTTAACCGCAGTGAAGTTCATATTAACTTGACTGCTGGTTGTTGCCTCGCCGTCTGACACACTAAAGTCGAGTGATATTTGGCCATTGAAATCTGGATTAGGTGAAAAGCTGTAAGTGCCATCGCCTAGATCTGTAAAAGTACCATCAGTTCCGCTATACGAGACAGACGTAACACTGAGGCTGGCTGTGTCGTCATCAATATCGCTCGCTGCAGCTAAAAGCTCCGCATTAGTAATGATTATTGTATTATCTTCTTGCGCGGTATAACTCACATTATCTACGATAGGCGCATCATTAACAGCTGTCACGGTAATATCTACAGCGGAGCTTATTACTTCGATACCATCAGTCACATCAAAACTAATTGAAATGTTACCGTTATAATCTTCTGTAGGGGTAATAGTGAAACTACCGTCAGTGTTAGTGGTCACTGTTGCATTTGCAGAGACAGACACAGAAAGGTTTGACGCGGATAAATTATCATTTACATCTGCGTCTGTTACATACTGTAAAAGCTCTGCTTGAGTGAGTGTAATGCTGCCATCTTCAGCAATGGTTGCTGCTATATTTTGCGAAACGACTGGTACATCGTTAGTCCCTGTAAAAGTGAATGCTGCATTTGCAGTTGTGGTTGCTCCATCTGAATCGGTAATTTCATAAGTAAAGGTTGCGAGTGTTTCCTCTCCCTCGCCCATATTTAGCGCTCCCGCGTTTGGTGTAAATTGTACTTGGTCGGTACCATTAACATCAACAATTGTGAGGGTTCCCAGGACATTACCATCGCTATCAACCACACTTGATACACCAGTAATAGATAGGCCGCCTTCAACATCACTATCGTTAGCAAGAACGTCAAAGTTAGTTGTTGCATTATCAGCAGCTGTTAACTCACCAGCAATTATTTGATTTTCTACTTGAGGAGAGCCATTGAGTATAACGGTTTGCCCTGATGCCTCAAATGGAGAATCCTCATCAAAGTCCATGGAAATAGCTAAATTATCTTGTAATGTTGTAGGAATATTTCCATCGTTAAGTTGAGTAACTTCATCCGCTGTTGCGCCTGTTCCAGTAAAGATGTTTACATCTCTTATTTCTCCGGTAAAGCCTGAACCAATGGTTAGAAATGAAGACCAATCAAAGCCAGATGAACCGACAGAGCTACTTGCGGCAAGCTCGCCATCGATATACAGCTGCGACTCAGTTCCATTAATACTATATGCAACATGATGCCAGTTACCATCTGAGGTATTTTGCCCATTAGTGGTTGTAGTTTCGAATGTGCGACCTCCTCCCCAGGTATACATGGACATTTCTCCATTAGCACGCGTCTCAATATATCGATCTCCTGCTCCGTCAGTATGATGCGTGCCAAACAACCGGCCAGAGTTGTCTTCTGTTTTAAACCACATAGAGACGGTGATTAAGCCACTATCATTAGCAAGTCCTGTCTGTATAGTAAGGGAATCACTATCACCTAAAACTAAAGTACCTTTGGTGGCCACGTCATCAACAGCAACCGGTCCATCGTTAATTGAATTAACTGTCAATTCTAAGTTTGATTGTACCACTTGCGTGCCGTCAGTAATACTCATGTTAAGGTTAAGCGTACCATGGTAGTTATCATCAGGCTTTATAGTATAGGAGCCATCAGCGTTTGGTGTGACTGTTGCATTTTCAATGTCGCTTAAAGTTGCAACTAAATTATCGCCGTCAATATCTGTTGCATTGGCTAACAAGTCGCTCTGAGATAGGGTAATTTCGCCATCTTCATCAATTTGTGCGCTAATATTCGCGCTTACCTCAAAGACGTCGTTTTCTCCGATAACGGTAAACGTTGCTGTGGCAGTGTCAACTCCACCTTGTCCATCGGCAATGCTATATTCGAAGGTAAGCTCTTTCTGCTCACCTTCAGATAGTTCTTGTACCTCTGCGTTAGGTGTAAATTTTATTTGATCATGGCCATCAACAGTCACAATCTCTGCGGTCCCCATAATTACACCAGCGCTATCTACTACATCACCAACTGAGGTAATGGTAATGGTGTCGTTATCAGCATCAATATCATTGGCAAGCACATCAATAATAAGATCATTGTCATCTTCGTACATAGACTCTTTTGTATAAAGCTCAAAACCATCAAAGCCTGTATAACTACCTCCAGTGTTCGACGAAATATCAACACGAAAATATTGGAAGGTAGCAGGACTCTCAAGTTCAAAGGTTTTTGTCTCACTTGACCCCCAGTCATCAACGTCTGCTCGTGTATCAATCGTTGTCCAATTTATTCCATCATCACTGCCTTGTAATTCCCAATCTTTAGGCTCTCTTCCGAGGTGACTATTTGGAATTGCTTTTAACTCATATTGAAAAAGTGTAGTTGGACTGCCTACGTCAACTTTATACCACGCACTAGTACCACCAGTTGTCCAACTACCAGTATTGGTTGCAGTACTAGCGTCATGTGCATCTACTCCCATATGTGGTTGATACCACTGGCTATAGTGACCTGAAGCTGAAACTGTTATACCGTGATCCGAACTAGCACTCATTGTGCCAATAAGCCCTACAAAATCGCCGGTATCATTCGCTATTGGCCCATCATTTATGCTGTGCACTGTTAAGTTTAAGCTTGATTGCACAGCTTGCGTACCGTCAGTAATACTCATGGTAAGGTTAAGCGTACCGTGGAAGTCATCATCAGGAATTATAGTATATGAACCATCTGTGTTTTGCGTGACTGTTGCATTGTCAATGTTGTCTATGGTCGCAACCAAATCAGTGCCGTCAGAATCTGTTGCATTGGCTAACAAGTCGCTCTGAGATAGGGTAATGCTGCCTTCTTCATCGACTTCAGCGCTAATATTTGCGCTTACCTCAACGACGTCGTTAACGGAATCAAAATAAACCTTAAAACTTTGATTGGATGTATTTGAGTCGTTATTTGAAGTTTCAACACTGGTAACCGCCAGGCTTAATTCGGCCATCCCATTAAAATTATCATTTGGTATTACTTTTAAATCGTTTAATTGCTCGGACGTCAATGACCAGGTACCATCATCATTCTTAGTACCTGCTGAGAGGGTAACAGTATCTGGTACTGTCATAATAAGACTAGTTAAGCTTTCACTACCATCAGTATCTTGCAGCGCAAGTTCGATGTTTAATGGGGATTCATTATCTTCTGTTCCATACACAATAGAGATATCAGACGATGTAATAGCCAGTTCAATATTATCAATACCCCAAGATTCATTAGCAATGTTTCCATCAAGTTGTGCGCCAAAACCAACGGTTACTGTGTCTTCATTTGCGGCTACTGGGACTGTAAGAGTAACCTGATGAGATTGACTCCAATTCTCTGTTCCGTACTGGCCAATGCCCGAGGCAACGTTATCGGTGCCATGAACTATTTCACCCACCTTATCGCCATTAGAGTCAAATAAGTCCGTGGAGCCCACATCATCTGAACCATGATCAGGCATACTTAAATGGGTACCCGTATATTGTTGCCCGTTAATGAAGATAGAAAAAACCTCGTTATTCCAAGAGCTTATTTCATGGAGTGTGAAACTTAATTCAATTTCATCAACACCGCTCGGGACATCGTATGTTTTAGAGATGATCTGCTGACCATTAGAGTCGCCCAATTGCCCGAGCATATCGCCAGTTTCAAAATTTCCTGAATCACTGGTTGTTGCATCCCATCCATTAGCACCTAGCTCAAAATCATCAGATGCAAAGACCATTTTTGTATTTTCGAAATCAATTGCATTTGTAATGGTGATACCAGTGTTATCTGCGACTGCAGTGACTGCCACATTAACAGATGATTGCGCTGTTGAACCCTGACCATCGCTCACCTCAAAGCTAATATTTAAATCACCACTGAAGTTATCATCTGGTTTTATAGTATAGGAGCCATCTGGGTGTGATGTGACTGTTGCATTTTCAATGTCGCTTAAGGTTGCAACTAAATTATCACCGTCAACATCTGTTGCATTGGCTAACAAGTCGCTCTGAGATAGGGTAATTTCGCCATCTTCATTGAGTTGTACATTAATATTAGCGCTTACCTCAACGGCGTCTTGTACAGCTGCAACTTGTAAGTCAGCAGTGGCAGATGTATTGGTCGTTCCATCATTAACGTCAAACGATAATTGCAGATCACCGTTAAAGTCAGGCGCTGGTGTAAATGTATGTGTAGTTCCATCCGCGCTCGTTACCAGCGTGCCCTGGTCACCAGTGTAGCTTACACCAGATATGCTTAGTGTATCATTATCAGCATCTGTTGCATTGGCTAATAAATCTGCGTTGGTTATTACGATTGAACCATCTTCTTGCAGGGTGAATGATGTGCTGCCTACCACAGCCGCGTCGTTAACGCCGGTGACCGTTACAGTTGCCGTAGCGTCGCTGGTTGCGTCTTCTGAATCTTTAATTTGGTAGTCAATTGTAACGGAAGCTTGCTCGTTTGCGGACAAAGAATTAAATGCATCGTTAGGCGTAAATTTAATTCCTTGTACACCATTTTCCACAACGATCGTGGCGTGACCAACCACATCATCACCGAGCATAACATTCTCGACGACTGAGTGGATAGCTACATCACCTTCAATATCCGAGTCATTAGCAAGGACATTGATGAAAAGCGATGTGACATCTTCATCCATGGAAACAGTCTCATCTTGGGCATCAGGGCCGTCGTTGATGGATCTAACTGTGATTTCTGATGTTTTGGTGATCGTCGCGCCAGAATCATCTGTAATGGTGACAGTGACTGTATCTGTGCCATAAAAATCTGGATTTGGTGTGTACAAAATAGTGCCATCGGTATCGATTTCTGCGGTGCCGTTTTCGGCGCTGATATTTGTGCTTTGAATCTCGCCATCTACATCATTTGCTGCAAAAGTAATATTAACGCTACCATCTTCATTGACAGTTTTAGTTGATTCGAGTGTTAAAGTTGGCACGTCATTAACAGGGTTAACCGTTAAATTAATATTGGCTACTGTGGCTTGTGTGCCATCATTGATGGCAAAGGATAATCCCACATCTCCGGAAAAGTTATCGGTAGGGGTGAAGGTGTAAGTACCATCAGTTTCGTTGTGTGTAAGCTCTCCATCAGGGCCATTATATGTAACAGAATCGATACTCAAATTATCGCCATCAACATTAGTGGCAAGAGATATAAGGTCATTCTCTGTGAAAGTAATCGAGTTATCTTCATTGACACTAAGTGCTAGATTGCTTAGAGTCGTTGCATCATCAACAGCATTAACCGTCAAACTTGCGCCAGATTGCACTACACTTCCCTGCCCATCTGAAACGTTAAAGTTAATATTGATGTTTTCACCATTATGGTTTTCATCTGGTGTTATGTGGAAAGATATTTCCCCTGTAGTTTCGTCGGTTATCCTATCGATGCTTGCACCAGGTATGCTCAAATCGGTGACCATTAAATTGTCGTTATCAACATCGCTTGCATTAGCGAGTAATTGCGCTTCGGTAATAGTAAAGCTTGTATCTTCGTCGGTAGTAAATGTAAGCGCTGCCGTGTCGTCGGTAGATGTAGGCGCTGCCGATGTAAACGCTGCCCCGTCGTCGGTAGTAGATGTAAGCGCTGCCGAGTCGTTAATAACAATCTCATCATTAACTGCCTCAAAATAAACCTTAAAACTTTGATTGGATGTGTTTGAGTCGCCATTTGAAGTTTCAACACTGGTAACCGCCAGGTTTAATTCGGCCATCCCATTAAAATTATCACTTGGTATTACTTGTAAATCGGTTAATTGCTCGGAGGTCAATGACCAGGTACCATCACCATTATCAGTACCAGCTGAGAGTGTAACAGTATCTGGTACTGTCATAATAAGACTAGTTATGGTTTCACTACCATCATTATCTTGCAGCTCCAGTGTTATGTTTAATGGGCTTGGCTGATCTTCTGTTCCCCTCATAATAGGGTGTTCAGACGAAATGGCCAGTTCAATATTATCAATCCCCCAAGCTTCATTAGCAAGGGTTCCATCAAGCTCTGCGCCAAAACCAACGGTTACTGTGTCTTCTCCTGCGGCTATTGGGATAGTCAGTGTAATCTGATGAGATTGACTAAAATCATTACCCGCATAGTCGCCCAGTCCAGAGCTAACACCATCGTTGCCATGAACTATTTCACCCACCTTATTGCCATCAGAATCCAATAAGTCCACGGTGCCCATATCATAGTCAGTTGAATCGCCATGCCAAGTTAAATTGGTAGCCGTATATTGTTCCCCGTTAATAAACATATAAAAATTCTCGTTATTCCAAGAATTTATTTCATGGAGCGCGAAACTTAATTCAATTTCATTAACACCATTAGGGACATCGTATGTTTTAGATATACTTTCTAGACCATTAGAATTGCCCAATTGCCCGAGCATATCGCCAGTACCAAAATTTCCTGAATCACTGGTTGTTGCATTCCATCCACCATCACCAGACTCAAAATTATCAGAGGCAAAGACAAGGTTTGCAAAGCTAATATTCGTGTCATCTGCGACTGCAGTGATTGTTAAACTTGCACCAGAGGTCACTACACTGCCTTGTCCATCTGAAACATCAAAGGCAATATTGACGTCACCACTAAAGTTGGAACCTGGGGTTACGATGAAAGATTTTGCACCTGTAGAGGGGTCAATTACCGTTTCGAAGCTTGCATTAGGGATCTCTAAATTGGTGACAATTAATGAATCAGTTGAATCAATATCGCTTGCATTGGCGAGTAATTGCTCTTCGGTAATGGTGAAGGTTGTATCTTCGGCTGCATTAAATGTAAGCTGGTTATCGGAGTCAATGACAACCGCATCGTTTGCTGCTTCAAAATAAACATTAAAACTTTGATTGGATGTGTTTGAGTCGCCATTTGAAGTTTCAACACTGGTAACCGCCAGGTTTAATTCGACCATCCCATTAAAATTATCACTTGGTATTACTTGTAAATCGGTTAATTGCTCGGACGTCAATGACCAGGTACCATCATCATTCTTAGTACCTGCTGAGAGTGTAACAGTATCTGGTACTGTCATAATAAGACTAGTTATGGTTTCACTACCATCATTATCTTGCTGCGCAAGTTCGATGTTTAATGGGCTTGGCTGATCTTCTGTTCCACTTACAATAGAGAGCTCAGCCGATGAAATGGACAGTTCAATATTATCAACCCCCCAAGATTCATTAGCAAGGTCTCCATCAAGCTCTGCGCCAAAACCAACGGTTACTGTGTCTTCTCCTGCGGCTATTGGGATAGTCAGTGTAATCTGATGAGATTGACTAAAATCATCACCCGCATACTGGCCCAGTCCAGAGCTAACACCATCGTTGCCATGAACTATTTCACCCACCTTATTGCCATCAGAATCCAATAAGTCCACGGTGCCCAGATCATAGCCAGTTGAATCGCCATGCCAAGTTAAATTGGTTCCCGTATATTCTTGGCCGTTAATAAAGATAGAAAAGTGCTCGTTATTCCAAGAGTTTATTTCATGGAGCGCGAAACTTAATTCAATTTCAGTAACACCATTAGGGACATCGTATGTTTTAGATATACTCTCTAGACCATTAGAATTGCCCAATTGCCCGAGCATATCGCCAGTACCAAAATTTCCTGAATCACTGGTTGTGGCATTCCATCCACCATCACCAGACTCAAAATTATCAGAGGCAAAGACAAGGTTTGTAGTTGCGAGGTCAACTGCATTTGTAATGGTAATACCCGTGTTATCTGCGACTGCATTGATTGTTAAACTTGCACCAGAGGTCACTACACTGCCTTGCTGATCTGAAACATCAAAGGCAATATTGACGTCACCACTAAAGTTGGAACCTGGGGTTACGATGAAAGATTTTGCACCTGTAGAGGGGTCAATTACCGTTTCGAAGCTTGCATTAGGGATCTCTAAATTGGTGACAATTAAGGAATCAGTTGAATCAACATCGCTTGCATTGGCGAGTAATTGCTCTTCGGTAATGGTGAAGGTTGTATCTTCGGCTGTATTAAATGTAAGCGGGTTAGCGGGGTTAATGACAACCGCGTCATTTACAGCTGTAATCGTTAAGCTTGCACCAGATGCCACTTCACTGCCTTGTCCATCTGAAACGTCAAAGCTAATATTGATGTCTTCACCATTATGGTTTTCAGCTGGTGTTATGCTAAAAGATATTGCCCCTGTATTTTCGTCGGTTATCCTCTCGATGGTTGCATTAGGTATGCTCAAATTGGTGACAATTAATGAATCAGTTGAATCAATATCGCTTGCATTGGCGAGTAATTGCTCTTCGGTAATGGTGAAGGTTGTATCTTCGGCTGCATTAAATGTAAGCTGGTTATCGGCGTCAATGACAACCGCATCGTTTACGGCCGCGACCGTAACATCAATATTTGATGAAACGGTTGCTCCATTACCATCGTCTATATCAAAGCTAATATTTACAACACCATTGAAGTTAGCAACAGGCGTGATGCTATAAGTACCATCCTGATTATCAGTAATAGTAATACCCTCTCCTTGAAGATTAGAAGCGGTTAAAGCATCGCCGTCAACATCATTTGCATAAGTTAGCAAGTCATCTTGAGTAAGAATAAGTGTATTGTCCTCATTTACGCTTGCTGTTAACTGTGCAGCAATCACAGGGGTTGTATCAATGTCACTTACGTTAACAGTGACAACGGGCGCATCAACTTCGGCTCCTATCAGTTTAACAGCATCAATTTCATTATATTCATTATTGTCATTGCCTACAGTTATTCTAATTTTATCTGACAAATAGTCGAGCTGTGGATCGAGTGTGATTGTGGTATCAGATACTTTACCTGGATTTACACCTGACATGGTGCCGCCAGTTTCAGTCGTCCCATCATTGCTATAGACGGTCACATAAACACCATCTTTCAGGACTTCTACTTTGCTAATGGAGCCAGCATTATAAGTCTCTCTAGCAACAATCTGTGTGATATTAACAGGTGTAGGATAGGTTAGGTCTAAGGTGTTTTCTGTAGTTCTTTGTGATCCCAATTCAGCCCAAGCAAAAGGGTGCTCCACTTGATTATCGCCAACATTTAAACCTGTATTAGGGTGACCAGCCGCTTGACGAGCCGCATAGTTGCTATGTGACCACTGGCTGCTTGCAGTGCTTGATGACGCCCATTGATCTATGTTTTCGGTTAATGTGATGGTATCATCAGTGCCGTTGTAGTCGGTATTTGGAGTGTAAGATATTTCGCCATCATCATTAACAACTACTGTGCCATTTTCAGCTGTCCCAGTGAATGTTGCTGTATCATCGATACCATTTACGGCAAAGGTAACCGTTGGAGTGCCAGCTTCATCTACGGTTGTTGTTGACGTTTGTGTAATCGCTGGGCCGTCGTTTACAGCTTCAAAATAAACATTAAAACTTTGATTGGATGTGTTTGAGTCGCCATTTGCAGTTTCAACACTGGTAACCGCCAGGTTTAATTCGACCATCCCATTAAAATTATCACTTGGTATTACTTGTAAATCGGTTAATTGCTCGGACGTCAATGACCAGGTACCATCATCATTCTTAGTACCTGCTGAGAGTGTAACAGTATCTGGTACTGTCATAATAAGACTAGTTATGGTTTCACTACCATCATTATCTTCTAGCGCAAGTTCGATGTTTAATGGGCTTGGCTGATCTTCTGTTCCACTTACAATAGAGAGCTCAGCCGATGAAATGGACAGTTCAACATTATCAATCCCCCAAGATTCATCAGTAATGTTACTATTGAGATCTGTGCCAAAACCAACGGTTACTGTGTCTTCTCCAGCGGCTATTGGGACAGTCAGTGTAACTTGATGAGATTGACCCCAATTCTGTGTTCCGTGCTGGGCAATGCCAGAGGCAATGCCATCGGTGCCATGAACTATTTCACCAACTTTATTGCCACTAGAATCAACTAAATCCGTGACGTTCAAATCAGCTGTTTGCGTACCAGCATGACTTAAAGTGGTACCCGTATATTCTTGCCCGTTAATGAAGATAGAAAAAGTCTCGTTATCCCAAGAGTTTATTTCATGGAGTGTGAAACTTAATTCAATTTCATCAACACCGCTCGGGACATCGTATGTTTTAGATATACTCTCTTGACCATTAGAACCACCCATTTGCCCGAGCATATCGCCAGTACCAAAATTTCCTGAATCACTGGTTGTGGCATTCCATCCACCATCACCAGACTCAAAATTATCAGAGGCAAAGACAAGGTTTGTAGTTGCGAGGTCAACTGCATTTGTAATGGTAATACCCGTGTTATCTGCGACTGCATTGACTGTTACATTAACCGTCGATTGAGTAGCTTCGTTGTGGCCATCGCTCACCTCAAAGTTAATATTTAAATCACCACTGAAGTTATCATCAGGTTTTATAGTATAGGAGCCATCAGCGTTTGGTGTGACTGTTGCATTTTCAATGTCGCCTAAGGTTGCAACTAAATTATCCCCGTCAACATCGCTTGCATTGGCTAACAAGTCGCTCTGAGATAGGGTAATTTCACCATCTTCATTGAGTTGTGCATTAATATTAGCGCTTATCTCAACTGCGTCTTGTACAGCTGCAACTGTTATTGTCGATGTTTTGGTTACCAAGGCTCCATCATCATCTTTGGTGGTTACGGTAATGGTGTCTTCGCCGTTGTAGTCATCGTCTGGGGTATATGAGATAGTGCCGTTGCTATTGACCGTTACTGTCCCATGCAGAGCAGTTGCTGTCGTTGTTAACACATCACCTATATCAATATCGCCTGCTGTAAAATCAATCGTTGTTGTGCCATCTTCATCAACTGTTTTAGTTGATTCTAGTGTTAAAGTTGGCGCGTCATTAACAGGGTTGACGGTAATACTAGAGGTTGCAGTTGTTTCAACGCCATGACTGTCTTTTGTTGTGACAGTAATGGTGTCTTGACCGTTAAAATCATCATCAGGGGTATATGAGATAGTGCCGTTGCTATTGACCGTTACTGTCCCATGCTCGGCAGTTGCTGTCGTTGCTATAGTATCGCCGGCATCGATATCGCCTGCTGTAAAGTCAATCGTTGTTGTGCCATCTTCATCAACTGTTTTAGTTGATTCTAATGTTAAAGTTGGCGCGTCATTAACAGGGTTAACGGTAATGCTAGAATTTGCAGTTGTTTCAACGCCACTACTGTCTGTTGTTGTGACAGTAATGGTGTCTTGACCGTTAAAATCATCATCAGGGGTATATGAGATAGTGCCGTTGCTATTGACCGTTACTGTTCCATGCTCGGCAGTTGCTGTCGTTGCTATAGTATCGCCGGCATCGATATCGCCTGCTGTAAAATCAATCGTTGTTGTGCCATCTTCATCAACTGTTTTAGTTGATTCTAATGTTAAAGTTGGCGCGTCATTAACAGGGTTGACGGTAATACTAGAGGTTGCAGTTGTTTCAACGCCATGACTGTCTTTTGTTGTGACAGTAATGGTGTCTTGACCGTTAAAATCATCATCAGGGGTATATGAGATAGTGCCGTTGCTATTGACCGTTACTGTTCCATGCTCGGCAGTTGCTGTCGTTGCTATAGTATCGCCGGCATCGATATCGCCGGCTGTAAAGTCAATCGTTGTTGTGCCATCTTCATCAACTGTTTTAGTTGATTCTAATGTTAAAGTTGGCGCGTCATTAACAGGGTTAACGGTAATGCTAGAATTTGCAGTTGTTTCAACGCCACTACTGTCTGTTGTTGTGACAGTAATGGTGTCTTGACCGTTAAAATCATCATCAGGGGTATATGAGATAGTGCCGTTGCTATTGACAGTTACTGTCCCATGCTCGGCAGTTGCTGTCGTTGTTAACACATCACCTATATCAATATCGCCGGCTGTAAAGTCAATCGTTGTTGTGCCATCTTCATCAACTGTTTTAGTTGATTCTAATGTTAAAGTTGGCGCGTCATTAACAGGGTTAACGGTAATGCTAGAGTTTGCAGTTATTTCAACGCCATGGCTGTCTGTTGTTGTGACAGTAATGGTGTCTTGACCGTTAAAATCATCATCAGGGGTATATGAGATAGTGCCGTTGCTATTGACCGTTACTGTTCCATGCTCGGCAGTTGCTGTCGTTGCTATAGTATCGCCGGCATCGATATCGCCGGCTGTAAAATCAATCGTTGTTTGGCCATCTTCATCAACTGTTTTAGTTGATTCTAATGTTAAAGTTGGCGCGTCATTAACAGGGTTAACGGTAATGCTAGAGTTTGCAGTTGTTTCAACGCCACTACTGTCTGTTGTTGTAACAGTAATGGTGTCTTGACCGTTAAAATCATCATCAGGGGTATATGAGATAGTGCCGTTGCTATTGACAGTTACTGTCCCATGCTCGGCAGTTGCTGTCGTTGTTAACACATCACCTATATCAATATCGCCTGCTGTAAAATCAATCGTTGTTTGGCCATCTTCATCAACTGTTTTAGTTGATTCTAATGTTAAAGTTGGCGCGTCATTAACAGGGTTAACGGTAATGCTAGAGTTTGCAGTTGTTTGAACGCCACTACTGTCTGTTGTTGTGACAGTAATGGTGTCTTGACCGTTAAAATCATCATCAGGGGTATATGAGATAGTGCCGTTGCTATTGACCGTTACTGTTCCATGCTCGGCAGTTGCTGTCGTTGCTATAGTATCGCCAGTGTCGACATCGCTGGCTGTAAAGTTAATCGTTGTTGTGCCATCTTCATCAACTGTTTTAGTTGATTCGAGTGTTAAAGTTGGCACGTCATTAACAGGGTTAACCGTTAAATTAATATTGGCAACTGTGGCTTGTGTGCCATCATTGATGGCAAAGGATAACCCCACATCTCCGGAAAAGTTATCGGTAGGGGTGAAGGTGTAAGTACCATCAGTTTCGTTGTGTGTAAGCTCTCCATCAGGGCCATTATATGTAACAGAATCGATACTCAAATTATCGCCATCAACATTAGTGGCAAGAGATATAAGGTCATTCTCTGTGAAAGTAATCGAGTTATCTTCATTGACACTAAGTGCTAGATTGCTTAGAGTCGTTGCATCATCAACAGCATTAACCGTCAAACTTGCGCCAGATTGCACTACACTTCCCTGCCCATCTGAAACGTTAAAGTTAATATTGATGTTTTCACCATTATGGTTTTCATCTGGAGTTATGTGGAAAGATATTTCCCCTGTAGTTTCGTCGGTTATCCTATCGATGCTTGCACCAGGTATGCTCAAATCGGTGACCATTAAATTGTCGTTATCAACATCGCTTGCATTAGCGAGTAATTGCGCTTCGGTAATAGTAAAGCTTGTATCTTCGTCGGTAGTAAATGTAAGCGCTGCCGTGTCGTCGGTAGATGTAGGCGCTGCCGACGTAAACGCTGCCCCGTCGTCGGTAGTAGATGTAAGCGCTGCCGTGTCGTTAATAACAATCTCATCATTAACAGCCTCAAAATAAACATTAAAACTTTGATTGGATGTGTTTGAGTCGCCATTTGCAGTTTCAACACTGGTAACCGCTAGGTTTAATTCGACCATCCCATTAAAATTATCACTTGGTATTACTTGTAAATCGGTTAATTGCTCGGACGTCAATGACCAGGTACCATCACCATTATCAGTACCTGCTGAGAGTGTAACAGTATCTGGTACTGTCATAATAAGACTAGTTATGGTTTCACTACCATCATTATCTTCTAGCGCAAGTTCGATGTTTAATGGGCTTGGCTGATCTTCTGTTCCACTTACAATAGAGAGCTCAGCCGATGAAATGGACAGTTCAACATTATCAATCCCCCAAGATTCATTAGCAATGTTACTATTGAGATCTGTGCCAAAACCAACGGTTACTGTGTCTTCTCCAGCGGCTATTGGGACAGTCAGTGTAACTTGATGAGATTGACTATAACCATAACCCGCATAATCGCCCAGTCCAGATTGAAGATTTTCGCCATGAGTTATTTCACCCACCTTATTGCCATCAGAATCCAATAAGTCCTCGGTGCCATGATCATAGCCGCTTTGCCAAGTGAAATTGTTAGTCGTATATCGTTCCCCGTTAATAAACATATAAAAATTCTCGCCATTCCAAGAATTTAGTTCATGGACTGTGAAACTTACTTCAATTTCATCAGCACCGCTAGGGACATCGTATGTTTTAGATATACTCTCTTGATGATTAGAACCACCCATCTGCCCGAGCATAGTGCCAGTATCAAAATTACCAGAAGTACTGGTTGTAGCATTCCATCCACCATCACCAGACTCAAAATCATCAGAGGCAAAGACAATGTTTGTAGTTGCGAGGTCAACTGCATTTGTAATGGTAATACCCGTGTTATCTGCGACTGCATTGACTGTTACATTAACAGTCGATTGCGTAGCTTCGTTGTGGCCATCGCTCACCTCAAAGTTAATATTTAAATCACCACTGAAGTTATCATCAGGTTTTATAGTATAGGAGCCATCAGCGTTTGGTGTGACTGTTGCATTTTCAATGTCGCCTAAGGTTGCAACTAAATTATCCCCGTCAACATCGCTTGCATTGGCTAACAAGTCGCTCTGAGATAGGGTAATTTCGCCATCTTCATTGAGTTGTGCATTAATATTAGCGCTTATCTCAACGGCGTCTTGTACAGCTTCAACTTGTAAGTTAATAGCGGCAGTTGTATTGATTGTTCCATCATTAACGTCAAACGATAATTGCAGATCACCGTTAAAGTCAGCCGCTGGTGTAAATGTATGTGTAGTTCCATCCGCGCTCGTTACCAGCGTGCCCTGGTCACCAGTGTAGCTTACACCAGATATGCTTAGTGTATCATTATCAACATCTGTTGCATTGGCTAATAAATCTGCGTTTGTTATTACGATGGAACCATCTTCTTGCATGGTGAATGATTTGTCGACTGCCACTGCTGCGTCGTTAACGGCTGCAACTGTTATTGTCGATGTTTTGGTTACCATCTCGCCATCATCACCTGTAATGGTGACCGTGACTGTATCTGTGCCATGAAAATCTGGATTTGGTGTGTACAAAATAGAGCCATCGGTATCGATTATGGCGCTGCCATGTTTGGCGCTGATATTTGTGCTTTGCAGCGCTCCATCGACATCATTTGCTGCAAAAGTAAGATTAACGCTACCATCTTCATTGACAGTTTGTGTTGATTCGAGTGTAATCGTTGGGGTATCATTGACAGCTTCAATGTTTAAGGTAAGTTCTTTAGTGATACTCACACCGTGTTCATCTTCAATGGTGAAACTGACAGTGTCTGATCCATTGTAATTAGGGTCAGGGGTGTAAGTTAGATTACCTTCATCATCTATCGCGATACTACCATGGCTTGCACTGCTCTGGCTTAGAGATATATTTCCGTCAATATCAGAAGCACTAGCAATAACCTGTGCGCTATCTTCTATAACGGAAGTACTTAGAGTTGTAATTTCAGGACCATCGTTTTTTCCGATAACGGTAAACGTTGCAGTGGCAGTGTCAACTCCACCGTGTCCATCGGAAATGCTATATTCGAAGGTAAGATCTTGTATCTCACCTTCAGTGAGTTCTTGTACCTTTGAGTTAGGTGTAAATTTTATTTGGTTATGGCCATCAATTGTTACAATCTCTGCTGTCCCCATAATTACACCAGCGCTATCGGTTACATCACCAACTGAGGTAATTGATAGGGTATCGCCATCAATATCAAGATCATTGGCAAGCACATCAATAATAAAATTATCGTCATCTTCGAGCATATCCTCTTTTCCATAGAGCTCAAGACCATCAAAGCCAGTCCAGCTCACATCTCCATTGTTCTCGGAAATATTAAAGCGAAAATGTTGAAAGGTTGCTGGACTATCAAGCTCAAAGGTTTTCGTCTCACGTGACCCCCAGTCATCAACGCCTTCTCGTGTATCAATCGTTACCCAATTTATCCCATCATCACTGCCTTGGAATTCCCAATCTTTAGGCTCTCTTCCGAGGTTAATGTTTGGAAGTGCGGTTAAATCATATTTATAAACTGTTGTTTCACTCTCTAGTGAAACTTTGTACCATACATCTTCAGCATCATCACTAGCTGGATTGGGAGCAGCCCAGCTATTCATGTTATAAGCTTCGGCAGTCCTCCCATCGACCGCTTTGACTGCTGTGTAATAAGAGCCAGCTTGACCTGAAGCTGAAACCGTAATACCGTGATCCGTACTAGAACGCATTATGCCAATAAGTCCTTCTACATCGGATGTGTCATCAGTTGCTGTTGGTCCATCATTTAAGCCTGTGACCGTAACCGTTGCCTGGGCGTCGCTCGTTGCGCCTTCTGAATCTTCAATTTGGTAGCCAATTGTAACGGAAGCTTGCTCGTCTGCGGACAAAGAATTAAATGCACCGTTAGGCGTAAATTTAATTCCTTCTAGGCCATTTTCCATAACGACTTCTGCGCTACCAACCACATCATCACCGAGCATAACATCTTCGGAGACTGATTTGATAGTCACATCTCCTTCAATATCAGAGTCATTTGCAATGACATCGATGAAAATCGATGTGGTATCTTCATCCATGGAAACAGTCTCATCTTGGGCAACAGGGCCGTCGTTTACAGATTCAACGGTTAAGCTAATACTGGCCGTTGTATCTCTCGTTCCATCATTAACCGTAAACGATAATTGTAGATCACCGTTAAAGTCAGCTGCTGGTGTAAAGACATGTGAATTTCCATCCTCGCTCGGCGTGAGGGTGCCCTGGGTACCTGTGTAGCTTACACCAGATATGCTTAGCGTATCATTATCAACATCGGTTGCATTGGCTAATAAATCTGCGTTGGTTATTATGATTGTACCATCTTCTTGCATGGTGAATGATTTGTCGACTGCCACTGCTGCGTCGTTAACGGCTGCAACTGTTATTGTCGATGTTTTGGTTACCAAGGCTCCATCATCATCTTTGGTGGTTACGGTAATGGTGTCTTCGCCGTTGTAGTCATCGTCTGGGGTATATGAGATAGTGCCGTTGCTATTGACCTCCACTGTCCCATGCAGAGCAGTTGCTGTCGTTGTTGACACATCACCTATATCAATATCGCCTGCTGTAAAATCAATCGTTGTTTGGCCATCTTCATCAACTGTTTTAGTTGATTCTAATGTTAAAGTTGGCGCGTCATTAACAGGGTTAACGGTAATACTAGAGTTTGCAGTTATTTCAACGCCATGGCTGTCTGTTGTTGTGACAGTAATGGTATCTTGACCGTTAAAATCATCATCAGGGGTATATGAGATAGTGCCGTTGCTATTGACCGTTACTGTCCCATGCTCGGCAGTTGCTGTTGTTGCTATAGTATCGCCGGCATCGATATCGCCTGCTATAAAGTCAATCGTTGTTGTGCCATCTTCATCAACTGTTTTAGTTGATTCTAATGTTAAAGTTGGCGCGTCATTAACAGGGTTAACGGTAATACTAGAGTTTGCAGTTGTTTCAACGCCACTACTGTCTGTTGTTGTAACAGTAATGGTGTCTTGACCGTTAAAATCATCATCAGGGGTATATGAGATAGTGCCGTCGTTATTAACTTCCACGGTCCCATGCAGAGCCGTTGCTGTTGTTGTTAGCACATCACCTATATCAATATCGCCTGCTGTAAAATCAATCGTTGTTTGGCCATCTTCATCAACTGTTTTAGTTGATTCTAATGTTAAAGTTGGCGCGTCATTAACAGGATTAACGGTAATACTAGAGTTTGCAGTTGTTTCAACGCCATGGCTGTCTGTTGTTGTGACAGTAATGGTATCTTGACCGTTAAAATCATCATCAGGGGTATATGAGATAGTGCCGTTGCTATTGACCGTTACTGTCCCATGCTCGGCAGTTGCTGTTGTTGCTATAGTATCGCCGGCATCGATATCGCCTGCTATAAAGTCAATCGTTGTTGTGCCATCTTCATCAACTGTTTTAGTTGATTCTAATGTTAAAGTTGGCGCGTCATTAACAGGGTTAACGGTAATACTAGAGTTTGCAGTTGTTTCAACGCCACTACTGTCTGTTGTTGTAACAGTAATGGTGTCTTGACCGTTAAAATCATCATCAGGGGTATATGAGATAGTGCCGTTGCTATTGACCGTTACTGTTCCATGCTCGGCAGTTGCTGTCGTTGCTATAGTATCGCCGGCATCGATATCGCCGGCTGTAAAATCAATCGTTGTTGTGCCATCTTCATCAACTGTTTTAGTTGATTCGAGTGTTAAAGTTGGCGCATCATTAACAGGGTTAACGGTAATACTAGAGTTTGCAGTTGTTTCAACGCCACTACTGTCTGTTGTTGTGACAGTAATGGTGTCTTGACCGTTAAAATCATCATCAGGGGTATATGAGATAGTGCCGTTGCTATTGACCGTTACTGTTCCATGCTCGGCAGTTGCTGTCGTTGCTATAGTATCGCCGGCATCGATATCGCCTGCTGTAAAGTCAATTGTTGTTGTGCCATCTTCATCAACTGTTTTAGTTGATTCTAATGTTAAAGTTGGCGCGTCATTAACAGGGTTAACGGTAATGCTAGAATTTGCAGTTGTTTCAACGCCACTACTGTCTGTTGTTGTGACAGTAATGGTGTCTTGACCGTTAAAATCATCATCAGGGGTATATGAGATAGTGCCGTTGCTATTGACCGTTACTGTTCCATGCTCGGCAGTTGCTGTCGTTGCTATAGTATCGCCGGCATCGATATCGCCGGCTGTAAAATCAATCGTTGTTGTGCCATCTTCATCAACTGTTTTAGTTGATTCTAATGTTAAAGTTGGCGCGTCATTAACAGGGTTAACGGTAATACTAGAGTTTGCAGTTGTTTCAACGCCACTACTGTCTGTTGTTGTGACAGTGATGGTGTCTTGACCGTTAAAATCATCATCAGGGGTATATGAGATAGTGCCGTTGCTATTGACAGTTACTGTTCCATGCTCGGCAGTTGCTGTCGTTGCTATAGTATCGCCGGCATCGATATCGCCGGCTGTAAAGTCAATCGTTGTTGTGCCATCTTCATCAACTGTTTTAGTTGATTCGAGTGTTAAAGTTGGCGCGTCATTAACAGGGTTAACAGTAATGCTAGAGTTTGCAGTTGTTTCAACTCCATGGCTGTCTGTTGTTGTGACAGTAATGGTGTCTTGACCGTTAAAATCATCATCAGGGGTATATGAGATAGTGCCGTTGCTATTGACAGTTACTGTTCCATGCTCGGCAGTTGCTGTCGTTGCTATAGTATCGCCGGCATCGATATCGCCTGCTGTAAAATCAATCGTTGTTTGGCCATCTTCATCAACTGTTTTAGTTGATTCTAATGTTAAAGTTGGCGCGTCATTAACAGGGTTAACGGTAATGCTAGAGTTTGCAGTTGTTTCAACGCCACTACTGTCTGTTGTTGTGACAGTAATGGTGTCTTGACCGTTAAAATCATCATCAGGGGTATATGAGATAGTGCCGTTGCTATTGACCGTTACTGTTCCATGCTCGGCAGTTGCTGTCGTTGCTATAGTATCGCCGGCATCGATATCGCCGGCTGTAAAATCAATTGTTGTTGTGCCATCTTCATCAACTGTTTTAGTTGATTCGAGTGTTAAAGTTGGCGCGTCATTAACAGGGTTAACGGTAATACTAGAGTTTGCAGTTATTTCAACGCCATGGCTGTCTGTTGTTGTGACAGTAATGGTGTCTTGACCGTTAAAATCATCATCAGGGGTATATGAGATAGTGCCGTTGCTATTGACCGTTACTGTCCCATGCTCGGCAGTTGCTGTCGTTGCTATAGTATCGCCGGCATCGATATCGCCTGCTGTAAAGTCAATCGTTGTTGTGCCATCTTCATCAACTGTTTTAGTTGATTCTAGTGTTAAAGTTGGCGCGTCATTAACAGGGTTAACGGTAATGCTAGAGTTTGCAGTTGTTTCAACGCCACTACTGTCTGTTGTTGTTACAGTAATGGTGTCTTGACCGTTAAAATCATCATCAGGGGTATATGAGATAGTGCCGTTGCTATTGACAGTTACTGTTCCATGCTCGGCAGTTGCTGTCGTTGCTATAGTATCGCCAGTGTCGACATCGCTGGCTGTAAAGTTAATCGTTGTTGTGCCATCTTCATCAACTGTTTTAGTTGATTCGAGTGTTAAAGTTGGCACGTCATTAACAGGGTTAACCGTTAAATTAATATTGGCTACTGTGGCTTGTGTGCCATCATTGATGGCAAAGGATAATCCCACATCTCCGGAAAAGTTATCGGTAGGGGTGAAGGTGTAAGTACCATCAGTTTCGTTGTGTGTAAGCTCTCCATCAGGGCCATTATATGTAACAGAATCGATACTCAAATTATCGCCATCAACATTAGTGGCAAGAGATATAAGGTCATTCTCTGTGAAAGTAATCGAGTTATCTTCATTGGCACTAAGTGCTAGATTGCTTAGAGTCGTTGCATCATCAACAGCATTAACCGTCAAACTTGCGCCAGATTGCACTACACTTCCCTGCCCATCTGAAACGTTAAAGTTAATATTGATGTTTTCACCATTATGGTTTTCATCTGGTGTTATGTGGAAAGATATTTCCCCTGTAGTTTCGTCGGTTATCCTATCGATGCTTGCACCAGGTATGCTCAAATCGGTGACCATTAAATTGTCGTTATCAACATCGCTTGCATTAGCGAGTAATTGCGCTTCGGTAATAGTAAAGCTTGTATCTTCGTCGGTAGTAAATGTAAGCGCTGCCGTGTCGTCGGTAGATGTAGGCGCTGCCGACGTAAACGCTGCCCCGTCGTCGGTAGTAGATGTAAGCGCTGCCGAGTCGTTAATAACAATCTCATCATTAACAGCCTCAAAATAAACATTAAAACTTTGATTGGATGTGTTTGAGTCGCCATTTGCAGTTTCAACACTGGTAACCGCCAGGTTTAATTCGACCATCCCATTAAAATTATCACTTGGTATTACTTGTAAATCGGTTAATTGCTCGGAGGTCAATGACCAGGTACCATCACCATTATCAGTACCTGCTGAGAGTGTAACAGTATCTGGTACTGTCATAATAAGACTAGTTATGGTTTCACTACCATCATTATCTTGCTGCGCAAGTTCGATGTTTAATGGGCTTGGCTGATCTTCTGTTCCACTTACAATAGAGAGCTCAGCCGATGAAATGGACAGTTCAACATTATCAATCCCCCAAGCTTCATTAGCAATGGTTCCATTAAGCTCTGCGCCAAAACCAACGGTTACTGTGTCTTCTCCGGCGGCTATTGGGATAGTCAGTGTAACTTGATGATATTGACTATAACCATAACCCGCATACTCGCCCAGTCCAGAGCTAACACCATCGTTGCCATGAACTATTTCACCCACCTTATTGCCATCAGAATCCAATAAGTCCACGGTGCCCAGATCATCGCCAGTTGAATCTCCATGCCAAGTTAAATTGGTAGCCGTATATTGTTCCCCGTTAATAAACATATAAAAATTCTCGTTATTCCAAGAATTTATTTCATGGAGCGCGAAACTTACTTCAATTTCATCAGCACCGCTAGGGACATCGTATGTTTTAGATATACTCTCTAGACCATTAGAACCACCCAACTGCCCGAGCATATCGCCAGTATCAAAATTACCTGAATCACTGGTTGTAGCATTCCATCCACCATCACCAGACTCAAAATCATCAGAAGCAAAGACAATGTTTGTAGTTGCGAGGTCAACTGCATTTGTAATGGTAATACCCGTGTTATCTGCGACTGCATTGACTGTTACATTAACCGTTGATTGCGTAGCTTCGTTGTGGCCATCGCTCACCTCAAAGTTAATATTTAAATCACCACTGAAGTTATCATCAGGTTTTATAGTATAGGAGCCATCAGCGTTTGGTGTGACTGTTGCATTTTCAATGTCGCCTAAGGTTGCAACTAAATTATCCCCGTCAACATCGCTTGCATTGGCTAACAAGTCGCTCTGAGATAGGGTAATTTCACCATCTTCATTGAGTTGTGCATTAATATTAGCGCTTATCTCAACTGCGTCTTGTACAGCTGCAACTGTTATTGTCGATGTTTTGGTTACCAAGGCTCCATCATCATCTTTGGTGGTTACGGTAATGGTGTCTTCGCCGTTGTAGTCATCGTCTGGGGTATATGAGATAGTGCCGTTGCTATTGACCTCCACTGTCCCATGCAGAGCAGTTGCTGTCGTTGTTAACACATCACCTATATCAATATCGCCTGCTGTAAAATCAATCGTTGTTTGGCCATCTTCATCAACTGTTTTAGTTGATTCTAGTGTTAAAGTTGGCGCGTCATTAACAGGGTTGACGGTAATACTAGAGGTTGCAGTTGTTTCAACGCCATGACTGTCTTTTGTTGTGACAGTAATGGTGTCTTGACCGTTAAAATCATCATCAGGGGTATATGAGATAGTGCCGTTGCTATTGACAGTTACTGTTCCATGCTCGGCAGTTGCTGTCGTTTCTAGCAGATCACCTATATCGATATCTCCTGCTGTAAAATCAATCGTTGTTTGGCCATCTTCATCAACTGTTTTAGTTGCTTCTAATGTTAAAGTTGGCGCGTCATTAACAGGGTTAACGGTAATACTAGAGTTTGCAGTTGTTTCAACGCCATTACTATCTGTTGTTGTAACAGTAATAGTATCTTGACCGTTAAAGTCATCATCAGGAGTATATGAGATAGTGCCGTCGTCATTAACTTTCACTTCACCATACAGAGCCGTTGCTTCTGTTGTTATAGTATCACCGGCATCGATATCGCCTGCTGTAAAGTCAATCGTTGTTGTGCCACTATCTTCATCAATTGTTTTAGTTGATTCTAGGTTTAAAGTTGGCGCGTCATTAACAGGGTTAACGGTAATACTCGAGTTTGCAGTTACTTTAACGCCATTACTGTCTGTTGTTGTGACAGTAATGGTGTCTTGACCGTTAAAATCATCATCAGGGGTGTATGAGATAGTGCCATCGCTATTAATGTTCACTTCACCATGCAGAGCCGTTGCTATTGTTTCTATAGAGTCATCGACATCTATATCGCTAGCTGTAAAGTCAATCGTTGTTTGACCATCTTCATCAACTGTTTTAGTTGCTTCTAATGTTAAAGTTGGTGCATCATTAACAGGGTTAACTGTAATCTTTGAGGCTGCAGTTGTGCTAACGATACCATCGGATGTTGTGACAGTAATGGTATCTTGACCGTTAAAATTATCATCAGGGGTATATGAGATAGTGCCGTCGTTATTGACCTCGACCGTACCATGCTCGGCAGTTGCTGTAGTTGTTAACACATCACCTATATCGATATCGCTGGCTGTAAAATTAATCGTTGTTGTGCCACTATCTTCATCAATTGTTTTAGTTGATTGTAGTGTTAAAATTGGCGCGTCATTAACAGGGTTAACGGTAATGCTCGAGGTTGCAGTTGTTTCAACGCCACTACTGTCTGTTGTTGTGACAGTAATGGTGTCTTGGCCGTTAAAATCATCATCAGGGGTATATGAGATAGTGCCGTTGCTATTGACCGTTACTGTCCCATGCAGAGCCGTTGCTGTTGTTGTGAGCACATCACCAGCATCGATATCGCTGGCTGTAAAATTAATCGTTGTTACGCTGCTATTTTCATCAATTGTCTTAGTTGATTGTAGTGTTAAACTTGGTGCGTCATTAACAGGGTTAACGGTAATATTTGAGGTTGCAGTTGTGGTCAGTGTGCCATCTGATGCACGGACAGTAATAGTGTCTTCACCTGTGAAATCATCATCAGGGGTATATGAGATAGTGCCGTCGTTATTAACTTCCACGGTCCCATGCAGAGCCGTTGCTGTTGTTGTTAGCACATCACCTATATCAATATCGCCTGCTGTAAAATCAATCGTTGTTTGGCCATCTTCATCAACTGTTTTAGTTGATTCTAATGTTAAAGTTGGCGCGTCATTAACAGGGTTAACGGTAATACTAGAGTTTGCAGTTGTTTCAACGCCACTACTGTCTGTTGTTGTGACAGTAATGGTGTCTTGACCGTTAAAATCATCATCAGGGGTATATGAGATAGTGCCGTTGCTATTGACCGTTACTGTCCCATGCTCGGCAGTTGCTGTCGTTGCTATAGTATCGCCGGCATCGATATCGCCGGCTGTAAAGTCAATCGTTGTTGTGCCATCTTCATCAACTGTTTTAGTTGATTCTAATGTTAAAGTTGGCGCGTCATTAACAGGGTTAACGGTAATGCTAGAGTTTGCAGTTGTTTCAACGCCATGACTGTCTTTTGTTGTGACAGTAATGGTGTCTTGACCGTTAAAATCATCATCAGGTGTATATGAGATAGTGCCGTTGCTATTGACCGTTACTGTTCCATGCTCGGCAGTTGCTGTCGTTTCTATAGTATCGCCGGCATCGATATCGCCGGCTGTAAAATCAATCGTTGTTGTGCCATCTTCATCAACTGTTTTAGTTGATTCTAATGTTAAAGTTGGCGCGTCATTAACAGGGTTAACGGTAATGCTAGAGTTTGCAGTTGTTTCAACGCCACTACTGTCTGTTGTTGTGACAGTAATGGTGTCTTGACCGTTAAAATCATCATCAGGGGTATATGAGATAGTGCCGTTGCTATTGACAGTTACTGTTCCATGCTCGGCAGTTGCTGTCGTTGCTATAGTATCGCCGGCATCGATATCACCGGCTGTAAAATCAATCGTTGTTGTGCCATCTTCATCAACTGTTTTAGTTGATTCTAATGTTAAAGTTGGCGCGTCATTAACAGGGTTGACGGTAATACTAGAGCTTGCAGTTGTTTCAACGCCACTACTGTCTGTTGTTGTGACAGTAATGGTGTCTTGACCGTTAAAATCATCATCAGGGGTATATGAGATAGTGCCGTTGCTATTGACCGTTACTGTTCCATGCTCGGCAGTTGCTGTCGTTGCTATAGTATCGCTGGCATCGATATCGCCAGCTGTAAAGTCAATCGTTGTTGTGCCATCTTCATCAACTGTTTTAGTTGATTCTAATGTTAAAGTTGGCGCGTCATTAACAGGGTTAACGGTAATGCTAGAGTTTGCAGTTATTTCAACGCCACTACTGTCTGTTGTTGTGACAGTAATGGTGTCTTGACCGTTAAAATCACCATCTGGGGTATATGAGATAGTGCCGTTGCTATTAACTTCCACGGTGCCATGCAGAGCCGTTGCTGTTGTTGTTAGCGCATCACCAGCATCGATATCGCCTGCTGTAAAGTTAATCGTTGTGACACCGCTATCTTCATCGATTGTTTTAGTTGCTTCTAATGTTAAAGTTGGCTCGTCATTAACAGGGTTAACGGTGATACTCGAAGTTGCAGTTGTGGTCAGTGTACCATCTGATGTTGTGACAGTAATGGTGTCTTGGCCGTTGAAATCATCATCAGGGGTATATGAGATAGTGCCGTCGCTATTAACCTCCACTGTCCCATGCAGAGCCGTTGCTGTTGTTGTTAGCACATCACCTATATCGATATCGCTGGCTGTAAAATTAATCGTTGTTTGGCCATCTTCATCGACTGTTTTAGCTGATTCTAATGTTAAAGTTGGCGCATCATTAACAGGGTTAACGGTAATACTCGAGGTTGCAGTTGTGTTAACGCCATGACTATCTGTTGTTGTGACAGTAACAGTGTCTTGACCGTTAAAATCACCATCAGGGGTATATGAGATAGTGCCGTCGCTATTAACGTTCACGGTCCCATGCAGAGCTGTTGCTGTTGTTGTTAGCGCATCACTTATATCGATATCGCTAGCTGTAAAATCAATCGTTGTTTGGCCATCTTCATCAACTGTTTTAGTTGCTTCTAATGTTAAACTTGGCGCATCATTAACAGGGTTAACGGTAATACTCGAGGTTGCAGTTGTGTTAACGCCACTACTGTCTGTTGTTGTAACAGTAATGGTGTCTTGACCGTTAAAATCACCATCAGGGGTATATGAGATAGTGCCGTCGCTATTAACTTCCACGATCCCATGCAGAGCCGTTGCTGTTGTTGTTAGCGCATCACCAGCATCGATATCGCCGGCTGTAAAATTAATCGTTGTGACCCCGCTATCTTCATCGATTGTTTTAGTTGAGTCTAGTGTTAAAGTTGGCGCGTCATTAACAGGGTTAACGGTAATACTCGAAGTTGCAGTTGTGGTCACGTTACCATCTGATGCACGAACGGTAATAGTGTCTTCACCTGTGAAATCATCATCAGGGGTATATGAGATGGTGCCGTCGCTATTAACTTCTACGGTCCCATGCAGAGCCGTTGCTGTTGTTGTTAGCACATCACCAGCATCGATATCGCCGGCTGTAAAGTTAATCGTTGTGACCCCGCTATCTTCATCAATTGTTTTAGTTGCGTCTAATGTTAAACTTGGCGCATCATTAACAGGGTTAACGGTAATATTTGAGGTTGCAGTTGTGATAAGTGTGCCATCTGATGTTGTGACAGTAATGGTGTCTTGACCGTTAAAATTATCATCAGGGGTATATGAGATAGTGCCGTCGCTATTAATCTCCACGGTCCCATGCAGAGCCGTTGCTGTCGTTGTTAGTACATCACCGGCATCGATATCTCCTGCTGTAAAATTAATCGTTGTTTGGCCATCTTCATCAACTGTTTTAGTTGCGTCTAATGTTAAAACTGGCGCATCATTAATAGGGTTAACGGTAATACTCGAGGTTGCAGTTGTGTTAACGCCATGACTATCTGTTGTTGTAACAGTAATAGTGTCTTGACCGTTAAAATCATCATCAGGGGTGTATGAGATAGTGCCGTCGCTATTAACGTTCACGGTCCCATGCAGCGCCGTTGCTGTTGTTGTTATAGAGTCGCTAGTGTCGACATCGCTGGCTGTAAAGTTAATCGTTGTTTGGCCATCTTCATCTACTGTTTTAGTTGCTTCTAATGTTAAACTTGGCGCGTCATTAACAGCGGCTACCTCCATGGTGAAATTTTGAACTGTGCTAAGGTTTCTATCATCTGTTGCCGTGACAATAATGGTGTCTTGACCGTTAAAATCATCATCAGGGGTATATGAGATAGTGCCGTCGCTATTAATCTCCACGGTCCCATGCAGAGCCGTTGCTGTTGTTGTTGTAGTATCACCTACATCGATATCGCTGGCTGTAAAATTAATCGTTGTTGTGCCGCTATCTTCATCAATTGTTTTAGTTGCTTCTAATGTTAAAGCTGGCGCATCATTAACAGGGTTAACGGTAATACTCGAGGTCGCAGTTGTGTTAACGCCATGACTATCTGTTGTTGTAACAGTAATGGTGTCTTGACCGTTAAAATCATCATCAGGGGTATATGAGATAGTGCCGTTGCTATTAACGTTCACGGTCCCATGCAGAGCAGTTGCTGTTGTTGTTATAGAGTCATCAGTGTCAACATCGCTGGCTGTAAAGTTAATCGTTGTTTGGCCATCTTCATCGACTGTTTTAGTTGCTTCTAATGTTAAACTTGGTGCATCATTAACAGGGTTAACGGTAATATTTGAGGTTGCAGTTGTGCTAACGTTACCATCTGATGTTGTGACAGTAATGGTGTCTTGACCGTTAAAATCATCATCAGGGGTATATGAGATAGTGCCGTCGCTATTAACTTCCACGGTCCCATGCAGAGCGGTTGCTGTTGTTGTTAGCACATCACCGGCATCGATATCGCTGGTTGTGAAATTAATCGTTGTTTGGCCATCTTCATCGACTGTTTTAGTTGATTCTAGTGCTAAACTTGGTGCATCATTAACAGGGTTAATGGTAACACTCGAGGTTGCAGTTGTGTTAGCGCCATGACTATCTGTTGTTGTGACAGTAATGGTGTCTTGACCGTTAAAATCATCATCAGGGGTATATGAGATAGTGCCGTCGCTATTAACGTTCACGATCCCATGCAGAGCAGTTGCTGTTGTTGTTATAGAGTCACCAGTGTCGACATCGCTGGATGTAAAGTTAATCGTTGTGACCCCGCTATCTTCATCGATTGTTTGAGTTGTTTCTAATGTTAAAGTTGGTGCATCGTTAACAGGGTTAACGGTAATACTCGAGGTTGCAGTTGTGCTCAGTGTACCATCTGATGTTGTGACAGTAATAGTGTCTTGACCGTTAAAATCACCATCAGGGGTATATGCGATAGTGCCGTCGCTATTAACTTCTACGGTCCCATGCAGAGCCGTTGCTGTTGTTGTTAGCACATCACCAGCATCGATATCGCTGGCTGTAAAGTTAATCGTTGTGACGCCGCTATCTTCATCAACTGTTTTAGTTGAGTCCAGTGTTAAACTTGGCGCGTCATTAACAGGGTTAACCGTAATCTTTGAGGTTGCAGTTGTGCTAACGTTACCATCTGATGTTGTGACTGTAATAGTGTCTTGACCGTTAAAATCATCATCAGGGGTATATGAGATAGTGCCGTCGCTATTAACGTCTACGGTCCCATGCAGAGCCGTTGCTGTTGTTGTGAGCACATCACCGGTATCGATATCGCCTGCTGTAAACTTAATCGTTGTTGCGCCGCTATCTTCATCAATTGTTTTAGTTGAGTCTAGTGTTAAAGTTGGCGCGTCATTAACAGGGTTAACGGTAATACTAGAGTTTGCAGTTACTTTAGCGCCATGACTATCTGTTGTTGTGACAGTAATGGTGTCTTGACCGTTAAAATCATCATCAGGGGTATATGAGATAGTGCCGTTGCTATTGACCGTTACTGTCCCATGCTCGGCAGTTGCTGTCGTTGCTAGCAGATCACCTATATCAATATCGCCTGCTGTAAAATCAATCGTTGTTTGGCCATCTTCATCAACTGTTTTAGTTGCTTCTAATGTTAAAGTTGGCGCGTCATTAACAGGGTTAACGGTAATACTAGAGGTTGCAGTTGTATTAACGCCATCACTATCTGTTGTTGTGACAGTAATGGTGTCTTGACCGTTAAAATTATCATCAGGGGTATATGAGATAGTGCCGTCGCTATTAACGTCCACGGTCCCATGCAGAGCCGTTGCTATTGTTGCTATAGAGTCACCAGTGTCGATATCGCTTGCTGTAAAGTTAATCGTTGTTTGGCCATCTTCATCGACTGTTTTAGTTGTTTCTAATGTTAAACTTGGCGCATCATTAACAGGGTTAACGGTAATATTTGAGGTTGCAGTTGTGCTCAGTGTACCATCTGATGTTGTGACAGTAATAGTATCTTGACCGTTAAAATCATCATCAGGGGTATATGAGATAGTGCCGTCGCTATTAACTTCTACGGTCCCATGCAGGGCCGTTGCTGTTGTTGTTAGCACATCACCAGCATCGATATCGTTGGCTGTAAAATTAATCGTTGTTTGGCCATCTTCATCGACTGTTTTAGTTGCGTCTAATGTTAAACTTGGCGCATCATTAACAGGGTTAACGGTAATACTAGAGTTTGCAGTTGTTTCAACGCCATGACTATCTGTTGTTGTGACAGTAATGGTGTCTTGACCGTTAAAGTCATCATCAGGGGTATATGAGATAGTGCCGTCGCTATTAACGTTCACGGTCCCATGCAGAGCAGTTGCTATTGTTGTTATAGAGTCACCGACATCGATATCGCCGGCTGTAAAATCAATCGTTGTTTGGCCATCTTCATCAACTGTTTTAGTTGATTCTAATGTTAAAGTTGGCGCGTCATTAACAGGGTTAACGGTAATACTAGAGTTTGCAGTTGTTTCAACGCCATGACTATCTGTTGTTGTGACAGTAATGGTGTCTTGGCCGTTAAAATCATCATCAGGGGTATATGAGATAGTGCCGTCGTTATTAACTTCCACGGTCCCATGCAGAGCCGTTGCTGTTGTTTTTATAGTATCACCGACATCGATATCGGCTGCTGTAAAGTCAATCGTTGTTGTGCCACTATCTTCATCAATTGTTTTAGTTGAGTCTAGTGTTAAAGTTGGCGCGTCATTAACAGGGTTAACGGTAATACTCGAGTTTGCAGTTGCTTTAACGCCATGACTATCTGTTGTTGTAACAGTAATGGTGTCTTGACCGTTAAAATCATCATCAGGGGTATATGAGATAGTGCCGTCGCTATTAACGTTCACTTCACCATGCAGAGCAGTTGCTGTCGTTGCTATAGAGTCACCAGTGTCGACATCGCTGGCTGTAAAGTTAATCGTTGTTTGGCCATCTTCATCAACTGTTTTAGTTGCTTCTAATCTTAAAGTTGGCGCATCATTAACAGGGTTAACGGTAATACTAGAGGTTGCGGTTGTGCTCAGTGTACCATCTGATGTTGTGACAGTAATAGTGTCTTGACCGTTAAAATCATCATCAGGGGTATATGAGATAGTGCCGTCGCTATTAACTTCTACGGTCCCATGCAGAGCCGTTGCTGTTGTTGTGAGCACATCACCGACATCGATATCGCCTGCTGTAAAATCAATCGTTGTTGTGCCACTATCTTCATCAATTGTTTTAGTTGAGTCTAGTGTTAAAGTTGGTGCGTCATTAACAGGGTTAACGGTAATATTTGAGGTTGCAGTTGTGCTAACGTTACCATCTGATGTTGTGACAGTAATGGTGTCTTGACCGTTAAAATCACCATCAGGGGTATATGATATAGTGCCGTCGCTATTAACGTCCACGGTCCCATGCAGAGCCGTTGCTGTTGTTGTGAGCACATCATTGGCATCGATATCGCTGGCTGTAAATTTAATCGTTGTTTGGCCATCTTCATCGACTGTTTTAGTTGCGTCTAATGTTAAACTTGGCGCATCATTAACAGGGTTAACGGTCATCTTTGAGGTTGCAGTTGTGCTAACGTTACCATCTGATGTTGTGACAGTAATGGTGTCTTGGCCGTTAAAATCATCATCAGGGGTATATGAGATAGTGCCGTCGTTATTAACTTCCACGGTCCCATGCAGAGCCGTTGCTGTTGTTGTTAGCTCATCACCGGCATCGATATCGCTGGATTTAAAGTCAATCGTTGTGACGCCACTATCTTCATCGATTGTTTTAGTTGATTCTAATGTTAAACTTGGCGCGTCATTAACAGGGTTAACTGTAATACTCGAGGTTGCAGTTACTTTAACGCCATGGCTATCTGTTGTTGTGACAGTAATGGTGTCTTGACCGTTAAAATCATCATCAGGGGTATATGAGATAGTGCCGTCGCTATTAACGTTCACTTCACCATGCAGAGCAGTTGCTATTGTTGTTATAGAGTCACTAGTGTCGACATCGTTGGCTGTAAAGTCAATCGTTGTTTGGCCATCTTCATCAACTGTTTTAGTTGCTTCTAATATTAAGGTTGGCGCGTCATTAGCAGCGGTTACCTCCATGGTAAAGCTTTGAACTGTGCTAAGGTTTCTATCATCTGTTGCCGTGACAGTAATATTATCATCTCCATGATAATTTGGATCAGGTACATATAGGATAGTGCCATCACTATTGACCGTTACTGTTCCGTGATCTGCTGTTGCGACTATGGTATCTACACTGCCATCGACATCTTCTGCTGTAAATTGAATCGTTGTTTGGCCATCTTCAGCGACTATTTTAGTTGACTCAAGTACTAGTGTTGGCGCATCATTAATATCATTTATTATTATTTTAGATGTTTGAATGGCAGTCGCCATATCATTATCTGTGGCGAATATGGTAATAAAATCTTCGCCATGATAATTTGGATCGGGATTGTATGTGATAGTGTTGTTATTGATTGTAATGTCACCGTGTAGAGCAGTAGCAGTTATGTTGACAATAGTTCCATCTAAATCGTTTACTGAAAATGTAATGCTGGCACTGCCATCTTCATCTATTGATTTTATAGGATCTACTAATAGTATTGGAGTTTTGTTTGCTGGTTCAACATAGGCAGGCGTATCATCTACAAATTTATCGTCCGTTTCTTCTTCTTCTGGTTCATCAGCTAACTCTTCTATATTTTCCAACAAAGAGTCTTCATCCAGAAGAGCTTCTTCCTCAGCAGCTTCAGCATGAGCAGCTTCAGCCTTAGCAGCTTTAACCTTAGCAGCTTTAGTCTGTGCAGCTGCGATTTGGGCTTGTACCTCTTCAGTTTCAGCATTATTTGCTGATGCACTTTCTTGTCGTTCGTTTAAATTATCTACATTGCCTTGTGATGATGATTTTTCAAGGCTCGAGTCTCTTTCGGTATCGCTCTCTTCATCATCATTTTCATCTTCTGTCATTGTTTGCGCGAGCAAATCCGTCTCAGGGTTTAGTTGGTTCTCTTGTTGCTGGATTAGCTCTTCTTGTTCTTCATCATCGCCGAGCGACTCTTCTTGTTTCTCTTGTTTATCTTGTTCATTGTTTTGTTGAGTATCTATGGTAGCCTCGCTGGTGGATCCTACTATGGATGCAACGCTACTTTGATGGTCTTGTTGTTTTTTCTGATCGTCTTCTTCATCCTCAGAACCTTCATCAATCACTACTGATTCATTTTCATTCAGTTCACTATCTTGCTCATCTTTATCAGTCTGTTCTTCTTGATTATCTTGATTGTTTCCTGATTGTATATTTTTCATATTGACCTCTTTTAAAACTTATATAAAGCATGAATTTTAATAATAGAACTTTTTTATAAGGTTGTGATAAAATAATATGCACATTTTGAACAAAAAACAACTCATTTTATTATAAGTAGATTGTTATTATTCAGGTTTTGGCTCCAGTGTTGAATTTTAAAATGAAGCAAAATTAATAATGCGTCCTATTCCAATGTGGAATTATCCAATTACATGGCGTATTAAAAAAATATGACGCAGATGCTACTATTATCTGCTCGTTAGCATTTTTTATCACGCATGCAACTGATTGTTTTATCTAAAGCACTAGTAATATAGGGCTTTACATGTCCAACGCTGTACTAATGCAAAGTTTAAGCCAAATACATTACTTTGTTATTTATTTGCTTATATTTTGCATGCGAGTGATTAGTTAAATATTATTGCCGAGGGTTTTATGATGAATTTTATATTTGAGTAGGCCTGCAAATTAGCGGTTATGGTTTTATTCTTATATGGCTATTAAGGTGAAAATTAGAAGGTAAATTGCCCTCTGGAATGATTTATTTTGTTGAGAAATGAGAGGTAGAATTAAAATGATGACTTTAATTATGAATTAGTGATACTTTAAGTATACTACCCCTTACAATGATCTATAAGATATAATGCTTTAATTGGGCATAAGTTAGGATGACAATGCAAGGAGCAATATTTTACCTATCAAGGTTTATCTAGAATAATAGTCTGTCATTAGCTAAACTAATCGTTTGTCGGTAACATCATCCAAAAAGATGTTAATTATTGACAGATTATTTTTTTTTATCACGTGTTTTACGCTCAACAGAGAGAATATTAATGAAAGTCCTTAAATTTGGTGGAACATCGCTGGCAAATGCAGATAGTTTTATTCGTGTTGCTGATATTGTTATTAGTAGTCATCAAGCAGCTCCTGTTGCATTGGTTGTATCTGCACCTGCTGGTGTGACTAATAATTTAGCTTGCATGATAGAAAAAACCATTCGAGGTGGATCAGCTGAAGAAATTTTTCGTGAAGTACAACGGAGTTTTGCTGAACTATTAAAAGAATTCAAAACGACTTATTTAGAGTTTGACGATAATTTACTTAACACTATTTTTAATCGCGAGCTTACGCAGTTAACGGATTTGTTAAAAGGGATCCGTTTATTATCACAGTGTCCAGAAAATATCGAAGCACAAATTTTAAGTAAAGGAGAGTTATTAAGCATTGCTTGTATGAAAGAGTTACTCATTGTAAAAGGGCATAACGTTGAGCTGATTAATCCGCAACAAAAATTAATCTCGACAAAAGGTGGATACCTTGAAGCGCAAATTAATATTGATGCTGTGCGCTCTGTGTTTGCAAAAGAAGATCTTGTTAAAAATGCGATATATTTAATGCCGGGTTTTATTGCAGGTAATGAAGCGGGTGAGCTTGTTGTTTTAGGGCGCAATGGCTCAGATTATTCAGCGGCTGTTTTATCGGCTTGTGTAGATGCTACATGTTGCGAAATTTGGACGGATGTTGATGGCATTTATAGTTGTGATCCTAGCTTGGTTACAGATGCGCTGTTGTTGTCAACATTGAGCTATACCGAAGCTCTAGAGCTTTCTTATTTTGGCGCAAAAGTATTACACCCAAAAACAATTATTCCCATTGCACAATATCATATTCCTTGTTTAATAAAAAACACACATAATCCCCAAGCGAAAGGAACTCTTATTAGTTCAGAAATATTTGCTGAAAAACAACAAGTAAAAGGTATTTCTTATCTAAAAGGATTAACAATGCTAAGTATTTCCGGTTCAGGAATGAAAGGCATCGTTGGCATGGCTGGTCGGATCTTTTCTACTATTTCTAGGGCAGGCGTGTCGATTATATTGATAACACAGGCATCATCTGAATATAGTTTAAGCTTTTGTATTGCATCAACGGATACACAAAAAACACAAAAGGCATTAAATACAGAGTTTTCATTAGAATTTGAAAATAATTTACTTGAGTTAAGTGGTGTGCTTAATGAGCAAGCCATTATTTCATTAGTTGGTGATGGTATGCACCATGCAAAGGGTGTTGCCGCACGATTTTTAATGGCGCTTAGCGATGTGTCCATTAATATTACAGCCATTGCCCAAGGCTCGTCAGAACGCTCTATTTCAGTGGTTGTTTCTGAGAACAAAGCACAAGACGGTGTGATTGCTTGTCATCAACGCTTTTTTTGTAGAGTCCAATACATTGATCTTTTTGTCATTGGTTGTGGTGGTGTTGGTGCCGCGCTGGTTGATCAAGTGCATAGTCAGCAAGGTTACCTTGCAGATCGTAATATCGAGATACGAGTGTGCGGTATTGCCAACAGTCTGGTGATGTTAAGCAATGATAAGGGAATCGATCTCGCACAATGGCGTGAGCAGTTACAAACAACAACGCAAGTATTATCGCTGGCAAAAATGCAAACATTGGTTGATCGCTCTCATATTATAAATCCTGTGATTGTCGATTGTACTAGTAGTGATGTGATAGCATTGCGCTATGTGGATTTTTTGGACGCAGGGTTTCATGTTGTCGCAGCAAATAAAAAAGCCAATACAGCGAGCATGGACTACTATCATGAAATTCGTTTGAGTGCATTAAAGAGGTGTCGCAAATTTTTATATGATACCAATGTAGGTGCTGGTTTACCTGTTATTGAGAACATACAAAATCTTTATAACGCAGGTGATAAATTGATAAAATTTAACGGTATTTTATCGGGATCGCTTTCTTATATTTTTGGAAAATTAGATGAAGGCTTGAATTTCTCTGCTATGACTGTGCAAGCTCGTAATCTTGGTTTTACCGAGCCTGATCCACGAGATGATTTAAGTGGTATAGACGTTGCGCGTAAATTACTTGTTTTGGCTCGTGAAGCAGGCATGGATCTTTCACTTGATGATATTGATGTTCAACCGGCATTGCCGCCTGGTTTTGATCAATCAGGCACAACTGATGAATTTATAGAGCGACTGCCGCAAGCGGATGCTTATTTTACCAAGCTGCAAACACAAGCGAATGACAAAGAAAATGTCTTACGGTATACTGGAAGCATCGAAAATGGCAAATGTAAATGTAGCATTAGCGTTGTTGATGCAGATGATCCGTTAAATAAAGTAAAAGATGGTGAAAATGCACTTGCTTTTTATAGTCAATACTATCAACCTATCCCACTTGTATTAAGAGGGTATGGCGCGGGAGTGGAAGTGACAGCTGCTGGTGTTTTTGCAGATGTTATGCGTACCTTGAATTGGAAATAGGAGTTTTAAATAGTGAGTGTAGTTGCATACGCACCGGCGTCAATAGGAAATGTAAGCGCAGGCTTTGATCTTTTAGGCTGCGCACTTGCGCCTATTGATGTTCCGTTATTTGGCGATGTGCTCAAAATATCTAAAGGTGATTATGATTTTTCTTTAGATTGTACGGGTCGTTTTGCGCATAAATTACCCAAAGAAAGTAAAGATAACATTGTGTATCATTGTTACCTTGCCTATCAAAAGGAATTAAAAAAACAAAACAAAGAAATTTTAGCAGTGCAAATGACGCTTGAAAAAAACCTACCAGTAGGTAGTGGACTAGGCTCAAGCTCAAGCTCAATTGTCGCTGCATTTGAAGCACTCAATGCATGGCATGATTATATCCTGGATGAAACAACCATGCTTAGAATGATGGGCGAGATGGAAGGGCTGATAACTGGTAGTGTTCACTTTGACAATGTGGCTCCATGTTACTTGGGTGGAATGCAACTGATGGTTAATGAAGGGGAGGTGATAAGCCAGAAGGTCCCTTTTTTTAAACAATGGTATTGGGTGGTTGCTTACCCTGGTATTAGTATTTCAACGGCTGACGCAAGAAATATACTTCCAGTACAATATTGCTTAAAAGACACGATTACCTATGGGCGCCGTTTAGCAACGTTTATACATGCAAGTCATATGAATAATAGTGAATTAGCCGCAAGCGTTATGAAAGATGTCATTGCTGAGCCTTATCGTGCAAAATTGCTTCCTGGTTTTAAAGAAGGGCGGGCATTTGCGATGCAAAGTGGTGCGCTGGCAACAGGTATTTCAGGATCAGGGCCAACAATTTTTGCCGTGATGACAGATATTGACCAAGCAGAGCGATTACAAAACTGGCTTATTGAACACTTTATCCAAAATGATGATGGTTTTTGCCATATTTGCAAACTAGATGATCAAGGAGCGCGCGTTATAGGAAGTGAATTAAGTTCATCGCAATGATAGAAAATGCCTTTTATGCTTACTAGTTTTTACCCATACGATGATCGAAATGCAATATTAGTTCGGAAAATTGTGCAGAGGGATGAAATTAAAGTATAATGTTGCAGCTAAATTAATAGCTGATCACAGTGTGGTAATAGCTGGTTATGTACGTTAGATCTAAATTTGCAGGTTAAGAAAAATGAATTTATATAATTTAAGAGATACAACCGAACAAGTCAACTTTCAAAAAGCAGTTACGCAAGGGCTAGGACGCCAGCAAGGATTATTTTTCCCAGACAACATTACGCCCATGGCTAATTTAGACGAGTTGTTAGCGATGAACTTAGTGGATCGCTCCACAGAGATCTTGGCGCATTTAATCGGCGCAGAACTACCAAAGCAAGATATTCATTTGATGGTATCAAAAGCATTTACTTTTGAAGTACCAGTCAAAAAAGTGACGGATAATATTAATGCACTTGAATTGTTTCATGGGCCAACACTTGCGTTTAAAGATTTTGGTGGGCGTTTCATGGCGCAATGTTTAGCGCAATTTTCCGATGGTGGTCGCACTACAATTTTAACTGCAACCTCTGGTGATACAGGGGCGGCTGTTGCACATGCCTTTTTCAAAATGGACAATATTGATGTTGTCATTTTGTATCCCGCAGGCAAAATAAGCCCATTACAGGAAAAATTATTCTGCACGCTTGGTGGTAATATTACCACTGTTGCTATTGAAGGTGACTTTGATGATTGTCAAGCAATGGTGAAGCAAGCATTTGATGATCAAACGCTCAAAGACGCGGTAGGCCTTAATTCTGCTAATTCTATTAATATTAGCCGGTTGCTTGCCCAAATTTGTTATTACTTTGAAGCTGTTGCACAATTAAATGATGCACAACGTAAGGATCTGATTGTTTCAGTTCCGAGCGGTAATTTTGGTGATTTAACGGCGGGTTTATTGGCAAAAGCATTAGGTTTACCGATTAAACGTTTTATTGCTGCAACCAATGAAAATGATACTGTACCACGTTATTTAGCGACTGGTAAATGGGAACCAGAAAAAACTATTGCCACACTTTCAAATGCAATGGACGTAAGTGTTCCTAATAATTGGCCTCGTATTGAAGAGCTGTTTAAAGTAAAAGGTTGGTCTTTAACCGAATTAGGTTTCGGTAAACTATCAGATGACGGCACTAAAAAAGCATTACTTGAATTGGATAAATTGGGTTACTTATGTGAGCCGCATGGCGCGATAGCTTATCATGAGCTTGCCAAGCAATTAAAAAGCCATGAAACTGGTTTATTTCTATGTACAGCACATCCTGCGAAATTTAAAGAAAGCGTTGAAAGTATTCTTAAAAGAAATATTTTCATTCCAGAAGAGTTGTCATCCAGAGCTGATTTACCCCTGTTATCAAAGAAACTTCCAGTTAATTTTCAACAAGTTAAAGATTTATTAATAGCACTGTACAATAAGAATTAGAGCGTAAATATGGGAAAAGTATTAAATGATCTTTTAGCACAATTGAGATTAGAAAAACTTGAAGTGTCGCTGTTTCGTGGTGAGAGTCAAAATTATGGTTTGGGTAATGTTTTTGGTGCGCAAGTCATGGGGCAAGCCCTATTTGCTGCAAAGGAAACGGTTGCCAGTAAATTTAAAGTCAATTCCTTTCACTCCTATTTTTTACGAGCAGGACAAAGAAATTTACCTGTCATTTATGAGGTGGAAATTTTGCGAGATGGGCAATCTATCGTGGCTAGGGGTGTTAAAGCCATTCAAAATGGCGAGCTGCTTTTTCAAATGGCAGTTTCGTTTAAATTACCCGAAAAAGGTTATGAGCACCAGGATAAAATGCCGAATGTACCTCAGCCAGAAGAGTTAATTTCAGAACAAGAAATGTCATTGATTCATGTAGATATGCTACCAGAGCACCTTCGTGATAAATTAGTTTGTGAAAAACCAATTGAAATGCGGCCAGTCACATTTGTACACCCTGTCGAACCTGAAATAGAGCCGCCAAAACGCTTTGTATGGTTTAAAGCCAATGGAAAAATGCCAAACGATTTAAGTATACATCGTTATTTGCTTGCTTATGCGTCTAACTTTAATTTTTTAGCTACAGCGTTGCAACCTCATGGCGTTTCTGCTTTAGCAGAGGATATGCAAGTCGTGACGATGGATCATTCCATGTGGTATCATCATGATTTTAGACTTGATGAGTGGCTTTTATATGTGACAGAAAGCTCGGTAGCTTCTGATTGTCGAGCTCTTGTGACGGGGAAATTTTTTACGCGAAAAGGCCTGCTTGTTGCATCAACCAGGCAAGAAGGGTTGATTAGGAAACTTACTTAAATTTGTCTCTGTCGAACAGCCTTTTTTATAAAAGCACTTTGTCATTCGAGTTTATGGCTGATAAATTATGTTGTAGTCACATGGGTATAGGTATAGGTATAGGTATAGGTATAGGTATAGGTATAGGTATAGGTAAAGTAAAATTAATGTTAAGAGTGTAATCTGGCAAATTAAAATTTGTATTCAAGCCCTGCCATTAAATTCAGCTTGTACATACGCTTGGTTATCAAAGTAAATAAGGCATTTGTTGTTTGCGCAAAATGACGAGCTGTCTGAACTCAATACGGTGCTATAAACGCGTAAGTCACTTTTTAACGCCCAGCTATCATTTAATGTGTAGCGTATGCCACCTGAAATATTTCCTGAAAAGTAGATATCATGAGAAAAAGCTTTTGGATCAAAAAGTGTTCCGCCAATGCCAAGTCCAATGCTACTTGCTAATGGGCTCTTATTTGTAAACCAAACTCGCCAGCCAAATTGCAGGTAATGTATCTGCATTTTTTCTGAGCCATTGGCATCATCTTGCATGGCGATGGTATGCTGCGCAGTGCTATATAAAAGTTCCCCTTCAGTGTTACGATCATAAAACCAAGAAATTCCAAGGGCTTGTGCGATATTATTACTCACCGTGGTTTTTTTTTGCTCATCACTAGAGTCTTTAAAATCATTTGCATAACGACCACCAAGGTAGGCGCTAACTGCAATGTAGTGATCATTAAAATTTGTTGTAGCATGGCTTAGTGTGGGGAGTATTGAGAGTGCGATAATTGCTATTATTTGGTTAATTGTGTGGTTCGATCACAAAGCAAATCAAGCTGTAACATTTGAGTTATCAATTATTAACTCGTTGATTGTTTGCTGGTAGGATAAGCAATATATACTCATGCTACCCAGAGATGCAATATCAGCAAGGCAAATTGTGTCGATATTTGATGCCTAAAATTGAAGTATAGTTATTATCGATTGATATTTTATAACGATGCAAACTTAAGCAAGGAGTAGCGCCCTTCGGGGCCTGACTAGGTTTCTATATGAAAGGAGCCAGCCAAAGCTTGCCATTCGATGCGATAATAACCATAACCTCATGCTGCGTCTTACTCTGATTATCGAGTCCATGCCGACGTTGCATTTTGAGGTGGCATTGGTATATGCTAATTATTTTATGGTTACTCTTTTGGCTAATGGTATGTGCAGGGTGTTAACGTTTATTAAGACTTCGTATTTGTTTTCTTTTTTTCCATTTATTTGTAATGTTAACTCGCCAAATAAAATTCATCAAAAAATAAGCTAATATTGAAAAGAAAAAAGCGAGAATAATACTGCCTAGTAATAGTGGAATTGCAGTTGTATTAAAAACCTCAGCAAGCCAGCGAAAAGAAAGCTCAAAAGCAAAATTGTTGACGGGCATCTGTAAAACCCATGCCCCTAAACGGTATGCAGCATAAAATAGAGGGGGCATAGTGATGGGGTTGGTAAGCCAAACGAGCGCGACTGATAGGGGAATGTTTGCTGAAAAAAAGATAGCCAGACTTGCCGCTAAAATCATTTGAAAAGGTATTGGTATCCATGCGCAAAATAATCCAACGGCAGCGGCTCGTGCAGCATTCTTGCGATTTATATGCCAAAAATTTGGGTTTAAAAGCTTATTTCCTAGGAACTTTAGCCGTGGGTGTTTTTTTAATGTTTCTGGATTTGGAGAAAAACGTTTAATTAATTTTTTGGGCATATGATGTACTCATGTTTTATTTAAATTGGGATGCTAATGCGACTTGCTTTGTTGTTATCAATCATTACTTTCACGTCAACCTTATGGTGGGAGCGCCTGCTCTACTCAAATGAGCTACTGTGGGCGTTCATTATTTTTTTAACTTTATTGCTCATACCACGTTTAAGGGCAATGGCAGTTATTCCTTTTATTATTGTTTATTTCTCTCTTTATAGCAGCCTAACATTAACAGGAAAAATGCCGTTTAATACACTGATATTTCAAAATGATAATAGTGTAGCACACTATGTCGATAAAAAAGATCATCAAATGATTGTAAAGGTTAACTCATTGATAAATAAAAAAAATAAGGGCTATTTTCAAGGTAAATTAATGGCAATAGATGGGGACCCTTTATATTATTCGCCCCGGGTTGAACTGCGCTGGTATCGTGCAAATGTGATATTACAAGATGGTCAATTAATAAAAATAAAAGGTCGTGTAAAACCTATTTATGGACGTGGCAATCCAGGCGGATTTGATCGGCAAAAATGGCTTTATTCAGAGCATATCGCTTATCAAGTAAGGATCAAGCAGTTAGTTGAAGTGATTGATGATGATATTTCATTTCGAGCGAAGCTGTATTTAAAAGTAAAACATACTATCAGAAATTTCGACAACCAAGGGATTTTATTGGCGCTTACATTTGCCGATAAATCACTTATTTCATTTGAAAAAAAACAAACAATACAACAGTTAGGCATTTCACATCTGTTTGCGATTTCAGGTCTACACATTGGTCTATTTTTTGGATTTATTTATTTTTTAGTAAACTTAGTTGTTGTGCGATCATTACCTGGGCGATATTTAGGCTGGTTCTCATGGCGGTTAGTCAATGCTATTGCACTGGTAGGGGCATTGTTTTACGCCTATTTAGCTGGTTTTTCTCTACCAACACAACGTGCTTTTTTAATGCTTTTTGTAGCGGTAATGCTTTTGTCAATGCGCCGAAAATCGGCAGTGATCGATCTTCTTGGGTTGATTCTTTTCATCGTGCTGTTGTGGGATCCTCTCGCCGTAATGGGACTTAGTTTGTGGTTGTCATTTTTTGCTGTGTCGATAATTATTTTTATTTTATGGGCCTTTTCGTTTAGACCGTCACCGACACAAACTGCAAATACATGGTCAACCGTTCTGGACTATGTAAAAGCACTGGTTTTTATTCAACTAGGTCTTTCTTTTTTGATGCTACCAATACAAATTTTAAGCTTTTCAGGGATAAATGTTTTAGCTCCACTGATAAACTTAGTTGCGATTCCACTATTTTCATTATTAGTTATTCCTTGCGTGCTACTGGGGGCTAGTTTTTCTATTATTTTATCAGGCAGTGCTTTGAGTGGTATTGCAACATTTCTTTTTACGATTGCAGATTATTTAGTGAGCGGATTTTTTAGCATGGCGCGGGAGTTTCAGTGGTTTTATGAAAATGTTTCTCAGCGCCAAAGTGAATTGATTATTTTTGTTGTTTGCGTGTTAATATGTCTTATGATCGCGAATGCTTTTTTTGCTCATAAACGCAAGTTTTCGCTTATTTATTTTAGTGTTGTGTTAGTATTTTTTGGCTTGTTTTATGCTGATAAAGCCAAGATTTCTAGCGATAAATGGCAGATTGAAGGGATTGATGTCGGACAAGGGCTTTCGGTGTTGATTAGATCGCAAGGTAAAACACTACTTTATGATACCGGCCCCCGTTACCCATCAGGGTTTACAACAGCCAAAGTTGAAATAGTGCCTTACTTAGAAAAGCTTGGCATTAAGCAACTAGATTATTTAGTGATAAGTCATAGTGATAGCGATCATGCTGGTGGTTTTGCGGAAATTAATCAGCGCTATCACCCTAAAAATATAGTGCTCGGTGAACCCCTAAAAAAGATGCCATTAAACAGGTTTGATGCAAGTTTGTGTCGCGCCGGCGATAATTGGCAACTAGGCGGGCTTAATGTGCGTGTGTTATCTCCTTTGAAGCGCGGTAAAAATAACAATAATAATTCATGTGTTTTGCAAATATTTGATAGTCATTTTAGCGTCTTATTAACTGGAGATATTGACAAAAAGCAAGAGAAAAAATTGGTTGAGCGTTATGGTGATAGATTAAAAAGTGATCTATTATTTGCTCCTCATCATGGCAGTAAACATTCATCAAGTACGATTTTTATAAAAAAAGTTGCACCTAAGTATGTTGTTTTTAGTGCTGGATTTATGAACCATTGGGGGTTTCCTGCACAAGAAACGCAAGATCGCTATAGAAATCAATCTGTTACTATGATAAATAGTGGTATCTCTGGTTTTATTCGTGTAATAATTACCAAACATGATATTAAAATACAAACATATCGTGAATATTTAGCGCCTTATTGGTATCATTCTCTGCAATGAGCATTAAGTATTAAGTATTAAGTATTAAGTATTAAGTATTAAGTATTAAGTATTAAGTATTAGCATTAAGCAAGATAAATAGGTAATTTATGGAAGATCTACAAGAAAACGGCTGGGCTATTTTTAAGCGCTTAGTTGGCTATGTAACAGGCTATAAACTGGTATTATTTGCAGGCATAGTGGGTATGCTTGGTTATGCAGGAGTTGATACTTTACTTATTTGGTCATTACAGCCGCTGTTAGATAAAGGCTTCACCGGTCAAAATCATCAGATTTTAAAGATGATGCCTTACTTTGTTGTGATTATTATTGCTTGTCGTGGGCTTTGTGCATTTCTCAGTTCATACTGTATGGCGTGGGTTGGCAGTCATATTGTTATGACACTGCAGAGGCAAGTTTTTGCCCAATTAATTGCTTTACCAATTAGTTTTTTTGATAAAACCAATACTGGAGAACTTATTTCTAAAATAATTTACGATGCGAATCAAGTTTCCAATGCAACCAGTAGCGCGATGGTAAAAATATTTCGTGAAGGGGCGACATTAATAGGGCTTGTTGCTATGATGTTTTATCAAAGTTGGCGATTGTCATTAGTATTTTTTTTGGTAGGTCCTTTTCTTGCTATTGCGATTAATATTGTGAGCAAACGCTTTAGAAAAATCGGTAAAAACATTCAAAATGCAATGGGTCTTGTCACCATCTCATCAGAGCAAATGCTTCACGGACATAAAGAAGTATTAATGTTTGGCGGTCAAGAAACCGAAAATAAAAAATTTGCAGAGGTGAGTAACAAGGTGCGCTCACAAAACATGAAAATGGCCGCTGCGAATGCGATCAGTGTGCCAATTATTCAATCTATTGCTTCACTGGCACTTGGCATTGTGCTTTATTTAGCGACAAATCCTGATATTATACAGTCCTTGTCAGCAGGTAAGTTTGTGGTGATAGTTAGCGCCATGCTCGCGTTAATGAAGCCAATCAAGAATGTCACCCAGGTGAATAATGAAATTCAGCGTGGATTAGCTGCGAGTCATAGTTTATTTACAGTCCTTGATCGCGCAGTTGCAAAAGATGAAGGGCTTCGCGTTATTGAACGTGCTAAAGGGGATATAACCTTTAGCGATGTGGCCTTTACTTATCCAACGTCATCAACGCCTGCTTTGAAGAAGGTAAGCTTTACCATTAACGCGGGGCAAACGTTCGCATTAGTTGGACGATCTGGGAGCGGTAAATCAACTATTGGCAACTTATTAACCCGATTTTATGATGTTGATTCAGGTCTTATTAGTATTGATGGTGAAAATATTGAGCATTACACGCTCGCATCATTACGCCATCAAGTTGCCATTGTTTCGCAAAGTGTTCACCTGTTTAATGTTTCAATTGCAGATAATATTGCTTATGCATCAGCAGAAAAATTTTCCCGCGAAGATATCATCAAAGCTGCAAAAACAGCGAATGCAATGGAATTTATTAGTCAATTTCCAGAAGGGCTTGATACCATTGTGGGTGAAAATGGGGCGCTTTTATCAGGTGGTCAGCGACAGCGTATTGCGATTGCAAGGGCATTGCTGCGTGATGCCCCTATTTTAATTTTAGATGAAGCAACCTCAGCGCTAGATACTGAATCTGAGCGTCATATTCAAAGTGCTCTGGAAGAATTACAAAAAAACAGAACATCGCTTGTTATTGCGCATCGTTTATCAACCATTGAGCAAGCTTCTCAAATTTTAGTTATTGATGAAGGCGAAGTGGTTGAACGCGGAACACATGCTGATCTGTTAGAGAAAAAAGGCATGTATCATAGTTTAAGTACAATGCAATCAATGAAAGAGAATATATAATGTCTTTTTGGTATCAGCGATTGCGATGGTGGACTTGGTTTTTATATCCATTTGCGTTTTTATTCTGGACAATAAGCACTCTTCGCTATTGGTTATTTAAGTTAGGTATATTTAAACGTTATAAAAGCGCGCTTCCGGTGATTGTTGTTGGCAATATATCGGTAGGTGGGAATGGCAAAACGCCTTTTGTTATTTGGCTTTGTTCTTTGCTTATAAAGCAAGGCTACAAGCCTGGCATCGTCAGTCGAGGTTATGGCGGAAAAAGTGAACAGTACCCTTTACTGGTTGATAGAGATATTACTTTCGCGCAGGCTGGTGATGAGCCTGTGATGATTTTCAAACGTTTAGGTATCCCTATTGTTATCGATCCTGTGCGCAGTCAAGCCGCAAAATACCTGGGCTGCCATTGTGATGTTGATATTATTATTACTGATGATGGCTTACAGCATTATGCGCTTGAGCGTGATATAGAAATTGTTATTGTGGATGGGCAACGTCGTTTCGGTAATCAAAAAATAATGCCTATGGGACCATTAAGAGAGCGTTTATCTCGCTTAAAACGAGTTGATTTTATTATTAGCAATGGCCAAGCTAATATTTCTTTAGTAAACAAAAATACAGTTATTACTGAAGATGTTACCATGTTATTAGTTGCCAATAAATGTGTTCGTGTAGATGGTCATCATGGCGAGTTAGATGTAACTAAAGCTGTTAATGCGTGTGCGGCAATTGGTTATCCACAACGCTTTTTTGATAGTTTAAAAGACCAGTCTTTTACCATAAAAAACACCCAGGCTTTTGCTGATCACCATGCGTTTGTTGAAGCTGATCTTCAACAGTTTGAAAATTCACTACCGTTATTAATGACGGAAAAAGACGCGGTTAAGTGTATAAATTTCGCCCAAAAAAACTGGTGGTATCAGCCAATTAGTGCACAATTACCAGGGCAATTTGAAAAAAAATTATTAATGAAGATTAAGGGTTTAATATGTTAGATAGCAAATTGTTGGATATTATTGCCTGTCCAGTTTGCAAAGGCGCGTTATATTATAAAAAAGGAAGCAATGAGTTGATTTGTAAATTCGATAATTTAGCTTACCCCATTATTGAGGGCATTCCATCTTTATTGATTAAAAATGCACGCAATATTAAAGAAAAAAAGAAAGTATAATTATGTCCTTTATTGTTGTTATTCCTTCTCGTTATGACTCAGTACGGTTACCTGGTAAACCGCTTGTCGATATTTTAGGCAAAACAATGGTCGAAAGGGTGGCAATGCAGGCCCTTAAAAGCGGTGCTAAGCAAGTGATTGTTGCAACGGATCATGAACTTATCGTGGATGCATTTGCTAATATAAAAGACATTGATGTTTGTATGACATCAAAAAATCATAGCTCAGGCACCGATCGTTTAGCTGAGGTTTGTGCTAAATATCAATTTTTAGCAGATGAAATTATTGTTAATGTGCAGGGCGATGAGCCATTAATACCAGTGAATGTTATTCGCGAGGTTGCCCAAAATTTGCAGACTAATAAACACGCAAGCATGGCGACATTAAGTACACCTATTACTGATTTAGCGGATGTATTTAATCCCAATGTAGTAAAAGTCGTTAGCGATAAAAATAATTTAGCATTATATTTTAGTCGCGCGACTATTCCGTGGAAACGTGATGAATATTGTGCTGGGAAGACAACAGAAGAATTGTTAAGATCTAATGTATTATATCGTCATATCGGTATTTATGCTTATCGTGTTGGTTTTCTCGCGCAATATACAAAGCTGAGCCTTGCACCGCTTGAACAAATAGAAAAACTAGAGCAATTACGCGTACTTTGGCATGGTTATAAAATTGATGTACAGCAAGCATCAGAGATACCTTTACCGGGGATTGATACGTCTGACGACTTGCAACGTGTTATTGAGCACTTAAAAAATAAGCACAGCAAATAGCAATATATTTGTTAGTATACGTTATTAAATGTTATCGATAAAAAATTATTGAATTAAAAATGAGCAATGGCATTACCATGAAAATAAAAATACTACTGTTACTTTGTGCGATATTTGTACTCTTTGGATGTAGCGATAATCGTCCTGAAAAATTAAAAGGTAATATTAAAAATGCGCAATATTTACTTAACAATTTAGGGCAGGCTCTTGATAATCATAATGTGCTTAATGCTACGCTATTGCGAGAATATGCAAAGATCGAGAGTGCAGATAAACCAAACTTGACGCCTTTGCTTGATGAATTAGCGCGCGATGCAACGACAGACGGTCCTTTATATGAAGGACTCAAAAAACGCTTGCAAACGTTAAAGCAGCGACCTCAAGTTTTAGGCGATATTGATGCGCAGATTGTTGAATCTAAAAATTTAATCGCGGCTGCAGATCCTAAATTATTTAACGATGCGCTCTCTGATCCTGTGAATGTTATTGCTGATATGTCAGGTGGAAAACTTGCGCGAGTCAATGCTATTAGCTCCGCACAAAGTTTATCTGCAAATAATGCAACCGATAATGGAGCAGGCAGTCAACTCGTCGGTAATCCTGGTTATGGCTCGTGGCAAACCAATAGTAGTGGCTCCTCTTTTTGGCAGTGGTATGGAATGTATGCAATGTTTTCGGCATTATCTCCTCATCGTATTGGCTATGGTAATTGGGCATCCCATCGTGATTACAGTTATTATAGTGATGTCGGTCGAAATCACTACACGTCACCTTCAAAAATGAAAAGCCAAGATAATTTAGCTACCAGAACCAAAAAACAATTTGGCAGTCGCGGTGGGTTTAAAAGTCCCTATGCGAAACATAAAACAGGTGCAAGTCGTATGTCAGCAGCTAGTCAAAAAGCACAAAAATCGTCATCTTTTGCAAGAAAATCAAGTTTTTTTAAAAGTAGATCAGCAGGTAGTTTTAGAAACAGTCGTTCAACAACTTCGCGCGGTATACGTCGCGGAAAATAAAGGATAATAATTATGGATGAGTTAATGGCAACAATTTTAAATCGCGAAAATGTCTTGTGGTATTTAGTTATTGATATGGCTGTTGCCATCGTTTTGTTGGGTGGTGTGCGTTATATCATGGGCTTTATCACAAAAGTCAATACAAAGGAAGAGCTTGCAATAAAAAACAACTTTTCTTACGGAATTAGTATGGCAGGGGCAATTTTCGCAATGGGGATTGCGCTCAGTGGTGTCATTACTGGGGAGTTAGCTGGATCATATAAGAATGAACTAATTGGTATGTTTGCTTATGGTATCACAGCGATGGTTTTAATCAAAGCAGGGCGCTATATTCATGATGAATTTGCCTTGCCGCAATTTAAAAAAATTGATCAAATTCTTGATCGAAATTTGGCCGTTGGAGTGGTTGATGCCGCCTCTGTTATTGCCACTGCCATTATCGTTAGAGCAGTTATTATGTGGGTGCATGGTTTAACCGTAAATACTTTTATAGCACTGGTTTTAGCTTGGATAGTCTCACAACTCATGTTGCTTTTAATTACCAAATTTTTTGCGCGAAAATACAATAAAAATAATAGCATTAGTTTTCAAACTGCATTAGAGCAAGAGCAACTTGCACTTGCAATTCGTTATGCGGGGTATCTTATTTCAACAGCAATGTCAGTCACTGCTGCGAGTTACTTTGCTCAATTTAATCCGCATGACGTATCGCATGATGTAATAGTGTGGACGGCATTGAGTTTGCTTTTAATGATATGCTTTACGTTATTAGCAAGATTTGCAAAATTCATCGTTCTATGGGGTATTGACCGCTCAATGGAAATTGAAGATCAACATAATATTGGCGTTGCCTTAGTAGAGTTTGCTATCTCGTTTTCAATTGCGCTGTTGCTCATGTCATTAATGGGTTATTGCTCATATCATTAATAGCTTTTGTTCATAGCATTAATAGTTAACACTTATTATCGGCAGAAACCGCCAGAGTTTCTTAGCGCATGTGTATCCATGCGCCTTTAAAATGCAACGGTGGCCGCGCTATCTATGATCAGAGACAAGCTCCGCCGATGTGATTTTAGAACGTTAAGCGCCAGGCAGCTTCCTTGCATATAAAAACCGAGGGAGTCGCCCTAACGGGCAAGGCTACCTGTTTAAGTTTGCATGGTAATATAATCCTTCACGATAATAACTTCCCTTAAATTTTATGCACCAAATCCGTGACCAATTTTCCTTGCTGATTTTTCATCTTAAGGTAACATAGGCATATATATCATCTGATAATCATAAAGCCAATTTAAATGAAAGCAACACTTAAAAATAGACCACTTTTTGATGACGTATTATTGATTTTAATTATGGCAACACTTGCTTGCTGTGGCTTGATTTATGAATACTTACTTTCGCATTATTCTGCACGCATATTAGGTAGTCTTGAAACTGTTATCTACGCCATTATTGGGATCATGATTGTTTCAATGGGCTTAGGCGCATTTGCAGCTAAAAAGGTAAAAGATGCTTTTCAAGGCTTTGTCGCTTTAGAATTGATTATTGCCCTGATTGGCTGTAGTGCTACATTGTTTATTGCCTCAATTATTGGTTTTACTCAAACATTACCGCACTTAGTCGCAAATACTTATGAAATTCCCATTGATGCATTACCCCAAGGTGGACTGCTGGCTAAAATGAGCTGGCTAAGCATGCAGCTTCCCTATATTTTTGCGTTTATATTGGGTTTTTTAATTGGTATGGAAATACCGCTTATCGCACGTATTCGTGAGTCAGTGTATGGGCATCACTTAGCACATAATGTTGGGACAATTTACGGTGCCGATTACATAGGAGCTGGTGTTGGCGCGATCATTTGGGTGGTGTTTATGCTGCACATTAAGGTAAGTGAAGCTGCAGCGATAACTGCCTCTGGCAATCTTATTGCAGGATTTATCTTTTTCTTGCGCTTTAAAAAACAACTAAAGTATAAAAAAACACTTTTTTTCGGACACGGCGTCTTAGCTTTATTGGTGGTGCTGGTGTTTCAATATGGTGATATGTGGCAACAGCAAATGCAAAATATGCTTTATTTAGATAAAGTGGTTTACCATAAACAAACGCTTTATCAAAACATTGTCTTTACCGAACGCAAACTTGGCGGAGGGATTGCGCCAATTTATAATTTTTATATCAATGGGCGTTTACAATTTTCAAGTTTAGATGAACAGATTTACCATGAATTTTTAGTGCACCCCGCAATGCAAGCTAGTAATGAGCACAATAAAGTGCTAATTATTGGTGGTGGAGATGGGCTTGCACTGCGTGAGGTCTTAAAATGGAAACCTAAACAAGTGACTCTTATTGATCTTGATCCTGAACTGTTAGCACTTTTTCAATATCCAGAAAAGTACCTTCCCAAGCAACTCGCTAAAAAAATACAATCGTTGAATCAAAATAGTTTCAATGATCCTCGTGTTAAAGTCATTCACGAAGATGCCTTTATTGGTATTGATAAACTGCAACAAAACAAACAAATTTTCGATACCATCATTGTTGATCTTCCTGATCCAAGTAACTCTGAACTCAATAAGATGTACACTGTTAATTTCTATCACCGGCTAGGCAATCTACTCAATGCTGATGGTGTGATAGTCATTCAATCAACGTCGCCCTTTCACGCAAAAAATGCCTTTATATCAATTGCAAAAACAGTTAAACAAGCGAAGTTCAAACAAGTAGAGCAATACCACCAAAATGTTCCTTCATTTGGAGAGTGGGGCTGGACAGTTGCGACAAAGCAAGGCTTACCTGTAAGCGCGCGCTTAAAAAATGACCATAAAATAGACGTACCAACAAAATGGCTAACCATAGGATTATTAAAAAGTGCCTTCATTTTTAATAAAGGCTTTTATGCTCACAAAGATAAAGTAAAAATAAATTACCTGGGCAGCAATCAGATATACCAATATCATCAAAAAGCTTGGGAAATAGAGACTGAATTTTCGAATTGAAAAAAGTACGCTTTATACCTACCCAAAGAGTCAAGACAGTTATTTGAGGGTGTAAACCTAACTGTGTAAATACCCTTTTAGATATGAGGAGCAATCTCCTCCTCAAATTCGATTATAAACCGATTCAAAGCTGGTTTCCAATCTCTAATTGGCATGGTCCATTTTTTAGATGCTGCCTTAATTGCCAAGTAGACAACTTTGAAGGCGGCGGTATCATTTGGAAACACCTTTCTCGTTTTAACTGACTTTCTTATCACGCTGTTTAGTGATTCAATCGCATTGGTGGTGTAAATCACTTTGCGAATATCTGCTGGATAAGAAAATAGCGTATTTAAATTCTCCCAATGAATCCGCCATGAACGGCTTATTTGAGGGTATTTATCATCCCATTTTTCAGAGAAATGCTCTAATTCCAACCTGGCTTCATCTTCGGTAACTGATTGATATATTGATTTCAAATCAGAGGCGACAGCCTTGTAGTCTTTGTAAGGAACAAACTTCATCGAATTACGCACCATATGGACTATAATGCCCCAGGAAATCTAAACAGTAAAATTAAGATTCTTATTCCTGTTTGAGATAATATCTATCAAAATAGGAGAATTACCATGAGCAAAAAAAGAACAACTTATTCTGCTGAGTTTAAAAGTAGACTTGTACTGGAGTTATTGGAAAATGAAAAAACAATAGCTGAGATTGCAAATGAAAATAATATCACCCCTAAGAATCTTCAGAATTGGAAAAAAATATTCCTGGAAAATGCTGTTATTGCAATGGAGCCAGCAAAAGCGGTTAAGGAATATAAGCTAGAGCTTGTTGCTGCTCAAGAAGAAAACGAAATGCTAACAAAAATTGTCGGTAAAATGACTGTTGAAAAGGAGTGGCTTGAAAAAAAGCTAAAAAGCTTGGGCTTATCTCATAAGAAGAAGTTAATTAATCCCAAGCTAGAAAACCTATCTGTATCACAGCAATGTGAGCTATTGAATTTGAATCGAAGTACTTTTTACTACACTGAAAAAGTGAATAATAAAAAGCATGAGATTCAGCAGGAAATAGCCAAAGTATTTGATAAAACACCAATTTACGGCGCTAAAAAGGTGCATCAACAGCTTCTAGAAAATGGAGTCAAGGCATCTTTAAACACGGTAGCAACATATCGAAAGGAGCTGGGTTTAAAGGCTATTTTAGCGGTTAAGCAAGTAACAACCACCGTACCCAATAAGCAACATCAGAAATACAGTTATAAGCTTAGAGGCCTTAATATTTCACATGCTAATCAGGTATGGAGCACAGATATAACCTACATCAAAGTCAAGGGTGGAATAGTTTACCTTGCTGCGGTCATTGATTGGCATTCGAAAGCCGTCCTATCACACAAAATATCGAATACGATGGATTGTGCACTGGTAATGAACGTCTTGGATGCGGCCTTAGATCGCTATGGAAAACCTGAGATATTCAATACAGATCAAGGAAGTCAGTATACAAGCGATGTGCATACTCAAAAATTAAAACAGAACGGGATCACGATATCAATGGACGGGAAAGGCCGTGCCACTGATAATATTTGCATTGAAAGATTTTGGAGAAGTGCAAAATGCGAGCGTATTTATCTAAATGAATATGAAACTATCAAAGATTTACAAGAAGATGTATCCGATTACATTGAGTTTTATAATCACGAACGATTTCATGAAACATTGAAATATAAAAAACCAATGAATGTTTACCAAGAAGGAATTAAGGCGAGCTTAGCTTTATCAAAGGTATCTTAACTGTGGAATAAGAAATATTAAATAACTGTCTTGACTCTTTGGGTAGGTATAGACGATACAAAGCTGAATTTTAGTTTTTGGGAAGGTGGCGTTAATGGCTTCAGGGAAGCCTTTTAGGCCATCTACGCAGGCGATTAGCATATTTTTCATGCCTCTATTTTGAAGGTCGGTCATCACTGAAAGCCAGAATTTAGCGCCTTCATTTTCTGATATCCACATACCCAACAATTCTTTGTGGCCTTCCAAGTTCACGCCTAAAGCAAGGTAAATCGCTTTATTAATGACTCGTTTATCTTGGCGTATTTTTAAAACAATACAGTCCATATAAACGATCGGGTAAGTTGCATCTAAAGGCCTGCTTTGCCAGTCAATCACTTCTTCCATAACCGCATTTGTGACTTGAGAGACAAGCCCAGCAGATATATCAGCACCATACATTTCCTGAAATGTCGCTGTAATATCACGCGTACTCATTCCCTTCGCGTAAAGCGTTAGGATTTGACCATCCATGCCTGTTATACGAGTTTGACGTTTTTTTACAAGCTGTGGCTCAAAGGTTCCCTCTCTATCGCGAGGTGTTTGAATTTCGATATTTCCATGATCACCTTTAAGAAACTTGGTGGAATAACCATTGCGATTATTACCACCATTATGCTCCTTAGGCTGATCTTTCTCATAACCGAGGTGATAACTCATTTCAGAACGGAGCGCTGCTTCAACTGTGATTTTGGTGAGCATAGCGCTGAGTTGATTGAGATCTTCAGGTGTTTTTAGATCTTTAGCTAATTCATTAGCGAGGGCCTGCATTTTATCTGTGATCATTATATTACTCATTATTTAGTCCTTTTATAGATTATACATAATAAGTATTTACACAGTTCTTTTTACACCCTCAGTTATTTAATATTTCTTATTCCACAGTTAAGATACCTTTGATAAAGCTAAGCTCGCCTTAATTCCTTCTTGGTAAACATTCATTGGTTTTTTATATTTCAATGTTTCATGAAATCGTTCGTGATTATAAAACTCAATGTAATCGGATACATCTTCTTGTAAATCTTTGATAGTTTCATATTCATTTAGATAAATACGCTCGCATTTTGCACTTCTCCAAAATCTTTCAATGCAAATATTATCAGTGGCACGGCCTTTCCCGTCCATTGATATCGTGATCCCGTTCTGTTTTAATTTTTGAGTATGCACATCGCTTGTATACTGACTTCCTTGATCTGTATTGAATATCTCAGGTTTTCCATAGCGATCTAAGGCCGCATCCAAGACGTTCATTACCAGTGCACAATCCATCGTATTCGATATTTTGTGTGATAGGACGGCTTTCGAATGCCAATCAATGACCGCAGCAAGGTAAACCATTCCACCCTTGACTTTGATGTAGGTTATATCTGTGCTCCATACCTGATTAGCATGTGAAATATTAAGGCCTCTAAGCTTATAACTGTATTTCTGATGTTGCTTATTGGGTACGGTGGTTGTTACTTGCTTAACCGCTAAAATAGCCTTTAAACCCAGCTCCTTTCGATATGTTGCTACCGTGTTTAAAGATGCCTTGACTCCATTTTCTAGAAGCTGTTGATGCACCTTTTTAGCGCCGTAAATTGGTGTTTTATCAAATACTTTGGCTATTTCCTGCTGAATCTCATGCTTTTTATTATTCACTTTTTCAGTGTAGTAAAAAGTACTTCGATTCAAATTCAATAGCTCACATTGCTGTGATACAGATAGGTTTTCTAGCTTGGGATTAATTAACTTCTTCTTATGAGATAAGCCCAAGCTTTTTAGCTTTTTTTCAAGCCACTCATTTTCAACAGTCATTTTACCGACAATTTTTGTTAGCATTTCGTTTTCTTCTTGAGCAGCAACAAGCTCTAGCTTATATTCCTTAACCGCTTTTGCTGGCTCCATTGCAATAACAGCATTTTCCAGGAATATTTTTTTCCAATTCTGAAGATTCTTAGGGGTGATATTATTTTCATTTGCAATCTCAGCTATTGTTTTTTCATTTTCCAATAACTCCAGTACAAGTCTACTTTTAAACTCAGCAGAATAAGTTGTTCTTTTTTTGCTCATGGTAATTCTCCTATTTTGATAGATATTATCTCAAACAGGAATAAGAATCTTAATTTTACTGTTTAGATTTCCTGGGGCATTATACTTGCAAATTATGTGTTGGTGTATTTTGGAGAGCATCAAAATAAAAAATCAGCTTACACTCAACAAATAAAATGTGGTTAACCGTAAAAGAATGAGCATAGCTAATGGTCGGCAGGTCAAATATCAGCTTAATATGCCATCTAGCACACGGATAATGTTGAATTTTTAGATCTCATGAGTATATGTTAACGCTTAAATACAAGATAAAAAAAATCCATCTCCTCTTCAAGTAAGCAGTGAGAGGTATTCCTCATTATAAACTCATCAGCATATCTGCCAGTAAATGCTGAAATGATAGGGTAAATTCGTGAGAAATCATAGCTTGCATGAATAAGTCTAAAACATAACCTGGAAAATACCCATTCAACACGTTCAACCTCCTCGCCTTGTACCAGAGGAATAAAAACTTGGCCTATTTCACTTAAAATATAATGGCAGTTTTTCACCAAATTACGAAATTTGTACTCCTCCCTGTAAATACGATAAGGCAAGTTTTCTAGTACGATAAGATCAAATTTTTCACGACCTAATTTATGGATGAGCTCTAAGTAATTAGATGCCGTGAAATCCAATACTACCGATGGATTGCAGCGCGCGTCTATATCAACTGTTGTACAATTAGTATGAATATGTAATGCATGCGGATAGTTACCACATTCACCAGATTCATGGTAGTATCTGACAGGACCTCCCCAAGCGTTTTCTATCGTAGACCCGCATCCTATTACAATGGTTCTCATTATGTACCTACCTATCTATGTGCCTAGGGCTTATCTACCTACATATCTATGTGGCTAGTCCTGTAAAAATGTTTGCTTACAATAAAAATAAGCAGAAAAAGACAACTTTTTTGTTCTTTAAATCCATTAACGCTTAAATAACAAATAATGCCGGTTGAGATTTATCTTTTTGTATATCAGGAGTTGAAGTCTATATCTCATCATATACTCATCAGTATATCTGCCAGTAAATGCTGAAATGATAGGATAAATCAGTGAGAAATCATCACTTACGCGAATGAGTCTAAAACCATGGGTTGCAAAAGCCTTTTCTAGCAGCTCAATATTTTTATCGAGTTCTAAAGGTATCAAAATATGACCTATTTCATTTGAAATATAATTGCAGTTTGTAACTATTTTTCCCAAAAAATAACTATCAACATATAAATCGTTTGGCAAGCTTTCGAGTACGATAAGATCAAATTTTTCATTACCTATTTTACCGATGAGCTCCGCTGGATCAGGAGTTGCGAAATTCAATACTACCGATGGACTGCACCGCGCGTCTATATCAACTGTTGTACAATTAGGGTGAGTATGTAGTGAATGAGGAAACCATTCGGGTGGAATTTCATCGGCTCTTAGAGGACCTCCAGATCTGTCTGCCATCGTAGGCCCACAACCTATTACAATTGTTTTCATTATTTATCCCCTATATGGGTTGCAACTTTTTTGGTTCTTCAAAATGTTATGCTAACGCTTAAATAAAAAATAATTTGCGTAGATATGATACTTTTCTTTTTTTATGATCTGAAGCCTATACCTCATCATATATTCATAAGCATTTCCACCAGTAATTGCTGATATGATAAATTAGTGAGAAATCATGACTTTTGTGAATGAGTTTATAACCATAGAAATGAAAATAGATTGATAGCAGCTGAGCATTTTCATCGTTTATAAAAGGTATAAAAACCTGAGCTATTTCAGTTGAGATATAATAGCAGTTTCTAATGATATTGGCAAAATATTTAGCCATATTATAAATACAGTCTGGTAAGGTTTCTAGTACGATAAGATCAAATTTTTTATGACCTATTTTACGGACGAGCTCTGCGCGATCAGGCGTTGCGAAATCCAATACTATCGATGGACTGCACGCAGGGTTTATATCAACTGTCGTACAATGAGCATGAGTATGTAATGCATGAGCATACCAACCAGATTCATCATATTCGTATCCATCGTATCCATCGTATCCATCGTATCCATCGTATCCATCGTATCCATCGTATCCATCGTATCTGACAGGACCCCCATATCCGTTTTCCATCGTAGCCCCGCAACCTATTATAATTGTGTTCATTATGTATCTCTTCTATGGGCCGCAACTTTGTTGCTCTTTAAAATGTTATGCTAACGCTTAAATACAAAATAATGCACGGGTATATCGTTGGTTGTTCCACACAACTCCATGTAGTGACACGCCATCACATACTCATCAGAATATTTCCCAGCAACTGCTGATACGATAGGATAAATTAGCGAGTAATCAGTACTTTCGTGAATGAGTTTATAGCTAAATAAAGAAAAAGCTTTTTTTGGCAAGATCGCATTTTCATCGGTTAGTAAAGGTATAAAAACCTTACCTGTTGCTGTTAAGATATAATTGCAGTTTCTAATCATACTGATGCAATATTCAGGAATAGTATAAAAATCGTCAGGTAAGTATTCTAGTACGATAAGATCAAATTTTTCGTTACCTATTTTACGGACGAGCTCTGCGCGATCAGGCGTTGCGAAATTCAATACTATCGATGGACTGCACGCAGGGTCTATATCAACTGTTGTACAATTATGATGAGTATGTAATGCATGAGGATACCAACCAGATTTATCGAATTGGTCTCCTTCGTATCTGAGAGACCCACCAAACCCGTTTTCCATCGTAGCCCCGCAACCTATTATAATTGTCTTCATTATGTATATCCTCTATGTCTCGCATCTATGGCTGGTAACTTTTTTGTTCTCCAAAATGTTATGCTAACGCTTAAATAAAAAATAATTTTGGTAGATATGATACTTTTCTTTTTTGATGATCTGAAGCCTATACCTCATCATATATTCATAAGCATTTCCACCAGTAATTGCTGATATGATAGGGTAAATTAGTGAGAAATCATGACTTTTGTGAATAAGTTTATAACCATAGAAAGGAAAATAGATTGATAGCAGCTGAGCATTTTCATCGTTTATAAAAGGTATAAAAACCTGACCTATTTCAGTTGAGATATAATTGCAGTTTCTAATGATATTGCCAAAATATTTAGCCATATTATAAATACAGTCTGGTAAGGTTTCTAGTACGATAAGATCAAATTTTTCATTACCTATTTTACGGACTAGCTTAGCGAGATCAGGCGTTGCGAAATTCAATACTATCGATGGACTGCACGCAGGGTCTATATCAACTGTTGTACAATTAGGATGAGTATGTAATGCATGAGGATAGCAACCACGCCCATCGAATTGGCCTCTTTTGTATCTGATAGGCCCCCCAAACCCGTTTTCCATTGTAGCCCCGCAACCTATTATAATTGTCTTCATTATGTATGTCCTCTATGTCTCGCATCTATGGCTGGTAACTTTTTGGTTCTTAAAAATGTTATGCTAACGCTTAAATAAAAAATAATTTTGGTAGATATGATACTTTTCTTTTTTGATGATCTGAAGCCTATACCTCATCATATATTCATAAGCATTTCCACCAGCAACTGCTGATACGATAGGATAAATTAGCGAGTAATCAGTACTTTCGTGAATGAGTTTATAGCCAAAGCGATAAAAAATTATTTTTAGCATCTCAGCATTTACATCGCGTAGTAAAGGTATAAAAACCTTACCTGTTGCTGTTAAGATATAATTGCAGTTGGCAAGGATATTACTGCAATTGTCAGGTGTATAAAAAAAATAGTTTGGTAGGGCTTCTAGTACTATAAGATCAAATTTTTTATTACCTATTTTACGGACGAGCTCTGCGCGATCTGGCGTTGCGAAATCCAATACTATCGATGGACTGCACGCAGGGTCTATATCAACTGTTGTACAATTATGATGAGTATGTAATGCATGAGGATACCAACCAGATTTATCGAATTGGTCTCCTTCGTATCTGAGAGACCCACCAAACCCGTTTTCCATCGTAGCCCCGCAACCTATTATAATTGTCTTCATTATGTATATCCTCTATGTCTCGCATCTATGGCTGGTAACTTTTTGGTTCTTAAAAATGTTATGCTAACGCTTAAATAAAAAATAATGCGCGGGTATATCGTTTCTTGTTAAGATCAACACCTGATTCTTATACTTCATCATATACTCATCAGCATATCTGCCAGTAAATGCTGAAATGATAGGGTAAATCAATGATAAATCACTACTTTTGCGAAAGAGTCTAAAAGCATGATCTGAAAAAGCCTTTTCTAGCCTTTTAGTATTTTTATCGCATATCAGAGGTATTAAAATGAGACCTATTTCGCTTGAAATATAACTGCAGTTTGTAACTATTTTTTCTAAATCGTGAGACCTAGTATAAAAACCGTTCGGCAAGCTTTCTAGTACGATAAGATCAAATTTTTTATGACCTATTTTACGGACGAGCTCTGCGCGATCAGGCGTTGCGAAATCCAATACTATCGATGGACTGCACGCAGGGTTTATATCAACTGTCGTACAATGAGCATGAGTATGTAATGCATGAGCATACCAACCAGATTCATCATATTCGTATCCATCGTATCTGACAGGCCCCCCAAACCCGTTTTCCATTGTAGCCCCACAACCTATTATAATTGTCTTCATTATGTATATCCTCTATGTCTCGCATCTATGGCTGGTAACTTTTTGGTTCTTAAAAATGTTATGCTAACGCTTAAATAAAAAATAATGCACGGGCATATCGATGTTTGTGAACCGCAACACCTGATTCTTATTCTTCATCAGATACTCATCAAAATATTTCCCAGCAACTGCTGATACGATAGGATAAATTAGCGAGTAATCAGTACTTTCGTGAATGAGTTTATAGCCAAAGCGATAAAAAATTATTTTTAGCATCTCAGCATTTACATCGCGTAGTAAAGGTATAAAAACCTTACCTGTTGCTGTTAAGATATAATTGCAGTTGGCAATGATATTACTGCAATTGTCAGGTGTATAAAAAAAATAGTTTGGTAGGGCTTCTAGTACTATAAGATCAAATTTTTTATTACCTATTTTACGGACGAGCTCTGCGCGATCAGGCGTTGCGAAATTCAATACTATCGATGGACTGCACGCAGGGTTTATATCAACTGTTGTACAATTATGATGAGTATGTAATGCATGAGGATAGCAACCATGCCCATCGAATTGGCCTCTTTTGTATCTGATAGGCCCCCCAAACCCGTTTTCCATCGTAGCCCCGCAACCTATTATAATTGTGTTCATTATGTATCTCTTCTATGGGCCGCAACTTTGTTGCTCTTTAAAATGTTATGTTAACGCTTAAATACAAAATAATGTATGGGTGTATTGTCGCTTGAGTACAGCGACGCATCATACTTATATATCATCATATACTCAGCAGAATATTTCCCAGCAATTGCTGATACGATAGGATAAATTAGTGAGTAATCAGCACTTTCGTGAATGAGTTTATAGCCAAAGTGAGAAAAAATTGTTTTTGGCATCTCAGCATCTTCATCGCGTAGTAAAGGTATAAAAACCTTACCTGTTGCTGTTAAGATATAATTGCAGTTGGCAATGATATTCATGCAATTGTCAGGTGTATAAAAAAAATAGTCTGGTAGGGCTTCTAGTACGATAAGATCAAATTTTTTATTACCTATTTTACGGACGAGCTCTGCGCGATCAGGCGTTGCGAAATCTAATACTATCGATGGACTGCACGTAGGGTTTATATCAACTGTTGTACAATTATGGTGAGTATGTAATGCATGAGGATAGCAACCAAATTTATAGAATTGGTCTCGTTCGCATTTGACAGGACCTCCATACCCGTTTTCGATCGTAGCCCCGCAACCTATTATAATTGTGTTCATTATGTATCTCTTCTATGGATCGCATCTATGGCTGGTAACTTTTTGGTTCTTAAAAATGTTATGCTAACGCTTAAATACAAAAAAATGCGCTGGTGTATTGTCGCTTGCGCACAGCGACGTATGATACTTATATGTCATCATATACTCATCAGCATATTTACCAGCAATTGCTGAAACGATAGGGTAAATTAGTGAGTAATCAGTACTTTCGTGAATGAGTTTATAACCAAAAAAAGAAAAAATTGTTTTTGGCAGCACAGCATTTACATTGCGTAGAAAAGGTATAAAAACCTTACCTGTTGCTGTTAAGATATAACTGCAGTTGGTAATGATATCGCTGCAATATTCAGGTGTATGATAAAAACGGTTTGGTAGGAATTCTAGTACGATAAGATCAAATTTTTCATTACCTATTTTACGGACGAGTTCTGAGCGATCAGGCGTTGCGAAATTCAATACTATCGATGGACTGCACGCAGGGTTTATATCAACTGTTGTACAATTATGGTGAGTATGTAATGCATGAGGATAGCAACCAGATTTATCGAATTGGTCTCGTTCGCATTTGACAGGACCTCCAAACCCGTTTTCCATCGTAGCCCCGCAACCTATTATAATTGTGTTCATTATGTATGTCCTATATGGGTTGTAACGTGGCATAAAATGTTGGCTGAAAATATAAAAACAGTCGTAAAAGCTAACTTTTTGTCCTTTAAATGTCCTTTAAAATTATGTATTTAAAACATTAAATAAAAGATAAGATAAAAAAATCACAATCAAGCTAAGTTGTTTAACTATTTTTAGGCTCGCAATATAACATAAGCAGATGTTTTTTCAAAGTGAAAAATAAGCTTACACTCAACCAATACCATAGGTAGTAACCATTACATCAGTTGCACCTTACTCTGGTTATTTACACATCATATAACGGTTGACTTTTAAGTCGCCTTGGTATGTTTAGCGCTTAAATAAAAGATATTTTTTGTTTGCTGAATTTGGCTTTAATAACATCATTAACTTAAGATTATTCATCATCATATACTCATCAGCATATCTGCCAGTAAATGCTGTAATGATAGGATAAATCAATGATAAATCATTACTTTTGCGAATGAGTCTGAAACCATAGATTGAAAAAGCTTTTTCTAGCCGTTCAATATCGGTATCGAGTACCATAGGTATGAAAATGTGGCCTATTTCACTCAGAATATAATTGCTGTTTGTAACGATTGTGTTAAGGGTATTTTTATAAAGAAGAAACAATGGTAAGTTTTCTAGTACGATAAGATCAAATTTTTCATTACCTATTTTACGGACGAGCTCTGCGCGATTAGGCGTTGTGAAATTCAATACTATCGATGGACTGCACGTAGGGTTGATATCAACTGTCGTACAATGAGTATGAGTATGTAATGCATGAGGATACCAATTATCTCCAGAGAATTTGGCAGTCCCTCCAAATCCTTTTTCCATCGTAGCCCCGCAACCTATTATAATTGTCTTCATTATGTATCTCTTCTATGGGTTGTAACGTGGCATAAAATGTTGGCTGAAAATATAAAAACAGTCGTAAAAGCTAACTTTTTGTCCTTTAAATGTACTTTAAAATTATGTATTTAAAACATTAAATAAAAGATAAGATAAAAAAATCACAATCAAGCTAAGTTGTTTAACCATTTTTAGGCTTGCAATATAACATAAGCAGATGTTTTTTCAAAGTGAAAAATAAGCTTACACTCAACCAATACCATAGTGCGCAACCAGAACAGAATTAGTATTTTTTAGTTTATGGCAATAAAAAATTATTAACATCTATAATGATAAACTATTGATATTTATAATTGTGGTTAGGTTAAATATTGCGCCTTAATTTGCTCATCAAATGCGGCAGACGTTGCATTTTAAGGATTTACTGCTGACCTGTATTGCGCTTTAACTTAGGTAAACAAATAATTGGCAACATTAAGCGGTAACTCGATTGGTCGTGGTTCATGCAACTTTTATTAAGAGTAAAAAGTTGTTATTTTAACTTTGAAAGCTATTATTCACATTATTTATTAATTTATACGTATTGAGACAGAAAGATGATTAGTGTATACTGAACTTACGATTTTCCTATTCATCAAAATAATACCTTTTATTATTGAATTTAAGACGCATTTGTCCTTAACATTGCACGTGTAATAATAATTGGTATAATAATAATTGGTATAATAATAATTGGTGTAATAATAACAATTAACTTGTATCCATGTCTTTTTATTATTAAGTCACATGAATATATAGCTAAATATCGAGTTGAAAACATTAGAGGGTAACATGAAAAAAATTATAATTGTCGGTGGTGGGGCTGGTGGTTTAGAGCTTGCAACAGAGCTTGGACATAAATTAGGCAGAAACAAGAAAGCAGAAATAATTTTGGTTGATAAAAACCGAACGCATTTATGGAAGCCTTTATTACATGAAGTAGCGGCAGGGTCGCTTGATGATGGTATTGATGCAATAAGTTATCGTGCCCATGCCAAAAATCACGGTTTTATTTTCACTCTCGGTGAGCTTGCTGATATTGATCGTGAAAATACATTGGTTAAACTTGCCAAATTTTGTGATATTAATGGCACTGTTGTTTTGCCTGAATGCGAATTACACTATGATATTTTGGTGATGGCGCTCGGAAGCGTAAGCAATGATTTTAATACAAAAGGGGTACGTGAGAATTGTATCTTCTTAGATAGCCCTGATCAGGCTAATAAATTTCACTCTTTGATGCTTAATAAATTTTTACAGCTTGGTACCCATGAAACAAAGCATGTTAACATTGCTATTGTTGGAGGAGGGGCGACTGGCGTTGAGCTTTCGGCTGAACTTTATAACTCATTAGATCAAATATCGAGTTATGGATTTGATGATATGAAACCACACGATTTAAAAGTTACCATCGTGGAAGCCGGTCCAAAGATCTTGCCCGCATTACTAGATAAAATTTCCACGTCTGTATATCGAGAATTAATGAAACTTGGCGTTGATATTTTAACGAATACAATGGTTGTTGAAGCGAATGAAACTGGACTGGTAACGAAAAGTGGTGACATTATTAAAGCCGATTTAATGGTTTGGTCGGCAGGCATTAAAGCACCTGACTTTTTAGAAAATATTGGCAGGTTAGAAACTAATCGTATTCATCAACTGATTGTAAAGCAAACATTGCAAACAACGCGTGATGATAATATTTTTGCAATGGGTGATTGTGCGAGCTGTCCGCTTGAAAGTGGAGGTTTTGTACCTCCTCGTGCGCAAGCGGCGCATCAAATGTCATCATTAGTTGCAAAAAATATTTTAGCAATGTTAAAAGGTAAACCTCTCAAAAATTATAAATATATGGATTACGGCTCGTTGGTTTCGTTGAGTAGTTACACTACTGTCGGCAATTTAATGGGTAACCTTACAAAAGGCTCAATGAAAGTAGAAGGTCGCCTTGCTCGTATTGTCTATGTCTCTTTGTATAGAATGCATCAAGTTGCTTTACATGGTTATTTTAGAACTATACTGATAGCCATTATTGAACGGATAAATCGTATACTTCGGCCAAGACTCAAGCTGCATTAAAATTTATTTTCGTAAAGGTGGTAATACAAGCACTGGTATTACCTTGTTGCTATCAATGCTCCTCATGTGCTAGCAAGGTGAAATATATACCCATGCGACGATCAAAATGCAACGCTTGCTGCGAACTCAATGATCAGAGATAAGGCGCAACCGATGTAATGGGGACCCCGCCTCAAATGTTAAGCTCTGGCCTGCTTTCTTTCCGATGAAAACCTAGTTAGCGCACCAACTGGCAAGGCTCCTTGTTTAAGTTTGCATCGTTGTAAAATATCTATCGATAATAACTTCCCTTTAATTTTAGGCTAGGCATATCGGCGCAATTTGCCTTGCTGATTTTGCATTTCGATCGTTACATGGGTATATAATATTTGTGCAAATAAAATTTAAAAATGAGTGATCTAACAGGCTCGTTATGGGCTTAACTCAATAGTCAATTTTAAGAATGAGGGACGTTTTAATTTCAATCAAACTAAAATATTACTTGACTATTAATAAGTCATGTTAAATAGTAAGTAAACTTGCTCATAATTTGCCAGGATCTTGCATTGATCTGTTTAGATGAAGAATACATTGGTATGGATCCTAATTCTATTATTGTTCGCGGGCTTAGAGTTTGTGGAGGAGTATTTTGCAATTTAAGTAACAGAAATCTACTTGCAGCCCATTTTTCTAACACAGTAACGGCAGAAGAAATTTTGGTTGGGTGTAGATATCTGATGGAACATTTTTCAGATGGTGCAGATGTAATAGAAATGTATTTCATAGCCAATTTAGCACAATGGCAATCTAGAAATGATAAATATTCAAATACAGTTACTCTTGTCCACGAATTGAAATTGATGTTTCAGTACACAGGGGCTGTCAAACTAAGTGATACAAATATCATTGGCCCAGCAATTGATATAAGATTTGATGCTGGAGAGCCTGCAACTATCAGTTATCGATTAACATTGCAAAATGAACAATGTGTAATTACACCTTCAAATAATGTTAAATACATTAAATTACAAACTTTTGGAGGAGTTCGATTAAAAACACCAATCATTACGGCTATTAATGTCGATCGTTTCCATCAAATACCATTTAGAGTAAATGGATTTATTCCTATTGCTAACTCTATGTTCGTTTCGGTAATTTAATTGGGTTTATACCCATGTGACGATCGAAATGCAAAATCAGCAAGGCAAATTGTGCCGATATTTGATGCCTAAAATTGAAGTATAGTTATTATCGTGGGATATTTTATAACGATGCAAATTGGTGCAAGGAGCCTTAAAGGTTGGTGCGCTAACTCGGTTTTTACATGATCGGTAGCAGCCTTGCGTTGCAACATTCGATGCGTACGTGACCATTACCTCATGCTGCTCCTTACTCTGATTATCGAGTTCGCGGCGACGTTGCATTTTATCAAGCATGGGTATAAACCGCCGTTATTGCAACGTTCTATGGCAAGGTGGTTAAAGAATACAAGTAAAAACTTATTGGGCTTCGATAAGCTCCTGTTTGTACTTTTTAACTGTTTTCATTGCAATAATAGAGCTTTGAGTTCCAAGTCTAAGTGCAAAACCACCGAAGTAACATGGGTATCCACTTATTGATATTTCGCAAACAGTTTTTTGACTGTGCCATCTAGCATGCGTTTTTCCAACCACGCATTAACATACTCTTTCCAAATCAAATCTCTAGGCATGAGATAGGCTTTTTGGTATTTATTAAACGTTTTTCCTGGCATTGTTGGGCATAGCGTTGGAATAAGTTTGCTTTGCAGTTGTACTTCAATTGCATCGGTGATCATGACATCCGCTTTTCGTTCCTCGATTTGCTTAAATATTGTTTTGTTGTCATTGTAGACGATGATATGTGCAGATTTAACATATTTGTTTACAAATTTTTGATTTGTGCCCCCAGGATTTACAATGACTTTTACATTTGCTCTATTGATTTGGCGAAGACTTTTGTATTTATCTCGATCTTTACAGCGAGCAATCGGCGTTTTGCCACTTGTATAATAACCGATTGAAAATAGCCCAATTTGTTGCTTGCTAAGTTTTTTTGAAATACCGCCCATTGCGATATCAAATTTGTTTGCTTGGAGATCTTGCTTCATGGTTGGCCAGCTTGTTTTAACGAATTTCACTTTTGCATTGAGGCTTTTTGCTAAATCTTTGGCAAGCTCAATATCAATCCCCTCATATCGAGACTGATTTAAATAGGTGAAGGGTTTATAGTCAGCCGTCGTGCCAACTCTGAGGATTTTGGTGTTTAAAACGTTGTCTAGTATTGTTGTTTGATTGTTTTGGGTATTTGCACTGCAGCTTTGCAAAGAGGTTAGTATGAAAAAAATAAAAAAGTAGCGTTTCATATAAAGAGTCCCTGTATAGGTATCACGAGTTTGTAAAATGTTTCGTTTATTAGAATTTAGTATCTATTGCTACCATACCTCAAGTTGCTTTGCCTTGCGAGGTGCTAAGCTTAAAAATAGCTTTTGGTTGCAACAACCAGAAGGGAGTAACAATTATTTTCTGTCGAGCCTTAATTTGATTATCGAGTTCGTGGCTGACATTACAGTGTGATAGTTACTTGGCTATAAATTTGCTTGAATATTATAAATTGTGATCATTAATAATGAAAATTTTAAAATTTGCTCTAATCTTAATATTACAGAGTCATGATATTTATTAAGCATTTAATATACTTTATTTAGTCTAGTAGCTAGCTCGTATACTAAAACGAGACTCTAAATAAGCGATACTGGCATTTTTTGGCTAGATAACATTGTTTTATCAATAGAGTAAACTCTAGTAAAATTAAGGAATAACAGATGAAAATTTTAAATTTTTTAAGCTCACATTTATTAAAAATATCACTGTTTTTTATTCTGATATTTTCTGTTAGTGTCAATGCAACCGAAAAAATTAAAAAACAAACCATCAAAGCGCTTTATATTCCGCTTGCCGATCACTATGCGGCACTGGTTGCTTATGATCGTTACCGCAGCGAAATGAAATATGCAGATTTTAAAATTATGCAGATGAAAAATTGGGATTTTTTACGTGCTTACTTCCAAGAGGGTAGTGCAGATATGGCATTTGTTATGAGCCCCCTTGCCATGAGTATGTATCAAGAAAAAGCAAATTTCAAGTGGATTGGTTTGATGCATAGGGATGGCAATGCGCTTGCGATTAATAAATTTATCATAAAAGAAATTACTTTGTCTAAAAATCGCATTGATCGAAAACCAACTGCTGAGTTGGCTGATGCTATGAGAAATATTCACGAAGATCGTAATGAATCCATTAGAGTAGGCGTCCCGCATATTTTATCAACGCATAGTGTAGTGCTTTATCGCTATTTAAAAGAAAATAACCTCGCATTTTCAATTGACAAGGATAATCGAGCAGCTGTTCAAGCCATTTCTGTTGCACCGCCAAAAGCGCCTGCATTTATAAAGGGGCAAAGCGCGCGTGCCATACCTGCTGCATTTGAACAATCTTTGCCATGGGCGGATGTCGTTGAAACAGAAGGTTTTGGCAAAATAGCATGGTATTCAAAAGATGTAATGAAATGGCCAAATGGACATATTGAGTGCATAGCTATTGGATCTGACAATGCAATTAATACCAAATATAAAGCGATGCAAGAAGTCATGGAATACATTAAAATTGGTGGCGAAGACATTGAAAAAGCAAGAAATGCAGGCGGTGCTGAACTTGATGAAATAGTAGCAATTGTACGAAAATATATCCCAACGCATACCTCAGATGCCATTATTGCAAGTTTGGATCCCAAGCTTAATGTGATTAATTATAAAAATTTAGATATTGAAAAAGCAGGGCTGAAACAAATTATGGACTACGCAGTTGATGGTAAAATTTTACATGAAAGTATCGACATTGATGCTTTTGCTGACCAGCGCTTTAATCGGAAGATGATAGGTATTGAGTAAAATGAACCCAACAAAAATAAAAAAATCATTGTTTAAACGTTTAATATTTTGGTTTTTAAGTTTATCCATCATTCCATTGTTATTTGTTGGTTTTATGCAAATTTCATTGATGACTAAAGAGCTAACAAGAACTGCGCTTGAACATCTCTACCAAGGTGCGGAGTCAAAAGAGACGTTTCTTGAAAACTGGTTTTTATATCGTCTTACAGATATTTCAATGCATGCTAATTTAGAAAATAGTGTCGCATTATTGCAGAAGTTAAAAAAAGGTTGGAAAAACAGTGGGTTAAGTTTGCCTAAGTTTGTAAAAAGTTATTCTTGGCTAGTCGATGTTGACAATATGCAACAGGATCTTGTCAGCTATACGCGATCTTATGATTATGTTTACGATGTATTATTATTTGATTTACAAGGAAATTTATTATATTCAGTGGTGAAGGAGGATGATCTTGGCTTAAATTTATTTACTTCACAGTTATCTACAACCAAAATGGCAGCGGCTGTTGCAAAAACATTAAAAACTGGAAAGGTTACATTTTCAGATCTAGAAAGATATGCACCTTCCCATAATAATTTATTTGGTTTTTTCAGTGCGCCATTAGTTAGTAAAAATGGTGACACTATCGGTATTGTGGTGGTTCAAGTTAGCTTTGATAAAATTTTTAACAACATGAAGAAAGGAGAGGGAGAATTTTTAACGCAAGACAATTACTTTGTTGGCACAGATGGTCTATTGAGAACGCCAATTTCTGGGGATATCAGTGGGGTTTTAAACAAGAAAATTGATACAAAGCCATACAAATTATGGAAAAAAGAGTTGGCTCTTAAAGCTGCTCATGGCTATGAAGATGAAGATGAAGATGAATTACAATCAAAGACAGTGATAGAATATATCAATCCAGCAGGTAAGTTGGTTATTGGTGTTCGTGAAAATGTTAGCTTGCTTGGTGTTCAATGGTTATTAATCGGAGAAGTAACGGCTAAAGACGTTTTTGCAACCAGAGAAGAGATTAAACACGACTTTATTATTATAATGATCATTACAATATTTTCAGTGTTATTAATTGCATTTTACCAAACCAGAAAAATAACATCGCCTTTGAGGCGTTTAGTTGACGCGACAATTGATTTTGCTCAAGGTGGCTCGACAAAGGTTGAAATACAATATGAAGATGAAATTAAATTATTAGCAGATGCCTTTAATGATATGGTTGAAAAGCGAGATCAAAGTTCATTAGAAATTGAAAAAAGTAATAAAAAAACAAAGGATGCGCTCAGAAATTTATCGTCTCAAAAATTCGCACTAGATCAACACTCTATCGTATCAGTGACGGATCCTAATGGCGTAATCAACTTTGTGAATAATAATTTTTGCAGTATTTCAGGTTATAGCAGAGAAGAGTTGCTTGGAAATAAGCATGAAATGTTAAGATCCGAGATGCATAGCAATGAATTTTTTCATTCTCGTAGTAAAAGAATCAAATCAGGGAAAACTTGGCACGGAGACATTTGTAATAAAGCAGAAAATGGGCAGTTATTTTGGGTAAAAACGACAGCCGTTCCCTTTCTTGGCGAAGATGGTAATATCCAAAGTTATATTTATATCTGCACAGATATTACAAAACAAAAACGCAATGAACAAATCCAACAAGAACAATTTCAAATTTCAGAAATTAAGCTTGCACTCACTCAAGGTTTAGCAGGTGCAGAGAATATCAAAGAGCTCTTAAAAAATGCTTTGACGCTTGTTATTACCTTGCCTAACTTACAGCTTAAAAAATATGCTAGCCTGTATACTTTTGATGGTGAGGATAATTTGTTTAGTGAACTCATCTCTATAGGTGGGAACACTGCGATAATAAATGATTGGGAAGAGCATTTTAGTATCCAATATCAGCAAATTATTTGCGCAGGAAAAGTTATCCATGTACCACTGTGCGATCACACCATGGACGAATATGAGGCTCATGGGCATTATATCGTGCCGCTTATCAATAATGTTAATAGCAAAACAAATTCTTTCAAAGACATGGTTGGTGTTATCTTTTTTAGTTGTCCTGCGAAGCAAAAAACAAATAAATTTCAACTATCCTTGCTTGAAGAAATAGGGATGATTTTCACCAACGAAATTTTACGTAATCGCGCAAATAATATTTTAGAAAATGCGATGCAATTAGCAGAGCAAAACAATAAGTTAAAAGGTGAGTTTTTGGCGAGTATGAGCCATGAAATTCGTACACCAATGAACGGTGTACTCGGGATGCTTAATTTATTACTTGATGGGCAATTAGACAAAGATCAAGTCCATAAAGCCACTATTGCTAAAACCAGTGCTGAATCATTATTAGTTATTATTAATGATATTTTAGACTTTTCTAAAATAGAAGCTGGAAAACTTGAGCTTGAATATATCGATTTTGATGTATGCGATGCATTTGAAAATCTTATTACCTCGATTTCTTTACCTGCGCATCAAAAAGGGGTTGAAGTGATCCTTGATCTTACTGGTATTGATAATTCAATGGCAAAAGGTGATCCTGGTAGATTGCGTCAAATGACTACCAACCTTATCAGCAATGCCATTAAATTTACCAGCGAAGGTCAAATTAGGGTCACTGTTAAACTAGAAGAGACGGCTGTAGATGATGAATTGTGCTTAACGTGTGTAATTGAAGATTCAGGGATCGGCATTCCAGAGGATAAAGTTAAAACATTATTTGATAAATTTACCCAAGTCGATGCATCAACCACACGCGAATATGGTGGAACAGGGCTTGGACTTGCTATTTGTAAAAACTTGGTTGAAATGATGCATGGCGAATTGACAGTTGTGAGTAAAATTGGCGAAGGAAGTTGTTTTACTTTTACTGCATTATTAGAAAAATCTTTACAAGAGAAAAAAATATTTTCAATATCAGATGTCAGTCAGTTTAATGTACTTATTGTGGATGATAATCCGGTTAACTGTGAAGTTTTACGCTCGCAATTAGAAAAATGGGGAGTGAGCGTAACTGATGTAGATAGTGGTGATGAGGCGCTGATTAAGTGTCAGGAAAATATTGAAAGTGTTGATAGGAACTTTGATATTGTTATTCTTGATATGCAAATGCCTGGAATGGATGGTATTACGCTCGGACAAAATTTGCGTAAAAATATTAATTTTAAAGATATTAAATTAGTGATGATGACCTCACTTGATACTGAAAAAATGACGGAGGAATTTACCAGTGTCGAATTCGATGCTTACTTCCCTAAACCGACAACACCAACGGATCTATTGAAAACGCTACAAATTATTTATAGTCATCATGAAGATAGCTCTCAGCCAATAATAACGGCTGACTATTTGAAAATAATAGAGACCGGGCCTGCCGTTTTGCCGCCCACTCAAACCGCAGATGTTGACGATGGAGAGCCTAAAAACGTAAATGCTAAGATCTTACTCGTTGAGGATAACAAAGTGAATCAAATGGTGGCAACGTTTACATTGAAAAAACTAGGGTTTGAAAATGTAGTGGTTGCTGCTGATGGGCTTATCGCATTAGAAATTCTTAAAACATGTGATAGCGATGATCCGTTTGATGTTATATTAATGGACTGTCAAATGCCAAATTTAGACGGTTATCAAACAACAAAGGCAATTAGATCTGCACAGGTTGGGGAAGATTTTACCTCTATTGCTATTATTGCAATGACGGCAAATGCAATGCAGGGCGATAAAGAGAAATGCCTTGAGTCTGGGATGAGTGACTACCTCAGCAAACCAATTGATGTCGATGAATTAAATAAAAAGCTAATCACATGGCTGGATAAATAACTCATTCTGTTTTTTCTTTAAACTCGCACAGATCTTCTATTAAACATGATCCGCAGCGTGGTTTTCTTGCGATGCAAGTGTAGCGCCCATGTAATATTAGCCAGTGATGTACATCTACTTTAAATTCCTGTGGCACGACTTTTAATAACTTTTGTTCAACTTGATCAACATTCTTGCCCATTGCTAGTTTGGTGCGGTTTGCAACGCGGAAAATATGTGTGTCAACTGCTATTGTCGGCCAGCCAAAAGCGGTATTTAGTACTACATTTGCTGTTTTACGACCAACGCCTGGTAAAGCCTCTAATGCCTCTCTATTTTCAGGCACTTCGCCTGCGTGCAAATTAATGAGGATCTGACAAGTCTTAATTACATTTGCAGCTTTGGTATTAAACAAACCAATCGTTTTAATGTAAGACTTCAAGCCATCAACACCGAGATGAGCTAGCGCTTGTGGTGTATTTGCAATAGGGTAGAGTTTATCGGTTGCTTTGTTTACACCGACATCGGTTGCTTGCGCTGAAAGGATCACGGCAATTAGTAATTCAAAAGGGGAGTTAAAATTTAACTCTGTTTCTGGTTTAGGATTGTTATCTCTTAATCGCGATAAGATTTTAATGCGTTTTTCTTTATTCATTCTCAGTATCTATTTTTTCGTCAATGGTATTTTTAATTGCAATGATAAGGCCCATAATGATAAATGCCCCAGGTGGTAATGCTGCAAGTAAAAAGCTGGTATCAGAGTGGTAAATATGGACGGTTAAAAATGCAGACCACCCACCAAGCAGCGTTTGAATACCGTCAAAAAGAGTGCCTTGTGCAAGCACTTCTCGTGTTGCACCTAAGATCATTAATACACCACTAAAACCAAGTCCCATCATTAAGCCATCAAATGCAGCATGTTGCACTTCATTTTTAGAAGCAAATGCCTCGGCACGACCAATAATATTGCAATTTGTTACAATAAGAGGAATAAAAATACCCAGAGAAAGATAAACTTCATAAGTATAAGCATTCATTAATAATTGCACGCAAGTCACAAGTGATGCAATGATCATAACAAAAATAGGAATACGCATCGTTTTTGGTATAGTGTGGCGAAGTAGAGAAATAACTGTATTTGACGCGACTAAGACCGCAGTTGTTGCAATGCCGAGACCAAGGGCATTTGTTGCTGTGTTGGTAACAGCTAATAACGGGCATAAACCAAGTAGTTGTACAACACCTGGGTTATTTTTCCATAAGCCTTGCCTCATTAATTCTTTATATATTGATTGCTGAGGCTCATTGTTTAATTCATTTTGTCCATCGGGCTGTTTGATGCTGGTTGTATTTTTATTTGAATGCGCCATTAGTTTGCCCCGCATGTAGGAGGGTGATTAAAAAGAAACGCTTTATGCTTTTTAACATAAATAAGAGCGTCCCTTATTGCGTAAGTAACAGCTCTTGGTGTGATGGTGGCACCTGTAAATGCATCGAACTCTCCGCCATTTTTTTTCACATTCCAGCGATTACTCTGCGTTTTTTGATATGACTTACCTTTAAATGCTAATATCCAATTTGTTTTGCTAGCAAGGATTTTATCGCCAAGTCCTGGCGTTTCAGTTTGCTTTAAAACGCGGACGCCTGCAATAGTGCCATTTTTTAAAATCCCAATAGCAAGTTTGATTTCCCCAGAATATCCGTTAAAGGTACTAGCTTCAATGATTAAAGCCACATTTTTACCTTGTTTTTTTGCCAGAAACACTCTTTGTTGTCTGTTTTTACCCAGTAAATGATCATTTTCAACTCTAAAGCAGCTTGCGAACAAATCATTGTCGTAACTGTCTTTAGGAATTATTTTATCTACTGTTTTTAATAATGCTTTTTGTTGTTGCTCTGCAATGAGAGGTTTAGTCATTAAATTAACAATAGCAATTGCCCCAGTACATATTATGGCAAACGCTGCGAGTAAAAGTCCATTTCGAGTAATGCTTTTTAACATGGCTAAAGACTCCCATAAACAGGTGGTTTTGTGTAATAATCGATAAGTGGCACACACATATTTCCGAGCAACACCGCAAAAGCTAGGGCATCTGGATAGCCGCCAACATTACGAATAAGGATCACGAAAAACGCTATTAATATCGCGTAGTAAAATCGTCCTTTAGGGGTTGTTGATGCAGTGACCGGATCGCTTACGATGAAAAATGCACCAATCATTGTTGCACCAGAAAATAGCTGGAAAATAGGAGACGCAATAAGATGAGGATCATAGGCAAAGCTAATAAATGAAAAGAGCGTGATGCTTGTTAGAAATGCAATGGGTATGTGCCAATGGATCACCCGTTTAAAGAGCAAAATACAACCTCCTAAGCAGTAAGCAATGTTAATTAATGCTATGGAAAATCCAGAATCATTTATCCCCCTAGGGCTTTTGGCAATTTCTGCGAGAGTATGGCCTGCATGTAATCCATTTTGCAGTGTATTTAATGGAGTCGCCAGCGTGAGTCCATCAATATTAATCGCAAGTTGGCTCAGTGAGTGACCAGCTTTAGTAAATCCTGTAAAAATTAGTTGCACTTGATCGATAATATCAACAGTAAAAGGCAACAAATGATTAGTCGGGTTCCATGACGTCATTGGCACAGGGAATGAAACCAATAATAAAACATAAGCTGCCATCGCAGGATTAAATATATTTTGTCCTAATCCACCATAGAGTTGTTTAACAAAAATAATAGCGAAGAGCGTGCCAATGGTAACTACCCACCAAGGCGAAAGTGAAGGAATTGAAATTGCAATTAATATGGCAGTTAAAATGGCGCTTCCATCTTTTAAAGTATTAATGATAGGGCGGTTACGGAGCTTTAATATGGTCGCTTCAGCTGCGAGTGCGGTGAAAACTGCAAGTATTATTTGCACCAAATTGCCAATACCAAAAAAATAGGTTTGTAAAATAATAGCTGGCACTAAACACAGTATTACAAGAAACATTATCTGGCTTGTGCTGCGTTTTATGCGTTGGTATGGAGAGCTTAAATTGATAAATGCCATGAGTTAATCCTTGTCCATTTGTTGTTTTTTCGCTTTTGCTCTGGCTATCGCGGCGGCAATGGCAGCTTTACGTGGGTCAGGTGCTGTTGATACTGGATTTATCGCATCATTTTGGGCTGTCTGGGCTTTTTTTGTTTTCGCTCTCTCAAGTGCATCGGCGACTAAATCGCTCCCTGCATTTGTATCTTTAAGTTGTTGTTTGCGTTTTTCTGCCGCTTCTTTATGTTTAGCTTGGCGATCTAATTTAGCTTGTGCTAAGCGCACTTCTCTATGCTCATAACGTAGTCTGGCTATTTCTATTTTTTGAGTTTCTTGTTTTGCCATCCATATTTCTGATTTGGCAATACGGTAATATTCCACTAGAGGAATGCTACTTGGGCATACATAAGCACAAACACCGCATTCAATGCACGCCGAAAGGTTGTATTCATCAAGTTTGTCGTGATCTTTACTTTGTGAATACCAAAGTAATTGTTGTGGCAGTAGATTTTCAGGACAAGCTTGAGCACAGTCGCTGCAGCGTATGCAAGGCATTTCCAGTGGTTTTGCTGGCATTTCAGATGCTGTTGGAGCTAAAATGCAGTTACATATTTTGGTAACTGGAATATCAGCATGTTGCAAGGTAAAGCCCATCATGGGTCCGCCAATAATTACCTTTTGCGCGTCCTGAATGTTTCGTCCATATTTATCGAGTAAATATTGAATGGGTGTGCCAAGGCGAACCTTTACATTTCCTTTCTTTTTAAATGCATTTCCAGTTAAGGTGACAATACGCGAGGTGAGCGGTTTCCCTTCAATAATTGCTTCTTTTAGGGCAAAAATTGTACCTGTATTAAGCATGACAATACCAAGCGCGTTCGCATGCTTACCAATGGGGGTTTCTTTTCCAGTGAGTATTTTAATAAGTTGTTTTGCACTACCAGAGGGGTAAATTGTCGGAATACAGCGAATAATAATATCGCTACGTGATAATTTTTTTGTCGCGTTTTGCAATGCCTTAATAGCATTTTGCTTGTTATCTTCAATAGCAATAACGGTCAATTTAGGGGCAAGCACATGCTCAGCAATACCAATACCTTGGATTATTTCTTGCGCATGTTCCTGCATTAAGCGATCATCCGAGGTAATATAAGGTTCACACTCTACGCCATTTATAATCAATAGCCTAATATTTGTGGCTTGACTGAGTTTCGTGTGTGTTGGAAAACCAGCCCCTCCCAAGCCTGCGATCCCAGAATTTTGGGTTTCATTAATAATACAGTGAGCTGATTTTTCTAAATAATTTTTAGTTTCTTGGTAATTAATTGCACGGTCAGCTCCATCTGTTTCAATGACAACGGATATAACCGGTAATCCGGAGGGATGCAGATCAGTGCGAGGTTCAATAGCGATGACTTTACCTGAACTACTTGCGTGTTGAACAACCATCTCACTAGTGGCTTTTGTTAATGCTTGCCCCTTTAAAACCGTGTCACCGATATTAACAAGGCACTCTGCAATATGCCCTTTATGTTCAATACTAAAGGTTAGATAAGGTGAAATACCAGCATCATGAATTGGCTGTTTACTACTTTGTTCTTTATTTTCAATCGGTTGCACTCCACCATGGAAGTGCCAAAGTTTTCCCATTGAAATTGTTTCGAGTAACTTATCGCTTAGTAAACTATTTTGCTCTGTCATGCTATTTTTTAAACTCTGTTTTTATAGGGATCTGCTTAATATGCCAATTCCAATTTTGCGTTGTTAATACGATAGGTATCATATCAATACAGTCAGTAGGACAAGGGGCGACACAGAGTTCACAACCAGTACATTCATCACTGATCACTGTGTGTATTTGTCGTGTAGCGCCTAAAATAGCATCAACTGGGCACGCTTGAATACATTTTGTGCATCCAATACATTGATCTTCTCGAATAAAGGCAAGTAACTTAGGTTTTTCTGCGGTTTCTAATTTTCCGGACTCAACTCCAAGTCTTTCTGAAAGTTGCAGCATAACCGCTTCACCACCTGGCGCACATTTATTAGTTTTTTCGCCATTTGCCATGGCTTGGGCATAAGGTTTACAGCCAGGATACCCACATTGTCCACATTGTGTTTGGGGTAATAAAGCATCTAAATCTTCGACAATAGGATTGGTTTTTACTTTAAAGCGAATAGCAGAATATCCGAGCAACATGCCGAAAAGTGCGCCTAAAATAGCCAAGGTAATGATTGCAATGACAACATTTATTATCATTTAATAAGGCCCGTAAAGCCCATAAATGCAAGTGACATTAAACCAGCTGTTATCATAGCAATAGATGCGCCTTTAAAAGGAAGAGGAATATCGGAAGCGCTTAGACGTTCGCGCATAGACGAAAATAAAACAAGCACTAAAGAAAACCCGACACCTGCACTAAAACCATAAATAATGGATTCCACAAAATTATGCTTTTCGGTGATATTGAGTAAAGCAAGACCTAAAATGGCACAATTTGTCGTAATAAGCGGTAAGAAAATACCGAGTAAACGATATAATGTGGGGCTTGTTTTTTGCATCACCATTTCTGTAAATTGTACAACGACAGCAATTACTAAAATAAAACTGAGCGTTTGTAAATATAGAAGATGCAGTGGTATAAGCAAGTAAGTGTTTACTATATATGAAAGAGCGGCACTAAGGGTTAGTACAAAAGTTGTAGCAAATGACATTCCAATCGCAGATTCAACTTTGCTCGATACGCCCATAAAAGGGCAAAGACCAAGGAACTTAACCAGTACAAAGTTGTTGACGAGCACAGTGCCAATAAATAGTAAAAAATAATCGCTCATAGCAAAAAGTGGCTCACTTAATTTAATTTAATTCAGAAAGGTCATATTATAGCTAATTTTTTAGTTTAAAATATATATTTATTATTTTTAATTTGTCGCAAAGTAAGTTATTTTATAGTGCCTAGAAAATCAAAATAATATATTCATATTACCTCAAAATGCACCTTCAAGCACTATCGCGATAATAAAATTTAATAAATAGAGTTGATAACTACAACTGACACTGCAGTATTTAAAAGTAATAGGGGTATAATTTAGATGCTAAAGTTTGATGTAAACTATTCTGATCATAGCAATAAATATCGCTATTTTGGGCTGGGACATTAGCGAGATCGGCAATTTTCAGTGGTGAGTCTTCATATTGACTAATTCATTAAGCATTAATGTAAGCTTTGCCGTTAATGATTAATGAAATTAATAAGCTAAAGATCAATTTAATGCTTTGTTGCATAGTTAACGTCAGCTGCTTTCTTGATGATCGATGATAAAGGCGCAACCGATATAATGGCGAGCCAGCATCAAACGTTAAGCGCAAGGCCAAGCTTCTTGCATATAAAAAGCTGGTTCGGGCCAGAAGGTCGCGGCTCCTTGACCAGTTTGCATCGTTATAAAATTTCTATAGATAATAAATATACTTAAATTTAAGGCTGCAATTCCGCGCCAATTTGCTACTCTGATATTGAATTTCGAGGTCACATGGGTATAAGCTATACAACAGGGCTGGCAATTACAGTGACTCCTCCCATTCACTGAGTTGAGATATTAATAGTGAAGATGATTTTGAGAATTCACTGCCTAATTTAATCCCCTCTGTTGCTTCTTCTGTTTTTCGTGCTAATGCTAATGTTAATATCAGGGCTGCTTGAATATGAAATTTTTTATGAGTCTCTACTATTTGCTTATACATGGAACTTTCTCTCATGGAAGGGTCAATACGTGTGTGTAGCCATTTTCCAAAAGAGCAGTTGTTATCTTGTTGTACTTTTTCTGGGGTAGATGAGGATTTTCCGGTTTCAATGGCATTGCGCAATGTATTTTTCCACATACCGTGCGCTGAGATTGCTTTTGAGATCTCTTTTTTTATCTTAGCTGTGTGCATTTATTAGCTCCATGATTTATGATTTAACTACAATTTTGAGTAATGTGCCTTTTTGCATATCATTATAAATATATTACTCGTATTTATTACTTAATGCTAAAGTTTTTGTGATCACCGAGGTAAATTATGCAAAAAAACAGCTGATTATTCGCAGCTAATTTAACGCATCGTAGGTGCAAAACTCGCATATTTTGGCGGTGGTGCTTATCCAAAATTTAGGTTATTTAAGTGTAGATCACGTTAATAAATAATAACAATAAAAAAATGATATTTTGTCTCACAATGGCTGTTTTTTTTTATAACAAACGATATATATGAGTTAGCATTAAAATACTTTATTTAGTTGTTAGCCTGAATGCTAAAGCAAGGCATAACATTAGGTACTTGGGTATATATTGTATTACACATTAATAGAGATTTTGTATGCCAGATAACATTCAACAGTTTGGTAAAATATTTTTTGAAGAGGTGACGGAACACCTTGACGAAATGGAATCATTGTTACTTGACATGAGTGAAACTGATGTCAACTTTGATACGTTGGATGCTATTTTTCGTGCTGCTCACTCAATTAAAGGTGGGGCGAGTATTTTTGGCTATGATGATATTTCATCAGTTACTCATATTCTTGAAAACTTACTTGATCGGCTGCGCAAGAACGAATTAGTATTAACCAAAGCAATGATTGACGCCTTTTTAGCTGCCCGAGATTTATTAGCATTATTAAAAGATGCACATCAGTTTGATGATGAGGAGCCTGTACCTGCTTCACGAGTAACGGAAATTTGCGATCAATTACAATGTTTATCAGCTGATCCTGAAGATGAAAGTAGCGCCGCGTGTTCAGCAAATATTGCGGAAGAGGGCGCTCAAAAAGAAATAAACAAAGCAGTTGAATTGACAGCAGCTGAAAAAGCAACAATTAAAGTATTACTTGTTGAGGACAGCAAAGTTAACCAAATGGTTGCCAATCATACCCTAAAAAAATTGGGTTTTGAAAAAATTAATGTTGCAGAAGATGGGCAGCAGACATTAGACAAACTCAATGAGTCACTTGATGAGCCTTTTGATTTGATTTTATTAGATTGTCAAATGCCTATCATGGATGGTTATCAAGCAACCAAGGAAATACGTCTTGGAAAAGCGGGCAAGATCCATACTAATATTACTATTATTGCAATGACCGCAATGGCGGGAGAAGGTGAAAAAGAAAACTGTCTGAAAGCAGGCATGGATGATTATTTATTAAAACCCATTAATGCATCTTTGCTTGATGAAAAAATAAGTTTGTGGTATGCCAAAATCTGCCCACAAGACACGCAAGATAGCACACATAAAAAGCCTGCCAGTGCCTCTGAAGATAAAAATACATCTACAGTTAAAATAAAAAACATAGCAGCCTCTAAAGAGGCAACACCACCGCCAGCTAAAGTTATTAAAAAACGCGTTAAGAAAAATGATGCTGCATCTTCTATTCGGGTGAATACTGAAAAAGTAGATCTACTTATTAACCAGGTCGGTGAGTTGATTATTACCCAATCAATGCTTCAAAAATTAGCTCTTGATTTGGGGCTTGAAAATAATGCAATGTTTTCCGAGAGGTTAAATCAATTAGAAAGCAACACGCGAGATCTTCAAGCTTCAGTTATGTCAGTGAGAATGATGCCAATTAGCACGGTTTTTGGACGATTTCCTCGTGTTATTCGTGATTTATCGACACAATTAAATAAAAAAATCAAATTAATCATTAAAGGTGAGGAAACAGAAATTGATAAAGGAGTGATTGAAATATTAGCAGATCCTTTGACGCATCTTATTCGTAATAGCATAGATCATGGCATTGAAATGCCAGCTGTGCGTTTAGCAAATAATAAAAATGAGCAAGGGGTGATAGAGTTATCTGCATTATATCGCGGTGGTGATGTGGTGATTAATGTTAAGGATAATGGCGCTGGTATTGATGCGCAAAAAATTCTAGAAAAAGCACGCAAAAATGGTATGAAGTTACCCGATAAAATGACTGACGCTGATATTTTTCAACTTATTTTTTCAGCTGGATTTTCAACCGCAGAAGTGGTTACCAATGTTTCTGGGCGAGGCGTTGGAATGGATGTTGTAAAACGAAATATAACTAACATGGGGGGGCGTGTTGAAATTTCATCTGAGCTTGGCAAAGGCACAACCATGTCAATTTGCTTGCCACTGACGCTTGTTATTTTAGAGGGAATGTCCGTGTCTGTTGGGGAGCATGTTTATATTATTCCGCTTCTCTATATCGTGGAATCATTACAACCGGAAGAGGCTGATATAAAAGAGCTTAATGGTGGATCTGTGATGGTGAAGGTACATGGAGAGTATATTCCTGTATTAATGTTGCACAAATTTTTTAACATAAAAACGGACATCACCAAAGTAACTGAAGGCATTATGGTCTTACTTGAGCATCAAAGTAAGGTTATCGCTTTATTTGTAGATAGGCTTATTGGCCAGCAGCAAGTAGTATTGAAAAATTTAGAAAAGAACTTTAGGAAAGTTCCTTGTGTATCAGGGGCAACTATCATGGGAGATGGTCGAATATCATTGATCCTTAATGTGGGTGAATTAGTTAATCAATGTTAAATCAATGCTATTGGAATGGATAAATAAAGGACAAAAATGTGAAGAGTGAAATACAAGATCCAGTAGATGAATACTTAACGTTTTGGTTGGGCGAAGAATACTATGCCATCGATATTTTAACTGTTCAAGAAATTCGAACTTATGAGCAAGTCACTCAGATTGCTAATATGCCAGATTTTATTAAAGGCGTGATGAATCTACGTGGAATTGTTATTCCTATCGTTGATATGCGGATTAAATTTAACCTCAGTAATATTATTTACAATGAAATGACGGTAGTGATTATTTTAAATATAGGTGAGCGCGTTATTGGCATTGTTGTTGATAGTGTCTCTGATGTGGTGTCACTCGGCACAGCTGAGATACAAAGCAGCCCAAAATTTGCAGGTGAGCTTGACCCTAAGTATATACAAGGATTAGCAACGATAAATGAGCAAATGCTGATCTTAATTAAAATTAAAAAGTTAATGAATAGCAAAGAAATGCTGTTATTTGATCAATTAACCGATGATATTGAAAAATAAAGGAATATTAGTATGGATAACATTCAAAAAAAATCGGAGCAAGAGTACATTTTATTAGAAGAAGATCTGCTTGTTTCATCTACTGATTTAGACGGAAATATAACCTTTGTTAATGACAACTTGGAGCGAGTGAGTGGTTTTACCCGCAAGGAGTTGGTTGGATCAGCGCATAATATTGTTCGCCATCCAGATATGCCTAAAGAAGCTTTCGCCGATCTTTGGAAAAATATTTTGTCAGGGAAAAGCTGGTCGGGAATAATAAAAAACAGGCAGAAAAACGGCGGATTTTACTGGGTTAAATCGGATGTTATTGTACTTTATAACGATGGTGTTCATACGGGATTTATGTCTGTGCGATCAAAGCCAAAACCAGGTGAAATAGCCAACGCGGAGAATTTATATAGAAAATTTAAACAGGGTGAACAAGGGCGTTTATTTTTTCAACATGGCAAAGTGGTTGAGAAATCAACAGCATCAAAACGTACATTATTGTCTCGATTTACATTACAACAGCGCATTATAGTCTTTTCGCTCTTTTCTGTTTGCGCACTATTGTTGGTACTTTTAGGGGGAATGTATACAACATCTGTTGAGAAAAATACAATAAATCATCTTTATTATGGTCACATAGAATCGCTTAGCGATTTGATGAATATTGAAAATGTTTGGCAAGAAAATAAAGTATTGCTTAATTATTCCTTATCAACCAAAAGCTTAGATAAAAATTTAACAACCAGTCGCAAGCTCGATGATAATATCGCTAAGCTTGCTTTATTTGAGAATAAAATCAGGAAGAGCCTTGCAGAAGGAAATATCAAAAAAGCACATGCGTATATGCATTTACTGCAAATCAGTGATTCACTGATTTCAAGCGCGATCAAACCAATATCTAGAAAACTTCAATCAGCAAATAGTGATGAGCAGCATCAACAATTAAAAAGTGTCATATTACATAGCATCGATAAAATACAGCAATTGAATATTAAGCTTGAAAATGCCATCAAAAATAATAAATCTAAATCTAAGGTCATTTATATTGAGAGTGGACAGCTTTTCATTACTAACTTAATACTATCAATAACGTTTGCAGTCATTTTTATGCTGCTGTTATTTATTGTGGCTTACTTTTTTAATCGAGATATACAGCGCCGTTTAGAAAAAATTAAACACGCGTTTCAGCGGTTAACGATGCAAGACTATTTGTTTGATATCGAAATTGATAATCAAGATGAAATTGGCGCTGTATTGCAGTCATTAAAAACAATGAAGGTGCGCCTTGCATTTAATATGGAAGCAGTAAAATCGCGCGCTAATGCGGCAACACGTATAAAAATAGCCTTGGATAGTGCGCATACCAGTGTCATGATAGCTGATAATGAGCGTAATATTATTTATGCTAACCCTGCTGTTGTGAAACTGTTTAAAAAAGCAGAAACGCAATTAAAAGAAGTTATTCCTGGATTTGATACTGACAAGTTTATCGGTAGCAGCATTGATCAATTTCATAAAAACCCAGCACATCAAGCTGATTTACTGGCAAATTTAACCGAAGAACACCAAGCACTAGCGGAGATCAATGGACGTATTTTGAGCTTGATTGCAACGCCTGTCTATAACGCTGAAGGGGGCCGTATTGGCACAGTCGCAGAGTGGGAAGATCGTACCACTGAAATGGCTATAGAAAAAGAAATTGCCGATGTTCTGCAGGCGGCTGCTAGAGGAGATTTTTCATGCAGAATGAAGCTAGAGGAGAAAAATAAATTTTTCCTTGAGCTTTCTAAAAATATTAATCAGCTCATGGAAGTGACTGAAGTGAGTTTAGGTGATGTTGTTGGCGTTTTATCTGCACTTGCAAAAGGAGATCTCACTTCTGAAATTAGCAATGACTATGAGGGAGCATTTGGTGAATTAAAAGATAATTCTAACTTAACGGTTTCAAAACTAAAAGAAATGATCATACAGATAAAAATTTCAGCAGAGACCATTAATACAGCGGCAAAAGAAATTGCGATTGGTAATATTGATTTATCGCAACGAACAGAGCGACAGGCCTGTAGTCTTGAAGTGACCGCATCGAGTATGGAAGAGATAACGACGACAGTTAAACAAAATTCTGAAAATGCAAAACAGGCCAATGAACTTGCCAGCACAACATCAGTAAACGCGTCAGAGGGGGGCGCTATGGTCGCAAAAGTTGTCAACAATATGACTGATATTAATACCAGCTCGCATAAAATAATGGATATCATTTCTGTGATTGACAGTATTGCCTTTCAAACAAATATTCTAGCATTAAATGCAGCGGTAGAAGCCGCAAGGGCAGGAGAGCAAGGGCGTGGATTTGCTGTTGTTGCGGCAGAAGTGCGAAATTTGGCACAACGATCAGCCACGGCGGCTAAAGAGATTAAAACACTGATTACCAGCTCTGTTGACAAAGTAGATTTAGGCACAAAATTAGCCGATGAAGCAGGTAAATCTATCTCTGAGGTTGTTAATTCTATTAAGGATGTTGCTAAATTGATTGATGAGATAACAACGGCATCTGTTGAACAAAGTGCAGGGATTGATCAGGTGAGTAGCGCGATTACTCAAATGGATGATGTAACACAACAAAACGCAACATTAGTAGAAGAGGCATCGGCTGCTGCGAGTTCACTTGAAGAGCAAGTCGCAAATTTGGCTATTTCGGTGGCCGCATTTGATACTGGTGATGAATCATTTGTTAGTACGGTTTGTAGTTTACCCAATTCGAAAAATAAAAAAACTACAGCAAAATCATCTATTGAAAACGACGATGATTGGTCGGACTTTTAATAATGCGCAATAAAAAAGAGTTTTCTTTAACTACTAATGATTTCAATGAGATTGTGCTCTTACTCCATGATCATGTCGGTATTGCATTGTCAAAAAGTAAAAAAGACTTGGTTTACAATCGGTTACAGTCTAGGCTGCGCGCAAATAAAATAAGTAATTTTCAAGAATATATTCAGATGCTTAATAGCAACGCCTCTGAGTGGGAGCACTTTGTTAATGCGTTAACTACTAATTTAACTTCATTTTTTAGAGAGGCATATCACTTTAAGATCCTATCTCATCATGTAAAAACAAATTTATTAAATCGTCAAAATAATGATGATATTAAAATATGGTGCTCGGCCTGTTCAACAGGAGAGGAAGCGTATAGTCTTGCAATGTCCATGATTGATGTTTTTGGCACGAAAACCCCGCCAGTTAAAATATTAGCGACAGATTTAAACACGGATGTTTTATCGACAGCTCGACTTGGCATTTATAGTCAAGAAAATGTTGAAAAATTGAGTAAAAAGAAACAGTCTTCATTTTTTATAAAACAAAAAAAACAGTCAAATTATGTTGTCAGGCCTGAAGTCAAGGCGCTTATTAGCTTTAAAATATTAAATTTATGTGATGAACAGTGGCCAATGACAAAAACGTTTGATATTATTTTTTGTCGAAATGTGTTGATTTATTTCGATAAAGAAATGCAATATAAATTACTTATTAAGTTTTCAGATTACTTGTTAAGCAAAGGGCTCCTCTTTGTTGGCCACTCAGAATGCTTTCCTGATGCTAAGGAATTCTTTAAATTAAATGGGAAAACAACTTATGAAAGAATTTAAATATGTCCATTAAAGTATTAGTTATTGATGCCTCTGATGAGATATGTCAAGCACTATCATCGATTATTAATCTCCAAGATGACATGCATGTTATTTCTGTCGCGCATGATGCCCATACAGCAAGAGACTTTATTAAATCAATGGAGATTGACGTGCTGACATTATCCGTAAATCTGCCCAAAATGAATGGTTTGACGTTTCTTGAAAAACTGATGAGTGGACATCCAATCCCCGTTGTATTAGTTTCATCCTTGGCAGTGAAAGGATCTGCCATTTGCAATCAAGCCTTAAAAATAGGTGCTACATCGTGCATTTTAAAGCCTAAAATAGAGCAAATTGCTATGATCGCTAATGAGCTTAGCACTAAGATCCGCCTCGCAATGCAAGAGCCTGCCCCTATTGAGTCGAAATCTTTCTCTAAAAAGAATGCAACCAGCAGTATAAACAACGAACGATTTATTATTGCTATTGGCGCCTCAACTGGGGGTACGCAGGCTATCACAACCCTTTTAGCGACCTTACCTGTCACTTGCCCTGGTATTGTTATTACACAACACATGCCAAAAGGATTTACTGATTCGTTTGCAACGCGTCTTAATTCGCAATGTAAAATAACGGTTTGTGAAGCTAGGCATGATGAAATCATAAAGGTAGGTTGCGCTTATATTGCACCAGGTAATAAACACTTGCTGGTGACAAAAAAACGCGGGCGATATTATACCGTCATCAGTGACAGTGAGCCTGTTAATTTACATAAACCTGCTGTCGACTTATTATTTGAGTCTGTTGCAGATAGTGTTGGAAGATACGCTGTCGGTGTTATTTTAACTGGCATGGGAAAAGATGGCGCATTAGGTTTACTTAAAATGCAAGAACATGGCGGACAAACGATAGCTCAAGATGAACAAAGCAGTATTGTTTATGGCATGGCGAAGCAAGCGGTTAGTCTTGGAGGCGTTAACCAAGAACTCGCGTTAGATGATATCGGCGCAGAAATAATGAATCTTATCAATAGCAAAATGTGAGATTGCTTTGTGCACAGTGTTAATTTTGCAGATTTGCTATATACCTTTTCCACCAGTAGTTGGTATTTAATCAGGCTATGTTGATTAATTTAGCCAAGCTCTTTGAAATGTCATATGGCTTGCCAATCCGCAGGATCATTCTTTACATAATTTAATTCAACATGCATAATAGTTTTATTTAACAATGAGTTAAATATAAATTAATAATATGCTAATTTATGTTATCTCAGTGAGCCAATAGGGTATAAAATGGGTTGGGATGGTTTTATTAAGCAACAAAGCACATGTGAATATTTTAAAAAATTACAGTTATTTTTAGAGAAGCGTCATAAACAAGGAAACATTATTTATCCAGTTGAAAATAATCGTTTCAGGGCATTTTATTGTACACCATTAGAAAATATCAAGGTCGTTATTTTAGGACAAGATCCTTATCACGGAGAAGCTCAAGCGGATGGATTGAGCTTTTCTGTCGCAAACAACGTTAATGCTCCGCCGTCATTGAAGAATATCTTTAAAGAATTATCAACGAGTATTGATGGATATATAACCCCAAGATCAGGCTCGCTAGCGGATTGGGCAAAGCAGGGGGTGTTATTGTTAAATTCAGTGTTGACTGTTGAACATGCAACTCCTGGCAGTCATGCAGGCAAAGGCTGGGAAATATTTACAGATAATGTGATTAAAGAAATAGATCGAAAGTGTGATGGGGTTGTTTTCCTTTTATGGGGAAATTACGCACATAAAAAGGGCAAAATCATTGCTCGGAAAAAACACTATGTTTTAACATCATCCCACCCATCGCCGTTATCAGCATACCGAGGTTTTTTAGGCTGTGGACACTTTAAAAAAACAAATGAAATATTAGTTAAAGCACAGAAATCACCGATAAAATGGTGATCTTTAAAGGCTTTTGGATGTGTGGAATTTTTATAGCTATGATCTACCCAGAAAATTTATCAGGTGCAGGGAGAACATCATAGCCGAATGTTAATCGTATTGGGCAATAAAAACGGCACAGTGAAGGGCAATTTTATTTTTCTAATTCGCATTGTGCTGGTGAGCTCTGGTATTACTGGCGCACAGCACCTTTAGCCTCAAGAGACATAGCCCTGCCATTTATATCAAAACGGCCTTTATCATCACCCATTTTGAGCACTTTACGATCCATGTTATTAATATTGATGGTGGAAATCTTAAAAACATCAGGCAGTTGTGTGCCAATATGGAGGTGTGTGATGGGCTCTGGTATATTTGAGATGTCTTTCCAAATATTGAGATCCAAGTCTGGTGGCCCATATTTAGCATATAAATTTGTTATAGCAATGGCATAAAAATTTGACCTATTAAACAGAGACTGTAATGTAGAAAAACCAGATGGATCCTGCTTTATTTCTACCTTTGTCGTCTTGATACCTATCTGGGTATGCTCATTGGCCGCGCCTGCGTTTATTACCTTTCCCAGCACAATGTCAGCCTCGATTACCATGTGGTATTCGGCATTCTGATCTTGCTTACACCACTTCTCAGGAAGCGAATAAAAAGCAATGTTTGTTTTTAGTTTGTTGCCCGTAAAATCCAAAGTTTCCCGCTGAAAATAGTGTGGATTTCCTTTTGCCAGGTGACAGTCATACTTCCATTGACCAATCAGTCCAGCAGCTTGTAATGTTTGCCCAGTCTGCTGCGTTGTCTTTTTCTGCAGGGTTGCTGTTATGCTACCCGCAAGCGAGATAGGTCTGCCATCGCTATCTACATTGCCGCCCTGAACGCCCAGTTTGAGTACTTTACGGCTCGCGCCATCAATCATCACTGTGGTAATTTGAAAGATATCAGGCATCGATCTGTCAATTTTAAAATTTGCTCTGGCAGCTGTAATATTGGAGAGATCTCTCCAGTGAAAGAGATACCAGGTTTTTCCATATCCATAGTATATAGACTTATTATTGTTCTGATCAGTATTGCTAAATAAGGTAGTAGTAGCGCTATTCATTGTAGCTAGCATTACTTTTATGCGGGTGATATTTATTTTGGTATGTCCAGTCGACGTGCCTGGGTTTATCGTATCACCCAATACAATGCTCGCATAGATCCGCTCGCGAAGCTCTTCCTCACTATGTTTGCAATGAGTATTTTGCACGTAAAAAGTCTTTGTTGTTGCTAGTTTATTGCCCTTAAAGTTGAATATTTGCCTCTCATCATAACCAGTTAGCTCCTTTGATGCTTGGCAGATAGTGCTCCATGATCCATCAAGCAGCGTCGTTGCTTGCGGTGTTCCCAGCTGTGTTACCGGAGGAGTTACCGGAGGAGTTACCGGAGGAGTTACCGGAGGAGTTACCGGAGAAGTTACCGGAGGAGTTACCGGAGAAGTTGCAGGAGAAGTTGCAGGAGAAGTTGCAGGAGAAGTTGCAGGCTTTGGCGTGGAGTCACTTCCACTTCCACCTCCACCACAGGCAGTTAGCATCAGCATGCTGATAAAAAAAGCTGCGAGTTGTGATTTATTTTTAAGTTGCATATTATCTGATTTGTATATAATGATTGAAATTTAACTTTTTAAGCATGTTACAAGTCAGTACATAAATCAACCAAAATAAAGTCAGATTGTGTGATATGACCGATGGGTATATAACGTCCTGATGGCTATTCTGGTTCGAACACCGCACCTTCAGGCTCAAGAGACATAGCCCGCCCATTTTTATCAAAACTGCCTTTATAATCCCCCATTTTTAGTACTTTACGGGTCGAGCCATGAATAGTCGCGGTGGAAATTTTGAAGATATCAGGCACTGATATGCCAATTTTAAAGTTTTTTATGGCATCTGGTATACTGGATATGTCTTTCCAAACATTGGACTCCCAGTTTTTTAGTCCATATCCATAATATTGAAAGCTAGTGTAGCTAGGATCATTAAAGATAGTAAATAGCATTGGGTTGATTGTCACATTTGTGGTAGTGATATTTATTTCGCTATGGCTCGTTGCCTGGCCAGGATTTATCGTCTTACCCAGCACAATGTCAGCCTGTATCACCGATTGAAACTTCTCATCGTTAACTGAACAGGTTGCGGCTGCAGGTGTATTTTTAAGATAAAAAAAACTAACTATTTTTAGTTTTGAATCCTGGAACTGAAAAATTTTTCTAACCTTAAAATTATTATTTCTTCGAAAGTTGTGACACGGACCCACCCATGTACCTTCAAGTGGTGACAGGAGCACAGCGAAGTAACTATTATTAAGTGTAAGAGGGCGTCCATCTGCATGATTTGCCTTCCTATCACCAGTTATTAACACTTTGTGGCTCACGCCATCAATTTGCTTTTTAGAAATTTGAAAGATATCAGAGTTTGTTGTGCCAAGATTAAAGTTTTTTCTGGCAGCTGGTATACTCGAGAGGTCTTTCCAAACATCGAGCGACCAGTCATTTAGTTCATATCCCTGAAATAGCAGAGTAGGTTTGGATGGGGGATTCTCAAAGGAGGTTAATAGCGTAGAATTAACTACCTTGAATTCTAGCTTAGTGTCGGTAAAATTTATCTTGGTATGCTGAGACTTCGTGCCTGAGTTTAGCGTTGCGCCGAGCTCAACATCACCAGTGACCCGCACTATAAGCGCTTCCTTATTCTTTGTGCAAGTTTGTGGATCATCATCATCGCGCATAAAAAGAGTCATTTCTTTTGTCAGTACATTGCCATTGAAGTTAAAGATTTGCCTCTGATCATAACCTGGTAGAGGCTTTGATTCTTGGCAGCGAGTTCTCCATGATCCATCAAGAGTCGTCGTTGCTTGCGGTGTTCCCAGCTGTGTTGCTGGAGGAGTTACCGGATTTGGCGCGGTAGAGCCTCCACTTCCACCACAGGCGTTAAGCATAAGCATGCTCATAAAAAAAGCTGTAAGTTGTAATTTGCTGTTAAGTTGCATATTATATGTCCTTATATATGCGGATTAAAATTTAGCTTTTAATATACTGCCTGCCAGCGCATAAATTAACCATAAATAAATATCGATTGTGTGATATGACAGATGTTTATACCCGTGTGACGGAAAAAAGCAAGGTCGGCATGGACTAGATGATCGATAATCGATAATCGATAATAAGGCGCAACATATGTAATGTGGAGGTGCTTCACGAATGTTACAACGCAAGGCTGCTTCCCTTCATATAAAAACCGAGTTCGGCATCAACGGGCAAGGCTGCTTGCCCCAGTTTGCATGGTTATAAAATCTCAATTGAGAATAACTTCCCTTCAATTTTAGGGCGCAAATCCGAGGCCAATTTGCTACCATTTTTTAGCTTCCGTCATAATATTGAGTTCTATTAGCTACTAGGTACGACAATTTCATGTACTTCTATCTTTCCAATCCCTCTATGAGGGTCAGACTGAAGAGACATAGGCCTGCCATTTATATCAGTTACCTGAGAGCCAAGTGTTCGCCGCAGCGTGCGTATCAAAAGAATTAGGCCTGTCATTTATATCAAAAGTGCCGAAATAATCACCTAGGTGTAAGGATGTAATGCGCTTTGTTAGGAAGCCCCTGAAGAAGCGATCCTCCACCTTAAATTTGTAGATATTAGGCATTTCTGTGCCAATATTAAAGTTTTTTATGGCATCTGGTATACTGGATATGTCTTTCCAATCATTGAGCTTCCAGTTTGTTTGCCCATATCCATAATATATAGTTGTCACAGGATTGCTATAGATATCAGTGCCGTTATTAAATTTGGTAAGGACAGCGTTATTAGTTACCTTAATTTCTACTTTTGTCGTCTTGATACCTAACTGATAGCCCCCTTTATCTGTGTACACTCGCCAGCGTATGTATGACGTGGGGCGGTAAACTGAGCTAGGTGTTATATTCATGCCCACCGTGAGGTCAGAGATAATTTTTGCTTCGAATAAGAGCGTACCTGAACAGGTACTCCCATCCCCAGCCGTAGCAGCCGCATAAAACTTAATGTCTTGTGTTAGTTTGTTGTTGTTGACTGTCACGCTTATCTGCTGCTTACGGCTGTTATCTCCTTTTCTGATTAGGCAGTCATACATTCCGCCGCTATAATTAGCTATTGTATTCGCAGTCGCCGCAGTTGTCTTTTGCTGCAAGGTTGCTGTGATGCTATTTGCAAGTGAGATAGGCCTGCCAATGATATCTAGATTGCCTCCTTGATCGCCCATTGTGAGTATTTTACTGGTCGAGCCATTATTCACCTGAGTGGTAATTTTGAAAATTTCAAGAAGTCCGTCGTCAATTTTAAAGCTATTTTTGGCAGCTTGTATACTAGAGATATTTATCCAATAATCCTTTCTCCAGTTACTTTGCCCATACCCATTGTATATAGATTGACTACTGGTGTGACCAGCATTATTTAGTAAAGTTGTTAGAGTGTTATTCATTGGAACTAGCATTACTTTGGTGTTGATGATATTTATCTTGGTATGCGCAGTCGACGTGCCTTGGTTTAGCGTTTCTCCCAACTCAATGTTCGCATTAATCCGCGCTCTAAGCACTTCATTACTATGTTTGCACTGAGTATTTTTCACGTAAAAAATATTATTTGTTGTTAGTTTATAGCCCTTAAAGATAAGAGTTTCTTGCTCATCATAGTTGTTTAGACTGGTTGATGCTTGGCAGCTACTCTGCCATGAGCCTGCAAGGTCCGCAATGTTAAAGGTTACATTCGGTGCTGGCGGTGTTGGCTGAGTTGCCGGCGTAGTTGCTGGCGTAGTTGCTACCGGCGTAGTTGCTACCGGCGTAGTTACTGCAGGAGTTGTTACTGCAGGAGTTGTTACTGCAGGAGTTGTTACTGCAGGAGTTGTTACCGGAGTAGTTGTTACCGGCGTAGTTACTTGCGGTGTTATTAGCGGTGTTATTAGCGGTGTTAATGGAGTAGTTACCGCCGGCGCAGCAGGATTTGGCGCGGTAGAGTCTCCACTTCCACCGCAGGCGTTAAGCATAAGCATGCTCATAAAAAAAGCTGTAAGTTGTAATTTGCTGTTAAGTTGCATATTATATGTCCTTATATATGTTGATTAAAATTTAGCTTTTAATATACTGCCTGCCAGAGCATAAATTAACCATAAATAAATATCGATTGTGTGAGATAACAGATGTTTATTCCCATGTTACCACAAAAAAGTTTCTAGATATGATGGTAATTTTTGTAAATAAATATACCCACCAGAGTAGAGGCTATCCTAGCGGGCAATGTGCATTCTTATTTTGCATTACAATAGGTCACTGGGCACTGGTGCTCCTAAGCAGAGCACCTTGAGCCTCAACAGCCATAGGCCTGCCATATATATCAAAAAGGCCTTTATAATCCCCCATTTGGAGCACGCTACGATTCACGTTATTAATCCTCTCTGTGTAAATTTTGTAGATATCAGGTATTTCTGTGCCAATATTAAAGTTTGTTATGGCATATGTCATATCCGAGATGTCTTTCCAACTATCGTACGTCCAGTTTGTTGCCCCATATCCATAATATATATATGTTGAAGGAGTGTTATAGATATTTTGGCCATTAAATTCGTTAATCTCAGCTTGAGTCCTTACCCTCATTTCTACTTTTGTCGTCTTGATACCTATCTCCTTGAATTGGGTGCCTGTTATAGCCTTGCCGTACTTAAGTTCAGCGTTAATTCTCGCTTCGAATGCGATAGTAGCAGTACAGTTAGTCGACGACTTAGGATAAAACCTAATTTCTGTTAGTAGTGTGTTGTTGCTTCTGACAGTCAAGGTTTTCAGCTCCCGATAGTTGTCATGTCCTTTTGATAACTGGCAAGAATATACCCATGTACCAGTTGGTATCGAGTTCCCAAACTGTTGCGTTGTTTGCTTCAGGGTCGCTGTGATGCTATCCGCAAGTGATATAGGTCTGCCAGAGCCATCTACATTGCCTCCCTTAAGACCCAGTTTGAGTATTTTACGGGGCGAGCCATTATTCTGAACGGTGGTAATTTGGAAGATATCAGCAACTGGTTGGTTAATTTTAAAGGCCGTTTTGCCATTCGGTAAATTAGTGACGTCTTTCCAATAAGAGTTACCCCAGCTAGTTAGCCCAAACCCATTGTATTTCGATTGTTTATAGGTGTGACCCGGATTATTTAGTAATACCTGAACAGTGTTATCCATTGGAACCAGCATTGCTTTTGTGTTGGTGATATCTATATTGGTATGCTCGTTCGTCGAGCCTGGGTTTATCGTTGTGCCCATCACAAAGTAAGCATCTACACGCACTCTAAGCACTTCATCATCATGTTTGCAAGTTTTTGAGCTAGTCGAGTACAAAATTGTAGTTGTTGTTAGTGTATTGCCCTTAAAGGTAAGGGTTTCTTGCTCATCATAGCGGTTTAGCTCGGGTGATTGTCGGCAACTAGTCAGCCATGAGCCATCAAGTGGCGAAACGTTATTGATTACAGTCGGTGGCGTTACTGGCCTCGTTACTGGCCTAGTTACTGTGTTCGTTACTGGCGTCGTTGTTGGCGGAGCTACTGCAGCCGGATTCGGCGTTGAGTCATTTCCTCCTCCACCACAGGCGTTAAGCATAAGCATGCTCATAAAAAAAGCTGTAAGTTGTAATTTGCTGTTAAGTTTCATCGTGTATATCCTTTTTACATAAATGATTAAAATTTAGCTTGTAACATACTACAATCTAGGGCATAAATTAACCACACATAAAGTGTAGTAGTGTGATCTTGGCGCTATTGATATCCATGTACTTTGAAATGCAATATAGGGTAGCAAATTGTACCGATATGCCTGGCCTAAAATTGCAGGGAAGTTATTCTCAATAAAGATTTTATAACAATGTAAACTTAAACAATGGCCAGACCTGTTGGTGTCTGGCTTGGTTTTTATATGCTCGGGCGCAGCCAAAGCTTTTCATTCGTGGAGCACGTTCCCATTACATTGGTTGCGCCTTATCATCGATCACCGAGGTCGTAGCCGACGTTGCATTTGATCGTCACATGAGTATATATCCATGCCACCTCGAAATGCAATACTAGGGTAGCAAATTGAGCCGATATGCCTAGCCTTAAATTGAAGGTAAGTTATTCTCAATAAAGATTTTATAACAATGCAAATTTTGGCAAGGAGTAGCGCTCTTAGGGGCCAGACTCGGTTTTTATATGATAGGGCGCAGCCAAAGCTTTTCATTCGTGGAGCACGCCCCCATTACATCAGTTGCGCTTTATCATCGATCATTGAGTTCGTAGCCGACGTTGCATTTTTCCGTCACATAGGTATAGACATAACAAAAATTAAACATTAAATCGGAAGTGGATAACATCTCCGTCTTGGGTGATGTATTTTTTGCCTTCTAAGCGCCATTTCCCAGCGTCTTTTGCTCCTGCTTCTCCGTTGAATTTGATGAAGTCATTATAGCTGATGATTTCAGCGCGAATGAAACCTCGTTCAAAATCACTGTGGATCACACCTGCTGCTTGTGGTGCTGTGGCACCAATCTTTACAGTCCAAGCCCGCACTTCTTTGACCCCAGCTGTAAAGTATGTTTGCAGGTGAAGTAGCTGATAACCCCCGTAAATTACACGATTAAGACCAGGCTCTTTTTGTCCAATGGCGTTTAAAAATTCGTCTTTGTCTTGGTCATCTAGCTCTGCAATTTCTGATTCTATTGAAGCACAAACAGGTACGACAACCGCGCCTTGTGCTTTAGAAATTTCGCGTACAGTGTTTAAAAACGGGTTATTTTCAAAGCCATTTTCTGCAACATTTGCAATATACATGGTTGCTTTTGAGGTTAAGAAGTTAAGGTAGGCTATTGCTATTTTTTCTTCTTTGCTTAGCTCCATTTTGCTTACCATGCCATCATTTTCTAGATGTGTTTTGATTTTTTCAAGCACGCTCAGTTCAAATTTAGAATCTTTATCGCCACCTTTTGCCCGTTTTGCGACCCGCACTATACTACGATCGCAACTTTCTAAATCAGCAAGAACAAGCTCTGTATTGATGATCTCAATATCATCTTTTGGGTCTATTTTATTTGCAACGTGAACAATATTTTCATCTTCAAAACAACGTACAACATGCGCAATAGCGTCCATTTCTCGAATATTTGCTAAGAATTTATTACCAAGACCTTCACCTTTTGAAGCGCCTTTAACTAAGCCTGCTATATCAACAAATTCCATTGTTGTGGGGATAATGCGTTGCGGGTTGACAATTTTAGCAAGCTTATCTAAGCGAGGATCTGGTACTGAAACCATGCCAGTATTCGGCTCAATCGTACAAAATGGAAAGTTTTCAGCTTCGATACCTGCTTTTGTTAATGCATTAAAAAGTGTTGATTTACCAACATTTGGAAGGCCGATGATGCCACATTTGAAACCCATGAGTATTTCCTTTTTTGCGAATTTTAGGGCGCACTATTTGTTATTATTGAGCATTGAAACAGTGCAAACAATTCATTGCTTTTTGTAAGCCATCTTGTGTTAAAATGGCAGTGCACCGTACTCCTTCATTGATACTTTGCGCTATAAAATCTAATGCTTGTTTTGACGGTTTTCCAAGCACATAATCGCTAACGTTATGGCTAACGCTAGGGCGACCTATGCCAATGCGTAATCGGTAGAAATTTTTGTTATTACCAAGCTTATTGATTATATCTTTTAAACCATTATGTCCAGCGTGACCACCACCGAGTTTAAATTTTGCACTACCTGGTGGAAGATCAAGATCATCATGTGCAACAAGGATTTCATCGGGCTCAATTTGATAAAATTTGCTTATTGCAGCGACGGCTTTTCCACTTAAATTCATAAAGGTAGTAGGCACCAATAAGCGAATGTCATTGCCTGCAAATTGTATACGTCCTGTTAGTCCATAGAATTTTGCTTCAGCTTTTAATTGGATATTTTCTTGATCGGCGAGTTGGTTAATATACCAGTGTCCTGCATTGTGTCTTGTTTGTGCGTAATCTGGACCTGGATTAGCCAGGCCCACCAACAATTTAATTTTTGTTGACACGACTACTTAGGATCTTCTTCTGTTTTAGCTTCGGTATCGGTATCTGCATCCGTATCTGCATCTGCATCTGCATCTGTATCTGGTTCTGTTTCTTCAATCTGTTTAGGGATTGCGATGATTGCGATTGGAATATTATGCGCTTCTCCTTTTGCAAGTTCAACTGACTCAACACCCTTTGGAAGTATTATGTCAGAAAGATGTACAGGTACACCCATTTCAACAGCGGCTAAATCAACGTTAATAAATGAAGGCAAATCAGCAGGAAAGCAAGAAATTTCAATTTCGCTTGTAACGTGAGAAACAACACCACCTTCATGGACCGCTTTACATTCATTGTCGTTGATGAAGTGTAGTGGAATAATAATTTGAAGTTTTTTACTTACATCAACACGTAAAAGATCTAAATGTTGGATTTGCTCTTTAAATGCGTGACGTTGGATATTTTTTAGAATAACTTCCTCAAACGTACCGTCAATATCGAGTTCAAGTATTGTAGAGTAAAACGCTTCTATGGCTTCAACTTTACGCAGTTCTTTTTGTTCAAGTGTAATAGATACAGGGTCTTTTCCTGCTCCGTATACGATTGCTGGTACTAAGTTTGTGTGGCGCAGGCGACGGCTAGCACTCTTACCTAGCTGTGTACGAATTTTTGCGACTAATGTTGGAACTAAGCTTTTTTTCCGACGGGGACGGCTCGCATCTTTTCCTCGGGATGTTTTTATTTCTGATGCTATTTTAATAGACATGGTGTAACTCCAATAGTGAAGATCAAGTTAGATTACTTGAAATTTAAAATAGATTTTATCTTGCGACCAGATAAAACCACCTTGTAGATCTGTGATAATTATTTAACCTGAGCTTCGCTTAATGAGTAATGTGCTTATCAGTAATAGATATTATTGTATTAATATCCAGTGCTGAAATTATTGCTCACACCAAGGAAAATTGACCATTGAATAGTTAGCTATTCTGAGACAATTTAACGTAAAATAGGTGTAAAAATAGCCAATTTGCGGAGTATTGCTTATTTTAAATTCAGGTGACGTAGTCATTGAATAGCAATTTCCGGATTGCATTGGTTCATTTTATTCGCGTAATATTTCCTCAATTTAATGTCATTATTATCAGGAAGATAAAAAGGCGCATAATCATAACTTATCTTGTTAAATTGTACAAACAAAAAGTAAAAAAACATGCCTTTAAAAAGGTATTTATGCTCATGTTACTTGAGAATATTTAATCTTCCAGCAGCGCTAATGTCAAAGCAAGGCGCTACATTTGACATGTTAATGGTTAATGAAACATCGCTGAAATAGATTCTTCATTGCCAACTCGGCGGATAACCTCAGCAAGCATTGTGCTTAAGCTAAGTTGTTTTACTCTTTTCGTCGCAATTATTTCTGCGGACAATGGAATAGAATCCGTGACAATAAATTCATCAATGACTGAATTTGATATATTTGTTGCCGCATTGCCTGAGAATACCGCATGTGTCGCATAAGCATAAACAGATAATGCACCACTATCTTTAAGCGCTGCCGCAGCTTGGCATAATGTGCTACCAGTATCTATCATATCATCAACAATAATGCAGTGCCGACCTGAAACATCACCGATTAAATTCATGACTTGGGCAACATTCGCTTTTGGGCGACGCTTATCAATAATTGCTAAATCAGCATCATTTAATAATTTAGCGTGCGCACGGGCGCGAACAACGCCGCCAATGTCAGGTGAAACAATCATGGGATTTTCAATTTTTTTCTCCAGCATATCGTCAAGCAACACTGGACTTGCAAATACATTATCAACAGGCACATCGAAGAAACCTTGAATTTGCTCTGCGTGTAAATCAACCGTCACAACGCGATCTACACCAACAGTTGATAAGAAATCAGCAACTACTTTTGCTGTTATTGGAACACGACTAGAGCGCACGCGTCTATCTTGTCGAGCATAACCAAAATAAGGCATGACGGCTGTGATACGCCCTGCTGAGGCACGGCGAAACGCATCAATCATGACGATTAATTCCATGAGGTTATTATTGGTTGGCGCGCATGTCGATTGGATAATAAAAACATCTCCCCCACGAATATTCTCATTTATTTGAACATTAACTTCACCATCACTAAAACGACCTACATCAGCGTTTCCTAACTTTACAAAAAGACGATCAGCAATTTTTTGTGCTAATTCTGGGGTTGCATTACCTGCAAATAGTTTCATAAGTTACGTTGAACCTCTTTATCAATGAATTTTAATTTTATACCAATTAAAGTCAATAATTTATCCATTTTATGGGATAAAACAAGTCATTTCTTGGTGATGATTTTTATATATAACAAAAATTTACAGTGATTTTTGTTGCTTTACGCCGTTTTACGCTTTTTTGCTAGGTGATGTTTGCTAAGCAATATTCATAAATGGCTATTATCACGCGAGCGTAGATAATAATTTATTTAATGGTGAATTATTTAATCCTTTTGCGCTAAACGCATTTAACCATCCAGGTGTTTTATCTAATATTTTTTGGGCCTGATCGTGGGTTGTAAATGTACTAAATACACACGCGCCAGTACCTGTTAAACGTGTTGGTGCGTATTCTATCAACCAGTCTATGATTTTGGCAACCTCTGAATGTTTATCTTTGACACAGTTTTCACAATCATTGTTCCATACAAGTTGCATTAACTCTAGATGAGTTCGCTTTTTTGTGTTGCGGATCAAGTTGTTATCTTGATATATTGCAGCGGATGAAATTGGGTAGTCTGGCCGAGCAATAATATAATAATTTTCATTTGGGGTTGCTGGCGATAGCTTTTCACCGATACCTTCTCCGATAGCGGCTTTTCCATAAATAAAAATAGGAATATCGGCGCTCAGCTCAAGACCAAGGCTTGCGAGCTTGGTATGGTCTAATCCAAGTTTCCATTGATAATTCAAGGCAATTAATGTTGTTGCAGCATCAGATGATCCTCCGCCTAACCCTGCCCCCATCGGCAAGTTTTTTTCAAGATGAATATCTGCCCCTGCATTTTTTTGGGCAAAGGGTTTTAATAACATAGCGGCTTTGTAGATTAAATTGTCTTGTGTGGCAAGCCCTTTAATAGGAGGTGATATGGAGATTTGATTTGTTTGATTTGAGTTGATGCTGAGATAGTCACAACAATCTATAAATTGAAACAGAGTTTGCACTTCATGGTATCCATCAGCACGTTGACCATTAATATAAAAAAATAAATTTAATTTAGCGGGTGCAGGCCAGCGGATCGTCTGGTTTATCATGGTATTTTTTAACCCTTTATGTAAATTTATTATTATCTATACCCATGTTACCCCAAAATGCAAAATCAGCAAGGCAAATTAGCCGCGAATTTACGGCCTTAAATTCAATCCACACTCAGCAATAAAAAACAATTGCTATAGTTTGATGTTGCGTCTTTCTGGTAGTCAAGAAAGGCAAGCTAAAGCCATTCGTGTTAACATGGCGATGGTATTTTTTATTTTTTATTTTTTATTTAATACCATGATGTACATATTTCATACAAATACCTGTATATTTTATATAAAAACATGTATTTTATTTAATACTTTAATTTTCTATCATGTAGACAAGGATATCTATGAAAATAAAACAAAGTGATATGGCATCTCGTCCAGATCTTTTAAATTCATCGGGCACCGGTGCGGTGCAGCATCAAAAACCTATTTACCAATCATATCTTCCACCGTGTAATGGAATATGCCCTGCTGGTGAAAATATTCAAGGCTGGCTTGCATTTGTCTCAAAAGGTGAATATTACAACGCGTGGCAATTGTTAATTGAAAACAACCCGCTGCCTGCTGTTCATGGGCGTGTTTGTTACCATCCGTGTGAAACACAGTGTAATCGAGCAAAAGTGGATGATCCTGTCAGCATTCACTCAGTTGAGAGATTTCTGGGTGATTTAGCGCTTGAAAAAGGCTGGGTACCCAAAATTATAAAATCTGCAACGGGTAAAAAAATATTAGTGGTCGGCGCTGGGCCAAGTGGATTATCAGCTGCTTATCATTTGGCGCGATTAGGTCATAAAGTTGAAATACGCGATGCAGGACCTGTTGCTGGTGGGATGATACACTTTGGTATTCCAGCCTATCGCATGCCGCGTGATATTTTACGCAATGAAATAAAAAACATAGAAAATATGGGTGTTAAATTTACTCTAAATCATAAAGTTGATGATGTATTAGCGGAAAAAGAAGCGGGGGGCTTTGATGCAGCTTTTGTTGCAGTGGGCGCACATATTAGTAAGCGTGTTGATATTCCCACGAATGAAGCAGGAAAAATTATGGATGCTGTCAGCTTTTTAGCAGATTCAAACGAACCAGTAGATAAACCTTTATTGGGTCGAAAAGTCGCTATTTATGGTGGTGGTAATACGGCAATGGACGCTGCGCGGACAGCGACACGTCTGGGCGCAAGCGATACCATGATTATTTATCGCCGCGATAGAAAAAGTATGCCAGCACATTCGTTTGAAGCAGATGAAGCGTTAGAAGAAGGTGTTAAAATAAACTGGTTGCGTACTATTAAATCCATTGATAACGGGGAAATAAAAATTGAAAAAATGAAGCTCAATGCGCAAGGCACGCCAGAGCCAACAGGTGAATTTGAAACACTTGCGGCGGATCATCTTATTCTTGCGCTTGGACAAAACATCGATTCAGCACTACTTTCCAATGCGCCTGATATTAAATTGAAAAAAGATGGCTCGGTTGTTATTAACGATCAAATGATGACCGGTTGTGCGGGTATTTTTGCAGGTGGTGATATGGTGCCAAGTGATCGTACGGTAACAATTGCAACAGGACACGGTAAAAAAGCCGCATTTTATATCGATGCTTGGTTAAATGATACAATTTACACTCGCGCGGAGAAAAATAAAAATGCAGATTATGAAGGTCTACACCTTTGGTTTAATACCGAAGCTGCTCAACAAGTCCAGCCGATGACGCCAGTGGATAAACGTGCTGATGATTTTAGTGAAGTTGTGGGCGGCTTAACTGAACATAAAGCCGTTTTTGAAGCGCAACGATGTTATTCATGCGGTAACTGTTTTGAATGTGATGGTTGTTATGGAGCGTGTCCAGAAGATGCAATTAGCAAGCTTGGTAAGGGGTTAGGTTACGATATTGATTATAATAAATGTACTGGCTGTAGCGCTTGTGTGGATCAGTGCCCATGCCATGCAATGGATATGGTTGATGTGGCAAGCAGTCAAGGAGAAGTGTTATGAGTAAATCAAATCAGGTCGTTATGGATGGTGTCGAAGCCACCGCTTATATTGCTTATCGCACCAATGAAGTTTGTGCAATTTATCCAATCACGCCGTCAACTGGGCTCTCTGAATTTTGTGACCAATGGAGCTCTGAGCGTAAAGTTAATATTTGGGATAACGTGCCAGTTGTGATTGAAATGCAAAGTGAAGGTGGAGCCGCAGGTACATTGCACGGTGCATTGCAAACAGGATCATTAGCCACCACTTTTACCGCATCACAAGGCTTATTGTTGATGCTCCCAAATATGTTTAAAATTGCAGGGGAGTTAACGCCGTGCGTATTTCATGTTGCCGCGCGATCTATTGCAACACAAGGGTTATCTATTTTTGGTGATCACCAAGATGTCATGGCAGTTCGAAGTAGTGGTTTTGCGCAATTAGTATCAACTAATGTGCAAGAGACACATGACATGGCGCTCATTGCCCAACGTGCAACTCTTAAATCACGTATTCCTTTTATGCATTTCTTTGATGGGTTTAGAACATCACATGAGATCAATAAAATCACGCTAATTAGCGATGATGTGATTAATGCAATGATTGATGATGCAGATATTATGGCCCATCGCAGCCGAGCATTAAATCCAGACTCTCCTGTCATGCGTGGTACGGCTCAAAACCCAGATACTTATTTTCAGTCGCGAGAATCCTCAAACTCTTATTATATAAAAACCCCTCAAATAGTTGAAGATGCGATGGCTGAATTTGCGAAACTTACTGGTAGGCACTATAAATTATTTGAATACTTTGGTGAAAGTGATGCGACTAAAGTGATTGTTATCATGGGTTCAGGTGCGGAAACGATACAAGAAACTATTAAATATTTAACTAAAAAAGGCCAAAAAATTGGTGTCATTAATGTGCGTTTATACCGGCCATTTTATGCAAGTTTATTTATTGATTCAATGCCAGCATCGGTGACGCACATTGCCGTATTAGACAGATCTAAAGAGGCTGGCGGATTAGGCGAGCCATTATATCAAGATGTATTAACGGCTATCACTCAAGCATTGATGAGTAAAAGATTAAGTAGCTTGCCTACCATCATTGGTGGGCGTTACGGACTTTCAAGTAAAGAGTTTACGCCATCAATGGTACAACGTATTTATCAAGAGCTTGATGAGAAAACGCCGAAAAATAATTTTACGATTGGTATTAATGATGATGTCACCCATTGTAGCTTAGAGGTAAATGATTTACTAAATATTGAGTCGGAGAAAACAATCAGTGCTATTTTCTATGGCTTAGGCGCTGATGGTACTGTGGGAGCAAATAAAAACAGTATTAAAATCATCGGTGGGGATCCGCTGTATTTTGCCCAAGGATATTTTGTTTATGATTCTAAAAAATCAGGATCGCGCACTGAATCACATTTACGCTTTGGCCCGGATCCAATCCGAGCGCCTTATTTAATCAATTCTGCAAGTTTTGTTGCCTGCCATCAGTTTAATTTTGTTGACAATGTTGAGATGCTCGATAATGTCAAACATGGCGCTACCTTCTTGCTTAATTCACCGTTTAATAGTGAGCAAGTTTGGCAACATTTACCCTTTAAAATGCAACGTTTATTAATTGATAAAAAGATTAAATTTTATGTCATTGATGCAGAGCAAGTTGCCGTTGAAAGTGGCATGGGCAAGCGCATTAACACCATCATGCAGACTTGTTTTTTTGCGCTTTCAGGGGTAATGGAAAAAGATGCCGCGATAAAAAAAATTAAAGACGCGGTAGAAAAAACTTATGCTAAAAAAGGAGATGAGGTTGTCAAAAGAAACTTTAACGCGATAGATCAAACACTTGCCCACCTAACGTCAGTAGTGATACCTGATGTGGTATCGAAAAAAGACGTGGAAGACTTGCATTTAAATCTAGATCAAGCTCCATCATTTGTTCAACAAGTCACCGCACAAATGCTGCTTGGTAAAGGAGATTTAATTCCTGTTAGCATGATACCTGATGATGGATCATACCCAACGGCCACAACGCAATGGGAAAAACGTAATATTGCGCATTCCATTCCAATTTGGCAAAGCGATTTATGTATTCAATGTGGTAATTGTTCATTCGTTTGTCCACATGCGTCCATTCGGGCAAAATACTTTGATGAAACGCGTTTAACTGGTGCACCTGATAGTTTTAAAAGTGAACCTATTACAGCAAGAGGTTTTCCAAAAGTGCGTTATAGCCTACAGGTTTATCCGGAAGACTGCACAGGTTGTAAGTTATGTGTTGAGGCCTGTCCTGTGGTTGACCCAGACAACGAAGGTCAAAAAGCGATTAATATGGAGCTTAAAGTGCAACATCTTGATGCTGAGGTAGAAAGCCTTAATTTCTTTGAAACAATTCCTTACAACGCGCGTAATCAAGTTGATTTCTCAACGGTACGCGGGGTGCAATTTTTACAGCCGTTGTTTGAATTTTCTGGTGCTTGCTCTGGTTGTGGTGAAACACCGTATTTGAAAACACTAACACAACTGTTTGGCGATCGTATGTTGGTGGCAAATGCGACGGGGTGCTCATCAATTTATGGTGGTAATTTACCGACAACACCTTGGGCTAAGGATGCGCATGGTAAGGGACCTGCATGGTCAAACTCACTGTTTGAAGATAACGCAGAGTTCGGATTAGGCTATCGTTTAACTGTTGATAAACAATTAGAGTATGCGCATGAGTTAATTGAAAAATTATCGGTAAATTTAGATAAAAGCTTCCCTGAGGACGGCATGCTTGACCTTGTGTCACAGATTACAAAGGCAGAGCAAATTAATGAATCTGAAATTGTAAACCAACGCAAACGCGTTGAATTATTGAAAAGCTCCTTACAAACAATGGTGAAAACTAATCATAAGCAAACGCGTGATGCAACTGCATTGTTATCAATTATTGACCAACTTATTCGCCGTTCAATTTGGATAGTTGGTGGTGACGGTTGGGCTTATGATATTGGTTATGGTGGTCTTGACCACGTATTAGCATCAGGACGTGATGTGAATATTTTAGTCATGGATACCGAAGTTTACTCAAACACTGGTGGGCAATCATCAAAAGCGACACCTGTTGGCGCAGTTGCAAAATTTGCCTCTGGCGGCAAAGCACACGCGCAAAAAGATCTTGCATTGCAAGCTATTTCCTATGGAAATGTTTATGTTGCAAAAATTGCATTAGGTGCGTCGCCTCAGCAAACATTAAAAGCCATTCGTGAAGCAGAAGCTTATAACGGGCCATCATTAATTATTGCATATAGTCCTTGTATTGCGCACGGTATTAACATGGAACAAAGTTTAATTCAGCAAAACCTTGCGGTGAAATCAGGCCACTGGCCATTATATCGTTATAATCCAACGTTAAGAGAGTGTAACAAAAATCCTTTTATGCTCGACTCTCTGCGGCCAACAATTCAAGTTGCAGATTATGCATACAATGAGCAGCGTTATACGGATCTTAAACGCAAAAACCCCCAAAAAGCCGCGCAATTAATGACACTTGCGCAGAAAGTTGTTGAACAAAAATGGGGTGTTTATGAAGAAATGGCAACCCGTGATACAGGGCAATTTATACCGGTATTATGATTGTTAGAGCAATGAATATGGTAGGTATAACGTTATGGCTCTTGCCAAGGTAGGTGATAGCCAACCTTTGATTTAATTTATTATATATACCCATGCGCCCCAGAAATGCAATATCAGCAAGGCAAATTGCGCCGCTATGCGCTGCATAAAATTGCAGGGAAGTTATGATCAATAGGTATTTTATAACTATCCAAATTGGTGCAAGGAGCCTTGCTGGTTGGTGCAGGACTCGGTTTTTATATGAAATGACGCAGCCAAATCTTGCCATTCGATGCGTACGTCCCCCCCATTACCTCATGCTGCGCCTTATCATCGATCATCGAGTCCATACCGACGTTGCATTTTGAAGAAGCATGGGTATAGTAACAAGGTAAATAATATATTTAATTTGCTTTTATCAATTTCAGGTGACAAAATAAATATTTAACTTCGCAGCGTAGCGCATCGTTTAGATTAGTAGTCAAGATAGTCAGTTGCATATGCTTACTATTTATCTTTTGCGAGGCTATGCAAATAAGGAATATTGAAGTCCTTTAACTTAACCGTGAAGGGCTTTTTTTACATTAAGAGAAAACAGTTGAGCGATCATAATTTTGATGACATAGCACAAAAATATATAACTAATATTTACGGCACGAGCAAAGGTAAAATTCGTGAGGTGATTGTTTGGGATGAATTATTAACCTGTCTTGAAATGTTACCAACTAGAAAGTTGCGCATTTTAGATGCTGGTGGTGGTTTTGGTTTTTTTAGCCAAAAATTAGCAGCGTTGGATCATGATGTATTGCTTTGTGATATTTCCAGTGTGATGTTAGCGGAGGCTAAAAAACAAATTGATGCAGCTCAGCTACAACAAAATATTACTATCGTGCATTGTGCTATTGAAGATTTACCAGTGGAATTACAGGGAAGTTTTGATCTTATTTTAAATCATGCGGTGTTGTCGTGGCTTGAAAAGCCGAAACAAACGCTGCATACTTTGTTGAAATATTTAAGCGAAACAGGCGTATTATCCTTGATGTTTTACAATAAAGAGGCGCAACGGTTTCATAACCTTGTTTCGGGAAATTTTGAATTTGTTGCAAAAGGTATGCTTGGTAAAAAAGTGGTAAAATTAACGCCAACTGCTCCATTGTATCCAACCGATGTTATTGATTGGTTAGCTGAATTTAAGATGAAGATCATAGCTAAAACTGGTGTTAGGGTGCTACATGATTATTTAAAAGAAAGACAATTGTGTGATGATAAGTTTGCTCTGTTATTGCAGGCAGAACAACAGTATTGTCATCAAGAGCCTTATGCATCATTAGGGCGCTATATGCATTTAACGCTTAATCGGAAGTGATATGAAACAGTTTTATTTTCGTTTAAATATAAGCTATCAATCATTTGAGCAAATCTATCGGGTGCCTAATACCACGATTAGAGTACGCGAAGAGAGCGGTAAGATGCTACAAATTCCAGCAGGGCGCTTTTTGCCATTTTTTTCACAACTTGGCATAAGAGGGCGCTTCGAAATAACCCTTGATAAAGCTAACAAGATTGTAGAATTAATGCAAATAGGCCAGTAATTAATTCCTTATATACCTTACGGGTTAAAATGGAGCTTAGAAGATGCTTTATCAGGCGGCAGCGAAGGCATCGTTGGCTAAACTCTAGGTTATTAATGATTAACTGCGTTTATCATTGAACGATAAATGCAATACAAATATTTCATCTATTATTGTTATTGCTTTTTTAATGCAAAGCAAAGTCTGCTGTTTGATGGGCAAAGATTATTTAAATTCAGGCCTTTTTAGGCTGATTTAGCGCCATTGTCAGTGATTTTAGCAGTGCTTAGAGAGCTACAATGCAGAGTCGCTAGTGAGTTTATTTTGTTTGTTAATCATTCTCTTAACGCTGGTATTATCGTCGGTTTTATCAAGCGTTAAAGGCCTCTCATTCGTGGAATTGCCATCTAAATGTCCCTTATTCCCCAAATAGAGCTTAGTCACTCTACCTGTCGCGGTCACTTGGAAAATATCCAGTGCAGTGATAGCTGATGGAGGATTGGCAGGCGGGGCTGGAGAGCGCGTGGCTGGTGTGATTGATATTTCCCCAGGATAATATAAATTTTTTGCTCCAATCGTATAAGTCACCACTCTCGGGGTATTTAATACCCACGGCAAGTGGTGATCCCCGTAACCAAAGCCATAGTTCACAGTAAAGGAGCTGTTAGCTAGCTCTACCCCTTGCCCACTTTTCATTAAAGCTTCTATTTTAATATTCTTTCGATCTATATTGGTCTGGCCATCTACCGTGTTACCCAGTGTATATTGACCCGTTGTGGTGACTATCTCTATTAGATTAGCAGCTGTACAATCCGCAGTTGTAGAGTTGAGATCCGCAGTTGTAGAGTTGAGATCCGCATATACTTTATCCACTATCTTGAAGTTTTTATTATTTTGATAAGTTTGAGTTATTTGCCTACCAAGCGTGAAGAGCTGAGCTCTGAAAAAAGTATTATTACAAGGAGAGTCCCACGTACCTACAACAGATAACGAAGCAGGGTTAGGCGTAGCAGGGCTAGGCGCAGCAGGGATAGGCGCATTAAGCCCATAATCACAGCCAACGAGCATTAACGATATAAAAAAAAGTAGGGCAATGTTCAAGATGTTTTCAGTCTTCATCGTCATTTCCTTTTACATAAGATGATAGGCTATCATGATCCATTGATTAGCTTTTATTGCATAAACAATAAAGTTTCACGTTAAACGATGCAAGCATTTATTGGCAAAGATGTGATCAACTGGGGTATACCCACCTAAATCTGTGGGTTTACTGATCTACTTTTGCGTAAATTAACTTTTTGGATTTATTTTTAAGTTATAATAATTTTTCGGTGATGAAGATAAAACCTTCAAAAGGTTTTGTCAGCTGTGAACAGATTAGCAAATTTAAGGTGCAGTATTCTAGCTATCAATGATAGAGATGCGGATGTCTGTCATTGGCGGAGCTTATCGTTTGAGGCGCAGAGCTTAGGCCAATTTAGCGCCAGTGTAAGTAATTTTAGCAGTGCTTAGCGCCTGACATTGCCAAGCGCCAGTGGACTTGGTTTGTTTATTAATTGCTACCAATAACACCCGTATTTTGGGCTGTTTCATCAAGCGACAAAGGTCGCTCATTCGTTGAGTTGCCATCTAAATGTCCTTTATTACCCAAATAGAGCTTAGTAGCTCCATCTGTCGTAGTAACTTTGAAAATATCTAGTGCAGTGATAGCCGATGGCGGATTGGCGGGTGGGGCTGGAGATAGCGTGGGAGGCGTGATCGATATTGCCCCAGGATAATACAAATTTTTTGCAGCAATCGTATAAGTTACCACTTTAGGGGTATTAAATGCCCACGGAGAGTGTTCTTCCGTATAACCAAAGCGATAGTCGCTAGGAAAAGTAGAGTCATTTTCAGCTAAAACAGTCCCATATCGAGTTGTTATAGTTGCTTCTACTTTAACATTATTTAGATCTATTTTTCTATAGCCATTTTCCGTGTTACCCAGCGTATATTTACCTGTAATGGTGACTATATCTATTAGATTAGCCGCTATACACTCTGTAGCTGGACCAACTTGTTGATATATTTTATCCGTTCTGGTGAAGTTGCCATTTTTTTGATAGGTTTGAGTTATCTGTCTAGCATATCTGATATGTGTGTTGTTTTGAGGAACGGAAAAACTTTTATTACAAGGAAAGATCCAAGTACCCTCAATCAATAACGCAGCAGCTGCAGGAGGAGTCGCAACTGGAAGAGTCTCAACTGGAAGAGTCGCAACTGGAAGAGTCTCAGCTGGAAGAGTAGCAGCTGGAGTAGCAGCAGACGTCCCATTATCATTACCACAGCCAAGCAGCATTATCGAAATAAAAAAAAGTAGGCTAATTTTCAAGGTATTTTCAATATTCATAGTCATTTCCTTTCACTTAATATGATAGTTTATCATGATCCATTGATTAGCTTTTAGCGTACAAACGATAAATTTTCACGTTAAATTATGCAAGAATTTATTAGTAATAATCCTTGTTCGATAATTTTTTGAGCTATTTTAGTTTGGCAACTTATTGCATAAATAGTCACTAAACAGCTTCTAATATCAAGCAAAACCTACAGTTTTGGAACATGGGTATATGTTCATGCTACCTCAAAATGCAACGTCGGCATGGATTCTGTAATCAGAGTAAGGCGCAACATAATGTAATAGGGACGTGCTCCACGAATGGCAAGCTTTGGGCGGCTACTGATCATATAAAAACCGAGTCCAGCACCAACGGGCGCCGCTCCTTGTACCATTTGCATTGTTATAAAATACCCATTGAGAATAACTTCCCTTCAATTTTAGGCATCAAATATCGGCACAATTTTGCTTGCTGATATTGCATTTCTGGGTAGCATGGATGTATATTTCTTATCTATTTTAACCAGCCCAAGAACAACTTCAGTTGTCTGTGCAAAGGCATATGCTCTGTCGGTAGTATCCTTTGTATCGTCTCGAATAAATAAACTTTTGAGGCATTTTTTATAAGAATAATTTCTCGATGAGTCATTGTTTGCCTGTCATTCATCTACTTTGTCAATACTGTTCTAAACCTGTATGGTTAATCACTGAAAAAATGCGCCTAATGGAATGATGAGTGGCAATAGCATGCTGCAAAAGACCAATTTTTGTCAGCACTTAATATTGTCTACCTCAAAATATTCAATTTCATTCCAACCCTGTAAGCCTACTATTATTTTTCTTCGAGCTTAGCGTCTTTATTGTGGCGCAGTTTTAATTTGGGATCACTAATTGCCATTTCAACCAATCGGTATCTATTTCTTTTTTCATTTTAAACAGGGTAAACGATTGTGCTTCAGGGTGAAGTGGCTCTTTATCTGTTGTCGTCATATTAATACCACCTTTTATAATAGAGGCCAAAGAGTTTGACTTTAAACTTATTCCTGTAATGCCTACATTAAGATTAAAACCATATGCAGGCCAGAAGATGGAGTTAGTTCTTATCAAATGTGAATATTGAGGATAAATATTTAATATTATTTTTACTGCTGAAGAATTTTTAGTGAGTTTTTTATCGATAACTTCTCCGATCTTTATTTGTCGATGATAAACAGGACTGCCAATGATTGTTGACCCTGCGTTCACTGCAAGTAGTTCAATAGGTAACCCAACGTTTTCTGTTTTGAGTTTCGGCGCACCACTTTCACCTTTGAATTTTGTTGTTTTAACGCCAGTCCCAGGCAGTACATTAAGATAAACGCCGGAAATAAGTGTTGATAAATTTTTAGCTCCTGATAATGAAATTTCACTGCGAATGATCCAAAATTGCGTCCCTTTTCGTGCTACTTTTTGGGAATATTTTTGGTCTATTTGAATACTTGTCTCAACCTTGTTGTTTTTATTGAGTGTAAGTGCTGTAATTTTGCCAATGGTTAAACCTTTTAAACGAACTTGACTGCCAATTTTCAAATCGTATGCCTGATCAAAGGTGAGCGTAATGTCTGTTAGTTTTTGTGTCGCTTGTGCAAAGCTGTCAAATAGCTTATATGTTCCATCTTTTAATCGATTTCTAATGTTTTTATTCCCTTGCGCAACAGCAATACCACCAGCTGTGATAGACAATAAAGATTCAGCTTCAATTTTTAACCCTGATAAACCCGCGTTTATTTTGAGACCGCTAACATTCCAAAAAATACTTTTATTATCAATTAAATGCTTATATTCCCCTTTTATTAGCAATTTTGTATGCATTAAACCTGATTTATTAATTGTAAAAGAGCTTATTTTACCAATAGGAAATTTATGGTAATAAACGGGTGATCCTGTGGTTACGGAGGGCAGTACTTTACTGACAACTACAATATATTTGGCTGGGATAAATACCTTTTTACCTAATTTAGCCATGGATAAAGATGAGTAGAGTCTAAATTTAATCGCTTTTTTAAGTGGTTTTTGTTTGCTTTTTTTAGTGACTGGTAATTTGTTATATAAACCAATTCCACCATTGATGATATTGTCCAGAGGCACACTATGAATATCAATGCCTTTTAATATAGATGCATTGACATGTAGACCAGTTAATAAATAAAACTGACTATTGCTGCTGACTAAATATTGATATTGCGTTTGAATATTTATTGTTGTTTTAATAAACTGACCATTGGCTGAAACTATCAAAGCTGAGATATTGCCAATTTTTATTCCTTTATAATAAACCGAGTCGCCAGCATTTAGCCCAGTTGCATTGTTAGTTATTAACGTTAATTTAGCTGAAGATGCCGTTGAGTTATGAGATCCTTGTACGATAAAGCGCGTCGCAGGAGGTTGTTTTATGTGGGTGTCATTGCCAGAAAAAGCAATGTAATTACCTGTAATGATATTAGCTATATTTTTAATCTTGGAAAATGAAAGTGTCGGTTTTTCTAGCCAAAATTGCGCACCTTTGGTTACCATCGGAGTAAATTGTGGGTTTATGATAGCCGTTGCGATAAATAATTTTTGCGCGTTTATGTAATTAATTTTTGTAATTTGGCCTATTTTAAAGCCTTTAAATATAATGCTTGCTCCTGCGGATAAATTATTAGTGTTATGTAAAACCAGTTCAATTTTTAGACCTGCTTTTGCTTGTTCAATATTATCATATAACCGATATGTTTTTTTAATATTTTGCTGCATTTTTTTTGACTTTTCAGGCGAACTAAAGGTTATGCCGCCTGCAATGATTGAGGCTAAACTATCTGATTTGACCTGTAATCCAGCTGTAGTTATATTGGCTGTTATGCCACTGATATTCCAAAATTTAGTATCTTCTTTAACTAGGTGACTATATTTTTTGTTAATGTAGGCTTTAATATTGATTAATTGTCCGCTGCTATTGAGGTGCACCTGCATGACATTGCCTACTTTTATTTTTTTGTAAAAAATAGGAGTATGTTCTGAAATGGATCTTGCATTTTTACTTTGTAATGAGATCAATAGAGCTTGATGAGGTGCTAAAACTGGTTGGTTTGAAATTGCTATAAAATGTCTGCTGTTTGGACCATTACCTGGCAAGATATTAATATAGCTACCAGATAGAAGAGTATCTAAGCCACTGATTGAAGTTAACCCTATTTTAGCGGACACTAACCAAAATTGAGTTTGTTTCTTTAGCATAAAGGTGGCATTAGCGGCTATCTGAGCAGTAACATTTACGCCGCTTTTACTATCAAATTGAATTTTTTTAACCTTGCCTATCATAACTCCTTTATAAAGAATGCGTGTTTTATCGGGAATAATGCTTTGTGCATTTGTAAAATGAATGGTGATATTTTCTTTAGCATTAACGACATTGTTAAAAAGTAGCCAAATACCAATAATGGCCGCAAAAATAGGCAGCAACCAAATGGGAGAGAGGGCTCTTTTTTTTACTATTTTTACCATATTCGCGGAGCTTGTATTGCTTTGTAAATTTTTATCCATTATTTCTAGTATCCCAAATTAAACGTGTATCGAAACTTGCTGTAGCAAAAAGGGTGATGATAATTACAAGGGCAAATGAACTGGCGGCAGCGCCAGGATAAACAGATAAAAGCACGCCCTTATTAAAAACAGCGCTCATAATAGATATAACAAATAGATCAAGCACAGACCATTTACCAATTAAATTAATCACTTTGTAGGCGTAGAGTTGTTTTTTTGCAGATAAATTCCATTTTAAGTGAATAGATAATGTGATAATACTAAGTATTACTATTTTTAATATGGGGACGACAATTGATGCGAAAAAAACAATTATAGCAATACCAGGCATATTAGAGTTAATAAGGGATATAATACCGCTCCAGATCGTATTTGGGTATAGATGGCCATTTTTTAACAAATAGGTAATTGGATAAAGGTTCGCTGGAAACAGTAGTATAAATGCAGTAGCAATTAGTGCCCAAGTGCGTTGTAGGCTATTTTTTTTTCGTACAGAGATTGTATTTTCACAGATAGGGCAATGATCTGGATATAATTTAAAATTACTAATGCTGTTACAAATTGGGCAAACCTGTAGCCCTTGTTCAATGCCAGATCTTCCGCTGATAGCTATTTTTATCATGACAATTTCCTGTATATTTTAACAATTAACCCGCAGTTGTTTGTTAGCCACATGGTTTCTATTATGGAAAAGTTTCCAATAATAACAGTGACTATAGTTAGCTATTATTGTCATATCAATTAATAATAGTGCCACAAAAAAATAAAAACCAAGCCCTATATAGAGATCTGCATAATGTAGTAATTTTGAGATTGATACTAATATGCTGAGCATATAAACATCAAGCATTGACCAATGAGTTAATGCATTTGTTAATTTAAATACTTTAGGCAGGTAAGGTGGGTAGTGATTAAATGTAATGCATATACTACTATAAATTATTGATAATAGTAATACTACGGGCGCAATAACAGCGCAAAATAGCACTAGAATGGCAACAATTGGATCTGAATGGAAGATAATTAATATACCATTAATTAATGCCGTATCTTCTGTTATATTTAGCAGGTGCAATGAAATAAGTGGCAATGTAAATGCTGGATAGCAAATGAATAATGCCGTTAAGCACAGTGCTAATATTGCTGGTGGTTTGAAGTGGGGATTTTTATATACCGTACTATTGCATCTGCTACATTTTGCAACATGTCTTTTAGAAATAAAAGGTATTTTTGATACCATGTCACAATGATGGCAAATAATAGTTTTCATTTTAAGTAAAAATCCTTCTACAATTTGAAATTTTAGTACAAGACGACTGTTGTATGCAAACTCAATAAAACTAGTAAAGGGGCCACTGAAACAGTACTTGCAAAATATATTGTAACCCAAGTTATCTCAAATGCAAAGAGTACAAGTCAAATTGTCCATGGATCCTCTTCATAAAATTGTCCATGGATCATCTTCATAAAATTGTCGATGGATCTTCTTCATAAAATTGCTCACTGATGATTAACTTCGTTGATTATCAAGATATACAATGATAATGAATACTTTAATTTTAGGGCAGGTGTAACTGCCAATTTGCCTTGCTGCTTTTGCATTTCTACGCCCCATAGGTATATACCCATGTCACCTCAAAATGCAACGTTGGCATGGACTCGATGATAATGCGCAACATGAGGTGATGGTTATTAACGCATCGAATGTTGTAACGCAAGGCTGGTTCCTTGCATATAAAAACCGAGTCCAGCCCCGAATGGCGCTACTCCTTGCCCCAGTTTGCATTGTTATAAAATATCTCACGCTAATAACTTCCCTTCAATTTGATGCCTCGCACATCGGCACAATTTTCCTTGTTGATATTGCATTTCTGGGTAGCATGGCTATAGAGCTGGTGACCAAATCAGCTTATCAGTCTGCTGGCTTGCCATTTTTGGGTAATATAGTACCATCTAAAATAGCGTGATCGCCTTGCATTTTTAAGCGCGAAAACAAAAACCACTGTATGGCTAACGGATAAATTTGATGCTCTTGTGTTAAAACGCGCTTAGCAAGCTCTTGTATCGTATCTTCTTTAAAAACAGGTACTTTTGCTTGTATTACTACGGGGCCGGCATCAAGCGTTGCAGTGACAAAGTGTACACTTGCACCATGTTCATTTTCTTTTGCATCAATAACGCGCTGGTGGGTATTAAGACCGGTATACTTTGGCAATAATGAAGGGTGGATATTTAGTATTTTTCCTGCAAAGTGTCTGATAAAAGTAGCACTTAAAATGCGCATAAACCCTGCCAACACAATCAAATCTGGTTGCAAAACATCAAGTGCATTGATAAGTTTTTTATCATAATCTTCGCGCGATCCACCTTTTTTTGCATCAATAAAAATGGCTTGAATATTTGCTTTTTTTGCCCTTTCTAAGCCCAATGCTTGTTTTTTATTGCTGATAACCGCAGTAATTTCAATCGGCACATTATCAATGCTCTTATGATGTAGTTTATCGATGATGGCCTGTAAATTTGATCCGCTTCCAGAAATAAGCACCACAATTTTTTTTGTTTGTTTGAGCATGCTTATTTTATTTCCACTTGTGCTTCACCATCACCTGCCTCTTCAATATGCCCTAAAATCCATGCATTTTCACCTTGTGTATTTAATATTTCCACCGCGCGTTCTTTCTCATTATCAGGCACAATAATGATTAAGCCGACACCACAGTTAAAGGTACGATACATTTCTGCTGTTTCAACATTGCCATTTTCTTGCAGCCAATTGAATATTTCTGGCCATTGCCAACTATTTCCATCAATAACCGCTTTATGGCCTTTAGGTAACACGCGCGGAATATTCTCCCAAAATCCACCGCCAGTAATATGAGATATCGCATGGACATCGCAGTTTTTGATCAGTTCAAGTGTTGATTTAACATAGATTTTTGTCGGGATTAGTAGTGTATCGCCAAGTGTTGATTGTGCGAAACTTGCGTTGATATCTGCATTTGAAACGTCTAATATTTTACGGATCAGTGAATAGCCATTGGAATGTGTGCCACTTGATGCAACCGCAATCAGAGTATTGCCAGCACTGACTTTTGAGCCATCAATTACGCCTGATTTCTCTACAATACCCACACAAAAACCTGCAATGTCGTAATCTTCGGCTTTGTACATGCCTGGCATTTCGGCTGTTTCACCACCGATTAAAGAACAGTTTGCTTGTAGGCAGCCCTCACCAATGCCCTTGACGACATCAGCGGCGACATCGACATCAAGTTTTCCGGTTGCATAATAATCTAAAAAAAAGAGTGGTTCTGCGCCTTGAACAATTAAATCATTGACACACATTGCAACTAAATCGATACCCACGCTATCATGTTTTTTAAGATCAATTGCTAAACGTAATTTTGTACCAACACCATCAGTGCCTGCAACAAGTAGCGGCTCTTTATAGCCTGTTGGCAGTTGGCATAATGCACCAAATCCACCGAGCCCCCCCATGACTTCAGGGCGTTTAGTGCGCTTTGCAACACTTTTAATGCGCTCAACAAGTGTATTGCCAGCGTCAATGTTTACACCTGCGTCTTTGTAGCTTAAAGATTTTTTTGTCTGGCTCACGGAAATTCCTTAAATAATAATTTCAGAATTGTAAAATAATTTTAAATTTAAATTTATATTATAAATAACACAACATTTTAGCATTGAATGCGCTACTATTTAATTTTTAATTTGCAAACAATGAAACCTTTTTACATGATTAGTTTTAACGTTTCGATATTTAATGTATTTTAGCAAGGTATTGTGTCGGTATTAACATTTTAAAATGGTGAAAAATAGAATGAAATTTATATTATTAAAGTGTGCCCTCTGCGTGTTGTGTTTATCTTATGCATCATCGGCCTTGGCGCTGAATTTTGATGCCCCTTACATGGGCAATGTAATTGCTCAAAAATTGGATGAAAAAGCGCTCCAGACAAAAGCATTAAAACAAGTGCTTATTAAAGTGTCTGGCAATAGCAATATTACAGCCGGTCCTAAAGCAAAGAAGTTCCTTAAAGATCCCCAGCGAATGCTTTCTCAATCTGGTTTTCAGATGTATCGCAATACAGAGTATTATTTTGCTTTATTTGACGAGCTCAAGATAAATGATTTTTTAACGATGACGCATCAACCTATTTGGGGGATGGTTCGTCCTAATACGCTTGTTTGGATTGTTGTGCAAACTAAGAATGGTAGCGCAATCTTATCTGATTCATCTGCTTTAGAAGCCAATGATTTGCCGTTGATTGAACAACCTCATGTGAGGGGGATAACGTTAGCACTTCCAATAATGGACTTAGAAGATAGTGCTATTAGAGTATCTGATATTCGTGGGAAATTTTATAATGTGATTGGAAAAGCCTCTAGCCGCTACACTGTGGAGTATTTTGTTGTGGCAACGCTTGAGCAATTAGCTGATAGCAGTTGGCGTTTAAATTGGTCATTGCTCCATTATGAGCCATTATCTACTACAAATAATCCCGTTATGTCTAAAACATTTACGGGATCTAGAGTAGGCGTTGAAATGAAAATGGTCAACCAAATTGCAGACTTTTACGCCAGCCAATATGCTGTAACGAATAGTTCAACCGATCATTTTATTCAAAAAATTTATATTAATGGCATACAAAATTATAACGATTTTTCTCTTTTAATTAACTTCTTGAAAAAATTAGACTCAGTATCTTTATTTGTATTAAAACAAATAAATGCAGATCAAATTGAGCTCGAGGTGAAAATTAATGGCGGCTATGCAAGTTTTAAAAATGCATTAAAGCTAAACAGTCACCTTTTTATGATTGCGCCACCCAATGTAGACACGCCGATTGAAAATGAAAAGCTAGTAGTGAATGCGGCTTCACAGGCGAGCTCTGTCGCCCCCGTGACTGATGAAGTAACTACGGTTAGTGAGGCAGACTCGGCGGTGAGTGATGTTGTCGCTGCTGCCGATGATAAAGGTAAGGCTGCCAGTGATAAAGGTAAGGCTGGCAGTGAGACAGGCAAAGGTGGTGGTGGTGAGAGTACTGAGAAGAAAAAGATAATTATTGCTGATCCAATTTATTTTAATTGGCAATAAGATTAAATAATGGTGCAAGATGAATTGTGCTTTCAATATCCATTGTTAGCGTTGAAATTTCCTGATGATGAAACGTTTGCGAGTTTTTACCCTGGAAAAAATGTAGGTTTAATCACTTTGCTTAAAAATAGTGTCGTTGGCATCGGGGAGCCTGTTCTTTACATGTGGGGAGAGACAGGTAGTGGGCGCTCTCATCTTTTGCATGCTCTGTGTTCTGAAATGGATGATAAAGGATTAGATATTGCCTATATTCCACTCGCTCACTATCAAAGTATGGCCTTAGATATTTTTGAAAACATGGAAAACATGTCACTAGTTTGCGTTGATAATATCGATTCGATTGCTGGGAATAAAAAATGGGAAAAGGCCTTGTTTGATTTTTATAATCGTTGGCTTGATAATGCAGACAATGAACCATTAGGTGCGAGTTTGGTACTTTGTGCTTCAGGTTTACCTAAGGATATTGGCATTGAACTTGTTGATCTTGTTTCACGATTTGAGTGGGGAGCTTGTTATCATTTACTTTCGTTAAATGATGAAGAAAAGTTAGGAGCGCTACAATTGCGCTCACAACTTAAGGGTATTAAGTTACCTGTCGATGTTGGCCGTTTTTTATTAACCAGGTTGTCAAGAGAAATGGATATTTTATTAAATACATTAGATAAATTAGATAACGCCTCACTTGAAGCGCAGCGAAAACTAACTATTCCCTTTGTAAAAGAAGTACTACAACTTTAGCAATCATGGTTATCATTGGCAATGCAACATCAGCAAGGCGCACTTGGGTATAAATCAACCGCGAAGCTATCATTGTTTTTGTTGCCAATCAACTGTGAAGATCATGCGATACCTCAGGGCTGTCTTTTTGTATTTGTTGTTTTTTTTTGCGAATACTCAAGCCTAATTCTTGACCTTTATATTTTGCAAAATAAACATCACCGATAAAAAAAAGTGTCGCAAAAATGAATTCTAGTGATGCGAAGCTCCTCTGTGTACTTATACTATAAAAAATAACAGTGGCATGCATCATGTATGGCACTGCGAGAAACGCGCTCCATGCAAATGTGTAAGGGTTGGATTGTATTATTCCATTTAATGGGAATAATAAAGGAATAAACCATATTAAAGTGACTAAAATTGGGTTTACGCCAAGTGCTGGTGGAGATAGCCATAAATGCCAGATTGGTATTATTAATAACAAACCTAAGTAGCCAGTTTGCGCCATGCGTTTGTAGGTATTTATATGTTTATTGATCACGATAGGATTGCTAAAACTGATTCAGGTGGACGGCCAATTTTTGCTTTATTATTGGCGATAACAATCGGGCGTTCAATGAGTTTTGGATTGCAGACCATGGCATTAAGTAATGATGTTTCAGTGCTGTCATCTGTTAAATTAAGTGTTTTATAAATAGCCTCTCCAGTGCGTATAAGTTGGCGAGCAGAGCCAAAACCTAGCTGAGAAATAATTTCTTTTAGCGCATCGACTGTTGGTGGTGTTTCTAAGTAATTAATTATCTTAATGTTGGCTTTTTCAACGGATTTTAATATTGCCAGTGTTGCTCTACTTTTTGAGCATAAGCTGTTGTGATAAATTGTGATGTCAGTCATTTTTAGTCTTCCTAAATTTAGGTATAAACCATTGATATCAATGTTTTTTATAGCCTAATGCAAGTGCTACTTGGATTCAAGTAGTTAAGTGCATAATTTAAATTGATAAAAAAGCTCCTCAGTTGAGGAGGTTATTTTGAATGATAACGGGTATAGTTAAATTTTCCGTATTATTGTGCAGCCCAAAGCACGATATAATCTTTGGCATCAGCTGGATGAACAAGCTCTTCTGAAATGATTTTATTACGCACGGAAAGTCCCAATTCATGCATTTTGTCTCGACTACCTGTTAATAAGTGGTGCCACGAGGGTAACGGCTTGCCTTCGGATAGTAAACGATAAGCACAATTTGTGGGTAACCAATAATATTTGCTAACGGAATCACGATCGACTTTTTGGCAATCGCTTACATATTTAAAGCGATCATTATATTTTGAGCATTGACCAGTCGCTGCGTCTAAAAGTTTGCAGGCAATATTGGTGTAGAAAAGCTCCTTTGTGTCCTCATTTTCAATAAATTTACTCAAACAACATTTTCCACATCCATCACATAGCGATTCCCATTCGGATTCGCTCATTTCTTTAAATGTTTTTTCTTTCCAAAAATCACTCATTTATTTACCTTTTATTTTAATATGTGGGTGGTTAATTCGCTCTGAAAGGTAACATACAGCCGTTGCAAAATAATAAGAACGATTCCAACGCATTAGAACACGATAATTGTTATAAACCAAATAAATTCGACTGTGTGTATCATCGGGCATAATAATAGATGCATCCATATTAGCCTTCGGTAGATTGCTACCATCAAAGCGGCGAACTCCTAAAGATTGCCATTGTGCAAGTGTTTTTTTATGATTTAGACCTGCTAACTTTATATTAAAACCTTTGGGAATGGTGACTTGTCTTCCCCATGTTTCATTACCTTTCCAGCCCTCTTTTTTCAAGTAATTAGCGGCAGATGCAAATATATCAGCACGAGAGTTCCAAATATCTTTTTTGCCACTACCGGTATGATCAACTGCATAAGTTAGGTAAGACGTTGGCATAAATTGAACTTGGCCCATAGCACCAGCCCAAGAGCCAATGAGTTGATCAGCTGTGATATGACCTTCTTCTAAAATAGTGAGCGCGGCAAATAGCTGTTTTTTAAATAAATTTTCCCTTCTGCCCTCATAAGCCATTGTTGTTAATGTAGAAATGACATTTTTGTTACCTGTTATGCTACCAAAATTCGTTTCAATACCCCAAAGTGCAACAATAAAACGCGGTTGGACACCATATTGTGCTCCAATTTCATGCAGTAATTTATAATGTTTTTTATAAAGTTCCCTTGCTTTTTTTATTTTCCAAGCAGGGATCGTACGATCTATATATGCATCAAGTGTCAGTTTAAACTCAGGTTGCTTTTTGTCTGATTTTATACTTCGTTTTAAAAACTTAACATTTTTAAACGCGTCTTCAACAACCTTTTTATTTATGCCTTTTTTAATCGCTTCTTTTTTTATGTTAGTGACATATTCACTAAAAGAAATTTTTGTTGTTGATTTTCCCGCTACTGCATAAGTATTTTTAGCATTAGCGCAATAAGATATGCTAAAAAATAACAGCAAAATTGCAGTACTATCTTGAATCAGTTTATTAATCTTCATTTGAGATCTTTACCTTATTTGATGAGTTTTTTTTCATTTTTTTGTGCTCTTCTAGATAATTAATTGGTGGTGGTGGAAGTTGTAAATAAAATCCATTAACCTGTATTTCTGTGATAACTTTTTTTGCACATGCAATGGCCATTTTTTGATCTTTTTTGAGATTAAGCAGAGAGACTAATTGGGGTTTCCCAAACTGAGTGAGTAACATTTTTGGTACGGTTGAAAAATCGTCTCGCTTTTTTATAAAAAGATAGGTCTCATTTTTAAGAAAACTTTTATATATAGCACATAACATAATGTTTTTGTATCCTTTTTCTTGCCTATTTATGTAGTAAACACTAGTATACCAATTGTTTTTTATAATAAAACATTTGACTTTTCATGAAAAGTAAAAACTTTATTTATACGAGGTAAAGAATGTCCTTAAAATCTTTAAGTTTTTCATTACTTGTTGTTTCACTTAAAGACGCTGATTTATCATCTTTGGTTAAAGAATTACATAAAAAACGAGAAATGGCACCTGATTTTTTTAAATTTTCACCAATTGTTATTCATATTGATAATAAAAAGTCAGGGGTAGATTTAGATCTGCACCAAATTCGTCAAAGTGTTATAGATGAAAATTTTATCCTTGCAGGTATTTCAGGAGACTTATCTTTAGCTCAAAAAGAAACACTTCACAAACTAAATATTGCGGTATTAAAAAGCGCGAAACACTCACCGGTTAACAAAGTTGTTGTAACGGAGAAAGCAGAAATAAAAAGTGAACAAATACCTGTTGTTGTTCATATAGATCCAAAAGCACAGTTACATCAAGGGAAAGTGCGCTCTGGTCAGCAGGTTTATGCAAAAGAAAATGATTTAGTTATTCAAGGTAATGTCAATGCTGGAGCTGAGGTTATTGCTGATGGAAATATTTATATTTATGGTGTGCTGCGTGGACGTGCATTAGCTGGCGCGATGGGCGATCAAGATGCCTCTGTTTATTGCACATCACTAGCTACTGGGTTAGTTTCTATTGCTGGAGTGTACAATTTAACTGCAGAGCTACCAAAAGAATTCATTAATAGAAGCTGTGTTGTGACGCTCAAAAATAAACAATTAAAAATCGTCAGTCTATACGAAAAATAAAAAATATATTAAGGGAAGTCAAATGGCAAAAGTAATTGTAGTTACTTCTGGAAAGGGAGGTGTTGGTAAAACCACAACGAGCGCATCAATCGGATGTGGGCTCGCCGCTAGCGGTGCTAAAACTGTTATTATTGATTTTGATATTGGATTGCGTAATCTTGATCTTATCATGGGCTGTGAGCGCCGAGTTGTATATGATCTTATTAATGTTATTAATAATGAAGCTAATTTACAGCAAGCTTTAGTTAAAGATAAAAAAATAGAAGGGCTGTATATATTGCCAGCTTCGCAAACAAGAAATAAAGATGCATTGAATCAAGCTGGGGTTAAAATCGTGATTGAAGATCTTAAAAAGAATGGTTTTGAATACATTATTTGTGATTCGCCAGCGGGGATAGAGCAAGGTGCAATGATGGCACTTTATTTTGCAGATGAAGCCATTGTGGTGACAAACCCTGAAGTTTCATCAGTGCGTGACTCTGATCGTATTACAGGTATGCTATCAAGTAAATCATTTAGAGCTGAGCAACAACTAGAGCCTGTAAAAGTACACCTTATTATTACAAGATATAGTGCTGATCGTGTTGAAAGTGGTGAAATGTTGAGTCTTGATGATATTAATGAATTATTGGGTATTGAACTGCTGGGGGTTATTCCTGAGTCAGAATCTGTTTTAAATGCATCAAACTCTGGTGAGCCAGTTATCCTAAATAAGAAGAGCAATGCAGGTAAAGCTTATCAAGATACTGTGGATCGTTTACTTGGAATTGAATGTGAGTTTCGTTTTATTAATTGTACAAAGAAAAGTTTTCTAAGTCGTATATTTGGAGCCTAAAATGGGAATTTTAAGTTTTTTCATGAAAAAAAATCAGAAAGTAGGTAGCGCTCAAAAAGCAAAAGAGCGTTTGCAAATTATTGTTGCACATGAACATCCAGGAAGCACAGTGACGCCTGCTTATTTACCTGAGCTACAAAATGAAATTATTGAAGTGGTAAAAAAATATTTAACGATATCAGCAAAAGATGTAAAGTGTGAATTGATTGGTAAGGATGGCAGTAATATGTCTGTACTTGAGGTAAATATTGCTTTGCCGAAACCATAATAAACGTTAGCTGCATAGTGTTTATACCCATGCAACGAAAAAATGCAACATCGGCTGCTAACTCGATAATCAGAGTAAGGTGCAACCGAGGTAATGGGGACGTGCGCATCGAATGTTAAATGCAAGGTAGGCTTCTTGTCATATAAAAACCGATACCTGCCATAACTAGCGCTATTCCGTGGCCCAGTTTGGATTGTTATAAAATCTTTATAGAGCATAACTATACTTGAATTTTAGGCCAGGTGTAGTTGCCAATTTGCGTATCTAATATTGCATTTCGAGGTGGCACGGGTATCTAGTCATGCTCAAGTAATATTGGTCTAAGATTGCTAATTTAATATAAAATATCATTAAGTAGTATTACATGATCTAATGAGTTCAAAGATGATAAATAAAAAAACCAGCGCAATTATTTTTATTCTGCTTGTGTGTGCTGCAAGTGTTTATTTTTTCAATGGCCCAATGAGCAACCATGACGAATGTAAGCAAATATCAGGCAAGTTAAATTCACAAACATGTGCAAAACTAATTTATACAAATTTATCAGGCGCTCATTTTTTAATGATGAACTATCCTGCAACCGCGCATCACATTTTGCTTAATAAAACAAAAACAATTGCAGGTGATAAATATTTGCAAGGCCACTATCAATTTGTCTTAAAAAAAGCAAAAGGTAATGATAAGGCGGTATATGATAGTGGCTCGTTGCATTTGAATATGTCAAAAATGCAATTGTTAACAGAGAATAAAAATCAACTGATCTATTTTGTCGCTCCTTTTGTTATTAATACTCAAGGCAGTGGCGAGTTTATTTATGTCGGGTTGTTTTCGTATGATATCAGTACTCATAAAAGCAGGCACCTTGATTCATTTTTCTTAGGGGATCGCATTCAAAAAGAAAAAATTCAGCCATTTAAAGACTATATCAAAATTGATTACAAAGATTATGCGCAAGATCAGGCGTTCTCTGATCCTCCAAGCAAAACTGTTAGCGTTTTGCTTTTGATTGAAAACATCAATGCGCCACAAAAAACACCTCACTTTAAAAAGATTAAGCAATCTTCGTTGGGACAAAAATTCTGATGGAGTGAATGGTGATGAACCATTACGCTGGATGCAGATGTTAAAATGCTTGTATTTAGGTCAAAATAGTAGTATTGTTTATTTTTAGCTTGCCAATTGTATTTTTGCTATTATTTATATTCTTGAATATAAGACTCTCTTGTCACAGATGGTGTTGTGAAAACATACTCAACTGGCAATTTTCCCAATTTATTAACGTGTCGGATTTTATTATTGAATCGACATATCAAGGGTCATTAATATGCTATCATCGTCAAAATTTATGGAAAATGTTAGTAAGGATGAACAAACCTCAAAAAAATGGGAAGGTGCAAGAGATAGCGTTATGACGATTATGTTTAATAACTTTGGTGGAGGCCCATATCGTAGCTATGAAGATGCCGGTAGTGGGTTTGATCCTCATGAAAAAATCAGGTTAACTCTGGGTATGAAGGCTGTCGCTTATAGTTCAAGTTACCTGCAAGAGGCTGCTCAATCCAACTTTGCTGATTATCATGGAATCCTCAAAAAATGGTTTGGATTAGAGCCCAAACACTCTGATTTTAATAAGAGTGTTAAGGTTGTCGTCGCAGGAGTAAATAAAATGCACCAGGTGTTATCTGATAACACCAAACAAATAAGGTTCATTGATGCGCGAAACCAAAAATGGGTTTATTTTACAGTTGAGTACGAGATGCTGGTAAGTCTTAATTCAGCTAATGTATTTTGGGAGCGTAGAGAAAAAGCGTTGCATAGTGATGAATGGACTGATTACGAGAAGACAAATAACATCGCCAACGTATTCCCGCTAAGCAGAGCTTTTCGCGATAAAGCTAATACTGCACATGTAGGCTCAGGCTATAGTATATATGTAGCTTCACTGATGCTAAGCTCCTATGCTATACAGTCGCGCATATGCAAGTGTATCTATCATGAAATGTCTCATAAAATACTAAGTACCAACGATGTTGACGCATATGGAGATACGATATATGGTAAGTCTGCTTGCCAAGAGTTAGCGAAGAAAAACCGCCACCAAGCACTTAAAATAGCCGACTGCTGGGCATTGTTTTTTATGGAGTTTTATCATCCGAGATATTTCTAGTGGCTAATTTAGTTTTGTATCGTCTAACCCCATGCGACTTTAGAAGCTACGACTACATTGATCATACCTATACCCATGCCACCCTGGAATGCAATATCAGCAAGCCAAATTGTGCCGAAATGACTGCCTAAAATTGAAGGGAAGTTATTATCGATTGATATTTTATAGTAATGCAAACTTAAACAAGGAGTAGCGACCTTCGGGGCTGGACTAGGTTTTTATGTGATCTGACGCAGCCAAAGCTTGTCATTCTATGCAGACGTCCCCATTACATATGTTGCGCCTGATCATCGATGTTCGAGAGCGCAGCCGACGTTGCATTTTGCTCGTCACATGGGTCTAACACATGGTTATTGCATAGCGCTTTAGCTGGCGTGAACTAGATGATTAACCAGCATTAATGACCAGCGATTTTTTTGTTTATACTCTTGCATTCATGCCACAAGGCTAGTAGATTACCTTGTTTGTCATTATTTATATTTTTTAAATAGAAGCCTCTCTTGTCACAGATGGTGTTGTGAGACCATACTCAACTGGTAATTTTTGCAACCTATTAAAGTGCAATATTTTATTATTGAATCGACATATCAAGGATCATTAATATGCTATCATCGTCAGAATTTATGGAAAATGTTAGTGAGGATGAACAAATCCCAATAAAATGGGAAGGTGCAAGAGATAGCGTTATGACGATCATGTTTAATAACTTTGGTGGAGGCCCATATCGTAAATATGAAGATGCCGGTAGTGGGTTTGATGTTCATGAAAAAATCAGGTTAGCTGAGGGTATGAGGGTTACCGTTGAGAATTCAAGTTACATGCAAGAGGCGGCTCAATCCAACTTTGCTGATTATCATGGAATCCTCAAAAAATGGTTTGGATTAGAGCCCAAACACTCTGATTTTAATAAGAGTGTTAAGGTTGTCGTCGCAGGAGTAAATAAAATGCACCAGGTGTTATCTGATAACACAAAACAAATAAGGTTCATTGATGCGCGAAACCAAAAAAGGGTTCATTTTAAGCTTGGTTATCAGTTTTTAGCGAAGTATAATTCAGAAAATGAATGGTGTGCGTATGGAGAAAAAGCGTTGCAGACTGAAGGATGGAGTAAGGTCAACCATAAAAAGCACGTCTGTAGGGTCTACAAGCTAAGCAAATATTGCGACGGTGGGGGTAGGACTGCACATGTAGGCTCAGGTTATTGTATGTATATAGGTCCAGCGATGCTAATCGCCGGTGCTGGACAGTCGCGCATATGCGGGAGTATCTATCATGAAATGTCTCATAAAATACTAGATACCAACGATGTTAACGTAGATGGAGATAAGGTATATGGTAAGTCCGCTTGCCAAAAATTAGCGAAGAAAAGCCGCTCGCTAGCACTTAAAACAGCCGACTGCTGGTCATTATTTTTTATGGAGTTTTATAGTTGTAAATTTTCATAGTGACTAATTTAGTTTTGTATCGTTTATTTAACACCATGCGACTTTAGAAGCTACGAATTTAGAAGCTACGACTATTATTCACCATACCTATCCCCATGTTACCCAGAAATGCAATATCAGCAAGCCAAATTGTTCCTATATGCGGCCTAAAATTGAAGGGAAGTTATTCTCGATTGATATTTTATAGCAATGCAAACTTAAACTAGGAGTAGCGCCATTCTGGGCCAGACTAGGTTTTTATATGATCGGGCGCAGCCGACGTTGCATTTTTCCGTCACATGGGCCTAACACATGGTTATTGCATGGCGCTTTAGCGGGCGTGAACTAGATGATTAACCAGCATTAATGACCAGCGATTTTTTTGTTTATACTCTTGCATTCATGCCACAAGGCTAGTAGATCACCTTGTTTGCCATTATTTATATTTTTCAAATATAAGCCTCTCTTGTCACAAATGGTGTTGTGAAAACATACTCAACTGGCAATTTTTGCAACTTATTAAAGTGCAGTATTTTATTATTGAATCGACATATCAAGGGCCATTAATATGGAATCATCGTCAAAATTTATGGAAAATGTTAGTAAGGATGAACAAACCTCAAAAAAATGGGAAGGTGCAAGAGATAGCGTTATGACGATTATGTTTAATAACTTTGGTGGAGGCCCATATCGTAGCTATGAAGATGCCGGTAGTGGGTTTGATCCTCATGAAAAAATCAGGTTAACTCTGGGTATGAAGGCTGTCGCTTATAGTTCAAGTTACCTGCAAGAGGCTGCTCAATCCAACTTTGCTGATTATCATGGAATCCTCAAAAAATGGTTTGGATTAGAGCCCAAACACTCTGATTTTAATAAGAGTGTTAAGGTTGTCGTCGCAGGAGTAAATAAAATGCACCAGGTGTTATCTGATAACACCAAACAAATAAGGTTCATTGATGCGCGAAACCAAAAATGGGTTTATTTTACAGTTGAGTACGAGATGCTGGTAAGTCTTAATTCAGCTAATGTATTTTGGGAGCGTAGAGAAAAAGCGTTGCATAGTGATGAATGGACTGATTACGATAAGACAAATAACATCGCCAACGTATTCCCGCTAAGCAGAGCTTTTCGCGATAAAGCTAATACTGCACATGTAGGCTCAGGCTATAGTATATATGTAGCTCAAGTTTCGGAGTTCATATTCGTTGAAATTATAGCTTTTTCTGTTTTATTTTCCATCATATCAGTGCCTCTTGCCGTATTGTGAATTGATCCATTTGTAGCGCTTTCGTAAAAAAGCCAATAACAGTTTGATCGATCTTTTTTAAGATCTCTGATTTTTTACTTTCGGTTAAATTACCTATTTCATTGAGAGCGCCTGCAATTAATGCTTTAAATAAACCCCATAATTTACACCCAAAATTCAACGTCGTAAGGCTTTCTTCAAAGTCATTTCTAACCTCACTTAACTTGGCTCCCACTTGCTCTTCTTTTGCAAATAATAGTAAACAAAAACGCAATCCAGTTAGATGAATAGAAGCGATGTACGCACCATAGTGGCGGCTTTGTTCTTTTAAAAAACCAAGCTTTTGTTTCGCCTCTTTAAAGTAAACTTCAATTTCCCAACGTAGTGCATATATTTCAAGTATTTTTTCATCTTCAAGTAGGCTATCCGTTGATAAAAAGAGAGCCCAATCATTTTTGCTCGCTTGTTGTTTGGCTTCATTCATAGACCGAACGTACAGAAGCTTAACTTTAATCCATTGTGGATCTTTTTTAGTCTCAGTCGTTAAATTCAACTCAACAATAATTGATTTGCTTTGGTAAGGAATATTTTTTAGGTTATGCCATTGACCTTTGATATGTTGCTTATATAACTCTTCAGCACTCAGTAACTTACTCTCTCCATTTTCCATAAAGCGATACTTCATTTTATTTCGCTTCATTCGAACAATTGCTACAAGTGATTGTTCCACCGTCATTTTTAATATTCGTTTCGTTGCAAACCAAGCATCTGCTAAAAAATATTCGGCGTTAATACCATTGCGTATTGCTCTTGATATCATGTCGCAAACCATATCAGGTTTAGTTTGCTCTCTTGACTTTTCGTAACGTTTTGCTGCAATACTACGACCATCTTTAAACTGATAATCAGCAACCTGTCTGTCAGTTTTACTGATAAATATTTCATTATCAATCGGCGTAAATAACTCGTCATTAGCAAGGCCTAGCGTCACTATTTGTTGCCCATTGACACATCGAGCGGTTAAGTGATCGAAGTGCTTTGAAACACCTGGCATCTTTTTACCACGTCTGATTTTAACTGAATCATCGATAACAAAAGCATTCAATTTATTTCCTTCATGGGGCTTAAGTATTTTTTTTGCTGTCAATAATTGTAGCTTTCGCCAATCCAAGTTTTCATGGTTAATAAAATCGTAGAGGGCATCTTTTTTTGAGGATGAGAAACTCAATAACGCATCCCTTGAGAACATCGAAACAGAGTTTACTTTTAGCCAAACCCACAACATCAAGAGGTACACAACACTGTCAGCTGAAGTGCCAGATCGTTTGTTAAATTTTGCGCGTTTTAAGAGATCTTTAAAGCCAATGTTTTTCCATGTTGTACTAAACGTATTATCTATATTTAGATTTTGTTGATTAAGTAAATCCGCAGTAAGCGATGGTAAACCAAAATCATTTATGTCAGACTTCATTTTATGCCTCTTGTGTTTTTTTTATTGTCTAGTTAACAAGAATTATAACACAAGTAGGTATTTTATTCTTTTATATCAGCATGTTAGGGTATTTTTATTGGTAAATATGAACTCCGAAACTTGAGATGTAGCTTCACTGATGCTAAGCGCCTATGCTATACAGTCGCGCATATGCAAGTGTATCTATCATGAAATGTCTCATAAAATACTAAGTACCAACGATGTTGACGCATATGGAGATACGATATATGGTAAGTCTGCTTGCCAAGAGTTAGCGAAGAAAAACCGCCACCAAGCACTTAAAATAGCCGACTGCTGGGCATTGTTTTTTATGGAGTTTTATCATCCGAGATATTTCTAGTGGCTAATTTAGTTTTGTATCGTCTAACCCCATGCGACTTTAGAAGCTACGACTACATTGATCATACCTATACCCATGCCACCCTGGAATGCAATATCAGCAAGCCAAATTGTGCCGATATGACTGCCTAAAATTGAAGGGAAGTTATTATCGATTGATATTTTATAGTAATGCAAACTTAAACAAGGAGTAGCGACCTTCGGGGCTGGACTAGGTTTTTATGTGATCTGACGCAGCCAAAGCTTGTCATTCTATGCAGACGTCCCCATTACATATGTTGCGCCTGATCATCGATGTTCGAGAGCGCAGCCGACGTTGCATTTTGCTCGTCACATGGGTCTAACACATGGTTATTGCATAGCGCTTTAGCTGGCGTGAACTAGATGATTAACCAGCATTAATGACCAGCGATTTTTTTGTTTATACTCTTGCATTCATGCCACAAGGCTAGTAGATTACCTTGTTTGCCATTATTTATATTTTTTAAATAGAAGCCTCTCTTGTCACAGATGGTGTTGTGAGACCATACTCAACTGGTAATTTTTGCAACCTATTAAAGTGCAATATTTTATTATTGAATCGACATATCAAGGGCCATTAATATGGAATCATCGTCAAAATTTATGGAAAATGTTAGTAAGGATGAACAAGACACAAACGAATTGGAAGATGCAAGAGATAGCGTTATGACGATTATGTTTAATAACTTTGGTGGAGGACCATATCGTAAATATGAATATACCGGCAGTGGGTTTAATGTTCATGAACAAATCAGGCTAGCTGAGGGTATGAGGGTTACCGCTAAAAGTTCAAGACTAATGCAAGAGGCGGCTCAATCCAACTTTAAGGATTGTCATGAATACCTCAAAAAATGGTTTGGATTAGACCCAGCAGAATTTGGTTTTGATGCTTGTGTTAAGCTTGTCGTCGCAGGGGTAAATAAAATGCACAGGGTGTTATCTGATAACACCAAACAAATAAGGTTCATTGATGCGCGAAACCAAAAAAGGGTTCATTTTAAGCTTGATTACCATAAGATCATGAGTTTTAATTCAGATAATAAATGGTGTGAGCATGGAGAAAAAGCGGTGGAGCGTAACAAATGGAGTGATGTCACCCCTAAATATAACGCCAGTAAGGTCTTCAAGCTGTGCGCTTTTCGCGATAAAGTTAACACTGCACATGTAGGCTCAGGGTATTGTATATATATAGGTCCAATGATGCTAAGCGCCTGTGCTGGACAGTCGCGCATATGCGAGTGTATCTATCATGAAATGTCTCATAAAATACTAAGTACCAACGATGTTAACGTAGATGGAAATAATGTATATGGTAAGTCTGCTTGCCAAGAGTTAGCGAGTAAAAACTTCTGGCAAGCACTTAAAATAGCCGACTGTTGGACATTGTTTTTTATGGAGTTTTATAGTCATAAATTTCTATAGTGACTAATTTAGTTTTGTATCGTTTAACACCATGCGACTTTAGAAACTACGGCTATATTTACCATACCTATCCCCATACCTATCCCCACGCTACCCAGGAATGCAATATCAGCAAGCCAAATTGTGCCGATATGACTGCCTAAAATTGAAGGGAAGTTATTATCGATTGATATTTTATAGTAATGCAAACTTAAACAAGGAGTAGCGCCCTTCTGGGCTGGACTAGGTTTTTATATGATCGGGCGCAGCCAAAGCTTGCCATTCTATGCAGGCGTCCCCATTACACATGTTGCGCCTGATCATCGATGATCGAGAGCGTAGCCGACGTTGCATTTTTCGTCGCATGGGTCTAAATGTACAATCCAAGTAAGTGTATACCAGCCATATCTCAATGTGCAAAATAATAAGGTTAATTGGCCGCGGATTTAATGTCTAAAATTGCCACTTACGATTAACTTAGTTAACTATTGCGATATATGGAATGTCACGCTGGATGCCGATGTTCTTCGCATCCTGATAAATCATTTTTTAGGTAATTGTTAGCTGTTTAACACAGGGTTCTTGCATGGCGCTGAAACGCACATGAAATATATTATTAGCTAGTATTAATGTCCAGCGATGGCTTGCTATTTTTTTGTTAAAACACTTGTATTGAGATCAAAACATAGTATTGCTTACTTTAGCTCGCCAATTGTATTATTTGCGTTATTTATATTCTCTTAATATAAGCATCTCTTGTCACAAATGGTGTTGTGAAAACATACTCAACTGGCAATTTTTGCAACTTATTAAAGTGCAGTATTTTATTATTGAATCGACATATCAAGGGCCATTAATATGGAATCATCGTCAAAATTTATGAAATTATTTAAAAAAAAGAAACAAATCCCAATAAAATTGGCAGGTGAAAGAAATAGCGTTATGACGATTATGTTTGATAACTTTGGAGGAGGACCATATCGTAGCTATGAAGATGCCAGCAGTGGGTTTAATCCTCATGAAAAAATCAGGTTAACTATGGGTATGAAGGCTGTCGCTGATAGTTCAAGTTACCAGCAAGAGGCTGCTCAATCCAACTTTAAGCATCATCGTAAACTGCTCAAAAAATGGTTTGGATTAAAGAAAACACACTTTGATTTTGATGCTGGTGTTAAGTTTGTCGTCGACGGGGTAAATAGAATGCACCAGGTGTTATCTGATAACACAAAACAAATAAGGTTCATTGATGCGCGAAAACAAAAAAAGGTTCATTTTACAGTTGAGTACGAGATGCTGGTAAGTCTTAATTCAGCTAATGTATTTTGGGAGCGTAGAGAAAAAGCGTTGCATAGTAAAGAATGGACTGATTACGATAAGACAAATAACATCGCCAGCGTATTCCCGCTAAGCACAGCTTTTCGCGATGAAGTTAACACTGCACATGTAGGCTCAGGCTATCGTATATATGTAGGTCCACTGATGCTAGACGTCATTGCTGTACAGTCGTGTATATGCGAGACTATCTATCATGAAATGTCTCATAAAATACTAGATACCGACGATGTTGACGCATATGGAAATAAGATATATGGTAAGGACGATTGCCTAGAGTTAGCGAAGAAAAACCGCCACCAAGCACTTAAAATAGCCGACTGCTGGACATACTTTTTTATGGAGTTTTATAGTCATAAATTTCTATAGTGACTAATATACCTACCCAAAGAGTCAAGACAGTTATTTAATATTTCTTATTCCACAGTTAAGATACCTTTGATAAAGCTAAGCTCGCTTTAATTCCTTCTTGGTAAACATTCATTGGTTTTTTATATTTCAATGTTTCATGAAATCGTTCGTGATTATAAAACTCAATGTAATCGGATACATCTTCTTGTAAATCTTTGATAGTTTCATATTCATTTAGATAAATACGCTCGCATTTTGCGCTTCTCCAAAATCTTTCAATGCAAATATTATCAGTGGCACGGCCTTTCCCGTCCATTGATATCGTGATCCCGTTCTGTTTTAATTTTTGAGTATGCACATCGCTTGTATACTGACTTCCTTGATCTGTATTGAATATATCAGGTTTTCCATAGCGATCTAAGGCCGCATCCAAGACGTTCATTACCAGTGCACAATCCATCGTATTCGATATTTTGTGTGATAGGACGGCTTTCGAATGCCAATCAATGACCGCAGCAAGGTAAACCATTCCACCCTTGACTTTGATGTAGGTTATATCTGTGCTCCATACCTGATTAGCATGTGAAATATTAAGGCCTCTAAGCTTATAACTGTATTTCTGATGTTGCTTATTGGGTACGGTGGTTGTTACTTGCTTAACCGCTAAAATAGCCTTTAAACCCAGCTCCTTTCGATATGTTGCTACCGTGTTTAAAGATGCCTTGACTCCATTTTCTAGAAGCTGTTGATGCACCTTTTTAGCACCGTAAATTGGTGTTTTATCAAACACTTTGGCTATTTCCTGCTGAATCTCATGCTTTTTATTATTCACTTTTTCAGTGTAGTAAAAAGTACTCCGATTCAAATTCAATAGCTCACATTGCTGTGATACAGATAGGTTTTCTAGCTTGGGATTAATTAACTTCTTCTTATCAGATAAGCCCAAGCTTTTTAGCTTTTTTTCAAGCCACTCCTTTTCAACAGTCATTTTACCGACAATTTTTGTTAGCATTTCGTTTTCTTCTTGAGCAGCAACAAGCTCTAGCTTATATTCCTTAACAGCTTTTGCTGGCTCCATTGCAATAACAGCATTTTCCAGGAATATTTTTTTCCAATTCTGAAGATTCTTAGGGGTGATATTATTTTCATTTGCAATCTCAGCTATTGTTTTTTCATTTTCCAATAACTCCAGTACAAGTCTACTTTTAAACTCAGCAGAATAAGTTGTTCTTTTTTTGCTCATGGTAATTCTCCTATTTTGATAGATACTATCTCAAACAGGAATAAAAATCTTAATTTTACTGTTTAGATTTCCTGGGGCATTATATAATTTAGTTTTGTATCGTCTAACCCCATGCGACTTTAGAAACTACGGCTATATTTACCATACCTATCCCCACGCTACCCAGGAATGCAATATCAGCAAGCCAAATTGTGCCGATATGCCTGCCTAAAATTGAAGGGAAGTTATTATCGATTGATATTTTATAGCAATGCAAACTTAAACAAGGAGTAGCGCCCTTCTGGGCTGGACTAGGTTTTTATATGATCGGGCGCAGCCAAAGCTTGCCATTCTATGCAGGCGTCCCCATTACATATGTTGATCCTTATCATCGATGATCGAGAGCGTAGCCGACGTTGCATTTTTTCGTCGCATGGGTCTAAATGTACAATCCAAGTAAGTGTATACCAGCCATATCTCAATGTGCAAAATAATAAGGTTAATTGGCCGCGGATTTAATGTCTAAAATTGCCACTTACGATTAACTTAGTTAACTATTGCGATATATGGAATGTCACGCTGGATGCCGATGTTCTTCGCATCCTGATAAATCATTTTTTAGGTAATTGTTAGCTGTTTAACACAGGGTTATTGCATGGCGCTGAAACGTACATGAAATATATTATTAGCTAGTATTAATGTCCAGCGATGGCTTGCTATTTTTTTGTTAAAACACTTGTATTGAGATCAAAACATAGTATTGCTTACTTTAGCTCGCCAATTGTATTATTTGCGTTATTTATATTCTCTTAATATAAGCCTCTCTTGTCACAAATGGTGTTGTGAAAACATACTCAACTGGCAATTTTTGCAACTTATTAAAGTGCAGTATTTTATTATTGAATCGACATATCAAGGGCCATTAATATGGAATTATCGTCAAAATTTATGAAATTATTTAAAAAAAAGAAACAAATCCCAATAAAATGGGAAGGTGAAAGAAATAGCGTTATGACGATTATGTTTGATAACTTTGGTGGAGGACCATATCGTAAATATGAATATACCGGCAGTGGGTTTGATGTTCATGAAAAAATCAGGTTAACTCTGGCTGTAAAGGCTATGGCTGGAAGCTCAAGCATAATGCAAGAGGCTGCTCAATCCAACTTTAAGCATCATCGTAAACTGCTCAAAAAATGGTTTGGATTAAAGAAAAAACACTTTGATTTTAAGGCTAATGTTAAGTTTGTCGTCGACGGGGTAAATAAAATGCACAGGGTGTTATCTGATAACACAAAACAAATAAGGTTCATTGATGCACGAAAAGAAAAAATAATTAATTTTACAGTTAAGTACGAGAAGATCATGAGTTTTAATTCAGAGGAGGAATGGTGTGTGCATGGAGAAAAAGCGGTGCATAGTGAAGAACGGACTGTGTACTTCATGGCAAACGACGCCGTCAGTGTATTCCCGCTAAGCAAAGCTTTTCGCGATGAAGCTAACACTGCACATGTAGGCTCAGGTTATTGCATATATATATGTCAATCAATGTTGGACGTTATGGCTGTAAAAGAGTGGATATGTGAGAGTCTTTATCATGAAATGTCTCATAAAATACTAGGTACCAACGATGTTAACGTAGATGGAAATAAGGTATATGGTGAGTTAGCTTGCCTAGAGTTAGCGAAGAAAAACCGCCACCAAGCACTTAAAATAGCCGACTGCTGGACATACTTTTTTATGGAGTTTTATAATCCTAAATATTTTTGGTGACTAATTTAGTTTTGTATCGTCTAACCCCATGCGACTTTAGAAACTACGGCTATATTTACCATACCTATCCCCATACCTATACCCATGCCACCATGGAATGCAATATCAGCAAGCCAAATTGTGCCGATATGACTGCCTAAAATTGAAGGGAAGTTATTATCGATTGATATTTTATAGTAATGCAAACTTAAACAAGGAGTAGCGCCCTTCTGGGCTGGACTAGGTTTTTATATGATCGGGCGCAGCCAAAGCTTGCCATTCTATGCAGGCGTCCCCATTACACATGTTGATCCTTATCATCGATGATCGAGAGCGTAGCCGACGTTGCATTTTTTCGTCGCATGGGTCTAAATGTACAATCCAAGTAAGTGTATACCAGCCATATCTCAATGTGCAAAATAATAAGGTTAATTGGCCGCGGATTTAATGTCTAAAATTGCCACTTACGATTAACTTAGTTAACTATTGCGATATATGGAATGTCACGCTGGATGCCGATGTTCTTCGCATCCTGATAAATCATTTTTTAGGTAATTGTTAGCTGTTTAACACAGGGTTATTGCATGGCGCTGAAACGTACATGAAATATATTATTAGCTAGTATTAATGTCCAGCGATGGCTTGCTATTTTTTTGTTAAAACACTTGTATTGAGATCAAAACATAGTATTGCTTACTTTAGCTCGCCAATTGTATTATTTGCGTTATTTATATTCTCTTAATATAAGCATCTCTTGTCACAAATGGTGTTGTGAAAACATACTCAACTGGTAATTTTTGCAACTTATTAAAGTGCAGTATTTTATTATTGAATCGACATATCAAGGGCCATTAATATGGAATCATCGTCAAAATTTATGAAATTATTTAAAAAAAAGAAACAAATCCCAATAAAATTGGCAGGTGAAAGAAATAGCGTTATGACGATTATGTTTGATAACTTTGGAGGAGGACCATATCGTAGCTATGAAGATGCCAGCAGTGGGTTTAATCCTCATGAAAAAATCAGGTTAACTATGGGTATGAAGGCTGTCGCTGATAGTTCAAGTTACCTGCAAGAGGCTGCTCAATCCAACTTTAAGGATTGTCATAAATACCTCAAAAAATGGTTTGGATTAGACCAAACACACTTTGATTTTGATGCTGGTGTTAAGTTTGTCGTCGACGGGGTAAATAGAATGCACCAGGTGTTATCTGATAACACCAAACAAATAAGGTTCATTGATGCGCGAAACCAAAAAAGAAGGATTTTTTCTTATGAATATCTTAATCCTTTGGCTTTTCAGTATACTGAGCCTTGCGGAGAAAAAGCGGTGGTGAGTAAAGTATCTACTCAAAGGACCGAGGACGATAACGCCTGCTGCGTATTCACGCTAAGCGACGCTTTTTGCGATGAAGGTAATACTACACATGTAGGCTCAGGTTATCGTGTATATATAGGTCCACTGATGCTAGACCCCACTGCTGTACAGTCGTGGATATGCGAGACTATCTATCATGAAATGTCTCATAAAATACTAGGTACCGACGATGTTGACGCATATGGAAATAATATATATGGTAAGGACGATTGCCAAACGTTAGCGAAGGAAAGCCGTTACCAAGCACTTAAAATAGCCGACTGCTGGGCATTCTTTTTTATGGAGTTTTATCATCCGAGATATTTCTAGTGGCTAATTTAGTTTTGTATCGTCTAACCCCATGCGACTTTAGAAACTACGACTATATTGAACTCCAGCTAAGATTGCATGTGTTTGTGCTGTTGAGTTTATTGCAGGGTCAACCTCAATGTGTTGACCTAGTAAAAATGACCATCCAAAATCAATTTTTGCTTTTTTATTTATTTGATAAGTGAAACCTGCTGCGAACCAATGCCGTTTGGAGTTTGCCGTAGCAAGGGCGCTTATGCCATTTTGCTGAGTCCAGTCATAGCGATAAGCTGAACGTACAATCCAAGTAGTATTTACATAGTAAGTCCACCCAATCGAGGAATTAATGCCATCTGTCCATGACTTTAGTTCGTTATTATTTTTATCTTTTGTTTGAAACGAAGACCATTGAACCCATTGCACACTATAGGTAACCGCAAATAATGTTGCTGGTATTTTATCATAGCCTGAAAACTCCAGAGTATCTGGGAAAGGGATGGCTATGGTAGATGGAGTAGTGGTTATTGTTCCTGCTATGTCTTTTGATGTATCTATTGTTGTTGTTATTCTAGGGCTGTAATGGAATGACAAACCAAAGCGATGGTGCCTATTGATTGTTATAATAGTACCAAGGTTAAAACCTACGCCTGAGCCATTAAAGTCAAATGAGTTATTTTGTTTCTCGTTCCGTATCTTTTCAGATAGTAATCCATCGGCATATGCATAGTCTATTCCCACGCCAAGGCTCCAGTGTGTATTGATGCGATAAGAGCTTGCGAGTTCTGTATTCATCCTATTAAGTTCAGTGATATAGTAGGCTTCAGATGCTGAGTCATTGATGTTATTCAAGTCGGTATTCGCGCTCTGGTTGGTGTGAACATCAAAACCCAAGGAAAAGTTATCACTAACCGGCATAATAAAGTATAAATTAGGATTGTTCGCAGTACCATGTGAAACCTCAGTACCACTTGGAGAAGAGGCTATCAACAGTGATGTATCAGAGGTCCATCCTATCGACATTTGCTTTTTATAAAACATAGCCATTCCAGCAGCATTGCGAGCCATCACCGAGGCATTATCTGCAATAACAGCTTCTCCAGCATAAGCACGGCTAAGGCCAGTTGCTGATTGAGAGCCTACTTGAAAGGTATTTGCATAGGTATGTTGAGTGGCAATGAAAATTAATGAAGCAAGGAGCGTTTTAAAAAAAAGGTGCATTTTCATTTTAATATATTCCTATCAAAAAGCATTTTATGCAACAGGTGCATCCATGCAAAGCCATCGTTTGTAAAATTATATACTCGTTTCCATGCAAAATACGCGGCTCAGCTCTTAGATCGAAGATCAAATAAAAGCGCAACCGAGGTAATGCTTACTCCAGCATCAAACGTTAAGCCATCGCTAGGTTTTTGATGTATCCTCCCAAGGCAAAGTGATTAACGCGCACATATATCCATTAGAGAGTTTTAATTTAACCAGCTTAGACGGTAATCTTTGGCCTAACAGCTTTTAAGTTCACCGCAAGCTGGGTTTAGGTATTGATTTGCAACGAGTATAGTAACAAATAATAACCATTACAGTAAATAATATTTAAGGTACCTTCGTATGTCGCCCGTTAAAGTGGCGGAGTTTTCTTGTAAAATAATAAAGCTACCTGTGTTGCTAATGGTAAAAAACCACTAAGATCTCTGTATTTTCGCTCAAATTAACGAACTTGCTTGGCCAAATATAACCAAGTTGGTAAAACCGTATCAGGGTTTAACGACACACTATCAATCCCTTTATCAACGAGCCAGGCAGCAAAGTCTTTATGATCAGATGGTCCTTGACCACAAATTCCAACGTATTTTCCTCGTGCTTTACAGGCCTTAATCGCCATTTCTAATAATATTTTAATAGCAGGATCGCGCTCATCAAATAAATGCGCAATTAATCCTGAGTCTCTGTCTAAACCAAGTGTTAATTGTGTTAGATCATTAGATCCTATTGAGAATCCATCAAAATAGTCAAGAAATTGATCAGCAAGTAGCGCATTCGAGGGTAATTCACACATCATAATGATGCGTAAACCGTTTTCACCGCGTTTTAAACCATGAGCATCTAAAATATCTATCACGGTTTCAGCTTCACCTAGAGTACGCACAAATGGAATCATTACTTCTACATTGGTTAAATCCATATCATTGCGCACACGTTTTAATGCAGCGCACTCTAATGCAAAACAATCTCTAAAATTTTTTGATATATACCGCGCTGCTCCACGATAACCTATCATGGGATTTTCTTCATCAGGCTCAAAGTCTTCACCACCCACTAAGTTTGCGTATTCGTTTGATTTGAAATCAGACATTCTAACGATTACTTTTTCTGGGTAGAAAGCAGCGGCAAGTGTTGAAATTCCTTCAGTTAGTTTAGCTATGTAAAACTCAACTGGGGAATCGTACCCTGCAATGATGTCGGTAATTTCATTTTTTAAATCAATTGATTGTTGATCAAAATCAAGCAATGCCTTAGGATGGATACCGATCATTTTATTGATAATAAATTCAAGACGGGCTAAACCAACACCTGCATGTGGTAGGCGAGCAAAAGAAAACGCGCGATCTGGGTTACCAACATTCATCATAATTTTAAGAGGCAGTTCAGGCATGTCATCAATTTCTGATTTGGTGACGGTAAAATCAAGTTTCCCCGCATAAATAAAACCGGTATCTCCCTCAGCACATGACACAGTAATTTTATCGCCAGTTTTAATTTTATCGGTTGCATTGTTACAGCCAACTACCGCTGGAATCCCCATTTCACGGGCAATAATTGCCGCATGACAAGTTCGTCCACCTCGATTAGTAACAATCGCTGATGCACGTTTCATGATAGGTTCCCAGTCAGGATCTGTCATATCAGTCACGAGTACATCACCTGGCTGAATTTTATCCATTTCTTCTAGTGAAGCCAAAATTTTTGCTTCTCCAGAGCCAATTTTTTGCCCGATAGAACGACCTTCACAAATAATATTAGCAGTTGATTGTAACTGGTATTGTTCCATTACATTACCGCTGTCACGACTTTTTACTGTTTCAGGGCGTGCTTGAACAATATATAATTTGCCATCTAAACCATCTTTTGCCCATTCAATATCCATAGGGCACTTATAATGTTTTTCGATGATGACGGCTTGTTTGGCTAATTCTTGCACTTCAGTGTCAGATAATGAAAAACGGTTTGAGTCTTTTTCTTCAACATTAACTATTTCAACTTGTTTACCGTGTTCTGTGCTTTGTGCGTAAATCATTTTGATGGTTTTACTGCCAATATTACGGCGCACTACAGCAGGTTTCCCTTTAGCAAGTGTGGGTTTATGCACGTAAAATTCATCTGGATTAACCGCGCCTTGTACTACCATTTCACCTAAACCAAAGCTCGCGGTGATAAAAACGACATCTTCAAAACCTGATTCAGTATCAATAGAGAACATGACACCCGAGGTTGCAATATCACTGCGCACCATGCGCTGAATACCAGCAGAAAGTGCCACACCACGGTGATCATATCCTTGATGCACGCGGTATGAAATTGCTCGATCGTTAAAAAGTGAGGCGAATACATGTTTAATGGCAAGGAAAACGGCCTGCATGCCACGAACATTTAAAAACGTTTCTTGTTGGCCAGCAAATGAGGCGTCAGGCATATCTTCTGCGGTAGCAGAAGAGCGCACGGCAAAGGATGCGTCATCGTCAAAGCCTGCGGCAAGCTTAGCGTAAGCTTTTTCAATTTGTTGCTGCATTTCTGGTAAAAATGGCGTATCAATCACCCATTGACGAATGGATGTACCAGCTAAGGAGAGAGCGTTAAGATCGCTAACATCTAAATCATCAAGTAAGTGATAGATGCGCTCATTAAGACCACTTTGTTCTAAGAATTCATTAAAGGCATAAGAGGTGGTCGCAAAACCACCTGGAACTTGTACTCCTACATTTGCAAGGTTAGAAATCATTTCCCCAAGCGATGCATTTTTACCTCCAACACGGTCAACATCATTCATACCTAAGTTTTCATACCACAGTATATATTCTTGCACTATAAAAGCCCCCTGTCCTATTAAGATAAAAAAATTTACAATTTACATTCATGACTCTACCTCAATTTAAGTGATAAAAATAGTGTAAACTAAAATAAAATGTGGCATGGACACCGATTATACTCATGTTACTAAAAAAAAGTAATGGTGCTGCGAGTTTGATAATAAAAGTAATGGAAATTTTATGCGCGTACCCGTGGCCAATTCGCCGCCAAGATTTTGCATTTTGCTAGTCATGTGGGTATATTATGATTTCATTTTGGCATCTCTTGTCGAAAAAGATGCTCAGAATATATCAAATTGACTATTTTTTTTATTACGTTAAGTTATGCACTTACGACTTGGATCTAATACTTAATTTTAACGAGTCAAATTGAAAAATTATTTACTTTCATTGCTAGAACAACTTTATAGGACACCACATGCGTGCAGCTTTTTATGTTTCTGATGGTACGGCAATAACTTCTGAGGTGTTTGGTCACGCTCTACTTTCTTTATTTTCGACGGAGTTTGTCAATTTCACCATTCCTTTTGTTGAAAGTATTGAAAAAGCGAATGAAGTTAAAGATAAAATTAATCAGGAGACTGAACGTTTCGGAAATCCTAGTATCGTTTTTTATACCTTTGTTGATCCTAAAATACGTGAAATTATCGATAGCTGTGATTGTATAGTTTATAACTTTTTAGGGCCTTTCATAGAATCATTAGAGGAAAAATTAGGAATAAAAAATACAGCTAAAGCCCATAGAACACATAGCATGCAGAAAAAACGTTATGACCATAGGATTGATGCGGTTAATTATGCCTTAGCCAATGATGATGGTTTGTCTGTCACTAATTATGATGAGGCCGATATTATTCTAGTTGGGGTATCACGATCAGGTAAAACACCGACCTCTTTATACCTTGCTTTGCAATACGGCATAAAAGCTGCTAATTATCCCTTTGTTGATGATGATATGGAAGAATTGAAATTACCTAAAGTTTTAATAAAAAATAAAAAGAAACTGTTTGGTTTAACCATTGATGTCCAACGGTTAGTGGATATTAGAAATGAACGAATGTCCAATAGTAAATATGCCTCAACGAGACAATGCCGTGTAGAGCTAAGAGAGGTTGAAAAACTTTTCAAAAAAGAACGTATTTCATTTATCAATACGACAAAATTTTCTGTAGAAGAGATTAGTGCAAAAATACTCAGTACAACTAAACTCAAAAGTTATAAATACTAGATATATATGTTGGGCTTTTAACTTGAGCTGCCATTTGCTATCTCTAGGACTATTGAATTGCCGGCGCTATTTCTTCATCAATACAGCATTTTTGATTCACCTTTGTATATGCGGTCAATTTGCCGATCTTATATTGCATTTTGATGGTCGTATGGGTATATATTGCCCTACTTTTTCTTGTACTGTGATTTTATCCGTAAAATCTTATCTAATTGCTGTGTATACTTTTTAGCTATGGTATTATTTTTACTAGTGTCGATAATTTTATCTAATGAAGGATTTATGTTTTTATGAGCGAATTTGCACCCGATGTATCCCCGATTAATATTGAAGATGAATTAAAAAATTCTTATCTTGAATATGCAATGAGCGTAATAGTAGGACGAGCTTTACCAGATGTCCGTGATGGTTTAAAGCCTGTTCATCGGCGTGTTTTATTTGCAATGAATGTCTTGCGCAATGACTGGAACAAGCCCTATAAAAAATCAGCGCGTATTGTTGGTGATGTAATAGGTAAGTACCACCCACATGGTGATTCTGCTGTTTACGATACAATTGTGCGTATGGCGCAAGACTTCTCAATGCGTTACATGCTGATTGATGGGCAAGGTAACTTTGGCTCTGTCGATGGTGATAGCGCGGCGGCAATGCGTTATACCGAAATTAGAATGGATAAATTAGCTCATCAATTATTGACTGATTTAGATAAAGAAACGGTTGATTATGTCCCTAACTATGATGGAACAGAGTTGATTCCAGAAGTAATGCCATCGCGGATTCCAAACTTATTAGTTAATGGCTCATCTGGTATTGCCGTTGGTATGGCAACAAATATCCCGCCACATAACTTAGGTGAAATTCTTGATGGCTGTTTGGCCTTGATTGATGATCCACAAATCACCATTGATGAATTAATTGAATTTATACCAGGCCCTGATTTTCCAACCGCTGCTATAATTAATGGTCGAAAAGGCATTATTGATGGTTATCATACCGGTCGTGGGATAGTAAAAATTCGTGCCAAAGCAGATATTGAAATTGATGATAAAACAGGTCGTGAAACGATTGTTGTTCATGAGTTACCTTATCAAGTTAATAAAGCACGATTAATTGAGAAAATTGCCGAATTTGTAAAAGATAAAAAAATTGAAGGCATTAGTGCATTACGCGATGAATCTGATAAAGATGGCATGCGGATGGTCGTTGAGGTGAAACGTGGTGAAGTGGGCGAGGTTGTTTTAAATAACCTTTACGCACAAACACAAATGCAAGTTTCATTTGGTATCAACGCTGTCGCACTGGATCATGGTCAGCCAAAACTGTTTAATTTAAAAGAAATGCTGGAAGCATTTGTCCGTCATCGTCGAGAAGTTGTCACACGGCGAACCGTATTTGAGTTACGTAAAGCGCGTGAACGTGCCCATACTCTTGAAGGTTTAGCTATTTCATTAGCAAATATCGAAGCGATTATTGAACTTATTCGTCAGTCTAAAACACCATTAGAAGCTAAAATTGCTTTACAAGCAAAAGGTTGGAAACTCGGTAATGTAGCAACAATGCTCGATGGAGCAGGCGTTGATGTTGCACGTCCTGATGGGCTCGATGAGCAATACGGTATGCGTGATGATGTGTACTATATGACGGAAGTGCAAGCTCAAGCAATTCTTGACATGCGTTTACATAAGTTAACAGGTCTTGAGCATGAAAAAATATTAACAGAGTACAAAGAGTTAATTGGTATTATCACAGGATTACTGTTTATTTTAAATAATCCAGCCCGTTTGCTTGAAGTTATTCGTGAGGAGCTAGAAGAGGTACGTACAGACTTTGCAGACGCTCGTCGAACAGAAATAACCGCAAATGAAACCGATCTTTGTATGGAGGATTTGATTACCGAAGAAGATGTTGTTGTGACGCTTTCGCACGAAGGCTATGTTAAATATCAGCCGCTGAGCGACTATGAAGCGCAGCGTCGTGGTGGTAAAGGTAAGTCAGCAACAAAAATAAAAGATGAAGATTTTATTGAAAAACTATTAGTTGCAAGTACCCACGATACGATTTTGTGTTTCTCAACACGCGGTCGCTTGTACTGGCTTAAAACATTCGAGTTGCCATTAGCCTCTAGACAAGCGCGTGGTCGCCCGATTGTTAATATTTTACCGCTGGAAGAAAATGAACGTATTACTGCTATTTTACCAGTGCGCGATTATAGCGATGATAAATTTGTATTTATGGCAACGGCCAATGGTACGGTGAAGAAAACAGCATTAAGTGCATATAGCCGTCGACGAGCAAGTGGATTAATTGCACTCAATTTAAACGATGACAATGAGTTGATTGGCGCGAAAATTACTAACGGGTCGAATGAAATTATGATTTTTTCTGATGCTGGTAAAGTTGTTCGCTTTAAAGAAGCGCAAGAAATTTTAGTGACCGATGAAGATGGTAATCCTGTGCTTGATGAAAATGGTGAGCAAGAAGTACGCTTTAAAGGAGTACGCGCAATGGGACGCACGGCAACAGGAGTGCGAGGCATTAGACTTAAAAAAGGAGAAAAAGTAGTATCACTGATTGTGCCAAATGAGACAGGACATATCTTAACGGCCACTGAAAATGGTTATGGTAAACGCACTGCATTGTCTGATTACGCGGCAAAAAGTCGTGGTGGACAAGGTGTTATTTCCATTAAAGTCAGCGCCCGTAACGGCAAGGTAGTTGGTGCTGTGCAAGTTGATGAAAATGATGAAATAATGCTCATTTCAAATCGAGGCACGCTGGTACGCACGCCAGCAAGTGGAGTCTCAGTGGTTGGGCGTAATACACAAGGTGTGACCTTAATTAGAACGCGTGATGATGAAAAAATTGTGGCATTACAACGCATCGAGGAGATAAAAGAGCCGCCTGCTTTGGAGGTTAGCGATGAAACTAAAAATCCTTCAGGAGATGCAATGACGGATGAATTAATTGATTGCCCTATTGATGAAAATGATAACCTCGCAGAGGTTGAAGATCCTGATCCTCAGGGGTAAGTTAAACAAATAGAGCCATCATATTTAAGATGTATTGCACGGCTGTGCACTGCTTGGGTTTTGTTGCTATGGCTGCAGATAACAGCAACAATAAAAAAGCCGTGCTATAAAAAAATTAATATTTTGTAGTTGACAGATCAAATGTTGCGTTTTTTCTAGGTGTCGATTTATGCCTGATATTGCATCTTGGCATAATTTGAAATTACCTATAATACGCGCCATGTAAGTTGCTTACTTTTTAAGAGAAATTTATGAACGATATTTTTAATTTTAGTGCAGGGCCCGCCATGTTGCCTGTCGAGGTAATGAAACAAGCACAAGCTGAGTTTTGTAATTGGCACAATTTTGGTAGTTCAATCATGGAAATGAGCCATCGAAGTCCTCAATATATAGAGGTGGCAAAAGAAGCAGAACAAGATTTACGCGATTTAATGCACATCCCTGATAATTATAAAGTACTATTTTGTCATGGAGGTGGTCGTGGACAATTTTCAGCTGTCCCACTTAATTTACTTGGTGATAAATTATACGCCGATTATTTAGTGACAGGACACTGGTCAAAACTGGCGAGTGATGAAGCTAAAAAGTATGCGCGAATTTCAGAAATGAATATCACCACTGAAACAGATGGCAAAATACATGTGTTGCCTGTGAGTGATTGGAAAATAAACAAAAATGCGGCTTACGTGCATTACTGCCCTAATGAAACTATTGCTGGTATTGAAATATTTGCTATACCAGAAACTGGGGATATTCCATTAGTTGCGGATATGAGCTCAACAATATTATCGCGCAAGGTAAATGTATCTAAATTTGGCATTATTTACGCAAGTGCGCAAAAAAATATCGGTCCATCAGGGCTGACGGTTGTCATCGTACGTGATGATTTACTGGGTTATGCGCGAAAATCTATCCCTTCAATCTTTGATTATGAAGTGCAAGCAAATGCAGGCTCAATGTACAATACCCCGCCAACATATGCATGGTACTTAGCGGGACTTGTTTTTAAATGGCTTAAAAAACAAGGTGGTATCGGGGCAATAGAAGAGAAAAACATCATTAAAGCGAACATACTGTATGACTTTATTGATGCTTCAACGTTTTATGCTAACAATGTAGATAACAGTGCACGAAGTCGCATGAACATTCCCTTTCGTCTGGCGAATGACGATCTTAATGGAGCATTTCTTAGCGATTCAAAAGCTGCTGGTTTACTGTCCTTAAAAGGGCATTCATTAGGAGGAGGAATGCGTGCGAGTATTTATAATGCAATGCCTATCGAAGGTGTGCAATCTTTAGTTGAGTTCATGGCGGCTTTTGAACGCAAATATTCATAAGTAAATATTCATAAGTAAATATTCGCAGGTAAATGGAATGGAATGTAATTTTTTATCACTTGCAAACAAAGGTGTTGAGCATCTCAAGCCTTACCAAGCAGGTAAACCTGTTGAAGAGTTGCAACGTGAATTAGGTTTAACTGATATTGTAAAACTGGCCTCAAATGAAAATCCTTTGGGGCTCAGTCCGAAGGTAAAAGAGGCTTTAACTGCTCTGGTTGAAGGCGATGATTTAACCCGTTATCCTGATGCTAATGGTTTTTATTTAAAGCAAGCACTGGCCAATAAATATGCAGTTGATTGCCAGCAAATTACCTTAGGTAATGGCTCAAATGATTTGCTTGAATTAGTGGTGCATGCCTTTGTGACAAGCGATCATGAAGTGATATTTTCAGAGCATGCGTTTATTGTTTATCCGTTAGTCACTCAAGCGATAAATGCAAAAGCGGTTGTAGTTCCAGCGAAAGACTATGGACATGATTTAACGGCAATGCTCGGCTCAATAACTGTAAAAACCAAACTGATTTTTATTGCTAATCCTAATAATCCAACGGGTACCTTTTTAGCACAAGATGATCTTCATGCTTTTTTAACAAAAGTACCAAGTGATGTGCTGGTGGTGTTAGATGAGGCCTATTTTGAGTATGTCAAGATCAGTGCGCGTGGTAATTCATTGCAGTGGATCAATGAATTTGCCAATTTAATTGTTTCTCGTACTTTCTCAAAAGCCTATGGCCTCGCAGGTCTGCGTATTGGTTACATGATTTCAAACACAGTCATTACGGATATTTTAAATCGTATCCGCCAGCCATTTAATTGTAACTCGCTTGCTTTAAAAGCTGCAGAAGTTGCATTAGCTGATGAAGATTTTTTAAATAAGAGTGTTGCATTAAACGCTCAAGTCATGTGCGATTTAATGCAGTTTTTTGCAATGCATTCATTTGCATATATCCCTTCAATGGGAAATTTTATTACTGTGAACGTTAATCCGCTAATTGTAGAACAATTAGGAACTAAAAAATCAGGCGATGAAGTTTTCCAATTACTACTACGAGAAGGTATTATTGTGCGGCCAATAACAGTCTATGGATTGCCAGATCATTTACGTATTAGCATAGGCACCCAAGCAGAAAACCAACGCTTTAAAGATGCTTTAATTAGAATATTAAACTTAAAGAGTCATTAAAATGGAACAATTAGTCTTAAAACCCATTGGCAAAGTTAATGGAAAAATTAATTTACCAGGCTCAAAAAGTTTATCAAATCGTGCTTTGTTGATTGCAGCCCTTGCACAAGGTACAACAAGGCTAACTAACCTGCTCGATAGTGATGATATCCGTTACATGCTAACTGCACTAAAACAATTAGGGGTTAATTATCAGTTGTCTGTCGATAAAACTCAGTGCGTTATTGAGGGATTAGGGCGTGCGTTTAATACTGAAAAACAAGGCAAGATCACGCTTTTTTTAGGTAACGCAGGTACTGTAATGAGGCCGTTATGCGCCGCTTTGTGTTTAGGGAAAGGTGACTATATTTTAACGGGCGAAGCGAGAATGTTCGAGCGCCCTATTGGATCACTAGTGGATGCTTTGCACTCAGCAGGTGCTGAAATATCTTATTTGCAAGATAAAAACTTTCCGCCGTTAACAATTAAAGCCACGGGATTAAAAGGCGGGAATATTAAAATAAAAGGCAGTGTTTCAAGTCAATTTTTAACTGCTTTTTTAATGTCAGCACCTATGGCTACACAAAATACAACAATTGAAATTGTTGGTGAATTAGTCTCGAAGCCGTACATTAAAATGACCCTAAAAATAATGTCAGATTTTGGTATTGAAGTGGACAATGTAAATGGTGAATACCAATATTTTAAGATTAAAGGCCAGCAAACTTATTCTGCAAAAAAAGAGTATATTGTCGAAGGTGATGCTTCTTCTGCATCTTATTTTTTAGCCGCAGGTGCGATTGCTGGTGGAGAAATCACCGTTACTGGAATTGGGAAAAACTCAATGCAAGGTGATATTCAATTTGCTGATGCGCTTGAAAAAATGGGCGCTAAAATTGAATGGGGTGATAATTTCATTAAAGCTGGCAAAGGCGATTTAAAAGCCATTGATATGGATTTTAACCACATTCCTGATGCGGCGATGACAATTGCTATTGTCGCACTTTTTGCAACAGGCACCACTAAAATAAAAAATGTTTACAACTGGCGGGTAAAAGAAACCGATCGTTTGCACGCAATGGCGACAGAGTTACGAAAAATTGGAGCAACAGTCGTTGAAGGTGAAGATTTTATTGAAATTACTGCTGAGCATCCGCTAAAACATGCCGTAATTGATACTTATAATGATCACCGTATTGCGATGTGTTTTTCATTAGTTGCACTTAGTGATACTGGAGTAACAATTAATGATCCGAAATGTACGTCAAAAACATTTCCTGATTATTTTGAACAATTTGCTTTAGTGAGTTATTAAAAGGAATAAGCGCATGAGTCAGGATAAAAAACAATTTGCAGTGATTGGATTAGGCCGATTTGGGATGTCATTGTGCTTGGAGTTATCTAAGCAAGGCGTTGATGTGCTTGCTATTGATATTGATATTGACAAAATTAGGGAAATTAGCGTCATTGCACCTCAAGCGATTGTTGCAGATTGCTCAAAAGAGGAGATCGTTCAAGAATTAAAATTAGACGACTACGATATTGTCATGGTTGCCATTGGTGAAGATATAAAAAGTAGTATTATCACCACCTTAATTTTAAAAGAGCTTGGCGTGAAGCGAGTCTGGGTGAAAGCAAAAGATCAATTTCATCACAAAATTTTGCTAAAAATAGGCGCGGATCGTGTGATCAACCCTGAGCGAGATATGGGGATAAGTATTGCAGAGTCTATGCTAGGTAACTGTGTATTTAATTATTTACCCTTAGGAAACGCGCTTGCCATCACTGAACTCATTGTGACTAAAAATTATTCTGGCAAGCAACTCAGGCAGCATCCCTTTGCCGATAACAATAAAATAATACTACTTGCTTATAAAAGAGGAGCTGAAATTGTTAAAGATTTTTCTTTAGATACTGAACTTCAAATAGGCGACATTCTAATTGTGACGGGACTTGAAACTGACTTAATGGAAATCATTAGATCACTGTGAATGAGTTTAAAATGAATAAGAGTTATGATTTAAAAAGATTTTTACCTGCAGTGAGCACTTGGTCTGCTCCCAAAATTATTCTCATAAGCTTTTTGAGTATTATATTCCCAAGTGCATTGCTATTAATGCTGCCCTGCTTTTCAGTGTCAGGGTTAAGTTTTTTAGATGCTTTATTCACGGCAACCTCAGCAATTAGTGTAACAGGATTAGATGTCATTGATACGGGTAAACACCTTACCACGGAAGGCACCATTCTTTTATTATGTTTAATACAAATTGGTGGCATAGGGCAAATGACTTTGTCTGCTGGATTGCTTTATTTACTCGGTAGGCAAATGGGGTTAAAGCAACAATTGGCGCTACGTGAAGAGCTTGGGCAAGTTGGCCCTATCAACATAAAGAGATTAGTAAAAATAATTATAATTTTTGCATTAGTTTCAGAGCTTATTGGGGCGCTTATTTTGTCATTAAGATGGATCCCGCAAATGGGGTTTTATAAAGGATGTTTTTACGCTATGTTTCATGCCATATCAGCGTTTAATAATGCAGGTTTTTCACTTTTTTCAGATAGTATGGCTTCATTTGTGAATGATCCAATGGTTACCCTAACTGTTGCAGGCTTAATTATAATAGGCGGATTAGGCTTTACCGTTGTATTAGATGTATTTATCAATCGATATAACAATATTAAAATGTTACAAATTCATAGTAAAGTGATGTTAATAACGACCCCGATTTTATTAATAACTGGCACAGTATTATTTTGGCTTTTAGAGCGAAATAATTCTCATACATTAGGAGCACTTGGTGCTTGGCAGAAGTGGATGGCTGCATTTTTTCAATCAGTAAGCGCACGAACAGCTGGTTTTAACTCTGTGGATCTGGGGCAATTTACACATGCCTCTACATTAGTCATGTTGATTTTAATGTTTATTGGAGCGGGTTCAACCTCAACGGGAGGTGGGATTAAAGTGTCAACTTTTGTGGTTGCTATCGTTGCTACGTGGAGTTTTTTACGCCAACAGGATTATGTTGTCATGTTCAAGCGAACAATTCCTTGGCAAACAGCTACAAAGTGTCTGGCAATTATCGTCGTGAGTTTTATTGTGCTTATCATCTCCATGTTTTTTTTAATGATCACCGAAAATGCTCCGTTTAATAAAGTAATGTTTGAAGTTGTATCCGCTTTTGCAACGGTGGGGGTTACTTCTGGCTTAAGTTCAGAACTAACTGATTGGGGTAAAGCTATCTTGATCAGTGTGATGTTTATTGGACGAATAGGGCCTTTAACACTTGCATATATGCTCGCTCACAATGAAAAAATGTTGATAACATATCCAGAAGGTAAAATTTTGGCAGGGTAAAATTATTGTCTTGATGATTGCTTTTGGCTTGTTTTTTTTATTATACCCATGATTAGCAAGATGTTTAACTAAAAGGCTTTATTAATTTTCATAAACCATTGATATAAATATTTTTTTATAAATAAATTTATGGATGTATTTACTGCGCATTAAAACTACAAATAAATATGATAACAGAATGTAATATCCCGATAAATATATACCAATCTGACAGTAGGTGTCGCATCAATGATTAACTCAGTTAATCATTGAGATAGACGCTATGTTGCGCGTCTCGAAAATGTCCTTCGTGGCGCCTGATTAATCATCTTGAGGTGATTTGGAGATGCTCCTTCTCACTTTATAAAAAAATATATATTAATACAGATGATTAATTAACGATGCTTTAAATAATCGTGTTATGTTACATAATATATTCATGTGACGATCAAAATGCGCAATCAGATCTGCAAATTGAAGGTAAGTTATTATCGCTCGATATTTTATAACAATGCAAACTTAAACAAGTAGCCTTGCCCGTTGGTGCCAACTCGGTTTTTATATGCAAGAAAGTAGCCTTGCGCTCAACATTCGATGCGTACGTGCCCATTACCTTATGTGGCGTCTTACTCTAATTATCGAGTTCGCGGCCGAAGTTGCATTTTTACGTTGCATGAATAGAAAATATCTGATTAGTATAACAATATTCGTTTGATGAATAGTTAGGCAGTTTTTTTTAATATAAAGTACTTTTAATTGTTGTTTAGTGCTCTATGTGCTCGCTATTTTAAAATTGCATTGTTAAAATAGCGCAAATAATTTTACTAACTTTTACTAACTTTTAATAACTTAAAATAACTTAAAATAACTTAAAATAACTTAAAATAACTTAAAATAACTTAAAATAACTTTTGGAATTTCTCTATGTTTAAAATGTTTCGAGGCATGTTCTCTAATGATCTATCAATTGATTTAGGTACCGCAAATACACTTATTTACGTTAAAAATCAGGGTATCGTATTAGATGAACCTTCCGTTGTTGCGATCCGTTTGGATAAAAATGGCGCTGGCAAAAGTATTGCAGCTGTCGGGCATGGTGCTAAAGAAATGCTGGGTAAGACACCAGGTAATATTCAAGCTATCCGTCCAATGAAAGATGGTGTTATTGCTGATTTTTATATTACAGAAAAAATGCTTCAGCATTTCATTAAACAAGTGCATGATAATAGTTTTTTACGGCCAAGCCCTCGCGTGTTAATTTGTGTTCCGTGTGGCTCGACGCAAGTTGAACGCCGTGCTATTCGCGAATCAGCTCAAGGTGCAGGCGCACGAGAGGTGTTTTTAATTGATGAGCCTATGGCCGCAGCTATTGGTGCTGGTATGCCAGTGTCTGAAGCGAAAGGATCAATGATTATTGATATTGGTGGAGGTACAACAGAAGTGGCGGTTATATCGTTAAATGGTGTTGTTTATTCATCTTCAGTGCGTATTGGTGGCGATAAATTTGATGATGCAATTATTAATTATGTGCGGCGTAATTATGGTTGCACAATTGGTGAAATAACTGCAGAGCGTATTAAAAAAACAATTGCAATTGCACACCCAATTAATGAAGTTCGTGAAATAGAAGTGCGTGGTGTTAACGTTGCAGAGGGTATTCCTCGCAGCTTTACATTGAACAGCAATGAAATTTTAGAAGCGATTCAAGAGCCGCTTAGTGGTATTGTTTCCGCAGTAATGACGGCCCTTGAAAAAACACCCCCAGAGCTTGCGTCTGATATTGCCGAGCGGGGAATGGTACTCACTGGTGGTGGTGCTTTACTTTGTGAGCTTGATCGATTGTTGTCTGATGAATCGGGCATTCCTGTTATAGTTGCCGATGATCCTTTGACTTGTGTGGCCAGAGGTGGCGGTATGGCACTAGACATGATTGATACGTATGGCGGTGATTTATTCGATACTGAATAGTCTAATAATTGATGAAACCAATATTTACAAAAGGTCCATCTTATTCAGTAAGGCTAGCTATTGTGCTAGTCTTTGCTATTTTTTTATTTTTTGCGGATAGTAAATTTAATTTATTTTCATCTGTGCGTGTTTATTTAAACTCATTTGTTAGCCCTATTCAATATATTGCTTATTCTCCTCAGCGATTAGCAAAGGTAATCTCGCAAAATATATTAACAAGAAAAGAGCTACAAAAGCGTAATTATGATCTTGAAAAAAAGAACCTTGTTTTATCAGCTGATAAACAATTTTTATTACAACTTCAAAATGAAAATAAAACCCTGCGTTCACTGTTAAATTCAAAGAAAACATTTATTAATAAACGCATGATAACCGAGGTTATGAGAGTTCGTTCAGATCCATTTACACACCAAGTACTTATTAATAAAGGCAAGAATAACGGTGTTTATATAGGACAACCAGTAACCAGTACATTGGGTGTTGTGGGGCAAATATCACAAGTTGGGAATACGACAAGTCGTGTTTTACTCATTGTTGATGCGAGTCATGGCTTGCCTGTACGTGATCGACGTAATGGCTTGATTGCAAATGTTCATGGCAGTGGTGAATGGAATAGGTTGGATATTCCATTTATACAAAGCACAGCTGATTTGAAAGTTGGAGATATTCTCGAGACGTCAGGTCTAGGAGGCGTGTTCCCAGCAGGATACCCAGTTGCAAGAGTTTCTCATTTTTCTTATGTAAAAGGTGCATTGTTTGCTGACGCTTCAGCAACACCCATTGCAAAAATTGATAAAAGTCGATATTTGTTATTGCTTTGGCCTGATAAGAATAATGTTGAAAAAAAAGTGAGTTTAAGTGATGCTAAACTTCCGTAATTATGGCGTTATTTATAGCTCATTTTTTATAGCACTCATTTTATCTATCCTGCAGCTGCCAATTTTTTTAAGTATTTTCAGACCTGACTGGGTTTTGTTAACACTTATTTATTGGACGTTAGCAATGCCAGATAAAATAGGTAGCTTCCATGCGTTTATTCTAGGCTTACTACTTGATTTATTATTAGGATCAACAATTGGCATGCATGCTATTTTATTGCCCTGTTTTTCCTATGTTGTGGCGACCAACTTTCAAAAAATTCGCTGTTTTAGTATGATAAAAACAACGATGGTCGTTGGTTTTCTTGTTTTTTTGAATGAGATTTTTCTGTATGGTATTTCCTTATCTCAACAAAATATTGTATTTCATGATTACTATTTTTGGGGAGTATTTACCTCGATGCTAATTTGGCCTTGGTTTTTTCTTTTTATGCGTGCTATGGGGCTTAAATTAAAAGTTGCCAGATCATTATGATTTATCTTGCATCAAATTCATCAGGTAGAGCTGAACTTTTACAGCAAATTAATATCCCATTTACTCTGGTTGTAGGGGATATAAATGAGACGCTTCAACAAGGAGAACAAGCGCAAGACTATGTGTTGCGTTTAGCTACACAAAAAGCGCAAGCAGGTTTTAATAATAGCCCGCAAAATAAACCTGTATTAGGTGCTGATACAATCATTGTGTTAGGTCAACAAGTCTTTGAAAAACCAAAAAATCAAAGACATGCAGCGCAAATGTTGGGGTTACTTTCAGGTAAAACTCATCAGGTTTTCACTGCAATTGCACTTATCGACGCGAAACAAATAAAGACAAAGCTGGTGATCTCTGAAGTCACCTTTAGATCATTGAGTAAACAAGATATTACTGACTACTGGGCAACAGGCGAACCGCATGATAAGGCCGCAGGTTATGCGATTCAGGGGATCGCTGCTAAGTTTGTTACTCATATAGCTGGAAGTTATAGTGCAATTGTAGGCCTTCCTCTTTATGAAACAGATCAACTAATTATAGCTTTTCTAGGGAGTACAAATGGCTGTTGAATTGTTAATGAATGTGACAGAGAATGAAACGCGTGTCGCATTCATGGATGACGATATATTACAAGAGATCCATGTTGAAAGGGAGACAACAAAAAACATTATAGGCAATATTTATAAGGGTAAAGTTACTCGAGTCGTGGTGGGGATGCAAGCTGCATTTGTTGATATTGGTTTAGAAAAAGCGGCTTTTTTACAGGTGAGTGGGATTGCTGTCGATGCCCAAAATATGTCAAAGAATGATAAAGATAAATTTAAAAATACTGACATTTCAGAGTTAATTCGAGTGGGTCAAGAAATTGTTGTGCAAGTTGTGAAAGAGGCGACTGGGACAAAAGGTGCGCGTGTGCGCACGGATATCACCATTGCTTCTCGTTATCTTGTTTTTGTGCCTAATAGTACGTGCGCTGCGGTATCTCAACGCATTGAAAGCGAAACTGAGCGCAATCGGTTAACATCAATAATGCAAGATTATTTGAGTGATCTTGGCGGATTTATCATACGCACTGCAGCACAAATGGTTGGCGAAGAAAAATTACAGCAAGATGCGATATTTTTACAGGAAGCCTGGAAAAAAGTATTAAAACGCACGGTGAAAGATGACAATAAAAATCGTTTGTTGCATGGTGAGTTAATCTTGCCATTGCAGATCCTGCGTGATTTTGGCGCTCTAAAAATAGATAGTATCCGTATTGATTCTAAGACAACTCATAAGGAAGTTCTTACATTTACTGATACTTTTATCCCTGAACTTAATGGAAAAGTACATTATTATTCATCTGAACAGCCAATTTTTGAAGTTTTTGATATTGAAAACGAAATAGGGCGTATTTTAGATCGAAAAGTAAACTTAAAATCAGGCGGTTATATTGTTATCGATCAAACAGAGGCAATGACGACGATTGATATTAATACTGGAAAATTTGTGGGTTATCGTTCGGTTGAAAATACTATTTTTAATACCAATATGGAGGCGACAAAAACGATTGCTCATCAGGTACGTTTGCGTAACTTGGGGGGGATCATTATCATTGATTTCATCAACATGAAATCAATTGAACATCAAGGCCGCGTTTTTGCTGCATTAGAGCAAGAATTAGCAAAGGATCCCATTCAAACAAATATTTATGATTTTTCGACCATAGGCTTGGTTGAAATGACGCGTCAACGCACACATAATAGTTTAGAACAGATATTTTGCGAACAATGTACTCAATGCCAAGGAAGAGGGATGGTTAAAACAGTTGAAACAGTTTGCTATGAGGTATTAAGAGAAATATTGCGAGTCAATAGAGCATTTTCTGGTGATAAATTTAATATCTACACGTCTAGTGCGGTTGCTCGCGCTTTAGAAAGCAATGAATATGAACATTTACAGCAATTAATACTATCTATAGTAAAAGATGTAAAGATCCACGCCGAGCCGTTATATTGGCATGATCAATTTGATGTTGTTGTGGCTTAATTGCAATGACAATATGTAGCTTATCAATCTTACGGGTTAAATAAAATGACTCATTGTTGCGCTGGAAGTTGTGTTCAATGAACAAGGATACACAGCAATTTCCAGCTTGAGTTAATTTATTTTTCTTAGATAATATTACAATGAACCCATGCTATATAGGAATGCAATATCAAATCGGTAAATTGTGCCGAGTGTCAGTCCACAATTTGCCTTGCTGATATTGTATTTCGGGGTAGCATGGGTATAAAGTAATTAAATTAATTAAGGACACCTAATGACAAGTACAAAAAATACCTTTAAGGCTGTTTGTGAGCGTTTTTTATCTCCTGCATCATTGAGTATTAATGACTTAGAAAAAAGCATTTCTCGAATTTGCAGCCCACAAATTGATTATGTTGATTTTTATTTTCAATCTTGCCGTCATGAGTCGTGGATCCTCGAAGATGGCATAGTCAAGAATGGAAGCTATAACATTGATAAAGGTGTAGGTATTCGCGCGGTATCAGGAGAAAAAACAGGATTTGCTTATGCAGATCAAATTTCTAAAAAATCTATTTTAGATGCTTCAAATGCAGCGCGTAGTATTGTTAAAAGTGGACAAGAAAAACAAATTAAGCTAATTTTGCCAGAGGATCAACCTATATCTATTTATGGCGGTTCAGATCCTCTCGTCAGTCTTTCACAAGCAAGTAAAATTAGCTTACTAAAAGAAGTTGATGTTTTCATTCGAGCGCTTAGTCCTGCTGTTATTGAAGTTAGTGTCTCGCTCAGTAGTACTTATGAAGAAATATTAGTAGCAGCTAGTGATGGTACATTAGCTACTGATATTCGCCCGTTGGTACGTTTTAGTTGTAGTGTATTGATTGAAAAAAATAAAAAACGCGAGCGAGGTAGTGCAGGAGGTGGAGGGCGTTTTGATTTAGATTACTTTATTAATACGCAAGAAGGAGAAGCTAAAGCTTTTTATTATGCGCGTGAGGCGCTCCGGCAGGCTGAGGTTAATATTGATGCAATTGATGCACCTGCGGGGTTAATGCCAGTCGTCGTCGGTGCTGGTTGGCCTGGGGTATTATTACATGAAGCGGTTGGTCATGGCTTAGAAGGTGACTTTAACCGTAAGGGAAGCTCTGCTTTTACAGGAAAAATTGGTGAGCAAGTCGCATCAAAACATTGCACTATAATTGATGATGGAACGATAAAAGATCGTCGAGGATCACTTAATATCGATGATGAAGGAACTCCAGGTCAGAGAAATGTCTTGATTGAAAATGGCGTGTTAAAACTCTATATGCAAGATAAACTAAATGCGCGCTTAATGGGTGTTTCACCTACTGGAAATGGTCGTCGTGAGTCTTACGCGCATTTGCCATTACCTCGGATGACGAATACGTTTATGTTAAATGGTAAATATGAGCATGAAGAGCTTATTGCAAGTGTTAAAAAAGGTATTTACGCGCCTAATTTTGGTGGTGGGCAGGTTGATATAACCTCTGGGAAGTTTGTTTTTTCTGCATCTGAAGCTTATTTAATTGAAAATGGTAAAGTGACAGCGCCAATAAAGGGGGCTACATTGATTGGCAATGGTGTTGATGTAATGAAACAAATTTCAATGGTAGCAAATAATATGAAGCTTGATTCAGGAGTCGGTATTTGTGGAAAAGAAGGGCAAAGTGTTCCTGTTGGTGTTGGGCAACCTTCATTAAAAATAGATCAACTGACAGTTGGTGGCACAAATTAAGTAATTTCAGAGCAAAATCTAGTCTATAAAGTTATCTATATCACAAATCAAGTCAAAAGTCATCAAACAATGTATTTAAATTGGTATTTTAATTTTAATTAGTTATAGTAAATTCGACCATACGGTTGTTTTTATTATTAAATAATAGCATAAGGAAATATCATGAGATCATCAACGGGTTTAAAATTATTCAAGAACGCAATGAATTTGACTGAAATATATCATAATGTCAATATAATTGATGAGTGGAATAAAGGTGAAGATATCAACGAGACCACTGTCGCTGAAGGAGTTACAGACGAATCAACTTGGGATGCCGAAAATGATTTTGTAAAGGTTGCATTACCAACGTTCAGAGAAAATGAAATGAAGCTATATCCAGGACTCGCCGAATATATGGCGTTTAACAATAAACAGGATTGGTTAAACAATGGCCGTCTAACTCAGAATTTATTACGTGGTAACAGAGTAAATTGTGCTGCGATGATGGGGACTTTGATTACAAATGTAGCGTCAGAGCTTTCTTGTAAAGCTAAGGTAGAGATCATTGCTACTGGTGAGATGTGGGCAAATGCAACGCTTTGCTTCGTTGTTGTCAATAGACAAGGATCTCTTCAATCTCTTAGCGAATGGGGTGAAGACGCTTTTATTGTGGATATATGGCTGCGCAACCAACTCCCAAAAATTTACCATCAAGGCGCCATTTGGGTTAATGATCTGCAGCAGAGCAAGCACTTTGTGAATGTTAAGAATGAAAAAAGTCTCTGTATAATGTCAACGCTTATGGATAACTTAGAGAGTACAGAGAGTACAGAGAGTACAGAGAGTACAGCGAGTAAAGGTAGTGAGAGTAAAGAAGATTTAGCGCGTACTGAAAAGGTAGAGCCAGTACTCTGAACTATGGTAGGTAATGATACTATTTTTATTAATTAATACTTATTTTTATAGGTATCAATTTCAAAGCTGGCTTTAATTCTTGAGACATTATGAGTATAAAGCCGCTGCACCTAAGCACTGTGAGCCAAAACAAGAGGTATTTGTTAAATCTTACGAATAGCTAAAGGCAGACTGACTAGTATCTTATCCTATCCTATTTATAGATGTAACCAACCCAACACAGGCAGCTAAAATAAGCAACACTTAGCTACGACCTGCCTGTGCTAACCCGATAAAAAAACTGGAAGTTGAACCAGGTTAAATATTGTAGGGGCAATAAGATTGTGACATTTATACCTATGTTACCTCATGTTGCGTCTTACTCTGATTATCGAGTCCATGCCGACGTTGCATTTTGAGGTAACATGGGTATAAACCAATTTAAAGCAGGTCTCCAATTCCTAATTGGCATTGCTGGCTTTTTGGATGCAGCCATCATCGCCAAGTAAACAACTTTGAACCAGTATATATTCTGATAAGTATATCGCAGAGTCTGAATAGCCAAGTAAACAACTTTGAACGCAGTATCATAACGAAGAAATACATTTCTGGTTTTAACTGACTTTCTTATAACGTGGCTCCGCGAGTCAATCGTATTGGTGGTGTAAATCACCTTGCGAATGTCTTCTGGGTACGCATAGCGTATTTAAGTTTTCCCAGTGAGCTTGCCATGACGGCTTATTTGAGGATATTTATCATTCCACTTATCTGAGAAGTTATCTAACTCCAGCTTTGCTTCATCTTAGTCACTAATTGATATATAGACTTTAAATTAGAGGATACTGCTTTGTAGTATTTCCATGGCACAAATTTGAGTGAGTTACCAACCATATGCACAATACAGAGCTGTATTTTTGTCTTGGGGAAGCTTGCATTGATTGCAAAATGAAATATCACGTGCTAATGCCAATGTGCGAGAAAGCTTAACATTGGTATTTTATTTATATCTATGCTCATGTCACCTCAAAATGCAACGTCGCATGGGTGCATAATATCGTTTCCTAACTAACTGAAAATTAGAAGTAAACTTTGCTGATTTTATCTTCTGCAACATTGATAAATTTAGCTAACAGTTTGTTTTTAATGTTATTGACATATAAAAAAAATAGTAGTTTGCAATTAGACAGAAACTTTTCGCTGAATTAGAAGGAAAGCTTCCTACTAATAATACGGTTATACAAAATCCACTAATGAGCTCAACCACCAAGAAAAAAAAATCAGGAAATCTATATGAGCGATATCTACTTAAATCAAGAGCAATTTGAGAACATATTCAAGAATCATCTCAAAATTGAAACATACTCTAAGCCAATAGAAAGCCTTTTCAGCATAAGAAATCGACGAAAAATTGATTATAAACCTTATTACCAAAGAAATTACGTATGGAATTTCTCGTTCCCACGCTCCTGCGTGGGAACGCATACGGAGGTTAAACAATGGTAGAAGTCGATACAAAATAACCAACCCAGAGCAGTTCAATGTTCAATGTTCAATGTTCAATGTTCAATGTTCAATGTTCAATGTTCAATCATGAAAAATAAAATTGTAAAAAACCTAATCGTTTTTAATCAGGGTAAGATTACGAGTGTTTAAAAAATGAGCTTTAGAATTTTTTCCGTGTAAGTTGTGTCTAGTGCAGCTTTAAAGCGTTTAGCTTTTAATCCTTTTTTACTACTTGTTTCTTGCCGCAACAGATTAAGCACCAAATGCCTCAATACAGACATATTTTCTGAAGCATTACGTCGCCTGATCCTGCTTAAATCTTCATTGAAACTAACATCTAGTACCCAGTGCAACTGATTTTCTATACTCCAGTGCTTTCTAACAGCCTGAGCAAATATTTTAGCATCTTCTTTGATTGAACAAATAAAATAACGCACCTCTCTACTCATTTTTCCATTGATATGACGCTCAGATTCAGCCATGCCAACGCTAATTAAACCATCCCATTGTGATGTTAAATCTTTAATACTGCTTAAATCTTCACTTATCCAGTACCTTCTTGACTCTATTCGCCCATGACCAGCATCAACTTCTTCATGAAATTGATGAGCCACATTATGAAACTTGTCTTCTTGGCAGATTGCAAAAAAGTCTTTAATAGATTGATGCAAATGACCCTGATTGCCTTTCACCGCAAGTACATAATCAGCTCCTTTAGATTTTATTTTTTCTGCAATTTTCTTTTGGCATCCCATAGCATCAATTGTCACAATGCTTCCTTCAATGTCTAGTAAATCAAGTAGTTGAGGGATAGCGGTGATCTCGTTTGATTTTTCTTCTGTTTTTATTTGTCCTAAAACAACACCATTATTTGCTGCAAATGCACTTACCATGTGAATAGCATTTTTCTTCGATTTCTTATCAAATGAGCCTCTAACTGTTTTGCCATCAATTGCTATCACTTCACCTTGTGTAGCAATGTGCGCAGCTTGCATCCAACTGATAAAACAGTGTTGTAGACGCTCAGGAGCGATTGTTGAAATAACCCAGGCAATAGTGTCATGAACAGGGATCCCATTTTCAAATGAACCGTATTTCTCTAGTAGTTTTCTTCTATTGTAAGCAACTTCTTCTATGGCTTCCCAACCATCAGCACCACAGATAACGCCAACAATGAGAGTTAATAAAATATCATGCAGCTTATGCTCAACTTTAGACTGTTGGCGAAGGTCTGGGATTGAAGAAAAATGTTCGTTAAATGTTGATAACATGGGGGCTCCTATTTATTAAGGAGCCTATTTGATCATATTGGGAAGCAATAATACAGGTTTATATTCGTGATCTTGCCCTGCGTTTTTAATTGTTAAAAGAAAACAACTCAGTTAAAGTGTTATTGCTAATAAAAAATTAATAAAACTAGTAATTCTGTAGGCTCGTTAGCTTAAAAATAAACCACAGATAGTAAGGAGCTATGATCATGAAAAATGAGGCTAATAATAAAGTCGCTCTTATAACAGGCGCATCATCTGGGTTGGGAAAAGATTTTTCTCTGCGGTTATTAGATGAAGGTTATATCGTATATGGAGTAGCAAGACGTATTGAAAAGATGTCTGACATTGAAGGTGCCGGTGGACATACAATCAAATTTGATATCACTGATGATTCATCAATAGTTGCGACTGTAGATCAAATCATCAAAGAACAAGGGCGCATTGATGTGCTCATTAATAATGCTGGATATGGCTCTTATGGCGCTATAGAAGATGTACCAATAGAAGAGGCAAAACGACAATTTGAAGTAAATATTTTTGGATTAGCTCGTTTAACGCAACTGGTGTTACCGTATATGCGCAAAAACAATTTTGGCAAGATCATTAATATTTCCTCAATTGCGGGGAAAATATACTCTCCAATTGGCGGTTGGTATCACGCAGCCAAGCATGCATTGGAAGGTTTATCAGATTGCCTAAGGTTTGAAACCAAACAATTTGGAATTGATGTGATAATCATTGAGCCTGGTGGCGTTGAAAGTGAGTGGGGTGATATCGCACTTAACTCAGCAATGAAACATTCAGGCTTGACCGCATACTCTGAAACTGCAAAGGGTTTTAAAAAAATCAGTGAAACTTTCAAAAAACGGGCGTCACCAAAAGTAATTAGCGACTTGGTTATAAAAGCTTTGAGAGCCAAAAGACCAAAAACACGTTATTCGGCTGGAACGGCTGCCAAACCGTTGCTTTTCATGAGAAAAATTCTTTCAGACAGAATGTTCGATAACATTTTATATCTAATAATGAAATAGCGAACAAGTTGCTGCACGCGGACTCCGTAAGCAAGGCGTTGAGGCTGTAGAATTTATCCCCAAAGGTGGCATTTTTATGTCCTCTTAATTATTTTTGGCTATTGTGTTAAATCCTTGATGGCTTACCTTAGTTATCATCTAATAGATATTAGCCGCCTACACTAAAGCAGTCATGGCCTACATTAAGGAGAGCCTCATTGGCTAGCACATGTATAAATAATTTTAAGAGCTAAGTTTTAGGTCAAATATAAGCAAAATCCACTGCTCAATGCTCAATGTCCAATGCTCAATGCTCAATGTCCAATGCTCAATGCTCAATGTTCAATGTTCAATGTTCAATGTTCAATGTTCAATGTTCAATGTTCAATGTTCAATGTTCAATGTTCAATGTTCAATGTTCAATGTTCAATGTTCAATGTTCAATGTTCAATGTTCAATGTTTACTTATGAAAAATACAATAGCAAAAAAACTAACCGTTGTTAATTGTAAAAAAAAAACAACTCAGTTAAAATGTTCTGGCTAATAAAAAACAAATAAAACGAGTAATTCTATAGGCTCGTTAGCTTACATAGGAATAAGAAAAATATGAGTCAATTATATGAGCATGCCTTGGCCGTTTTTATGGCATTTTTTGCTATTATGAATCCGATTGCAAATACGACTGTCTTTGCTGGGTTAACAGGGAGTATGGATAAATCCGCACAAACTAAAATCGCAGCAAAATCGTTAATTATCACCTTTATTATAATTTTGTTGTGTTCTATTTTGGGTAAATCAATTTTCAATTTGTTTGGAATAACTCTTCCTGCATTACGAATAACAGGTGGATTTTTGGTATTTCTTGTCGGATATCATATGCTTCAAGGGAAAAATTCAAAGTTACATACAGCTAAAGAAAGCAATGATCTAGATGTGGCTGTATCACCTCTGGCTGTACCTCTGCTCGCAGGCCCCGGCACTATTGCAACAGCTATGAATTATTCAGCTGCCGGAGGATGGGGGGAAATTAGCGTAACAGTACTTGCATTTGCTGCCCTATGCATTATCACTTTTATATGTTTTATATTTTCCTCAAAAATCATATCCGCAATAGGCGAGGACGGGCTTAGTATTATTACTCGGTTGATGGGCTTAATTTTGGCTGTGATAGGCGTGCAAATGTTAATGCTTGGTATCGCAAATGCCGTTCATGCGCAGATCATAAGCTACAGGTAAATCAAGCACGTCACTGGCTAACTGTGGCACTACAAAATGACATAATAAAAACGCATATATTGAGCGTAAATAATTAATTTCACATTAAAAATTAGAGTTTTTTAAAGATCGTTAAAAGTGTATAATTTATTTTTGGTGGGTTTATACAAGAGTAATTTAAACAATGGTAAATAGCATGTCAAACGAAATAACGACTATAAATCATAACAAGATTAACTATAACACACTCAATGTTGACCCAGCAGAAATTGAAAAATTTTCAGCGATGGCTGAACAATGGTGGGATATCGACGGAAATTTTAAGCCGTTACACATGCTTAACCCGACCAGACTTAGTTATATCGAACAAGGTATTAACGGCTTATTTGCAAAAAAGGTCGTCGATGTTGGTTGTGGAGGCGGTATTTTAGCAGAAAGCATGGCATTAAAAGATGCAACTGTTATTGGCATTGATATGGCTGAAGCCTCATTAAAAATAGCCCAACTCCATGCGTTAGAAACAAAACTGCAACAAGCAATCAATATCAGTTATCAAAAAATACCTGTTGAGCAATTCGCAATGGAGAATAAAGGCCAATTTGATGTTGTTACCTGTATGGAGTTACTTGAACACGTCCCCTATCCTGCCTCTATTATTCAAGCTTGCTGTGATTTAGTAAAGCCCGGAGGAAGCGTCTATTTTTCAACGATCAATAAAACAATAAAAGCTTACTTGCTGATGATTGTCGGCGCAGAGCATCTTTTAAGGTGGATCCCCAAAGGCACACATCATTATGATAAATTTATTCGCCCATCAGAGTTGCTGCGAGCAATTGATAAGACACAATTGCAATGTGCGGATCTTTGTGGTGTAGAATTCTCCCCTCTCACTAACAAGTTCAACATAACACAAAATGTGCAAGTTAATTACATGTTGCGTTGTGTGAAAGTATCATAGCTATTTTTAGGAAGATGATAGATACCTACATGTTAGCTCTTAACAATCAAGATGCTTTATCTGATTTATTGACTCAATTTTGCATTTTTATTGGCCGCGCCATAGCACAAGTTTTTTGTGGTAGATCACAACCTGTTAAATATAGTTAATCATTTCACAAGTAATCTTAATAACATGCGGTACTATATTGGTAATCATTCAAAATGCTTCACTGAAAGAGGCGCTCAAGAGCAAATAAAAGCGCAATTAAGGTAATGGGGACGTATGTATCTGGCGTGAAACCATTGATGCTTCCTAGCATATAAATACCGAGGCCACGCCGATACTGACGCACACATCTATCCAATGAAAAGTTTTAATTTAATCAGTGTGGCGGTAAGCTTTGAGCAGCAGCGTTTTTAAGTTCCCCCCTCGTTTAGTTTAGATCTTGATTGATAACGGGTATAGTAATAACGGGGAGTATATAAGGACTATATTTAATGGCAAACTATGGGTAAATTGCAATGTTTATTGTATAAACTCGCAGTGTTAATCGCGATTTCTGTTTCTTTTTATTCGCAAGCAAACACCTTGCCGAAAGAATTAGTCGCATGGGCACATACCCACCCGATAATAAAAGTTGGAATTGATTCAAGTTTTATTCCTTTTGATTATATTGATAAAAATAAAGCTCCATCAGGTGACGCCGATCTTCTGCGCAAGCAACTTTCCAAACTTCTTCCCATTACCCTACAGGTTTCATCAATAAGCAACTTTCATCAAGAATATAAGCATTTATTAAAAGGACACATTGATACTCTTTCAGGCTGTTTTCAAACTAAAAGTAGAAAAAAACAAGTCTTATTTTCAACGCCTTTGCTATACCTTACCCCTATTTTAGTTGTGAATAAAAATAAAGCGCTAAAGAATGGAAACGATCTTAAACAATACCACAAAGTCGCCTTCATGAAAAAATATACGCCTTTTGACTATAAAAAGTATATCCATGCTAAATTTATTAACGTAGGCACGGCGCTTAAAGGTTATCAACTTGTAGAAAATGGCACTGCTGATGCCTTTATGTCTTATTTATATTTATACCAATATACGCAAAGTAAACATCAATTTAAAAACTTAAAACCAATTATAATCACACATTTTAAGCCAGTACCTATTGGATTTTGTGTTAACAAAAAAAAACCAGAGCTTGTTAGAATATTAAACTGGGGGATCAATAAACTCGGTAAAAACTTCATGACCACAGTGCAGGAACAATGGCAAGTGCTACATGCATCAGAAAATAGATTACACAATCATAAAAGAAGACAAAATTCCCATTCCACATTAAACTATTTAGTGCCTATTTTTGTCATCATTCTGCTGATCGGACTATTTTTTTCTAAGCAATTTATCACTAGAATAGCACATGAAATTGATACAAAGTATTTTCGAGTCGTCTTTTTTAGCGTTTTAATGATCATCATTTTATTTTTATTAGTCGTAAGCAATCTGTTCCTCTCTGAGTACCAAAAGAAGATAATGATCGATCAGCAAGCTATTTTTGATTTAGCACAAAAGGCTACTGAAAAATCCGTGATCAATTGGTATACAAACCAACAAGAGTCTGTATTTAGTATTGTTAATGATGCTAAATTTATAAATATGACCAGTCAATTAGTCTTAGCAACAGACAAGCATAACCGCATTTTAGTAGAGCAAATAAGAAAAAAAATGCATGATTATTTTATAAATAAAGATACAATAACACATCAAAAAATAACCTATACAATAAGTAATACGGATGGAAAATACCTATTAAATTACATCAAAAGTGCCCAAGGAAAAACCTCACCGATTAAATCTGAACGCCCAAAACTTTTTAATTCGCTTCTTAACGGGCAACCTGAATTTATACCTCCCGTCTGGTCGACTGTTAATAAAGACAGCCACGATCCTCAAAAAAATAAAGTACCTGTGATATTTATTGCCAGTCCAATTCGTAATAAAAAAGGCAACATCATTGCAGTTTTTGGCCTTCGCCTTGATCCAAATAAAGATTTTTCAAATTTATTTGTTGATAAACGCTTAGGCAAAAGCTTTAAAAATTACGCAATTGATAACGCTGGCTATATGATTTCAAATAGCACCTTTTCATCCGAGCTACAAAAAGATGGCACAATTCCTTTTGATAAAAGCACAGTATTACAAGCTTACCTGCCCAATCACACAAACAACTCCATAATTAATAACTCTGAATTTGCAAGCGTGGGGAAAAACTTAACAGGTTATCTTAACTATTATGGTAAAGAAGTGGTCGGGCAATGGTTACCTATCAAGGCTCTTCATTTTACATTGGTGAGTGAAGTAACATACTTAGAAATGTACACCGACTATATTCATTTTCGTTACTTCATACTGCTTGGATTAATTGTTACTGGCGCAATTATTTTTTCTTTTTCTTTTATTATTTTAACAATTGCTAGACGTGCAAATGAAATCAGTAAGCGTTCTCAGCATGAATTGACGCTGCAAGTACAAGAAAGAACCAAAGAGCTAGGAGCTTCAGAGCTAAGAAATAAACTAATTAACAGCTCGATAGCAGATGGTGTGGTCGGTGTTGATAAGCAGGGAACGATTATATTTGTTAATCAATCAGCCATTGATTTAACTGGCATCGCAGAGCAATCGCTATTATCGTCTAATGTCATGGATTCATTATCTATCATCAATAGTCCAGCACCATCCTTTAAGCAAACTTACATTTACAAATCAATCAGGACAAAACAAATTTTACGCGTGCCTCATTTAGATGTTTCATTCAACCAAGGCCCAGTGTTATCCATTGGGCTCAGTATTGCACCTATTAAAAATGATGATTCTAAGCTCGCTGCTGTTATCGTTTTTCGAGATATTAGCGAACGCCTAAAATCTGCGGATCGGATCGAAAAAATATTAGAGCATTTACCCATTTGTGTGCTTATTATAAATAAGGACAATAAAATAGAACAAGTTAATGAAGCAGGAACTATCTTAGTCGGATATTCACGCGAAGAAATTATTGGTAAATCCGCAGATACCTTAATAAACCCTGAGTTTGCCCAACAACAAAGAGAAATGATCAAAGAATTTTTCCGTGATCCAGATACATTTGATACCAACAATTATGATAAAGTATTTCAACTCACCAATAAAGCAGGCGAAATAATTGATGCTTCGCGAGTCTATACACCCGTAAATTTTCATGATGGGATCCGAGCTGTTGTCTTAATTCGTGATATTTCCTCAGAGGTTAAAGCGAAAGAAGCACTGGTTGAGGCCAAAAATTTAGCAGATGAGACAAATAAATACAAATCTGATTTTTTGGCAAATATGAGTCATGAAATAAGAACGCCAATGAATGCTATTATTGGTATGTCTAACCTCGCATTAAACTGTGACCTTGGCAGCAAACCGCAACAATACATCAGAAAAGTAAATAGCGCAGCGCAATCATTACTTAAGATCATTAATGATATTTTAGATATTTCAAAAATTGAAGCCTGTAAACTCGAGATAGAAAATGTTAATTGTACTATTTACAGCATATTTGAATATTTATCCAACATTCTTGGGCTCCAAGCGTTTGAAAAAAAACTTGAATTACTATTTTCTATTTCATCTGATGTCCCAAATCAAATCATTAGCGATCCATTACGCATTGGACAGATCCTAATTAACTTAGTCAATAATGCTATAAAATTTACCGAACAAGGGCAAATTATTGTTTCTTTGGTACTGGCAGAGCAACAACAATTAGGCAACATTACACTTGCATTTGCCATTGAAGATACGGGAATAGGTCTGAGTGAAGAGCAGCAAAATAAATTATTTCAATCATTTAGCCAAGCAGATTCATCGACTACCCGCAAATATGGAGGAACTGGTCTTGGACTGAGTATTTCCAAGAATTTAATTGAGCTTATGGGGGGGGAGATCCATTTACACAGCAAACAAGGACATGGCAGTACGTTCTCTTTTACCATTGAATGCAAAATTGCACCTGTAAGTAAGATGTCCTTATTACCAAAACAAGCAGCCGATTTTGCCCATTGCAACATTTTAATTGTTGATGACAACCTGATTGCACTTGATATACTTAAAGCAATATTATTGTCTTTTAATTGCAACGTCAGCAGCGCAAATAGCGGACAAGCCGCCATTGACATTCTCAATAATGACAGTGTAAAATTTGATTTGATTATGGTTGACTCGAATATGCCCGAGCTTGATGGTATTCAAACTTGCCAACTGATTAAAGATAAATTCAGTTATACTAACAGCCAATTCATACTAATCACACCCAATTCTCGTGATGACATACAGCTCGAGAAACAACAGCATAATATCAGAGCGGTTATTGCCAAACCAGTTTTTGCGGAAAACGTATTAAAGGCAATGCAAGCTTTAAAAAATAAAAATTTAAAAACAGCAAGTATTGATCAAAATAGTGAAACTCAATTACCACAAGACAATCAATCACTTCATGGATGTAAAATTTTATTGGTCGATAATAACTTATTAAATCAGAAGCTTGTCGTCTCTCTACTTGCGAAAGTACAGATTGAGGTACAATGCGCAAATAATGGCCAAGAAGCTGTCGATTTAGTAAAACAGCAAAAATTCGCTTGTATTTTAATGAAACTGCAAATGCTAATAATGGATGGTTATATGGCCACAAAAATTATTCGTGAAACACACCCTCACTTACCAATTATTGCCATGACTGAAAATGTCAGCGCAAACAGTAAAGCTTATGCTTTCGACATGGGCATGAATGATTGTATAAGCAATAATGGTAACTCACAGCAAATGTTGGCAACAATTAGCAAATGGGTTTTACAAAGTTCGCAGACAAATATTGATATATTTCCTGGACAAATACTTGCTACTGCGCCGACAAATACATTACCAAATTTCAAAAATATTGATGTTAACATAGGAATTTTAATCGCCAATAACGATGCTGGCCTTTATCTCAAACTGCTCTATGAATTTATAAAAGAACAGCTAAAATTCCAGCAAACTTTTAAAAATGCATGGAAAACAGCTCAACATGAAGTCGCCATTGGTATTGTCCATACACTGCAAAAAAGTGCGGCCAATATAGGCGCTGAAACATTACACACAATAGCTAAAAAATTAGAGAAAAGCTACGAAAATAGCGATAACCATCGCATTAATGAATTATTTTTAGAAACAACTGAGCGATTAAACAATGTCTTGACTGAGTTAACAGATTATTTTTCCACGCAAAATAAAAAGCAACCTCATAGTGCATTTCCTGAGTTTACTGAGTTTACGTTCACAAAAGCATTAATCGTTGAGCTTGATCAGTTACTTGAACTGGTTACACAATTTGAAACCGATGCGGCAGAAGCTGCTCAATTAATCTCATTACAATTACAAAAGGCTAAAATATCTATTGAATTTGAAACAATAGTAGAGCAAATTAAAAACTATGATTTCACTAAGGCTACAACAAGCCTGCAACTGTTTATCAAAACCATCAAGCTTCAAAATAAAGATGTTGAGGAATAAAATAAATGCAAAGTTCAAAAAAAGACCATCAGAGCACTCATATTGAGACAGTACTAATTGTTGACGACAACCCTGACAATTTAGATGTCCTAAACGGTATTTTAAAGCCATTTTACAAAGTAAAAGCAGCTATTAATGGTGAACTAGCACTTAAAATTGCAAAGAGTCAAAACAAACCAGATATTATATTACTTGATATTATGATGCCTGATATGGATGGCTATGAAGTTTGCAAACGCCTTAAATCAGACACCAGCACAGCCCATATTCCCATCATATTTGTTACCGCAAAAACGCAAATAAAAGATGAGAAAATGGGATTTGAATTAGGCGCTGTTGATTACATAAGCAAGCCTATCAGCACGCAAATTGTACTGGCAAGGGTGAAAACACATGTTGCATTAAGTAATCAAAATTTAGCACTTGAAAAACTGGTTGTCGAGCGTACTCAAAAATTACAAGACACACAAATAGAGATTATAAAACGTTTATGCTGCGCGGCTGAGTATAAAGATAATGATACAGGCTTACATGTTATACGTATGAGTTGGTATTCAAAGTTTTTAGCAGAGCAAGTTAGTACTGATCTTGAATGGATTGATCTACTTTACATGGCCGCCCCAATGCATGATATTGGTAAAATAGCCATCCCTGATCGTATCTTATTAAAATCTGGCACATTAGATGAACACGAATGGAAAGAAATGAAAAAACATGTCGAATATGGTGTGAAAATTCTTGGCACTACGAATTCAAAATTACTTTCAATGGCGCGTGAAATAGCCCTTGGACACCATGAACAATATGACGGCAGTGGCTATCCAAGTGGTCTTGTTGGTGAGGATATTCCACTGAGCGCAAGAATTGTAGCTATTGCCGATGCATTTGATGCTCTCACATCAAAACGCTCATATAAAAAGGCTTGGTCTGTAGAGAAATCAATTGCACGGTTAGAAGAAAAGGCAGGTAAGCACTTTGATCCTGAACTTGTACCAAAATTTATCAAATGCCTTGATAAAATACTTGAAATTAAAAACAAATATCAAAATCAATCTTGATAAGATGCTATCTTTCAAAATTATTTTTGCTATTTCTGTCTATTTAACCTAAATTTTAAAAAAATTAAATAACATTAACAAGAGAGTGATATGGAAAGTATTTCTGATCTATTTAAAAATATGAAGCAACTTCCAGTACTACCCATTTTACTTTTAGAATTAATGGATAGTTTTTCTAATGAGCAGATATCTTCAGATGATATTGCAAAAAAAATAGGAATGGATCAATCCATTAGCGCAAAAGTGATCAAAATGGCAAACTCCGCTGCATATAGTCGAGGTAAAGAAGTAGAGTCCATCTCTCAAGCAGTTGTGCGTATAGGCTTTAATCAAGTACGCAGTATTGTCATTGCTGCTTCGTTATCAAATACATTCCCTGACACGCCGAGTTTTAATAAAAAACAATTTTGGAAAGATACCTTTATAACGGCAAGCATTGCAAAAGCACTTGCAAAGCATACTGATATTAACCCTGAAACCGCTTTTACTTGCGCTATGATGCATAATATTGGTGAATTACTCTTACAAGTTATGAAACCAGATGAATGCAGCTTAATGCTCGTGGCAATTGAAAATGGCGAGCCTCACCTAACAGCTCAGCGAGATGTTTTTGGTTTTGATTACACACAGGTAGGAGTTGTGCTTGCAAAACACTGGAAATTTTCCCAAGTTTTTTGTGATGCAATAGAGCAACAATTAGATCCTCTTTCTTATACTCCACCTTCGCAAGCAGCAATTCTTATTCGTTTATCTGTTTTTGCTGGGTTTGCATGGAAGGCTAAACTGTCCGCTGAAATGATTATTGCCAGCTTTCCTAAGTCATTATTCAATTCTCTTAATTTAAATGACGAAAATTTAGTAGAAGAGCTAAGCCAAACAATCACACAAGCTGGAACATTAGGTGGGATTGTTACGGATTGATTTATCAATTTTTGCTATGAAAGAACCCTTATTTAATATGTATTTATCAATCATTATTAAAGTTGCATGAATTAAGACAAGAGCATTGACATCTAATATACATTAGCCTACACTTGCAACTGTTCGAAAACATAAAGAAAATATTATTATCCAGTGAAATGACTACCAATATTACAATAAAATAACTTCTAAAAATGATGATTTAGATAGTTATCCAGATGAAGTGCAAGCTAAATTAACCATAATTCAATTTAAATAGCTAAAAAACCACTTATGAAAATTAGAGATTAAATAACATGCGTTTTCCATCCTTATACAAGAACGATGTAGTGCCTTTAAATACCATGGAAAAAAAAATACAAACTGATTGGGGTGGTTTCTCAAAGGGAGAAGAGCAATTACGCCCAAGTGAGCTGATGAATGTAGTGGCAATTAACGATTTCGGAATAAAAGAAAGAGCTGACTATCATCATGATTATCCTTATTATGCAGCTACTTTGATGACTTGTGCACTGAAACCAGGCGGTGGATTTAGTTTAAACGACATAGTTTTACTAAGAAACTCTATGGAGTATGTTATGAAAGTTTTAACGATAGCAAACTTTCTTTTTGAAACTATGGAAAAGCCGATTAAGATGAAAGGCTCTGGCAAAGCAATAGAGACCACTATAATAAATAATATGCAATGCATATATAAGCTTTTGAATACACAAGAGACTATCATAACAATAGCTGATCAACGAGAGAAAGTACGTCCAGATGCTTCCAGTAAAGGCATAACACAACTTGAAAAAGTATTCATAAAGAGTAGGTACAATGGTATGCCTAAGATAGTGCAATTTCACTTTGTAGGAGGAAGAGGCTATCCAGTATATATTACGGCTGATTTTTTTAAAATAGGTATGACTAATGGTGGAAGAATAAACATGTTCTATAAGAGCCTACATTTAGAAACCATTGGAACAAATACCTCTCATGAATTTTTTGCGAGTATATTGCAACAGATACTAGAAGAGGATGAGGATGTTAAGTACCAAGAGAGTAAGAACGCTGACGTTAAACCATGGGTAGAGTTCATTTGATGATCCTCTCGAGGGAGTGTTCAACAGCCAGATAAGGCGCATGCTACGTGGCAGCTATCTTTGTTTGTTGGTCTTGTTAATATTTTATTGACAGTCGAGACTAAACAAGCATAATACCCACCCTAACAGAGCCAACCCCCCTCCTAATCTAGCATTAGTGACGCGTTGGCCTTTTTTTATCTGAAGTTTATCAAATGACATAATCCATTCAAGTTAAACCCTTTTTCTCGTTCCCACGGCTGAGCGTGGGAACGAGAAACAATCACGGTTGAAACCGCTTTACGATCAGAAATTTGCCCGCACCTTGGTTATGATAAAGTTGAGTCTAAACAATATATCGGGTGGAATGCCGAACTCTAGAAAGTAAGCTCTTATTTGCTTGGCTTGTGCTCTTTTAGCTGAAATTAACGATGTTCTTGCCCCATCCATACAATTAAGACTTTGAGATTCAGCGCTAATATTCTTAGTTAAGAACCCTTTCCTATGTTGTAGTTACCTTTAATACGTTCCATCAAATAGTCTCCGTACATGACACTAGCGTGCTTTGATGGTTGTTTTTCGGTAATGCAGCTAGGCAAAACATCGATATTTGCATGCATATTTGGTTCAAAAAAGAATGGAATGGAAAATCTTTCTTCTCCTGACTTATTGACCACTCTATGTGGTGTGGAGGTAAAAATATCATTACTCCATCTTTTCATCATATCGCCAATATTTAATACGAATGAGTTCTCGATACAAGGCACATCTATCCAGTCATTATCTTGCGACCTAACTTCTAATCCTGGAATACTGTTTTGAGCAATAATGGTAAAAAAACCATAATCAGTATGAGGAGCAATACCGAAAAGGTCACCTGGAATTACTTTAGGTTGGGCAGGGTAGTGCTGTAATCTTAAAAAATAAGTTGGTTCTTTGAAATATTCATTTAAACTATCTTTAGGCATCCCAAGCGCAATAGAAAAAACTGCCACAAGTTTATGAGCAAGTTTAAGTAGATGATCACGGTAGGCTTCCATTTTTTCTTTGAAATCTGGATTACCATATAGCCACTGGTTGTCTCCAGCAAGATATAAACCATCTTTATAGTCTCTATGGTTTTTATCGACCTCAAAAGCCATAACAAAAGCATCCAACTGGTTTGGCTTTGTGGCTTTCCCCTCAGTTGATATTTTAAGTTGAGACGAATTTATAGGAACATACCCTCTAAAGTAATTGTTTTGCTTAATTCTCATTTTATTTTCTAGGGGTAGAGAATGAAATGTCTTGGCGGCTTTAAACCCATTACTAATGATATTTTCGGGTATGTTATGATTAATAATATATCCAAATCCGATATCTGAATACACCTCAAAAACTCTTTTTGCAACTATCTGTAGACCTCTATCTGAATCATCCCATAAAGGTGATAAGTCAATTATCGGAATGCTCTTAGCATGATTCATGATTAATCCTTGTTGTTATTTTTATAATAGTTTTGTTCATTTTTATATGAAACCTGAAAGTTAAAAGGATTATAACTTATGCCGACATCAAATATGTCTGTTTTTTCAATTTTTTTTAGTTTTTTAATGACAAAAGAAGAAATGGTGATAAGCATTATTTCAGTGATAAATCGATATATCCATGATGATAGTACTAGTATTATAAAACTTGATGTTGGGATAACTACAGAAAAGGCAAGTAAACAAAATAAAGTCATGCTAATACCACTAGCAACAAATATTGAAAGTAGTAAGTTAATCCCAATAAATTGCCCTTTAAAAAGTTTTTTTAACTTAGCAACTAATATCGCATTTATAAATTTAGCTTAGATAAAATCAGCAAAGTTTGCTATCTAATTGCCAGTAGTAGGGAACTTTTTTGCTAATTCTTCGAAAAGTTTCTGTCTAATTGTAAACTACTCTTTTACTTTTATATGTCAATAACATTAAAAACAAATTATTCGCTAAATTTAGCAATGTTGCAGAAGGTAAAATCAGCAAAGTTTGCTTTTAATTTTCAGTTAGTTAGCAAACGGTATTATACCCATGCTAGGTTGCATTTTGAGGTAACATGGCATAGATATAGATATAGATATAGATATAGATATAGACATAGATATAGATATAGATATAGATATAGATATAGATATAGATATAGATATAGATATAGATATAGATAAAGATAAAGAGAAAGATAAAAATAAAAATAAAAATACCAATGCTGCGCTGTCTCGCACATTGGCATTAGCGGGTTAGATTTCATACTGCAATCACCGCTATGATTAATAACTTATTTACGATAATTTGTATTATTGTGTAGAATAATGGCATATTATTCTAATTTGCAACTTAAAATAGGATCTTACTATGACGACGTCGCTGATCAAAAAAGAATTACTTGAAGCTACAAATGTTTTACAAGCATTTATTGCGGATCACAAAAATATTGAACAGATAGAAAAAGCCGCGATATTACTCGCTGAATCTTTAAAAAAACAAGGCAAAATATTATCTTGTGGTAATGGCGGATCACATTGTGATGCGATGCATTTCGCAGAAGAGCTAACGGGTCGTTACCGTGAGCATAGACCTTCTTATGCTGCGATTGCGATTTCTGATCCTAGCCATTTATCCTGTGTTGGCAACGATTATGGCTTTGAGATGGTATTTTCTCGTTATCTTGAAGGTGTCGGGCGCAAAGGTGATGTTCTTTTTTGTTTATCGACAAGTGGAAATTCTGCAAATATTTTAAAAGCGATTGAGACCGCAAAATTAAAAGGTATCTCTGTTGTAGCTTTAACAGGTAAAGACGGGGGTAAAATGGCAGGCTTAGCCGATGTTGAAATACGCGTGCCACATTTTGGTTTTGCAGATAGAATTCAAGAAGTACATATCAAAATTATTCATATATTGATTTATTTAATTGAAAAATTAATGGCTTAAGTCGTGCTATTGACTTATATTTTGCGGCTGGCTTAGATCTTGCTATTGGCTTAAATCTTGCTTATAATTAAGGAGATATTTAAAAATAAAAGAGTAAATTAGTGATGTGTGAATTGTTAGGTATGAGTGCAAATGTACCCACCGATATCTGTTTTAGCTTTACAGGTCTTATGAAGCGTGGAGGCGAAACAGGACCACACAAGGATGGCTGGGGCATTAGTTTTTATGAAGGCAAAGGCGTAAGAACATTTAAAGATTCCAAGCCTATGTGTAGCTCTCGCGTTGCGAAAATGCTTAAAAAATATCCTATCAAAAGTAAATCTGTGGTAAGTCATATAAGACAAGCAAATAGTGGGGAAATTTCATTAGCAAATACCCATCCTTTTACGCGTGAATTATGGGGAAAGAATTGGACTTATGCGCATAATGGACAACTCAAAGGATTTGAAGATTTACCATTTAGTTATACGCACCCTGTTGGTGAAACAGATAGTGAACATGTATTTTGCTGGATAATAGGTCAGCTAAGTGAATACTATGCAACTGGGACAACTGATTTAGCTGAAATTACGCAGTGCATTGCCGCGTATGGTGATATATTACATGAAATGGGTGTGTTTAATATGTTACTCACTGATGGTGAATATATGCTTTGTTACTGTGGCAAGAACTTACATTGGCTCACACGTCGCGCACCATTTACTAAAGCCGAATTGATTGATGATATTTATTTCATTGATTTTAAAAAAGAAACAGCAGATTCAGATGTAGTTACTATTATTGCAACAGAGCCCCTGACTAAAAATGAAAATTGGCATAAAATGCAACCCGGCGAATTAGTTGTTTTCCGATTTGGGGAACGAGTTTTTTAATCAAAATAAGTGATATTTAATCTCTTTCTCTCCCCTGTAATGCGTATTTGACCCTTAATGATCTCACCACTAGTATAACAATGTCCTGCAAACTTATTCAACCTGAGCTCTGGTTAATAACTATTCCCATGCTACTGCGTAATGCAAAATAAGCAAGCAGTGAACTGCAAAGCTTTAGGCCCCAAGCTTGCCATCTAACGGGCATAATACCTGGTGTGATAGCAGCCCTCGTCGTTGTAGCTGCTTATGGTTGGGCGCTTGGTCTTACCCACCACCTGGTATTGCCTAAAGAGCTTAGGCACATCTCTTTTGCTTTCATGCCAGCTACGTCTATACCGCAACGAATGTTCAAGTCGGTATCTAAAGTTTCAGAGTTATACACTTTAAAACAAAATCCTCCTTGAGAGCCAATGGCTGTATCTTGAGTAAAAAATGCGGCAGCGCAGTTATCGTCGTTTTTACATACATCTTCGCATTTAGAGCTTTCTCGAGCGGCCATATAGAGTTTATTGCGAATATAACCCTTTTTAAAAGTCCAATAGGCTTCTGGCTCTGTACTCTCCTTGGTAATTGATAAATCAGAGAGAGTTTTACCCTGATCGTCAAAATCCGATGCCTGAATCAATTCTAAATCACCTTGTGGTTTCACATGAGACTTAGAAGGACAGCCATTTGGATATTGACCCAAGCTTTTAAAGGCTTCACAAAAACTGGCAAAGTCATATTTGGTATCTGGATTTCGCGCATCTGGAGAAGGGATGCAATCTTTAACTGTTTTCCCACCTTTTACAGCCTCCCAACAATCAACGCCATGCGTACCAACATCACCAACATCACCATCATGACCGTCTGAGTTGCAAGCAGTGAGCATCAGCGGCGCAGAGGCTAACATTATCATAAATATTTTATTCATTAATCATCCTTAATTTAAAGTTTGCTTGCAAATTGTGAGTTTAAGTACCAGTACCAGTACCAGTATCAGTATCAGTATCAGTATCAGTATCAGCACCAGTTGCATAGTATAAATTAAAATTTGCTCAATAAATGTTCAAACTAATTAAAAAATGCAAAAATGTGCCAGAGATCTCTTTAATTGTATAGCCGTTATCATGCAAAATGCACGGTCACAGATGCTGAATTTTATGGTGAGGATTTGATCACAATTAACCTTGCTCAGTGTGTATTTTTAGTTAATTTAGAGATATATTCATGGCTTTTATGGAGATCATATTGTCATGAATTTATGAAGAGCTGCTATTGTGCTATTTTTCTTTTTTTCTTTTTTTATTGCCGAGGCTTGAAGTGGACACAATGTTAACGAGAGCACTCTTTTTGATATTTTTGTTGTGCAGTGCGTTTGCTGATGCCCATGTAATTTCTCAACATGAATTAAACATTGCCTATAAAACCCCCTTTAAATCCGCCAATGCCATGGTTAATAAAATGACAAATCGTGAAAAAATAGGTCAACTGATGCTGGTGGATTTTCGTTATTGGAAAAAAAATGACGCTTCACCAAGTAAAGAAAATGAAGTAACTAAAATAAACACTTCGATTAAAAAAGCGATCAATGAATTTAATCTCGGTGGGATCATTTTGTTTCGTCAAAATTTATATAATACATCGCAGGAGATAGATTTAATCCAATCGATGCAAGATGCGCGTAGTACGATGCCTTTATTTATTGCTATTGATCAAGAAGGCGGCTATGTCACACGTTTACGTGAGGGCACTGAAATGCCAGGTAATATGGCACTTGGGGCAACGGGCGACCCGCATTTTGCCAAACAAGCAGGGCAAGTGCATGGTAGCGAGCTTGCGGCGCTTGGGTTTAATTTTAATTTCGCGCCTGTTGTTGATGTTAATAGCAATCAAAATAATCCGGTAATTGGCGTGCGCTCATACAGTGATGATTTAGCTATTATTGATGAAATGTCAGCGGCATACATCGCGGGTATCCATCAATATGGTTTATTAACGGCCGCCAAACATTTTCCAGGCCATGGTAATGTGAGTGTTGACTCACATCATGGATTGCCCATTGTGCCTTATAGTGAAGCTCAATGGCGAGCTGTTGATTTAAAAGCATTTGCAAATGTATTTGCCAATGGTGTCGATGCGGTAATGACCGCGCATGTTGTTGTGCCAAGCATTGATAACAGTAAATTAACCTCGGTATTGACAGGAAAGGTTATTGGCAGGCCTGCCACCTTGTCAAAGAAAATGCTCACGGGTATTTTGCGTGATGAATTGCATTTTAAAGGGCTCATTGTCACAGATGCGCTTTATATGGGAGCTATAGCTAATAACTTTGAGCCAGGTTGGGCGGTTGAAACAGCTATTTTAGCAGGAGCTGATGTTATATTAATGCCGGTTAAATTGTGGAATCAAAATTCGCTGCAAAAACTTGCAAAAATTTATCAGCACCTTGAGCTGCAAATGCAAATAAACCCGCAACTTGCACAACGAGTAGACCAATCAGCACGTCTTATTGTGCAAACAAAATTAGCTAAAAAAATGTCGGCACAAGCGGTTGATAAGCATCACGCTTTAATGATTGTAAATTCAAAAAAACATCTTGCAATAGAGGCGCATATTGCAGAAAAAGCAATTACCTTGATTGAAAATAAAGGGGTATTACCGTTTGCATTGCGAAGGTCAACGCAGGTATTGGTTATCTCAGATGAAGCTCCGCGCAATGCGCTAGTTGAAAATGAGCTCATGAATATTGCCGCGCATTTTAAAAATGTCAACATGGATGTTGAAAAAAGTGTTTTAAAAATGTCGGGAAGTGATATTAATAAAGCGTTATTCAAGCAGAAAATAGCCAAAGCTAATTATGTTATTTTAATTACTTACAATTTAAACAATACAGCAGAAAATGCCCAAGCAGTAATTGATTTAAGTGATGAAATGCAAAAACCTTTGGTTGTTATCGCGGGTGGCAATCCCTATGACATTGCTTATTTAAATAATGTAAAAGCAAACATTGCGATTTATGGTATCACAGGGTTTGATGTGACGAACAATGTGCGCAATAAGTTAGAAGCAAATATTAGAGCTGGTATTCGCACTTTATTTAAAGATCCAAACACAGGGAAGCCATTAAATTCCCCTTCAGCTAAATTACCCGTTAATATTAAAGAGCGCAGTAATCGCAAAATAATTTACCCGCGAGGGTATGGTTTAAGTTATTAACACAAACACACTTAACGGCTATTTAATCGCCAACAATACAATGAAATAAACTATGCAGCCAAACAAGTCAGGCACAAATAAAAAAGTAAAACCTTATTTATTAGACAAGCTAAACGAGGCCTATCAAGATCCCTCTGCCTTTGCTAAATCTTTTGTTGATAATATGAGTGCCCGAGAAAAAATAGGGCAAGTACTGATGCTTGATTTTCGTTATTGGGGAACTAATGCTGATGGCGGCGCTAAAGAGCTTACCAATATGACTGAGCAATTACAGCAAGTGATCAGTGATTACCATTTAGGGGGAGTGGTACTTTTTCGCGAAAATCTCTACACCACGGAGCAAACAATTGCTTTAATTCAAGGTTTTCAAGATGCACGCTCTAATTTGCCTTTATTTATTGCTATTGATCAAGAAGGAGGATATGTCACACGTTTACGTGAGGGTGTTGAAATGCCAGGTAATATGGCACTTGGGGCAACGGGCGACCCGCATTTTGCCAAACAAGCAGGGCACGTGCATGGTAGCGAGCTTGCGGCGCTTGGGTTTAATTTTAATTTCGCGCCTGTTGTTGATGTTAATAGCAATCAAAATAATCCGGTAATTGGCGTGCGCTCATACAGTGATGATTTAGCTATTATTGATGAAATGTCAGCGGCATACATCGCGGGTATCCATCAATATGGTTTATTAACGGCCGGCAAACATTTTCCAGGCCATGGTAATGTGAGTGTTGACTCACATCATGGATTGCCCATTGTGCCTTATAGTGAAGCTCAATGGCGAGCTGTTGATTTAAAAGCATTTGCAAATGTATTTGCCAATGGTGTCGATGCGGTAATGACCGCGCATGTTGTTGTGCCAAGCATTGATGACAGTAAATTAACCTCGGCACTGACAGGAAAGGTTATTGGCAGGCCTGCCACCTTGTCAAAGAAAATGCTCACGGGTATTTTGCGTGATGAATTGCATTTTAAAGGGCTCATTGTCACAGATGCGCTGGCTATGGGAGCTATAGCTAATAACTTTGAGCCAAGTTGGACGGTTGAAACAGCTATTTTAGCAGGAGCTGATGTTATATTAATGCCGGTTAAATTGAGCGCTCAAAATTCGCTGCAAAAACTTGAAAAAATTTATCAGCACCTTGAGCTGCAAATGCAAATAAACCCGCAACTTGCACAACGAGTCGACCAATCAGCACGTCTTATTGTGCAAACAAAATTAGCCCAAAAAATCTCGGCACAAGCGGTTGATAAGCAACATGCTTTAATGATTGTAAATTCAAAAAAACATCTTGCAATAGAGGCGCATATTGCAGAAAAAGCAATTACCTTGATTGAAAATAAAGGGGTATTACCGTTTGCATTGCGAAGGTCAACGCAGGTATTGGTTATTTCAGATGAAGCTCCGCGTAATGCGCTAGTTGAAAATGAGCTCATGAATATTGCCGCGCCTTTTGAAAATGTCAACATGGATGTTGAAAAAAGTGTTTTAAAATTGTCGGGAAGTGATATTAATAAAGCGTTATTCAAGCAGAAAATAGCCAAAGCTAATTATGTTATTTTAATTACTTACAATTTAAACAATACAGCAGAAAATGCCCAAGCAGTAATTGATTTAAGTGATGAAATGCAAAAACCTTTGGTTGTTATAGCGGCGCGTAATCCCTATGATATTGCTTCTTTAACTGGGGTTAAAGCGAATATTGCTGTGTATGGAGTTACGGGGTTTGATGTGACCAATAATAACCGTAACAAGTTAGAGGCGAATATACGTGCTGGTGTGCGAAGTTTATTTATTTTAGCAGAGCACAGGGCCGCTTTGAATGCTCCAACAGGTAAACTCCCTGTTGATATAAAAAGCGTTGATGGTGAAACGCTGCTGTATTGCTTGGGGCATGGTTTAAGGTATGAGCGGCTGAGCGAGATAATTAACTAATTAACTAATTAACTAATTAAAATAGCAGACTTAGACATGAAAAAAATAATATTTATCGTGGTGGCTTGCATTGCGCTTGTTTTGAGCACAATTTCACTTTCTTTTGCCCAAAAAAAAGTAACACAGCCATTTTTAACCGGAGCGCAAAACATTAAATATTACTTACCTTTGCTTAAAAATAAGCGCGTAGGTTTAGTAGTTAATCAAACATCAATGGTTGGCGATGTACATTTAATTGATTTTTTACTCGCTAAAAAAATACATATTACCCGATTGTTTTCACCTGAACATGGTATTCGAGGCACAGCAGGTGCAGGTCAGACGGTTACTGATTCATTTGATTGTGCAACAGGGTTACCGGTGACCTCACTTTATGGAAATAACAAAAAACCGTTAGCTTCTCAGTTGAGTAATGTTGATCTGTTAGTGTTTGATCTTCAAGATCTTGGTGTACGTTATTTTACTTATATCAGCACTATGCATTTAGTGATGGAAGCTGCTGCAGAAAATAACAAAGCACTGGTAATTTTAGACAGGCCCAACCCAAATGGCGGCTTTATTGATGGCCCTATTATGCAAGACAAGTATAAATCGTTTGTTGGAATGGATGCCATTCCACTTTTGCATGGGCTGACGGTGGGTGAACTTGCATTGATGATCAACGGTCAAGGCTGGTTAAAAAATGGCATTAAGGTTAAGCATTTATATGTCTCTAAAATGATAAACTATACGCATAATATGCACTATAGTTTACCGATTGTACCATCGCCGAATTTACCTAATGAATTAAGCTGCCGTTTATACCCATCATTAGGGCTATTTGAATCAACTAGTATCAGTGTTGGCAGAGGTACAGACAAACCATTTCAAATGATAGGTTTTAATGATAAACGCGCAGGACATTTATTGGGTAAGGTATCAAGTAAAGGTTGGCCACAAAAATGTAATGTCGTCTATGGTGATGATTTGAGTAACTTAACAGTTAACAATGCTGGCGGGCTCAATATTGATTATTATATTGCTTGGTATCATAAACTAAAAAAACTCAAATATACTGATAATGACATCATTACCAAGCGACTTTGGCTTGCAAAACTGATGGGCACTGATAGGTTTTATCAGCAAGTGGTGGCTGGTAAATCATCAAAAGAAATTAAAGCCTCGTGGGCGAAAGGGCTGACTAAGTATAAAATAATGCGCAACAAGTATGTGCTTTACCCTTAGGTTAATGATTATTACTCATGTGATGTAACAATTAATGGTTAGATTGGTAAATTGCCCAAGGATGTGAGGCATAAAATTAATCTCGATGATTAACTAAGTTGATCATTCTAGAGCAATTTCATGGCGTGGATCTTAGCAAAACTTATCATGCTGATTTTATCTTTAATACGGGCCGCCCTGAGGATCTGCTAGTATATCCATTTGGTGTATGCTCATGCGTGAAGTTTTACATTGGCTCCTCATGTCACGTTGCCATGGAGTTAATATTTGCTCCTTACGAAGGTTATATATATGTTCGGTGTGTGTATCTATATTAGGAAAATACCAATCGCGAGTCCAAGCATCCACTATCATTGTCTCTAGACTTAAATCACTAATCTTAAAGCTTCCCATATGTCTAGCGATAAATTTGTTGGTCACAATAACAACCCCATAATCATTATTTATACGGCACATCATTACATCTGAATTATGATAGAGTCTTGGATTACTATATAAAGACGAGTAAATGATTGCTATTAGTTCTTTACAATTACCTACGCCAGTCGTTGCTGCATCCGAAAATGATCTTATGACAGATGATGGATTATTATTTCTATAAGCTTGTATGATATTAGTATCTTTAACAGACAATTCGCCTGGAATATTACTAGATCTAATCTGTTTTATATCAGTAAAGAATTTAAGCGAACTTAGTGCTGCATTCTTTCTGTTATGCATTGTTTTAGCATTTTGTACTGGTAATAGCATAATATTTTTTAATATTTAGTTTATTGAGAAGGTCGTTATTCTAAATTATTTTATGCATATGTCAAATAAATTGTCTTAAAAATCCAAGTGCTACAAAATTATTGGCGATTATTTCATCATGAGCTGACACTTTTGCAGCACAACAGAAATATCTGACTTGCATTTACCATTTGATACATAAGTTATTTTTACATTATTTATGCCTTATCGCTGGGCCTCTGGTAGCAGCTGATGTTGCATTTTTATGTTGCATTTTCACAAGGCATTTTCACCAAGCATGGGATATGGCTAATGAAAAAGCTTGGATATCAATTTAATGAGAGCCAATTAATGCAATAAGTTATAACTATTATTGCAATCAATATGTGCCATATATTGGATGGTTGCTTAGAATATAGCAATATATTTTATTAAATGAATTATGCGCTATTTGATATCTTGTGGCATACTGTAAAGGATTGGGGATGTTTCCGAGATGATGGGGTGTATGTGCTAATGAGGCCTAAATTTGGGAAATACCAATCATTAGACCATGCATCGACAATCATTGTAGTTTGCTTCAAATCATTGATGCTTATGAGATGATTATACGCAATAGGTGTATCTTTGGCGTATGATGAGAAACATATGATCTGACTCGGTAGAGTCGCGCATAGCCACTATTGAATGACCAAAAAGTGTCGGATTGCGTGATAAAGATGCATAGCAGATAGCAGATAGCAGATAGCAGATAGCAGATAGCAGATAGCAGATAGCAGATAGCAGATAGCAGATAGCAGATAGATGATTGTTCACAACAATTTCCTACGCCAGTACTTGCTGCGTCTGCAAATGATTACATGATAGAAAAACAATTCATTGCTCTATACTTTTTTATAATACTATTATACTCATCGCTGTTATATGAGCAGGGGTTAAATTTATTTGCACTTTAAACAGGTACAATATCTGTGAAAAACCTTAACGCATTTATAGTGGCTTCTTTTCTGGCTCTCATGGTAGTAATTTCTGGTGATTTAGCATGTACGTCTCTTATCTTGTGACTTTAAAATGCTTATAGTTGTCTTCGTCTGCGCTAGTCGCAAATCCATGTGCTGCGGCTGCACTTTGATGTCATAAATACCAATTAGAATATATTGTGTTACTTTACAATCAGATCATAAACCAATTTTGCGGCTACCACGTCCATGATTGCCATACCAACTGAGTCATAAATCACCGTGCTGCCTTTGGGTACGATTTTGGTGGTGCTGTAGATCTCGCCAATTTCGGCGAATATTTCACAACCAGAGCCACGGATGTTTCCAGCCTGGTCTCTTGCTGCAGAGTAGGATTCAACGATTACGGTGTTGGCCATTGCTGTATCATCGAGTTCTCGGCCATCAATTGTATTCCAGCCAACAGAGCTCACGAAAGCACCTGTTTTTAACCAGGAGCCTTTTACAATTGGTTCAATGGAGTTTGTGGTGCAGGCAACGATGTCGGCATCGCGAACTGCTTGTTCGGCATTGGCCAGATAAGTAGCGCCAAATTCCGCAGCTAGTGCCTTTCCCCTTGCTTCGTCCCTTGACCAAAGCCGAAGCTCCTTGTGTTTTGTTACTTCGGCCAGCGCCTTGATGTGGGCGCGAGCCTGGACGCCATTACCCATGATTGTCACCACAGCACTTTGTGTGGTTGCTAGTTTGCGAGCGGCGGCGGCGGCTGCTGCTGCTGTGCGCATTTCTGTGATCAGTCGCCCGTCTAGTACTGCAAGTGGGGAGCCATTGTCCTTATTAAATAGAAGAATTACCCCCTGGGTGGTAGGGATCTTTGTCCCGGCATTTTCGTGATATAGCGTGACAACTTTGACGGCCATGGCGTCCCCCACGGCTGGCATTGCAGCAATGATTGCGTCGTGTCCAGGTACCGGCACCATTTGCCGAACAGGTTGAACGACATTCCCTGCGGAGAAATCGCTCATTGCGTGTTCTAGAGCGCCCATGAGTGGCCCCCAATCGAGTACTGCTGCAATTTTGGCTTCGTTAAAGAACGGTAATGTTGCTATGGATTGGTCGGTCATGTCTATTCCTTGATTAAATGGTTGTGGCTATTATACTTGGTGCAAATAGTTGCTTCGTTGGGCTTAGGCGGAGATAGCTTAATGTTTAAATTTAGTGAAAACAAGAGAACGTAAGATTAGCTAAGTAGCGGTGACACATTTGCACCGATAAGTAAATATGCTCATGCCAACAACTTAATGTTTCCACTGGAGTGATTGGGTATATATTAATTATTGAAGCAAGCAAGGATTTAATAGCACATAAATAAGAAGCTTTTGTTTCTGTTATGTTTTTATAAATCCTGCAAGTTGATTAGATTTTTAATAAGTTATGCTATTGAACAACTCATATCTTCACCACAACACATAGGAGACTTGATTTTGCCATGTCCATTTGGGCATTTAGAAATTTGAACTTCTGTTCCATCATCGATTTTTAAGCTATCGTTTACAAGTGGTGCATCACATTTAGCGCATGTTGCATTAACAGCCATTCCACATTTTGAACATTTGTATGTTTCCATGTTATTTTCCTTAGATTAATGAGATTATAACTGCCGAAGTAGTCTGAGTAAATGATACAGCCTGCTCAATCTACTGTCTATTTTTGGGTTTGATAAATTTGCGCAACGAGTGTTTGCAGCAGAAACATTTCCTGGCAACTGTTGCATTTTCACAAAGCATGGCTATAAAATAATTAGCAAGGATCAGTTTATTTAACTTGCAGTTGGCAGTCATAGCAAGGTTTAACTCATAAGCATGAGGAGTATTGTTATACCTATTTTTAGATTCAAGACAACTATTTAATATTTCTTATTCCGCATTTATGATACTTTTGCGAAAGCTAAGCTCGCATGAATAGCATTGGTGGTTAACATTATGCTTTTTTTATATTTCAATTTTTTATATTTCAATTTGTCGTGCAACAGCATGGGTATCATAAAGTGTGTAGATCTTTTTTGGTGTGATCTTTGATTATTTTGTTAGGGCAAATTTTTTCTCACTAAATAGTGAGGCCCAACACAATTTATTTCGAATTCCTGTGACTGTGTTGTATAACCTGCCTTTTTATAGAAACCAATTGCTACAGTTCTGGCGTTTGCCCAAATATACTTGCAATTATTTTGTTCGGCATAGTTTTCGGATTCCCGTAGCAGTTTTAAACCTATGCCTTTCCCTCGAGCATTTACAGCTGTTGCCATAGATCTTAATTGGAAACCATGATCGTTACAAAGAATTGTATTTGAACGCTTATAAATTGAAATAATGCCAATTATGGTATCATTTTGGATAGCCCCAAAGTGCGCTGTAGTATTGTCATCATCGCCTTCGTAAATACATTGAGCAGCTTCACTTCCAGGGAGAAGGATCTCTTGACGCAGAGACAAAGTGTCGATTGATTTAATTTTTTTGATGATCACAATATTTTCCTGAAGGCTCTAACGAGCTTGTAGAATTACCCGTTTTATTTATTATTAGAAAGAACACTTTAACTGAGTTATTTTTTTTTAACAAGGCAGATTCAAGCCACGGCTTCAGGGTTGTCATTTTATTTACAATTTTTGGGAGTTTCATTTCTCAATCACTTCAATACAAGAGTGCTTTTAAATTCATTGAGGTATTATACTTTCAATTTATCTCTGAGCCATTGAGGAGCAAGATAAAGAATAGTTTTTCCTTTTTTAATTTTGCTCGGCATCAGCAAATCCTCTTCAACTAATCCATTTAAATATGTACGCGCTGTATTTTCATTTATATCAAAATCCATTGAAATTTGTTTTGTTGTAAAAATTTTACCTGGCTCCTTAATAGCGTCTTTTAATATTTCAAGCTGCGCCCTTTTTAATTTCTTTGCTAGTGGGCTTTTTTCAATCCACTCCAGGAATTGATAAAATTCATTTTTCTGGTTTTCAATATGCCTTTGAAGAGCATTTACGGCATTAGTTATAATATTAACTTGATGATAAATAAAGTAGGTAAGATCTAAGTCATCTGTTTTTGTGTAGATATAAGCTGTATCGTAATCACTTCTTTTTTCCTGAATTAGTTTACTAATCGATACATATTCAAAAAGCCAATATCCGTTTTTTAACATAAACCAATAGAAAATTGCCCGAGCAGTTCTTCCATTACCATCACCAAACGGGTGTATGTGACCAATCATAAAATGTAAAATAATTGCTTTAATTAAAGGGTGAATGAAACTATCTGATTGTTGGCTATCACTATATTGGTTTGCAAAAGTACATAAATAAGTCAATCTTTCTTGCAATGATTCGCAACAAGGCGGCTCATGTGCAACTTCGTGATATATGTTGCCAACGGTTAGAGTATTATCTGGTCTTAATTCTCCAGAAACTGCTTTATTATCGATAGCCATATACATAGCAATAGAATGCAATTCTAAAATCAAATCAATCGATAGGTCATCGTCCTTTTTTTTAATAACTTTTTTCATTAATAGATAATTATTGAAAATCATTTGTTCGGACTTATCTGCTGGCTTACGATTATTTGCAAGCATATCTTTAGCAACTTTTCTTGTTGTAGATGCGCCTTCTAATTGTGAAGAAGTAATAGCTTCTTCCATTATTAAGTTTTTTACTAGGTATCTATCTTTTTCGCGTCTGGTAATAAAAGAGCCATCGCCAATAGAGTGACCTCCACCTGTCACTTTATCGATATAATACAATTGGGCAAATAAAGAGTCAGGGACACAATAATTGAAGTAATCATTCTCATTTTTTCCTTTTAAGGAATGAATATATTTGGTAATTGTTTTTCTAGCTAACTTTGTTGCAGCCTACGCAGTTTCTTCATCATCACCTTTTCCTACTTTCTATTTGAATTTATTCCAATGTAGATAGTTACCATCTAGATCTGTGGCTTTATATTTAGACAACAAAGGAATAAATTCTTGGTGTGATACATTTTTCATCAACTCATTAAATGGGGTTGGAATTCTAATTCTTGCCATAAGCCACCAAAACGTAATTATTTAGAATTAAGTTTACATGTAAATTTATACCCTTCAACTTAAATTTATAAATTTAAGTTTTAATGAGAGTTTAGCAGCAAGTTATGCATTTCGAGTTTGGATTTACCACGGCAAAATGCCCAGAGATGACTTGCCAATATTTAAGTTAATTTAACATTGTGGGCTTGATATTAATCGCTTGTTGATAAAAAGTACTGTAATGCTTCTTTTATGGCCTCAACATCGTCTTGTTTATATTTTGTTACATGCTTTGTTCCCCAAACGACCCCTGGCCAACATGGATCAGAGGCAGAGCGAGCGATCACATGTATATGCAGTTGTCTGACGATATTACCTATGGATGCAATATTTAATTTATCAAATGGAAACTGCTCTGTGATAAACCTTGAAAGTTGGTTTGTTTTAGCTTGCAAGCGTTTTTGTGCTTGGGCGCTTAATTCGAATAATTCTTGCTTGTCGGTTTTAGGCACAAGAATAAACCAAGGAAAGTTTTGGTTGTTTAATAGCAACCAAAAACTGTGGGGATCTTCAACTAGTATAAAAGAATCTTGTTGTAGGCGATCAGCAAGCTGAAATGTCATTGTATGTCCTTATCTCTTTGTAATTGATTGCTATGATTCAATGTCATCTTGTCATGGCATCGGTGTAAACCCCATTTATAGTCAATATCATAACAATACTTTATGGAGTCAGTATTGTATTGTGTTAATATTAATATCTAGATTATAAATTATTCTCTAAGCGATGTGCAAAAAAACATGCGTCAATATATCGTTTTATAAGTAAATGATACTCTCAAAGTGTACAATTTGTATTGTTAATTTGTCACCTTGCCATAATGATACATAATGGAACAAAAATGCCGAAATATAATAAAAAAAAACGAGGATCTTCATCTAGCGTGCTCTCATTACTGACAAATAGTGATGAAAAGAATATGCCAATGATGACTATTTTTTATAGCAAATATCAACAGATAAAGGTAGGAATGAGTGCTTATGATATTGAAAGACTACATATTCCATTAGGTTTTTCGGCTTGTGAAAAAATACAATTAGCGGAGGCCTTGAATGTTTGCGTTAAAAATTCAACACTTGCTTATGAATCCTCTGAGCAATCCTTTAAGAAAGATCTTGATAAAGTGCGTTTATGGTTCGGGGACGATAGTAAAAAAATGGTAATGAAAATAAAATATGGTATCGCTAATATGCAGCGTGTGTTGATTGATCCTGGAAGTTTGTTACATTTTATTGATATGCGCCATCAATATAAATGGAGTCTGCGAGATTCAATCGGAGCGAACGATAACCAACAGACGGGTTTGATAGGGCGAGTCCCTGGTTTAGCTAGTTGTTATGGGAATGAGGTGACAAAATTTATTTATCAAAAAATATGTAGTTTACCTCGTTTCTATCATCCAAGGTTAGGATTAGGTATTCCAGTTTTGGTTGGTGAACGAATGTTGGAAATATTCAGGTCGAGTGAAGAAAAAGCAACCATACTCTATCATGAGATGACCCATAAAGTTTTACAAACAGTAGATTCTAGCTGGGGAAGTATGCCTATACATGGCATAGAAGCTTGTCAAAAGGTAGCGCAAGAAGATCCTGAACAAGCACTGGCAATTGCAGGCTGTTGGGCCAATTTTGTTGCTAGTTTTGCAAAAAAAGGAGAACAGTTTACCAAGGTGAGCCCTTACCATAAAAATTAAAGTAAAAACTATAATTGACGGGTCTCTTAAGCGCAATAGAGCCTTGCTAGGAAGAACACTGTAGAGATATACCCATGCTACCCCGAAATGCAAAATCAGCAAGTCAAATTGTGCCGATATTTGCGGCCTTAAATTGCAGGGAAGTTATTCTTGATTGATATTTTATAATAATGCAAACTTATCAAGTATCCGCGCTTGTTGGTGCTGGGCTCGGTTTTTATATTCTCGAGCGCCGCCAAAGCTTTTCATTGGATGCGCACGTTCCCATTACCTTATGCTGCGCCTTACTGCGATCATCGAGTGAGCGGCCACCGTTGCATTTTGATCGGCGCATGGGTATAGACAACAAACCAGCTTGGATAACCAATACAAGTGATAATATGGTAAATCACTTTTGATTAGATTAACGCCACCCTCGCGGTGGTTAAGCATCCGCATAGCAACTCGTTATATCGACGAGTACCTAGACCCATATCCTTACGCTAGTCGTGCTATTTTAGTTGCAATTGAAAATAAACGCATTATTGTATCTTGTTGATGACAAGTTCCTTCTGATATGATGTTAAGAAAATGTTGATAGAATCTCGTTGCTGTTTGTTTATTTTGTAATATATATTGAATATCTTCTGGGTAAATCTCATAAATAAGGCCTGCAGGTTTATGGTTATACTGGGGGTCTAGTTGTGGAAGATCCAGGAATTCATTGAGCTCTAGAGAGCTAAATTCGGTGTCACTAGCATAATCAGGATCATCCCTAGAATCAGAATAAGAAGCAACGGCAGAATTAGCATAAGAATGATGGCTAGCATAATCTTTGTTATCAGAGCCGAAACGCATGTGCGGTGGTCGGTTTCTTACCCGCGTGTGAGTAAATGGTTCAGGTATAGGTACATTTATAGGTTCGTTCTTTATGTTAGGATTGGAACTCCAATGTATTGGAGGACTGCATCCTAAGCGATTGCGTGGATCATAATGGCCTTTGTAATTTAAGGTTATTTTTCTTGATATATGGCGGTCATGAGCAAGAGCTGCCCTAATCGCAATATTTTTTTGGCGCTTATCAACAAATGTTACTATTTGGTTGCTATCAGTCAAGAAAACATGCATTTTTATTATCCACTTTTTTACTAGAGGCGCGTCTTGGGTGCTGATTGCTTTGAGGGCTGCTTGCAGTTCTGGATCTTCATAGGCTTGCTCTTTGTCGAAAATTGATGCTATTATCCTTGAATATGTTATGGCAGTTTTCACAGCTAAGCTTAACCTAACTTTTTCGGCATCAGTAAATGCAGTTGTTGGTTTCCATCCTATGAAATTAAGTGCGTTATACATAAGACATAGCGTGGAAGACTTATTTATTATTGCAGTTAGGTAACCAACACTCTCATGCGCATCTGGCATATCAAGCACCTCAATACTTGAATTATTAGGTGGACTTTCCTTGTTTTTATTTGCCCTAGGGAATTTCCACTTTGTTAATGGCATTTGTATTCTTCACTTATATTTTTGGGTAACATGGGTATATACCCATGCGACCCCGAAATGCAAAATCAGCAAGTCAAATTGTGCCGATATTTGCGGCCTTAAATTGCAGGGAAGTTATTCTTGATTGATATTTTATAATAATGCAAACTTAACAAGTATCCGCGCTTGTTGGTGCTGGGCTCGGTTTTTATATTCTCGAGCGCCGCCAAAGCTTTTCATTGGATGCGCACGTTCCCATTACCTCATGCAGCGCCTTACTGCGATCATCGAGTGAGCGGCCACCGTTGCATTTTGATCGGCGCATGGGTATAGACAACAAACCAGCTTGGATAACCAATACAAGTGATAATATGGTAAATCACTTTTGATTAGATTAACGCCACCCTCGCGGTGGTTAAGCATCCGCATAGTAACTCGTTATATCAACGAGTACCTAGAGCCATATCCTTACGCTAGTCGTGCTATTTTAGTTGCAATTGAAAATAAACGCATTATTGTATCTTGTTGATGACAAGTTCCTTCTGATATGATATTAAGAAAATGTTGATAGAATTTCGTTGCTGTTTGTTTATTTTGTAATATATATTGAATATCTTCTGGGTAAATATCATAAATAAGGCCTGCAGGTTTATGGTTATACTGGGGGTCTAGTTGTGGAAGATCCAGTGATTTAGTGAGCTCTAGAGAGCTATATTCGGTGTCACTAGCATTATCAGGATCATCGCTAGAATCAGAATAAGAAGCAACGGCAGAATTAGCATAAGAATGATGGCGAGCATAATCTTTGTTATCAGAGCCGAAACGCATGTGCGGTGGTCGGTTTCTTACCCGCGTGTGAGTAAATGGTTCAGGTATAGGTACATTTATAGGTTCGCTCTTTATGTTAGGATTGGAACTCCAATGTGTTGGAGGACTGCATCCTAAGCGATTGCGTGGATCATAATGGCCTTTGCCATCTAAGGTTATTTTTCTTGATATATGGCGGTCATGAGCAAGAGCTGCCCTAATCGCAATATTTTTTGGGCGCTTATCAACAAATGTTACTATTTGGTTGCTATCAGTCAAGAAAACATGCATTTTTATTATCCACTTTTTTACTAGAGGCGCGTCTTGGGTGCTGATTGCTTTGAGGGCTGCTTGCAGTTCTGGATCTTCATAGGCTTGCTCTTTGTCGAAAATTGATGCTATTATCCTTGAATATGTTATGGCAGTTTTCACAGCTAACCTTAACCTAACTTTTTCGGCATCAGTAAATGCAGTTGTTGGTTTCCATCCTATGAAATTAAGTGCGTTATACATAAGACATAGCGTCGAAGACTTATTTATTATTGCAGTTAGGTAATCACTACTCTCATGCCAATCTGGCATATCAAGCACCTTAATACTTGAATTATTAGGTGGACTTTCCTTGTTTTTATTTGCCCTAGGGAATTTCCACTTTGTTAATGGCATTTGTATTCTTCACTTATATTTTGGGGTAACATGGGTATATACCTATGCTACCCAGAAATGCAAAATCAGCAAGCCAAATTGTGCCGATATTTGCGGCCTTAAATTGCAGGGAAGTTATTCTTGATTGATATTTTATAATAATGCAAACTTAACAAGTATCCGCGCTTGTTGGTGCTGGGCTCGGTTTTTATATTCTCGAGTGCCGCCAAAGCTTTTCATTGGATGCGCACGTTCCCATTACCTTATGCTGCGCCTTACTGCTATCATCGAGTGAGCGGCCACCGTTGCAGTTTGATCGGCGCATGGGTATAGAGTGCGCAATTGATTATTATTAAAACATGGCGTTTATTTTTACATTCTACTGTTTTAAGCAATACACTTGTATTTGATGCGATGTGGCTCAGTTGCCGCCGCGCCTAATGTTTTTTTCAACCATGCTTCATAATCACTGTAGTTACCTTCAAAGACGTTGATAACACCTTTATCACCATAATCAATGATGTGTGTTGCTATGCGATCTAAGAACCAACGATCATGCGAGATAACCATCGCACAACCTGCAAAGTTCAGCAGGGCATCTTCGAGTGCGCGTAATGTTTCAATATCTAAATCATTGGTTGGCTCATCAAGTAATAACACATTTCCGCCTGATTTTAGCAGTTTTGCAAGGTGTAAACGCCCGCGCTCACCTCCTGATAAATTACCGACTATTTTTTGTTGATCGCTACCCTTGAAATTAAAACGGCCTAAATAGGCGCGACTTGGAATGTCGATATTGCCAATTTTTATTATTTCATTGCCATCTGCTACTTCTTGAAAAACGGTGGCTTTATCGTTCATGTGATCTCTAAACTGCTCAACGCTTGCAAGCTCCACTGATTGTCCAATGATAATTTCACCACTGTCTGGTTTTTCATCACCAGAAATCATTTTAAATAAGGTTGATTTACCAGCGCCATTGGCACCGATAATGCCGACAATAGCCCCTTGGGGAATACTAAAACTCAAATCATTAATCAATACGCGCCCATCAAATGACTTGTTTAAGTTTTTAACCTCAATGACTTGGTCGCCTAAACGTTGCCCAACAGGAATAAATAATTCATTGGTCTCGTTACGTTTTTGAAAATCTTGATTATTAAGCTCTTCGAAGCGAGATAACCGCGCTTTGCTTTTAGATTGGCGAGCTTTTGCATTAGATCGAACCCATTCAAGCTCAGTTTCAATTTGCCGTTGGCGGGCTTTTTCTTGGGAGGCTTCTTGTTTAAGACGTGCATCTTTTTGCTCAAGCCATGATGAGTAGTTACCTTCCCATGGAATGCCGTATCCGCGATCCAGCTCTAAGATCCAACCTGCGACATTATCAAGGAAATAACGATCATGGGTAATGGCGACAACAGTGCCCTCATAATCATGTAAAAAACGTTCCAGCCAAGCCACAGATTGCGCATCTAAATGGTTGGTCGGCTCATCGAGCAATAGCATATCGGGTTTTTCAAGCAGTAAACGACATAATGCAACTCGGCGCCGCTCCCCCCCGGAAAGCACTTTTACAGGTTGATCCCAAGGCGGTAAGCGTAGCGCATCTCCAGCACGTTCTAACTGATTATCAAGGTTATGACCATCATGCGCTTGAATAATATCTTCTAATTGCCCTTGGCGTTTTGCCAGGGCATCAAAATCAGCATCAGGCTCTGCGTATGCTGCATAAACGGCATCTAGTGAGGTTAATGCATTTTTAACCTCACTAACTGCCTCTTCAATAATATCGCGTACCGTTTTGTTAAGATCTAATATAGGCTCTTGGGGAAGATAACCTATTTTAATGCCAGTTAAAGGCCGCGCCTCGCCATTGAACTCTTTATCAATGCCAGCCATTATACGCAGGAGGGTCGATTTACCTGAGCCGTTTAACCCTAATACCCCAATTTTAGCGCCAGGGAAAAAACTTAATGAAATATTTTTCAGAATCGTTTTTTTAGGTGGAACAACCTTGCTTACTCTATCCATTGTAAAAATAAATTGTGACATGCTTGACCTTCTGCTGATTGAACGAACGTCGCTGTATTGTAGTTGATAAACAATTGAGATCAATTAATTTTGTGAAGTAGTTTGAAATGTTTGCAATTATGATGAGTATACTGGTTGCAGCAAAAAATAATTGCAGTTAAAAGTAGAATTTCTCGTATGCTTGGCAGTAGAAGATATTTCATGGAATAAGCCCATTGTACAGGCGGCTAAATACTTGCCATTTTACAACAAGCCTTCAATGCGGCTCATATTCCAGAATTATGCACAGTCGCGCTGTGAGTCTCTTTGCATTGTATACCCATCATAGCAGGCTCAAGCCGTTTTACTTAAACATATCAGAGAGTGCAGCGATAGAATTAGATTTAACAGTTAATTGTTCACTGTTTTCTTTGACATGTAGTGAATGCTCTAGGTTTTCTCTGCTCAGATCATTTATTTTAGATACATTTGCTGAGATTTCACCGCTTACCATTGATTGCTCTTCAGCAGCGGTTGAAATTGATGTTGATATTTCAAATACTTCGGTCATCATATCGGAAATTTCTGAGACCAGCTCTTGAGTTAGGGATGTTTCTCCCAATGCTTGATCGGCTTGCTCACTGCTATTTTGCATCTTTTCAACCCACAGCTTGAGTGTTGATTGCATTTTTGAAACTGATGATTGGATGGTTTGTGTTGCGCTATGTGTACGGCTTGAAAGTGCTCGAACTTCATCAGCAACTACTGAGAAACCACGCCCAAATTCTCCAGCTCGTGCGGCTTCAATTGCCGCATTAAGTGCTAATAAATTGGTCTGATCTGCGATACCTTGAATTTCAACCATTGCTTGATCTATTTCATTTGCTTGTTCAACTAAATCGACCGCAGAAGAGGCAACACTTTGGATCTCAGATGCCATTAATGTTACTTTTTCGGTGGTGCTTGTCATTACGGTTTGGGTTTTTACGCAACGTTCTTGTGTTTCGCGCGTTTTGTCTGCTGAATCGGCTGTGGATCGTCCGATCTCTTTCGCGGTAACAGACATCTCTTCAATGGCGGTGGCTAATTGCTCTAATTCTTCAGACTCTTTTTGGATGCTTTGCGTTGTTGTTTCAGAAATAGTGACCAGTTCGCTGGCAAGTGATTTAAGCTCAGCTGTTGCATCTGATGTTCGCCCTAAAATCGTTTTAATCCGAGCTTCTAATAAACCAATATGGAATTTTGCAATATCACTTGGCTGATTTCCTGCATAAATCAAACGGCTCGGGCTATCAAATTCCGCTCTCATCGCGCTAAGTACCGAAGGCGTTTTTTGCAGCTCTGTGCGGTTCATTAAAAATAGGAAAACAAGATAAATAATTGACCCCAATTCGCTTAAATAGGTAATCTCAGCGCCCATGCCGTGTGCATAAAATAAGAAGCCCATAAAAAACAAAACAGAGGCTAGCGAAATACTTTGGCGCACTTTTTGAGTGAATTTAGTTTCAATCTCTTCGTTCGCATTTATTTTGTCATAAACCGCTTGTGCTTTTTTCTTGAGTTCAGCGCTTGGTGAAAAACGTACCGATTGGTAACCAACATGACGTCCATCAATGTAAAGTGGGGTAACATAAGCATCAACCCAGTAATATCCACCATTTTTACAGCGATTTTTTACCATGCCTCGCCATGATTGACCAGATTTTAATTTTGCCCATAAATCAGCAAAAGCAGCTTTAGGCATATCAGGATGACGGACAATATTGTGTGGTTTACCGACAAGCTCTTCTAATGAATAGCCAGCAATTTTACAAAAATTTTCATTTGCATAGGTTATGTTGCTGTTTAAGTCAGTAGTCGATACCAACTGTTGATTTATATCAAATCCAATTTCTGCATTACTCATATTGGGTAGATCTCCGTGTGGACTTTATATTTATTATTTATAAATACAAATTGTAGTTACTAGCCTCGATTGTAGAAGTAATTAGCGTAAAAAAACAAACATATAGCTAAAATTAAGCCAATATCATTAACCTATATCTCAATTTCACTAAATAATTTATTGATTTGCCTGATTTATAGCTAGGCGACTATCAAAATGCAAGGTCATTGCCATTGCCAATTTGCTACCCTGAGATTGCATTTCTGGCTAGCATGGCTTTAATAGTTATTTTTTCTTGGTGGTGCAATTAAGGGCACAATTATTGATAGGCGTTATCATTTAAGGGCTAAATACCGCAATTGCTAAGAGGTGCAATGTTTAACATCGGCTTGCAAGGTTATTTACTGTTATTGATTTAATACCTGGTTATAACGAGCAAACGCGTTATCTAGATCTGTTATTAAATCGCTGACATTTTCTAAACCAATATGTAGCCTAATCAGTGGCTTGCTATTATCCCATGGTGTTGCTGTGCGCATTTTATCAATATTTGCGACGCAAAGGATGAGGCTTTCAAAGCCCCCCCATGAAAAACCCATTTTAAAATGCGCCATATTTTCAACAAAAGCATTAATAGCTTGTTGGCTTCCTGTTTTTAATACAAATGAAAATAAGCCATTTGAGCCACTGAAATCTCTTTTAAAGAACTCATGACCAGGGCAACTCGCAAAGGCTGGGTGGCGAATATGATCAACCTCTTCTCTATTGGATAAAAATTTAGCAACTTGCAAGGCGTTTTTTTCATGTTGTGCCATGCGCACGCTTAAAGTGCGCAAGCCTCTGGCGGCGAGATAAACATCATCAGGAGACGTGCAATAGCCGAGTAAATAGCTATTTTGACAAAGCTTTTCCCAGTGGGTTTTATTTGCAATTGCAATGCCCATCAGCACATCAGAATGTCCGACAATATATTTTGTTGCTGCCACAATTGATATATCGATACCCATAGAAAAAGGTTGTGAGTTGATCGGTGATGACCAGGTGTTGTCAAGCATAACCGTTATTTGGTGTTGGTGTGCGATTTTTGCGAGGGTTGGTACATCTTGTATTTCCATGGTGATTGATCCCGGTGATTCTAAAAATAGCACCTTGGTATTTTTTTGAATAAGGTTTTCAATAGCGCTTGTGATGAGTGGATCATAATAAGTGGTTTGTATGCCATAGCCTTTTAATAACGTATCACAGAAGATGCGCGTTGGCTCATACACGCTATCAACCATCAACAAATGATCACCTGCTTTTAAAAATGAAAGTAATGCACCTGAAATAGCAGCCATGCCAGATGGGTATAGCGCACAACCAGTACCGCCTTCAAGTTCAGTCATTGCTTGTTGAAATGCAAAATGTGTTGATGTGCCTCTGCGCCCATAAAACATTTCTCCTTTAGTACTGTTTTTAGCGGCAAAATGCATTTCGTCAAGCGTATCAAATAAAATGGTTGAAGCTCTAAAAATAGGCGGGTTTACCAGGCCATGAGTCCATTTTTTAGCGCGGCCAGCATTAATAATGGCAGTTTCTTTTTTCATCGTTTATCCTTAATTTGAATTTTTTAATCATTGAGAGGTAAATTTTATGTCTCTCATCTGTGCATAAAGCCTAGTTAAGCAAGTATTTTGCACGCACTTGCTGTTATACTACACAAATAATTTTCTAAAAAATATGGGTAATATGGAATATCAAAATAGTTTTGTGCTTAGCAAAGAGCATCTTTTAGAATGCTTTGATGAATCGCAGCTGTTAAACGCTCTTTTAACAGGTAAAGTACCAAGGCCTCGTTATCTATTGATGGTGGCGTTAACATTGGTAGGATTTTTTTTTATTACTTTTGTGCAGCATAACAAAATGTTGGGGTTCTTTATTATTGGTTTGGCATTCCTCGAGTTTTTTAACTTTAAATATAAAAGATCATGGTGGATAACAGGGCAAATGTGGGGTAAAAATTCAAATAATACTATCAAGCTTTGTTTTGATGATTTAGCAATAAAAGTTTCAAGCTTAAATGTGACATTAAATATTAATTGGGATGAAATAGATCATGCAGATGAAACTGCAAAAGGCTATACCTTAGCGTTGAAAAACAAAAAGAGACATTATTTATCTAAATTAACTTTGTTGCCGGAAATGGATGCATTATTAATCAGTAAAGTTAAAATTGTGCAACATTTCCCTACTTAGAGCAGACTCAAGTTGTACTGTTGATTTTTTAGCTATTAAAGTCGCATGGTGATAAGCCTGTATTGAGTTTTCTATTATTAAAATTTTACTATTTTTTTGCGCTTGGGTAACGTTTCTAAAAATGCTGGCTGTTTAGCGTCAAATTTTGGGCGCGTGGTGGTTGTATTGGATTGTCATAATTATCTGCCGCGTTGTCTGCTCCTTCGCCTATGGCAATTACCAGAGACAAGGTATCTATCAGCGCGTATGCCTTTCTATTGTCACCTATGACATCTCTAATTAATTGATCAAGTAATCTGTTGGCTCTATTTTGAAAAGCGGTCGTATTAGCAATGGTATAGCAGCCAACTTGTAAAGGAATGCCCAACCGGGCCTGGCCAAAGCGCGATACAGATGTTCTAGCAGAGACCTGTGCTCGGGTATAGCCCAATGCTTGGCAGATGTTTAGTTCTCGGCGGGCGTTTAGTTCCTCATCAGCTATTTCTGCAACCATTTCATAAGGTGATAGGCTCTGATTTTGAGCTGCCAGTTTAATAATTTTGTCGCTGCGGCAATCAACAAATGTTATTATTTCGCTGGGATCGGTTATTAGAGCATTTAATTGATGTAGCGCGCTTTTTAACCAAGGGATATTTTGAATGGCCTGTCTGTCAAGGTATTGCTTCACTGGTATATATTTGTGGTTTTTATAGCCAGCTAAAAGTGCTATTAATATGTAGGAATATTCAATGATTTTATGGATAGTTTGCTTTAAGATCACTTTTTCGTGCTCGGTGAATGAGGTGATAGGTGTTTTATCTGCTGAGTATTGAGCATTATCAAATAACATAGTTATGGTAGAAAAATCAGATTTTATCTGGATTGGATAATCATTACTCGCTTGCAAACGATGCTTACGTCGAAAGCTTTGCATATTCGGCAGCTCAATTTCTGCTCCGATAGGGCTCTTGATCTGTCTGTCATCCTCAAAACCATACTCTATTAACCAGCCATTGGGCACCCGTACGGTGCTACTTTTGGCTGTGGTTAAAACGGTTGGCGGAAGGCTCTTTGAGTCAGCTACGCTAGCAAGAGGCAGATGTGCATCTTTATACTCATCAGTTCGCAGCCATTGTGGCATATAGAAGGCATCTCTATAGCCTTTTTCGCTATCTTTTGAATCTATTGTAAATGGTTTTGGTTTGCTCTTATCGTAAGGCATTTTTATTCTCCGTGGTTTGTTTTATGGTATTTTTAATTAAAAATAAATTGGTTGCCTATCAGGGAAGTGTATTAGGCAGCCGTATCAGGAGGCAAAGAATTGGGCGCGCTTGCATAAGAAAAATTAAATTTATGAATAATGTAGCAGATCTGAGTAGTATATGCATCTTATTTATTGATTGGTTTTAACATGGGCAGGATTTTTTATGACGCTGCCCTAGATAATAAAATTTTGCGAAGATATATTATTGGTTTAATGACTGTAGCTTACAATAGACAGATGATTGCGATTAACAGGGCAAATGTGGTGGCGGCGCTGAAAAATTAAAAGAATAGCATTGCGTTTTTTTTTTTGCTGATGAAGAGTAATTAACTTTGCTTCGGAAATGGATGCATTATTAACCAGCAAAGTTAAAATTGTGTAATGTTTCCCTACTTAGAGCAGGCTCAAGTTATATTGTTGATTTTTGAGCTATTAAAGTCGCATGGTGATAAACCTGTATTGAGTTTTCTATTATTAAAATTTTACTATTTTTTTGCGCTTGGGTAACGTTTCTAAAAATGCTGGCTGTTTAGCGTCAAATTTTGGGCGCGTGGTGGTTGTCTTGGATTGCCATAATTATCTGCCGCGTTGTCTGCTCCTTCGCCTACGTCTATTGCTATAGAAAAGATATTTATCAGCGCGTTGGCCTTACTGTCGGCCTTACTATTGTCACCTATGACATCCCTAATTAATACCTGAAGTAATTTGTTGGCTCTATTTTGCAAAGTTGTCGTATTAGCAATTGTATAGCAGCCAACATATAAAGGAATGCCCAACCGGGGCGGGTTAAAGCGCGATACAAATTTTCTATCAGAGACCAATCCTCGGTGAGAGTCCATTTCTTGGATGTAGGTTTGGCGGGCGTTTAGTTCATCATCAGCTATTGATAACATCATTTGATGAGGAGATAGGCTCTGATTTTGAGCTGCCAGTTTAATAATTTTGTCGCGGCGGCAATCAACAAATGTTATTATTTCGCTGGGATCGGTTATTATAGTATTTAATTTATGTAGGATTCTTTTTATCCAAGGGCGATATTTAATGGACTGTCCCTGTCTGTCAATGTATACATTAACTCGTCTATATTTGTGGTTTTTATAGCCAGCTAAAAGTGCTATTAATATGTAGGAATATTCAATGATTTTATGGATAGTTTGCTTTAAGATCACTTTTTCGTGCTCGGTGAATGAGGTGATAGGTGTTTTATCTGCTGAGTATTGAGCATTATCAAATAACATAGTTATGGTAGAAAAATCAGATTTTATCTGGATTGGATAATCATTACTCGCTTGCAAACGATGCTTACGTCGAAAGCTTTTCATCTTCTGCAGCTCAATTTCTGCTCCGATAGGGCTCTTGATCTGTCTGTCATCCTCAAAACCATACTCTATTAACCAGCCATTGGGCACCCGTACGGTGCTACTTTTGGCTGTGGTTAAAACGGTTGGCGGAAGGCTCTTTGAGTCAGCTACGCTAGCAAGAGGCAGATGTGCATCTTTATACTCATCAGTTCGCAGCCATTGTGGCATATAGAAGGCATCTCTATAGCCTTTTTCGCTATCTTTTGAATCTATTGTAAATGGTTTTGGTTTGCTCTTATCGTAAGGCATTTTTATTCTCCGTGGTTTGTTTTATGGTATTTTTAATTAAAAATAAATTGGTTGCCTATCAGGGAAGTGTATTAGGCAGCCGTATCAGGAGGCAAAGAATTGGGCGCGCTTGCATAAGAAAAATTAAATTTATGAATAATGTAGCAGATCTGAGTAGTATATGCATCTTATTTATTGATTGGTTTTAACATGGGCAGGATTTTTTATGACGCTGCCCTAGATAATAAAATTTTGCGAAGATATATTATTGGTTTAATGACTGTAGCTTACAATAGACAGATGATTGCGATTAACAGGGCAAATGTGGTGGCGGCGCTGAAAAATTAAAAGAATAGCATTGCGTTTTTTTTTTTGCTGATGAAGAGTAATTAACTTTGCTTCGGAAATGGATGCATTATTAACCAGCAAAGTTAAAATTGTGTAATGTTTCCCTACTTAGAGCAGGCTCAAGTTATATTGTTGATTTTTGAGCTATTAAAGTCGCATGGTGATAAACCTGTATTGAGTTTTCTATTATTAAAATTTTACTATTTTTTTGCGCTTGGGTAACGTTTCTAAAAATGCTGGCTGTTTAGCGTCAAATTTTGGGCGCGTGGTGGTTGTCTTGGATTGCCATAATTATCTGCCGCGTTGTCTGCTCCTTCGCCTACGTCTATTGCTATAGAAAAGATATTTATCAGCGCGTTGGCCTTACTGTCGGCCTTACTATTGTCACCTATGACATCCCTAATTAATACCTGAAGTAATTTGTTGGCTCTATTTTGCAAAGTTGTCGTATTAGCAATTGTATAGCAGCCAACATATAAAGGAATGCCCAACCGGGGCGGGTTAAAGCGCGATACAAATTTTCTATCAGAGACCAATCCTCGGTGAGAGTCCATTTCTTGGATGTAGGTTTGGCGGGCGTTTAGTTCATCATCAGCTATTGATAACATCATTTGATGAGGAGATAGGCTCTGATTTTGAGCTGCCAGTTTAATAATTTTGTCGCGGCGGCAATCAACAAATGTTATTATTTCGCTGGGATCGGTTATTATAGTATTTAATTTATGTAGGATTCTTTTTATCCAAGGGCGATATTTAATGGACTGTCCCTGTCTGTCAATGTATACATTAACTCGTCTATATTTGTGGTTTTTATAGCCAGCTAAAAGTGCTATTAATATGTAGGAATATTCAATGATTTTATGGATAGTTTGCCTTAAGATCACTTTTTCGTGCTCGGTGAATGAGGTGATAGGTGTTTTATCTTCTGAGTATTGAACCTGACGAAATAACATAGTTATGGTAGAAAAATCATATTTTATCAGGATTGGATCATCATAACTCGCTTGCAAACGATGCTTACGTCGAAAGCTTTGCATCTTCTGCAGCTCAATTTCTGCTCCGATAGGGCTCTTGATCTGTTTCTCCTCTTCAAAACCATACTGTATTAACCAGCCATTTGGCACTTGTACGGTGCTACTTTGGGCTGTGGTTAAAACGGTTGGCGGAAGGCTCTTTGAGTCAGCTGCGCTAGCAAGAGGCAGATGTGCATCTTTATACTCATCAGTTCGTAGCCATTGTGGCATATAGGAGGGATCTCTATAGCCTTTTTCGCTATCTTTTGAATCTATTGCAAATGGTTTTGGTATGGTATTATCGTAAGGCATTTTTATTCTCCGTGGTTTGTTTTATGGTATTTTTAATTAAAAATAAATTGGGTGCGTATCAGGGAAGTGTATTAGGCAGCCGTATCAGGAGGCAAAGAATTGGGCGCGCTTGCATAAGAAAAATTAAATTTATGAATAATGTAGCAGATCTGAGTAGTATAAGCATCTTATTTATTGATTGGTTTTAACATGGGCCGGATTTTTTATGACGCTGCCCTTGATAATAAAATTTTGCGAAGATATATTATTGGTTTGATGACTGTAGCTTACAATAGACAGATGATTGCGGTTAACAGGGCAAATGTGGTGGCGGCGCTGAAAAATTAAAAGAATATCATTACGGTTTTTTTTTGCTGATGAATAGTAATTAACTTTGCTTCGGAAATGGATGCATTATTAACCAGCAAAGTTAAAATTGTGCAATGTTTCCCCTACTTAGAGCAGGCTCAAGTTATATTGTTGATTTTTGAGCTATTAAAGTCGCATTGGTATAAGCCTGTATTGAGTTTTCTATTATTAAAATTTTACTATTTTTTTGCGCTTGGGTAACGCTTCTAAAAATGCTGGCTGTTTAGCGTCAAATTTTGGGCTGCGTGGTGGTTGTATTGGATTGCCATAATTATCTGCCGCGTTGTCTGCTTCTTCGCCTATGGATATTACCAGAGACAAGGTATCTATCAGCGCGAATGCCTTACTATTCTCACCTATGACATCCTTAATTAATTGATCAAGTAATTTTTTGGCTCTATTTTGAAAAGCTGTCGTATTAGCAATTGTATAGCAGCCAATTTTTAAAGGAATGCCCAAATTGGACAGCTTAAAGCGCGCTACAAATTTTCCATCAGAGCGCAGATCTCCGTTATAGCCCATTTCTTGGTTGTAGATTAGGCGGGCGTTTAGTTCCTCATTACCAATTTCTTCAGCCATTTCCCAAAGTGATAGGCTCTGATTTTGAGCTGTCATTTTAATAATTTTGTCGCTGCGGCAATCAACAAATGTTATTATTTTTCTGGGATCGGTTATTAGAGCATTTAATTGATGTAGCGAGCTTTTTATCCAAGGGCCAACTTGAATGCCCTGTCTGTCAAGGTGTTTATTCACCGGACTATATTTGGTGCTTTTATGGCCAGCTAAAAGTGCTATTAATATGTAGGAATATTCAATGATTTTATGGATAGTTTGCCTTAAGATCACTTTTTCGTGATTGGTGAATGAGGTGATAGGTGTTTTATCTTCGGAGTATTGATCCGTATCAAATAATATAGTTATGGTAGAAAAATCAGATTTTATCTGGATTGGATAATCATTTCTCGCTTGCAAACGATGCTTATGTCGAAAGTCTTCCATATTCTGCAGCTCAAAGTCTGCTCCGATAGGGGTCTTGATCTGTCTGTCATCCTCAAAACCATACTCTATTAACCAGCCAGTGGACACTTGTACGGTGCTACTTTTGTCTGTGGTTAAAACGGTTGGCGGAAGGCTCTTTGAGTCAGCTACGCTAGCAAGAGGCAGATGTGCATCTTTATACTCATCAGTTCGCAGCCATTGTGGCATATAGAAGGCATCTCTATAGCCTTTTTCGCTATCTTTTGAATCTATTGTAAATGGTTTTGGTTTGCTCTTATCGTAAGGCATTTTTATTCTCCGTGGTTTGTTTTATGGTATTTTTAATTAAAAATAAATTGGTTGCCTATCAGGGAAGTGTATTAGGCAGCCGTATCAGGAGGCAAAGAATTGGGCGCGCTTGCATAAGAAAAATTAAATTTATGAATAATGTAGCAGATCTGAGTAGTATATGCATCTTATTTATTGATTGGTTTTAACATGGGCAGGATTTTTTATGACGCTGCCCTTGATAATAAAATTTTGCGAAGATATATTATTGGTTTAATGACTGTAGCTTACAATAGACAGATGATTGCGATTAACAGGGCAAATGTGGTGGCGGCGCTGAAAAATTAAAAGAATATCATTGCGCTTTTTTTTTTGCTGATGAAGAGTAATTAACTTTGCTTCGGAAATGGATGCATTATTAACCAGCAAAGTTAAAATTGTGTAATGTTTCCCTACTTAGAGCAGGCTCAAGTTATATTGTTGATTTTTGAGCTATTAAAGTCGCATGGTGATAAACCTGTATTGAGTTTTCTATTATTCAAGTTTTACTATTTTTTGCGCTTGGGTAACGCTTTTAAAAATGCTGGCTGTTTAGCATCAAATTTTGGGCTGCGTGGTGGTTGTCTTGGATTGCCATAATTATCTGCCGCTGTGTATGCTCCTTCGCCTATGTCTATTGCCATATAAAAGATATCTATCAGCGCGTCGGCCTTACTATTCTCACCTATGACATCCTTAATTAATCCCTGAAGTAATCCGTTGGCTCTATTTTGAAAAGTTGTCGTATTAGCAATTGCATAGCTGGTAACTCGTAAAGGAATGCCCAACGGGGGCGGGTAAAAGCGCGATACAGATGTTCTATCAGAGACCAATTTTCTGGTAGAGCCCCAATTTTTGATGATGGCTTGTTCTTGGCGGATGTGTATTTCCTCATGAGCTGCTGAGAACATCATTTGACGAGGAGATAGGCTCTGATTTTGAGCTGCCAGTTTAATAATTTTGTCGCGGCGACAATCAACAAATGTTATTATATCGCTGGGATCGGTTATTATAGTATTTAATTGATGTAGCGCGCTTTTTAGCCAAGGGCGAACTTGAATCTCCTGTCTGTCAATGTATCCATTAACTCGTCTATATTTGGGGTTTTTATAGCCAGCTAAAAGTGCTATTAATATGTAGGAATATTCAATGATTTTATGGATAGTTTGCCTTAAGATCACTTTTTCGTGCTCGGTGAATGAGGTGATAGTTGTTTTATCTTCTGAGTATTGAACCTGACGAAATAACATAGTTATGGTAGAAAAATCATATTTTATCAGGATTGGATGATCATGACTCGCTTGCAAACGATGCTTACGTCGAAAGCTTTCCATCTCTTGCAGCTCAATGTCTGCTCCGATAGGGCTCTTGATCTGTTTCTCATCCTCAAAACCATGCTGTATTAACCAGCCATTTGGCACCCGTACGGTGCTACTTTGGGCTGTGGTTAAAACGGTTGGCGGAAGGCTCTTTGAGTCAGCTGCGCTAGCAAGAGGCAGATGTGCATCTTTATACTCATCAGTTCGCAGCCATTGTGGCATATAGGAGGGATCTCTATAGCCTTTTTCGCTATCTTTTGAATCTATTGCAAATGGTTTTGGTATGGTATTATCGTAAGGCATTTTTATTCTCCGTGGTTTGTTTTATGGTATTTTTAATTAAAAATAAATTGGGTGCGTATCAGGGACGCGTATTAGGCAACCGTATCAGGAGGCAAATTCGTGGGCGCGATTGTATAAGAAAAACTAAATTTAATATCTGGCTAAGGTCGCAGATTTGAGTAGTAATATTTATTGATTGGTTTTAACATGGGCAGGATTTTTTATGACGCTGCCCTAGATAATAAAATGTTGGGGTTCTATATTATTGATTTGATGACTAGAGCTTACAATAGACAGATGATTGCGGTTAACAGGGCAAATGTGGTGGCGGCGCTGAAAAATTAAAAGAATAGCATTACGCTTTTTTTTGCTGATGATTAGTAATTAACTTTGTCCCTAAAATTGATGCATTATTGCGCAGGATGTTGAAATTGTGCAATATTTTTTGTTAGCTAGTATTCAAGGGCGGTTGTTGCTAGGGCAAATATTAGCTATTACCGAGGCTAATAACGTGAGAATATAATGTTGAGTTTGCCGGCACATCTGTTTAATAAAAGATAATAGCTGTCGCAATACTGGTTTTTTTATGTAAAAATAAACACTTTTAATTTTTGGCATTATGTAATTAATTTTTTGCAGGTGCGTGGTGCAAAATTTATTTCCTGGGTTTTTGTACTATTTTGTACTGGAAAGGCAACACTTAAATGAAACAATTATTTATTCCCCTATGGGCTTATCGCTATTTTATATTTTCATCGATTAAAACAGAACTTCGCACTCGTTTTGCACGAAGTAAATTAGGTGCGCTGTGGGTTGTTTTGCACCCTTTGGCTTTGGTGCTCATATATGCTTTGATTTTATCTCATATTATGGCGGCAAAACTTCCTGGAGTTGCAAGTCAATATGCTTACCCTATTTATATTTTATCTGGCATGGCTGGCTGGTCTTTGTTTTCTGAACTTTTAGGTAGATCTTTAACAGTATTTATAGAAAACGCTAATTTACTTAAAAAAATGTCTTTTCCCAAATTAACTTTGCCACTTATTACTCTTGGTAGCTCTTTAATTAATTTCTTGATGCTACTATTTATGATATTTGTGGTTTTTGGGTTTTTGGGGCATCTTCCTCATCATGCGTTGCAATGGCTACCTTTGCTGGTAGTGTTGACAGCGGCTTTAGCATTAGGAATTGGCCTGTTCTTTGGTGTGCTTAATGTTTTTATGAGAGATGTCGGGCAAGTGCTTACTATTATTTTACAATTTTGGTTTTGGTTAACCCCTATTGTCTACATGTCCTCTATTATACCTCCAGAATATCATAGACTGCTTATGTTAAACCCCATGACAGGGGTGATTATGGGTTATCAAAATGTCCTGCTTTACGATAAAGCCCCAGATTTAAGTATTTTGCTTTACCCAAGCGCATTTGCTTTGTTATTTTTAGTATTATCACTGGTTATTTTTAAAAAAGCCAGTGAAGAAATGGCGGATGTTCTATGAAAAACGTTTTAGAAGTTAAAAATGTTAGCAAATCTTTTAAAGATTATAGCTCAGAATTCAAACGCATACTCTCTTGGTTTGGCTTGGCTTTTAAGCCAGCTAAAGAGCACAAAATTTTACAGAATATTAACTTTACAATGGCAGCTGGCGAGGCTGTTGGGATAGTTGGTCAAAATGGCGCCGGGAAAAGCACGTTACTTAAGATGATTACAGGGACTCTTAAAGTCTCGAAAGGCTCTATCTGTGTAAATGGTCGTATATCTGCGATCCTTGAACTTGGGATGGGCTTTAATCCAGACTTAACCGGCAGGCAAAATAGCTACCACTCTTTGGGGATGATGGGCTATACGGAAACGCAGGTGGATACAGTGATAAATGAGTTAGAGGCATTTGCTGAAATAGGTGAATACTTTGATCAGCCTGTGCGCACCTATTCTAGTGGTATGCAAATGAGGGTGGCATTTGCTGTGGTAACTGCCTATCAGCCAGAAATACTTATAGTAGATGAAGCTCTGTCGGTAGGTGATGCATATTTTCAGCATAAAAGTTTAAGTCGAGTAAGAAGTTTTCAAAAACAAGGAACTACATTGCTTTTAGTCTCACATGATCGCGGAGCTATTCAAGCTATTTGTGATAGAGCTATTTTACTTGACAAAGGTAGCATTGAAATGGATGGAAACCCCGAAGAGGTTATGGATTTTTACAATGCCCTGATAGCAGAAAAAGGCAATAGTACAGTTCAGCAAGTTTCAAAAGACGATGGGAGAGTTGAAACGACTTCTGGTACGGGGGAGGCAACGGTAGAGGATATAGGCCTTTATAATGCAAAAGGTAAGATGGTTGAGTTTGTTGGTGTTGGTGAAGTACTGGAATTGAGAATAAAAGTGAAGGTACATCAGAATATAGAATCACTAGTGTTAGGCTATAGTATCAAAGATCGCTTGGGCCAAGTTATGTATGGAACTAATACCTGGCATACCAAGCAAGTAATTCAAAATGCTATCTCAGAAGAGATATATGAATTTAAAATTCACTTTTATGCTAATTTTGGAGCTGCTAGCTATTCAGTTCAAACAGCCTTGGTCGATAGCGATACTCATTTAACCCAAAATTATGAGTGGAGAGATCTAGCATTGGTTTTTGATGTGATTAATATTAATAAAGTTCATTTTGTAGGGTGTAACTGGAATGAGCCAACTATAGAGGTGAATAAAAAGTGGGTATAGTGTCTTATGCACAAAACTTGGAAGATGTTATGCTTTGGCGAGCATTAAAAAATGTAAAAAATGGATTTTACATTGATGTAGGAGCAAATCATCCTAGAATAGATTCTGTTACGAAGGCTTTCTATGATAATGGCTGGACTGGTATCAATGTTGAGCCAGAAAAAGAACTTTATGAATTACTAGAAGATGATAGACCAAACGATATTAATCTCAATATGGCTGTAAGTTCTAAAGTAGGATCTATAGAGTTTTATGTGAGTAGCATAAGGGGCTGGTCAACAACAAGTAAGGAAATCTCAACTAATTTAAAAGATAAAGATTCATTTTCAGAGACAAGAACAATTCAAGCAATATCATTAGATGAAATTTGCAAAAATAATAATGTAGATAGTGTTCATTTTTTGAAAGTAGATGTTGAAGGCGCAGAAAAAGATGTTTTAGAAAGCTTTTCGTTCGATAAGGTAAGGCCTTGGGTATGCGTCGTTGAAGCGACTAAACCGACCACTCAAATAGATGTATCTGACGAATGGGAATATATACTGATTAGTAAAAAATATATATTCGCTTACTTTGATGGCTTGAATAAATACTATATAGCTGAGGAACATAATAATTTAGTTGACTTATTTAAGAGCCCGCCAAATGTGTTTGATGAGTTCATATTAGCAGGGCAAAGGAATGCTTTAATAAAAGCAAGTGAAGCAGAAGCTAAAGCAAGTGAAGCAGAAGCTAAAGCAAGTGAAGCAGAAGCTAAAGCAAGTGAAGCCGAAGCTAAAGCAAGTGAAGCAGAAGCTAAAGCAAGTGAAGCCGAAGCTAAAGCAAGTAAAGCCGAAGCCAAGGCAAGTGAAGCCGAAGCCAAGGCAAGTAAAGCTGAAGCTAGGGCAAGTGCAGCTGAATATAAGGTAAGTGAAGCTGAAGCCAAGGCAAGTGCAGCCGAAGCCAAAGCAAGTGAAGCTGTTAATAATTACAATTTAATTATTAACAGTAACTTTTGGAAGGTTGCTAAGCCTTTAAGGTTGTGGCTCCATGGCGTTAAACTGTTAATAAAAAGTGGTAAGGGTTGGTCTGTGCTCTTACTAAATTGTCGCGCTAAAAGAATGATAAAAAAGTTAATTACTAATGCCATGACTTATATTGAGAGCTGGCCATATTTAAAGTCAAAAATTTTGTTTTTATTAAATAATTTTCCAAAAATAAAAAACTCGCTCAAAGCATTAAGCATTTCTGGTACTAATAAGCAGATGGAGCTTAAGCTGACTTCTGAGTTAGTGGTATTTTATTATGTTGATCATACTTGTACTTTTGGTTTTAATACAGGGTTGCAAAGAGTGACCAGGCTGTTAGCTAAATCATTTGTTGAAAATAAAGTTGAATTGCGACTTATAAAATGGAATGTAGCGGGTAATTATTTTTGTTATCTTAATAATATTGAGCTTTTAAATATTTCTAGCTTTGGTGGCCCAGATATAATACACACTAATAAATTTTCTAATGAGCAAGGCCTTTTTTATGTAGATAAAACACATATCAATGCAACAAATTCTTGGCTATTTGTTCCTGAGGTTCCTTATATAAATAACTATAGTTTAAATTTAACTGAAGCAATATTGTTGGAAGCAAAGAAACTGGCTTTAAACACGGCATTTATTTATTATGATTCTATTCCGTTAAAAAGGAAAGAGCTTAGTTTGAACGCACCAATACACAGAGAATATATGCAATACTTAAAAAGCGTTGACCTTATTATCCCAATATCTCAATACTCAGCTGATGATTTTTTAGAGTTAAGTGAAAAAATAAAAGTAGTGCATTTGCCTGCTGAGTCGACTCTATCTTCACGAGAAAGGTCATTTACTAGAGTAAACAATAATTTAATTTTAAGCGTAGGTTCAATCACCACTCATAAAAATCAACTGAGCTTAGTAAAAGCTTTTGATAGATTGTGCGTAAAAAATAAAAAATTTAATTGGCGGCTTAGGTTAATTGGTAATGTTTCTATGGATGTTAAAAATGAACTTGATAGATATCTTGAAAAAAATAAAAAAATAGAATTTAGAGTTAATGCTTCTGAAAAGGTACTGGTTGAGTCATATAAAGAGTGTTCTTTTACCGTGTTCCCTTCACTTGAAGAAGGTTTTGGACTGCCTATTGTAGAAAGTTTATGGTTTGCAAAACCTTGCATCTGCGCTGATTTTGGTGCCATGAATGAAGTAGCTAGTATAGGGGGAACTATTAATGTTAATACAGCAAATGTAAACATCTTAGAAGAGTCTATATTAACACTGATTAATGATGAAATTAAATTGCATGAACTGCAAAAAGAAGCTATCAATGCAAAATTGAAAAATTGGCTTGATTATGGTCAGGAGATAAAAGATATTTTAAATAAACAATGCATTATTAAGCAGGACGTTGTTAAAGCCAATAGAATTTTTTGGTTAGGCATGCATAAAGTGTTGGTCAAAACAGAGCTTGTTAGATTAAGAGAATTAGGTTACGAAGTGTTTAATCCTCCCTACCTTAGTAACATACAAGACCAATCAGCTAATTTGAAATGGGACTCTTTTCAACAAACAACTCTTCCTCTTGATGTTTTTGAAAAGTTATCATCAACAAATTTCTTTTATGAAAGTATTAATTCTGATATCTGCAATATCTTGAATGAATATTTTGACACTGTAATTGTGACAATTACTCCTCATTGGTTAAAATCGATTCTAAATGGATATGAAGGTAAGGTCATATTCAGAGTCTATGGGCAGTCTGATAAATTATGTAATCATATTCAAGAAATGAACTTAAAAAACAAAATAGATTTAAATGATAAATTTTATTTTATGCCACATTCAGAAGAGTCTATAAATGATGAAGATAAATGGTTACGAAAAAATGAAACGATAGTCCCTTACTGCTTAACTGATGATATATTTGGGTATGTAGATGCCTGGAGTTATGATAAAGCTCAAACGAAAGAAGTTGCTATTAGTTGCCCTAATGTATCTAACGCTTATTTTCTTGAACATTATAACTATTTAAATGATAACTTTAAAGGTGATTTTATTAAGCTTTATGGGGTGCAACTCTCGGAAGTAGATGATAAAAGAATTGTAGGATCAATGCCCAGACATGAGCTAATAAATAAATGGATCAATAGCGTAGCATATATATATACATATAATGATCCTAAGGTGTGTTATTTACCCCCTATAGAGATGATGGTATTAGGATTGCCTGTTCTTTTTATTGAGGGATGCTTGCTAGATAAATATTACCATGGCATTAATACTCCTGCTCGGTACAAAACTCCGGATCAGGCGCTGAAAATAGTTAAAAGAATAAGGGAGGGGGATATAAATTTAATCAATGAAATAGTTAGCTATCAAAAAGACGTCTGGAAAAGATATAGTCCTGGATATGTATGGCCTATATTTGATAAAGCAATAAATAAAATAATAAAGGGAAGTAAGTAAAATGAATAATTATAAAAAGTTAGAAAAGTGTAGAGTTTGCTCAAGTAAAAACTTAATAAGTGTTTTAAACCTTGGAAGACAAGTCTTAACAGGTGTTTTTCCTAAAAATAAAGAGGATAAAATCACTAAAGGCCCTATGGAGTTAGTATTGTGTCAGGAGTGTAGTTTACTGCAATTAAATCATTCTTATAGTTTAGATGAAATGTATGGTGAAAACTATGGATATAGATCTGGACTAAATGCATCAATGGTAGAACACCTTACAAATAAAATACTTCATCTTCAAAAGTATGCAGAAGTGAAATCTGGAGATACTGTGCTTGATATAGGCAGTAATGACGCTACATCTTTAAAAGCATATAATATTGATAACATTACTAAAATAGGCATTGATCCAACCGGAAATAAATTTAAAGAATACTACACAGATGATATACAGTTAGTGGCAGATTTTTTTACAAGTAAGAATTTCAGAACTATTACTGAGAAAAAAGCAAAAATTGTCACATCTATATCTATGTTTTATGATTTAGAAGATCCAGTTCAATTTGCAAAAGAGATAGAAGAAATTTTAGATGAACGGGGTATATGGCATTTTGAGCAAAGCTATATGCCCTCTATGTTAAGAATGAATGCCTATGATACCATCTGTCATGAGCACTTAGAATATTACTCTTTAAATACTGTTAAATATATTATCGAGCAAGCAAATTTAAAAATAGTAGATGTTGTTATGAACTCTGTTAATGGTGGTAGTTTTGCAGTAACAGTAACAAAAAAATCAAATACTAGTTTAACTTCAAATGATAGTATAATAAATTGGCTTTTAGAGCAAGAAAATAGAATGGGACTACATACCCCTAAACCTTATAGAGATTTTGAAGAAAGAGTATTTAAACATAGAGAAGATTTAGTTAGATTAATCAAAGCATTAAATGATGATGGTAAGAGAGTTGTTGGATATGGCGCTTCTACAAAAGGTAATGTTCTTTTACAGTTTTGTAATTTTGATGAAAATAGCATAAAAACCATTGCTGAGGTTAATGTAGAAAAATTTGGTAGCTATACGCCTGGAACTTTAATACCAATCGTTTCAGAAAAAGAAGCAAAAGCGATGAAGCCTGATTATTTTTTAGTACTACCTTGGCACTTTAAAGATACTATCTTAAAAAGAGAAAAGGAATATTTATCAAATGGCGGAAAGTTTATATTTCCATGCCCTGAAATTGAGATTATATGATCTGTCTATCAATTCTATAAGGAAATTAGGATGCTTTAAACACTGATGCTCATATCAATTGACTCCTAATCTCTTTTAAAAAGCATGGCTTTATTTGGTATTACATCCTTATGTTAGTTTGGATTGTGGCGTTCTCGGTGTAGTACAGAATTTAAAAAAATCACTGGTTATTGAAACTTGTGGGTACAACCAAAATATAAAAAAAGCTTCAAAACAGGATATTAATATAAGCGATTGCAAAGTACCTTTGGTGATTAATTATAAATTTTATTATTAATCACCAAAAGACGCCGTAATTCTTTTGAAATTATTGTAAATGCTTTTATCACCAAAGAGTTAGCTATAAACGGGGGGTAGGCGTATGCATGAAAATAATAAAGTTGAAATAGAAAGATTATGAAAAGCAATAATAACAGGCATTACAGGTCAAGACGCTGCTTATCTAGCCGAATTACTTCTCGATAAAGGCTATGAAGTATACGGGACATACCGAAGAACTTCATCCGTTAACTTTTGGCGAATAGAAGAGCTTGGCATTGAAAACCACGAGAACCTTCATCTTATTGAATATGACTTAACCGATCAGGCAAATTCAGTGCATATGGTAATGAAAATTCAACCTGATGAGATTTATAATCTTGCGGCACAAAGTTTTGTAGGTGTTTCTTTTGAGCAACCGTTAGCGACTGCGCATATTACGGGGCTGTGTGCATTTGCTTGAAGCTATTCGCATCGTAAACCCTAAAATAAAATTTTACCAAGCAAGTACCTCTGAAATGTTCGGTGATGTACAAGAGATACCGCAAAAAGAGACAACCCCTTTCTGGCCAAGAAGCCCTTATGGTGCTGCTAAAATGTATGCTCATTGGATGGTTGTTAATTACAGAGAATCATATGATATGTTTGCATTCAATACCTTCGCCATTATGCAGCTGTTTTACCGCAATGGATCAGGCCTAAGATGGGGATCCTCTGTAAGAGGCTCTCTATTTTAATTACTTGCACATTTTCCGCAAGTATTTTAAATGCCTCTTTAGCATAACGAACCGAGCAATAATGGGCCTTTAAGTCAAGAACACTCGCCTTTTGATTATCCATTAAAAGAGCTTGTGATACGTTCACCATAAAGAGTGATAAATTCGCTGCATTGCATACTTTTTGCTTCTTGATAACCATAAAATCTTCCAATCCCCAATGTTGTTTTGCATCCCTGAAATTAAACTCAATCTGAAAACGTAAACGATAGTAATCGACTACTTTATCCCAGCTTAAATTAACGTCCGTGCTAAACAAAATTATATGAGCACACTTTCCTGTTACTGTGTTTTCCTTGTGAATGATCACCACATTCAAACTTTCCGACATTGTTTTATGAAGAGCTTCAATTTGATAAATCCGCTCTCTAATATTACCCTTTTTCTCATCGGAACAAAGCCTTTCATCAGGAAGTTTTAAGTAATCAATTCTAGATCCATATTGTTTTGGCCTACCTTTCCCTGAGTATTCTCCCGTGTATTTGAAAAATAACGCGGAATTATTTCGCAATTTTGAAATTAGGTGTAATCCAAGGTTATTCGTCATTTGCACTGCAGCATTATTACCAAACGCGCCATCATAGACAAAATAGACCAAGTTTAATTGATTTGACAGCAAGCCTAAAAGCTTAACTAGCATTGGCTTTACTTGCGCCATTTCTCCCTTTAATTTTACCTCTTGGTTGTTTTTATTTTTAGATCCTGGTGGTCTCCCTCTGCTTTTTTTCTTGCCCGTAGAGTCCTTATTCTTATTTGTATTATTACTTTCTGAAGGTGCTGTTGACGGTAAAATCTACTCCATCAAAATCGGCGATGAGATGCGAGTTTCGGTGTTAATCAGCGAAAGCGTTTGAAAAGCAATGCCAGGGACTGCACGAGAGTAAATTGAAGAAAAAAAACGACCAATCCCATGTGTTTTCTTTCCTGATTTAGTGACTGTCGTCGCGTCTCCAGCAAGTAAAATAACGGCATTAGATTGTATGCATTTTGTACGAACTAATGCCCAATTCAGTGCAAACCAATCAATTTCAGATTTAAAGAACCGCTGCAACGTTCGATAACTGCCACCTTTTTCAGTCCAGCGACTCAGGCTTAACATAGTGATCCTGCCTGTCATCGCTAGCATTGCTTTAGTAACAATCAAAAGTTGTTTCTGAGTTTTTTTGTCAATGAGGTTAAGAAAACAAGTAAAAATAGTTTTAAGATCAGTCATGGGCAGTTTTTGGTGAGTTAGTTAGTGAGTTAGTGAGTATGGTTGTCAGAATTCGATACTCTAACACCAATAACTGCCCAGTTCTTATTTTGAGATAAAATTAAATACGCCTCCACGTTTTGGCGAAGGTATTGTTGCATTAAGTGGCATTCTGTTTAATCATGAATCACCGCTTCGTGGGCGAGAGTTTGTTACCCGAAAAATCACAGATAGTGTTGCAAAAATAACACTTGGTAAGCTTGATTGTATTGAACTTGGTAATATGAATGCCAAAAGGGACTGGGGATTTGCTAAAGATTATATTGAAGGCATGTATCTTATGTTACAAGCTGATAAACCCGATACTTATGTATTAGCGACAAACCGTACCGAAACCGTGCGTGACTTTGTAACGATGGCTTTTAAAGCGGTAAACGTCGAATTGGATTGGAAAGGAGCTGAGGAAAATGAAACGGCTACAGACAAAGCAACGGGTAAAGTTGTGGTGAAAGTTAATCCTAAGTTTTATAGACCTGCAGAAGTTGATCTTTTGATTGGTAATCCAGAAAAAGCCAAAAAAGACTTGGGTTGGGAGACAACAACAACACTTGAGGAACTTTGTGCAATGATGGTAGAAGCAGATCTTCGCCGTAATAAGCATGGTTTTTCATTCTAAAAATGCACTAATACTCATGTACACAGAGTAAATTATTTTGCGGGCATTTAATTTTAGGTAATTAAATGCTGGTTATTTTTAAAGTTAATTGTAGATAGTTGGATATTTTATGAAAAAAATTCTAGTAACAGGTGCAGCTGGGTTTACCGGGAAATATGTCGCAGAAGAGCTTCTGCGCCGTGGCTATGAAGTTGTTGGGCTGGTGTTCTCAAATGCGAGCGTAGGGCAAGTTGCTTGTGATTTAACAGATAAACTGGCAGTAAAGCAATGCCTTGGAGCCGTGAAGCCTGATGGAATTATTCATCTTGCAGGTTTATCTTTTATAGGTAATGAAGATCAAAAAGCATTTTACGATGTGCATGTATTTGGAAGTTTGCACATTCTTGAGGCAATTTCAGAACTTGAACTAGAGGTAGCAAAAATCGTTCTGGCCAGTAGCGCAAATATTTACGGGAGGCCTGATATTGCTCGAATCGCTGAAAACAATGTGCCATCTCCGGTTAATCATTATGCAATGAGCAAATTAGCAATGGAGTATATGGCGAAGCTGTGGTTTGCTAAGCTGCCTATTATAATATGTCGTCCTTTTAATTACACAGGTATTGGACAGGCTGAAAACTTTTTAATACCTAAGATTGTTAGCCATTTTCGAGGCAATAAAAAGCAGATTGAATTGGGAAATATCGATGTATCTCGTGATTTCACAGACGTCAGGGATATAGCACAAAGTTATGTTAATTTATTAGAGTCAGATGTTAGCTCTGAAATTTTTAATTTATGCTCTGGAAACGTGCATTCACTATCATCAATCATTGAAAAAATGGAGAAAATTGCGGGTTATTCAATTGAAATAAAGATCAACCCTGATTTTGTGCGCAAAAATGAAATTAAAGTGTTGGGGGGGGATAATAGTAAGTTGTTTAAAATGACAGGGTCAAAGCCAACGCTCTCGATTGATCAAACCCTATCGGACATGTTTCATGCAAACTAAATTGCTTATTAATTTAAACCCACTTAGACCTCCTTTAACTGGAATAGGGTACTATACAAAAAATATAATAAAAGAATGTTTGCAACGCAATATTGAATTAGTTGGGTTAAAAAATGGAAAACGTTTAAATAAACAAGAAATTAAAGCGCTAATAGTTGCCCTTGAAGTTAATTCTAGCAGTATTTCGTCTCCGTCTCATTTATTTAAAAAACGTGTTATTACATTACTGAGATCACTGCCTGGTATTTATGGCATTAAATACTTCTTAACTTCACTTCGAGCAAAAAAAACGCTTAGAACTTTAGCAAAGCAAGAGTTTATCTATTTTGAACCAAACTTTATACCAATGAAATTTAGTGGAAAGATCATCACCACAATTCATGATCTTTCATTTTTAACATATCCTGAATACCACCCCGTTGAACGAGTTAATTTTTTGACAAAAAGGTTGAAAAATAGCATTTCTGTTTCGAATCACGTCATTGTTGATTCTAATTTTATTAAGAAAGAGTTATTAGAAAACTATTCAATCGTAGATAGCAGGGTATCAACTGTATATCTCGGTGTAGAAGACAAATTCAGAGTTTATGGCGGACAGGAAATCTTATCAACGTTAGATAAATTACAAATAAAAGAAAATAAATTTATTTTAAGTGTCGCGACGTTAGAGCCAAGAAAAAATTTAGCTAAACTGGTTGAGTCTTACCTGGTTTTATCTGACGATATAAAAAACAGCTACCCGTTAGTCTTGGTTGGCCCTTCGGGGTGGAAAAATTCTACACTATTTGATTCAATTCAAGATCTTATTGAGAGTGGCCATGTCGTAGTCGCAGGGTACCTCTCTGAGACTGAGTTGAACCACATCTATTCTGGCGCGGCTTTATTTATTTACCCATCGTTTTATGAGGGATTTGGCCTGCCAATTATTGAGGCAATGGCATCAGGTACGCCAGTCATTACCTCCAATTGTGGGGCAACGGCTGAGGTGGCAGGGGGCGCTGCCCTGCTTATAAACCCTAACTCTAAGACAGAGATGACCGATGCTATCTCAGCTGTGCTATTAAATGCAAAATTGCGCTTATCTTTGCAAGAAAAGGCGCTACATCGTGCATCATTTTTTCGCTGGTCTAAATGTGTTGATGAACTTTTATCTATCGCCACTAAACTATAAAAAATTGTGTCTGAAGTTTGCAATAATAAGACTATTTCAATCAAATTGTTTATACTGCTTCAATGTTATATCTGTAGTTTAATAATTAACTTTTAAAGGTACCTATGAAGGTTTTACATATTTACCGAACTTGCTACCCTGAAACTAAGGGTGGTTTAGAGCAAGCAATTAGGGTTCTGTGTAAGGGGGGGCTAGCGCATGGGGTTGAGAGTACCATACTAACATTAGGAGCTAGTAATAAAGAGTATTATTTTGAGGGCACAAAAATTATTGTTATAAAAAAACAGTTGGAGATATCTTCAAATGGGTTTTCATTTGCTTTGTTAAAGAAATTTAGAGAGTTGAGCAAAAATAGTGATATCGTCCATTATCAATACCCTTGGCCGACAGGCAGTTTGTTGAGTCTTCTTGCGCCTCAGAAAAAATCTCTTGTCAGCTATCAATCAGACATTGTAAAACAAAAATTCTTAAAAAAACTATATTGGCCTCTTGAACAATATTTCTTTTCTCATGTCGATAAAATTATTGCTAGTTCTCCACAATATGCAAAATCGAGCAAAAATTTAGTTAAATATAAGCATAAAGTAAAGGTTCTTCCGCTTGCTATTGATGAAAGTGTTTATCCGGTTATAAATGAAAAAATTAAAAGTAAATGGCGGCAAGAAGTTGGAAGTGGATTCTTTTTATTCATTGGTGTTTTACGGTATTACAAAGGTTTGCAGTATTTATTGCAAGCGGCAAAAATAAATGGGTTATCAGTGGTCATAGCAGGTGATGGACCAGAAAAGAATGCCTTACAAGAGTATATCGCTCAGAACAGCCTATCAAATGTGAGAATGGTTGGTTTTATTGATGAAGACGATAAAGTAGCCTTGCATCAATTATCACAAGCATTTGTTTTTCCATCACACTTAAGATCTGAAGCATTTGGGATTTCTCTAGTAGAGGCGCAACTCTATAGTAAGCCTCTTATTAGCTGTGATATTGGCACGGGTTCGTCTTATGTTAATGTTCATAATGAAACAGGACTTGAAGTTGCACCTAGTGACCCAGCCGCGCTAGCAGAAGCGATGGTAAAATTAAATGAGGATAGATCATTGGGGATTAAATTAGGACAGCAAGGACGAGTTAGATATGAAGAGAACTTTACATCTCAGATCTATGCAAAAAACCACATTAATGTTTATAACGAATTATTAAAAAGAACTTAATTGAAACTATGGCAAATACAGTTAATTTGTACATTACTCTATACTGTGTTTTATGCTAGGAAGTTTTGGCAAAGGAGTAACTATTAACTTCAACTTCCGCCTTGAATTAACTAGTTATTCACTTTACCATGTTTTGATCACAATATTAATGCGAATGGTATAATTGGGAACGATGTTAACTTAAACCCTATATAAGTAAGCATTATTCTTAATCACTTACATGCTGAGCTACCTGAGGCAACTAATAATGAATCTTTTTATAACCGGAAGTAATGGTTTTGTTGGTAACTCGCTAAGCGCAACTGCCCAGAGAAAAAAATTTAAGTGTGTCCTTAATATACGCAGTCATGGAATTGATTCATTAAGCGGTACTAACCCTCGATATAGTAATAAAACGTGAGCTTACGGCACCGTAGCTCAACTTCTTTTCACTAAACTGATTTAATCATTGTAACTAAACCTCAGAGGTCACAATGATGCCAGATAAACTCCTTAATACCCTCGCTAACTTCGAACAGTGGCGAGCTAATAAGCCCGCTCGAAATAGCGAAACACCTAAACGTCTACGCCAGCAAGCGGTTGCGCTTTTAGCTCATTATTCAAAAACGACCATTGTCACAAAATTACGTATTAGCACTGAACAGTTTAATCACTGGCGCCTCACGCATCAAATCCCTGATAAAATGCCTTGGCTGACATGGAAAGAAAGCTCATTACAACTTTTAAAGTGTCTTGATGTGTAGTGGTGCAGTATACGGAACATATTGAAGAGCATCATTGGTTAATTTGGCGATAGAGAAGTTAGCTATACAGGCTCTTTATACTCTGATATATACCCTTGCGCTATACACCCTTGGCGACCTTACCTGCCCTCTCTAAATGGTTTATAATAGCTCTCATCAGCTAGTTCTAACAGCTGTTTGTCTCCATCACTATCACCATATCCATAGATATAATCATAATGATTTAGCTGGTAGTTTTGTTTTATTCTGTTGACTTTTTCAATGCCATAGCAGTTTTTAGTAACAAATTTACCTGTGACAATATCTTCTTTCATCTCCATTTGAGTCGCAATTAGCGCTAGCTCATTTTTAGCGCACCAAGGTTTTAACCAGCATTCGATAGATGCTGAAACTACCACAACGCTATGCCCCTGCTGTTTGTGCCAAGCTATCTTTTGCATCGCTTGGGGGCGCAGCATGGCATCGATATGCTGTAGAGAAAACTCTTTTGCAAGGTCTTGAAAGCGCTGTTTAGCCATTCCTTTAAAGAAGTATGAGAGCATGCACTGTTTGGCTTTAGAGTTGGTAATAAGCTTTAGTTTGTAGGATATAAGGATAGGGCAAAGCACTAACATCCCCCATAGTGTTTTTAAGTCGCCTACGCCATAGCGAATGAATTTTATCAGGCTGTCATCTGTGGTGATGGTACCGTCGAAGTCGAAAAGAGCTAGTTTCACCTATTGAACTCTGGTGATAGTTAAACTTCTAATTGTTAAGTCGCCGATTCCATTATAATAATTTCGTATTTGCATTGGCTTATGTGCATATTCATTAGATATTGTAAAAGATTGGACTATATGTCCTGGTTGATTGTTGGTACCAATAAGGTTACCTGTTTTTAACTGTTTAGATTCTGTCGCTGTAAAGGCACCTACATACCATCTTCCTACAACAGTAGTCTTCGGACTTGAGCTTACATAAGAGGTGTTAAATTTGTAAGTTCCGAGTGGCAGAGTAATATCTGGTCCATAGGTTATAAAACCAGGAGCTGTGCTATTTGTTGTGACATATGTTGCTTGTTTTTTCCCAATCATAGACGGTAGCGTTGCTCCAGAATATCGAAAATATTTTTGGGAAATTGTATTTTCATTTATATTAATGAAAAAGCCCCCCTTTTTATGCGCATATTTTCGATGAATGTTTTCTCTAGTTTGTTTATTTATATAATATTTTTTGCTTTTTAAAAAACGATTAAGGCCGTTTAGATCTGTATAGATTTTTTTTACATATAAATTATTATCTATCAAAATACAAGGATAAGGATTTTTATTAGCATCTAAATAACCACCCTGATAATGAGCGGTTTGACAAAAGGTCTGTTTATCAATAATAAGCACCGCAGGTGCATTTTGCAAGAGGTATTGTGATACCTTATTTAAGGCCAAACCAGAGAAGGAGGGATTTAAGAGGTGATAGCAGATAAAACATATGCTATTAATATAAGATATGAGTAATAACCTGTTACGGATATTACATACCACAAAATAAATAATAAATACATAAATCCAAGTTGCGTATCTAATAACATAGTACATTGCTGAGTTCCAATTTGAAGTGGTGGTAACTGCAATAGACATGAGTATAATTGCTAACAATAATACAACATTAAATAGCGTAAAATTTTGTTGTTTAAAAGTTTTAATAATGGCAGAAAAAAATGCTATTAGAATAACTGCTGAGGACAATATCATTCCATGTACTAAGCCAAAATATAAATCCCATATTTTGTTCCAGGTAATATTGTGGATACTTGAGAATCCTTTCGCCACAATTAAATTTAAGACGCCAAAGTTATAATAGTAGAAAAGCATTGGCAGTATAAATAAACTAAGAGATGCCCCCTCTGAGATGATTTTTTTATATTGTTGTTGTTTGAAATATTGAAAACTATGAGCCATAAAGATAAGCAAAGAAAAGAAAATAACCGGAGGGTTTTGCCAAGATGCAATTGCCATTAAAGCATAACTGCTCTTATAGCTTTTATTGATATAGTACATAAGTGACAGTACAGTGAAAACATAGGTGAAAACTTCGGGATGTAGCCAGTCTAGGTAATACAAAATTGGGTTAAATATCACCAATAAAAGCAATGATATTTTTTGTGTTGTGGGCAGATTTAATTTAAAATAAAGTAGCCATATCATGGTAATAAACAATATAGCATTGGTTAAGGGGAAAGATTTTAAATCGTTTATATTAAATATGTTTAATACATATTTAATTGGTGTTACTAACAATGGGTAAGAAAAGAAATGATATGAATAAAATTTATTATCAAGGCTTTTATAATAACCAGGAAAAGGTGTATAATTTATATAGGTAAAATGATAGCCAAAATGTTTAGAATTATTAATGGTAGTATTTTTATCTTCTCTCTTCATCTCAGGTGTTGCATGATTAAGGAATGATTCACTCATCATATAATATTCAGGCCCATCTCCTAGGATCCGTGGAGTTTTATGGATTGTAAAAACAAGGATACTTTTTGATATAAGAATTAGCGCTATCAATAAAAGAAAGTTATTTTTTGAAAACATATTTTTTATCCAAATTGTATTTTGTAATATAGCCAATAATTTGCCCAACTATAGCGCCAATGTATTTCGATGCCTCATTTATCCATAACGCAGCAAAAGAGTATTCGACACTCCACGAAAGTAGTGCTGTAAAAATACCCATAAAAGAATAAAGAATGAATGTTTTGCTATTTTCTTTTTGTGAACTGTGTTCCTGGTAGAAGATATAATGCTTATCAAGATAATACTTTATAAATAAACCTACTAGCGTCCCCCAGAACATCCCGACAAATAAAGTCGCAAATCCTGAGTATAGGGTTTATTACTCCATATGTGGTGATGGTGCAGTCGAAGTCGAAAAGAGCTAGTTTCACCTATTGAACTCTGGCGATAGTTAAACTTTTAATTGTTAAGTTGCCGATTCCATTATAATAATTTCGTATTTCAATTCGCTTATGTGCATATTCATTAGATATTGTAAAAGATTGGACTATATGTCCTGGTTGATTGTTGGTACCAATAAGGTTACCTGTTTTTAATTGTTTAGGCTCTGTCGCTGAAAAGGTACCTACATCCCATCTTCCTACAACAGTAGTCTTCGGACTTGAGCTAACATAGGAGATGTTAAATTTGTAATTTCCGTGTGCGAGAATAATATATGGTCCATAGGTTATAAAACCAGGAGCTGTGCTATTTGTTGTGACATATGTTGCTTGTTTTTTCCCAATCATAGACGGTAGCGTTGCCCCAGAATATCGAAAATATTTTTGGTAAATTGTATTTTCATTTATATTAATGAAAAAGAAGCCTTTTTTATGCGCATATTTTCGATGAATGTTTTCTCTAGTCTGTTTATTTATATAATATTTTTTGCTTTTTAAAAAACGATTAAGGCCGTTTAGATCTGTATAGATTTTTTTTACATATAAATTATTATCTATCAAAAAACAAGGATAAGGATTTTTATTAGCATCTAAATAACCACCTTGAGAATGAGCGGTTTGACAAAAGGTTTGTTTATCCATAATAAGCACCGCAGGTGCCTTCTGCAAGAGGTATTGTGATGCCTTATTTAAGGCCAAACCAGAGAAGGAGGGATTTAAGAGGTGATAGCAGATAAAACATATGCTATTAATATAAGATATGAGTAATAACCTGTTACGGATATTACATACCACAAAATAAACAATAAATACATAAATCCAAGTTGCGTATCTAATAACATAGCTCATCCCTGAGTTCCAATTTGGAGTGGTGGTAACTGCAATAGACATGAGTATAATTGCTAACAATAACACAACATTAAATAGCGTAAAATTTTGTTGTTTAAAAGTTTTAATAATGGCAGAAAAAAAGGCTATTAAAATAACAGCTGAGAACAATACCATTCCATGTACTAAGCCAAAATATAAGTCCCATATTTTGTTCCAGGTAATATTGTGGATACTTGAGAATCCTTTCGCCACAATTAAATTTAAGACGCCAAAGTTATAATAGTAGAAAAGCATTGGCAGTATAAATAAACTAAGAGATGCCCCCTCTGAGATGATTTTTTTATATTGTTGTTGTTTGAAATATTGAAAACTATGAGCCATAAAGATAAGCAAAGAAAAGAAAATAACCGGAGGGTTTTGCCAAGATGCAATTGCCATTAAAGCATAACTGCTCTTATAGCTTTTATTGATATAGTACATAAGTGACAGTACAGTGAAAACATAGGTGAAAACTTCGGGATGTGTCCAGTCTAGGTAATACAAAATTGGGTTAAATATCACCAATAAAAGCAATGATTTTTTTTGTGTTGTGGGCAGATTTAATTTAAAATAAAGTAGCCATATCATGGTAATAAACAATATAGCATTGGTTAATTGAAAACATTTTAAATCGTTTATATTAAATATGTTTAATGCATATTTAATTGGTGTTACTAACAATGGGTAAGAAAAGAAATGATATGAATAAAATTTATTATCAAGGCTTTTATAATAACCAGGAAAAGGTGTAATTTCTATATAGGGAATACTATAGCCAAAATGTTTAGAATTATTAATGGTAGTATTTTTATCTTCTCTCTTCATCTCAGGTGTTGCATGATTAAGGAATGATTCACTCATCATATAATATTCATGCCCATCTCCTGTGATTTGTGGAGTTTTATGGATTGTAAAAACAAGGATACTTATTGATATAAGAATTAGCGCTATCAAGAAAAGCAAGTTATTTTTTGAAAACATATTTTTTATCCAAATTGTATTTTGTAATATAGCCAATAATTTGCCCAACTATAGCGCCAATGTATTTCGATGCCTCATTTATCCATAACGCAGCAAAAGAGTATTCGACACTCCACGAAAGTAGTGCTGTAAAAACACCCATAAAAGAATAAAGAATGAATGTTTTGCTATTTTCTTTTTGTGAACTGTGTTCATGGTAGAAGATATAATGCTTATCAAGATAATACTTTATAAATAAACCTACTAGCGTACCCCAGAACATCCCGACAAATAAACTCGCAAATCCTGAGTATAGGGTAAAACTAATATACTGAAACAGTAAGTTGAACATGGTAGCAATAACAGCAAATATTGTATATTTTATTGCTATCATTAGTAGAGGATGCAAATAAAACTAATCACCCATAGGGTAATGGTAAGTTGAATAAAGACATCTTTGAGGACTATTTTAGTTGGTGAACCGCTATCTTTAAACACCAAACAAATTTGCAAATAACGCATAATCCCCAAAACGACGAAGAGAGAAGTTAAATATAAGTACTCACTATGCAGCCTAGCAATAACCGCATCAGAGGTTGTATAAGTAATATAGGCAACGATAACTATTGATGCCATAATAGCCATTGCGATTTCAATAAATTGCAGGTTATAGCCATCGATTACTTTTCTCATCTTGTTATTTGTAGCCAGGTAAATCAGGATATCATCGTGCCTTTTAGCTAAAGCTAGAAACAGAGCCAATAAAAAAGTCATCACTACAATCCAGTTTGAAAGCACGATACCAGTCACCGCTGAGCCAATAAATATGCGTAGTACAAAGCCAATTGCGATTATAACAACATCTATTATAGCAAGGTGTTTAAGATATAAACTATAAGCTATATTGATAACTATGTAGCAAATAAGGATGTAAGCACCCTGACGCGAAAGGTAACCCATCAGAGAGAGACCTGCAAGCAACAGCACCATCATGATAACTAGCGCTTGAGATTTACTAATAGCTCCTGATGGCAATGGGCGGTTTTTCTTCTTGGGGTGCCTGCTATCTTGCTCTATATCACAATAGTCATTAAGGGTGTAGAGGCCGCTTGCAGTAACAGAAAATGCAATGAAGGCGATGATGGCATTAAAAAGCAGGCTTTGCTGGGTAAACTGTGCAGCAAAGAACATCGGCAGGAAAATAAATAAATTTTTTACATATTGATGGGGGCGCATCATTTTAATAATACTAATAGCTAACATTTTTATTTAAAGCCTATCTTTGAATTTAGGAGCTTAGGAATTTAGGAGCTTAGAAATTTAGGAATATTATAGCTCCTGAAAATATTATTTTTTTTCTGTTAAAGCAAATCCAAGCATTCTTGTATCCTTGTATTATTAGTTACGCGCTGATTTTGTGGGGGATCACAATATGGCAATTTTAAAGTATACATAACCCTAGACTCAAGACAACTATTTAAGATTTCTTATTGGCACTTATGCGAGCTTTGCTACAGTTAAGATCAAATCAATACCATTTGCGCTAAACATTATTGGTTTTTAGCAGATGAGGCTCAGCTTTTGGCTTTTAGCTTTTGGCTTTTAGCCAGTTGGTGCAGGCTGGGTTTTTATATGATCGGTAGCCGCCTTGCGCTCAACATTCTATGCAGACGTCCCCATTACCTCATGCTGCGCCTTACTCTGATTATCGAGTCCGAGGCGACGTTGCATTTTGAAGTCACATTGGTATTATACAATGACCATCTGAATGATTTCTTAGCAACTGACCAGCCAGAGTACAAAACTGTGTTTGCATTAAAGAGTATTTTTGCTGATGTTATAATGGTTAACTCTAAACCAGTTACCCAGCTTCAATTTGAGATTGCTAGGCACAATAATATAATAATTATCGAGTCTACCAAATAGATGTTTGCTGTTATTTTTAGCAGTTGGAAATATCATGTAGTGCTTATTAACAATATATAATGTTTTTTCTTGTAATTTATTATTTGCAAAGTCCGTCAGCAGTTTTTGCTGATATTTAGCTCTTTTAGCGAGATCTTCTCTGGCGACAAATCCCGTATTTATATCTAAGTGGTTATTTGCTGCATACAAAGCAAAATTATATTGTCCATCACTTTTAACTATAGGAGGTATCATTACAATATGCTTGACTCCGGAAGCTATCTTTTGCCAGTCTTTTGACTTTAAGCTGCTTACAAATGTTCTATGCTCAAGATTTCTACTACGATACCAAGGGTAAAGGTCTATTACCTGCAACAAAAGTGCTATCAGTAGAATAGCTAATGCTATTTTCGGTTTATAATATTTTATAATGATGAACATTGCAGTTAGCATTAGCGTATAATAAACAGGCCAAAACATTCTGCCAGATGCTCTTAATATATTTGCTAAATCTTGTAAAAGCCAAGGGTATTTAAACTCAAATAATACTTTACTGCCTAAGGTCACCTTTCCAGATAGTGAGTATACAAAAAGAGCCAACATAACTAAACTTAAAGGCACTAAAGTTGCTTTTAGCTTACATTTTTTTATTGCTTTAGGTAATTTAAATAAAGACATAACCATTAACAGTAATACACCAACCCCTAAATAGTTATAGCCCTCATATTGTCCATTTGTGGCAAGTTTAATTTTATTGAAAAAAGTAGTATCTCCTGCTCCAGCAGGATTAAAAGGCGCCAACAGATTCATAGAATAATAACCAAATCCACTAGTGGCTGCAGATGCTACGGGAATGGTAAAATAACCGCTAACCCACATATTGCACACAACAATAATCATGGTTAGCAAAAAGTATATTGCGCTATATTTTTTATTGGCCCCCAGCAATGATTCTTTGAGTAAATAAGCTATCCAAATAGCTAAGACCATTGCCAGTAGATAAAAATGCACCATTGTGGCAATAAGAATTAATAACATATATTTTATTCGCGTGGGCGTAGTTGCTGGCGAAAAGTATAGATATAATGCCGCTAAAATTAGCCATTGCCCTGTTAAGGCTTCATGCCCCCATGCTCTGAAAAACATTATCGGCGCTAAGATAAAAAAAGTTGTCCCCAATAATATTAGTCGCCAATCATTGCTAAATTTTTTTAATAGTAAAGACGCGAAAAATCCTTGCAGCATATATGAAGCTAATAGCCATAAGCCAATATATTGAAAAGTTTTAGGTAAAAAATCGTTAAATAGCTTGAGAGGAATAGCAAGTAAGGGAATAGAACTGGTAAAGACCACACCAGTGCCCGAAGGATAGTGGTATTTATTTATCACTCCCAAGGGGAAATGCCATGCTTCAGTTCTAAAAAAATGCCAGCCTAAAAAATTGAAACAATTATCTCCAGTCATTTCCCATTCTATATGGGATGGATCAATGATTTTATAGCCGTAAAGTAATAAAAATAATAATGCTGCCAATAAAAGTGCTGCTATATGTACTCGTTTTTGAATCATTTATTGCCTTTAAAAGTCCAAGTGTTATATACAGTAAAAAAGTAATTATAATAGCTGTTTTTCTAGGGTATAAAAAGCACTTTAAATTAAAAATAGATTTAAACTTTACAAACTCATTCTCTTAAACTTCCACTCTGGAATACTTTTTATAATCAACATCAGCCATCGCCAAATCCATTTAGTGTAAATAATATTCTTACCCTTTTGCTGTGCATTATAAATAGCTTTTGCCACGTCTTCAGGCTCAGCTGTCAACTTCTTAGGCAGATCTAACCCTTTGGTCATTTTGGTATTCACAAACCCAGGTTTAACAGTTAGTACTTTGACACCATTTTCAGAAAGTCGGTTTCTAAGGCCTGATAGATAGGTAGTAAATGCAGCCTTTGAACTTCCGTAAATATAGTTTGCTTTCCTGCCCCTATCACCAGCAACAGAACTAACGCCAATAATAAAGCCTCTTTGTTCTTTTTGCATATCGTTTGCTATAATATTTAGCAAACTGACAGCACCCGTGTAGTTGACATTAATAGTATTAAGTGTCTCGGGCCATTTTTGCTCGGCTTCTTTTTGCTCTGCCATATATCCTGCAACAAATACAACCCCTAAAGGTTTTTCTTCTAGGGAGTGGTAAAAAGAATTGTGCGACTCAAAGTTCACAACATCTAACTCGTGCAAAACAACTTTAGAATCATTGCGTATTTCTATATCTTTAGCCAAGCCACTCAAAGAGCTAACCTCTCGAGCTGCAAGATATATGTCATAACCATTTTTTGCATATACTTTTGCAACTTCTTTTGCAATATCACTTTTTGCTCCGATTATTAATACATAGCTCATAATTAAATACCCACTCTTTTTGATTGTAATGAATTAAACTTTTTATGCATTGCATTGGTTTTTCTATACGCTCTAAACTTATCTATATTTTGGTAGCCTTTTTCAAAAGTTTGTTTTGCAACTCTTACATCTTTGGATAGATATATTCTTCCATTATACTTTAAAACAATTTTGTCCAATTTATTAAGCAGTTCAAAAAGACCTTCCTCTATTTTAAAGTCAAGCGCAAGAGAATAACCTTCTAGCGGAAATGAAAGCCAGTTGTCATTACTTTTACCAAACAGTTTTAGTACCGCAAGGAATGAACCTTTACCTGAATCAGAAATAGTGGTCAAAATTTCCTCTAGTCCTACAAAGCTATCTTCTTTCGGTAAAATAAATTGATACTGGGTAAAGCCATTTTTCCCATAAATTCTATTCCAATGCCCAATTGCATCTAAAGGATAGAAGAAGGTGTCAATATCAACTTTTTGTTTAGATACTCCTTTTTTAGACTTTCGGTAATAAAGCCAATTAAACGCTCTTACAGTGTAATTGTTTAATGCAAAGCTTGGGAAATTAAAAGGGATAGATAGCTGAGGTTTCTTTTTGTAGTCTAATTTACCATCATTTCTGAAGTCACCAATCATTAGCAGGCACTTTCCTATTTGCGAACCTTTAGCAAGGCAGTCTATCCAAGCCACTGAATATGGCGTGCTTTTATACTCTTCAAAAGCCGCAAATGTTTCCTTGAGATTTTTTGTCTTAATCGTGGTTTGGTCAATATATTTAGAATTGATTTTTTTTAAGTATATTTTCGCATTGAGAATGACACCAGTAAGACCCATTCCTCCACAAGTCGCTTTAAATAGTTCTGGTGTAGATTGCTTGGTGCAGGTAATAATATCTCCATTAGCAAGCATTATTTCAAATTCTTGAACGCACTCAGAAAAGCAACCGTCTACATGATGATTTTTGCCATGCACATCAGATGCTATTGCCCCACCAATTGTGATGAGTTTAGTGCCAGGGGTAACTTTTAAAAACCAGCCTCTTGAGACATATGTTGCAAGTATTTCTGAGAGTAAAACGCCTGCCTGCGTATGCAGCAAACCGCTATCTTTATTAAAGTCAATGAAGTGGTTTTGAGGTTTAACATTGATAATGTTACGACTCAAGGCACTGTCGCCGTAGCTTCTTCCATTGCCGTAAGGGATTAAATCTTCATGTTCACTTATAATTTTCTTTAGATTCGATTTTTTATCAAATTTAAAGACCGTATTTTTGACTCTGGGGTACATCCCCCAACTTGTAATACTCATATGTTTTTTTTGTTTATTAATGGGTAGACTCAATCGCGAAGTAGCTAATATACTACAAATTTATTGCAGGTTTTTTTAATACAAACATAATATGCGCCCCAAATTTGCAAATAAATGATTTTGATAGTAGCTTGTCAAGCTTTACCATCATCCCCATTAAAAAAGAGGGCGTGAAATCAGGAACAAATGTAAAACACTGGGTTTGTTCAATAATGAAATTACTTTCTCTTACAAGTGCTTCGGTTAACCATATTTCACTTCCATCATCAATATTCCTTATTCTTGGAAACACATAATCCACGTAAAACTTAATAAGAGGGTTCTTTATATTAATCTCATGCACAATAAACGTTCCACCAGGTTTTAATATTCTAAATATTTCAGCAAATGTTTTGGATTGATCATTTTTCGACGGCAAATGATGAATAGAATTAATTGCATAGGCAAAATTATATGTTTCATCTTTAACAGTGTCGATAGCGCTCATTGAGGAATGAATAAAATGATTGTTTAAGCCCTTTAATTTAGCATGAGCAAGCTGTTTTTGTGAATAATCTAGCCCATCGATTGCCAATGTCGAATCTATTTTTTGCAGATGATTAATATATCCGCCGGTACCACAACCTAAATCTATGCCTTTTAGGATAGATTTTTCTGCAGTTTTAGCGTTAAAGTGCTTTTGTAGAACCTCTTTAATCTTTTGGGTTTTTACTTCGAGTAGATAATTGGCTATATGTTTTGGAATCTCATCATCATAATTATCAATTTCATCGAAATGGTTAAAAATTTTTTCTCTATTTTCACTCATTTTTTATTCCTGAAACTAAATTTCTTATCTAAAAAGTATTTTACTGTGTAACCAATAGACAGTCTGAGGACTGCAGCAATGTATTTAGAATATTTTGTTGCAAAAATAAAATCAAATCCAATTTCAATCACCCAAAACATCCCAGTAATAGCCCCTCCTGTAACAGCGTATAGCACAGACTGTTGCAGAGAGCTTTCATTACTATAATAAAAGATGTAATTTTTATCAATGGTATATTTTAGCAAAAGACCAATAAATGTTCCTAATAACATCGCTAAATATAGATCTCCATATCCTGAATAAATTACAAGGCTCAGGTACTGAAACAGCAAGCTAGTATTGAAATAGCTGCAAATATTGTATATTTTATTGCTATCATAGTGGAGGATGCAAATAAAACTAATCACTCACCCTGCAATGGTAAGTTGAATAAAAACATCTTTGAGGCTATTTTAGTTGGCGAACCGCTATCTTTAAACAGCAAACAAATTTGCAGATAACGCATAATCCCCAAAACAACGCAGAGAGAAGTTAAATATGAGTACTCACTATGGCCCTAGCAATCACCGCATCAGAGGTTATATAAGTAATATAGGCAACGATAACTACTGATGCCATAATAGCCATTGCGACTTCAATAAGTAGCATGGGTATAGATAACCCTAGACTCAAGACAACTATTTAAGATTTCTTATTGGCACTTATGCGAGCTTTGCTACAGTTAAGATCAAATCAATACCATTTGCGCTAAACATTATTGGTTTTTAGCAGATGAGGCTCAGCTTTTGGCTTTTGGCTTTTAGGTTTTAGGTTTTAGGTTTTGGCTTTTGGCTTTTTAAGCCACACATCTGGAGGTGGTTTTATGTACAATTGTTGCGGCGTTTTATTTCAAGCAATGCACAAGCCGCGTGCTTTTAAATTGACCTGAATATGCTCTCTTTTGGCGCTCATTTTAATTCTCCTATCTTAAAAATGTTAACTCAAATAGGGATAACAGGGTTAATTTTATTGTTTAAATTTCTTGGTGCATTATAATATTAAGATATACTTCATTTTCAACAGTATTCAATTTACTTGCTGGCGCAATTTCTTTTATTCCTGGTGGTATAGGTGCAACAGTGGCGTCAATAAGCCTTTTACTGGTTAGTCTAGGAATGGATCTGCCATCTGCAGTAATCGCGTCTATAATTGTGCGGGGCATGACACTTTGGTTCTATGTAATATGGGATTATTGGAATGACTTTACTAGGGTTTTATAATGAACAATAAAAAAGTAACAATACTGTTGTCTACCTATAATGGTGATAAGCATTTAAAAGAGCTGTTAGATTCACTGCACTCTCAATCTTATAGTCAATTTAATATTATCGTTAGAGATGATAATTCTGCTGATACAACTCTAAAAATATTAAATTCTTATCGGTTGCAAGTTATTCCAGCAAGTGAAAATATCGGAGCGAAATGTAGCTTTTCTACGTTACTGGATTATGCAATACAAAATGATGATGGTCATTATTTTATGTTTTGTGACCAAGATGATATTTGGGAAAGTGATAAGGTAGAAAAAACACTATTAAAAATGCAGAGCATGGAAAAAAAGTATGGTGATATACCTTTATTAGTGCATACAGACCTAAAAGTGGTTGATGAAAAGCTAAATATGATTGATGAGTCTTTTATGCGATTCCAATATATAGAAGCTAGACATAACAAATTAAATAACTTGTTAATGCAAAATACAATTACTGGTTGTACTATGATGATTAACCGAGAGCTGGCAGAGTTATCCTTGCCAATACCAAATGACAGCGTAATGCACGACTGGTGGCAGGGTTTGATTGCAAGCCAATTTGGTAGTATTGGCTATCTGGAGGATACTACAATATTGTATAGGCAACACGCAAACAATACGGTAGGATCAAAAGGATTTAGTTATTTAGAGATTATAAAAAAAGCTTTTAAAAAAAATCATAGTATAAATTATAATTCCCCAAGAATTCTAAACAGTAAAATTAACACTCTTATTCCTATTTGAGATAGTATATATAAAAATAGGAGAATCAACAGGAGCAAAAAAGAACAACTTATTCTGCAGAGTTTAAGAGTATAATACCCCAAGGAATTTAAACAATAAAATTAACCCGGTTATTGCTATATGAGTTAACATTTTCACAAATATGAGAATTAAAATGAGCAACAAAAGAGAGCATATTTAGCTATATTTAAAAGCCAGCTTGTATTGAAGTTATTGGAAATGAAAAAACTTGAGCTTACATTGCAAGTTTGAATAGCATCACAGCCTTGATCCTTGGGAATTGGAAAAAATATTCTTGGATGATGCGGCTTATATTTAATAAGCTTAAATTGGCGAGTTAATTCTACTAGTCGATCTTACTTGTAATAGTAAAGAGATTATATATGATGGAGTAATCATCATCCTCTACGATAGCGGTAATTATATAAGAAAGAAAGTCGCTTACACGGCTGAATTGACCACACTGAGGCTTAATTGAATCATCTATTACGAATATCCGAATGCCTGCAGGGATAGTATATAAGCTCGATGCTTCCGAGGAGGGGCCATTTTTTGTAGTTAAAGGTCGTTCTCCCCAAATCATGATACTGCGCTTAAGTTCACTTAGTTCATTGTAAGGTGATAGGTGCGGACGTAGAGCCGCCATTTTTATAACATCATGGTTGCGGGTATCAATAAATGTTATCATTTCGTTGTAATTGGTCAGCCTGGCATGTATTTTATATATATTTCTTTGTAGCCAACCCAAAGGCACCGTACACTTATGGTGATTTATGTCGAAGTAAGTTTTCAAGTGAGCGTCGTCGATGTACATTTTCAAGTGCGCATATTTGTAGTCGCTATTGCCAGCGCATGTTGCTCTTAATATCTCTGCATAGATAGTTATTTGCTTGATAGCGTCATGTAGAGTAGCTCTTTCTCTATAGGTAAATGAAGGGATAGGCGTTGGCTGGCATTTATACTGAAGAAGCATAAATTTCACAGTTATCGAAGCTAGATCATAGCGGATCTCTTTTCCAAGCCCTACCGCTTGCAAGTACTCAGGGGATTTATTTTCCAGTAACTCATTATAGTGCGAGGCTACTTTAGTATTGCCTATGATAACGTCAAGCTCGTCTGAGGAATTGTTGGGGTTATATTGGGTGGTTGAATGGCATTGCTGTGCATGTGGTAAACGGAGTCTCCAATGTTTTCTATTTTGCTCATTGATTGGAAATGGCCGTGATTTATATTTAGCTAGCTTCATATTTGTCCTGTTTTTTTATTTGCTACCGATGGACACCAAAATGCACAATCAGCAAGGCAAATTGTGTGGATATTTGCTGCATAAAATTGCAGGAAAGTTACTATCAATAGGTATTTTATAATAATGCAAACTGGTGCAAGTTACCTTGCTCGTTGGGGATCTAACTCGGTTTTATATATACCCATGTGACTGCAAAATGCACAATCAGCAAGCCAAATTATGCGGATATTTGCTGCATAAAATTGCAGGTAAGTTACTATCAATAGGTATTTTATAATAATACCAACTGGTACAAGTTACCTTGCTGTTGGGGCAGTGATCGGTTTTTATATACCCATGTTACGATGGAAATGCACAATCAGCAAGGTAAATTATGCGGATATTTTAGGCATAAAATTGCAGTAAAGTTATTATCAATAGGTATTTTATAATAATACCAACTGGTGCAAGTTACCTTGCTGTTGGGGCCGGACTTGGTTTTATATATACCCATGCTCCCCAAAAATGCACAATCAGCAAGGTAAATTATGCGGATATTTGCGGCCTAAAATTGCAGGGAAGTTATTATTGATTGATATTTTATAATAATACCAACTGGTACATGTTACCTTGCTGTTGGGGCAGTGCTCGGTTTTTATATATACCCATGTGACCTTGCTGTTGGGGCCAGACTCGGTTTTTATATATACCCATGTTATTATTTCTTTGTGCAGGCAAGTTACGCAGGTAATTTATTTATACCTTTTTTAATCAAGTGATAGCTTGGTGGAAATTGCCGATGTGTGCTTTCACGCTTGCCTACTTGGAGTTTTTATGGTGAGTGTAAAGTGATGCATCTCAGCTTGAATATTTAATGATTTTATTCATCGCTGACCTTATAAACTATTTTTTGGGACCAGTAAAGGAGCCAATAAGGGTCTAATGTTACTTCAGTCAGTCAGTCAGTTAATTATTATTGTTGTTAATATTAATTGCAAGAATAAATAGCTCATATATGATGTCGCAATAATCATCATCTACGATATCAGTAATTATAATATAACTAAATGTGCTTGCATACGAAGTTAGATCCTCAATCAAATGGTGAATTGTACTCTGTAAGACGTTAATACGAATACCGGCAGGGGCATGGTGTAAGCTCGATTTTTCAGTGAAGGTATCATATGGTGCATCGTAGTCATACATCTCTGCCCAATAATTTTGCTTCTCTCGAAGTTTACGTAGTTCATTGTCAGGTGATAGGTGCGGTTGCAGCGCCGCCATTTTTATAACATCATAGTTGCGACCATCAATAAATGTTATTATGTCGTGGCAATTAGTCAGCCTTGCATGTATTTTATATATATTTCGTTGTAGCCAACCCAAAGGCACCTTACACTTCTGGTGATTTTTGTCGAAGTAAGTTATCAAGTGAGCGTCGTCGATGTACATTTTCAAGTGCACATATTTGTCGGCGCTATTGCCAGCGCACACTGCTCTTAATCTCTCTGCAGCCATAACTATTTGCTTGATAACGCTATGTAGCCCAGCTCTTTCGCTATGGGTAAATGAAGAGATAGCCGTTGGCTGGTCTTTATACTGAAGAAGCTTAAATTTCACAGTTATCGAAGCTAGATCATAGCGTATTTCTTTTCCAAGCCCTACCGATTGCAAGTACTCAGTGGATAGATTTTCCTGTAGCTCATTATCGTGCGAGGCTACTTGAGTATTGCCGATGATAACGTCAAGCTCCTGGTCTATGCAATCGTTGGGGCTATATTGCGTGGTTGGACTGCATTGCTGTGCATGTGGTAAATTTAGCCTCCAATGTGCTTGATTTTGCTCATTGATTGGAAATGGCCGTGATTTATATTTAGGTTGCTTCATATTTTTCCTATTTTTTTATTTGCTACGATAAATTGGCGGCTTATACACGGGCAACAATTAGGCTTATGGGCGTATATAAACAGCATGGCAATTTGTTATAGCGTACTCCTTCGAATATATTTTTAAGCATCTTTGAGTTTAACAACTTTTTCGCGGCAAGCTTCGCATTTCTGAGAAGCATGGGTATATCTAATAATCTTAAATCAGCCAGTCATCAACATCCTTGAAGATCCTCCTTAATATTAATTGCAAGATTAAAGAGATTATATATGCTGTCGCAATAATCATCATCTACGATAGCAGTAATTATAAAATGACTAAATGTTTCTGTATGATCAGTTAGATACGCAAGCAAAGGCTCAACTGCATTCTGAAAGACGTTTATACGAATGCCTGCAGGGGCAGAGTGTAAGCTCGATTGTTCAGTGAAGGGATCATTTGGTGTATTGTTGTCATACATATCTGCCCAATAATTTAGCTTCTTTCGAAGTTTACGCAGTTCATTGTCAGGAGATAGGTGCGGTTGCAGCGCCGCCATTTTTATAACATCATCGTGGCGAGCATCAATAAATGTTATTATGTTGCTGTAATTGGTCAGCCTGGTATGTATTTTATATATATTTCGTTGTAGCCAACCCAAAGGCACCGTACACCTATGGCAATTTTTGTCGAAATAAGTTTTCAAGTGAGCGCGGTCGATGTACCTTTTCAAGTGCGCATATTTGTTGGAGCTATTGCCAGCGCACACTGCTCTTAATATCTCTGCAGCCATAACTATTTGCTTGATAGCGCTATGTAGAGCCGCTCTTTCGCTATAAGTAAATGAAGGGATAGGTATTGGCTGGTCTTTATACTGAAGAAGCCTAAATTTCACAGTTATCGAATGTAGATCATAGCGGATCTCTTTTCCAAGCCCTACCGCTTGCAAGTACTCAGGGGATAGATTTTCCTGTAGCTCATTATCGTGCGAGGCTACTTGAGTATTTCCTATGATAACGTCAAGCTCGTCTACGCAATCGTTGGGGTTATATTGCGTGGTTGGAGGGCATTGCTGTGCATGTGGTAAATTTAGCCCCCAATGTGCTTGATTTTGCTCATTGATTGGAAATGGTCGTGATTTATATTTAGGTTTCTTCATATTTTTCCTATTTTTTTATTTGCTACGATAAATTGGTGGCTTATACACTGGCAACAATTATTCTCATGGGCGTATATTAACAGTATTCGCAGTTAATTATCCTAGTTAATATAAATTGCAAGCTTAAATAGCTCATATATGATGTCGCAATAATCATCACCTACGATGTCAGAAATTATAAAATGACTAAATGTTGTTGCATGCTCAGTTAGATCCTCAAGCAAATGGTGAATTGTACTCTGTAAGACGTTAATACGAATTCCAGCAGGGTATAGTGTAAGCTCGATTGTTTAGGGGAGGTATTGTATTTGCAAGCTGCTTTGTATTTGACGTTGGGTAAGCTCGATTGTTCAGCGCAGGTATCAGCTTGTATATCTTGTATATCGTAAGGCAGCATTGCAAAATTCATTAGCGTCTTTTTACGTTTACGTAGTTCATTGTCAGGTGATAGGTACGGTTCCCGCGCAGCCATTTTTATAACATCATAGTGGCGACCATCAATAAATGTTATTATGTCGTAGTAATTGGTCAGCCTGGCATGTATTTTATATATATTTCTTTGTAGCCAACCCACAGGCGCCTTACACTTATGGTTATTTTCGTCGAAATAAGTTTTCAAGTGAGCGCGGTCGATGTACCTTTTCAAGTGCGCATATTTGTGGTCGCTATTGCCAGCGCATGTTGCTCTTAATAGCTCTGCAGCCATAACTATTTGCTTGATAGCGCCATGTAGCACCGCTCTTTCGCTATGGGTAAATGAAGAGATAGCCGTTGGCTGGTCTTTATACTTAAGAAGCATAAATTTCACAGTTATCGAAGCTAGATCATAGCGTATTTCTTTTCCAAGCCCTACCGCTTGCAAGTACTCAGGGGATTGCTTTTCCTGTAACTCATTATCGTGCGAGGCTACTTTAGTATTTCCGATGATAACACCAAGCTCCTGGTCTGCGCAATCGTTGGAGTTATATTGCGTGGTTGGAGGGCATTGCTGTGCATGTGGTAAATTTAGCCTCCAATGTTTTCTATTTTGCTCATTTATTGGAAATGGCCGTGAGGTATATTTAAGTTTAGGTCGCTTCATCTTTTTACTGCTTTTTTATTTGCTACGATAAATTGGCGGCTTATACACGGGCAACAATTAGGCTTATGGGCGTATATAAACAGCATGGCAATTTGTTATAGCGTACTCCTTCGAATATACTTTTAAACATTTTTGAGTTTAATTACTTTTTCGCGGCAAGCTTCGCATTTCTGAGAAGCATGGGGATATCTAATAATCTTAAATCAGCCAGTCATCAACATCCTTGAAGATCCTCGTTAATATAAATTGCAAGCTTAAATAGCTCATATATGATGTCGCAATAATCATCATCTAAGATATTAGCAATTATAAAATGACTAAATGTTGTTGCACGCTCAGTTAGATTATTAAGTAAAGTGTGAATTCCACGCTGATAGACGGTTAGACGAATGCCGGCAGGGGCACAGCGTAAGCTCGATTTTTCAGTGAAGGTATCAGCTTGTATATCGTAAGGCAGCATTGCAAAATTCATTAGCGTCTCTTTACGTTTACGTAGCTCATTGTAAGGTGATAGGTATGGATGCAGCGCCGCCATTTTTATAACATCATCGCGGCGACCATCGCTAAATGTTATTATGTTGTGACAATTAGTCAGTAGATCATGTATTTTATATATATTTCGTTGTACCCACCCCCAAGGCACCGTACACTTATGGTAATTTTCGTCGAAGTAAGTTGTCAAAGGAGCGCTGTCAATGTCTATTTTCAAGCTCGCATATTTGTGGTCGCTATTGCCAGCGCACACTGCTCTTAATAGCTCTGCAGCCATAACTATTTTATTGATAACGCTATGTAGCCCAGCTCTTTCGCTATGGCTAAATGAAGGGATAGGTATTGGCTGGTCTTTATACTTAAGAAGCTTAAATTTCACAGTTATCGAAGCTAGATCATAGCGTATTTCTTTTCCAAGCCCTACCGATTGCAAGTACTCAGGGGATTTATTTTCCAGTAACTCATTATCGTGCGAGGCTACTTTAGTCTTGCCTAGGATAACGTCAAGCTCCTGGTCTATGCAATCGTTGGGGTTATATTGCGTGGTTGGACTGCATTGCTGTGCATGTGGTAAATTTAGCCTCCAATGTTTTCTATTTTGCTCATTGATTGGAAATGGCCGTGAGGTATATTTAAGTTTAGGTCGCTTCATCTTTTTACTGCTTTTTTATTTGTTACGAGAAATTGGTGGCTTATATACCCATGTGACGATCAAAATGCAACGGTGGCCGCGCACTCGATAATCAGAGTAAGGCACAGCACAAGGTAATGGGCAGGTACGCATCGAATGAAAAGCTTTGGCTGCGCCCGATCATATAAAAACCGAGTCCGGCCCCAACAGCAAGGCTCCTTGCCCCAGTTTGCATTGTTATAAAATATCTATTGAGAATAACTTCCCTGCAATTTAAGGCCGCAAATATCGGCACAATTTGCCTTGCTGATATTGCATTTTTGGGGAGCATGGGTATATAAACAGCATGCTCAGTTAATTATTGCTGTTAATATGAATTGCACGAGCAAAGAGCAGCTCTATGGTGGCGCCATAATCATCACCTACGAGATAAGTAACTATAAAGTAACTAAATTCTGTTACATGATCAGATACTCCATTCAACATCTCTAGAATTAAACTATCCCAGACTTTTAGACTAATCCCAGCAGGGGCATGGTATAAGCTCGATTCTTCATAGAATGGATCATTTGTTGTATTGCCATTTGTGTTTTCCGACAACTCGCGCTCTAGTTCGAGTTTACGTAGTTCATGGTAAGGTGATAGGTACGGTTGCAGCGCCGCCATTTTTACAACATCATAGTTGCGAGTATCAATAAATGTTATTATGTCGGTGTAATTAGTCAGCCTGGCATGTATTTTATATATATTTCTTTGTAGCCAACCCACAGGCACCGTAGACTTATGGTAATTTTTGTCGAGGTAAGTTTTCAAGTGAGCGCCGTCGATGTACCTTTTCAAGCTCGCATATTTGTGGTCGCTATTGCCAGCGCACACTGCTCTTAATATCTCTGCAGCCATAACTATTTTATTGAGAGCGTTATGTAGAGCCGCTCTTTCGCTATGGGTAAATGAATAGATAGGCATTGGCTGGTCTTTATATTGAAGAAGCATAAATTTCACAGTTATCGAAGCTAGATCAGGTCGTATCTCTTTTCCAAGCCCTACCGCTTGCAAGTACTCAGGGGATAGATTTTCCTGTAGCTCATTATCGTTCGAGGCTACTTTAGTATTTCCGATGATAACACCAAGCTCCTGGTCTATGCAATCGTTGGGGTTATATTGCGTGGTTGGAGGGCATTGCTGTGCATGTGGTAAATTTAGCCTCCAATGTGCTTGATTTTGCTCATTTATTGGAAATGGCCGTGAGGTATATTTAGGTTGCTTCATATTTTTCCTGCTTTTTTATTTGCTACGATAAATTGGCGGCTTATACACGGGCAACAATTAGGCATAAACAGCATGGCAATTTGTTATAGCGTACTCTTTAGAATATACTTTTAAACATTTTTGAGTTTAATAACTTTTTCGCGGCAAGCTTCGCATTTCTGAGAAGCATGGGGATATCTAATAACCTTAAATCAGCCAGTCATCAACATCCTTGAAGATCCTCGTTAATATAAATTGCAAGCTTAAAGAGCTGATATATGATGTCGCAATAATCATCACCTACGATATCAGAAATTATAAAATGACTAAATGTTGTTGCATGCTCAGTTAGATCCTCAAGCAAATGGTGAATTGTACTCTGTAAGACGTTAATACGAATTCCAGCAGGGTATAGTGTAAGCTCGATTGTTTAGGGGAGGTATTGTATTTGCAAGCTGCTTTGTATTTGACGTTGGGTAAGCTTTATTGTTCAGCGCAGGTATCAGCTTGTATATCTTGTATATCGTAAGGCAGCATTGCAAAATTCATTAGCGTCTTTTTACGTTTACGTAGTTCATTGTCAGGTGATAGGTACGGTTGCAGCGCAGCCATTTTTACAACATCAGCGCGGCGACCATCGCTAAATGTTATTATGTTGTAGTAATTGGTCAGTAGAGCATGTGTTTTATATATATTTATTTGTAGCCAACCCACAGGCGCCTTACATTTATGGTAATTTTTGTCGAAGTAAGTTATCAAGTGAGCGTCGTTGATGTACATTCTCAAGTGCGCATATTTGTGGTCGCTATTGCCAGCGCATGTTGCTCTTAATATCTCTGCAGCCATAACTATTTGCTTGATAGCGTCATGTAGAGCCGCTCTTTCGCTATAGGTAAATGAAGAGAGTAGCTGCCTGGTCTTTATATTGAAGAAGCATAAATTTCACAGTTATCGAATGTAGATCATAGCGGATCTCTTTTCCAAGCCCTACCGCTTGCAAGTACTCAGCGGATTTATTTTCCAGTAACTCATTATCGTGCGAGGCTACTTGAGGCTTGCCTATGATAACGTCAAGCTCGTCTACTCAATCGTTGGAGATATATTGTGTGGTTAGAGGGCATTGCTGTGCATGTGGTAAATTTAGCCTCCAATGTGCTTGATTTTGCTCATTGATTGGAAATGGCCGTGATTTATATTTAGGTTGCTTCATATTTTTACTGTTTTTTTATTTGCTACGATAAATTGGTGGCTTATGCACGGGCAACAATTAGGCTCATGGCAGTATATTAACAGTATGCGCAGTTAATTATTGTTGTTAATATTAATTGCAAGACTAAAGATCCTATATATGGTGTTGTGATAATCAACACCTACGATGTCAGCAATTATGTAAGGACTAAATGTTCTTGAACTTCCAGTTAGATCCTCAAGCAAAGGCTCAGCTGCACTCTGAAAGACGTTTATACAAATACCGGCAGGGGTATGGTGTAAGCTCGATTTTTCAGTGAAGGTATCAGCTTGTGTATTGTAAGGCTGCATTGCAAACTCAATTCGCGGATCTCGAAGTTTACGTAGTTCATTGTAAGGTGATAGGTACGGTTGTAGCGCAGCCATTTTTACAACATCATCGTTGCGAGCATCAATAAATGTTATTATGTCGTGGCAATTAGTCAGTCGATTATGTATTTTATATATATTTCGTTGTAGCCAACCTGCAGGCGCCTTACACCTATGGTGATTTTTGTCGAGGTAAGTTATCGAGTGAGCTTGGTCAATGTACGTTTTCAAGAGCTCATATTTGTGGTCGCTATTGCCAGCGCACACTGCTCTTAATAGCTCTGCAGCCATAATTATTTCTTTGATAGCGCCATGTAGCACCGCTCTTTCGCTATGGGTAAATGAATAGACAGGAGCTAGGTGGTCTTTATATTGAAGAAGCATAAATTTCACCGTTATCGAAGTTAGATCATAGCGGATCTCTTTTCCAAGCCCTACCGCTTGCAAGTACTCATGGGATATATTTTCCAGTAACTCATTATCGTGCGAGGCTACTTTAGTATTGCCTATGATAACGTCAAGCTCGTCTGAGGAATTGTTGGGGTTATATTGGGTGGTTGAATGGCATTGCTGTGCATGTGGTAAACGGAGTCTCCAATGTTTTCTATTTTGCTCACTTATTGGAAATGTACGTGGTATTTCTTTGAATTTAAGCATATTTTTCCTATTTTTTTATTTGCTACGATAAATTGGCGGCTTATACACGGGCAATAATTAGGCCCATGGCAGTATATTAACAGTATACGCAGTTAATTATACCTGCTAAGCAGAATTGCAACACTAAAGGCCTCATATATGATGTCGTTATAATCATCATCTACTATGTCAGTAATTATAAAATGACTAAATGTTATTGAATTCCTAGGTAGACACTCACTAAAATTGAAAGTTGGACTATGAAAGACGTTTATACGAATACCGGCAGGGGCACAGCGTAAGCTCGATTTTTCAGTGAAGGTATCAGCTTGTGTATCGTAAGGCTGCATTGCAAAATTACTTCGCGGATCTCGAAGTTTACGTAGTTCATTGAAAGTTGATAGGTACGGTCGTAGCGCAGCCATTTTTACAACATCATCGTTGCGAGCATCAATAAATGTTATTATGTCGTGGCAATTAGTCAGCCTGGCATGTATTTTATATATATTTCGTTGTAGCCAACCCACAGGCACCTTACACCTCTGGTGATTTTTGTCGAGGTAAGTTTTCAAGTGATCTTGGTCAATGTACGTTTTCAAGAGCTCATATTTGTGGTTGCCAGCGCACACTGCTCTTAATATCTCTGCAGCCATAATTATTTCTTTGATAGCGTCATGTAGAGCCGCTCTTTCGCTATGGGTAAATGAAGGGATAGGTATTGGCTGGTCTTTATACTGAAGAAGCATAAATTTCACCGTTATCGAATGTAGATCATAGCGTATCTCTTTCCCAAGCCCTACCGCTTGCAAGTACTCATGGGATAGCTTTTCTTGTAACTCATTATCGTTCGAGGCTATTTGAGTATTTCCTATGATAACGTCAAGCTCTTGGTCTGCGCAATTGTTGGAGCTATATTGCGTGGTTAGAGGGCATTGCTGTGCATGTGGTAAATTTAGCCTCCAATGTGCTTGATTTTGCTCATTTATTGGAAATGGCCGTGAGGTATATTTAAGTTTAGGTAGCTTCATATTTTTTCTGCTTTTTTATTTGTTACGAGAAATTGGCTAGTTATATATCCATGCTTGATAAAATGCAACGCCAGCATGGACTCGATGATCGATGATAAGGCGCAACATAAGGTAATGGGCACGTACGCATCGAATGTTAAGCTTTGGCTGCTCCCGATCATATAAAAACCTAGCCCAGCCCCAGCGGGCAAGGCTCCTTGTTAAGTTTGCATTGTTATAAAATATCTATTGAGAATAACTTCCCTGCAATTTAAGTCCGCAAATATCGGCACAATTTGCCTTGCTGATATTGCATTTCTGGGTTTCATTGGTATACACGGGCAACAATTAGGCTCATGGCAGTATATCAACTGCATGCCAATTTGCTATAGTGTACTCCTTAGAATATACTTTTAAAAATTTTTGAGTTTAACAACTTTTTCGCGGCAAGCTTCGCATTTCTGAGTCTCATGGGTATATACCCATGCTTGATAAAATGCAACGGTGGCATGGAGTAGATAATCAGAGTAAGGCGCAGCATGAGGTAATGGGCAGGTACGCATCGAATGAAAAGCTTTGGATGCGCCCGATCATATAAAAACCGAGTCTGGCACCAGCGGGCAAGGCTCCTTGTTAAGTTTGCATTGTTATAAAATCTCTATTGAGAATAACTTCCCTGCAATTTAAGTCCGCAAATATCCGCACAATTTGCCTTGCTGATATTGCATTTCTGGGTTTCATGGGTATATAAACAGCATGCTCAGTTAATTATTGCTGTTAATATGAATTGCACGAGCAAAGAGCTGCTCTATGGTGGAGCGATAATCATCACCTACGAGATAAGTAATTATAAAGTAACTAAATTCTGTAACATGATCATATACTCCATTCAACATCTCTAGAATTAAACTATCCCAGACTTTTAGAGTAATCCCAGCAGGGGCACAGTGTAAGCTCGATTCTTCATAGAATGGATCATTTGTTGTATTGCCATTTGTTTTTTCCGACAACTCGCGCTCGCGTTCGAGTTTACGTAGTTCATTGTAAGGTGATAGGTACGGTTGTAGCGCAGCCATTTTTACAACATCATCGCGGCGACCATCAATAAATGTTATTATGTCGGTGTAATTAGTCATCCTGGCATGTATTTTATATATATTTCGTTGTAGCCAACCTACAGGCGCCTTACACCTATGGCAATTTTTGTCGAGGTAAGTTATCGAGTGAGCTTGGTCAATGTACGTTTTCAAGAGCTCATATTTGTCGGCGCTATTGCCAGCGCACACTGCTCTTAATAGCTCTGCAGCCATAATTATTTCTTTGATAGCGTCATGTAGCACCGCTCTTTCGCTATGGGTAAATGAAGGGATAGGTATTGGCTGGTCTTTATACTGAAGAAGCATAAATTTCACCGTTATCGAATGTAGATCATAGCGTATCTCTTTCCCAAGCCCTAGCGCTTGCAAGTACTCATGGGATAGCTTTTCTTGTAACTCATTATCGTTCGAGGCTATTTGAGTATTTCCTATGATAACGTCAAGCTCTTGGTCTGCGCAATCGTTGGAGCTATATTGCGTGGTTAGAGGGCATTGCTGTGCATGTGGTAAATTTAGCCTCCAATGTGCTTGATTTTGCTCATTTATTGGAAATGGCCGTGAGGTATATTTAAGTTTAGGTAGCTTCATATTTTTTCTGCTTTTTTATTTGTTACGATAAATTGGCGGCTTATACACGGGCAATAATTAGGCTCATGGGCGTATATTAACAGTATACGCAGTTAATTATACTTGCTAAGCAGAATTGCAATACTAAAGGCCTCATATATGATGTCGTTATAATCATGACCTACTATGTCAGCAATTATAAAATGACTAAATTTTCTTGAATTCTCAGTTAGACCCTCAAGCAAATGGAAAGCTGGACTATAAAAGATGTGTATACGAATACCGGCAGGGGCACAGCGTAAGCTCGATTTTTCAGTGAAGGTATCAGCTTGTGTATCGTAAGGCCGCATTGCAAAATTACTTCGCGGATCTCGAAGTTTACGTAGTTCATTGAAAGTTGATAGGTACGGTCGTAGCGCAGCCATTTTTACAACATCATCGCTGCGAGCATCAATAAATGTTATTATGTCGTGGCAATTAGTCAGCCTGGCATGTATTTTATATATATTTCGTTGTAGCCAACCCACAGGCACCTTACACCTCTGGTGATTTTTGTCGAAGTAAGTTTTCAAGTGAGCGTCGTCGATGTACGTTTTCAAGAGCTCATATTTGTGGTCGCTATTGCCAGCGCACACTGCTCTTAATAGCTCTGCAGCCATAATTATTTCTTTGATAGCGTCATGTAGAGCCGCTCTTTCGCTATGGGTAAATGAAGGGATAGGTATTGGCTGGTCTTTATACTGAAGAAGCATAAATTTCACCGTTATCGAATGTAGATCATAGCGTATCTCTTTTCCAAGCCCTACCGATTGTAAGTACTCAGTGGATAGCTTTTCTTGTAGCTCATTATCGTGCGAGGCTACTTTAGTATTGCCTATGATAACGTCAAGCTCGTCTGAGGAATTGTTGGGGTTATATTGGGTGGTTGAATGGCATTGCTGTGCATGTGGTAAACGGAGTCTCCAATGTGCTTGATTTTGCTCATTTATTGGAAATGGCCGTGAGGTATATTTAAGTTTAGGTAGCTTCATATTTTTTCTGCTTTTTTATTTGTTACGAGAAATTGGCTAGTTATATATCCATGCTTGATAAAATGCAACGCCAGCATGGACTCGATGATCGATGATAAGGCGCAACATAAGGTAATGGGCACGTACGCATCGAATGTTAAGCTTTGGCTGCTCCCGATCATATAAAAACCGACCCCGGCACCAGCGGGCAAGGCTCCTTGTTAAGTTTGCATTGTTATAAAATATCTATTGAGAATAACTTCCCTGCAATTTAAGGCCGCAAATATCGGCACAATTTGCCTTGCTGATATTGCATTTCTGGGTTTCATGGGTATACACGGGCAACAATTAGGCTCATGGGCGTATATTAACAGTATACGCAGTTAATTATCCTTGCTAAGCAGAATTGCAAGACTAAAGACCCTATATATGCTGTTGCCATAATCATTACCTACTATGTCAGCAATTATAAAATGACTAAATGTTCTTGAATTCGCAGTTAGATCCTCAAGCAAATGGTGAGCTGTACTCTGAAAGACGTTTATACGAATACCGGCAGGGGCAGAGCGTAAGCTCGATTTTTCAGTGAAGGTATCATCTTGTATATCTTGTGTATCGTAAGGCTGCATTGCAAAATCACTTCGCGGATCTCGACGTTTACGTAGTTCATTGTAAGGTGATAGGTACGGTTGTAGCGCAGCCATTTTTACAACATCATCGCGGCGACCATCAATAAATGTTATTATGTCGAGGCAATTAGTCAGCCTGGCATGTATTTTATATATATTTCGTTGTAGCCAACCTACAGGCGCCTTACACCTATGGCAATTTTTGTCGAGGTAAGTTATCGAGTGAGCTTCGTCAATGTACGTTTTCAAGAGCTCATATTTGTCGGCGCTATTGCCAGCGCACACTGCTCTTAATAGCTCTGCAGCCATAATTATTTCTTTGATAGCGTCATGTAGCACCGCTCTTTCGCTATGGGTAAATGAAGGGATAGGTATTGGCTGGTCTTTATACTGAAGAAGCATAAATTTCACCGTTATCGAATGTAGATCATAGCGTATCTCTTTTCCAAGCCCTACAGTTTGCAAGTACTCATGGGATATATTTTCCAGTAACTCATTATCGTGCGTGGCTACTTTAGTATTGCCTATGATAACGTCAAGCTCTTGGTCTGCGCAATCGTTGGAGCTATATTGAGTGGTTAGAGGGCATTGCTGTGCATGTGGTAAATTTAGCCTCCAATGTGCTTTATTTTGCTCATTTATTGGAAATGGCCGTGAGGTATATTTAAGTTTAGGTAGCTTCATATTTTTTCTGCTTTTTTATTTGTTACGAGAAATTGGCGGGTTATATCTCCATGCTTGATAAAATGCAACGCCAGCATGGACTCGATGATCGATGATAAGGCGCAACATAAGGTAATGGGCACGTACGCATCGAATGTTAAGCTTTGGCTGCTCACGATCATATAAAAACCGAGCCCGGCACCAGCGGGCAAGGCTCCTTGTTAAGTTTGCATTGTTATAAAATCTCTATTGAGAATAACTTACCTGCAATTTAAGGCCGCAAATATCCGCACAATTTGCCTTGCTGATATTGCATTTCTGGGTTTCATGGGTATACACGGGCAACAATTAGGCTCATGGCAGTATATCAACTGCATGCCAATTTGTTATAGTGTACTCCTTAGAAGATACTTTTAAAAATTTTTGAGTTTAACAACTTTTTCGCGGCAAGCTTCGCATTTCTGAGTCTCATGGGTATATCTCCATGCTTGATAAAATGCAACGCCAGCATGGACTCGATGATCGATGATAAGGCGCAACATAAGGTAATGGGCAGGTACGCATCGAATGTTAAGCTTTGGCTGCTCCAGATCATATAAAAACCTAGCCCGGCACAAGCGGGCAAGGCTCCTTGTTAAGTTTGCATTGTTATAAAATCTCTATTGAGAATAACTTACCTGCAATTTAAGGCCGCAAATATCCGCACAATTTGCCTTGCTGATATTGCATTTCTGGGTTTCATGGGTATACACGGGCAACAATTAGGCTCATGGCAGTATATCAACTGCATGCCAATTTGTTATAGTGTACTCCTTAGAAGATACTTTTAAAAATTTTTGAGTTTAACAACTTTTTCGCGGCAAGCTTCGCATTTCTGAGTCTCATGGGTATATACCCATGCTTGATAAAATGCAACGGTGGCATGGAGTAGATAATCAGAGTAAGGCGCAGCATGAGGTAATGGGCAGGTACGCATCGAATGTTAAGCTTTGGCTGCTCGATCATATAAAAACCGAGCCCGGCCCCAACAGCAAGGCTCCTTGCCCCAGTTTGCATTGTTATAAAATCTCTATTGAGAATAACTTCCCTGCAATTTAAGGCCGCAAATATCCGCACAATTTGCCTTGCTGATATTGCATTTTTGGGTAGCATGGGTATATAAACAGCATGCTCAGTTAATTATTGCCGTTAATATGAATTGCACGAGCAAAGAGATGCTCTATGGTGGAGCGATAATCATCACCTACGAGATAAGTAATTATAAAGTAACTAAATTCTGTTACATGATCATATACTCCCTTCAACATCTCTAGAATTAAACTATCCCAGACTTTTAGAGTAATCCCAGCAGGGGCACAGTGTAAGCTCGATTCTTCATAGAATGGATCATTTGTTGTATTGCCATTTGTTTTTTCCGACAACTCGCGCTCGCGTTCGAGTTTACGTAGTTCATGGTAAGGTGATAGGTACGGTTGCACCGCAGCCATTTTTACAACATCATAGTCGCGAATATCAATAAATGTTATTATGTCGAGGCAATTAGTCAGCCTGGCATGTATTTTATATATATTTCTTTGTAGCCAACCCACAGGCACCGTACACTTATGGTCATTTTTGTCGAGGTAAGTTTTCAAGTGAGCGCCGTCGATGTACCTTTTCAAGCTCGCATATTTGTGGTCGCTATTGCCAGCGCACACTGCTCTTAATATCTCTGCAGCCATAACTATTTTATTGAGAGCGCTATGTAGCCCTGCTTTTTCGCTATGGCTAAATGAAGGGATAGGCGTTGGCTGGTCTTTATACTGAAGAAGCTTAAATTTCACAGTTATCGAAGCTAGATTAGGTCGTATCTCTTTTCCAAGCCCTATCGATTGTAAGTAATCAGGGGATTGCTTTTCCAGTAACTCATTATCGTGCGATGCGACTTTAGGCTTGCCTATGATAACGTCAAGCTCGTCTACGCAATCGTTGGAGATATATTGCATGGTTGAATGGAATTGCTCTTCATGTGGTAAATTTAGCCTCCAATGTGCTTGATTTTGCTCATTTATTGGAAATGGCCGTGAGGTATATTTAAGTTTAGGTAGCTTCATATTTTTTCTGCTTTTTTATTTGTTACGAGAAATTGGCGGGTTATATCTCCATGCTTGATAAAATGCAACGGTGGCATGGACTAGATGATCGATGATAAGGCGCAACATAAGGTAATGGGCAGGTACGCATCGAATGAAAAGCTTTGACTGCGCCCGATCATATAAAAACCGAGCCCAGCACCAACGAGCAAGGTAACTTGCACCAGTTTGCATTGTTATAAAATATCTATTGAGAATAACTTCCCTGCAATTTAAGGCCGCAAATATCGCTACAATTTGGCTTGTTGATTGTGCGTTTTGCAGTCACATGGGTATATCAACAAATGTTATTATTTCTTTGTGAATGCAGGTTACACAGGTAATTTATTTAGTTTAAATTCATTATGTTATCATTTTCATTTGAATTTTCTTTGTTTGATGCGCTGGTTAATAATGCTAATAATGCTCGGCTTTCCCATTGAGTGCTTTGCGATGTATAAGCAAGTGATAATTTTGTTATTTCTTTTGCGAGCGAGGCTTTATCTTCAGTAGATAGGTCAGTTAAGCCGCTAATTTGAGATAAGTTTTTGGCACTCGGATAGGTTAATTGACTATAGCGTAGTAAAGCGAGGTAGGCTGTACTCGGATTGTTTGTTTGCAGTGCTGATTTAACTTCTAGCAATGCATTGCTTGGGCTGTCTTTAGGTTTTTTATGTGGTTGCTGTTGTTGCAAGTTTTTACGATAATAAATATGATAAGCCATTAAAGAAAGCAATAAAATCAACAAAATAAAAGTTATAATCTGCCAATAAATAAGTGATTTATTATTCACAAGAATGGTTTGTTTGGGCCCTACGGTTGTTTTTGAGTTATTAATATTTTGCGCTGCTGAGTTGTTAGTTGCCCCTGCTGTATTTTTTGCAGGCAAAACTGTCAAGGTTCGCGCAGGAATAGTTGCCAAGGCGAGTTTGTCAGTTTTACTGTCCCACCATGCAAGTTTAATTTCTGGCAATATGTATTTACCTGCTTTATCGGCAATAATAGCATGCTGCATTTCACGCTCGGTGTAAGTTGTGCCATTTTCGTTGATTTTTTTTATTTTATCTTTGTCAGGATAAAAACGTAGCGTTTTAGGGTAATTAAAATTGATAGTTGGAATACTCTCTTTCGTTATTGAGGCAACTCGCAAGGTGACATTTCTAGTAATAGGGTCGCCTGCATAAATAGGTTTTTTGGCAAAATCAGAATCGTCAAACAGTTGGACATTGTCACTGACTAATGCTGCACCTTTAGCGGCTTTAGGCAGTACTTTTATCATGACATTTAGTGCATCGCCACGAACGTTAATGGGTTGTGAGCCGCCCCTGCGTCGCCACCCATTGGTGTTGATAATTTTTGTTATGGAGCCTGTTAACAACGGAGAATTGATTAAAATATTCCCTGTTTTCTTGGTATGTATTTGATATTTACGAGTAATAGTTTCGTATTGGATACCATTGCGTATTGTTTTGCCAGTTACATCTTTGCCTAAAATTTCAATGTCTGCATTGTCTAAAACAGGTGAATTAAGATCTAATGAATTGGCGGGAGAATCCAAGTAAACCACAGTTGTTAAGATGAGTGGTTGTCCTAAATAGAGGTATTTTTTATTTACGGTATTAGTTATAAATATACTTGCATTTTTATTTTTCGTGACTGTTTGTGATGCTTTTGTGACATTGATAATGATTGGTCGAGTGTAAAGAGAGCCTATTTTAAATGCTGGAATTTTCAGTTTACCTAATTTCTTCGGTTGAATACTAACTATCCATTTAATTTGTTGTGAATATACGCCATTAATATATTCCCTTTCCTGGCTTTGCGAAGGGCTAGATACATTAAAATCATTCCTCAAAGAACTTGAGTCAAACCTGTAGTCATCACTACCACCGTCGGTGACTGTGATAGTTAAATTAATAATATTCCCTATAACAACGGAATTGTTGCTTACTGTTGCAGATACTTGTGTGCTACCAGCAAATACTTGTGTACTGAATATTAAGCTTGTTAAGCATACTAAAATGATATTTAAAATTAATCGAGAAGATTTAATATACGGCATTACCAGTTATCTCCATTGTTATTATTTGGGTTGAAAGATCGTGCGCGTTTTTGATATTCAATTTGCATTTCTCGTTTCAACAAAAATGAAGGATCATCAGGCATATTTTTCATCCATACGGGCATTTTTTCTTGCTCTTTATTTTTTTTATTTTCTTTATTTGTTGCTGTTGCGGCGTTTGCTTGTGCTGATGGATCTTTGTTTTTCCGAGCTGTGCTTTTCTGCGCTTTTTGTGGCTGTTTGTTCTCAGACTGATCCTTGTTTTGTGGCTTTTTGTTTTGTTTATTTTTATCAGACTGGTCCTTGTTTTGCTTAGTTTTGTTTTGTTTATTTTTATCAGACTGGTCCTTGTTTTGTTTATTTTTATCAGACTTGCCTTTGTTTTGTTTATTTTTATCAGACTTGCCTTTGTTTTGTTTATTTTTATCAGACTTGCCTTTGTTTTGCTTATTTTTATCAGACTTGCCTTTGTTTTGCTTATTTTTATCAGACTTGCTTTTGTTTTGCTGCTTTTTGTTTTGTTGCTTTTTGTTTTGCTGCTTTTTCTTTTTCAGCGCCTCTAGCAGTTTTTTATTTTCAATAGCTTGTTTGAAATTAGGCTTGATAGATATAGCTTGCTTATAGGCTGCAATAGCTTTATCTAGTTGTTTAAGTTGCGCCAGAGCATTGCCTTTATTATACAGAACGGTACTATTGTTGGGCATTGCAATTTCAGCACGTTTAAATTGTGCTAAAGCAGATTTATAATTTTTTTCTTGATAGTAAGCACTGCCTTTTTCAAGCGGCGACTTATATAATTCACTGGCGAGTTTATAATTTTTAGCTTGGTAAGCTTGAAGTGCATTTTGTTGCTGATTGTGCCAGATTGATGCCTGAACAGGCTGGTCGATAAAGGGTATTGTAACGCCCAAAATTAAAATAAAAAAGATTCCTTTGCGAAACAATAATAACAATAAAGGCAAGAGAATAAAAGTTATCCAATAACCATCATCTTTCATAAATCCTTTTGCGTTTCGCTTTTCTTTTCTATTTTTTTGTTCATTTTTTAATTTGTTTGGCTGATAATAATCGGCGAGCTTAGCTACTTCATTGCCCGTATATGTAGAGTTTAAAAACAAACCATCGCCAGCTTTAGTAAGCTGCTCTAAAGGATTGATGTTTACTTTTGGAATAATAATATTGCCAGTGGAATTTTTTAAGAGGCTTCCATCAGGCATTTTAATCGGGGCACCTTTTTTTGTACCAACAGATAATACCGAGACAATCCATGGTTTTCCAGCAAGTGTATCTATCATTTTCTTGGCTATTGATTTCTTTATTCCATCGGTAATAAAAATAATATGCCCGGCCTTATAACCTGCATTTTTTAACAGATCAATAGCTTTATTAAGTGCTAAATCAGGGCGAGATCCTGTCACTGGCATGATATCAGGAGATAAATACTGGATTTGATGGAGTATAGACCGTGCGTCGGTAGTTAATGGAGAAATAACAAAAGCATCACCAGCGTATGCGATTAATCCCGTTTCACCTTCTTGTGATTGTTTTATAAAATCGATTGCTTTATAACGCGCTTGGCTAAGTCGATTCGGTTTTAAATCTGTTGCATACATTGAATAAGAAAGATCAAATACAATGACTTGGGCTTTTTCCATTTCATGCAAAGGTATATTTACGCTACGAAAACTCGGCCCTGCCAGCGCAAGGCTCATTATCGAGGCCAGTAAGTAAAAGCGCGAAAAGTAAAGTCGCTTAACAACAGACGGTTTAGATACAATATGTGCGCTTAAATGTGCAGCGATTAAAGACTGTCCAGCGAGTTTATGCTTGAACTTTGTTCGAAAAATAAAGCGTATGGCAGTTGCTATCACAATGATAAAAAAAACAATTAACCATAGTGGCCGTAAAAATTCTAACGGTACAAAACTGCTATCAAAGGAGGTCATCACGTCTCCTTAATCTAAAGTTAATGAATGAGAATATAAGCAATGCAAATGCACCAGATAAGGGCCAATAGAAAAGGTCTTTTGTCGGCCTAAATTCTAAAAATCCAGCTTTTATTGGTTCTAGCTGATTTATTTTTTTATAAATGCGGCTTAAGTCTTGTTGATTTCGCGCCCGGAAAAACTCCCCCCCTGTTAGTTTAGAAATTTTAGTTAATGCCGCTGTATCTAAATCAGCTGATGGGTTTATGCGTTTATTTCCAAACATAGTACGTTGAACCATTACATCAGCGCCTATACCAATGGTGTAAATGATGACATGGTCTTTAGCCGCTTGTTTTGCCGCCTTCATTGGCGCTACCACTCCCGCATTATTTGCGCCGTCGGTAAGTAATATTAAAACACGTTGTTTATGTTTATTTTCAATAAAGCGTTTATCTGCCAGTGCGATAGCTTCCCCAATAGCCGTTTGTACACCGACAAGACCTATTTGGCTTTTATTGATCATTGTTGATATTGTTCTTAAATCAAAAGTAAGCGGTGTTTGTAAATAAGCGTGATCAGCAAATAAAATTAACCCTAACCGATCGCCTTTTCTGGTCGCGATAAAATCAGTTAATAATGACTTTATTAAGGTAAGTCTGTCAACTGGTTGCCCATTTAACTTCATATCAGCTAGGTGCATACTACCTGAGAGATCAATAGCAACAATCATATTGCGACTTTTTTGTTGTATGCGAATAGTATCACCATACCAAACAGGTTTTGCGAGTGCGCTCAGTAATAAAAGCCATATCAGCCAAGGCAGTGCTTTGTTTAAATAGTGCTGGTTTGTGGTGCTTTGATCTTCTTGTAAACCTGTCGCAAGGGGGATCCACACTTGCGTAAAAGGGCGTTTATGTGGCGTTAAAAAGTGGCGCGCAATAAAAGGTAGCGGGATTAATAAAAACATCCAAAGATAAGTAAACTCAAACATCTGAATTCTCTGCTGTAGTGTTTGTTGCACATGATGAAGCGCGCAGTTTGGCATGTTTTTTTGCAAAAGCGGGCATTTGCTTTATCCATTGTTTTACTTGTTCAAAATCAAGATTTGTACACTTTTTATCTTTGGCAGTATAAAGTTTTTTCATGAAATTTTGTCGGCCTTGAAATAATGTCTTTTCATCAAATGAGGAATGCAGAATTAAAAAATCGAACCAAGCCTTTCCATGCAAAGAGGCAACCTCTGAACGGGGAAAGTAGACCATTGAAATGCCTTTAAGTAATTGATTTAAAGTAATAAGCTCGCAATGGTTATGTTGTAACTTAGATAAGGTATCGAGATAGTATCGTTGTTGTTTGTTTGCGTTTTGTACTGGTTTAATAAAGTAAATTACCGCGACTAGCAATAAAAAAAACAGCAATAACAATAGCCAATAAACAACTGGCAGTGGCCACCACGATGCACTACTTGGGCCAATAATACCGTGCAACTGTGCTAAGGGATCAGTATGACTGTTTACGGGCATGAAATTGTTCCATTAGAGGTTTAGAAGCGCAAACGTGATATAAATCTATACCCTGCTTTGTAAAGCAAGAATTTATTTTTTCTTGGCGAAGTTCGGCTGTTGTGGTGTAGGTATTATTAGTAGATTGTTGATTAATAAAGCCAGTTCCTGTTAGCGTGTTGATTTTAAGCTGTGCTTTTTGTGCCTGCACCGGCAAGGTTAATTCCAGTGGATCATTTATTTGCCACGCACTCATTTGATTATGTTTGTTGATTCGATTAATCACTTTAATACATGCATCGTCCATTTGTGAAAAATCACTGATTAAATGAATTTGACAGCCAGTTTGTGCTAAGTGAAAAAGTCGTTTGAGTTGTGCTAAGAGCGTTTGTTTTGTTATCGATGGCTCAGGCATGGCGACTGTTAATGGTTTTGATAAGCAAAGGCTTTGTCCTTGATATAAAAATGAAAGTAGCCCTTTACTGCGCGCTGTTGGCTTTAATTCAGCCATTTTGTGTTGATTAAAGATAATACCACCGAGACGATCATTACGTTGTTTAGCCTGCCAGCTAAGCAGCGCTGCTAAGTGCATTGCTTGTACCGATTTAAAAACAAGTTTGCTGCCAAAAATCATGCTATCGGATAGATCCACTAATATGAAAACAGGGCGCTCTTTTTCTTCTTGGAATAATTTAGTGTGTGCTTTACCTGTTCGCGCGGTAACTGCCCAATCAATGCTGCGCACATCATCGCCAATTTGATAATGTCTGACTTCAATAAACTCCATCCCACGGCCTTTGATTTTGGCTAAATATTTACCAGTCATCCCACTAAGAGATTTAGAGGCAATAGGATTTAAGCGCATTTTAGCTTGTTGTTTATAGGCTAAAAGTTCACTCAGTTGTACATCAACGCCAGTTAAATAGGGGGTATTCTTTAATAATTCAGGCTTATTTTTTTCATTGCTCATCATGGTTATGCAGGCAAAGCTACTTGGGTGACTATTTCTCTAATCACCTGATTGGGATTAATGCCTTGCGCCTCTGCTTCATAACTTAAAATTAAGCGATGGCGTAAAACAGGGAACAGACTGGTGATAATATCATCTGGCATTACAAAGTTTCTGTTATTAAGCCATGCTCTTGCTTTTGATGTGCGCATTAAAGCAAGCGTCGCACGCGGACTTGCGCCGTAGCTTATCCATTCGCTAAGTTGTTCACTGTATTTAGCCGGTTGGCGTGTGGCGATCACCAAATCAATTAAATATTGTTCAAGATGAGGCGCTAGAGTGACCTTCATTACCTGTTTACGAATCGCAAAAATTTGCTTACTTAATAATGGAGTGATGGTTGCAACGGTTTGTTTTAAAATTTCTTTTTGATTGAGTGCTAGAATTTGTTTTTCGGTTTCAGCATCAGGGTAATCAAGCTCTAAATGCATAATGAAGCGATCTAATTGCGCCTCTGGCAGCGGATAAGTGCCTTCTTGTTCAAGTGGATTTTGGGTTGCCATGACTAAAAACAATTCTGGGAGTTGGTATGTTGTTGTGCCCACTGTAACTTGACGCTCTGCCATTGCCTCTAGTAATGCAGATTGCACTTTAGCAGGGGCTCGGTTTATTTCGTCAGCTAATACTAAGTTATGAAATATTGGACCTTTCTCAAAAATAAATTTGCCTGTTTCTTGACGAAAAATATCAGTGCCGGTGACATCAGAGGGTAATAAATCTGGGGTAAACTGGATCCGATGAAAGTCACCTTCAATACCGTCTGATAATGCATTAATTGCCCGTGTTTTAGCAAGCCCTGGTGGACTTTCAACAAGAATATGCCCATCGGCAAGTAATGCGATGAGTAAGCCATCAACGAGTTCGCTTTGCCCTAAAATCATTTGGTTAAGGTAAATTCGCAGTGCATCAAGTTGTTTTTTTGCCATTTCATTTCTCATCTTTATTAGTGTATGTATTTAATGTTTAGCCCAAGCTACCTCAAAATGTAAAAATAGCCATTCACTTGACTCGCAGATCAGGAGCCGCATTTGCGCTATTAAACGATTAGCTGCGCTAATATTTTGCCAAGCGCTGGCTAATAGTTTGAGGTGAATTAAGCAATTGATGTGAACCTTTTATGGTTACTGTCTTTTTAATTGTACCAGACTCTGCTTTTTTTATAATAGCAAGTATTATACGCTGGCTTGCAAATAATGGCTAGCAGAAATGAATAAATTAGAGACGAGATTGCTGTCAATATTTATTCCATTTACAAAAATAATAACGAAAATGACACTTATTTTATCTCAGCTAAGTTTATTCATAACTTATGAGATCACTATCGGTATTTTTCAAAATAAAAAAGGATTTGCATTTTTATTTTGCGCTGTAAACTTTCGACCTTGCTTAACATCCGCTGTAAAATAAAATTTTTCAGTACGCTTTGTAACATATTTTTGTAATTAATTTAACAATAATTTCATTTTTGTAATGTTTTATTTATATTTGTGTATAAAAACCAATCAAGATGCGGATAATTTAACCAATATCATAGTTTAAACTAAGGAAGCCGCTAAAATAAGGCAAACTTTAAAATAAGGAAGACTTTACAATAAAGCAGCCGCTAAAATAAGGAAGCCGCTAAAATAAGGAAGACTTTACAATAAAGCCAATAACATTAACACTAATATCAATATTGCTGATTAAAGGTTTGCTCTTTATAAAAGATGCCCCTAGGCAGGCCTTGGTTTTTATATGAAAGGAATGCTTGACGTTTGATGCGCACGTCTTCATTATCTCATGTTGCGCCTTGATTTGATTTTCGATAGCCTCGTTGCGCCGCGCATTTTACATGATACGAGTATATAATATCTCAAGTTTCGGAGTTCATATTTACCAATAAAAATACCATAACATGCTGATATAAAAGAATAAAATACCTACTTGTGTTATAATTCTTGTTAACTAGACAATAAAAAAAACACAAGAGGCATAAAATGAAGTCTGACATAAATGATTTTGGTTTACCATCGCTTACTGCGGATTTACTTAATCAACAAAATCTAAATATAGATAATACGTTTAGTACAACATGGAAAAACATTGGCTTTAAAGATCTCTTAAAACGCGCAAAATTTAACAAACGATCTGGCACTTCAGCTGACAGTGTTGTGTACCTCTTGATGTTGTGGGTTTGGCTAAAAGTAAACTCTGTTTCGATGTTCTCAAGGGATGCGTTATTGAGTTTCTCATCCTCAAAAAAAGATGCCCTCTACGATTTTATTAACCATGAAAACTTGGATTGGCGAAAGCTACAATTATTGACAGCAAAAAAAATACTTAAGCCCCATGAAGGAAATAAATTGAATGCTTTTGTTATCGATGATTCAGTTAAAATCAGACGTGGTAAAAAGATGCCAGGTGTTTCAAAGCACTTCGATCACTTAACCGCTCGATGTGTCAATGGGCAACAAATAGTGACGCTAGGCCTTGCTAATGACGAGTTATTTACGCCGATTGATAATGAAATATTTATCAGTAAAACTGACAGACAGGTTGCTGATTATCAGTTTAAAGATGGTCGTAGTATTGCAGCAAAACGTTACGAAAAGTCAAGAGAGCAAACTAAACCTGATATGGTTTGCGACATGATATCAAGAGCAATACGCAATGGTATTAACGCCGAATATTTTTTAGCAGATGCTTGGTTTGCAACGAAACGAATATTAAAAATGACGGTGGAACAATCACTTGTAGCAATTGTTCGAATGAAGCGAAATAAAATGAAGTATCGCTTTATGGAAAATGGAGAGAGTAAGTTACTGAGTGCTGAAGAGTTATATAAGCAACATATCAAAGGTCAATGGCATAACCTAAAAAATATTCCTTACCAAAGCAAATCAATTATTGTTGAGTTGAATTTAACGACTGAGACTAAAAAAGATCCACAATGGATTAAAGTTAAGCTTCTGTACGTTCGGTCTATGAATGAAGCCAAACAACAAGCGAGCAAAAATGATTGGGCTCTCTTTTTATCAACGGATAGCCTACTTGAAGATGAAAAAATACTTGAAATATATGCACTACGTTGGGGAATTGAAGTTTACTTTAAAGAGGCGAAACAAAAGCTTGGTTTTTTAAAAGAACAAAGCCGCCACTATGGTGCGTACATCGCTTCTATTCATCTAACTGGATTGCGTTTTTGTTTACTATTATTTGCAAAAGAAGAGCAAGTGGGAGCCAAGTTAAGTGAGGTTAGAAATGACTTTGAAGAAAGCCTTACGACGTTGAATTTTGGGTGTAAATTATGGGGTTTATTTAAAGCATTAATTGCAGGCGCTCTCAATGAAATAGGTAATTTAACCGAAAGTAAAAAATCAGAGATCTTAAAAAAGATCGATCAAACTGTTATTGGCTTTTTTACGAAAGCGCTACAAATGGATCAATTCACAATACGGCAAGAGGCACTGATATGATGGAAAATAAAACAGAAAAAGCTATAATTTCAACGAATATGAACTCCGAAACTTGAGTAATATGTATTACCCTGGTTTTATAAAATGGTTTCATAAAATGGTTTCATAAAATGGTTTCATAAAATGGTTTCATAAAAAATTTACACTAGCACTTAAAGTGGATGATAAGGAGTAAATATGAGTGAATTAGAAGAAATTATTTGGAATGTGTTAGGCTATTGTTCAATGCCGGTTATCTTTATTGGTGGCTTCATCGCTGTTTTTATTATTAGCGTAGGCATTTTAAAAATAACAGGTAACACGGCTGTCGAAAAATAATCGCTTAGTTTATTACAAAAACACGCGTATTTTTGATCCATGCTGTTTTAATTTCGTTCAATATAAGCGCATTTTGGCTGTTAGGAGTGCCTGTTTCATCGGCATGTAAGTGAATTTAACCCAACAAAGCGTTGCAAAAAACGTTGAAATATCAACTATTTATAAGGAAAATAATGAATATCTATATCATGCGTCATGGACAGGCTGAAATGATGGCATCTTGTGATTCTGACCGCTCTTTAACTTTCATTGGTAGGGAGCAATCAAAAAAGATGGCAGGTTATCTTGCTGATACAAAGGTTGAATTCGATGCGGCGTTAGTGAGCCCTTATTTGCGGGCGCAACAAACATTTACAGTAGTATCTGCTCTTTTTCCTAAAATAAAAAACCAACAAACCCTTAAATTTTTAACACCTGGTGGCAGTGCAACAAAAACAGTTGCTGAAGTAATGACATTACAAGCATCTGGTGTTGAATCTGTATTGATTGTATCTCATCTACCGTTGGTGGGCTACCTTGTGGCTGAACTAGTACCTTCGGCAGGTGGGGTTTCTTTTGCTACATCTGCTGTTGCCCATATCGTTCTTGATGATCAAGGGGTTGCAACCCTTAACAGATTAATAGATCCTGAGCAAATTAATTGAACATTTTTGCTAAATAAATATTTTAAAGGATTATTATGTCTGATATCTCATTTATTGATCACCTTCCTCTTGCTATTGTTTTCGCGATATTTTTCTTTTCTATTATCACCATACTTGGCATTGGCTATAAATTTTCACAAAATCTAGTGAAAAAAGGTAGCCTCGGTGGTTACGGCCCGATGAGTGGAGGCATTGCGAGTCTATTGGCTTTTATGCTGGCGTTATCATTTAGCATGGCGGCAAATCGAAGTAATGATCGTAAATCATTGGTTATTGAAGAGGCAAATACTATTGGAACCGTGTATTTGCGAGCAGATTTATTACCGAGGCCCTTTAATAAGCAAGCTAAAGCAATGCTAAAAAAATATATTAATTTGCGTATTAAAGGCCATGGTGAAATGGATGTAGCGAGTCGTGTGAAAAAAAGCGAACAACTGCAAGTTGCACTTTGGCAACAAGTTGTTGAATTAAAACATGATAATAAAAATCTAAACATTATGCTCTATACCCAAGCGTTAAATAAAATGATTGATGTTCATACTTTACGTGTAAATACAGGGCTTCACGGGCGCATACCGTTTGTTATTTGGATGACGTTATTTTCTCTTACGTTTATCGGTGTGATGCTTATTGGTTTGCAAAGTGGTGAAAAAGCTAGGCGTAATGTGTTAATTGCCAGTGTTCCATTTGCGCTTGCACTTTCTATTGTATTACTCCTTATTGTTGAGCTAGATAGACCGGTAAGAAGTGTTATGTCTATTAGTCAAGGCGCCTTGATTGATTTACAAAAAAGTATCAAATAGTTTTGATTTGCAAATGGTTAACTCTTGCAAGGATATAGGCATTGACATCTTCTGGCAGTGCCAAGAAATAGATTAATGAACTCAATGATCAAGGCTTTGGTAAGATACTTAGCCTAACAGCGCAAGTATATCTTCATGCTACCAGGAAATTCAATATAAGCTCCGCAAATTGTGCCGATATTTGCGGCCTTAAATTGCAGGGAAGTTATTATCGATTGATATTTTATAACAATGCAAACTTAAATAAGGAGCCTTGCCGGTTGGTGCAAAGCTCGGTTTTTATATGCTCGGGCGCGGCCAAAGTTTGCCATTCGATGCGTACATCCCCATTACATCGGCTGCGGCTTATCATCGATCATCTAGTCCGCGGCCTAGTTGCATGTTGATAGTCACATGGGTATATATTAATTAATAATGCACTTACGCATGGTCTTAAAATTTAGGCGCAAGATTTAACATTTTTATTTTTAGGCTTTCCTGCGCAGGTTTATCACCTAACCATATTTTAAGTAATGCAACTCGAAATGGATTGCTGATAATTATGCCTAGTTTTTTATTATTTTTATAAATAGTTACGCCATATTTTTTATTGGCCATGAAGGTAAACTGATCGCCTTTTTTTATTTCATGCTTTAAAAAAACTTCAAGCGCTTTAATTTGTGGCTCAATTATACGGGTGCGGTCATTAGTTGCGTTATTGAAACCTTCCTTCAGTGCGTTAATCATTCTTTTCGATGAGATAAATCTGGAAACGATATTTAATCGAATTGCCACCGCAGGTAAACTTAAAATATATCTAAGTTGCCTCGATTTTTCTGGTAAATATAAGCTGCCTACGTATAAATCTATAAAGTACTTACTGCGGATCCCTGCACCATTGAGTTGTAACGTTACGCCATCAATGGTAGTTTTATTTGCAACCTGCACCCCTAAAATTTGTTGCGCTTGTTGTGTTGGTTTTGTTGGTTGTGTTGGTTGTGTTGGTTGTGTTTGTTTTGTTGGTTTCGCTTGTTGTGTTTGTTTCGCTTGTTGTGTTTGTTGTGTTTGTTGTGCAAGAATGGGCATTGCAAATAAAAAAGTACTTAGCACGATTAATAGTTTTATCTTGTTTTTCATGAGTTAAGGCTCTTTATATTTTTTGTGAGTAAAGCTATCTACCAAATAGCATACATGATTATTTTGCAATATGCTCTATCATTAATGAGTTTTAATCACGGATGTTATGTGCTTAGCATAAACATTTATTTCGAAAAGCGTTAGCATGGGTATACTCATGGTACTAAATTGTCTTTAAATATTATTGACTCATATAAGCTACGTTGTATTGAGCATATTTATGGTATTTAAAGGGGACAACCTTTTATAGAATGTTCGTTGCAAAGCAACTTATTTTATTAAAAGAATATTTGTAGATAAACTTACCGTAATTGTATTATTTTATGGCATTTCAATAATAAGGATTTAAAAATGATAAAGGAAATATTTCTCGCTGATTATAGGGTGTATGACTATTTTTTTGATAAAATTGCTTTAGAATTTGATTTGTTTGAAGCAAACACAACTGTTAAAGCTACCAGTCGTGTGCGTTCAAATAACAATCATGATGCGCCACTTTTTTTATTTGGTGAAAATTTAACATTAGAATCTATTTATATAGATGGTGAAGTATTTAATGACTATAAAGAGTTATCCAAGGGTATTGAACTTTATAATGTCCCCAAACAATTTTCATTAGAGATCAATACTCAAATTGATCCGCTTGGCAATACATGCTTATCAGGATTATATAAATCAGGTGATGCATTTTGTAGCCAATGTGAATCAGAGGGCTTTCGTCGTATCACCTATTATCCCGACAGGCCTGATGTGTTAGCTATTTTTAGTACTAAAATCACAGCAGACAAAGCCCTTTATCCATCGCTTTTATCAAATGGTAATTTAACCGCCCACGGTGATTTAAATAATGGACGTCATTGGGTATTGTGGGAAGATCCTTTCCCAAAGCCTGCTTATTTATTTGCTTTAGTCGCAGGTAGTTTTGATTGTTTAAAAGATAGTTTTATAACCAAAAGTGGGCGCAAAATTGCCCTTGAATTATTTGTTGATAAAGGTAATTTAGATAAAACAGCGTATGCGATGCAATCGCTTAAAGCCGCTATGAAATGGGATGAAAATCGTTTTAATCTTGAATACGATTTAGATATTTATATGATTGTTGCGGTTGATTTTTTTAATATGGGCGCGATGGAAAATAAGGGGCTTAATATATTTAATACGAAATATGTGCTTGCCAATGCAAAAAGCGCTACAGATACGGATTTTCATGGTATTGAGGCAGTTATTGGGCATGAATATTTTCATAATTGGACAGGCAATCGTATTACTTGCCGAGATTGGTTTCAATTAAGTTTGAAAGAGGGTTTAACGGTTTTTCGTGAGCATGAATTTAGCTCAGATTTAGGTAGTCGCAGTCTTAATCGTATTAATAATGTAAGAAAGATGTGGACATACCAATTTGTAGAAGATGCCGGACCAATGTCACATCCAATCCGCCCTGAATCTTATATAGAAATTGACAATTTTTACACGGTAACCGTCTATGAGAAAGGTGCTGAAATCATACGTATGATACATACATTATTAGGTGAAAATAACTTTCAAAAGGGTATGGCGCTATATATTAAGCGCCATGATGGCCAGGCAGTTACGTGTGATGATTTTGTGGCAGCAATGAGTGATGCCAATGATGTTGATTTCACACTGTTTAAGCGTTGGTATAGTGAATCTGGTACACCGGTGGTGGTGGTGACCGATCATTTTGATGAGATAAACAATCAATATCAACTGACTTTTACGCAAAGTAACGCACCAACGAGCGACCAAAAAAGCAAAAAAGTATTACATATCCCGATTGATATTGAACTATTAAATTCCCAAGGGAAGGCCCTTGATTTAGGTAATTCTCAAACGAATAAAGTATTGAGTTTAAAGCAAACAAAGCAAACATTTGTTTTTGATAATATCAGTGAAAAACCAGTACCTTGTTTATTTCGTGATTTTTCAGCGCCTGTTAAATGCCAATATCAATACAGCGATCATCAATTAGTACATTTAATTTCGTTTGCCAGCGATGACTTTTCTCGCTGGAATGCAGGGCAAATACTCTTTAATACGTATCTTATTAAAAATGTTGATAATTTTCAAAAAGGAGCTGAACTTAGTTTGCCAAGTTCATTTATACCTGCTTTTGCAAATGTGCTTGATAATAAACAGGTAGATCCTGCCTTGACGGCTATCATGTTCTCTTTTACTAGCGAATCGGCGTCAATGCAATTTTTTGAGAAGGTTGATATTGAGGCATTACATCAAGCGCGTAAATTTATTTTCCAAGCACTAGCCGATGGATTAAAAACACGTTTTATCGATGTATATCAAGATAATCAAATTGTTGGTGAATATGTGGTCTGTGAGACGGATATGGCGAAGCGATCATTAGCGGCGATGGCGTTATTTTTTATTGCCAAGGCAGACAATTCACTTGCTAATGAATTAGTGCTGAGGCAAGTTTCAGTGGCTAACAATATGACCGATCACATTGCAGCTTTATCAGCGGCAAGTAGTGCTGATCTTGATTGCTTTGCGCAAGTTATGTCTGATTTTGATAACAAATGGTTTGAAAATGGTTTGGTGATGGACAAATGGTTTGCACTGCAAGTAACCCGTCCAATCATAGATATTATCGATAATATTAAGGCACTGTTTGACCATCAGAGTTTTAATTTTAGCAATCCTAATCGAGTGCGCTCATTAGTGGGTTGCTTTGCACATTTAAATAGCTATTATTTCCATGCAAGTGATGGTAGTGGTTATACATTTTTAACTGATCAGTTAATCAAATTAAATATACAAAACCCTCAGTTGGCTGCAAATTTAATTACGCCGTTGCTACAATTCAAGCGATTAGACGATGATCGTCAACAGCTTGTCAAAGAGCAACTTAATCGTCTATTATCGCTTGATAATTTATCGCCAAATTTGTTTGAAAAAATAAGTAAAGCATTCGCAGATTTTAATTCTCTGCCAAGTGAAAAAGAAGTCACAATGCCAGTAGGGGCATGATCTGGATTTCTGCCTGCAAGTGGCGCGGCCTAACGTTGGCAAGGTAATAATCATAAAAAATCAACATCTGTTGGTTAATTTTAACGCCAGATAATTGCGAAACTAAGCAGCGAATAACTGTGTGAGATCAGATATTGCGCTGTTTTTTTATTGGCTTATCTTATGCCTTAACAAGGTTAAAAAGCGAGGGATCGTTACTAGAATGTTTCTTTTAATTTGTCAAGGTTATGTGATCTATCACGCTACTTTTCAAAATAAAGAAATATAAAATAGCGCTTATGTAAACTATAACGAGATAAGCCATGTATCCTCTGTACCTAAAGTATATACTTCCTTTTTTAATACCCGCAGTTCTTTTAGCTATGCCACTGAGTGTATTTCATATTGAAACGTTTACTTTGGTCGAACAGCGCGTCATGTGTATTTTTGTTTTGGCGGCTCTTTGCTGGGTATTAGAGCCTATTCCTATCTATGCCACTTCTCTTTTGGTTATTCTACTTGAGCTATTAACTATTTCAACAAAAGGTCTTTGGTTCACCAAAATAGCATCCCCTCATTTAGGGAAACTTCTCGATTATCGTGATATTATTGGCACATTTTCCTCGCCAATTATTATGTTGTTTTTAGGTGGTTTTTTTCTTGCCTTAGCGTCAACAAAATATAGATTAGATATAAACCTTGCGCGAGTATTGCTTAAACCATTTGGTAAAGAGCCTAAATTTGTGATGTTAGGATTGATGTTAATCACTGCGGTTTTTTCTATGTTTATGAGCAATACGGCAACTACTGCAATGATGTTATCTATTTTAACGCCTTTCCTCGCTTTATTTGCAGCTAAAGATCCAGGTAAAGTGGGATTTTCTCTTGCTGTTCCCATTGCTGCCAATATTGGTGGTATTGCAACACCTATAGGCACTCCCCCTAATGCGATTGCACTTAAATATTTAGTTGGTGAAAATCAGATAAACTTTGGCCAATGGATGATGTTTGGTGTCCCATTTGTGATTATTTTGCTCCTTATTGCGTGGGTTTTATTATGTAAACTTTTTCCATCAGGAATCAAAAAAATTGAATTAAATCTTGAAGGTAAGTTTTTAAAAACGTCCAAAGCAATCGTTGTTTATGTTGTATTTGTGGTAACTATTTTATTGTGGTTATTGGGGGGAATACATGGCATGAACGCTTATGTCGTTGCGTTAATTCCCGTGACGGTATTTTCGATATTTAAAATAATCACTAAAGAAGATTTAAAGAAAATATCTTGGGATGTGCTCTGGCTTATGTCTGGTGGTATTGCGCTTGGCCTTGCGCTGGATGAATCAGGTCTTGCGAAAAGTATTATTGACACGATTCCTTTTGCCACATTGAATCCCTTATTAGTAATTTCATGTGCAGCATTGCTTTGCTGGGTGATGGCAAACTTTATGTCACACACTGCGGCCGCTAATTTATTGTTACCGATTGTTGCATCATTAGGCGTGTCAATGCATTCATTGTTGCCTTACGGCGGTGAAGTTGTACTCATTTTGGCAGTGACATTTGCGGCATCGTTAGGCATGTCATTACCCATTAGTACACCGCCTAATGCACTGGCCTTTGTCTCTGGTAATATTGAAACAAAACAAATGATGAAAATGGGAATTATTTTAGGCGTTGTGGGATTATTACTTACTTTTGCAATGCTTTACATATTAAATTATTTTTCGCTAGCCATCTAAAGATTCTAATAGCTGGTAATGATAATACTGTAAAATGGTAATTCATTCGCTTAAAACAGGGTACAAGGCACAAGCATTTACAACAATTGTATTGATAGTTGGTTGATTTATATTAGGGTATATACCCATGATTGATAAAAAGCAACGTCGGCTGCGGACTCGATGATCGATGATAAGGCGCAACATATGTAATGGGGATGTACGCATCGAATGAAAAGCTTTGGCTGCTTCTTTGCATATAAAAACCGAGTCCGGCCTAGAAGGGCAAGGCTCCTTGCCCCAGTTGGCATTGTTATAAAATATCAATCGATAATAACTTCCCTGCAATTTAAGGCCGCAAATATCGGCACAATTTGCCTTGCTGATATTGCATTTAGGGGTAGCATGGGTATATATGCTCTGGATAGATAACACTTGCAGACTGTTATTTTGATACTGGGGATAATACAAGTAAGATTGATTATTTGATAAATAAAAGCGCTCATTAATAGGGTGGAAGTTAGGACACATTTGATAAAAAATTTATTGTATTTACTATGGGAAGATGCATGGTTAATTTTTAGGAAGAGATAATGGACTATTTTAATATTATTTGTATTGATGATGAAAGAGAAGTGCTAGATGCTATTGTGCAAGATCTTAGTATTTTTGATGAACTTTTTAATATTGAGGAATGTCAATCGGCTGATGAATGTTTAACATTATTAGATGAATTATCCGCAAAAGATTCTCCGGTTGCCTTGATCATTTCAGATCATGTGATGCCAGGTAAATCTGGTATTGACCTGCTAATAGAAATTCAAAAAGACAATCGTTTTGCTGGGACAAAAAAAATATTATTAACCGGTCTTGCGACGCAAAAAGATACAATAAATGCTATCAATCATGCAAAACTAGATAACTATTTAGAAAAAGTATGGGATAAGCAAAAGCTGGTGCAAATGGTCAAAGAGCTATTAACTGAGTACATTATCGAAAAAGGCTTTGACTATAGTGACTATAATAACATCATTGATCCAACAACGCTATATCGACTCATAAGTGAGTGATGATCCACCTTTAAAGTTGTCTATTGAGCAATTATAGTCGTAGCTAAAAAATGGCCGCTGGTCATGATTTGAAAAACCATGACTTGGAAAACCATGACTTGGAAAACCATGACTTGGAAAACGGCGTTAAATTATTTTATATTGTACGGCGTAAAAATGCTTTGCGAGAGCCTAAGCTTGAGCCTCAAAATCATCTTCTTGCAATTTTGCAGTGCCATCAGCTTGAATCACCCAAAGTTCTTTAGTGATGATCCCAAACGCTTTATTCATTTTCCATCCAGCCGTTAACAACGCACTTTTTTCATCAATAACTTTTATTTGTGGGTCAATATAATTCACATCTGAAAAGCCATCATCAAGCAGTTTTTGCCAAAAAGCTTGAATTTCAACCGTACCTGTATAGGTGCCAAAAGGCTTGGCATTCATGACGGCATCTTTTGTATACTGCTCTGCACAGCCAGCGGCATTACCAGAATTAAATGCGTTTTTCCATTTTGTGCTCGCGCTCTTAACTGCATTTAAAACTTCTGTATTGTCTTCATTATTCATGTGTTTCTCCTTAATTATATTAAATGGTTTATATCCGTGTTATTTGTGTTATGAAGTAACTTAGGCATACGCGCAATTTTGGTTTTAAATAGCCTTTATTTTATCGACAATATTTGCGAGCAAATTGATTGTCACTAGTATTAGCTTTCACCGTGATTATTTTGAGAAAGCAATTGCGGCTTATAAATATCCACCCAAAAAGCTGTTGCACCGCATACAGCAATCGGCATGATTATAAAATTAACGATTGGAATAGCATTAAAAACACTAATAAGCATACCAAAAATAAGACTTTTAGCAGGGCGTTTGCGTAAAGCGCCTTTCATGTTAGCAAAGGTTATTTTATGGTTATCAAAGGGATAATCAGCGTATTGAATAACAATCATCCAAGCGCCAAAAACAAACCAAATTAGCGGAGCAATCGTTTGTCCAAATCCTGGAATAAGAAATAAAATAGCACAGCCGATCATTCGTGGTAAAATATACCACATTTTTTGTAATTCGCGTTGAAAAATCCGTGGAAGATCTTTGATTAATTCATGTATGCCATCATTATTTATCGTGTCACCGATCAACAAAATTTCTGTTTTTTCTGCGAGTAAGCCATTAAAAGGCGCTGCAATTAAATTGGCAAAGGTTGAAAAAATAAATGAAAATGAAAATAAAATAATAACAGCTAATAATGGCCACATGATATAGGTTAACCAGGTTAAAAATGCGGGTAATTTAGCGATATAGCTATCAATCCAATCATTAATATTACTAAAAAGAAACCAAAATGCTATGCTAAAAACAACCAAATTAATGAACAAAGGGATCAAAATAAAAGACCTTAGTTTTGGGTGTTTAATGAGTTGCCATCCTTTTAAAAGATAGCCGAGTGCGCTGAGTTGGTGAGTGAATTCAGATGTATTGGGCATTTTGACCTTAAATATTTACTAAAAGAAGCTTTGTTCTATTCTATACCAATGCAACTTCAAAATGCAACGGTGGCATGGAACAGATGACCGATGATAAGGCGCAACATAAGCTAATGGTGACCCCGCCTCAAATGTTGAACGCAAAGCTGGTTCCTGGCATATAACAACCGAGTCATATTCCAATTGCGCGGCAACGTGCACCAATTTGCACCCTCTAAAATCTCGATAGATAATAACTTACCTTCAATTTTAGGCATCAAATATCGGCCAATTTGCGGAGCTTACATTGCATTTCTGGGTAGCATGGGTATATACCCAGTCTAAGTATCGTTTTGATCACATATGCAAATTTTATTTATGGTTAAGTTATGCGCTTGGTGTAGCATGTTAAAAAAGTTAAATTTTAATTGTTTATGTGTAAGGAGATACACTATGCAACTTAACAGTAAATTACAACTGGTAGCTTTTTTTATAAGCATGGTTATGCTTAGTGCCTGTGGTGGAGGTGGAGGTGATTCCGCGCCAAATCTGGTAACACCGGCAGTAGTAACGACGCCAGTAACACCGGCAGTAGTAACGACGCCAGTAATACAGACAGTAGTAACGACGCCAGTAATACCGGCTGTAGTAACGACGCCAGTAATACCGGCAGTAGTAACGACGCCAGTAACACTGGCAGTAGTAACGACGCCAGTAACAATACAGTCACTTGAGGGATCATGGCGTACTGCCTGCCAATCACCAAAGGCTCTAGATGGTTATGATGAGCAGGACATATTTAACTTTAAGGGCAATACACGAACCACAACCAAGTCTTTTTACGCGCAGAATACTAATTGCAAACACAGTGCGGAAGTAATTCGCGTGCGGGAAGTGGCTGGTATTGAGTTCGGCGCAGTGGTAACCCCAGGCACGAATACCAGCCATACCAAGATAAATATCACCACCACAAAAGTACTGCTAGCTGCAATGAATAGCACCTTTAAGGACTTATTTAATAATACCGGTCATACGGGTAATGGGTCTATTTACTATGGATATGGGCTAACAAACTGGAAGATTTTTCTCTGGAAAAACATCTCGAGTAGCGATGCTGCCGAAAAAACTTTAAAATTAACCAATCAGTACCTGATATCTGGCAAATTTCCGAGAAAATGGTTGATGGACAGAGCCATAAAGTACTCAAAATGGGCAATCAGGTGGGCAATCTAGATAGCGATGGCAGGCCTCTCGCGCTTGCTACTAGCAGCACAGCTACCCAGCCGAACAAGACAACCTCTGCGTACACTGCGCAAGCTGCGGGACTAATTGGTCAATGGACGTATCCCTGCCGCATCTCAAAAGGACATGCAAACTATGTGCAGCGAAAAACCTTGGATTTCGAGGGCAATAAATTAAAAACATTCATTGCTTTTTATGCCAGCTCAAATGCCAATCTATGTGTTGATCGGCTCCTCATATACCAAGTGGAAAGAGAGGCGAATATTGTTGTAGGTAAAGTGATAAACAAAGGCGCTGCCAATGAGTATACTCAGATAGGTATCAAGACCACAAAGGTAAAGGTGAAACTAACAGGGCCGTATGCTAGTGCCTTTGCGGAGAGTTATAATAGAAAGAATTTATACCACACTTATATGACAGTTTTATATAATGGCTATGGGCAAACAGGCTGGAAGGCCAATGATTGGAAAAACATATCCGGTGCACCAGATGCCATAACAGCCCTTAATATTGGCACACAAGTTCCTGATATCTTCAAAATTTCCACCGTGACTGGTGGCGGTAAAGAACTTAAAATGGGCGATTATAAAGGAAGTTTTGATATAAATGGTCGGGCGATGTCTCTTGAGGCTAAAGGTGCTGTGTTGCAGTAATAATAGCCAGCATGGGCGGTATAAACTAATCGCCCTTAATTTCTAATAAAATCAAATGCCAATACAAGCAAGAGGTGGGCTCTCATCTCTTGTTATATACCCATGAGACCTCAAAATGCAACGTCATATACGAACAGATGACCGATGATAAGGCGCAACATAAGCTAATGTGGACCCCGCCTCAAATGTTGAACGCAAAGCTGGTTCCTGGCATATAACAACCGAGTCATCATCTTCCAACTGAGCGGCAACGTGCACCAATTTGCACCATCTAAAATATCGATAGATAATAACTTCCCTGCAATTTTATGTATTAAATACGCGGCTAATGTGCCTTACTGATATTGCATTTCTGAGTGGCATTGGTACATATCCAGTATAAGTATTGTGCAGATCACATATGCAAATTTTATTTATGGTTAAGTTATTCGCTTGGTGTAGCATGTTAAAAAAGTTAAATTTTAATTGTTTATGTAAAAAGGAGATACACTATGGCGCTTAACAGCAAATTACAACTGGCAACTTTTTTTATAAGCATGGTTATGCTTAGTGCCTGTGGTGGAGGTGGAGGTGATTCTGCGGTAACTCCGGCAGTAACACCGGCAGTAGTAACGACGCCAGTAATACCGGCAGTAGTAACGACGCCAGTAATACCGGCAGTAGTAACGACGCCAGTAACACTGGCAGTAGTAACGACGCCAGTAACAATACAGTCACTTGAGGGATCATGGCGTACTGCCTGCCAAGCATCAAAGGCTCTAGATGGTTATGATGAGCAGGACATATTTAACTTTAAGGGCAATACACGAACCACAACCAAGTCTTTTTACGCGCAGAATACTAATTGCAAACACAGTGCGAAAGTAATTCGCGTGCGGGAAGTGGCTGGTATTGAGTTCGGAGCAGTGGTAACCCCAGGCACGAATACCAGCCATACCAAGATAAATATCACCACCACAAAAGTACTGCTAGCTGCAATGAATGTCCATTTTACAGCATTATTTAATAATACTGGTTATACGGGGAATGGGTCTATTTACTATGGATATGGGTATGGACATGTGCGAATAAACTGGGAGATTTTTGTCTGGGAAAACATCTCGAGTAGCGAGGCTGCTAAAACAAACTTTAAAATTGCCGAATCAGTACCTGATATCTGGCAAATTTCCGAGAAAATGGTTGATGGACAGAGCCATAAAGTACTCAAAATGGGCAATCAGGTGGGCAATCTAGATAGCGATGGCAGGCCTCTCGCGCTTGCTACTAGCAGCACAGCTACCCAGCCGAACAAGACAACCTCTGCGTACACTGCGCAAGCTGCGGGACTAATTGGTCGATGGACGTATCCCTGCCGCATCTCAAAAGGACATCCAGTCTATGTGCAGCGGAAAATCTTGGATTTCGAGGGCAATAAATTAAAAACATTCATTAATATTTATAGCACCGTAAATACCAAACAATGTATTGATCGGAACCTCATATCCCAGGTGGAAAGAGAGGCGGATATTGTTGTAGGTAAAGTGATAAACAAAGGCGCGGCCAATGAGTATACTCAGATAGGTATCAAGACCACAAAGGTAAAGGTGAAACTAACAGGGCCGCTAGCTAGTGCCTTTGCGGAGAGTTATAATAGAGAGAATTTATACCACACTCATATGAAAATTTTATATAATGGCTATGGGCAAACAGGCTGGAAGGCCAATGATTGGAAAAACATATCCGGTGCACCAGATGCCATAACAGCCCTTAATATTGGCACACAAGTTCCTGATATCTTCAAAATTTCCACCGTTACTGGTGGCGGTAAAGAACTTAAAATGGGCGATTATCAAGGCACTTTTGATATAAATGGTCGGGCGATGTCTCTTGAGCCTGAAGCAGCTGTGTTGCAGTAATAATAGCCAGCATGGGCGGTATAAACTAATCGCCCTTAATTTCTAATAAAATCAAATGCCAATACAAGCAAGAGGTGGGCTCTCATCTCTTGTTATATACCCATGAGACCTCAAAATGCAACGTCGGATACGAACAGATGATCGATGATAAGGCGCAACATAAGCTAATGGGGACGTGCGCATCAAAGGTTAAGCTGGACTATCTTCAGGTCATATAAAAACCGATTCATCTTCCAACTGAGCGGCAACGTGCACCAATTTGCACCATCTAAAATATCGATAGATAATAACTTCCCTGCAATTTTATGTATTAAATACGCGGCTAATGTGCCTTACTGATATTGCATTTCTGGGTAGCATGGGTATATACCCAGTATAAGTATCGTTTTGATCACATATGCAAATTTTATTTATGGTTAAGTTATGCGCTTGGTGTAGCATGTTAAAAAAGTTAAATTTTAATTGTTTATGTGTAAGGAGATACACTATGCAGCTTAACAGCAAATTACAACTGGCAACTTTTTTTATAAGCATGGTTATGCTTAGTGCCTGTGGTGGAGGTGGAGGTGATTCCGCGCCGAGGTCTGTAACACCTGCGGTAACACCGGAAGTAACACTGCCAGTAGTAACGACGCCAGCATCTTCACAGTCACTTGAGGGATCATGGAGCACTGCCTGTCAAGCATCAAAGAGTCTAAAGGGCTATGATGAGCAGGTCATATTTAACTTTAAGGGCAACAAACTAACAACAGACAAGTTTTTTTACGTGCGCGATAATAATGCCCCACAAACTTGCAAACATAGTGAGCAAGCTCTTCGCGAGCGGATCAATGCTGATATTTCGCTCGGAGAAATGGTAAACCCAGGCACGAATACTAGGCATACCAAGATAAATATCATCCGCACAAAAGTAATGCTAGCTCCAATGAATAGCACTCTTACTGCCTTACTTAATAATGCGGGTCACACCAGTGTGCAATCTATATACAATGGATATGGGATAAACACCTGGAATACTTTTCACTGGGAAGACCTCTCAAGTATCGAGGCTGCTAAAACAAACTTTAAAATTGCCGAATCAGTACTTGATATCTTCCAAATTGCCGAGGCGCAAATTGATGGTACTACTCATAAAGTGCTCAAGCTGGGAGATCATGGGGGTAATGTAGATAGCGATGCCAGGCCTATCGCGCTTGTGGGTAGCATCACAGCTACTCTGCAAAAAAAGACAACATCAGTGCAAACGGCGCAAGCTGCGGGTCTTATTCGTCAATGGAACTATCCCTGTCGCAAACCAAATGAATATAGCAATTCTTGGCAACGGAAAGTAGTGGTGTTCACTGGCAACCAACGAATAACATTGATTGAGTTTTTCCCTCAGGCTGATAGTAATTGTGCGAGTGGCAATCTGAAATTCTTTGTAAGACTCGCGGCGGACATTGTGCTGGGTAAGGTGATAAACAAAGGCGCTGCAAATGAGCATACCCAGATAGGTATCAAGACCACCAAGGTAGGAATATGGCTGTCTTACTCTCACTATCCTAACGACGATGGGGATTCTCATGGAGCTAAGTTTTATAGCACTCCTTTAGCAAATTTATATGATGGCTATGGGCAAGTAGACTTGCCGAACAACAATGTTTGGAAAGACATCATCAGTATACCAGGTGCCATGGAAAACTTTAATCTTGGCACGCAAACGCCTGATATATTTAAAATTTCCACAGTGACTGGTGGCGGTAAAGTGCTCAAAATGGGCGATTATAAAGGAAGTTTTGATATAAATGGTCGGGCTATGTCTCTTGAGCCTGAAAGTGGTACGTAGTAGTAATAATAGCCAGCATGGGCGGTATAAACTAATCGCCCTTAATTTCTAATAAAATTAAATGCCAATACAAGCAAGAGGTGGGCTCTCATCTCTTGTTATATACCCATGAGACCTCAAAATGCAACGTCATATACGAACAGATGATCGATGATAAGGCGCAACATGAGCTAATGGGGACGTGCGCATCAAAGGTTAAGCTGGACTATCTTCAGGTCATATAAAAACCGATTCATCTTCCAACTGCGCGGCAACGTGCACCAATTTGCACCCTCTAAAATATCGATAGATAATAACTTCCCTGCAATTTTATGTATTAAATACGCGGCTAATGTGCCTTACTGATATTGCATTTCTGGGTAGCATGGGTATATACCCAGTATAAGTATCGTTTTGATCACATATGCAAACTTTATTTATGGTTAATTTATGCGCGGAGTATAGTATGTTAAAAAGGTAAAGTAGATTTTAATCATGATATACAGGGATATACAGGGATATACAAGATGAAACTTAACAGCAAATTACAACTGGCAATTTTTTTTATAAGCATGGTTATGCTTAGTGCCTGTGGTGGAGGTGGAGGTGATTCCGCGCCGAGGTCTGTAACACCTGCGGTAACACCGGCAGTAACACCGGCAGTAACACCTGCGGTAACACCTGCGGTAACACCGGCAGTAACTAAGACAATAAAGCCGCTAGGGCCCACAACCTTTGACATGGCATTACTTGCTGGATCATGGTTCACTTCCTGCCAAGCATCAAAGGCTCTAGATGGTTATGATGAGCAGGACATATTTAACTTTAAGGGCAATAAACGAACCACAACCAAGGTTTTTTACGCGCAGAATACTAATTGCAAACACAGTGATAAAGCACTTAGCGTGCGGGAAGTGGCTGGCATTAAGCTCGGAGAAGCGGTAAACAAAGGCATGGACACGGAGCATACCAAGATAAATATCACCACCACAAAAGTAATGCTAGTTCCAATGAATAGCACTATGGTAGACTTATTGTTGAATAATGGTCACACCAGTAATGAGTCTGTATATAATGGATATGGGCTACGAGACTGGGCGAGTGGTTACTGGAGGAACATCTCGGATATCGATGCTGTCAAAATAAACTTTAAAATTAACGAAGTAGTGCCTGATATCTTGCAAATTGCCACAGTGGAAAGTAATGGACTGAGTCAAAAATTACTCAAACTGGGTGATAAAGGAGGCACTGTAGATAGCGATGGCAGGCCTCTCGCGCTTGCTACTAGCATCACCGCTACCAAGCAGAACAAAACAACTCAAACGCAAACGGCGCAAGCTGCGGGACTGATAGGTCAATGGAAGTATGATTGCCGCGTAGCAAAAGGACATTCAAACTATTGGCAACTAAAAACCTTGGATTTCAATGGTGATAAACTAAAAACAGACATTACTTTTTATCTGAATACGCCGAGTAAGTGTGCAAATAATAGTAGGATTCTATACCAAGTGGCAATCGAGGCGGACATTGTTGTGGGTAAGGTGATAAACGCAGGCGCGGTGGATGAGCATACCCAGATAGGTATCAAAACCACAAATGTAAAAATAAAGCTAAACTCAACTTCTAATGCTCGCCTAGGGAACGTGTTTAATGCGATCAGTTTCTATATCAATCCTGTAACAGATTTATATTATGGATATGGGCAAACAGACTGGCCTACCTATCCTAAAATTGATTGGAAAGACATCTCCGGTGTACCAGATGCCATAGAAAACCTTAATATTGACACACAAGTTCCTGATATCTTCAAAATTTCCACCGTGACTGGTGGCGGTAAAGAACTTAAAATGGGTGATTATAAAGGCCGTTTTGATATAAATGGTCGGGCTATGTCTCTTGAGCCCAACGGTGCTACGTTGCAGTAATAATAGCCAGCAGGGCGATATAAACTCATCGCCCTTCATTTCTAATAAAATTAAATAGTAATAAAACAAGTGGCTCTCATCTCTTGTTTTAAAATTCATCTGGTGCGGGTCAGTTAGAGTAAGCCTTATAGCCGCTATCATGCAAAATGCGCGCTTGTGTGCTTAGCTTGCCGCACAAAGCAAAGCGCAACTAAGCTAATTGGGGGGGGCGCATCAAAGGTTAAGCCTGGCTAGCTTCCGGTCATATAAAAACCGAGTCATCTTTCAACTGCGCGGCAATTTGCACCATCTAAAATATCGATAGGTAATAACTTCTCTTCAATTTTAGGTATTAAATATGCGGCTAATGTGCCTTATTGATATTGCATTTCTGGGTCGCATGGGTATATACCCAGTATAAGTAGCGTTTAGATCGCATATGCAAACTTTATTTATGGTTAATTTATGAGTTTGTTGTAGCATGTTAAAAAGTTAAATTTTAATTGTTTATGTGAAAAGGAGATACACTATGGCGCTTAAAAACAAATTACAACTGGCAACTTTTTTTATAAGCATGCTTATGCTAACTGCCTGTGGTGGAGGTGGAGATGATTCTGCGCCGAGGCCTGCAACACCTGCAGTAACTCCTCCGGTAACACCTGCAGTAACACCGGCAGTAACTAAGACAATAAGGCCGCTAGGGCCCACAAGCTTTGACACTGCATTACTTGATGGCTCATGGCGTACTGCCTGCCAAGCATCAAAGGCTCTAGATGGTTATGATGAGCAGGACATATTTAACTTTAAGGGCAATAAACGAACCACAACCAAGTTTTTTTACCTGCCCAATACTAATTGCAAACACAGTGAGGAAGCACTTCGCGTGCGGGAAGTGGCTGGCATTGCGTTCGGAGAAGCGGTAAACAAAGGCACGAATACTAGGCATACCAAGATAAATATCACTCCCACAAAAGTAATGCTAGCTCCAATGAATAGTACTTTTGAGGCATTACTTAATAATACTGGGCACACCAGTATGCAATCTATATACAATGGGTATGGGCGAACAGACTGGGATAGGTATTATTGGAAAGACCTCTCAAATATCGAGGATGCCAGAACAAACTTTAAAATTAACGAAGTAGTGCCTGATATCTTGCAAATTTCCGACATCATGGATGATGGCACAACTCATAAAGTACTCAAAATGGGCGTTCAGGGTGGCAATCTAGATAGCGATGGCAGACCCCTCTCGCTTGCTACTAGCATCACAGCTACCTTTGAGCAAAAGACAACCACAGCGCAAACGACGCAAGTTGCGAGACTTACTGGTACATGGAAGTATACCTGTCGCATAGCAAAAGGGAATCCGAAGTATTATCAGAACTCAACCCTTACGTTCACGGGCAACAAACTAACAACATTGATTAATTTTTATGTCGGCTATGCGAATACGGATGAGAATCGTCACCTTATAGATCGACACTGTAAGCCTGATCATAGTATGGGATACCAAGTGGAAATAGAGGCGGACATTGTTGTGGGTAAGGTGATAAACAAAGGCGCGGCCAATGAGCATACCGAGATCGGCATCAAGACCACTAAGGTACAAATAAGGGCGATGGAGCGTCAGTTTAATAGAGATTTTGGGTCACAGAGTTTTTATTCCAAGTATACATCAAAGTATACAGTAAATTTATATAATGGCTATGGGCAAACAGACTGGAAGCTCAATGATTGGAAAGACATCTCCGGTGTACCAGATGCCATAAAAAAGCTTAATATTGGCACACAAGTTCCTGATATCTTCAAAATTTCCACCGTGACTGGTGGCGGTAAAGAACTTAAAATGGGCGATTATCAAGGCACTTTTGATATAAATGGCAGGGCTATGTCTCTTGAGGCTAAAGGTGCTACGTTGCAGTAATAATAGCCAGCAGGGCGATATAAACTCATCGCCCTTCATTTCTAATAAAATTAAATAGTAATAAAACAAGTGGCTCTCATCTCTTGTTTTAAAATTCATCTGGTGCTGGTCAGTTAGAGTAATCCTTATAGCCGTTATCATGCAAAATGCGCGCTTGTGTGCTTTGCTCGCAGCTCAAAGCAAAGCGCAACTAAGCTAATGGGGACGTGCGCATCAAAGGTTAAGCTGGACTATCTTCCGGTCATATAAAAACCGAGTCATCTTTCAACTGCGCGGCAATTTGCACCAATTTGCACCATCTAAAATATCGATAGATAATAACGTACCTTCAATTTTAGGTATTAAATATGCGGCTAATGTGCCTTATTGATATTGCATTTCTGGGTCGCATGGGTATATACCCAGTATAAGTAGCGTTTAGATCGCATATGCAAACTTTATTTATGGTTAATTTATGAGTTTGTTGTAGCATGTTAAAAAGTTAAATTTTAATTGTTTATGTGAAAAGGAGATACACTATGGCGCTTAAAAACAAATTACAACTGGCAACTTTTTTTATAAGCATGGTTATGCTAACCGGCTGTGGTGGAGGTGATTCTGCGGTAACTCCGGCAGTAACTCCGGCAGTAGTAACGACGCCAGTAACAATACAGTCACTTGAGGGATCATGGCGTACTGCCTGCCAAGCATCAAAGGCTCTAGATGGTTATGATCAGCAGGACATAGTTACCTTTAAGGGCAATACACGAACCACAACCAAGTTTTTTTACACGAGGAATACTAATTGCAAACACAGTGCGGAAGTACTTCGCGAGCGGGAAGTGGCTGGTATTGAGTTAGGAGCAGTGGTAACCCCAGGCACGAATACCAGCCATACCAAGATAAATATCACTCCCACAAAAGTAATGCTAGCTCCAATGAATAGTACTCTTGAGGCATTACTTAATAATACTGGGCACACCAGTATGCAATCTATATACAATGGGTATGGGCTAACAAACTGGAAGATTTTTCTCTGGAAAGACCTCTTTAGTATAGATGCTGCCAAAACAAATTTTAAAATTAACCAAGTAGTGCCTGATATCTGGCAAATTTCCGAAAAAATGGTTGATGGACAGAGCCATAAAGTACTCAAAATTGGCGTTCAGGGTGGCAATCTAGATAGCGATGGCAGGCCTATCGTGCTTGCTACTAGCATCACAGCTATCCAGCAGAACAAGACAACCTCAACGCAAACGGCGCAAGCTGCGGGACTAATTGGTAAATGGACCTATCCCTGCCGCCATGCAAAAGGACATCCATCCAATGTGCAGAGGAAATCCTTGGATTTCGAGGGCAACAAACTAATAACAGCGATTGATTTTTACACGTCTTCGCAGCCGATTTGTGATAGTGATGCGAAGCGCTTATATCAAGTGAAAATTGAGGCGGACATTGTGCTGGGGAAGGTGATAAACAAAGGGGAGACCAATGAGCATACCCAGATAGGTATCAAGACCACCAAGGTAGAAATAATGCTGGATCCACTATTTTTTATGGGCATAGTCAGTCATTTTAATGAGGCTAATTTTTATAACACTGGTATAACAGATATATATAGTGGTTATGGGCAAACAGGCTGGCAACGAGGTAAATGGAAAGACATCTCCGGTGTACCAGATGCCATAAAAAAGCTTAATATTGGCACACAAGTTCCTGATATCTTCAAAATTTCCACCGTGACTGGTGGCGGTAAAGAACTTAAAATGGGCGATTATCAAGGCACTTTTGATATAAATGGCAGGGCTATGTCTCTTGAGGCTAAAGGTGCTACGTTGCAGTAATAATAGCCAGCAGGGCGATATAAACTCATCGCCCTTCATTTCTAATAAAATTAAATAGTAATAAAACAAGTGGCTCTCATCTCTTGTTTTAAAATTCATCTGGTGCTGGTCAGTTAGAGTAATCCTTATAGCCGTTATCATGCAAAATGCGCGCTTGTGTGCTTTGCTCGCAGCTCAAAGCAAAGCGCAACTAAGCTAATGGGGACGTGCGCATCAAAGGTTAAGCTGGACTATCTTCCGGTCATATAAAAACCGAGTCATCTTTCAACTGCGCGGCAATTTGCACCAATTTGCACCATCTAAAATATCGATAGATAATAACGTACCTTCAATTTTATGTATTAAATACGCGGCTAATGTGCCTTACTGATATTGCATTTCTGGGTGGTATTGGTACATATCCAGTATAAGTATTGTTCAGGTCACATATGCAAATTTTATTTATGGTTAATTTATCCGTCCAGTTGTAGCATGTTAAAGTTAAAGTTAAAGTTAAAGTTAAAGTTAAAGTTAAAGTTAAAGTTAAAGTTAAAGTTAAAGTTAAAGTTAAAGTTAAAGTTAAAGTTAAATTTTAATTGTTTATGTAAAAAGGAGATACACTATGCAGCTTAACAGCAAATTACAACTGGTAATTTTTTTTATAAGCATGGTTATGCTAACCGCCTGTGGTGGCGGTGGAGATGATTCTGAGCCGAGGCCTGCAACACCACGAGTAACACCAGCAGTAACTCCTGCGGTAATAACTTCACAGACATCACAGTCACTTGAGGGATCATGGTCTACTGCCTGTCAAAAATCAAAAGGTTTAGATGGTTATGATGAGCAGGACATATTTAACTTTAAGGGTAATACACGAACCACAACCAAGTTTTTTTACCTGCCCAATACTAATTGCAAACACAGTGAAGAAGTACTTCGCGAGCGGGAAGTGGCTGGCATTGAGCTGGGTAAGGTGGTAAACCCAGGCACGTCAACTGAGCATACCAAGATAAATATCACCACCACAAAAGTAATTCTAGCTCCAATGAATAGCACCCTTACGGCCTTACTTAATAATACTGGGCACACCAGTATGCAATCTATATACAATGGGTATGGGCTAACAGACTGGGATAGGTATTATTGGAAAGACCTCTCTAGTATAGATGCTGCCAAAAATAGCTTTAAAATTACCAAAGTAGTGCCTGATATCTTCCAAATTTCCGACATCATGGATGATGGCACAACTGATAAAGTACTCAAACTGGGCGTTCAGGGTGGCAATCTAGATAGCGATGGCAGGCCTATCTCGCTTGCTAAGAAGATCACAGCGTTCATGCAGAACAAGACAATTGAGCAGCCCGAGCAAACGCAACAAAATGCTGGCCTGATTGGTGAATGGTACTATCCCTGTCGCAGGGCAAAAGGAGCTAAAAAATATTTGCAGCGGAAACTGCTAGAATTCACTGGCAACAACCTAAAAACATTGATTTCTTTTTATCCGTATTCTACCAATTTAGTCACAGGATGTTTCGCTTCGAGCCGATTATACAGGGTATACCTTGAGGCTGACATTGTGCTGGGTAAGGTGATAAATAAAGGCGGTGCCAATGAGCATACCGAGATAGGTATCAAGACCACTAAGGCAGAAATAAGTTTGGAGCAATTATACTATAACAACTCAGCCCCTGTTTTTAATGCGGCTAATTTTTATAACACTGAGGTAACAAATTTATATTATGGATATGGGCAAACAGGCTGGAAGAGCGATGCTTGGAAAGACATCTCCGATGTACCAAATGCGATAACAAACCTTAATATTGGCACACAAGTACCTGATATCTTTAAAATTTCCACAGTGACGACTGATGAAGGGGATCGTAAAGATCTCAAAATGGGTGATTATAAAGGCCGCTTTGATATAAATGGCCGGGCGATGTCTCTTGAGCCTGAAGCTGCTGTGCGTGTTAAGAAGTAAAAATAGCCATCATGGCGATATAAAATCATCGCCATTCATTTCTAATAAAATTAAATGCCAATAAAACAAGGGGTGGGGCTCTCATCTCTTGTTTTAAAATTCACCTGGTGGGTGCCAGTTAGAGTAATCCTTATAGCCGTTATCATGCAAAATGCGCGCTTGTGTGCTTTGCTCGCAGCTCAAAGCAAAGCGCAACTAAGCTAATGGGGACGTGCGCATCAAAGGTTAAGCTGGACTATCTTCCGGTCATATAAAAACCGATTCATCTTCCAAATGCGCGGCAACGTGCACCAATTTGCCCCCTCTAAAATATCGATAGATAATAACTTCCCTGCAATTTTATGTATTAAATACGCGGCTAATGTGCCTTACTGATATTGCATTTCTGGGTAGCATGGGTATATACCCAGTATAAGTATCGTTTTGATCACATATGCAAATTTTATTTATGGTTAAGTTATGCGCTTGGTGTAGCATGTTAAAAAAGTTAAATTTTAATTGTTTATGTGTAAGGAGATACACTATGGCGCTTAACAGCAAATTACAACTGGTAATTTTTTTTATAAGTATGGTTATGCTAACCGCCTGTGGTGGCGGTGGAAATGATTCCGCGCCTAATCCGGTAACACCTTCAGTAACACCTTCAGTAACACCTTCAGTAACACCTTCAGTAGTAACTACTCCATCATTATCACAGTCACTTGAGGGATCATGGAGCACTACCTGTCAAGCATCAAAGGATCTAGATGGTTATGATGAGCAGGACATATTTAACTTTAAGGGCAATAAACGAACCACAACCAAGTTTTTTTACCTGCCCAATACTAATTGCAAACACAGTGAAGAAGTACTTCGCGAGCGGGAAGTGGCTGGCATTGAGCTCGGCGCAGAGGTAACCCCAGGCACACCAACTGAGCATACCAAGATAAATATCACCACCACAAAAGTAATTCTAGCTCCAATGAATAGCACCCTTACGGCCTTACTTAATAATACTGGGCACACCAGTATGCAATCTATATACAATGGGTATGGGCTAACAGACTGGGATAGGTATTATTGGAAAGACCTCTCTAGTATAGATGCTGCCAAAAATAGCTTTAAAATTACCAAAGTAGTGCCTGATATCTTCCAAATTTCCGACATCATGGATGATGGCACAACTCATAAAGTACTCAAACTGGGCTCTCAGGGGGGCAATCTAGATAGCGATGGCAGGCCTATCTCGCTTACTAATAGCAGCACAGCTACTCTGCAGAAAAAAATAACTACGCCGTCTGGGCAACAGCCAGTCGCTGCGGGACTTACTGGTCAATGGCTGTATAGCTGCCGCATAGCAAAAGGTAATGCAAAATATTTGCAGCTGAAATTCTTGGAGTTCGATGGCGACAAACTATCAATGGCCATTGCCTTTTATCGGAATACGTTGAATGGGTGTGTAGCTGATGATAGGCTATACATAGTGGCAATAGATGCTGACATTGTTGTGGGTAGGTCCAATGATAATTTTACTCAGATAGGTATTAAGGCCACCACGGTACGAATAAAGCCAACTACTGGAGAGTACGTTGACTGGCTGAATAACCAAATTAGCTTTAACCTTGCTGTAACAGATTTATACCATGGCTATGGGCAAACAGGCTGGAAGCTCAATGATTGGGAAAACCTCGTGCTGGGGGCAAATGTTATAGAATCCCTTAATATTGGCACAGAAGTACCTGATATATTTAAAATTTCCACCGCGACTGATGGCAGTAAAGTACTTAAAATGGGTGATTATAAAGGCAGTTTTGATATAAATGGCAGGGCTATGTCTCTTGAGGATGAAGGTGCTATACCTTTTTAGGCTAAAGGTGCTATGTTGCAGTAATAATAGCCAGCAGGGCGGTATAAACTAATCGCCCTTCATTTATAATAAAATTAAATGCCAATAAAACAAGGGGTGGGGCTCTCATCTCTTGTTTTAAAATTCATCTGGTGCGTGCCAGTTAGAGCAAGCATTATAGCCGTTATCATGCAAAATTGTGTGCTTAGCTTGCCGCTCAAAGAAAAGCGCAACTAAGCTAATTGGGAGGTGCGCATCAAAGGTTAAGCCAGCTACCTTCCTGCCATATAAAAACCGAGTCATCTTCCAACTGCGCGGAAACTTGCACCAATTTGCACCCTCTAAAATATCGATAGATAATAACTTCCCTTCAATTCTAGGCATTAAATCCGCTGCTAATGTGCCTTATTGATATTGCATTTATGGTTCGCATGGGTATATACTCATTAGACTCAAAATGCAATGGTGGCAGTCTACTCGATAATCAGAGTGAAGGCGCAACCGATGTAATGGGATGTGCGCATCAAACGTAATAGCAAGGCTGGTATTTCTAGTTAGCATGGGGATGTGCATGCGAATGCTGTCAGTAACCAGTTAGATCTGTAAGGAAAAATCATGTCCCATGACCATAACCATAACCATAACCATAATATAGACAATTATAATCGAGCCTTTGCTATTGGTGTCTTGCTTAATGTTGTTTTTGTAGTTATCGAAGGGTTCTATGGAATATTTGCCAATTCCCTGGCGCTTTTAGCCGATGCAGGGCACAACTTAAGTGATGTGGCTGGTCTATTGCTCGCTTGGGGTGCAAACGTGCTTGCGACAAAATCTGCGACTGAGAAACGAACGTATGGTTTTAAAAAAGTGACAATAATGGCTTCACTGCTGAGCGCAATACTGCTAATTGTTGTGCTGGTGGGTATTGCATGGGAAGCTGTTGTACGTTTTCGACACCCAGAGCCATCTGCAGGCATGACGGTGATAGTGGTTGCGGCTATTGGTGTTATCATTAATACGTTTACGGCTTTACTTTTTGTTAAAGGCCAAAAACATGACTTAAATATTCGGGGTGCCTTCTTGCATATGGCGGCAGACGCTGCTGTGTCGTTAGGCGTGGTTATCGCTGGTATATTCATGCTGGTTAAAGGCGTGCTGTGGATTGATCCTGTTGTTAGTCTTGTTATCACCGTAGTGATTGCTGTTGGCACATGGGGATTGCTTCGCGATTCTATAAACTATGCCATAGATGCAGTCCCCCAAAGAATTAGTATCCCTGAAATAAAAAAATATTTACTGAGTGTTGATCGTGTTGATCGCATTCACGATTTGCATGTTTGGTCTTTGAGTACCACAGAAGTTGCCCTGACGGTCCATCTAGTTATAAATGAAGACTTATTGAATAATCAATTCCTTTGGGATATCCAGCAACAGTTGCATGATCAGTTTATAATAGAGCATTCTACCATTCAGGTCGAGAACGATAAAGATGACAATCACTGTTTGTTCAATAGTGCAAAATGCTTATAGAAATAGCTAACAATGCATCAATGGGTGCGGCCAATTTGTCTGGCTAGCGTGCATTTTCACAAAGCTTGGGTATATTAAAAAGGCTAAGTTGATTTATGGTGCATAGCAAACCCGCAAGTGTATCATCTTCTTTTTATTGCAGAGCGTTTGCCTGCTGGTCAGCGATACAATTACAGGTTATTTAATGCGCTTGTTAGTGCATTATTGAGCATATAACTGCGATGTATCTATAAAAATAAGATACTCGTAAACTTTATCGTTATTCCTTTTTAAAATATTTGCGAAGCCAATGGATAAAACTGATGTGTCATGGCGTATGTATGAGACCATGCCATGGCAAATAGCGCCCTCTGGAACTATCCAAACATCAGAAATATCATGTTTTAGTGATTCAATTGAATCAAAGAAACCACTGACAAATTCACCGATAGCATCTACCCCATGTACAGCAGGCAAATTTCCAAAGCGAAAAAGGCAGTCATCTGATAGGAAGGATGAAAACTTTTTAACATTTTTCTCATCAACGGATGCGAACATATCTACGATCCAATTTTTGTCTGTCAATTTTGTAACCTCTATTTGTTATAACTATTTATTAATGTAGCATGAGTATAAAAATTATATCATTATGAATGATATTTTGAAATAATTTAGAGCATTTTCTTATTATAATCAATATATTATCAATTTAAAAAGTATCAAAAAGTGTTTTTATGTATTGTTTTGTTGTGATTTTTATGAGTAGACAACATTTTGCGTAGCAGCAGCAATGAATGACTAGTTAAAATTACATTGAATGCTTACAATAATTTCAACATTAAAAAATTATTAGATCTTGGGCGTCTAAAACTCTGTATATTTTACCAGCAAGTGGATGTGCATGATCGTTATCGAGTTTGTGTTCGGTTATGTCTTTTTATCATTTATATGGAGCTAATAATTCAAGCGTTGCATCTGTTAGCGCATAGCCTATTTATCGAAGATCCTCATAGGATATACTCACTGGCTATTTTCAAGGTAATTAAAGTGATGTAGTGCAGGCTTGCAGTAATGCAAGACATAAAAAAATAAAAAATTTGAGGAAAGTACACATTTACAAATACAATGTATAGACGCTAAGCAGATATAAATGTATTTTATACTCAAGTACCTCAAAATATAAAGTTAGATTGAGAAATTGGCAGAGCTACTCGGCATAAAATAAAGACTTTAATTTCCCATTGATGATAAATGCAGTTAATCATCAATGGGTGGCATTAAAATAAAGATGTTAATAACTTCCCTTCAATTTTATGCCTCGCATCCGCAGTCAATTTGCCGATCTGATATTGTATTTCGGGGTAGGATGGGTATAAAGGTGTTACCATTGCTGAATTTTACAGAGTGAATGATATATGATAACTGCTGTAAAAATGTGAGTTTTACATACTAGAGTTCAATCGAATTGTTGATCATCGATTGACACGTATCTGGAAAAGTAAGATACGTTTTAATTTTCATCTTAAAATAAGAGAAATAAAATGGATAATTTTCAATCAATATTGATAGTCATCGGTATTATTGCAATTGTTGCTGTATCAATTCATGGATTTTTTGTTCATAAAAAAGATAAGAATCTTCAATTAAAAGCAGTAACAGAAAGGGATAGGGATATTTTAGCAAAGGCTGGTGAAAATGACAATGTTGATAAAGTATTTGCTCCACAAAATACAAATGATCTTACAAATTTAGATGATATGTATTTCTCTGCGAGAAGTAACGAGGGGAATAACGACCTTGCTAAATCGTTGCATATAAAAGCGACTAGTGTCAAAAACGATCATAAAACAGCCCAAAATAATGATCAATTGCAGATAGAGAATGATGGTAATAAACCGCCCGAAGAAAAAAATACTAATGATGTTTTTATTTTTAATGTTGTTGCTAAAGATGGCGGGGAATTATGCGGCCATGAACTGCTACAATATTTTTTGACCTCCGGCTTTCGTTTCGGCGAAATGTCCATTTTTCATCGGCACGAGCACTCAGATGGAACAGGGCCTATCTTATTTAGCATCGCGAATATGATGATGCCAGGGACGTTTGATCTTGATTCTATTGAACAATTCAAATCAGAAGGTGTGTCTTTCTTTTTAACAGCTCCAAATGAGGAGATTAATATTAAAGCATCATTTAAAATGATGTTAACAGCGGTCGAAATTATGGCTGAAGATTTTGATTGCATTGTTCTAAATTCTCAAAGAAAGGAGTTTACAGAAGAGCAGTTTATTGGATATCAAAATCGCTTAGCAAAGTATGATGTAGCAAGGCCAGTCCTCAGCATGTAAGCCTACTGTGCTAACCGTTTTGCAGGAAATAACCAGAAGATACTTACCATTTTTTGGTTCATTCTAGCGGCAGAGAATTGCAAAACTCATGACAAATAATTAATAAGTTAATTGTTGATAGGTCAAAAACTCTGCCTTGTCTTGCCAGACATGATAAAATGATTTTCCTGCTCACAATGTAGAGAAAAAAATGCCTTACCAGACGATTAAACAGAAAATTAGCGAATTAACGAACACATTAGAGGAGTATAACTATCAGTATTTTATCTTAAATACGCCAAGTGTACCCGATGCAGAATATGATCGCATCTTTCAAAATTTGTTACAGTTAGAAAACTCGCACCCCACATTACGATCTAGTAACTCTCCTACTCAAAAAGTAGGTAGCCGCGTCTTGAGTAAATTTGCTCAAGTTATCCATAAAAAAGCAATGCTTAGTTTGGATAATGTCTTTGAGCCACAAGCGCTGAAAAACTTTATTGATCGCGTTATAGATAAAGCCGCGAGCAGAGAGATTGCTTTTTGCATTGAACCCAAGCTTGATGGTCTTGCGGCAAGCATTATTTATGAAAATGGCATATTAATACAAGCTGGTACACGCGGTGATGGACAAACTGGTGAAAATATTACTGAAAATGTTAAAACCATCAAAAACCTACCATTGACATTGCGCGGTGAAAAAATTCCGACTTATTTAGAAATTCGTGGCGAAGTATTTATGAACAAAGCCAGATTTAATGAGTTAAATAAAAAACTACTTGATGCTGGTGAAAAAGCCTTTGTCAATCCACGAAATGCAGCGGCAGGGAGTTTACGCCTACTTGATCCTAAAATTGCAGCAAGGCGTCCTTTAAGGTTTTATTGTTATGGCATAGGTGTTTGTGACGGGCAACTGGCAAACAGTCATTTTAAACGATTTGAGCAATTAAAGCTGTGGGGATTACCTGTCTCTGGCGAAGTTAGATTGTTATCAGGCATTGATGCTTGTTTGGATCAATACCAAACAATTGAGCAAAAGCGGGCGCAATTAGATTATGATATTGACGGTGTTGTTTATAAAGTTGATGACATTGCCTTACAGGAAAAATTAGGATATGTTTCGCGTGCGCCACGTTGGGCAACTGCGTATAAATTCCCGGCAGAAGAAGCCGTTACGATTGTTGAGAATGTAGTGTTTCAAGTTGGGAGAACAGGGGCTATTACGCCTGTTGCACAATTAAAACCTGTTTTTGTCGGTGGGGTCACTGTTTCAAAGGCAACACTGCATAACATTGATGAGCTAACGCGGTTGGGTATTTTAATTGGTGATGCTGTGGTTGTCCGCCGTGCTGGGGATGTTATCCCTCAAATAGCAAGAGTATTAGTAGATAAACGCAATGATAAGCAAACAAAACAAATCATTTTCCCAGAAAAATGTCCGATTTGTGGCAGTGCGCTTGAACGTATTGAAGAAGAAGCGACAATTCGTTGTGGGGGAGGGGTGTTTTGTGCTGCGCAACGTAAAGAAGCAATAAAGCATTTTGCCTCTCGAAAAGCTTTAGATATTGATGGTTTAGGAAATAAACTCGTTGAATTACTAGTTGATCACGAATTAATCAAGGATCCAGCTGGGCTTTTTGAATTAACCGTGGCGCAAATTGTTAATTTACCTCGCATGGGTGAAGTCTCAGCTCACAAATTAATGCATAGTTTACAGAAAAGTAAGAAAACCACCTTAGCACGATTTTTATATTCACTTGGTATTCGAGAAGTTGGTGAAGCTACAGCTGGCAACTTAGCAAATTATTGCAAGGACATCGAGAGCATAAAATCAGCATCTGTGGAGGAGCTGCAAGCTGTTTCTGATATTGGTGAAATTGTAGCCAAACATATTCACGGTTTTTTTGGTCAAGAACATAATTTAATGATGATCGATCATCTTATCAGACTTGGCATACATTGGTCAGAAATTTCCGCGATTGAAGAAAGCTCTCTTTCATTGAGTGGAAAAACGTTTGTTATCACGGGAACATTTTCAGGGATCAGCCGCGATGCAATAAAAGATAAGCTACAAAGCCTTGGAGCAAAAGTAGCTGGTAGCATTTCTAAAAAAACAAATACGCTAATTGCAGGCGCTGCCGCAGGATCAAAATTAAGCAAAGCGCAAGATCTCGGTATTGAAATAATAGATGAGCAAGCTTTGCTTCGGTTGTTAAGTAGTTAGAACTCTGGGTAAGCAATCCTTGGCAAAGCGGCTGTTTTTACGTCTATTTGCGGTATATACCCAAAATATTGGCACTGGGTATTCATCCCTGTTATATTGACTTAGTCTCAATAAAAATGTGCTTTAACCAGAACTCAGGTTAAATAAATGCTATCAGAGTAATGCTTGTAAAGAAGACGTGATTAGCCGCGCGGGCAGGAATTAATATGAAAAAAATAAAAAACGAGTCTCAATTATTACAACATGCAATAACGCTAGGTGTTGGTTATGCTGCGAAACGAGGGTACTCAGGCATTGACAACACGACGACGATGAAAGATAAGCAAGAAATTATTTATCGTTTATTAGTGCAAGATAAACTCATTACGCCGCTTGCAGTAGCAGATGAAACAACAGGTCATATTCGTCATAAACTTGTTTTATGGATCATGAAGCATTTACCTAAAGATCACTCATTGTTGCAATAAAATAGCTAATTTATAGCATTGCTGGTGGTTTATTTTGTTGCGAGCTCAGATCCAAGATGCAACTCTCACCTGGCGGTTATGGTTAAAGTCGGTAATTGTTATTGGATCATGATTTAAGCAGGCCTTGGTTTATTACTCTTTTTCTGCGTCTTGTGTAGCTGCCGCTGCTGCCTCAACGAGTGGTTTTAACTCACCTTGCTGGTGCATTTCTAATATGATGTCGCACCCGCCGATAAGTTCTCCATCGACCCATAGTTGAGGGAACGTTGGCCAGTCGGCATATTTAGGTAATTCTGCACGGATATCAGGATTTAATAAAATATCGATAAAAGCAAAAGGTTGCCCACACTGTATTAATGCTTGAGATGCTTGTGATGAGAAACCACAATTTGGTAATTTTGGGGAGCCTTTCATGTAGAGCAAGATACTATTTTCATTTATTTGGCTTTTAATTTTTTCTAAGATTTCCATTATTTTTACCTTAATTAAATAATTGACAAACACCATTTTATTAAAGAGAATAACTACAGTCAATATTTAAAATAAATATTTATAATAAATACAGTTAATAACTGCAGTAAATACATCCTTAACTTTGAAAGAGGCACCACATGACATTTAAATTACCCGCTTTACCCTTTGCAAAGACTGATCTTGAGCCACATATTTCAGCAGAAACTCTTGATTATCATTATGACAAACATCATGCAACTTATGTAAAAAAATTAAATGCACTTGTTGAAGGTACTGATTTAAGAAACAAATCGCTTGAGTCAATTATCGAAAACGCATCAGGAGCTGTTTTTAATAATGCCGCACAAGTTTGGAACCACACTTTTTATTGGAATTGTTTGGCAAAAAATGCTGGTGGCGAGCCAACAGGCGAGATTGCAACTGCGATCAATACATTTTACGGTTCATTTTCAACATTCCAATCTCAATGGAATGATAGTGCTGTTAATAACTTTGGATCATCTTGGACGTGGCTGGTAAAAAAAGCAGATGATAGTTTAGCAATCATAAATACATCGAATGCACAAACACCATTAGCGGATGAAACTGTCACACCATTAATGACCGTTGATTTGTGGGAACATGCTTATTACATCGATTATCGCAACGTACGCCCTGATTATTTAAAGGCTTTCTGGGCGCTGGTTAATTGGGACTTCGTCAATAAAAATTTTACAAAATAATATTTTATAGACAAAACCGAGTCAATTTTGATTTGGTTTGATCTTTCCTGATAATTATTTTTTAAAAACGGCAAGTTTAGTGTTTTCCACAGCATAATAAAACCACTAATATCATTTACAAAGATGACATTGGGCAATGTTTGTGGGTTATACCTACTGCGTTTTCGCTTGTTATATGTGCATATATGGGTATATATGCGCATATTGACATGTATTGAAAAATAAAAAGGAGATCATTTTGTCACACAGCATAAAGCTTCAACATCCCTCAAACGTTGAATCATTACTGAGGTGGGCTGAGCAAGTATCCCAACAAATAAGCAATAAATACGTGCGTTATCGTGACGGTAATTTTTACGCGCAATCTTCCCACGGCAAACTTGATAATTGCTTAATCGTGATGGGAAAACGATTCACACGCGATGATTTCATAAAACTACTAAGCCTTTTAGAAAATAAAGCATTAGGCGAGATCCTTGTTTATAAACCGCTTAAAATTGCAGATCTTAGCTGTGTACGATTTTTATTTGCCAATAGTTGTCAGCAGTTAAAAGAGGCGCTTGTTGCATATTCGCATTTATCCATGCTTGATTGCGCGCTTCATAATGCAATGCCTGATTTTTCAGCTCCTGGTCTGGTGTTAATGGACATGGATTCGACAACAATTCAAATTGAATGCATTGATGAAATAGCAAAACTCTATGGTGTTGGTGATGAAGTTGCACAAGTGACTACCCAGGCCATGCAAGGTAGACTTGATTTTAATGATAGCCTACGTACGCGTGTTGAAAAATTAAAAGGTGCACCTGTTACTATTTTACAAGAAATTGCTGATTCAATGCCAGTGATGCCAGGATTAGAGCATTTTATTGCCACGCTTAAACACGCACATTGGAAAGTAGCGATTGCATCGGGTGGATTTAATTTTTTCGCGAACAGACTAAAAAATGATTATGGCTTTGATGATGTTATTGCCAATGATCTTGACATTGAAGGTGATAAGCTGACGGGTAAGGTCACAGGCGACATTGTCGATGCAGAGGTAAAAGCACAAACATTAATTAAATTGGCGAAAAAGTATAATATTAAGATCCAGCAAACTGTTGCTATTGGAGATGGGGCGAATGATTTAGTCATGATGTCAGAGGCAAGTACTGGCATTGCACTTCATGCAAAACCCATTGTGCAACAAAAGGCGGACATGTCACTTAACTATGTTGATTTAGAGGGGGCTGAAATTATTCTGACACTTTCGCTGCAGGATGCGTGGTGATGCACTGATTTGAAATTAATTTCGCGCTTCATGAAAATTTCACTGAGCAGGGCTAAGCTTACTTGCACTTTGAATTAGCATCATGGTATACCCAAAGCTTAAGTTAAATAATATTATTAACAATGGTAAACTAGATGGCAAAAATAAAAAGTGCGTATGTTTGTAATGATTGTGGTACTGCATCGGCCCGCTGGCAGGGGCAGTGTGGTGAATGTAAAGCATGGAATACCATTACCCAAATTAGCATTGCGCCAAGTAATCCGCAAATAGATAGGTTATCAGGCTATTCAGGTACAACACAGGTAAGTTCAATTCAATCGCTTGGTGATATTGATCTAGCTGAAATACCTCGCTTTAGTAGTGGTTTTAAAGAATTAGATAGAGTATTAGGTGGTGGCATTGTGCCTGGTAGTGCAACCTTAATTGGTGGAACCCCTGGTGCTGGTAAAAGTACGCTTTTATTACAGCTTATGTGTTTTTTATCGCAACAAAAAAAAGCCTTGTATGTCACCGGCGAAGAGTCGTTACAACAAGTGGCGATGCGAGCTAAGCGTTTAGGTCTCCCGACAGATAAACTACAGGTTTTATCAGAAACCAGTGTTGAAGCCATTACCGAGCATTGTCGCCAATACTCTCCTGAATTAATCGTTGTAGATTCAATTCAAGTAATGCATATGTCCGATGTACAGTCTTCCCCAGGGAGTGTTTCACAAGTACGAGAATCAGCGGCTTATTTAACGCGTTTTGCCAAACAAAATAATGTTGCTGTTTTTATGGTTGGACACGTTACCAAAGATGGATCGCTTGCAGGTCCCAAGGTGTTAGAGCATTGTATTGATTGCTCAATTTTATTAGAAACCAGCAGTGATAATCGTTTTAGAACATTACGCGCTCAAAAAAATCGTTTTGGCGCGATCAATGAATTAGGTGTTTTTGCCATGACAGATCGGGGTATGCGGGAAGTGAGTAATCCTTCTGCAATTTTTTTATCTGGCAAAGAAGACTGCACTTCTGGATCAATTGTAATGGTTGTTTGGGAAGGTACAAGACCCTTGCTGGTTGAAGTACAAGCCCTTGTTGATGATTCTCAACTTGCGAGTCCAAGGCGAGTTTCTGTGGGAATGGATCAAAATAGACTGTCATTATTGCTCGCGGTTTTACATCGTCATGGCGGTTTGCAAATGGCGGATCAAGATGTTTTTGTGAATGTTGTTGGCGGTGTAAAGGTATTTGAAACAGGGATTGATTTAGCATTATTAATTGCATTAGTATCAAGTTTTAGAAATGTATCTTTAGCACAAGACTTAATCGTTTTTGGTGAAGTTGGCTTATCTGGTGAAATTAGGCCGGTGAGTAATGGTCAAGATCGCTTGCTGGAGGCCACAAAACATGGTTTTAAAAAGGCCATTGTACCGAAAAGTAATATGCCTAAAGAAAAAATAGCGGCAATGGAAGTCATAGGTGTGAGTAAACTTTCACAAGCATTAGAAGCGTTATGCTCATAATTCTGGCGGTTGATGTTTTAAGGTTTTACTGCGGCCATTTTCATGGAAGAGCAAGTAACAAACAAAGTTTTGCCTTGTTTGCTCTTGAGAAGGCCATGGCGCGTATTTTTAATGATAACTGGTATAGTGAATACAAATAACGTTAAAATTAACTTTATAAATGAGGATAACAACTAAAATAATGATCCATCTTAAGAGTCAGTTGCAAGGAAAAAATAAGTTCATTAATCTTCCTAAAAACAATTTAAATCCGACATCTATGAATGAGTCGTCACTGCAAACTAATCTGCAATATCATCAGATAGGTAGTGGCATTGAATCTGTTTTAGTAGATGAGAACAATGATTTAGACGTGCTTTTATTGGATGGAGATCTTTGCGCATTTCAAGATGCACAGCTACAAACGCATCAGTGGAAAGAGACAACTAAGCTGGTTATTGCCAGAGGATCTGCGCATAAAAAACAGCAAATATGGGGCGAAAAAAAAGTTGCTAAAAATATCCAACCAAAAGGTGGCACGGTTAATAATGAAAATATAAACAAATTTTGCGTAGAGCCAGCCTGTCATGGGGATATGATTTCAATGTTAACCGGTGAAGAGATTTTATCACTGCAAGATTTTCAATTAAATGGCTTGATTTCGATTGTGTGGTCGCGCATGTATCGCTCTTCAAAAATAAAAAATGATATCGGTTTAGGCTTAGGTTGGACGCATAATTATAGCGCCAAGCTGTATGAGCGTTACACACCACCGCCTAAAGCTGGCCCTCTAGAGCCTGGTATGGATTGGCTAGAAATCATCGACCAAGAGGGTAATAGTTTTGCTTTTGATATGGTGAAATTAGGGGAGACCAGTTATCATGCGAGTGGTGAGCTAGGCTTGGTCTTTGCAAGACTCGATTGCTACATACTCCTGCACCCTGATGAAGGGCAATGGCAATTTGATAAAATAAATGAGCAGTGGCTGTTGACAAAGATCAAGGATTCACTTGGTTATCATTTGCAGCTTAGCTACGATGAAAAAATGCGTTTATCACGCATTGCCTGTAGCCCACAACGTGGTATTGCATTGTCCTATAATAGCATGGATCATATTGTGCGCATTGTACCATATATAATGGATGAGGACGATCAAGAGCAATTATTAGCAGATCCATTTGCAAGTTATCAATTTAATTTACAAGGCTTTTTAATAACGGCAATTGACAGTAATGGTCTTACTGAGTGTTATAAATACCAGTCAGCAGGGTTAATAAAACAACGTATTTGCCCCTCGGGTTTTAGTCATTATTTTGAATGGTTAGGTGATGATGAAAACGCTAAATGTAGTAGACACTGGGGAGACGATGGCGCTTATCATTACACCTTTGAATATGAAGGCAATAAAAGCAGCCGCACGGATGGTTTAGGTCATAGCGAATTTTATTATCATGATGATAGTGGGTTACTTACCTGTTTTATTAATGCTCGTGGACACCAAACGACATATCAATATGATGATCAAAAACGAAAAATACAAATGGTTAATGCGCAAAATGAAATAACGCGTTTTATTTATAATGATTGCGGGAAGCTCATTCAACAAATAGAAACCGACGGTAGTGAGCAACATTTTTTATACAATAATTTTGGTAAACACATAGTTACAACGAATGCACTTGGGCGTAAATTTAAACGCTATTTTTCGGCATCAGGGCGCTTATTATCAGAGACATATACAGATGGGCGAAGCTCCCACTTTAAGTATAACGATGCAGGTTTATTATCTAAAACAATCGATATTAATGGCATTTGCAGCGAATTACAATGGAGCGCTCAAGGTGATCTATTAGCAAAAAAAGTCGCTGACAAGATGACTCGTTATAGTTATGATCAATTAGGGCGCTTAGATGCGGTGTGTGATGCACAAGATTTAATTACTGAATATCATCGTAACAAAAATGGTCAAATTGTGGAACAAATTGTTTATCAAAAAGGGCTAGATGACGTGCAAACCAGCCGTTATGAATATGATGATGCCGGGCGTTTAACCGTTTTGCAAGATGCTTTGGGTAACACTACCCGTTATGATTATGACGGTCTTTCACAACAAACTAAAATAACCTTTGCCGGTGGCAGTTGGCTTAAATATCAATATGATAAACAGCGTAACTTAACAGAGATTGAGCGTAGCGATGAAAATACTTATTATATAAAATACAGTCCCACCCAACAACCCACGCAGATAACAGGCTTTGATGGACGTGTGCAACATTACCGATATGATGAGTTAGATAAGCTTATCCTCATTGAAGAGGGGGGTAATCGCTTTATTAAATTTCGACGTGATAAACGCGGGAAAATAGTTGATCAACACGCAGTTAAAAAAAATGTACAGAGCAATTTTAACAACCATAACGTTTATCGATACGATAAACTTGGACGTATGACGCTTGCTTGTAATAGCGACCGAAAAATAGAGCAAACTTATCATATTAATGGGAAAGTTGTTCAAAGTATGCAAGACTCTTACATAGTTAATTACAATTACAATAAGCAAGGCAAGCGCAGTAGTTTAACCCTGCCAGATAACAGTCAATTGCATTATCAATATAATAAAAATGGATTATTATGGCTAGTCAATTTAAGTTTAGAAAATGGAAAAAAACAATCGTTACTGAGTTTAAACTATAACAGCTCAAATTTGTTAATTGAGCAGAGCCAAGGCAATGGACTTTTTTTAGATCAAGAGTTTGATGCGCAATCGCGTTTAATATGCCAACACTGGCATGGTGAAACACAGCACAAGGATCGTCAAAATGTCTATTCACAGCAACGTAAATACCATTATGATGCAGTAAATCGGTTAATAAAAAGCAGTGAATTACTGCGGGTTAATGATACGAATAAAAGTAGTGAACACTCTTATATATATAGCGTAGTAAGGCAATTATTACGTTGTGACGTTAAGGCTACCACGCAAAGTGATCGATCTGAAAAATGCAATAGTCAAAAGAGCCAAGAGTACCCATGGGACGCTTTTGGTAATCCCCATAGCGTGGCAGCAGAGGATGCAAAACAGCAAAAAATTTGTGTAGAGCAAGATCGACTGATGAGTTTTAAAGGTAGCGATCACCTTTATGATAGCTGTGGCAATCAAATAAAAAGTACAGCGGCAGGTTATCTACAAAACCGGCGTTTTGATGGTTTAAATCAACTATGCCATCTTAACTACAACGGCAAACTCTGCCATTATCATTATGATGCCATAGGCAGACGCAGTGCCAAAATTACTGAAACAGGCACAATAGAGTACATTTGGGACGACAACCAACTCATTGGTGAATACTGCAAAGGCAGGTATCGCTGGTACATTTATCATCCAGAAACCTTTTTACCTATTGCGCTAATAGATGAAGGTGAAGTGTATTATTATCACCTTGATCAACTCGGCACGCCAGTTTGTTTAACTGACAAACATCAGCAAATAGTATGGCAAAATAACAGCAACGTTTTTGGTTATGAAGCTGACACAGAGCAGGGTAGCCGCACAAATAAAATAATCAATCCACTGCGTTTTCAAGGTCATTATTTTGATGTAGAATCAGCTTTACATTACAATCGTTTTCGTTATTATTGTCCGCAGCAACAACGCTTTATCCACCAAAATCCCATTGGGATTGCAGGCGGCATAAACCATTACCAATACGCAATAAATCTTGTCAATTGGATCAATCCATTTGGCTTATAATGCAGTGATAAAAATCAAAAATCAGCACTGCCTGGTGTGCGTGGGAATGCAATCACGTCACGGATATTTTGCACGCCTGTTACATACGAAACAAGGCGTTCGAAACCTAGACCAAATCCAGCATGTGGCACAGTCCCATATTTGCGCAAATCTCGGTACCAAGTATAATCATCTTTACTAAGTCCCATCTCAGCAAGGCGTTTATCGAGCGCCTCAATATTTTCTTCACGTTGACTTCCGCCAATAATTTCCCCTATTCCAGGTACTAAAACATCCATGGCCGCCACTGTTTTACCATCTTCATTTAATTTCATGTAGAAGGCTTTAATGTCTTTTGGATAGTTTTTTAAAATAATGGGTGCGCCAATATGCTCTTCAGCTAGGTAACGTTCGTGTTCAGATTGAAGATCAACACCCCATTGGACAGGGTATTCAAATTTCTTGTTACATTTTTTTAAGATTTCAATTGCATCGCTGTAATCCAAGTGCACAAACTTTGACTTGATAATGTTTTCTAAACGCGGTATTGCATTTTTATCAATGCGTTGTGTGAAAAAATCCATATCATCTGAGCGCTCTTTAAGTACTGCTTTGCATATAAATTTTAACAAGTTTTCAGCAAGTTTCGCAGCATCTTCTAAATCTGCAAAGGCAATTTCAGGCTCCACCATCCAAAATTCAGCAAGGTGGCGCGTAGTGTGGGAATTTTCGGCTCTAAAGGTAGGGCCAAAAGTATAAACGTTGGAAAGTGCACAGGCATAAGTTTCAGCGTTTAATTGTCCTGAAACAGTTAAAAACGTTTCTTTAGCAAAAAAATCTTGTTTGTAATCTACCGCGCCTTTTTCAGTTCTTGGTAAATGTTCCATATCAAGGGTGCTGACACGAAACATTTCCCCTGCCCCTTCGCAGTCACTTCCGGTAATGATAGGTGTGCTGATCCAGTTATAGCCATTTTTATAAAAAAAGTCATGTATTGCATGTGATAAACAGTTTCGAATACGAGTCACGGCTCCAATGATGTTTGTACGTGGGCGTAAATGTGCATGCTCTCTTAAATATTCAATGCTGTGCCGTTTTGCAGAGATGGGGTAAGTCTCAGGATCTTCAACAAATCCATAAACGTGAACATTTGTGGATTGAATTTCAAACGATTGTCCTTTACCTTGGCTTTTAACTAATTCACCTGTTATTTTTACACTACAGCCAGCTGTTAAATTTTGTACATCAGAATCATAGTTTTTTAAAGTATTAGGTACAACGGCTTGGATAGGCGAAAAACAAGAGCCATCATAAATAGCTAAAAATGAAATGCCAGCTTTTGAATCGCGGCGAGTGCGGATCCATCCGTTAATTGTGACTTGTGATCCAATAGGGTATTTTTTGTTGAAAATATCAACAATCCTAATTTTTGACATGGTAAATAATGCTCCTTTTTTAGTTTTTAAACAGGGTAATTATAATTAATTTATGCACTAGTATTTAATATTATCACGTTAGTGTAACATGCTTAATCAGGAGCAATGCAGTGCGCAGCATTTGCTCTATCAAGTATTAACGATGTTAACGAGTCTGCCATTAGATTGGCTAATCATTATTCCCGCTCAATTGCTAAGTCTGTCTGGCATGGCGTTAACAAGAATCGAGTGCGCGTCATTTGTTGCGCCTTCTGCTCGCATTGGTTATATTTCCAGTTGCAAGGGTGGGATTTTATGGCCAATGATAAAATCATTCAGGTAATACCGCATTATGGTAGATATTTTGTACATCGTCACAATCTTCTAACATATCAATGAATTTATTAAATTTTTCCAGGTGTTCTTGGGTAAGATCCATATCTGTTTGTGGTACAAAGGTGATTTCTTCAACATCAATTTCAAGATCTGGATAGTGCGTGTTCAACGCTGTTTTTGCTTTATAAAATTCGGTATGTGGACAAAATACAGTGATATTGCCGTCTTGCAGCTCAATATCAATAACATCAACCTCTGCCATCATAAGATCTTCAAGCACAGCTTCATCATCTTCGCCTTTAAAAACGAAAACAGCCTGATGCTCAAACATATGAGAGACTGTGCCAGATGAGCCGATTTTAGCCTCTGTTTTGGTAAAGCAGTTACGCACATCAGTCCAGGTACGTTTGTTATTATCTGTTAAACAATCAATAATAACAGCGCAACCGCCTGGGCCAAATCCTTCATAGGTTGCACGTTGGTAGTCTTCACCGCCACCTCCTTTTGCTTTTTCTATTGCTCGATCGATAACATGCGTAGGTACTTGATCTTTTTTAGCGCTATCAATCAACCGCCGTAATGATAAGTTGTTATCAGGCTCGAACCCTCCATTTTTAGCACATACATAAATCTCTTTACCATACTTTGAATATATTCTAGTTTTTGCCCCAGCGGTCTTAGCCATGGATTCTTTACGGTTTTGGTATGCTCTGCCCATCGTTTTAAACTCTGTGAGGTGTATTTATGACTATATTACTTTGAAATGTAAAATCAGCAAGGAAAATTGTCCGTGGATGCTATCCCAGTTATCATTAAATATATTTTATTTTAATTTCATGTGCCTTCACAGTGCAAAATATGGCCAGTTATTATGCACAGCTCCTCGGTATAATTTACCTGCCGCTAATTTTGGCTCTGGTGGGGATAGGTCGAAGTATTCATTAACCAGAGCCAGGAAAATAAACCCAATGTCATTATGTTTGTTTTTTATAAGGTAGGAGTTGGATCTTTCCGTCAGTTATGCGTAGTTCAGTTGCGCCGTAGCTTGCATAAGTTTTATAAGCATCATTAGCGATATTAACGTGAACATCTTGGTGAAGTTCTTTGAAGACGAAGATGCGATTATTATCACAACATTTTTGTAGTTCATCGCGGTTATTATTTAAGTCCTCATGACAAGTGTCAATATGTGCTGTTATATTTTCTTTAGCTTCGATCAATTGAAAGTCCAATAATTGTTTTTTTTCTGATTCTGGAAGGGGCTCATTTTTTTGCTGCGCTGCCAATAGTTTTTCTAACGTTAATTTATGCTCTTTTAACTGTTGTTGTATTGTCCTTTTATCATTTATTAATTGCTCGTAGTCACCGAGCAGATAGATGATTGTTTTAGAGCCTGCTGATGAGCCTAATATTGCCGTGTGTACGCTAGCGTTGGTTGTTAAATAGCCACCAAAAATAGAGCCTTTAGTGCCTAATTCATTGTGTACATGAATATCCCCCACACATGTTACATTACAGTGAAGTAACTGTGTTTTTATGTTAAGATTTTCACCACACTTTATAGACGAGTATTGACTAAAATTAGCAATTACCGAGCCTGCGCAAGTAATTTGACAAGATAAAGCTTCCTCTTCGTAGTCTGTTTTTTGACCGATAATGCCTTTTTCAACGATAAGGTCACCACCACATTCAATATTTGCCGATTCGACAAAACCTGCCACAGTTATATCACCTGTGGCCTTTACATGCATACCATCACTGATATTGCCTCTAATAATGATACTACCTTTGTAGTCCACATGACCGGAGGTGGGATCAACAGAGTCTATCAGTAGTACTTCATCGACACTCATGCCATTAAGGGTAAGCTTAGGGATACCTGCTAGTGTGGATAACAGTTCATTTTCATCATTTTCATTGATTATTGTGTTAGGGCCTGGCACTAAAAGATGATCTTGGCCTTTTATAAATGGAATGGTTGCGCCTGTGATAGTGAGTCCATCATGGCCATCTATAATAGGCTGCTTGCGCATTAAAGTATCACCCTCACCGACTGTTAATAATTTACCTAAATCCCGCATATCTACCTTGCCATGGTCTTTTTTTACAGGTTTTAATATGCGCTCTTTTGGCGTATCAACTAGTCGTTTTAATATTGCATTTGTTGACGGTATTGCTGATAGACCTTTGGCAATAGTCGCTGAGAATCTAGCACCAGGGTCGCCCGCGTGTGAATTTTTTAATAACCGTTTTATGATTTTTTTATCAATACCGTTTGTTATACCTAGCTCTTTCACAGTTTCGATTAAATCACTCGCTGTAACAGGAGCACCGTCATAGGCGCTCACCAGTATCGCTGTAGCGTTCATCTCTTTTTCATCTATCTCAATAGATAGTTGTGCATCAATACGGGTTGCTATTTGAATAAGTTGCTTGCTTTGATCTGCAGTATTTTCCTCGTTGCGGGTTTCGTCTGTTGTGAGGCTTAGTTTCTTGAAAGCTTGTTCAGCTTCCTTTAATGCACTGGTGTCTAATTTAAAATGATGCCAAGCAGAATTGTCAAAAAGCTGTTTTAGGAGTTCAATAGACACGGGCAACTCGACAGCGCGAATCTCCACTGATAGGCTTTGTTGGTCTTTGGACAGTTGCAATAATTCTACTGGAAGTTGCTGCGTCAAAAGTTGAAACTCTTTATGAATGAAATTGTTTGCAATGATAATTGATTTTTTATGTTTTTGCATACTAAAAAGGTACAAAAGGTGGCATTGCTCTTACTTTGGGCCGATTTATCTAAGTAATATAAAGCGTCTTTATTAGCTGATGCTCGATGATCATAGGAAGGCAATAAATTCGAGGTTAGCTGATTATTGTTAGTCAATATAGCCGTTATCATGTAAAATGCGCTGTTTAGATCGACGATCGCAGACCAATCAAGGCGTAATTTGCCGATCTTATTTTGCATTTTTCAGCCACATTGCTGATGGGTATAGTGCTCAGATAGATGCAAAAATAGCAGGTTTGGGGCGTGTTGCTTATCTTGAATTTAGTTTCTTTAATTTAAAATTTAATGGGTGTGATGTTTGTATTGCTTTTAATACCTGTGTATATTGCCGATAATTTATTAATTTGAGTTTTTCATTGCGCGGACAATAAAATGGGTAAATTATAAATTTATATAAAAATGTAACCAAAACGCTTGATATTATGGGATTTATTGATGACTTTGTTCTCGTTATCGTTGCATTAGTTATGCTATTAAACGCTTAAATATTTAAAAGACGACTGGGTAGGTCTTGAAACCGAGTAGATGCATATGAAACGTCAACGCACCCCCGCAACTAAAGATCATAACAAGTAGTATATTGTTGAGCTCGTTAACTGTTATGGGAAGATGATTTATCAGGCATAAGCGAGGATGCTAACGCTATGCACAATATTTGACCTTGCAACGGTCAGCATTACTAATAGTATGTCATTCTTTAGCTTAGTTTGCTGGTTGAATGTTAGCCAAAAATGTTAATTTTTTATGGTTACTGGCTTGAAAACTGTTGCGATCTGCTTGTTATTTTATCAACAAAACCGAGCTGATACTGGCGGAAAATTCCGATAAATCTTGACAGATCAGGGATATTTATACCAACAAACTGTTGCAAAAACAAGCTGTAAAGATCAACTGCTTTAGAAAATGGAATAATAAAATGATAACAAAAAAAGTATCATCAGTGACCGACATTGCTAAGGATAAATCGCTCAATTCACGGTTACAAAGTTGCCCAATTGCAATTATTGGTATGGCATCTGTTTTTGCTGAAACCAAAAACCTTAGCCAATTTTGGGACAACATTGTTCAATCAGTCAATGCGATTAAAGAAGTGCCTGAAAATCGTTGGGCAATTGATGACTATTACTCTGATGATAAACGCGCTGAAGATAAAACCTATTGCAAGCGTGGTGGATTTTTACCTGAAGTCGATTTTGATCCAATGGAATTTGGTTTGCCTCCTAACATTCTGGAATTAACCGATGTAGCGCAGTTGATGGCATTAGTTGTTGCCCGTGATGTACTCGCTGATGCAGGCCTTGCTGATGAAAGCGCTTATGATCGCGATAAAATGGGCATAATATTAGGTGTCGGTGGCAAGCAACAGCAAATGACGCCATTAGCATGTCGTTTGCAAGGTCCTGTTTTAGATAAAGTTTTAAAAGCATCAGGTGTCAATGAAGATGATCGCGCAATTATTATTGATAAATTCAAAAAAGCTTATATTCCATGGGAAGAAAATTCATTTCCAGGAATGTTAGGAAACGTTATCGCTGGGCGCATCGCTAACCGGTTTGATTTAGGAGGTACAAACTGTGTCGTTGATGCCGCTTGCGCAGGATCGCTTGCTGCTCTTAAAATGGCTGTATCAGATCTACTTGAGTATCGCTCTGAAACCATGATTAGCGGTGGTGTTTGCTGTGATAATTCACCCTTTTTGTACATGTCATTTTCAAAAACACCAGCATTTACGGATGGTGATGATATTCGCCCATTTGATGAAAACTCTCATGGCATGATGATCGGCGAAGGCGTGGGCATGATGGTACTTAAACGCCTTGAAGATGCAGAGCGTGATGGCGATCGTATCTACAGTGTGATTAAAGGTATTGGTAGCTCTTCTGATGGGCGTTTTAAATCAATTTATGCGCCGCGTCCAGACGGACAATTAAAAGCATTACAACGTGCTTATAAAGATGCGGGCTTTGATCCGTTAACATGTGGGTTGATTGAAGGACATGGCACGGGCACGATCGCAGGTGATGTTGCCGAATTTTCTGCGCTGAGGATGTTTTTTAGTGAGCACAATAATAAAAAACAGCATATTGCATTAGGATCTATTAAATCTCAAATTGGTCATACGAAAGCGGCGGCTGGTGTGGCGGGCATGATAAAAGCGTCATTGGCGTTATATCATAAAGTATTGCCTGCAACGATTAATATTGATAAACCTAATCTTGCTTTAGATATAGAAAACTCACCTTTATATGTCAACAATGAAACGCGCCCTTGGATGACGCGTGCTGATGGGGTTAAACGTCGAGCTGGTATTAGTTCCTTTGGTTTTGGTGGAACCAATTTTCATTTTGTACTAGAGGAATATCAAGCCACGCAAACAGGGCAATACCGTTTAAATGAAGTTGGCCAAACGATACTGATTAGCGAAAAAGATAAAACGGCTTTGATCGCAACATTATCTGCTTGGGAAAATAAATTAAATTGCGCAGCTGAGCAACAACAATATGTCTTTAACGAGCTGGTATCAGAATATCCATTAAAAACGCCCAAAGTAACATTATCACGTTGTGGTTTTGTGGTAAAAAATGCAACTCAAGCAGTTGCAAAAATCAAACAAATTTTAGCGCAACTAGACACAAATACAGAGTCTTCATGGAGCAACCCCACTGGTATTTATTACCGTGAATCTGGGCTAGATACAAGGGGCCGAGTGGTTGCTCTATTCTCAGGACAGGGCGCACAATATGTCAATATGGGGCGCGATTTAACCTGTAATTTCCCATCAATGTTATCAGCAAGTGTACAGATGGATAAGCAATTTAGTGATGCGGGCTTAGATCAACTTTCACAAACAGTTTTCCCGATCCCTGTGTTTGATACAAAAAAACGTCAGCAGCAAGAGGCATCTTTACGGGAAACACAACATGCACAACCTGCCATTGGAGCATTTAGTGCCGGTCTTTTTAATACCTTTAAACAAGCAGGATTTAATGCAGATTTTGTGGCTGGGCATAGCTTTGGTGAGTTAACCGCGCTTTGGGCGGCAGAAGTTATCTCTTTTGATGATTATATGTTGCTTGCGTATCAACGTGGTCAAGCAATGATGGCACCTAAAAATAGTGATTTTGATGCAGGTACGATGGCGGCTGTTGTGGGCTCTCCTGCTCAAATAGCGGTTGATATCGAGCATATCAAAGAGGTATCGATAGCAAACTATAACTCAAATGAGCAAGTGGTTATTGCCGGATCAACTGCGAGCGTCAATGGCGCAATTAATGAATTAATAGCCAAAGGTTATAAAGTTGTTAAGTTACCTGTTTCAGCCGCGTTCCATACATCGTTAGTGGCTCATGCACAAAAAGAATTTGCTGATGTTATTGAGAGTGTTAACTTTAATTCGCCGAGTATGCCTGTTTTTGCTAATGGCACAGCGAACGAGCACGCTTTAGAAGGTCTTAAAATTAAAGCTAGTTTGAAAAATCATATGTTAGAATCTGTGCATTTCAATAAAGAAGTTGATAATTTATATGCAGCAGGCGGGCGTGTATTTATTGAATTTGGCCCCAAAAATATCTTAACGCGTCTTGTTGATAATATCCTCAAAGATAAAAATGATGTTGTGACCATTGCGGTTAATGCAAATCCTAAAAAATCGGCTGATTTACAGCTTCGTTTAGCGGCACTTGAAATGGCTGTGCTAGGGCTTGAACTCGGTAATATAGATCCATACTCAGCGCAGCAACGTCCACTGATAGCTCCTAAACATTCTCCTTTATCAATGAAATTGAGCGCAGCTTCAGTTGTTAGCAAAAAAACCCAGCAAGTATTTAGCGATGCGTTAAATGATGGCTTTAGTATTTCACCAGAAATTAAAATTGTTGAAAAAGAGGTAATCAAAGAAGTTATAGTTGAAAAAATAGTGGAACAAAGTGTAAACGTTGACGCTAATACGCAGCACAATACTATGCCAACAAAGGTGAACAGTGATGGGTTATCGCATTCGCTTGAGCGGTGTATTGCGCAATTCGTTGAACATCAGTCAGCATTGCTGTCAGTTCACAAAGAATACATGCAAGCGCCGAAAGCTTACGCAGAGACATTGCAAGAAATCTTAGCAGCTAGGGTAAGTGAGCAAACATTACCAGAGAGCTTAGATAAAACACTTGCGATGTATCATGATTTCCAATTAGAAACATTGCGTGTTCACGAAACATATTTAAACAATCAAACCAATAACATGCAGAAAATATTGTCAGTGCTGAATGAGGAAATGGCCTTAGCACCAATAACAACTGCGCCAGAGATAACTGCGCCTGAGATGACTGCGCCAGAGATAACTGCGCCAGTAGAGAATGCTAAGGTGATGGCTAACGTTGCTAAGTCTGCTGGTGTAAATAAGCCCGCACATGCATCGCTCGGTGACTTATCGAGTCTGCAACAGGTCATGATGTCGGTGGTGGCAGATAAAACAGGTTACCCTGAGTCGATGCTGGAACTTTCTATGGATATGGAAGCCGACTTAGGTATTGACTCAATTAAACGCGTGGAGATCTTAGGAGCCATTGGTGATGCAATTCCAGATTTACCCGAGCTTGATCCCCACGCGCTTGGCGAGCTGCGTACATTAGGTGAAATAGTGACTTATATGCAATCTAAAACTGCAACGATTGCGCCTGCTCCATGCTTGGCTACTGCGAATGCGAATGCTGAGGATACTGCTAATATTGAGGAAATTGCTGATGTTAATATTGAGTCGCGTACTGAGGCTACTGCTAATAGCGCGGTTATAAACACATCGATAGGTGACTTATCGAGTCTGCAACAGGTCATGATGTCGGTGGTGGCAGATAAAACAGGTTACCCTGAGTCGATGTTGGAACTTTCTATGGATATGGAAGCCGATTTAGGTATTGACTCAATTAAACGCGTGGAGATCTTAGGAGCCATTGGTGATGCAATTCCAGATTTACCCGAGCTTGATCCCCACGCGCTTGGCGAGCTGCGTACATTAGGTGAAATAGTGACTTATATGCAATCTAAAACTGCAACGATTGCGCCTGCTCCATGCTTGGCGAATGCGAATGCTGAGGCTACTGCTAATATTGAGGAAATTGCTGATGTTAATATTGAGTCGCGTACTGAGGCTACTGCTAATAGCGCGGTTATAAACACATCGATAGGTGACTTATCGACTCTGCAAGGCGTCATGATGTCGGTGGTGGCAGATAAAACAGGTTACCCTGAGTCGATGCTGGAACTTTCTATGGATATGGAAGCCGACTTAGGTATTGACTCTATTAAACGCGTGGAGATCTTAGGAGCCATTGGTGATGCAATTCCAGATTTACCCGAGCTTGATCCCCACGCGCTTGGCGAGCTACGCACATTAGGTGAAATAGTGACTTATATGCAATCTAAAACTGCAACGATTGCGCCTGCTCCAGACTTGGTTACTGCGAATGCGAATGCGAATGCTGAGGCTACTGCTAATATTGAGGAAATTGCTGATGTTAATATTGAGTCGCGTACTGAGGCTACTGCTAATAGCGCGGTTATAAACACATCGATAGGTGACTTATCGAGTCTGCAACAGGTCATGATGTCGGTGGTGGCAGATAAAACAGGTTACCCTGAGTCGATGTTGGAACTTTCTATGGATATGGAAGCCGACTTAGGTATTGACTCCATTAAACGCGTGGAGATCTTAGGAGCCATTGGTGATGCAATTCCAGATTTACCCGAGCTTGATCCCCACGCGCTTGGCGAGCTGCGCACATTAGGTGAAATAGTGACTTATATGCAATCTAAAACTGCAACGATTGCGCCTGCTCCAGACTTGGTTACTGCGAATGCTGAGGCTACTGCTAATATTGAGGAAATTGCTGATGTTAATATTGAGTCGCGTACTGAGGCTACTGCTAATAGCGCGGTTATAAACACATCGCTCGGTGACTTATCGAGTCTGCAACAGGTCATGATGTCGGTGGTGGCAGATAAAACAGGTTACCCTGAGTCGATGCTGGAACTTTCTATGGATATGGAAGCCGACTTAGGTATTGACTCCATTAAACGCGTGGAGATCTTAGGAGCCATTGGTGATGCAATTCCAGATTTACCCGAGCTTGATCCCCACGCGCTTGGCGAGCTGCGCACATTAGGTGAAATAGTGACTTATATGCAATCTAAAAAAGCGTAGCGATTGCGCCTGCTCCAGGAGTCCATACTGCTCAGGGCGATGTAAACATTGAAATAAATAATGTTTTTAAACCAGCACCAAGTGCTACCGTTGCTATAAAATATATTGATTGCGTCACAAAACAACAAGCTATTGTTAAGGGTGAAAATTTATTGTTAGTTGATGATGGTGAAGGCAGCGCTGTTCATTTTGCTCAAAAATTAATTGGGCAAGGTTGGGCTGTCACTGTAATAAAACCAGCTTGGGTCGACATTCACAGAAATATGGCCTTTTCTAATAAGGTAGATGTGATGAGATTATCCTCATTAGATGAAGATGAACTTAAAACACTGCTTGCAATAAAAAATCAGTGGACGTCAGTTGTTTATTTGCACCCGAAAACATTAGTGTCAGGCATTGAATATCCAGCGGCATACAAAAAAGGTCTGCAGCTTGCCTTTTTACTGGCAAAACTGACAAGTCTTGCAAAAAATAGTACAGCTAATCGCTCATCATTTGTTGTATTGACTCGGCAGGGAGGTGCTTTTGCGGTTGAAAATAATGAAAAAAATACAGATCTTGTGCAAGCAGGTTTATCTGGGCTAGTGAAAACTCTGGCCCACGAATGGCCATCAGTATTTTGCCGTGTGGTTGATGTGGCCACAAAATTGGGCGCAGTTAAGGTGGCTAATATCTTGTTTGATGAAATTAATGATGGGCAAAATTTACCTATTGAAGTTGGTTATTATCAAAACAAGCGCTTAACATTAGTATCAGAAAAAACAGATAGTTACGCGCTCAAACCTGTTACATCAATAAATAAAAACAGCGTGTTTTTAGTCAGTGGTGGTGCCAGAGGTATCACGGCTGATTGTGTTATTCGTTTAGCACAAACTTATCAAGCAAAATTTATTTTGTTAGGGCGCTCTGAATATGACAACACTGAGCCTGAATGGGCCAATGGTATTGATGATGAGGCTTCCCTGAAAAAAATAGCGATGGATTGCTTGATTGCATCTGGTCAAAAAGCTACACCTATGACGGTAAATAATTGTGTTGTACCTATTATGGCAAACCGTGAAATTACCAAAACAATGAATGCGATAACCAATACTGGTAGCCTTGTTGAATATGTTAGTGCGGATATAACTGATAGTGATAAGGTTAAAGATCTAGTTGGCCATATAACCCGTAAGTGGGGCGATATCACCGGACTTATTCATGGAGCTGGCGTTTTAGCAGATCAATTTATCGAGCAAAAAACTTTAACTGATTTTGAAAGAGTTTACAGTACAAAAGTGACGGGCTTATTATCAATGTTAGGCTGTTGCCAAAATGATAAAATTCAACACCTAGTTTTATTCTCATCATTGGCAGGCTTTTATGGTAACTCTGGACAATCAGATTATGCCATTGCCAATGAGATTTTAAACAAAACAGCCTTTCGTTTTAAAGCGCTTAACCCTGAAACGCAAGTCCTAAGCTTTAATTGGGGGCCGTGGAATGGGGGAATGGTGACGCCGCTGCTTAAAAAAATGTTTACGGATCGTGGTGTTTACATTATTGCTATTGATGCAGGTGCGCAGTTACTTGTTAGCGAACTTTGTGCATCGAGCAATCGTTGTCCACAAATTTTAGTGGGGATTAATTTGAGCGGCGAGCGCGATATACAAAAATCGCAGGTGAAGCGTTTAACTAAGAAACTCGAAGCTACTAGAAATCCTTTTTTTGCAGATCATCAAATTAATGGTCACCCAGTCTTGCCCACTGTTTGCGCCATTGCATGGATGGTTGAGGCATGCCGCAAAACTTATCCTGATTATGCATACTTAGGGTTTGAAAACTATCAGCTATTAAAAGGTGTTGTTTTTGATGGATCGCAAGCCGCGCAGTTGGACATTGATTTAAAACTCAGTGTTGAAAGGGGCGAGCAATTACAGATTGAAGTTAAAATTTCTAGTGTCAATAAGGCGGGTATCGTTGTTTTTAATTATGTAGCAAGCGTATTGCTGGCAAAAAATAAAACAGCTACCCCCATTTTTAATGGCACGTTAGTACCACTTGCAAGAGGAGATCACTGCCTTTATGAGGATGGCACATTATTCCATGGGGATAGTTTACAAGGCATTATTGCAATTAATGAATGTGACCAACATGGTTTATTATTAAGCTGTCAAATAGATGCTGCTGTTAAAGCTATGCAGGGGGAATTTGATGTGCAGGTAAATAATGTCTTTGCCAATGATCTTGTTTATCAAGCATTAATTGTTTGGGGGCGTAAACAACTGGGTTTATTGAATCTGCCGACGGCAACATTAAGTTGGCAAGTTTGGCATGAAGTACCGCTGGGTAAACCATTTTATTTAAAAATGAATATGACTGAAAATCGCAATAATAAATTGTGCGCTGATGTTTTGCTTATTGATAAAGACAAGCAAATTCTTGCAAAAGTATCTGGCGTACAAGCAATAATAATGGATCGCGTCAACAGGGCATGCGAGGTAGCGGATAAAATAATATGACTGACGTTTCATTTTGACGTTTCATTTTGACGTTTCATGGGTATATTGTTGTGCGAGGTTCAATCATAAAATAAGTTTACTATTGGTGGGCAGGCCTGCAAATAAAAAAATTAGAGATGCGTTATGGAAAATATAGCAGTTATTGGCTTGGCCAATTTATTTCCAGGTTCAAGTCAACCGAGTGAATTTTGGCAACAGTTACTTAAAAAACAAGATAAGCGCACCAGCATAAGTGCCAAAAAAATGGGTGTGCCATTAAAGGATTATTTTGGCAAGATAGAGGAGAAGGATAAGTTTTACTGCATGCATGGTGGGTATATTACGGACTTTGAGTTTGATAGTAGCCCATTTTTATTTGCTAAAAGCTATCTTGATAAGCTAGATGATGTGAATAAGTGGGGACTCTACGTTACTCATCAGGCCCTTAAAAATTCAGGTTATTGGGCAAGCGAGCAATTAAAAAATTGTGGCCTTATTTTAGGGAACTTATCTTTTCCAACAAAATCATCAAACCAGCTGTTTTTACCATTTTATCACCATATTGTTGAATCTGGGCTTAAACAGGTGCTGCATGAAAATTTTCAACTCAAACATCATACGGCAGATCAAAATGCTCATGCGGATAACGCATTAATTTCTGGCTATCCTTCGACTTTATTAGCCAAAGCATCAGGGCTTGGTGGCGTACATTTTTCCCTTGATGCAGCTTGTGCCTCAAGTTGCTATAGTATCAAGCTTGCTTGTGATTATTTACATACTGGTAAAGCGGATATGATGTTAGCTGGCGCAATATCAGGTGCCGATCCGATGTTTATTAATATGGGTTTTTCAATTTTCCACGCGTTTCCAGAAAATAATAAACAGTCTCCTTTTGATAAAGATTCTCAAGGTTTATTCGCCTCTGAAGGGGCTGGCATGATAGTGCTTAAGCGCCACAGTGATGCCGTGCGTGATGGCGATATTATCCATGCAATCATAAAAGGTGGCGGATTATCAAATGATGGCAAAGGTGAGTTTGTATTAAGTCCGAATTCAAAAGGTCAAGTGCTCGCTTATGAGCGTGCTTATGACAATGCCAACATCAATCCAAGTGATGTTGATTATATTGAATGCCATGCAACAGGCACCCCTAAAGGTGACAAAGTAGAGCTTAGTTCACTGGAAACATTTTTTAGTCGTTATAATAAAAAACCATTCTTAGGATCTGCTAAATCAAATTTAGGGCATCTTTTAACGGCGGCAGGAATGCCAAGCATGATCAAAGCAATTTATGCACTCAATGAAGGGAAAATTCCAGCAACCATTAATTTAAAAAATGCAATTCATAGCCAGCAAAATTATTTAACAAGCGAGCAAATTCCAACGGATACGATTGACTGGCAAGTTGATGAGCATAAAACACGCACAGCAGGTGTTAGCGTCTTTGGTTTTGGCGGCAGTAATGCGCATTTAGTGTTGCAAAGTGGCAGTGCGCCATTAAATAAAACGGGCTTCAAGACTAAAGCATGCATGTCATTATCTATTATTGGTATGGATTGTATTGTTGGGCGTGTTGCTAATTTATCTGAATTTAAAACATTAATTAATGACAATGAAAGCACATTTAGGGCCTTACCTAAAAACCGCTGGAGAGGATTTGAAAAAAGTCAAAAAATAAAGCAAATACTTGCTCTGAGTGATCACCCTATTGGCGGTTATGTTGAGCAATTTGATATTGATTTGTTACGCTTTAAAATACCTCCTAATGACTCAAATTGTTTAATAGCGCAGCAGCTAATGATGATGAAAGTCGCAGATCTTGCGGCTATTGATGCAGGGCTTGATGAAGGCGCTAATGTGGCGGTGCTTGTTGCAATGGGGATGGAGCTTGATCTGCACCAATATTGTGGGCGGCTAAATTTAACAACACAAATAAAAGCGTCATTAATCGAGCAAGGCATAAGCTTGACTGCGGATGAACAAAATGAACTTATTGATATTGTTAAAAAAAGTTTTGCGCCAGCAAAAGAATTAAATGCCTTCACCAGTTTTATTGGTAATATCATGGCATCAAGACTCAGTGCTTTATGGAATTTTTCAGGCCCCTCATTTACGGTTTCAAATGAAGAAAACTCAGTTTATCGTTGTGTTGAATTGGCGACAAATTTATTTCAAACGTCCGATGTAGAGGCGGTGATCATTGCCAGTGTTGATCTTGCTGGCTCCTTTGAAAACATTAATTTACGGCAACGCTTTGGGGCGGTAAATGAACAAGCAAAAAGTCCTGCAAATATATTAGATGCACAGCAATGGTTAGTGGGTGAAGGGGCGGGGGCATTTGTTGTTAAACCAAGCAGTCAAGCTAAAGAGTCACAAGTTTACGCAACAATTGATAGTGTCGCCTTTGAGGCTGGGTGCTGCATTCAAAGCATTAACCTTGCGGCAAATAAAGCCTGTGATATGGCCAATGTTAAGCCACAAGACATCAGTTATGTTGAAGCTTCGGCAAGCGGTTTTGTTGCTGAAAATAGCATAGAAAAAGCCTCATTACCTGTGTTATATCCAAACGCAATCATTGATAGTGTGAAGCGCCAAGTCGGGCATCTATTTAATGCATCTGGCATGATGAGTATTATTAAATCAGCGCTTATTTTAGATGCAGCACAGGCCACGCAACACACAGCTATTAGTGGGTTAGGTAAAGATGATAACAGTGCGCAGTTGATTTTATCATCCACTAAAACACCACATGTTAACACTCAAAAAGTAGTTAAGACAAAAACAATATCACTGATTAGGACGATTGAATTAGGCGCTATGGATATTAAACAATCAATACTAGATCATGCTGATAGCGCATTATTTAAGGCAATTAAAAGTAAAAACACTCAGAAAACCCTCAAGCCAATCAGCAACCGGGTTAACATGCCAGTATTACCTAAAGCGGGAGATGTTTTAACTTTAGGATCTGCTAAGGTGGAGTCAGAAAATAAATCGTCAACCAAGGAGCTCCCTTTTGCATTTGCAAAGCTATTATCGGCAGGTTATGAGTCCCATCAAACAAACAGCGCCATATTTGCGCAAAGCCAAACCCGAACACATCAGGCGTTTATTCGTGCGCGTCATGTTGCAGGGCAACAAATTTCAACATTAATTAAATATCAAGCAAAAGTACTCTCAGCAGAAAATCCTACCGAGCTCTTGGCAAAACAAATTAATACAACCACAACTATGGTTAAAGAGCAGCCGCTCCCATGCGCGCATCACAGAGATGCTACTCAATATGATTACCCTGAGCTTAAGCTTGCCGAGAATTTTAACAAACCTGAAAACGTTATTTATGATACGGATGCGCTTGTAGAATTTGCCGAAGGCGATATCAGCCGCGTTTTTGGTGATGAATACAAAATCATTGATAACTATGCACGGCGGGTACGTTTGCCAACCACAGATTACTTGTTAGTCACTCGTGTGACATTGCTTGATGCTAAAATACATCAATATACACCAGCCTCAATGGTGACCGAATATGATATTCCAGTTGATGCGCCATTTTTGATTGATGGTCAAATCCCTTGGTCAGTCGCGGTGGAATCAGGGCAATGCGATTTAATGCTTATCTCGTATATTGGTATTGATTTTCAAAATAAAGGTGAGCGTATTTACCGCTTGCTCGATTGCCAATTAACCTTCCTTGACGATATGGTATTTGGCGGCGAAACGTTACGTTATGAAATTCACATTGATTCTTATGCTAAAAATGCGTCACAATTGCTGTTTTTTTTCCATTATGATTGTTATGTCGATGATAAAAAAGTACTTATTATGCGTAACGGTTGTGCCGGTTTCTTTACGGATGTTGAGCTTGCTGAGGGTAAAGGTGTCATTGCTAATGAGAAAGACAAAGTACAATTAAAAAATGCTAAAAAAACCTATTTCCACCCGTTAATTGAAAATACTAAAAGGCAATATAATTATGCGGATATGTTGAAACTGATCCACGGTGATCTTGTGGGCTGTTTTGGCCAGCAATACGATCAACATGGACGCAATCCGTCATTGAAATTTTCCTCACAAAAATTCTTGATGATTGAGCGTGTTACTAAAATTGATGCGCAAGGTGGCCACTGGGGGCTAGGTATTATTGAAGCTCAAAAAGATCTTGATCCAGAACATTGGTACTTTCCATGTCATTTTAAAGGTGATCAAGTCATGGCTGGCTCGTTGATGTCAGAGGGTTGCGCTCAAGTTGCGATGTTCTTTATGTTATGGCTTGGCATGAACTGCAAAGTTAATAATGCCCGTTTCCAACCAATGCCAGGAGAGACGCAAACTGTCCGCTGTCGTGGTCAGGTCATACCACAAATAAATACGCTCACATATCGTTTAGAAGTCATTGAAATTGCGATGTTACCAAGGCCATTTATTAAAGCAAATGTAGAGATAATTCTCGATAGCATAGTAGTGGTAGATTTTAAAAACTTAGCGCTGCAAATCAAAGAGCAAGATGAAGACTCACGCTACCGAGTGCAGTTAGCGAATAACGTTGAATTATCCAACAGCAAAATAACTATAGCAACAGCCACAAAGTCTGCAAAACCGCTTGCTGGACTATTAAATAGATTAACAAATGATGCTAAAAATCATTTGCTTATTGCAGGGCTAGGAGGCGATCCTTACCAAGATGCACAGCACCCATTAATGCGTGTCGAGACAGATTTTGCTGCGCCTCCGCAAAAAGGTGTTTTACCAATGAAGCACTTTGCAGCGCCAATGTTAGATGGACAAAATCGTGAGCCAGATACCTTGCCTTTCACACCGTATCATTTATTTGAATTTGCAACAGGTGATATTGCCAAGTGTTTCGGATCTGCATTTGATGTTTACCAAGGGCGTCTTTCACCTCGTCTGCCGTGTGGTGAATTGCAATTGCTCACGCGTGTTATTGAGCTACAAGGAAAACGCTTAGATTTTAAAAATAAAGCTAGTTGTATTGCGCAATATTATGTGCCCATTGATGCATGGTATTTTACGGAAAACAGTGTTGAAAATTGGATGCCATATGCCGTGATTATGGAAGTGGCACTGCAACCCAATGGCTTTTTGTCAGCGTATAGTGGCGCAAGCTTGATCTATCCTGAAAAGGATTTATTCTACCGTAATTTAGACGGGCATGGCTCGCTACTTAAAAAAGTAGACTTGCGCGGTAAAACGATTGTTAATAAATCGGTATTACTCAATACATCACAGGCAGGGGGAATGATAATACAAAGTTTTAATTTTGAATTAATTGTTGATAACGAAGTATTTTATAAAGGCAGTGCGTCATTTGGTTTCTTTAGCTCTGATGCGCTGACTCAGCAACTCGGCATGGATAACGCAAAGATAACTCATGCTTGGTTTGCTGATAACAACACACCAAGAGCAAAGATTGAAACAATTGATTTGACTAACAAAGCATTGGAATTATTTCAAATCCAAGAAAGTAAACCTCATTATCATTTGCCAGGTGGTAGACTTAACTTCATTGATACCGTTTCAATTGTAGAAGGTGGTGGCTCTGCAAGTATTGCTTATATTTATGGCGAACGCACGATTAAAAGCAGTGACTGGTTCTTTCGTTGCCACTTTCACAATGATCCTGTTATGCCAGGATCGTTAGGGATTGAAGCACTTATTGAGCTATTGCAAACCTACGCATTAAAAAACGACTTAGGGGCGCAGTTTAAAAACCCTCGCTTTGATGCGCCATTGAGTAAGATCACCTGGAAATACCGTGGGCAAATTACCCCACTAGACAAAAAAATGAGCCTTGATGTGCATATCACCGATATTATCAAAACAGACAATGAAGTGCGCCTTGTCGGAGATGCAAACCTTGCAAAAGATGGTTTGCGGATCTATGCAGTGCAAGATATTGTTTTGAGTATTATCGAGTCCTAAAACGTTAATATCGTTTAATTTATAGTCGTTACCATGCAAAATGCGCGGCGCAGCTCGATGCTATAATAGCAAATCAAAGCGCCCCTGAGTTTAGGGTTACTGCCTTATTAAACGTTGATCCAGAGCGGGTATTTTGAGTTAGCGGCTATCATCGAGCGTCCATTGTTTAAGTTTGATCGTGATAAATCTCTCATGAGAATAACTTCCCTGCAATTTTAGGACTTGTGTCTGTTCACAATTTGGCTCACTTATTTTGCATTTTTACGTCAAATGGGTATATATTACTTTTATTAGTATTAAGTATGCTATGTGGATAATTGATATAAAGGGAGTTGATATGAGTAAATTTCAACCAATAATGGGCGCAATACTGGTGTTTGCTACGCTGATCTTCGGTAGCACTCTACTGGCATCTGACGCCCTTTTTGCAAGACTGCTGATTGGTGTTGGGTTGGGCTATGTGCTTACGCGTGGACTGATAGGATTTGCAGGCAGTGTCAGCCGTGCTTATGGTGCTGGATCGACCAAGTTAATGCAAATTTTAATGTTAATGTTTGTTCTAACAGCTGTTATTAATGCTGGACTTTTAATGTTTGAATCCGTGCCTAAATTCGACCTTTGGGTTAATCCCATTAACTTAGGTCTGGTATTGGGCGGTGTTATGTTTGGTTTTGGTATGACCTTTGCGTCTTGTTGCGCCTCAGGTGTCATGACCGATTTGGTTACAGACTTACCGCGCGCAGCTATTGTATTACTATTTTTCTGCATGGGAGTTTATTTAGGCTTCCCACTACAAGCTGGAAAAAATAGCCTTTCAATTATCACTCATTCATGGATTGAAACAAATAGCTACTATGGAAAATTATACCATGGCGTATATTTGCCTGATTTATTTGGAACGGGTGTATTGAGCTATGTTGGCGCAATTTTGTTAACCTGTGTGTTTGCAGGTATAGTTGTTTACATTTCCAAAAAATATGAAAGCAAACGCATTGCAGAAGGCACATATACTGGTGTTGAATCTGAAAAATTACAACATAAAGCTATGCAACAAAAATATGCAGATAATGCCAATTTAGTGCCTTATAAGTTTTTAAGCATCGCGACGTATCAACGCTTATTTGTCACACCTTGGTCTATGAAAATGGCATCATTAATGATTGTTCTCATTTTCAGTATCATGCTTGCCGTGAGTAAAGCTGGTTGGGGGGTATCAGCGCCGCTCGGTGTATGGTTTGGTCAAGTGATGGTGTTTTTTGGTGTCCCCATTACTGCCGTTGCAGAGTTTGCATCGCGCCCCGTTGCCTTGTTTGCCACGCCATTTTTTGAATATCCCATTTCAGTGCAAAATTTTGGGATAATTGTTGGGACTATGATTTGTGTTTTATTAATGGGAAAAGCAAAATATAGTAGTCGCTACTCAGTTAAACAAATAGGTACTTTTGCCATGGGCGGCGCTTTTATGGGCATGGGCACTCGTTTTGCAAATGGGTGTAATGTTGGCGCGTTATACACACCGATTGCCAACCTGTCATTATCTGGTTGGATCTTCTTTGTATTTTTAGTCGCAGGCGGAATAATGGGTAATTATGTTGCCGATATACTAAATACAAATACCTGCGTGCAAAGAAGCTGTACAGCTTAACTACATGAGGCCGCTCCAGTTGGCCTCAGACTCGGTTTTATACAAAAGTAAGCTTGCCATTGAGCTCAACGCTTGATGCGCACGTCCCCATAAAATAATTACCATCGCAAGGTTGCTAGGTTGATAGACCTCAAACGATACGCCTTTTAATGACGGGCATTCGCATCGCTCACCGCTTGAATGTTTATCTTTACTTTGCACATGTCTCACAACTAAGGTTGTATTTTAGGTCATGTATATTATTATTTATAAGTTCACGCATGACAAGGCCCTTAATATGGGCATGTCGTGAAAAATACTCTTGCTATTTTGGTAAGTTTAGTAGACACTCCCTCGCCAACAGTAATTTGTCCTTATTTAGGTCGTTTTAAAAGCATTATACATACGAGCTGACAAAATAAAACGCAGTGGCCTTCGCTTAAGTGCTATGCACTAATAATGTTAGCAAAATAAATAAAAATAACAGGAAACAAAATGGGATTCATCATTAAAGACCTCAACTTTGATCAACAAGATGTCGTCGAAACCTTAGAAAATGATATTGTTAGTACTTTTAGGATCGCTGGTCTGTTCCAGGGTGGCTATAATGTCCTTAGCAAGCAATGGTTCGGTGATGAAAGTGCACTATGGGTAACTAAACTTCAATGCTCCCTTAACCGCATGGCTATTATCATAGCAACTAAGTCGATCCATATTTTTTTTCTAAAGGATGATGGTGGTTATCGTAGCAATGCTGCCACTGCCTTCAAACCAAGAAGTGGCTGGAAAGACTACACATCAGATGAGCACTACGACAATCTTATCTCCAGCAAAAAATCTGAAACATTTAGCATTGGCCTAGACACAGGTTGGTATGGTAAGCCACCACATTGTCAGTTCGTGGCCCAACAGAGTCAGTTCATTATCCTCGTTCATGAACTCATCCTCCTACTAATGGGCAAGAAAGACGATATGCATCACTACTACTCATGCCTTGGTCTTGCAAATACGAATAGTAGACGTGCGAAGGGCAACACGGATAACTGGACTTTCTTCGTTGATGCATATTGGCGGAAGAATAACTACGGGCCCCAGTCAATTAGCATCTAGCCTACGCCTTATAGGCATGAGTATATGCCCGTTAGGTGATTGCTTTGGCTATGCAAAATAAATTAAGCATTTATACCGATGTGACTTCAAGATGCAACGTCGGCATGGACTCTACGATCGATGATAAGGCGCAACATGAGGTAATGGTTATTATCGCATCGAATGGCAAGCTTTGGCTGCGCCCTTTCATATAAAAACCGAGTCCGTCCAAAAATGGCGCTACTCCTTGTTTAAGTTTGCATTGTTATAAAATATCAATCGATAATAACTTCCCTTCAATTTTAGGCATCAAATATCGGCACAATTTGCGGAGCTGATATTGCATTTCTGGGTAGCATGGGTATAGGCATTAGTATATGCCCGTTAGGTGATTGCTTTGGCTATGCAAATTAAATTAAAGCATTTATAACCTGCGAATTGCTTTGATAACGTCCTAATATAGTATCTTTTAGGAGCTATAAAAAAATAGACGCCAATAGCATTCAGCGCCATATATGTTATATGTCATAAGTCGTATATTTAATGAATATTATATTCATAAAACTTGACAATAACAGTTGCAGATATGTGATTGGAGTGGAGATATTACACAACTAAATATGAGTAAGATTCTGTATTTTAATATAAATTTCAACCACTAACGAACAAATTTAATTTAAAAATTTTAAATTAAAATAATCTATGTTAGCATGAAAATTAGTTTCAACTGAGCATTACGCAAACTACTGAGTAAGTGTAGGATGTTGTATAAAAAAGGTCGATACAGGTTATGATGAATCATAATTATACTCATAATTGTACTCATAATTATAATTATAATCATACTCATACTCATACTCATACTCATACTCATACTTATACTGATACTCAGAATCAGAATCAGAATCAGAATCAGAATCATAATAATACTCATACTCATAATCATAATCAGTAAATGGCGCATGGTTATACTGTATGAACATTAGGAGCATAAGATGAAAAGAAAAAATGTTATCAAAATATTAATATTGTCATTGTCCTTGGTCTTTTTACTGAGTGCATGTAAAAAAGAGGAGATAAAGATCAATACGCCAGTATCAAAATATAAAGCTATCAATATTACTGTACAAGCAAGAGATATAATGCCCTTTGTAACAATAAAAGCGTCTGCATATGGTCTATTACCTGATGGTAGCCAGGAACTTATTAGTAGCGGTCTAAAATGGAGCAGTAGTGATCCGCAAGTTGCAACGGTAGACGCAACAGGGTTAATTACAGCGGTTAGCCATGGTGTCGCGTTAATAACTTCATCAGATGGCGTCATCACAAGCAATAAACATAAGATAGTGGTATCGAGCTCTTCTATAGTTAGGATTGATATTATTCCGACTAGGAGAAATGATCACAATGTACTTAAACATGCGGTTTTTGGCGATAAAGTTCAACTGTATGCAATGGTAACATTAAAAAATGGCAGACAACTAGATATCAGCACTGCTGTTGATTGGAGTAGTGAAGAGCCAAAGGTTGCATCTGTTGATCAGAATGGGTTATTGAAGGTTACGTCGAGCACTGCAAGTTTTGCGAAAATTGTAGTTAGATATCCACGATCTAAAATAAAAAATGGGAAGACAATTACTGGTGAAAGTTATATAGCTGCTGGAGCGGTTAAGGTTAGCGTAACTCCGAAGCCCGCTGGTCTCACTCCGGCAGTACATATTATGGGCGTTAAAAAAATGCATCAAGATATATCCCATCAACTTAACTCTTCACTTTTGTATAATGCACCAGGTAAGTTTAATCAATTGGCAATGGATGTTACCCATACTTCAATATGGACTTCATCAAATCCTGCGCTAGCGAGTGTTGATAAAAACACCGGCGTCGTGATAGGCCATAAAGCAGGGAAAGTGACGATTACTGATAGTGATTACATCACTGGCACAAAAAATCCTGTAATTAGCACTCATGATATTGATATCACAGGCGAGAAAATCATTGGGATAGAGTTGCAAGAAACTTATACGAAAAATGGTAATGGCAAGGTATTGAGTGAGCAAAGCAAAACCATACCAGTATTACAGTCTGGTTATTTTGGTACCCCTCCCCTTAATGCGTTATTAATGACTTTATATGTAGTCTATGCAGATGGAGACAAAGAATATGTACCTACAGGTGCGTCATGGTTGTCATCTAATCAATCAGCTGCTTATGTAGCGGCATCGGCGTCTGGTGATTACGTATATGGTCTTAAAACTGCTGATAATGTAAAAATTACAGCTTCCTTTAAAGGATTTAAAACTTCATTCGTTGTTAATGTAAGTGAAGCTCAAGCGCCAAAATTACTGAGTTATGATCTTTATAATATGAGAACAGGTAAGGTGTTACAGCCAGATAGTAGAGGCTACTCTGTTGATGATCCTAAAGGAATTAATTTCCTAGATAAGGGTTATGTAATACCGATAAAAGTAATGGGTAAATTTGCTGATAATACAACCAAGGATATTACTTCACAACTCGGCATTATATCAGGATCAAATAACTCAGTAACAGAGTTATTACCATCTGATGTTCCTGGTAAAGAATTGATTTCTGTTGCAGAGCCAAATGAGAGCACCATAGCCATCTTTGGTTTTGTGAGAAGCTATATTGTCCCTCCTGCTAATTATCATTGGTATTTTGCTTTTATTGGCAACAAATAAAAAAGTACTATTAAGCAGTAATTAATTGAAAAGGGCGTTTTTATAACTCCTGTATGAAGCGTTGCTTTTCACCTTAATTGCTAAATAAATGCTAGATCCATCTATCATTCTTATTTAATAACCATAAAAATCAGTAATCTAGGTTGCTGATTTTTTGTTTTAAACTGCGCTATGGCTTGCCTGTTATTGACTATTTCAGCAAAAAATTTAGGCATTTGCTTTGGCTCTGCAAAATAAATCAAAGTATCTATACCCATGTGACGATCGAAATGCAAAATCAGTTGCGCAAATTGGCCGCGTATTTACAGCCTTAAATTTAAGGTAAGTTATTATCGATTGATATTTTATAACAATGCAAACTTAAACAAGGAGTAGCGCCATTGTGGGCGCTAACTCGGTTTTTATATGAAAGGGCGCAGCCAACGCTTGCCATTCGATGCGCTAATAACAATTACCTCATGTTGCGCCTTATCATCATTGTAGAGTCCATGGCGACGTTGCATTTTGATCGTTGCCTGGGTATATATATTATCCCCCATAAGTCGTATATTTAATGAATATTATACTCATCAAACTTGACAATATTAGCTGCTGATATGTGATTTGGTGTGGAGATATTACACAACTAAATCTGAGTACGTTTTTATATTTTAGTATAAATTTCAATCACTAATGAACAAATTTAATTTAAAAATTTTAAATTAAAATAATCTATGTTAGCATGAAAATTAGTTTCAACTGAGCATTACGCAAGCTACTGAGTAAGTGTAGGCTGTTGTATAAAAAAAGGTCGATACAGGTTATGATGAATCATAATTATACTCATAATTGTACCTATAATTGTACCCATAATTGTACCCATAATTGTACCCATAATTATAATCATACTTATACTGATACTCAGAATCATAATCATAATAATAATACTCATACTCATAATCATAATCAGTAAATGGCGCATGGTTATACTGTATGAACATTAGGAGCATAAGATGAAAAGAAAAAATGTTATCAAAATATTAATATTGTCATTGTCCTTGGTATTTTTACTGAGTGCATGTAAAGATGAGATAAAGATCAATACGCCAGTGTCAAAATATAAAGCTATCAATATTACTGTACAAGCAAGAGATATAGTGCCCTTTGTAACAATAAAAGCGTCTGCATATGGTCTATTACCTGATGGTAGCCAGGAGCTTATTAGTAGCGGTCTAAAATGGAGCAGTAGTGATCCGCAAGTTGCAACGGTAGACGCAACAGGATTAATTACAGCGGTTAGCCATGGTGTCGCGTTAATAACTTCATCAGATGGCGTCATCACAAGCAATAAACATAAGATAGTGGTATCGAGCGCTTCTATAGTTTGGCTTGATATTACGCCGGGCACGAGAAATGATCAAAATGTACTTAGACATGCGATTTTTGGCGATAAAGTTCAACTGTATGCAGTGGCAACATTAAAGAATGGCAGACAACTAGATGTCAGCACTGCTGTTGATTGGAGTAGTGCAGAGCCAAAGGTTGCATCTGTTGATCAGAATGGGTTATTGAAGGTTACCTCGAAAACTGCAAGTTCTGCGAAAATTGTAGTTAGATATCCACGATCTAAAATAATAAATGGGCAGACAATTATTGGTGAAAGTTATACAGCTGCTGGAGAGTTTAAGGTTAGAGTAACTCCGAAGCCCGCTGGTCTCACTCCGGAAATACATATTTTTGGTGTTAAAAAAATGCATCAAGATATATCCCATCAACTTAACTCTTCACTTTTGTATAATTCACCAGGTAAGCTTAATCAATTGGCAATGGATGTTACCCATACTTCAATATGGACTTCATCAAATCCTGCGCTAGCGAGTGTTGATAAAAACACCGGCGTCGTGACAGGCCATAAAGCAGGGAAAGTGAGGATTACTGATAGTTATTCCATCACGGGTATTCAAAAGCCTGTAACTAGCTCTTATGATATTGAAATCACAGGCGAGAAAATCATTGGGATAGAGTTGCAAGAAACTTATACGGAAAATGGTAATGGCACGCTATTGAGTGAGCAAAGCAAAACCATACCAGTATTACAGTCTGGTTATTTTAGTAAGCCGCCACCTAGTGCGTTATTAATGACTTTATATGTAGTCTATGCAAATGGCGACAAAGAATATGTACCTACAGGTGCGTCATGGTTGTCATCTAATCAATCAGCGGCTTATATAGCGGCATTGGCGTCTGGTGATTACGTATATGGTCTTAAAACTGCCGATAATGTAAAAATTACAGCTTCCTTTAAAGGATTTAAAACTTCATTTGTTGTTAATGTAAGTGAAGATCAAGCACCAAAATTACTCAGTTATGATTTTTATAATATGGATACAGGTAAAATAATAAAGACATGGGAGAGAGGCTACTCTGTTGATGATCCTAAAGGAATTAATTTTCTAAAGAAGGGTTATAAAATACCGATAAAAGTAATGGGTAAATTTGCTGATAATACAACCAAGGATATTACTTCACAAATCGACATTATATCAGAAAAAAACAACGCCATAGCCGAGTTCTTACCCTCTGATATTCCTGGGAAAGTATTGATTTCTGTTGCAGAGCCAAATGAGGACACCACAGCCATCTTTACTTATGTGAGAAGCTATATTGTCCCTCCTGCTAATTATCATTGGTATTTTGCTTTTATTGGCAACAAATAAAAAAGTACTATTAAGCAGTAATTAATTGAAAAGGGCGTTTTTATAACTCCTGTATGAAGCGTTGCTTTTCACCTTAATTGCTAAATAAATGCTAGATCCATCTATCATTCTTATTTAATTAACCATAAAAATCAGTAATCTAGGTTGCTGATTTGTTGTTTTTAAACTGCGCTAAGGGCTGCCTGGTATTGATTTTTCTAGCAAAAAATTTAGGTACTTGCTTTGGCTTTGCAAAATAAATCAAAGTATCTATACCCATGTGACCACGAAATGAAAAATCAGTTGAGCAAATTGGGCGCGGATTTACAGCCTTAAATTTAAGGTAAGTTATTATCGATTGATATTTTATAACAATGCAAACTTAAACAAGGAGTAGCGCCATTGTGTGCGCTAACTCGGTTTTTATATGAAAGGGCGCAGCCAAAGCTTGCCATTCGATGCGCTAATAACCATTACCTCATGTTGCGCCTTATCATCGATCGTAGAGTCCATGGCGACGTTGCATTTTGATCGTCGCCTGGGTATATATGTTATACGCCATAAGTCGTATATTTAATGAATATTATACTCATCAAACTTGACAATATTAGCTGCTGATATGTGATTTGGTGTGGAGATATTACACAACTAAATCTGAGTACGGTTTTATATTTTAGTATAAATTTCAACCACTAATGAACAAATTTAATTTAAAAATTTTAAATTAAAATAATCTATGCTAGCATGAAAATTAGTTTCAACTGAGCATTACGCAAGCTACTGAGTAAGTGTAGGCTGTTGTATAAAAAAAGGTCGATACAGGTTATGATGAATCATAATTATACTCATAATTATACTCATAATTATACTCATAATTATAATCACACTCACACTCATACTTATACTGATACTCAGAATCAGAACCATAATTATAATCATAATAATAATACTCATACTCATAATCATAATCAGTAAATGGCGCATGGTTATACTGTATGAACATTAGGAGCATAAGATGAAAAGAAAAAATGTTATCAAAATATTAATATTGTCATTGTCCTTGGTATTTTTACTGAGTGCATGTAAAAAAGAGGAGATAAAGATCAATACGCCAGTATCAAAATATAAAGCTATCAATATTACTGTACAAGCAAGAGATATAGTGCCCTTTGTAACAATAAAAGCGTCTGCATATGGTCTATTACCTGATGGTAGCCAGGAACTTATTAGTAGCGGTCTAAAATGGAGCAGTAGTGATCCGCTGGTTGCAACGGTAGACGCAACAGGGTTAATTACGGCGGTTAGCCATGGTGTAGCGTTAATAACTTCATCAGATGGCGTCATCACAAGCAATAAACATAAGATAGTGGTATCGAGCGCTTCTATAATTAGGCTTAATATTACGCAGGGCCCGAGAAATGATCAAAATGTACTTAAACATGCTATTTTGGGCGATAAAGTTCAACTGTATGCAGTGGGAATATTAAATAATGGCAGACAACTAGATGTCAGCTCTGTAGTTGATTGGAGTAGTACAGATCCAAAGGTTGCATCTGTTGATAAGCATGGGTTATTGAAGGTTACCGCGAAAACTGTAAATTCTGCGAAAATTTTAGTTAGATATCCACCATCTAAAATAATAAATGGGCAGAGAATTATTGGTGAAAGTTATCCAGCTCCTGGATGGCTTAAGGTTAGCGTAACTCCGAAGCCAGCTGGTCTCATTCCGGCAGTACATATTATTGGCGTTAAAAAAATGCATCAAGATATATCCCATCAACTTAACTCTTCACTTTTGTATAATGCACCAGGTAAGCTTAATCAATTGGCAATGGATGTTACCCATACTTCAGTATGGACTTCATCAAATCCTGCGCTAGCTAGTGTTGATAAAAACACGGGTGTCGTGATAGGCCATAAAGCAGGGAAAGTGACGATTACTGATAGTGATTACATCACTGGCACAAAAAATCCTGTAATTAGCACTCATGATATTGAAATCACAGATCAGAGAATCATTGGGATAGAGTTGCAAGAAACTTATACGAAAAATGGTGATGGCAAGGTATTGAGTGAGCAAAGCAAAACCATACCAGTATTACAGTCTGGTTATTTTGGTACCCCGCCACCTAATACGTTATTAATGACTTTATATGTAGTCTATGCAGATGGAGACAAAGAATATGTACCTACAGGTGCGTCATGGTTGTCATCTAATCAATCAGCGGCTTATATAGAAGCATTGGCGTCTGGTGATTACGTATATGGTCTTAAAACTGCTGATAATGTAAAAATTACAGCTTCCTTTAAAGGATTTAAAACTTCATTCGTTGTTAATGTAAGTGAAGATCAAGCGCCAAAATTACTCAGTTATGATTTTTATAATATGAGAACAGGTAAGGTGTTACAGCCAGATAGTAGAGGCTACTCTGTTGATGATCCTAAAGGAATTAATTTCCTAGATAAGGGTTATGTAATACCGATAAAAGTAATGGGTAAATTTGCTGATAATACAACCAAGGATATTACTTCACAAATCGACATTATATCAGAATCAAATAACTCAGTAACAGAGTTATTACCATCTGATGTTCCTGGTAAAGAATTGATTTCTGTTGCAGAGCCAAATGAGAGCACCATAGCCATCTTTGGTTTTGTGAGAAGTTATATTGTCCCTCCTGCTAATTATCATTGGTATTTTGCTTTTATTGGCAACAAATAAAAAAGTACTATTAAGCAGTAATTAATTGAAAAGGGCGTTTTTATAACTCCTGTATGAAGCGTTGCTTTTCACCTTAATTGCTAACTAAATGCTAGATCCATCTATCATTCTTATTTAATTAACCATAAAAATCAGTAATCTAGGTTGCTGATTTTTTGTTTTTAAACTGCACTAAGGTATGTATGGTATTGATTTTTCTAGCAAAAAATTTAGGAACTTGCTTTGGATTTGCAAAATAAATCAAAGCATAAATCAAAGCATATATACTCGCGCGAATTTCTTGCATAATGTGCCAATGCAGTATTTTTTAGAAGTTATAAAACACACAGCTGCCAAAAGGCGATTAAGTTACATATGTAATGAATCAGTGTTGATATTGTATTTATCAAACTTAATAATAATTGTTGCTGGTATGTGGTTTTTAGAGAAGTGCAATCAATGGGCATGAGTACGTTTATACGTTGGAAGATAGTGTCCTAACTACTAACAAATAAAGTCAATTTAATTTAATTTTAATTTAATTTTTTTAATTCACATTGTTATGAAGAGAACAAATATATGCTATAGTGCTAAATCAATATTCAAGGGTAACTTACGTAAAATAATGACGTAAATAGCCAGTGTTTTATTAAAAAGGCAGATTCTTATAAAGAACTGTTATATGTATTTATTTTATATCCCCATAAGATCTCAAAATACAAAATCAGAGCGACAAATTGGCAGCATATTTGTGGCCTTAAATTGGCTGGTAAATGATTAACACAGTTAATTATTGACTGAGACGATCTGTAGTGCAAAGCTTTGCTGCCAGATCTTCCTGCTGATAAATCATCTTGAAGTCGTATGGGTATAAATATTGGAGCAGAATGTGAGTATAAAAAATAGTATCAGAATATCAATATTATCTTTGGCTTTTTTACTGAGTGCTTGTGACACTTCGGGGAATAGTACAGGGGGTAACACGCAAGTGCCAAAGCCATCACCAGCGGCAGCGCCATTATCACAGCCGCCAGCAAAGTATAAAGCGATTCATATTACTGTGCAAGCAAGAGCTATGGTGCCCTTTGTCACAGCTAAAGCTTATGCATATGCATCATTAGCAACTAACGGTAATGGCATAGGTCAGCTAAAACTTATTCGTACTGGTATAAAATGGGTTAGCAGTGATCCTAAAGTTGCAACGGTTAACTCTGCAGGGTTAATTAAAGCACTCACCCCTGGTACAACATTTATAACCTCATCAAGTGGTGGGGTCACAAGCAATAAACATAGGATAGATGTCTTGGGCTCCCCTATAGTGAAAATTAGTATTTCCCCGAGCCCCAGAACTGATTTTGATATACTTCAGTATACTTTAGCTGGTGAGCAAATTCAACTGGTTGCAACAGCAAGATTAAAGGATGGCAGAAAAATAGATATCAGCTCTGCAGTTAACTGGTCAACGACTTTACCTCGAGTATACGCACACATTAATGATTATGGGTTACTTAAGCTTGAATATGCTGGTTGTCAAGGTGATATTAAAGCTATGTTTCGAGGCGCGAAAATTATAGATGGACATGTTCAACCTCTACCTGGGTATATTAACTTTAGGGTATGGCCTTCGCAACCAAATCTAATACCGAGAATACATATTTTTGGTGTTAAAACAATGCATAAAGAGATACCTCATCAGCTTAACGCTACGCTTATGCGTATTGGACGTCCGCGTATTAGTACTCCATCATCAATGGATGTTACCTATTCTTCAGTATGGACCTCATCAAATCCTGCGGTCGCGAGTGTTAATAAACAGTATGGCGTAGTGACCGGCCATAAAAGAGGCAATGTGATGATTACTGATACTTATACTATTAGAGCTGGCATATCACCGCCAGTAGTGGTTACCAGCTTTTTTAACATTGAAATTACAGGCGAGAAAATCACTGGGATAGAGTTACAAGAAACTTATACGCAAGATGGTAGTGGCACGCTATTGAGTGGGACAACCAAAGACATACCAGTATTGCCATATGGTTATTTTGGTATAAAATCCCTACATGCGTTATTTATGGCTTTATATATAGACTATGCAAATGGCAAAAAAGAATATGTACCCAGAGGTGCGTTATGGTGGTCATCTGATCCAACTGAGGCTTATACACCAGCAGATCAGCAGAATGCTTATGTATATGGGCGTGCCCCTGCTGATCATGTAAAAATTACTGCTGGTTATAAAGGATTTAGAACTTCATTCTTTGTTAATGTAAAATTAAGAAAGTTAGGAGTTTTAACTAGCATTGATGTTTACAATGCACGTACTGGTGAGAAAGTAATTCCAAATAAGAGAGGATACAATATTGATGATCCTAACGGATTTAATTTCCTAGATGAGGGTGATAAAATTCCGATAAGGGTAATAGGTAACTTTAGTGATGGTGATGCCAGTAAGGATATAACCCCACAAATAGACATGATATCACAAAGCAACAACACCATAGCCCAGGCATTACCATATGATATTCCAGGGAAAACATTGATTGCTGTTTCAGCTCCAGTTCCAGCTATCACAACCATTAAGCTGGATAACTCATTTTATTCTACCGCTCCGATGGCTCCTACAATTTTATTTGATGGTTCGTTTGAAAAATGACTAAAAATACCATTAAAGTAGCAATTAATTGCAAAGGGAGTTTTTATAACTCCTGCATCAAGAGTGCTTTTCACCTTAATTGCTAACTAAATGCTAGATCCATCTATCATTTTTATTTAATAACCATAAAAATCAGTAATCTAGATTGCTGATTTTTTGTTTTTAAACTCGCTAGTGCTCGCCTGTTATTGACTATTTCAGCAAAAAATTTAGGCACTTGCTTTGGCTCTGCAAAATAAATCAAAGTATCTATACCCATGTGACGATCGAAATGCAAAATCAGTTGCGCAAATTGGCCGCGGATTTACAGCCTTAAATTTAAGGTAAGTTATTATCGATTGATATTTTATAACAATGCAAACTTAAACAAGGAGTAGCGCCATTGTGTGCGCTAACTCGGTTTTTATATGAAAGGGCGCAGCCAAAGCTTGCCATTCGATGTGCTAATAACCATTACCTCATGTTGCGCCTTATCATCATCGTAGAGTCCATGGCGACGCTGCATTTTGATCGTCGCATGGGTATATATGTTATACGCCATAAGTCGTATATTTAATGAATATTATACTCATCAAACTTGACAATATTAGTTGCTGATATGTGATTTGGTGTGGAGATATTACACAACTAAATCTGAGTGAGATTCTGTGTTTTAATATAAATTTCAACCACTAACGAACAAATTTAATTTAAAAATTTTAAATTAAAATAATCTATGTTAGCATGAAAATTAGTTTCAACTGAGCATTACGCAAGCTACTGAGTAAGTGTAGGCTGTTGTATAAAAAAAGGTCGATACAGGTTATGATGAATCATAATTATACTCATAATTGTACCCATAATTATACTCATACTCATACTCATACTCATACTTATACTGATACTCAGAATCAGAATCAGAATCAGAATCATAATCATAATCATAATAATAATACTCATACTCATAATCATAATCAGTAAATGGCGCATGGTTATACTGTATGAATATTAGGAGCATAAGATGAAAAGAAAAAATGTTATCAAAATATTAATATTGTCATTGTCCTTGGTATTTTTACTGAGTGCATGTAAAGATGAGATAAAGATCAATACGCCAGTATCAAAATATAAAGCTATCAATATTACTGTACAAGCAAGAGATATAATGCCCTTTGTAACAATAAAAGCGTCTGCATATGGTCTATTACCTGATGGTAGCCAGGAACTTATTAGTAGCGGTCTAAAATGGAGCAGTAGTGATCCGCAGGTTGCAACGGTAGACGCAACAGGGTTAATTACTGCGGTGAGCCATGGTGTCGCGTTAATAACTTCATCAGATGGTGTCATCACAAGCAATAAACATAAGATAGTGGTATCGAGCACTCCTATATTTAGGCTTGATATTACGCAGGGCCCGAGAAATGATCAAAATGTACTTAGACATGCGATTTTTGGCGATAAAGTTCAACTGTATGCAGTGGCAACATTAAAGAATGGCAGACAACTAGATGTCAGCTCTGTAGTTGATTGGAGTAGTGCAGAGCCAAAGGTTGCATCTGTTGATCAGAATGGGTTATTGAAGGTTACCTCGAAAACTGAAAGTTTTGCGAAAATTGTAGCTAGATATCCACGATCTAAAATAATAAATGGGCAGACAATTATTGGTGAAAGTTATACAGTTGCTGGAAAGTTTAAGGTTAGCGTAACTCCGAAGCCCGCTGGTCTCACTTCGGAAATACATATTTTTGGTGTTAAAACAATGCATCAAGATATATCCCATCAACTTAACTCTTCACTTTTGTATAATTCACCAGGTAAGATTAATCAATTGGCAATGGATGTTACCCATACTTCAATATGGACTTCATCAAATCCTGCGCTAGCGAGTGTTGATAAAAACACCGGCGTCGTGACAGGCCATAAAGCAGGGAAAGTGACGATTACTGATAGTTATTCCATCACGGGTATTCAAAAGCCTGTAACTAGCGCTTATGATATTGAAATCACAGATCAGAAAATCATTGGGATAGAGTTGCAAGAAACTTATACGAAAAAAGGTGATGGCACGGTATTGAGTGAGCAAAGCAAAACCATACCAGTATTACAGTCTGGTTATTTTGGTACCCCGCCACCTAGTGCGTTATTAATGACTTTATATGTAGTCTATGCCGGTGGCGGCAAAGAATATGTACCTGTAGGTGCGTCATGGTTGTCATCTAATCAATCAGCTGCTTATATAGCGGCATCGGCGTCTGGTGATTACGTATATGGTCTTAAAACTGCTGATAATGTAAAAATTACAGCTTCCTTTAAAGGATTTAAAACTTCATTCGTTGTTAATGTAAGTGAAGATCAAGCGCCAAAATTACTCAGTTATGATTTTTATAATATGAATACAGGTAAAATAGTAAAGACAGAGGAGAGAGGCTACTCTGTTGATGATCCTAAAGGAATTAATTTTCTAAAGAAGGGTTATAAAATACCGATAAAAATAATGGGTAAATTTGCTAATAATACAACCAAGGATATTACTTCACAAATCGACATTATATCAGAAAAAAACAACGCCATAGCCGAGTTCTTACCCTCTGATATTCCTGGGAAAGTATTGATTTCTGTTGCAGAGCCAAATGAGATCACCACAGCCATCTTTAGTTATGTGAGAAGCTATATTGTCCCTCCTGCTAATTATCATTGGTATTTTGCTTTTATTGGCAACAGATAAAAAAGTACTATTAAGCCGTAATTAATTGAAAAGGGCGTTTTTATAACGCCTGTATGAAGCGTTGCTTTTCACCTTAATTGCTAACTAATTGCTAGATCCATCTATCATTCTTATTTAATTAACCATAAAAATCAGTAATCTAGGTTGCTGATTTTTTGTTTTTAAACTGCACTAAGGTATGTATGGTATTGATTTTTCTAGTAAAAAAGTTAGGAACTTGCTTTGGCTTTGCAAAATAAATCAAAGCATCTATACCCATGTGACTTCAAGATGCAACGTCGGCATGGACTAGATGATCAGAGTAAGGCGCAACCGATGTAATGGGAACGTGCGTATCGAATGTTGAGAGCAAGGCTGCTTCCTTGCATATAAAAACCGAGCGCTGCCCCGAAGGGCGCTACTGCTTGTTTAAGTTTGCATCGTTATAAAATATCTATTGATAATACCTTCCTCTCAATTTTAGGCCAGGCACATCGGCACAATTTGCTACCCTGATATTGCATTTCGGGGTAGCATGGGTATATAGCCGCGAATTTCTTGCATAATGTGGCAATGCAGTATTTTTTAGAAGTTATAAAACAGACATCTGCCAAAAGGCCATTAAGTTACATGCGTCATGGGTCAGTGGTGATATTATATTTATTAAACTTAACAATAATTGTTGCTGGTCTGTGGTTTTTAGAGAAGTGCAATCAATGACCATGAGTACGTTTATACGTTGGAACATAGTGTCCTAACTACTAATAAATAAAGTTAATTTAATTTTTTAATTAACATTGTTATGAAGATAACAAATATATGCTATAGTTCAAAATTAATATTCAAGGCCAAGTGGCGCAAAATAATACGCAAATAGCTAGTGTTTTATTAAAAAGGCAGATTCTTATAAAGAACTGTTATATGGATTTATTTTATATCCCCCATAAGATCTCAAAATACAAAATCAGAGCTACAAATTGGCAGCATATTTGCGGCCTTAAATTGGCCGGTCAATGATTAACACAGTTAATTATTGACTGATACGATATGTCGCGCCAATCTTTGCCGTCGGAGCTCCCTGCTCATAAATCATCTTGAAGTGGTATGAGTATATACCCATGAGACGATCAAAATGCAACGTCGCTGCGGACTCGATGATCAGAGTAAGGCGCAGCATGAGGTAATGGAGACGTGCTCCTCGAATGGTAAGCTTTGGCTGTGCCCGATCATATAAAAACCTAGCAAGCACCAACTGGCAAGGCTCCTTGTTTAAGTTTGTATGGTTATAAAATATCGATCGAGAATAACTTCCCTTCAATTTGAGGCCAGGCATATCGGCACAATTTTCCTTGCTGATTTGGCATTTCGAAATAACGTGGGTATAAATATGTGAGTAGAATGTGAGTAGAATGTGAGTAGAATGTGAGTATAAAAAATAGTATCAGAATATCAATATCAATATTATCTTTGGCTTTTTTACTGAGTGCTTGTGACACTTCGGGCAATAGTACAGGGGGTAACACGCAAGTGCCAAAGCCATCACCAGTGGCAGCGCCATTATCACAGCCGCCAGCAAAGTATAAAGCGATTCATATTACTGTGCAAGCAAGAGCTATGGTGCCCTTCGTCACAGCTAAAGCTTATGCGTATGCCTCATTAGCTACTAATGGTAATGGTATAGGTCACCTAAAACTTATTCGTACTGGTATAAAATGGGTTAGCAGTGATCCTAAAGTTGCAACGGTTAACTCTGCAGGGTTAATTAAAGCACTCACTCCTGGTACAACATTTATAACCTCATCAAGTGGTGGGGTCACAAGCAATAAACATAGGATAGATGTCTTGGGCTCTCCTATAGTGAAAATTAGTATTTCCCCGAGCCCCAGAAATGATTTTAATGTACTTCAGAATGCTTTAGCTGGTGATGAAATTCAACTGGTTGCAACAGCAAGATTAAGTAATGGCAGAAAAATAGATATCAGCTCTGCAATTAACTGGTCAACGAATTTGCCTCAGGGAGACGCACGCATTAGTAATTCTGGGTTACTTAAAATTGAAGATGGAGCCCATAAAGGTGTTATTAAAGCTATATTTCAAGGCGCGAAAATTGTAGATGGAAAGCTTCAACCTCGACCTGCATATGCTGACCTTATAGTATGGCCTACGCGAACAGATTTAACACCGGAAATACATATTTTTGGTGTTAAAACAATGCATAAAGGTATATCTCATCAGCTTAACGCTACGCTTATGTATGTTGGACGTCCGCGTATTAGTAATTCATTCGCAGTGGATGTTACCTATTCTTCAGTATGGACCTCATCAAATCCTGAGGTCGCGAGTGTTAATAAAAAGTATGGCGTAGTGACAGGCCATAAAGCAGGCCATGTGATGATTACTGATACTTATACTATTATACCTGGCGTATTAAAGCCAATAGTGGTTACCAGCTTTTTTAACATTGTAATTACCAACGAGAAAATCACTGGGATAGAGATACAAGAAACTTATACGCAAGATGGTAGTGGCACGGTATTGAGTGGGACAATCAAAGACATACCAGTATTGGCATGTGATTATTATGGTAGACCACCACTACGTGCATTATTTATGGCTTTATATATAGACTATGCAAATGGCAAAAAAGAATATGTACCCAGAGGAGCTGCATGGTGGTCATCTAATCAAAATGCGGCTTATACACCAGCAGATCAGTACTATGCTTATGTATATGGGCATGCCGCTGCTAGTCGTGTAAAAATTACTGCTGTTTATAAAGGATATCAAACTTCATTTTTGGTTAATGTAAAATTAATAAAGTTAGGAGTTTTAACTAGCATTGATGTTTACAATGTACGTACTGGTGAGAAAGTAATTCCAGATCAGAGAGGATACAATATTGATGATCCTAATGGATTTAATTTCCTAGATGAGGGTTATAAAATTCCGATAAGGGTAATAGGCAACTTTAGTGATGATAATTACAGTAAGGATATAACCCCACAAATAAACATGCTATCAGAAAACAACAACACCATGGCCGAGTCATTACCCTATGATATTCCAGGGAAAACATTGATTGCTGTTTCAGCTCGAGTTCCGGCTACCACCTTGATTAAGCTGAATAACTCATTCTATTCTATTGCTCCGATGGCTCCTACAATTTTATTTTATGGTGCTTTTGATGAATGACTAAAAATATCATTAAGTAGTAATTAATTGAAAAGGGGGTTTTTATAACTCCTGCATCAAGAGAGCTTTTCACCTTAATTGTTAACTAAATTCTAGATCCATTTATCATTCTTACTTAATTAACCATAAAAATCAGTAATCTAGGTTGCTGATTTTTTGTTTTTAAACTCGCTAGTGCTTGCCTGTTATTGACTATTTCAGCAAAAAATTTAGGCACTTGCTTTGGCTCTGCAAAATAAATATACTCACGAATTTCTTGCATAATGTGGCAAGGCAGTATTTTTTAGAAGGTATAAAATAGACAGCTGCCAAAAGGCGATTAAGTTACATGTAATGAATCAGTGGTGATATTGTATTTATCAAACTTGACAATAATTGTTGCTGGTATGTGGTTTTTAGAAAAGTGCAATCAATGGCCATGAGTACGTTTATACGTTGGAAGATAGTGTCCTAACTACTGACAAATAAAGTTAATTTAATTTTAATTTAATTTAATTTTAATTTAATTTTAATTTAATTTTAATTTAATTTTTTTAATTCACATTGTTATGAAGATAACAAATATATGCTATAGTGCGAAATCAATATTCAAGGGCAATCGACGTAAAATAATGACGTAAATAGCTAGTGTTTTATTAAAAAGGCATATTCTTATAAAGAACTGTTATATGGATTTATTTTATATCCCCATAAGATCTCAAAATACAAAATCAGAGCGACAAATTGGCAGCATATTTGTGGCCTTAAATTGGCCGGTAAATGATTAACACAGTTAATTATTGACTGAGACGATCTGTAGTGCAAAGCTTTGCTGCCAGATCTTCCTGCTGATAAATCATCTTGAAGTCGTATGGGTATAAATATGGGAGCAGAATGTGAGTATAAAAAATAGTATCAGAATATCAATATCAATATTATCTTTGGCTTTTTTACTGAGTGCTTGTGACACTTCGGGCAATAGTACAGGGGGTAACACGCAAGTGCCAAAGCCATCACCAGTGGCAGCGCCATTATCACAGCCGCCAGCAAAGTATAAAGCGATTCATATTACTGTGCAAGCAAGAGCTATGGTGCCCTTCGTCACAGCTAAAGCTTATGCGTATGCCTCATTAGCTACTAATGGTAATGGTATAGGTCACCTAAAACTTATTCGTACTGGTATAAAATGGGTTAGCAGTGATCCTAAAGTTGCAACGGTTAACTCTGCAGGGTTAATTAAAGCACTCACTCCTGGTACAACATTTATAACCTCATCAAGTGGTGGGGTCACAAGCAATAAACATAGGATAGATGTCTTGGGCTCTCCTATAGTGAAAATTAGTATTTCCCCGAGCCCCAGAAATGATTTTAATGTACTTCAGAATGCTTTAGCTGGTGATGAAATTCAACTGGTTGCAACAGCAAGATTAAGTAATGGCAGAAAAATAGATATCAGCTCTGCAATTAACTGGTCAACGAATTTGCCTCTGGGATACGCACGCATTAGTAATTCTGGGTTACTTAAAATTGAAGATGGAGCCCATAAAGGTGTTATTAAAGCTATATTTCAAGGCGCGAAAATTGTAGATGGAAAGCTTCAACCTCGACCTGCATATGCTGACCTTATAGTATGGCCTACGCGAACAGATTTAACACCGGAAATACATATTTTTGGTGTTAAAACAATGCATAAAGGTATATCTCATCAGCTTAACGCTACGCTTATGTATGTTGGACGTCCGCGTATTAGTAATTCATTCGCAGTGGATGTTACCTATTCTTCAGTATGGACCTCATCAAATCCTGAGGTCGCGAGTGTTAATAAAAAGTATGGCGTAGTGACAGGCCATAAAGCAGGCCATGTGATGATTACTGATACTTATACTATTATACCTGGCGTATTAAAGCCAATAGTGGTTACCAGCTTTTTTAACATTGTAATTACCAACGAGAAAATCACTGGGATAGAGATACAAGAAACTTATACGCAAGATGGTAGTGGCACGGTATTGAGTGGGACAATCAAAGACATACCAGTATTGGCATGTGATTATTATGGTAGACCACCACTACGTGCATTATTTATGGCTTTATATATAGACTATGCAAATGGCAAAAAAGAATATGTACCCAGAGGAGCTGCATGGTGGTCATCTAATCAAAATGCGGCTTATACACCAGCAGATCAGTACTATGCTTATGTATATGGGCATGCCGCTGCTAGTCGTGTAAAAATTACTGCTGTTTATAAAGGATATCAAACTTCATTTTTGGTTAATGTAAAATTAATAAAGTTAGGAGTTTTAACTAGCATTGATGTTTACAATGTACGTACTGGTGAGAAAGTAATTCCAGATCAGAGAGGATACAATATTGATGATCCTAATGGATTTAATTTCCTAGATGAGGGTTATAAAATTCCGATAAGGGTAATAGGCAACTTTAGTGATGATAATTACAGTAAGGATATAACCCCACAAATAAACATGCTATCAGAAAACAACAACACCATGGCCGAGTCATTACCCTATGATATTCCAGGGAAAACATTGATTGCTGTTTCAGCTCGAGTTCCGGCTACCACCTTGATTAAGCTGAATAACTCATTCTATTCTATTGCTCCGATGGCTCCTACAATTTTATTTTATGGTGCTTTTGATGAATGACTAAAAATATCATTAAGTAGTAATTAATTGAAAAGGGGGTTTTTATAACTCCTGCATCAAGAGAGCTTTTCACCTTAATTGTTAACTAAATTCTAGATCCATTTATCATTCTTATTTAATTAACCATAAAAATCAGTAATCTAGGTTGCTGATTTTTTGTTTTTAAACTCGCTAGTGCTTGCCTGTTATTGACTATTTCAGCAAAAAATTTAGGCACTTGCTTTGGCTCTGCAAAATAAATAAAGGCATATATACACACGCGAATTTCTTGCATAATGTGGCAAGGCAGTATTTTTTAGAAGGTATAAAATAGACAGCTGCCAAAAGGCGATTAAGTTACATGTAATGAATCAGTGGTGATATTGTATTTATCAAACTTAACAATAATTGTTGCTGGTATGTGGTTTTTAGAGAAGTGCAATCAATGGCCATGAGTACGTTTATATGTTGGAACATAGTGTCCTAACTACTAATAAATAAAGTTAATTTAATTTTAATTTAATTTAATTTAATTTAATTTTAATTTAATTTTTTTAATTAACATTGTTATGAAGATAACAAATGTATGGTATAGTGAAAAATTAATATTCAAGGGCAAGCGGCGTAAGATAATGACGCAAATAGTCAGTGTTTTATTGGAAATGCAGATTCTTATAAAGAACTGTTATATGGATTTATTTTATATCCCCATAAGATCTCAACATACAAAATCAGAGCGACAAATTGGCAGCATATTTGTGGCCTTAAATTGGCCGGTAAATGATTAACACAGTTAATTATTGACTGAGACGATCTGTAGTGCCAAGCTCTGTTGCCAGATCTTCCTGCTGATAAATCATCTTGAAGTCGTATGGGTATAAATATGGGAGCAGAATGTGAGTATAAAAAATATTATCAGAAGATCAATATCAGTATTATCTTTGGCTTTTTTACTGAGTGCTTGTGACACTTCGGGCAATAGTACAGGGGGTAACACGCAAGGGCCAAAGCCATCACCAGTGGCAGCGCCATTATCACAGCCGCCAGCAAAGTATAAAGCTATTCATATTACTGTGCAAGCAAGAGCCATGGTGCCCTTTGTCACAGCTAAAGCGTATGCATATGCCTCATTAGCAACTAACGGTAACGGTAATGGCATAGGTCACCTAAAACTTATTCGTACTGGTATAAAATGGGTTAGCAGTGATCCTAAAGTTGCAACGGTTAACTCTGCAGGGTTAATTAAAGCACTCACTCCTGGTACAACATTTATAACCTCATCAAGTGGTGGGGTCACAAGCAATAAACATAGGATAGATGTCTTGGGCTCTCCTATAGTGAAAATTAGTATTTCCCCTAGCCCCAGAAATGATTTTGATATACTTCGATATGCTTTTGCTGGTGAGGAAATTCAACTGTTTGCAACAGCAAGATTAAAGGATGGCAAAAAAATAGATATCAGCTCTGCAGTTAACTGGTCAACTACTTTGCCTCGACCATGCGCCAGAATTAGTGATTATGGGTTACTTAAAATTGAAGTGGGTGCCCAGAAAGGTGCTATTAAAGCTATGTTTCGAGGCGCGAAAATTATAGATGGACATGTTGAACCTACACCTGGATCCGCTGACATTAGGGTATGGCCTACGCAAGTAAATCTAACACCAAAAATACATATTTATGGTGTTAAAACAATGCATAAAGATATACCTCATCATCTTAAAGCTACGCTTATGTATATTGGGCGTCCACGTGAGAGTAATTCATTCGCAGTGGATGTTACCTATTCTTCAGTATGGACCTCATCGGATCCTGCGGTCGCTAGTGTTAATAAACAGTATGGCGTAGTGACCGGTCATAAAGCAGGCCATGTGATGATTACTGATACTTATACTATTAGAGCTGGCATATCACCGCCAGTAGCGGTTATAAACTTTTTTAACATTGAAATTACAGACGAGAAAATCACTGGGATAGAGTTACAAGAAACTTATACGCAAGATGGTAGTGGCACGCTATTGAGTGGGCAAACCAAAGACATACCAATATTGCCATGTGGTTATTATGGTAGAACATTCCTACATGCGTTATTTATGGCTTTATATATAGACTATGCAAATGGCAAAAAAGAATATGTACCCAGAGGTGCGTCATGGTTGTCATCTGATCCAAAAGCGGCTTATACACCAGCAGATCAGTACCATGCTTATGTATATGGGCGTGCCCCTGCTAGGCATGTAAAAATTACTGCTGCTTATAAAGGATTTAAAACTTCATTCTTGGTTAATGTAAAATTAAGAAAGTTAGGAGTTTTAACTAGCATTGATGTTTACAATGTACGTACTGGTGAGAAAGTAATTCCAAATAAGAGAGGATACAATATTGATGATCCTAACGGATTTAATTTCCGAGATGAGGGTGATAATATTCCGATAAGGGTAATAGGTAACTTTAGTGATGGTAATGCCAGTAAGGATATAACCCCACAAATAGACATGCTATCACAACACAACAACACCATAGCCGAGGCATTACCCGATGATATTCCAGGGAAAACATTGATTGCTGTTTCAGCTCCAGTTCCGGCTCCCACAACCATTAAGCTGGATAACTCATTTTATTCTACTGGTAAGATGGCTCCTACAATTTTATTTGACGCTTCGTTTGAAAAATGACTAAAAATACCATTAAGTAGCAATTAATTGAAAAGGGCGTTTTTATAACTCCTGCATCAAGAGTTACTTTTCACCTTAATTGCTAACTAAATGCTAGATCCATCTATCATTTTTATTTAATAACCATAAAAATCAGTAATATAGATTGCTGATTTTTTGTTTTTAAACTCGCTAGTGCTCGCCTGTTATTGACTATTTGAGCAAAGAATTTAGGAACTTGCTTTGGCTCTGCAAAATAAATATACCCACGAATTTCTTGCATAATGTGGCAATGCAGCATTTTTTAGAAGGTATAACACACACAGCTGCCAAAAAACGATTAAGTTACATATGTCATGTGTCATAAATAATGCTATATTTATCAAACTTAACAATAATTGTTGCTGGTATGTGGTTTTTAGAGAAGTGCAATCAATGGCCATGAGTACGTTTATACGTTGGAACATAGTGTCCTAACTACTAATAAATAAAGTTAATTTAATTTAATTTTAATTTAATTTTTTTAATTAACATTGTTATGAATATAACAAACATATGGCTATAGTGAAAAATTAATATTCAATGGCAATTGGTGCAAAATAATGACGCAAATAGCCAGTGTTTTATTGAAAACGCATATTATTATAAAGGACTGTTATATGGATTTATTTTATATCCCCATAAGATCTCAAAATACAAAATCAGAGCGACAAATTGGCTGCATATTTGTGGCCTTAAATTGGCCGGTCAATGATTAACACAGTTAATTATTGACTGATACGATATGTCGTGCCAAGCTCTGTTGCCAGATCTTCCTGCTGATAAATCATCTTGAAGTCGTATGGGTATAAATATGAGAGTAGAATGTGAGTATAAAAAATATTATCAGAATATCAATATCAATATTATCTTTGGCTTTTTTACTGAGTGCTTGTGACACTTCGGGCAATAGTACAGGGGGTAACACGCAAGGGCCAAAGCCATCACCAGTGGCAGCGCCATTATCACAGCCGCCAGCAAAGTATAAAGCTATTCATATTACAGTGCAAGCAAGAGCTATGGTGCCCTTTGTCACAGCTAAAGCTTATGCATATGCCTCATTAGCAACTAACGGTAACGGTAATGGTATAGGTCACCTAAAACGTATTCGTACTGGAATAAAATGGATCAGCAGTGATCCTAAAGTTGCAACGGTGAACTCTGCAGGGTTAATTAAAGCACTCACCCCTGGTACAACATTTATAACCTCATCAAGTGGTGGGGTCACAAGCAATAAACATAGGATAGATGTCTTGGGCTCTCCTATAGTGAAAATTAGTATTTCCCCTAGCCCCAGAAATGATTTTGATATACTTCAATATGCTTTAGCTGGTGATCAAATTCAACTGGTTGCAACAGCAAGATTAAAGAATGGCGAAAAAATAGATATCAGCTCTGCAGTTAACTGGTCAACTACTTTGCCTCGAGCATACGCCAGTATTAGTGATTATGGGTTACTTAAGCTTAAATCTGGTTCTAGTAAGTCTGTTATTAGCGCTATATTTCGAGGCTCGGAAATTATAGCTGGACATGTTCAACCTCGACCTGGGTATACTTACGTTACGATATGGCCTACGCCAACAAATCTAACACCGAAAATACATATTTATGGTGTTAAAACAATGCATAAAGATATACCTCATCATCTTAAAGCTACGCTTATGTATATTGGACGTCCGCGTGTTAGTAATTCATTCGCAGTGGATGTTACCTATTCTTCAGTATGGACCTCATCAAATCCTGCGGTCGCTAGTGTTAATAAACAGTATGGAGTAGTGACAGGTCATAAAGCAGGCCATGTGATGATTACTGATACTTATACTATTAGAGCTTACTTATCAACTCCAGTAGTGGTTACCAGCTTTTTTAATATTGAAATTACAGACGAGAAAATCACTGGGATAGAGTTACAAGAAACTTATACGCAAGATGGTAGTGGCACGCTATTGAGTGGGCAAACCAGAGACATACCAGTATTGCCATGTGGTTATTATGGTAGAACATTCCTACATGCGTTATTTATGGCTTTATATATAGACTATGCAAATGGCAAAAAAGAATATGTACCCAGAGGTGCGTCATGGTGGTCATCTGATCCAAATGCGGCTTATACACCAGCAGATCAGTACCATGCTTATGTATATGGGCGTGCCCCTGCTAGTCATGTAAAAATTACTGCTGCTTATAAAGGATTTAAAACTTCATTCTTGGTTAATGTAAAATTAAGAAAGTTAGGAGTTTTAACTAGCATTGATGTTTACAATGTACGTACTGGTGAGAAAGTAATTCCAAATAAGAGAGGATACAATATTGATGATCCTAACGGATTTAATTTCCTAGATGAGGGTGATAAAATTCCGATAAGGGTAATAGGTAACTTTAGTGATGGTGATGCCAGTAAGGATATAACCCCACAAATAGACATGCTATCACAACACAACAACACCATAGCCGAGGCATTACCCGATGATATTCCAGGGAAAACATTGATTGCTGTTTCAGCTCCAGTTCCGGATCCCACAATTATTAAGCTGGATAACTCATTTTATTCTACCGGTAAGATGGCTCCTACAATTTTATTTGATGGTTCGTTTGAAAAATGACTAAAAATATCATTAAGTAGCAATTAATTGAAAAGGGCGTTTTTATAACTCCTGCATCAAGAGTTACTTTTCACCTTAATTGCTAACTAAATTCTAGATCCATCTATCATTCTTATTTAATAACCATAAAAATCAGTAATTTAGGATGCTGATTTTTTGTTTTTAAACTCGCTAGTGCTTGCCTGTTATTGACTATTTGAGCAAAGAATTTAGGAACTTGCTTTGGCTCTGCAAAATAAATGAAAGCATCTATACCCATGTGACTTCAAGATGCAACGTCGGCATGGACTAGACGATCAGAGTAAGGCGCAACCGATATAATGGGAACGTGCGCATCGAATGTTGAGAGCAAGGCTGCTTCCTTGCATATAATAACCGAGTGCAGCCACGAAGGTAGCTACTCCTTGTTTAAGTTTGCATCGTTATAAAATATCTATTGATAATAACTTCCCCTCAATTTTAGGCTAGGCATATCGGCACAATTTGCCTTGCTGATATTGTATTTTGGGGTCGCATAGGTATATACCCGCTAATTTTTTGCATAATGTGGCAATGCAGTATTTTTTAGAAGTTATAAAACACACAGCTGCAAAAGACGATTAAGTTACATATGTCATAAATAATATTATATTTATCAAACTTAACAATAATTGTTGTTGGTATGTGGTTTTTAGAGAAGAGCAATCAATGGCCATGAGTACGTTTATACGTTGGAACATAGTGTCCTAACTACTAATAAATAAAGTTAATTTAATTTTAATTTAATTTAATTTTAATTTAATTTTTTTAATTAACATTGTTATGAAGATAACAAATATATGCTATAGTTCAAAATTAATATTCAAGGGTAACTTACGTAAAATAATGACGTAAATAGCCAGTGTTTTATTAAAAAGGCAGTTTCTTATAAAGAACTGTTATATGGATTTATTTTATATCCCCATAAGATCTCAAAATACAAAATCAGAGCGATAAATTGGCAGCATATTTGTGGCCTTAAATTGGCCGGTAAATGATTAACACAGTTAATTATTGACTGATACGATATGTAGTGCAAAGCTTTGCTGCCAGAGCTTACTGCTGATAAATCATCTTGAAGTCGTATGGGTATAAATATTGGAGCAGAATGTGAGTATAAAAAATATTATTAGAATATCAATATCAGTATCAATATTATCTTTGGCTTTTTTACTGAGTGCTTGTGACACTTCGGGCAATAGTACAGGAGGTAACACGAGAGTGCCAAAGCCATCACCAGCGGCAGCGCCATTATCACAGCCGCCAGCAAAGTATAAAGCGATTCATATTACTGTGCAAGCAAGAGCTATGGTGCCCTTAGTCACAGCTAAAGCTTATGCGTATGCCTCATTAGATACTAATGGTAATGGCAATGGTATAGGTCACCTTAAACTTATTCGTACTGGTATAAAATGGGCCAGCAGTGATCCTAAAGTTGCAACGGTTAACTCTGCAGGGTTAATTAAAGCACTCAGCCCTGGTACAACATTTATAACCTCATCAAGTGGTGGGGTCACAAGCAATAAACATAGGATAGATGTCTTGGGTTCTCCTATAGACTACATTAGTATTTCCACGAGCCCCAGAAATGATTTTGATATACTTAAGCATGCTTTAGCTGGTGATCAAATTCAACTGGTTGCAACAGCAAGATTAATGAATGGCGAAAAAATAGATATCAGCTCTGCAGTTAACTGGAATATGACTTTGCCTCCGGAATACGCCAGCATTAGTGATTATGGGTTACTTAAGCTTAAAGCTGGTCCTAGTAAGGCTGTTATTAGAGTTATATTTCGAGGCACGAAAATTGTAGATGGAAAGTTTCAACCCCGACCTGCATATGCTTTCCTTACGATACGGCCTACGCCAACAAATCTAACACCAAAAATACATATTTATGGTGTTAAAACAATGCATAAAGATATACCTCATCATCTTAAAGCTACGCTTATGTATATTGGGCGTCCACGTAAGAGTAATTCATTCGCAGTGGATGTTACCTATTCTTCAGTATGGACCTCATCGGATCCTACGGTAGCTAGTGTTAATAAACAGTATGGCGTAGTGACAGGCCATAAAGCAGGTCATGCGATGATTACTGATACTTATACTCTCAAAGTTGGCATATCACCGCCAGTAGTGGTTACCAGCTTTTTTAATATTGAAATTACAGACGAGAAAATCACTGGGATAGAGTTACAAGAAACTTATACGCAAGATGGTAGTGGCACGCTATTGAGTGGGCAAACCAAAGACATACCAATATTGCCATCTGGTTATTATGGTAGAACATTCCTACATGCGTTATTTATGGCTTTATATATAGACTATGCAAATGGCAAAAAAGAATATGTACCCAAAGGTGCGTCATGGTGGTCATCTGATCCAACTGCGGCTTATACACCGGCAGATCAGTACCATGCTTATGTATATGGCCGTGCCACTGCTAGTCATGTAAAAATTACTGCTGCTTATAAAGGATTTAGAACTTCATTCTTTGTTAATGTAGAATCAAGAAAGTTAGGAGTTTTAACTAGCATTGATGTTTACAGTGCACGTACTGGTGAGAAAATAATTCCAAATAAGATAGGATACAATATTGATGATCCTAACGGATTTAATTTCCTAGATGAGGGTGATAAAATTCCGATAAGGGTAATAGGTAACTTTAGTGATGGTGATGCCAGTAAGGATATAACCCCACAAATAGATATGCTATCACAACACAACAACACCATAGTCCAGGCATTACCCGATGATATTCCAGGGAAAACATTGATGGCTGTTTCACCTCCAATTCCTGGTACCACAATTATTAAGCTGGATAACTCATTTTATTCTACCGCTCCGATGGCTCCTACAATTTTATTTGAGGCTTCGTTTAAAAAATTACTAAAAGTACCATTAAAGTAGTAATTAATTGAAAAGGGCGTTTTTATAACGCCTGCATCAAGAGTTACTTTCCACCTTAATTGCTAACTAAATGCTAGATCCATCTATCATTTTTATTTAATAACCATAAAAATCAGTAATCTAGGTTGCTGATTTTTTGTTTTTAAACTCGCTAGTGCTTGCCTGTTATTGACTATTTCAGCAAAGAATTTAGGAACTTGCTTTGGCTCTGCAAAATAAATATACCCGCGAATTTCTTGCATAATGTGGCAATGCAGTATTTTTTAGAAGGTATAAAACACACCAGCTGCCAAAAGACGATTAAGTTACATATGGCATATGCCATAAATAATATTATATTTATCAAACTTAACAATAATTGTTGCTGGTATGTGGTTTTTAGAGAAGAGCAATCAATGATCATGAGTACGTTTATACGTTGGAACATAGTGTCCTAACTACTAATAAATAAAGTTAAGTTAATTTAATTTTTTTAATTAACATTGTTATGAAGATAACAAACATATGGCTATAGTGAAAAATTAATATTCAATGGCAATTTGCGCAAAATAATGATGCAAATAGACAGTGTTTTATTGAAAAGGCAGATTCTTATAAAGAACTGTTATATGGATTTATTTTATATCCCCATAAGATCTCAAAATACAAAATCAGAGCGACAAATTGGCTGCATATTTGTGGCCTTAAATTGGCCGATAAATGATTAACACAGTTAATTATTGACTGATACGATATGTCGTGCCAAGCTTTGCTGCCAGATCTTCCTGCTGATAAATCATCTTGAAGTCGTATGGGTATAAATATGAGAGTAGAATGTGAGTATAAAAAATATTATCAGAATATCAATATTATCTTTGGCTTTTTTACTGAGTGCTTGTGACACTTCGGGGAATAGTACAGGGGGTAACACGCAAGGGCCAAAGCCATCACCAGTGGCAGCGCCATTATCACAGCCGCCAGCAAAGTATAAAGCGATTCATATTACTGTGCAAGCAAGAGCTATGGTGCCCTTTGTCACAGCTAAAGCTTATGCATATGCCTCATTAGCAACTAACGTTAACGGTAATGGTATAGGTCACCTTAAACTTATTCGTACTGGTATAAAATGGACCAGCAGTGATCCTAAAGTTGCAACGGTTAACTCTGCAGGGTTAATTAAAGCACTCACTCCTGGTACAACATTTATAACCTCATCAAGTGGTGGGGTCACAAGCAATAAACATAGGATAGATGTCTTGGGCTCTCCTATAGTGAACATTAGTATTTCCCCGAGCCCCAGAAATGATTTTGATATACTTCAATATGCTTTAGCTGGTGAGCAAATTCAACTGGTTGCAACAGCAAGATTAAAGAATGGCGAAAAAATAGATATCAGCTCTGCAGTTAACTGGAAAACGACTTTGGCTCTGGCATACGCCCGCATTAGTGATTATGGGTTACTTAAGCTTGAATATGGTCCTAGTAAGGCTGTTATTAGAGCTGTGTTTCGAGGCGCGAAAATTGTAGATGGAAAGCTTCAACCTAAACCTGGATATGCTTTCCTTACGATACGGCCTACGCCAACAAATCTAACACCGAAAATACATATTTATGGTGTTAAAACAATGCATAAAGATATACCTCATCAGCTTAAAGCTACGCTTATGTATATTGGGCGTCCGCGTAAGAGTAATTCGTTCGCAGTGGATGTTACCTATTCTTCAGTATGGGCCTCATCGGATCCTGAGGTCGCGAGTGTTAATAAACAGTATGGCGTAGTGACCGGCCATAAAGCAGGCCATGTGGTGATTAGTGATACTTATATTATTAGAGCTAATATCCTTAAGCCAATAGTGGTTATAAACGTTTTTAACATTGAAATTACAGACGAGAAAATCACTGGGATAGAGTTACAAGAAACTTATACGCAAGATGGTAGTGGCACGCTATTGAGTGGGCAAACCAAAGACATACCAATATTGCCATGTGGTTATTATGGTAGAACATTCCTACATGCGTTATTTATGGCTTTATATATAGACTATGCAAATGGCAAAAAAGAATATGTACCCAAAGGTGCGTCATGGTGGTCATCTGATCCAGATGCGGCTTATACACCGGCAGATCAGTACCATGCTTATGTATATGGCCGTGCCCCTGCTGATCATGTAAAAATTACTGCTGCTTATAAAGGATTTAAAACTTCATTCTTGGTTAATGTAAAATTAAGAAAGTTAGGAGTTTTAACTAGCATTGATGTTTACAATGTACGTACTGGTGAGAAAGTAATTCCAAATAAGAGAGGATACAATATTGATGATCCTAACGGATTTAATTTCCTAGATGAGGGTGATAAAATTCCGATAAGGGTAATAGGTAACTTTAGTGATGGTGATGCCAGTAAGGATATAACCCCACAAATAGATATGCTATCACAACACAACAACACCATAGCCCAGGCATTACCCGATGATATTCCAGGGAAAACATTGATTGCTGTTTCAGCTCCAGTTCCAGCTATCACAACCATTAAGCTGGATAACTCATTTTATTCTACTGGTAAGATGGCTCCTACAATTTTATTTGACGCTTCGTTTGAAAAATGACTAAAAGTACCATTAAAGTAGTAATTAATTGCAAAGGGCGTTTTTATAACGCCTGCATCAAGAGTTACTTTTCACCTTAATTGCTAACTAAATGCTAGATCCATCTATCCTTCTTATTTAATAAACGATAAAAATCAGTAATCTAGGTTGCAGATTTTTTGTTTTTAAACTCGCTAGTGCTTGCCTGTTATTGACTATTTCAGCAAAAAATTTAGGCACTTGCTTTGGCTCTGCAAAATAAATAAAGGCATATATACACACGCGAATTTCTTGCATAATGTGGCAATGCAGCATTTTTTAGAAGGTATAACACACACAGCTGCCAAAAGACGATTAAGTTACACATGTCATATGTCATAAATAATATTATATTTATCAAACTTAACAATAATTGTTGCTGGTATGTGGTTTTTAGAGAAGAGCAATCAATGGCCATGAGTACGTTTATACGTTGGAACATAGTGTCCTAACTACTAATAAATAAAGTTAATTTAATTTAATTTTAATTTAATTTTTTTAATTCACATTGTTATGAAGATAACAAATATATGCTATAGTGCAAAATTAATATTCAATGGCAATTGGCGCAAAATAATGACGCAAATAGCCAGTGTTTTATTGAAAAGGCAGATTCTTATAAAGAACTGTTATATGGATTTATTTTATATCCCCATAAGATCTCAAAATACAAAATCAGAGCGACAAATTGGTTGCATATTTGTGGTATTAAATTGGCTGGTCAATGATTAACACAGTTAATTATTGACTGATACGATATGTAGTGCCAAGCTCTGCTGCCAGAGCTGCCTGCTGATAAATCATCTTGAAGTCGTATGGGTATAAATATGGGAGCAGAATGTGAGTATAAAAAATATTATCAGAAGATCAATATCAGTATCAATATTATCTTTGGCTTTTTTACTGAGTGCTTGTGACACTTCGGGCAATAGTACAGGGGGTAACACGAGAGTGCCAAAGCCATCACCAGCGGCAGCGCCATTATCACAGCCGCCAGCAAAGTATAAAGCGATTAATATTACTGTGCAAGCAACAACTATGGTGCCCTTTGTCACAGCTAAAGCTTATGCATATGCCTCATTAGCAACTAACGTTAACGGTAATGGTATAGGTCACCTTAAACTTATTCGTACTGGTATAAAATGGACCAGCAGTGATCCTAAAGTTGCAACAGTGAACTCTGCAGGGTTAATTAAAGCACTCACCCCTGGTATAACATTTATAACCTCATCAAGTGGTGGGGTCACAAGCAATAAACATAGGATAGATGTCTCGGGCTCTCCTATAGTGAATATTAGTATTTCCCCGATCCCCGAAATGATTCTAATATACTTCAGTTTGCTTTAGCTGGTGATGAAATTCAACTGGTTGCAATAGCAAGATTAGGTAATGGCAGAAAAATAGATATCAGCTCTGTAGTTAACTGGTCAACGACTTTGCCTCGAGCATTCGCACACATTAGTGATTCTGGGTTACTTAAGCTTGAAGATGGTTCCAGAAAGGCTGTTATTAGCGCTGTGTTTAAAGGCTCGAAAGTTGTCGATGGAAAGCTTCAACCTACACCTGGAAATGTTTTCCTTAGGGTATGGCCTACGCCAACAAATCTAACACCGCAAATACATATTTATGGTGTTAAAACAATGCATAAAGATATACCTCATCAGCTCAACGCTACGCTTATGTATATTGGGCGTCCGCGTGTTAGTAATTCATTCGCAGTGGATGTTACCGATTCTTCAGTATGGACCTCATCGGATCCTGAGGTCGCTAGTGTTAATAAACCGGATGGCGTAGTGACAGGCCATAAAGCAGGCCATGTGATGATTACTGATACTTATACTATTAGAGCTTACTTATCAACTCCAATAGTGGTTACCAGCTTTTTTAACATTGAAATTACCAACGAGAAAATCACTGGGATAGAGATACAAGAAACTTATACGCAAGATGGTAGTGGCACACTATTGAGTGGGAAAATCAAAGACATACCAGTATTGGCATGTATTCATTGTGGTAGTCCATCACTACGTGCATTATTTATGGCTTTATATATAGACTATGCAAATGGCAAAAAAGAATATGTACCCAGAGGTGTGTCATGGTGGTCATCTAATCAAAATGCGGCTTATACACCGCCAGATCAGTACCATGCTTATGTATATGGCCGTGCCCCTGCTGATCATGTAAAAATTACTGCTGCTTATAAAGGATTTAAAACTTCATTCTTGGTTAATGTAAAATTAAGAAAGTTAGGAGTTTTAACTAGCATTGATGTTTACAATGTACGTACTGGTGAGAAAATAATTCCAGATAAGAGAGGACACAATATTGATGATCCTAACGGATTTAATTTCCTAGATGAGGGTTATAAAATTCCGATAAGGGTAATCGGCAACTTTAGTGATAATAATTCCAGTAAGGATATAACCCCACAAATAAACATGCTATCACAAAACAACAACACCATAGCCCAGGCATTACCCGATGATATTCCAGGGAAAACATTGATTGCTGTTTCACCTCCAGTTGTGCCTGCCATAATGATTACGTTGGATAACTCATTTTATTCTACCGCTGCGATGGCTCCTCCAATTTTATTTTATGGTTCTTTTGAAAATCGCTAAAAAATACCATTAAAGTAGCAATTAATTGCAAAGGGCGTTTTTATAACGCCTGCATCAAGATCTGCTTTTTAGCTTGTATTTTCACAATGCATGGGTATATACCGTGGTAAAATTAGTGAACTTGTTAAAAGAATTGTCGCAAGATAAATAGTCAACACAATAGTTCGTTGAGCGCTTATTTTTAATTAAGCTAGCTATCTTCATGCAGATAATCATTGCAAAGCTCAATTTTATGCAGCGTTACTCAGTACAATTATCTTTATGATGTTTTATTTTTACGCCAGATGCGTATAATGCCGTTGTTGATAAATTATTGCTGGCGGAGCTATATGTTTGATTATTTTCTACCAACTGCTAAGGGGTTAGCGCCTCTCTTAGATGTTGAGCTTAAAGAGCTTGGCATTGACAATTCAAAACTTATAAATGGGGGAGTAAGCTTTAAAGGCGATTTAGAGCTTGGCTACAAGGTGTGTTTATGGTCGCGTTTTGCATCGCGCGTTTTGTTGTGCCTGAGCGAGTTTAAAGTGATCGACTCGATGGATTTGTATTTAGGGTGTAGCAATATCTGCTGGGAAGAGCATTTTGATGTTACCAGTACTTTTTCAATTAATTTTTCTGGGACTAATGCCGACATTAGAAATACCCAGTTTGGCGCCTTAAAAATTAAAGATGCTATTGTTGACCGATTTCGCCGTAAAATTGATGCCCGTCCTAATGTTGAAAAACGTAATGCAGACATTTGTTTTAGCGGTCGTTTGTGGAAAGAAAAAGTCTCGATTTATCTCGATTTATCAGGCTCACCTTTACATTTGCGAGGTTATCGAAATCTTGCAGGGCAGGCCCCGCTTCGTGAAACATTGGCCGCAGGTATTGTGAAACGCAGTGGTTGGCAAGGTGAGGCATTAGTTGATCCTATGTGTGGCTCAGGGACGTTATTAATTGAAGCGGCAATGATGGCACTAAATATCGCGCCAGGATCAATACGCGGCAAATTTGGTTTTGAAGGCTGGAAACAACATGATAATGAGTTATGGCAAACATTAAAAACGTCGGCAACAGTTTATGCTAAACGTGCGCTAAAAGATTGTGACACTCGTTTTTATGGCTCAGATTTAAGCCATGAAATGATTGCTATTGCGCAGGAAAACGCGCAAGCTGCAGGGGTAGGCGAGCTTATAGAATTTAGCGTTAAAGATGCAACTAAAATCTTACCGCCTAACAATTTATCCACTGGCATGATCATTTCAAATCCGCCTTATGGCGAACGATTAGGCGGATTTAGCGATACCATAACACTTTACACGCAGCTAGGTTTCCATTTTAAAGACGCGTTTGCAGGCTGGAATCTGTCGATGTTTGCCGTGGATACAGAATTATTAAGTTGTTTAGGCATGCGTGCGAGTAAAAGCTTTAAATTTTACAATGGTCCGCTTGAATGTGTGCTTAAAAACTATCGAATTTCAGCTAAGCGTGTTGAACAGACTGCTGAGATTCAAACAACACAGCGCAAAGCAGAGCTTACTACTCCTGAAAAGCCATGCTTGAGTGGACGTGATGGTTATAATGCTGATGCTGATGAAATGTACCAAGACTCAGAAGCAAAAAAATTATTCAAACAAGTAAAGCAGATCAAACCTGCTATATTTGCCCAAGATTTTGCTAATCGTTTAACTAAAAACCTGAAAAAATTAGAAAAATGGGCTCGACGTGAAAATGTGCAATGTTACCGTTTATATGATGCAGATTTACCCGAATATAATGTAGCTATTGATCGTTTTGCTCAATACATCATTATTCAACAATACCGTGCCCCAAAAGAAATTAGTGAGGCGAAAGTACAGCGACGCTTTTTAGATGTGGTCGCTACAACGCGCTATTTACTTGATATTGCAGATGATAAATTAGTGATTAAAGTGCGTGAACGTCAAAGAGGCAGCAAACAGTACCAGCGTTTAGAGAGTAAAAAACAAACGCTTGTCATACAAGAAGGTCAGGCTAAGTTAATTGTTAATTTACAAGACTACCTAGACACAGGGCTGTTTCTTGATCATCGTCCCATACGTTTACGTTTAGCTCAAATGGCTAAAGGTAAAGACTTTTTAAACCTATTTTGTTATACAGCAACCGCCTCGGTGCATGCAGCATTAGGGGGGGCTAAATCGACAACAAGTGTTGATATGTCAAAAACATATTTAGCCTGGGCAAGCGATAACTTCGCCCAGAATGGTATTAAAGGTCAACATGCATTTATACAGCAAGATTGTATTAAGTGGTTACAACATGCTCATGAGAGCTATGATCTTATTTTTGTTGATCCGCCTACTTTTTCAAACTCTAAACGCATGAAAGATGTTTTTGATGTACAAGATGATCATGTGTCATTATTAACCGCTGTTAGCGAGCGTTTAAATGCACAAGGAGAAATTATATTTTCAAATAATAAACGTGGATTCAAGTTAGATGTTGATGCAATTAAAGCGCTTGGTTTGTTGATTGAAGATATCAGCAAATCTTCTATTCCAGAAGACTTTAAGCGTAACCATAAAATTCACCAATGTTGGCTTTTAACACAGCATGATTAACATAAAAATAAACAGCCCACGCTTTGTGGTATTGCCACGCGAAAAATTTAAGAGAAATATATGTCATTACTGACCTTGCATAATGCCGAACTTGCTTTTGGAGAGCGGGCATTATTAGATAAAATAAACCTTGTTATCGAACCGAATGAACGTGTTTGTTTGGTTGGGCGAAATGGCGCAGGAAAATCAACACTGCTCAAAGTCCTAGAGAGCAAAATACAACTTGATGACGGTAATTTATTAATAAATAGGGATATCAACATTGCTCGTTTAGAGCAAGATCCGCCGTGTGCAAGTGAAATGAATGCGTATGATTTTGTTGCATCAGGCATGGAAAACGCAGGTGAAGTATTAAAGGAATACCATCATCAACTTCATGTGATTGCCGAAAATTGTAGTGAAACAGAACTTAATAAATTACAAACACTACAGGAGAAAATTGATCAACTAGATGCCTGGCAACTCGATAGTAAAATCAACCAAATTTTAGATAGATTGGAGATATCTCCTGAAACACATTTAAATGAACTATCTGGCGGCTGGTTACGAAAAGTGGCGCTCGCCAAAGCATTGGTTAATGATCCTGATTTATTATTGCTTGATGAGCCAACCAATCATCTTGATATTATAGCTATTGAATGGTTAGAGCAATTTTTGCTGAACATTAAAGCTGCTATTGTATTTATTAGTCATGATCGTGAGTTTATTCGCCGGATATCAACGCGCATTATTGATATAGATCGCGGAAATTTAAGCTCTTGGCCAGGTGGTTATGATGACTACCTTGTCGCAAAAGAAGAAGCATTACGTGTTGAAGACGATCAAAATGCAGAGTTTGATCGTAAACTGGCCATTGAAGAAAAATGGATCCGTCAAGGCATTAAAGCGCGTCGCACTCGTAACGAAGGACGTGTGCGCGCCTTAAAAGCGTTACGCGTTGAGCGTAGTGCACGTCAAAATGTGGTAGGTAGTGCAAAAATTAATGTTGATGGTGGGATAAAATCTGGAAAAATCATTTTTGAAGCTGAGAATATAAGTTATAGCTATGAGGATTCATTGATTATTAAAAATTTCTCTTGTAACATTATGCGCGGAGATAAAATTGCACTTGTCGGACGTAATGGCTGCGGGAAAAGTTCACTATTAAAGCTATTGCTTGGCGAGTTAACCGTTGACCATGGTAGTTTAAAATGTGGTACTAAGCTTGAAGTTGCTTATTTTGATCAATATCGTGATATACTTGATATTGAAAAATCAGTGATGGACAACCTAGCCGAAGGTAAACAAGAAGTTGAAATAAACGGGCAACCGAGGCATGTGTTAGGTTATCTGCAAGATTTTTTATTTCATCCTGAGCGGGCTAGAACGCCTGTAAAGGCGCTATCTGGCGGTGAAAAAAATCGTTTATTGCTTGCGAAAATATTTTTAAAACCAAGTAATTTGTTAATTTTAGATGAGCCAACTAACGATCTTGATGTGGAAACACTGGAGTTGCTAGAAGAATTATTGGCAAATTACAAAGGCACCTTGTTATTAGTGAGTCATGATCGTAGCTTTGTTGATAATACGGCTTCGCATACTTGGTTTTTTGATGGTAATGGGAATATTGAGCAATTTGTCGGGGGAATAAGTGATGCAAGTCGTCATAAAACACAAAGTGAAGCTTTGCTCAAGCCACAAGTTGATGCGCGTGTAAATGAAATTAAAAACAAAAATAACAACTCGGATGTCACGGCGCAGAAAAAGCTAACTTATAAGGAACAACTTGAATTAGATAAGTTACCAGAATTATTAGAAACATTAGAAACTCGTGTCAATACATTACAAGCTGCAATTAATACGCCCGACTTTTTTACAAAAAACAAGCAGGATGCAGATGATTTCCTAGCAAAATTAGCAAAAGCAGAAGGTGAGTTAGAAGATGCATTTAATCGTTGGGGAAAACTAGAACAAATTAAAGATGGAGAAACGTGTAAATGAAATTTAAAATAACTTTGCTAATAGCAGCTTTAATGCTTGCTAGTAATGTGTGCGCTGCGGACTCAGATGCCTACTACAAGATAAGCGAAATTGATACCTCCGGATCGCAAGCCGGTGCACATTTTGGCCCCTACCCATCAGCAATGAGTGATGAGGGTCGCGTGATTGCAACCTATTCTTTTGCATCGGCAGTGGATTCTGATGTTGATCTAGCCCTGCCTTATACTTTCAATCGTCCGTGTCAATATGCGCGTGATTTATGCCGATTTGATTTTTATGGCAGTGATAATCCAAAGCAACCGAGCTACAATAATGGCTATCTAAAATGGCGTAGCGATTTTGTTAGTAATACCCAGAGTCAATATTTATTTTCCAGGGTTTTCAATGAAGGTGCGCCTCAAGCGCTGGCGAGTGAAATACCTAAAAACGCAGATATTAAAATAACAGCTGTTAAAGATGATGGTAGTTACACCGGTTTTTTTAGTCTGTTAACGGATAAAAAAATAAGAACTGCTTTTTATGTTAATGCTTCTGGGGCTTATACAGTGTTAAGTGCAAAAGCTAAGGGTGATGATAAGGCTAAGCGCGATGATAAATTTAACAGTGCTTATGCTATTGAAGAGGTAGACGGCAAAACATATGTTATCGGCTCTGCAAGTAACAAACAAAATAGTTATTTTAACGAATGTTATCATGGTAATGCTTCTGTCGAGATGACAAAAGGTCAATTAACATATTGTCCTGGTTATGATACTCAAGCTTATTACTGGAATGTAACTAATATAGACGCTATAACATCTGGCGTTTTAGGTAAGCCGCTGAGCTCTAAATCAGGAAGTACTAATGCCAGCGCATTAGCGATGAATGATCAAGGTTTAGCGGTGGGAGTTTCATCGAAAAATGTGGCAGATGGATATGCCAAGGGAACTCCTTACAATCCGCAACGCGCTATTTTGATGAACTTAAATGATCCAGACAAGATCCAACCTGCAACGGAGTTGACACACGTAATGGATGGAATTTCTGCGGAGGGTGTAATTTATAATACTTGGGCTGTCAGTATTTCATCACCTGTCGATTCAGCTGATCCAAATTCTCCGGCATGGATCGTTGGAAATCGTGAATATGCAGTTGCAAAAGAGCGTAATGAGGCAACTGAATTTTTCATTACAGATAGCAAAAATAGCAGTGCATCTTTTCCTTTAGAAGACAAAACAGTGTTGACCACTAAACGCAAACACGAGAATAGAAATCCGGTGAAAAAAGGGGCGAATAGTCGCGCTTATGATGCGGCAATGATTGCTGATGACAGTGGTGTTAAATCCTTGTGGGTAGTTGGTGAAGCGGATGATTATGATCAAACAGAGCCTGTAACTAATGGTATAGCTCGAGGACAGACTGGATTTTTGTATGAAAAAAAGACAGGTAAATCGTGGCGTATTGATGATCTTATTTGTGGTAAAAAAAATGCGGTGGTGACGTGTCCGCTTATTCGAGTGAGTAGAGCAAGAGTGATAAACTCAGCTGGTACTATTCTTGCAGAGGGTTATCGCTACCCAAGTGCTCAGGCATTCCAAAAAATGTATGGCGCTAAATATGTGGTTTTAAAATTAACGCGAAACTCAGCAGTTTTACAGCCAGATAACTCACCAAATGCATGGAATTCAGCATTATATCAACCTGAAGATGTCCCTTATAAACGCAAAGGTGCTGCCGCTTTTTGGCTGGTGTTGTTATCTTTACCTTTGCTGTTAATACGCCGTTTTAATAAAACAGGAAAGTAAAATAAATTTTAAATGGATGCTAATACCATCCATGTAACTATTAAAATGTCTCGTTTGTGAGGTCATTGAGGCTGATTGCGAGGCATAAAATGCCCTTTCGATGATTAACTGCGTTACTTACCCGAAGGAAATTAAAAGAAAGACTTTAATGCTTAATATGTTGCTCCTATTGGGTAATTCTTCTGGCAAATGATAAGCCTCGCAATGCAAACTATTAGCTAAGCTTATCGTTGATAGGTTAAATGCCGGCTTTGCTTTGATGCCCTCTGGTGCATGATAAATCATTTTATCAAGCGTCGGTAGACACTAGTTAAAATGCGTAAAATGAAAAAGTTATCATTATAAAAAGTAGAGCAATTAATAGCAATGAGTGAGTTTTCAATATTGAAAACATTATCTTATTTCACGAGAAAATAAGCACGTTTATCTTGTAGTTTTTTATTTACAGCAAACCGAACAGCCTTTTTATTGCGTGTTTTTCAATTTTTGCTCATATACCCGTAGACTTTCTTTGCATTGCTCTTTGTAACATTAGTCATTAACTCTGTTTATACCCATGCAACAAAAAAATGCATCACTTTAATGAGTTGCAAAAATCGCAGTGTTGTTGATGGAATCCATGGTATGGCTTACTGCGCCACTATAGGCTGAAAAATTAATTTGCTGATAGAAAATATTATAGTGCGCTTTTAAGCATATTGTCTGGCGAGTAACTAGTGACGCTCTAGGCAATCGATAAATCTGCTCGCCCAGTAACAGATGAAAGATTGATTGTATCGATAATTAAAAAAGAAGAGGTAAAACAATGAGTATATATGTATTGATTCACGGGGCGTGGCATGGCGCTTGGTGCTGGAATAAAGTAGTGCCACTTTTACAAAAAGAGGGACATACGGTTGTCGCTCCTGATTTGCCAGGTCTCGGTGAAGACAAAACACCTATTTCTGAAGTAACTTTGCAAGCTTATGCAGCTCGCGTGTGTGAGGTGGTGAGCGCCCAATCTGAGCCGGTAATTCTGCTTGGGCATAGTATGGGAGGTGTAGCTATTACCCAAGCAGCCGAAAATTGCTCTGACAACATTCGCCAGTTGGTCTATCTGAGCGCTTTCCTTTTGCAAAATGGAGAGTTTTTGCTCCAACATGCTCAACAAGACACCGAATCATTGCTGTTGCCAAATATGGTTATGGCTGAAGATAAAAGTTACGCCACCATAAAAGATGAAGGTATCAAACCTGCTCTGTATGCCGATTGCTCAGATGAGGATGTAGAATGGGCCAAAACTCGCTTGGTTTCTCAAGCAACAGCACCATTTGCAACACCTGTGAATACAACACCGGAAAACTTTGGGCGAATTTCCCGTGTCTTTATTGAATGTATGCAAGACAAAGCCATTTCACCGTCAATCCAAAAAAAAATGTATACAAATCTTGCGTGTGAAAAAGTTATTTCAATGGATAGCAGCCATTCACCATTTTTCTCTATGGCCAAAGAACTGGCGATGCATCTTCTATCCCTGTAACTTCTTATACCTAAAAGTGAGCTTAATGGGGGCAGAAAAGAAAGATCGTGTTAAGCGTAAAATATATAAAATAAGAAGCGAAGCAAGATCAGAAGTCTTTAATTGCATTGACTATTTCTACAATCGAATGAGAGTTCATGGTATTAATAATGGGCTGTTTCCGATGGCGTTTGAAGAGTTGTATGTTAGAGCTTAAAAAGTGTCTAGAAAACTAAGGGTGAACCAACTAGTGATTGATTGTGTTAATCTGCAAAGTATTTAACGCATCAGCTGGGATAAAATGAACTTGTAATAAAGTCATCAGCTGGGATAAAATGAACTTGTAATAAGGTCATTAATTGTGAATAATATAAAAGATATCCACATTATTTTCATCAACTTAAATGAGTGACAATGACATTAAGACCACGAAGCAATAGTGTAGGAGCTCGCCCGTTAAGCGCCATCCCATTATCAAGCTCACTGCTAAAATTAGCCACTGAGGTGTGGGATAAACGCGCCAAGATAAAAGATTGCTATGATATTTATGATCTGTATAGTGGTATAGGTACCCCAAACCCTAACCTATACGCACGCTCGGGATGGCTTACGGAGTTCTTTAGTAAACTTTCATTTTTAGGAATAGAAACGAATACTGGGCCTTATATGCAAGAGTTTACATCTATTCCTTTCGAACAGCTTGTTCTTGCTAGAAAACAATATGTGAATTATGAGATACCCATATCCAACAGTTTTGTGCGAATGAAAATTGTTGCGCACGCAGAGTTTATTGGTCGGCCTGATGTATCTCCAGAACTTTATTTAGTGTTTTTAATGGAAACAGTAGGTTTCTTCACTTTTAAAAATTACGACAATGGCTCATTACGAAGGGCCAATACCAAACATCGGGTGTACCTGAATGTTAAGGTAAGTTGTCACGAGGAGATTATATCAGCCATTGATATAATATCTTATGCTGTCAGGGAAATTATGGGGAAAATTAATGGGATTTCCTCGGTAAAAATAACAGTATCTGGTCGCAGAGATTCAATGGTAATATATACATCGAGTATCGCTGCCACCAACAAGGCCCTCGAAAAAATACAAGAGTATCAAAATAATAATGGTGTCTGCGGATTTGGTCCTGAAATTCCAATTATGACAGAGGCGCAGATGTATGGTGTGGCAACGGCTTCTGAGCCACCTCAGGTCATAATGATAAAAGGGCAACTGCAACCCACGGAAAGTAAAGAAAGCTTTGGCTCATTGCGAGCGGACTTGATCTATAATGCGCTTCAAGATTCAACGGGATGTTCTGATTTTTATGAACTCATTGTGAAGTACTTTAGGGCGGCTGGGATAGATGCAAGCCAGCCAGCTGTGCAGGTACGTTATCATTCTTGTTTATGGAAAGCGCAAAGATCTTTTATAGATCAGGTAATAACTGGTGCATAAAATCTGCCGAGTTAAAAAATCAAGGTTAAATTACTTGTCATGTCATCATTCACGCAGGCCTGAAAATGTCCTTGTGGCAAAGTGCTTATTTATACCCATGTGACGATAGAAATGCAAAATAAGAAGGCAAATTGGCCGTGGATTTGCGGTCTAAAATTGAAGGGCTGTTATTCTCAATAAAGATTTTATAACAATGCAAATTGGTGCAAGGAGCCTTGCTGGTTGGTGCTGGGCTCGGTTTTTATATAACAGGAAGCAGCCTTACACTTAACATTCGATGCGATAATAACCATTACCTCATGTTGCGCCCTACTCTTATTATCGAGATCGCGGCTGACGTTGCATTTTTCCGTCACATGGGTACAAAATCATAAATTGTGGATAATATAAAAGATATCCACATTATTTTCATCAACTTAAATGAGTGACAATGACATTAAGACCACGAAGTAATAGTGTAGGAGCTCGCCCGTTAAGCGCCATCCCATTATCAAGCTCACTGCTAAAATTAGCGACTGAGGTGTGGGATAAACGCGCCGAGATAAAAGATTGCTATGATATTTATGATCTGTATAGTGGTATAGATACCCCAAACCCTAACCTATACGCACGCACGCAACTGCTTACGGAGTTCTTTAGTAAACTTTCATTTTTAGGAATAGAAACGAATACTGGGCCTTCTATGCAAGAGTTTACATCTATTCCTTTCGAACAGCTTGTTCTTGCTAGAAAACAATATGTGAATTATGAGATACCCATATCCAACAGTTTTGTGCGAATGAAAATTGTTGCGTATACAGAGTTTATAGGTCGGTCTGATGTATCTCCAGAACATTATTTATTGTTTTTAATGGAAGCAGTAGGTTTCTTCACTTTTAAAAATTACGACAATAGCTCATTACGAATGGCCAAGACCAAACATCGCGTGTACCTGAATGTTAAGGTAAGTTGTCACGAGGAGATTATATCAGCCATTGATATAATATCTTATGCTGTCAGGGAAATTATGGGGAAAATTAATGGGATTTCCTCGGTAAAAATAACAGTATCTGGTCGCAGAGATTCAATGGTAATATATACATCGAGTATCGCTGCCACCAACAAGGTCCTCGAAAAAATACAAGAGTATCAAGATAATAATGGTGTTAGCGGATTTGGTCCTGAAATTCCAATTATGACAGAGGCGCAGATGTATGGTGTGGCAACGGCTTCTGAGCCACCTCAGGTCATCATGATAAAAGGGCAACTGCAACCAGCGCAAAGGAAACAAAGCTTTGGCTCATTGCGAGCGGACTTGATCTATAATGCGCTTCAAGATTCAACGGGATGTTCTGATTTTTATGAACTCATTGTGAAGTACTTTAGGGCGGCTGGGATAGATGCCAGCCAGCCAGCTGTGCAGGTACGTAATCATTCTTGTTTATGGAAAGCGCAAAGATCTTTTATAGATCAGGTAATAACTGGAGCATCAAATCTGCCGAGTTAAAAAATCAAGGTTAAATTACTTGTCATGTCATCATTCACGCAGGCCTGAAAATGTCTTTATGGCAAAGTGCTTATTTATACCCATGTGGCTTCAAAATGCAACGTCGGCTGTGGACTCGATAATCAGAGTAAAGGCGCAACATATGTAATGGGGACGTGGTTATCGAACGTTGAGCTCTGGCTGCTTCTTTTAATGGAATAACCGAGTCAGGCGCAGAAGGGCGAGGCTCCTTGCCTCAGTTTGTATTGTTATAAAATATAGATCGATAATAACTAGTTAAGCATTAAAGTCTTTATTTTAATGCTACCGCAGGTGATTAACGCAGTTAATCATTGAGAGGGCAATTTTATGCCTCAAATAGCTGCCAATTTGCCTTCTTAATTTGTATTTCGATCGCAGCATGGGTACAAAATCATCAATTGTGGATAATATAAAAGATATCCACATTATTTTCATCAACTTAAGTGAGTAACAATGACATTAAGACCACGAAGCAATAGTGTAGGAGCTCGCCCGTTAAGCGCCATCCCATTATCAAGTTCACTGCTAAAATTAGCCACTGAGGTGTGGAAGAAACGCGCCACGATAAACCACGGCGCTGATGTTTATGATCTGTATAGTGGTATAAAGGAATCAAACACTAGCATATCCGCACGCACGCAAGCACTTACGGATTTCTTTTGTAAAATTTCACGTTTAGGAATGCTAACGCATGCTGGACCTTATCTGCAAGGTTTTAAATCGATTTCTTTCGTACAGCTTGCTCTTATTAGAAAAAACTATATTAATTATCAGATGCCCATATCCAACAGTTTTGTGCGAATGACAATAATTGCGAACAGAGACTATAGCGGTAAGAATGATTTATCGCCTGAAAATTGTTTAGTGGATTTGATGGATGAAGAGTTTTTCTGTTTTCAAGTTGACAACGATAACTCAGTGGCGTTGGGCAATTCCAACTGTCGAGTGGACATGAATGTTAAGGTAAGTTGTAGCGAGGATCTTATATCAGCCATTGATATCATATCTTATGTTGTGCAGGAAATTATGGTCAAAATTAATGGAATCATCGGGGTAAAAATGGCAGTATCTGGTCGCAGAGATACAATCATAATATATACGACTAATAGCGCAGTCATGAATCAGGTCATTGCAAAAATACAAGAATATCAAGATAATAATGGTGTTAGCGGATTCAATCCTGAAATTCCAATGATGACACAAGCTCAGATTTATGGTGTGGCAACGGCTTCTGAACCACCTCAGGTCACCATGATAAAAGGCAAACTTCTACCAGCGCAGTTTAGACAAAGCTTTGGCACATTGCGATCTGAGTTGATCTATGATGCGCTTAAAAATTCAACTGGATGTTCTGATTTTTATGAACTCATTGTGAAGAACTTTAGAGAAGCTGGGATAGATGCCAGCCAGCCAGCTGTGCAGGTACATTATAATTCTTGTTTATGGAAAGCGCAAAGATCTTTTATAGATCAGGTAATAACTGATGCAGCAAATCTGCCGATTTAAAAAATCAAGGTTAAATGACTTGTCATGTCATCATTCACGCAGGCCTGAAAATGTCCTTGTGCAAAGTGCTTATTTATACTCATGCAGATTATATTCATGCACATTATATTCATGCACATTATATTCATGCACATTATATTCATGCACATTATATTCATGCACATTATATTCATGCACATTATATTCATGCACATTATATTCATGCACATTATATTCATGCACATTATATTCATGTACATAGAAATGCAAAATAAGAAGGCAAATTTGCCGTGTATTTGAGTCCTAAAATTGCATGGCAGTTATTCTCAATAAATATTTTATGACGATGCAAATTGGTGCAAGGAGCCTTGCCCGTTGGGGTGCTAACTCGGTTTTTATATGATCGGGCGTAGCCAAAGCTTGCCATTCGATTAGCACGTCCCCATTACATGTTGCGCCTTATCATCGATCATCGAGTCCATGCTGGCGTTGCATTTCGATCGTACATTAGTATATATTATTTCCTATTAAATTAAGTTAGTGACAATGACATTAAGACCACGAAGCAATAGTGAAGGCTCTCGCCAGTTAAGCGCCATCCCATTATCAAGCTCACTGCTAAAATTAGCCACTGAGGTGTGGGATAAACGCGCCAAGATAAAACATCGCAATGATGTTTATGCTATGTATTGTGGTAAAGCTGGCACAAAGCATTACATATCGGGACGCACGCAGGCGCTTACGACGTTCTTTAGTCGGATTTCATTTTTAGGAATAGAAATGAATATTGGACCTTATATGCAATCTTTTTCAGCGATTCCTTTCGAACAGCTCGTTCTTGCTAGACAACAATATGTGAATTATGAGATACCCATTTCCAACAGTTTTCTGCGAAGGAAGATTATTACGCACGCAAATTCTCATGGTATGAATGATGTATCGCCAGAAAATTATCTAGTGCATCTAATGGACGCAGTAGCTTTCTTCACTTTTAAAGCTTTAGGAAATCGCTCATCACAGATGTGTAATATCAAACATCGCGTGTACCTGAATGTTAAGGTAAGTTGTAACGAGGAGATTATATCAGCCATGGATATATTATTTTATGTTGTCAAGAAAATTTTGGACAAAATTAAAGGTGTCGCGGAGATAAAAATAACAGTATCTGGTCGCAACGATACAATCGTAATATATACAACGTGTATCGATGCCACCAATAAGGTTCTCGCAAAAATACAAGAATATCAAAATGCTAATGGTGTAAGCGGGTTCAGTGATGAAATTCCAATGATGTCACAGGCGCAGATGTGCGGTGTGGCAACGGCTTCTGAGGCACCTTCGGTCACCATTATAAAAGGGCAACTGCTACCAGCTGGGTGGGCACAAAGCTTTGGCTCATTGCGAGCGGATTTGATCTATAATGCGCTTAAAAATTCAACTGGATGTTCTGATTTTTATGAACTCATTGTGAAGTACTTTAGAGAAGCTGGGATAGATGCCAGCCAGCCAGCTGTGCAGGTACATTATCATTCTTGTTTATGGAAAGCGCAAAGATCTTTTATAGATCAGGTAATAACTGATGCAGCAAATCTGCAGATTTAAAAAATCAAGGTTAAATTACTTGTCATGTCATCATTTACTCAGGCCTGAAAATGTCCTTGTGGCAAATTGTGTATTTATACTTATGTACATTAATAGTCATGTACATCGAAATACAAAATAAGAAGGCAAATTATGCCAATATTTGCTGCCAATTGGCCATCGTTATCTTTTAATTTGCATAATCAGTAAAGCCGTTTAGTTTTTGATTAGTAGCAGGCCATTGTGCGCTCAACATTCGAGAGCACGTCTCCATTACATCGATTGCGCCTTATGATCGAATCCATGCAGGCGTTGCATTTTTTCGTCTCATGGGTATAGATTGTAAATATTATGATCCAGCGAATTACAGCAATTAAAAAATTAAAACAAACATTGGTATCTGGTAATTAATTTGTTATTATGCCAGTATTTAATTATTTAGCTGTGATGTAATAAACTAGTAATAAGGTCATCAATTGTGATAATATAAAAGATATATGCATTATTTTCCAACTAATTAAAGTGATGGACTGCATCGTTGAATCTACAAATAAAGAGAAAATGAATATGCGCGGCATACTGAAATGTCTTAAAAAGTTGAAAAAAAATAAAAAAAAACCCCAAAAAAGTACAGATACAACCGATAGTGTAATAAAATTAATATCACGAAGGCATAGCTTAGGCGCTCGCCCGTTAAGCGCCATCCCACTATCAAGCTCACTGCGAAAATTAGCCTCTGAGGTGTGGAATAAACGCGCCACGATAAAAAACAGCAATGATATTTATAGTCTGTATTCTTGTCTAAAGCCTACAAACGTTAACGAATACTCACGCATGCACGGGCTTACGAGGTTCTTTCGTGAGATTTTATTTTTAGGGATAGAAATGAATATGAAGCTTCGTATGCAATCGCATAAAAAAATTCCCTTGGAATACCTTGTTACTGCGCGAGAAAACTATGTGGGTATGCGCTTACCCATAGCCAACGCTATGGTGAAAATGAGTATTGCTGAAAATGCAAAGAAGTGTGATCTGAGTAACGAGGATTATTTAGTGGGTAGGATGGCAAGGGATTTCTTCTATTTTTCATCTAAGATTAAATGCAGTGTTAGACATCGCGTATACCTGAATGTTAACAATACTTCTAATAAGGATCTTAAGTCAGCTGCGCATATATTAGGCTATATAATCCGTGAAATTATGCATAAAATTAATGGAGTTAAAACGGTAAAAATCACAGTATCTCAGCGTGTAGATACCATATTAATATATACATCGAGTGTCGCTGTCAGCAACAAGGTTATCGCGAAAATACAAGAGTATCAAAATAATAATGGTATCAGCGGATTTGGTCCTGAAATTCCAATGATGACAGAGGAGCAGATTTATGGTGTTGCAACTGGTTATGAGCCACCTACGCTCACCATGAAAGAAGGTCAAGTGTGCCCAAACTTGAAGAGACAGAGCTTTGGCAGATTTCGAGTTATCTTGCTCTATAAAGCTCTTAAAGACTCAACGGGATGTTCTGACTTTTTTGAACTCATTGTGAAGTACTTTATGGAAGCTGGAATAGATGCAAGTCAACCAGCTGTGCAGTTACGTTACGGTTCAAGTTTATGGGAAGCGCAACGATCTTTTGTCGATAAGCTAATAACGGGTGCAGCAAATCTGCCGAGCTAAAAAATCAAGGTTAGAGTACTTGTCATGTCATCATTTATGCAGGCTTGAAAATGCCCTTGTGGCAAATTGTGCACTATACTCATGTACATTAATAGTCATGCACATCGAAATGTAAAATAAGAAGGCAAATTGGTAGCTACACTTGGCCTAAAATTGCCAACTGATGATTAACTGCGTTAAGCGCCTGCTCCGTATTAAAATAAATACTTTGATGCTTAATTAGTTACTCATAATAGATATTTTATAGCAATGCAAATTTAAACAATGAGCCTTGCTTTTCGGGCTAGCTCCATCGGATTTTATATGACAGCAAGGCGGCCGTAGTTCAACATTTGAGAGCACGCCGTCATTACATCGGTTGGTCTTTACTCTGACTATCGACATTGCATGACGTTGAATTTCGATCGTCACATGGATGTATATTATTTTCCATTAAGTTAAGTGAGTGACAATGACATTAAGACCACGGAGCAATAGCTTAGGCACACGCCCGTTAAGCGCCATCCCACTATCAAGTTCACTGCTAAAATTAGCCACTGAGGTGTGGGATAAACGCGCCACGATAAAACACAGCGATGATATTTATGCTCTGTCTTCTTGTATAGGCCCCTTATACCCTAGTACATACGCACGCACGCAAGGGCTTACGGAGTTCTTTCGTCGGCTGTTATTTTTAGGGATAGAAATGAATATGACTCCTTGGATGCAAAGGTATAAAAGCGTTCCCTTGGAATACTTTGTTACTGCGCGAGAAAACTATGTGAATATGCGCTTACCCATAGCCAACGCTGTGGTAAAAATGGGTATTGCTGAAAAGGCAAAGAGCAGTGGTGTGAGGATCGAGCATTATTTAGTGAAGCTGATGACAAGAAGTTTCTTCTTTTTTGAATCTAATATTAAATGCAGTGCTACACATCGCGTGTACCTGAATGTTAACAACACTTCTAGCAAGGATATTAAATCAGCTGCGGATATCTTCTGCTATATCATTCGTGAAATTATGTATAAAATTGATGGAGTTAGATTGGTAAAAATCACACCAGATAATCGTGTAGATACAATGCTAATATATACATCGAGTGTAGCTGTCAGCAACAAGGTCATCGCGAAAATACAAGAGTATAAAAATAAGAATGGTATCAGCGGATTTGGTCCTGAAATTCCAATGATGACAGAGGCGCATATTTATGGTGTGGCAACGGCTTCTCAGCCACTTCCGTTAACCATGGAAGAAGGCCAACTGCTACCCGCGCAAAGGAAACCAAGCTTTGGCTCATTGCGAGCGGATTTGATCTATAATGCGCTTCAAGATTCAACTGGATGTTCTGAGTTTTTTGAACTCATTGTGAAGTACTTTAGGGTCGCTGGGATAGATGCAAAGCAACCTGCTATTCAAGTTGATAATAACTCTTGTGTATGGGAATCACAAATCAATGCAGTAGATAAGATAATAGCTGCTGCAGATGTGGGCAATGTGCCTTGATCTTTTGGGGGCGAACTTGGTTTTTATATGAAAGCAAGGCGGCCACAGCTTAACATTAGATGCGCACGCCGCCATTACATCGGTTGCACCTTACTCTGACTATCGACATCGCATGACGTTGCATTTTCACAAAGCATTTTCACAAAGTATTTTTATAAAGTCTGGGTATAGATTGTAAAAATTCTGATTGAGCTAATTAGCAATTAAAAAATTAAGATAAACATTGTCATCGGTAATTAATTAGTTAGTCTGCAAGTATTTAACTCATTAGCTGGGATATAATAAACAGGTAATAATGTTATTAATTGTGATAATATAAAAGATATTTACATTATTTTTCATCAAATTAAGTTAGTTACAATGACATTAAGACCACGAAGCAGTAGCTTAGGCGCACGCCAGCTAAGCGCCATCCCACTATCAAGCTCACTACTAAAATTAGCCACTGAGGTGTGGGATAAACGAGCCACGATAAAAAGCAGTGATGATATTTATGCTCTGTATTGTTTTATAGGCCTCTCGCACACTCACAGATGCTCACGCACGCAAGGGCTTACGGGGTTCTTTCGTCGGCTTTTATTTTTAGGGGTAGAAATGAATATGAAAGCGTGGATGCAAAATTTTCAAAAAGTTCCCTTGGAATACCTTGTTACCGCGCGAGAAAACTATGTGAATATGCGCTTACCAATAGCCAACGCTGTGGTAAAAATGGGTATTGCTGAAAAGGCAAAGAGCAGTGGTTTGAGTATCGAGGATTATTTAGTGTACAAGATGACAAGATGTTTCTTCGTGTTTGGCTCTCATGCTAAATACGAGATTGCACATCGCGTATACCTAAATGTCAACACTAATTATGACGAAGATCTTAAGTCAGCTGCGGATATCTTCTGCTATATCATTCGTGAAATTATGTATAAAATTAATGGAGTTAAAACGGTAAAAATCACAGTAGCTAATCGTATAGATACAATACTAATATATACATCGAGTATTGCTGTCAGCAACAAGGTCATCGCGAAAATACAAGAGTATCAAAATAAGAATGGTATCAGCGGATTTGGTCCTGAAATTCCAATGATGACAGAGGTGCAGATGTATGGTGTGGCAACGGCTTCTCAGCCACTTCCGTTAACCATGGAAGAAGGCCAACTGCAACCCGCGCAAAGGAAACCAAGCTTTGGCTCATTGCGAGTGGATTTGATCTATAATGCGCTTCAAGATTCAACGGGATGTTCTGAGTTTTTTGAACTCATTGTGAAGTACTTTAGGATAGCGGGGATAGATGCAAAGCAACCTGCGATTCATTTTGATTATAACTATTGTGTATGGGAATCACAAATCAATGCAGTAGATAAGATAATAGCTGCTGCAAAGTGGAAACGCTAAAAAATTAAGATTATGCTGCTTGTTTTGTCATCATTCATGAAGGCCTGAAAATGTCCTTGTGGCAAAGTGTGTATATACCCTCATGTACATTATACTCATGCACATTATACTCATGCACATTATACTCATGTACATAGAAATCCAAAATAAGCAGGCAAATTGGTCGCTACACCTGGTCTAAAATTGGCTACTGATGATTAACTGCGTTAATCGCCTGCGCAGTAGTAAAATAAATACTTTACTGCTTAATTAGTTATTCTCAATAGATATTTTATAATGCTGCAAACTGGGGCAATGAGCCTTGATCTTCTTGGCGCGAACTTGGTTTTTATATGAAAGCAAGGAGGCCGCAGCTTAACATTAGATGTGCACGCCGCCATTACATCGGTTGCACCTTATCTCTGATCGTCGAAATAGCATGACGTTGCATTTTCACAAAGCATTTTCACAAAGTATTTTTATAAAGTCTGGGTATAGATTATAAAAATTCTGATTGAGCTAATTAGCAATTAAAAAATTAAGATAAACATTGTCATCGGTAATTAATTCGTTAATTCGTTAATCTGCCAGTATTTAACTCAGGAGCTTGGAAATGTAAACTAGTAATAAGGTCATTAATTGTGGTAATATAAAAGATATTTACATTCTTTTCTATCACCTAAGTGAGTGACAATGACATTAAGACCACGAAGCAGTAGCTTAGGTGCTCGCCCGTTAAGCGCCATCCCATTATCAAGCTCACTGCTAAAATTAGCAACTGAGGTGTGGGATAAACGAGCCACGATAAAACACTGCGATGATGTTTATGATCTGTATTCTTGTATAGATATCATAAACCCTAACACATACGCACGCATGCACGGGCTTACGTGGTTCTTTCGTGGGATTTTATTTTTAGGGATAGAAATGAATATTAAGCCTATGCATGAAGCGCTTCAAAAAGTTCCCTTGGAATACCTTGTTACCGTGCGAGAAAGCTATGTGAATATGCGCTTACCCATAGCCAACTCTTTGGTGAAAATGAGTATTGCTGGAGAAGCAAAGAGGTGTGGTATGACGAAGGAGAATTATTTAGTGGCTCTGATGGCAGAAGGTTTCTTCGGTTTTGCAGCTAATATTAGATGCTCTGTTACACATCGCGTGTACCTGAATGTTAATAATATTTCTAATAAGGATCTTAAGTCATCTTTGCATATATTAGGCTATATAATACGTGAAATTATTAATAAAATTGATGGAGTTGATTCGGCAAAAATCACAGCATCTAATCGTATAGATTCAATCATAATATATACATCGAGTATCGATGCCAGCAACAAGGTCATCGCGAAAATACAAGAGTATCAAAATAATAATGGTGTTAGCGAGTTCAGTCCTGAAATTCCAATTATGACAGAGGCGCAAATTTATGGTGTGGCAACTGCTTCTGAGCCACCTCAGGTCACCATAATAAAAGGTCAGCTGCTACCATCAACATCAAGGTTGGGACAAAGCTTTGGCACATTGCGAACTGAATTGATCTATGATGCGCTTCAAAATTCAACTGGATGTTCTGACTTTTTTGAACTTATTGTGAAGTACTTTAGGATAGCTGGGATAGATGCAAGCCAACCAGCTATGCAGTCACGTCATCATTCTTGTTTATGGGAAGCGCAAAGATCTTTTGTAGATCAGGCAATAATGACAGCAACAAATCTGTAGTGCTAAAAAATCAAGGTTAAATTACTTGTCGTGTCATCATTCATGAAGGCCTGAAAATGTCCTTGTGGCAAAGTGTGTATATACCCTCATGCACATTATACTCATGCACATTATACTTATGAACATTATACTCATGTACATAGAAATCCAAAATAAGCAGGCAAATTGGTCGCTACACCTGGTCTAAAATTGGCTACTGATGATTAACTGCGTTAATCGCCTGCTCAGTAGTAAAATAAATACTTTACTGCTTAATTAGTTATTCTCAATAGATATTTTATAATGCTGCAAACTGAGGCAATGAGCCCTGCTCTTCGGGGCGCGAACTTGGTTTTTATATGAAAGCAAGGAGGCCGCAGCTTAACGTTAGATGCTGGCCATTACATCTGTTGCGCCTTATCTCTGATCGTCGAAATAGCATGACGTTGCATTTTCACAAAGCATTTTCACAAAGCATTTTCACAAAGCATTTTCACAAAGCATTTTCACAAAGCATTTTCACAAAGCATTTTCACAAAGTATTTTCACAAAGTATTTTCACAAAGTATTTTCACAAAGCATTTTCACAAAGCATTTTCACAAAGAATTTTCACAAAGCATGGGTATAGATTGTAAAAATTCTGATTCAGCTAATTAGCAATTAAAAAATTAAGATAAACATTGTCATCGGTAATTAATTCGTTAGTCTGCAAGTATTTAACTCATTAGCTGGGATATAATAAACTAGTAATAAGGTCATTAATTGTGATATTATAAAAGATATTTACATTATGTTCCATCAACTTAAGTGAGTGACAATGACATTAAGACCACGAAGCAGTAGCTTAGGTGCTCGGCCGTTAAGCGCCATCCCATTATCAAGCTCACTGCTGAAATTAGCCACTGAGGTGTGGGATAAACGAGCCACGATAAAACACAGCGATGGTATTTATAATCTGTATTCTTGTCTATATCCTGAAAACTTTAACACGCATGCACGAAGGCAAGGGCTTACGTGGTTCTTTCGTCGGCTTTTATTTTTAGGGATAGAAATGAATATGACGCCTTTTATGCAAAAGTTTAAAAAAGTTCCCTTGGAATATCTTGTTACTGCGCGAGAAAACTATGTTAATATGCGCTTGCCTATAGTCAACTCTTTGGTAAAAATGAGTATTGCTGAAAAGGCAAGGATGAATGGTCTGACGCAGGAGGATGATTTAGTGAAGCGGATGGCAAGAAGTTTCTTCTTGTTTGACTCTAATGTTAAATGCAAGATTGCCCATCGCTTGTACCTAAATGTCAACACTAGTAATAACGCATATCTTAGGTCGGCTATTGATATCTTCTGCTATATTATCCGTGAAATTATGTATAAAATTCATGGAGTTAAATTTGCAAAAATCACAGCAGCTAATCGTGTAGAGTCAATCATAATATATACATCGAGTATCGCTGTCAGCAACAAGGTCCTCGCGAAAATACAAGAGTATCAAGATAATAATGGTGTCAGCGGATTCAATCCTGAAATTCCAATGATGACACAGGCGCAGATGTATGGTGTGGCAACGGCTGCTCATCCACCTCGGTTCACCATGATCCAAGGCCAACTGCTACCACAATTGAGTAGTCACAGCTTTGGCAGATTTCGAGCTGTCTTGATCTATAATGCGCTTCAAAATTCAACTGGATGTTCTGAGTTTTTTGAACTCATTGTGAAGTACTTTAGGATAGCGGGGATAGATGCAAAGCAACCTGCGATTCATTTTGATAATAACTATTGTGTATGGGAATCACAAATCAATGCAGTAGATAAGATAATAGCTGCTGCAAAGTGGGAACTCTGAAAAATTAAGATTATGCTGCTTGTCTTGTCATCATTCACGCAGGCCTGAAAAATGTCCTTGTGGAAAGTGCCTATTTATACTTATGCATTTTTACAAAGCATGGGTATATATCCATGTTACCTCATGTTGCGCCTTATCATCGATCATCGAGTTCGCTGCTGACGTTGCATTTCGATCGTCACATGGGTATATATTATTTTCCATTAAATTAAGTGAGTGACAATGACATTAAGACCACGGAGCAATAGTGTAGGCGCTCGCCCGTTAAGCTCCATTCCACTATCAAGCTCACTGCTAAAATTAGCCGCTGAGGTGTGGGATAAACGAGGCTCGATAGAACACCGCGATGATATTTATGATCTGTATAATGGTATAGAGCCTACAAACTTTAGCACATACGCACGCATGCACGGGCTTACGGGATTCTTTCGTGGGATTTTATTTTTAGGGATAGAAATGAATACGGATATTTTTCTGCAAGATTTCCAAACAGTTCCCTTGGAATACCTTGTTACTGCGCGAGAAAACTATGTTGGTATGCACTTACCCATAGTCAACGCTGTGGTGAAAATACGTCTTGCTGAATGTGCAAAGAGGCATGGTCTGAGTAACGAGGATTATTTAGTGGATCGGATGTCAATGAGTTTCTTCTGTTTAACAGCTAATATTAGATGCTCTGTTACACATCGCGTGTACCTGAATGTTAATAATTCTTCTAACAAGGATCTTAAGTCATCTTTGCATATATTAAACTATGTCATCCGTGAAATTATGTATAAAATTAATGGAGTTGACTCGGCAAAAATCACAGCAGTTAATCGTGTAGATTCAATGATAATATATACATCGAGTATCGATGTCAGCAACAAGGTCATCGCGAAAATACAAGAGTATCAAAATAAGAATGGTGTCAGCGGATTCAATCCTGAAATTCCAATGATGACAGAGGCGCAGATGTATGGTGTGGCAACGGCTTCTGAGTCACCAGATATCACCATAATAAATGGCCAACTGCTACCATCAATATTGCGACAAAGCTTTGGCTCATTGCGGGCGGATTTGATCTATGATGCGCTTAAAAATGCAACTGGATGTTCTGACTTTTATGAACTCATTGTGAAGTACTTTAGAGAAGCGGGGGTAGATGCAAAGCAACCTGCTATTCATTTTGCTTTTAACTCTCGTGTATGGGAAGCGCAACGATCTTTTGTAGATCTTGTAATATCTGCTGCAAGGTGTGAACGCTAAAAAATTAAGGTTATGGCGCTTGTCTTGTTATCATTCACGCAGGCCTGAAAATGTCCTTGTGGTAAAGTGTTTATTTATACCCATGCATTTTTACAAAACATGGGTATAAATTATAAAAATTCTGATTAAGCGAATTAGCAATTAAAAAAATTAAAACAAACATTGTTATCTGGTAATTAATTAGTTAATCTGCCAGTATTTAACTCAGGAGCTTGGAAATATAAACTAGTAATAAGGTCATTAATTGTGGTAATATAAAAGATATTTACATTCTTTTCTATCACCTAAGTGAGTGACAATGACATTAAGACCACGAAGCAATAGCTTAGGCGCACGCCAGCTAAGCGCCATCCCATTATCAAGATCACTGCTAAAATTCGTCACTGAGGTGTGGGATAAACGCGCCACGATAAAACACAGCGATGATGTTTATGATCTGTATAATGGTATAGAGACCATAGAGCATAGCGTACCTGCACGCACGCACGCGCTTACGGAGTTCTTTCGTGAACTTTCATTTTTAGGAATGATAACGAAGACTGGACCTTATTTGCAAGGTTTTACATCGATTCCTTTCAATCAGCTTGTTTTTGCTAGAAAACAATATGTAAATTATAATATGTCCATATCCAACATTTTTATGCGAATGGAAATTGTTGCGTGCGCAAAGTTTTTTGGTCTGAATGATGTATCACCAGAAGAATATTTACTGTATCTAATGGACGAAGACGGTTTTTTAACTTTTAATAGAGCCAATAGCTTATTACAGAAGTGCAAGATCAAACATCGCGTGTACTTGAATGTTAAGATAAGTTGTAACGAGGAGCTTCTATTAGCCAGTGGTATAATGTCTTATGTTGTCAGGCAAATTCTGGAGAAAATTAATGGGATTGCCTCGGTAAAAATATCAGTAGCTAATCGTATCGATACAATCGTAATATATACGACTAATATCGCAGCCACCAACAAGGTAATCGCGACAATACAAGAGTATCAAAATAATTATGGTGTTAGTGGGTTTAGTCCTGAAATTCCAATGATGGCACAGCCCCAGATTTATGGTGTGGCAACTGCTTCTGAGCCACCTCAGGTCACTATTATAAAAGGGCAACTGCAACCCGCGCAAATGAAACAAAGCTTTGGCTCATTGCGAACTGAATTGATCTATGATGCTCTTAAAAATTCAACTGGATGTTCTGACTTTTATGAACTCATTGTGAAGTACTTTAGAGAAGCTGGTATAGATGCAAGTCAACCAGCTATGCAGTCACGTTATTATTCTTGTTTATGGGAAGCGCAAAGATCTTTTGTAGATCAGGCAATAATGACAGCAACAAATCTGTAGTGCTAAAAAATCAAGGTTAAATTACTTATCGTGTCATTATTCACGCAAGCCTGAAAATGTTGTTGTGGAAAAGTGCCTATTTATACCCATGCACATTATACTCATGGACATCGAAATACAAATTAAGCAGGCAAATTGGTCGCTGCACCTGGCCTAAAATTGTCCACTGATGATTAACTGCGTTAATCGCCTGCTCCGTATTAAAATAAATACTTTACTGCTTAATTAGTTATTCTCAATAGATATTTTATAACAATGCAAATTTAAACAATGAGCCTTGCAGGTTGAGGATGCTCCCTTGTTTTTTATATGACAGGAAGCAGGCCAAAGCTTACCGTTCGATGCGCACGTCCCCATTACCTCGGTTGCTACTTATCATCGATCATCTGTCCATGCCACTACCGCCATCGCAGCCAACAAAGCATTTTCACAAAGAATTTTCACAAAGCATGGGTATAGATTGTAAAAATTCGGATTCAGCTAATTATAGCAATTAGAAAATTAAAACAAATATTGTCAGTTGGTAATTAATTCGTTAATATGGAAGTATTTAACGCATTAGCTGAGATATAATGCACTGATTATAAAGTCATCAATTGTGAATGATATAAAAGATATATATTATTTTCTAACTAATTAAAGTGATGCACTGCATCGTTGAATCTACAGATCAAGAGAAAATGAATATGCGCGGCATACTGAAATGTCTTAAAAAGTTGAAAAATAATAAAAAAAAATCCCCAAAAAGTACAGATGCAACCGCTGGCCAAATCAAATTAATACCACGAAGCAATAGCTTAGGCGCACGCCCGTCAAGCGCCATCCCACTAACAAGCTCACTGCTAAAATTAGCAACTGAGGTGTGGGATAAACGAGCCACGATAAAACACTGCGATGATGTTTATGCTCTGTATTCTTGTATAGATATCATAAACCCTAACACATACGCACGTATGCACGGGCTTACGAGGTTCTTTCGTGGGATTTTATTTTTAGGGATAGAAATGAATATTAAGCCTAGGATGCAAAAGCTTTTAAATGTTCCCTTGGAATACCTTATTATTGCGCGAGAAAACTATGTGGGTATGCGCTTACCCATAGCTAACGCTGTGGTGAAAAGGAGTATTGCTGGAAAAGCAAGGTGGTATGATATGACGAACGAGAATTATTTAGTGGCTCTGATGGCAAATAGTTTCTTCGGTTTTGCAGCTAATATTAGATGCTCTGTTACACATCGCGTGTACCTGAATGTTAAGAACATTTCTAATAAGGAGCTTAAGTCAGCTTTGTATATATTCGGCTATATAATGCGTGAAATTATTAATAAAATTAATGGAGTTGACTCGGCAAAAATCACAACAGCTAATCGTGTAGATTCAATCATAATATATACATCGAGTATCGATGTCAGCAACAAGGTCATCGCGAAAATACAAGAGTATCAAAATAATAATGGTGTTAGCGAGTTCAGTCCTGAAATTCCAATGATGACAGAGGCGCAAATTTATGGTGTGGCAACTGCTTCTGAGCCACCTGAGATCACCATGATAAAAGGTCACCTGCTACCATCAATGTTGCCACAAAGCTTTGGCGCATTGCGAGCGGAGTTGATCTATAATGCGCTTCAAGATTCAATTGGATGTTCTGACTTTTTTGAACTTATTGTGAAGTACTTTAGGATAGCTGGGATAGATGCAAGCCAACCAGCTATACAGTCACGTCATCATTCTTGTTTATGGGAAGCGCAAAGAACTCTTGTAGATCATGCAATAGCTGCTGCAACCAAGAAACGCTAAAAAAATTAAGGCTAGGGTACTTGTCTTATCATCATTTACGCAGGCCTGAAAATATCCTTGTGGCAAAGTGCTTATTTCTACTCATGCACATCATACTCATGGACATCGAAATACAAATTAAGCAGGCAAATTGGCAGCTGCACCTGGCCTAAAATTACAGGGCAGTTATTCTCAATAGAGATTTTATAACTATGTAAATTTAAACAAGGAGCCTTGCAGGTGATGCCAGACTTGGTTTTTATATGATCGGTAGCAGCAATGCCATTTGATGCGCACGTCCCTATTACATCTGTTGCGCCTTATCATCGATCATCTGTTCATGCCACCGCAGCCATCGCAGCCATCGCAGCCATCGCAGCTAACAAAGCATTTTCACAAAGCATGGGTATAGATTGTAAAAATTCTGATTCAGCTAATTATAGCAATTAGAAAATTAAAACAAACATTGTCAGTTGGTAATTAATTCGTTAATATATAAATATTTAACGCATTAGCTGAGATATAATGCACAGGTTATAAAGTCATCAATTGTGAATGATATAAAAGATGTATATATTATTTTCTAACTAATTAAAGTGATGCACTGCATCGTTGCATCTACAGATAAAGAGAAAATGAATATGCGCGGCATACTGAAATGTCTTAAAAAGTTGAAAAATAATAAAAAAAAATCCCCAAAAAGTACAGATGCAACCGCTGGCCAAATCAAATTAATACCACGAAGCAATAGCTTAGGCGCACGCCCGTCAAGCGCCATCCCACTAACAGGCTCACTACTAAAATTAGCAACTGAGGCGTGGGATAAACGAGCCACGATAAAACACTGCGATGATGTTTATGATCTGTATTCTTGTATAGATATCATAAACCCTAGCACATACGCACGCATGCATGGGCTTACGAGGTTCTTTCGTGGGATTTTATTTTTAGGGATAGAAATGAATATTAAGCCTATGCATCAAGTGCTTCAAAAAGTTCCCTTGGAATACCTTATTATTGCGCGAGAAAACTATGTGGGTATGCGCTTACCCATAGCCAACTCTCTGGTGAAAATGAGTATTGCTGAAGAAGCAAAGAGGTGTGGTATGACGAAGGAGAATTATTTAGAGGCTGAGATGGCAGATGGTTTCTTCGGTTTTGCAGCTAATATTAGATGCATTCTTAGACATCGCGTGTACCTGAATGTTAATAATATTTCTAGCAAGGATCTTAAGTCAGCTTTGCATATATTCGGCTATATAATACGTGAAATTATTAATAAAATTAATGGAGTTGATTCGGCAAAAATCACAGCATCTAATCGTATAGATTCAATCATAATATATACATCGAGTATCGATGCCAGCAACAAGGTCATCGCGAAAATACAAGAGTATCAAAATAATAATGGTGTTAGCGAGTTCAGTCCTGAAATTCCAATTATGACAGAGGCGCAAATTTATGGTGTGGCAACTGCTTCTGAGCCACCTCAGGTCACTATTATAAAAGGGCAACTGCAACCCGCGCAAATGAAACAAAGCTTTGGCACATTGCGAACTGAATTGATCTATGATGCGCTTCAAAATTCAACTGGATGTTCTGACTTTTTTGAACTTATTGTGAAGTACTTTAGAGAAGCGGGGATAGATGCAAGCCAACCAGCTATGCAGTCACGTCATCATTCTTGTTTATGGGAAGCGCAAAGAAATTTTGTAGATCATGCAATAGCTGCTGCAAGCAGGAAACGCTAAAAAAATTAAGGCTAGGGTACTTGTCTTATCATCATTTACGCAGGCCTGAAAATATCTTTGTGGCAAAGTGCTTATTTATACCCATGCACATTATACTCATGCATATTATGGGCATGCACATAGAAATGCAAAATAAGAAGGCAAATTGGTTGTGGATTTACGGTCTTAAATTGCAGTATAGTTATTATCGATCGATATTTTATATCGATGTAAATTTAAACAATGAGCCTTGCCAGTGATGCCAGACTTGGTTTTTATATGATCGGTAGCAGCAATGCCATTCGTGGAGCACGTCCCTATTATATCGGTTGCGCCTTATCATCGATCATCTGTTCATGCCACCGCAGCCATCGCAGCTCACAAAGCATTTTCACAAAGCATGGGTATAGATGGTAAATATTCTGATTCAGCTAATTATAGCAATTAGAAAATTAAAACAAACATTGCCATCTGGTAATTAATTCGTTAATTTGCAAATATTTAACGTATTATCTTGGATATAATGAGCTGGTAATAAAGCCATCAATTGTGAATAATATAAAATATATGGATATTATTTTCCATTAAATTAAGTGAGTGACAATGACATTAAGACCACGAAGCAATAGTGAAGGCGCACGCCAGTTAAGCGCCATCCCACTAGCAAGTTCACTGCTAAAATTCGCCACTGAGGTGTGGAATAAACGCGCCACGATAAAAAACAGCGGTAATGTTTATGATCTGTATTCTTGTATAGATGTCCCAAAACAGTGCATATCAGCACGCACGCAAGGGCTTACGGAGTTCTTTCGTCGGCTTTTATTTTTAGGGATCGAAATGAATATTAAGACTTGTATGCAAGATCTTGAAAACGTTCCATTGGAATACCTTATTACTGCGCGAGAAAACTATGTGGGTATGGGCTTACCCATAGCCAACTCTCTGGTGAATATGAGTATTGCTAAAAAAGCAAAGAGGTTTGGTTTGAGGCCAGAGGATTATTTAGAGAAGAAGATGGCAATGAGTTTCTTCGGTTTTGGAGCTAATATTAGATGCATTATTAGACATCGCGTGTACTTGAATGTTAACAATACTTCTAACTCCGATCTTAAGTCAGTTGCTGATATATTATGCTATATCATCCGTGAAATTATGCATAAAATTAATGGAGTTGCCTCGGTAAAAATCACAACAGCTAATCGTATAGATACAATGATAATATATACATCGAGTATCGATGCCAGTAACAAGGTCATCGCGAAAATACAAGAGTATCAAAATGCTAATGGTGTTAGCGAGTTCAGTCCTGAAATTCCAATTATGACAGAGGCGCAAATTTATGGTGTGGCAACTGCTTCTGAGCCACCTAAGGTCACCATGATAAAAGGCCAATTGCTCCCAGCTGAGAGTAAACAAAGCTTTGGCTTATTGCGGGCGGATTTGATCTATGATGCGCTTCAAAATTCAACTGGATGTTCTGACTTTTTTGAACTTATTGTGAAGTACTTTAGAGAAGCGGGGATAGATGCAAAGCAACCTGCTATTCATTTTGCTTTTAACTCTCGTGTATGGGAAGCGCAAAGAACTTTTATAGATCAGGTAATAACTGGTGCAAACTGAAAACGCTAAAAAATTAAGGTTATGGTACTTGTCTTGTCAATTGGCCTTGATAATGATAAAAATTTTAGCATTGGCAATTAATGCCTGTCATATTGACTGAGTATCAATAAAAGTGGTCATAATGCGCATTGTGGTTAAATAATCTCAATTCTGGATAAGCAGCGCTTTCCAAACATACTATTTTTGGCTCTATCTGAGTTCAATTGATTTACAATAACTAGCGATTGTCTTGTAATTTTGCCTTTATAATGATAAAAAATTTAGCATTGGCAATTAAGCCTGTGATATTGACTGAGTATCAATAAAGCACTTCTTACTCCGAGCTGATATTAAATAACTTTAGCATCAATGATTGGCTATCTTTTTTTAAGATCACTTGTTGTTTTTGCGCTGTGTTTACCGATAATGCTATGCAATGTATTTCATCGGGATACAGTAAGGCACTAAACCAGTTGTTATCGACCTTGTTATTATTATCGGTATAAAGATTAATATCGTCGTGATATTTCTTAGCTGCTGTTGTTTTCAACTCAAATCGAAACGATGAGAGCCCTTTGGTTATCCCTTGACCTGTGGCTTTAACAAAAGACTCTTTCAATGTCCAGCGTTCAAAAAAACCTTTGCCTTGTAAGTGATCCGGAAGATTTTGAATGTCAATAGCCTCTTTTGTTGAGAAAAACCGCTTGGCGATTGGTGTAATTGATATTTTTCGTGAGAGGTTTTCAACATCACAGCCAATATCGTTGTGTAAACAAATCGCGCAGATGATTAACCGTGTATTATGGCTCAGGTTAAAGCGAAGTGCTATATTTGCATTGGCAATCTCTGGTTTACCAAGATCTGAATATGAAAAGCGCCAATCTTTTGGGGAAATAGCTGCGTACTGCGAAAGCACAAAGCGTAAAAATACGCGAGTGATAAGTGCATTGTGTTTGGCAGAATTTAAACGATAACGAGCAACTTTTTGGCGTTCATCGAGGCTCAAAAGTGTTTGAAACACTGATAATAAATTCTTGTTCATTAATTTTTCAGGATCGACCGTCCAAACATGCACATCGTCTTCACCAATCAAGGTTAATTTTTTTTCATTGAACATCAATAAATTACTCGCACAGGTTACAAAATTTTATGTTTTTACCCCAACTTACCTTAAAATGCAAATGTATGCACTAAATAGATGCCTAGGCCATAAGCAACATTTGCCAATGGCTAAGTATTGCATCAGTTGGCCTTGATTTAATTGCCAGGCTCTGGCTCTAATTTAGCATATTGAAGAGATCATCTGAGGCTACTTTTATCTCTGGTATGCTAGCACAATTGACCTTACTGATTTTGCATGTTGAAGTAGCATGGTATAATTACATTTTCAGTATATAAACCCATGCGACTTCAAAATGCAACGTCTGCTGCGGACTCGATAATCAGAGTAAGGCGCAACATGAGGTAATGGTTATTATCGATAGAATGTTAAGCGCAAGGCTGCTACCGATCATCTAAAAACCGAGTTAGCGGCCAGAAGGGCGCTACTCCTTGCTTAAGTTTGCATTGTTATAAAATATCTATAGATAATAACTATACTTCAATTTTATGCCTCGCATGCCAGCACAATTGACCTTACTGATTTTGCATGTTGAAGTAGCATGGTATAATTATATTTTCAGTATATAAATCATATAGAGGAATATTTTAATGGATCTAGCTTATCACGTACTAGCCGTCAATAACGATTTGCCAATTCGCACTGACAAACCTGTTCACAATGGTAAAGTTCGCTCAGTGTATTGGTTAAATGCACCAGATAGTAAACGACTTATTGTTGAAAAAAATTATGATGTCAGCCCAGATACACCACTTGCTATCATGGTGATTAGTGATCGCATTTCTGCCTTTGATTGTATTTGGCATGCAAAAGAAGGTATGAACGGCGTGCCTGGGAAAGGCGCTGCATTGAATGCTATTTCAAGTCATTGGTTTAAATTATTTAAACAGAAAGATCTTGCTGATAGCCATATTTTAGATATTCCTCACCCCTTGGTTTGGATTGTCAAAAAAGCACGACCTGTAATGATTGAAGGCATCGGCCGTCAATATATCACGGGATCAATGTGGCGCGCTTATGAAAAAGGAGAGCGAACTTTTTGTGGTATTAGCATCAGTCACTCTCTGCAAAATAATCAAAAACTTCCAGAATTACTTATTACACCGTCAACTAAAGGAATTTTATACGGGATCCCATCCGTCGCTGCGGTTGATGATGTTAATATCACCCGAGAAAATATTGAAGATAATTTTAAAGCATTTAATTTTAACTCAGTTGATGATATTAACAGCTATGAGCACTTATTAAAAAAAGGCTTTAATGTGATAAGTGATGAGCTTGAGAATATAGGGCAAATATTTGTCGATACTAAATTTGAATTTGGCTATGTAAAAGATAAAAATGGCATTGATAAATTGATTTATATCGATGAAGTAGGCACTCCTGATTCATCGCGTATTTGGGATGCAAAAAAATTCGCGAATGGGGAAATTGTAGAAAATTCTAAAGAAGATTTTCGTCAACTGTTATTAAATTATTTCCCAGATCCTGATATTTTACTGAACAAGGATAGAATGGCAGAGCGTAGTGCATTAGCACGCGAGCATGAATTACCAACTAATATTTTCATGGATATTTCTAAAATTTATATTGCCATGGCGGAGAAAATTACGGGGACAAAAATAAGCATTAGTGACGATCCTAAAACTGAAATTATTGATATTCTTAGCAAACAATATCAACTAATTGATTAACATTTATAGTCATAGGGCGCGTTTTTAATTTTTGTCATAGCTTGTATTTTGTGAGGAAATAATTTGATTTCTGATTTTTTTTCAAAAGGTGGGGCGTTGCAAGATAAATTGGCGCATTTTAGTGCGCGTCCTGCTCAAGTAAAAATGGCACAAGCTGTTGAGTCTGCGATCAATTTAAATGAAACCTTAATTATTGAAGCTCCAACAGGCACCGGGAAAACATTTGCCTATCTTGCGCCTGTTTTACTGTCATTTGCGCAAGGCTCTTTAGAAAAAATAATAATTTCGACTGGCAGCAAAACACTCCAAGATCAACTCTTTACGAAAGATCTGCCAGTGCTCATTGAGGCATGCAATTTTGTGGGCTCGGTGACGTTATTAAAAGGGCGCAGTAATTATTTATGCAATGAACGCTTAAATAGATTGATGCTTGAAAGTAAATACAAAGATAAATCCTTACAAATAGAGCTGGTAAAGATAAAAAATTGGGCTATTTCTACAAAAAAAGGTGATATTAGTGAAATGCAATCTATGCCCGAAGATGCTTTTATTATTCCTGCTATAACCAGTACCAATGACAACTGCTTGGGCCGTGATTGTCCAAGTTTTGATGATTGCTTTATTGTTAAAGCTCGTAAAAAAGCAATGGATAGCGATCTGATTGTCATTAATCACCACCTTTTCTTTGCAGATTTAGCGGTAAAAGAAACCGGGTTTGCTGAGCTAATTCCTAATGCGGCAGTTTATATTTTTGATGAAGCGCACCAGTTACCAGATATTGCCTGCGAATATTTTGGGGAGTCTTTGTCAACTCGGCAGTTTATTGAATTATCCAAAGACATTGAATTTGTCTATCGCACAGAGCTTAAAGAGGCCAAGCAAATGGCAAAAGCCGCTGAGCAATTAAGGTTGTCAGCACTTGATTTTCGTTTGTCTTTTGCTATTGAAAAGGGTAGCGGCAGTTGGCGAGAAAAAAGTGGGGATAAAATTATTCAATTACATCTGCAACGATTATTTCAAGTCATTGATTTTTTATTGGAAGTTATCTGTGAACGATTAGGTACAAGTGAATTATTAGATCACTGTTTTGAGCGGTTAAATCAATTTAATTTACGCTTAAAAAAGCTAAATAGCATCGATGTCGCAGGCTTTAGTTATTGGTATGACTGCACTAAGCAACATGTATCGCTTAATATTACTCCGCTAAGTGTTGCGCGGCGATTTCAGTTAGCGTGCGAAAAAAAATTAGCGACTTGGATTTATACCTCTGCGACCTTATCTGTAAAAGGGCAGTTTACTCATTTCACTTCACAGCTGGGGCTTGAGAAAAATAAATGCATACAATTAGACAGCCCATTTAATTATGCGCGGCAAAGTCTGTTTGTTGTGCCTCGATTGTTTCCAGAGCCTGGCACGCCTGGGTTTTGTGAGTTGTTAGTGAAGCAGCTAACACCTGTTATTTGCGCAAGTAAAGGCCGGTGTTTTTTTCTGTGTACCAGTTATGCGATGATGAATCAACTCTTCGTTGGCTTTAAACGCACATTAACATTGCCCGTTTTACTGCAAGGCGAAAAAAGCAAACAAGCATTGCTTGAGGAATTTATCAGTCATGGTAATGCACTGCTTGTTGCAACAAATAGTTTTTGGGAAGGCGTTGATGTGCCAGGGCAAACGTTATCTTGTGTTATCATTGACAAGCTACCGTTTGGCTCGCCTGATGAGCCGCTTTTAAAAGCTCGTATCGAAGATGCACATCTCAAAGGTCTTTCTGCCTTTTTTGATGTACAACTCCCCCAAGCGGTGATTAATTTTAAGCAGGGTGTTGGGCGTCTTATTCGTTCAGAAAAAGATAAAGGTGTATTAATTGTTTGTGATACCCGCTTAGTGACGCGCCAATATGGCCATCTTTTTTTAAATAGTTTACCGTCAATGCCCCGTACTCGCTCACTTGAAAAAGCGGTCGATTTTTTAGAAAAAATAAAATAGGCCACGTTATGTCTTTAAATATTTTATGCGTAGATACATCCACAGAGGCATGCTCTGTGGCGATATTGCGTCAAAGTGAAACAACGGAGCACATTTTCAATCAATGTCTCATCGCGCCAAGAGAGCATACCCTTAAAATATTACCCATGGTTGATGCTGTTTTAAAAGATGCAGACTTGCTTTTGTCTGCCATCGATATTATTGCCTATGGCCAAGGCCCTGGTAGTTTCACCGGTGTGCGGATTGGGGTGAGTATTGCACAAGGGCTCGCGTTTGGTATTGATAAAAAAATGGTTGGCGTGTCGAGCCTACACGCCATGGCCCAACAAGCTTATGCACTTAATCAGGTATCAACGGTTTATAGTGCGCTTGATGCGCGAATGGGTGAGGTTTATTTTGCACATTATCAACGGCAAAATAATATCATGGTGCTGCTTGATGAGGAGGTTGTTATCAAACCAGAGGATTTAATCACTAAAATGACATCAATTGACAATAAAGGCGCATTAGTTGGCTCGGCATGGGCTGTGTTTCCGCAATTAAAAGCACATTTTAGCTCAGTTAAGCAGCTTAGTATTGAATACCCATCTGCAAAATACATGTTAGATCAGGCGCTTTTATTAGTAAAAAATAAACAAGTGACAGCTCCTGAATTTGCACTACCTGTTTATTTACGTGATAAAGTCACTTGGAAAAAATTACCAGGGCGTTAATCATTAAACGCCGCTCGCTAATTTTCAAGCAAGAGCTCATTATTTGTCATTAGCTGATATCGATTGAGAAGGGCAGTTACTTATTGGTCAAATAATTACTCAAGTTTCGGAGTTCATATTCGTTGAAATTATAGCTTTTTCTGTTTTATTTTCCATCATATCAGTGCCTCTTGCCGTATTGTGAATTGATCCATTTGTAGCGCTTTCGTAAAAAAGCCAATAACAGTTTGATCGATCTTTTTTAAGATCTCTGATTTTTTACTTTCGGTTAAATTACCTATTTCATTGAGAGCGCCTGCAATTAATGCTTTAAATAAACCCCATAATTTACACCCAAAATTCAACGTCGTAAGGCTTTCTTCAAAGTCATTTCTAACCTCACTTAACTTGGCTCCCACTTGCTCTTCTTTTGCAAATAATAGTAAACAAAAACGCAATCCAGTTAGATGAATAGAAGCGATGTACGCACCATAGTGGCGGCTTTGTTCTTTTAAAAAACCAAGCTTTTGTTTCGCCTCTTTAAAGTAAACTTCAATTCCCCAACGTAGTGCATATATTTCAAGTATTTTTTCATCTTCAAGTAGGCTATCCGTTGATAAAAAGAGAGCCCAATCATTTTTGCTCGCTTGTTGTTTGGCTTCATTCATAGACCGAACGTACAGAAGCTTAACTTTAATCCATTGTGGATCTTTTTTAGTCTCAGTCGTTAAATTCAACTCAACAATAATTGATTTGCTTTGGTAAGGAATATTTTTTAGGTTATGCCATTGACCTTTGATATGTTGCTTATATAACTCTTCAGCACTCAGTAACTTACTCTCTCCATTTTCCATAAAGCGATACTTCATTTTATTTCGCTTCATTCGAACAATTGCTACAAGTGATTGTTCCACCGTCATTTTTAATATTCGTTTCGTTGCAAACCAAGCATCTGCTAAAAAATATTCGGCGTTAATACCATTGCGTATTGCTCTTGATATCATGTCGCAAACCATATCAGGTTTAGTTTGCTCTCTTGACTTTTCGTAACGTTTTGCTGCAATACTACGACCATCTTTAAACTGATAATCAGCAACCTGTCTGTCAGTTTTACTGATAAATATTTCATTATCAATCGGCGTAAATAACTCGTCATTAGCAAGGCCTAGCGTCACTATTTGTTGCCCATTGACACATCGAGCGGTTAAGTGATCGAAGTGCTTTGAAACACCTGGCATCTTTTTACCACGTCTGATTTTAACTGAATCATCGATAACAAAAGCATTCAATTTATTTCCTTCATGGGGCTTAAGTATTTTTTTTGCTGTCAATAATTGTAGCTTTCGCCAATCCAAGTTTTCATGGTTAATAAAATCGTAGAGGGCATCTTTTTTTGAGGATGAGAAACTCAATAACGCATCCCTTGAGAACATCGAAACAGAGTTTACTTTTAGCCAAACCCACAACATCAAGAGGTACACAACACTGTCAGCTGAAGTGCCAGATCGTTTGTTAAATTTTGCGCGTTTTAAGAGATCTTTAAAGCCAATGTTTTTCCATGTTGTACTAAACGTATTATCTATATTTAGATTTTGTTGATTAAGTAAATCCGCAGTAAGCGATGGTAAACCAAAATCATTTATGTCAGACTTCATTTTATGCCTCTTGTGTTTTTTTTATTGTCTAGTTAACAAGAATTATAACACAAGTAGGTATTTTATTCTTTTATATCAGCATGTTATGGTATTTTTATTGGTAAATATGAACTCCGAAACTTGAGTAATTAATTGCCGCGTTCTAATTCATTCGCAGCAAACATGGGTATAGTTCAATTCATTGAGTAGGTGCATTTTTAGCAAAAGAAGCAACAAAGTAACTCCAACAATCGGCAGTAATAAGTGCCATTGCAGGATCTTCTAGTGCCGCCTGTTGGGCCGCTTTTGCACCGAAGATAGGCATTACCCCTCTCTTTTCCGTACTGAGAAACTCAAATCCTCGATCCCTAGTGTTTAATAGCCTATGCGTCATTTCATGATAAATAATTAATGCTCTGTTTTCGACCGTTTGAGTAGGTTGAAGCATGTGTTCACCAATTAATATACGTATTCCATCTGCTGGTAAATGTCCTGGAACTTCTAGCCCATCTGGCATATTTGGATTAGGGGGATATTTCTCACTGATAAAATCCATACTTGATTTCCCATAACAAGTTGATAAACCAACCGCTGGTTCGAGTAGAGGACTATAGAAGATGTGATGATCTCTTTGATGCCTCATATCAACATAGGTTAATATTCGAGTGCTATCACTTAACACCTTGTTCATTATATATATGCCATTTAGTATTTGTTTGATGGTTTCAGGTTCAGTTGATCCGAACCATAATTTTACTTGATCAAGATGATGCTCGAAAAGAGTTGTAGAAGAGTCAAATGCTTTATTTGAATTTAAAACACAACATTGTAAGGCTGCTCGTAGGGATACTTTTTCTGAAGCATTAAATCCATCGTGTATAGGAGGAGGTGGCGGAGTGCTAGTAAATAGACCACGAATACTTTGCAAGAATGAATTACGTGCAGGTGGCGTATATCTAGCCAAATGCAGGGGCTTACGTGGTGGTGCTTTCCTTTTGTACCTGACATATTTAACCGTTATTATGCTCTCTGGTATTTCCATTGCATCGGTAACGAGCATTCTTTTTTCAAGAACTTTATCTCTGAAGATATCATATATCACTTTTTTTTTCTTTTTCCTGGGAGGCTCAGGCTCAAATAGTGGTCTTAATGCAAATTCATCAATTTTTCTTGTAGGATTTTTATCATATTCTACTGGATTTAACAAAAACATTTGCCCGTTTATCATTTTTGAAATTTTCACTATTGCATTTCCTATAATTTTTTGACGTAAGATAAGAGGCTATCTTATATCCATGATAACTGGTAATCACCACATTTTAATGTAGATCAGTCACATATTCATGTTACTGTATTTAGAGGTACATGAGTATATGCTGCAAGAAGATGAGTAGATCAGGTTTTAAATTTATTTTAATTCGTCCATCATTGCTGACAATTGCTTGCGCCAGTGTATTGTATGTAAACCAGAAACCTCTTCTGCACTGGATTTATCAAGAACTGAAAACGCAGGACGTTTAGCTGGGGTAGGGTACGCTGATGTTGGGATTGGTTTAATCGTTATCACTTGATTCAACAATCCTTTTTCAACTGCTAATTCTTGAATGGCAATTGCAAAATCATACCAAGATGCAATACCTGCGTCCGTCCAGTGATAAGTTCCCGTTATTTCAGGTTTTGCTGCTATAGTCCACAGCCACTTTGCAAGTCCTCTCGCCCATGTTGGCGTTCCTATTTGATCAAAAACAACACCTAACTCGGGCATCGATTGCATTAAACGCAACATGCTTTTTACAAAATTATTTCCATGGACAGAATAAACCCATGCACTGCGAACGATAACGCACGCATCTGGTAGGATACTTTGAAGAGCAATGTCCCCTGCGAGTTTTGACGCGCCATAAACATTTATTGGATTCGGTTTTGCACCTGTTTGATAAGGAGTGGCAGATTTACCCTCAAAAACAAAGTCAGTTGAAACATGCAAAACGCGAGCATTGATAGCTTTGCAAGCATGGGCTAAATATTTAACACCCAGTTCATTGACACTGTAAGCCTCCTTAACATCCTCTTGTGCTTTATCTACAGCCGTGTAAGCCGCTGCATTAATGACTAAATCAGGCATGGTTTTATTAATAAACTCTGAAACTAATAACTCGTTGCTAATATCTAATTCATTACTGCCAGCACTAATAACCTCATATTCTTGTGGTGCAAGTTTCTCTAATTCCCAAGCAAGTTGGCCCCCTTTACCGGTGATCACTACTTTCATTATTTTTCCTGTTATTTATACCCATGTTACTAATTGAATTTAGGAGCATCTTGAAAAGAAAAGCCACTGGCATCTTTAGCGGAGACTTGTGCTACTTCACCAGCACATAATGGCCATTGAATCGCTAAATCAGCATCATCCCAGCGAACCGACACTTCAGATTCAGGGTGATAATAATCCGTGCATTTATAAACAAATTCGGCGCTATCCGTCATTACATAAAAGCCATGCGCAAAACCTTCTGGCACCCAAAGTTGGCGTTTATTATCGCCAGAGAGCACAACACCTACCGCTTTACCAAACGTAGGAGATGATTTTCGCATATCAACCGCAACATCATAAACCGAGCCCGTGGTAACACGCACTAATTTACCTTGGGTTTGTTGTAGCTGATAATGCAAACCTCGTAAAATGCCTTTCGTAGATTTACTATGATTGTCTTGTACAAAAGGTTTCGCGCCAGTTTGCGCCATAAATTCATCAGCGCGAAAGGTTTCCATAAAAAAGCCACGCTCATCAGCAAACACATTCACTTCAATTATTTTTACATTTTTGATTGCAGTCTCAATAAACTTCATTAAATCATTCCATTAGCAATATTAAATAGGTATTGGCCATAATTTGTCTTTTTAAGCTTTTGCGCCTGAACTAGTAACTCTTCTTTATTTAACCAGCCCTGCACATAAGCGATTTCTTCTAAACAGGCGACTTTTAAACCTTGACGCTGTTCAATGGTTTGTACAAATTGGCTCGCTGCTAATAATGAGTCATGCGTACCAGTATCAAGCCATGCAAACCCTCGACCTAGCAGTTCAACATTGAGATCACCACGCTTTAAATAAGCAATATTGACATCAGTTATTTCTAATTCTCCACGATCTGATGGTTTGATATTTTTAGCAATTTCAACTACATCATTATCATAAAAATACAAACCGGTCACCGCATAATTTGACTTTGGCTGTTTTGGCTTCTCTTCAATACTTAATGCTTTGCCTTTTTCAGCAAACTCAACCACACCAAAATGCTCAGGATCATTGACATGATAAGCAAATATCGATGCGCCTTTTGCAATTTTAGCAGAGGCTAATAGTTTCTCGGAAAAGTTTTGCCCGTAAAATATGTTATCACCGAGTATTAAAGCCACATTATCATTGCCAATGAACTCCTCGCCGATAATAAACGCTTGCGCTAATCCATCAGGTGTTGGTTGCTCTTTATAGCTAATGTTAATTCCAAACTGTTTACCATTAACTAACATTCGCTTAAAATTCGGCAGATCTTCAGGTGTTGATATAATTAGAATATCTTTAATACCAGCCAACATTAAAACAGATAATGGGTAATAGATCATTGGTTTATCGTAAATAGGCAATAACTGCTTTGATGTGCCTAATGTAATAGGATGCAAACGACTGCCCGTGCCACCTGCTAAAATCACCCCTTTGTATTGTGGCGATGTGTTAGGAGTTAGGGGAGGGCAGTTAGCTCCACCTTCATTGCTTTGTTGTTTTTTGTTAGTGCATTGCATTTATAAATTCCGATTTTTTATACTATTAATTAAACCACCCAGTAAAGCAAAAACTTTCTCGACCAATTACAATTCATCCCCTCCTGCTATGCTAACAAGTTATGATGCGCTTTACTATTTTTCACCATTAGACCCTATTGCTTTCTAACGCTTCATGGCGAACTTTTATTTATCTCCAATCCTTGCTAATTGATACTCACCACTTAACACGCGCCGCCACCAGTTTTTGTTATGCAAATACCATTTAACAGTTTTGCCAATGCCAGTTTCAAAACTCTCGATAGGTTGCCAGTTAAGCTCATTAGCTATTTTTGAAGCATCGATAGCATAACGCACATCATGTCCTGGCCGATCGTGAACAAAAGTAATGAGATCTTTGTAATGGCTGATCGCTGCTGAGCTAGAGGTTAATGGCACTAATTCATCTAAAATTGTGCAGATTGTTTTTACCACTTCAAGGTTTTGCTTTTCATTATGTCCGCCAATATTGTAAGTTTCACCAACCCTACCTTGAGTTACGACTTTATATAAAGCGCGCGCGTGATCTTCTACATATAGCCAATCACGAATTTGCTTACCGTCGCCATAAATAGGTAATGCTTTACCCGCAAGCGCATTTAAAATAATATGCGGAATGAGCTTTTCAGGGAAGTGATAAGGGCCATAGTTGTTTGAGCAGTTGGTGACAATAACAGGCAGCCCATAAGTACGCTGCCATGCTCGCACTAAATGATCGCTTGATGCTTTTGATGCAGAATAAGGAGAGCTGGGATCATAGGCTGTCTCTTCAGTAAACAGATCGTCAGTTCCTGCTAAATCACCATAAACCTCATCAGTTGAAATATGATGAAAGCGAAAAGCTGCTTTTTTATCATCTGCAAGTTTATTCCAATAACTACGCGCGGCTTCTAATAAAATAAATGTGCCCATAATATTGGTTTGCATAAAATCGCTTGGGCCATCAATTGACCTGTCAACATGAGACTCCGCAGCTAAATGCATAACTGCAGTAGGTTGATATTTTTCAAAAACATTTTGCATTGCTTGTGCATCACAAATATCTGCCTGTATAAAATTGTAACGCTCATTATTTACAACAGTGGCTAGCGATTCAACATTACCTGCATAGGTAAGTTTATCGACATTAATAACTGAGTCATTGCTGTTTTCTATAATATAACGCACAACAGCACTGCCAATAAAACCCGCTCCACCTGTAACTAAAAATCTCATATTATAGCCTTTTTGTAAAACTTGATATGTAGTGGTTCAAAATTAGTTGCCACTACAGGGTTATCATGGCATTTATTGCGGTGTTATGCCGCGTACTCATTCATTATAAAGAGTTAAGATCTTCTCATCCATGTCCAGTATTTTTCTGGCAGTCAATTTTAACGAATTAAACTAATTTTGAAAGTAAAAATATTATAATATTTCGTTGTAATGGGGAACTAGCAAGTTTGCTTTAAAAATATCATTTTACCAAAACTGAGGAATTTTAGATAAATACTTTCCTAGCAAAGCAGGTAAAACAGGCACTTTATTTTTTGACAACACCTGCATGTGCTCTTTTGTTTTTTTCAACAAATTAGAAAAAGAGTTGTTACTTACCCCACAGGCGCATTAAAACTAAAACCTCTGAAATATAGCTTAACGATATTTTATTTACCCATATATAGCGTAATAATAAATCAGAATTAGCAGCAATTTTAAACTTTAGATCAAATCCTCCATATTGTTGATACAGGGACCTTTTCATATAAAACGTTGGGTGAGGTGGCATCCATTCAATTTTATAACTTCTAAAGAAATGTAGTGGTACAGTACTACTATATCCCCATTATTCCTTATTATTCTGTATTTTCTAGTTAGGGCTATGTGTGCCTTATAACTTTTTTTATCCAGTGGTGCATTTTGTTAGGCGATTTTTTGAATATAGAATGAGCCTGGCTCATGTTCAGGTGTTAAAAATGGTATTACAGAACTAAATTTCTTATAATGATTATGATGTAAATAGTTAAGAGCACCTACAATTTTCCAACTGCTATTATGTGAAAGGAATGCCTCTAGCAAGTATTGTTCATTCCAGAACCTAACATCATCTTGCAACCATTTGGTGAGATAATTTTTGGGTGAAAAGATATCATGTACATGAACAATTACACCTGTATTGAGAGACGGTAATAGTTCAAGGTATTCAAAGAGAACATCGCCTTGAGGTCGTATAATGTGCGACGAATCAATGAATAAGATATCATTTTCTTCTAGTTGTGAGAAAAATGACAACTCCACTTCTTCAACTTTTTTCCTTACTACTGTTACTCCAGTCTCTTCAAGCCAAGGCATTTCATAAGGCTCAATGCAAATATGCTCACATTTATAATTTGGGTCTTCACTTTGATTTTTATTAATGGCATCAATTGCCATTAGAGTGGAATTTCCGCTACCAACTTCAAATATTCTCTTTGGTTTAATGGTGCGAATTATTTGATACCAATATTCAGCATCACCTGATTCAAATGCTTCATTATTTAGATAGAATTTGAGAGTGCTTGGTTTCTTTTGAGGAATATTTGCAAGTTCCTCAGAAAAATTAAATCTTTCAAGCATTTCCAGTTGACAAGAAACATTCCAGTTAATCCCTTGAAGATTTCTGTCTTGAGAGAAAGGTGGATTAGGGTTTTGGTTATTAAACTGAGGTTCGTAGTAATGAGCACGAATTGGAAATACACCTACATTCATAAAGGCATTCTTGCAATGTGGCAGCCTCCATACACCTCCTCTTCGTATGTTTTTCAGTAGCCATGCGGCAGGGTAAACAAAAGGTATTAGTAGAATGTCTACCAATGGAAAGAACAGTATTATAAATTTTTTCATATGAATCCTATTATGTTAATTTGTACGCCTAATTGTACCACTACAAACTAGATTGTAGAAAAATTTAAAAATTAGGGTGTAAAAGGAACCGTGTAAATGCTTATTATATAATGCCCAAAAAAATCTAAACAATAAAATTACTTGGGGTATTATAAAGTGCTAATTTTATAATTAAAAAAACCAATCTACCATCGAGGATACAGAGTCACACCGAGAAAACACTATTTAATAATAAAAAAAGCCAATTTACCACCGAGGACACAGAGGCGCTTCGCGCTACACTGAGAAAACACTATTTAATAATTAAAAAAACCAATCTACCATCGAGGATACAGAGTCACACCGAGAAAACACTATTTAATAATAAAAAAAGCCAATTTACCACCGAGGACACAGAGGCGCTTCGCGCTACACTGAGAAAACACTATTTAATAATTAAAAAAACCAATTTACCATCGAGGATACAGAGTCACACCGAGAAAACACTATTTAATAATAAAAAAAACCAATTTACCACCGAGAACACAGAGGCGCTTCGCGCTACACCGAGAAAACATTAAAACATTAAAACATTAAAACATTAAAACATTAAAACATTAAAACATTAAAACACTAAAACATTAGAACACTATTTATAATATTTCTAACTCCTCTGTGCAGTACGCAGTACCTCGGTGTCCTCTGTGGTTAATTCCAGTTGTTTAATAATTAAAAAAATTTTACCACCGAGCACACAGAGGCGCTTCGCGCTACACCGAAAAAACATTAAAACATTAAAACATTAAAACACTAAAATACTATTTATAATATTTCTAACTCCTCTGTGCAGTACGCAGTACCTCGGTGTCCTCTGTGGTTAATTCCTGTTGTTTAATAATTAAAAAAATTTTACCACCGAGCACTTGATCCGCTTCGCGCTACACCGAAAAAACATTAAAACATTAAAACACTAAAATACTATTTATAATATTTCTAACTCCTCTGTGCAGTACGCAGTACCTCGGTGCTCTTTGTGGTTAAGGTTAATTCCAGTTGTTTTATAATTAAAAAAATCTATTTACCACCGAGAACTTGATCCGCTTCGCGCTACACCGAGAAAACATTAAAACACTAGAACACTATTTAATAATATTTCTAACGTCTCTGTGCAGTACGCAGTACCTCGGTGTTCTCGGTGGTTAATTCCTGTTGTTTAATAATTAAAAAATTTTACCACCGAGGACTTGATCCGCTTCGCGCTACACCGAGAAAACATTAAAACACTAAAACACTATTTTATAATTAAAAAAAGCTATCTCACAAAGAGAACTAAATGAGCAAAGAATGAGGAAAAACTGAAAAAACATTCTCTGTGCAGTACGCAGTACCTCGGTGTTCTCGGTGGTTAATTTCAGTTGTTTTATAATTTTAAAAAAATTTTACCACCGAGGACTTGATCCGCTTCGCGCTACACCGAGAAAACACTAAAACACTAAAACACTAAAACACTAAAACATTAAAACATTAAAACACTAAAACATTAGAACACTATTTATAATATTTCTAACTCCTCTGTGCAGTACGCAGTACCTCGGTGTCCTCTGTGGTTAATTCCAGTTGTTTAATAATTAAAAAAATTTTACCACCGAGCACACAGAGGCGCTTCGCGCTACACCGAAAAAACATTAAAACATTAAAACATTAAAACACTAAAACACTATTTTATAATTAAAAAAAGCTATCTCACAAAGAGAACTAAATGAGCAAAGAATGAGGAAAAACTGAAAAAACATTCTCTGTGCAGTACGCAGTACCTCGGTGTTCTCGGTGGTTAATTTCAGTTGTTTTATAATTTTAAAAAAATTTTACCACCGAGGACTTGATCCGCTTCGCGCTACACCGAGAAAACACTAAAACACTAAAACACTAAAACACTAAAACATTATTTAATAATATTTCTAACGTCTCTGTGCAGTACGCAGTACCTCGGTGTCCTCTGTGGTTAATTCCAGTTGTTTAATAATTAAAAAAAGCTATCTCACAAAGAGGACTAAATGAGCAAAGAATGAGGAAAAAACTAAAAAGACATTCTCTGTGCAGTACGCAGTACCTCGGTGCTCTTTGTGGTTAAGGTTAATTCCAGTTGTTTAATAATTAAAAAAAGCTATCTCACAAAGAGAACTAAATGAGCAAAGAATGAGGGAAAAATTGAAAAAACATTCTCTGCGCAGTACGCAGTACTTCGGTGTTCTCTGTGGTTAAGGTTAATTCCAGTTGTTTTATAATTAAAATCTATTTACCACTAAGTACTCAAAGGCGCTTCGCGCTACATCGAGAAAATACCAACACAGAAGCATTTGCTGATTTTCTTTGTGCGCTAGGTGTGTAGTGGTACAGTTATGTTATGCGAACTTGCAATGCACGCTGAGGTTTTATTATTTTTAATTTTTCATTTTTTAATAGCTTTAATACAAGCAGGCTTTTAAATGTCGCTGAATATGTTGTTGTTTTGTAGCTCCTTTTAATTACTCTATTTTAGAAATGTTAACTCAAATAGGAATAAGAGTGTTAATTTTATTGTTTAAATTCCTTGGGGTATTATAATTTTTACCGTTGAGATTTCTTGAGGCATTATAATTTATTTCCTTTTATAAACATAAGACAACATACTAAAATAAACATTATTTTATTAAAAGGGTTGCGAGTGCATTGATGAGCAATTGCAGCAAGTCTTAACATGGCCATTCTATCCTTAGATTTTAATAAGATTATCGGTTTTTCAGATTGTCCTATAAATAGCGCTTGTTGTTTAACCTTAAAGAAATAGCTACCTGTCCATAATTGCTTTAGTCTGCTTTTGAAACCTTTGAGTCCAATATTGGCACCTGTGACATTTGTTGAATGCTGTCTATAACGCATTAATGAATCACTAGATATATACCACTTGAAATTATTGTGTCGAGCAAAAGAATAGCAATACCAATCATGTACCCCAAAATCTTTAAAATCAGCTTTTTTAGAAAGTAAATGAGATTGTATTTCAGAAAATAATGTTTTTGTAAATACAAAAGTACAACCAGGTCCTGCAGATTCAAATAGGTAGTCGTATTTTACTTGTGAGTAGTCTTTTATTATTAGTTTTTCTTTTCCATCATCCCAAAATGCAGTTACATTTGATGAGTATGCATCTATTTTTTTTAATTTTATGGTATCAACTGCTTTTGAAAGCTTTTCTGCCAGCCATATATCATCTTGATCGGAAAATGAAATATAATCATATTTTGATATATCACTTTTTATGATTAACTCAATAAAATTTCTACCAGCAGAGCCAAATCTTGTAGTATTGCCTAAATCTTGTATATTAGAGTGCTTACTTGTATATTCGTTTATTATATCTGGTGTTTTATCCAAACTTTTATCTAAACTAATTAAAATGGAAACCTGGACATTAGTTTGTGCAAGAATGGAGTCCAATTGCTCTTTAATGTATTGCTCTCCATTATAAGCAGCAAGCAGTACTAATATTTTAGGTTTATTAATCATTGCAATTCTTCCATCATTTTCGATAATTGCTTTCGCCAATACACTCCCTTAAAGAAGAGATATCTCCAGCCTTTGATTTGTCAATTACTGAGAAAGCAGTGCGTTTAGCATGGGTAGGGTACGCTGATGTTGGGATTGGTTTAATCGCTATCACTTGATTTAACAATCCTTTTTCAACTGCTAATTCTTGAATGGCAATTGCAAAATCATATTATACCTAGCCAAAGAGTCAATACAACTATTTAATATTTTTTATGTAGTTTCTTAAGCATGTCGTCGTCACTTGTTTGACCACTACATTCAAACCTAGCGCCTTTCGATATGTAGCCATGGGACGATACACAAATGTTTTTAAGCTTAGGCTCAATTAATTGTTTTTTATTATTTTCCAATAACTCCAATACAAGCAGGATTTTAAATGTCGCTGAATATGTTGTTGTTTTGTTGTTCATTTTAATTATTCTATTTTGGAAATGTTAACTCAAATAGGAATAAGAATGTTAATTTTATTGTTTAAATTCTTTGGCGTATTATATTTCAGTTGTTTTATAATTAAAAAAACCAATCTACCACCGAGAAAACACTATTTATAATTAAAAAAATTTTACCACCGAGAAAATACTATTTAATAATTAAACAAATTTTACCACCGAGCACACAGAGGCGCTTCGCGCTACACCGAGGAAGTACTAAAACATTAAAACACTAAAACACTATTTATAATTAAAAAAATTTTACCACCGAGGACACAGAGGCGCTTCGCGCTACACCGAGAAAACACTAAAACACTATTTTATAATTAAAAAAAGATATCTTACAAAGAGGACTAAATGAGCAAAGAATGAGGTAAAAACTGAAAAAACATTCTCTGCGCAGTACGCAGTACCTCGGTGTCCTCGGTGGTTAATTCCAGTTGTTTAATAATTAAAAAAATCTATTTACCACCGAGAACACAGAGGCGCTTCGCGCTACACCGAGGAAGTACTAAAACATTAAAACACTAAAACACTATTTATAATTAAAAAAATTTTACCACCGAGGACTTGATCCGCTTCGCGCTACACCGAGAAAACATTAAAACACTATTTATAATTAAAAAAATTTTACCACCGAGGACACAGAGGCGCTTCGCGCTACACCGAGGAAGTACTAAAACATTAAAACACTAAAACACTATTTATAATATTTCTAACTCCTCTGTGCAGTACGCAGTACCTCGGTGTCCTCTGTGGTTAATTCCTGTTGTTTAATAATTAAAAAAATCTATTTACCACCGAGAACACAGAGGCGCTTCGCGCTACACCGAGGAAGTACTAAAACATTAAAACACTAAAACACTATTTATAATTAAAAAAATTTTACCACCGAGGACACAGAGGCGCTTCGCGCTACACCGAGAAAACACTAAAACACTATTTTATAATTAAAAAAAGATATCTTACAAAGAGGACTAAATGAGCAAAGAATGAGGTAAAAACTGAAAAAACATTCTCTGCGCAGTACGCAGTACCTCGGTGTCCTCGGTGGTTAATTCCAGTTGTTTAATAATTAAAAAAATCTATTTACCACCGAGAACACAGAGGCGCTTCGCGCTACACCGAGGAAGTACTAAAACATTAAAACACTAAAACACTATTTATAATTAAAAAAATTTTACCACCGAGGACTTGATCCGCTTCGCGCTACACCGAGAAAACATTAAAACACTATTTATAATTAAAAAAATTTTACCACCGAGGACACAGAGGCGCTTCGCGCTACACCGAGGAAGTACTAAAACATTAAAACACTAAAACACTATTTATAATATTTCTAACTCCTCTGTGCAGTACGCAGTACCTCGGTGTCCTCTGTGGTTAATTCCTGTTGTTTAATAATTAAAAAAATCTATTTACCACCGAGAACACAGAGGCGCTTCGCGCTACACCGAGGAAGTACTAAAACATTAAAACACTAAAACACTATTTATAATTAAAAAAATTTTACCACCGAGGACTTGATCCGCTTCGCGCTACACCGAGAAAACATTAAAACACTATTTATAATTAAAAAAATTTTACCACCGAGGACACAGAGGCGCTTCGCGCTACACCGAGAAAATACTATTTAATAATTAAAAAAATCTATTTCACAAAGAGAACTAAATGAGCAAAGAATGAGGTAAAAACTGAAAAAACATTCTCTGTGCAGTACGCAGTACCTCGGTGTTCTCGGTGGTTAATTCCAGTTGTTTTATAATTAAAAAAAGCTATCTCACAAAGAGGACTAAATGAGCAAAGAATGAGGAAAAAACTAAAAAGACATTCTCTGTGCGGTACGCAGTACCTCGGTGTCCTCTGTGGTTAATTCCAGTTGTTTTATAATTAAAAAAACAATCTACTACAGAGGACTTGCTCCGCTTCGCGCTACATCGAGGAAGTACCAACACAGAAGCATTTGCTGATTTTCTTTGTGCGTTAGGTGTGTAGTGGTACAGTTATGTTATGCGAACTTGCAATGCACGCTGAGGTTTTATTATTTTTAATTTTTCATTTTTTAATAGCTCTAATACAAGCAGGCTTTTAAATGTCGCTGAATATGTTGTTGTTTTGTAGCTGCTTTTGAATTTCAGGTTCGTAGCCAAAAGCAATAGGGGAGAGCAGGAGAATATTTTTTATTGCAAATTATTAATTTTCATTCAAAAACGAACCGTTTGCTAATGTTTTCTTCCATTGCCCATCAACTTCATCATATCTTTTTATTACTTTCGCTGGTGCACCAACAATCACACAATAGTTAGGATAATGCCCTCTAACCACCGCATTTGCTCCAACAATGCATTGTTTACCCAAAATTGTACCTGCTTGAATAACCGCTCCAAAGCCAATAAAGCAGTTTTCTCCGATATATGTTTCACTAATAATATTTTGTTGATCTAAAATATGAACACCAACTTCTTGATAGTGATGATCTATATTTGTGATGCAAACATTCTCTGCTATTGTTGTATTTTTATCTATGATTAAATATCCGCCAGAGGTTATATGCAGGTTTTGACCGATTGATATATTATCTTTGAAGTGTATAGAAGATTTATCATTAAGCACTTCAATTCTTGCCCCAGGAAAAATGCGCACTCTTTTCCCTATAAAAATGCGTTTAAAGTTACCAATAAAGACAGGCTTACCAATGTATGATGGAAGGCCATAAGCACCAAAAAACAATTTATAAACCAAGCCGCGAAGCCTCCAAAAACATTTAAATATCATTTTGCCAACCTCACCACAAGTAACCGCCGAAAATACTTCAAGGATAAATAAACCTGAAAAAACAAGTATTCCAAATAATTAATTTGCTTATTTTTATAAACTATAGCAAGAATTGCTTTCTCGCCTGAATGCATAACACCAAGATCTGCAGACAACCCTATATCACCAAATGACCTTTTACCATGACCGGTTAATACCAAATATTCATTTAAAACATATATTTTATATGTTTTTAGTATTCTCAGCCAAAACTCTCCATCTTCTAATCCCCTTAGGCTTTCATTATAAACACCGGTTTTTTCGATAATTTCTTTTTTAAAAATAACCGTTGGCGTACTAGGCCACCATTTAAGAAGCGTCTCTTTTGCAGTTAGGTTATATATTTTTAATTTACTCTTACCAAACCAAGGATAAACCTCGTCATTTCGATTTGTTCCTAATATCTTTATATGCTCATTTTCTTTTAACACTTGCATTTGTTTTTCAAGTTTTTCAGGAAGCCAAACATCATCTGAATCAAGAAGGGCAATCCATTTTCCTTTTGACTCTTTTATTCCAACATTCCTAGCCGAGGAAACTCCTCCATTATTTTTATTAATTAGCCGAAAACTAATATTATCAGAGCGGTTATCTTCAATATATTTTTTTACAATCATTGCCGAGTTATCAATTGAACCATCATTAATAATAAGCACTTCAATTTCAGCTTGATAGGTTTGATTTACAACAGAATTAAGAGTTGCAATAATTGTGTTTTCTGAATTATACATTGGAATTATTGTTGTTACATTCATAGAGCCAACCTGTATCTTACCTTGTTAATGTGGGTTATTATAGGATATTTATATCTATAGTTCTCTGCGCTGGTACGCATGCTTGCATAATAAACAGCAGCTAATGCCTAAAATGGCAATGATATATACCCATAGCCTGCAATTTATTTAATTGTTTACATCACAGCCCTGCAATGAGCAAAATAAATCATGTCATGCTAATATTTAAATTTATTAACCCATTTATTTTTAAATTGTGCAACTTTCACCAAATTTTTTCCAAATACAAAATACTTTACTAAGTCAGATAAATAATACTTGTCAATATAAGTGAATAAATTGTGCTTTTTTCGTATTAAATGCTTTTCTTTAATGCTTTGTTTGGTAATCAAATAACTGACCCCTCCCAAACGAAAATTTGAAACAATATCTTTACCATCTTTGAATTTGCATCCATTTTTATAAAAACGTAACATAAGCTCCCAGTCAGCTGCAATTGGATATTGCAAAGAGAAGACTCCTTCTTTTTTGTATGTCTTTAACGAAACAAACGAAGCAGGATGATTGATACACATTCCTTTATACAACATATGTAATTTAGTGGGGGACTCTGTTATAGAGTTTTCGTTATTAAAAGATATAACTCTTAAATTAAAGTGAAAAACATTAACTTCAGGATAATTCTTCGCTTGGTAAGCAAGGGCGTTTAAAGCATTCAAGTCATAAAAATCATCAGCATTAACCAAGCCTACCCAAGATCCAGTAGCTAATGAAATACCTTTATTCATAGCATCGTAAATACCCTTGTCAGCCTCACTAACCCAATAATCAATTAAATGATCATATTTCTTAATGATCTCAACAGTTCCATCGTTACTTCCTCCATCTATAATTATATACTCAACATTGCCATAACTCTGATTAATAACACTGCTTATAGTGTCCTCTAAAAACTTTTCGCCGTTATAAACAACGGTAATAATTGAAATAAGAAGCTTATTTACCGAAGATTTTTTAAAGTACCCATGCAATCTCAGGCCACCTTCAAACATTCTATCTTTATTTTTCGGTAAAAACAAAGAGGATTTAAAGGTATGCTTTGTACTAGAGGTTATTATCGGGATATCTTTGGTAAGTCTTTTTGTTGTACTGTATTTTGTTTCTGTGTATTTCATCTATGGCCTTATATTTTTTTTATTATAGCTACTGATTTTTTTAAAACTTAAAACAATCTAACAAAGCACTCAATGAGAATAGCATAATGTTAAGGGTGCGATCCTCCAAGGCTATTTAATATTGTTTTTTGCCATAATGTTGTATTTATTTTCTATTTTCTGCTATCTCTATACTTTTCGCCGTTTCATTACAATTAGCATATCCTGATACGTAGCTGTATATGCTTTTTCTGAACTTAATCTCGATACATCAAAGCGGCAAATAATTTTCGTTGTTTTTTGAAATTTATAGCCGTCCATATATATTAAAGAAAAAAGTAAAATATCCTGAAACTCTATATTGTAACGAGCATAAGTTAGATTTTGTCAATTCAAGGACAACGAAAGTTGCTTGGTGACCTATCAGCACACCTTGATAGAAATGGTTAATTTTTTGCTGTGGACAACCAATATCGTTTCCATTTAAAACATACATACTACGTCCATACAGTATGTCAGGCACTATGGTTTTATTAAGAAGCGGTTTAGCTAAGACATCTAAATCATAAAAAGAATCCCCAGCATTTATAAAATTAATCCACTCACCTGTTGCAAGCGCAATGGTTTTATTCATGGCAAAGAATATTCCACTGTTTGGCTCTGAAACTTTGACGTCAATTAGATCCTCGTTCTTTTCTAAAACATCTACCGAACCGTCATTAGAACCAGCATCAATAACAATAAATTGCACTTTATCTCTTTTTATAGTTTGAGTTAAGACGGATTTAATTGTTTCTTGTAAGCCTTTTTTATTGTTGTAATTTACTGTTACTATAGAAAAAAACATTATCCCCCCTTGCTAAGTGGTTTTATTCCGACTAGTTATTAAAGAATTAGGCAAGCTACAAAGAAGAGCCGTGGAAAGAAATAAAAATAGGGAAAGACTTTGTCCGTCCCCTTCAATTATAACATCCTGTTGCATTAGTAAAAAAGTCGCAAGTAACATACAAACAATAAAAGCCTTCCCTAAGTGCCGCTTCCGCTGGAGAAGCGCCTTTAAAGGCAGTAACAATAAAATAATTGATAAAAACATAGGAATTAATCCGCCAACTCTACCAGTATCAAGTATTATGTTATGAAACCAGCTAATATGCTCTATGCTTTGATCAACTTTAGACATTCCAAAAGGGTGCAAAGGTATGTCATGCAGTGCCTGCCAATAGAAGTCAAACCTTTTTGATTCGAGGCCATTATTTTTAAATTTATGGAATATTGCTAGGTGTTCGACGCCAGTATTAAAGTGTATAAAAATAAAACTTATGATGACTATACATAACATAATTTTTATTATCCTCTTTAAAGATATATTTAGAGACAAAAAAAATAAAATAGAAATAATAATCAGCATAAAAAATGCTCTTCCTACTAAAAAAACAGCCATACTTAGTGTTGTTATTAATAAGATAATTAAAAGTATTTTCTTTATAAGCTTATTTTGCTCATAAAAAAGTGAGTGCCAAAATGAAATAAAACTTAAAGCGAGTAGATTTGAATAGCTTGGAGAATTAACTTCCTTGCCGGTTAATGGGTTCAATAAGCAGCCGTGTCCATATTTTACAGGATTCAGAAAAAAACTATATAGCACCACAAAAGAGCAAATAAAAAAAGAGCCTAGTAAAAAAAATTTTATCGTTTTTATGTTTATGGCTATACTTTTACTTTGAATTAGAAACCCTCCTACAATAAATACAGTGATTAATTGCAGTATTACTCGATCCTCTTTTCCATTTAAAGTAAAACCGTGATCATTAAATAATAGGAGAGTTACTAGCATTAGTATATATATGCTAGCGATGAGCAAAAAGTCAAAATGAACCTTTTTATTTTCTAATTTAAAGTCTGAAAATACAATAACAAAAACAATGAGTATAAATGGTACATACAGCCGCCAATAACTCATACCAAAAAGAAAAAATAAAATGTAAACAAAGTATTCTTCTTTTAATTTATGGAAAGAAACCGTCATTTAAATAATCTCGTATACATGCCAACATATCTCGTCGCGACAACTTCACTATCAAACTCTCTGACCACTTTGTCCCGTGCATTTAAACATAAATCAGCATAATTTTCATTGTTTAATATCCAATTAATACCAAGTGCTAAATCGGTAGTATCAAAAGGTTTTGCTAGGTAGCCATTTTCTTGGTGAACAATCATATCGGAATTACCGCCTATATTAAAACCTACAACTGGCGTTGCGCACGATAAACTTTTCATTATTGTATTAGATAAGTTTTCTTGAATTTCTTTAAAGTGTCTCATAATTGTCCAGCTTTATTATAGTATGATAAAGAGTTTAACCTTTTTTATAGTTACTCACTATTATTTGTTAATATAAAACAATAATTTACAGAGCATATTCTATCGCCAACTCAGACTTTGCCATTAATCGCTAAAAGATAGTTACCACTTCTATCTTATTGCTTTTTTATTCAATTTAAATAGTGCTAAAGCCTTGTACCACTACCTCCGGCCAATATTATCCCCTTCATTTCAACCACCCATTCATCACACTGATTACTTTTAAAACGTCATCTTTCGTATGGAAGTATGATATTGGAAGGCTTAACGTCGTATTGTGTATTTCTTCACTTATAGGAAAGTCACCCTTTATAAAGTTTTCCATCGATTTCTGCTTGTTCGGTGGTAGTGGGTAGTGTATCTCTGTTTTAACTCCATTTTTTAGTAAATAATCTTTCAGTGCATCCCTATCTGAATGCCTGACATTAAATATATGGTAAACATCGAAATAGTCACCATCAACCACAGGTTTTATAAATCTGTCATCGAGATTATTAAGATAAAGCTGTGCAAGAGATCTTTTATGGCTTGTAATTTCATCAAGAACTTTTAATTTAATAGATAAAAACCCCGCCTGTATTTCATCTAGTCGCGAGTTATAACCTAAATCATCGTTATAATATTTAGTATGGCTCCCATAATTTCTCAAAGATCTTATTTTGTCTTTATAAATATCATCATCGCATGTGATTGCGCCTGCATCCCCCAAGGCTCCAAGATTTTTGGTTGGATAAAAACTGAAGCATCCAATTCCGAAACCACCAACTTTTGTTCCTTTAAATTTTGCTCCATGCGCTTGAGCGCAATCCTCTATAATTTTTAAGTTATATTTAGTGGATATTTCTAGTATTTTTTTCATAGCACAAGACTTGCCATAAAGATGAACAACTAATATAGCCCTTGTTTTGTTTGTAATACTTCTTTCTATTTTGGCAGGGTCAATATTATAAGTGTATATATCGGGTTCAACTAACACTGGCTTAAAACCATTTCTAACTATTGCTAATATAGTTGCAATATAGGTATTTGCAGGGACTATTATTTCTGAATTTTCAGGGAAATCAAAAGCATCAATAGCCAGCACCAGTGCGTCAAGCCCAGAAGCCACACCTACTGTATGCTTCACATTACAAAACTGTGAAAATTCATCTTCGAATATAGATACCTGGCGACCAAGCACGTACCAACCACTTTTTAAAAAGTCTTCAAAGCAGGCTTGATACTCATCAAATAGTTTTTCATTTACTTTTTTTAAGTTTTCATATTCAATCATCTAATAAGCCTCATCAATATAATCATTTTTATCATAGTGCTCAGATGAAAAGACTAAAAGTGTAGCCCCCTTTGAAAAGTTATCCATAGTGTGCCAGTCTTTAGGATCTAAGATTAAACACTTATTTGGGTTATCCAATACAACTGTTTTTTCTGACTTGCCATCGTGAATATAAATATCACAACTACCGCCCAAACAGATCAATGCTTGAATTGTTTTTTTATGCCGATGACCGCCTCTTTTTCCACTTACATCATAAATATAATAAAATCTTTTTATCTCAAAAGGTAATAGCTTTTCGACTACAGTCAAGGTTGCTCTATCATCTCTAAAAGTTGGCAATTCAATTAGGTAAGGCATTTATTTATCCAAAATTTTATGAATACCAAACACATTATAAGTACCTTTAAGTTTTCTTCTTACTAATCTAAATGGAATTTTCCAATGTAGCTTTGCAGACTTCACAATTCCATTATAATCATTTACATTATCAATTAGTTTCAGGTTATTTGTAATTTCCCGAAGGTGCTTTGTATACGGTTTATATAATCTATTTATATTCTCTTTAGTTAGTTTATATGAACCTAATTCAATTTTGGCCCCTTCTAGAACCTTGTAATTATGGAAATGGTAAAATATCAAATGGAAACTTGCGTCATTCAAATCATACTGTTGAACATTCCAAGGAGCTACTCCACCACCTAAATTTTGAAGCTCATGCACTCCTTCAAACCTAACAGTCCAATCATCGAGGTATTTTTGATCCCCAAACTTTCCATCTTCAAACCTTGCATAGCACCAGTCATTACAAGCATCTCGCCACCAATTCAATACTTTCATGCCATTTTTATCATTCTTAAATGTCATAAACTGAACACAATATTTTCCACTCATTTTTGCTTGATCATATTCTGAAGTATATTTATGCTCTGTTATAAGGACCGATTTGGTACCCATTTCCTCAATTAGAATAGTAGGATCACTAAAAAAATATAAGTCTGCATCAAGATAGGTGCAGTTATCTAGATTATAGTTTTTAATGCAGTGTTTTATAATTGAAGGAGTACAAGTCCAACAATATTCTCTAGCAGTTCTACCTCCTTTTATTTTTAGTAATTCATCATCTTCGAACTCATTTAAAGAAATAACGGTAATAGACTCTAAGTTTAATTTTTTAAGCAAATCATAGCTTTTATCATCAAAGGAAAATATATATAGATGAAAATTGTTACTATGGCTTTTTAATGATTCATACATGGCCAAACCACGAGTTAAATAGTTACTGTCAAATAGCGTGCAGTAGTTATACATCTTTAACGATCTCCAATATAATTCCCTTGAAGTCTTCACCATCAAGCGCACAAAAAGATTCGATGACTTTATAGTTTTTATCGCCAAGGTACCGAATAAATTCTTTTTCATTTAAAAACCTACAGGGATAACTAGCTTCATAAATGTCAGGGGGTACAATTTGCAGTGTTATTTTTTCATTTATTTTACAAAATGGCGTTCTATCTATTAAAATATATTCAAAATTATTTTTTAAAATATCATCCAAAAGTTCATAAGGTTTTTCAATATACTGTAATACACCAGAAAGTAACAACACACTTGGATTTTCTTTTTCTATGCACTCATCTATATTATAAAAAAACTTCAATCTTTCGTCTTCAAATTTATTTTTACCAATATCAACAAAATGTTTTTGCTCAATTATATTCCAATTGACATTGTCTAATTTATCTAAAAACTTTTTATTTTGAAAATAAGTGCTCCCTAAACTCCCACCGAAATCAACTACTTGAAGTGTTCCACCAGATTTAGCAGCACAAAACATTAAACCTGATAAAAGAGGCCAAGAGTATTGAATTTTATCAAAAATAACACTATCTCGCTCATAAACGGCCTCCCCATTTTTTACTTTAAGCAGTGAACTTGTTACTGTTTTGAGTATCTCATCGGTATCGTACCCTGTCGCCGTATTTTCAGCTTCTTGCCAAGTATTATAATCACCTTTCCAGCCATATTGACGGCTCTTAATTTTACGTACCCCCTCTAATAAAATTGGTGGTATTAATGATTTTATAAGTTTTTTCATCTGTATAGTTCTTTTATCTTATTTTTCACCCTTTTAAATGAACTTATTTTAAGTGAAAAAAGAAACGTTTCTATCTTATTCCTACTTTCTAAATCTTCTTTTACATTTATCTCTTGTAAAAGATACTGCTCATTTAACTTAACATCAAACACATTGGTCTGAGTGGTACAATGAGTCCCCTCGCTACTAAAGCCAATGTTTTGAACATAACTTTTCCCTGGGTATAGTGTTAGCATATCTTTTAAAAATGCGCTCATGTACCACCTTATTGCCCAAGAGTCATTTTGACCTTTAATTTGATTTTTTAGCATCCCAGTAAAGTCATAACTACCATTAAAATCAGCTTCTTTTTCTAATTTTCTAGACTTTAATTCAGCAAGTAATTTTTGCCCACGCGGTTCAAAAATAGCCCACCTATTTTTCCAAGTAGCCCACCCCCAGCAATCAGCCCCTTTTAAAAAAAAAGTATTGGGTAGATTGTCGATTGGGTAAATATATCCATGAATAGAAGCTACTTTACTATGTTTCTCATAGGTATTTAAACTATCATTCATAAACTTTAAAAAATAGGGGCTTGTTACTAGATCATCCTCGAGTACGATAATTTTCCCATATTTATTAACGATTTCTGTAACACCTGAAATAATTGAATCCGCGAGGCCTTTATTTTCTTTTTGTTCGATAATGGTAATTGATTTAAAATCGTCAATTGTTTTTATAAAATCCCGTACTGCTTGGACCTTTTCTGCCTCACTTTGTTTTCCCGCAGCATCCGCGTAAATAAATAATTCACTTTCTTTTGCGAGCGTGTTTTTTTGTAAAGCTGAAATGGTTTTTTGGGTGTGATCTAAGCGATTATAAACAAACAATACAATAGGAGCTAAGCTCATTCTTTTTCCTTAAATTAAACAACTGAAGTATGACTTAATCACTTCCAAAGAGATCTCGTGTGTATACTTTATCTTTAACATCTTGTAATTCTTTAACCATTCTATTGCTAACGATTACATCAGCCTCTTTTTTGAATTCATTTAAATTTTTTATTACTTTTGAATGGAAGAACTGTTCATCATCTAACACAGGTTCATAAATGACAATCTCCACTCCCTTTGCTTTGATGCGCTTCATGATACCCTGAATACTTGATGCCCTAAAGTTATCTGATCCACTTTTCATTATTAAGCGGTAAATTCCCACTATTTTGGGATCTCTCTTTAAAATTGACTCGGCAATAAAATCTTTTCGAGTTGTATTCGAATCAACAATCGCACTGATAATACAATTTGGTACATCTTTGTAATTTGCTCGTAACTGTTTTGTATCTTTGGGCAAACAATAACCGCCATAGCCAAAAGAGGGATTATTGTAATGGTTACCAATGCGAGGATCTAACCCCACCCCTTCAATAATTTGTTTTGTATCTAAACTATGTGATTCTGCGTAACTATCGAGCTCATTAAAATACGCCACGCGCATCGCTAAGTAGGTATTAGAAAACAGCTTAACGGCTTCGGCTTCTGTTGAGTTTGTAAATAATATATCAATATTTTCTTTAATCGCGCCTTGTGCTAATAAATTAGCAAACACCTTAGCTCGCTCTGAATTTTCCCCTACAATAATGCGTGACGGATGTAAGTTATCGTACAGCGCGCTCCCCTCCCTTAAAAATTCAGGAGAGAAAATAATGTTTTCGCAGTTAAATTTGTCTTTTACTGATTGGGTAAAGCCGACAGGAACGGTTGATTTGATAATCATGACCGCTTGCGGATTGATCATCAATACATCTTTAATAACCGCTTCAACAGAGCTTGTATTAAAGTAATTGGTGTCAGGATCGTAATCGGTAGGCGTTGCAATGATCACAAAGTCCGCATTTTTATAAGTATCATTTTTATCTAGTGTCGCTCTAAGGTTTAATTTTTTATTGATAAGGTAACTTTCAATCTCAGCATCAACAACCGTTGCTTTTTTAGCATTAATAAGATCGACCTTGTCGCTAATAATATCGATTGCAACCACTTCATTGTACTGCGCTAGCAACACTGCGTTGGAAAGCCCAACATAGCCCGTTCCTGCAATTGCTATTTTCACTTTCATTTATTTCCAATAGAGTTAATAATTTAAAATGAGAAGCCCCCCATTTTCTGGATGTATTTACTTCTCTGCAATTCGACTCAAAGCCCGTTGAACTACGAATCGATGGGAATCAATTCGTATATTATGCAATAGTAATAAATGTCTATTATTTATGTTTTTATTCTCAAAAAATATTTTTTTTATGGCATGCTTACCCCTGCGAATCAATGATGCGTTCTTGGGCAACCTCCCCAAAGCACTTTCATAATAACCATAATAATACTTATAAAATAATTCTAAACACATATCCTCATTTCTTTGCTCATAATCATGGCCAAGTAAAGCATTCAGGTTATCAAATGAAAAAGCAACGTCTCTTTCATCTACTTTAGTAGTTTGACCTTCTATTTTTTTATGATAAATAATTTCAAAATCAACTAACCCATTTTTATTAAAATCTAAAACTACGCTATAACTATCATCAGTTTTATTTTCAAAACCAACCGTATCAAAATAAAAATTACCTAAACTATAGAAAATTTGACTACCATTATACTTCTCATATCCCTGTGGAACATGCGGGTGATGCCCGATAATCACATCGACACCTACATCACAAAGCCTCTTATATATCTCTCTCCACTCTTTTAAAGGAAAATCTATGTTTTCAGCTCCCGCATGAACTATTAATACAATACTATCAACTTCATGTTTTAGTTCTCTAATCCTATCTTCTATCAAATAATGAAAAAGCCAAGCATACCCACCTCTATTTTGATTTTCATATAAGCAACCAAATTCATTTTCACAAGCAGCAAGAAGGCCTATTTTTATACCATTCTTTTCTATTATCTTTGCTTGATATGCTTTATTGAAATTTACACCGCCACCTACATATTCCATTTCATGCTTTTCAAGCTCTTTAATCGTACTTTCTAACGCTTTTTGCCCATAATCATAAATATGGTTATTTGCCAATGACACCATATTAAAACCTGCATTATTTAAATACTTTATTGAGTCTTTAGACTGGTATACGTGGGGGCCTGCTTTTTTTATTTTTTGCATGCATTTAGTTTCGATAGGCGCTTCAAAATTACAAATTGATATATCTGCATTTTTAATAATATTTATTAACCCGTCATTAACAAAGCTTTCTTTCCCCGTGAAATTAACAATATCTCCACATGCAAAAATCTTAAAGCTCATTTTGTTACCCTATATTTTGCTTTAAAAATAAATGTTTACCTCTTTTGGTTAATGCTATTTCATCTACATACTTAAATTTTAATTGAATATCCGCAACGCTTTGGAAGTTTTTTAGAATTTCTGTTTCATCTGAATTGGTATAGTTGCTATTTCTTACGATCATAATACTAACAACCCCTATCAGTTCTTGCTTTAACTGCCATTTAACTATATTTTTAAATGCCTGTAAGTGTTGCCCAAATATTAAAGCTGTTAAAAACACTTTTTGCCCATCTTTCGATACTATATAATCTTTATTTCTCCCTAATATCTTTTTAAATTCAATTGTTCCACCATTCCGAGAGAGTAACTCTCCCATATCCCCTGTATCATACCTCACAAATGGCATACCGTGATTATTAAAACCCGTCACAATTATATTACCAACTTCTCCTATTTCTACATCTGTACCATCGTCTTTAAGAACTTCAATATATCCATATATGGGTGAAGACTTATATACATAAGTATCGTCAGAAGTGTAGCAATATAAACATATTTCAGTATGCCCATATTCAAAATAAACCATAGAAGAAAATGCTTTTTCTATATTGATTCTTTGTGATATAGAGCACATCTCTCCGGTTAAGTTTATGCCTTTTATTTCAAAACCGAGTTTTATATCATTTTCAATAATGTATGTTGCTAATTTATCAAAAAAGGATGGGTATCCTCTTAAAATAGTTGGCTTCAAAGCAATAAGTTTATCTATATAATAGTGGATATTTAGATCGGTAAGATATAAAACAGAAAAATCATACTCCCCCCACACACTATTCTTCGCCTCCCTTAGCCAATAAATATTTTTATCTCTTAACTTTTGAGGTATGACTGTCCCACTACATCCAAGAATGGCATCGCCTTTTTCATATCCCATAAGCGAATATAAATACCAATGATGGGCGTTATCATTTAGGCCCGCCATATTGTCACTATAAAACTCTAAGGATTCTCCGGTGCTACCTCCGGTATTTCGTTTACAAAGAGATGATTTTTCAAATTCTTCGCTTAATAGCTCCTTGCCGTGTTTTCTAATAATATCCTTTGTAAGGATAGGTATTTTTTTTAAGTCTTCAGGATTCCAAGTGTTTACATCAAACTGGTCGAATATTTTTTTATAATACTTTGTGTTTTCATATGAATATTTAAAAAAAATTATTAATTTATCTTGTTGCAAATTATATATTTCTTTAGTGGTGTTTTTTTCAATTTCTTTTAATTTTCGAAATACTTTTTGTTCTCTAACCCTTTGCTTTCTGTGGAAAAGCAATGTGTACATATTAAACAAAAAAACGATTTTTTTAATAAATCTTAGTTTTCTTTTTATATATTGTTTCATTATTATAGTATCCATTTATTGGGTATCCATCAAAAGCAGGAAAGTCGATCTCCACCATTTAATTTTTAAATCTTTTTAAGCATTAAAAGTGTTCAGCAAAACTTACTTTTATTACTTGTTTGTTGTAAAAACAGGAATTGAGCCAAGCCAATCATTTTCCACGATAATTTTTTCATTTTCAAACGAAATTAGCGCATTTCTATCAAGTAGGTTCTTATGAATAGGAAAGGATAAAGAATACATATCATCGACTTTATAGTTTTCAATATCCCCAATTCCCCATAAATAAACATTGTAATTACCTTGTTTAATTAGTTTTAATGTTATGCCTACATCAAAAAAATCTACTTTAGGTTCTTTATTTTCTTTTGTTATTAGGAAGCCTATTATTTTATTCATTAGCACTCCTTTTCCGAAGAACCAATCCATAGTTATTAGGCCTTTCTCGGGGAATGGACAAAAAATACCAGCTTAACTTTAATAAAACATTAACGTATTTAATGAATTTATATGGAAATCTATCAGGGTTTATTTCATAAAAAATATTAGTATACCAGCGAGTAACTTCTTCTACAGAATACTGTTCTGGTCAAGTCGAACTGGACACTTTTCTTAGAGAATTTTCATAGTTAATTGGCGACATATCATCATTCGCCGTATGCAGCCTTTCGAGGTTGTAATACCTCATGTAAGCTGCGACATCTATTTTCATGTGCTCACGCGTTGGTTGATGAACTTTAAATATCCAATCGTGTTTTAAACTACCAAAAAATCTCTCTACGACAGCATTATCCCAACAAGCTCCAACATCTCCCATGCTGGCTCTAATATGATATTTTCTAAGCAGCTTGCGGTATTTATTACTGGTATATTGTGAGCCTCTATCACTATGAAAGACCAAGCCTTTTGGTGGTTGCCTTAAATTACGAGCCTTGATCAAGGCATTGCTAATCAAATCTGTAGTCATTCTTTTATCAATATGCCAACCAACAATCCTGCGTGAATACAAATCCATCACAATAGCTAAGTACATCCAACCCTCTCCGGTTTTTAAGTAAGTAACATCACCAGCCCATACTTGATCAGCTCCAACAGGATTAAAATTAATATTCAACAAGTTATCAGCCACTGCATCGCTGTGCTTGCGATTTGTTGTTACTTTGTAAGCCGTTCTTTGGATTGCCTTTAAATTTAGTTTAGCCATAACGCTACGCACTTTGTAGCGACCGATTTTAAAGCCTTCTTAGCGTAACTTTTTCATCATCTCTCGGTTACCTAAGCTGTATATGCTTTTTTTGAACTTAATCTCGATACATCAAAGCGGCAAATAATTTTCGTTGTTTTTTGAAATTTATAGCCGTCCATATATATTAAAGAAAAAAGTAAAATATCCTGAAACTCTATATTGTAACGAGCATAAGTTAGATTTTGTCAATTCAAGGACAACGAAAGTTGCTTGGTGACCTATCAGCACACCTTGATAGAAATGGTTAATTTTTTGCTGTGGACAACCAATATCGTTTCCATTTAAAACATACATACTACGTCCATACAGTATGTCAGGCACTATGGTTTTATTAAGAAGCGGTTTAGCTAAGACATCTAAATCATAAAAAGAATCCCCAGCATTTATAAAATTAATCCACTCACCTGTTGCAAGCGCAATGGCTTTATTCATGGCATCATAAATTCCTTTATCAGGCTCACTTAGCCATTTAAAGATAATTCTTTTATCTAAGGCAATTTTTTTAATGATCTCAACAGAATTATCGGAACTATGACCATCAATAATGATATATTCGATATTACCATAAGTTTGCTTTATTACCGATCCCATGGTTGCAGGTAACTCATGCGCTACGTTGTTACTATGGTGATTAGTGGTTTATCGTCCATTTTTTACCTTATTTTTTTGAGGCATATTTCTGTAGTTCTTTGTACTTTGTCTTTTATTGTTGCAAATAAAGCGGGCAGTGAAAACATCCAGAACGCAATATACAATATAGATAAGATATCCATCACTCTTTTTTACTTTCCTCTTTAATTAAGAGATTTAAAATATCGTAAAACGCGAAATTATAATCCCAATTGAATTTTTTTGGCGCTTTAGAGTTATCACCATAAATATCTTTAATTTAATAACTGTTTATAAACCTCAACATATCTCGTTGCTACAACTTCACTATCAAACGCTCTGACCACTTTGTCACGCGCATTTAAACATAAATCAGCATATTTTTTATTGTTTAATATGCAATTAATACCAAGTGCTAAATCGGTAGTATCAAAAGGTTGGGCAAGATAGCCATTTTCTTGGTGAACAATCATATCGGAATTACCGCCTATATTAAAACCTACAACTGGCGTGCCACATGATAAACTCTCCATGATTGCATTAGATAAGTTTTCTTGGATTGATGGTACAACCATTACATCTACCGCGCTATATAATGTCACAAGCGAAACGTCATCCGCTAATTGCCCAACATAGTGTACTTTACAACCTAAATCAGGGGCATTCTTTGGTTTGCTTGAGCCAAAAACAACAAACTCAACATCAGACAAATCAATTTTAGGGATTGCTTCAGACAACTCTTTAAAGCCTTTGTTGATATCGCTTGTTGCACTCATTGCGCCAAACAAAACTAGCTTTTTATTATCTGGCAATGACCACAACTTTCTAGCATGATTTTTATCAAATGGCTTGTATACATTAGTATTTAACGGATTGGGTAAATTAATATGTTTTTTACCTTTTAATAATGAGCTTTCTTTTGAACAATCATTTATCCACTTACTAAGTCCTATAATGGTTAAATCACTAAGTTCGTCAAACACTTTTTTCTTTCGTTTCCAAACTTTTTTACTCAAATCGTTTTCTTTATTACTTCCTAGACGAGGGCATGCACCACAGCTGTTTTTATATTTTTCACAATCCCATTTTATATGACACCCGCCTGTAAATGGCCACATATCATGTAATGTCCAAACAATAGGTGCTTTTATTTTAGGCAAATCCTCAATGCGTAACATCCCCCCATTTATCCAATGCAGATGAACAACATCAGGGTTTAATGCATTAATGGCGTCGACAGCATTTGAAAAAGGCAGGTTGGCAGGGCTAAATAGTGTTTTGGTTTTATTTTTATAAAACTGCACTGGCAACGCATCTAATGTTGGGCGCAGTTTTGCTAAACCTTTTTGTATTTTTGTATTATTGATAGAGTGAACGGTAAAATTATCACTCACTTTATTTTGTACCAACATTTGACTATCAACACCTTGCTGTAACAAAGCTTGATGTAGGCGGTAAGCTGCCCTTGCTGCACCACCTTGAATGTCGGAGGTGTTCACGATTAGGATTTTCATTGTATAAGGTTCTTTTTAAATAAAGTTAGATAAATTTTGTTAACTCCGCGCACTAAAAAAGGTTTTTTAAGTTAGTTATAAAAACTTTTTATTAAGATAACTGCCTGGGCATTCTATTATAATAAAGTTTCAAACTGAGTTTTATTGTAATTTTTCAGTGGTGTTTGATAAGGATCATTCTAACCACAATTTGTTCCACTTCCATCATGACCGATATTATTCCCCAAAGAATGTACCAGATTAACACAAAGCCCTTCTTGTTTGAAAATACTAGCATACCAAACTTTTCATTTATTATTAAATCTTCTTAGTTTACTTTTGATGATATGTTGTATTTGAAAAAATCTTATTAAAAAAGGGTAGGGGAAGCGCATAATTATTTTCAGCATAATTTTATTGTATATATGATAATTAACTAAAAAATTTATGTGGTTTGTTTTTGAAATATAATTGCACAGCTCTTGGATCTTCTTTTTATATTCAATACAATCCCAGTGCGGAGGAGCTAATAATAAACCAGTAACATAATAAAACTCCAGATCTAATAGTTCTTGCTGAAAGGTCTCTTTATAATCATTTTCTTTTAAAAATAATCGGATACTTTTAAACACCGCAAATAATTCACTGTTCTTTTTATATACATGGTTCTTTGTAATACTTTTAGGGTTGTAGGTATAATGTACAAATGCTTTATTATATTTCCCTACCAATTGAGCTTTTAATAATAATTTAGGGGTCGTTGCAAGATCTTCTCCGAATAAAATATGAAGAGGGAGCCTTATTTCTCTGTATAAACATGCCCTAAAAAATTTAGCCCAAATACACGGTTGAAATTTAACAGCTAAAAAAGCATGTAACGCGTCAACAGCTAGATACTCCCCCTGCGCTTGGGACCACTCTGTTATGTAATCAACCTTTCCTTTATCATCATTACTAAAAAAATCACAAATAACAACATCTAGATTTTTTAACTTTGCAAATGCATAAAGTTCTTGGCAAGCCAGCTCCTCTATCCAATCATCTCCATCTAGGTGTTGGATAAATTCTCCTTTTGCGATATCTAACCCTGCATTCCTTGCAGAAGAGGGCCCTCCGTTTACTTGGTTAATCACAACCATTCTTTTATCTTGTTGCGCTAAACTTTCAATAATTTCTTTTGTTCTATCTGTTGAGCCATCATTAATAACAATAATTTCTATTTCTGCTAACGTTTGCTTAGATGCACTTTTTATACATCTTTCAATATACTTTTCAACATTATAAGCTGGAATAATAATACTCACTTTAATATCGTTTTCTACTCTATTCATAAGAACCTTTAAATTTTAAAGTTACAATCCACCTTTTTAGCCTAGGAAGTGTAATACGCAGTGCTCTCTGTGGTTAACTACAGCTATTTTATAATTAAAAAAAACGTCCACCACCGAGGACTTGATCCGCTTCGCGCTACACCGAGGAAGTACTAAAACATTAAAACACTATTTATAATTAAAAAAATCTATTTACCACCGAGAAAACACTATTTTATAATTAAAAAAACCTATCTACCACCGAGGCTTGATCCGCTTCGCGCTACACCGAGAAAGTACCAACACAGAAGCATTTGTTAATTTTCTCTGTGCGCTAGGTGTGTAGTGGTACAGTTATGTTATTGTTTTTTTGCTCATTTTAATTCTCCTATTTTGGCAATGTTAACTCAAATAGGAATAATAATGTTAATTTTATTGTTTAAATTCACTGGAGTATTATAAATGCACTATTTTGGATTATGAGAACTATGATACAGATTATATACGCATCCATTTAGCAGGAATTAAGTCCTCGGTATTAATAGTATTATCGCTAAACCATTTTTTAGGAGCGATGACGATTTTATCACTGTTTTCATTTAGCCAAGCCCCCCACCAAGAGAATGAACTGTTGGCAATTATATTATGTTTACACTGACTCATTAGATGCATCTCTTCATGGTCAGGAATGCTTTTATCCAAGTCAATAAAAGTCATATCATTTATAAAATCAAGATTTTCTCTTGCCCAGAGAAGGTCATCACTAAAAATAAAAAAAGATGGATTTTCAATTTTCTCTTTTAATAAAAGCACTGCTTTTTTATAGTATGCTAAAGAGCATGTACCATGATAGTTATTTGTTACTGGGTTACTAACGTAGTCGCCTCGTCTTATATGTAAACTTACTGCCATTTTACTATTTATTGCTTGCTTATAGTGCTGACTTTTATATGAAAGTTGTTGTTTTAATGTAAAATCTTGAAGAATAATGTTTTTACAATCTAAGATCACTGTGCTTGGGAACCTATAATGATCAGCCAAACTATAAGGCGTTCCATTAAGTATTTCAGAAAAATCATGCAGAATAATACTAGTAACAACTTTCAGACCGGAATAAAGGTTCCATAGCCAATCAAAAGGGTAACTGTTTTTCCTCATTCCCACAGCACTGAGGTCCATTGCTGCATCACAGCCACCACCTAATGAAATATAAATACAATTCATTTCGACATCCTTATTTAAATATGCCTTATATCATGTCTTTTTTTACATGATCTAAAATTGTATTTGCAAAACATTCAGCAGTAAATTGTTTACTTTGGTTGCTTTTTAAATACTCTTCAATTGCATTGAGATACTCTATATATCTATCATCAGTCATATTCTTCATATATAGATATAACTCTTCATAATTATCAAATTTTCTTTTATCTATAAAACACTCTTTTGGTATATATTCTAAAACGTTACCAGCCCCCCAATAAATAGGCACGCATCCAGCAAAAAAACACTCAAATATTTTTTCTGTGATATATCCATCTATGTTTTTAGCATTTTCATAACATATATAAAATTTATACTTTTCAAGAGTGTCTTTTTTTGAGGCTACTTTGCCTTTGTAGCTTGGGTAGTTTAGCTTTAGTATTTTAGTTAGTTTAGTTAGTTTAGTTAGTTTAAGCTTTCTCAGAGCAAACCTTATATATCTATTTGTTACCAAGTATTCATCCCATCCCACCCCATAAAGATCAAACTCTTCTATATGATTTTTCTCAAACCATCTAATAGCCTCAACTCGTTTACTATAAAGTTCCAACGGATGATTTACATACTTATTTCCAGCAATTAATGTACAAAAGTTTTCTTTTTTTATTAAATATTTAGGTATAGAATATGGAAACAGATAAGTATAATTTATTTTGAAATATTTTTTATTGTCTATCAATTCATCATCCCATGTAAAAATCTTAGTAAAATACTTATGTTTTTCTAAGCTCCAATTATCAGGCTGGATTAGTTTTGATTCCATTATTAATAGATATGATTTGTGTATATCCTTTTCTTTTGGTAGTTTTTCAGGCATATCCATGTATATTATAATTTCTGAATCTTTAATTAAATTAATATCAGAAGTTGATAAATCAAAAGAATTAGCTGAAAATTTATTTTTAAGTACACCGAAGGAATTGTTACAGTTAGCTCTATTTAAGTCTGAATTATTAATCTCAAAGCAGTCATTTTTTTTATAAAAAACATTATAAAAACTAATCTTATTCATTTATATTTACCTCTTTTTTTATCATTGTTTTACAACACGCAGCTACTTTACCACAATGGCTCTAGGGCGAGATCACGAAGCATATACCTACACAAAGAGTCAAGACAGTTATTTAATATTTCTTATTCCACAGTTAAGATACCTTTGATAAAGCTAAGCTCGCCTTAATTCCTTCTTGGTAAACATTCATTGGTTTTTTATATTTCAATGTTTCATGAAATAGTTCGTGATTATAAAACTCAATGTAATCGGATACATCTTCTTGTAAATCTTTGATAGTTTCATATTCATTTAGATAAATACGCTCGCATTTTGCGCGTCGTAAAATCTTTCAATGCAAATATTATCAGTGGCACGGCCTTTCCCGTCCATTGATATCGTGATCCCGTTCTGTTTTAATTTTTGAGTATGCACATCGCTTGTATACTGACTTCCTTGATCTGTATTGAATATCTCAGGTTTTCCATAGCGATCTAAGGCCGCATCCAAGACGTTAATGCTCAGTGCACAATCCATCGTATTCGATATTTTGTGTGATAGGACGGCTTTCGAATGCCAATCAATGACCGCAGCAAGGTAAACCATTCCACCCTTGACTTTGATGTAGGTTATATCTGTGCTCCATACCTGATTAGCATGTGAAATATTAAGGCCTCTAAGCTTATAACTGTATTTCTGATGTTGCTTATTGGGTACGGTGGTTGTTACTTGCTTAACCGCTAAAAGAGCCTTTAAACCCAGCTCCTTTCGATATGTTGCTACCGTGTTTAAAGATGCCTTGACTCCATTTTCTAGAAGCTGTTGATGCACCTTTTTAGCACCGTAAATTGGTGTTTTATCAAACACTTTGGCTATTTCCTGCTGAATCTCATGCTTTTTATTATTCACTTTTTCAGTGTAGTAAAAAGTACTCCGATTCAAATTCAATAGCTCACATTGCTGTGATACAGATAGGTTTTCTAGCTTGGGATTAATTAACTTCTTCTTATCAGATAAGCCCAAGCTTTTTAGCTTTTTTTCAAGCCACTCCTTTTCAACAGTCATTTTACCGACAATTTTTGTTAGCATTTCGTTTTCTTCTTTAGCCGCAACAAGCTCTAGCTTATATTCCTTAATCGCTTTTGCTGGCTCCATTGCAATAACAGCATTTTCCAGGAATATTTTTTTCCAATTCTGAAGGATCAATGGGGTGATATTATTTTCATTTGCAATCTCAGCTATTGTTTTTTCATTTTCCAATAACTCCAGTACAAGTCTACTTTTAAACTCAGCAGAATAAGTTGTTCTTTTTTTGCTCATGGTAATTCTCCTATTTTGATAGATACTATCTCAAACAGGAATAAGAATCTTAATTTTACTGTTTAGATTTCCTGGGGCATTATAGAATCAGAGTGTTAATTTTTTTGTTTAAATTTCTTGGGTTATTATAAATGCACTATTTTGGATTATGAGAACTATGATACAGATTATATACGCATCCATTTAGCAGGAATTAAGTCCTCGGTATTAATAGTATTATCGCTAAACCATTTTTTAGGAGCGATGACGATTTTATCACTGTTTTCATTTAGCCAAGCCCCCCACCAAGAGAATGAACTGTTGGCAATTATATTATGTTTACACTGACTCATTAGATGCATCTCTTCATGGTCAGGAATGCTTTTATCCAAGTCAATAAAAGTCATATCATTTATAAAATCAAGATTTTCTCTTGCCCAGAGAAGGTCATCACTAAAAATAAAAAAAGATGGATTTTCAATTTTCTCTTTTAATAAAAGCACTGCTTTTTTATAGTATGCTAAAGAGCATGTACCATGATAGTTATTTGTTACTGGGTTACTAACGTAGTCGCCTCGTCTTATATGTAAACTTACTGCCATTTTACTATTTATTGCTTGCTTATAGTGCTTACTTTTATCTGAAAGTTGTTGTTTTAATGTAAAATCTTGAATAATGATGTTTTTACAATCTAAGAAATATTTTTCACTTTGCCAATATCCAGAGAAGTACATACTATTTTTTATCTTTGTCACATCATGGTCATAATGAAAATATTTTTCTTTATAGATTTTATTGTTAAACAGTAAACCTCTTTGGCATAACTTTTGGGCAATTTTTCCCAAAAAACTACTTTCATTGTACTTGAAATTTTTCAGCTCTTGTTTGGTTGCGATATCTGCATCAATATTAAAAAGAGCCAATTCATACTGTCGAAGGTCATAATCTTCAAAGGGCGTGATGTCTAATTTTAATTTTTTTTTATTTATTACTGATATTGCTCTGGCGAATGCATATTGAAACATCTGGTTGCCCAGTCCACCTAAAATATTTACAATTATCATGCTAGTCTTTAACTGCTATGACTTGGTATCCAAAACAAAGCAGCTCATCACTACCTTTGTCTTTTTTTGACAAGCTTTCAAGCATTTTTAAGAAAAATACTCTAAGGATTTTCATTTTACATCTTTCAATAAAGGTACGCTTTTTAGAAGAGTATTTTTCTGAAACAATCGGTATTCTCCTAATTTCTTGCCCCAAGTATTCAAAGAAATTTCCATTTATTGTAACTTCTTCTATTCTAAAAGCCAAGTCATTTAAGTGGTGCTCATAAAAGTATCGATTAAAACCAGTACTAAAATGGTATGGAGCAAAATGTGTAAGACTACAAAAAGGAGCCGTTAAAATAAGCTTCCCATCTTTTTTTAATAATCTTTTAAATTCTTTTAATGCTTCGACTGGATTAGGTAAATGTTCTAAAACTTCGCTACAAAGTACAACATCAAACGACTCATCTTTTGCAGCTATATTTGTAATATCACCAACAATATCAATTTGTTTTGTGTCCCAAGACCCCATTTGAAGACCTTTATTGTCTCCTGACCCTTCATACTGACAAAAATCCTGAGAAACATAGTCTAAATGCTCACAATACTCTTTATTCGCAAGCTCTCCTGCACCTGCGTCTAAAAGACGACTCCCTGATGGGAGACTTTTTAGTGTTTTTTCTAACCAAGCTTTTCGAATAGCTTCATTTTTCGTTCCAACCATTAGGTATTCCTAGTTTTTTTAAACATGAAACATCCACAACCATAATTTTGATTATCTGACTGTTTCTCTGTTGCATCGACAATCAAGCCTTCACTAGATTGATCTGGTATCAATGTGAACTCCAATAATTCAAAATCATTAAAATAATCTATCACCTGTTGATACGAATAAATTCTATGTGCATTAAACATTATTTTTGCAGTGCCACCAATAGGGACGACGAATAACAGATAGCCATCATTAGCCAAAACTCTTTTTAATTCTTTGATAGCTTTTAAATCGCCGTCAACATCTAAAGGATCGCCATAACGCCCTAAGCCTATATGTTCAACCACATGCATACTAGACAGTGATTTTACTGAATTGCTTGCAAACGGTAAATCAGTAATATCAGCATGATGGCAAGAAAAGTTATCCAGCTCAATTAAAGTTGGCCTATAATCATAAAATTTAATTGGTATAAATGCTGATACTAAAGTAGAAAAATATGTTAATGAAGAAATATCTACATGTTCCGCTGGATTAATATCCTTAACTTTACGCGCTGCCCATGCTGTATGATAAGTATAATGTTTATCAAAACTTGTGGTGTTATTTTTGTCATTCAGGCAAGGATATTTATCTTTATCTTCAACTAAAAAACGCTTACCAGGTGTTGATTTAAAAATTTTATACTCTTTTTTGTATAGCTTTTTATTTTTAATGTAACGCACAATATACTTTAAATAATTAGCACCTAATTTCTTTACCAATTTTTTAATTAATTTTACATTTGGAATTATAGATGTAATTAATAAAATATAATGCGATATAATCACTGCATCATAAATATTTTGAACACCCAAATATTTACTATTAAAGCTGATTGAGGTTCTACTTATTCCGTATTTTACTTGTGGATTAGCATCTTTTCCGACAACATCATTAATAATTTGTTCTATTGAGTTTTTAATGTTTTCTTCTTCAGCAACTTCTAATAACTCATTAACAGACTCATAAAATAAGAGCGAATCCTTTTTTCTCATTGAGTATTCACTTGCTATAACTTTTAAAAATTTTTTCTTGTTAATTTTTTCTTGCATTAAAAAAGGATAGTTTTTCTGTATATTGACTAGTGCATTAAGAATTTCTGTTGCAACTAGCCCTTGAGGATATTTAAAGGTATTCATTATTCTTTTAGATTTTTTATTTTCCTTGTTAAATAACTCTGCTTCTTTTGTCTTTATATGCCGAAACCTTTGCGCTGTACCGTTACTATTTTTTGATGCTCCATTAATTGATAGTGGATTCATGATAAATATATAGCTGTCTGTCATTAACGTGAATAGTATAGCTGAGTATACATCTGGTGAAGTCCCATCAAAGATATAATTTGTATCGCATAACATTCTAGCTTTGTTAATTAAATCAATTGATATAAAACTATTATATATACATGGCAACTGTGTATAACCAATTTCAAGATTAACTATTTTATATAGACTTTCTTTGGAAGACATTTCAGATGTATCTGTTAAAAAGGGTAAGGATAGATGGCTTTGAAATGGCTTGTATATATGATCTGGCCAACAGTATTCAATTTTTTGCCATGTTAGTGCTTTTGTATCCGTGTTATTAATTATTTTACTAGCTAATTTAAGTGAATTTGGTAAGAAGCCATCGTCATCTCCAAGTATGGTAACAAATCCATTATTAACATGAGATATAGCAAATTCCCAGTTCTCAGTCATTGACAAACTTTCACCAGTATTAATATATTCTATCTTTTTAGATGCAAATCCTTGGACAATTTTTTTAGTATCATCTGAACTGTTGTTATCACTAATGAGAATTTTATAGTTATCATAGCGTATAGCTAGGCAAGTTTTTATTGTGTGATATAATGTTTCACATCTATTCCGAGTGGTAATAATTATTGTAAACTGCACTTTTTCATCTTTAGACTCTACAACCATATTATTTAACTCTCTTCAAATATCCATCAGGGGCAACCGTAATCAATATTTTATTTTCAATGTTTTCATCGATAATAAAGTCATCATTTTCTTTTAAAAATTCCCACACCGCAGTTTTAGGATTATTTCCTTTATCCCAAGGTCTATCATAAAACCCCTTAGGCATATCCTCAATTAATGTATCAAAAACCACACAATAGCTATCAATACTTACTAAGTTTGTATAAGCTTTTAGCTCAGCTAATACATGACTATGGGTATGATTACTATCTAAAAATAACAGTATTTTTTTACCTCTTTTAGCAAATTCATGAACTTTTTCTATCATTTTGTCATCTATGCTTGAACCTTCAAACATAGTTATTTTTTTGCTCATAGGATGCTCTTCTATGGCTTTTTTATTATGCTCGCGTATATCTATATCTATCCCTAACACTGCACCATTTTCAATCTCTCCACATATTTCCAAAAGCGCAAGCATAGATGCGGAAAAGATTAAAGAGCCTCCATGAGCAATACCAGTTTCTATTATTAAATCGGGTTTTACTTCCCAGATAATCTCTTGCATAGCAATCATATCTTGTGGGTATTGAATAATAGGTCGGCCCATCCATGAAAAGTTATATGAGTAATTTTCTGATGCGGATTCTTCTAAAAAATCGTGGGCGACTTTTTTTAATCGTTTTTTATTTCCGTAAGATGCAACAAGTTGCTCTCTTTCGTCTTCAAAATTTTTAATATCGTTCATTTGAACTTCCTTTTTATATTATTTATTTTATTATTGTCGCCCCAAAAAGCCATCGGTTCATAATTTGGATATGGGAAATAGCCTAAATTAAGTTGCATATTATAATTTTTTTGTTTTAAATATGATTCAACTAAGCTTCGTACTGATTTTGGCTCTCCGCTACAACAATTTATAGCTTGATCAACATATATATTTTGCTTATTTATGAGATTAATATTTTTTACAACCTCATTAATATGTAAAAAGTCTCTTAATTGTTCTCCAGCAGACATATTAAACTCATTATCTTTATTGAGTATGGCTTGATCCAATAGAGACATTAAAGATTTCTCAGATTGACCTTTGCCATACATATAAAATAGCCTTACCCATTTATATTGAAAATCATAATTTTTACTTAACTCAATTATAAATTTTCTAAGTGTATCTTTTGCTATTGCATAGGCATTAGCTGGTTTTGTTTGAATATCTTCGCCTAGACAGCCATTAATCATTCCATATTCAAAACATGTACCTGTTATCAAAATATCTTTTAAACCATTTACAATTAAATTCTTTATAAATTTATAATTATTAAAAAGATTATCTTCTATATGTATTAGATTATTATAATTAGCAAGATCCTCCCAAGCTAGGTGGATCACTTTTTCTGGTTTTTGAAAAAACTCGTATAAATTTTCAATATCATTTTTTAAATCATGCTCTATATATTTAACATTTGTAAACCAATTACACTTTTTTGCTTTGGTAATGTTTCGAGATGTTGCAATTATTATATTATTAGGATCTTTTAATAACTCACTAATTAAATTAGTGCCAATAAAACCAGTTGCGCCAGTAACTAATATTTTCAACTAATGATCTCCAATTTTGGAACAGCAACTACAAAATCACAACCCCATTCTTTTACGTATTCCAATTGAGATATAACTTCATCTTGTATGTTCCAGGGCAATATTAAAATATAATCAGGTTTATATTTTTTTATATTTTTTTCATCAACTACAGGAATATGACTAGCAGGTAAGTATTTATTTTGTTTATAAGGTGATTTATCAACTACAAATTCTATTAAATCATTTTTAATTCCAGCATAGTTTAATAATGTATTACCTTTTGCAGCGGCTCCATATGCAATAACTTTTTTATTATCTTGTTTTGCCTTAAGTAAAAAAGATATTAAATCATATTTCACCTTATCTGCTTTTTCTTGGAAGTTTTTATATGCCTCTATAGTAAAAAGTCCAAATGCTTTTTCTTCTTCTAAAAGCTCATTTACACTAGGTAAAACAGGCAAGTCATTGTTTTCTACATGTGAGGCATAAATCCTTAAACTTCCTCCATGGGTAGATAACTTTTCTACGTCATATAGTTTTAGAGCTTGGCTTGCAAATATTTTTTGCACTGTATAAAATGACAAATAAGAAAAATGTTCGTGATAAATAGTATCAAACTGATTTTCTTTTATTATGTTTAATAGATGAGGGAACTCCATTGTAACAGTTCCCTTATCTTTGAGTGCGATCTTTAGCCCCTGAACAAAATCATTTATATCAGGAACATGGGCGAGAACATTATTTCCTAAAATCAAATCAGACTTTTCAAGAGTATTTGCCAACTGACTGCCAAAAAAATCCTCTATAACAGCTATGCCTTTTTCTTTTGCAACCTTTGCCGTGCTTGCGGTTGGCTCTACTCCAAGGCATGGAATGTTTTTTTCATTAAAGTATTGCAATAAATAACCATCATTAGCTGCTATTTCAGTTACCAAAGAGTTTTGATTTAGTGACAATTTTTTTGTGATGTGTTGTACATAATTTTTTGCATGTTTTAGCCAACTTGTTGAATAAGAACTAAAATATGCATAATCTTTATCAAAGATATCATCTGATTTTTTATATTCATCTATCTGAACAAGCTTGCAATTTTCACATACATATATTTTTAATGGATAAAAAGTCTCTGGCTCGTCTAGTTGCTGCTTAGTTAAAAAAGAGTTAGATGCTGGTGAGTTTATCAAATCAACAAATACATTATTTAGACTTGTTTTACAATATCTACAGTTCAATTTCTATACCTTTAAAGTCAGTGCTTATAAATTTATGCTGTGCATCTTTTTTTGAAAGACCTATTATATCCAATGGCCACTTTATGTTTAATAAAGGGTCTCTTACATTCAGTGCGCCTTCATTATTTGGCGTGTAAATACTACTATGAAAGTATAAAAGCTCTGAATAATCCTCTAATGTTTGAAAACCGTGAGCAAAACCTTTTGGTATATAAATCATTTTCATATTTTTTGCACTCAACACTTCGCAATGGTGCTGTAGAAATGTAGGCGAGTTTTTTCTAATATCTATTATTACATCTAATACAGAGCCTTTTATACACTTAACCATCTTTACTTCTGCATTTGGTTGATGCTGAAAATGCATACCTCTAACGGTGCCTTTTTTTATAGTTAGTGAGTGATTTACTTGCACAAAGTTTTCATTGCTAATTTTGGACATTTCTTGTTTGCAAAAAACTCTAGAGAAGCTTCCTCTATCATCTTCATGTTTATTGGCACTTATTATGTATGCACCGGTTAAGCTAAGCTCTTTAATGTTTAATTTGTCCATTGTATGTCTTTTGCTGTTGCTTTTTTAATATATGAGCACAAATCATGCTCAGTCAAAACTTCTTTTTTTATATAAAAAGCTTTATACCATAAAACTGTTTTTTCAAAAGTTTTATCAGCATCCCATACATTGTTCCAATGTAAAACATTATGGGATTTTGAGCAATCTAGCTTTAATAAGCTTGCTTCATGTGGTTGAGTTTTTTCTGTATTAATCTCATAATCAATTGAACTCCAATGTTTTTTTATATTTTTTACAACTAATTCAACATTTATACTACTTTCATCTGCTGGACCAAAATTCCATGCTTGGGCAAATTTTGTTTCCCCTGCCAGTAATTTTTGTCCTATATGTAAATATCCACTAAGTGGCTCTAAAACATGTTGCCATGGTCTTGTGGCATATGGATTTCGTATAGTTACTTTCTCACCTTGTGAAACTGCAAGCATGATATCTGTTATTAGCCGGTCTTTTGCCCAATCTCCACCACCAATTACATTTCCTGCTCGACAAGATGCAAGTAGTGTATTGTGTGATTTTTTATATTCTTGGATATTAAAATATGAATCTCTGTATGATGACGTTAAAAGTTCAGCACAACCCTTTGATGAACTATAGGGATCATAGCCACCCATGGGGTCGTTTTCTCTATATCCCCATATCCATTCTTTATTATCATATGCTTTATCGCTGGTAATATTTACAATAGCTTGTACAGCATTTGTTCTACATGCCTCAAAAACTTTTAAAGTACCCATAACATTTGTATCATAAGTATCGATTGGATTTTCATACGAAGGTCGAACAAGGGCTTGCGCGGCTAAATGAAATACTATATCTGGCTTATGCTCTTCAAAAACACTATTTAATTTATCAAGATCTCTTATATCCGCAAGTATTGAAGTCATGTCTAGATTTAAAAGAGAAAAATGATTAGGGTTTGTTGGTATATCAATGGAATAACCAATAACCTTAGCACCCAGTTGAACTAACCAATTACATAGCCATGAGCCCTTAAAGCCAGTATGCCCTGTTACCAATACGGTCTTATTTAAATAAGACCCAGCAAAAAGGTTAGTCATTCCATGCTTTCCATTGAGCTTGATTAGCATTCCACAGCGCATTTAAACTTATTTTATCTCTTAGTGTGTCCATACATTGCCAAAAACCATCATGTTTAAATGCACTTAGTTCACCTTGACTTGCAAGTGTTTGCAAGGGGTATTGTTCAAATATTGTAGCATCTGATTCTATTAAATCTAGAACTTCAGGTTCACAAACCATAAAGCCAGCATTTATCCAGTTTCCATCGCCAGCTGGCTTTTCAACAAACCGATTGACTAAATTTGTTTCTATATCTAATGCTCCAAATCTTCCTGCTGGCTGAATTGCTGTCATTGTTGCTTTTTTACTACTTTTTTTATGAAACGCTACAAGCTCTTTTATATTTACATTACTAACACCATCACCATATGTAACCATAAAAGTTTCATTATTTATATACTTTTCAGCTCTTTTAATTCTGCCGCCCGTCATACTTTTTAAACCGGTATCAATTAATGTAACTTTCCATGGTTCACTATGATTATTATGAATTTCTATATTATTATTTTTCAAATCAATTGTGACATCACTCTGATGTAAAAAGTAGTTTGCAAAATATTCTTTAATATAATACCCCTTATATCCAAGAAGTATTATAAAATCATTAAAACCATAATAGGAATACGATTTCATTATATGCCATAGTATTGGCTTGCCACCAATTTCCAACATTGGTTTTGGCTTTAATCCAGTCTCTTCACTAAGTCTTGTGCCATAGCCTCCTGCAAGCAATAATACTTTCATAGTTTTTTATATCTCCATTTTAATGATGGCCTAACAGCGCTGGGAATTGATCCGCTTCGCGCTACACCTAGAAAACACTATTTATAATTAAAAAAATTTTACCACCGAGGGCTTGATCCGCTTCGCGCTACACCTAGAAAACACTATTTAATAATAAAAAAAACCAATTTAACACAGAGCCACTTCGTTACACGGAGGAAATACAAAAAAACTATTTATAATTAAAAAAATTTTACCACCGAGGACACAGAGGCGCTTCGCGCTACACCGAGAAAACATTAAAACACTATTTATAATTAAAAAAACCAATCTACCACCGAGAACTTGATCCGCTTCGCGCTACACCTAGAAAACACTATTTAAAAACTAAAAAGACATTCTCTGTGCAGTACGCAGTACCTCGGTGTTCTCTGTGGTTAATTCCAGTTGTTTTATAATTAAAAAAATCTATTTACCACCGAGAACACAGAGGCGCTTCGCGCTACACCGAGAAAACACTAAAACATTAAAACATTAAAACATTATTTAATAATATTTCTAATTCCTCTGTGGTTAATTCCAGTTGTTTTATAATTAAAATCTATTTACCACAAGTACTCAAAGGCGCTTCGCGCTACACCGAGAAAACACTAAAATACTATTTATAATATTTCTAACTCCTCTGTGCAGTACGCAGTACCTCGGTGTTCTCGGTGGTTAATTGTATATTGCTACACGCTTATTCTTTTTACGCCGTTCATTAACCTAATTTCATTAAAGTTAATTAATAAACCAGTTTTTATTCCGCTTAATTTTAAATATGTTATTAGTTGTGCCGTATGTATTGAAGAGAGTTTATTAACCGACTTTAATTCTATTATTAACCTTTCTGGCAATAGTATATCAATACAATAGCCTGCATCAATCGTAACCCCTTTATAATTGATTGGCAATAAAACCTGCCTTTCTGCAACTATTCTTGCTTGGTGTAACTCATGTAGCAAACAGCTTTCATAGGTTGACTCTAACAAACCTGGACCGAGTGTTTTATGAACTTCAATGGCACAACCAATTACTTTTTGAGTTAATAAGTCTATTTCCATATAAACCTCCAAAAACATATTCACCACAGAGGGCTTGATCCACTTCGTTACACCGAGAAAACACTATTTAATAATAAAAAAAACCAATTTACCACCGAGAACACAGAGGCGCTTCGCGCTACACCGAGAAAACATTAAAACACTAAAACATTAAAACACTAAAACACTAAAACACTAAAACACTATTTATAATTAAAAAAATTTTACCACCGAGGACACAGAGGCGCTTCGCGCTACACCGAGAAAACACTAAAACACTAAAACATTAAAACATTATTTAATAATATTTCTAATTCCTCTGTGGTTAATTCCAGTTGTTTTATAATTAAAATCTATTTACCACTAAGTACTCAAAGACGCTTCGCGCTACACTGATGAAGTACTAGAACATTATTTATAATATTTCTAACTCCTCTGTGATGTACGCAGTACCTCGGTGTCCTCGGTGGTTAATTCCAGTTGTTTTATAATTAAAATCTATTTACCACTAAGTACTCAAAGACGCTTCGCGTTACACCGAGAAAAAACTACTAAAAAGACATTCTCTGATGTACGCAGTACCTCGGTGTCCTCGGTGGTTAACCAGTTGTTTTATAATTAAAAAATCTATTTACCACCGAGAACACTGTGATGTACGCAGTACCTCGGTGTTCTCTGTGGTTAATTCCAGTTGTTTTATAATTAAAAAATCTATTTACCACCGAGAACACAGAGGCGCTTCGCGCTACACCGAGAAAACACTAAAACATTAAAACATTAAAACATTATTTAATAATATTTCTAATTCCTCTGTGGTTAATTCCAGTTGTTTTATAATTAAAATCTATTTACCACTAAGTACTCAAAGACGCTTCGCGCTACACTGATGAAGTACTAGAACATTATTTATAATATTTTTAACTCCTCTGTGATGTACGCAGTACCTCGGTGTCCTCGGTGGTTAATTCCAGTTGTTTTATAATTAAAATCTATTTACCACTAAGTACTCAAAGACGCTTCGCGTTACACCGAGAAAAAACTATTTAAAAACTAAAAAGACATTCTCTGTGATGTACGCAGTACCTCGGTGTCCTCGGTGGTTAATTCCAGTTGTTTTATAATTAAAAAATCTATTTACCACCGAGGGCACAGAGGCGCTTCGCGCTACACCGAGAAAACATTAAAACATTAAAACATTAAAACATTAAAACATTAAAACATTAAAACACTATTTATAATTAAAAAAATTTTACCACCGAGGACACAGAGGCGCTTCGCGCTACACTGAGAAAACATTAAAACATTAAAACATTAAAACATTAAAACACTAAAACATTATTTAATAATATTTCTAATTCCTCTGTGGTTAATTTCAGTTGTTTTATAATTAAAATCTATTTACCACCGAGGACACAGAGGCGCTTCGCGCTACACCGAGAAAACATTAAAACACTAAAACATTAAAACACTAAAACATTAAAACACTAAAACATTAAAACACTAAAACACTAAAACACTAAAACACTAAAACACTAAAACATTAAAACATTATTTAATAATATTTCTAATTCCTCGGTGGTTAATTCCAGTTGTTTTATAATTAAATATACTTGATTAGTTTTTTAAACATTTGTTTTTTGCCATTTTAAAATTGGGGCTAAAATGGTTGGTCTTTTCTGCGTCATATACGGCGATTCACTTAACCCACCGTGTATCTCTATCTGTATAGTAGGGTTGTTCTTTCTCGGTTCAAACAACCATTTAACTAAGTGCAGCTCTGCTATTAATTCAATATGGTAAATTCCTTCATTTAATAATCTTTTAGGAAGTTTAGATCTTAATATATTTTTGCCACGCTCTAAAACTGGCCAGTCCTCTTTTCCAGCGTCGGTATAATAACTCCAATAAAGGGGCAGATAGTCCTCAGAGTAGAGGCAATAACCTATTGTTAATGCTAAATGAAGTATCTCAACATTCGCTTCTATTTCAATAAAGTAATCCTGGTTATTGGTTATTGGCATTGCAGGGACAGCCCCAGTTTCATCAATAACTTGCACGCTTATGGGGCTAAAGTAGTCGTTATCTAATTTATTATTTTCTCGTTTCCATGTACTATTCTGGGCAACACCATCATTAGATAAGTATTTATGAATAGCATTTTGAACATCACCAAAATATGATATAGATCCGTTTGTTAGCAAAATAGCTTTGTTACATAACTGCTCGATTGCATTCATATTATGACTGACAAACAAAATTGTGCGCCCATCTTTACTGACATCATCCATCTTACCAAGGCATTTTTTTTGAAAATTAGCGTCACCAACGGCCAAGACTTCATCAACGATGAGGATCTCTGGTGCAAGGTGAGCGGCAACAGAAAAAGCAAGCTTGACATACATGCCACTTGAATAGCGCTTAACTGGGGTATCTAAAAATTTATCAACTTCTGCAAAAGCGACAATTTCATTAAACTTAGCTTTTATTTCGGCTCGATCCATGCCAAGAATAACGCCATTTAAAAAGATGTTTTCTCGCCCGGTAAGCTCCGGGTGAAAACCTGTGCCTACTTCTAAAAGAGAAGCTATCCGACCATTGATATGAATTTTACCGGTCGTCGGCTCGGTAATTCTTGAAAGGAGTTTTAATAGTGTGGATTTGCCAGATCCATTTCGGCCAATAATTCCTACTTTATCGCCCTTGTTAATTGCAAAATTAATATCATCTAGTGCCCAGAAATCTTCTGTAGTTTTTATTTTTTGTTGTTTTTTAGTCCATGGATTTAAATTATTGGCAATATTTTTGGTGGCTGCCATAACAACTTCTCGAAAGTTATCATCGCCATTAGTAGTTTCATGGTTAATAACATATTTTTTGCTGATATTTTCGACTTTAATTGCAATATTATCCATCAGATCACATCCGCAAAGGTTTTTTCTGTTTTTCTAAAGTAAAGAGTACCAAAAATACAAACTAAGATGACAACGCTAATAGAGAATATAAGTTCGGTTATATTAAATGTTGTTTTCCCTCCCGATATGGCCCAGCGAAAACCGTCTATTACGGCAACTATGGGATTTAAATAGAAAAGGAGTTGGTATTTTTCAGGCACAAGCGTGGTACTAAATGCAACCGGTGATGCGTAAAGGCCAAGTTGAACAACAAAAGGAATGATAAACTTAAAGTCCCGATACTTTACATTTAAAGCTGCGGTAAAAAGTCCTGCCCCAAAAGCTGCAAAAAATCCAAGCAATAGGAATAAGGGTAATGCTAATATATGCCAAGTTGGCATGTAACTGTACCAAAACATTAAGGCTATTAAAATTAAAAAAGAGACCAAGAAGTCAACTAAGGCCACCAGAATGGAAGCTGCAGGAATGATAAGTCTAGGGAAATAAATCTTGGAAATTAAATTAGTATTTGCTACAAGACTATTCCCAGCACTTGCAAAGGCGGTTGAAAAAAATGTCCAAGGCAGCATAGCGGCAAAAATAAAAACAGGATACGGCACACCTTCACTTGGTAGTTTTGCAATCTTACCAAAAACGACAACAAAAATAATCATTGTCAAAAAAGGGCGAATAATAGCCCACAATACTCCCATTGCCGCCTGTTTGTACTGAACGGCTACATCGCGCCAAGCTAATATATAAAAGAGTTCACGATAACGCCATAAGTCTACCCAATAATGCCTTTCTGCTTTGCCTGCTTCGATTGTAAATTCAAAATCTTGGTTTTTACTCATGTGCTTATTGACCTGTTATTATTTGCAGACGCTCTTTTTTGCTTAGGCTGATTGGCTGTGCAACGCTTATTGATAAGATTATTATATTAATAGTGCTAACTTAAAGACAAAGTTCAAAAGATTAAATACTATAAAGTAATTTCCCGAATACAGCTAATTGTAAAACCAAGTTCAAAAGATTAAATTTAAAAGAGCAGTGTTGTTGATGTTTTCAACCTTGTAATTTGCATGAGCGCAATATTATTTTCGCAACTTCCCTTGATTATCTACAAACCACTGATAACTAAGCTTAAGCCCGTCTGCTAATCCAACTGAATATTTCCAACCAAGGTTTTTCAACCTATCAACATTCATCAGTTTTCGAGGCGCACCATCAGGTTTTGTGGCATCAAATTTAATTTCACCTTTAAAATCAACCACTTTTGCGACTGTTTCAACTAACTCGCGAATAGTGCAGTCAACCCCTGTTCCAACATTAATATGACTTAGCATTGGTTGTGTATTGCTATTATAAATTGATTTATCTAAATTCATGACATAAATAGCCGCAGCTGCCATATCATCAACATATAAAAACTCGCGCATAGGCTTACCGCTTCCCCATGCGATGACCTCTTTATCTCCATTTACTTTCGCTTCATGAAAACGGCGCAGTAACGCAGGGATAACATGACTGTTTTCTGGATGGAAGTTATCAAACGGCCCATATAGATTTGTTGGCATAACACTGCGATAGTCTCGTTTGTGTTGGCGATTATAACTTTCACACAATTTAATACCAGCAATTTTAGCTATCGCGTAAGGCTCGTTAGTCTCTTCTAGTTTGCCTGTTAGCAGTGCATTCTCTTGCATTGGTTGCTCTGCGAGTTTAGGGTAAATACATGATGAGCCCAAACATAGTAATTGCTCAATACCAGCCAAATGCGCACTATTAATGATATTACACTGGATCATTAAGTTTTCATAAATAAAATCAGCAGGATAGGTGTTGTTAGCTACTATGCCGCCAACTTTGGATGCAGCCAGATAAACCTTGTCTATTTTTTCTTTTTGGAAAAACTCGAGCACTGCTTGCTGATTGCTTAAATCAAGCTCTTTGCGTGAGCGAGCGATAATTTCAATACCTTCGTCATTACTTAACTGACGAACTATAGCAGAGCCAACCATGCCGTTATGACCTGCAATAAATATTCTTTTTTTCATTATAAAACCTTTTAAAAAAATCATTTCACAAAGAGGACTAAATGAGCACAGAATGAGGTAAAAACTAAAAAGACATTCTCTGTGATGTACGTAGTACCGCTGTGCTCTTTGTGGTTAAACATTTGTTAACTTTCGACTGTTTGCCTAGCAGCGTTTCAATTTCAGCAGTGCGAAAGTAACGAGCGCAACCGTAACAATCTTATCACCAATTTTCAATGCAGGATCATTATTACCTGCAATAAATATTCTTTTTTTATTTATTTTGAACTAAACCCTAAAATAATTTTACAATCTAGAACTTGATCCACTTCGTTACACCCAGAAAACACTATTTATAATTAAAAAAATTTTACCACCGAGGGATTGATCCGCTTCGCGCTACACCGAGAAAACATTATTTAAAAACTAAAAAGACATTCTCTGTGCAGTACGCAGTACCTCGGTGTTCTCTGTGGTTAATTCCAGTTGTTTTATAATTAAAAAAATTTTACCACCGAGCACTTGATCCGCTTCGCGCTACACCGAGAAAACACTAAAATACTATTTATAATATTTCTAACTCCTCTGTGGTTAATTCCAGTTGTTTAATAATTAAAAAATATATTTACCACCGAGAACACAGAGGCGCTTCGCGCTACACCGAAAAAACATTAAAACATTAAAACATTAAAACATTAAAACATTAAAACATTAAAACATTAAAACATTAAAACACTAAAATACTATTTATAATATTTCTAACTCCTCTGTGCAGTACGCAGTACCTCGGTGCTCTCTGTGGTTAAACCTTTGTTAGCTTTCGACTGATACTGCAATATTATAACCGTGCTCTTTTAGTATTGCATGTTGTTTTGCTTTGTTAAGATCGTTTTTAACCATTTCAGCGCACATTTCTTCGACTGTGATTTGTGGCACCCAGCCTAATTTTTGTTTTGCTTTTGACGGGTCGCCTAATAATGTTTCAACTTCAGCAGGACGAAAGTAGCGAGGATCAACTTTAACAATTACATCACCAATTTTCAATGCATCTGCATTATCGCCTGTAATTGATTTTACAGTTGCGACCTCATCCTCGCCTTTACCTGTGAACTCTAGTTCAATACCGGCCTCGAGTGCTGATAATTTAACAAATTCTCGCACGCTAATTTGCTTACCTGTTGCAATTACAAAATCATCGGCTTTGTCTTGTTGCAGCATCATCCATTGCATGCGCACATAATCTTTAGCGTGTCCCCAATCGCGCAGTGCATCCATATTACCAAGGTATAAACAAGATTCTAACCCTTGCGCAATATTGGCAATTGCACGGGTGATTTTACGGGTCACAAAAGTCTCACCACGACGTGGCGATTCATGGTTAAACAAAATACCATTACACGCGTACATGCCATATGACTCACGGTAGTTTACAACAATCCAATAGGCATACATTTTTGCAACACCATAAGGTGAGCGAGGGTGAAATGGTGTTGTCTCTTTTTGTGGGGTTTCTTGTACTTCACCATAAAGCTCTGATGTAGATGCCTGATAAAATTTTGTTTTCTTTTCCATGCCTAAAAAACGTATCGCTTCGAGTAAACGCAGCGCCCCCAGAGCATCAACATCGGCTGTATATTCAGGACATTCAAATGAAACAGCAACATGCGATTGAGCGCCTAAGTTGTAAACTTCATCTGGCTGTACATTTTTTACAATACGCGTTAAGTTTGAAGAATCAGTTAAGTCGCCATAATGCAAAAAGAAATTTTGGTGTTTTTCATGGTTATCTTGATAAATATGATCGACACGAGCTGTGTTTAGCGATGATGAACGACGTTTAATACCGTGAACTTCATAGCCTTTTTCTAACAATAATTCCGCAAGGTATGAGCCATCTTGTCCTGTGATGCCTGTGATTAACGCGACTTTATTTTTTGACATGAAACTTTCCTCTTAAAAATTATTTATGCACAACGGTGAGTTTACCACAGAGAACTTGATACGTTTCGCGTTACACCGAGAAAACACTATTTAATAATTAAAAAAAGCTATCTACCACCGAGAAAACACTATTTATAATTAAAAAAATTTTACCACCGAGGGCTTGATCCGCTTCGCGCTACACCGAGAAAACATTAAAACACTATTTAATAATTAAAAAAAATCTATCTCACAAAGATAACTAAATGAGCAAAAAACTAAAAAGACATTCTCTGTGCAGTACGCAGTACCTCGGTGTTCTCTGTGGTTAATTCCAGTTGTTTTATAATTTTAAAAAAATTTTACCACCGAGGACACAGAGGCGCTTCGCGCTACACCGAGAAAACATTAAAACATTAAAACATTAAAACATTAAAACATTAAAACACTATTTAATAATTAAAAAAAGCTATCTCACAAAGATAACTATATGAGCAACGAATGAGGTAAAACTGAAAAAACATTCTCTGTGCAGTACGCAGTACCTCGGTGTTCTCTCTGGTTAATTCCAGTTGTTTTATAATTAAAAAAATCTATTTACCACCGAGAACTAAAAAAAGCTTCGCGCTACACCGAGAAAACATTAAAACACTATAATGATTAAAAAAATCTAACGAATAGGTAAAACTAAAAAACATTCTCTGTGCAGTACGCAGTACCTCGGTGTTCTCTCTGGTTAATTCCAGTTGTTTTATAATTAAAAAAATCTATTTACCACCGAGAACTTGATCCGCTTCGCGCTACACCGAGAAAACATTAAAACATTAAAACACTAAAATACTAAAATACTAAAATACTAAAATACTAAAACACTAAAATACTAAAATACTAAAATACTAAAATACTAAAATACTAAAATACTAAAATACTAAAATACTAAAATACTAAAATACTAAAACACTATTTATAATATTTGTAATGTCTCTGTGCGGTACGCAGTATCTCGGCGTTCTCTGTGGTTAATTTTATATTTTCTGAATATTAGTTAAACTTCTTACAACTGTTTCATTTGCTTGAGTGTAGTTAGCGGCTTCTGCATAGCATCTTAATTCTGGTGCATTTCCGGATGGTCTTAAGTGTATGATGGTACCATTGTTTAATGTCATTCTTAAACCGTCTGTTTCATCAATATCTTTTATTACAGCATTTTCAAATCCAAGCTTTGTTAATAATTGAGCTGGCTCTTGCTTACCTTGGATGATAATTGCTTGGCTTTTTGCAGTGGAAAAATTTTGAATTCTATCACTATGTGTAAAGCGTTGTGGCAACTTTTTAACCAAATTTGAAATTGAGCTATTTTGTGCAGCGACCAATAACATAAGAGCAGGCAATATTGCATCTCTTGTTGGTAATGCTTTTAACTCCCTACCATTGACTAAAACATCACTGGCTAGTAAAAAACCACCATTGGCTTCAAAGCCCGCAACTGATTTGAATTTTTTATTTAAATCTTCAAATTCAGCGATCACATAAGGAGAGCCTATTTTTGTTCTTTTAACGTGGGTGAATTTATGACTTAATTCAACCGAGGTATTACAGCTAACAGGAATGGCTAGCGCTTCAATATCAAGCGCCTGCGCAGTTAACAAACCAAGAATATCGCCACGTAACCAATTGCCATTTTCATCTGCAACCAAGGGCCTGTCACCGTCTCCATCAGTTGAAAACAGCAGATCTAAGTTATACTCTTTAGACCAATTAATCGCCTTTAGTGTATCTTCTTGTGAAACCGCTTCGGTATCGATGGGGACAAAATGATCTGTGCGCTCAAGGCTGATAACTTTAGCTCCAAATGCTGCAAATATTTTATAATACAGATCTCGCCCTGCGCTTGAGTGTTCATATATGCCAATTCGTTTACCTGTTAACCATGATGAATTAAACAGTGATGTGTAGCGAGCAATATAATCTTCTTGCGCGCGATGATTAACTGTTAGCTCAGGTAGCGCTGGCAGGTTAATAAAGTCTACTGCTTCATTGAGTATTAGTTTTTCATCATCTTTACTAATTTCACCATTAGGTCTATAAAACTTTAAACCATTTCGATCAAAAGGAATATGACTACCTGTTACCATGATAGCGGGCATCGCATCTTCTTGAGCCACATAAGCTAAAGCTGGAGTTGGTACTACGCCATAGTAAATAACATCAATACCAATTTGCTTTAAAACCTCAGCACAGGCTTGCGCCATACAAGAACTACTTGGGCGGTTGTCGATGGCAATGGCAACGCAAGCAAAGTCAAAGTCATTTTTTATACTGTTTACAAATGCAATAGTAAAAGCCGCACAGACATCACTGGTAAACTGCGTGACTAAACCGCGAGCGCCACTGGTGCCGAATGCAACACCGCTTTGGGCAATAACTTCTGAGCTGATTAATTTTTTGTTCATTTTACTCCGTAACTGTTTATAAGATAAAACACTAAAATACTATTTATAATTAAAAAAAGCTATTTACCACCGAGAAAACACTATTTAATAATTAAACAAATTTTACCACCGAGCACTTGATCCGCTTCGCGCTACACCGAGAAAATACTAAAACACTAAAACACTAAAAGACTAAAACACTATTTATAATTAAAAAATTTTACCACCGAGAAAACACTATTTAATAATTAAACAAATTTTACCACCGAGAACTTGATCCGCTTCGCGCTACACCGAGAAAATACTAAAACACTAAAAGACTAAAACACTATTTATAATTAAACAAATTTTACCACCGAGCACTTGATCCGCTTCGCGCTACACCGAGAAAACATTAAAACATTAATACACTATTTAATAATTAAAAAAATTTACCACCGAGGAACAGAGGCGCTTCGCGCTACACCGAGAAAGACATTCTCTGTGCAGTACGCAGTACCTCGGTGTTCTCGGTGGTTAATTTAAGTTGTTTTATAATTAAAAAAATTTTACCACCGAGAACTTGATCCGCTTCGCGCTACACCGAGAAAACATTAAAACATTAAAACACTAAAAACTAAAAAAAGCTATCTAAAAGAGAACTAAAAGCACTAAAATGACTAAAAACTAAAAAACATTATTTAAGTAATATTTCTAATTCCTCTGTGGTTAATTCCAGTTGTTTTATAATTTTAAAAAAATTTTACCACCGAGGACTTGATCCGCTTTGCGCTACACCGAGAAAACATTAAAACATTAAAACACTTAAAACACTAAAACACTAAAACACTAAAACATTAAAACATTATTTAATAATATTTCTAATTCCTCTGTGGTTAATTCCAGTTGTTTTATAATTAAAATCTATTTACCACTAAGTACTCAAAGACGCTTCGCGCTACACCGAGAAAACAAAAACATTAAAACATAAAACACTACTAAAACATTATTTAATAATATTTCTAATTCCTCTGTGGTTAATTCTTCTCTGCGCGGTACGCAGTACCTCGGTGTTCTCTGTGGTTAAGGTTAATTCCAGCTGTTACACTAAAGGTTCTAATTAAGATCTTCCGTCGCGATCTGCAAAGCGGACGATATCATCTTCACCTAGATACAAACCAGATTGAATTTCGATCATTTCAAGTGGTAATTTACCAGGATTTTCTAAAGCATGGACAATACCCACTGGAATATAAGTTGATTCATTTTCAGTGACTAAAAATGTTTTATCACCATTGGTGACCTTCGCGGTACCTGATACTACAATCCAATGCTCTGCTCTATGATGATGGATCTGAATCGATAATTTTTCACCAGGATTTATAGTGATACGTTTTACTTGATAGCGCTTACCATTAGCAATTAAATCGTATTTACCCCAAGGGCGGTAGACGTCACGGTGGATCTTCACTTCATTTCGGCCTTGAGATTTTAATTGTTCAACAATTTTTTTGACTTCTTGAATTTTATCTTTCGTTGCAACTAGTAATGCATCTTTGGTATCAACAATGACTATATTATCTAAACCGATGGTTGCAATTAATCGCTCTCCACCATGAATAAAAGTGTTTTTTGTGTCATGTAAAATAGTGTCGCCTGAAATTGCATTGCCATTTTTACATTTATCATTCACTTCCCATAACGCAGACCAGGCACCGATATCATTCCAACCAGCATCGAGTGGCATAACAATAGCATCGGCGGTTTTTTCCATCACGGCGCAGTCAATAGAATCATCGGGACAAGCTTCAAATTCAGCGACATCTAAACGAATAAAATCGTGATCTTGCGTCCTATTTTTAAGTGCGTTTTTACATGCACCGAAGATCTCTGCACTATGCTTTGCGAGCTCCTGCAAGTAACGACTTGCTTTAATTAGAAACATGCCACTGTTCCAGTAAAATTCGCCACTTTGTAGATACTTTGCTGCGGTCTGTGCATCTGGTTTTTCTACAAACTGGGAAACGCAATATCCAGATTCAACTGATTGTCCTCGTTTAATATAGCCATAACCGGTGTGCGCTTGTGTCGGCATGATCCCAAAGGTGACTAATTTCCCCTGCTCTGCAAGCGGGGCTGCCTGTTTTATTGCTTTTACAAATGCATTTTGATCTTGGATAACATGATCCGCCGCTAAAATAAGCAGTAACGGATCATCTTCAAGCATAACTTCTGCCGCTAACGCAATAGCAGGGGCTGTATTTCGACCAACAGGCTCTAATATAATTGTTCCATTTTTTTCAATGGCCCGCAATTGCTCTGCAACAATAAAACGATGCTCTTCATTACAAATAACCAGTGGAGCAGTAACCTCAAGCCCTTTTAGTCGCAAGAGCGTTTCTTGTAGCATGGTTTTATCGCCGGTTAAAGCTAAGAATTGTTTTGGATAAAGAGTACGGCTCAAAGGCCAAAGTCGAGTGCCTGAGCCTCCAGCGATAATAACAGGAGTGATCATATATTAAATCCAGTTTGAATTTGTAAAAGTCAATTCAGACAATCAATTTATCGGTCATGACCTATGAGAGATGTCTTGTAAAAAGAAGCCACAAAGTCTTTAAAATAAGCTCTACGAGAAGAAGTAAATGAGAAAAGAAACAGGGCATTAAAAATAATTTTAGGCATAATTTAAAATTTTTTAGGAACATTCGCCTCTTGGTTGCACAATCCTAAAGGCTGATTTAACTAAACTAAATGGTAATATAGAGTGTGATCATTAAAGTTGCAAGGTAGCAATTGTTTTTTTTTTAGGTTTTCTATAAAAAGTTATGGGTCACGCAATTTTGTCATAATAAAATGTTAAGAGCAAGATCACAATCTCACTAAAAAAATAAGCTCACAAAACTTCGTGGCAAGCTCAAAATTTTTTTTAGTAAAAAGAAAATATATACCCATGCGACCACGAAATGCAATATCAGCAAGGCAAATTGGCCGCGTATTTACGGCCTTAAATTGAAGTATAGTTATTATCGTGAGCTATTTTATCACAATGCAAACTTAAACAAGGAGCCTTTTCGGTTGGTGCCTGGCTCGGTTTTATATGAAAGGAAGCCAGCCTTGAGCTCAACATTTAATCGATAATAACCATTACCTTATGTTGCGCCTTATCATCGATGATCGATCATAGAGTCCAGGCCGACGTTGCATTTTGATCGTCGTATGGGTATAAATATCAAATTCCAATAAAGTTTTTTGTTTTTCTCATAAGCTCCACGGCTTGATTGTTTTGTCTTTGTGAAACTTGTTCGATTTTGCCTTTAATTAGTGAAATGGGGGTAAGTCGCATCATCAAAGTCTTTTGAGCCGCTAATTACACTAGCGGGGTTGATCTTTCAAGTGTGATTTTTGGATAGCATGGCGGCTTTAGCATTCACTATTATGTGCCTTGCTTGGATACTCAATAATTATTAACCACTAAAGAGCAAGGCGGCCTAACAGTGCGAGCTAAAGGTGTAAATTTTACAAGGAAGTAAAAAGATCAATAGTCTGAAAATATTCAATAGCATTGATTTTAAAGGGTTTATTTGTAGTTTGTCAATAAAACAAGAGGGTGGTGCTCGCTACTGGATTCGAACCAGCGACAACCTGCATGTCGAGCAGGGACTCTACCAACTGAGCTAAGCGAACGAAGAAACAGTGCGATTTTGCTTTAAGCGAGGGCTGATGTCAAACGTTCTTTTTATATTTGTTGATTTTAAGGTGCCACCCAACATATTTTCATTGTGTGTTTTTTGACTGTTAGCTGATTTTGCATTTTCTGGTCAAATGGGTCAAGGCTAAATCATGAAGGCTCGCGTCCTACAAGGACTCTTTTTACATAGACCGTATTTCTATTCGCCTGCTTTAATTTTCGTTTCATGCTTGCTTTGAATGATTCTTCATTCTTTAGCAAATTAATAGCCGTATGCCTTACTATTGCAAAGTTTTCTGCGCAATTCTAGCGCCTAATACGAGACGCATCTTCATTAAATGCGCTATCAAGTTTCCAGTGCAGTTTGGTTTATACCAATGCGCTCTTGCTGATTTTGCATTTCGATGGTCACATGGGTATAGATAGCGTCCTTTTTATCTTCTTGAGAATATGAACCTTTCAAACACTTTCCATCAATAGCAATGATTGGCCCGTGTGTCATTGTTTGGCAATCATTTAGCCACTTTGCAAATACTTTTCTAAATTCAGCTGGGTTAATTGCTGAAAAAACGCGTGCTATTGTATGATGCGATTGAATTCTACCTTTCAAAGGAGTAAATTTTTGCAACCATTTAAGATTGTCCGCACCAAAATATTTTATTTCTTGCCAACTTTCCGATCCTGCTATCGTTGCCGTGATCGCAAAAACAGAATATCGGATAATATATGAGTTATTTTCCAAGGCTCTTGAGCATATCTGATAGTAGATAGGTTATATTACAGGGTTAATCCATTGATATTATGCTTCTCTATTGCAGAAAGAGAAGCATAAGATCACAGGTAAACATGATCTACTAGTTGATTCTTTTATTTTAAAGAGATTGTTAAGCTCGTCACAGAAGAGCTGTTTAAATTTCACGATCTTCGTAATTTTGCCTTGTCAAATGGGTTTGTCGTGGTCAGATAGCTCGGTGTTTTTTTGATTTAATTCATGAATAATTTGCTTAAGATCTTTAATTTCTATATTTTTTTTATTATAAATGTATCCTGTAAACATGATAATACAAATGGCTAAGATTACAGTAATAGCCTTGTTGAAATATGTTTTGTTTAATTTTTTTTCCAGCACTGTAATAGACACGATCCGATCCGCTTTTTTTTGTGCTAATCCTTGTTTTAAAGCGCGCCATTGCCAGAAGTTTAAATGCTTTGGTTTGTTAAGTTTTAAACCATTTTTGGTGATTTTATTCATTGCAATACGGTGGTAGGGATGTTGGCTCGATATTAATTCATAAATAACGCAAGAAAATGCAAACACATCATCTTGAATGCAAGGAGGATCATCATTGAGTTGTTCTAAACTTGCGTAGGCAGGTGTATTCCCTTCGATGAGACTGGTTTCATTTTTCTCTGGTAAGGCATAAGGATTGTAATCAAGCTGTACAGTGCGGGCAGCGCCAAAATCAAAAATTTTAACTTCACCCTTTAGGGTTAAAAAAATATTAGAGGGCTTTATGTCGGTATGGATAATACCTAAGCTGTGTGCATAACTTAATGCTGAGGAAATTTTATTAATAATGATTTTGGCTTTGTTGAAAGGTATACCAATGGGTTTAGAGCGCTTGATCAGTTGATCTAAAGACTCTCCATCTAACCATTCCATTACCATATAATGCTGTTCATTGTCAGATTCTGCACTATAAACGCGAATAATATTAGGGTGTGACAATTGTTGCGTTTTAAACGCTTCTTTCATTAATAATGTTTTTGTATCAAGCTGATGATTGAACTGTGATTGTACAATTTTTAATGCGACATAAGGATCTTTAACCTTTGCCTTTTGTAATTCTAAATCAATTGCACCGAATATTTCACTCATGCCACCTGTGCCGATATGCGTTGTAATTAAATAACGACCATTGAAGCATTGATCAATAAAGTTATTTTCATCAAGGTTGTCTTGGTTTTTTATGTTACTCCCTGGCGCCTCTTTAGTGTTAGTAATAATTTTTGTGTGAGACATTATGTCTGATTTTGGTGTATTACTTGCCATTGATATGCATCTCCACATTTAATTGCTAGCTGATACTAGGTTACTTTTTTAATTTTGTATTTATATCGTCACATGGGTAGAAATAAAAAAGAGTGCTTTAATTTGAACACGGCTAATGCAGGTTAAATAATAATTAAAGTCTTTATTTTAATCCTAGTTCGCATTTTAGCATAATTTACAGTGCTAATTTTGAATATTGAATGATAACGGGTATCATTGTTTTAAAAAAGAATTATTATTGGAATATTGAAATGTTGAAATGTTGAAATGTTGAAATGTTGAAATGTTGAAATATTGAGTTATGCTGTTATGCTGCTGCTGTTGATTTATTGATTTATTGATTTATTTGCGGTTGTTTATTAATTTATGCTACTTTAGTAGTGCTTTAGTAGTGCTTACGTAGTGCTTACGTAGTGCTTACGTAGTGCTTACGTAGTGCTTACGTAGTGCTTACGTAGTGCTTACGTAGTGCTTACGTAGTGCTTAGTGCTTAATGCTTTAGTATGACTTATAAAATAAATAGGGTACAGCGCTTATAACATTTAAGAGTATACAAAGTTGCAAGTTTATTCGTATCCCTCGTTTTTAGTATCATAATCATAGGTGTATAATTTAATGCAAGCTGAATTTGAAATTGTTAGTTATCATCGCTTATCACCAGAACAAGTCACCAATTTTACGGCTACAAAAAATGCTGAAATAGGGCGATCTTCTGATTGTGATTGGTGTTTGCCTGATCCTGAAAAAATCATTTCGAATGAGCATGCTCGTGTCGAATTAATTGATGGGGATTTTTACATTTGGGATCTTTCTACGAATGGTGTTTTTATAAACAATTCCGTTGAACCGTTGGGCAAGGATCATCCTTATAAGATTGCAGAAGGTGATATATTATCGCTAGGTGATTATAAACTTTTAGTCAAAATTTCATCTAAAACGTCTGGCGAGGTGCCTTTTTCACCTGCGAATATTCCTCCTCCGATGCAAGCCGCTACTCCTCCGATGCAAGCCGTTACTCCACCAATTTCGCAGGATATGGCAAGGGATAAACAGCTTTTTGATGAATCGGACTATGGAGATGATGATAAATTATCAGATAATGCAACAGCAGATGTTGTTTTTTCCAATATATCTGTGAATTTAAATGATAGTATTTCAGCGGATAGTATGAAAATTCCAACAGATTGGAATTTCGATTTGGCTGGAGATGTAAATCCTGAAGAAACAAATTTAGAGACTGCGCCAGGAAACGTGCCATTGAATTCAGCAGAAATTGCACAATCGCAGGAGTATGTAGAAAAAAATGCAGAGACTGCGCCAGGAAACGTGGCAATGGATCCATTGAATTTAGCAGCAATAGGCGCATCTCAGGTGCCTGTAGCAAAAAAGGCCGACTCGGTAGAAGCACAAACAGCAAAAAATTCTTTAGAAATGCAAAATCAGCCATTAAACCAGCCATTAAACCAGCCATTAAGCGAACAGCAAATATCACAACTGAATATTTCTGAAAACTCATCTAAGTTTAATTCGCGGTTTCCTACTCCACATGGTAGCAGTGGAAAGAAAGAGTTGGCTTTGTTTCTAAAAGGTTTAGGGGTGTCGGATGCTATTTTTAAAAAAGGAGTTACTGCTAAAACCTATTTTGAGTTAGGTGAATCTACGCGTTTTATGTTTGTAGGATTATCTAAAATGTTAATAGCGCGAGATAAGTTTAAAGCTGGGTGTAAAATAAATCAAACAAGCTTCAAACGAAAAGATAATAATCCTTTAAAATTTTCTATGTTAATGGATGATATTTTCCAAAATTTATATGACCACCAAATCAGTAATTTTTTATCAGCAAAGTTATCAATTAAAGGCGCTTTTATGGATGTATTGTACCATGAAGAAGCGTTAAAAGCGGGAATGTTAGGTGCAATTAAAAGTATTATAGAGCAGTTAGATCCCATGAAAATAAACTTGAATAAAGAACAAAGCTCTTTTTTAAATACGTTGCACCCTAGAAATAAAAAAGCAAATAAATGGGATCTATATATGAAGTTACATCATAATTTGAAAGAAGAGGTGGAACTACATGGTGCTAATGCATTGGACGATGCGTTTATAAATACTTATAACTCAAAAATTAAATCCTTAAAACAATCTAAGTGATGGAGTTGTGGGGTGTTCGAGTGATGGAGTACAAATGACTTTTTTAAAATCCATAAGAAATAGTTTGATATTAATAGTTGCAACTTTAATTCTATGTTCTTGCACTTCTAAAAATATTTTTTCAGATGTGGCCAATTCGGTAATTAGACCCTCTACGGATTTTCTCTTTGATGTGTCAAATAGGGTTAATCCTAGCGGTACTGGCAGGGCTTCCCCCGTTGTGATAAATATTTTTGAGATGACTTCTCGCACTAAATTTGATGATCTAAGTTTTTTTGCTGTTTATGATAATGCAAACGGTTCTTTAGGGCCTGATTTACTTAAAAAATACACAATTGTTATGCGCCCAGGGTCATCACAAATAAAGACGTTAAAGCTTAATGCACAAACACATTTCGTTGCAATTGTTGCGGCATTTCAAAATATTAAAAAAGCGCGTTGGAAAGGGGTAGTTGAAGTATACCCTACGGGTTACAGTGATATTAAAGTACATATAGAAAAACTTGCGGTGTACATAGAAAATTAAAAATCAATATAAGGGAATTTAAATGAGTGAAAAAAATGCCATAGTTTGGTCTGAAGGTATGTTTTTAAAGCCTCAGCATTTCCAGCAACAAGAGCGTTTTCTACGACATGAAAATGCAACTATTAAAAAAATAACGACCGCTTTTCAGTGGGGTATTTATAGTTTAGAACTTGACTCTAATATGTTGGCATTAGGGCAGATATCATTGACGTCAATTGATGGTATTTTCCAAGATAATACATTATTTCAATTGCCCGATCAGGCAAAGGTACCGGCTGTAGTTAGTGTTAGTGGAGATGTGACTAATGAGTTGGTTTATTTGTGTATTCCTGTGAATAAAGCGACAGGGATGGAAATTTCAGATAAAAATGAATCCTTAATCACTCGTCATTACTTTTATGATCAACACGCGAGTGATTTGACAGTAGGAGATGATGCCGATGTAATTTTGCAAGTTGCAAAAATTAATACTTATATTAAATTAGAAAATGAAGATCGTTCTGGTTACTTATCATTTGCGATTACTAAAATTATTGATGTCAGTTCAGAGAATGGTATACGCTTAGATGTCAAGTATATTCCACCTTGTCTAGAGGTGCAGAGAGTAGAGAACTTTAAAACATATATTTCTGAAATTTGCGCAATGATCAATCAACGAGCAGAAGTGATTGCTAATCGGTTAACACAAGGGGAGGGATCATCAACGTCAATTGTAGATTTTTTAATGTTGCAATTACTCAACAAATACCAACCATTATTTGAGCATTATCAAGCTTCAGTAGGATTACATCCAGAAGAGTTATATCGTGTGTTAATTAGTTTTGCAGGGGAGCTATGTACTTTTACCAGAGCAGAAAAAAGACACCCTACTTTCTTAAAGTATAATCACGAAAAATTATCAGAAATTTTCGGACAGTGCATGTTTGTTATTAATCATGGACTGAGCAGTGTGCTTGAGCAAACAGCTATACAATTACCGTTGTCAGAAAGCCAACATGGTATACATGTAGCACAGTTGACAAATAAAAGATTACTCGGGCAAGCTGAGTTTATCTTGGCCATAAAAGCCTCGGTACCAGCTGACGCTATGCGCGAGCGTTTGCCTGGTCAAATTAAAATTGGCTCGGTAGAAACTATTCGTGAATTAGTGAATAACCAATTAACTGGTGTGGGAGTGGTCAATTTACCTGTTGCACCACGTGAAGTGCCATACCATGCTGGTTATCAGTACTTTCAATTAGTTAAAGAAAATATACATTGGGAAAGACTCAAAACTAGCGGAGGAATTGCACTGCATTTGTCTGGTGATTACCCGTCGTTAAAATTGGAGTTATGGGCAATTAATAAATAATAAAATCTTCAAGGGTAGGTGACTGTGAAAGATAGAACGATAGTTAAACCACGTCCAGGACGACGATCTGCGCAGAGTAATAATGACTCTGAAGATGGTGGTGGCGCAAATAATTCAGCAGCAAGTCGTCGGGCACCCAAAAAAGTGGTAGGAGACGCAGATAAAACATTAATGTTTCAACCTACAAGACGTGGTAGTGACGTAGTTGAGCCACTTTTAAGGCTTTCGGATAATCCTTTGATTGATTATGCGGGTGAATTACTGTCTTTGGGTAGTCAATTAATGTTAGCCGAGAAGCATACTGATGTTAAAAGTTTACGTGTGGAGTGTGTTAGGTTACTCAAAAATTATGAAATGGAATTGGTTGGGAAACAAGTGAACTCTTCATTGATTCAATCGGCAGGTTTTTGCCTCTGTTGTTTTGTGGATGAAGCGGTATTAAATACTGGATGGGGTGGGGCTAGTGATTGGTCTTCTAGCAGTTTATTGTCTAGTTTTCATAATCAGACCTTTGGTGGTGAGCAGTTTTACACCTTACTTGATAAATCCATTCAATATTCTGCAACCCAATATCAGTTAGTTGAATTAATGTATTTGTGTTTAACTCTCGGATTTAAAGGCAAAATGCGCATAGAAGATCATGGTGATCGAAGATTAGAGAATTATCGTGGAAAAGCTTATTTGGCGATTAAAGATCAAAAAAAAGATGTACCCAGCGAACTATCGCCAGGGTGGGAAGATAAGCTTGAAAAGGGACATACGTTACGCACAAAAGTTTCATTATGGACTATTAGTTCTTTTGTTGCGCTATTTTTAGTATTTATTTATCTGACATTTAACCACTATATAAATGGATATGTGTCACCTGTCGCTAACAACTTGAGTGTATTAGTTAGCTGGAAAACACAAAGTAAACGTGGTTTACGCAAGGCAAATTCAGAATATTTAGTTTTGCGGCTAGAGTTAAAATCTGAGATTAAAAAACGTTTAGTTAGAGTTACGTTGATGAAGGGGCGCATCCGCATTAGTATTCGCTCTGGAAAGTTATTCTCTTCAAGGTCAGCGAAACTGAAAGTAAAGTTTGAACCTGTGCTGTTTAAAATAGCCAAAATATTAGCAAATACCAAGGGTAATATTTTAATTACAGGTCATACTGATAATAGAAAAATATCTACGGCGAAATATCCTTCTAATTGGTACCTATCTTTAGCTCGCGCGACAACTGTTGCTAATTTATTAGCTACTGGCGCTAACCTAAATGGTCGTTTATGGCCTGAAGGGCGTGGAGATACGGAGCCTTTAGTTGCTAATGACACTAAAAAACATCGAGCGAAAAATCGTAGAATTGAAATCAATTTGTTATTGTAATCGAGAGTAGGGAATTTTTTGTGAGAATTTTATATTTAGTACTAAAATTTTTAAGAATACTAATATCAAAAGTGGGTCTTCCAGTTGTGATAATCGTTGGTCTAGGACTACTTTTTTGGTTTGGTGGCCCGTATCTCGTTATTTCTGGCCAGAAGCCATTAGCTACTGTCTTTGTACGTGTTGCTGTGATAGTCACCATAATAGCCATTGTGCTTATTTATTATTTGGTGAAAATGTTCATAAATAGAAAAGGTAAAGGTAATGACAAGATAGTCGGTGGCATGGTTGAAGCTGAAAAAGAAGCCGCAAAAAATTTAAATGAATCTGTCAGAAAAGAGATGGAAACGTTGCAACAACGTATGATTCAAGCCCATCAAATTTTAAGAGAATCAAAATTTAATAAAAACCAAAATATTTACGAATTACCATGGTATATCTTCATTGGGCCACCAGGAACTGGTAAAACCACCGCTATTCACCACTCTGGATTACAATATCCCTTAAGAAAAAAAATGGGTGTGGATATGATCAAAGGGGTGGGTGGAACGCGGAATTGTGACTGGTGGTTTACTGATAAAGCGATACTGATTGACACTGCTGGGCGCTACGTTACACAAGATAGTCATGTGGAGCGTGATGGACGTGCTTGGATAGGTTTTTTAGAGTTGTTAAAAAAATGGCGTCCACAGCGTCCGATCAACGGTGTCATTATTAGTTTGGGGATCTCTGATTTATTAATGGGTACTAAAAAAGAGACAATCGAGCATGGACGTGCCATAAAAAACCGTTTACAAGAATTACAAAATAGATTGGGAATGAGCTTTCCTGTTTATGTTTTGTTATCGAAATGTGATTTAATTGCTGGCTTTAAAGAGTTTTTTTCGGAGTTAAGTAAAGAGGAATGTGAACAAGTTTGGGGAGTAACCTTCGAGGGAGTTAATGATTATGATAGCGTAGTAGAAGGCTTTAATGAAGAATTTCACAAGTTAATTAATAATGTAAATGCGCGAGTAAACGCTCGTTTGTTAACTGAAAGAAATCAAAGTGCAAAACAGGTTATTTATGAATTTCCTAAACAATTACGTCTTTTGCAAAGCAAAATTGATGGATTTTTAAAAGAAATATTTTCATCCAATGCCTACGAAGTGGAGCCAATGCTACGAGGTGTGTACTTAACTAGTGCAACTCAAGAAGGTCAGGCTATAGATCAATTACCTTCGGATATGTTAACCGAGCCTCGCACAGTGGTTACCTATGATGCTGAGAAGCCTGTACGTAGTTACTTTATTAAAAAAGTATTAGAAGATGTTATTTTTCCAGAGCAAAACTTAGCAACAACCAATAAGTATTATGATAAAAAGAATGCGATTTTACGCAACAGCACATTAGTTGCATTAGTATTGATCTTCTTTGGTTTTACCGCTGCTTGGTGGAACAGTTACAATTGGAATAAGCAATTAATTGGGCTAACTAGTAAGTCGATTTCTTTGTATAGATCTGAAACTAAAAACGGTTTACAGATAAAGAATAACCTGATTCAATTAAGCAACGCTTTAACTATTTTAAGAGATATGCCAATTGGTTATAAAAAGGATCCTTCACAAAACAAACTGTTTCGGTGGGGGCTATATCAAGCGAGTGACTTAAAACCAACTTCTATTAATACTTACAAAGATGCATTGGAAGATTATTTACAACCCGAGTTAAATTCTATTCTAATAGGTGAATTGAAAAGTAATAAGCATGATCTTAGTTATTTATACATGACTTTAAGGACCTATTTGATGTTTTATCAACCCAAAAATTTTATTCGTGAAGACGTTATTGCTTGGTTTAGCGAATATTTTGAAAAACATCTTAGTGGTGGAGGTGATGTAAAAATACGTAATGATCTCCTTGATCACATAAATTCATTATTAAACCTAGGCTTACTCCCTAATGTAATAAATGCATCTCAGGTCAAAAGGACACGAAATAACTTAACAAATTTATCAATGAGTGAACGTGCTTATCAATATTTAAAGTTCAACTTTATTCGTAGCAATATTCCGTCCTTCACGATCCATGATATTCTCGATCAAGATTCACTAAAAGCATTCACCTTCCTTGATAAAAAAGGAGCGGATACTTCTATTCCTGGTTTATACACTTATAATGGTTTTTACAATCTTGTCCGTAAAAATCAAGATGAAATAATTAATGATGTAATAAAAGATGGCTGGGTGTATGGCCGTGAAAGTGAGCCTTTAGATGAGGATACAAAAAAGCGAGTTACCGAGGAATTTGAGGATAAATATTTTAAAGATTATATTTTTTATTGGGATAATTTTATAAACAATATAACGTTAAATGAATTTATAAACGATGATGTGGCTAGGGCAGATATGGATTTGCTTAGCAGTTCGAAAGCGCCAATGAAAAGCATTGTTAGTACTGTGCAAAAAAATGTAAACCTTATTAAAAAGCCAGATGAGAAAAAAGATCCTAACTTAAAAGATAAGATTGTAGATAAACTCGGTAAAAATAAAAAACTAGCAAAGGTAAAGAAGGGACTCAAAAAGTTATTCTCCGAGGATGAGTCAAAGACTGTATATGGTCAACAAGTTAATAACTATTTCTCGCGACTTTTGAGGCTTAATTTAAAAAGATTAGATGCCCCAAATAAAACACTGGTGGTTTTAAATAAACAACTCAAAAAACAGGCTTTGGAGCTAAGTCAACCTAGTGTTTTTGATCCAACAACAGGTGAAACAGCCAAAAAGGATGCTCCAGTTCCGATAAATTATATAAGGGTGTGGTATGGTTTAAGTCGTCAGACAGCAGGAATGCCTGAGCCATTGTATGGCTGGTTTGGTACTATTAGAAACTGGTTAAGATACAAAGATCGCGAGGCTCATAACCTGGCTAAGGCGAAATTTAGAAAAAATCTTGAAGACCGATGGAAAAATATTGTTATAAAAGAGTGTAACCGTAATATTATAGGCAGGTACCCATTTGCGAAGAGTACTTACGAAGTGCGTATAGGCAATTTAGTGCACTTCTTCAACTATGGCGGTACTTTAGATGCGTTTTTTAATAAAAATCTGGTTAATTTTGTTGATACCACCAAGCGAAGATGGAGATCAATGAATGGTATGACCATTAGTCCTGCTGTATTAGCCATGCTCCAACAAGGAGAGCGTATTAGAAAAGCTTATTTTAAAGAGGGAATGCAAGGTGCACATGTTGAATTTTTGTTGAGACCTATTTATCTAGATGCCGATATGCTTGATTTTAAATTCAAGATGAATGGACAGTCATTAATTTATCGCCATGATCCAATCCGCAATATTAAGTTACTTTGGCCAGGTGCACGCAAACCAAATTCAACGATATATTCTTTTGTACCAGCAGATGGCACTCGTGCAATAATAAAAAAATATTATGGCGATTGGGGATTTTTCCATTTTTTAGATGATGTAGAAAAAAACAGCCCTGGTGTAAAACGGAATGGCATAGTAAATATTGTTAAAAAAGGTGCCACCGCGAAGTTTTATCTTATACCAATCTCTGACAATAATCCGTTCTGGAATCAATCTATTAGGAAGTTCAAATGTCCAGTAAATATATAAAAAGTGCCACTGGATATTATGGAAAAATTCCAAGTAAGGGAGATTTTATTCATAACAACGTTAATTTAGAGTTTTGTTATTGTTGGAATGAATGGATGGATAATTTTCTTGCCGTTAGTAAAGAGAATCTAGAAGAAAAATTGTTAAAATATTATTTAACTGGCCCTATTTGGCATTTTTCGTTATCACCTGGTGTGTGTTGTCAGAATGCTATATTTGGCACTGTCATTCCTAGTATTGATAAAATAAATCGTAATTTTCCATTTACCATAATGAAATCGCATTATGCTACTGCGGTGCAGGCATGGTCAAACAATGCTTGGGATGTAATATTTGAAAAGATCATTTTAGAAGTCCTTGAAGATGATTTTGATTTACCAGAATGGGATAAAAAATTAGTAATGTTACCTGAATTGTTCGACTCAATCGTTTCTATTAATGACAATCTAACTAAAAATAATAGTAGCAATGCCATGGTAATTATTGGTCTGGAAAATAACAACATAGAAGCTTTATTAGATCAGCAATATCGATTACAATTTTCAAGGTATAGTTTGTGGTGGACCAGAGGATCTGAATTCGTTGATCCTTGTTTAATTGTGACTGAAGGTTTGCCATCAGTGAATCAATTTTCATCAATGTTAAATGGATATTGGAAAGAGACTGATTGGAACATTAGCAAAAATATATAAAGAGGGTTTATGTTTCAGTTGAGCTATGCACAGACTAGCCGCGGCACAATAAAGAAAATCAATGAAGATGCTTTTTTAAAAATGCCAAATCATGGTATCTGGGCGGTTGCAGATGGCATGGGTGGGCATCCTGCTGGTGATGTCGCCAGTCAATTAATTGTAGATGATTTAGAAAACGTAGTTAATGCTACGCATATTCACGAGCTAAATTGCCAGGTCATATTGGATTCGCTGCAAAATTCGAATGAGAAATTATTAATATTGGCAGAGGAAGAGTTTCCTGGTATGTCAGTTGGTAGCACTATTGTGATCTTGTTTATCAAAGATGGAATGTTTAGTATACTCTGGGGGGGTGATAGCCGTGCTTATTTATTTCGTGGAAAAAAACTGAAGCGGCTGACAAAAGATCACACCCAAATAAATGAGATGATTGATAATGGTATGCTAGATCCATCGGATGTAGAAGATCACCCTTTAGAACATGTTATTACTAGTGCTGTGGGGGTTTTTTGTGATTTAAACATAGAAGTAGTGAAGCATGCTCTACAAGAAAATGACATTTTTCTGTTGTGCAGTGATGGGTTAACGAAGGAAATGACAGATGTAGACATTGGCTTGATACTATTGCATTCAATTTCGATTGTTGATTCAGGAATGGCATTAATGCATGCGTCATTAGTGAGGAATGCACGAGATAATGTTACCTGTGTTCTCGTTAAGTATGAAAGTGGAATAACCATTTCGCTTGAATCAAATATCAATGGGATCATGCCATTAAGGCTATAACTTGCAAAATACAAGTCCGCAAGATCATGGTGCCGCAACGAGTGGCATTAAATTGATTTTTTATGATCAATTGCATTAATCATCAAACTATAATGTACGTGCTGTAATGAATATGAGGTAGCCAACGCAATAAAGTAGGTTGTGCCAATATGGATAATAAATTCTCAAAGCGTGATGCGTGGCACGTTTTTAACATTTTTCATCTTTTATTAATAAATTAAACTTTTAACTATAAAAAAAAGCTGCTAGGTTTATGTTTCACTGCTGTAGGGAATGTTATTCTTTGAATTAACAAATATAGTTAAAAAATTGCGTTAATTCTTAGCGATGAAAATTGAGTTAACTAGATATTGACTTTACACAATATTCAACGCAGTAATTTTGCATCTTAACTAGTATAATTGATAAATTTTTATTGTATATTTTATAGGTGTTTATATCTCAGTTATCTTACCAGTTAATATTTTCTTTGCTGGGTGAGTTCATTGTTAATATTAGGATTAATATAAAAACATTAATCCTTTGATGGATTGTGTTATGACCGTAGTAACGTGTTATTTTTTAGGTTTAATAAAAAATTAGCTTGTTGTGTTTACGTTTAATTAAGATCGTTTTTTAAAAGGGGATTAAGCAGGAAAGCAGGAAAGCAGGAAAGCAGGAAAGCAGGAAAGCAGGAAAGCAGGAAAGCAGGAAAGCAGGAAAGCAGGAAAGCAGGAAAGCAGGAAAGCAGGAAAGCAGGAAAGCAGGAAAGCAGTCGGTTAAGGTGTATTTTTAAGGTATTACATTTTTTTTTATTTTTTTGACAGCCATAGTTGAGTAATAGTGCATGAGTATAATAGGATATGAGGTATCTGAGTTAACAGAGCCCATTTCAGAAACAGCAGCTACAGGGGTTGATGTCCGAGATGATGTCTCTCCAGCCTCTCATTATTATACATATAAAGATATACGTAATGAGGCAAGATCTTCTGAACGAAAATCATTAATTGATGATAACAGAGTGTCGTTATGTGAGAAACAATGGAGGCCTATTTTAAATGAAATACCAAAAATATTTATAAATGAAACTAAAGATTTAGAGCTTTGTGCTTGGTATATCGAGGCGCTTTGTCGGACATATGGTTTTAAAGGGTTTATATTTGGTTTTAAAGTAGCTACGGAATTAATAGAAAAATATTGGGATGATCTTTATCCACTACCAGAAGATGAATTATCTGAGCGTGTTGGCGCGTTAGTGGGATTAAATGGCATTGATGCTGAAGGAGCGTTGATTGTGCCACTTAAAACCATTCCTATCACTGATGGTGGTGATATTTACACATTTAGTGACTATGAGCAGGCTTGTGAGGTTGATCGGTTAGGCGATGACGCAAAAAAAGCCAAAATTGGTCTTGGTTTTACTTCGATGGAAGAGATGGATAAGAGTGTTAAAGAAAGCCCTGAACATTTTCTTACAGAATTAAATAGCGATATCGAAGAGGCAATTGCTGTATTTAAAACGTTCTCTGATGTAATGGATGAGGCTATGCTTGGAGATGCTCAGCCAACGAGTTATATTGAGGGTATACTTCAAAGCTATTTGTCAGCAGTGCATCATCTAGGTAAAGACATATTTGCAAAAATAAAGCAAGAGAACGAGCGGGCGGAATACGCTGAGGAACACAGCGGCGATGATGCTGAGAGTGGTGAGTTAGTTTCAACGGGTGGTAATAGCGATGGTAATGGCGGTGGTAATGGCCCTGTAAACAATCGAGTAACAGCGTTGGAAAAACTGAATGAAATAGCTGTATTTTTCCGCAATACTGAGCCTCATTCTCCTATGTCATATGGCATTGAGCAGATAGTACATTGGGCGAGCTTAACGTTACCTGAATTATTAAATGAGCTAATTGTCGATGACGAGGCGAGAATGACATACTTTAAATTATCTGGAATTAACTTGGGGGAAGATGGGGAGGGAGAGGATCTAGAGGATAATCAACTGTAAATACGTACAGTAGCAAGGTAAATTTTGCAAACAAATGGTGAAATGGTGTGCCTTATCTGAGTATAAAATAATTATTCTTGATAAAGCATTTTGAAATAAGATTGATATACAAAGGAGTTTAACTTGAGCATACATAACAAATTAGAAAAAGTTCGCAAACCTCGCGTTCATATTACTTATGAAGTGGAAACTAACGGTGCATCATCCAAAAAAGAATTGCCGTTTGTCATTGGTATCACGGGAGATTTTACTGGACATAATACTGACAATTTAAAATCACTGAAAGACCGTCGATTTATTCAAATAGATAGTGAAAACTATGACGATATATTAAAACGAATGAATCCACAATTATCTTTCGCGGTAGAAAATTCAATGAGCGACGATGAAACAGAAATGGCCGTAGATTTATCTTTTGAATCGTTAAGTGACTTTTCACCAGCTTCAATTGTGAAACAAGTCGAACCACTTCAGGCATTAATGGAGACTCGCAATAAATTACGTGATCTACTTACTAAGGTGGATAGATCCGATGAATTAGAATCTATCTTAGAAGATGTATTAAGCAATACAGACAATTTAGATAAATTGGTTGCAGAGCTCAAAAGTGAAGAAGGAGATAAAAAATGAGTACAGAAAAAGAAGTTCAAGAAAGCGCAGAAGCAGAAGTTGTTAGTACGTCAATTTTGGCACAAGCAATTGGTGCTACAAAACAAACAGAAACTTCTCGTGCTCAAGAATTACTCTCTTCATTAACAGAAGAAGCATTAAAAGGTACGGTTAAGTGGAATAAAAATATAACAACTACGCTTAATACCACTATTTCAGATATAGATCATATTATATCTAAACAACTCACTCATATAATGCATCATGACGAATTTCAAAAATTAGAAGGAAGTTGGCGTGGTATCCACCATACGGTGCAAAACTGCCAGACCGACGCGTCACTGAAAATTCAACTTATGAGTCTGACCAAAGAGGAGTTGCATAAAGATTTAAGTAAAGCTGTTGAATTTGATCAAAGCCAAATGTTCAAAAAAATCTATGAGTCTGAGTTTGGTATAGCTGGTGGCGAACCTTATGCGATGATAGTTGGTGATTATGAATTTACTAACCACCCACAGGATGTTGAAACAATGTCCTTAATGTCTAATATCTCTGCGGCAGGTTTTTGTCCGTTTATTTCATCAGCAAGTCCTGCGCTTTTTGGCTTTGAAGATTGGGATGAACTCACTAAACCACGCGATTTACATAAAGTCTTTAAATCAATAGAATATACAAAGTGGAATGCATTCCGTGAAAGTGATGATTCTCGTTTTGTTTCATTAACGATGCCTCGAGTGTTGGCGCGATTACCTTATGGGGAAGCGACTAAAGCTACAGAGAATTTCAATTATGAAGAATTTGAACTTGATACTGATGGTGTACGATCGGTCAAAACTCATACTGATGATTATTGCTGGATGAACTCAGCCTATACTATGGCAGTTAATATGGCAACCGCTTTTAGTGATTCTGGTTTCTGTACTGCTATTCGTGGTGCAGAAGGAGGAGGTAAAGTTGAGGGATTAGCAACGCATGTCTTTACCAGTGATGATGGTGATCCAGATATTCAATGTCCGACTGAAGTTGGCATTACAGATCGTCGTGAAGCAGAGCTCAGCAGCTTAGGTTTTTTACCACTATGTCATTATAAAAACACTGACTATGCTGTATTTTTTGGTGGGCAATCATGTCAAAAAGCAAAAAAATATGACAATCCAGATGCAACCGCTAATGCAGAAATCTCTACACGTTTACCTTACATAATGGCGACAGCACGTTTTGCTCATTATTTAAAAGTTATGGCACGTGACAAGATTGGTAGCTTTATGTCAACAGACGATGTTGAGACTTGGCTCAATGATTGGATCATGGGTTTTGTTAATGAAACTAAAGGAGGTGGTCAAGCTATTCGTGCCAAATTCCCACTGGCTGAAGCAAGAGTACAAGTCGTAGAAGTTCCAGGAGAACCAGGATGTTATAATGCAATTGCGTGGTTGAAACCTTGGTTACAAATGGAAGAATTAAGTGCTTCATTACGTTTAGTCGCAAGTATCCCTTCGGTGAGTTAGACATAGTCACTAAGCGATTGATTATTTATAGACTGTTTTACTTTTAAAAAGTGAACACTGGGAGCCCTTAATTAATAGAAAGGGCATTCCTTGTGAATTAAAATTCAGTCACTTAGGCGTTCTATTATAGTTTATGTTGGAATATTTACGGCATTAGCATTTGTAATGTTATTGCCGTGATTTATATAATAAAGGCTGATAATAAATGGTGAAAAAAGTTTCATTTGTAGATAAAAAATTGTTTGAAAATGAAGATAAAAATCAATCAGCTTCTGTGTCAAGCAAAACGTTAAGTGATAAAAATATATTAGACCGATTTTTAATCGAAAGTGACGATAAAAAATCATTGCAGCTGTGGATAGAGCATATTCGTTTAGTTAGTGATATTGCTTTAACAAAAGAAACATTAGTAACATCTATGTTAACATCTGTTATTCAATTAGATGATATTATTGAAAAAATGGTGAATAACATTCTTCATCATCCGCAATTGCAGTCTTTAGAAGCAAGTTGGCGATCAATTGAGTATTTAATTGATCAGCAAGAAAAAAATGACAAAATACAAAAAATTAAAATTAAAATATTAAATTGTAGCTGGGTTAGCTTAAGCAAAGATCTTGATAAATCGATTGAATACAATCAGAGTAAATTTTATAGCTTGATTAATAGTGAAGAATTTGATCGCGCTGGTGGAGAGCCTTTTGGGCTGATCATTGGTGATTATACCATTACCAATAAAAACATCTCGGGTAGTTATATTAATGATATTGATACTTTAAAAGTGCTTGCGCTTGTTTGTGCGGCTTCTTTTTCTCCCTTGATACTCTCTGTAGATCCAACGTTCTTTGGTGTGGATAATCTCGATGACTTGGGAGGTCATATTGATTTGGCTAAACATTTTAGACAACCTGAATTTCGTAAATGGCTTTCATTACGTGAGATGAGTGAGTCTCGATTTATAGGCCTTACCTTACCTAATGTATTAATGCGAGCTCCATATACTGATGATGGTAAACGTAGTGAAGGATTTCGTTTTCGCGAACGTATAAAAGATGTGCAAAAAGATCATCTTTGGGGTAATGCGGCTTATGTATTTGGAGGGGTGATACTGCGCGCATTTGCTGAATCTGGTTGGTTTGGGCTGATTCGGGGAATGCAACCTGGCGTCATTGGTAAAGGTTTGGTTTCTGATTTAGCGGTAATGCCCTTTGATACTAATCAACACGCTCACCGCGGTAATAAACCGTCTATTAATTTACAAATTGGATCACGAGGAGAAGCGCAGTTAGCAGAGAATGGTTTTATTCCTCTTTCACGTATTCCAGGTTGTGATCACTTAGTTTTTTACAGTAACTCGTCAGTACATAAACCAAAGGAGACTGAGAAATCATTGAAAGAGATAGCAAACGATAAACTTTCTTGTATGTTACAGTATACTTTATGTTCTTCACGGTTTGGACATTATGTGAAAGTATTAGCGCGAGAAAAAATTGGGTCTTATGCGGATGCAGATGCTTGTGAAGATGATTTACAGCAATGGATTATGCAATATACAAGTAGCTCTGATTCAGCAGCAGACTCCATAAGAGCAAAGTTCCCGTTAAGCCATGCGGAAGTGAAAGTTAAAGATGTACCTGGGAAATCTGGGCATTATTATACGGTAATTCAAGTACAACCACATTTTCAGTTAGGTCAGCTGGCTTCTAATATTCAGCTCGTAACTGAGTTAACTTAAAATAATTAATGGATATATGATGAGTAAAATAAATGATATGTTACAGCTAGGAAAATTAGCAGAAGCTATTAAGTGGGCAGAAACAGAGCTAAAAGATGATCCGCTAAATACAGATCATCGCAGTTCATTAATTGAGATGTTATGTATCCAAGGTGAATTAGAACGAGCTGATAACCAACTTAACATAATGGCGCTTAAGCATCCAGAATTTATCGTTGGAGTGAATAATTTGCGACAATTGGTACGTGCTCAACAATGTAGGTTAGATTTTGTAAATGGAACGTCGGTACCAGAATTATTTGAGAAAGTTACGCCATATAGTGAAGCACTAATCAAGTTCAATATTGAATTACATAATGGTGATGACCAATCAATTAGTGATAGTGCTGATGTATTTGAAAAAGCGCGGGAAAAAATTGCTTACAAAGTAAACGAAAAAGAAGTGAAAGAGTTTCGTGACTTAGATGATAGCTTAGGTAGCTTTATTGAAATTTTTGGTACGGATGGTAAGTATTACTTAGCAGATCTGTCAAATATTGAATATATCATATTTAAACCAATAAGCTCTATTGTAGAAAGGGTTTGGCGTCGTGTTGACTTGGGTATTAAAAATGGTCCTTCAGGAGAAGCACATATACCTATTGTGTATGTCAATTCTAAAACAGATGCACAAAAGTTAGGGCGTGAAACGGATTGGGAAAATCGCACTGAAACGGTTGTCATGGGGCTTGGATTAAAAACTTGGTTGGCTGATGATGATCTATTGATTTTCTCTGAAATCAAGCGTTTAGCACCTGTTATTTAAATTAAAATATTAATGAGACTACTGGACTATATTTGGATTAAAAACATTGCAAGCAAACTCTTGTAAGCTTGTGACTTGAAGTGTTGAATAAATAATCTAGTCCGTATTTGGACGTTAAGTTAAAACAAAAAGAGATCATTGTATTAATGAAAAAAAGTTCACTTGTGCAGTTAAATATGTCTATTTTAGATAAATTAACTGATAATGATGTGCAGAACAATCAGATGGAAAGTACATCTCGTGGTTTAACTTTAGTAGAGTTGCGCATGGGTATACTACGTGATCTGGGAAATCTACTCAATACTAAAATACAATGGGTTACTTGGCCTGTTTGGTATAAAGAGTTAAAAAGATCATTGCTAAATTATGGGCTGGTGGATTTGTCTGGAGTCTCTGCTGATTCTGAAGAGTCTCAACGCGCACTGTGTGAAAGAATGACAATGACCATTGAATATTTTGAACCTCGTTTATCTGACGTAAGCGTCGAAGTAATTGAGGGTGATAATAAAATTCCAGATAAATTACAGGTAAATATTAGTGCGATGTTATATGCGGCCTCGGATCCTGAATATATCTCTTTTGATTCAAGCATAGATCAATCATATTTAGGTATTTCAATAATGGAAAATATGACATGAATGATGATTTACTAAAATATTATAATAGAGAGCTTGCTTTTATCCGTCTGATGGGTGCTGAGTTTTCTGAACATTACCCAAAATTAGCAGGAAACCTGAAATTAAATAATGATCAAATTGAAGATCCACATGTTTCAAGATTAATGGAAGGTTTCGCATTACTAACAGCGAACATTCGCCTAAAGTTAGATGATAACTTTCCAGAATTAACCGATGCATTGCTAGGGAAAATGTATCCAGACTACCAAGCGCCGATACCATCTATGTCTATCATACAAATGCTCACAGAGAATGTTTCTTCTTCTGGCGTAATGCTGCCACGCGGAAGTAAAGTTGAAACTATTGTTGATGACATGAAACCGTGTTTTTTTCAAACATGTTATGATACACAATTATGGCCATTAGATATATACGCTGCCAAATTCCAAAACGCACCATTTATAGCGCCAATGCCTATTTGGAAGGAATCAGTGCGATCTGTTATCAAGCTTTCTTTTAAAACTGACGCTAAAGAGGTGAGTATGGAAAGCTTATCCCCCAGAAAATTAGGTTTTTATATTAATGGGTCTGTTGAGCAATCGTTGAAAATTTTTCATTTGCTTTCGGCATCTTGTGTTGGCCTTGCACTGTGCCACCATGATGAAACGAAAGCACTGCACTATCTTGAACCTCGTCACCTTAATTCGTTGGGGTTTGATGATGATCATAAAGTAGTACCCTATAGCCATTGTTCATTTTCAGCTTATCGCTTATTGATTGAAAATTTTATTTTTTCAGAAAAGTTTTTATTTTTTGAATTGCAAAATATGGGTGATTACTGGAAAAATATTGAGGATAAGTTTGATGTGTATATCTATTTAAATGAATTATCAGATGAGCTAGAAAAAAAAATGACGAGAGAGCACTTTTTGATGGGCTGCACCCCGATAATCAACATATTTGAGCAAGAGTTAGAGCCTGTTAATATTGAGCCTGGGCAATATGAATACAAATTAACGGCTAAATATATGGAGTCTGATATTTCTGAAGTGGTTAGTATTAAAAGTGTTGATGCTTACGATCAAAAAAATAATAAATTAAAGGTATCTCCATTTTATGGCGAAACCCATCCTGCTTATTTAGCACAAATGCATATGTTTTGGAATATTCGCCGTGAAGAGTCAAGCTGGGTGGGTGGTAGTGATGAAAGTGGTACAGAGGTATTTCTTTCCTTGGTAGATCAGACGTTTAGCGATTTCTCTAGTGATGATGAATATAATACTTGGGTATTGCGTATTGTTGCACAGTGTAGTAACCGGAATCTGCCAACACAGTTACCTTTTAGTAGTGAGCAAACACAGTTTATGTTACCAGATCGCTCAGATATCATTAAGAAAGTAAGATGTTTAATTACACCAACCAGACCAGTGCGTCCAATTTTAGAGGATGCTACGCGTTGGCAATTGATTAATCAGCTATCTTTGGATCACTTTAGCGGGAAGAATGGTTTAAAAAAATTAAAAGAAACGCTGAGGTTATATGACTTTCAGCAGAGTCCTGAAAATAAAACCACGATTGAAAATATTTCCTCGCTTGAGCTGGAGAGCAGCACAGCAAGGGTTAATCAAAAAGGGCGTATAAGTTTTTGTAATGGTACTGAAATAACGATCACCTTTGCGGTGACTCAGTATGGAGGTAGCGGTGTGTTCTTTTTTGCGTGCATATTGGATCATTTTTTTGCCCAATTTGCTGCAATTAATAGCTTTACTCGTTTACGTATGAAGCTAAAGGGTAAAAGTGGTATTTATCATCAATGGCAGACACGATCAGGCAATATTCCTTTATTATGAATATTTTCAAATTATTAAAGGATCCTGCTGATTTTGATTTTTATCAAGCGGTTTATACCGTCGAACGACAACTTTTCTCAGATGGCAAACGACACCGGAAAGTTGGATTTGATTCCATACCAAAAGATGAATTGATTCGTTTTAAGTCAGATCAAAGATTAGGGTTTCCTGGTGCGCCGATTAGTGATGTTAAGCTGCAAAAAAATAACACTAGAAAAGCGGAAATAGCGGTTGATATTAGCGTATCGTTTATGGGGCTAACAGGTACGAGTGGTGTTCTACCTCAGCATTACAGTGAACTGGTACTAGAACATTTGCGCAATAAAGATACTGGCATGTGTGCTTATTTTGACTTGTTTAATCATCGCTTAATTTCGTTGTATTATCGTGCTTGGGCAAAATATCGTTTGGCTATTAATTATAAGCCAGATAGTAAGTCTGATATGTTTAGTAATATACTCAATGAGTTAACGAGATCATCAACGACTATTAGTAAATATTATGCGGGATTATTTCACCATCGAATACGTACAGTTAAAGGATTAAAGCAAATTTTAGATCATTATACTGGCTGTGAAACGGAGATAAAACAGTTTGCTGGCCGCTGGTATTGGTTGCATAAAAATGAACAGACGCGTTTAGCTGAGCGCGATAAGCCAGAAGGACATTTTGCCTGTTTGGGTGTTGATACGACTATCGGCGATAAAGTTTGGAATATTAATTCAAGTATTAGCATTATGCTTGAAGCTCCAAAGAAATTGAAAATTACTAGTTATTTGAAAGGAGGAGAAATTAATAAAGCGATTAAATTGGTGATTCGTGCTTACTTAGGAAGTCTCACTAATTATAAGATTGAGCTAAAGGTTGAACGTGGGCAAATCCCACTTATTATTTTATCGGGTAATGATGTTCCGCTGGGAAGGGGATGTGGTTTGTGCAGCCCCAAAAAGGATGAAAAATTACCTTCTATTATTTCTTTGTGATTATTATCCGCTTTTCTATAAATTTTTAGAGGTGGTATTAAATGTGAACGAGGAAATCTAACATTAAAAGGAAGAAAATATGTCGGCGATGACTTTAAATAAACTTGTTGAAAAATTAAACCAAACTTGTCGTGCGAGCCTTGAGCACGCCGCGTCAATATGCCATAGTAGGAGTCAATTTACTGTTGAAATTGAGCATTGGTTGCAGGCAATGCTTGAGCAGGAAAGTGGTGACTTAGAATTAATTTGTGCTACTTTTTCTATTGAAAAAGATCAGTTATTAAATGAGTTAAGGATTGGTTTAGAAAAGATGAAAACTGGTAATAGTGCAGCGCCAAGTTTGTCACCACATATTGTTGGATTATTGCGTCAAACTTGGTTAAACACCACGATTGAATTTAACGATATTCAAATTCGCTCAGCTTATATCATTTATACAATATTAAGTGATGATTCTCTTTGTAGCCTAATTTCTCGCTCAGCTAAGTGCCTATTAGAAGCTGATGCAGCGCAGTTATTAGCTGCTTGGCCACAACTCGCAGAGAAATCAAACGAAAATAGCGGTGGCTCAGTTGCACAACCGATGGGAGGTGGACCAGGTGGACAAGGTATTAGCAAAACACCTAGCTTAGATCAGTTTACTGAAAATTTAACAGCGCAAGCGCGTGAAAATAAGATAGATCCTATTTTAGGGCGTGATAATGAAATCCGCCAGATGATAGATATTTTAACTCGTCGTCGTCAAAATAATCCAATTTTAACTGGTGAGGCTGGCGTGGGTAAAACTGCTGTTGTAGAAGGGCTCGCACTTCGTATTGCGGAAAATGATGTGCCTGATGCACTAAAACATGTTGGGCTACACGTTTTAGACTTAGCTTTATTACAAGCTGGTGCGGGCATGAAAGGAGAATTTGAAAATCGTCTTAAAGCATTGATTAATGAAGTTAAATCATCAGTTCATCCGATTATTTTATTTATTGATGAAGCGCATACAATGATAGGTAGTGGCGGACAAGCAGGTCAAAATGATGCTGCAAACTTATTAAAACCAGCTTTAGCTCGTGGTGAACTTCGAATGGTCGCTGCCACAACATGGGCTGAGTATAAAAAATTCTTCGAAAAAGATGCCGCCTTAGCGCGCCGTTTCCAGGTGGTCAAAATTGAAGAGCCAAGTGAAGATGTTGCCGTGATCATGATGAGGGGTTTATTACCTGTTATGTCTGAGCATCATAATGTATTAATTTCTAATAAAGCACTACACTCATCTGTTTCTTTATCTAAACGTTATATTAACGGTCGCCAACTCCCCGATAAAGCAGTCAGTCTATTAGATACCGCTTGTGCACGTGTTGCTATGAGTCAAGCATCAACTCCTGGTGCGGTGGAGGCCTTACAACGTAAAGAGCAGCAAATTGGTACTGAAATTAAGTTGTTAGAAAATGAACAAAAAACTGGTGAAGATCATAAGGATACGATAAAAACACTACAAAAAGAACTTACCGAAACGACTAAGGCACTCAAACCATTGACAGAGGAATGGGATAAAGAATTGTTACTTGTAAAGCAAGTGACGGAATTAGTGCAGGCTTTACAGCAAGATGAAGTTGATCAACAAAAAGAGAAACTCGCGGAATTAACTAAGCTAAAAATAGAATTGGCAAAAAACAGTGAGCCAATGGTGCACTGGCAAGTTGATGAGCAGTTAGTGGCTGAGGTCATTGCTGACTGGACAGGTATTCCAGTGGGTAAAATGCAGGTTGATGAAATAAAAAATATTTTATCGCTTAAGGAGAGTATGGAGCAACGTATTATCGGACAGTCTCATGCTTTAGATTTAATAGCTAAAACAGTACAAACATCACGCGCGCACTTGAGTGATGAAACCCGCCCTATTGGTGTATTTTTGTTAGCTGGTCCAAGTGGTGTAGGTAAAACTGAAACGGCACTGACTTTAGCTGAACAAGTTTACGGTAGTGAAGAAAATGTTACCGTTATTAATATGTCAGAGTTTAAAGAAGAGCATAAAGTATCGATGCTAGTTGGAGCACCTCCTGGGTATGTTGGTTATGGAGAAGGTGGTGTCTTAACGGAAGCTGTCCGTCGTAAACCTTATAGTGTCATTTTATTAGATGAAATGGAGAAAGCACACCCTGGTGTGCAGGATGTGTTTTATCAAGTATTTGATAAAGGTATGATTAAAGATGGCGAAGGACGAGATATTGATTTTAAAAATACTATTATCATTATGACGTCTAATGTAGGCACCGATACGACGATGGACTTGTTTGAAGATGAAGCAACAGCGCCATCTATAGTTGGTTTGCTTAAAGCGTTGCAGGATGATCTTTTAGCGGCATTTAAACCAGCATTTTTAGGCCGAATTAATGTTATACCGTTTATTCCTCTGAGCCAACAAATGTTAATGGAAATAACCAAGTTACAGCTCAAACGTGTTGAAAAGCGTTTTCGCAAATATTATAATGCTGACTTTAAATACAGTGATAAAGTGACCCAAAAAATCGTCTCTATGTGTACTGATGCAGGCTCAGGTGCGCGTAATATTCATAATATTTTGAATAAATCGATGTTACCTGATTTATCGGTGAAAATATTGCAAAAAATGGCAGAAAATAAATTAACAATAGATGTTAAGGTTGATGTTAAAAAGGACGAGTTTACTTATAAAGTGTAAGTAAACTGAATTTTGGATAAACACCACTTTTCAAATTTGCTATTTTTGCACTTACTTTGCGTCAAATTGACTGGAAATAGTTAGCTATTGTCTGGTCAATTTGCAGATGCGTCGTTGTATTTTTAGGGAAGCTGGAATGATATCAATGTGTTAAATAGGATTTAAATTTCGCTTCCTTTCAATCTACAAATACCGCAAGCAATGGTGTCATGCTTTGGAAGAGCTACTTCAAAATATTTGTATTTTCAATGTTTCTGCAATTTACAGAGGCTGAGATAACAATTCTAATTGCAAGAAAAATAATATCATCGAGTGTATGTTTTTTTACAATGGGCTATTCTAGGCTCTTTAATTTTCTTGAAATGTTGTAAAAATTTACTATTTATATCTATTATCTATGTTTTTAGTTCAATAGCCAGCAGTTAAATTATTCAGTTAAAATCATGACTTATGTTAACATTTAGCTATTTATAATGTTTTTATTATAGATAGCCTAGATTTTGTTACATAGATCGTTTGCATTATATAATATTTTATCATAGAATGGTACAACCCAATGGTTGGTTGGTGAGAAATACACTGATGGGGTGTATGTCACTAGTAAGCTGAGTGTATGTTATTACGTACACCATGTTAACGTGAATGCATGTCAACCTAAATTTGTGTAAATTTATTATGATTAATTTAATTAACTAATCGCAGGAGAATATAAAATGACAGACAATACTTTTTTACAAATGGCAAATGTTAAAGGACCAATAACGACCCCTGGATTTAAAGATTCGGTGCGGGTACAAACTGTAGATTTCTCACTCTTTAGACCACTTTCTGCGTCTGGGCAAGCTGGTATACGCAAAGCTGGAAGGGTAATTCCAGGACCTTTTTGCTTTACTAAACAGGCAGATATGAGCTCTACATATCTATTTAAAGAAGCTACTGTTGGCAAGGCTGAGGAGGTTGTTGCTTATATGACTAGCACACTAGGCAACAAAACAGTGGCAATAAGGCAGATTGAGTTATTCTTTGCAACGATAATTAATTTGGCTATTACAATACAAGCTGCCCGCGCAATTGAAAGTGTAAGTTTAAGATATGGCGAACTACAAGATACATCGAGGAAAACTGACGATGCAGGTAAAATACTTGCATCTAAGAGCGTCCGTTACAGTATTCAAGAATCGATAAAAATGTAATTTGATTGTGGATACAAAAAATTTAAATACTATGAGAAATTATTAATCGAACGATTATCTACAATAATTATCACGTTATAGCGGAAACTTAAATAACTAAGTTATAGCGATAACTTAAATAACTAAATAAGAGGAAATTAATTATGGCAACAGTACAGAGTGGTCCAAGTACGTTTATGGAATACGGCGATGTTGAAGGGTATACAGTGACGGAAGATTTTACCGGTTTTATCGACGTCGCAAACGTAGATTATAATATGTGTCGTCAGCAGACAGCAGCTGATGGGTGGACAACGGGAGCGCTTGAGGCTGGATCGGTCGTTACTCTGGGTCCTTTATCTTTTACTAAAGCGTCAGACGTTTGCTCGTCAGACCTTTTTGAACAGGCAACGGTTGGTGGAGCAGAAAAGGTGTTTTTTCATATGACTGCTGTCTTGGCAGGTGTTTGCACGGCTCTCATGTCAATTGAGGTAATAAACGCTATAATGGTTAGTTATGCAGTGACGATACAAAGTCAGGTTCCAATGGAAAGCATTTCTATTGATTACGAGGCAATACAAACAACGTCAACGGTTGTAGATCCAAAATCAGGTCGCCCTAAAGCAAATCAAGTATATGGATTTGATGAGCTTAAAGGTACTAAGATGTAATTAGGTTTGTATTGAAGATGGCATGTATTTATCGGAAATAACGTATAAATATATGTCAACTTCTTTTTTATTAAAAAATAGTGTAAAACATTTCGAAATATAGAATTTTAAAAAGTATTATTTCAGCTAATTGTTATATAAATTAAGAAAATCTTCGTACATGTAACGTGGCTGGTGTGCACGGCACATTTTTATGTGACAGAGACTAGTTGCTATACTAAAATACTGACTTTTCATGTGGATAATAATATAGGTATAAACTCATCTACTGTGATGAAACCTGAATTAAAGGTTGGGCTAATTATTTGTTATTCTGTGTAGTAAAACGTTTACTAAGGTTAAAAGCTTCAGTATTAGCTACACTACTAAGCTATTGACAACTGGTAAAAATAAGAGCGATCAGCCATATTAATTTATTACATTATTAACTGCTCTAGTTGTAATTTGTTTTTATATTTATAGAAATATTGAGAAGTGCATATCACTTCCAAAATTTATAAACTTGAAACTCTTATACGGAAGGAAAAAATCAGTATGGCAAAGTCAAACGACGACAATGAATATTATATGCAGATATCTACCCCACTTGGTAAAGATAAAATCTCTTTACTTGGTTTTGTTGCTGAGGAAGGGATGTCGCAACTGTATTCTATTTCAGCATCAATGTATACTTTGGCTAATCAAATTAAATTATCTGATTTAGTCGGAAAATCAGTCACTATCTCGGTAAATTCTAAGTACAAGGATGAGACTTTACGTTATTTCCAAGGGATAGTTAGCCACTTAGAAACCAAGGGTTCAGGCTCTGTAATAAGAAACAAACCAGTAGAATACACTTATTATGATGCAGTGATTGTCCCCAAAGCTGCTTTCATGGCAAATCGCAAAAATTGCCGTATTTATCAAAATAAATCTGTGATTGATATTGCTTCTGATTTATTTTCGCATCATAAAGTTGCCTTTAAGGATATGACTAAAGGCAGCTCTCCAAAATATGAGTTCTGTGTACAATATGAAGAAACAGATTTAGATTTTCTTTGCCGTTTATTACAGCAAGAAGGTATCTTCTTTTTCTTTGAACACTCTAAAAAAGAACATATTTTAAAGCTTGTAAACGATGTAAATAGTTACGTGAAATGTAAAGACAGTGAAGTAATGTTTAATACTAGAAAGGGCAACCATTCATCGGTTACTAAGTGGAGTGGTGGCTTAACGATGGTTAGCGGTGCTTTCTCACAACAAGGATATGATTTTAAACAGCCAAAAGAGAGTCCCAAAGGGAATAGCGTCGTAAGTACATTACCAGCACAAAATACATATGAAGTATTTGATTATGTCGGTGAATCTGAGCTTAATAAGCGCGCTAAACAGACCGCCACCATGCGTCTTGAAGCACTGCAAAAAGACATGCATAAATGTGCAGGAACGAGTGACTGCAGTCAGTTTCTGGTTGGTAAGCTATTTACTTTTAAAGATCATGAAGAGAAACATATTGTTGGTAAAACGTTTTTGTTAACTTGGATTAGAACCAGTGTTTCGAGCGATGGTGATGAGTACACCAATCATTTTGAATGTGTCCCTGAAAAAACGCCTTATCGTGCGGTGGCATTACATAAAAAACCATTGATCAATGGCGTGCAAACTGCCGTGGTTACTGGCGAAAAAGGAGATGAAATTTTAGTGGATAAATATGGACGCGTAAAAGTGCAATTCCACTGGGATAGAGAAGGAAAAAATGATTCAAGTAGTTCATGTTGGATCCGTATTTCGCAAAACTGGGCAGGTAATAAGTGGGGCGCATTCTTCTTCCCTCGCGTTGGACAAGAAGTACTGGTTGACTTTATCAATGGAGACCCAGATCAGCCAATCATTAGTGGTGCGGTTTATAATGTAGATTTAATGCCTCCTTATGACTTACCATCGAAAAAAACGCAAAGTGGTATTAAGTCAAGGAGTTCAAAAACAGGGGGTGCAGACAATTTTAATGAATTGCGTTTTGATGATGAAAAAGGTAAAGAATTATTTGCCGTACAAGCAGAAAAAGATTATGAAATATTAATCAAAAACGACTCTTCTACTAAAGTGATGAATAATAGCACTGAAACCGTGACTAAGGCGCAAACTGTTGAAATTGGTGAAACTCGTACTATTAAAGTAAAGAAAGACGACGCTTTAAACGTTGATGGAGCCTGTGATACTACAATTGCCAAGGACTATACGTTAAAACTAGGTGCTGGACAGACAGTCTCAGTTGCCAAGGACGATAAATTAGATGTAACTGGATCTCGGTCGGTAAGTATTACTCAATCCCATAAATTATCAGCTGGAACAAAATTAACTATTACAGGTGGACAAGAAATTTCTTTGGCAGCTGGAGCTGCATCTATTACATTGAAAGCTTCAGGGGAAGTTGCAATTAAAGGAACTAAAGTGACACTTCAAGGAGTCGAGGTAAATATTAGTGGTGCTAAAATTGCCCAAAAAGCTGCGATTATCATGTTGAATTGATATGAAAACTATAAATTATAGTGGCATGAATAAAGTCGGATCCAGTTGCAAAGGTCTCATTTTAGAGCCTAACTTTAGATATCATTATCTAGCGAGCAAAGCTATGATAAACTTTGTGAACTTTGCTTAGGCGAAGCACATACTACGCATGCTACTGCGAAATGCAATATCAGCAAGGCAAATTGTGGCGAGATGCGAGGCATAAAATTGAAGTATAGTTATTATTGATCGATATTTTATAACAACGCAAATTGGTACAAGTAGCCTTGCTGGTTGGGGCGCTAACTAGGTTTTATATGAAATAAGACATCCTTGCGTTGCAACATTGGAAAAGTACGTCTCAATTACCTTATGCTGCGCCTTACTCTTATTATCGAGTTCATGCAGACGTTGCATTTTGAGGTCACATGGGTATATATAGGTGAAGAAACACTTATTTTTTGCTTTATCGTTTTTAAATAACTTGGATCCATAGCATAATTGCAGTAATAGTATTAAAAATTTGAGTGATTATGTAACGGTGTTCAGAATTTATACAAAATAATTATGATCACGCGTAATTATTTGCAATATTGCATTTTAAATACAAGATGGAACGTTATTGATTTGCCGAGACTGGATACTAATGCAGATAAATAATAGTAGCTGCTATATGCGCAAGAGTTTCGTCAAAAAAGCAGTAGGGTAGGCTGTGTCCATATTGGTAAACAAAGTTTGCCGTATAGGGTGATTAATTAAATAGTCACCGTTTTGTAACTCAATAAAAATTAAGGAAACAATTATGGGAGTTCCAGCCGCAACAATTACGAGTTTACATGTATGCCCACAAGTCACAGGCGTAGTGCCACATGTTGCAGGTCCAGTTGTGGGTCCTGGCGCTGTAAATGTGCTGATTGGTGGGCTTCCTGCTGCAGTTATGGGAGACAGTTGTGTTTGTGTCGGTCCGCCAGATACAATTATTTTAGGATCATTTACGGTACTATTGTGTGGTAAACCAGCCGTTAGAATGGGCGATATGACAGCGCACGGTGGTACAGTCGCAATTGGTAATCCCACAGTATTAATTGGCTGATAATTAGAAAATAGTAAAACGCTAGAGTAACCTAGTAACCTTGCGTTTGTATGCTACAGGGATAAAATTGTAAATAATGAGTTATTTATTCGAGTTAATGAGCCAGCGTAAAAAATTTTCTAATGCATTTTATGCATTTAAGCAAAATATGGATGATAATAGCAGTCGTTTATTAGGCTGTGCTCGTCTATTACAGCTAGATCAAGCTCACTTTTTTTCTCAGGAAGATTCCTTACTAGCACTTGATATTTTTAAGGAATATAAAGAATTATCGATCAACTATCAATTATTACTATTGCAGTTATATGCAAAAATTCATAATAACTTCTCTTCTTTATTGGTTAACTTACAAGAGTCCCCTGATCCTAAAATACGGCTATTAAGTGATGAATTGATATTAATAAAAGGGAATAGGGGATTATTACCAAAATTTAGTAGTAATAGTGAACGTTTACAGTGGCAATTAATATATTGTTTTTATGCAGATCAATATGAGTATGTGCTAGAATTCGTCGAAGGGGCAGATTGGCAAGACACTCCCATTAATAATCTCTACTTTGATTTGCTATTTTCTGATGCCCACTTGACAAGTGATGTGTTACAGCTTTTTATTGATTTAAAATTACTCGACAGCCATTTATTTGAGCTGTTTATTGTTGCATTAGATGAAAAAACATTAACAGAGGTGGTGAATAAACTGGCCAGTGATGATAAATATATCAAACTGGTTATTAAAGTGATGTATTTAAGTGGATATAGTAAATTTATACCGTTTTTAGCGAGTTATTTACAAGACACAAAGTATACATTAGATGCGTATCAAGCGCTGAGAATTTTAATGGGTAATAAGTTAGATGAGCTGATCCCATCTGATATTCAGTTTGACTCAGATGAAAATAAACAAAAGGAAAACCTTGGCTATTATGGTGCAAAAATGCTGCATTATTGGGACGAGGATTTTTTAAAGTTGTTAGGTCCACGTATATTATCTGGAAAAGCCATCACCGCAACCAATATTAAAAGTGTTTTTAAAAATGCGAGTCAAGTGCATCGGCGTGTTGCATCGATAAATCAAATAATGTTAAGTGTTGATGATGGTATACCTTATTACTCAAAGGCAGAGGCTTTCTTATGAAAACTAGACGGCCCTTGGAATACTGAAAAAAATATTGTCAGGTTATTTAATAGATAGTTGGGCTGTCTTTATAGTTGGCATGCAGATAAAGGTGCAGTAATGATTTTTGAATTGCAACACAGTGATGTGTTATTAGGTATTGATAGTGATATGGCAGCAGCGTTAAATATTGATCTTGTGCCTGCTGAGCATTCTTTATATAACTTTGACGAAGGTCATGTTGTCCCTGCAAATTTTTGCGATTTAGCCGAAAGTGATAACAAATTATCACGAATATTTTTATTGATAGAAACCATGTTACTGCGTTTACAAAGCAATGACGAGATTGACTTTCACGCGTACCCTCTATATTTTTTATTACCAGAGTTAGGGGAAGATAAAGAATTATTTGCTTATTGGAAAAGCGCTATTAAGGATAAATTTTCAGACGTATTTACGCATGCAGATATCAAGTTTTTTCCTTTTGGGCGCTCGGCATTAAGCTTGGTCTTAACTCAAATTGAACAGGGTTTCAAAGATCCTGAATCATCGGTATATATACTCGCAGTAGATAGCCTTTACCATGATATGGATCGTTTATACGCAGAAAATTTATGTCTCGATGAAAATGGTGGAGAGGGGTTTATTCCTTCGGAGGCCGTAATATTTACTCAGTTAACTATTAAAGGATCAGGCTTGAATTTGATTTTTAATAGTCATGAATCCATCATTAAAAAACACGAAATAACAGCCGCTTCCAAATTGTTTTGTAATGCAACAAAACAATTAAAAGACACTAATGATCCTATTATTACCGCAATTTATGCGCCAGGTAATGGCTTGAAATCTCAGCTTGATCCTTGGATATCAGCTTATGATCAACTCAATGGTTATATTAACGCCGACTGCAAAATTAAACAAATCAGCTATTTCACTGGTGAATTAGGCGCATGCACAGGCATATATAACATGTTGCACATATATTATGGTTATGAAAACGATCTACTCAGTGGTAATACATTACAACTTAATATTTCCGATAAAATTTATCAAAGTGTGAACTTATATTCATGGACGAACGTAGATAAATCGTAACATGGGTATACCTTCTTCTCTGCTCTTGGGTTTATCCAAGAGCACTCTACATTGCGCAGGTTTAGTTATCTTTTTTTCTTTCAATCTTTACCTTTACGGCATTTTTTGTGAGTACTTCATTAAAAAAATCTCGCATTGAATAAAGCAATATGAGACTTGGGATCACCATTACTGTGGTAATAATAAAGAAAGTACTCCAATTATTTAAGTAATCAACTAACACCCCACTAAATGAGGCAAGTGTTGTTCGCCCTAAATTTCCTAATGAAGCTAGAAGCGCGTATTGTGTTGCAGAAAAGGCTTCGCCTGTCATCATGGTTAAAAATGAAACAAAAGCTACAGTTGAAAATGCAGTGGTAAAGTTGTCAACTAAAATAGTAGCTAAAAATAAATGCTCATTTGGCCCGACATGGGCAATCCAAGAAAACATTAAGTTGCTTGTTGACATTGCAATTCCACCAATCATAAGTCCTCGGACAACGCCAAGTCTTACATTAATCATGCTCCCAATTAATGTAAAGAGCATGGTAGCTCCCCATCCTATGAGTTTAGAATAATAAGCGATTTGCTCATTACTAAAGCCAATTTGTTTGTAAAAAGGAATCGACATGCGCCCTAAAAATGCTTCGCCAATTTTAAAAAGAAACACAAACGCGAGGATTGTTAGCGAAACCTTTACGCCATTTCGCTTAAAAAAATCTAAGAATGGTTCAAAAACTGTAACGCCTAGCCAAGCAATTAAAGGATTTGAGGATCCTAATAATTTGAAATAACGTGCTTGCGCTTGAGCTTGTAGCTTTTCTCTATCTGTTGCGGGCTCTCTCGCTAAAAGCGTGAATACCATCAATAATGCAACAACAAATGCCATGCCATAATAAATGCCATTCCAGCCAATGGAATCAGCGTTTGCAAATGCTAAATAGCCAGGTAAAGAATACCCTGTCCACCAACCGATAACTGCCATGGCTGATGCTTGAGGGAGTTTGTTGATTTTTGCCGATTTAGGAAATGTATCAATACGATAAGCATCAATGGCGATATCTTGTGTTGCTGATGCAATAGCAATAATTAATGCGAGCATTGAGGTATGCATTAAATTATGCGCAGGGTTGGTGCCTGCAATTAAAATAGTAAAGATTAAAATGAAAATTTGGCAGAGGAAGATCCAACTTCGACGTTGGCCTAATAAACGATATAATATCGGTAATTTAACTCGATCAATTAGCGGAGCCCATAAAAAATTAATCGCATAAACAACAAAAACAGAGCCAAAGTACCCAATAGCAGTACGTGTTAATCCTGCATCGGTTAACCAGCCTGACATCGCAGAGCCAATTAGTACCCATGGAAAACCGCTTGAGCAACCTAACAAAAAAATCCAAAGCAAGCGTTTATCAAGATAACTTTGAATGGTGTTTTTCCAGCTTTTACCTTCGTACATCTAATATTCCTTTAAGACTTAGTGTTCAAATTGGTGACCAATTAATTCAAACCGCCATCCTGTTAATAATTTGGGTTTTTCGTTTTGCAGATGATCTGCCTCATCAAGTTTCCATAACCAACTTAAATAATTGTTAATAATTCGCTTGGATGCGATAAGCTCAACAGGTAGTTGGTATTCATCTGCACAAGATTTGACTTTTTCTCGTATTGATTTAAGTCTTTTTTTGTAGGTAGGGAAATCAATTAAGCGAGACACTAACTTGGGGTAACTATCTGGATCTTCAGTTAAAACATCCTCGATTATTTTTATCAAGGTCGTTCCTTGCACACGTATTTCACTTGGCATAAGTCCTAGGCGGTGCAAATCAGCAATAGTTGTTGGCCTATATTCTGCAAGTAGCCAAATGTTATCACCTTTTAAGACAAAATTAAGTGGTAAATTGCGTTTTTTAGCAGTCTGCAATCGCCATTTGGCAATTGCTTTGGCGATTGCAAGGCCAGGTCTATCTAGTTTAAATAAGTTATTAAGTGATTTATAAGCATTATCAGGGTTTTGTGTTTTCATTTTGTCATCAAGTGTGGATTGGCATTCATCGAGAAAAAAATCATACATTTTTTTTTCGAGTAATTTTTCTTTTAATTCACTAAAACAACTTGGTAAATGTAAAACATCGGTTGCGGCATAATTTAGTTGCTTTTCACCTAATGGTCTTGCGCACCAATCTGCCCGCGATTCACCTTTATCTACTATTACTTCTCTTAATAGCTCAACCATTCCGGCATAGCCTAAAGAAGATCCAAAGTTTAAAAATGCACAAGCAATTTGCGTGTCAAATAAAGTGAAATTTAAATCTCCTTTATGTTGTCTGATAATTTCTAAATCTTCCCCACTTGCGTGCAACAAACATTCTTTTGCGTCTAATTTTTGCCAGAATGAACTTAAATCAGGTACCAAAATTGGATCAATTAAGGTTATTTTATTATTTTGATTAAGTTGCAATAAGCCTAAATGAGCAACATAAGTACGTGTTCTAACAAATTCTGTGTCGATAGATATGGTTGAATTATCAATAGTTTGTATAAAATATTTAAGTTGCGCTTGTGAGGTGATCATATCAAACTGCATAAGTTTTCTCGTTATTGTTAATACCTAAAGTGTGATGAGAAATAATTGACTAAACCCCACGTTATATCACGAGGCTTTGTCAGTTATAAGCTCAGATCAAAAGATAGATCCAACATTTGTCCTATCAACGATGGGTTTTGCTAATCGTTAAGCCTTGTATTGCCATCGAGTCAACAAAAAACGCGATTACTCAGCACAGGAAAAGCGTTATTACATATGATATGGCATCACTCATTAAAAATTAAAGCTGTTATTTTGTGCCTAGCACCTTTGCATTATTTCCCTTGCTACTGTGCATTTTGACGTAGCGTGGTATAAAACGAATAACTTTTGCGGTGGGATCCTTGTAAGGGAGTCACCATTAAAAAATTAAAGTCTTTAATTTAATTCTACCGTGAGATTATAACGGGAATATACTTACTTTTGTAAAACTGGTACGATAATTTATTAATGATGTGACATTTCACCATGGAAATAGATACATATACCCATGCTACCCCGAAATGCACTATCAGGGTAGCAAATTGTGCACGGATTTGATGCCTAACATTGAAGGTAAGTTATTATCGTTTGATATTTTATAACGATGTAAGCTTAAACAATTTGCCTTGCCAGTTGGTGCCAGACTCGTGTTTTATATGAAAGGGCGCAGCCAAAGTTTGCCATTCGTGGAGCACGTCCCCATTCCGTCATGTTGCGCCTTATCATCGATCATCTAGTTCGCAGTTGAGGTTGTATTTTGATCGTATATGGGTTAGTATATTCATGATAATTAAGGGTAGTTTATCCTTGCGAGTTGAATTTTACTCAAATTGTTATAAAAATCGCCATGAAACAGCAACTTCTACTAGCAAGTTGAAAAGCATGAAATTTTGCAAGTGCGTAATGGAGTTATAATGGATAGAACAATGTATGCAAAAATCTGGGATGCTAACTTGGTTTATGAGCCAGACGGAGGCGCGCCACTATTATTTGTTGATAGACATTTGATGCATGAAGTGACCAGTCCTCAAGCGTTTGAAGGACTAAAATTACAAAACAGGCCAATTAGAAATCGTCACAGTATTCTTGCTACGATTGATCACTGCATCCCGACCGTTGATCGGACAAACATTACTGATACGATAGCAAAAAAACAAGTTGATACAATGACTGAAAACTGTTCAATACATAACCTTAATTTGTATGGACTCGATAGCTTAAATAATGGAGTTATTCATGTTGTTGTGCCAGAGCATGGTTTTGTGCATCCTGGTATGGTGGTTTGTTGTGGCGATAGCCATACAGCAACACATGGCGCATTTGGTGCTCTTGCGTTTGGAATTGGCACTTCTGAGGTTGAACATGTGATGGCCACACAAACACTGCAACAGAAAAAATCAAAAACAATGCAGGTAAAAGTGGAAGGTCAATTATCTGAATTTTCCACAGCAAAAGATATTGCTTTGGCAATCATTGCAGTCACGGGAACTGCTGGTGGTACGGGTTATGTGATAGAATTTACAGGCAATACAATTACTGACCTTACAATGGAAGGGCGCATGACTCTTTGCAACATGGCCATTGAAGCAGGCGCAAGAGCAGGTTTAGTTGCCCCTGATCAAAAAACCTATGATTATTTAAAAGGCAAAGAATTTGCGCCAAAAGCAGAAGATTGGGATAACGCGGCTGCTTACTGGAAAACATTAGTTTCAGATGCTAATGCACAATTTGATGCAACCATCACATTACGAGCGGAAGATATCGCACCACAAGTTTCTTGGGGAACCTCTCCTGAGCAAGTTGTTGCGGTAGGAAGCTTAGTGCCATCGCCATCTTCATTTGAAAATGCAGTAAAAGCGCAAGCGTGTGCAGGTGCATTAAAATATATGGATTTAACTGCAGGACAAAAAATTACAGATATCTCCATTGATACTGTCTTTATTGGCTCTTGTACGAACGGGAGAATTGAAGATTTGCGTGCAGCTGCAAAACTCATTAAAGGCAAAAAAATTGCAGCGAACATAAAAGCTATTGTAGTGCCAGGCTCATTGCCTGTTAAATATCAAGCAGAGCAAGAAGGCCTTGATAGGATCTTTATTGATGCAGGATGGGAGTGGCGAGATCCTGGTTGTTCAATGTGCTTAGCAATGAATGGCGATGAATTAAAAGAGGGAGAGCGTGCAGCATCAACATCAAATCGTAACTTTGAAGGTCGTCAAGGTAAAGGTGGGCGCACTCATCTTGTTTCACCGGCAATGGCTGCGGCAGCTTCAATTGAAGGTCATTTTGTTGATATTCGTGATTGGAAATAGGACCGAGATAAATGCAAGCATATATTAAACATACAAGTATCGCCGCGTTAATGGATCGCAGTAATGTAGATACAGATCAAATCATTCCTAAAAACTTTTTAAAAAAAGTAGAGCGAACAGGCTTTGGTATTAACTTATTTCATAATTGGCGTTTTCTTTCTGATAACATGACGCCAAACGCTGAATTTGAATTAAATAACCCAGCTTTTCAAGGCGCTAAAATATTAGTTGCTGGTGACAATTTTGGTTGTGGATCATCACGTGAACATGCTCAGTGGGCAATTGCAGATTATGGTTTTAATACTATTATTTCAACAAGTTTTGCTGATATTTTTTTTAACAACTGTTTTAAAAATGCAATCTTACCGATTAAAGTCACTAAAATAGAACTTGCTGCTCTAATGAATGAGATAACGGAAAATGAAGGGGTTAAGTTCACGGTTGATTTAAGATCTCAAAGCGTTTTGACGCCTCGCGGATCAAAAATTTCTTTTGATGTTGATGCTTTTCGCAAACAATCATTGCTTGAGGGACTTGATGATATCGCGTGGACGCTTAAATATGAAGATAAAATTAGTGCATTTGAAGAAGCTCAAAAGAAAAAACTACCGTGGCTTTGGAGGTAATATTAATTGCCCTGGATAAGCTTATCAATCTGACTATTTAACTGAAACGCGGCTGAGCTTATGTACTTATCATCGCAAGTTATCACCCAGAGCCACAGTCAGGCACTGTCTTGATAAACAAGTTAAGACATAATATACCCATGCACCGATCAAAATGCAACGTCGACCACGAACTTGATGATCGATGATAAGGCGCAACGGATGTAATAGGGACGTGCTCCATGAATGGCAAGTTTTGGATGTTTCCTTTCATATAAAAACCGATTCTGATCCGAATGGCGTGTCCTTGTTTAAGTTTGTATCGTTATAAAATCTCTATTGAGAATAACGACCCTGCAATTTTATGCCTCGCATATCGGCACAATTTGTTACTCTGATATTGCATTTTTACGTCCCATGGGTATATACCTTTTCTCATTCAAAATATAACATCAGAGCTGACAAATTATTCAACGCGAATGAGAGGATTTGCTAATTTACCTATCAGCTGCCCTGTTTCAGCTTTGATACTATTGAGTAAAACATCTACAACATCACCAAGTTGGAATTCAATTTGATCGTCAAATATGACAGTACCTAAGTTTTGAGAGCATTCAATGAGTTTAGCGTCTTGTGAATTTTTAAGCAGTAAACTTTTTGGTATAAAGAAGGTTGCACCGTTTTCGTGCACTCTGACGCGCACACCTGCTTTAATAATGTCGAAAATTTCAGCTTTAAAACACCATTGAGATTTAACTTCTTTTTGTAAATATTTGCTATAAAGTAAATTATGTATATCGCGCTCAGCTAAGTGTTGATATCGCTTGATCTTATTGAGGTGTGCGCCAAGTTCGTCATCAATATCGATAGTGTTTTGTTTTAATAATATGGACTTAATTAACCGATGGTTTATTAAATCGCCATATTTTCGAATCGGTGAAGTCCATGTAGCATAATGCTCTAAGCCCATTGCAAAATGTGCGCTCGGTGTATTTTTAATATCGACCGAAGTTAGTAATTTTCGTAGGCGATGTTGCAAATAAGTATGGTGCAATGCTGTACTTTGTTGGTAAGCTTTTGTATAGCCATCTAACGTAGTAAGCTTGCTTGGATCGGTTTGTATGCCATATTCAGCGAGTAAGGTAACGGCGTTATTTATGTGATTGTTTGCAAAACCAGCATGAGTATTGAAAACACCTTTTTTAGCATGTTTTGTTAAAAAATCGGCAACGCTGATATTTGCTGCAATCATTGATTCTTCAACCAGTCGTTTTGCGTCGTTGCGTGGCTCGCAAGTGATATCATCAATATAGCCTTTATTATTTAATTTTAGTGTGTAGTCAGGTAGCGCTTTAAAAACAAGATTGTTAGCCGTGCGCCAATGTAGGCGTTTTAAACTTGCTGTGGCAAGCATGTGTAATAAATTTGCAAGCGTTTGTGAAGGTTGCCACTCTGATGGTGATTTTTCAGATCCTAAAAAATTTGCAACATCGGAATAATTAAGGCGGTGTTGTGATTTTATCCATGCTGCAAATATATCTGGATCATTAACGAGTTGCCCATCGGTATCTATCTTCATACGGCAACATAATGTCGCACGTTTTTCATCAGGATTTAGAGAGCATAGATCATCGATAAAATCTCTAGGTAGGATCGGTATATTAAAATTTGGTAAGTAATTAGTAAATCCGCGTTTTTTCGCTTCTATATCAATTGGACTATCGGCTTGTATATATGCGTTTGGCTCTGATATGGCGACAGTAAGTATCCAGCCATTTTCTGATTCCTCAATATAAAGAGCATCATCCATGACATGCGTATTGGTGCAATCGATGGTAAAAAAAGGCAATTTTGTTAAATCTTGGCGGGGGAATTCAGGATCAAGCACTTCAGAGGAATACTTAAAACTAGGCGCTTTATTTGGTAAGTTATAGGTTGCAACAGCAACTAATCGATGGGCAAACGGATCATTAGCCGTTGCAATTTTTTCAACCACCTGAGTTAAAAAACCTTTATCTTTATTTTTTGCATCGTTTTCAAGCGGATGGCATAGCAATTTAGCACGGATCCAATCACCATCTTGATAGCCTTGCGCGATGAGATTTTTAGCGCCTTGAATTTTAAAAAAGCCTTTAATTAAGGTATTGGTTGGCAACAAGCTTATTTTGTTTTTATCTTCTGGCAAGGCTTTTATTGAAAGACGAGCGATAAAAAGTGATGTTTCTGTTTTCTTGAGTTTGAGTTGGCTGGCTGATAAATTATTTTCATTTTCTAAAATTTGAGCATCAATACGATCACCGTGTAAAACATTTTTCATTTCATTTGGCGGAATAAAAAATCGTTTGCCATTATGTGTTTCTAAAAAACCATAGCTGCGCTCTGTTGCTCTTACTATGCCTTGTTTATGAGGAGTGTTTTTTTGTATTTGTTGTTTTAATTTGTTTAACAACGGATTGTTTTTAAACATAGATGACCTTTTGATGTAAACGCTTCTATAATCGTTAAATAATAGCAAAAAATAATAGTTAATGGATTGTAATTAAAAACAAATTGCAAAATTTATAAAAAGGTTGCTATTTATCCCCATGCGTCTGAAAATTGCTTTGCTGGGTTTAAATGTATTTGCAAATAAATCCAAAAAAGGCTTGGCTTTTTGGTTAAACCTGTTTATTATTCGCTTCATACGGAGGGGTGGCAGAGTGGCTGAATGCACCGGTCTTGAAAACCGGCGATGGTTTATCCCATCCGAGAGTTCAAATCTCTCCTCCTCCGCCAAATTTATACCCACGCGACTTCAAAGTGCAACATACTCAAGAAAAATAGCGTCAAAGTACTCGCCATAAAACCAATAAAATGCTGTAGCTGCACTTTTATATGAACATTGTTTTTTCAAATTAGTCGTCACCTAGTGTTTAAATTAAACACCTTATTTTCTGTTTTTTTTATTACAATACTCTTTGGGTCAAAAAATACATCCTTTACTTTATCCCAATCTCTGGTATTTAAAAATACGAGCATGCAATGATGAGCAGTGCAAAGCGCAATATTTCTAAAATTAAATTAAAGGCCATAAACTTTTTATTACCCACTAATGACATTATTTTTTTTATTGGCAAGTGGTAGTGTCTATAGTACTGTAATTGTATCATTATTGTCAATTAGCTGTTGTTATCTTAGTTAAAAAGGTATTAGTTTTTAGTCAATAAGCGCATTTTGGATACAGCATCAATGAGTAATGTGATATCAAATTTATCAGGATTAATTTCCTTACCTTGCCAGTCAATACTTTTTACGTTGCCATCATTTGAGAATTGAGTAATTTTATTTTTTTCATAAATAATGTACCGTTTATTGTTACCTGAAAGCAGATAGCGGCGAGCTGAATTATCAAATAAACTTTGGCCGATGCTATAATCTTCTGGAGCAGATTTAACGCCTAATGCGCCCTCCATCAATGTTGGTACTATATCCATATGACTTGTCATTCGTATTATTTGTTGCTGCTGTTGATTGGGCCATAAAATAACAAGAGGGACGTGGGCGTCATCAATTGCGGCCTTAATTGATGATTTTTTGCTGATTGATTCACCTTGTGTGCCTGTGATGATAACGATGGTATGAGTCAGTGCATGATTTACTTTTAATGCGTTAATTATTTTACCAATTTGGACGTCTTTTTTTAGTAATTGCTGTTTATATATTTGTTCTTTTTTAGCTCTTTTTTTAATCGTTAAAGATGCTGTATTTTCGAGGATATGTGGGTATTTTGGTTTGTAATATAGAAAACTAAACCATGGATTTTTTGTGTTTTTTTGTTTACTTTGTTTGGCATACCAAGCAAGCCATTGATTGGTCATTTTTAAATTAGATTTAGAGTTTGTACTACGGCTCAGTTGGAGACCGAGGTGACTAAATACGCTTTGAGAAAATTCAGGATAAAGAAAATTAGCGCTTGAAAATAAACTAAATGTGTAATTGAGTTCGAGTAAGCGGTTTATCAAGACAGGGGAGATATAATTTAATATAACGTCTGACCAATAGTTGTTCGGCAATCCATAAAATAAACTAAAAAGGCCAAGTGCTCTGGTATTTCCTCCACTAAAATGATTGTGGTAGTTGAGCCCTAACTGGCTGTATTTATAAAGGTTAGGCATATCGTGTTTAGTGAGAGCATCAGCCCGGAACTTCCCAACGGTAATAATGAGTATATTTGGTTTTTTTTCAAAGGAGAACGGGAACGCATCTGTATATGTTAATGGTTTTTTAGGGTAGCTAATAGCACCTTTAACCATGGTTCTTTTTTGGTGGGTTATACTGTTAAAAAGATTGTTATCCGTTAGCCAGCCTTGATTCTTTAAGAAAGTGCGCGCCGTCATTGGATAAGAAAGTGGAAATAATGACTTTTGCCTAGTAATTGGCCGATATTGTGTCGCATCAGCCCATATAAACGATAGGTGAGAAAGAACAAAAAAAATGGCAATGACGGTACCAATAGGTTTTCCTACTGCAATGAATTGTAGCTTGCGGTTTTTTTGCAAAATCAACCATGAAAGCGCAAATTCAATGCAAAAAATAATAGGGATAGCCCAGTAATGTAAATTAATGGCATAAATCTTTTCAACTTGTACTGGAGTCTGTAAAAAACGCCAAATAAGTAGGTTCAGATGAAAGCCATAAAGTTTGAATATTTGCGTATCAAGAAGTAAAAAAGTGATTGCAATCGTACTGATGATAATCGCAACAGCACGGTAAATGCGTGGTGAGGAGATAACAAAAGCTAAGGGAAATAGGGTGAGTACAAAAACAACTGCCGCTAAAAAGCTAAAGTGGGCAATAAGGCTAATAATTTGATAGGCTATACCAAGCAGTGAGGTTGCGACCCCTGCGTAAATGATGTAGCGAATGCTAATCAGCCAGATCATGATGACATTAGCAAACGTAAACCAATGCGCCCAGTTGACTAATTTGGAAACTCTATCGTGAAAGGGGTGGCCTGTTTCTACCATAATTGCTATGTTACTTTTGTGTAGATTGAAATTAACACGATCTTAACACATTTATTAGAAATTTCAGTGCGTAGATGTATTGAAACTTCATTATTGATGATATGTGTGAAGCGGTTGTCAAATATTATTTACCTAAGATCAATCAAAACATCATTTTGGTACAAAAGTCAACGCACTTTATTAGGGCTATATGTAATTTTTTATGTGAATATTTAGTGATAATTGCTATTTTATTTGGCGAGCCTGTAAAAAATATTTAAAATATCGTTATAATACCCAGGTGCTGGTATTGGCTTAATCAATTTTTTAGAAATTTCGCTATTTGGATCCTTTATGCTATGAATATAACAACAAAAAACATCATCTTACACTCGTTAAAATACTCTAACACGGGGGAATTACAATGCATTAAAAGAGAAGGGGAGCTGGTGATATCACCGTCAGTAGCGGCTTTTATCTCTGGTATTCATCACACATATCAAAGTAAAAATAATAAAGCATTTGCCTCATTTTCAAAAGAAACGCAGCAACCTCAAACGGTTAAAAATGCCCTCATTGATGAACTAGCTGGAAAAATAGATTTTGTTAGTTTTTCACAAACACTGGCAAATTGCTTACTTTTAGAGCTAACAAAACAAGACTTTTCTGAGCAAGGCGTGCTACTCGTTAGTAAATATATCTGGACGGCAAGTGAATATTTGCTTATTGCATTATTACAAAACAATGAATCAATGACGGTCAATGATAACTTAGAATTGCAAGCTGGACATTATATTGAAACCAGTAAAATTCAATTAGTTGCGCGGATTGATTTAACACTATTTAATCGAGATGATGATTGTAATCGTTATATTTCTTTTATAAAAGGTAGAGCAGGGCGAAAAATATCAGATTTCTTTTTAGATTTTCTAGGGGCAAAAGAGGGGTTTGATGCTAAAGTGCAAAATCAAGTATTAATGAACGCGGTTGAAAAATTTTGTGACAAAGAAACCTTGCCTGTGGCGCAAAAACAAGCTGTGCGTGAAGTTGTTTTTGAGTATTGTAATGAACAGTTAAAAGAAGGCGAAGATATTGATCTTACTACATTGTCGAATCAATTATTAGAAACCCCTGAATTAGAGGGAAGTTTTTATGATTTTGTCAGTGAAGAGTATGAATTAGAGCCTGTATTTCCAGTTGAGAGAACGCTTATGCGTAAGCTTACAAAATATGTCGGCTCAGGTGGTGGTATTTCAATTAGCTTTGATCAAAAACATCTTGGTGATAATATTCATTATAATGCGCAGACGGATACTTTGGTAATTAAAGGTATCCCAGCTAATTTGCGCGAGCAATTAAAACGTGATGCCCAGCCAGTAGAGGAATAATAAGCATTGCATCGTAAACTTAACATAAATACTAACCAAGCTCATTTTCAAGAAAATAATTAAGGATCTAACAATGCCAGAAGAAACTATTTTTAGAAAAATTATAAACAAAGAAATCCCATCAGACATGCTTTACCAAGATGATTTTGTGACTGCTTTTCGAGATATATCACCACGAGCACCCACGCATATATTGATCATCCCAAATAAACTTATTGCTACCGCTAATGACATTGAAATTGAAGATGAACAACTGATTGGGAAAATGTATATAGTGGCAAAAAACATCGCAAAACAAGAAGGGATTGCAGAATCAGGATATCGTTTGATCATGAATTGTAATCAAGATGGTGGACAGGAAGTTTATCATATCCATTTACATTTGCTCGGAGGTAGAAAACTTGGTAAATTAGTTTGATGGTGAGAGCAAGCTGCTTTATGCATGCTGGACAAGCCTCAAGCTAAATTAGAATGTAAAATCAGCAAGATCATTGCAAACGGCCAATAAATAAAATGGCGACTTTAATTTTGAAGGCGTTATTCTACAGAAAGGTTATACTCATACAACTTAAAAGAGCCAGATTAGGTAGGTAAATTATGTTAGAATACGAAGCATTAAATAAAAACGTAATGCTTAATTGGTTGATCTATATTAAAATTTTATAACAGTTACCCAGCAAAGTATACATTTTTTTAGTCAGATGAGGATGAGGATGAGGATGAGGATGAGGATGAGTATGATGATATAGATGATATAGATGATATAGATGATATAGATGATATAGATGATATAGATGATATAGATGATATAGATGATATAGATGATATAGATGATATAGATGATATAGATGATATAGATGATATAGATGATATAGATGATATAGATGATATAGATGATATAGATGATATAGATGATATAGATGATATAGATGATATAGATGATATAGATGATATAGATGATATAGATGATATTGATGATATAGATGACATACCTCACATAGATAATTGGAGATACAAATGAAACTAAAAATAAATTTAGGAATAGCATTATTAACCGTTATTTTTTTAACTGGCTGTTCAACTTCGGTGAAGCGCTTAGATGTTAGCGATCAAGTTGATTTAAGTGGCGCATGGAATGACACTGATTCACAACTTGTTGCAAAAAACATGATCAAAGAGGCGCTTTCTGGTAACTGGCTTGCTAATTTCAATAAAAAAGATGGGAAAGATCCTGTGGTTATTATTGGTACAGTTAAAAACCTAAGTCACGAACATATTAATACCAATACCTTTGTAGAAAATATGCAACGCGAACTCATCAATTCGGGTAAAGTTCAGTTTGTCGCATCTGCGACTCAACGTTCACAAATTCGCAAAGAGCGTGGCGATCAAGACTTAAATGCAACAGAAGCCACCCGCAAAAAAATGGGCCAAGAGTATGGTGCTGATTATATGTTGCAAGGACAGATCAATACGATTATTGATGCCGAAGGCAGAACTCAAGTGCGCTATTATCAAGTAAATCTTAAATTAATTAGTATGAAAGACAATCGCATTGTTTGGGTTGGTGAGAAGAAAATCAAAAAATTAATTAAACGCAGTACATTACGCGAATAATCCTTAATTTTTTATAAAAAAGCATCGCTTGTTTAATATCTATGCGGCCTAAGGTGAAAAATAAGATCCGTAAATTGGCCGCGGTCACTCGGCATAAAATTGACCTAGCTATGATTAGTTGGGTTAATTATTGAGAGAGACGATATGCCGTGCCGTTTTATGAGATACGAAGATCTGCCTGATAAATCATATTCTGGATCACAGGTATAATATCTTATTTAATCTGCGTTCTGGTTAAGGAGCGCTTTTATTGGTACTTATACCCATACGACGCTCGAAATGCAAAATAAGCAAGGCAAATTGTGCCGATATGCGAGGCATAAAATTGAAGTATAGTTATTATCGATTGATATTTTATAATAATGCAAATTGCTGCAAATTGCTGCAAATTGCTGCAAGTTGTCTTTCCAGTTGGAGAGCTAACTCGAAATACCTGCCTTGCGTTCAACATTCGAAAAGTAGGTGCCCACTATACCAGTTGCGGATTGATTTACTTTTCGAGTATAGATCCAAGCCGAGCATTTTGAATGATAACGGGAATAATTAATATTACTTATATTACTTATATTACTTATATTACTTATATTACTTATATTACTTATATTACTTATATTACTTATATTACTTATATTACTTATATTACTTATATTACTTATATTACTTATTTTAATTCCAGTGCGAAAATAGCAGGTTTGCGCCGTATTGCTGATCCAAAATTGCGTTTCTTTAATGCATTAGATCTTTGCCGATGATACATTTTGAAATAACATGGGACTAGATGCAATTGGATAGATACCATTTAACAAGGATTGTAATGAAGAAAATATTTGTTGTTCTGCTGATTATTTTGCTGACTGGCTGTGCGGCTTATCAACGCAAAAATAATCAACTCGCACAATCATTGTATAAAAATCCTCCGCAAGCAGTACTTAAAACCTTGGAGTCAACTGCTCCACTGCAGCGTGACATTGCCAAATACCATCTTAATATAGGCATTTTACAGTTTAAAATAGGCAATTTTCCTGCAGCAATTGCAGCGCTTGAGCTCGCTAAAAAAGAAATGGCGGCGGTACAGGCGATCTCTATTTCTGAAAATACAGCGGCTGCAACGGTGAATGAAACATTTAGATCTTATAGTGGTTATCCTACAGATCTCGTCATGGTGCATAATATACTCGCGCTTAGTTACCTCTTTAATAATAATATTAGTGGGGCTCGCGTTGAAGTATTGCAAAATCAAGTTACGATGAAAGAATTAGCACATGGTAGCTCGTTAGTAGGACAATTAGCGAGTGCTAGTCTTATCTCAGGTATTATTTATGAGTTATTAGGAGAGCAGTCTGATGCCTTAATTAGTTATCGAAGGGCAGATAACATTTTAACAGATCACAAACTCGCCACGCCCATGGGATTAAAAGAAGCTTTATTACGTCTGAGTTATTTCGTGGACAAAAATTCACAATATGCTATCTATAAAAAGCGTTTTCCAGGGTTTCCAACACCAAGTAAAAATGCAAAAGCTAAGATTTTTGTTTTATATTTTGATGCAGTTGTTGATCACAAGGAAGAATTTTCACTGCTGGTGCCAAGCCCTAATGGCGATCAAATTATTCGCATTGCAATGCCAAGATACCCGAAAAAATATAGGGCAATATCTCATGGGACAATCATGGTAAAGAAACAACAATTAAAGACGCAGTTAATTGATAATCTTGACTTATCAGTGCGCAATGATTTAAGTGCAATATACCGGTCCATTTTATTACTGACTACATCAAGAGCAGTGGTAAAAGATGTGGTGGTGCGAGAAGCAAGTGAACGTGATTCTTTATTGGGCTTGTTATTTAATATTTCGACAGTTGTTTCAGAAGTTGCAGATCTGCGCAGTTGGAATATGTTGCCAGCAAACATTCAATTTGCGTATCTGGAAACAAATGCAGAAACAGTAACACTTGGCACAAAAAAGTTACCATTAAAAAAGATTGCGATTAAGAAAGGCTCTGACAACGTGTTATTGATTAACAGCTTAACCCCAAATGTTTTTCATTACCAACAATAATGGATCATTGTAAGGAGATCAATAAAATGAATATTAAATTACTTTTCTCAATAGTTATAATATTTTTTATTGCGTCATGCTCATCAACGCCTGATTTAACAAAACGGCCAGAGTGGATTGATCAAGCACAATCACTTTACCCTTCTGCTCAATATTTAACAGCAGTCGGGGAAGGTGTTAATCTCTCTCGTGCGCGTAAAAATGCGCTGGCCAATTTAGTTGAAATATTTTCAGTGAACGTGAAAGCGCAGACAAATGTAATCACTAAGGGCACTAAAAGTGATAGTGTATTAGGCGTGAGTGCCGAGAGTTCAAGCTCATTGAGCCGTACTATTCAAACAGAAACTAAAAACACGGTGAACGGCGTTGTAATCAAGCAAAGCTGGTTAAGTCAGACGGGGCAATACTACGCATTAGCGGTGATTGAAAAACAAAAACTGGCAACGAGTTTACGGGAAACGATTGGTGAACTTGATAGATCAACCGCTCAAGATATTGATTTTAGCATAGACAATGCACCTAATGATATTGCTGCAATTAATGCACTTCGTAAAGCGCGTGATAACCAAATAGCGCGTCATATGGCTAATATGCAATTAAAGCAAGTCAGCATTGGTGGAGTCCCAAATGAAATTTCAAGCAGTAAAATTGAAGCCTTGATTGATAAAAAAATAGCAAGCCTGAGTGTGAGTGTGTCGACACAAAATGTACAAAATAAACAAACCGTTGAAGCAGGTCTTGCCGCAATGGGAATACGCGTAACCGAGAGTGGAAAGTTGAAAGTTTTAGCAAAGATAGATGTATCGAGCCCAGTGCACATTAATGAATGGTATTGGTTAAGAGGCAGTTATCAGCTTTCTATCTCAGAAGATGGCAAAGTTATCAGCCATAAAAGGTGGCCAATTAAGGTGTCTGCTAAAGATGCATCAATGCTAAATTCACGTTTAAATGACAACTTAAACAAAAAAATATCGGAGTATATCATTGAGCTGGTGAGTGATTCTCTAACATCTTGATTTTTTCATAAAATTCGCTAACCAATGGGAGCTGAATATTGTATTTCACGCCTTTTTTTAATAAATAACCATTAATAAACTCGTTTTCTGTTTGCCGTGAAAAAAAAACATCTCTATTCATTGATGAATAATTATTAGCAGTTGCTTGAATTGTACGCTCCACGATTGAAAAAATATTATCTTCAGCAAAACACATTCCTTCTTTTGCACTAACAAGTAAACATTCTTTTAGTATCTTTCGTATCACCGTACTAAACTCACTCGATATTAATCCACCATTTCTGATTTGATGTATTGCGGTTAGTGGGTTTATTACAATATTTATTAACAATTTCAGCCAAAGACGCTCATTTATATTTTGCTGCCAATAACAATTACCAAGCGCCTTTTCAAAAGGGATGACCAGCTCTTTTGAGTTATTTGCACCTTGATTGAAAGGACCAAAAAACGTATCACCGTGACCTGTTTGTGTGACGTCAAAGGGCGCATTAACGAGCGCTGCATTTGCTGTTGTAGCGCAAACTATGGGGTTTTTGGGAAATAGTTTTTCAACCTCCTCCGCGCAGCCCATCCCGTTGTGCATTAATATAATAATTTGTTTATTTGTGATAGATTGCTGGTGTAATTTAAGCGCAGTGATGATTTGTGGCGCTTTCACACAAACGATAATGGGATCAATGTGATTGATTAATTGGTCACTGGTTTGGATGTTAAAGCGTAATGGGACATTATCGGATGTGGTTAACAATAGTTGCTGACATGATGGTTTTTTGCGGGTAATTAAACACACTTTTTGACCAATTCGCAGTAAATGTGCGGCATTTAAACAACCAATTGCCCCAGCTCCGATAATTTGCAACATAATAAACCTTTTTTGTAAATTAGTATGCATAATATCATAGCTCAAAGAGTTATTTTCTGGTAAATTAAATTCGCTTACACCCGTTTGGGTAAAGGAATATTTTTACTAATTATTAATATACCCAAGGCAAAAATTATTGATGACATAAAGGAATATTGCCGAGATAATCGCAGGCGATTGTGGATAAATTTAACGCAATGAGGTGTAAAATAGTAGGTTTTGGAGGTTTCTCTTATGCAAATTTAGCTGACTATTGGCAATGACAATAAAAGTTTTTTCAGCCTTACAGCTTAAAATTAGTCACTTTGCCTGGAACATTTTGTAAGATCATCACGCGGCGCAGCAACTTCTGGCTTTAATTGGCCCATTTTTCTGTGTTATATTTATTCGCTAACGTTAAGTAATTGCTATAAAAACTAAAGGAAAAGCCATGCCATCATTTGATATTGTTTCAGAAATTGATTTGTTTGAATTAAAAAATGCCGTAGACAATGGGTCGAGAGAATTAAGCACTCGCTTTGACTTTCGTGGTGTTGAAGCCAGCATTACTTTAGAAAAAAACATTGCTAAACTTGCCGCAGAGCATGATACACAACTAAGACAACTTGCCGATATTTTACGAACAAACCTTGTTAAACGAGGAGTCGATGCCAGTGCAATGGAACTAGATACGCCGACCTATAACGGAAAAAAATGTGCGCAAATCGTTAAATTTAAAGAGGGTGTAGATAAAGAAACAGCTAAAAAATTAGTGAAACTTATTAAAGCTGAAAAACTAAAAGTACAGGTTGCTATCCAAGGTGAACAATTGCGGGTAACAGGTAAAAAACGTGATGATCTACAAGCTGTCATGGCTTTTATAAAAAGAGCTGAACTAGGGCAACCTTTTCAGTTTAATAACTTTAGAGATTAAAGCACATGAGTATATACTCATGCGCTGATCAAAATGCAACGTCGGCATGGACTCGATAATCAGAATAAGGTGCAACATGAGGTAATGGTTATTATCGCATCGAATGGCAAGCTTTGGCTGCTACCGATCATATAAAAACCGAGTAGCGCCCCAACTGGAGCTGCTCCTTGTACCAATTTTAATTGTTATAAAATATCCCACGATAATAACTTCCCTTCAATTTGAGGCCAGGCATATCGGCACAATTTGCTACCCTGAGATTGCATTTATGGGTAGTATGGGTATATATCAAGGTGTCAGCGACTAATGTTGTTTAAGGCTCTTATCTTTAAAAATAACTTAGGCATACTATTAACTAAAAATGCTGGATCCACACTTTTAAATCAAATTGTTGGTCGCTATATTTTGCTCTTTGTTTGAGAACAAGTATACTATGGCAAATTTATTCGCACATTATTTTATCCTCAAGTTATTTTAACATAGGCAGATGGGCATTGTGCACAGGCGCGAGATGAATTAAAATGAGGACGTTCATTGATCATTGTTAATTGTTAATTCGTTATTTTACAACATGGGCGTAGCAGGGCCTAGATGATGACAAGTCACGCATTGATGAACAAATTTGCTTTTTATGAAAATATGGCAACCCAAGCGCAACAATTAAGTAGTAAATAACAATAAAAGAAGTCATATATTTAACCTTGTAAATGTACCAATTTAAGGTTATCACCGCTTTAGCGTCTGACAAAGTATTTTTACGTCGCATGGGTATAAACATTATGTTGTTTTTTTAATCTAGGACAAATATATGAAAGTATTTGAAGTAAAGCACCCACTTATCCAACATAAATTAGGCTTAATGCGCAAAAAAGATGTTAGCACTAAACATTTTCGCGAATTAGCTTGTGAAGTATCAAGTTTATTAACCTATGAAGCCACTAAAGATCTTGAACTTGAAAAAATAATGATTGATGGTTGGGATACGCAAATAGAAATTGAACAAATAAAAGGTAAAAAAGCGACTATTGTACCAATTTTACGCGCAGGAATTGGCATGATGGATGGTGTGTTTGTGCATATGCCAAATGCTAAAGTTAGTGTTGTCGGCATGTATCGAAATGAGGAAACATTGAAGCCTGTTACTTACTTCTCAAAATTAGTTAATAACATTGATAAACGCTTAACACTTGTTGTTGATCCAATGCTTGCAACGGGCGGTTCAATGATTTCAACGCTCGATTTGCTAAAAAACAATGGGGCAACAAATATTAAAGTGCTTATTTTGGTTGCGGCACCTGAAGGCCTTGAAGCACTCGAGAAAACGCATCCAGATATTGAAATTTATGTAGCTTCTATTGATAGTCACCTCAATGAAAATGGTTATATCATCCCAGGTTTAGGTGATGCTGGTGATAAGATTTTTGGCACAAAATAAATGTTGCGGCATGCAATAAGCGTCATCGTTAATCGCGGTGTTTTATTGTTTATACCCATGCTACCTCAAAATGTGTTATCAGGTATAGAATGGCAAAACAAGGCATAAAGTGATAAATGGTTATTAGTAATTCCCTTGAAAGTGGTTGAGTGTAGGTTAGCGTCAAATCAATAAAACCTAGTTTTAGCCATGCAGTGCGTTTTGAAGTCACAGGGGTATAATACCACGATGCAGAAGGCCCATTAAGAATTAAAGCCTTTATGTTGCTCTATGAGATCAATTTTATGCCTCGCCTCAGAGCACAATAGCCTTGCGATTAACGATTGTGCAATAACATGCGTTGTTTTTAAATTAATGAGGGTCACTTTTGCGGGTTAAATTTATTCTAATTTATGTTGAGTTTGTTTTATGAAAGTATCTGATTTCTCATTTCATTTACCTGAATCTTTAATTGCGCGTTATCCGATGCCTGATCGCAGTGCAAGTCGTTTACTTTATCTCAATGGCGATAGTGGAGTGATTACTCACTTACATTTCAAGGATATCATTGATCTGATAGATAAAGATGATCTGCTCATTTTAAATGATACACGCGTTATTCCTGCGCGCCTCTTTGGATGCAAAGCAACAGGTGGAAAAATTGAAGTCCTCGTTGAGCGAGTGCTTGATGATAAAAGTTTTTTAGCGCATGTTCGTAGTTCAAAATCACCTAAACCTGGTTGTAAATTACTCCTAGAAAACAGTATTTATGCGGTGATGCAAGCTCGGCAAGGTGCATTATTTGTCATTCATATTAATGATCCCAGAACGGTACTTGAAGTGCTCGAAGATATTGGTCATATACCATTACCAGCTTATATTGATCGCCCTGATGAAGATTCAGATAAAGAGCGTTATCAAACGGTTTATAATAAGCATCCAGGGGCAGTTGCTGCGCCAACGGCTGGTTTACATTTTGATGAGGCGTTACTTGCGAGCTTAAAAGCTAAAGGCGTTGATTTAGCATTTGTAACATTACATGTTGGAGCAGGTACTTTCCAATCAGTAAAAGTAAGTAATATTCTTGATCATCATATGCACAGTGAATTGGCGCAAGTGAACCGAGATGTTATTGATAAAATAAATGCAACTAAAGCACGAGGTGGCAGGGTGATTGCGGTTGGAACAACGTCTGTGCGCTCTATCGAAAGTATGGCAATCGCCTCAAAAAACAAAGGAAAAGAGCTTATTCCTTATTTTGAAGAAACGGATATATTTATTTATCCAGGTTATCAATTTGAATTAATAGATGCAATGATCACTAATTTCCATTTATCAGCATCGACATTATTAATGCTAGTCAGTGCATTTTCTGGAAAAGATAACATTGATAAAGCTTATCAAATTGCAATACAAGAAAAATATCGTTTCTTTAGTTACGGTGATGCAATGTTTTTAACAGCTCAACATAAAAGTTAAATATTGATAGCGCAAATACTTTTAATCTTGAGATAACGTGGGGTAAATCCCCCAAATTACCAGTATTATAATAGGACGCTCTGGGCTTAGGAAGATATGAAAACATGAAAATGCAATATAAATTATTAAAAACACAAGGGCGTGCGCGGCGTGGTCGTTTAACCTTTGAACGTGGTAAGGTGGAAACACCTGCTTTTATGCCAGTAGGTACTTACGGTACAGTAAAAGGAATGACACCTGAAGAAGTTGATGCGACAGGCTCTGAAATATTGTTGGGTAACACCTTTCATCTGTGGTTACGACCAGGTCAAAAAATAATTAAAAAACATGGTGATTTACATGACTTTATGCACTGGAAAGGGCCAATTTTAACGGATTCAGGCGGTTTTCAAGTATTTAGCTTGGGAAAAATGCGCAAAATAAAAGAAGAAGGTGTGTATTTTAATAGCCCAGTTAATGGCGAAAAAGTGTTTCTTTCCCCTGAAATATCGATGGATATTCAAAAAGATCTTGGCGCTGATATTGTGATGATTTTTGATGAGTGTACGCCTTATCCAGCAACAGAAAATGAAGTCGATGTTTCAATGAAATTGTCACTTCGTTGGGCCGCGCGTAGTCGTCACCAGTTTGATCAATTAGAAAATCCCAATGCGTTATTTGGTATCATTCAGGGCGGTGTTTATGAGCACCTTCGTGATGAATCGCTTGAAGGTTTGCTAGAGATTGGTTTTGATGGTTATGCGCTCGGTGGTTTAGCGGTTGGGGAGCCAAAAGAGGATATGCATCGTATTTTGGAATATATTACGCCAAAAATTCCAGAAAATAAGCCGCGTTATTTAATGGGAGTTGGCAAACCTGAAGATTTAGTAGAAGGAGTTCGTCGTGGTATTGACATGTTTGATTGTGTCATGCCAACGCGTAATGCACGTAACGGTCACTTATTTACGGAGGATGGTGTGGTAAAAATCCGTAATGCAAAATACCGAGAAGATACATCACCATTAGATGCACAGTGTGCTTGCTACACCTGTAAAAATTATACTCGCGCGTATCTTCATCATCTTGACAAATGTAAAGAAATTTTAGGATCTCGTCTTAATACTATCCATAACTTGTATTATTATCAATTATTGATGAAAAATTTGCGTGATGCGTTAGATACAGGTACATTAGATGCGTTTGTGGATTCCTTCTATAAACGGATAGGTAAAGAAAAATCAGCGATAAAATAACAGTCTACCAATGTTTATATATTGACCAGCAAAAAACAACACAAAAAAATTATAGTTTATTACACTTAAGGAACAAAAATGAGTCTATTTATTTCACAAGCACAAGCCGCAACAGAATCAGCTAAAGGTGGCAGTCCATTTCAATTAGTTTTTATGGTGGTTATTTTTGCTGCAATATTTTACTTTATGATTTACCGTCCACAAGCTAAACGGACTAAAGATCATAAAAACCTAATGAGTAGCATCGGCAAAGGTGATGAAGTGTTAACACAAGGCGGTTTACTTGGCCGCGTGGTTAAATATTCTGAAGAAAACGATTATGTTCAGATTGAACTTAACGAAAACAATGTCATTGTAATCAAAAAAGATTTCATTACAGCGGTTTTACCAAAAGGTACACTTAAGTCGATTTAAGGTTTCTGTGAATTAACCCATGCCACTTCAATATGTGTGGCGAGGAGCGGATTAAATGTCAACGCAAGATGCAACATGAGATAAAGGTTATTCCCTTTTTGCTTGTTACAAAGATGGGTTGACTTTGCATTTTGGAAGATCATGGGTATACAAGCGAATGATATTAGTTTACTTTTCGCATGGCGTTGTGTTTTAAAAAATAAAAGCAATGCCCTCTTTGCAGCGTTTCAAACTATTATTGTGTATTTTAAATGAGTAAGTTAATAGTTTGAGTCGTTGTTAATTTTTTAGCTTTCAAGGATAAAAGTACTGTGCTAAATAAATTCCCCATGTGGAAATACATATCGTTAGGTGTTTTGGTTATACTCTGCGTGTTGTATGCCTTGCCAAATTTATTTGGTGAAGATCCTGCCGTTCAAATATCTGCAACACGCGGCGCTAAGGTTGAAATGGCAACCTTTAAAAAAGTGCAAAAAATCATCAGTGATACAAAGCTAACCCCTCTCAAAGAGACATTAGAACATGGACAAGTGCTGATCCGTTTTAAAACGGGTCATGATCAACTGATCGCGCGTGATGCCATTGCTGATGCTCTGGGAGATTCTTTCATTGTAGCATTAAATCTTGCGCCAGCGACGCCTGCATGGTTAGCGGCCATTGGTGGCTCGCCGCTGAACTTGGGACTTGATTTACGTGGTGGTGTTCATTTTTTGATGCAAGTGGATATGGGTGAAGCACTAAAGAAAGCCCAACAAGAAATGCTGCAAAATTTGCGTTCAAGTTTACGCGATCAAAAAATACGTTTTCGTGGCATTACTAAAAATAAAGCAGATGGATCTATTGTGCTGCGTTTTGCAGATGAAGCGACTCTGCAACAAGCCACTAAATTTTTAAAACCGATTAATCGTGGTTATAAATTTTCAAATCAGAAAAAAGGCAATTTTTATACCTTGATTGTGGCAATGACCAAGGTAAACATACAAAAAATAAAAGAGGAAGCTTTGCAACAAAATTTGACTATTCTACGTAATAGGGTCAATGAGCTGGGTGTCGCTGAGCCATTAGTTCAACGTGAAGGTTCAAACAGGATTGTGATAGAGCTACCTGGGGTCCAGGATACAGCGCGCGCTAAAGAAATTTTAGGGGCAAACGCGACACTTGAATTCCATCCTGTCGATACAAGTACTGATATTAATGATGCACTTGCTGGGCGTCTACCTCCTTCGTCAATAGTTTATAAAAAGCGCAATGGACAACCAGTTGTTGTCAAAAAACAAGTTATTTTAACGGGCAATCATATTGTTAATGCCCAGGCGGGAAATGATCAGCTTGGAAGACCTGAGGTAAATATTTCTCTTGACTCTAAAGGTGGCAGTGAAATGTCTCGCTTTACCAAAGATAATATTGGCAAGCCGATGGCAACACTGTTTATTGAGTACCTGCCAACGGATAAAAAACAAGATGGTGGGAAATTGATCATGAAAAAGCATGAGGAAATTGCGAATGTTGCAACTATTCAAGCACAACTTGGTCGAAGCTTCCGTATTACTGGACTCAGTAATGTATCTGAAGCACATAATTTAGCGCTATTATTACGTGCAGGAGCCTTGACTGCGCCAATTCAAATTGTTGGAGAACAGACAATTGGGCCGAGTCTTGGTCAACAAAATATATTAAATGGTATTAACGCAATGCTGTATGGTTTACTCGCGATTACATTATTTATGGTTATTTATTATCGTAAATTTGGCTTGATTGCAGTGGGTGCTTTGCTGTTTAATATCGTGATGATTATTGCTGTAATGTCAATGATTCCAGGTGCGACACTTACCTTGCCAGGTATTGCAGGTATCGTGTTAACAGTTGGTATGGCAGTTGATGCAAACGTCTTGATTTTTGAGCGTATTCGAGAAGAATTACGTGCAGGAAGAAGTGTCCAAAGATCAATTCATGAAGGTTATGCAAATGCATTTTCAACGATTGCAGATTCAAATATAACGACTTTAATCACGGCAATCATTCTTTTTGCCGTTGGCACTGGGCCTGTGAAAGGCTTTGCTGTTACGTTAATAATTGGCATTGCGACATCAATGTTTACTGCAATTTTTGGAACTCGGGCAATTGTTAATGCACTTTGGGGTGGACGTAATGATATTAATAAAATATCAATTTAAACGAAGGATAAATTATGTTGGAATTATTTAAAGCGGAAAAAACTCTTCGCTTTATGAAACTGTCAAAGCCTGCTATGTGGCTTTCTCTGTTATTAGTTTGTGCTTCGCTGGTGACGTTAAGCATTAACAAGCTTAATTGGGGGCTTGATTTTACGGGGGGAACAGTGATTGAAGTTGCTTTTGAAAAGGCGGCGCAATTACCTAAAGTGCGAGATGTTCTTGAAAAAGCGCATTATTCAGGTGCTATTGTTCAATATTTTGGTAGTTCTCGTGCCGTAATGGTGCGCGTACCGCCTATTAAAGGGCTAAAAGGAGAAGTGCTTGGCGCTCAAATAGTCAAAACATTGCAAGCTGCAAATATTGGCAAACTTAGCATGCGTCGAGTTGAATTTGTGGGCCCGAATGTTGGCGCAGAATTAGCGACAGATGGTGGGCTCGCTATTATAATTGCACTTGCTTGTATTATGCTTTATGTCAGTGTGCGCTTTGAATGGCGACTGGCATTAGGGGCTGTAGTCGCATTAGCTCATGATGTTATTATTACTTTAGGTGTATTTTCATTCTTTCATTTAGAATTCGATTTAACAGTACTGGCGGCAGTGCTAGCATTGGTAGGTTATTCATTGAATGATACCATCGTTGTGTTTGATAGGATCCGTGAAAATTTTAGGCGTATGGCAACCTCAAGCACTGAAGATATAGTCGATGTGTCACTGACGCAAACGCTTACGCGAACGACGATAACCTCAGGATTAACATCGTTTGTGTTAGTTGCATTATTTGTTGTTGGAGGGCCTGTTATTCACGGTTTTTCAACGGCATTATTAATTGGTATTTTTGTCGGAACTTATTCATCAATCTATGTTGCTAGCGCTCTGGCCGTTAGATTTGGTCTTTCTAGGCAAGATATGATAGTAAAAGTGGTTGAAAAAGAAGGCGCAGATCAACAATCTTTAATGTAAATGGCGTAATTTAAAAAAGACTGTGGCTGGTCTTTTTTTGGATTAGATCAACTATCAAGTAAAATTCTTGATAGCAATGACAGTAATAGCAATTACATTTCGTTTGCGATAACGTGTGAACTGAAAAAAAAGTCAAGTCTGGCTGGTAATTGTTGTAATTGTTGTAATTGTTGTAATTGTTGTAATTGTTGTAATTGTTGTAATTGTTGTAATTGTTGTAATTGTTGTAATTGTTGTAATTGTTGTAATTGTTGTAATTGTTGTAATTGTTGTAATTGTTGTAATTGTTGTAATTGTTGTAATTGTTGTAATTGTTGTAATTGTTGTAATTGTTGTAATTGTTGTAATTGTTGTAATTGTTGTAATTGTTGTAATTGTTGGTAGCCATTACAAAAGTTCACTATAGGATACTTATTTTAAGCTACAAGCTTGATAAGCTCTTGACGTTACTGGACGGTTATTATCGTCTTAAAAGGTTTTTAAATGAAGTACCACTTTTCTAAACTATTTATTAGCATTGCTTGTGTTTTTTTAAGCGCTTGTTCTGTGTTGAAAAATACAGGCCCTTCAGATGCAGATTTTAATATTTTTCCAATGGCAAGCGCCGTTCAGGGGAATAATCAAGATGAAAGCAAGCTTTTACTGCTAACTCAACTGATCTTATTTAAAAATAAATTAAAACCTGCGCAAAAAGCGATGCTCTTTTATGAGCGTGGTTTAATTTATGATAAAATAGGTTTAACGGGATACGCTCACTTTAATATGATGCAAGCGGTTAATGAAGATCCAACTTTCGCACCACCTTATAATGTGCTTGGTTTCATTTTATTAAAAAACCATGCTTATGAAGACGCATTCGAAGCATTTGATTCAGCGATTGAGCTTGATAAGCACATGACGATAAGTTATTTGTATCTTGCTGTTGGTTTGTTACAAGTAGGGCGAAATAATATTGCAAAAACAGAGATTGAAAAATTTTATCAAGGCAATAAACAAGATCCTTACAGGATCCTTTGGCGCTATATTATTAACAGTAAAATAGATCAGCAAAGCGCACTGAAAAATTTAAAAGCTGCAAAAAAGAAAAAAGATGATCCACTATTTATTTGGACAATTGTTGATTATTTCGCCGGCAGGATCTCGCAGAGAGATGTAATTGAGTTAAGCACTGTTGGGATAAAGACTAATGAAGCTTATGCAGAACGCTTGTGTGAAATTTATTTTTACCTAGCAACCTGGGAGAGAGAACATGGATATCGCAATAAAGCTATTTATTACTACAAATTGAGCATAGCGACTAACGTGAGCGACTTTATTGAATATAAATATTCTTATTTTGCACTTGTTTCAATTCAACAAGAGCTAATGGCTGAATATCATCAAAGGCAGCAAGAGCTCAAAAAAACACAAGAAGTGGCTCCCCAAACTAAGCAAGCAAAGTAATCTTAATTATGAATACGTAATATTTATAAGATCTTGGGGAAGGCGGATTCAACGTTGAAGTGCATAACCACTAAGCTGCTATAGCTAGCATATGTTCAGCCATTAATTTGGCTGGCGTTTTGTAATTCAGTTTCTTTCTTGGTCTATCATTGAGCTTCACTATTACATCTTCAACTTCTAATTGCGATACTTTTTTGAAGTCTGTTGATTTTGGCCCGTATTGTTGTAATAGCCCATTAGTATTTTCATTCAATCCTCGTTGCCATTAGCCGTAAGGATCTGCAAAATAAACACCACACTTTAAATATTGAGTCAGTACTTCATGATATGCGAATTATTTGCCGTTATCGGCTGTGATAGTAAATACAGCTCCTTTAAACGGCTGCAATAAAGCAATAGTCGCAGCAGTCACTGACCGAGCTGATTTATCATCAACACGCATCGATACTGTAAAACTAGTTTTTCGCTCAACAATAGTGACCAATGCGTAACTGCTGCCCTTACCGATGACTAAGCCTATCTCCCAATCTCCGATTCTATTTTTATCTTCAACAACTTGTGGGCGTTCATCAATGCTGACTCGATTCCTAATAAAACCTCGGCCAGCTTGTTTAGTCTTGCGACCAGACTGATATGGTTTTGCTTTTCTACGCAGGTGTTGAAATAACTGGCCTGCGCGTATTTTATCAGACCAAATATGGAGATAAATGGTTTCATAATTAATAAAGATATCGTGCTCTTCTCTCAACCATCCTGATACTTGCTCTGGACTCCATTGCATTTGAATCTTTGAGTCAATTAATGCAGCTAGGGTAGCTAGTCATCTTAATTGCCTTACGCGCCAGTAAACGGCGTTCCTGTGCAAACTATTGGGCTTGCTTGATACGTTAACCTCGCTTGCCTGTATTACGAGAAAGCTATCTACTAATAGTCGATTGGCTGACTTTTAATTGCTGTAAAATTTTATTTTGGCTAAGACCTGTTTTATTTAAAGCGTAAATATGGCATCTTAGCTGATAGGTCAGTTGTTTATACCCATGCGACGATCAAAATGCAACGTCGGCTGCGGACTCGATGATAGATGATAAGGCGCAACATGAGGTAATGGGGACGTACGCCACGAATGTTGAGCGCAAGGCTGCTACCGATCATATAAAAACCTAGTCTGGCCACGAAGGGCGCGGATACTTGCTTAAGTTTGCATAGTTATAAAATATCAATCGATAATAACTTCCCTGCAATTTTATGCATCAAATATAGGCACAATTTGCCTTGCTGATTTTGCATTTCGGGGTAGCATGGGTGTATATATGAGCGGGAAGAACAGCCATGATCCAGAACCACAAAATAAAAGGTATTTACAAAATATTTGTTGTCTTTTTAGAGGAGCACAAGACCTAAGCGAGGATAGTATAAATACATGACTCTTGGCAGCAACGAGAAAAGACGCGGGACTACTAGAGAGAGAAACAACAAAAAATAATGTAGCAGAGCCACGAGCAGGATTTGAGCCTGCAATCTTCTCGGGCATTATTAAGAGGTTTTTTAAAGTTTACGTTTAAATATTGGTTGCGAGAGCAGGATTTGAACCTACGACCTTCGGGTTATGAGCCCGACGAGCTACCAGACTGCTCCATCTCGCGTCCGATTTTATTTTAAAGATGGTAGGCGATAGTGGGCTTGAACCACTGACCCCCGCCTTGTAAGGGCGGTGCTCTCCCAACTGAGCTAATCGCCCATCTTTAATTATTTTACTACTATTATATGCAAAGTGTCACTTGCCAAGAAAGCTTCCAACTACTTTCAGAGTAAGTGGTAGGCGATAGTGGGCTTGAACCACTGACCCCCGCCTTGTAAGGGCGGTGCTCTCCCAACTGAGCTAATCGCCCGCATTTATTTAGCAAGTAACTTGCAATGCTATGCTGTGCATCGTTAGTTCGTGTGGCGTATTATAGGGAACAAGATTTTATCGTCAAGTTTTTTTATTATTAATTGCTAATTTATTGCCAATTTGTTTATTATATATACCCTCAGTTCAATTTATACTCATGGCACTGAAAGATAATTTATTTATTTTTATTCAACTGACCATCTTTCTACCAATTTAAGTGATGCAGTCACGACTTTAATCCAAAGTATTAAGGTTAAATAGTTGAAATAATTAATGTAATTAACGTGAGTTTCGCTAAAATATGCCAACACTACTTTTTGTCTTTATTTGTTAGGATATCTCTTATGATGGTTACAACACGTTTTGCTCCAAGCCCTACTGGTTTTTTACATGTTGGTGGCGCACGAACTGCCCTTTATTGTTGGTTACATGCAAAAAATAAGGGCGGGAAATTTATACTTCGTATTGAAGATACCGATGTTGAGCGTTCAACACAAGCCGCTGTTGATGCCATTTTAGAAGGCATGACATGGTTAGGACTTATCTGGGATGAAGGTCCTTATTATCAAACAAAACGCTTTGATCGCTATAAAGATCGCGCGACACAATTATTAAATAGTGGCAAAGCTTATAAATGCTACTGTTCAAAAGAGCGGGTTAATAATTTGCGCGCAACCCAAGAAGCAGCTGGCGAAACTGCGCGTTATGATGGAAAATGTCGTGATATTGGCGCAGCTCCCGTAGATGCACCTTATGTTGTGCGTTTTAAAAATCCCATCGATGGTGTTGTTAAATTTACAGATCATGTTCGTGGAGACATTGAATTTTCCAATGCGCAATTAGATGATTTAATTATTCAACGCACAGATGGTACGCCAACTTATAATTTTTGTGTCGTTGTTGATGATTGGGATATGAAGATCACCGATGTTATTCGCGGTGAAGATCATATTAATAACACTCCTCGGCAAATTAATATTTACCATGCTTTAGGTGCAACCGTGCCAAGCTTTACGCATTGTGCAATGATTTTAGGCGATGATGGAGCAAAACTGTCAAAACGTCACGGCGCGGTTTCGGTGATGCAATATCGTGATGAAGGTTATTTACCTGAAGCACTTAAAAATTATTTAGTCCGTTTGGGTTGGTCTCATGGCGATCAAGAAATTTTTAACGAGCAACAAATGATCGATCTGTTCTCTTTAGATGATATTAATAAAGCGCCTTCTGCCTTTAATACTGATAAGTTAATCTGGTTAAATCAACACTATATCAAAACGCTGGATCCAGGCTATGTTGCCGAGCATTTAATTTGGCACATGAAAGAGCAAAAAATTGATACGTCAACAGGTCCTCAATTAAGTGAGGTTGTTTGTGCTTTATCTGAGCGAGCAAAGACATTGGTTGATTTAGCAGCTTCCAGCCGTTATTTCTTTGAAGAGTACAAAGAATTCGATCCAGCGGCGGCGAAGAAACACCTTCGCCCTGTTGTTAAAAATAATTTAGCGCTTGTTCAGCAAAAGTTATCGATGCTTACCCATTGGACGGATATTGCTCTGCAACAAGTTATACAGGACACGGCAGATGAGCTTAACGTTGGAATGGGTAAAATAGGCATGCCGCTGCGGGTTGCAATTACAGGTGCAGGGCAATCACCATCACTTGAGATTACGCTCAGATTAATAGGTAAAGAGCGCAGTATCGCCCGCATAACACGGGCACTTGATTTTATTTCAGTGCGGGAAGCTGCTCAATAAACTAGCAAACGAAGCACAACGCAGCCCATATCTTCGTCCAAAGTGTAATGAAGATCGCAGCAATCTAAAGCATTAAAATATTTAACTTAATTGTGTTATTTTAATTTGCTCGACTGCGGGCTGCAAATCTCGATAAAGGTTAATTGCTAGAGTTTCTGCAAGATCTAAATAAGGTGCAACAAGCTTAGCATTGCTATTTTTAATCACAGTTGGCATGCCACCATCAGTATCTTTACGATAATTAATATTTAACTCAAGCTCACCTAAATAGGGAAGGTCAAATTGTGCGGCTAATTTTTCTCCTCCACCTGTTCCAAAAATAGCTTCTTGATGACCGCATTTTCCACAAGTATACATGCTCATATTTTCAATGATGCCAGCGACATGAGTATTCACTTTATTAAACATTGCAATGCCTTTTTTGGCATCTATTAAAGCGATATCTTGTGGCGTGGTCACAATCACAGCACTAGTAACAGGTACACTTTGGGACATAGTAAGCTGAATATCACCTGTACCTGGCGGCATATCAACGATTAAATAATCCAAAAAAGGCCAGTTGGTTTCGTTAAGCACTTGCTGCAGCGCTTTACTCGCCATCGGACCTCGCCAAATCATCGCCTCATCTTCATGGACAAGAAATCCAATACTATTACACGCGAGTCCATGTGCTAAAATAGGCTCCATTAATTTCCCGTCATTACTGGTGGGTTTTGCCTCTTTTTGGCCTAGCATTGTTGGCAAAGATGGCCCATAAATATCTGCATCGAGTAAGCCTACTTGTGCACCGTTTTTTGATAATGCTAACGCTAAATTAACACTCACCGTTGACTTTCCTACACCGCCTTTTCCTGAAGCCACAACTATAATGTTTTTGATTTTCGCAAGGTTTGCTTTACCTGCTTCGCTTTGCATAGCCGCAATGCGATAATTCAATACCCATTTCACTGATTTCCCCAAAATAACGGCCAATTTTTTATTACTTTCAGATTGTAATTTAGCCAGCCAGTTTGGCGCATAAAAAGGCAAGTCTAATGAAATAATGCCTTGCTCTTCATCAATCTTAATGCATTTTTGGGTTATTAATTGCTCAAACACCCCTTTGGGGTCAATATCTTTTAAGCACGCCATCATTTTTTTTGAGATGTTTTTTATCGCAGACATTATGTAGCCTTTTTAGTTGATTAATAGCAATGATAATAATTTCCACTCCGAATTTACGCATTTTTTCTAGGTTAACAATTGAGACCAAACTTAATGCGATGAGTATCAGGGAGGTTAATTTTCCAGTGTAACAAAATCTAACTTTATTAATAGTGGGATTTTAACATTTAATTGGGTAGAATTAATCGCTTAAAATTTTTAACCAATTTATTAGAGGAAACCCCATAAAATGGTAAACCAAGATCGTAAAATCCTTGTTACCTGTGCCCTGCCATACGCAAATGGCCCCATTCATTTAGGTCACATGCTCGAGCATATTCAAGCTGATATTTGGGTGCGCTTTCAACGTTTACGCGGTTATTCAACACATTTTATTTGTGCAGACGATGCCCATGGTACACCGATTATGCTTAAAGCAAATGAATTAGGCATTACACCTGAAGAGATGATTGCTGATATAAAACTTTCGCATCAAGGTGATTTCGCAGGCTTTGATATAAGTTTTGACAATTATCATTCAACACATTCAAAAGAAAGCCAAGCACTCTCTTCAGAGATTTATCTTACCTTACGCGAAAACAATTATATAAAAAGCAAAACCATTTCACAACTATTTGATCCTAATAAAGAAATGTTTTTACCTGATCGCTTTGTTCAAGGGACTTGCCCCTCCTGCAAAGCAGAAAATCAATACGGTGATAACTGCGATATATGCGGAGCTACTTATAGTCCAACCGATATGATCAATCCCAAATCAGTTATTTCTGGATCAACACCCATAATGAAAGATACCGAGCATTTTTTTTTCGACTTACCTCAATTTGAAGATCTGCTAAAGACATGGACTCGCTCAGGTTGCCTACAAATTGAAATGGCAAATAAAGTTAACGAATGGTTTGAATCTGGTTTAAAACAATGGGATATTACTCGTGATGCCCCTTATTTTGGATTTGAAATTCCAGATGCCCCTGGAAAATTTTTCTATGTTTGGCTAGATGCGCCAATCGGGTACATGGGAGCATTTAAAAATCTGTGTGACAAAACTGAGCACTTAGATTTTGATGAATACTGGAAAAAAGACTCGACCACTGAGCTTTACCACTTTATCGGCAAAGACATTATTAACTTCCACAGTTTATTTTGGCCAGCGGTTTTGGAAGGTGCAAATTACCGTAAACCAACCGCTATCTATGTGCATGGTTATGTCACCGTTAATGGCTTAAAAATGTCTAAATCTAAAGGTACCTTTATTAAAGCCAGTACCTATTTAGATAATTTAGATCCAGAATGTTTACGTTATTATTATGCGGCAAAACTAACCAGTAAAATTGACGATTTAGATCTTAATTTAGATGAATTTACACAACGCGTTAATAGCGATGTTGTTAATAAATTAGTTAACATTGCATCTCGTAGCGCAGGTTTCATTACCAAAAAGTACCAAGGTACACTCGCCGATAGAGTTGACGCACCAGATTTATATCAATCATTCATCGATGCCGGAAAAAGCATTGCCACCTTGTTTGATCAACGTGAATTTGCGCGCGCTATTCGAGAAATAATGGCGCTTGCTGATAATGCGAATAAATACATTGATGAAAAAGCACCTTGGGTACTGGCTAAGCAGGAAGGTAAAGACGTTGAAGTGCAAGAAATTTACTCAATGGGTATTAATTTATTCCGCGTAATAATGACTTATTTAAAGCCTGTCATGCCGCGACTCGCCGCACGTAGTGAAACATTTTTAAATGAAACGTTAGACTGGGAGGTAATTAAAACACCGCTCCTAGCTCATCAAATCAATAAATTTAAAGCGCTGTTTTTACGTATTGATCCTAAGCACGTTGAAGCCATGATTGAAGCTTCAAAAGATAATATCGTAGCTAATATTGCCGGCAAATACGAAAACCCAACGGCTAAATTAAATACGCCAAAATCAGAACTTGATAAAGCGCCCCTGTGCGCTGAAATTGATTTTGATGCATTTGCTAAAATCGATTTACGTGTTGTCCTGATTACTAAAGCCGAATCAGTACCCAAAGCAAATAAATTATTAAAACTTACTATCGACTTAGGCGGAGAAACACGTACTGTCTTTGCAGGGATTAAATCGGCTTATAAACCAGAAGATCTCGAAGGTAAGCTCACCGTTATGGTAGCAAACTTAGCGCCGCGGAAAATGACATTTGGTCTGTCAGAAGGCATGATCCTAGCAACTGGTGGCAAAGGCGATGAAATTCACATTTTAAATCCTGATGATGGAGCAAAACCTGGCCAACGAATTATGTAAATTTATCATTTGTCCTTTATTATACCCATGCAACGTAGAAATGCGGCGGCTCATTACCTCTGGTTGTTAGATCGAAAAGCAAATCAAGTGGCAACCGATGTAATGGGAACGTGCGCATACAATGGCAAGCTTTGGCTGCGCCATTTCATATAAAAACCTAGGCCAGCACCACCGACAAGGCTGCTTCTCCAGTTTGGATGGTTATAAAATATCTCACTATAATAGCTATACTGCAATTTTAGGCATCAAGTTCGCGGCCAATTTGCTACCATGATATTGCATTTATGGGTGGCATAGCTATAAATATTATTTAGGGCATTTTAGGCATTAACTCGGTTGTAATTTATCTAATAACGCGACTAATTGTGGACATAAAGGCGAGCTAACTGTTATTCGTTTTTCAAGTACCGGATGATAAAATGTAATGTGCGCGGCGTGTAAAAATAAGCGATTAAGCCCCAACATTTTCATTAATGCTGTGAATTCATCATCACCATAGCGATCATCACCGGCAATATTCGCACCTTTGCAAGCAGTATGTACCCTAATTTGGTGAGTGCGCCCAGTTACAGGGATCGCCTCAATTAATGTAGCCAGTTGATAGCGTTGCATTATTTTAAATCGCGTTTCAGCGGCTTTGCCTTGGGCGCTTACTTTTACAATGGAGTTTTCGGCATTTTTTAATAAAGGCTCACTAACTGTTCGCCATTTTTTATCCCAATAGCCCTTCACTAACGCTAAATATTGCTTATTCATGGTTTTATTGCGTAATTGCTCATGTAATGCACGTAGCATGCTACGTTTTTTAGCAATTAATAAACAACCAGAAGTAGCTTTATCAAGGCGATGCACCAAGGCTAAAAATCGCGCTTGAGGCCGTAGTGAGCGTAAACCCTCAATTGCCCCGAAATCTAGACCACTTCCACCGTGAACAGCTAATCCAAATGGTTTGTTTAGTATAATTAACGCATCATCTTCATAAACAATTTGCGATTCTAATGCAGAAATTTTATTTAATTTAGGTGATGGTAATGCATTTTCTTGTAAAGCACGAATCGGTGGAATACGTACGCAATCGGCGACATGGAGCTTGTGATCTGGTTTTATGCGCTTTTTATTCACACGTACTTCACCTTTACGAATGATGCGATAAATATGACTTTTAGGGACGCCTTTTAAATGTAAACGTAAAAAATTATCGATCCGCTGTAGGGAATTGTCTTCTGTTACTTGGATATAACGCACGGTATGGTTTATTTCTGGCATTTTAATAAGCTCTCAACTTCTGATTAAATTTTACTCGCGTGACTTCAACATGCAAGCTGCGCAAGGGGAATCATGCACGGACGCAACTTATAAAATTTACCTTGTTTTGGTTTCTACGTTAACGGCAAAATAGTACATCGGTAGATCCTGAAAAATAACTGCGATGTATATTTAAATTTCGTTACGTTTATCACGAGTTTATAGATCAATATTTAAATATTTATATTGCAATTTTACAATAAATAGTGAGATAATTCACACATTAATGACTATCTATGATAAAAAAATAAACCAAGCTTATAGTCATTACATAAAAGTAAAGTCATGCCTTCATTGAGCTAATATTTAAAAATAAAATACTTTATTAGCTGACGTTACTTTCACTTTAAATTGCCCCTCTGTAGATCCAGTCGAGAGACTACAATAACCAGACACGAGGTCAAGTGAATAGCGTATTGAAAAATAAGTACTGACAGTCAATTAAAAATTATACTTTACCCGCCAGATATATAGCGAGTGAAAATACAAAACATAGAGTTAAAAAATGAAAAGAATGCTAATTAATGCAACTCAATCAGAAGAGTTGCGAGTGGCCCTTGTTGATGGCCAACAATTATATGATTTAGATATCGAAAGTCCTGGACGCGAACAAAAAAAAGCGAATATTTATAAAGGTAAAATAACGCGTGTTGAAGCAAGTTTAGAAGCCGCTTTTATTGATTATGGTGCTGATCGCCATGGCTTCTTACCGCTAAAAGAAATAGCTCGCACTTATTTCCCTGATGGATATACGTTTAAAGGACGCCCTAATATTAAAAATATTATCAAAGAAGGACAAGAAGTTGTCGTTCAAATTGATAAAGAAGAGCGGGGTAACAAAGGTGCTGCACTCACGACTTTTATTAGCCTGGCAGGCAGTTATTTAGTATTAATGCCTAATAACCCCCGAGCAGGAGGAATTTCCAGGCGTATCGAAGGAGATGAGCGCTCCCAATTAAAAGAATCCCTTAGCCATCTCAAACTGCCTAATGGTATGGGCTTAATTGTACGTACAGCAGGTGTTGGAAAATCAGCAGAGGAGCTAAAATGGGATCTTAATGTACTGATAAATCATTGGCATGCGATTGATGAAGCCGCAAAACAAAAACCAGCGCCATTTTTAATTCATCGTGAAAGCAATGTCATTGTGCGCTCAATTCGCGACTATTTACGTCTCGACATTAGCGAGATTGTCATTGATAATGTTAAAACATTTGAACACGCAAAAAAACACATCGAAATGGTGCGCCCAGACTTTGTAAATCGTCTAAAACTTTATCAAGGCGAAATACCATTATTAACCTATTACCAAGTAGAAACGCAAATAGAGTCGGCTTTCCAGCGTGAAGTTCGTCTTCCCTCTGGCGGTTCAATTGTCATTGACCCAACGGAAGCATTAACCTCAATTGATATCAACTCTGCACGAGCTACACGAGGTGGTGATATTGAAGAAACGGCATTTAATACGAACCTTGAAGCGGCCGAAGAAATTGCTCGTCAACTTCGTTTGCGAGATTTAGGTGGCTTAGTCGTTATTGATTTTATCGATATGACGCCTACTCGTCATCAACATGAAGTAGAAAACCGTTTGCGTGAATCGGTGCGTCAAGATAGAGCGCGTATTCAACTTGGTCGTTTGTCTCGTTTTGGTTTAATGGAAATGTCACGTCAACGCATTCGCCCCTCCTTAGGTGAATCTGCATCGAGAGTCTGTCCACGTTGTCATGGACAAGGCACAATTCGCGACAATGAATCTATTGCTTTAGCCATTTTACGCCTGATAGAAGAAGAAGCATTAAAAGAAAATACAGCGCAAATTCAAGCAACTGTACCTGTTGTTGTTGCCGCCTACTTGCTTAATGAAAAACGTAGTGCAGTCGCTCAAATTGAACAACGCCATAAATGTGAAATTTATATCATTCCAAACGCAAATTTATTAACGCCGCAGTTTGAAGTGAAACGAACCAGCAAAAATGGTAAAGAAGTGATTAATTATGATGCATTAGAAAAACAACATGTAGTTTATATTCCGAACCTTGCTAAAGATGATCAAAAAAATGAAGAAAACCCTGCGATAAGTGGTTATTCAAGCCCTAAAAAAGGCAATTTACAACATAATCAAACAAACAAATCTTCGATCTTTAAAAAATTGTTTAAATTCTTTTCCGATGATTATAAAGACGATAAAAGCGCTCAGAAAACAAGTGATATCGCTATTCAAACGACTAAAAGACCTGCAAATAGCAATTATCCTAATTCATCTAAGAAAGAGCATGATGAACAAAGTAAACCGCGCAAGCCTAGACGTGATAATCGTAAAAATAATACTACAAATGAAAATACAAAACCGCAGCCGTCTAAATCTTTTCCTAAAAAAGTAGAGAAAGAAGAAGTGGTAGCCGTTCGACGTAAGCGTAGAAATATGCGTAAAAAAGTGCGTGTGCAAAACGACACTACAGAAGAAACAACTAAAATTATTAAAGATCCACAGCAAGTAGCAGTTGCAACAGAGCAAGTGAATGTTGCAAATGATGAGCGAGATTTAGATAAATTAAATAGGAAAATTAAAGCTCAAAAACCAGCAAACAATGCTCAAAAAGAAAAGGAGACAGTATCTAAAACACAATTACCCACTGATGAGGATTTAATATCAACGGATGAAATAAAAGCAACAGAAGTACATACGCCTGTTCCTCTTCCGGCGCGTAAATCAGGACGTTATTCTCACTCAAAGAAAAAACCTCAACATGCAAATCAAAATAAATCAACAGATGTTAAAGATCCAATACAAGCTGTCAATGGAGCAAATAATTTTAAAGCACCAAGTATTGCACTTGAAATATCAACAATAAATTCAATAGACAAGGACTTGGATTCAGAAAAACTTCAACAAAGTATCGTTAAAGAAGTTGTTGCTATTGCGGAGAAAATTCTCCCTCTCCACGATCAAGATACAAATACAAATACAAATACAAATACAAATACAAATACAAATACAAATACAAATACAAATACAAATACAAATACAAATACAAATACAAATACAAATACAAATACAAATACAAATACAAATACAAATACAAATACAAATACAGAGACAGGTACAGATACAAGTGACGAAAGTGTTAATGAAAGTAAATCTCTAGGAGTTGCAAGTCAACCTATTGTTAATAAAAAAATTATTGTTAAAGAGCCTAACCCAGAACTTGCTGATATTGTTAACGCACCTGAGCAAATACTGACCAAGGTTGGAAAAATTAAGACAAGCTCTAACCAAAATAATACCCAAATTGGCACTGTCACTTCAGCAAAAACGACAGCAAGCTCTTCAATGACTAAAACCGAAAGTTTGCCGCTTGATTTAAAGACCGACATTAAAATTGTGGCGGCAACAAAGCGTCCTACTATCATAAAATCAGCTAGCCAAGCTGGGAGCACTTTTTCAACGAGTAAAGCAAGCAGCGATACGATTAAAACTATTTAAAGAACGCCTTTTTATATCCATGTGCCGTTACATTTTTACAAAGCATGGGTATATAAGTAAAATTATTCACTTTTCAACTAGAAGGCTTATTCCATGAGCAACGCTGAACATCATAGATTAATTATTCTTGGATCAGGTCCGGCTGGCTACACCGCTGCGATATACGCCGCGCGCGCCAATTTAAACCCTGTATTATTAACAGGTATGGAACAAGGCGGTCAACTTACAACAACAACAGAAGTTGAAAACTGGCCTGGCGGAAGCCATGATTTGACAGGCCATCGTCTAATGGAAGAAATCAAAGCACACGCTGAGCGTTTCAACACTGAAATCATTGTCGATCATATTAATGAGGTTGAACTTACAAAACGCCCTTTTACCCTCAAAGGAGAAAAAACATACACTTGTGATGCATTAATTATTGCCACAGGTGCTACTGCGCGTTACCTAGGTTTAGACTCTGAAGAAGAATTTAAAGGCCGAGGTGTTTCTGCTTGTGCAACTTGTGATGGTTTCTTTTATCGTAATCAAAAAGTGGCTGTTATTGGCGGTGGCAGTACTGCCGTTGAAGAAGCACTTTATTTATCTAACATCGCAAGTGAGGTACATTTAATTCATCGGCGCACAGGCTTTAAATCCGAAAAAGTTTTATTAGATCGCTTAAATGACAAAGTGAAAAATGGTAATATCATTTTGCACACAGATCGCGTATTAGATGAAGTACTAGGAGATGAAATGGGTGTTACAGCAGTGCGCCTTAAAGATACCCTTTCAGATAATACGCAAGAGCTTGCCGTTAAGGGGGTCTTTATTGCTATTGGACATAAACCAAACACTGGTATTTTCAATGGTCAATTATCCATGACTAAGGGTTACTTGAATATACAATCAGGTAGTGTTGCTGGTGCAACACAAACAAGCATTGAAGGTGTTTTTGCAGCAGGTGATGTAAGCGATCAGATCTATCGCCAAGCCATCACATCAGCTGGCGCTGGCTGTATGGCTGCACTCGATGCAGAGCGTTATCTTGATGCATTGAATAATTAATGTTGACTGCCGATGATGGTTATTTTCTGTTTATAATAGCTCAATAAATATAAATATAAAAAATTATTTCAGGCATTGCCATGATCGCCATGATTTTATATGTAACAATCAGCACTTGTCTTTTGCAAACTCTACTTCAATTAACGCTATTACAATATGGCTGAGTAACCTAGATTGTTGTGGTAAGCATAATATTGGATCGTTTTACAAATGGTTTTCTTATACCGACCCATATACCCATGCTACCACGAAATGCAATATCAGCAAGGCAAATTGACCGCGGACACCTGGCCTAAAATTGAAGTATAGTTATTATCATGGGAGATTTTATAACGATGCAAATTGGCGCAAGGAGTAGAGCCATTTGGGGTTGGACTCAGTTTTTATATGAAATGAAGCAGCCTTGCGCTCAACATTCGATGCGATAATAACCATTACCTCATGTTGCGCCTTATCATAGGTCATCGAGTCCGTGCCGATGTTGCATTTTGAGGTGACATGGGTATATATGTTTTAATTGTTGCATCTCTTGCTGGAGAAAAAGCGATTAGCATATATTCAGCTGACCACTTTTTCTAGCTATCCAAGTTATGCACTTATTATTTGAATCCAAGAGACTTCATTCCTTGTTAATGTAATAAAAACGCCGTTACCAAAATTAACTAGCGTTGATGTCATCAATTTGAATAATGGTCATAAAATAGGGCCACATTTTCGAGGACATAATATTGATGATCCTAGCGGATTTAATTTCCTAAATAAGAATTATAAAATTCCGGTAAAAGTAATAGCAAACTTTGTTAGTAGTAATGGTAGTGCTTCAAGCAAAGAGATAACCGCACAAGCAAGCTTTACCTCATCATCAAATAATGCCATAGCGTTATTACCAACTGATATTCTAGGGAAAACATTAATCTCTGTTGGAGGGGTAAATGCCATTACCACAACACTTATTTATTTGGAGATGGAAGAATATACGGTCGAGCCAATGCAACATACTTTCTACTATTATGGTTCTATTGAAAACAAATAAAAAAATACTATTAAGCAGTAATTAATTGTAAAGGGCGTTTTTATAACGCCTGTATCAAGAGTTGTTTTTTTACCTTAAATTGATAAATAAATTCTATATCAATTTATTACTCTTATTTAATTAACTAATAAAAATCAGTAAGCTCGGTTGCTGATTTTTTTGTTTTTAAACTGCGATATGCTATTAAGATCATTAAAAAAAAGAAAATCTATTAAAAGAATTACGAGCAGTTCGAGGCATAAGAGCTACCTTTTCATGTTTTCCTAAATTGCTCTGCGTAGTTGCAGGAAAGCAAATACTCTGATCAGAGTAAGGTGCAACATGAGCTTATGATTACTCGCGCATCGAACGGCAAGCTTTGGCCGTCTTCCTATCATATACCCATCCAACGAAAAAATGCAATGTCAGCCGCGATCTCGATGATCGATGATAAGGCGCAACATGAGGTAATGGTTATTATCGCATCGAATGGCAAGCTTTGACTGCGCCCGATCATATAAAAACAGAGTTCGTGCCCAGAAGGGCGAGGCTCCTTATTTAAATTTATATCGTTATAAAATCTCCCATGATAATAACTATACTTCAATTTTATGCCTCGTACATCGGCACAATTTGCTTTGCTGATTTTACATTTCGAAGTAACATGGGCGTATAAAAACCAAGTACTGCCCAACTGCGCAGCCACTTGCTTAAATTTATATCGTTATAAAATCTCTATCGATAATAACTATAACTGCAATTTTAGGTATCAAATTCGCGGGCAATTTACCTTGCTGATATTGCATTTCTATATCTCATGGTTATATTTCGTGATTAATTACATCATACAATTTCACAGTAGCTCTTGATGGCATGTTATTGATATCGGATCAGCAAATAAACATGAGTGAAATCATGTGTTTGAGAACTAAAAACTGATGTTAAATATGTTAAAGAATTTAAACGTTTTAAAGCAAATCAAGGTATGTTATTGTGAAAATTGAGTTTTAATTATTATTACGTAAACTCATGGAATAAGTAGAGTCTGCCTAAGTGGGATCTGTCCGATAGGCGAGACCGATATATGTTTAATAGCAACCAGTACAGGTTACTTGGTTTTATTTATAAACTTATAAACTTATAAAAATAGGGAAATAAAATGAAAATAAAAAATATCAGTAAAATATTAATATCTTCATTGTGCATTGCGTTTTTGCTGAGTGCTTGTGACTATGAAGTGGACAGAACAGGAGGTACCCCTCCAGCTCCAACTCCAACTCCAACTCCAACTCCACTAATAAAATATAAAGCGATTAATATTACTGTACAATCGAGAACTATGGCACCCTTAATAACTGATAAAGCTTCTGCATATGGACTATTAAAGAGTGGTAGCCAGGAACTTATTAGTAGCGGTCTAAAATGGAGCAGCAGTGATCCGAGCGTTGCAACGGTGGACGCAGCAGGGTTAATTAAAGCGCTTACTCCTGGTACAACATACATAACTGCATCAAAGGGCGAGCTCACAAGCAATAAACATAAGATAGATGTCTTGGCCTTATCTCCATCTCCTGCTGGTGATTTTCGTATCGAAGTGGGCACTAGAAGTGATTATAATATACTTAGTTACGCTGTAATTGGCTATAAAATTCAACTGCGTTCAATTGCAGTCTTAGAGGGTGGTAGACTAATAGATATCACCTCTGCAGTTAAATGGTCAACTGGAGATAAAGCTGTTGCAAGTGTTAGTAAGACAGGGTTACTTACTGTTCATGGAGGCACTAAAACTTCTGTAACAGCTGAATATCCTGCAACTAAAAAGAAAGATGGGACACCAATTGCAAGTATAACCAAAAAAATTGAGATGACGTTAGAATCTCCGCCCAAGAATCAGACTGCGGCATTACGTATTTTTGGGGTTGACATAATGCATAAAGATCTGCCTCATCAGTTTAACTCTACATTGATGTATAATGGAAAAATAACTCTTATTAATCAATATTCAATTGATGCTACCAATAATTCAGTATGGACCTCAGCAGATCCTGCGATAGCGAGTGTTGATAAAAACTCAGGCGTCGTAACAGGCCATAAAGCAGGTAACGTGGTTATTATTGATAAGTATTCTATGGCTGGCAGCACTAAGGTTCTGACTGCCACTCATAGCATTGAAATAACCGACGAGAAAATCACTGGTATCGAGTTACAAACCCTTTATACAGAAGATGGTAGTGGCCTGAGATTGAGTGGGCAAACCCAAAACATACCAGTATTACAGCCTGGTTATTTTGCTAAACCACCCCTTAATGCGTTATTCATGGCTTTATATGTGAAATATGCAAATGGTGAATATGAGTATGTACCTAGCGGGGCGTCATGGTTGTCATCTGATCAATCTTCAGCTTATACAGCGGCCGATCAGTCCACGGCTTACGTATATGGTCTTAAGAGTGCTAAAAATGTAAAAATTACAGCTTCCTATAAAGGTTTTAAGACTTCATTCCTTGTTAACGTAATAAAAACGCCGTTACCAAAATTAACTAGCGTTAAAGTTATGAATCTGAACAATCATCAGATAATAGGGACAAATGGGAGTGGAGACAGTGTTGATGATCCTAACGGATTTAATTTCGTAAATGAGGATTATAAAATTCCAGTATTAGTATTAGGTACCTTTGATGATGGTAAAATCAGGGATATAACCGCACAAGCAAACTTTATCTCAGAAAAAAATAATGATATAACGTTATTACCTACTTATAGTCCAGGGAAAACATTAATTTCTGTAGCAAGGGAAAATGCAGTTGTTACAATGATCAAGTTGGATCTGTCAGACTATACACTCGGGACCAAGGCGGGTTGGACTTTATTTGATGGTGTTGTTGGATTTGGATGGCGCTAAAAAAGTACTATTAAGCCGTAATTAATCGCAAAGGGCGTTTTTATAACGCCTGTATCAAGCGTTGCTTTTCACCTAAAATTGATAAATCTATGCTATAGGGCTTTATCACTCTTATTTATACCCATGTTACCCAGAAATGCAATATCAGCTCCGCAAATTGTGTCGATATGCGAGGCCTAAAATTGATGGGAAGTTATTATCGATTGATATTTTATAACGATGCAAACTTAAGCAAGGAGTAGCGCCATTCTGGGCTGGACTCGGTTTTTATATGATCGGGCGCAGCCAATGCTTGCCATTCGATGCGTACGTGTCCATTACCTGATGTTGCGCCTTACTCTGATCATCGAGATCGCGGCTGACGTTGCATTTTGAGGTAATATGGGTATAAAGGTGTGCAAAGATAAGATCTTTATGCAATGGCGGTGTTTTATTAATGCGTTTCTGAATTTGTTGTTTGTTAATATACTACACAAACGCATTAGTACTAAAAGAGGAGATGGTTATCAATAATAGTAATAAACACTGAGCAATAAAACCTTTGCCAAATAATTTTTTGCTCATGTCAATTTCTCAATTGTGCCGCAATATATCTTATATGTTATTTAGGCTGTTTTAATGTGCAGTGAGTGCAGATCCAAGACAAGTTGCAACATGATTTTAAGGTTTATCGCTATCAACTACTGCGATATTAAGATCTGCTAATGCAGCAGCGTTTGCAACACTTGGCGCATTGGTTAATGGACAGCTCGCGGATGCTGTTTTCGGGAAGGCAATGACATCACGGATTGAGCTTGTGCCGGTCATTAGCATAATCAAGCGATCTAAACCAAACGCAATACCGGCATGCGGTGGAGCACCAAACTTTAATGCTTCTAATAAAAAACCAAATTTATCTTGCGCTTCTTTATCGCTAATATTTAAAATCCGAAAAATAGCCGCTTGCATATCTTCTTTGTGAATACGCACACTGCCGCCGCCAAGTTCGCAGCCATTTAAAACCATGTCGTAAGCATTAGAAATAGCGCCGACGGGGTTAGCTTCTAACGCCTCTGCAGTCATCTTAATTGGTGCGGTAAATGGATGATGAAGCGGCGTTAATGTGCCATCTTCGAGTGGTTCAAACATTGGAAAATCGATAACCCAAAGCGGTTTCCATTGATCTTTAATTAAGTCTAAATCTTCAGATACTTTTAAACGTAATGCGCCCATTGCTTGTTCAACGATATTGACCTTATCTGCAATAAATAATAAAATATCACCTGCGGCCGCATTGGTGCGAGTTAGCATTTGCGCCACTATTTTTTCATTTAAGAATTTGACAATAGGAGATTGAACGCCATCTAGACCATTTTCAAGGTCATTGATTTTCATCCAAGCTAATCCTTTGGCACCGTAAACATTGACAAACTTACCGTATTCATCGATATTTTTTCGCGAAAGTTTAGCTCCGCCTGGCACACAAATCACGGCAATTCGACTTTTTTCATCATTTGCAGGAGTAGAAAAAACTTTAAATTCAACATCGGTTAATAAATCGGCAACCTCAACTAGTTCAAAATCAATACGTAAATCAGGTTTATCGCTACCAAAACGGCGCATCGCCTCGGCATAAGTCATTTTTGCGAAGCCGCCTAAATCAATATCAAGCATTTCTTGAAATAATTGAACCATCATCTCTTGGGTGATTTCCATCACTTGCTCGCTGCTCATAAATGACATTTCAATATCAATTTGGGTGAATTCAGGCTGACGATCAGATCGTAAATCTTCATCGCGAAAACATTTAGCAATTTGGTAGTAACGATCCATTCCAGAGATCATTAGCAATTGTTTAAAGAGCTGTGGTGATTGCGGCAACGCAAAAAAGTTGCCTTTATGTGTACGACTTGGTAATAAATAATCACGCGCCCCCTCTGGTGTTGCTTTGGTTAAAATAGGGGTTTCAATCTCTAAAAAGCCTTTGTTATCGAGAAAGCGATGGATAAAACTACTTACTTTAGCGCGAAATTTCATTCGTTCTGTCATGTTAGATCTGCGCAGATCTAAATAGCGATAACGCAAGCGCTGCTCTTCTGAATTGTTTTGATTATTATCAAGCGGCAATGGCTCACTACGGTTTAAGATGTCAAGCTCAAGCCCTAAAATTTCAATTTCACCTGTGCGCATACCTTTGTTTACTTGTCCAAGAGGACGAGCACGCACCAGGCCTTTTATTTTGATACAAAATTCATTACGAAGGGTTGTTGCGAGCAGAAGAGTTTTTGGTAAATCAGGATCAAATACAACTTGCACAACACCTTCCCGGTCGCGCATGTCTAAAAAAATTACGCCCCCTAAATCACGATGTTTATTAACCCAACCAACTAATTCAACTTCTTGATCGATAACTGCCAGTGTCACTTCACCACAATACATAGAGCGCATTTTTTATTCCTAGTGCTTTTCAATGTTAAATAATGTTGACATTATAAAAGAAAAGTTGAAGTATATAAAATTAAATATTGGTTAATGATGAATATTTAAGTAAAATATTGCACATTAGATTTAGTCAAGAGATAGAAATGACCAGCACAGACAATCTTTATAGCGAGCAGCGTGATGATATTGATGGATTTTCTTTCAATGAACAAGTAGTTCAGGTTTTTCCTGACATGATCAAACGATCGGTGCCTGGTTATGAAAAAATCATTGAGACTATCGGCATAATCACTAAAAAATGCGCTCTTGAGGATTCTAATCTTTATGATCTTGGTTGTTCGCTTGGCGCTGCAACGCTAGCAATGCGCCGAGGACTAGCCCATACAACAAATTGTAATATCATTGCCGTTGATAATTCACAGGCCATGATTAACAGCTGCCAGCAATATTTAGCGGCATATAAATCACAGACACCCGTTAACCTTATTTGCGCTGATATTTGTAATATTGAGATTAAAAATGCCTCAGTGGTGGTACTCAACTTTACACTACAATTCTTAACACCTAAAAATCGCCTGGCATTATTAACCAAGATTTATAATGGTTTATTGCCTAATGGTGTGTTAATTTTATCTGAAAAATTTATTTTTGAAGATTGTGCTTGTCATCAATTTCTTACCGAACTACATTTAGATTTCAAACGAAATCGTGGTTATAGTGAACTTGAAATAAGCCAAAAACGCTCGTCTCTTGAAAATGTCTTGATTGCCGATACAGTCGATGAACACTATGAGCGTTTACGACAGGCAGGGTTTAAACATAATAATCTCTGGTATCAATGTTTTAATTTTGGTTCAATTCTCAGCATTAAAAGCGCCACATGATTAATTTTTCAACCTTTTACAGCATCATTGCTAAAAATCGTTTAAGCCACTGGTTACGTGTTTTACCAACACAATTGCATGTTTGGGAAAGTAGGCATACACACGGAAACTTCGCCAGTTGGATGCGTATTTTGGCTAAGCTTCCTGATATAAAAACCAATAACATCGTATTAAAAGCACGCGTTAAAATTGGCAATGCTGATGAATTATCAACAGGTGAAACTAAAAAATTAAAGAACTTATTAAAAAAATTTCATCCGTGGAGAAAAGGCCCCTTTGATATTTATGGCGTGCACATTGATACAGAATGGCGCAGTGATTGGAAGTGGGATCGCCTCGCCGCCCACATTAGTCCGCTTAAATGTCGTTATGTGTTAGATGTTGGTTGTGGTAATGGTTATCACATGTGGAGAATGCTCGGAGAAGGTGCGAGATTTGTGGTGGGGGTTGATCCAAGCGCGTTATTTTTGTGTCAATTTGCAGCAGTGCGCCACTTTGCACATCAGCCGCAAAATATTCATTTATTACCGCTTGGTATTGAGGATCTACCGAAACTTCAATCTTTTGATACGGTTTTTTCAATGGGCGTTCTTTACCATCGAAAATCACCGATGGATCACATTATACAACTGCAAGATCAACTTGTTGAAGGCGGTGAATTAGTGCTGGAAACATTGATCATTCAAGGAGATGAAAATACTGTATTAGTACCGGCTGATAGATATGCTAAAATGCGTAATATTTGGTTTCTGCCCAGTGCAGAGGCACTCAAATTATGGTTAGAAAAATGTGCTTTTGAAGACGTTCGCATTGTTGGTATTAACGACACCTTAACTGATGAACAGCGTAGCACCGCTTGGATGACCAATGAATCGTTACAAGATTATTTAGATCCTAACGATTCAACAAAAACTATTGAAGGACACCCAGCGCCAAAACGGGCACTTTTTATTGCTAAAAAAGCAATTCAAACATTAAACTAAAAACCTGGAATTGTGCAATGAATAAGCAAACATTTTTAAGCCAATTTTTATTGTATCAACCAGATCATCATTATTCTAATAAAGCATTAAAAAAAACCAGTAACTACAAAAAATCTGCCATTTTGGTATCACTCGTGGAACGAAAAAATCAGCTATATGTTATTTTAACCGTGAGGGCAGAACACTTGCACCATCATCCTGGACAAATAAGCTTTCCAGGTGGTGGTTTTGAAGCGGATGATATCACATTAACAAATACAGCATTACGTGAAACAAAAGAAGAAATTGGCATAGATGCTAAATACATCAAGGTGTTTGCAAGCTTGCCTAAACTTATCACCAGTAGTAATTACATAGTTTCCCCTTACCTCGCTTTTGTTGATAATAAGCATAAAATTAAAATAGATACAAACGAAGTACAAAGCACCTTTGAAGTGCCACTTGACTTTTTATTAAATAAAAATAACATTCAAGAAATACCCTTTATGCGTCATGCAAAACTCGGTATAACCTACGGTATCATGTATAAAAATCACTTCATTTGGGGCTTCACCGCAAATATAATTAATGCAATAAGCGCCTATTTTTAAATCATACAATCTTTCATTGCTCATCCATAGCCTAGTGTGTAGTGGTACAGTGACATTAAAATGTAATGTCGCTAGGGAAAATTCAAATGAAGACCTTAATTTTACGGTTAACCGATGGCAAAACTAATGGCAGGCTCTTAGCATCGCCCAAATATTGGTATTGTTCTGACATTTTGGATAGAGCCTGGCAAAGTCATTTGAATTCGCTATGATAATCACTTGCCGCAGCTACTCTTTTAGTTACTATTGCATTAAATTGGGGCATAATGACAGTGATTAAGTATCAATAAAAGTATTCTTTAATAAAGAGATACATATAATTACATTTGTAACGGTTCAATAAATTTAGATTTGTTATAATATCAAGTTCGTTTAGCTAAGGAATTAAAAATGAATATATTCACGTATTTTGAGCGCTTAGTACCTGCATTAAGTGATGATAAAACGTCGATGCCACCTAATAACCTTGTTGGTTTTTGCCTATATTATACTAAAGGTTATAAAAAAGCACTTTTTATAATGACCATATTAGCCTCATTATCGGCTATCACAGAAGTTATTTTGTTTGGTTTTTTGGGACAACTTGTTGATTGGTTAGTGACAAAACATCCCACAACGCTGCTACATGATGAGGGCATGAAATTAATGGGTATGGGGTTTTTGCTTTTGATTGTGATCCCTTTAATCGCGTTTTTCCACACAGTAATTGTAAACCAAACTTTGGTGGCTAATTATCCAATGTCAGTGCGTTGGTCTGCACATCGTTATTTATTAAAACAAAGTGTTACTTTTTATGAAGAAGATTTTGCAGGGCGTATTGCAACTAAAGTGATGCAAACATCATTAGCTGTTCGTGATACAGTTATGAAGCTACTTGATGTGATGGTTTATGTGTTCGTTTATTTTTTGGCAATGATTGTAACTATCGCAAGGGCGGATTATCGACTTGCTATTCCTATGATCTGTTGGCTTGTTATTTATCTATTAATACAAGCTTATTTTGTGCCTCTTTTACGCAAGGTTTCGGTTGAACAGGCAGATGCCAGATCAACTATGACGGGCCGAATTGTAGATAGTTATGCAAATATCTCAACGGTTAAATTATTTTCTCACACAAAGTCTGAGAGCGAGTATGCCAAACAAGGAATGCTAGACTTTATTGTGACAGTTTATCGGCAAATGCGTTTAGTAACAGGCCTTAGTTTTAGTGTACAGCTATTAAATAGTTTGCTGGCTTTTTCTATCGCAGCAGTAGCTATTTCACTTTGGATAAATGGAGCGATCACGATTGGTGCAATTGCTATTGCGATTAGTTTAGCTTTGCGCTTGAAAGGCATGTCAATGTGGATCATGTATGAACTTGCTGCGCTATTTGAAAACATGGGTACTGTCATTGATGGCATGAATACGTTTTCAAAACCTAATGTTATTGAAGATAAAAGCAATGCGTCCACTTTAAAGATCACAGCTGCAAAAATAAACTATGAACAGGTTGATTTTCAGTACGTTAAAGATCACGCGCTGATTGATAAATTTTGTTTAACGATACAACCAGGCGAAAAAATTGGATTGCTTGGCCGCTCTGGCGCTGGAAAATCAACACTGGTTAATTTGTTACTGCGTTTTTATGATGTTACGGACGGCAAAATATTGATTGATGATCAAAACATTAGTGATGTTAGCCAAGACAGCTTACGTCTGCAGATAGGGATGGTGACGCAAGATACCTCTCTTTTACACAGATCTATTCGTGAAAATATTTTATATGGGCGAGAGGATGCAAGCGAAGAAGAAATGATCGTTGCTACAAAAAAAGCACAAGCACATGACTTTATTATTGATTTAACCGATTCAGAGGGCAATATTGGTTATGATGCACAAGTTGGTGAGCGAGGAGTTAAACTCTCTGGGGGACAGCGACAACGTATTGCAATAGCTCGCGTATTCTTAAAAAATGCACCTATATTAGTATTAGATGAAGCAACCTCTGCGTTAGACTCTGAAGTTGAAATGGCCATTCAAGATAGCTTGTTTCAGTTAATGGAAGGAAAAACAGTGATTGCAATTGCCCATCGTTTATCAACAATAGCAGCACTGGACAGACTTATCGTCGTAGATGAAGGGAAAATAATTGAACAGGGCACTCACCATGCTCTTATTGAAAAAGGTGGTGTTTATTCGCAATTATGGACACATCAAACGGGTGGTTTTTTAGGCGTTGATTAAATTATCCCTGTTAACATGCAAAATGCGCTGAGCAGCCATTAGATCTTCTATCAAATCAAGGCGCAACATGAGGTAATGTGGACGTGCGCATCGAATGTTAATCGATGGCCAGCTTTCTTTCATATAAAAAGCGAGTCTGGCACCAACGGGCTCTACTTATTGACCAGTTTGTATCGTTATATTCAATATTTTCTAGCAAACTGGTTGCCATTGGCATTACAACGCGATGTTGTAAAGATCAAGATCAAGATCTTTTGCAAACTGTTTTTTTAATTCGCCTTTATTTTTCAGATATAACTCCCCTCCTTTGGCAATCGTAAAATGATCTGGCGTGTCATTAAATTCACTTTGATAAGCTAATACTAATTGCAAGGTTTCTTCTTTTTGCTGATCGGAGAGTGTTGTGCCATCTGCCCACTTACCAATTTCAACAGCTGTTTTTAATTGCTCATAGAGACTAGGGCTTATCTTTTTAACGTAATCAGTAATGTTTTTCATCGAATTTCCTCACAATATGATAAATAAACTTTAATAAAAATTGATATTCATGCTATTTTATGAAGCGAAATCAGCAAGGTAAATTGGCCGCGGACGCGAAGTATAAGCTTGAAATTTAGCCTATCATTGCGACATAATTTAAATAGAATAACCATTATCTCATATTGAGAAGTACTTTGACATTTTATATCCACTATACATTAAGATACAAAATAAGTAAGGGCGATTGTGCGCGGATCTGATACCTAAAATTGGCATCTCAATGCTTAACCACGTTAAGCATTGAGAGACGATATGTAACTTTGGGTTTTGATGCTTGAGGGAGTAGCTGATAAATTTTCTGGCTGGTAATGGGTAGAGAGAGCCTAAAAGCATTGCGAGGAAACAGGATATTCACGTTAACTTTTCCGCCTTAATGGATGATTGTAAAGGATTCAACATATGAAAAAATGGTTAATTTTATTGTGTGTTTTGTTACTTGTTGGTTGTAAATCTTTTCCAAAAATGAGCTTATCCTCTATTTGTAATGGAAACCCTGAATTGTGCTCCGATTTATATCAAGTATCTGATTGTCGTTTTGCGCGTACCGACGTTATTCGTGAGCGATATTTGTATAAAATTGAGCCAACAGGGATCCATAAACTCAATTTGCTCACTGAACTTGATAAGTACCAATCATGCTTGCAAATGACTTTGCTTTTCGAGCTAACAGCTAATATAAAGCGTAAAAAGCGCCGTTTACATAACTATTTAACCGCACAAAAATTAATAAAAGATCTCCTTGTAGATAGCAAAGGCACTGATGATCCTTTCCTCGCTTATTATTTGTGGATCAATTACCAAGATCTTGAGGCTAAATCAGTATTTATTAAAGCGGCAACCGATAAAAACATAAAAAATGTTGATTTGGTCAGTAAACTTGCCGTAATTTATAGTAAGTCAAAGCCTGATAAGGCGCTTGGGTATTTTTTTAAAGCGATGCGTTTAAGTCATTCCCTTGCTGATTTACCAAGTAATTTATTTGTAAATATTATGAGCATTTATTATCAAAAACATGATTTTACAAATGCCTATATTTGGGCTTTGGTAAACAAGTCTGCACATAAAAAGCATGCACTAGAAATTAATTTAGATTTAATACTCAGTGGAGGTTTGTTAAATGGAGAACAGAAAATTAAAAATGAAGAAGTTTTAAAGAAACTTGCCCTGCAATACTATAGTGAACTTCGTCGAGGTAATTTTAATCGATTTCCTTAATAACCGCAGTTAGTGGGTTACGTTAAGTGCTAATATTGTTGTAATTATCAAGGAATTAACTAATAACAGCGGGATATTGTAGTAAATTTAACGCAGATAAGTATAAAAATAGCAGGTTTGTGCAGTGTTTGTTTATCCTGAATTTATGTTTTAACTGCTCTTATTATTTGCGAATTTTACGTTGTAATACGATTAAAGATCGGGAACTTATGGTTATTATGCTATCACTGTGATAACTATCATCATTTGTTATTTTTCCATCGCTGCATTGTGTATCGATGGCAACTACCCAAGCATACTTACTCTCAAGTACCGGGATTGTTGCTGAAATATTATAGTTTGAAGCGTTCATAATTAAGAGCCAATGTTCGTCAATGTGACCAATCCCTTTAAGTGCAACTGAAATAACTTGCGCATTATTATCATGCCAATCCGTCATTTTCATTACATGGCCATTAGGATGATACCATGTGACATCGTCAAAATTTGCCTTACTTTCAGCATTACTCTCTTGATAATAGATATCAGTCAGTAATTGAGATCTTTGACGCAATTTAATGACCGCGCAGGTAAAATCAAATAAATTTTTGTCGTCGGTGCTCATTTGCCAATTTAACCAGCTTATTTCATTATCCTGACAGTAGCCATTATTATTCCCAGATTGACTATTGCCCATTTCGTCTCCTGCTAAGAAATGTGGCGTGCCTTGTGATAAGAATAACATTGCAATAAAGTTACGTTTTTGCTTTTGTCGTAGGGCATTAATTTTTACATTTGAGGTATGACCTTCAATGCCAAAGTTTGTCGATAAATTATGACCATGGCCATCTCTGTTTTGTTCAGCATTATCTTCATTGTGGCGGTTTTCGTAGGACACAAGATCATCAAGTGTAAATCCATCGTGATAACAGATGTAATTAACACTGGTTGAACTAGTGCGGTAATTTTCTGCGAAAAGATCGCGAGATCCTAATAAACGAGTGGCAACTTCACCAATATGATTTTCATCACCTCGCCAAAATGCGCGGGAAATATCCCTAAAACGATCATTACATTCAAGCCACTGTCCAGGAAACCCACCGACTCGATAACCATCTGGGCCAATATCCCAAGGCTCAGCAATTAAAACACACTCGCGCAAGATAGGATCTTGGTTGAGTGCTTTAAAAAATGCACTCTCTTCGTTAAAACCATTCTCTTCACGCGCTAATGTTACCGCTAAGTCAAAGCGAAAACCATCAACATGCATTTGCTCAATCCAATAACGCAAAGAGTCTAGTGTCATCCTGAGCATCCACGGGCTATTATTATTTATTGTGTTACCACACCCTGAATGATTACTGTAGATCATATAGTTTTTTGTATCCTTCCCAGTATTATTTTCAAAGGTGTAATAATGTCTATTATCAAAACCTTTGAAACTCAAAATTGGCCCTCCAAATCCTCCTTCTGCGGTGTGGTTATAAACAACATCAATAATAACTTCAATATCATTAGCGTGTAGCTCTTTAACCATCTGCTTAAACTCGCTAACCGCATCGCATTGCGCATAACGGTTATCAGGCGAAAAAAAGTTTATAGGGTTGTACCCCCAATAATTAGTTAAATTGAGATCTTCTAATCTGGGCTCGCTCATAAAACTAAATACGGGCATAATTTGTAAACTTGTAATACCCATTTTTTTATAATGAGCAATACTAATTGCATCAGATAACCCTAGATATTTCCCACGTTTTGCCTTTGGGATTTTTGTATTTAATTGGCTAAAACCTTTTACATGAACTTCATATAAGATCCTGTTTTTATCTTCAATAAGCGGTTTTTTTGTATTTTTCCAATTAAAAGCATCGTCATCAACAACTACTGATTTCGCAATATTCACGTCACTTGCATTATTTTCATGTTGTTCAAAGTTTTTTTGTATACAGCTTAATCCTTTTGCATATGGGTCAATTAGCAAGTTGTTTTGGTTAAATAACAGGCCATGTTCAGGATTGTTCTTCCCATGGATACGATAGCCATACTTTTGTCCAGCGGTGAGCCCTTTGATATAAACGTGCCACTCACATCCACATAAAACAGTTAATGGATAACGGGCTATTTCTTTTTCTCGTTGATCAAATAAACACAGTTCAATGTGCTTAGCACCAGAACTAAAAACAGCAAAATGACATCCGTCTTTATCTAGTGTTGCACCAAGCGCCTTAATGCGCCTTGGTGGAACAGGGATATGCAACAATTTGTTGGTATTATTGATATTCGCTTTCAATCATTTCTCCTTTTTTTGTAAATACACGGTAGAGAGGGGGGGTAAATTAATTACAATTGACTGTTCCATCCCTTGCCATGATTGTTGTTCTGCTTTAAAGACACCTAGATGATCGCCCATAGAAAAATCACTTCCCCAATAATACTTACTGTCAGTATTGATAATAACTTCATACTCACCAAGCTCTTCAACTGCTAGTCTATATCCTTCTCGTGGAATAGGGGTGAAGTTTGAGATACAAAATATAATTTTATCTTTTGCTAAATTTTTACGCGTAAAAGAAAATATACTATTTTCACCATCACTATGATCTAACCATGCAAAGCAGTTTGGTTCATAATCACCTTCGAATAAAGCTGGATGTGATTTATAAATACGGTTTAAATCCATGATCAATTTTTGATGGCCATTGTGTTTTTCAAAAACAAGTAAATGCCAATCTAAGCTTTTGTTGTGATTCCACTCATCTACTTGAGCAAACTCAGTACCCATAAAGTTTAGTTTTTTACCTGGATGTGCGAACATATAGCCCATGTATGCACGTAAGTTTGCTGCCGCCTGCCATTCATCTCCTGGCATTTTATCGAGCATATTTTTTTTGCCATGCACAACTTCATCATGTGATATGGGTAAAATGAAATGTTCCGTATAATGATAAATCATTGAAAAAGCCATCTCATGGTGGTGATACTTACGGTGAATAGGATCTTCTGTCATATAACTTAGCGTGTCGTGCATCCAGCCCATATCCCACTTAAACCCAAATCCTAACCCGCCTTCGAATGTAGCCTTAGAGACTCCTGTATATGCGGTAGACTCTTCTGCAATGGTCATGGCATGTGGATATTGTGAATATACTTCTTCATTAAACCATTTAAGCAAGCTTATTGCTTCATAGTTGTGATTACCACCATCAACATTTGGTACCCAATCCCCTTCCTCACGAGAGTAATCCCAATACAGCATAGAAGCAACCGCATCGACACGAAGCCCATCTATATGAAATTTATCAAGCCAAATTAGTGCGCTCGCTACAAGAAATTGACGCACATGATCGCGGCCGAAATCATAAATATAGGAGTTCCAATCTGGATGCCAACCCCTTCGTGGATCTTCATACTCATATAATGGCGTACCATCAAAACGCGCTAAACCATGTGGATCAGATGGGAAATGTGCAGGTACCCAATCTACAATAATGCCAATGCCAGATAGGTGGCATTGATCAACAAAATATTTAAAATCATCCGCATCACCAAAACGACTTGTGGCCGCAAATAGTCCAACAGGTTGATAGCCCCAAGAGCCATCAAATGGGTATTCAGAAATAGGCATTAATTCTAAATGTGTATAGCCCATTTTTAGCAAATAAGGGATGAGCTCTTTTGTTAGTTCACGATAAGTTAATCGGCGCTCAACGCCATCTTCTAGCTTACGTTTCCAAGAGCCTAAATGTACTTCATAAATACTCATAGCTGAAAAACGTTTGTCACCCTTTTGCGACTTGATCCATTCTGCATCGTTCCACTGATATGCATCATGATCAACAACAATCGATGAATGTGATGGGTATAGCTCGGCTTGAAAACCAACGGGATCAGCTTTATGTGCTAAACGATTACCTAAGCTATCTTTTAATTCATATTTGTAAGTACAACCAGCTTTTAATCCTGGAACAAAAATAACCCAATGACCACACCAGCTTCGTTGCATTGGCTGGCGGCTACCATCCCAATGATTCATTTGTGTAATTAAGCTTACACTTGTGGCATTTGGCGCATAAACAATAAAGCGTACACCTGTAATTTTTGCTTGACCAATGTTAACTGTTTTAAGGTGTGCCCCAAGTGTTTTATAAACATTTTGCGGGGCTTGATGTAATGTTGAAAGACCATCAAATGCAATATCTTTAAATTGATAAGGATCAACAAAACGATGCTCGCCTTTGGCATAAATAGCATTAAACTCGTAACAGAAATCAGCTGGTATTTTATCGATTTTGATTTCAAACAGCCCTAAATCATCAATTTTCTTTAATTTACCTAAGGCTTTTTTTTCTCCAAAAGCGAAGTATTCAACACTAACCGCTCCAGGTAACCAAGCGTTTAAAAATTTCCCCTTGCCAGTACGATCAGTTAAGCCTAATACCTCAAATGGGTTGTCCAGTTTTGCGGCTTGTAAAAGACTGATCATTGAAGCATGTTCAGGGTTGAAATTTTGTTGTTTTTTTAGGGAGTCAGTTCCCTTTTTATCTGTTTCTGTCATTGTATTTTTAATGATTTTTTTTACTGTTTTTTTAGTTTTTGTCTTAACGGCTACTTTAGCTGTTTTTTTAGCTGTTTTTTTAGCTGTTTTTTTCACTGTTTTTTTAACTGTTTCTTTGACTTTCATACGCTGTACTTCCTACGGATAAATAAAAAATAATAATTAAATCTTAGCCTTTTTTAAAGTTTACCTGTGCCTTGTGAGAGTACTTTTATAAGTAAATATTAAGGCCTGGTATAATACTTAGCTTTGACGGGCTTTTGTTAAATCGTTAAGCAGAGTTTTAATACTCTCAGTGCTAAATATTTCATCTAAAGTACATGATAGTTTCCGTTGCCAGTTTTTATACTCATCAGACGTGCCTGGTACATTAACAGGACTATCCATTTCTAAAAAATCTTCTAGTTGCAGGCTCAAAAGTGTACTAGATCCTTTCGCCAAATGTGTTTGCATTGAGAAGTTAAGCACTTGATCCATTCCTGTATAAAGAGCATCATGACTATGATTAGGTGGCAGGCTGTGATGCGCATGCAAACTATTTAATACACTTTGTTTATTGCGAAGTCGAGCATTGAGCAGTTCATCGAGTATATTTTGATCTACATATAAACCAAGTTCTTTTCCTAAATATAAATCATTGCAGTGCCAAAAACCTTTGATCGTTGGCATATCATGCGTTGCAAGCGTTGCCATTGCCTGCGGGTTATAGTCATGGGGGGACGTTTGCTCGCCATCTTTGACTTCAAAAAAGAATACTTTATAAGAGTAAACGCCTGCATCTTTAAGTAACACATCCATGCCATCTGGTACAGTACCTAAATCTTCACCAATAACCAAGCATTCGTTACGCATACTTTCAAGCGCAAGAATATTTAACATATCCTCAATGGCATAATAAATATAAGCGCCAGCATCAGCTGTTGCACCCTCTGGTACCCACCAAAGTCTCAATAATGCCATCACATGGTCAATGCGCAGGGCACCACAGTTAGTCATATTTGCTTGTAACAACTCAATAAAAGGGTGGTAGCCAGCTTCAACCATTTTATCTGGGGCAATAGGTGGTAATCCCCAATTTTGCCCTAATGGCCCTAAAACATCAGGTGGAGCTCCTATACATACCTCTGAACTATACAAATCTTGATTGGCCCATACCTCAGCACTGTTTTTTCCAACACCTACGGCAAGATCTCGGTAAATACCTAGCGTCATGGCCAGTGATTTGGCAAATTTATCAGCGTCTTCAAGTTGTAATTCTGTGACCCACTGACAATAACACCAAAAGCGCACTTCATCTTGATTTTTTTGGATCCAATTAATACTCCCATGGCTTTGATATGATTTAAAAGGTTTGGGCCAAACAGGCCATCCCCATGAATGTTCATTTTCAGCAAGGAATTTAAATTGCAACGCATGATAACTTGCTTGCTGCAGCAAAGAATCATCTTTAGAGGCAATATAAGCTTCAAACTGTGCAAAACGTTTTTTGCTCTGCGCTGTTTTATTGTTTAATGTCGCATATAGAGCTCTTAATGCTGAGAGTTTTAATTCGGTCACTGCTTTATAATCGACCCATTTGCTATCGCGCAAATCGCTTAACATTTGTTGAAATTTAGTTGATTTTATTTTAGTTTGTAAATTTTTGCTTTGAGATAATTCAGCAACAGCTGTGATGTCTGTGTAGAGTATATTCAACCATTTTCTAGAAGACGGACTATATGGGCTGGCATTTTCTGGCTGTGATGGTGTTAATGCATGAATGGGATTTAAACCAATAAAATCACCGCCATTGTCTTTTGTATATTGTAATAAGACCTTGAGATCACTAAAGTCGCCAATTCCCCAGTTAACATCACTTTTAATGCAGTATAACTGAATACTTGCGCCCCAAATTTTTTTGCCGTCTAGTATTTCTTGTGGGCTATAACAGCCCTGTGGCGCAATGATGAGAGACATTGTCGCTAATGGTTTACTCTTACCATTTTCAAGAAGATCAAGTTTATGATAGCCAATAGGAAGCTTTGATCCAAATTCCACGCTGTAGCGTTGATATTCTATTTTAGATATTTCAGTGGCTGATAGCAAAGCAAAATCAGTGGCTTTTAAACGTAATGAGACTTCTTTTTTTTCTTCAGTCGTGACTCTATAGACTAATTTTTTGGCAGTAAAATTAATTGGCAAACAAACATCAAATATATAATCGCTAGTTTGTTTAAAAATTGAGACAACAGGTAAAAAAGATAACCAGTGCTGTTTGTTTTCATTTGTAACACACTGCTCAAGAAATGTATCATTTTGTGCGTCATATCCCATTTTTTTTATGAGATTACGTACATGCTCGTCTGAGACAACAGCAGGGTTTCCCCAAGCATCAACAAAGTTTGGATCAATTCCTTTCATTTTAGCAAAAGAAGAAAGTATCGAGAGAGTCATATAGCGCCTTGGTTTTATTTAAATTTAGCTGGAGCCTTAATTATGAAAGTATAATTAAGCGTCTGATTTTAATAAATAAAATAGACTTATTTATTTATAATATATCACTTATATCATATTTAAGCATACATTATCAAAAAATTGCCGATTGGATTTTTAGTGAATAAATACCCCAGTGACTGATGTGACATTAACATGTAACGCGCGACTGGTAAATTGGTAAATTGGTAAATTGGTAAATTGGCAAATTGGCAACTGGCAACTGGCAACTGGCAATGGATAAAATTTACCTGAGGAATGTTGCTCTTTATTATGATTACCAAGCACGCGGTTGGCACAGTATTTTTAACCGCGTTGGCATAAGATTAAGGACAACGTAATGATCTCTCATTTACAGCTAACAACAAAGCAAGTGCTTTCCCATTCGGTTTTCTTAAAAGAAGACAAAACCGGCAATCAATATGTTATTATTGAGCACCCACAAGTTAATGCCGCTTTCGCGTTACACGGAGCTCATTTGCTACATTTTCAAGCAAAGACACAAGATCCGCTTATCTGGATAAGCCCAACAGCAATATACAAGGATCAAAAAAGCATTCGAGGTGGAGTTCCAATTTGCTGGCCTTGGTTTGGCGCTGCAAGTGCTGATTTAGGTGAAGATTTACCTGCGCATGGATTTGCAAGAATTAGTAAATGGTCAATCGGTGATATTAGCGAGCAAAGCACAGGTGTAGTCCTAACGCTTATTTTAAATGCCAGTCCAGACACAAAAAAACGCTGGCCTTTTGATTTCAAACTCACTCTAAAAGCGACATTGACCGATAAGCTTACACTGGATTTAATAACAGAAAACACAGGCAGTGTCCCCTTTATTTATCAAGGTGCATTACACACATATATCAATGTGAGTGATGTCTCCAACATAAAAATTACGGGCCTTAATGAAAAATCATTCAATAAGTTAACTGATAAGGTTAATATTAAAGTTGGCGATTTAGTGATAGAACAAGAAATTGATTCAATTTACGAGAAAGCACTCGCTACTATTGTGCTCAACGATCCAGGTTTTAACAGACAAATAAATATTGATAATACTGGAAATGATGCTGAAATAGTCTGGAATCCGTGGCTTGATGGTGCACAAGCATGTGCTGATATTCCTGATGATGGCTTCAAAACGATGCTATGTATCGAGTCTGCTATTTTATCACAAAAAGGCAAAGAGCTTGCAGCTGGCCGCAAGCATATTTTCTCAACTGAATTAACAGCAATGATAGTAAATAAGCAAAACTCAGGTTAAATAACGGATGTTACGCCTTAATGTAATTATCTAATGCAGAGCTCATGCAAATGTGAAATAACTTGGGTATATAAGATAATGTTTGCAATAAAAGTATAAATTTATTATTTTACTTTCTTTTTTTTAAGATCAGGAATATGATATTCCGTGCATTTGATTTGAATGATGATTTTTATGTGCAGATTTTACTCTATCTTTATGGACGTATCTGGTACTATTTTTAAGAGAGATCTCAATAAATTTATTTGCATATAATTTATTATCATCAATTTTAAAATCAATCCCATTATAAGGACTAACATAATGACAATTAAAGTAGGTATTAACGGTTTTGGCCGTATCGGGCGGTTCGTGTTTCGTGCCGCAGTTGAGCGTACTGACATCGAAGTAGTTGCGATCAACGACTTGATCGACGTTGAATATATGGCTTATATGCTTAAATATGACTCAACACACGGGCGCTTTAATGGTAGTGTTGAAGTACAAAACGGTAATCTTGTCGTCAATGGTAAAACAGTGCGTGTCACAGCAGAGCGCGATCCTGCTCTTCTTAAATGGGGTGAAGTGGGTGTTGACGTTGTGGCGGAAGCAACTGGTTTTTTCTTAACGGATGTAACGGCGCGTAAACACATACAAGCTGGTGCTAAAAAAGTTGTTCTAACTGGGCCATCTGGTGACGTTCCTATGTTCGTTAACGGCGTAAACTTCAATGAATACGCCGGTCAAGATATCGTTTCTAATGCATCTTGTACGACTAACTGTTTAGCGCCGGTCGCTAAAATACTTAACGACAAGTGGGGCATTGCATCAGGTCTTATGACAACGGTTCACTCAACAACTGCAACTCAAAAAACAGTTGACGGTCCTTCGATGAAAGATTGGCGCGGTGGTCGTGGTGCTAGTCAAAATATTATCCCATCATCAACTGGCGCTGCTAAAGCCGTAGGTAAAGTAATTCCAGAGCTTAATGGGCTTTTAACGGGGATGGCTTTTCGGGTGCCTACTGCCAATGTTTCTGTAGTGGATTTAACTGTTAACCTTAAATCAGCGGCTAGCTACGAAGAAATCTGTGCGGAAATGAAGCGTGCGTCTGTAAATGAAATGACAGGTGTTTTAGGTTACACAGAAGATGCTGTTGTATCTCAAGACTTCATCGGTGAAAAACTCACTTCTGTATTTGATGCAAAGGCAGGTATAGCGCTAAATGACCAATTTGTTAAAGTCGTCTCTTGGTACGACAACGAAATTGGTTATTCAAACAAAGTACTTGATCTTATCAGTCTTATAGCTAAATAATTTGTGGCGATAACAGCCTGCGACTTTAAACACAATGATATGCTAAAGTTGCATGGCTTATTTTTAAGCAAGATATTAGCAAGTATACTTACTAACTATTTACTAATATTTTGTGGTTTAATCTACCTAGCACCACCCAATTTCCTTAGGAAAAACTTTATTCATATTTAATAGATCCGTTAACCGCCCAATGATTATTTTAACTTAGCTGTGAGTTTTTGTGAGGTAATTACTTACCCCCTGTTGCGCAGTGTAGTGATCGAGTTATTTTCCTCTCTTAGTTAGATGGGATATGACTCTTCTCCTTCTCTAAATAATCTGTAGATCTTTCTCATAAATAGCCTTTATCTTAGAGCAATTAACATTTTTTACCTTGAACGTTGTTATTTTTCTTAGCGCGTTGAATTCAGGTTACTTAAAAATATTTTATTTAATATTTATTTCACCTCTAATTAACAAAAATTTAGGATTTTGCGCTAGTGAATTGGTGGAGGTGGCTGCCATAAATTTAATCGAAACATCTATACGGTGGAAGAGCAAATCGAGCTCGCTGTAACCCTAATAAATAAAGTTTACCTTGGTAATTATTTTCATTATCACTGCTAAACTCAAAGACAAAACAAGCCTCTAAAAAATGTTGGCTGGGTTTGAAATTAAAAGCACCTCGCGCCACTGATAACAACTGTAGATCAAGTTGAAAACAATGTTTTGTTATTAACAGTGTAGCTAATTCTGATTGTTGACGTAACTTCCAAATCATGGCTATTATGCAGGTGATGATAAAAATAAAGACAAGATTAATCATTGAGCTATCCCTAAATTATTTTTTATGGTTGAAAATAAAGTGCCAATAGCTTTTTCTAAAGCCGCCGACCGTACGGGAATGCGTAGTTGTTTTAGCACTTTTTCGCGCAGTGCAGGAATAGCAACCAAGTCAGAAAACAAGGCACTAAATAAATCAGGTTGATGATTGGCTAAGGCTTCTAAAAAACGGTTAAGTAATGTTTCATCTGCTAATTGCTGCCAAAGGCGGCCTGCAATCGTGATATACCAGTCAGGGTTAAAAATTAAGTCGGATAAAAACTGCTCGTCAATTAATGCTTTTATTATTTCAATGTCAGTAGCGTTTGAGATGGCACGCAATAATAAAAGAGCACTTTCGTGATGATTGTTTTCAAGCGAAAATTTTGCTTGTAGTGCAATAATAGTGGCGAATTGCGTATTGATGTTACTTGCATGCTCTAAACAAATGGCCAGATTGCTTAAAGGTTGCTCTGGTAAATATGGCAGTGCGTTTATTAAATTTTGTTGATTATTATTTAGATCTAGGCGACTGCAAATATCAGCAATTCCTTGAAATCCTACGAGTTGCCAAGCATCCCAGTTTGCCTTTCCTGAAAAGTAATGCTGTGCATCGTTATAAAATCGAGATGCTGGTTGGATAAAGTCTCTATTTATTTTGCTATGAAAAATAGCAAGCTTTTCAATACTTGGTTTAAAAATATATGGGTTGCCAGCTAGCTGTTGTTGTAATTTATCGTTAATAGGTACGCTTAAATTATCGCCTATTGCTTCGATCACCAATTTTATAAAGTGCGTTTGCGCCGTTATCTGAAGAAAGCCTTGCTCATCAAGTGGCATTTTTAAAAACCACATAAAATGCTCATTTTGATGTTCTTGAGTTTGCCAAAACGTAACGGCAAAAAATGCCTGTTGTTGTATTGGAAAAGGGTAGGGGCGTTTATTTGTATCTATTTCTTTAAAATCAGTATTTGCAATTTTTGTTATTTTTCTGCCGAGCTCGTAAATGCTCATGTGGCATTGTGCGGTGGTTAAAAACTCACTTAACGTATTAGCGTGCATCTGGCATTGCCTATAAAATATAAAGATTTCTGTTGCGAATAATTGCTGTTGACGGTATATACCCATGTCACCTAACAGGAAAAGTTAGCTGTGATCTTTATAATCAGAGGCATAGGCAATATTTGACCTACCAGAAATTAGTGATGCTAATAGTGGGCCATTAGCCTCGCTATTCTCAAGGGTTCAATGAAGCAATCGATGTTAATTCTTTTATGATTACTTCTTTGAAAATTGCTTGGTGCAAGAGGCTATCTTATCAACAAGCATCAAGCTTATGCGCAGTATGGATATAGAAGTACTCAAGCATTAAAGTCTTTTTTGTCTTTATTTTATGCAGCGCCTCGCTGAGAATTAACCTCTGATGTTGCACTTTGTAGTCGCTAACTACACCTATGATAATTTAGCTTTGTTTGTTAGTAATTGTGCTCATGCTGCTTGTTATGTTCGTTATGTTCATTATGTTCATTATGTTCATTATGTTCGTTATGTTCATTATGTTCGTTATGTTCGTTATGTTCGTTATGTTCGTTATGTTCGTTATGTTCGTTATGTTCGTTATCCTGGTTATTATCGTTCGCTGTTTGTTCAAGGTCTACTTCTAATGCCTCATCAACTTGATCCATTTTACCAACTAATGAACTCAATCGAGATTGCCATTGTTGATAATTTTCAACCAATTGATCGTTATGCGTTTTTAATGACTCATTTTCTTCTAGTGCTTGATTTTTTTGATTTATCACAGTATCAAGTCGTATTTGTAGTTCAGTAATCGAATCTATTGCAGTTTCAATTTTTTTTTCAAGTTCGTCTAACAGATCAAAAATCATTGTTTTTCCTTTAGCAAGTAGGGATACTTACTATGCTCATCATTCAAGGGACTTATTTATTAAATGGTAACATTTATAAAATTTAATTACCTTAGAAAAAACAGATGTGTTTTAATAAATAAATTTATAAAATCGTTGAGGATCGCATTTATTGCTGATATTGCATTTCGGGGTAGCATGGGTATATATATGTTTTAAGCGCAAGATAATATTAGAAGTTTCAGGCTAGGTTGTAAATATCGCTTGTTTTTTTTGTATGGTTAAGAGATGTTGAATCAACAACACTGCTGATACGGTTACTCCAACGGTTATACCTATCCAGAACCCTTTTGCGCCTAGTGGTTTTACGATATAATTTGTCATGCCTAATATGTATCCTAAGGGTAATCCAACTATCCAGTAAGAAATAAATGTACGGATAAATATGGCGACCATTTCTTTATATCCACGTAATGCACCCGCTGCGACAGATTGTACTGCATCTGAACATTGATACAGGGCCGCGAATAAAAGTAATGATCCTGCAAGTTTTATCACTATCAGATTACTTGTGTACATGCTTGCAATCTGAACTCTGAAAATTACCGTTAATATTGCCGTGAGTAGCGACATTATTAAGGCTATTGTAAGTCCTGCAAATGATGCAATCTTTGCGCCTTGCATGTTTTTTTTACCGATATTAAAGCCAACTCGGATGCTGACAGCGCTTGCAATACTCACGGGTAACATATAGACCATGCTGGAAAAATTTAATGCTGACTGATGAGCGGCAACAACCAGTGCACCAAGAGGCGCGACTAAAACGGAAATACTTGCAAAAATAGTTATTTCAAAGAACAGTGCTATTGCAACAGGTAAACCGAGCTTAAAAATATACCATTGCTGATAAAAATTTGGTTTTCTAAAATTTTTAAATAACGGGTAATATATGAGCTTGCGTGTATGTAAAGTGTAAAGTAGCAATAAAAAGAACATGATCCAAAAAGCAATGGATGTTGCAACGCCACAACCAGCACCACCTAAGGCAGGAACTCCCCATTTCCCGTAAACAAAAATCCAGTTAAGTGGAATATTAAATAATAATCCCAAAAAACTAATAATCATTGCAGGTTTGGTGATAGATAAGGCTTCAACATAATTTTGTAGTGCTTGGAAAAGAAGGCATGCTGGAACAGCAGGCATGATAGCGTAGAGGTAATTGGTTGTGATCTTTTGTAATACTGGGTTGATATGCATTAAATTCACGAGAGTACTGGCATTATAAAGCACAGCACAGGTTGGGATGGATAACAATAAAGCAATGTATATTCCTTGTTGTCCAAGTTTGGGGATACTTTGTAGCTCGTTTGCGCCATGTGCCTGTGAGATAAGTGGAATAAGTGCCACTAAAATACCAACACCAAAAAATATTGCAGGGAACCAAATACTGGCGGCAATTGAAACCGCTGCCATATCACTTGGGCTGACACCACCTGCCATGACAGCATCAACAAATTGCATTGCAGTTTGGGCAAACGAAGCAACAAAAAGCGGCATGGCCAGTTTTAAGATTTTTTTAGCTTCATCAGCAAATAACATAAAGATGCCTTAAAGAAGATATTTGCGAAAGTTTATCCCCTAAAATTAGTTAAATTTATAAAAAGTAAGGCAATATAATATTTTGAGTATACATATATCAAAATAGTAAGAGGAAAAATAATAGCCATGATAACTTAAATTGATGAAAATCGATAGATAACTTTTATTGGCTTCGTTTTAACGAGCAAGCCGCGTAAAGAACACATGGGTAGATGCGGTGTGATAAAATTTTCTGGCCGTAATTAATCCTCTTTTTTGCAGGGTATAGGCGCTAGCAGTGGTGGATCCTTTACAAGCTATAATGATTGAAAAACAACATGATAGTATAGCATTTTAAGCATTATTGTTAGTTTTACAGAACACCAAATGGGTTTTTAATAATGAAATTAGCCTGCAGCATAATTGTGGATTCATTACCTATACTATCTGGTGCAATCACAGAATACTGATATTCAGCCATAAGCATCACAGGCATGGGACCCATTTTGAACATTTTACCAATACCAATGGCAATGGGTAGGGTCAGTTTGTTGCCACTTGTGGCTTCCCAGTCTACTGTGATATTAGGGCTTGCCCGAAGTTGCCAGGCGTTAGGAAGGTGTCGAATAATAAAATACTGAAGGTTGGTGTGATTCAAATCTTTATCATGAGCTGTTTTGATAATTAGATTGCTATCTGATTTGCCGTCATCAGCAAAACCCCACCACTGTTGGAGGTGTCCACCAATCAGCCAATCTTCATTTGCCCAGATTGCAAGTGCGGTTGGACCTGCCTGATACTGATGAGAGCCTAAAAGGTCATTCTGGGAGGTGGGAAAGATAAATGTGGCTCCAGCTCCCCATGACCAGCCAAGTGCATTGGCAACGCCAGCGCCGATTGGTAAAATAATATCACCTAACTCGCCAGATCTTTCCCGGCCATGACCAACAGGATTTCCAGGTGTTCCTCCCGTAATTCCAGCTTCACTTGGACCTTCAATGTAGGTAATTACCGGGCGGGCAAAAGCCGTATACTCATCTCGTATGGGAACAGGTAAAACTGGCTGGAACAGTCCGGTTTGAAGATGTTCACTTCCATCAACCAAATCACCAGCTATATTGGTGTAGTTGTATTGAAATGAGAGGTTCCATATTTGCGCGAGGGGGTTGGCGATTTCTTTACTCAGCTCTTCCATACTCTTGGTTTTCTGTTCTTTTGCCATTGTGTTAACCTGGAATACCATAAGTGTAGAAAATATGATAAATAGGGTAAATTTTTTCATTTTCTTCTCCTTAGTTCGGCAAGACATGGTTTGAGATTGTACTGGTGATTGATCTGAACATTGTCAGCAATATTGTAGTGTGTACTCGATGTTGCTCCTTTAGGGAAATACAACAAAAATCATGTAAAATAAATAGCTTATGCACTTATTATTTGATCCAAGTAATAAAAAAGATAGTGTAAATAATTTTAAAAAAGCAGCTTTAGAAATGTTAAAACCAGATAAAGCACGCACAGTATTTGTAAAAAGTTCTTGATTCAAACATAGTTAACTGTACCACAGATATCCTATTATCTACAGTGTTTATGTCACAATTTAAAGGCTCTGCGAGCGATTTTACCCGCAAGAGAGCCTTCTCATTTCAAACACTTGTGTGCTTTCTCATTACATGAATAACAGCTTTTATAAGGTCGAATTAGATAATTATTTCGGATTTATTAAGGTTTTTATGGTGATGATCTCAGAGCATGGTTCTGAGTCGTGTTATCATGGTCGTGTTATCAAGTATTTAATCTTGATAAATAAGCATCAACACCTTTTTTTAGCGAATATTTGTAAGTAATCGTAAATAACATTTGACGATATCCAAACAACTCCGTAATATTCGCTCATCGGTGATTAGCGCAGCTTGGTAGCGCATCTGGTTTGGGACCAGAGGGTCAAAGGTTCGAATCCTTTATCACCGACCACATTTTAATTACCAATACGTGACCCGCACATTATTAAGTGCGGATGGTATTTTGGTAAACGTTGGATCAGAGGGTTATTTTTAGGTTAAGATCCTCTATCACTGCCCACATTTGTAAATGTTTAGTTAATGCGCCCTTAGCTCAGCTGGATAGAGCAACGCCCTTCTAAGGCGTGGGTCACAGGTTCAAATCCTGTAGGGCGTACCATTTATAACCATGCGATTATCGAAATGCAATCTCAGGAAGATAAATTGTCCGCGTATGTGAGGCATTAAATTGACCTCTCGATTGATTAAGGCTCTTAATCATCACAAGGGAATGTTTCGTGTTGGCAGTCGAGTTAGCAATACAAAAAATCACTTTGCTTGATAACGAAGATAGTTATTTTACGTTAAGGTCTTATAGTTGAGCAAATTTGATTAACCTGCAGGCAATAACTGAGGTTTTTGTTAACAAAATGCGAACAGTGCTTAACAGTAAAAAATGCAATAACTATTAAAAATACTGCCTCTTGTTTTGTAATTCAAGCTTATGGCTGAGATTTTAAGGTCATTTGTATAAGAAATTTTAATGGCGGATGTAGCTCAGTTGGTAGAGCCCCGGATTGTGATTCCGGTTGTCGCGGGTTCAACCCCCGTCATTCGCCCCATTTTTAGTTTAAACAAATGCGTCATTGGTAGATGTGCTAGCTGTAAGTTCTAGCTCAGCTACTTTTTTACAAAAATTTGCCAAGTAAATTGTTCTAAAATACGCGCCATAAAATTGTGAAAATAACCATAGAATAGGACAAATGTTAGGCTGGTTTTGCACCAAATATTATGCCTGTCAAAGTATTTTGAGGTAACTTGTTATATCTTCCTTGAAAATTTTCCTCAAACTCATACAATGCCTAACGCGCTGATATTTACTTTTTTTAGGTAGGATACTTTTTATGAACAAAAAACATTATTTAGTTGGGGGTGATATTCAAAAATCGCTAAGCGAAGGTTATCGATTCGAGTTTAAAGTTTTGTTCCTAGATGCGTTTATTTTGACCAGGAAAAATTATTTATCGCTAATGGTTGCTTGTATTTTTACGGCTATGATTGTGCTTGCAACTTATGGAATAGGGTACAAGCATTTATTGTCTCTTTCTAACGATATGCAAATGGGCCTTAATTTTATTTTTAGCTCATTCATTATGACACCGCTAGTGACTGGCTTGTCGATGATGGGTATTTATCATTCAGTTGGATTAAAAACTAAACCAATTGATGTTTTTAACAGCTTTAATGTCACCATAAAATTAGCGATTGTTAACATGCTAATTAATGTGGTTGTTTATGGTATTTCGAAGCTATTTAGTCTTGTATCAGCTGATCTTGGCGGATCAATTTCTTTGTTTTTAGTTCTCTATACGAACGTGGTTTTTTGTTTAACCTACCCAATGATTGCAGAAAAAAAAGTTAGCTCTTATCAAGCACTTAAACTTTCGTTTATGATTGTGCATAAAAATCTACTACAATTTTCAATATTGTTTATGCTTATCGTATTGCTCGCTTTTATCGCTATTCTACCTTATGGTTTAGGCATGTTTATATTTATTCCATTTTATTTTAACTTAATGGGTATTGTATATCGACAAACATGTGGTGTAAAGATCCTTGCAATTGCAGGTACAAGCAAAGATATTGAAGGGAAATCATCACGGGATAATGTGCAACAAAGTGCTAATGAAGAAGCAGATACACCAATGGAAAATAAAAATAAAGCTGGCACTGCGAGTGATAAATTTGATGCATAAGGAAAACAAATGCGCCCAAGCACTTTATTGTTAACAATTTGTTTAGTGACAAGTTTTTTATTCGCAAGTAATGCCTCTGCCGCTGATTTAAAATTAAATTATTCGCTATTTTTTGGCTATATGAGAACATTATATAAACTTAAATATACGGATGTGACAACGGCATTTTATTTAATTGATAAAAATACCAAGCAACCGTGCCGCATAAAAAATGCACAAATTGTAGTTGATGCTTACCGCCAGCCAATAGATTTTGACAAAATAGGACGGTTACGCCCTTTACTTTCAGAGAAATTTTATCAAGCTGGCGCAATGATTGAAGTTTCGCTATTGAGACCTGATCTCAATAAACAATGCGATTTAGATGTTGGCTTAATGGCCAAAAAGAGTGAGTTAAATGGGCTAACTTACGCAAAAATGGCAGTGATCAGCACTGAGTTAGAAGGGGTGTTAAAAAAAAATGCAGGTATGATAGGTAAGTACTTTTTGCCAACGTTTGAAGGCTTACGTATAACACCGACTCAAGCGTTAACACAAACCCAAATTAGTCAATTAGACAAGCAAATTCAAATCAATAAAAAGGGTGATTTATTGGTTTTGAATAAAACACTCAATCAACTTGATCAAACAAAGCTACTGGGTGTTGCCGTGAAAAAAATTACGCCTTGGATGTTAGTTAATTGATGCTTTATGGTGCTATGGTTTTATTATTAAGCGCATACTTTTTTTGCTCTGTCGTTTTAAATCTCGTTAAATATATTAGTTAAATGGTGTATTCACTCAACATGGGTACTGTTTGGTTGCTACTAAATAAATTAGCATGTAAACGCAGTGCATGATTATCGGTCAAGCTTGAAATATAATCTGCGATCACGCGTTTTTCAAGACTAGTATTTCCTTTGTGACTTGCATATGATTTTTTCATCGGCTCGGGTAAAAATCGTAATGGGCATGCACTAAATGCTTCAAATAACTCCATGACTATTTGTTGGCCTCGATATTCTAAAATTTGCAGATCTGGGCGGTTAATCACATAGTCCATTACAAATTTTTTTAAAACCTTCAAAACGTTATACCTAGGGGTTTCTAAGATTGCATTGTAGCTTAATAGCAACTCTGAAAATCCCGAAATTTTTTTTATACTGCACGCAGTTATTAGAGCGTTAACAAGTGCGCCAATCGCATTTTTTCTCTCAAAGTGATGTTTTGAAAATAAATTATCAGTAAATGTATCTAAATTTCCGAGCAATATTTCCCCCTTTATTTTTTGTAATTGAACTTGCGCTTTTTCTTGCCATAACGATTTTCTAATGATACCCATTGCAATTGCATCTTCAAGATCATGGACACCATAAGCGATGTCATCAGCTATTTCCATAATAGAGCAATCAATTGATTTATAAAGTGATTTCTTGTGCTCATTTGTGGTATTGTTTTTTGTACGGGTTGACTGAAAGCGTGTTTTATCGGCTTTACTTAAAGGAGATAACACCTTATTGAGGAAATCTTTATCATGATCATAAATACCTTTAGCAGGCGTCCATTCTTGTGTTTTTACTTCTCTAAAATTACGACTGGTGCTGGTGTCTTTTTTTGGATAACTAGTGGTTAATTGTGATAAGCAAATCGGATATTTTAATAATCCCAGTAAGCTTCGGCGAGTTAAATTCATACCATTAAATTGCGTATATGATTCAAGTTGTGTAACGATCCTAAATGTCTGCCCATTACCTTCAAAACCTCCGTGGTCAACCATCATATAATTTAGTGAGCTTTCACCACCATGGCCAAAAGGTGGGTGGCCTATATCATGACTTAAACAAATAGTTTCTATTAGATCACCGTCAGGTAATAATGCTCTGTATTGAGACTGTTCACGCTCAATGTGAGAAACAATGCCGGCACCAATTTGTGCAACTTCTAGTGAGTGTGTTAACCTAGTACGGTAAAAATCACTTAAACCATTATTATGAATTTGTGTTTTAGACTGTAAACGCCGAAAAGCCGCTGAGTGTAGTACGCGAGCTTTATCTCGCTGGAAAGCAGAGCGTTTATCAGGGGAAAAAGAGGAGCCCTCGCTGCTGCGTGTTTTTTTTATATCTTCCTCTAAGCGTTGAGACCAAGCACCTGCAATTGTAAATTCACCCATAGTAATTTCTTCCTGTTCTTTTAAATTTAATCCCAAAGTGCTTCTCTAAAGTGTTTCCGACAAACAGATTCGTAGCTTTCATTCCCACCAATTTCAACTTGCTCACCTTCTTTGATGGCTTGACCATTAACATCGAGACGCAACACCATCGTAGCTTTTCGTCCGCAATGGCAAATTGTTTTCAATTCTTTGAGTTTATCAGCCCATGCAAGTAAATATTGACTACCTCGGAAAAGTTCACCTTGAAAATCAGTTTTAAGACCATAACACAAAACTGGAATACCTAAAATATCAACAACATAAGTTAATTGCTTAACTTGCTCTTTACTTAAGAATTGCGCTTCATCGACCAAAATACAATGTTGTTTCTCTTGTCTGTGAGCATTGCTTATCATTTTTGCAATATCATCATTATTATTAAAAATGTGCGCTTTAACTTCAAGCCCTATCCTGGATACAACTTTTCCTTTCCCGTCGCGATCATCAATAGATGCGGTTAAAATAAAGGTATTCATCCCGCGTTCGCGGTAATTATAAGATGATTGTAAAAGCGCGGTTGATTTACCTGCATTCATCGAAGAGTAATAAAAATAAAGTTTTGCCACTTTTTTATCCTTTAAAATTTAATAAGTGCAATGGCAATAAGTTTTATCCCCATGCTATACCCATGTGACGATTGAAATGCAAAATTAGCACCGCAAATTGCGGCTCGTGCCTGTCTACAATTTAGCGATCTTATTTCTACATTGGGAGATGATGGCTATAAATACAGTGCAATGAAGGCAAATTAACATCTTATTTCGCTAGATAACGTACTTCTAAATGTTTTCTAAAATGCAGTGGATTAAGTGTTTCATTGGTTGCTTTTTTTACTAAATCATCTGTTGAGAAGATACTGCCTTGTGACCAAATGTTTTTAGCTAGCCAGTCGAAAATAGGGTCAAAGTTTTTTTGCTCAATCGACTCACTCACATTAATCTGCTTTTTCATCGAAGCCATAAATTGCGCCGCATACATTGCCCCTAATGTATAACTGGGAAAATAACCAAAACTTCCATCTGTCCAATGGATGTCTTGCATGCAGCCATTTTTATAGTCACCTTTGCTTGATAATCCTAGATATTTTTGCATTTTTAAATCCCATAATTCAGGGATATCTTGATAGCTAATTTTGCAATTGATCAAGTCGCGCTCTATTTCATATCGTAATATAACATGCGCAGGGTAGGTCACTTCATCAGCGTCAACACGAATCAAACCAGGCTTAACACGCGTGTATGTTTTATGCAAATTATCCAGATCAAAGGTTGCTGTGGTGTTTTGTTTAAAGTGCTGTTTTGCTAAAGGAGATAGCAGGTTAATAAACTCTTTGCTCCGGCCCAGTTGCATTTCAAAAAAAAGGCTTTGCGATTCATGAATGCCCATCGACCGTGCTTCACCGACTGGTAAGTCTAAAAGAGAAACAGGCAATCCTTGTTCGTAATTAGCGTGGCCTGTTTCGTGAATAATGCCCATCAGTGATTGCCCAAAATCATTTTCATCATAACGGGTTGTGATCCTCACATCTTGTGGTACGCCACCGCAAAATGGATGTGAACTGATATCAAGACGACCATGATCGAAATTAAAATGTAGCAATTTCATCACTGCTAAACCAAGTTGTTTTTGATCTTCAATAGGGTACTTTTCGTGTGTATGAATAAATGATTCAGATTTTTGCTGCTCTTGAACTTGTTGTGTTAAATTTGGAAGCCATGTAGCTAAATCACCAAAGAGTTCATTTAGTTTTTCAATATTCATATCTGGCTCATAAAGATCAAGCATAGCGTCATAAGGTAACTTACCCGTCGCTTGGGATCTAATTTGCGCTTCTTGTTGAGCAAGGTTGACAACTTCTGCAAAGTTTTTGCTAAAGCCATTCCAATCATTTTGCTGGCGTTGTATTCGCCAAGCATGCTCGCATTTTGATCCTGCTAGTGATTTTGCTTTAATTAAATCGCGGGGCAACACAGTTGCTGTTTGCCAGTGTCTTTTCATTGCATATAAGCTTGCCGTTTCAATCGTGCCCAGTGCTTCAGATTCAGCTTTGTCAAATAGTTCACCGAGATTAGGTGCAGTGATGAGCTCATGGATATGTAGGGAAAGTGTCGCCATTGCCTGGGATCGTGCATGATTACCGCCATCGGGCATCATAACCGCCTGATCCCAGTGCATGATTGATGATAAATGCTTAAAATGGGCAATTTTTTTGTAATGATCGGTAAGGTTTTTATAGTTTTGCATTTTATGACACACTTATAACTGAGTTAATTTAGGGTAGCTTAACTAAAACATTAATAGGAGATCAAGTATAAATGTTTCGAAATCTTAGATAAAAATCACATAATATATTTTTTTTTAAAAATCTAAAGAGCACTGCATTAATATTATGTTATTAACTCAATTGTATTGCGACCACTTGTTTCTCCCAGCATTTGCTAGCAATTTTTTCATCTCTGTAGTTGATTAACTGTTTTTGAAAATGCTCACGAACTGTTGGCTTTACACCTAGGCTTTGCAGGTGTTCGGTCAACATTTGGCAATCAATAAGTTCTCCACCGTGCTTTTTAAAATGCTGGTTGAGTGCGATAAATGCAAGTTTTGAGGTGTTGCTCGCGAGACTAAACATGGATTCACCACAAAATACTTTTCCTATATTGATACCGTATAAACCGCCAACTAATTTGTTAGTTTCATCCCAAACTTCAACAGAATGTGCAACGCCTATTTCATGTAATGCGAGATAAGCTTTAATCATGGCAGCAGTTATCCAGGTATCAGGTTGTTGAGCTCGCGGCTTAGCACAGTGTCTAATGACCTCTGCAAAATTGTGATTAATACTCATCTGATGTGTTTGTTTTCTTATGCAACGTTTCATACTTTTGCTGATATGGCATCTATTTGCATTGATAGTTGATCGCTGTTTTGGACTCCACCAAAGTATGGGTTGTCCTTCACTAAACCAAGGGAAAATAGCTTGCCGATAGGCATTAATGATCCGCTTACAACTAAGATCTCCTCCCATTGCTAATAATCCATCAGGATCTTCAAGCGCTTGATCTATTGGTGGAAAAATAACATCGTTAGCTGATAACTCTGGTAAGTAAATAGTCATAAAGTGATTTTATATTTGCCTAGTATATGTGGCAATTTGTCTCGCTGACGTTTTATTTTCAAGTCACATGGAGACGAAACAGCCAATGGAGGAGTGGCTCATATTACCAGTAAAATTAATAAGTTATTTACTGACATAGCGAGAATTATTTTGGTAATTGGATGTTTCTATTTAACCACAGAGGTTACTAAGTTGTTAAATAGAATAGGATTTACAGCAACATCTAAAAATCATAATACATTGAGATGTGCAGGTAACTTCAGTGAGTCAGCTTGCTATTATTTATCATTGCTTGGAAATGTTAAATTAACTTTACCAGTATAAAGCTGACGAGGACGGCCAATTTTTAGTGCAGGCTCAGCTATCATTTCTTTCCAATGTGAAATCCAACCAATAGTACGCGCAAGAGCAAAAATAACAGTGAACATTGAACGTGGAATCCCCATTGCGCGTAACACTATCCCTGAATAAAAATCAATATTTGGATAGAGTTTTTTCTCGATGAAATACGGATCTGAAAGTGCAATTCTCTCTAGTTCCATTGCAACATCTAATAATGGATCATTGATGTTAAGATCGTCAAGTACTTCATGACATATTTTACGCATGACAGTTGCCCGTGGATCATGATTTTTGTATACGCGATGACCAAAGCCCATTAAGCGGAACGGATCATTTTTATCTTTTGCTTTTGCGAGATATGTAGGAATATTATCAATATTACCTATTTTAATTAGCATATTTAAGCAGGCTTCATTTGCACCACCATGTGCAGGCCCCCAAAGCGACGCAATACCAGCGGCGATACAGGCAAATGGGTTTGCACCAGATGATCCTGCTAAACGCATGGTTGAAGTTGATGCATTTTGTTCATGATCTGCATGTAAAATGAAAATCTTATCTATTGCATTTTCAAGCACTGGATTAACTATATATTCTTCGCAAGGATTTGAGAACATCATGTATAAAAAATTGCCTGCATAAGAAAGTTTATTTTTAGGATAAACGAAAGGTTGTCCTAGTGTGTATTTGTAACTCATTGCTGCGAGTGTTGGCATTTTTGAGAGTAGGCGAAATGCGGCTATTTCACGATGTTTTTTGTTTTTGATATCCATTGCGCCGTGGTAAAAAGCGGCTAATGCACCTGTTACACCACACATGATAGCCATTGGGTGTGAATCACGCCGGAAACCTAAATAGAATTTAACAAGTTGCTCATGGAGCATCGTATGGCTTGTAATTGTTTTATGAAACTCTTTACTTTGTTTTTTACTTGGCAAGTAGCCATCTAATAACAAGTAACAAACATCAAGATAATTAGACTTTGTCGCGAGATCCTCGATAGAGTATCCTCTGTATTGGAGGATCCCTTTATTACCATCAATAAAGGTAATTGCAGACGCACATGATGATGTGGATGTAAAGCCTGGGTCATGAGTGAAATATCCAGTCGATCCTAGTGTACTAATATCAATAACATCGTTACCAGCAGTACCTTTTAAGATTGGCAATTCTAATGGATCTTGACCTGGTAAATGCAAAATTGCTTTTTGCTCTGACATACATTTTCCTCTTTATTTTTTAAACCATTTACTATTTACGGCTTACTATTTATTACTATCTACTTTAAATTTCTTTGAATTTCTGCAAGACAGTACAGTATTATGGATAGTTTGTCAATTTTAACAATTGAATTGTATAGCTTGAGTGCCAGCCTTGCGCATTTTAATCCCTGATTCAAGCAAGGTTCATTATTTGTTGCTTTCCAATGAGTCAGGTTTAATAAAAACAACCTAAAGTTTGCTGTCTAATATTTTCATTAAAAATCAGTCAATTAGATAAGTCTTAACCGTTATCAACCAAAGTATTGATTGTTTAGTGAGCTAAAATACCAAAACAATGATTCATGTTTTCTTATAATGATAGATTGCGTCAATTACTCCAAAGGTGAATTTTATGCTAGTATTTGTGAGCAATTTGACTCTTGGTTGCTTTGCATTTTAAAGTAATTTTGGTATAGTGCGCATAGATTAAATTAACCGTTATTTGTGTATTGTGAGCTGCTTAGTTGGCAAGGCAAGCCACAATATATCTCTTGCGAATTAATTGTGCTGCTCTCTTAATGGATGAGTCAATGAGACCTTCAACTTCCTGCTGCGACGCTATTTACCTGACAACCCACTGATGTTTGCATCTTGATTGGTTATTTAGGTATATTTTAATTAGATTGATTATTTAGTGCTAAATTTACGGTTTTTTAGAGGTTATTCTGGCATGATGCTTATTCACTTTACTTGGCGATAGTTTTGCATATGAATTTTTCATTAATCGGGCGTTTTTTTATTTTTATTTTCTTGTTAGTTACGCTAGCGAGTTGTACACGACCAGTTAAAAAGATACGAGTGGGGTTTTCTAATCGTCCGTACTCTGCATTCATTCACCTCGCAAGCCATAAAAAGTTTTTTTCAAAAAATCAAATTTTACACGAATTTCCCTCATCCACAAGAACAATGCAAGCGTTCCAGGCTGGCAAAATAGATCTTGCTTTTTTGTCAATGGATCAAATTGTTACCATGCTTAGTCAATCAATAGATTTTAAAATAATTTCAGTGATAGATGAATCTATGGGAGGTGATGGGCTTGTTGTTGCACCTTATATTAAAAATGAAGATATATTTAAACATATAAAAATTGGATTGGAATTACATGCATCAGGTGGGCTACTGTTAAGTAATTTTATGGAACAATATCCTAAAAAAGCCTCCATGATAGAACCGCTTGAAGTAAAGCAAAATGCAATTATAAGCGCCTTTAAACAAGGTAAAATTGATGGTGCTATTGTAGGGGACCCAACAAAACAAATGCTATTAGATGAAGGTGCTGTTGAGCTATTCAATTCTATGCAAATGCAGCAACCTATTACTTATTTATTGGTCGCACACTCCAGTATATTAAAAACTAACCGTAAAAGTGTGCTTAAAGTATTAACTGGCTTTTATCGCGCAGAGCAACTTTATAACCGCGATCAAAGAGTTAGTCTCATGCTAATGAGTAAAGAAATGAACATTTCAGTGTATAAACTTAAGCAGCTGCTAGGTCATTTTAATTTTTACAGTATTGATAAGGCACTGCTCCACTTATCTGGTGCACCATCACAAATAGGAGTTGAAATTAAAGCACTTAGTCAGTACATGTTTGAGCATGATATGTTGAGGGAAAGCTCCATAAATTATTATAATATGATTGATACATCCACGCTAAAAGAGATTATTTATGATTAATATAAAAAAAATCTCACTAAAATTTATTCTTCCTATTGTCCTTTTTGGTATCTTTTTTTTATTAGTGGTTGGGCGTTATTTTCTAGCTTATAAACACAACGAAAGCATTCTTAATAAAACCACTCAAACTGAAATTACTTCTGTCGTTGCGAATGTTCGCGCATCAATTTCAAATGCCTTAATTAAATATAATTTTGCAGAAGCAGAAAATATTATCTCCGATAATGTGTTAAATACTAGGCTTGATAAAATAGCGATTATTCTTCCAAATCAACACCTACTTCTTAGCAGTGACTATAAAAATAAAAGCAAACTCGCCAAGAAAACATTACCATTTTATTCTAGTAATATATTTAAAAAAGTCTTAGAAAACAATAAAATGATAGTCAAACATTTTAATAATGGTAAAGACATTGTCATCTATGCCGCCATTAATTCATTTAATGCGAAGAATACATTAAAGCGCGATTATAGTGCCATTATTTATGCACATTATTCATTAAATTCAGATGTCGAATATTTACGCTACACATTATTAACATCATTTTTACAAATCATAGGGTTGCTTGTTTTCACACTTTTTTTATTTATATATATCGTCAACTTCTTGGTGATTAAACCGATTAATCAATTAGTTCACGTCACAAATATTTCAGATTTAAGCAATCGTATTGAAGTAGAACAAAATGGATTAGGTGAAATTGGTGTATTACAACGTGCTTTTGCACATCTAACTGTGGATATTAAACAAAATATTATTAAGTTGACAGAATCTGAAGAGCGCGCTGTTTTTGCATTCAAAAGTGTAAAAGATGGTATTTGGGATTGGAATGTTAAAGAAAATACAGTTTATTATTCAACTGAGTGGGCTAAAATGTTGGGCCTCAATAAAGATGAAATAGGCAATGATATGGATGTCTGGGAGTCACGGATCCATCCTGATGACTTGATGGGTATCGCCCAAAATATTAGCTTTCATTTTGCAGATCGTACAGAACAAATTTATAATAGCCATCGCATCATGTCTGAAAATGGTAAATACCTTTGGATCCTTTGTCGTGCAAAAGTAGTACAGTGGGATGAAAAAGGTGCTCCAATGCGTGTGGTTGGTATAAACAGTGATATTACCAAATATAAAGAAACACAAGCATTGCTAAATATCCAAGCGCAATTTGATGCTGTCACTGAGCTCCCCAATAGAATTCATTTACTGTCTCAATTAAGCAATGAATTAATCCTCGCCAAAAAAAATAAACAACGTGGTGCAATTATATTTATTTCCTGTAATCAATATGAAACGGTGACCAATATTAAAGGGCATGATGTTGGAGACAAATTACTTATTGTGATTGCTCGCCGTTTGGAAACATTTAGCATAAATTCTAATTTTGCTGCTCACTTACAAGGGGGAGAATTTGCTCTTATCGTGCGTGATCTTGATGAAGATAGGATGTTTGCCGTTGGAACTGTTAGAAAAATGATTGAAGAGCTTGATAATAAATTAAGAGAGTTTATTAAACTTAATGATGAGGAAATGATATTGTCTTTTACTTTTGGTATAGAACTTTTTCCTGATCAGCAGTTATCGTCAGCGGATGTTTTAAGGCAATCGGCAATGGCAATGAAAAGTGCAAAAAATAGCCATAATTCAAATATTGTTTTTTTTGATAAAAACATTGAAGAACAGATTGTGAAGCAGCATGATCTTGAAATATCGATGCACAGTGCATTAGAAAATAATGAATTTAGTCTCTTCTTCCAAGCAAGAATAAATGCCAACGGGGACTTAGTGGGCGCAGAAGCATTATCTCGCTGGATCCATAGTGAACAGGGTTGGGTAAAACCATCTGATTTTATTCGAGTTGCTGAAGGATCTAAACTCATTATTGAGCTTGGTCACTGGGTTATCCAATCCGCTTTTCAGCAGATTGCTGATTGGGAAAAAAAAGGTTTGCCTGAACATTTTACTACATTATCTATAAATATAAGTCCAATACAGTTTTTCCAAAATGATTTTGTCAGCACGATAAAAGATGCACTTGAGCACACTAATGTTTCGGCAAATTTAATTGAAATTGAAATTACAGAGGGTATTTTTTTAAATGGTCCAGAGCTTATCATCGAAAAGATGAATACATTAAGGAAATTAGGGATCCAGTTTGCCATTGATGACTTTGGCATTGGCTATTCATCTTTTTCATATTTAAGCCAGCTCCCAGTTGCGACGATAAAAATAGATCAGTCATTTATAAAAAATATGGCAGAGAGTGAAAAACAACAAATCATTGTTGCTGCAATTGTTAATATGTCAAAAAAATTAAAATTAAAAACAGTTGCGGAGGGGGTTGAAACAAAAGAACAATTAGATATGCTTTGCAGTTTTGGCTGTGCTCAATTTCAAGGCTTTTATATTTATACACCGCTCGCTAAGAATGATTTTCAATCTTTATTATTCAAAAGTAGATAAATATTAGCCCTTTTATGAAAATGCTAGCAAATCTTATTTTACTGTTGTCAATCATACTTATCAAGGATGTATATGCTAGCGTCACCTATAAAATAAATGATATTGAAGGAGCGGTCGCTGATAATGTGAAAATAACTTTATCAGGGTTAACACCCCCGAAAGATGTCAATACTGACTCATATTTAAGTGTTGTTAAAAAAAATACAAATATTGCGCTTAATGCATTAGGTTATTATGAGTCTGGTATTGCAATTAAAGTGCATGAAGATGCAGCCACAAGCAGTACAAAAAAAGAAAATAAACGACAACAAGTCGTTTTTATTACAATTCATCTAGGTCGGCGTGTGATCATAAAACAGATTAATATAAAAATTACTGGCGCCGCGAAAGATGATAAGCATTTTTTAGCACTACTAGATGACTTTATTATCAAAAAAAATGATCCTTTTAATAGCGATAACTATGAACAAGCTAAAAAATCATTATCTAAGCTTGCCCAGCGTTATGGTTATTTTGATGCACATTTTAAAAGGGCGAGCGTTGAGGTAACAAAAAAAAGTGCTAGTGCAATTGTTTATCTGTGGTTTGATAGTGGATCTAGATACAAATTTGGGCAGCTTCGCTTTCAAAATAAGTTAGTTGCCAATCGCCTTATCCCACCGCTTGCAAACTTTAAAAAAGGTGATTATTTTGATACTCAGTTGCTCAATCAATTTAATAGCGATATTAGTAAGACTGGATATTTCTCTTCAGCAAATGTTTTCGCAGATATTAAAAATGCCAATGATGCTTTAGAAGTACCTTTAGATATAGCACTAAAAATGAAAGCTAAAGATTCGGTTGGTCTAGGGATTGGCTATAATACTGATGACGCCATACGAGGGAAATTGAGGTGGACTAGACCTTGGGTTAATAAATATGGTCATTCAATCCAAGGCAGTCTTGTGGCATCTAGAGTAAAACAAGAAACGTCGTTAGTTTATAAAATCCCGCTAGAAGATCCCTTATCTAATTATGTGACGATTAAAACTGCTTACAAACAAGACAATCAAAATGATACCAATACAAAACAGTATATTGTCGGCTTTAATCGGTACAGGCTTTTATCATATAAATGGATCCAAAACACTTATATTCGTTATGACAGAGAATCTGGTAGTCAAGGATTTCGCACTTTGGCAACTAAGCTTATCCTTCCTGGGATAAGTTACAATAAAACGCGTTATGACGGGAATATAAATACAGATTGGGGAGATAAGCAACTCGCCTATTTTGAGATTGCAAATAAAGCTTGGTGGTCAAGCAATAACGTCAGCAAAATTTATGGTCAATCAAAATGGTTGCGAACTTATGCAGGGCACCAGTTTGTTTTTTCAGCAGTGGGAGGAGCTATTGGGACTAAATCAATTTATAACGTGCCAGCATCAATGCGTTTTTTTACAGGAGGAGATCAGTCAATTAGAGGTTTTTCATATGAAAGTATTTCTCCTAAAGATAGCAGCGGTCACCTTACTGGGGGGAAATATCTTGTAACGGCAAGCTTTGAATATCGATTGCCCATCGCCCACAATTGGAAAATAGCCGCATTTTATGATCTTGGTACAGCGACGAATGACTTTTCAGAGCCGATTTCAAGTGGCACTGGATTGGGTATTGTTTGGAGATCACCAGTAGGTCCGGTGCGTGCTTATGTTGGTGTGCCTTTAACGCAAGCAGGTAATAAATACCGAATAACTGTTAGAATTGGTCCTGAGTTATGAATATAAAAAAACTCGGTTTTAGTAGGTTAAAAGGCCGCTTGTTATATATATTATTACCGATAATTTTACTCATATTACTGATATCTGGTTTATTATTTACCTACGGCGGTAATCAGCTAATCATTAGTGGTTTAAAATTAATAGTGCCTAGCTTGACTATCGATCTTGAACAGGGCAGTTTCTTTTTTTCGCCAAAATATAAACAAATAAGTTGGATTGATAATAATTTTCTTAACTTAGAAATAAAAAATATTAATTATACATTTGATTGGTCTTGCCTGCCTACATCGATGTGCATAAAATCATTAACTTCAAGTGGGACAAGTATTACCCTGTTTAAAAGAAAAAAAGATCTTTCTACGATTAAAAAAGTTAAAAATAAACTTTTTCACCTTGCTTTACCATTGCCTATAAAAATTGAAAAATTATCTTTACAAAACACTCATTTTGAAATGCAAAATGTCGTTATTGTTGATCTAAAATCAATTAATTTATCAGCCAGTGGGAATGGCGAAGATGTTGTTACCAATTCGACGGCTAATGGATTAACCGTTATATTAGAAGAAAAAGCAAAAGCAAAAACAAAAACACCAATAAAGACTACGGCAAATCACCATAATTTATCGCCTGTTAACAAGCACACATTTCCTGCTATATTAAAAAATAGCTCATTGGTTGATGTTGTTTTACCTTTGGAGTTAAACGTTCATAAATTTATACTAAATAATTTTTTACTTGAAAATGGTAATGTGCCGATATTGTCACTCAATAAAATTGAAACAGGTTTTTCATTTAAAAAATCATTAGTCAACATTTCACATTTAAAGGTTGATTTTAATGAACTTAATTTGGATTTATCTGGACAAATAAACCTTGTTAAACGATATCCTTTTACTGTCAGCGCAAATGGCATTATAAAAAATGTTGATCAACTCAAGCCAACTAATTTATTAAAAGGAGTTACTTATAACTTTAAAGGAGAAGGAGACTTATCAAAAATAAAAACGAAGATAACATTAATTGCTCCAAGAATAATCCCGCAATCAACATTAACCGCGTGGACTACAATAGACCTATTTACAGATAATATACCTTATGACTTAAAGCTTGATTGGAAAAATTTACGTTGGCCATTACGTGGAAATCTGCAAGTTTCATCTCGAAAAGGACATTTATACAGTAAAGGTAACTTTGATAATTATAAGATCAAAGCACAAACAAATTATCATGTCCACAATATTCCAAAGGGGAATTTATACCTAGCCTGTAAGGGGGATTTAAATAAAATTAATTTAGATAGTTTATTAGTTAAAACACTCAATGGAAACATAAAATTAACTGGTAAATTGGGGTGGAAAAATAGCATTCATTGGTCTGGGTTGCTAGCGGTAAATAAAATAGATCTTAGCCAACTCAATAAGCGCTACCATGGTGTTTTTTCGGGTAAAATTAAGCAAACTGCGACAGTGCAAATAAGTCACAATAATAAATTAAGGGCCTGGAAATTCGGTTTGCCCATGATTAATATTAGCGGAAAATATTTAAAGCGGCCATTTTTGATTGATGGACAAGTAAGTGGTAACAATAAAACGGGCATAAATGTTTCAGATTTAGTGATAAATAATGCCAGTAATAATATTATTATTAATGGTCGTATTGCAAAGAATGCTAATTTAAAAGTTAACGTAATAATCAATGATTTTAGTCAAGCTGTGCTCGGCAGCACAGGAAAAATGACAGGAGCCATTTTCATAAAAGGTCCTCAAAAAGCGTTAAATATCAGTACTAATTTTATGGCAAAAGATCTAAGTTACAAAGAGGATAAATTAAAATCATTACATATTTCTTCTGATCTCATTCTTGTAGATAAACCGATTTTAAAAGCGTCAGTGATTGCAAATAATTTAGTTATGGCAGGACAAACAGTAGACACGATTAAACTTGCCGTAAAAGAAAGTAAAATGACGAATAGCAATACGCGAAAGCATATTATTAACTTGGCGGTTAAAAGTAAAATTGCCTCGACAAATTTAACTGTTGACGTGCGCCAAACTAAAAAAGCATGGTTAGCTTTTATCAACTCTGCTTCATTTTTTGTCCCAAAGGAGAGCATTAGCCTTGATGAGCCATTTCAAATAAAATTGACAAAAAACAATAACATTTCATTAAGTAAACATTGTTGGAGCACATTCGATGCAAAGAATAAAAAATCAGGTTCTGTTTGCCTAAATAAATTTAATGTAGGCAAAGAAGGGGACATAAAATTTAATATTCATAATTATTTATTAGTAAGTCTGAATCCATTTTTGCCAAAGATGTTTAATTTAAATGGCTCTATTTCAAGTGATGCAAATATCCACTGGAAAAAGAATAAATATCCAATTATTAATGTAAATATTGAATCAGATAATATGGCTATTACTATCAACGCTGGAAAAAAGAAACAAACTACATTTCCAGTAAAAACATTTGCAATTAATCTTAAAGCGAATAAAAATATCGATCTTGATGTAAATGTTTTATCCGATCATTTAATAAATGCAAAAATTAAAACGATTATTTACCCCTATAAAAATAAATATCACCTCAATGGTAAAATACAGCTAATAGTGCCAAATCTTTCTCCATTTGGGCCATTAATAAAGCAAATAAAAACATTATCAGGTTCAATAAACAGCAGTTTAATAATATACGGGCCAATAAAAAAACCAATGGCTAACGGTATTATTAATTTAAATGACATTAGGCTCGAAAGTGAAGTTTTACCACTACGGATTAAAAAATTAAATGCAAAAGTGATCGTTCATGGTACGCATGCTCAGTTTAAAGGCCTATTATCAACTGGATATAATATAAGCACTATTCCAAAAAATGATGCTCCTAGGGAAAATATACTCACGAAATCACTTGTGTTTATCGACAAATCAATCAAAAAATCAATATATGTAATAACAAATAGTGGTCATAAAAAATCACTGCCGAAACTTACTGCTATTGCTCCTGGAACAGCTGAGATTCAAGGTTATTTTGATTGGAAAAAACACTATAAAGGTAGGCTAGATCTTATTGCAAATAAAATTGAACTTTATGAATATGGAAAAATAGATCTTTTAGTGACACCTAAAATCACTTTACATATTGGCAAAGAATTAAATTTATCTGGATATATCTATATAGATCAAGGTCGTATAAAAATTAAAGAGATTCCAGAGGGGGCTATTGCTGTTTCTGAAGATGTTGTTGTTGTAGATGAAAAGCGTAAAACAATATCGACAATGTTGCCGTTAAAAATTGCTCTAAAATTAGATTTGGGAAAAAATTTAAAGATAGATGCGTTTGGTTTACAAAGTAATTTGGAAGGTTTGTTGCGTATTAATAAACAGAAAAGACAAGATATTAATTTACACGGTGAACTTCGCATTGTTTCGGGAAGTTATCGCGCATTAGGACAACGCTTGATTTTACGCAATAGTAGAATGAACTTTACCGGTCCCCCAGAATCTCCATATATTTCTATTGAGGCAATTCGTCCGCCAGAGAAAACTAAAGATGGGGTTATTGCTGGAGTGCGTGTTACAGGCTTGCCAGATGATTTAAAACTAGTCATATTTGCAGATCCTGCAAAGACTCAACAAAATGCTATATCATATATTACGACTGGTAAATCAATTGAAAATAGTTCTGGCACATCAAATAGTCAAATAGCTACTTTATTGATTGGTATAGGCGCAGGGCAAACTTCAGGTGTGCTAAATAATGCTGGTAATACAGTTGGAATAAGTGATCTTTCTATTTCATCTAAAGGGTATGGCGTTGAACAATCTATTGGGCTTAGTGGCTATATATTACCAGGCGTACAAGTATCTTATGGTGTGGGTATTTTTGATAGCTTTAATATAGTAGCTATTAATTATGAAGTATTTAAAAACTTTTACATTGAAGTATCATCTGGATTAAATCAAGCGATTGATGCATATTATAATTTTGAATTGGATTAAAGATTTAAAAAGAGGGTTTAAAAATCATCTGTTAAATTAAACTGTGCAGTGCATAACCGCTAAGCTGCTATTACCATCATGTGTTCATCGTTTAATATACGAAATACAATCTCACCTGCTTGGCTACCAATCTCAAAATAGCTATACCTATGTTACCTCAAAATGCAACGTCGGCTGCGAACTCGAGAATAAGAGTAAGGCGCAACATGAGGTAATGCTTATTATCGCATCGAATGTTGAGCGGAAGGTTGCTTCCTTGCATATAAAAACTGAGTTAGCTCACCAACGGTCCCGGCTCCTTGCGCCAATTTGCATCGTTATAAAATATCCCACGATAATAACTATACTTCAATTTTATGCCTCGCATATCGGCACAATTTGCCTTGCTGATATTGCATTTCTGGGTAGCATGGCTATATACCCCACGGTTACAACTATGGCAAATATAACTGAATATGAATTTTGAAATAGAATTGATATATTAGCCTATTTGGTAGGATGTCCAATTGTTTTGCCCTTCATGCCACATCGGATGAAGTAACTCTTTTGTTACTTTTACAACATGAAATTGCTGAAATGTTTTTCTTGCAGATAAATTATGTTTTTTATCTAATAAAAGACACAAGGCAAACTCATCAGTTAACTCGACGAGCATATAGTTAGCATGTGTTTTTGATTTTTTAGATTTTAACGAGTAGATACTACTCTCGCTAATTTCTTGCAATTTTTGTGTTGCTATATCAAATAACCAGCATTGTGGCATGATCGGTTTATGGAATAGTTCAATAGCTAAAATATGCAATATTATTTTATTAGAGAGTGCTTCTGAGAATGATACAAGTGGTAATGTGTCCATTAATTTATTGTAATTAATAACATCCTCAAGCGTAAAATAAAGCGGGAAATCAAAATCCAAAACAAGCATGCTAACCTTGTATACAAGTTCAACCTGACAATTTTCCATGTGTAACGTAAGTTTGTTTGTTTTTAAATCAATCACCCATTGCCAATCGGCTTTGGGTGTAAAATCGATTATTTTTTGCAAAGAATAATCTCCTAAATGGAAAGCTAATGATCAACTACCGAAATAATAACTATGATCAATCAAGATGAGCAGACATTTGAATGTATCTTGGTATCATATTATTCACTCACATCTTATTAATAATTTGCCTAACAAGTTCCGGTCCATGATAAATAAAGCCGCTATAAATTTGCACTAACGAAGCCCCTGCTAGTATTTTTTCTTTTGCAGCAATAACGCTATCAACACCACCAACACCAATAATTGGGACTTGACCGTTTAAATGCCGTGCAAATTTCTCAATAACCATTGTACTTTTATTTTGTAATGGGCGGCCACTTAAACCACCTGCTTCACTGGCATGTGACATGCCTTGGATCAGACTACGATCGAGTGTTGTATTTGTTGCAATTAAACCATCAATTTTATGTTTTAAAACAGCGTTAGCTATGAATTTTATTTCATCATCTTCGAGATCAGGAGAGACTTTAAGTGCAAGAGGTACATACTTCCTGTATTGATTATTTAGTTCAGCTTGACGTGTTTTTAATGATGATAATAAATCATCGAGCACTTTACCATATTGCAAGGAACGTAGTCCTGGTGTATTTGGCGATGAAATATTAACCGCAATGTACCCTGCATATTGATACACTTTATTCATACAAATAAGGTAATCATTTTTAGCTTCTTCAACAGGAGTTAAAAGGTTTTTACCTATATTAATACCAATCACTCCTTTAAAATTACTATTTTTTACATTGTTAATTAAATTATCAACGCCTTTATTATTAAAGCCCATCCGATTAATCAAACCTTCACCTCCAAGCACTCTAAAAATACGCGGCGATTCATTGCCTAGTTGTGCAACAGGGGTTATCGTACCAATTTCGATAAAACCAAATCCCATTGCAGCAAAAGCATCAATACATTCGGCATCTTTATCAAGACCTGCAGCAAGCCCTACAGAATTTGAAAAAGTCAGTCCCATTACTTTTACTGGTCGCTGTTGTACTTTTTGACGATAAAAAATATCAAGTGGCGTACCGTGGGTAAGTTTTAGTAGTTGCATCGTGAGTTCATGCGTTTTTTCGGGAGAAAACTTAAAGATAAAACGCCGTAAAATATTATAAAACATAGATGGGGAAACCTTCTGAAAAAAGTAAACGCTGATCCAGCGAATAATAACAAGATAATAAAATAAATTCAGGAACTTTACTATGATCTTATCAAATTAGAGTAGTTTAAGAAGAAAATATTATCTGAATAAATACTGTTATCAGTAAAGTAATATTATTTGCACCAAAATTTAGGTAATTTACAAATATTAGCCAAGAAAAATGAGTTAATGATGCCTAGATTCAGAGAGACTCATGTGCCGTAAAAATAGTTTTAATTAAACGATAAAATGAAAGCTCATTGTATTAGTTATTTCTTCACGTTGTTGCTGATGCGATACTTTTATATATTCATTAACCGCACTGCGCTGCTGAGGAGATGGATCATCATAGGCAAGAGATTCATAGAGATTATGATCTTGCTTTTTAGGAAGTACCATGGGAGAAGAAGATGTATTATTTTTTGGGGTAATAATAGGAAGTACATGTTCATTTTTTTCAGGTGATTTTAACACAGAGCCTTTTTTAATTGGCTGTGTTATTGGATTTGTAATATATGAAACATTATTAACCGTCATACACTTCCGTTATTAAATAATTTAGGTTGTAACTTCAATATGCGAAGGATTCAAAATATTAATATTAATAGCATTAAATAAACTTATCAAACTGACGACTTTAAATGAGGTCTTTCTGTGTTGAAAATATTTTCAGGTCATTAAAGTTAACTAATTAACGTCTTTCATTTGATTCCATCGTTTGATGATTAACTAGTTAACCAGTACAAGACTTCAATTCTCGTCTTAAATTAACTAATTTTTCTTGGCTAATATTTTTAAGTATTATTAAGCCATAGTAATAAGTATAGAACAACATCGCTAGGAAGCGAAAATTTAACATTTATCGATCATTTTTATTACAAGAATAAAGTGTATTTTCCAGCAAAGTTGCCACTGTCATCGGCCCTACACCGCCTGGAACAGGTGAAATCCAAGATGCTCTTTTTTTTGCACCTTCAAAATCTACATCACCGATTATCGAACCGTCTTCTAAACGATTAATACCAACATCTAATACAACGGCCCCTTTTTTTATCCAATCGCCTGGGATAAAGTTAGCTTTACCACGCGCAACAACTAAAATATCAGCCATTTTTACATGAGATTCTAAATCAGTAGTAAAACGATGACAATTCGTGGCGGTGCAACCTGCTAACAATAACTCCAGCATCATTGGCCGCCCAACAATGTTGGATGAGCCAACAATAACGGCATGTTTACCATAGGTATTAATGCCAATCTCTTCAAGCATTGTTATCATACCTCGTGGTGTACACGCACGTAACAATGGAATACGTTGTGCTAAACGTCCTATATTATAAGGATGAAACCCATCAACATCTTTACGCGGATCAATGCGCTCAATCACAGCAGTTTTATCGATTTTTTCTGGCAATGGAAATTGTACAAGAATACCATCTATGGTTTTATCGGCATTTAATTCATCAATTAAATTAAGCAGTGTGTCTTGTGTCGTAGTTTTAGGCAGGTCAAAAGACTTTGAAATAAAGCCCACTTTTTTACAGTTTCTACGTTTACTACCAACATAAATTTTTGAAGCTGGATCACTACCAACAAGTATAACGGCAAGCCCTGGTACTCGCTGTCCCCTTGTGATACGTTGTAGCACACTTTGTGCAACTTTATCTAAAATTTTAGCTGAAATTAACTTTCCATCGATAATTTTTGCTGACATTAGTTTCCTCTATACGATAATGTTATGTACTCATGCTACCCCAAAATGCTTTGTCAGACACTAGTATTTTTAGCTAACTTGGCTATATTCTTTTTTTATTCTTAATTAAGCCCGCATTTTTTGCTCAGAAACATGAGAAAGTTTTATTATACATTGATGTTATCACCTTTGCTATTGTTGAATCCGTGGCAATACCCAACAACCATGAAAATTATTTCTATCATGATAACTAGTATTTTTTTTCCGCCTTGTGTGGTAATATTTTATTTGGTTGTCCATTTTTTTTGCAATCGCCCTTTACTTTTTATTTGTTGATCGCGCTTGCAGATTTTCATAAAAAACAGCTCTTAGAGCATGCAAGGCAAAGCCATTTATAATAATTTGCATTGTCATAAAATTTTTATGTGGAATAACAATACTTCAAATTTTTGCAAAGGATCTCAGCACAGTTTACCTTGCGGACTTTGTGTTCTGTAGTAACTTGGATATAAGCACGCAACTAGAATGGGTGTTGGTATGTTGATAGTATTTACTGAGTTAGACATGCATCTTCTTTTACAAGCACTCCATTGCCGAGCAACATATAAAAGAAATCACTATGATATTTAATGGCGAACAATTTCCAACAGATCCTCAAGGTTATTTACTTAACTCAACAATTTGGAATGAAAAGCTTGCCGCACACATCGCACAATTAGAATCGATTAGTTTAAGCGATGAGCATTGGCAAGTTATTCACTTTGTTCGTGCTTTCTATATCGAATTTAATACCTCTCCTGCAATGAGGACACTTATAAAAGCATTGCAACGTGGACTTGGAAAAGATAAAGTTAACACTCGCTATTTATATCGATTATTTCCAGGTGGGCCTGCAAAGCAAGCAACAAAAATAGCAGGTATTCCTAAGCCTACCCGTTGTATATGACTTATTTAAGTAGAGCTCTGGTTAAGACGATCTTTTATTGATACTGAATCAATATGACAGGAATTAATATCCAATGCTGACATTTTTGTAATTATAAAGGTAATATAAGCGAGACAATAACTGGCTATTGTCAGTAAATTTAACGCATATTGATGCTAAAATATCAGATTTTGTAAGTGTTGATTATCTCGAATTTAGGTTATTTGCCAAAGTACTGCAAAATACTTTAGCTTGCTGATTTTGCATTTTCACAAAACATGGGTATAACAACGCACTTGGTGCAAGTTGTCCTTACGTTGGTGAGAGATCTGGTTTATTTTTGACAAAAAGGTATCGATGATCAACAATCGCTATAGGATCAACCATAAAAAATTAATATCTTTTGGCTAATTCTTCTGGCAAGTTATTAGCAAAGATAATGGCAAATGACTAGCGTAACTAATCGTTGATAGAGCAAATGTTGCATCTTCACTGGTGTTCGAACGAGCGCCCCAAGAAAGCAATTTGATTGCTAACGAGCATAATGCGATAAAAACATATTAAAACAAACTCATAGTTTACAACTCAACTTCATCGGTAAAAGGAATAGCAATGCCTAAAGCAAGTGAGATTAAGAAAAACACTGCCATTGAATTTAACAATAAAGTTTACATTGTAAGAGACATTGAACGTTCGGTACCTCAAGGGCGTGCAGGGGGTAGTTTATACCGCATGCGTATGTATGATGTTGTAACTGGTGCTAAAATAGATGAAACATTTAAAGACAGTGAAATGTTACCGTTAGCTGATTTAATTCGTCGTAATGTGATGTTATCCTACGTTGATGGTGAGCAATTAGTGTTTATGGACAATGAAGACTACACACCGTATAACCTTGATAAAAAAAGTATTGAAGATGAATTACTTTTCATTGATGAAAATACAATCGGTATGCAAGTTGTACTCATTGATGGTACCCCAGTGGCAATAGAGCTGCCTCCAAATATTGTTTTAGCGATAACTGACACTGACCCATCCATTAAAGGAGCATCTTCGACAGCGCGTACCAAACCTGCTACACTAACGACCGGTTTGGTCATACAAGTGCCAGAGCACATTGCAACTGGTGATAAAATTAAAATAAATACAGCAGATCATAAATTTATGAGTCGAGCTTAAGGACATTATTAAATGAATGAAACTACCTACTTATATAATATACTACTATCGCCTTGGATTTGGCTGGTAATCGTTTTACTATTTACCATTAAAAAAGGTATCTACTTCGTTCCACAAAATCGTGGTTATGTAATTTATACTATGGGAAAGTATAGTGGCACACTAGGAGCTGGTTTAAATTTTATTATCCCTTTTGTGCAAAATGTTGCAGCTGATCGCAATTTAAAAGAGCAGTCGCTCGATATTGCCTCACAATCTGCCATTACTAAAGATAATATATCACTACAAATTGATGGTATTTTATTTATGAAAGTAACAGATGCAGGCATGGCAACCAATAACGTAACTAATTACAAACTTTCAGTCATCCAATTAGCAATGACAACTATGCGTAATGCAATTGGCTCTATGGAACTTGATGAATGTTTTCAAAATCGTGATGTAATTAATGCCAGTATTTTAACTGCAATGACTGAAGCAACTCAACCTTGGGGCGTAATGGTCACTCGTTATGAGATAAAAGACATCACACCACCACAGTCAATTAAAGAAGATATGGAAAAACAAATGACAGCTGAGCGTGAAAAACGCAGTGTTATTTTAACAGCAGAAGGTATTAAAAGATCGGCAATTACGGAAGCTGAAGGTTTAAAACAAGCACGGGTTTTAAATGCTGAAGCTGCAAAAGCAGAGCAAGTATTAGCCGCAGAAGCAGATAAACAAAAACAAGTGCTTGAAGCACAAGGTAAAGCTGAAGCGATAAGGTTAGTCGCAGTAGCTGATGCCAATGCAATACGCGTCATTGGGAAAGAAGCTGCGACTTCAGAAGGCAAAAACGCAATACAGCTATCACTTGCGCAAGATACGATCAAAGCTCATCAAGCGATAGCATCACAAAGCTCTGTTATCCTGACCGATGGAAACACGGGAGAAAATATAGCCAATACCGTTGCACAGGCAATTGCCGTTTCTAACGCGATAAAACTAGGTTAAATACAATGTTTGACTACTTATGGCAAAATCATGACACATTGCTTTACTGCATTGCAGGTTGTGCTTTAATTATTGAACTAACCTTGGCAGGCTTAAGTGGGCCATTGTTATTTTTTGCAATAGGTAGCGCTTTAACTGGCGTTCTCGTATCATTTGGTATTATGTCAAATTGGGAAGTTGAAATTGTTTTTGTTGCCTTATTATCATTAGCATCAGCGTTTCTTTTGTGGAAACCTCTGAAGCAATTTCAAGGAAAAAGACATGTGGTTGATAATAGCAGTGATTTGATCGGTCACATTGTCGTTGTATCACAAGATATTACCTTAACATCAGGATCTGTCCGTTATTCTGGCATAGACTGGACTGCGCGGTTAGGGACAAATAATAAAGAAAAGCTTATTAAAAAAGACTCTCGCGTTAAAATAGCTTCCATAAATGGCAATATTTTACTTGTAGAATCGATCGATTCATCAGAGCACTAAATGGTGTAAATAGAATGGTGCAAATACTTATTATGTATAATCTATAAAAGCCTAGCCGATGTTATCTCAGAATTATTTATCAGGGTCAGCTCCTCCAGTAAAGAAGAAGGTACATGAAGTCCTAGCCGTCACCTGATAAATTATTTTCTGGAGCATGGGTGCAAGGTGAAATCACGTAGAGAGTAAAATTTAAACAGTGCTTCTGTGGCGAGCTTAGCAATATCTTTCAAATAAAAAGAATCAACTAGTAGATCATGTTTACCTGTGATCTTATGCTTCTTTCAGCAATAGATAATCATAATATGAATGGACTTACCTTGGTATCCAACCTATCTACTATCCGAGATGCTCGAGAGCCTTGGAAAATAATACATCAATTATCGGATATTATATTTTCAGCGATTACGGCAACGATAGCATGGCCAAAAAAGTTAGAAGACATAGAAGATTTTGGTGCGGATAATCTTAAATAGTTGCAGAAATTTACTCCTTTGAAAGGTGGAATTACCTCGCATCATACAATTGGACGTATTTTTTCAGCAATTAACCCTGCCTAATTTAGAAAAGTATTTGCAAAGTGGATGAATGACTGCCAAACAATGACACATGGGCCAATTTATTGCGCTAGCTGAAAATGTATTAACAGCTCATATTCTCAAAAAGATACAAAGGACGCTATCTATACCCATGCTACCCCGAAATGCAATATCAGATCTGTAAATTGTGCCAATATGCGAGGCATAAAATTGAAGTATAGTTATTATCGTGGGATATTTTATAACGATGCAATTGGTGCAAGGAGTAGAGGCTTTCTGGGGCGCTAACTCGGTTTTTATATGATCGGTAGCAGCCTTGCGCTCAACATTCGATCGATAATAACCATTACTTCATGTTGCGCCTTATCATCGATCATCGAGTCCATGCCGACGTTGCATTTTGATCGGCGCATGGGTATATATGGTAAGCGCCTTTGCAGAGGCAAATGAAGTTGTACTTGGTCAGGTAAAAGTTGATAAGAAATCTAATTAAATAACAGCGATTGCTAAGTTATTGGATTTGCTTGATATTAGGGGGGTAATCCCCCCATTTTTAATGGAGTTCAAAAATAGATGTTTCTCTTTTTTTGATGTTTAATTTTTGAATCGGTGTAATACCGCCAATCCCCATGTTAGGTCGTTCATGGTTATAAGTCCATAACCATTTAGTCGCTCTGTCTTGTAACTCTGTAATATCATTGTAAATATACTGGTTCAGCCAGTCATATCTTACTGTTCGGTTAAAACGTTCTATATATGCATTTTGCTGTGGATTACCCGGCTGAATAAAGCATAGCTCTATATCGTGTTTTATTGCCCAAGCAGCAAGTTTGTGGCTAATATATTCAGGGCCATTATCACTGCGAATACGTTTTGGCTTACCACGCCATTCTATTATTCTATCAAGTGAGCGAATAACACGCTCTGCTGGTAAGGATATGTCTGCATCTATTGCTAATCCCTCACGGTTAAAATCATCAATAACATTAAATAAACGACAACTGCGACCGTCAGACAATTGGTCGTGCATAAAGTCCATTGACCAACACTCATTTATATCATCAGGTACCAACAGAGCTTCAGGTACTTCACGCTTTATGCGTTTGTTAGGTTTTATCCTCATATTCAATTCAAGCGCTCGATAGATGCGATAAACGCGCTTATGATTCCAGTGATACCCTTTCACGTTTCTTAAATACAAAAAACATAATCCAAAACCCCAGTTACGTTGGTTTAGGGTTAAACCTAGTAGTAAATCAGCAATGAGTTCATTGTCACTTTTTAACTTTGGCTCATATCGATAACACGTTTCACTGATAGAAAACGCACGGCATAGCAAACTTATGCTGGTATTATGAATTGTCATTGCTTCTTTCGCCATTAACTTACGCTCAGAAGCTTTTACCACTTTTTTGCCATGGCCTCCTCAATGATTTCAGCCTTTAATCGCTCTTCTGCGTACATCCTTTTTAAACGACGATTCTCTTCTTCAAGCTCTTTCATTCTAGCCATGAGTGAAGCATCCATCCCCCCATACTTTGAGCGCCACTTATAAAATGACGAGTTACTCATGCCGTGTTCTCGACAGAGTACAGGGATAGGAACGCCGCTTTCGGCTTGTTTTAATATTGCTAAGATTTGGCTGTCGCTAAAGTGTGCTTTTTTCATGAATATTCTCCTGAGTTAATCATACGAGAAAATTCCACTTTTGACTTCGATTATTTTACGGGGGGATTACCGGGGCAGTTTAATCACAATTGATGCAATGGGTTGCCAAACAAAAATAGCGAAAAATATAGTAGATAAAGGAGGTGATTATCTTTTAGCAGGCAAAGGTAATCAAGGTCGGTTATTCAATAAGTTAAATGAAATATGCAGTGTCAAAAGTCTTGATTCAACGACTGAAAATGTTTTTAGTCAAAGTAATAAAGGCCATGCAAGAGTAGAAACACGCCACCATATGATCATGTATGATTTAAGTGAACTAGGCGCCAATGTTGATTAAAAAACAATTTGAATGGCCAGAGTTGAAAACAATTGGTTATACAGTATCGTTTCGAAAAGAAGGTCAGAAAGAAACTACATGCTCATACCGTTTTTACATTAGCTCTGCTAAATTAACCGCAGAAGAATTTGCTTATGCAGCCGGAGCGCATTGGTCTATCGAAATCAAGCGGCACTGGAAACTTGATACTACATTTAATGAAGATGCGTCTCGTCTTCGGCGGCAGAATTGCGCAGAAAACTTTGCAATAGTAAGGCATACGGCTATTAATTTGCTAAAGAATTAAGAATCATTCAAAGCAAGCATGAGATGAAAATTAAAGAAGGCGAATAGAAATACGGGGTATGTAGAAAGAGTCCTTGTAGGACGCGAGCCTTCATGATTTAGCCTTGGTATAGCGGCTCTCGCCCATTAATTTTGTTCGGTGCTGTATCTACTTTTTTAGCTTAATTTGGCGAGTCATTCCTAACAATACATTTTTGCGTGAAATGATTCCAGTATAACGATCATTTTCATCGACTATTGCATAGAGTAGGTGGGAAGTTTTTAGCATTAACTGTGCAGCATCGATAAGAGACATGCTTGCGACAATCGTTTCAACATCATGCGTCATGACATCTTCAACCAAGGTTACGGTCTCACCGTAATAACTTGTTTCTAGCATTTTCGCTAAACTGTCCATTCCTGAAAACCAGCCAATAACAGCTCCCTGCCCATCAACTACTGGACCGCCATGCTCACGGCTTGTTATAATTTTATCAACAGCTTGCACCATCAGCATTTTCCTAGTAAATGAAAGTGTTTTTCCTGTCATATAATCTGAAACTAATAAATTTTCCATTTTAACTCCTGTTGATTTAATCGTTACCTGAAGGATGCGAACAAATATTTAGTATAATCATAATATAGTTTAGGCTGTTGTCTTACTATTTATAGTTATAAATGTCGAGTTGAGCATTTTTAATTTACAGTAAGTGCTGTATTTTTTAAAATAACCCACTTCGATAAAACAATTTTCATTAAAAAATTGATTAAATATGTTATCAATGTTATCAATGTTATCAATGTTATCAATGTTATCAATGTTATCAATGTTATCAATGTTATCAATGTTATCAATGTTATCAATGTTATCAATGTTATCAATGTTATCAATGTTATCAATGTTATCAATGTTATCAATGTTATCAATGTTATCAATGTTATCAATGTTATCAATGTTATCAATGTTATCAATGTTATCAATGTTATCAATGTTATCAAGTTTATCAAGTTTATCAATTTTATTAAGTTTTTTAGCAAAATTAGGTAAAAAACCGAGTCAATTTAAAATAAAAATTTAAGAGGATCGTTGTTTACTTTATAAAGCTAGCCAAACACGGTAAGATCACTTTAAATCCCTGAATTTTGAAATATGCCCATGATCCAGAAGATAATTTATCCTGTGATAGCGAAGGATATCATTGCCGAGCGAGAAATGACATATAAGTATTTCATGTATTATTGTTATTTACTTTTTAAATGCCGCAAAGCAGCGCTGCTGTTTGGCGAGTGGCCAAACGGGCAAGGTCAATTAGTTTTTAATATTCTAAGATAAATAGCGATGGGCTTATTTAAAAAAGAGACAAGCAAAACAGCAAGCCTGGCAATAGAAAAACGATAGCGATCCTTGATGATGCATGTCGCTCAACTTTGATTGAGTCTGGATTGAATTAGTGATTAAAATGGGCGAAGTGTGGGTAGCAAAACAAAGTAACTTATTTTGACCAGCAAGATGGATGGCTAAGCAGATGGTCGTTATCGCGTCTTAACCGTGATGCACTTTAGCGTTGAATTTTCGTGGTGGAAATTGCAGCCTTGCGAATGATTGACTAGGTTAATTATTTCATTGAAATATGCGTATAATTAAAATCGTGTCAGTATTTTATGGCTTAATAATTGCCATTTAAATAAGATGTTTATTACAAAAACGACTCATTTGAGGCAATAATATTATTCAGATAGATGGTATAACCCTTATTAATAAATAGAGACATTTCATGGCATCACTACAAGATCAGTTAATGAAGTTAGGCTTGACCAACGCGCAAAAAGTAAAGCAAGCAAAAACTGAAAAAAGTCGCAAAGCAAAGCAAAAAAAGAAAAAAGGTACAGTTGAAGTTTCTGATGTGCAAGTGTCAATTAATCAACAAAAAGCGCAGCAATACCAAAAAGATTTGCTTAAAAATAAAGCGACACAATGCGATCTGGAAGCGCGATCTGATCATGGGAAATTGCTACAGATGATTGCCCAACACAGTGAAAAAGACTATCAAGGTGAAATAGATCATCACTTTATATATGATGGAAAAATCAAACGTATTGCGGTTAATGATAAGACCCAAAAAAACTTGGTTAATGGTCAATTAGCGATTTGTGTACTAAATGGAAAATTTTATTTAATTAATAAAGAGGCAAGTGAACAGTTAATTAAAATTGATGAGACGGTGTTGGTTGCTCTGCATGAAAAAGTTGATGTTAGTCAAGTGAGCGAAGATGATCCGTATGCAGAATTTTCTGTACCAGATGATTTAATTTGGTAGCGCTGCGTAAAAGAACTTTAAGCTGCTTGTGTTGCCAGCGCAACAATCAATGTTAAATAAAGTTATTATTTAGTGTATTACAGCAATCAGAATAAATAGTTATCAATATTATTGTTTTATACCCAAGCAATAAAATATGCGTGGGTATATTGACAGTTTTTCTTCAGAAACTTTATTCGCAAGGTGCAATGTGAATAAGAGCTAATCCACCAAGAGATGTTTCACGATATTTTTTATTCATGTCTTTTCCTGTTTTGTACATAGTCTCAATTACTTTGTCGAGTGATATAAGTGACTTACTACTGCATTTTAATGCCATTCTGGATGCATTAATTGCCTTTATTGCCCCCATTGCATTGCGCTCAATACAAGGGACTTGCACGAGTCCAGACATTGGATCGCATGTCATTCCTAGTGAATGTTCCATTGCTATTTCTGCGGCGATGCAAACTTGTTCATTAGTCCCTCCGCGAAGCGCGGTCAATCCGCCTGCAGCCATAGATGAAGAGACACCTATTTCGCCTTGGCACCCGACCTCGGCACCAGAAATTGATGCGTTGGTTTTGTAAAGCATGCCAATTGCCGCCGAAACCGCTAAAAAATCATTCAATTGTTTTGTATCGAGGGGATTTATAAAACGGTCGTAATAAGTCAACACTGCGGGAATAACACCCGCCGCACCGTTAGTTGGAGAGGTCACAATTTGTCCACCTGCTGCGTTTTCTTCACTGATTGCAAACGCATATAAATTTATCCAATCGAGCATCTCCATTGGATCTTTTTCAAGTGATTTGTTAGCATTTAATTTTTTTAATAATGGTGGTGCTCTGCGTAAAAGATTTAAGCCACCTTCTAGTATCCCTTCTGTTTCAAGGCCACGCTTCAAACATGCGCTCATGACGTCCCATATTTTATTGCTTTTTGCATCAATTTCTTGTTGAGTTCGATATTGCAATTCATTTTGTAAAACAAGCGTTCCAAGACACATGCCATGTTTTTCAGCTTGATCAAGCCAGCTCGAGGCACTCGTAAATGGAAAGGGGAGTTTGAACTCTTCTGAAGTTGCTACACCGCTTTCTAATTCGCTTGCCGTCTTAACAAAGCCACCGCCTACAGAGTAGTAAGTTTCAGAGCATAAAACTTTATTATTACTGTCAAATGCAGTAATTGACATGCCGTTTTCATGTAAAGGTAAATAATCCTGATGAAACTTAATATCGACGTCATAGTCAAAATTAATAGTTTTTCCATTTTTAAGCGATAATTTTTTGGTCAATAGTACCGCCTGAAATTCGCTCTCAGTTATTTTCATTTTGATTGTTTCTGGCTGATAACCTAGCAATCCTAGCAATGTGGCTTTGTTGGTTTGATGACCTTTTCCAGTTAAAGATAACGAACCATAAAGGTCAATACTAATGCGGTTTATGCTATCAAGGTGCGGCTCCATTAGCTCAGTAAATGAATAGCTTGCGATCATGGGGCCATTTGTGTGTGAACTAGATGGGCCAAGACCAATCTTATAAATATCAAAAATAGAATGCATATAAACTCCTTAACTTTTTTTTTAATATACACTTTATTAGTCTATATGACAACAAATAAAGCGCTAGGCACAGAGAAAATGGCACGGCTCGGGTGTTTTAATCATGGTTGCTAGACAGTCATCATCAATGCGCCTATCTTTTTCTTTATGACCATGCTTGCTATTTTGCTTGTATTTTTTTAAAGCAGGTTGATTAAGAATAATTTTCAAACTAAGTTGTCTATTTAGCAGATAGTCAGCTTAATATACCTATGATCTGGAAGATGATTTATCAGATGCTAGTTAAGAAATAAGAGCACGTGCGGTATGATATTTCTCGCAATGACTAACGTTAATCCAGCTGATAAATTATCTTAAGATATGGTGGATATATGTGGAGTATTAGTTGTTACATGTAAATTTTGCGCTCTGTGGCGTAGCAAATGATCAAGTAAGGTAATTGCCATTTGCGCTTCTGCAATCGGTACAGCACGAATACCAACACAGGGATCATGACGGCCTTTGGTTATCATTTGCGTTTGCTTGCCATCTTTTGTGATAGTGCGCCCTGGAATTGTTATACTCGATGTAGGCTTTAACGCAATGTGGGCAATAATATCCTGACCTGTTGAAATACCACCTAAAATTCCTCCTGCATGATTTGACAAAAAGCCATCAGGTGTCATTTCATCGCGATGATCAGTACCTTTTTGATTAACCACTGCAAATCCATCACCAATTTCAACCCCTTTTACGGCATTAATACTCATTAATGAATGTGCAAGCTCTGCATCTAAACGATCAAAAACAGGCTCTCCAAGTCCGACAGGTACGCCAGATGCAACCACTGTTATTTTTGCACCTACTGAGTTACCTTCTTTAATTAATGCTATCATATAATCGCTTAACTGCTCGATTTTACTTGCATCAGGAAAGAAAAATGGATTATTTTCAATTTCATCCCAATCAATTGTATCAGGAGTGATATCGGCTAATTGACTCAAATAGCCGCGAATTTGAATGCCAAGCTGCTCTTTTAAATATTTTTTTGCAATGGCTCCCGCGGCAACTCTCATTGTAGTTTCTCGTGCTGATGCACGCCCGCCCCCGCGATGATCACGGTGTCCATATTTTTGATGATAGGTATAATCGGCATGCCCAGGACGAAATAGATCTTTAATCGCTGAGTAATCTTTGGATCGCTGGTCGGTATTTTCAATCATCAAGCCAATGCTACACCCAGTGGTTTTCCCTTCGAATACACCAGATAAAATCTTAATTTTATCATTTTCTTGGCGCATGGTTGTAAAACGTGATTTCCCAGGCCTACGTCTATCAAGATCATGCTGTAAATCATCTTCACAAATTGCTAAATTAGGGGGGATCCCATCCACAATACACCCCAAAGCTGCGCCATGACTTTCCCCAAATGTGGTTACTTTAAAAATTTGCCCAATACTACTTCCTGCCATGTCAGCTCCTTATAATTATGCTATTTCATCTAATTGATCTTTGGTGAGCATAAATACACCATGCCCGCCCGATACAAATTTAATCCAATTAAATGGAATTTTTGGATAAGCGTCTTGCAAATGAACTTGTGAATTGCCGACTTCAACAAATAATAAGCCGCCTTCATTGAGCATATCAGCGGCTTCAACAAGTATTTGGCGCACTAACTTCAGACCATCAGATCCTGAGGCTAGTCCTAGTTTAGGCTCATGTTTAAATTCATCAGGTAAGTTATCCATATCTTCTTCATCAACATACGGTGGATTAGAAACAATTAAATCATATTTTTCATTTTTAATTTCCGAAAACAAATTTGATTGAATAGGAATAACTTGTTGCTCTACACCATGACGTTGAATATTAATTTCAGCCACCTCTAATGCATCATCACAAATATCAACAGCGTCAACCCACGCATTAGGAAAAGCATACGCAAGTGCAATCGCAATACAAGCGCACCCAGTACAAAGATCTAAAATTCGCCCAGGTTGCATAATTAGCCATGGTTCAAAGTGTTTATTAATTAGTTCAGCAAAAGGAGATCGAGGAACAAGTGTACGTTGATCAACATAAAATTCAAGTTCTGCAAACCAAGCTGTATTTGTTAAATAAGCAACAGGAATACGTTTTTCAATACGTGTTTCAATTAAATCAGTAAGTAACACGCGTTCCCGCTTCGTTAGTCGTGCTTGCATTAATTGATCGTTGCCAAACAATGACAAATTTAACGTTGCCATAATGAGTGCCATTGCATCATCTAGCGCATTGTCGCATCCATGTCCATAACATAAATTTGCGCAGTTAAATTGCGTTGTTGCCCAGCGAAGCATATCTTCTATCGTGATTAATTCATCAATCGCTTCTTGCTTAAAAATAATATCCAAATTTACCTCTCAGTACTATATACTGCCTTACTATCATATTGGGAGAAATGCCATGCCACAAAATGAAAATGAAGATGGAGACTCCAGGCTATTTAGGGCTGAATTATCAGGTGTTAAAAAACTCAAACAGGATACCATAAAACTCCCTTGTAAAAATGTGAGAAAGAAGCAATTTATCCAACAAGAACGATTAAACACAATTGAAATTAATCATTTTTCTGATGAATTTCAATCACCTCTTCCCGAAGAAGGACCGATGCGTTATATACGCACAGAGACAAAAAAACACCTTATCAAGCAATTAGGACGAGGTGATTTTGCACCAGAGATAACGATTGATTTGCATGGCTTAAATAAAGAAACTACTAAAAAAGAGCTAGCTGCATTTATTTCTTGCTGTAAAAAAGAAGGATTATATTGTGGCTGTGTGATACATGGTTTGGGAACTTATGTACTTAAAAAGCAAGTGCCGCAGTGGCTTGCACAACACCCCGATATTTTAGCGTTTCATCAAGCACCTCTTAAATACGGAGGCACTGGCGCATTACTTGTGTTAGTTGAATTAGACGATTGGCAGATGAAACCTTTGTATGCTAAGTAAATTGATTAACATAGCAAATAAGCATTAATGAGATTGCTAGCTATTATCTTTATTATCCAAGCTTAAAAACTTCGGTCATGGTCAATATCTGGTTTTATGCTTTAGGTGAATTCAATTTCTAAGTGTAACACTAGTTGGTTTATACCCATGCTTTGTGAAAATGCAGCGTCAGTCGATCTCGATAATCAGAGTATGGCGCAGTTGATGCAATGGTGACTTACACATCGAACGGCACATTTTGGCCGGCTTCCTTTTATATAAAAACCTGATCCTGCCCCAACGGGCGTGGTCCATTGTTTAAGTTTACATCGTTATAAAATCGCTCACGATAATAACTATACCTTAATTTTATGCCTCGCATATCGGCACAATTTGCCTTGCTGATATTGCATTTCGGGGTAGCATGGGCATATACCTCAATTTTATGCCTCAAATACGCCGATCTAATTTTGCATCTTGATCGGCGCATGGGTGTAAACTAGGTGTTGCACTTAGAGTTAGAACTCAGATTGAGCACTTTATAAAAAATTCAATGAAAGTTTTACCCATTTTGACGAGTAATATTGATAAGTTATTTACCCTAATTGGTCTTAATAGCAATTGCAATAAGATTGGTAAGTTATTTATGCAGTCTCTTGTATGCAGGCATTATTTTGACAAACTCTAGTCATATACCTAGTGCCATGTCTTTCATCGTGTGCCTCGACAATGCTTATAATATGTAGTGATTCAAGTGCTGTCTGAATGTCGTTTAAATCAGTCGAAATGGCGACTAAATATTCATCTGGAGATTTATCTTCATAAATTTTTTTACCTGTTTTAGGGATAAACACTCCTATACCAACGGTCTGGTAATCAAATTTAGCAAGATTTTTAAAGATCTTACCGATTAGGGGTAAATGCTCTAGTCGTTCAGCTAGTGCTGGTGTTGGTAGTGCGAACGGCACCACGTCAAGATGGTTGATATAGTGTGTTTGTGTTATGGTCTCATTGTAACTTTTTTTGAAGGCACTATTAGCCGTATTTGGTGATGCAATGTTTACCACATGTGCAGCATGGATCTTCTCGGTATTGTTAAGCAATAGTGACGCAAGTGTGGCCATTGAGGCTCCTTTACTGTGCCCTGTAATGAACAGAGGTTTTCCACCCGCTATTTGTTTTTTTACTTCGGCGACTAATGGCTCCCATATATTTACTAGCGAATGGTAAAAACCTTCATGTACCTTGCCTGGTAGCCCATCAACTGAGATCACCTTTGTCTGAAAATTTTGTAACCAATCTATAATATAATCAATATGGATCGAGGGTAGTTCAGTTCCCCTGAATGCAAGAATTACACAGTCCTTACAAGATCCAACAAGGCATGCATCGATTAGATCCTCACCTCCACTAATAAGCGCTGGTTTTTCGAGAAAACCTACCGCGTCATAGGTAGGCTGTTCAGGTTTAAAAGTTCCGTTTCCCTTAATCCCATAAGCCACTTGAGATGCACAGAGTAAACGGCAGTGTAGATTGTCAATAGTCATCATTTTTATTTTCCATGTGAGTTTATCGCATTAAAACAATGCGATTTGAGCGGTAGCACTAATGTAAAGATAATTTTCATCAAGCACTTCGTGATAAAATTTTAATTAGAATTACCAGTTAAGTATTAAAGTATTTATTTTAACTAACCTTGTCAGCAATTTATCTTACTTATTTTTCGCATTAAAATAACATAGGCATAGTGGCAGATTTAGGATTGAAGTGAAACTCTAACTTTTTAAAATTCTATTTCAAGTCTCGGTAAATATCCAATAATTTTTTGCTTGTTTTTGAAATAATTAGCAATTATTTGTATCCTTGGGTTTCTATAACCCATACAGGTGCATAGCTAGGCCGTGTAGGCTGTTAAAAATATGATTTTATGATGTTTTGAAATTCTCCTAGATATTCATGCCACGCCTTTGTGCTGTTATTTAATGAGCTAGCTGATGGCATGTAATTATATGCAGGGACATTACCTTCTCGATGTTGTGCAATGTAATTAGCAGGTGAGGGCGTAGGTGATGTTCCATATTTTAAAAAAAGTGTCATCGCTCTTTTCATGTGAGTAGCTGAATTCACCAATACCGCTTTTTTATTGTGAATTAATCCAGACATTAAACGTGCCTCATCATCAGTATCGAGTGTATTATCTAGCCGATATATTTGTTTTTTAGGTACTCCTACGCTCAGAGCTAGGTTTTCAAGTAACTGCGCGTGTGAGCGTAAGTCGCCCATGGCTGCTCCAGACACAACTATGATAGCCTTTGGATTTGCATGAAATAAGCGCAAAGCCTCCATAAAACGACTCAATGCGGTTGCCGAAAGTTGACCAGTTGGAGGCAAATTTAAATCGGCTATTCCGCCTGATCCGAGCACTAGAATGTAATCAAATGACTGGGCAATATCAGCTTGCATCAAGGGAGCATATTGATGCTCTAATGGTGAAGATAGCTTTTGCGCAACAGGCATTAAGCTCATGATGGTTAAAAAACAAAAACTCACGATAAGTAGACGATAAGAAACTAGTCTTTTTTGAGTCAGCAATAAAAAAACTAGCCCGAGGCCAAACAAAATGAGGGCAAGCGGCAATGGCATGATCAAACATGTAATCCATTTTTTGAGAAGAAATAATGTATTGATAGGGGAGGTCTTATTAGATTTAATTAATTTTTAATGTTAGCGTTTTGTGTAAAATTAGCAACAAAAACATTGTCAAAATACATCGTTGCATGGGTTTATTTAGCAGAGAGTTTTTTCAAGTGATCTACGTTATGGGCCTACTTGGTGAATTTAAGTTTTAAAAAAGCAGCATAATTTGCGGAAGAAAATTGTAGAGAGTAAGACAAATTAGCCATAGCCATGCGCAAAGTGTTATGCGTTGTAATGATTTGCCGATATCAGTTACCGTCGGTTGCTTATTTATCCCAAGCTCACTGTAATTGATTTTTTTATTATGATAAAGGCGAATGCCTCCTATTTGTATTTGTAAACTCAATGCAAAACTTGCCAGCATTAACCCTGATGAAAAATGATGCCAATTAATGCTTTGTTTAAATTTAGAGAGAAAATTTGAGAAGGGATTATTATAAAGTTGGAATGTAAAACTTAACAAAATATGAACAGGAAAGAGCATCACAGAATAAATAAAAGTTGGGAAACGAGATATGGTCGCAAATTCGTCAAGCTTGGTATTCCATTGTTGAGCACAAATTTGAATTATTCGGTAAAAAAGTGCGCCATATATTCCTGCTAAAAGATACCAAAATAAGATTGAAAACCAGTGCAGTGTTAATTGCAATACCATCGACTCAATGGTTGCTTTATTAACACCTACAGCCGAGAGTGGTTTGGTTTCTCGTAAAGTTAGCTGGTTAAGATGATACTTTGCTTTGGCTAGTTTTTGGTTAGTTAATGCATCAAAAATCAAATGATAACGGTGTTTTTTATCATGCCACGAGAGCAGTAAAAAAAGAATTGCAAAATTGATGACCCAGGGCGCGCGTGCAATATGATAAAGTTGACTAATGATCAGTGTTAATGGCAAATAAATAATTAAAATAGAAAGTATGCTCGCTATGTATTTATAGCTGTCAGGTCGGCTTTTTAAATTTATTTGTTTTGCAATTTGTCGAAAAATAATTTCAAGCACATTGATTGGGTTCATATCTTTAGGAAGCGACAAGAAAAATGAGCTTATCGCTGCAAGTAAGACGGTAAAATAGTCATAATGTTGAATAATAAACGCTGTTATATCAGACATAAACGCTACTCTCGCTTGATAAATTTGACGATAAACTTAAGGTAATTAATCGCATTCCCATCTCATTTTTACTTGTGAATTCCAATGAAAAAATATAATGTATATAAAAATATATCATTCAAAAAGAGAGAATATAACATGAAAGCTCACTCATGTTACCTCGAAATGCTTATGCTACTACGAACAAGATAACATGGGTATATAATATGAAAACTATAATTTATTTATGATTGATTCAACAAGTATAGTTGCATTTTTAGCCGCCTTAGGAAGAAATTCTTCAAATGATAAGTCAGATGTTTTTCCTGCAATGTCTGATAGTGAGCGTACGATAATAAAAGGCACTGAAAACAGCTGACAAACTTGTGCAATTGAGGCTGCTTCCATTTCACAAGCGGCCATATTAGGAAAGTTAGATCGTGCAATTGCAACTTTAGCAGGATCTGCCATGAAAATATCGCCTGTACAAATAAGGCCTGATGTTACTTTTATTTCATTTAATGAAGCAGATGCTTGCAGTGCAATATCAACTGATTTTTGATCTGGATAAAATGCAGCTGGTTGCTCTGCCATTTGTCCTATTTCATAGCCAAATGCGGTGACATCAACATCGTGAAAACGTAATTCATTTGCAATAACAATATCTCCGATGTTAAGCATTGGATCGTAGCCACCTGCAGAGCCTATATTGATAACAAGGTCAATGTCAAATTTTATGAGAAGCAGGGTAGTTGCCATGGCTGCTGCGACCTTGCCTATACCTGATTTTGTTAAAATTATATCCTTAGTTTTAAATACACCTTCAAAAAATTCGCAGCCAGCAATTTTTGTGCTAACGGAATTCTTCATTTTTTCTTTGATGAGAATGATTTCTTCATCCATTGCCCCGATAATACCTATTTTCATATTGTTGCCTTTAAATTGTCTATAAAAGAGGCATGGTAACATATACCAATGCAACGTAAAAATACTCTGACATTTAAGCTGGCTCCTATATACGTTCTTTTGAAGTAATGTGAGTATATTTCGCGGCTTATTGTAACCCAAAGGTATTTTTTGTTTTTAAATGCTGTAGAATAAAATTTATTTTTAAAAATATAACGTGTTGGAACGTTTAAATGAATGCTTTAATTGCAGACTTAAAAGCACGTGGCCTGATAGCACAAATGAGCGCAGATGAAGAGCTACAGGAACATCTGTCAGAGGCATGTCGTACCGTGTATTGTGGCTTTGATCCGACGGCGGATAGCTTGCATATTGGTAGCCTTATCCCTTTACTGGTATTAAAACGTTTTCAAACATATGGACATAAGCCTATTGCACTAGTAGGTGGAGCCACAGGTATGATTGGTGATCCTAGTTTTAAAGCGGCAGAGCGCAAATTAAACAGTAACGATATCGTTCAAAATTGGGTTGAAAAAATTAAAAAGACAGTAAGAGCCTTTATTGAATTTGGAGATAAAGCAAATTCAGCAGAAGTGGTAAATAACTTCGATTGGATAGGTAAGATCGATGCAATTTCTTTTTTGCGTGATGTTGGTAAGCATTTTAGTGTGAATGCCATGATTAAAAAAGAGTCAGTAAAACAACGCATTGACCGAGATGATTCGGGCATTTCATTTACAGAATTTAGCTACATGCTTTTGCAGTCTTACGATTTTGCAGCACTTAACAAAGCTAAAGATTGCACGATTCAGATTGGCGGCAGTGATCAGTGGGGCAATATTACAGGTGGCATTGATTTAACACGCCGTATGAATCAACAAAAAGTGTTTGCTTTAACATTTCCTTTAGTGACAAAGGCTGATGGTACTAAATTTGGCAAAACAGAAACGGGTACGATTTGGCTGGATAAAAGCAAGACATCCCCTTATGCATTTTATCAATTTTGGATAACAGTACAAGATACGGATGTTTACAACTTTTTACGCTATTTTACGTTTTTATCTGTCGAAAAAATAGCGGCAATTGAAGTGAAAGATAAAGGCATCAATGGTAGACCTGAGGGGCAGCAAATTTTAGCGCAAGAAGTTACACGATTAGTACATGGGGAAGAATGTTTGCAATCAGCACAGCGCATAACACAAGCATTATTTTCAGGCGATTTAACGAGCTTATTAGCATCTGATTTAGCGCAACTTGCGCAAGATGGCGTGCCAACTACTATTGTTGAAGGATCTGAAAAGTCATTAGTTGAGCTATTAATCAGCAGTGAATTAGCGAAGTCAAAAAAAATGGCAAGAGAATTTACGGCAAATGGCGCGGTGAGGATCAACGGTGAAAAACAAACTGACAGTGAATTAGTCCTTAAAAGAGCGGAGGCTTTATTTGCAAAATATACCCTAATAAAACGTGGAAAACGTTTATTTAATCTATATGTTTGGCAATAATAGTAAGGACAATAAATAGCCTTTTAATCTTACTTTATAAAATTAACTACTTTGGTCGTTAGAAATTTTATAAAGCCTTTAACCATTTCCAGATAATTTTGCTGTTCATTGACTCATGACCTCTGAGGAATATTTGTAATAAAACTTACGTGATTGGTACCATGGGTATATCACAAAAATAAAGGGAAATATTTAAAATGTATAAAAATAGAACTTTGACAGTATTAACAGTATTGGCTTGCACACTCATATCACTTTCTAGTTTTGCGATGGAAAAATACAATTATAGAAACTATCAAGTTAATTTTAGTGATCCACTTGCTGTTTACTCAAATGCAGGTATTGGCATGAGCAATGACGGCGTTGATATTTTTGGTGGTGTGGGCGGCTATTTATCGGGCAGTTTTAAGCAGCAGCTACAGGTTGAAGCAAAAGGCGATCTTGCATATTACAATGTAAATTACCTTGCTGTCGATACAAGTAGTGACACAGGTTTTTTAGTGGATTCAGTGTGGAGTCGTGATTATTTTTGGGCGCCTAAAAAGGCTAATAATAGTTCGTTTGGTGTGATAAAAAAAATACCATTACTCGATAATCGTTTACACCTTTATCCTACATTAAAATTTGGTTACATATGGGGTGATGATGTAGAAAGTACTAGTTACGTAAAAGCGGCGCTGGAAAGTCGTTTTGCTGTTATACAAGGGTTTTGGGTCGGGATGACACCTTCTTATATTCATGGCATGAAAGGATATAATTTAGATGAATGGAATGGATCTTTAGATGCTGGTTATATGTTTATAAATGGCATGGGTTTGTCTGCACAGACAGTTGTTGACTCACATGAAAATACTGAATATAGGGCAAATGCTACGTTAGCTTTCTAATACTAGATTGTATTATGAGTTGGCGTGTGGATAAGATTGATCAGAATATTAATGAAAACGGATTATCGTATTGTGTATCATTCTGGCAGTTGTGTTACGTTAACTTCATATACAAAATAACCGTAGCAGTCGACATATATACCCATGTTAGCCAGAACTGCAATATCAGCAAGGCAAATTGTGCCGCTATGCGCGGTATAAAATTGGAGGGAAGTTATTATCTATAGAAATTTTATAACAATGCAAACTTAAACAAGGAGCCTTGCCCGTTGGTGCTTGGCTCGGTTTTTATATGAAAGAAAGCAGCCTTGAGCTCAACATTCTAGCGAGAATAACCATTACCTCATGCTGCGCCTTACTCTGATCATCGAGATCGCGGCTGACGTTGTATTTTTTCGTTGCATGGGTATAAAATGAAGCAGCCAAAGTTTGCCATTCGATGCGCATGTCTCCATTAGATCGGTTGGGACTTACTATGATTATCGAGATCGTACCTGACGTTGCATTTTGCGCTAACATGGGTATAAAGGTGTTTGCGATGGCTAGTTCCAAGCGAGCCACATTTAATTTACTCTAGCACAGAGATAATTCATTGTACTGTTAAAATAAGTAACATGGGTTTATACTTTAAATCCACTATTATTGATAATTATAATTAAAATTAAAATACGCTAAGTTATTATTAATATTGTTTTTTTTAATAAATACTCGCAATAAATAATGCTTTGGTTAAGCTTATATTTTATCTAAAGAGTTAATTTTATGGCAAAACATATTACCTTTGCCTTCCTACTATTTCTATTGTGGACTACAAGCGCAATTGCTTTAAATGAATCTAGTAAACCGACTAAAATAAACATTTATCTTGAAGAAAATCCTCCATTTTCTAGCTTTGGCGTGCATAAGCAAGCTAAAGGTCTTTATGTTGACTATTGGAAACAATGGTCAACAAAATCAGGTATTGCCGTTAAATTTTTTCCAACATTAGAAAAACATCTTGATAGATTACTCATAAGTAATGTTCCTTCGCTTTATAGTGGTTTGAATATTAGCGACCTTTCTTTAAAAAAAATGCATTTTATAAAATCTAAATTAGTTGATATAGAGACGCATTATTATTATTTTTCTAGTAAAGAAGGTTATTTAAATAAACAGTTAATTGATAAAAATCAACTGTTAGTGGTTGGCGGATTACTTCCAGAAGCCCAAAAACTGCCAGAGTTTGGCAACAAAAATAACCTTATTTATAAAAAATTTCCAGGACTTTTAGAGGCGCTTATTAGCTTGTATGGTAATGAAATAGATGAATTAGTTTTATTTACAGCGAAGGATCAAAAAAAACAATGGGTAGATATTTTTCTTTCTAGTTTTTTAAGTTCAAGAACATCAACGAGTTTAAATAATTCATTATTTTATTACACAACAAAAAATCAACACATATTAGTTGATTGGATCGCGTGGGGCAAACAAGATCTAGCCAGTGATGCGCTAATGCAAGTCTTGGAAACTTACAGGGCACCATATTTAGGGGTATCTATTAAAATGGCCCGCAATATTACCATTGTCGTTTTGTTATTGCTTATTTTTATATGGTTAGTTAATGCGCACAGAAAAAAAGATCAACAATTTAAAACTATTTTAAATTCAACCCCTTATCCATTGGTTGTTTTATCTACAGATGGTCATGAAATATATTATTTAAATGATGCCGTAGCAATATTATTTGCATTTAAATTCACTAAGAAACACTTTTATTTTGCAGTTGAAAAAAATCAAAAATTAATCGAAAAATTTGTCAGAGATCTAAGCCACCAAAGTATTATTGCAACATCATTAATAAAATTGATTGTTGATAATAAATTCCATGATATTGAGATCTTGGCAAAACGTGTACATTATAAAGGAGGAAGCGCTTGGTTATGTTATTTAAAAGATGTGACAGCGCAATTAAGTGCAGAAAAAAAATTACTTAACGAGTGTTATTTACTGCGCACTGTATTGGATTCTATTCCAGGGCAAATATCTTATAAATCACCAGATGGAGAGCTTATTGGCTGTAATAAGGCTTGGGCCGTTGCACATAATGCCAGTGTTGAATCTGCAACAGGAAAGCTTTTTTCTTCTTTTTTGAGTAATAAACAAAATGAAATTCAAACAATTCAGGATAGAGATGTTTGGGTGGGAAATACTTTTTCAACTCAACAATGGTTTGCAAATGAAAAAGATAAAATGCTCTTAATGCAGGTAACTAAAGTCCCTTTACCTGATGATCATGGCGGTATTTTAGGGATACTGTCGGTTGATAATGATATTACCGATCTTCATGATTTAAGAAAACAATTAAAAAATGAAAATGACCAGCGATTAGAAACTCAACGAGCATTATCAAAGCAAAGCATCTTACTAAAAACAGTGTGCAAAGCGACTACCTCGCCGATGGTGTTGCTTGATGACAATGACAAAATTATCGATGCCAACGACTCATTTGTCGATTTATTAGGCTATGAGAATTTAGATCTGCTTAGAAAATATCTTTCCAATTATAAAATAAAAGGCAACGAGTGGATTTTCCAGCAAAACAAAGCGTTATTGTCATCAGGTAGTGCAATAATATTTGAAGTATTAATCAAACATAAAAATATTGAAACATGGTATGAAATCCATAAGGCGGTATTTAAAAATGCAATGAGTAGATCGCAAGGTATTGTTGTGATGGCAAAAAACATTTCAGCATTGCAAAAATCTGAAATAGATAGAAGGATCGATGCTAAGAAAATAGCGCCAGATTTATTTATTGATAATTTAACTAGTATTCCAGACAGGCACTCTTTTAATTTGCGGTTTGCTGCACTTTGGGAAGAAGCTCAAGAGCAAGATGAAATGATTTCACTTGTGCTTTGTGAGCTTGACGACTTTAAAGCATTTAATGATAAATACGATCCGGTCAAAGGAGAGCAAGTCCTGCGATTATTTGCTCAAGCACTTAATTCTGCGGCGACTAAAGTTGATTGCTTTGTAGCGAGATATCATTATGCTCAATTTATATTTATCTTCAAAGGTGGCAATGCAACAAAAGCACTTAAAATCACTAAAAAAATCTTTGAAGATTCACATGAGGTTGTATTCGAAGAGCATAAAATAACGCTTAGCATGGGTTTATCAAGCATGATCCCGAGCCATTTAAATAATAAAAAAATGCTAGTGGCAGAAGCTGAGCTTGCAATGGAAGATGCTAAATCTTTAGGAGAGGATCAAATTGGAGTTCATTGATCGAAAATGAATGATATACCCATCATGGTTCAAGATGATTTATCAGGCGGAAGCGAAGGCATTAAAGCCAAGCCAAACCTTTAAGCTATTAAAGATTAGCATCACGGGCACCACGCGCATTAATCAATCGATGTTAATTATTTTATGGTTATTGAGCTTTCAATTGTTTAGCGCTTGCTGATTTTGCATTTCGATCGTCACATGGGTATAAATGCTATTTTACGGCTGATAGCCGTGTTTTAGCCCTTTTGTGGTTATCGCAACCGCATTGTGAGCGTGTAAACTTTCGTAGTGATTAACACGTAACCAAAAATCGAAAAATTCATTGTTTTGTTGAAGCGCATCTTGCAGTTGGCGTGCGGCATCTTCACAAAACATCAAGTTTTGCCCATTTAAACGTGCAAACTCTTGCTCATCTTCCCGCTTAACAACTGATTGCACTGGTGTTTGAAGAGTACTCTCAACAAGATCAATCAGTGCAACCACAGGAAATTTTTCTATATTATTTGCAAGCTTAACTTTAACTTCAGCCATACTTCGTTGGCCATGTGGTGTTGCAACTATTCCTTTGGTATTGCCGAGCCACTTTAAAACATCGCTTTTGTTAATGCTACTTGCTTGCTCAAATTTTTCAGAAAATGCCTTTTGAATAAGTTGCCTTGCTAACGCGGCTGAACAAGGGCAAGTTGATGAGTAAGAAACATTAACTTGCAACTCAAAATAAAGCTTGTCATCTAATAACTTACCGATAATAACGACAGGGTATGCTTTCCATCCGTGTTTTTTACTGACTAATGATTGACGTCGGAAATGATAATCAAAGTCTATTTTAATGAATGCCTCAGTGCTTAAATTTTGCTGACCTTCGCTAAATTGCTTTAATAATGCAGAAAGCGTCATCAGCGTGAGTGTTGAATTAGTTGAAAGCTCATCCAGTTGTAAAAATAAACGAGACATATGAATGCCTTTTGCCTTGGCATCATTTAAATTGACAAAGACCTCAATATTTGCATTGATTTGCTGAGGTGAAAGATTATCCGTTTGGATCATTAAAGGGATCTGTATGCTACTCATTCCAACGCGATCTAATTTTCCTTGAGTTTGCGTTTGCGCATTATGTGTGATGTCCGGCATTGCCATAGTAAGATTAACCTTGTTGCTACTGTGCATATTATTTAATAAGATAACTTTTTATTATACCCGTTGATCATTCAAGATACAAAATTTAACAAGTTGTTATGAGCATTAAGTGTATTGTTATTTGCAAACGGTGGAGTTAGAAAAATAAATACTCTATCGCCATGTTACAAAAATAATATGCAGCGTAAATTTTTATTTTGTATGAAATAAAATTATGTAGTTTACATAGTCTTTGCTATTTATCTGTCGCAAGTTTTATATTAATAGCATTGAGTATTGTTAATATTTAAAATATTCATTGTGTCACTCATTTTATGTAATGAGAGAAGCAATCTTGTTTTTTTAGCTTGCGTATGCCTATTGCCGTCCATGTTTTACGGGTCAAAAAGTGAGATTGACATAGCACAAACAATCTAGCATGTATTAACTCATCAAATATTAAATATTGCGGATTGGAATTGTACAGGGATCATTGTTTATGGTAAATCAAATGCGAGGGGCTTGCTTTTTTTAATTATTTGAAATATTTTAGGAGTATATACTAATGAGAGCTTAAGGTGCAAAATCAGTAATATAAATTGCCAGTCATGTGATGCATAAAATTTCAGGGGAGTTATTCTCGATCGATATTTTATAACAATACAAATTGGTGCAAGGAGACTTGCCTGTTGGTACGCCGACTAGGTTTTTATATGCAATGAAACAGCCTCGCGTTCAACATTCGATGAGCACGTCCCCATTACATCGGCTGCGCCGTGCGTTGATTATCGAGAGGGCGGCCACCGTTGCATTTTTTCGTAGCATTGGTATAAACGCAATTAATCATTTAGATAGACGATTAATCTCGGCTTAACCTGCCACCAGACAAAGCATTTTGATGTACATGGCCATAGCAGTTTTTGATGCTTATTTTTATTAAGTTAATAAACATTTAGGTGATATAAGAAACACATGTCGATGGATTAAATAATGACAAATACCAAGGTTGTCCCCAAACCCTCAATTTTTTATGTTGATTTTCTACGCTGTTTTGCGGCATTTGCAGTGGTACTCATACATGTATTAGCGCCATTTCGTTTGTTATATGGTAAAATTCCTGAGACACAATGGCTTGCTGCGGCTGGTATTAATAGTGCAACTCGTTGGGCTGTACCTATTTTTATGATGCTAAGTGGGGCATTGTTATTGTCAACGACTCGTGAATTTAATTGTGAACATTATCTTTCGAAAAGGCTTGGTAAAGTTGTAGTTCCTTTTATCGGTTGGACGATCATCTATGCGCTTGTAGGTGGCTTTTTTGTGAAAGGAGAATTAACTGGAACATGGTCATTATTGACCAGCTTAAACATAATTAAAAATTCACCGAATGAACCAGCTTGGTATCATTTGTGGTTTTTTTATGATTTTATACCCCTTTATTTTGTTATCCCATTTTTAATGCCTGTGCTTAAAAAGTTAACACCTGAACTTGTAAAATTATTAATCATGGCATACGCATTATTATTTTTAATGATGTGGTTGAAAGTCGATAGTTTTTTACTAGAGAATTTAATTTTATATTCAGGTTATTTAATTTTAGGTTGGTATTTATTTAATCGAGATAACTCAAAAGAATTAAAGTATTGGGTAACAGCAGGTATTTTAATGTTGATCTTTAATTTTTTCGGTACTTGGAATATCGCAATAGAAACAGGGAAATACAATTCTGCCTTTATGGGATACAAAACGTTTAATACGGTGATCATTGCTGGGATGATATTTGTAGTTGGCCAGTCTTACGCGGATCGTATCACTGGGCGAGTGAGAGCGATAGTGAGCATACTATCAACTTACAGTTTAGGTATTTATTTAATTCATCCTTTGATTTTAATTCCTATTAGGATCCTTACTAATGGGTTTTACAGTTTCTTCGTAAGTAACTGGCTTGCAATTCCTATCATTAGTGTTGTTGTGATGTTTATCTCTTTATTATTTACATTGGCATTAGTAAAAATCCCATTTATAAGAAAATTAGTGCCTTAAAATTTAATCATCGCAAACAATACTATACCCACGCGCTGCTCGAAATGCAAAATCAGCAAGGCAAATTGACAGCTACTTGATGGCTAAAATTGGACGCAGATGATTAACTGCGTCGTTTTAAAATAAAGATTTTAATGCTTAATTAGTTATGATCAATATTTTATAACGATGCGAACAGGGGCAAGGAGTCGCGACCATTGGCCAAGACTCGGTTTTTATATAACAAGTAGCTTGGCCTTGTGCGCAACATTTGAGAGCATGTCCCCATTATATCAATATCATGCTGCGCCTTGCTTTGATTATCGAGATAGAGGCAACCTTTGCATTTTACGTTGCATGAGTATCAGCAATCAAGTCATTATTTCGCTTTATTTAAGGCATCAATAACTGCTTTTTTAGTTAAAATTGTTGATAGCTCAATACCATTTGGTGCATTGGGACCATAAACGATATTAAAAGGCACTCCAGAACGGCCATAATGATGTAAGTACTGTGAGACTTTAGCAGACGGTTTTGTCCAATCTCCTTTCATTAATACGATATTATTTGCTTTTAAAGCACTATAAACGGGATCTTGATTAATAACCCCTATTTTATTTGCTTTACAAGTGACGCACCAATCAGCGGTGACATCAACAAAAACTGTTTTTCCTGCGGCAACTTGTTGTTGAATTGTGTTGCTGTCTAACACTTGCCAATTGAGGCTATTTTGCTGCTGTATTAGCCCACTTTTTTTATTCAAATTCACTATGGTTAACGTAACGCCACCCAGTATGATAAGCCCGGCAATTATGACAAATAATATTTTTTTACCGTGCACGCGATAGATTAAAACCAGCAAAGTCAGTAATAGTACTGCTGCAATAACTAGTACCTTCGTGCTACCAATAAAAATAGTCAGTAGACTTAATAACCACAAACAAGTGGCTAAAATCATCAACGCAAAAAATATTTTAATGCTGTTCATCCATTTTCCAGGTTTGGGTAGTCGTTGCGCGATAGCTGGAAAAGCGGCAATCACTAACCACGGAATAGACATACCTAACCCTAGCGCGGTGAAAATAGTGACCAGCTCGCCATTTGATGCACCTAAAGCAAATGCCACTGCAGTACCTAAAAAAGGCGCACTACAAGGTGTCGCTAATAGCGTTGCAAACATACCTTGTAAGTAGTGTCCAATATAAGATTGATCCCCAGTTGTTGCGAGCCATGTTTGTGCGCCAGATGGGAGTTGAATTTCAAAAAGCCCCAACATGTTTGCAGTAAAAATGGCGGTAATAATTACCATTACAGCAATAAAATAAGGATTTTGAAATTGAATGCCCCAACCTAATGCCTGGCCAGATGATTTTACTAATAGCAAAAACCCAGCTAATATCCAAAATGAGCTAATAATGCCTGCCGATGATGCTAAAAATTGCCGGCGAATTTGAGTACGCTGTGCACCATGAGTACCAAGAATAGTGCTAAGTTTCATGCCCAAAACAGGTAATACACAGGGCATAATGTTTAAAATCAAACCACCTAACAATGCGAAAAGAAACATCATGAAAATATTTTTATTGTTGGTTTGAGAGTCTTTAATAATGTGAGCTGATGGTGTGCTAATAAGCTCAATAGATAGGTTCTTATCAATAACAGTTGTATGAATTTTTGCAGAAGTAAGATCTACCTTACCCGCCCAACTTGTCGCTTTAAAAATGGCAGTTAATCGTTTGCCTTGAATTGAAATTGTTGGCTTTGAAAAAAAGACATTTTTAAATTTTTTATCCAGAAGATCAGCAAATACATCAGCTTTTTTCCAGCCGATAATGTTATCTATTTGTACAGTAAGTTTTTGTGTTTTGTTATTCCAAGTAGTTTCTAAGTGAGTAATATTCACATTTTTTTGTGCTTGCTTTATCGTATCCTCATTCACAACAATCGGCACTGTACCTTGTGCTTTCTGGTATTGAAAAGAAAGGTTACGATTAACATGAAGCGCACTAGGCGTAAAACGCAGTTCAATTGGATAATCGGTTAATACACAAATATTTGTACACGAAGGTAATGTCAAAATACCCTTGAGAAGCACTTCTTTATTTAAATTATTTACTTTTATTTTAAGCGGAAAATGAATGTGGTGCTTATACCCTATTGTGTTCACCCCTAATACGATATAGCGTTTAGGCGCAGGCCAAAACCACTCTACTGCCTTGACATTTTTTGAATCATGTTGCCACTTAAAAGCTGGGGCAATACCACCTTCACCAGCAGAGCGCCAATAGGTTTTCCAATCTCCATCAAGGTTTACATTAAGCAGCAGTTGTACTTCTTTATGCAGGTTATCAACCTGCCCTGTTAATTCCATTTCAACTGACACGGGAGGATGATCTTGATTAATCAACAAGCCTGTCGAGGTTTGTGGAAAATCTTGTGCGCCACATAGGCAACTCACAACAAATAAAGCAGTAACAAAAATTGATTTAATGATAAAGCGCATAGCAATCCAAAATGTTTTAAAAGAAAATTTAGCATCAATTGACACGACATACGGTGTTTTAATATTCATTGCCTTTATAGAAATGACAATTAATTGCTGATTAATTTTAGTGAAAAAAATGAGACGTCAGTAGTTAAAGGCTATAAAAACAAACGCTTACAGGTACACGCTTTGAGTTTATTTATTTCCAGTGACATTTGCTACCAAACTCAGTCGTTATTGGTTTTATTTTGGTAAATATTCTGGCAAATATTATGGCAAATATCAGGATAGTTCAAATAAGCGTGCAACTTAATATAGCATTGACAGTATAGCAAAAAAAGCTTTTTTGTCATATAAAGCTTTCGTATACAATATGATGGTTAATGTAGTTGAGCGCTTATGGTGTCAATTTTACGGCTAGGATCTTGGTACAATTGTCCTCCCTGATATTGCATTTAGAAGTCAGTTGGTTATATAACAATTATTTTTAGATTAAAAACCAGCCAGGTCACGATTTTAGAGTTTTTTTAGCAAAAATTATACTGGGAAGTTAAATACATGTTATTTTACAACAAGAAATAATCATAAAATAATATAACATGGTATAGGTCCTTATTTTTAAAGGAAGAAAGGTCCTTATTTTAAAAGGAAGAAAAATATGCTATCTGTTGTTGTTGATGTTGGTGGTACAAATATTCGCCTTGCGGTTTGTGATGTTAATACAGGCGAAATGTCACAAATAAAAAAAATGCGGTGTGCAGAGTTTGATTCTTTAGAGGCTGCATTACAACACTATTTTTCGCTGCTCGATGGGAAGGTTAATCGGCTCTGTATTGGTATAGCTTGCTCAATAGCAGACGATCATATTTCAATGCTAAACTTACACTGGCAGTTTTCTAAAAGAGCATTAAAAAAGAAATTTAAACTTGAAACACTGCATATTATTAATGATTTCACCGCAATATCATTATCCGTACCAGCTTTAGGCGATGATGACAAAATAAAAATAGGGGGTGGCTCACCCGTTAAGTTTGGTACCTGCGCCGTTTTTGGTCCTGGTACAGGCTTAGGTGTTTCTCATATTGTCTATACAAATAATAAATGGATAAGCCTTGATGGAGAAGGAGGCCACGTTAGTTGTGCTTCTTATACACGAGAGCATACCAATGTATTATTGTTGTTGCAAGAGCAATTTGGTCACGCGTCGATAGAGCGAGTATTATCTGGACAGGGGCTGGTGAATGTGTACCGCGCACTGTGTCAACTAAGCAAAAAGCCAGTAAAGTTTGCTGATCCAGAACAAATCACCTTAGCCGGCCTTGCAAATGATTGTCCTGTTGCGACAAAAACATTGGATATATTTTGTGAAATAACAGGCGAATTTGCAGGAAATTTAGCATTAAATCTTGCGTGTTTTGGTGGCGTTTATATTGCAGGTGGTGTTATTCCTAATTTTATTGATAAATTTATTGCCAGCGACTTTAGAAAATTTTTTGAAGCGAAAGGACGCCTTGCTGATTATGTCAGTGCAATTCCAACTTACCTTATTACCCATAATAACCCAGGTTTGTTAGGGGCGAGTGTTTATTTACGCCAAAAGTTAGCCGTCGAGGTCCCAGCAAAATTGGTGATGTCTTGATGATCCTTTTTGCATATTTGCAATATACCCATGAGACTTATCTAGAATTGAGGTGATCTTCGTCTGATCGAAAGACAATTGAGAGTAATTGCTATTAGCAGTTGATTTAATGAATGAAGTTCAATATGATGCGCTCCTCTTACTTACTTAAAGTAAGCCTGCAATAACAAACTGCAATATTAAGGTGACGTGTCCGAGTGGCTGAAGGAGCACGCCTGGAAAGTGTGTAACGGGCAACCGTTCGAGAGTTCGAATCTCTCCGTCACCGCCATAATCATATCCAGCAACGTCTTATATAGCTATGTATAGAAATAGGTGCCAATGACATTTTACAAAAACTGGCAAGGTATTAAGAATAAAAAATAACTTATGCACTAAGAGAAATGCAGCCTGATAATAAAATGAGCAGATGATGCGAAAATTATCAGTTAGCACGCACGAGTGGCAACTAGGACATTACTTTTATTTATTTTATATAGAAATAATTATGCTTATTAATGCCAATAAAGTTAGAAATAACACTGCTCTCTTTAAGCATTCTTTGTATGTTAGGTGTTAGCTCCTTATCAGCACAAGTATAATGCCCCAGGAAATCTAAACAGTAAAATTAACACTATTATTCCTATTTGAGATAGTCTCTATCAAAATAGGAGAATCAACATGAGCAAAAAAAGAACAACTTACTCTGCAGAGTTTAAAAGTAAGCTTGTATTGGAGTTATTAGAAAATGAAAAAACAATAGCTGAAATTGCAAATAAAAATAATATTACCCCAAAAAAACCTTCAGAATTGGAAAAAAATATTCTTGGAAAATGCTGTTATTGCAATGGAGCCAGCAAAAGCGGTTAAGGAATATAAGCTAGTATACCTACCCAAAGAGTCAAGACAGTTATTTAATATTTCTTATTCCACAGTTAAGATACCTTTGATAAAGCTAAGTTAGCCTTAATTACTTCCGGGTAAACATTCATTGGTTTTTTATATTTCAATGTTTCATGAAATCGTTCGTGATTATAAAACTCAATGTAATCGGATACATCTTCTTGTAAATCTTTGATCGTTTCATCGTAGTGATCCGTTTTTACGGGCCTCTTAAACCATTCTTTGATAAAACATGGAAACCAGGTGAAATAGAGATGATTAAATAATCTCTATTTGCTCCATCGGTGATCTAAAAAGGCTCGACAGATCTTCTCTGTTGAGCCTTTTTATTTTAATGAATTTGCAAGCTTGGTTATTTATTGTACTTTTTAGTGTACTTTTTATTTCACTGGGAGTGGTAAACCTTGCTTTAAGCTAGGATCCCAATCTTTCCAAACTGCAGCGTAGCCTTGGGATTTTACTAAAGCTGCCATGGTCGCAGGATCGCGTTTATCTGAAATTTCAAACTGCTCTAATGCTTGCTTAGTCTTATCAGCATAGCCACCAGGCTTGGTGCTGGAGCCAGCACTTAATGTTGTGATCCCCAGTGGTAAAACATTATCTCTAAAGTGTGGCGATTCTCTGGTTGATAATGATAACTCAACTTCATGGTTAAATAAGCGGTAGGCACAAATGAGTTGCACTAATTGTTTATCACTCATCTGTGAGTGTATTTTAATACCACCCGTGCAAGGCCTTAATCTTGGAAATGAGACGGTATAACGACTTTGCCAGTAGTTTTTCTCTAGATAAGTTAAGTGCGCTGCAGTATAAAAACTGTCACAACGCCAATCATCAAGCCCAATCAGGCAACCTAATCCCATTTTATGAATACCCGCTTTACCTAAACGATCATGGGTTTGTAAACGATAGTGGAAATCTGATTTTTGACCTTTCAAGTGATGCTGTGCATAGGTTGCCTGATTGTAAGTTTCTTGGTAAACGAGTACCGAGTCGACACCTGCAGCAATTAGCTGTTTATATTGATTTTCATCAAGCGGTTGAATTTCGATGCTGATATGGGAAAAGTAACCTTTGATAATAGGCAACATTTTTAAAAAATATTGCATACCTACTTTGTTTTTTGATTCACCTGTCACCAGTAATATATGATCAAAACCCATTTTTTTTATCGCTTCACATTCGGCAATCACTTGTGACTCGCTTAGTGTTATGCGGCGCAGTGCATTATGCATTGAGAAGCCACAATAGGTGCAAATATTACTGCACATATTAGAAAGGTAGAGTGGAATATAAAACTGCTGGGTTTTACCAAAACGTTGCTGGGTTAATTGTTGTGATTTTTGGGCCATTAATTCTAGAAATGGTTCAGCCGCAGGTGAAATTAGCGCTTTGAAATCTTCTAAATCAAGGCGCTTCTTGTTTAATGCTCGCTGTACATCGATGCTATTTTTGGCATAAATAGAAAGCCGTATATCATCCCATTGGTATGCTTTTATCTGCTCACTAAAATTCATATGATTGGATCCAAAAAGGCTGTCAGTGGGCTAGATGATATTGCCTGTTGAGATTGATGGCCTAAACCTGCAAGGTAAGCTTCGCGGCCAGCTTGCACGGCTTTGGCAAATGCACGGCTCATCGCAATAGGATTGCCTGCCACCGCCATTGCGGTATTAATTAACACAGCATCAGCGCCCATCTCCATTGCTAATGCGGCATGAGAAGGAGCTCCGATACCGGCATCGACAATCACAGGGATAGTTGCTTGCTCAATAATAATAGCAAGAAAATCTGCTGTTTGTATTCCTTTATTGCTACCAATGGGAGCGCCTAAGGGCATTACAGCGGCGCAGCCAACGTCTGCTAATTTTTTAGCGAGTACGGGATCTGCATGCATATAAGGTAAAACAATAAAGCCTTCTTTAACCAATGCCTCAGCAGCTTTTAATGTTTCAACAGGATCAGGCAGCAAATATTTAGGATCAGGATGAATTTCAAGCTTTAACCAATTGGTTTGCAGGGCTTCTCTTGCAAGTTGTGCGGCAAAAATAGCTTCTTTAGCGTTTCTAGCACCTGATGTATTAGGCAATAACTTGATTTTATTTTTAATTAACGGGGCAAGGATATCATCTTGTTGAGTTTGCATATCAACGCGTTTTAATGCCATGGTCACTAATTGTGATTTTGAGGCTTGCAATGATGCCAGCATCGTTTGTTGATCGTTATATTTTCCTGTTCCTGTAAATAGGCGTGATGAAAACGTTTGATCTGCAATAATAAGTGGATCTTTATTCATTTAGCCTCCGGCAATGACTTGGAAAAGTGATAATGAATCATTTTCTTGTAACTGATATTTAGACCATTGCCCGCGACTAATTATCACACCATTAATGGCAAGGGCACTACCTTTTAGTGGGGCGTCAGTGTCAGTTAAAAACTCCTCAATACTACTGGGCTCAATTTCTTTTTCTATATCATTTACGGTTATTTTCATTTTTTCCACACACTTGGCAATTAGGATCTTTGTTGATGGTAAACGTTTGCCATTGTAATGTTTTGCCATCAAATATTTTGAGTTGATTACTGAGCGAACTTTTCATACCGACAATAATTTTAATTGCCTCTAATGCTTGCAATGTTCCTATGGTGCCAACGATAGGGCCTAACACGCCTGAATTACTGCAATTTAATTGCGGATCATCGCTGTTTGGAAATAAACAATGATAACAAGCAGCGGTGGGGTCGCGGTGATTAAAAAAGCTGAGCTGCCCCTCTAAACGGATTGCAGCCCCGACAATAAGCGGCACCTTTGCATTAACACAAGCGCTATTTATCCGCTGCCTTGTGTGCATGTTATCTGTGCAATCAAGCACTAAATCAACTAATAACAACTCGATATTAAGCTGCTGCTCATCCATTTTATTGCTCACGCAACGAACATTAATTTCTGGATTTAACTTATTTAGCCGGCTCTGCATTAACGTCACTTTCGCTATGCCAATATCATCGCTTTGATATGCTATCTGTCGTTGTAAATTACTCAGCGTTAAGTGGTCAAAGTCGCAAATGGTTAAGTTACCCACTCCTGCTGCTGCAAGGTATAGTGATGCAGGCGATCCAAGACCTCCCATGCCTAAAATCAGCACTTTGGCTTTTTTTAATTGCTGCTGTCCCTGCATTCCCACATCATCAAGCAGAATGTGGCGACTATAACGGATTAATTCATTATCCGTTAACATGATTAACGTCTTCTTTGAGTAATACTTGAAACTGCTCGATAGCCACTTTGTGATCCTCTGCATGAGTGATAGCGCTCACCACGGCAATGCTACCAACGCCTGTTTGCTGCACTAATTTTGCCCGCGCTAAATTAATCCCCCCAATTGCAACCGTTGCAAACCCCGCACATAAAGAGACATATTTTTGCAAACGTTCAATACCTTGAGGTAAAGATGGCATTTTTTTGGTTTGCGTTGCAAAAATATGTCCGAGTGCGATATAACTTGGCTGCAGCGCTTTAGCGCGTAAAATTTCATAAAAGCCATGGGTGCTTATTCCTAAGCGCAAGCCAGCTTCTGCAATTTGAGTAAAATCTGCAGTTTCTATATCTTCTTGGCCAAGATGTACGCCATAAGCGCCATGCTTAATGGCAAGTTGCCAATAATCGTTAATAAACACTTGTGCATGATATTGTAGGCCCAGAGCAATTGCGTGAATGATATCTTCCTCAAGGTGCTCTGCGCGTTTATCTTTAATGCGCAGCTGGGCGATTGTCACGCCAGCTTTTAGTACTTTTTCAAGCCAAGATATACTATCAACGACAGGGTACAAGCCGAGCTTTTGGCTATTACAACGAGCAAATCCATTACCTTTTTCTAATCGGCCGGCTAGATCAAGTTCATAACCTATGGTTGATTCTGGCAAGACAATCTCTGGGAAATGTTCATTATTTGTTGGCCACCCGACATGTGCTATCGCGCCTTCACCTTTACCTAGTTTTTTTGCTGCTTGTAAGCCTTGATTCAGGTAGGCTTTTGCCACTACTAATGCATCTTCAATAAAATAATCTTCTGCAATAAGCGCCGCTAGAGCACTGCTTAATGTGCAGCCTGTACCGTGGCCATTAATGCTTGCGCGTCTTGGGCTACTTAATGCTATTTCTTGTTTAGCGTCGTAATAATAATCGATTGAATATGCATCAAGAAAAGGAAGATGTCCACCTTTAATGAGTACCGCAGAGCAGCCCATTTCAATCAGCTTTTGCGCCGCACCTTTGAGTGATTCACCATTGATTAACATGTGTCCTGATAACTTAAAAACCTCGCACGCATTGGGCGTGAGCAAATCGATGTTAGGTAACAACTGAGATTTAATAACCGCCAGTGCGCCTTCTTCGAGCAGCTCATTACCTGTTGAGGATATGGCAACAGGATCGTAAACGATATAAGGTGGCACAGGCCAAAGCTTATAGGCTTGCAACTTTTTTACTAAAATTTGGATATGCTCGATTGTACTTACCAAGCCAATTTTAATTACTTTTGCAGGCAGATCATCAGCTAATGCATCAAGTTGTGCGCTAAACATTTTTGGCGATACAGCTTCAATTAGCAGTACTTTTTGTGAGTTTTGTGCGGTTACAGCGCTTATCACACTACAACCATCAACCCCTAACGCTTTAAAAGTGTGTAGATCTGCTTGTATCCCAGCGCCAGCACTGCTATCTGAGCTGGCAATTGTCCAAACAATACTATTCACTTAGTGCTCATCTTAAACGGTGCCTACTTTTTTCACTGGCTGATAAATTTGCGCGCCACTGTCATTAAACTCTTGCGCTTTTGCGGCCATGCCTTCCTGAGCCGTGATTGTTATTGTTTCATCAAGTAAGCGAATTGAGATCTCGCCAGAGTCTAATTTATCAGAAAAATCGCGTACATCTTGTGTAATTTTCATCGAACAAAATTTAGGACCACACATGGAGCAAAAATGTGCGACTTTTCCTGATTCTTTTGGCAAGGTTTGATCGTGATATTCTCTTGCGGTCACAGGATCAAGCCCTAAATTAAACTGGTCATTCCATCTAAATTCAAAACGTGCTTTAGAAATGGCGTTATCTCTTATCTGCGCACCAGGATGCCCCTTGGCTATATCTCCTGCATGAGCTGCAAGTTTATAAGTGATCAAGCCGATTTTCACATCATCTTTATTGGGCAATCCTAAATGCTCTTTAGGGGTCACATAGCAGAGCATTGCACAGCCATACCAACCAATTTGCGCAGCACCGATTGCAGAGGTGATATGATCATATGCTGGCGCAATATCTGTCGTTAATGGCCCTAATGTATAAAAAGGGGCGGCAAAACATTCGCTCAGTTGTTTATCCATATTCTCTTTAATCATCTGCATTGGCACATGACCAGGACCTTCGATCATCACTTGTACGTCATATTCCCATGCTACTTTAGTGAGCTCTCCAAGAATTTCTAACTCGGCAAATTGTGCTTCATCATTAGCATCGGCAATCGATCCTGGGCGCAATCCATCACCTAGCGAGAGCGAAACATCATACTGTTGGCAAATGGCGCAAATTTCACGAAAATATTGGTAAATAAAACTCTCTTTATGATAGGTCAAACACCATTTGGCCATGATAGAGCCACCGCGAGAAACAATACCTGTTACCCGTTTTGCCGTCAGTGGTACAAAACGCAATAAGACGCCAGCATGAATAGTAAAGTAATCCACTCCTTGCTCTGCTTGCTCAATTAATGTATCGCGAAAGATGGGCCAAGAAAGATCTTCAACAACGCCATTTACCTTTTCCAGCGCCTGATAAATAGGCACAGTACCAATCGGCACTGGAGAGTTACGTATTATCCACTCGCGTGTTTCGTGGATGTTGCGCCCCGTCGAGAGATCCATTACCGTATCGGCTCCCCATAACGTTGACCAAACGAGTTTTTCAACTTCCTCTTCAATCGAGGAACTGACCGATGAGTTGCCGATATTAGCATTCACTTTTATTAAAAAGTTTCGACCAATGATCATTGGCTCTAATTCTGGGTGGTTAATATTTGCAGGAATGATAGCACGCCCAGCAGCTACCTCTTGGCGGACAAATTCAGGGCTGATCTGCTCTTGTAAATTAGCACCAAAGCTATGACCTGCATGTTGAAAATGCAATGCTGCACATTTAACACGCTCTCGGCCAATATTTTCCCGAATGGCAATATATTCCATTTCAGGGGTAATAATGCCTTTGCGGGCATAGTGCATTTGACTGACACAATGTCCTTTTTTAGCGCGTAGAGTCTTAGGGAGATGCTTAAAACGAAGTTCATCAAGTGATTCATCATTTAAACGAGTTTGGGCAAATTTAGAACTCAGGTTTGTTAACGTTTCAACATCATCACGGGCGCTTATCCACGCATGGCGCAGTGCTGATAAGCCATTATGGACATCAATTTTTTGCTTAGGATCTGTATATGGGCCTGATGCATCGTAAACAGGGATAGGTTCATTTTTTTCATAAATGGGCGCATCTTTACGCTCATCAATTAAAGTGTCATCTTGAAGAATTTGCCGCATTGCAACTTTAATTGGATGGATATTACCCTCGATATAGATTTTTTCAGAGTTTGGATAAGATTCATCATTCAAGTTTTGAATATAATTAATTGCCGCTTCACGCGCTTGTCGCCGTGATAAACCATCACGAGGGGTTGTTTTTAATGTTGAATTTATCTTGGTAGACATGCATCCTTCCCTATCAATTTAAAAGAGTGCTTATCGAAATCTTGTGGAGAGTATCAAACTCATATTATAAAGAAGGCGTTTTATATTGTGCCTTGAGTAGATACTAGCCTCATTAGGCTCCACGGATCACGAAAAGTGATCTCAGCGCTAGGGCGCTCCGATAAGATGCACGAGTATACCTGCGATCTTTTCAGAAGTGAAGCACAAACGTTGTGATTAAGCAGAGCCCTTAACAATCAGATTAAGGATAACATTCGACCTGTCTAGTCAGCCAGAGATTAGCTTGGCAAGGCTCGACAGGAAGAATTAATCAATCGTTGGTAATTATTGCCAGGTTACTCACTTTTTGAGGGTTGAGAGCAAAGAAAATTTGCATCAATTTTCATGGTTATAAAATTTTAATAGAGAATAGCGATCCTTCAATTTGCTGGCTGGTGCTGCTTATGTGGCTATCTTACGTTGCATGTTTTAGGCGGATTGGGTTATAATTAAAAATATTTTACAGGATCGACTAAATTATTTTTCTTAAAAGCTTCTAGGCGCTCGATACAAGATCCGCAAGTGCCACATGCTTTTTCTAAGCCTTTATAGCAAGTCCATGTTTTTGAATAATCTAAGTGCATTGCCATGCCAGCTTTTAAAACACCCATTTTATCTGTTTTTAAGTAGGGAGCATGTACATATACGGGGTCAAAATTTGCTATTTTTGATGCTTTATCCATAATGTCAACGAATGCTGGGCGGCAGTCAGGATAGATCAAATGATCACTCGCGTGAGCGCCATACCACACGCCTTCTGCACCAATATTGACTGCATAAGCAATCGCTAATGAAATTAAGATCATATTACGATTAGGGACAACTGTCGATACCATGTTTGAGGCTGCATAGTGGCCATCTGGTAGGTCAATTTTATGTGAGACTAACGAGGAGCTTGTGAAGAGGCTGGCAATAGATTGTATTTCTAAAATTTTATGGGAAATTTTTAGATCCTGACAAGCTTGCTTTGCATAAATTAATTCTTTGTTATGTTTTTGTCCATAATCAAACGAGAGTGCATAAACGTTGTGGTTATCTGTAACAGCTTTATTTAGTACGGTAAAAGAGTCCATACCGCCAGAATAAATGACGACTATTTTTGCCATTATTATTTTCCTTTATTTGTCTAATTTAAAATATGCCGAGTTATTTTTGTTAAGATAGCAACCTTTGATAACAGTTAAACAATAATAACAATTAAACAAATACATAAGTAGTGTCGCTGCAAATATAAAAATAAATGTTGGCCTTGTCTTGACACCTGGCCCACACAACAATAGAGCATTTTAATGATAACTGGTATCTATTTTTAAATTACAAAGGGCTATCTCATGACGATAGAAATAAATAAAGAGTTTACTTTTGAAGCTGCACATAAATTGCCTAATGTACCAAAGGATCATAAATGCGCACGCTTGCATGGGCATTCTTATAAAATAAAGCTCCACCTAAAAGGAGAAATTGATCCAACATCTGGCTGGTTTATCGATTTTTCGGAGATAAAAAAAATATTTAAGCCAACACTTAATATGCTTGATCACCATTATTTAAATGACATAGCAGGTTTAGAAAACCCAACGGCAGAAATTTTAGCTATGTGGATATGGAAGAAAATAAAACATGATCTACCTCATCTTAGCGCAATAGAAATAATGGAAACTTGTACCAGTGGTGTGCTATATAAAGGTAGTTAATATTAAGCTTTAAATTACTGTGTACTCAATATGCTTATTTATACCCGTGACCTATCAATATTTAAACTCAAACTAAAAAGCGCTCCAGCTAAAGCTTACCTCACCACGGGTTAAATTAAAACTTTCCATTGGGTATATGTTGGTTCAATCGCTTTGTATCGCCAGCACTCGGTTTTTATATGAAAGCAACCCTGTGCTGGCTCAACGTTTAATAATGTGGTAATCATTACCTCAGTTGGCCATAACTCCTATCATCTGTTCGTAGCCGACGTTGCATTTTTACGTCACATGGGTATAGTACGCTTGGTATGATTATTAGGTGGTTTTATGAAGTACAAGATCAATGAAGTATTTGAGTCATTGCAAGGGGAGGGCACTTTTACAGGTAAACCGAGTATTTTTGTTAGATTGCAGGGATGCCCTGTCGGCTGTTCTTGGTGTGATACAAAACATACGTGGAATTTATCTTTGGAAAATATTATTTTAAACGAGATGTTTGAGAAAAAAAAAGAGGCATTAGATAAATGGTATGAACTAACGATTGTTCAATTGCTGGATATGTTTACTGCGAGAAATTATAAATCACAACATATTGTAATTACTGGCGGTGAGCCCTGCATGTCTGATTTAACTGAGTTATGTGAGGCATTTGAAGATGCTGGTTATTCTTGCCAAGTTGAAACATCAGGTGTTTTTGAAATTCGCGTGAGTGATAATTGTTGGGTGACCTTATCTCCAAAAATAAATATGAAGGGTGGCTATAAAGTCTTAGCATCATCTTATCGTAAAGCGTCGGAAATAAAATATCCCGTGGCGCGTGTATCTCATATAATGGATCTTAAAAAGATAATTGAAAAAAACAGCTTATCTGATAATATCATTTATTTGCAGCCGATCAGTATGCAGCCTAAAGCGACGCAATTAGCCATTAAATCTTGCATAGAAAATAACTGGCGTCTTTCGGTACAGTTACATAAGTATTTGAAAATAGAATAATAATATTAATGCAACTAAATACGCGCCAGATTAAATTTAGAAGCGCATAGCTTTTAGTTAATTTGAAAAGTAGTCAGTTGAATATATTATTTACGACGTCTCCTATCAAGACGTAATAATTATAAAATATATACCCATGTGACGATCGAAATGCAAAATCAGCAAGGCAAATTGTGCCGATATTTGATGCATAAAATTGAAGTATAGTTATTATAGATCGATATTTTATAACAATGCAAATGGGTGCAATGAGGCGCGCCCGTTGGTGCGCTAACTCGGTTTTTATATGATCGGGCGCAGCATTGAGTTGCAACATGCGATGCGTACGTCACCATTGCCTCATGCTGCGCCTTATTCTGATCATCTAGTGAGCGGCTGACGTTGCATTTTTTCGTTGCATTGGTATGTACCCCTAATTTGTGATCATTGCTTGCAAATATACTCGTATAAGAAAAGCGCTGGTCAAGCAGTACTTAGCTTAAGTTACAGTAATGTAATTCTATAATGCACCATTTGGCAAAAAATAATTGAATTAGTACAGAGGACATGTGATGACTGATAAAGTAATAGTTAATAAATCTGCTCTTAAAGTTAAAAAAGCTTTACTTGAATGTGGTTTAGAGACACCAATGGTGGCTAATAAATTTAGCTCTCTTGAGCGAAAGGAAAAGATCGCTCACTATATGCGCGAAATATTATCCTTGATGTCGCTAGATTTAACAGATGACAGCTTGGCAGATACACCTAAGCGTATTGCTAAAATGTATGTTGATGAAATTTTTTCAGGATTAGATTATATTAATTTTCCTAAAATAACTGTTATTAAAAATAAAATGAATTTTGATGAGATGGTCAAGATAAAGGATATTAGTTTAATTAGTACCTGTGAGCATCATTTGGTTACTTTTGATGGTTTGGCAACCGTTGCCTACCTGCCTAAAAACAATATTATTGGCTTATCTAAGGTTAATCGTATTGTTCGTTTTTTTGCGCAACGACCTCAAGTACAGGAGAGGTTAACACAGCAGGTTTTAGTTGCTTTGCAGGTGTTGCTGGAAACTAAAAATGTGGCGGTGCAAGTGGATGCTGTGCATTTTTGTGTTAAATCTCGTGGCGTGATGGATTCAACTAGCTCTACGAGGACAACCGCATTAGGTGGACTTTTTAAATCTAATCCAGCGACAAGAAATGAGTTTCTACATCAGTAAATGCCAGCATGTAAGATAAAATATCATCATCCTAATGTGAGTAAATATTTTAAGCCCCTTCGCCGAGCTAAGATTCAATGCATTGAAACTCGTCAGGCGCAAAGAAGTTGAAGATCAGGCTATATTTTGATTTTGATTGGCTTATGTTGAGCGATGGTAATGTTCAGGATGTTCCCAACATTTGACTGCTTCTTTGACGGTAAATTTACCTTCGAGCAAGGCGCGGCCAACGATGATGGATTGTGCGCCAGAGCGTGCTATATCTGCAATATCATTAAGCTCACCAATACCACCTGATGCTTGCCAATTGACAGATGGGTAGGCTTTGGATAACGCGCTATAGAGAGAAACGTTTGATCCAGCTAACGTTCCATCTTTGGAAATATCAGTGCATAAAACGTATTTCAAACCAACTGCAATGTAAGTTTCAAGTAGTGATTCAATAGTTTGTCCACTGTCTTCTTGCCAACCTGACACTGCGACGATTTTATTACCTTGCGTGTCAATGTTGATATCTAAGGCAAGTACAATATGATTTGGGCCGTATTTTTTCATCCAAGTGGCCACCATTTCAGGCGCTTTAACGGCAGTTGATCCTATGACAACGCGGCCAGCACCAGCATCAAGTAATTCCTTCACGTCATCTTCAGTGCGAACACCTCCACCAATTTGTATTTTCGCAGGAGTATGTTTAATCAGGTTTCTAATCACCTTTAACTGACGTTTTTTAATATTTTTTGCACCATCTAAATCTACAAGGTGTAACCAGTCGGCCCCTTGTTTGTTGTAAGTTGTGTATAGACTTTGTGGATCATCGCTGTAAATAGTTTTTTGTCCATAATCGCCTTGGTATAAGCGGACAACTTTACCGTCGATTAAATCTAATGCGGGAATGATCATGTTAAAGTTCCAAAAAGTTTTTAATTAATTGTGCGCCAACTTTGCCTGATCGCTCAGGATGAAATTGCACGCCATAAAAATTATCTTTATTAATCGCGGCCGTAAATGGCTCGCCATATTCGCAACTCGCAATGGTGTCGTTAGTCACGGGCAGTGCGAAGCTATGCACAAAATAGCAGTAACTGCCTGCTGGAATATTTTTAAATAAAGGCTCGCTAAGTTTTGGCGTAATTTGATTCCAGCCGATGTGCGGCGAGCGTAGTACTGTAGCGTCCATTTTTTTTATAATGCCATCGACAATGCCGAGTGTTGCAACACATTCATCATTAATACTCTCTTGAGACGCCTCAGCGAGCATTTGCATGCCTAAACAAATCCCTAAAATTGGCTGAGTTAAGTTTTTAATTGGCTCAATTAAGTCGCGTGCTATAAGATTTTTCATCGCTTCGTTTGCGGTGCCAACTCCAGGTAAAAATAGTTTATCGGCTTGTTTTAAAACAACAGGATCGTAACTAATTGTGACGTTATAACCTAATCGCTCGATAGCAAATTTTACCGATGATAAGTTTGCGCAGCCTGTATCAATCACAACAATCATAAAACGCCTTTACTTGAGGGAAGTGAGCTGCCCACAATTTGTATGGATTGGCGCAGGGTGCGGCCAAATGTTTTAAACAATCCTTCAATCATGTGATGCGTATTGCCATTTTCAACGCCTAAATGCAGTGTCGCATGCATGGCTTGCGCTAACGAATAAAAGAAATGTTCAACCATTTCAGTTGACATTGTGCCGACTAATTCGCGGTTAAAATTTGCGTTAAATTTAAGGTAAGGTCGACCAGATAAATCTAAGGTACAATTTGCTTTTGTCTCGTCCATTGGCAGCACAAAACCAAAACGGCCAATGCCTCGTTTATCACCAAGAGCAATATTAATCGCGGAGCCAAGTGCGAGGGCGGTATCTTCAACCGTATGATGATCATCAATATGCAAATCACCATCGACATTGAGCGTCATGTTAAAACCACCGTGAGTTGCGATTTGCTCTAACATGTGATCAAAAAAGCCAATTCCAGTATCAATTTTATTGTGATTTGTGTTATCTAAATCAACAAATACGCTAATGCTTGTCTCATTGGTTGTACGCGTAACAGTTGCCGTGCGGCCTTTGGAGGTAAGCTGCTTGACTATTTCTTTCCAGCCAAGTGTGTCTTTATTGTAAAGAATTCCTGTGATCGCCATGTTTTTAGCAAGGTCAATATCTGTTTGGCGATCACCTATCACATAAGAATTAGCATGATCAATTCGACCTGATTGTAAGTATTCTTTGACCATGCCAAGGTTGGGTTTACGGCAACTGCAATTATCTTGAGGGAAGTGTGGGCAAAATAGTGTTGCTTCAAAATGCACCCCTTGTGAGGCAAAAATATCTATCATTTTATTTTGGGCGATATCAAAATCAGCTTGCGGGTAACTTGCTGTGTTTAATCCATCTTGATTGGACACAATCACTAGAATATATCCAGCATCTTGTAATGCTAATAAACTTGGAATGACATAGTCTTCAAAAATTAACTTTTCTAAGCTATCAACTTGCTTGTCAGTAATGGGCTCATCTATTAGCGTACCATCACGATCAATAAATAAAAATCTTTGGGCGCTCATGCTAAATTTTCGGCAATGATTTAAGAACATTTATGACTGATTTCATTTCATCCCTCGAGCCAATAGTAATTCGAATGCAATTTTTTAATCGTTCTGTATGTGAAAAATCACGGGTTATAATACCGTTATTTGACAAAGCAGCAAATACTTTATTTGAATCTTGAAAACGCACCAGTAAATAGTTGCCTGTTGTGCAAAAAATCTCATTAACACAGCTTAACGTTTCAAGTGCTAACTTAAACTCATCTTTGTTGTTATTGAGGGTGTTAACGCGGTTGTTCATTGTGGTTAATTCAGATTTACCAAGTGCTTGTATTGCTATTTGGTTCACCGGATCTGGCACGGGATAAGGCGGGAGCACTTTACTCACCATGTCAATGATTGGGCGAGGTGCGATGGTGAAACCACAGCGAATAGCCGCAAGTGCAAATGCTTTTGATAGTGTGCGTATTATTGCAATATTCGCGCATTGATTAACCAGATCAATTTGGGAAAATTGAGGGCAAAACTCAATGTAGGCCTCATCAACAACAATCACAGCTTTATCTTTAGTCGCGTGTAATAATAATTTTAATTTTTCTTTATCTAGCATGTTGCCAGTTGGATTGTTGGGCGCACATAAAAATACAAGTTTAATGTTGCTATTTTTTGCTAAAATGGCTTGTTCTACAGCTTGATAATCAACCTCAAAATCGCTCGTTAGTGGTATTTCATTGATTGCAACATCAGATGTTTGTGCACTGATGGCAAACATTCCGTAGGTTGGTGGGCAAATTAATATGCTATCTTGTCCAGCTTCGCAAAAAGTACGAATTAAGGCTTCAATACTTTCACCACCACCGCGTGTGATAAGTAGTTGATGTATATCAATCACGTTATCTTTTTGTGATGCATAATTGGCATAAGCACTGAGTAATTCAGTTGGTTGAAATTCAGGATAGCGATTTAGGCGTTCGGAATTTATCTGAAACTTACCACAGCTTGGTACTTCATTTGCATTTAACCAAATCTCACCTTTTCCACCAATTCGTCGCGCTGAAAGATAAGGTGTTAATGCTTGTATTGCTTTTCTTGCTAAACTTTTAATTGTTTTCATAATAATATCACCTGTTGATAAATTTGTTTTTATTTTGCTAATTTTTCCATGCGGATAGTAACGGCTCTTTCATGTGCCGTTAACCCTTCTGCTGCTGCTAAACATATGACAGTTGGGGATATATTTTTCAAACCTTCTTTACTTAGCTCTTGTATTGTAAAACGTTTGCCAAAATCCGCTAAGCTTAAGCTTGAATAAGTTTTAGTATAACCATATGTGGGTAAAACATGGTTAGTACCACTTGCATAATCGCCGACTGCTTCAGGTGTCCAAGCGCCTAAAAAAATTGAGCCTGCATTTTTTAGTTTTGCTTGTAAATTACGCGGAAATGCAGTCTGCACAATTAAATGTTCAGGGGCATAACGATTAGATATCTCAATTGCTTGATCGAGATCGTTGCAGATAATGCTAACACTGTGTGCAATCGCTTTTTCAGCAATGTTTTTGCGCGTTAAAGCGGCGAGCTGTTTTTGAATTTCAATGGATGTTTGCGCTGCAATTTTTGCACAGGTGGTTACTAGTATGGCTTGTGAATCATGTCCATGCTCGGCTTGTGAAAGTAAATCTGCGGCGATAAAGGCAGGATCTGCCGCTTCATCTGCAATCACTAACACTTCTGATGGGCCAGCTGGCATATCAATGGCAGCCCCACGAAAATCATTGCTTACTTGGCGTTTCGCTTCGGTGACAAATGCATTGCCTGGACCAAAAATTTTATCAACCGCTGGTATTGTCTCTGTGCCATAGGCAAGGGCCGCAATTGCTTGTGCACCACCAATAGTGTAAATTTCATCAACACCACATAAAGAAGCTGCATATAAAATCTCGTCTGCAATAGGCGGCGGGCTACATAATACAATGCGTGAACAACCTGCAATTTGTGCAGGCGCACCCGTCATGATGACAGTAGATGGTAGGGGGGCACTGCCACCTGGAATATACAACCCAACCGATTCAATTGCTTGTGTATGTAGTTCACAAACAACCCCTGGCATGGTTTCGACTCTAAGCACCGCTTGTTGTTGTGCTTGATGAAATTTAACGACTTGTTGATAGGCTGTTTTTATTGCGCTTTTAATTTTTGTATTTAAACGTGCTGTTGCTGTTTTTATATCATCGGCTGTTTTAACGAGGTTATTACCTTCAAGCTTATCAAAACATTTTGTGTACTCTAGTAGTTTACTATCGCCTAGCGTTTGAATTGCTTGGATAATATCTGCAACTGTATGACTGAGGGTTGTAGGATCAGCAATGGCTGGGCGAGCAAGTAATGTGGTTTTCTCAGCAGAGGATAAATCAGTCCAGTTAACGATTTTCATTTCGCTTGGCATGTTTGTTATACCATCATTTTTTCAATAGGTAATACTAAGATAGAGCTTGCTCCGAGCTTTTTTAGTTCTTCCATTGTTTCCCAAAATATATTTTCTTTGCTCACGGCATGTAGTGCAACACGATCGTCACTGCCTGCAAGTTCCATGACAGTAGGTAAATCAGAGCCAGGTAATAAGTTGCTGATAGCTTGTAAATTTTTTTTAGGCGCATTGAGCATAATATATTTAGATTCTTTTGCCTTTTGCATGCCGTCGATACGTATTAATAATCTGTCAACCAAATTTTGTTTCTTAGTAGATAGGTCTTCATCTTTTTGAATTAAAATAGCGGTTGAACGATAAATAACTTCGACTTCTTTTAAGCCATTTGCCTCTAAAGTGGCTCCTGTAGATACAAGATCACAGATTGCATCAGCAAGCCCTGCGCGAGGTGCTACTTCGACTGAGCCTGCTAACACACATGTTGAATATGGGATATTTTTTTCGCTCATAAAACGCTTGAGGATGTGCGTGTATGTTGTGGCAATGCGTAAACCTGCAAGTGATTCTGGCCCTTTATAGTCAAAATCATTAGCAACTGCGATAGAAAATCGACAATCGCCAAAATTAAGTTTTTTAACTACTTTATGTGCAGTTGGTTCATTGTCAGAATGTCTACTCATTCTTTCTTCTTCGAGTACATTTTGGCCAATAAAGCCAAGATCAACCATGCCATTCATAACTAAGCCTGGAATGTCATCATCACGAACTCGCAAAATATCAATTGGCATATTTTTACAGTGTGCGATAAGGCGTTGTGTGTTTAAGTCTATTTTTACGCCACAGGATCTAAGGAGCGAGACGCTTTGATCACTTAAGCGTCCTTTTTTCTGGATAGCAATCCTTAAATGATCTTCTGATTTTATTTTGTTCATTTTTTTCCTTTTAAACTGAACTCTGGAAATTAGTCTCAGAGTGGTTACATAAGGCAGAGCTTCTATTGTTTGGGTATGTCTTTGTGTATCTTGCTTTGCGCGATCAGCTTTAGATATGTATTTTTTTAATACTTTTATGTAGATTTTTCTTTCTATTGATATTTTAATTAGAAAAAATCTTTTATTTATTTTGATAATACAGCAAAACATCCGCCTTGTCGCTAAAATATAAACTAAAGGGTTATGTATTAAATTACCTTGCCGATATCCTATATATATAGGAGATATTATGAGCCAAGACATAATTAACTCACTACTTGTTAAACCTGTTTTTAAACCGGTGCAAAAAGGTGACAAATTGAAAGTAAGAACCCTGAAAAAATATCAGCGTTCTAATGAATACATCTTAACTGTGGAATAAGAAATATTAAATAACTGTCTTGACTCTTTGGGTAGGTATATTCTCCTATTTTGATAGATATTATCTCAAACAGGAATAAGAATCTTAATTTTACTGTTTAGATTTCCTGGGGCATTATAGATTCGTGAACCACAATTCAGTCGTTCACGCGGCCACATTTTATATTCGTTATTATAACAATAAAAGGCTTCATTCGTCTTTGGATTATATGGTGCCAGCACAAAAACGAAAAATGTTAACAAATGTGGCTTAGATACCTTACGAAAAAACTTGACCATTACACTGTTTGGTGGTTTAAATGGGGTGTTTCAATGATATCAATCTTACAGGGTGATAATACCTATATTTCTATTAACTCATTTTCCCAACCTGATATTGGTTAAATATTATTAATTGCTTTTTTAAATACAGACTTATCAATGTGTTCCATCACTTTGACAATAATTTTAATATCAGTTAGTTATATCTACGCAGCTGGGGATATGAGTGGAATAATGGCATGTTCTGGTCCTCCTGCATTAATAACTACCGCGACGCGTAACCTAATGGCGTTTGTTCTGATAAGATACTGTATTGGATGCGTGTAATCATTAGCCCAAAAGACTGCCTTTTGCTGAAATTTTGGAAATTGGTTACTAAACCAAAGATCGATAATAAAGGCATTTTCCCCCCAGTGTTCTGGAGATATAAGCGCCGCTTTTCTGTTGACAACAACGAACGCATGTTGATTAATAGTCAGGATCTCTATTCTACTTTTATAAATGGATTTATTCACAGCTTGCAGCATTAAATTAGCTACAGTTGCAGCACAGTCCATGGAGGTTCCACTTTTTTTTAAAAAAATTAGCGAGCCCTGGGCTAACCAAGATCCTGTATCCTGAGTGATGTACCGTCCACCTAATACACTTGGTGCTCTGCCATTGGTGTATTTAATGCCAGCTAAGACAAGCTCCATAGATGCTATTTGATCTTTGCTCGTCATCTTTTGAGTATTTCCGCTTGCATTTGGATACCACGGATCTGTAATGGATATCATGTACAAGCAGTTAGTCAATTGCTCAGCGAAGTAATTAAGTTTTTCTGTGGAGAGATATCTCATGATACTTCCGTTGTTGGTTTATTGATCTTTGATAATGACATTAATGCTCTCTCGAAATTCTTGTATTGAACAACTGTAACATAATTAGGTCAACATTCTCAAGGAAAATTAAAGATTTCTCCTATGCTTATTCACTTCTTGATTGTTGAGCTTCTTTTCATAGAAAATATAAACTTGCTATGTTGACGTTTAGGTCGGCACCGATATATGTAATGATGTCACGACATGTGGCAGTAGATGAGGATAATTAGCGAGTCACTGGGGCAGTTACCATGGATAATCACCACTTCCAAAATCAACTGTTTTGCACATTTTAGCGTTAAATTGACTCATAATCGCCAGCTATTGGCTTGCTTATTTTTTGATTTGCCTTTGCATTTTAAAGTATTATTGATATCAATAATTGTTCCTTCTGTCAGCCTTCGCATAAGGAGTAAATATTAGATATTCTGTAAATAATTATCAAGTGTGAGTCTTGTAAATATAAAATGTTGCTCAACTATAATAGTGTTTTTGACAATGACTAGGCGTTAGTTTATAGCTTGTATTTCTTATATCAACAACACGTAAAGTCAGGAAATATTAACGTGTTGTTGAAAAATAAGTTGCTATCATGAGCAAAATTTTTTCATTCAATATGTTTATTTACTTCATGCTTGCCATAAGTTTTATTTTTAATTTAGCCAGTTTAGTTTGAATTTTTTTGGTATTTTCAGGTCCCGTTCTAATAATTAATTTTTGCACGTCATTAAGTTTTTCTAAGTTGCTATCTGCGAATTTATACATTGCCGAAGGCGCCACTAGTTTAATTTTATGGTTGATAATGGGGGCGTTGTTAATGATACTAATTGCTGTGATAAGTGTCTTAGTGAAATCACCGTCATTATAACCAATATTTTTGTAAGATTTATTAATCAATGGCATAAAACGCTGATATTCTTTCATGACCATATTTAAATCTAGTTTGTCAATAATATTGGCATATAAGTCATATCGTTTATAACCCGCAGGATCTAAAATCATTGAATTTTGACTCTCTAATACTGCAAAGGGTGCTTTAGGCTTACGCAAAGGGCTAAAACTTTTGATCACTTTACCATGGGCTAAATTATCGGTAAATACAACAAAGCGATTGATAATATTCTGCGGTGAAATTAGGCTTACATCATTTTTTGCAGGAAGTAGTGTTGCTGCACGTGATAAAACAAGTTTATCAGAATTAATAAGTTGCTGTTGAGAATAAACTTTCGGAGCTGTGCTGGGCGCTTTCGTTGCTGTTTGCTTTTCGTTAGAGGTTGTTTTACTGCTTAGAGAATTTTTTACTGTGTTGCTAGTAGTCGCAACTTTATGTTTAAGTGTTTTCGCCTCTGCTTCAATTTTTTTCTCCAGCTGTATCTTGTCAGAAGAAAAGTAAAATCCTAAAGCGGCTCCAAGTAGTATGATGATAACAAGTACAATGATAAATAAAATGCTTTTTTTGCTAGACATGATAGTTGATTCCAGAAGTAAGATTTATAGTATATTCGTAATAATTAACTTGTTATGATCCAGATAATACCAAGTACAGTAAATAGCTTATCAATCTTACGGGTTAAAATGAGTCGCTGTTTCTAAGTAATATTTGTAAGCAACCTTAGTATCGTTCCTACATTACATTAATAATAATAGCTATAACTAATTTTTTTATAAAAATTAGACTTTGCTTGCAAAATAATATTGAGTTTACATCAAAGTTACCTCAATATAGCCAGCTCAGCAAGCTAATTTGAGATCATATCGCATTCAATGAATAGGTACAATAAATGGATAAATGTCCTTTATGTTAACAGAATAAACTTAGGCGCTATTAATCATGAATCAGGTTCTTGGAGCATGAAACTTGAAGTTCTTAAGCAATTATTACAAAAAACATCACCAAAACTAAAAAATAAATCTTGTATTTGGCGATTATGGCTTCAACATTTTAATTTGCTTAAATATGTTGCTAAAGCGTAAACAACATTCAATCTATGATAATATCAGTAAATAATGGTTAAAAATTTAGTGTCTATCGATAGGTAACGTTGAAATTATGATCCCAGTATTAGCTCAGGCTGCGAATATTAAACAAAATTACTTGAACTTCCTTCAAGAGTTAAAAAACACACGATTTACGGGTGAAATAAAGCAAAGTTATGCTAGTCGTTTAGCCGTAGCTACTGATAACAGTGTTTATCAATGCTTACCTCAAGGGGTTATTTACCCAAAATCAACACAAGATATTATAGAAATTTGTTTACTTGCACAGCAAGGCGCATTTCAAGATATTCGCTTTTCGCCAAGAGGTGGCGGAACTGGCACCAATGGGCAATCTTTAAGCAGTGATTTGGTCATTGATCTGTCTAAATATATGAATAAGATCCTTGATATCAATATTGAAGCTGGGTGGGTGCGTGTTCAAAGTGGCGTCATTAAAGATCAATTAAATGATTATTTACGACCGCATGGATTATTTTTCTCGCCTGAATTATCAACGAGTAATCGCGCCACATTAGGGGGAATGATAAGCTGTGATGCATCAGGGCAGGGCTCGTTAGTTTATGGTAAAACCAGTGACCATGTATTAGGGTTAACCTCTGTTTTAGTGAGTGGCGAATTACTAGAAACGCATACAGTCAAGAAAAGTGAGTTAGATGCGCTTTGCAAACGAAATGATAACGTCGGCGCGGTTTATCGGCAAGTTCTTGAGACTTGTATTAATAAACAAACGGAGATTAACAACACCTTTCCAAAGCTTAATCGATTCTTAACAGGATATGATTTAAAACATGTATATGATCATAAAAGCGGCGTTGTCGATTTAACGCGGTTATTATGTGGTGCGGAGGGATCACTCGCCTTTATTTCAGAAGCTAAATTACATGTACAAAAAATTCCAACTTTTCGTACGTTATTTAATATTAAATACGATAGTTTTCAATCGGCATTACAAAATGCGCAAGTATTAGTAAAAGCTAATGCGCTTTCTGTTGAAACAATAGATTCCACTGTGCTTAATCTTGCCAAGCAAGATATTGTCTGGTTTGAGGTAGAAAAATTAATTACTGATGCGTCAAATGACACTGTCAATGGATTAAATATTGTTGAATTTGCAGATCAAGATGAAACTACTCAAAAACACAAAATTACGCAATTAGCTGAAAAATTGGATCAACTTATTAGCGATAAGGATGCTGGTCTGATAAGTTATCAAATTTGTGATAATTTAAGTGATATTAATAAAATTTATGGCATGCGTAAAAAAGCCGTTGGCTTGTTAGGCAAAACATCAGGATCTGCTAAACCCGTGGCTTTTGTCGAAGATACTTGTGTTCCTCCTGAACATTTAGCTGATTATATCACTGAGTTTCGGCAACTTCTCGATGATAAAGGCTTGCATTATGGTATGTTTGGACATATTGATACTGGTGTTCTACATGTCCGTCCTGCGCTTGACTTATGCTGTCCAAAACAACAACTATTACTGCGAGAAATATCAGATCAAATTGTCGTGTTGACCGCTAAATACAAAGGTTTAATGTGGGGGGAGCATGGGAAAGGTTTCAGAAGTGAATACGGACCTGAATTTTTTGGAGAGCAATTATTTCTTGAATTACGCAAAATTAAAACGGCGTTTGATCCATATAACCGCGTAAACCGAGGGAAAATTTGTACCCCCATTTCATCAAATGAAAAATTAGTCAGTGTTGATGGACCTAAACGCGGTAGCTACGATAGCCAAATACCAATACAAGTGCGAGAAAGCTTTCATGGGGCACTTGATTGCAATGGAAACGCGCTTTGTTTTAATTATGATACCCGATCCGTCATGTGCCCATCAGCGAAAGTAAGCAACAGCCGATTACATTCTCCTAAAGGCCGTTCAGGGGTAATGCGTGAATGGTTACGCCAATTAGCGAATAACGATGTTGATGTTTTGCAGTTAGAAAAACAACTGTTTGCTGGTAAAAATGCCAATTTATTTAAAAAATTTAAAAATACATTAAATAAACTCAAAGGAGAGTATGATTTTTCTCATGAAGTGATGGAGGCAATGCAAAGCTGTTTAGCGTGTAAAGCCTGTGCAAACCAATGTCCAATTCAAGTGGATGTGCCTACGTTTAGAGCGCGATTTATACACCTTTATCATGGGCGTTATTTGCGGCCGCTTAAAGACTACATTGTTGCCTATGTTGAACAATATGCACCATTAATGGGTCGAGCCCCGAAATTTTTTAATTTTTTTATGAAGATGAAACTTGTAACTTGGCTGACTAAAAAGTTTGTAGGACTGGTAGATATTCCATTGCTATCATCACCAGGGTTACAATCCTCGCTTGCAAACGAAAACATAATGACCTTCAATTTAAAACGGCTACAATCTCTTTCGGCTCGTGTCCGTGCTGATCATGTACTTATCGTTCAAGATCCATTTACTACTTATTATGATGCAGAGGTTGTACGTGATCTTGTGTTAACCATTAAAAAATTAGGTTTTCAACCCATTCTTTTACCGTTTCAGCCCAATGGCAAGCCACAACATGTTAACGGGTTTCTTGACAAGTTTGCTAAAACAACTAAAACTGCAGCAGCGTTTCTAAATGAAATCTCTCAGCTAGACATTCCTTTAATTGGCACAGATCCCGCGATGGTGCTTTGCTATCGTGATGAATACAAGCATGCATTAGGCGCGGCGCGTGGCAATTTTAAGGTGCAGCTGTTTCAAGAGTGGCTTCGAATGAACTTAAAAGGTCATGCTAAATTGCCAGTGTCTGATCCTTTTTATTTATTTGCCCATTGTACTGAAAAAACTGCTGAGCCTAATTACAGTAATGATTGGGAGACTATTTTTAATCATTTTGGTGCAAAATTAACAGATGTTGCTATTGGTTGTTGTGGGATGGCTGGTACCTATGGGCATGGAGCCCTAAAAGTAGATGAATCAAAACAAATTTATAATTTAAGTTGGCAAGAAGAAATTAACAAACGTGAATTTTCTCAATGTCTGGCTACTGGTTATTCATGCAGAAGTCAAGTGAAACGTATTAAAGGCAAGTCATTAAAACACCCTGTACAAGCATTGCTTACTTTACTTTAGAGGATCATTACATGAAAATTTGGAAAAAAGATGCCACATTAGACTACTTAAATGCGTCAAATAAAAATACAATTATTGCGTTAACGGGAATTGAGTATACAGAAATTGGTGATGATTATGTCGTAGCGACTATGCCAGTTGACAGTCGAACATGTCAGCCACATGGTATGTTGCACGGCGGAGCATCGGTTGTATTGGCTGAAACGTTAGGGAGTGCTGCGTCTCATTTGGCTGCTGATGAAGGTCATGTATGTTACGGAATGGAAGTGAATGCAAACCATATTCGCAGTGAAAGAACTGGTATTGTTATAGGCGTCGCGACAGCGGTGCATATTGGTAAAACAACACAAGTTTGGCAAATAGAAATTAAAAACAAGCAGTCACAATTAGTGTGCATATCAAGATTAACTTTGGCTGTTATTAAGAAATTATAAATGTAGTGCGGATCTGATGCATAAAATTAACCAGATGTATTGACTATGTTAATCATCTGCGGGAATTAAAAAAGACTGTGATTTTTTTCTAGTCATTGTAAGTTATTGTAAGTTATTGTAAGTCATTGTACGTTATTGTGTAGTGATACAGTTTACACCCTCCGAAACTTGAGTTATAACAGCAATGTTTAAAAAGGATATACCTTATAGCTATTTGTTATTATTCTTTTTATCTGTCATATAATATCATAAAGATTCAACTTATTTAAAAGGTCTTTCTGATGCCTATTGCTCTATTTATTAACTTAACTATTTTCTGCGCCTTACTCTTGTTTTTATACCGAGAGCAGCGCAAAAATAGATCACTTTCTCGACTCGTATTAACAGGCTTAATATTGGGTATCTTGTACGGGCTTATTTTACATTTCATACCAAGTTATAATGAACAGATTATCCACACGACATTACAATGGATTTCAATTGTTAGTGGCGGTTACGTGGGCTTATTAAAAATGATTATTATGCCACTGATTGCCGTTTCAATATTTAGCGCCGTAGTTAGAATTGATAGTTCAGGATCATTAGGAAAAATTAGCGGCCTTACCATTGGAATTCTGCTATTTACGACTATGATTGCAGCACTTATTGGTATTTTTATTACACAAGCATTTGGATTATCAGCAGCAAGCCTTATTGAAGGGTCGCGAGAAAGTGCCAGAGCAATTGTGTTAGAAGGCCGAATTGATCAAGTCAGTAACTTAAATATCCCACAAATATTGCTTAGCTTTATTCCAAGCAATCCATTTGCTGACTTAACCGGGAGCCGTTCAACATCAATGATAGCCGTTGTTATCTTTTCATCTTTACTCGGGCTAGCTGCCCATAAAGTTTCTCAAGAAAATGAAAAACTCTCATTAGCAATCCATTCTTTTGTTGATGCAACACAAGCCATCGTTATGCGCCTTGTTAAAATGATCATGGCTCTGACCCCTTACGGTATTTTAGCTTTACTTGTAAAAGTCGTCGCAAATTCAAATGCAAGTGACATCTTAAATTTACTTGGCTTTATTGTTGCTTCTTATGTCGCTATTTTACTTATGTTTGTTGTCCATGGCTTTTTAGTTTCACTCGTTGGTGTTAATCCGATTAGTTACTTTAAAAAAATATTGCCCGTATTAACCTTTGCATTTAGTTCTCGGAGTTCAGCTGCAACGATTCCACTAAATATTGAAACACAAATAAGCAAATTGAATATCCCACCAGCAATCGCCAATTTCTCAGCTACATTTGGTGCAACCATTGGGCAAAATGGCTGTGCAGGAATTTACCCAGCTATGTTAGCGGTTATGGTTGCACCAAGTGTTGGTATTCCTGTTGATTTTAGCTTTATTGCATCATTGACCTTGATGGTAGCCATCAGCTCATTTGGTATTGCGGGTGTAGGAGGAGGCGCTACATTTGCAGCACTTGTTGTTCTGCCAACCATGGGATTACCCATTACAATCGTTGCTTTGCTTATTTCAATCGAACCATTAATTGACATGGCGCGTACAGCATTGAATACGAGTGGTGCAATGACGGCAGGAACAATAACCAGTCGGTTATTAGCTAAAAGAGATAAACTACCTGTTACAGAATCACTATCATAAGCCTTTATAACGTTTTATTACTTTTCCATTAAAGGTTGGTTTTCAGGCATTTAATCACATACTATCACGAAAGATGATTGCCTAAAGACCAACCTCCAAAATACTGCTTGTTTGTGCTTTGACTGCTAACTGGTAGACACTAATCTCTAGCAAGTTTTTATCGAGAGCCAAGAAGTACACTGACTTGATTTGCTTTTGTGCGCCCGATTTAGTCACGGGACACCCGACAATCTCAATATTTTCATTGTGCAAATAGCTAACTACCTTATTCAAGGTTCAATGAGTAATAAGGCACAAATCGCCAGATCCCACTTGAGCTTCATTTCTAGGCTCTTGCCCAATGCTTGCAGGTTAATTTTTTGATTTCCAAACTTTAATGCTTTACACCCTTGCGCAAAAGTAATTTCATCCATCAATAAAACGCGTTGATAAAAAGCGACTGAACGCTCAATATCAGCAATAGTCAGGACGATATGATCAATGAGGCTTATCATTTTATTTCTTGTACGAAAACAACAATAAAAATAACTATCTAATAGGAAGCGTAAAACTTGAAAATAGTTTTTTTAATGCTTTGTCATCGTTTGTTTGTAGCGCTTTTTCAACGATAGTTCGTGTTAGGTGTGGCGCAAATTGGAAGATTAACTCATAGGTGTAATCGCGTAAAAACGCACCTTTTTTTATGCCGATGCTGGTGGTACTTAATCCGAACAGTTCACTGGCATCAATGATATGAAAATCAGATCTATCTTCTTTTGTTAATGCCATGCTTGCGATTACGCCAACGCCCATCCCTTGTTTCACATAGGCTTTTATTATGTCAGTGTCGGTTGCGGTTAATAAGACATTCGCCGAACATTCTGCATTGTTAAATGCTTTATCAAGTTGCGAACGGCCTGTAAATCCAAATGAATAGGTGATCAAAGGCTCTTTAGAAAGTTCATGAATGGTGATTGTATTAGCCGTTGCCAGTGGATGATTTTTGGGCATGATAATACTGCGAGACCAACGATAGCAAGGCAAAACCAGTAAATTTTCATAAAGATGTAGCGCCTCTGTTGCAATCGCAAAATCGGCTTCGCCTTTTAAAATTGCATCGCTAATTTGCTGAGGAGTGCCTTGCTGAATATGTAATGATACTTGTGGAAATTTCTGCGTGAAGTTTTTAATGACATTAGGTAGCGCATAACGAGCCTGTGTATGTGTGGTTGCAATGTATAATGCGCCTTGATTAGGCTTTGTGTATTCATTGGTAATCGCATTAATGCTTTCAATGTTTGATAGCACCTCTTTGGCATAAGCGATTATCTTCACGCCAGCTTCTGTGATATCCGTTAACTGCTTACCGCTACGCTCAAAAATTTGTAAACCAAGTTCATCTTCAAATAATCTTAGTTGTTTGCTAACACTTGGCTGAGAGGTAAACAAGACTTTCGCAGCTGCTGAAATAGTTAAGTTTTGCTTTTCAATTTCGACAATATACTTTAGCTGTTGTAGTTTCATTAACTTAAACCATGATAACGTAATTCAAAATAGCAAAGTAATGACAAACGCTCGCGGCTAATACAAAAAGGTGCCAAATACCGTGGGCGTGTTTAAGTCGCTTATCAAGTAGGTAAAAAACAATCCCACCAGTGTAAAGAACACCACCAGTAGTAAGCAGTGTCATACCTGCTTTGCCGAGGCTGATTGCCATCGCTTTAATAACAAAAATTACCATCCATCCCATCACGACATAAATAATGAGTTGCGGAATGCGTTTATCTTTGATTGATTTGTCTTGCGGGCGTAGATCAAGGTAAAAACCTAAAATAGCCAATGTCCAAACGGCCGCTAAAATAAGGTGAGAATACGTTCCCTCTAATCCGACGGCCATAAATGGGGTGTAACTACCTGCAATTAATAAGTAAATAGCAAGGTGATCAAAGAGTTGAAATAGTTTTTTATGCGCTCCATTGTGCCAATGATAAAGCGTTGATGCGAGGTATAAGGTTATTAAAGAAAGCCCATAAATAATAGAGCTGATAACTTTAACCAACTCATCAGTTTGCCATGCTTGAAAAATCAGAAACCCTATCGCATGGATCGCAATTAACGTTGGAATTAAATGTGAAATAGTATTAAATTTTTCGCCTGTTTGTATTTCTTGCATGTTCGACTTCCTAAGTGAGTGTCAAGCAAACGCCAACGAGCATTATCCTTGATCCCGCTATCTTATTAACTCAAGTTTCGGAGTTCATATTCGTTGAAATTATAGCTTTTTCTGTTTTATTTTCCATCATATCAGTGCCTCTTGCCGTATTGTGAATTGATCCATTTGTAGCGCTTTCGTAAAAAAGCCAATAACAGTTTGATCGATCTTTTTTAAGATCTCTGATTTTTTACTTTCGGTTAAATTACCTATTTCATTGAGAGCGCCTGCAATTAATGCTTTAAATAAACCCCATAATTTACACCCAAAATTCAACGTCGTAAGGCTTTCTTCAAAGTCATTTCTAACCTCACTTAACTTGGCTCCCACTTGCTCTTCTTTTGCAAATAATAGTAAACAAAAACGCAATCCAGTTAGATGAATAGAAGCGATGTACGCACCATAGTGGCGGCTTTGTTCTTTTAAAAAACCAAGCTTTTGTTTCGCCTCTTTAAAGTAAACTTCAATTCCCCAACGTAGTGCATATATTTCAAGTATTTTTTCATCTTCAAGTAGGCTATCCGTTGATAAAAAGAGAGCCCAATCATTTTTGCTCGCTTGTTGTTTGGCTTCATTCATAGACCGAACGTACAGAAGCTTAACTTTAATCCATTGTGGATCTTTTTTAGTCTCAGTCGTTAAATTCAACTCAACAATAATTGATTTGCTTTGGTAAGGAATATTTTTTAGGTTATGCCATTGACCTTTGATATGTTGCTTATATAACTCTTCAGCACTCAGTAACTTACTCTCTCCATTTTCCATAAAGCGATACTTCATTTTATTTCGCTTCATTCGAACAATTGCTACAAGTGATTGTTCCACCGTCATTTTTAATATTCGTTTCGTTGCAAACCAAGCATCTGCTAAAAAATATTCGGCGTTAATACCATTGCGTATTGCTCTTGATATCATGTCGCAAACCATATCAGGTTTAGTTTGCTCTCTTGACTTTTCGTAACGTTTTGCTGCAATACTACGACCATCTTTAAACTGATAATCAGCAACCTGTCTGTCAGTTTTACTGATAAATATTTCATTATCAATCGGCGTAAATAACTCGTCATTAGCAAGGCCTAGCGTCACTATTTGTTGCCCATTGACACATCGAGCGGTTAAGTGATCGAAGTGCTTTGAAACACCTGGCATCTTTTTACCACGTCTGATTTTAACTGAATCATCGATAACAAAAGCATTCAATTTATTTCCTTCATGGGGCTTAAGTATTTTTTTTGCTGTCAATAATTGTAGCTTTCGCCAATCCAAGTTTTCATGGTTAATAAAATCGTAGAGGGCATCTTTTTTTGAGGATGAGAAACTCAATAACGCATCCCTTGAGAACATCGAAACAGAGTTTACTTTTAGCCAAACCCACAACATCAAGAGGTACACAACACTGTCAGCTGAAGTGCCAGATCGTTTGTTAAATTTTGCGCGTTTTAAGAGATCTTTAAAGCCAATGTTTTTCCATGTTGTACTAAACGTATTATCTATATTTAGATTTTGTTGATTAAGTAAATCCGCAGTAAGCGATGGTAAACCAAAATCATTTATGTCAGACTTCATTTTATGCCTCTTGTGTTTTTTTTATTGTCTAGTTAACAAGAATTATAACACAAGTAGGTATTTTATTCTTTTATATCAGCATGTTAGGGTATTTTTATTGGTAAATATGAACTCCGAAACTTGAGTTATTAAGTAGTTTAACATTATCTTGTTTTTCAAGAAAGTGCCGTAACGCACTGCCTCCTTTTGCATAAATGAGCAACCAGCCAAATTCAATAGTGAGGATTAGGCTAATTAGATGAATGCTTTGCTCAAAGATAGGCTGTGCAGCATTAATAAAAGGAGGCAACCAGGAAATCATAAATGCTCACCATCTCGGATTAGCAATGGCGATTACAAAAGCTTGTATTGCGAGATTTAAAGGAGGAACGCGTTGCAATGGATCAGAGCTGTCAGCGATTGTCATTTTCCCACGAGAGAGCCATATTTCTATACCAAGATAAAATAGATAAGCGCCACCCACATACTTTAAAACAGTAAACAGTACTGGATGGGTCAATAAAATGGCAGCAACACCAATAATAGCAAGCAATGAGACTAATGCAACGCCAATTAATTCCGCTGCCATCATTGGTAAACTTTTACGAACTCCAATCGTCATGCTCAGCGTCATTGACAAGGTAATACACAACGCCTGCGTCGCTGATACCATGAAAAAGGTAGGAATAAATAAAAGTAGTGCTGCATTATCCATTTTTAAGCCCTATTTTTTACGCCAAAGTTTAATGGTGTAAACCTAACTGTGTAAATACCATTTTAGATATGAGGAGCGATCTCTTCCTCAAATTCGATTATATACCCAAAGCAAGATAAATAGCTTTATTTATAACGCGTTTATCTTGACGGATTTTTAAAACAACACAGTCCATATACACAATGTGGTAAGTGCTGTCCAAAGGTCGACTTTGCTATTGAACCACTTGTTCCATAACAGAATTAGTTACTTGAGAGATAAGCCCTCTGACACGTCAACACTTCGCATATCTTGGAATGTAGCAGTTCTATCACCAGAGCTCATTCCTTTTGCATACAGCGTTAGAATTTGTTCATCCATGCAAGTATGCGAGTTTGGCATTTTTTACTAGTGAGGCTCAAAACTTCCTTCTCTATCACGAGGTGTTTGTCTTTTGATATTCACACGGTCACCCTTTAGATATTTGCTAGAATAACAGTTACGGTTATTCCCACCGCTATATTCTTTCGACTCAACTTTATCATAACCAAGGTGCGGGCAAATTTCTGAACGTAAAGCGGTTTCAACCGTGATTTTGGTAAGCTAGAGCTTAACTGATTAAGATCTTCTGGTGTTTTAATATCTTAATCAGTTCATTTGCGATGGCTTGCAGTTTATTTGCTCTTATTGTGTTACTCATTATTTAGTCTTTTTATAGATTATACATAATAATCATTTACACAGTTCTTTTTACACTATCTTGAGCTCAACTTCGAAAGTGAATGACAATTTACTCATCGAGTAGGATATGATGCCTGAGCTTTCCTCTGATGACTAATCTTTAGATATGGTGGTTAAAGGTGACTGCTTGAAGTTGGTTTTAACAAATTTTTATTTTTTCTTCCAAGTAACGTTGGTACAATTATAATTTAAAAAAATCCCCCTAAAAATTAAAGAGATAATAATGATAAAAATAGGATCATACAATGAGTTGCAGATCGTAAAACGTGTTGATTTTGGTTTGTACCTTGATGGTGAAGAAAATGGTGAAATATTACTGCCTCGGCGTGATATTACTGATGATATGAATGTGGGAGATAGCATTTGCGTTTTTCTTTACTTTGACTCAGAAGATCGCTTAATTGCGACCACTCAAAAAGTAAAAGCACAAGTAGGAAAATTTGCTTCTCTTAAAGTAATTGATACAAATCAGGCTGGAGCTTTTCTTGATTGGGGACTCGCAAAAGATTTATTGGTACCTTTTAATCAACAAAAAACACCAATGAAACTTGGGTTTGGCTATGTGGTTTATGTTTATCAAGATAAGATAAGTGGTCGTTTAGCCGCATCTTCAAAACTTGATCGTTTTTTAGATAATACAGAGGCTAGTTATAAGGTTGGCGATAAAGTAAATTTATTGGTTGCCGATAAAACCGAACTTGGTTTTAAAGCGATCGTTAATGATCAACATTGGGGTGTTTTGTTTGAAAGCGAAGTGTTCGGTGATATGGGGATTGGCAAAAAAGTAAAAGGTTATATCAAGCAAGTACGAGCTGATGGAAAACTTGATTTAGGGTTAACAAAAGACGGTTATGGTAAAGTCGATGCACTGGCTCAGAGAGTATTACAAACATTGCGTCTACATAATGGTGTTTTGGCACTATCTGATAAAAGCCCCCCTGATCAAATTGCTAACATATTAAAAATGAGTAAAGGTAATTTTAAAAAATCAATTGGTCAGCTTTATAAGAAAGGTTTAATTGTGATTGAAGAGCAAGGTATTCGTATTGTTGAGTAAATTTTACTCTCGGCTGATGCCTCGGTTAATTCTTAAGCTTACAGACGATGATAACTGAATGTGATTCTCACAGGAACAGTTAGCAAGTTGAATTATGGGTAGATATCTCTACTCTTTAATGCGGCTTAATGCGGCGCAAATTTAAGTTGCTTGTTCTTTGCCTGTTAGCTAATAACGCGATTAATATCATAAAAAATGCATGCATGTTTTTAAGGTGATTTTTCCCAGCCAATCAGTATATATAGGCATTGATTGGCAGTGAACTTGAGATCACCGTGCAAGTTATACAAGCCATTTTTAGGTTGCATGTTTCCTGATTTATCGCAGATAGAGACAGTTAAAAAGCCCCCCAATTACAAAAAACGCATGTATGTTTTTAGCAGACTATCTAAAAAATAATGCTGGTTGTGGCCTTGAGTTTACCTTATTGCTAAGTTTATTATTCCCTGCAGTAAATAAGACAGAGACAGTAAACAGATCATGCTATTTAAGCATGTCTACCGACTGATATGGTCTGTAAACCGATCATGCTATTTATTGCCTGCCTACCTACAGACATGGATTGTAAACCGATCATACTACCTGTAATATACTGGCCTACAGGTAGACAAACAGGTGCATAAATAATAAATGCTAAGCCAGAGTCAGAAAATTAACCGTATGTTTGGGAAAGCTTGCTTATATTAAATTCAGGGGAATTACACTGGTTATTGCACTTTTTCCACTTCGGCATTGCTTGTTTGTTTTTTAGCAACTCTATTTTCAATTAATGGTTTAAGCTTAGAATTGCTTGGGTAGAGAACTTTAGCACATGGAATATCAATGGCTGCAGGATCAAGATGCGGATCTTGATCATCAAAGAATATATGGGGGCGGAATGCCTTTAAAAAGCGACTTTTCTCCAGCCCCCCAAGAAAAAACGCTTGATCGATATAAACATTCCATGCCTTAAGCGTCTTTAATACTCTCATCTCAGCAGGGCTATTACGCGCGGTCATGACAGCGAGCTTAACAGGAGAATACTCAATACGACCTGGTAGTCTTTCTTTAACCTTTGATAGTTTTTTCAATAAATTTGCAAATGGACCTTCACGAAGGGGGATATTTTGCTTTTCATCTTCATTAGAGCGAAACTTTTCCAGCCCTTCAGTTTGGTTTACAATTTCACTAGTTTCATCGAATAAAACAGCATCAGCATCAAAAGCAAACCTCACTTGTTTTTCATCTAATGGTTTTGCATTTTTAGGTGGAGCTTTAACGAGTGCTGCAGCACATACATTACTATCGGTAACATTTTGTGCGTCTTCTTCATTTGTCGTTAAAAATAAATCAACATAAAAAGCGCCAAGATATATAGAGCTTTTTTCACCTGCAATAAATGCAGATCTAGTAATATCCAAATTACGTCTGCGAATTTCTTTTAATACTCTAATGCCAGTTGCCGGGCTATTTCTTGAAATGACGACAACCTCAACAATAGGCGTATTGTCATCTTTATCTAAATGCTTATTTAAATTCAGAAGTGATCTTACCAGTGACATGCCTGTTCCGTCTTCTAAGGGTTCATCCTCTTTCTCAAGCATATATTTTCGATACTCATCAATAGCGGAGTCTGGATCTGATTTTGATTTTTCTTGGAAAATTTTATCGGATTCAGCAAGGTCAAACAATGCTGTTGCAGATATCCCTACAACTAATGTTTCATTTAACTCAACAGGCATATACAATCCTTTTTGTCGCTAACGGTTGTTTATTATACACAGTGATTATTGCTTGTGTGAGGGTTGAATTAAACGTCATTATTATCAGTGAAATGCTCTGCGCGATCTGTATGCAGAGTGTTGTGCTGAGCACTAAAGAGATACCTGCGCCTAGCTGATTTAGCGATTTCGGCGCGAGTTGTTTGATTCAAACGAAGTTCACTTAATTGAGTTTTTTGCTGAAGCGATATGTCCATGTGACCGTGATCTGGCTCATTGGCATGGCATTCACAACATAAAGCTTTAAAATTTGACTTTACATTATCATGCTTCACCCCGTTCAAATGATGTGTGTGTAGAAGTTCGGGATGCTGAGTTAAATCTACACTGCAATTTTCACATACCCAGTTAACTGAATTTTTATAATTCATGCTTATTTTTTGCCAATTATCTACATACGGGCTTTTTTTCTCACCAGCTTTGTACCTAGGTTTGTGCTTAAAAAATTGTTGGTATTCTTTAAAAAAATCTTCAAGTGAAAAATCAGCAAAAAGTTGTGTTTTAATATCACGACTGCTGTTTTCATATTCTTTATAGTTCAAATGTTTCAAGCAATTTTTACATACTTTGAGAGAGGTCGTGCCCTTTATATATTCATTAGTATCCTCATTTTTGCCATCAATAAGGAAGATCCCATCGATATCATTTTTTGCAACATATCTGTTATATTTGCCTTTGGATTGCATTTCTTCTAAGGTGGTACAATAGGCTACGTGATATTTTTTTCCTAATGCACCATCATTTAGTGCATCCATTATACTATAATCATGGTCTTGAATGTATAATAAAACTTGCCTATTTTTATATGATAAAAGTCCATGATCTATTTTTTTAATATCATTAATATTTACAATTATACCGACTTTTAGCTGTGAATCTATTTCTTCAAGTGGTGGTAGGGTGGTTTCTAAAATAAATGCTCTATCTCTTGCGCCCATTAAATTTGCAGAGGCTAATAAGGCATCAAAATTGACGCGTAACTTCATGGCTAGTGACCCATTATTTTTAATATGTGAGTTTCAGAGTTAGTGATCAGTCTAAAAGAAACCCTCCTTGAGCGATCAGAGTCCTCAATGCCTTTAGATAGTATTAACTTTGAAGAGGAGTAACCAACAGCTGCAACATTACTTTTTATCCAGGGCCTTTCCTTCTTGATGCTTGCTAGGTTATAAATATAGAAAAGTACTGAACGAGTACGTCCTTGAGACAGCCTCATGTTATTAAAGTAGGCATCATCTTTTGACGTATCATTATTCCAACGAGAGCTTGTATGACCTTCTATACGAACTTCTTTAATAGACTGTTTAAAGTGGTTAATAACCCCAAAGTATCTCGGGATAAAATCATTTAGTATTTTTTTAAATTTTGGATTTAAAGCGCTTTTACCCATTTCAAAGAGAATATCTGGAGAGTTAAAGTTGAAAGATAAATCCTTTTTGTCTATTTCAGCATCCCAGCTGGTCAAGTCGAGACTGAATTCTTTAGTTAGCGCATTATATATTTGCACCTTATTTTTTTGATAAGCCGCAGCAATTTCTTTAATTTTGTCGCGCTCGATCAGTGCATTACGCATAAGTACGACAGATATAAATAGAAAAACGATCATTAACCCAGCCATTAAATCTGACACTGATAACCAATGATCTTCATCTTCTTTCATATTTTTACGGGTTGTTCCGAATATTGCCTTAGTCATGCCTAATTACACCATAACTGTTCTTGTTATTTTTTTCATCGCATTGGTTAGCTCTTGGTAATCTTGAGTAAATTGTCCACTAATACGTGCCAGCGCATTGCCCATTTCGGTGATCACCCGCTGGATCTCTTGAGACATAGAATCATCAATCATTTTCAAATGCTTATTTACGGCCTCACCGGTGATCTCAACGGATTTTTCTACTTGAATTTCCATCGCAGTAAATGATTTATTCATTTCATTTACTTGTTTTTGTAGCAGTTGCGTGATTGTTTGTGTTATCTGGTTTTGTATCATATCAATGCTACTGGTGAAGTTTTTTTGTACATTTTGTGTATTTGTAAGCAAGATGTTATATCCATCACTGGCTTTTTGAGAAGACAGTGCTATTTTTTCAACTGTTGTTTGTATGTGATCGTGTAGGTCAGGAATAGCTTTAACAGCAAGTTCTTTTATGTCCTTAAAGGCACCTAGGTGAAGTTCTAGTGCATTTATCTGGTGCTGGTTGACCTCTATAATCGTTGACAAGTTAGACATTGTGTCCGGTATTGCTTGAGTATCTTTATGAATATTAGCTACTGAGGCCTCAATATCTGAGATTGCTTTTACTCCATGTGAAAATTGTTTAATCATATCTTCAAGCTGGGTGCTATAAGTAGACTGCCAATCTACAAGCTTTTTAACTGACTCATCGAGTGCTTTAAAATTTTCACCAAACTGCTCGGTTAAATTCTTATTAAAATCTGTTATTACGGCTTTTAACGCTTGAATAATTTGCTCGGTTGCAGACTTTGCCTGCATTTTGGAAAACTCATTTAGGCTCTTCCATAGTTCTTCTGAGAACTTTTTAAAGCTCTGTTGCTGATGTTTATTGTTATCGTTTACATCACTTCTGAATAATTTCATTTGCGCGGTTAGACTTGAGTCATTATCACTGGATATCGCCTTTTTTAATTGTACTAGGTGTTGTCCTTGATTAACGATAGCCCTTAAAATGTCTTGAGCTTCTACATCTATTATTTCATCAGTAGCTCGATTTTCTTTGAATAATAGTGTTGTCCCCAATAATTTATAAGCGATAGAAGCCGCCATACCAGCTAAACTTGTTATAAATGCGGTTTGCAACCCACTGAGTAATAGTTCAATACTTTCATCTATATGTGTCGGGTCAAAATACAAAAGGCCAATAACTATTCCGACAAATGTACCTAGTATACCTAATGACGTGAGTAAGTTAGGGGTGTGATGTATCAGTATTCTGCTCTTTCCATAAAAGGCGAGTATTGTTGAAATGATAAATGTACATGCTATTAGCCAAATAAATAGGTTTGTTGCTGTATGAGCATCTATAGATTTTAAGATGTTCTCCATTGAGGTCGCTGCGTCTAACATTTATTTAGCTCGAACATTTATTTAGCCCTTGTTTTAACTTATTTTTTAATTTCCAACACCGCAGTATTTATGGTTTAAAATCATAGCAGGCAACCGCCAGCAGCACTGTCTTATTGAGTCTAACGCCTCATCTTAGAGGCACAAATTCTATGCGGTGTTTGTTATGTGCATTGCCAAAGATGCTCTTATATAATGATATGTTTAATGCTAGCTCATGTGACTGAGCCAATACTAAAACATGCGCTAGTCGTTGCCGCAGAATAAAACGCCATTTACCTTTCTTTGAAATTAATAAGGTTTCCCAGTTTGGATAATTTACCAGTACACTTATTGATATCACTTGACCACGATAAACTGCTCATTATATTTAAGGGTATAACTGTTTTTCTTTGCTCTTTTGTTAAATCTAAAAACATTTTTTAATCAGGTTTTGAATGGCTAAAAATTCAATTATTGGCTAGATTTGCTGGGGCATTATATACCCATGATAAATCATCTTGATAGTCACATGAGTCTAGTGTTCATATAATCATTACTTTAATAAATTTGTATTTTCCTGTCAATGACAGTTATATCCGTGTATTACCTATTTTGGTTTTTTGAGATCAAGATCAATTGGTAACGTTTGCGACTAAATCATGGCTGGAGAATGGCTAGAAAATGGTTTTTGTGATGAATATTAAATCACTTTTATTAACTTCAATTCATGATGACATGCTCATTCGTTAGTATCCCCCAGATAGCAGAAGATGATTTATCAGGCACTACTCGGACATCAGGTGAAGGAGCTATAGTTTGTCTATTTCAATGATTAACTGCGTTAATCATTGAAATGGTAATTTTATCTATCACATCATCGACAATTTACCGCGTTTATTTTCATCTTGTGGTGGCATTGGTATAAGAGACAGTGTGTTACGTTATAGCAATAGGTAAATTCTAGGTGAAAATTGTTATTAATCTTTTTTTATAGCACGTAAAATAAGAAACTTTTTATTTTCTGCGACAAGCTGACAATTTCCAAAAATACGCTCTAATTTATCTTGATAATCTAAATGACGATTGCCAACAATAACTAATTCACCATGCGCCACTAGACAAAAATGTGCGTCATTAAACATGCTCCAGGCAATATGGTCGGTAATCGCTTGTTGTTGGTGAAAAGGTGGGTTACATAAAATCAGATCAGCGCAATTTTCTTTAAATCCAACTAAACTATTATTGACCACAAATCTGGCAATTTCTGCTTGTTGCTCATTTAAATTTTTGATCATATTGATACGAGCAGAGTCAATCGCCATATAGGATTCATCAATAAAAGTAATTTGTGCGTCGCTATAAGCTATTGCCGCCGCCATACCTACCACACCATTTCCACAACCAAGATCAATCACTTTTTTAAAATTACCCTTTGGTAAATTGTCCATTAAATAGCGACCACCAATATCAAGGTGTGTACGTGAAAATACATTTGCATGGTTATGAATTTTCCATTGATATTTTTCAACTTCCCAGGTGATGGCAACTTCTTTTTCAGGGATGTTTTTTTGATTAACTAAACTAAAAATCAACCGCGATTTTTTCTTAGCAAGCGATGTTTTTGTTGTGCCAATATATTGCTCGAATAATGCCAAGGTCGACTTGTGGATCATTTTTACTTTCGCCGCGGCAATAACAAGCGTATCAGGTGAAATAACAGTACTAAGCTGCTGTAATAAAAACTCTAGATAAGCAAGTGTTTTAGGAATTTTAATTAATATTATTTTCACATTGTGAGGAAATAACTGTAGACTGCTTTGTATTAGCATATTATCGGTTGTACAATCGTTGCGTGTCATATTTAGTTTTATCGAATTTGATGCAAGATAAGAGTCGGTGACTGTTGTGCGAGCGAAAGCGTGGAAAAAACAGCTTAGCGCGCCAAAATCATCGTTAATAATTAATATTTGTTCATCACTAGTTAGTTGTTGTTCGAGTTTATTTTCCATAAAATAATTAATTATATATTCATCGGCGCTATCCCAAGCTTGTAATGTTTCGTGCTTATTACGCGGGTGGCGATGTAGGATTAAGTTTTGATTAGCTATTGTTAATAACTCATTCATTGATATTTGCCTTTCATTTACAGTTTAAATAGCTAGTTTAACGCGGTTACAAAATTTAGGTAAGTAAAATGAGTCCTATTCTCAAAAATAAGAAGTTATTGTTATGATTCTAAAATATAAAATAAAGTTGGGTGTTGTTATTTGTTTAGTCTTGTTTTTAACGGGGTGCGATAATAAATTTAGCTCTTTATTGTTTCCTGATAAACCCGTTCCGCCTGCCTGTACACCAGATACTACTCCTGTGACGTTTAAAAAAGTTGGTTTTTGGTCGGAAAAAGTTTTAGATGATAGCCAAGATATTAAAAATGACTACAAACTTATTGATTATGCGGCTCTCGATACGCTAAATTATGCCTTTATTAAGCTTGATAGTGATGGCAAGATAATTCCCTTTACTAGTAAGGAAATAAGCGATCGTTTTGTCGCACTTGTCGCACTTGCAAGGGTGAAAAATCCAAACATCAAGGTGGGTATTTCTATCGGTGGCGGCGCTGATGCAAATTTAAACACTATCGCACAAAACCAAGTCTCCTTAAATTCTTTTGCAAAGAATATTCAATATTGCTTGCAAGGTGATAAATCAAAGTGTCCAGCGCTTGATGGTGTTGTGCTTGATGGTATTGATTTATATTGGAAATATCCAGAGGGAAGGGAGGAAGCTAAACGTTTTGAATCTATGGTCAAAACCCTTTCTGAAACAATCAGACCGCTTAATAAATATTTTAGTATCACCATAGTGTCAGGTAAAAATAAAGATCTCGCGGAAGGTATCCGTGATGATGTTTTTCAATATGTTGACTATGCAAATGTGATGGCGTTTAATCCCGAAGAAACTGGCATCTTAGAATCAACAGTACAAGATGCAAAAGATGCTGTCGCATACTGGACTACACGATGCGTCATTAAAAACAAAATTGTGTTAGGCGTACCATTTTATTCAGGGGGAAGTGCGAACGAAAGTTATATGAAAATTATAGGTTCAAATCCGCCGTCAAAAGATAGGGCTTGTAGAGATAACAGTGCAGGTAAGGACTATAACGGTATCCCAACTATTATTAGCAAAACAAAAAATGTACAAACGACAGCAGGGGGGATCATGATGCGTTATATTCAGTATGATATTCTCTCTGATAAACCATACTCGTTAATGGATGCTGTTTTTAATACATCGCAGGGAAATGTTGTCACCACTTGCAATTAGAAAATGAAGCAATCTTTTAACAACAATAGAAAATAGCATGGCTACATTGAGTTGAGATCTGCTTTAAATAATGATGGTAATGTTTTGCCGTAAATCATATTTTAAAAGCAACAAATAGAGGGAATTATTATGCTTGATTATGTAGCACTTGGCTTGTTAGTTTTTGTGGCGATCACATTGTTTTATGGGATCATAGCGGTGCATGATATTCCATACGAAATTGCAGTGCGCCGCAAGCACCCACAACAAGATGCTATACACGTTGCTGGTTGGGTAAGTTTATTTACCTTGCATGTGTTATGGCCTTTTTTATGGATTTGGGCAACTTTATATCGCGAAGATCGTGGCTGGGGATTCTCTGATGTGCAGAAAAAAGAGAGCAAAGAATTAAAAAATCTCCAATATCGGGTGGAGTTACTTGAAAAACAATTAGGTTCAGAGCCTAAAGCTGAATGAGCTAACAAAACAAGTACTCGCAATACCAATTTTAATTTAAAAGTGTCAACAAAATAGGGCATCAATAATGGATTTATTGCTTATATTAACGTACACCGCGATATGTGTTGCTATTTTTAAAATTTTTAAGATACCATTAAATAAATGGTCTATACCTACGGCTGTATTAGGTGGAATCATCTTGATTGGTGCACTGGTGATGTTGATGAATTACAATCACCCATATTCTGAAGTGACACGTAAATATTTTATTTCGACTGCTATTGTTCCTGATGTAAAAGGTCGTGTTTTAAGCGTGGATGTTGTGCCAAACAAAATGATTAAAAAAGGCGCTTTACTTTTTACAATTGATCCCACGCCATTTCAATATAAAGTAGATGGCTTGACTGCCAAATTAAACGCTGCTGACGAAGATTTAAAACGCGCTAAAGAATTATTTAGGCGAAAAGTAGGAAAAAAACGTGATATTGACGTAACACAATCCCTTGTTGATGATTTAAAATCACAGCTTTATGACGCCCAATATGATTTAACAAGAACACAAGTGAGAGCAACATCAGCAGGTTATGTTACACAAAACTTTGTTTATCCTGGATTTATGGCGCTCCCTGTCCCTTTGAGACCAGCAATGACATTTGTGCAAAGCAATTCGTTTTTTTTCGTTGGTTGGTATCGACAAAACAGTCGTTTGCGTTTGCAAAAAGGCTTTAAAGCTGAAATTGCATTTGATGCTATTCCAGGAAAAGTATTCACAGCACAAGTTGATAAAGTATTACCTGTCATCGGTGAAGGTGAATTGCAAGCTGATGGTAAATTAATAAAATTAGGACCTTCATCTAGGATACCTGGCAGGGTACCTGTTGTACTGAAGATAATCGATCCACGTTTTACTGAATTTTCTGCACAATTACCAGGTGGTGCCTACGGCCAAAGTGCAATTTATTCTGATAGCTTTACCCATGTGGCGATCATGCGGAGAATTTTATTAAGAATGTCTTCATGGATGAGTTACTTTTTTCCATTCCATTAGCTTATACCCACCATACCTCAAAATGCAACGTTAGTTACGATCTCGAGAATCAGAGTAAGGCGCAGCATGAGGTAATGGGCACGTACGCATCGAATGTTGAACTCAAGGCTGCTTCTTTGCATATAAAAATCTGGTTAGTGCACCAACGGGCGCGGCCCCTTGCACCAATTTGCATTGTTATAAAATATCCCACGATAATAACTATACTTCAATTTTATGCCTCGCATATTGGCACAATTTGCCTTGCTGATTTTGCATTTCTGGGTAGCATGGGTATAAATTGCATTAGTCAAAGTTGTAATCTGTCATAATAGGATCTCGTCCTAATGTTTTATCATTAAAGTATTCAAAGAAACAAAGTCCCATGAAACCGCCAGATAGATTAAATACATTTTTGTAACCGTAATGTTGTAGCACAAGCGCCGCATTGTAACTACGCTGGCCACTTCGGCAATGTAGGTATACAGGCTGATCTTTAGGGATTTCACTTACACGTTCCCGAAGTTGGCTCAAGGGTACATTTAATGCGCATTTAATATGACTTCTTTGATATTCCGCTACTTCACGAACATCAATAATACATGCGCCAGATTCAACAAGCTTGCGCATATTAAAGGCGTGTACCTGTTTAAAGTCACTGTTCATTAAGTTGGTTGCTACATAACCTGCAAAGTTAACTATGTCTTTTGCTGTGCCAAATGGAGGAGCGTAACATAGTTCAAGATCTTTTAGATCATCGATGGTACCGCCAAATTTAATAACAGTTGCAATTACATCAATCCGTTTATCGATGTTACCTTTTCCAATTGATTGAGCGCCTAAAATACGCCCTGTTGGTACTTCATAAATAAGTTTAAAGTGAGCAACATGACCAAATGGCATCAGAGCAACTTTATCATTGGGGATTATTTTCACAGTTTCATACTCAAGATGTAAATTACGCATTTCAATTTCTGCCGCGCTTAATCCAGTACAAGCCGCATTGTAGTCAAAGACTTTAACAACGGAGGAGCCAATGAAACCACGGTTATTAACTGTCATCCCATGAATATGATCCGCGACTGAGCGCGCCTGTTTTTGAGCAGGGCCTGCAAGCGGTAATTGGTAGTGATCATTGTATAGGTAGCTATAAACTTCAATGACATCACCAACAGCATAAATATCTGGATCATTTGTTTGGTAGTTTTGGTTAACTTTCATTGCGCCTGTTTTACCAATGTCAAGATCTGCTTGAATTGCTAAATCAGTTTCTGGTTTTACGCCAATTGCTAGTATAACAACATCTGCATCTATTTCTTTCTCTGATGCCAAGATAACTTTATTTTCTTTAAAAAAAGCAACTTTATCATCGAGGATCAGCCTAACACCTTTATCATAAATTTCTTTATGTAGAATCTGCGCCATAGAGTAGTCAAAAGGTTTCATTACTTGATTCATGGCTTCAATTAATGTGACCTTGTAACCTGCGTCATGTAGGTTTTCCATTACTTCAATACCGATAAATCCGCCCCCGATAACTGAAATGTTTTTCGCGTTATGGCTATCAATAAAACGTTTTAGTTTATCGATATCAACAACATTACGGATTGAGAAGGCATTGACTTTATCAAGACCCTTAATGGTTGGCATTATGGGTTTAGCGCCTGGCGAAAGGATGAGTTTATCGTAAGATTCTGTGTAAACTTTATTTGTTTGTGTATTTTTAACCTCGATGGTTTTATTGTCGCGATCAATAGATATAACTTCATTATTCACACGCGCGTCAATGTTGTATTGACTGGCAAATTTTTCTGGTGTCATTAACACTAATTTTTCTGCATTTGGGACAATACCGCTGAGATGATAGGGTAAACAACAGTTTGAAAAAGAAACGTGAGGTCCTTTTTCAAAAATAATAATTTCATCATGTTCACAATGGCGCCGTAAACGAGCCGCAGCCGATGCTCCACCTGCTACGCCGCCGATCACTAATATTTTTTTAGTCATGTCAAAGTCCTATCATAATGTAAAAAGGGATGTTTATTAGCTCACTGCATTAATAACTATTAATGCAGTAACAGCCAATCTCTTATTAATTGATGTTGTATCTTTATGTGGATGATTATACCCGATGTTTCATTTCTACATCACATGGGTATACAATTTTGTGCAGCGGATGTTATTTATCTCACAGTTACCTGAATATTGCGCCTTAAATGGTAATGAGTATTTAAATAGTCCAGTCCAAAATAACTTTACCTGAGTTTCCTGATCGCATTATATCAAAGCCTTTTTGGAATTCATCAATGGGATAGGTGTGTGTTATCATCTTTGTTAAATCTAAACCAGATTTAATGATACTGTCCATTTTATACCAGGTTTCAAACATTTCACGACCGTATATACCTTTAACCAATAAACCTTTAAAAATAATCATTTTCCAGTCAATAGCCATCTCAGACGGTGGGATTCCAAGCAATGCAATTTTCCCACCGTGGGTCATATTTTGTAACATACTGTTAAATGCAATGGGTGCACCTGACATTTCCAGACCAACATCAAATCCTTCATTCATACCTAATTCAAGCATCACATTTTCAAGTTTATCTTTTGCCACATTAACAGCGCGTGTTGCCCCTATTTTTTTAGCAAGTTCAAGTCGGTATGGGTTAATGTCTGTGATAACAACATGGCGAGCCCCTGCGTGTTTTGCAATGGCCGCGGCCATAATACCAATGGGTCCTGCGCCTGTAATTAAAACATCTTCACCTACTAGGTCAAACGATAAAGCGGTGTGCACTGCATTGCCTAAGGGATCAAAAATAGCTGCTAAATCATCTGATATGCTATCTGAAATTTTAAATGCATTAAATGCAGGGATAGCTAAATATTCACAAAATGCGCCTGTTCTATTTACACCAACACCTACTGTATTTGGACAAAGGTGTGTGCGTCCTGCTCGACAGTTGCGACAATGTCCACAAGTAATATGTCCTTCACCAGAGACGCGATCGCCAATTTGAAAACCCCGGACTTCTTGTCCAATGGCAACGATTTCTCCGACATATTCATGGCCAACAACCATCGGCACAGGGATCGTTTCTTGTGACCATGTATCCCAGTTATAAATATGTACATCTGTACCACAAATAGCTGTTTTATGAATTTTAATTAGCAGGTCATTATGTCCAGCAACAGGCATATCAACGTCAGTCATCCAAATACCTTCTTCGGATTTTAATTTTGAAAGAGCTTTAACTTTCATAGTATTTTCCTAAAATTTTTTTAATTAAATATTATCATTGCACTAAAATTGCCTGCAAATATTCCCAGCGATAAATGGGTTAATAGACAGCTTTCTTTTGTAAAGTTTTATTGTCTTTACAAAACAGCCAATAGGCAGCGGCGCATTTTAAGTTGTGAAATTGCCCGTCTTGTTCTGTCCGATTGGTATAATGTTCATTTCTTGTGCAACATCGATAAATACAGCAATTGCTTTATCTAACTGTACTCTGGTATGTGCCGCTGACATTTGGGTGCGAATACGCGCCTTTTCTTTTGGAACAACAGGAAAAGAAAACGCAACAACATAGATACCTTTTTCTAAGCAGCGATCAGCAAATTCAGCCGCAATTTTAGCATCACCTAGCATGATTGGGATAATGGCATGATCGTTACCTGATAATGTAAAGCCAGCTGCTGACATGGTGGCTCTGAAATGCGCTGCATTTTTCCATAGTTGGTCGCGTAAATTTGCACTGTTAGCAAGAAGATCAATGACCTCAATAGATGCATTTACAATTGCTGGCGCTAAAGAGTTTGAGAATAAATAAGGTCGCGAACGTTGACGTAACCAGGCAATAACTTCTTTTTTTGCAGATGTATAGCCGCCAGATGCGCCTCCCATTGCTTTACCAAGGGTTCCCGTAATTATATCAATACGTTCCATAACATCATGGTATTCGTGTGTGCCTCGGCCATTGCTACCCATGAAACCAACTGCGTGTGAATCATCGACCATCACTAATGCATTGTATTTATCCGCCAAATCACAAATTGCAGGAAGATTTGCAACAACACCATCCATCGAGAACACACCATCTGTTACAATTAATTTATGCCTTGCATCTGCGCTATCTGCGGCGATGAGTTGTTTTTCAAGTTCACTCATATCATTGTTTGCATAACGAAAGCGTTTTGCTTTACAAAGGCGTATGCCATCGATGATTGATGCATGGTTTAATGAGTCAGAAATAATAGCATCGTTTGCATCTAAAATAGTTTCAAACAATCCGGTGTTAGCATCGAAACAAGACGTATAGAGAATAGTATCTTCCATTTTTAAAAAGGTTGAAAGTTTAGATTCTAATGCTTTATGTTTGTCTTGTGTGCCACAAATAAACCGCACAGATGCCATGCCAAAACCTTGCTCATCAAGGCCTTGTTTAGCGGCATCAATGAGTGTTTGATTATTAGCAAGTCCAAGGTAGTTATTTGCACAGAAGTTTAACACTTTTTCGCCCGTTGAAATGGTGACTTGTGCGTCTTGTGCAGAGGTTATGATACGTTCTGATTTGTAAAGACCTTCTAATTTAACTTGTTCAATTTGTTTACTTATTTGCTTATAAAAATGCTTAGACATAATTTACCCTTGGTGACTTTTAACAGAATTTGTTGGCAGGTTATTATACCAATTTTTACGTTGAATGGGTATAGGGTATGGCGGCTCATAACTTGCTACGTTTTGCAGCTTGAGTATATACGACCCACATGATATTGTTTATTTTACAAGGACAATAGCATTAAAAAAAACATGAGACAAATTATTATATTTGATTTTTACTTTACTGTAAGGTTATTTATTTACGCCTAACAAAACAAAGTAGCATTAAAATCAAACGATAAATGGCATACTGACTGAGCGAGTGATGATGACGCTTTTCAATTGAGATCTCAAAATTAAGCGTGCTTGAATACGTTAGGTAATAATGTAATGTCAAATTTAGTTTATAGTTCTTCTTTTTTTTTATTAACAATTTTAATTTTATGGTGCCTGCAGCAACTATTTTTTCGTTTGTTGACCAAGTATTGTGGTGCGCAAAGTATTTATATTAGCGCCTTAATTGGCACGCCAATTCATGAATTATCACATGCCCTTATGTGCATAGTATTTAGACATAAAATCAATGCAATAAAACTCTTTAGTCCAGATAAAAAAGGGACATTAGGCTATGTTAACCATTCATATAACCACCGAAATTTATGGCATGTACTTGGTAATTTATTCATTGGTATTGCGCCATTAATTGGTGGTGCGATAAGTGTTTATTATTTAACTCTCTTGGTGATGCCAAGTGGCAATCAAGTAATTCATTTATTTTCAGAGCGTGCATTTGTTTTGAAAAGCGCCACTCCTTTTACTGACATTTGGCATTTATTAATATCTTTTAAACGTTTATTAATATTAGATATGCAAAAAAATCCGGTTCAAGTGTTAATTTGGGCATATTTAAGCGCTGCAATTTCTTTGCATTTAATGCCCTCAAAAGAAGATTTAAAAGGTGCCTTTGTTGGATTTCTATATTTTTTGGTCATTTGCATGTTGCTTGTTGCGCTAAAACATTTTATGCATGTCGATTTTTCGTTTTTTATAGCGCACCTACAAAGCGTATTGCATGCTTTTTTTATGCTGCTAGTGCTGGCAATTTGTCTCGTTTTAATGTTCTTGCTCCTACTTATAATCATCTCTTATTTTTTAAGGATGCTATCCTTGCTATTTCGTCGTTTATTTAACTAAGTTTATGCCAGAGAAAGCATTTTTAAGCAGTATGGGTAAGTATTCATGCAAGGTTAATTGTCAAGAAGCAAGGTAAATTGGCACGGGCGCGAGGTGTAAATATTAGATATGCGCACCAATATCGGACATGGGAAAGGGGTTGATTTTTGATGTAAGTTTGTCCATTGTGATTGGTAATGGGTATGTTACGCGTGTAAGGTTTAAATATCTTCACGCTCTATTGAAATAATTACCCGCCGATTTTGAATGCGTCCTAGTTTGGTTCTATTATCTGCAATGTGATGCTTTTCGCCAAATGAGGCAGTGGTTATTTTATCACTCCCTAAGCCTAACTCCGACAAATATTGTTTAACTGAATCTGCTCTTTGAACAGATTTTTCCTTGTTTTCGATTGCCGCACCATAACTGTCTGAATATCCTGAAACCAGTATGACACGGATATTTTTATCATGCTTAATATAATCACTGATCATTTTCAAACGTTTTTTGGAAAATGCGGTTAAATTATTGCCTTTATCATCATACTTTAAAATGCTATAAGAAATATCTTTAAAATTGTAAGGCAGTAATTGCGCAAGACAGTTATTAAATTTATCATAGTTTGTTGAGAAGTTGATTGAGGAAAGTCCAACGCTTGTTATCTGATCATTGTTGAACCAATTTTTATAATAAAAAGTGGGGAACTTACCAGACTCCAATTCATTTAATATGCGCCATGCATTTTGATTGTTTACATAGCCGTTAAATTGTTGATGAAACTTAATATTTGCTATTTTTGTCGATTCACTTCCTGGATTCCACATAGGAGGAATAGATTTTAGGGCGACAATTCGTGATTTAGGAAAGCCTTGCTTTGCGAATAAAAAAAAGCTTAAGTTGATTTGCTTACTGGCAACTGCTTTAAAAGAGGCTTCGCCATAACGTGGAATAGGATGCTCAAGTTTGCATTCAATCGGTGATGATTTAGAAATATACCAGAGTGAATCATCTATATTTGCTTGATATAATTTGTTGTCAGCAGTAGCAATAGGTGCCAAAATTAGCATTAAAAATAGCACTATTGTCAATTTTTGTTTATTCATAGTTATGAGCCTTAATGGACTGTCTATAAGATAGTATCGGCTAGGTTTTGTATTTCTTTAAGAAAAGTCACTTTAATTTTGCTATGATCAGCAATTATTTTTTTAATTTATTGAGTTTTTTATGGATAATGTTTTAGCGACGCGTTTTCGAGGGTATTTCCCAGTTATTATTGATGTAGAAACATCTGGTTTGAATGCGCAAACTGATGCTATTCTCGAAATTGCAGCGATAATGCCTGCGATGGATGAACAAGGTTATTTATATGAAGCTTCTCGTATTCACTTTCATGTTGTTCCTTTTGAAGGTGCTAATTTAGATCCTAAAGCGCTAGCCTTTACAGGAATTGATCCTTTTAATCCTTTACGATGCGCGGTTGATGAACGAGAAGCGTTGACTAAAATATTTAAAATGGTGAGAGAACATCAAAAAAGTAACAAATGTAAACGCTCGATAGTCGTTGCGCATAATGCAGGGTTTGATCAAAGCTTTATAAATCAAGCCGCATTGCGTTGTAAATTAAAATGGACGCCATTTCATCCTTTTAGTAATTTTGATACATCGGCGATGGCAGGGCTAATTTTAGGGCAAACAGTGCTTGCAAAAGCATGCCAACAAGCTAGTATTTCTTACAATAAAAATGAAGCACATTCTGCGCTTTATGATACCCAAGTCACGGCATTACTTTTTTTTTATATGGTTAATAAATGGAAAGCATTTGGAGGTTGGAAGTAATATAATTTTAATAAGTTTGTGAATAAATGTTGTGTAGGATAATGAGTGAATTTTATATGGAAATTACAATTGCTTTTACAAAACTTTTAATACTTTAACTCGTAAGTTTGATAATGATAAGTTGTTTATACCCATGTGACGAAAAAATGCAACGTCGGCTGCGAACTCGATGATCGATGATAAGGCGCAACAGATGTAATGTGGACGTGCCTCAAATGGCAAGCTTTGGCTGATTCCTTGCAGATAAAAATCGAGTCTGTCCCAAACCGGCAAGGCTCCTTGTTTAAGTTTGCATCGTTATAAAATTTTTATAGATAATAACTATATTTCAATTTTAGGCTAGGCATATCGGCACAATTTGCCTTGCTGATATTGCATTTCGATCGTCACATGGGTATAGATGCAAATATTGGATATAATTTAGGTGGCGGTTAATCTTTGCGAGTTTAATTTTGCTTAATATAACAGGGTTATTATTGAGGCAAGTGCTCTGTGGCATGGTCATCTGAGTAATTACGCTGAATATCTCTAGCATTTTGATTATTGTATTGTTGTTTTTTATTTTTAAAAATTTAGATTAATACAATTTGTGCTGTATCATTCATTATCTTCTATTTAAATGTTGGATCTTAAAGACTTAATTTTATGAAACTAATTAAATTTTCATTGCAAGCAACTTTATTTATGATGTTACTTAACAGCATATTACCTGCTTATGCACAGAAAGAAGCGGTTAATAAATATGATCCGACGTTAGCACATGTTTTACACCAGGCGTTTCAAAATCGTTATTTAAATCCCAAACGTTGTATTATCTTAATGAAAAATTATATTAATAATAGTGCGCGTTATAATAATATTGCAAAGAATAAAAAAACCTTAACTAATCAAGGCCACAATCCTATTTTACTTCTCGCTTTTTGCTATATACAACTTGATCAATACAGCAAGGCAGTTAAACTGTTAAGCCCATTTTTAAGTGGTCAGAATGTCTCTAAAAATACAATTGAGGCACTTAGTTTAATGGCTATTGAGATTCCTGAAGATGAGCGGCTAAATATGACAGATCAACAGCTCTATAAATTAACGAAGCATCAACTGAGCGGCATCAAGGATGTTACCCTGGCAAATAAAAGCAAACTCAAGATTAGTTTACAATTTACGCTGATACAACTTGCTTTAAGTGTGAATGATTTTAAGAGTGCAGGGCATTTTATGGATATAATAAAAGCTGAATTAGAAAAACATAAAAATATTTATGGAAATACACTCCTTGATTTTTATTATGGCGTGTATTATGTCAGCATAAATCAACAACAAGTTGGACTTGGCTATCTTCTTCATGCAAATAAATTAGCGGAATATAACAAATATATAGGCTTGAATTCGCGAATAAAGACAACCATTTCCCAACTTTATCAACAAAAATATCAATTTGAACTTGCTGGCACCTTTGCAGCTCAAAATGTTGATATTCAAATGAGAACCAAAAACCAAATTAAGCAGGCAGAGAGCTTAATAAATTTAGCTATTTTAAAACGGCAAAATAAACAATATAACACCGCTATTATTTATCTTTTTAATACGTTTGAATTAATATCTGGTGAAGGAAATGTGAATATATTCGCTGAACTATTTTTCGAACTAGGTAAGAATTATGCCGCAGAGTTTGAGGAAAACCACTTAGCCAAAACATTAGAGCTGGCTGATAAGTACTTACAAAATGCGCGTGCGGATTTTACTAAAATAGGGAAAACAAAATCAGAAATAAAAACATTACTGTTGTTATCAAAACTAAATATAGACAAGAAGGAAATAGCACTTGCTATTTTGCAACTTAAAAAAGCGCTATTTATATCTGGGTCAAATTATCCAATGTTGCGTATTCAAGCTTATGAAATGTTAGCGTCAAGTTATGAAGTAACTGGTAATCATAAGCTTGCTATTTTAAATTTCAAGAAATTTTATACCTTACAAACTAAAATTAAAGCGAATTTATTTAGATTACAACAGCTACAAATATCTGAGCAATTATACCTTTTCAAAAAAAACCAGAAGCATAGAGAGCTGGAAAATAAAAATAAAAAGTTAAACCAGAAAAACATGAAAATTGCGGCGAATATTCTCTTCTATCAATGGATTGTAGCAATTTCAATTTTATTAATAATTTACTTATTAACTAAAATCTATCAATTCAATCGCCGGCAAAAAACCGCGAGTGAATTGTTGTCTTTTCACAGAAGATCCTCATTGCCAACTCAAGACATTCAAGACAATCATTATACTACATTATATATTGGAAAACCGTTGTATTATGCGCTGATACATGTCCCATATTTATCTCATCTTAATTTACTCAAAGGTCTTTTTAAAGGAAAAAAAATAGAAAGTAGGCTGGGTAAATTGCTTCTTAAAGACTTTAAAGGAAAAGCAGACATATTTCATATTAGAGATGATCAACTTCTTTTTATAAGTGAACAAGCGTTACATAAAGATGCAATAGATCTCATCTTAAAAATAGAACAATTCTTTATTATGTTTGCTGATAAATATTGCTTATCTGGTAATATATCAATTGGTTTGACAGCTTTTCCATTTTTGCAACATGCAGAAAAAGCTGTTAATTCAGAAAGAACTATTGATATTATAAGTCTTGCTTTATATGGCGCTAAGCAATTACAAGCCCAGTCGCATGAGATGAGTTGGGTTGAGTTTAGTGCGATCGATAAGCTTTCTCCTGCATTTATTGATGGAAATTTATGGTCAATTGCTCAAAAGGGGATCAATAAAGGTATTATTAAAGTTAGATCAAGTCATCCTCATCTTGTGATAGATTGGCCTGAAATAAAGAAAAATTAATTAAAATAGCGAAAAATATAGGTAAAAATAGGTAATTTACTTTATGCTTAATGGTCATTTATTAAGGAAATAGTTATGAACACGCATATTCACCCAGTTGGTAGCATGGCACTTTTGTCACAAATAGAAATTAATCAATTAAAAGATAATACATCAAGAGAGCTCTTTACGCTTTTTAGAAATTGTTGTCTTGCGGTGTTAAATACTGGAAGTCATACCGATAGTAGTAAAGAAATTCTAGAAAAATATAAAGACTTTAATATAGAGGTTGCACATCAAGAGCGCGGGATAAAATTAGAGCTCTATAATCCGCCAGAAGATGCCTTTATCGATGGTTCCCTCATTAAAGGGATCCAAGAATGTTTATTTTCTGTTTTACGTGATCTTTTATATGTTGATAATAATTTTAAATTGCCTGAAAATAATGCCAGCCAAATAACCAATTTTGTGTTTTCTATTTTGCGCAATGCCAATATTCTCAGGCAGAATGTTGATCCTAATATTGTTGTTTGCTGGGGTGGACATTCAATTAATGATAATGAATTTGCTTATACTCGCGAAGTAGGTAGTCAACTTGGTTTACGGGAACTTAATATTTGCACTGGCTGTGGACCAGGAGCAATGGAAGGCCCGATGAAAGGTGCAACTGTAGGCCACGCAAAACAGCGAGTTAATAATGGCCGTTATATTGGTTTAACGGAGCCTGGTATTATTGCCGCTGAGCCACCAAACCCTATTGTAAATGAATTAGTGATATTGCCAGATATTGAAAAACGTTTAGAGGCATTTATTCGAATTGGCCATAGTATTGTCATTTTTCCAGGTGGTCCTGGCACAGCTGAAGAATTACTTTATATTCTTGGTATTATGATGCACCCTGAAAACAAATCACAACCTTTGTCAATTGTTTTAACAGGTCCTAAAGAGAGCCGTGATTACTTTAAAGCAATTGATAAATTTATAGAGGATACACTCGGTATTGACGCACAAAAACATTACCAAATTATTATTGACGATCCAGCTTTAGTTGGGCAGGTTATTAAAAAATCAATGAGCAAAATAAAAGATTATCGCTGCGCTATTGGAGACGCATTCTCTTTTAACTGGTCGCTGAAAATAGATGATCCATTTCAACATACGTTTGTACCTAATCACAAAAACATGTCAAGCCTTGCGCTTCATTTTGATCAACCAGCTAATGAATTAGCTTCTAATTTACGGCGCGTTTTTTCTGGTATTGTTGATGGTAATGTTAAAGATAAGGGCATAAAGTCCATTGAAACCAATGGCCCGTTTTTAATCAAAGGTGATAAATCGTTGATGGAAAAAGTCGATGTTCTATTAAAAAGTTTTATAAAACAAGGACGTATGAAACTTCCTGGTAGCGTTTATGTCCCTTGCTATAAAATAATCACATGATTTCTACATTACTCATTATAGACGCGCTGAATTTAATTCGTCGCATTTACGCTATTCAAGAAAAGCAACATGGAGAAACAAAAAAGGCGGTGCAAATGACCAGCTTAATATCTTGTAATGCGCTGTCTAAATTATTTAAAATTCATGCCCCAACACATGTTATTGCGGTCTTTGATAATCGCCCACCAAATTGGCGACACACTTTATGTTCTGGCTATAAAAAAGGGCGCAGGCCTATCGCCGAGCGATTAAAAAATGGCTTAGAGCAAATACAAGATGATTTTTTTGACATGGGGGTAGATTCATTAACGAGTGAAACTGATGAGGCCAGTGATTTAATTGCTACTCTTGCGCATAAAATGAGCGTGCGCCAGCAACGCTGTATTATTGTTTCAACCGATAAAGGTTTTTATCAATTGCTTAATAAGCAAATTGTGATATATGATCATTTTAATAATAATTATATTGACAATATTAAGGTATTGAATAATATGCAGATAAAGATTGAACAACTGTGTGATTATAGAGCATTGGTTGGCTGCGCAAGTAGTTGTATTAAAGGAGTTGAAGGTATCGGGAAAAAAAGTGCTACTAGTCTAATACAAAAATATACTCGTTTGGAAAATATTTTTTCAACTAAAAACCATACAGATAAGCGTGTATTAAAAGTCAAAGATCAACGCCAAGCAGCGCTACTTGCCAGGGAGTTATTGACATTAAAAACAGATATAACTCTAGGATTTAATTTACAAAATTTACGAATAAGATATTAGACCCATTAGTCAAGGTAATGATTTAATAGAGCTATAAATATTATGCAGGAACAATGAGCAAATTTAAGATGAAGGGTATAGTACGGACAAGTATCAAAATGGATATTAGCACAGTGAAAAATTAACTTTTAAAATTAAAACATGGATGAAAAAATTTAAATTAGGGAAAGTGTTGTGAAAAATAAAATATTAACGTTTGTTGCAATTGTAGCCATTGGTGTCGGAGCTTATGTATACAAGCAACAAATTGCAAAAACGCAGTATAATGTGCTTGATTATGTACCAGCAGACACTCCCATATTTGCAGGAGAAATTAAGCCTTTCCCCATCAAAAAATACCTTTCTTCTGGCCCAAAAACAATCAATTTAGAGTTAAGTAAAAAACTAGATATAGAGTATAAAGAGAGCAAAACGGCGCAAGAAAAATTCTTTCTTAGTCTTAAAAAGACTTATCATGATAACTTAAATGATGCTGATAAATTTACTAAAATATTTGGACTTGCCAATAATGTGCGCTTTTATTTTTACACATTAGGGTTAGTCCCTGTTTTCAAAGTTGAGGTTGCTCATCCCCAAGCCATTTGGAGTTTGCTTGATATGGCGGAAAAAAGATCTGGCTACAGCCATACTAATCATAAATTAAAAACAGTAAATTATCGCTCTTATTCATTACATATCGGTGCTGTTAGCGCAGAGCTTGTCATCGCAATTAATCATGGTTTGCTAACTGTCACATTAAACACCCCCTATATTAATACGAAGTTATTAGAGAACGCATTAGGTATTACTAAAGTTGAAAAATCGCTCCAGGACTCAAATGTACTCGAGGAGATAATAAAACAGCATGGCTTTAAAGGTGCTGGAGTTGGTTTTATTAACCATGTTGAAATTATCAAGGGACTGACGACAAAAAATGGTAATCAACTAGCGCACCAACTTACAATACTCGCTAAATTGAACTCTAATGACAGTAGCCTTGCGGTGTTGCGCTCAGCTGAATGTGAAAAAGACTTTAGTAGCATTGCTAAAAATTGGCCGCGCACTGTTATTGGTTATACAGATATATCTATCAAGCCCGCAGCGTCTACATTAGCATTTTCAACAATCGTTGAAAGCAAGAACAAAGTTATTTTAAACGCGCTTATTGCGCTGCAAGGCAACATACCAAATTACACCAAAAAAGAGTTAAATGACTTTATTTTTTCAATTGGCTTAGGGCTCAATGTTGCTAAAATAAGTAATTCAATTACAACAATTTGGCATAATATACAAACGCCTAAATATACTTGTTCTATATTAGCCAATCTGCAAAAAAATCTTGATAAGCATAGTAATTCCCTGAGCATGATTGGCGTGGGAGCGAATATTATAGGTGGCGTAAAGGGTGTTAGTTTTTCATTACTTGATTACGCTATACATGTTATTAAAAATAAAAAAATATTTGAAAATTTAGACTTTATTTTGAGTATTACTGCAGATGATCCTGAGCAGTTATTTAACTCAATGAAAATGAAGATCTCTAAGCTAAAAGATATAAATATTACAAAGAATGGGCATGCTGTAGATATAGGGTATTTATACCCTCAACTGTTAGCTTATAAGACGAAGCCTAAATTGGCTATAAAAGGAAAATATATCATTGTCTATGCAGGCAAAAAAAGTGCGCTAATAGCGAATCATTTAGCAAAAGAAGCATTGACGAACAATGTCTTATATAATATGACATTTGACTTAAAACGCCTGGTTGATCCCATAATTGAATCGAGCAAGCTCACTGGTAAGTCGATTACAGAAGATCTTATGTTTATCACTGAACATGATATAAGAATGAAAGAGAGCTTTAAAATCACCCCACAAGGCATAGTTATTGATTCTTATATAAGTCATAAATTGAAAAAGTAACTCACTTACCTTTTGCAATAGATTCTAAGATCATACAAACACAATAAATCAACACGGTTATAATAATTATCACTACTAATAACCGTGTTGATTTGCCTAATACAGTTAATTGCTATTGTTGTAATTGGCTGGTGGGTTTATCTGGGATCGTCATTTCAATCAGTCCTTCTTTCAATGCTTGCTTTAAATAACGTAGAGTAAAGGATTTTTTGTCACTTAATCCCAGTAATTTTTGTAGTGTTTTACGTTTAAAGGTGCTAATTTTATGTTGCTCCACTATCATCACTTTTAATAGCATTGCGGCTTGTTTATTAACTTGTGGGGTAACTTGGGGGGTAACTTGAGGGGTAACTTGAGGGGTAACTTGAGGGGTAACTTGAGGGGTAACTTGAGGGGCTTTATTAGCAGTTATCTAATCACTGCTTTGAGACAACTCTTGTAATGATTTTTCGATCATCGCTAATATAAACTCGATAAAAGGTGTGCTATTGCTATTTTTAGGGTAGCGGTATAGTGTAGTGGTCTCTCCCAGAGACAACAAACCAAAGTCGGCAGATTTTTTATCTATAGGAACAGCGTGTTCTCCATCCCAATTTCCATACTTTTGAGCACTAACAGAAAATGAAAAAACAATAGCTGAAATTGCAAATAAAAATAATATTACACCAAAAAACCTTCAGAATTGGAAAAAAATATTCTTGGAGAACGCTGTTATTGCAATGGAGCCTGCTAAAGCTGTTCAAGAATGTAAGCTGGAGCTTGTTGCAGCTTTAGACAAAAATGAAATGCTCACAAAAATTGTCGGTAAAATGACATCCTCGAATGAATGGCCAGAAAAAAACTAAAAAGCTAAAAAGCTAAAAAGCTTGGGAGGATCTGATAAAAAGAAGTTAATTGAGCCTAAGCTAGAAAGCCTTTGAGTTTCGCTGCAGTGTGACTTATTAAATTTGAGTCGAAGTACTTTTTACTACACTGCAAAAGTGAATAATAAAAAGGACGAGATTAAGATGGAAATAGCTAAAGTATTTGCTAAAACACCAATATACGGTGCTAAAAAAGTACATCAACAGCTTCTCCAAAATGGTGTCAAGGCATCTTTAAACACGGTAGCAACATATCGAAATGAGCTGGGTTTAAAGGCTATTTTAGCGGTTAAGCAAGTAACAACGACAATGCCCAATAAACAACACAAGAAATACAGCTATAAGCTTAGAGGGCTTAATATTTCTCATGCTAATCAAGTGTGCAGTACAGATATAACCTACATAAAAATCAAAAGTGCAATGGTTTACCTTGCTGGAGTTATTGATTGGTATTCGAAAGCCGTCCTGTCACACAAAATATCGAATACGATGGATTGTGCACTGAGCATTAACGTCTTGGATGCGGCCTTAGATCGCTATGGAAAACCTGATATATTCAATACAGATCAGGGAAGTCAGTATACAAGCGATGTGCATACTCAAAAATTAAAACAGAACTGGATCACGATATCAATGGACGGGAAAGGCCGAGCTACTGATAATATTTGTATTGAAAGGTTTTACGACGCGCAAAATGCTCCCGTATTTATCTAAATGAATATGAAACTATCAAAGATTTACAAGAAGATGTATCCGATTACATTGAGTTTTATAATCACGAACGATTTCATGAAACATTGAAATATAAAAAACCAATGAATGTTTACCAGGAAGGAATTAAAGCTAACTTAGCTTTATCAAAGGTATCTTAACTGCGGAATAAGAAATATTAAATAACTATCTTGACTCTTTGGGTAGGTATACAGCGAGGCAAATTGGCAGAGGTAGAATGCATACAATTTGTTGTCTTACTGACTTTACATTTTGCAGTAATTTAGGTATAAATAGCGGTAAAAGTAGTATCAATGTATATTCTAAAGGAGTTCTAAAGATGTTAAAAGGTAGTATTGTCGCACTAGTAACACCCATGAATAAAAATAAAGAAATAGATTTCAGGTCACTAAAAAAGCTTGTTGAATATCATATCAAATCTGGCACTTCGGCAATTGTCGCTGTAGGGACAACGGGTGAGTCTTCCACCCTCAATGTCGAAGATCACATAAAAGTAGTCATGAATATACTCGAATTTGCTAATGGTAAAATAGATGTTATTGCTGGAAATGGGGCTAATTCAACCGCAGAAGCAATTGTATTGAGTAAGCTGCTTGCAGGTACAGGCATCATAGCTGGATTAAATGTAACACCTTATTATAATAAACCCACACAAGAGGGGTTATATCAGCATTATAAATTAATTGCCGAATCATCAGATTTACCGCAAATTTTATATAACGTGCCAAGTAGAACAGGTGTTGATCTTTTACCTGAAACTGTTGGGCGTCTTGCAGAACTTCCTAAAATAATTGGTATTAAAGATGCAACTGGTGATTTGAACCGCTTAACCGAGCTTCAGGCTGTCGTGCCCGAGTCTTTTGCATTATATAGCGGAGATGATTTAACTGGATGTGAATTTATATTAAACGGAGGACATGGTATTATTTCAGTTTCAAGTAATATCGCGCCTGCTCAGATGGCAAATATGTGCAAGTGTGCATTAGCGCATGAAGTTGAAGAAGCTCGCGATCTTAATCAACAACTTGCGCCAATTCATAGTAAACTGTTTGTTGAAGCAAATCCAATTCCTGTGAAGTGGGCTTGTGCTGAACTTGGATTGATCCCAACTGCACTGTGTCGTTTACCACTAACAACCTTAGCACTTCAATACCAAAGTATTGTTCGTGATGCACTTATAAAAGCAAAATTATTTTTATGATGACAAAATTTAAACACGTTAACTTAACATCAGCAATACTTATTTCTTTATTATTAACCTCATGTACTCGCTTTGATACACGCATGCAGGCAGGTGGTAACTATGACTATGATGAAGCAACACTGCAAAATAAATACCAAACGGGTACGTTTTCTCATGAGAAAGCACTAACTACTTATGATATTCCAGCATTAACGAAACAACAAAAAAGAGCTGGTTTTATAAAAAATGAAGTAGACATTCGACCACCTGTACAACTTATTCCTGTTATCGATGACGTATTACTTGATCAAGCGGATAAAAATGTCACTAAACTTTGGTTTAATGCATTTAGTAAAGATGAAAATATAAAGGACAAAGTTTGGCACACTTTATTGAGTTATCTTGCCAAACATAATGTGAATATTGTTGCAAAAGATCCAGCGAAGGGAGAGTTAACAACGGGGAACTTAAAAACGGATATTACTTTTGGTAGCTACTTTAACAAAAATAAGTTTAATCGAGAAGCAAGTTACCGTTTTAAACTTACTAGTGCGCCGAATAAAAATAGTGTGGGGTTAGAAGTTGATGCACTAAGTTATAAAGAGTCAAATAATGGTAGTGCGCTTAAAGTTGTTCTCACTGGACAAACAAAAAAAAATATAGAGATTAATTTTTTAAATCAATTGCTCGCGTATGCTCAGGCAAAAAATGCCAGCGCACAATTAGAAAAAAGTAACTCAGAGCCTTTATCAATAAAATTAGGCTTTGATGAAAACCACCAATACGTTTGGCAGGTCGAAAGTTCATTTATTGATACTTGGAAAAAATTGCCTCGATTATTAAAACTATTAAATTTTAGCATTGTCGAATCTGATAAAAATTTAGGAAACTTTCTTGTCAAGTATACTAAACCTGCTGACGGATACTGGAAAGCACACAATATTGAACCTTTTAAACTAAAAAATGGGGAATATTCCATTCAATTAGGTGAAATAACTGGTGAGACTACATCATTAACGTGGTTTGATAAAAATAAAAAGTTGCTTCCAGATGATGTTGTTAAAAATGTTTATATGAGCATAACAAATGAAATGAGAAAGGCTTTATTACTTAATGCTAAGCAAAAACAGCCCTTAAAATGATACTTATGGCAGTTGCTGTTTATGGAATTTTCTGTAGCTGGTTGTTTTTTATAAAAATTCCAATGGATGATTAGATTATTTTAACCAGTAAGATTGGATTGATAAGCTTGTGATTGTCATTATGATTTATTCGGTAAAATGGCTGCAATAATTACAATTAATAAACTAATACAATAAACTACAAATGCCACGATTAACCATTGTACCATCGAGTAGCCAAGTAGTGTCCATACAATTTTAGAACAATCACCTGTTGGTTTTAATAACCAAGGAAACCACAGGTGAAGAGGTGCCCAAGCTGGAAAGTTAGGTAAAAAATTACATGTTGAAAAAACTGATGGATGCAATTGTAAATCAACGTGTTCAAGTGCGATAATTAATCCCCAAATTGCACTTACTGCCCATACTAAAAATGCAATAAAATTAATAACCACATTTTTTGGTTGTATTGCCCCGATTAATCCTGCAAACATGATCCCTAGCACAGCTAGCCGCTCATAAACACACATTACACAGGGTTTAAAGTTCATTACATACTGAAAAAATAAAGCGCAAAGTTCGAGTAGGATTGCTGTTGATGCAAGTAGTAACCATGACGAGCGTTGTTTTGATAAGTATTTTAAGAATAAAAACAAGATTTAATCCTCGATTAATAAGTTTTTTCAATATACTGGTTATTCTTTAAAATAAAGAATGCAGTATCGTGAATTCGTGGTTATATTTTTTTGAATGCTCTTGCATAATATAAATTTTAGCTTATTTAATATTGCAAATATATTCAGAAATTGTCATGCGCTTGCCTAGTTGAGTGATAATATTAGATTAATGTTTTATTAGGCGCAAGCTAGAATACAAAACCAAGGCGCAAGATGTGACAGTATGGATATAAATATAGGATTAACCAAGTTAATTTACTAAAAAATAGCGAAAATGTATTCCTCACAGCTTGCTCTTTTGATATTCTCTTTCGGATGGTCAATATTAAAACAAAAATTTAAAGTCCTCATAGCCATGCGACGATCAAAATGCAACGTCACATGGGTATATACCATTCTTCGAGCATAATTGATAATTGATAATTGATAAATTATGAACATTATGAACATTATTTGCTCGCATTTCAAACGCTCCTTGATCCTATTTCTTTTTTCCATTTAGCATTGGAGGCATATCAGTAAAATTAATCGCCATCAATGTATATACCCATTGACGGTATTTTGTTGCCTCTATATCAGATTTAAAGAGCTCTGCACTAATAATTTTTTATATTAGTAATAAATTTTCGAGTAAAATTATTTTTTTTATAATTAATTATCTGCATTTTTAAAAACATTAATTGGGAGTTCAAAATATGTAGCGGTATTATATCTGTTATTATGCAATATTTATTATCATCATTACTATGTAATATTTACTATCATTATTACAATAAATTTATTATTAAATATAATATAGAAAATATAATAAAATATATGTATAAATCACTATAATTAATTGATATTTTTGGGAAATTTATAACTAACTAGGGTCGTCTTAACTAATAAACTTGATAAGTTATATATTGTAAGATGAGCATAATAAGCTGAATGCTTGCATCTCACTGAGTAAATTAATGCTTAATATAATTAATGATCAAAAAACTATGTTGTCCTTTTCTTGGTGTCCAATCTGGATATACAAACAAATATTTTGAATGATTACGCGCATATAAATCTATTTAAACTACCGCGCTATATGCTATCATCAGCAGTTCCAATATGGCTTGACGGAACGAATAAATATGACCATAAAAAATAAAGGGCCTGCTGATTTTGCAGAGCAGTATCTAATAGAGTCAATTTGGAATGGGACTATTCCGGTGAACTCCTCACTTCCTGCGGAAAGGGTTTTAGCTGATAAAGTTGGCGTAACGCGTACAACTCTTCGTGAAGTGCTACAGCGTTTATCTAAAGAAGGTTGGGTTTCAATTCATCATGGAAAACCAACCAGGGTTAACGATTTTTGGGAAACTGCTGGGCTTAATATCTTAACGACTGTTACGCGATTAGATATTGCAAATAGAGCTAATTTAATTGATCAATTACTTTGTGTTCGCACAAATATTGCTACAACCATTTTACGTATGGCTGCACACAAGCATAGTAAAGGCGTGATTGAATTTTTAAAAAATTCCCCATCAATTGATGCATCGAGTAAAAATTTCACTGAATTTGATTATAATTTTTATCATTATGTGGCCGTGAGTTCAAACAATATGATTTATGTGCTTATTTTAAATGGCTTACAAGAATTATATCGAAAAGTAGGGGCTATTTATTTTTCTAATGAAGATGCGCGAATACTAACCGTTAAATTTTATAAAAAACTACAAGAAACATTTGAAAAAGAGGAAATACATGCAATTATGGAAATAGTCCGCGACTGTGCTTTTGACAGTGGTAAAATCTGGATCAGATTACGCCAGCAAATACCAGAAGATTTTTTAGATTAAATAACGGCCCTACGCTGTGCAAAAATAAAATACGCCTGACAGCAAGGTTTGAAAATAGTAACCTATTAATTTATAAATATGCGCGTGGAAGTATCCTTAGATAATTTAAAATAAATCTTTAGTAAAAGAGCACAATGGCGAGAGCCATGCTATTTCAAACTTAAAAATAAGATTTGATAAATTGTGCTAAGATGCTGGACAGAAAATTGCTCTCTCAATGCTTAACTGCGTTAATCATCGGTTGTTAATTAAAATAATAACTGTAATGCTTAATGAGTTGTTTTATTATAATATTTTATAACGATGCAGATGGATGCAGGGTACTTTACTGTAGTTTCATTTTTACGTTGGATGAGTATAAAAACAAAAAATAATTACATGATTAAGGATAACTCTGTTGGCCACAAAAAAATTAATTAACCACTTAGATGGTATTCAAAAACTATTTGAAGTGACTATTATAATCTTATTATTCATTGCATTATTCATGGCAATTTCACTTTATTCATTTTCACCTGACGATCCAAGTTGGTCTCAGCAAAAGTGGGTTGCGGAGATTAATAATGAAGGAGGTCGCGTTGGGGCTTGGATTGCTGATGTGTTTTTTTATGTGTTTGGCGTCATTGCTTATAGTATTCCATTAGTTATCCCATTTTTAGTTTGGGCTTTTTTTTGGAAACCTAAGTTGGATTTAGATAGTGATTTTTTAAACATGAGCCTCCGTATTCTTGGTTTGTTTTTTACATTTTTTAGTATGGAAGGGTTGGCCGCGCTTAATATAAATGATTTTTACTATTATCCATCAGGAGGTTTAGTTGGTGCTATCATTGCACACGACATGTTAAGTTTTTTTAGTTTATTAGTTGTTCAGTTGATTTTACTTACATTCTTCATTTCTGGCATTACGTTACTTTTCGGCTTTTCTTGGCTGAAATTAATCGATGGTATTGGCTCAATAACAATTGTAAGTGTTAGTTATCTTTGGACGTTTTTTCGCAATAATAATAGGCGCGTAAAAGAAAAGTCTCCCAAAGCAACGAAACACAACAAATGGTTGTTTTTCAATCGATATAGAGATGAAAAAAAATCATTAAAAGAAATTCAACATAACGAACAACAAAAAGAGGCCAACTTTTCTAGCAATCAACAAGGCATGAATGACACTGATTATGGCACATTATTTGATGCAGTTGACGCAGTTGAGAATGAGAATGATAATATTGATCTGTTTAATGAATTAGTAACTATAGGTAAGACTGCTAAAAATACTAAGCCGCCTGATTTTTCTCATCTGCCTGCACATGCGCGGCCAATTTTAAAACCAAAAATAGATAAAAATATTGCACCGTTTCCGAGTATTGATTTACTCGATCTTCCTAAAAAACATGGTCAACAAGAAACACCAGAAGAATTAGAAATAGCAGCGCGTCTTGTTGAAGCTAAATTGAAGGAATTTAAAATTAACGCGAGTGTCGTTAAGGTGTTGCCAGGTCCTGTTATCACGCGTTTTGAGCTTGCATTATCACCAGGAATGAAAGTGAGTACGGTGAGCAGTTTAGAAAAAGATTTAGCAAGGGCACTCTCTGCAATGAGTGTCCGAGTTGTTGATCAAATCCCAGGTAAAGCTGTTATTGCCCTTGAATTACCCAATAAACATAGAGAAATTGTTTATTCCTCGCAAATATTAGGTAGTGATGTATTTAAAGATGCAAAATCGCCATTAAGCATGGCGCTAGGCGTTGACATTTCAGGCAATCCTGTTGTTGTGGATTTAGCAAAAATGCCTCATTTACTTGTTGCGGGCACAACAGGATCAGGTAAATCTGTTGGGGTCAATTGTATGCTGGTTAGTCTACTTTATAAATCAGGCCCTGAAGATGTTAGAATGATTTTGATTGATCCAAAAATGCTTGAATTAAGCGTTTATGAAGGCATTCCCCATTTATTAACAGAAGTTGTCACTGACATGAAAGAAGCTGCTAATGCATTGCGTTGGTGTGTTGGCGAAATGGAACGCCGATATAAGTTACTTTCAGTGATCGGCGTTAGAACGTTAGCTGGCTATAACGCTAAAGTAAAAGCTGGCGTTGAAACAGGTGTCCCACTACAAGATCCGCTCTGGAAACCTGGTGATAGTATGGATGAGTTTGCCCCAGCACTTGAAAAATTGCCAAATATTGTAGTCGTTGTTGATGAATTTGCTGACATGATGATGATTGTCGGTAAAAAATGTGAAGAATTAATAACTCGTATTGCACAAAAGGCTAGGGCTGCAGGTATTCACCTTATTTTAGCAACACAGCGTCCATCCGTTGATGTAATTACAGGGTTAATTAAAGCCAATATTCCAACTCGAATTGCCTTTCAAGTATCAAGTAAAATTGATTCTCGCACTATTTTAGGTATGCAAGGTGCTGAAACATTACTGGGCCACGGTGATATGCTTTATTTACCACCAGGAAGGGGTGTTGCAACCAGGGTACACGGAGCATTTGTTGATGATCATGAAGTTCACCGTGTGGTTTCTGATTGGAAAAATCGCGGTGAGCCTGATTATGTAAAAGAAATATTATGTGGAGATGTAACGATAGACTCGATATTGCCTAGCGAGGTGAATGACAATGATAATGTCCTAGATGCTTTATTTGATGAAGTTGTTGAGTTTATCGCAGAAACTCGGAAAGTATCTATTTCCAGCATTCAACGTAAATTTAGAATTGGTTACAATCGCTCTGCGCGATTAGTTGATCAACTGGAGGCGCAAGGTATTATTAGTCCCCCATCTGGTGCCAATAGCAGCCGGGATGTATTAACAGCTCCACTGACTAAGGATTATACATGAAAAATAAATCATCACTCTTTTCCTGTGCATTACTTATTTCATTTTTGTTTATGAATAATGCAGTAGCGCAAAGTGTCGCAATGCAATTAAAAGAAAAATTAACAAAGTTTGACGCTATTAAAAGCGATTTTACGCAAAAAATAATTTCTCCTAAGGGCAAGTTATTAAAACAAGGTAAGGGGACTTTAATTATTTCTCGGCCAGGAAAAGTTATATGGGAAGCCTCTGCACCTGATAAAGAAAAAATCGTTTCAAATGGAAAAACGGTTTGGTTTTATACGCCATTCGTTGAGCAAGTGAGTATAATGGACTATAGCACGGCGATAAAAGGCAGTCCTTTTATGTTGCTTGCTGGGGTAAATGATAAAATATGGTCTAAGTATATTGTCTCAGAAGAAAACGGTAAATTTACTATTAAAAATAAAAAAAATAGTTCTCCTAACAAAATTATTTATATCGTGACATTTGATAAAAAAGATAATATAAAGGAATTTTCACGCATTGAATCATCTGGACAACGGAGCACTTATATTTTTAATGTTGAGGCTGGCTATAAAAAGCCTTCAGACAAACTGTTCGAGTTTAAAATACCAAAAGGTGTGGAGGTTGATGATCAACGCTAATGCATGATTTATTTGAACAAACCGCGAAAATAAAAGAGTTTAAACCTTTAGCCGCGCGAATGCGGCCAATGAGCTTTGATCAATATATTGGTCAAACACATATTATTGGAGAAGGTAAACTGTTGCGAAAAGCGCTTGAAAGTGGCTTTGCCCATTCGATGATTTTATGGGGACCACCAGGTACTGGGAAAACGACCTTAGCTGAGCTAATTGCACATTATTGTGATGCTCAAGTAGTTCGTTTATCAGCGGTTGCATCTGGCATAAAGGACATTAGAGAGGCAATTGCAATAGCACAACAAAATAAACTAAGCAATGTGCTAACACTTTTATTTATTGATGAAGTGCATCGCTTTAATAAAGTTCAACAAGATGCATTTTTACCCTATATCGAAGATGGCACCATTTTATTTGTCGGCGCAACAACGCAAAACCCCTCGTTTGAATTAAATAATGCCTTACTTTCTCGCACAAGGGTTTACCTTCTAAAAAAGCTAAGCACTGATGAAATAGTACAAGTTATTGATAGTGCATGTACTTCTACCAAGGGTTTCGCTAATAAGAAGATTGAATTTTTTGGTGATGTAAAATTAAAACTTGCCCAGTTAGTTCAAGGTGATGCAAGGAAAGCATTAAATTATCTAGAATTATTAATTGATATGGCAGATGATCGGTCGCTAACAACTGTCATCACACCTGAATTATTAATAGAAATAGCGGGGCGAGAAGGTGTAAGCTTCGATAAAAAAGGTGATTTTTTTTATGATTTAATTTCAGCATTGCATAAATCCATTCGTGGATCAGATCCTGATGCTGCACTTTATTGGTTTGCCAGGATGCTTGCAGGAGGTTGTGATCCGCTGTATGTTACTAGGCGTTTGCTTGCAATTGCATCAGAAGATATTGGTAATGCCGATCCTAAAGCTATGCAAATTGCCATTTCTGCTTGGGATTGTTTTTCTCGTGTTGGCGCTTGTGAAGGCGAGCGCGCAATAGCACAAGCAATTGTTTACTGCGCAATAGCGCCTAAAAGTAATGCGGTTTATGTAGCTTTTAGTAAAGCAAAACAAGCTGTTAAAGATTTACCAGAATATGATGTTCCATTACATTTGCGCAATGCACCAACGCAATTGCAGGCAGAATTACACCATGGCGAAAATTATCGCTATGCTCATGATGAAGATGGCGCTTTTGCTGCTGGGGAAGTCTACTTACCGCAAGCCTTAGCTGGGAGCAAATTTTATACCCCAAGCTCTCGCGGTTTGGAAAAAAAAATCTCAGAAAAACTTGATTACTTAGCAAGGTTAAATAAAGGAAGTCGGATAAAACGTTATGAATAATATACTAATGAATATTCTAATTGTCGCAACCGGTGGCGCTTTCGGATCGACATTACGCTATTTAATGGGTATGGGTTTGCTTAGCCTTTTGGGGAAAAACTTTCCTTTTTCGACATTATCTGTCAATATTTTAGGATCATTTATCATGGGAATAATTTATCAATCGGTACAGCAGGGAACGCTTTCACAAACACCTTGGTGGCCACTGGCTGGTGTGGGATTTTTAGGCGCACTAACAACATTTTCTTCATTTTCATTAGATACTTTACTGTTAATGCAACAAGGTGATTTATTTAAAGCCGCATTGAACGTTTCATTAAATGTAGTGGTGTGTATTTTAGTTGTTTATATTGGTATGTTATTGGTCTTAAAAAGTTAACAAAGGAATAATTAAATGCTAGATTCAAAATTTTTGCGAGTTAATGTTCGCGCCACAGCAGAAAAATTAATTGCTCGTGGTTATACGTTAGATGTAGCACTTGTTGTTGATCTAGAAGCGCAAAGAAAATCATTACAAGTAAAAACTGAGACTTTGCAAGGATCTAGAAACGCGCGATCAAAAGAAATTGGTATAGCCGCTAAGCGTGGAGATGATATTACAAGTTTACGTGCAGAAATGAATAAATTTTCAGTAGAATTAAATGCGGTTAAAACAAAATTTGAAGCGGTCAATGCACAAATCAAAGAGATCGCAGCAAGCGTGCCTAATTTAGCACATGAATCTGTTCCAATTGGTAGCGATGAAGATCAAAATATTGAAGTGTCAAAATGGGGGAACCCTAAAAAATTTGCATTTAATGTAAAAGATCACGTTGATTTGGGCGAAGCGCTTGATGGTTTAGATTTTAAATCTGCGGTTAAAATTAGTGGCTCTCGTTTTATTGTGATGAAAGGGCAAATTGCAAAAATGCACCGCGCACTTGCGCAATATATGTTAAATCTTCATACCGAGGAGCATGGTTATACTGAATTATATGTCCCTTATTTAGTCAATGCAGAGAGTTTATTTGGCACAACTCAACTTCCAAAATTTGGGGATGATTTATTTAATACAAATCCTGCAACACAAGAGGGAATTGGCATGTCATTAATTCCAACAGCAGAAGTGCCTTTGACGAATATGGCGCGTGATATGATGTATGATGAAGCAGATCTGCCGATTAAAATAACAGCCCATACGCCGTGTTTTAGAAGTGAAGCTGGCTCATACGGTCGTGATACACGAGGCCTGATTCGTCAACATCAATTTGATAAAGTTGAAATGGTGCAATTTGTTCATCCAGAAAAAAGCTTTGCAGCATTAGAAGAGCTCACCGGCCATGCCGAGCAAGTGTTGAAAAACCTTGAGCTTCCATATCGAAAAGTTATATTATGTACAGGAGATATGGGCTTTGCTGCAACTAAGACCTATGATTTAGAAGTTTGGTTACCTGCTCAAAATACTTATCGTGAAATTTCATCTTGTTCTAATGTTGGTGATTTTCAAGCGCGACGTTTAAAAGCACGTTTCCGTCCAACTGGTGCTAAAAAACCTGAACTTATTCATACGTTAAATGGATCAGGTCTTGCGGTTGGTCGGACACTTGTTGCTGTACTTGAAAACTATCAATTAGAAGACGGACGAATTGAAGTACCAGCCGTGTTGGTACCATACATGGGCGGAGTGACGCATATTGGGTAATCTTACATAATCAACAATAAATCTATCATTTTACACCAATGCATCACCTTATTTGTTCAAGTTAAAAATGCTTTAGATAAAATAAGGAATAAAAGCAATGCGTGGAATATGAGGAAAACCCAAGGAACGAATATTTCAATGTGGGTAAAAGGTAAATATATCTTTGAGTGTTCACCTTTATCGATGACTTCGATCTCTGCAGCATAAGGACTCATTGGTAATTTTTTTTCAATTTCGTGTATCACCTTGAATTTTGCATGTTTAAGATCGTGATAATATCTAACAAGTCGGTACCACATATAAGATATTGCTATCCCAGCGAATGAAACAACCCAGTTCAATTTTGATGGAGTAGAACTACCAAGATCCAAGTAGCTAATTAAAGACACTAAAACAGTATTTACCGTAACGAAAAAGGCATTTGCAGTTTGTCTATAATGGTTAACATTTTCAATTGACGCTAGATAAGCTTTATATTGCTCCAGCAAGTGAGTTTGATATGTTGAATTTTTATCATAATCGCTCGCATTTTGGTTAGTATACAATTTTTTATTAATTTGGTTTGATGTTCTATTGCCCAGCGTATCTAATGTTTTTTTTAAATTATCCCATGTCCAATTGTGCATTTTGTCAGTACTTTTAGAGCCTTTAGGGAAAACACATTCTTTATCTTTATAACCTTTGAGGAGAAAATATGGCACTTGCTCTTGTTGTGCAAGTTCAATTTCTGCATTTATGCTTGTCGCATTATTTTGACCGCACAGTACAACTGCCTGGTCTGTTTTTTTTAGTTTAGCTCTTGCCTTTTTCATCCAATTAGCAGTCAAAGGGCTTTTAATAGAGCAATCTGAAATTTCATAGGCTGTATCACTATTTTTTGCTTGTCCAACGAGTTGTTCTTTGATGTCTTTATCGTTATCATGATCAAAGATTATAAATATTTTAGATTTTTCCATTTTCAATATTCCCTATTGGCTGATGATTCACCAGTGCAATCTGCGAGGAAAACACCTTCGTTGTCTTTATATACCCATGTAACGGAAAAATGCAACGTTGGCTGCTAACAGATGATCGATGATAAGGTGCAGTATGAGGTAATGGTTATTATCGATCGAATGTTGCAACGCAAGGCTGCTTTCTTTCATATAAAAACCGAGTTAGCGGCCCGAATGGCGCTACTACTTGTTTAAGTTTTATTGTTATAAAATAGCAATCGATAATAACTTCCCTTCAATTTTATGCCTCGCATATCGGTACAATTTGCCTTGCTGATTTTGCATTTAGGGGTAGCATGGGTATATATCACATGAGCATATAACTGTCTTCCTAGAAGCTTTTGACTTTACCACTTTTTGAGTTTATAACTTGATAGCGACATTGGTTTAAAAGCCGATAACCTGCTAAGACAATAAAATTTTTATTTGCTCATAGTTAAAATTTCTTGAAGAAAAGTAACAATACGAAATTCCTTCTATCGATATGTCACTATTTATTATCCTAAGAAAAAGCTCAACGATTATATTTGTTTAACCATCAAATAAGGTGTTAGTTACACTGTAAGTACATTACTGTTTTCAAACAGTTTTACTCTATAAATAAAATGTTTAACCTTGTTAAATAATAGCAAGCATAAATTTTTATTCTCAATTGATCATAATCGAGTAGTTTATGTCATGGCACTTTTGCATAAAGCATCATTAAATATTGCCGAGTTGCGCATGAATAGTATACGCAGTTTTTCATTATTTAAACTTAAATTTAAAGGAAAATTGAGAGATCAATCTTTTTTTTTGTTAACAATTTTTCGCAAAAAATAAAAAATGTGCAGCGTACAATATTATATACAAAGCTTTAGATCTAGATGCCATCTATGCTAGGAAATGTTATCCACCTTTTCTGTGGATAACTCTGTGGGGAAAATTATTATAAGTTGATGCGAAGTCGATGGTTACTCATGTATGATCAAATTAAGCAGAAATAAGTCATAAAAAACAACTGTAAAAACAACAGGTTAAACATGTCAAGTAAAAAAAAACAGTATGCGTTATTTTTAAGAGAAATAAATTGCTTGATTAATGTCTCAATTTTTACCTGTGAATTATTTTTTATTAAAGTCAATACTTTTTTCTTGAAGTTTAGTTTTTTGATCACTGCTTAAATAAAATTACGAGAGGTTTTTGTAAAATTGCGAGTTGCATTTGGCGAACAAATAAATGTCTCATTTTGTTAATTATTTGAACTTAAATTAAAAGAAAAATTGAGAGATCAATCTTTTTTTTTGCCAACAATTTTTAGCAAAAAATTAAAAATGTACCGTGCACAATATTATATACAATCTTAAGATCTAGATGCCATCTATGTTGGGAAATGTTATCCACTTTTTCTGTGGATAACTCTGTGGGCAAAATTATTATAAGTCTATGCAAAGCCGATGGTTACTGATCTATTATTAAATTAAGCAGAAATAAGTCACAAAAAAGAACTGTAAAAACAACAGCTTAAACATGTCAAGTAAAAAAAAATAGTATGCTTTATTTTTAAGCGAAATAAATTGTTTGTTTGATGTCTCAATTTTTCCCTGTGAATTATTTTTGATTAAAGTCAATACTTTTTTGTTTACGTTTAGTTTTTTGATCACTGCTTAAATAAAATTATTCTAATTTTTTGTAAAATTGTGCGTTGCATCTGGCGGACAAATAAATGTCTCATTTTGTTAATTATTTACTCAAGTTTCGGAGTTCATATTTACCAATAAAAATACCATAACATGCTGATATAAAAGAAGAAAACACCTACTTGTGTTATAATTATTGTTAACTAGACAATAAAAAAAACACAAGAGGCATAAAATGAAGTCTGACATAAATGATTTTGGTTTACCATCGCTTACTGCGGATTTACTTAATCAACAAAATCTAAATATAGATAATACGTTTAGTACAACATGGAAAAACATTGGCTTTAAAGATCTATTAAAACGCGCAAAATTTAACAAACGATCTGGCACTTCAGCTGACAGTGTTGTGTACCTCTTGATGTTGTGGGTTTGGCTAAAAGTAAACTCTGTTTCGATGTTCTCAAGGGATGCGTTATTGAGTTTCTCATCCTCAAAAAAAGATGCCCTCTACGATTTTATTAACCATGAAAACTTGGATTGGCGAAAGCTACAATTATTGACAGCAAAAAAAATACTTAAGCCCCATGAAGGAAATAAATTGAATGCTTTTGTTATCGATGATTCCGTTAAAATCAGACGTGGTAAAAAGATGCCAGGTGTTTCAAAGCACTTCGATCACTTAACCGCTCGATGTGTCAATGGGCAACAAATAGTGACGCTAGGCCTTGCTAATGACGAGTTATTTACGCCGATTGATAATGAAATATTTATCAGTAAAACTGACAGACAGGTTGCTGATTATCAGTTTAAAGATGGTCGTAGTATTGCAGCAAAACGTTACGAAAAGTCAAGAGAGCAAACTAAACCTGATATGGTTTGCGACATGATATCAAGAGCAATACGCAATGGTATTAACGTCGAATATTTTTTAGCAGATGCTTGGTTTGCAACGAAACGAATATTAAAAATGACGGTGGAACAATCACTTGTAGCAATTGTTCGAATGAAGCGAAATAAAATGAAGTATCGCTTTATGGAAAATGGAGAGAGTAAGTTACTGAGCGCTGAAGAGTTATATAAGCAACATATCAAAGGTCAATGGCATAACCTAAAAAATATTCCTTACCAAAGCAAATCAATTATTGTTGAGTTGAATTTAACGACTGAGACTAAAAAAGATCCACAATGGATTAAAGTTAAGCTTCTGTACGTTCGGTCTATGAATGAAGCCAAACAACAAGCGAGCAAAAATGATTGGGCTCTCTTTTTATCAACGGATAGCCTACTTGAAGATGAAAAAATACTTGAAATATATGCACTACGTTGGGGAATTGAAGTTTACTTTAAAGAGGCGAAACAAAAGCTTGGTTTTTTAAAAGAACAAAGCCGCCACTATGGTGCGTACATCGCTTCTATTCATCTAACTGGATTGCGTTTTTGTTTACTATTATTTGCAAAAGAAGAGCAAGTGGGAGCCAAGTTAAGTGAGGTTAGAAATGACTTTGAAGAAAGCCTTACGACGTTGAATTTTGGGTGTAAATTATGGGGTTTATTTAAAGCATTAATTGCAGGCGCTCTCAATGAAATAGGTAATTTAACCGAAAGTAAAAAATCAGAGATCTTAAAAAAGATCGATCAAACTGTTATTGGCTTTTTTACGAAAGCGCTACAAATGGATCAATTCACAATACGGCAAGAGGCACTGATATGATGGAAAATAAAACAGAAAAAGCTATAATTTCAACGAATATGAACTCCGAAACTTGAGTTATTTAAACTTAAATTAAAAGATCAAGCTAACAATTTTTCGCAAAAAATTAAAAATGTTCCGCGCACAATATTATACACAAAGGTTAAGATCTAGATGCCGTCTATGCTGGGAAATGTTATCCACTTTTTTTGTGGATAACTCTGTGGGGAAACTTATTATAAATGATGAGCAGCCGATGGTTACTCATCTATGATTAAATTAAGAAGAAATAAGTTTAAAAACAATAGCTTAAATATGTAAAGTAAAAAAGTATGCATTGTTTTTAATCTGCTAGGGTGCTTTATTTTAAGATGATAGGGTGCTTTATTTTAAGATGATAGGGTGCTTTATTTTAAGATGATAGGGTGCTTTATTTTAAGATGATAGGGTGCTTTATTTTAAGATGATAGGGTGCTTTATTTTTAAGCTGCTAGGGTGCTTTATTTTTAAGCTGCTAGGGTGCTTTATTTTTAAGCTGCTAGGGTGCTTTATTTTTAAGCTGCTAGGGTGCTTTATTTTAAGATTATAGGGTGCTTTATTTTAAGATTATAGGGTGCTTTATTTTAAGATTATAGGGTGCTTTATTTTAAGATGCTAGGGTGCTTTATTTTTAAGTTGCTAGGGTGCTTTATTTTAAGATGATAGAGTGCTTTATTTTTAAGCTGATAGGGTGCTTTATTTTAAGATGATAGGGTGCTTTATTTTTAAGCTGCTAGGGTGCTTTATTTTTAAGCTGCTAGGGTGCTTTATTTTTAAGTTGCTAGGGTGCTTTATTTTTAAGTTGCTAGGGTGTTTTATTTTTGAGCTGCATAAACGGTTTAATTATGCCTCAATTTTTCTGGTGGATTATTTTTGCTCAAAGTCAATACTTTTCCTGAAATGGTAGGTTCAATTCTAAAGGACATAACAGCCCAGTGGTTATTGCCCACCTGTGCTCCACGATTAAAATAGCTGTACATTATGCGTTAATTATTTTTTATTGGCATAATTTTAAAAATATGTTTATTTTGTCACGGTTTGGTGATTATTGAGTAACTATAATAAGCACTATACTCATGTTACTTCGAAATGCAAAATCAGCAAGGCAAATTGTGCCGATATTTGATGCCTAAAATTGAAGTATAGTTATTATCGATTGATATTTTATAACAATGCAAACTTAAGCAAGGAGCCTTGCCCGTTGGTGCGCTACCTCGGTTTTTATATTCAAGGAAGCAGCCTTTCGTTGCTACATTTGAAAGTACGTCCCCATTACCTCATGCTGCGCCTTATTCTGATTATCGAGTTCGCGGCTGACGTTGCATTTTTTCGTTGCATGGGTATATACAAATTTGCGTGATTTTTCTTATCTGGCAACGTAATTATTGATAAGTGATTTTAAAGATTAAAAGCTGAAGATCGCATTTTTAGTGTGTATATTTTTTTATATAATAATACATTCATATAATATTTATATACAAGAACGATTTCGTGAAAAAAAGATTTATCAAAACAGTTATTGCCTTAGTTTTCATATTTACTTTGCCTGTTTAAGCTTCTGATTGGAACTATGGGTTAGGGTTGAGCGATCAATTTGTTTCTCAATCTAGTTATCATACTTTTGGTTTATTGGGTCATATAAATTTTAATAATACCACTGAAAGTAATTTAAATTTCACCTGGAAGGCTGACATCATGTTAGATCATGACACTGACCATCTTGATCGAGATTATTTGTCGATCTGATCGGATCAAAAACTAAATTTTTTAAAATAATTTCACACTTTTTCAAAAAATAGTGCTTTATTATGGGACGTTTCTTTTGATGGGAAAAGAAATACCGTTAATGCGATTGAATATGATTTAAAACTTTTCCCTGGTTTAACGTATCAATATAAAACGGATAATTTTGTAGCTAGCTTAGCAGGTGGACCTGGTATTTATTGGCTTGAAATTGATTATGACGTCCCCGTTAAAAGAGGTTATGCGCGAGGAGACTTAAGAAACTTCACGGGTGCTGGAACATTTGCGGGAAAATTAAAGTTTAATTTATGTGATTCGTGTAGCATTGAAGGCAATATACAAACTTGGTTTGCTCAAGAATGGCTTGAGAACAAGTATACGCTAGAAATGCTTTATAATACGGGCTGATTAGTTAAAAAAAGCCAGATGATATTTAGTGGGGATCACTCCCAATACAATTTAGATGTTTATCGTATAAATACAACCAGTTTAGAGGTGATTCCGTGGGATCATGACACTCTTTTTAAGCTTTATTTTAAAATGCCTTTTTAAGTTATTAATTTGACGTAAACATAAATTAATTGACCACTACATACCGATAAACGCCGGCTTTTATCCGGTGAGCAATTGTTCGTGCAGAGCCGTTACTTGATCGCGTAAGTTGGCAGCTTTTTCAAATTCGAGATTGCTTGCGCAAGCGAACATTTGTTTTTCTAGTTTAGCAATATTTTTTAAGATGTCCTTTTCTGACATTTTTGTTGTATTTTTATCATACAACGCTTTGTATTGTGCAACTTGATCAACTTTGTCGTTTCCTTTTGTCAAGTGGCGCTTACCTATTTGCAGAATATCGCCGACGGCTTTATTTAAACCTTGCGGTATAATGGAGTTTTCTTTGTTGAACGTATCTTGTAACACGCGCCTATCTTGTGTTATTTTTATGGCTTTTCGCATTGAATCAGTTATGCGAGCAGCATACAAGATAGCTTTACCATTTAAGTTTCGTGCAGCCCGCCCCATTGTTTGGATTAAAGAACGTTCTGAGCGTAAAAATCCTTCTTTGTCTGCATCTAAAATGGCGACAAGCGATACTTCGGGAATATCTAATCCTTCACGCAACAAGTTGATGCCAATCAGCACATCAAAAACACCCAAACGTAAATCTTGAATAATTTCAACACGTTCAACCGTATCAACATCTGAATGTAAATAGCGCACCTTAATATTGTGTTCTGCTAAATAGTCCGTTAGATCTTCTGCCATTCGTTTTGTGAGCGTTGTGACTAACACCCTTTCTTTTAAGGGTACACGGCGTGTTATTTCTGATAATAAATCATCAACTTGTGTATTTACTTCACGTACTTCAATAACAGGATCAAGCAAACCTGTTGGGCGAATAACTTGGCGTACAATATCCCCTTGTGATTTTTCAATTTCGTAATCACTTGGCGTAGCTGAAACATAAATAGTTTGTGGTGCTAACTTTTCAAATTCATGGAACATCAACGGACGATTATCTAGCGCTGATGGCAAGCGAAAACCATAGTTCACCAAGTTTTCTTTACGCGATCTATCACCTTTATACATTGCGCCGATTTGTGGGACTGTAACATGGCTTTCATCGATAATGAGTAACCCATTTTTGGGAAGATAATCAAATAATGTCGGCGGTGCCTCGCCACTATTTCTTCCAGATAAATAGCGTGAGTAGTTTTCGATACCTGAGCAATATCCTAATTCATTCATCATTTCAATATCATATAATGTGCGTTGTGAAATGCGTTGCTCTTCAACGAGTTTATTATTGGCAAGCAATTCTTTTTTGCGATCATTAAGCTCTACTTTGATCTCCTCTATGGCACTTAAAATTTTCTCTCTTGGCGTCACATAATGTGTTTTAGGGTAAATGGTTGTTCTGGCCAATTTATCAATCATCTTCCCTGTTAATGGGTCAAATACAGAGATATTTTCAACTTCATCATCAAAGAGTTCAATTCGAATAGCTTCTTTTTCTGAATCTGCAGGGAAAACATCAATAACCTCGCCTCGCACGCGAAAAGCCCCTCGACTTAACTGTGTTTCATTACGTGTATATTGTAAGTCCACTAAACGAGCTAAGATATCTCGACTAGAAATAAATTCCCCTACGCTCAAATGAAGCATCATCTCTAAATAAGCATTAGGATCACCCAAACCATAAATAGCAGAAACAGATGCCACTAAAATTACATCTTCACGCTCTAATAAGGCTTTGGTTGCTGACAAGCGCATTTGTTCAATATGGGCATTTATTGCGGCATCTTTTTCTATAAATGAATCTGTACTGGGTACATACGCTTCAGGCTGATAATAATCATAATAAGAAACAAAATACTCAACTGCATTATTTGGAAAAAATGCTTTCATTTCGCCATAAAGCTGAGCCGCTAATGTTTTATTAGGTGCAAGAATTAACGTCGGACGATTTAATTCACTAATGGCCATCGCAAGAGTGAATGTCTTTCCCGAGCCCGTTACGCCAAGTAATGTTTGATAGGCTGCTCCTGATTTAATACCATCAACTAATTGTGCAATGGCAGCGGGCTGATCACCTGCGGGTGAAAATGGTGAAGATAACTCAAATATTTTTTTCATTGTCCTCTTTTTTTAACTAGGATCTGTGACTTTATCACGTCTTATGTTTTATCGTAAACGATAACGAATAGAGCCCTAAGTTATTTACAAATGTATCGTTAGATCGGCATATTGAAGTGGCTTTATTATCAATGTCTTTGTTATCAATGTCTTTGTTATCAATGTCTTTGTTATCAATGATGTTGTTATCAATATTTTTATTATCAATGGCTTATCCTTGGCATTTGCGGCTATTTATGCAAGGTGTAATCAATTTAAATCGTGATTGAAAAGACCCTGGGCAATCACTAAGCGCAGATAAGATAATAACATTTTTAGAGCTTTTTAATAGGCTATGATCCAAGTAGTAAGAGGATAACTCAAATTGGTCGCACAGATGCACCATAAAATCATATAAACAGATCGAACGGAACACCTTGCAATAAAGCCAAACCAGTCGCTGTGTAGTGATAAAATATATTCATGACAAGCGCTACAGGTAATGACTATTTAACTTGAACAGAGGTTAAATAGTAAAGCACTAGAGAGATTTTTTAGCTGCTGAAAATAAATTAAAGAAGTTGTCAGTTGTCGCTTTTTCTAGCGCCTCCAATGAAATATGTTTTAAATTTGCCACAAATCGTGCAACATCTTTAGCAAATGCAGGCTGATTTTGCTTTTTTCTGTGTGGCACAGGGGCAAGATAAGGAGAATCTGTTTCGATAAGTAATCTATTTAATGGAAGCTCTTTGATGACATCTTGTAATGCTTTGGCATTTTTAAATGTGACAATACCTGAAATAGAAATATAAAAGCCTAATTTAATGGCTTCTTGCGCCATTTCAAGCGATTCAGTAAAGCAATGTAAAACGCCGCCTACTTTATCAGCATCTTCTTCTCTTAATATGGCTAAGGTTAAATCCCTTGCATTTCTGGTATGAACGATAAGTGGTTTGCCAACTTGCTTGGCAATGCGAATTTGCGCTCGAAAAGATGCTTCTTGCGCAGCTTTGTTATCCGGTGAGTAAAAAAAATCAAGCCCTGTTTCACCAATCGCAACAACTTGAGATCCTTGAGCGTATTCAAGCAGTAAGGCTTCATCAACTTTATTCTCTTGATATAAAGGGTGGACACCAACCGAGCGAAATATTTGTGGAAAAGGGGCAGTCATATCGCGCATAGCAGGATAAGTATCAAGTTTGACTCCAATACTCAGTACATAGTCAACGCCTTGTGCTTTTGCTTTCATCAGCACATCGGCGATATTTTTATGGTTGTCTTTATAATCAAGCGCATCAAGGTGACAGTGAGAGTCAATTAGCATTTTCTATCCTACATTTGTTGATGATTTAAATTTATTTTTGATGTTAATAAGTAGAGCGTTAATGAGTAGTTCTTTTTTAAGCGCGGAATGAGTAATGAGTAGTGAGCGTGTTTTTAAAATATTAAGTGAGAGTGTCCGTAGATTTTTTAATGTGATTTGATCTTGCCAAATCATGAGCTGAGGTAGGGCGAAGTTAAACATGATACTGTGTTTGCTTGCCTTATTACTCATTTTTAATTTATGGATATCATGGAGTAAAAAAAACAATGTTTCTAAATTTTTATCTGCATATTTTGCAATGTATTCACTAAATAAAAATAAGCTTTGCGGCTCATGCTGTAATGAAAAAAGCCCCTCAACGCAGCCTTTTCGCGTATCGTCTGTCTGGTGTTGTAGATGATTGAGCAGCGCGAGCGGACTATTTTTAAATAATGGGAATAGGCTTTGATCTGGCTGTTTAATCCCTTGCTTAATAAGCCAGTCGCTAAGTGTTTTAGCGTTTGGAGGATAAATATGTGTATGTTGAACCCGGCTTATTAATGTTGGTAATAATTGCTCACGGTTATTTGCCAATAAAATTAAATAGGTATTTGCTTGTGGCTCTTCAAGTGTTTTTAATAACGCATTAGCAGCTTGTACATTTAGAAATTGGGCGTCTTTAATGATCACTACCTTGTTATTTCCCAAATGTGCGCATTCATTTAGGTTATTAATCAGCTCCCTAATCTGATCAATTGTAATTGACTGTTTATTCTCTGCTTTTTTAAGCAGGTGTAAATCTAAATGAGTATCTGCGGCAACTAAATGACAAGCATGACAAATATTGCAACTTTTGTTTGAGTGCTCTTTATTGCTACAAAGTATGTATTTGGCAATTTGTTGTGCAAGCTTAAATCGTCCTACACCGTCATCACCTGTAAAAAGTAAGCCGTGCCCTAAGCGCGAGTCTTTATGCGCTTTCACTAGTGAAGTATATAGGCTTGTCAGCCAAGGCATATTTCGTGTTTTTAACTGACAATCAAAGGTCATTTTCAAGCCTTACGCGCCATTGATCAAGCGCTTGATAAATAGCAAGCTCTACTGTTTTAGGTTTACGTCCAGCGTTGATAGAAACAGCATTTTCATCATGTTCAACTAAGTTTTTAAAGACAGCACGGCTTCGATCAAAAAATGCAATCTCTTGACGCTCTATCCTATCAAGCGTGCCTCGTTTTTGAGCTCTGCTTAATCCTTGCGTAGGAGAGATATCTAAATACAGGGTAAAGTCGGCTTTGAAATCACCAAGAGAGATGCGCTGAATGTCTTTAATTAATGCTAAATCAATCTGCCGGCCACCACCTTGATAAGCCAGCGAGGAATAATTATGTCTATCACCAATGACAGTTGCACCAGCGGCTAGCGATGGTTTTATTGTATTTTCGACAAGCTGAACGCGTGCTGCATACAATAATAATAATTCGGCTTTATCTTGTAATAACTCGCTTTCTATGTCCATTTTTATAATGTCACGTATTTTTTCTGCAAGTATAGTACCTCCTGGTTCGCGGGTAAATATGATATTTTTTTGATCGATAAGTGGTTGCTCTAGCCATTTTTTAACATATGTAATCGCAGTGCTCTTCCCAGCACCTTCAAGGCCTTCAATAACAATAAATTTTCCTGCTAATAAATTTGCCATATTATTGCCGTAAAATATATTTTTTAACAGCGCGATTATGCGCTTTTAAATTATTTGAAAAATACGATTTACCATTACCTTTACTCACAAAAAAAAGATAGTTTGTTTTTGCTGGATGCGCGGCTGCATCAATGGATGCAACGCTCGGCATTGAAATAGGTGTTGGTGGTAATCCATTAATAATATAGGTATTGTAGGGCGTGGCTTGTTGCAAATCTTTCGCGCTGATGTTGCCCTTAAAACGGTTGCCCATGCCATAAATTACGGTTGGATCAGTCTGTAAACGCATGCCTAAACGTAAGCGATTAACAAATACTGATGCTATTTTTTTTCTGTCACCGCTATGGCCAGTTTCTTTTTCAATGATTGATGCCATGATAAGCATTTCATAGCTATTTTTATAAGGAAGGTTTTTATCGCGCGTATTCCAGAACTTAGCTATAATTTTTTGTTGACGTTGGTAAGCTTTTTCAATAATAGAAAAACTCATAATACCATTGAAGTAATAATACGTGCCAGGATGCAGTAATCCTTCCATTTTTGTGTGGTTGACGGCAAGCTCTTTTATCATTTCTTGTTCATTTTTTTGTGGTGGTTGTAATGAGCTCGTTTGTCTTAGTTGCGCTAACCACTGTTTCAGCGTATTGCCTTCAATAAAGGTGATTGTATACTTAAGCCCTTTACCAGCAACTAATGTATTTAAAATATCTTCGAGGCTAAAACCATTTTCAAGTTCATAAGTACCTGATTTTATGTGTGTTAATTCTGGATGTAATTTACCAAGTACTTTCCACCAGGTAGTATTAGACAAAATACCTTGATCTTTTAATGACTTTTCGAGTAATTGAAAATTACTGCCTTTTTTAAGAGTGAATACCAGTGTCTTGTCAATTAATGGCTCATCCATATAGGTATTTATTTTGGTTTGTAGGAGCCACCTACCAGCAAAAATAACAATACATAATAGAAGGATAACGATGATGATGATTTTTTTATACTTCATTCAGTTTAATCCTCCGAAATTAGTTTTTTTAATTGGGCGGTTGTTGAAAAATGTTGCTCCTTGTAAGTATGTTGTTCATATTGTATTACAGGGACAATGCCCATTAATGAGTTTGTCATACAAACCGCATCAGCGTTTAACAAGTCTAGCTTATTTAATTGTGTTTTAATTATATTCACGGCATGTTTTTTTGCTGCATTTAATATTTGTTGCCGTTTAACACCCTCAATGCCCGCATTTTTTAAGCATGGTGTATACCACTGACCGCCTTTATGAATAAAAAGGTTAGCACTAGATGCTTCGATAACATTATCTTTATTATCACACACAATACCATCAATGGCTTTTTTTGTTTCAATTTCTTGTTTAATTAATACCTGATCAAGACGGTTTAATGTTTTTAAACCCGCGATGCGTTTATTAATCGGCAGCTGATAATCACACTGAATCACTGCGATCCCTTGCTGTTGCCACTGTTGATATTTACTCGGCAGTGCATGTGCCGAGATGATCCGATCAATATGGTTGCATCCATTAATGCTATATCCACGCCCGCCAACGCCTCTTGATAAAATAACCTTTATAGCCATTTCTTCTTGTTTTGTGCATTGCTTTGCAAATTCTTGTACCTCTAGAGTCAATGTACGCCAATTTAATAGCGGAAAAGAAAGTTTTTTCGCGGATTGTTGCAACCGTGCCAAATGAAGATCCCACAATTGTATTTTCCCTCGGATAACTTTAATCGTAGAAAAAAAACCATCACCATAGGCGAGTCCTCGAGTAGATGCAGATATTTCGTTGCTTTGTTTGCCGTTTATTAGCATTAAATTGCTTGGTTTTGTTGTAATTGATTATAAGGAAAATACATTATTGATGGAGTATAGCGTGGGAAACTGCCATTTTTATGGTCTGCCATTATCGTGTAACCTTAAATTATTTTAACATAAAAAATATAGATTTATTCGATTTGTTTTTAGGCAGTCATCTATTTAGTGATGCCTAAAAGGTAAGCTACATGATGATCATTATAAAATAACTTGGGGTATAGTTATTCTTTAGAGATATTTTATAATGATCAAATTTAAGCAAGTGTCCTTTACGTTGGTGCTATTTCCTGAAAAAGCGGCCTTGCGGTGAACATTTAAAAATGGAGTAACCATAAAAGAATTAGCATCCCTTGTGCTGGATCTTCTCAAACGATAAGTACATCCAATGATAGGCATTCGCATTGCTGCTCGTTAATAGCTCGAATGTTGCGTTTTATCTATGATCATCGAGTTCGTAGCCGACGTTGCATTTTGAGGTAACATGGGTATAGTTAATTAAAAATATTACATTTTCTTAAAAACGAGTGTTGCGTTTGTGCCTCCAAACCCAAAGGAGTTTGATAATACATAGTTTATTTCAGCAGAGCGCGCTTTCCCATCGGAGACATAATCTAAATCACAACCTTCGCTAGGAGTTTTTAAATTAATTGTCGGTGGAGCAACTTGATCGCGGATAGCAAGCAGGCTAAAAATAGCTTCAACGGCACCTGCTGCGCCTAAAAGGTGACCTGTCATTGATTTGGTTGAACTCATCATGAGCTTTTTTGTAGCATCTCCCCAAATACTTTTGACCGCCTCAGTTTCAGCAAGATCGCCAGCTGGGGTTGATGTACCGTGCGCATTAATATATTCAATTTTACTTGCCGCTATATTTGCATCTTTGAGTGCATTCTTCATTGATAATGCAGCGCCTGCACCATTTTCAGGTGGTGAGGTTATGTGGTAAGCATCCCCACTCATACCAAAGCCTACAAATTCACCATAGATTTTTGCACCACGCGCTTTAGCGTGTTCGTATTCTTCAATAACTAATACGCCAGCACCATCGCCTAATACGAAACCATCACGAGTTTGGTCCCACGGCCTGCTTGCTGTTTCTGGTGAATCATTGCGTGTTGATAATGCCCGTGCTGAGGCGAATCCTCCGATACCAAGTTGGCTTGATGCTTTTTCAGCACCACCAGCGAGCATCACATCGGCATCACCATATTGAATCATGCGAGCAGCCATACCGATATTATGTGTGCCTGTTGTACACGCAGTTGTTATGGCGATATTTGGACCTTTAAGGCCATGGTTAATTGAAACGTGACCAGAAATCATGTTAATGATGCAAGAAGGTATAAAGAAGGGGTTGATTTTGCGCGGACCACTTTTATCAAAAACACGGACATTATTTTCAATTGTTGTAATGCCCCCGATCCCAGAGCCGATAGCAACGCCAATGCGCTCTGCATTTTCTTTTGTCACTTTTAAACCTGAATCGTTTAATGCTTGACTTGCTGCGGCTATCCCATACTGAATAAAGGTGTCCATTTTGCGGGCATCTTTTTTTGTCATATAGTCTTCAACATTAAAATCTTTAATCAAGCCTGCGAATTTACATGCAAATTTTTCGGTATCAAAATGTTCAATATTCGAAATACCACTTTTGCCAGTTTTAATTGCTTCCCACGAAGACTCAACAGTGTTACCCAAAGGGGTTAGCATGCCGAGTCCAGTTATGACAACTCTACGTTTGGACATATTTACTTTTCCAAAAAAACACAAAAGCAGTCAGAAGACTGCCTTTAAAATTAAAAGTGAATACGTGATTAAGAGCTCAAGTTACTAATATAATTAACAGCTTTTTCAACAGTTGTAATTTGCTCAGCTTCATCATCTGGGATTTCAATATCAAATTCTTCTTCAAATGCCATGACAAGCTCAACGGTATCAAGCGAATCTGCTCCTAGGTCTTCAACAAAAGCAGCATTGCTATCAAGTTGGTCTAAGTGAGCTCCAAGTTGCTCAACAATAATATTTTTTACACGCTCTTCAATATTAGACATTTTTATTTTCCTTTATTAATACGCTTACGCGCAAGTAGCGATATTTAATGCCTATCGCAGTTTATTTTCGACAGTTTACCACATCTTAAACCAATACTCATAAGTTTTTCTTAAAATTTAGTGATGGTAAATTAAATGTGTACTCATCGCATAAAAATAAGTTTCTATATTTTGCTGTAATAATGAGCTATTTAACCTTGATGGAGCATGGGTATTATACGCTCATATTAAACCATATACATGCCACCATTAACATGGATTGTTTCCCCTGTTATATAAGCAGCACCTTCAGAGGCTAAAAACGCAACCGTTGCGGCGATTTCTTTCGGGTCGCCTAAACGACCTGCTGGTACCTGATTAAGAGTAATTGTCCGTTGCTCATCAGTGAGCGCTTTGGTCATATCAGTTTCGATAAAACCTGGGGAGACAGTATTAACCGTAATACCACGGCTTGCCACTTCACGCGCTAATGATTTAGTAAAACCTATCACTCCTGCTTTTGCCGCAGCATAGTTTACTTGACCTGCATTACCCATAGTGCCGACAACAGAGCCTATATTAATAATGCGTCCAGCACGTTTTTTCATCATGGCTCGCATGACAGCCTTACTCATTTTAAAAATAGGGGTTAAGTTGGTGTCGATAATATCATTCCATTCATCATCTTTCATGCGAATTGATAAATTATCACGTGTGATACCAGCATTATTGACCAATATATCCACACTGCCATAATCTGTTTTAATTTGCTTAAATAAAGCGGCAATAGAGTCGTTATCGGTTACATTTAGCGTAAACCCTTTGCCTGCAGAGCCTAAATATTTAGATATTGCATTAGCACCTTTTTCAGTGGTTGCCGTGGCTAAAACCGTTCCGCCAAGTTCCACAAATTGTTCAGCGATTGCACGTCCAATACCACGACTTGCACCCGTAATTAATATAACTTTATTTTTCATTGTTGATCTCCCTCTCTCTGACAGCTTTTAATGATTGTTTTAAACTAACGCAGTCATTAACAAATTGTGCATTTACGCTCTTGTCAATACGCCTAACAAGGCCAGTCAATACTTTACCTGGACCAATTTCAACTTGTAATGTAATGCCATCTTCTGTCATTTTTTCGATGATTTCAGTCCAGCGAACTGGGTTACATAATTGACGAACAAGTGCATTTTTAATTTTAATTGGAGAGCTCTCTACTAATACATCAACATTATTTATCACCTCAATCGACGGTGTTTTAAATTCAATGTTCTCAAGTGCGTTCGCTAATTTTTCAGCTGCATGGGTCATTAATTTGCAATGTGATGGGACGCTGACCGGTAAAGGTAAAACACGTTTTGCCCCCGCCTCTTTAAGTAATACCCCCGCGCGTTCAACAGCCTCTTTATTTCCTGCAATGACCGTTTGTCCATGAGAGTTAAAATTGACAGGGGAAACAACCTGTCCTTGAGAAGCCAGTTGACAACAGGTGATTATTTGTTCATTATCAAGGCCAATAATTGCCGCCATTGCGCCAGTTCCAGTAGGCACAGCCGCTTGCATTAACTTTCCTCGAAGTTCAACGAGCGCAATTGCCGCTTGAAAATCAATGACATCAGCACAAACCAATGCTGAGTACTCGCCTAAGCTATGGCCCGCAACAATACTGGGTTTTTCACCACCTTCACTAAGCCAAACGCGCCAAATAGCCACTGACGCAGCTAGCAGAGCAGGTTGTGTTTTATCTGTTTGATTTAAGTCTTCACTTGTGCCATTTTGGGTAAGATCCCATAAATCATACCCTAATACGTCGCTGGCTTGTTTAAAGGTCTCTTTTACTACTGAAAATTTCTCAGCTAAACTTGCGAGCATAGTAACCTTTTGTGAGCCTTGTCCAGGAAAGACAAAGGTGAAATTGGTCATTTTTTAAATCCTAAATGGTAATGCTAAAATTTACAAGAAACCATCATTTATTATTTTAATGGCAGTTAGTTCGCAGCAAAATTCTAGCTCTGAAAACAAGCCAATTCGAGTCAAAATGTGTCTTTACAAAACTGCTAACAATGACAGCGGCTTTAACACATAAGATTAATAGGCTATTTACTCTTCAGAAGCTTACATGCGAATAAGGGCGCTTCCCCAAACAAATCCACCACCAAAGGCTTCAAGCAATACAAGATGCCCAGGCTTTATCTTGCCCTCTCTAATACCGATGTCAAAAGCCAGTGGCACGGATGCCGCAGATGTATTACCTTGTAAATCCAGCGTTAATATAACTTGATCCATAGATATTCCCAGCTTTTTAGCGGTTGCCATTATAATACGCGCATTGGCTTGATGTGGTACAAGCCAATCTAAATCAGATTTATCAATATTATTTGTTTCAAGCGTCTGGGCAACAAGTTCACTGAGTTTATTAACAGCGACTTTAAATACCTCACTACCTTTCATTGATAAATAAGCGTTATTGACTGATTGAATATCACCATATGTAACGTTTGGAAGCTTTAAAAGTTCTCCGTAACTACCATCTGCACAAAGTAGCGTTGAAAGAATACCTTCATCTTCTGTCGCCTGAATAATAACAGCGCCAGCGCCGTCGCCAAATAAAATAATGGTTGAACGATCAGCAGGATCGCAAGTATGTGTTATACGATCCGCGCCAATGATCAGTATGGTTTTGTACGCACCAGCTTTAATAAAGTTATCAGCCGTACTTAGTGCATAAATAAAGCCAGCACATGCCGCGGCAACATCAAAAGCAGGAATAGTATGATTACCTAAGTTTTTTTGAATTTCACAGGCCGCAGACGGAAATGCATTGTTGTTAGTTGTTGTTGCAACAATAATTAAATCTAAGTCATCTGCGCTAATATTGGCATATTCTATTGCACACTCCGCAGCTTTAGTTCCCATATAAGCAATGGTTTCTTGCTGATTAGAAACATGGCGCTCTTTAATACCTGTCCGACTTGTGATCCACTCATCAGTAGTGTCAACCATATTTTCTAAATCACTATTTGTTCGCACTGCGCGAGGTAAGTAACTACCAGTTCCTATAATTTTGCTATTCATGTTATTAATAATCTCGCTCAGATAATGCATTTTCTAACGCTTTTGAAATAAACATTGGAATTTGCCAGTGGATCTCTTTTATTGCTTGCTCAATTGCACAAGAAAACGCCATTTCATTTGCGCTACCATGACTTTTGATCACAATACCACATAAGCCAATTAAACTTGCCCCATTATACCTATCAGGGTGTAGGTGTTTAAATTGTTTTTTTAAAATAGGGTTGATTAACTTGCCTAATATTTTGCTATAAAAATTTGCATTGAACACTTTGTGCAATTCGTTCCAAAATACGCGGCTCATTCCTTCATAGCTCTTTAGTGCGATATTACCACTAAATCCATCGGTAACAACTACATCTACTTTATTAGAAAATAATTCATTTGCTTCAATAAAACCAATATAATTGACATGATCAGAGTCTGTTAATAATTGTGCAGCGCGCGCGAGCACATCGCTACCTTTATTATTTTCTTTGCCAATATTAAGCAAGGCGACTCTTGGCGATGAAATTTGTTCAACTTTTTCACATAATACACGACCCATGATAGCAAAATTAAAAAGCACATTACTATCGCATTGTAAATTAGCGCCTAAATCAAGAACATAGACGGATCCTGATTGATTATTTGGCAATGCAGAAACTAAAGCAGGACGTATTAGCCCATCAACCATTTTTAGTGATTTTTTAGCAAGCAACATAAGCGCGCCAGTATTGCCTGCACTGACACACGCATCAGCTTTGCCATTTTTAACGAGATCAAGCACAACCTGCATTGACGTGCCTTTAGCTCGCCTTAAAACATAGCCAGGATCATCTTGCATTTTCACAAACGTATCAGTATGTACCAAAGATAATCTAGGGTGCTCGCTTAAATGGTGTTTTTCTATTAAAGGTATAATTTTTTTGTTGTCGCCGACAATAATAAGGGATAAATTAGGGTGTTTTGACAGTATATTTTTAGCCGATTTTAGGGAAACATGAGGGCCGAGATCTCCCCCCATGGCATCTAGTGCAATTATAATCTTCTTCAAGGTAACCTTAAAGCTCGATTACTTGCTTACCTTTATAGAATCCATCAGCAGTCATATGATGACGACGATGAGTTTCCCCAGACGTGGTATCAACTGTCAGTTGTGCTGGTGGTGTAAGTGCATCATGTGAACGGCGCATACCGCGTTTGGAACGTGATTTTCGACTTTTTTGAACAGCCATTTTAAAACTCCTAGTTTGTTATTTGCGCTTTAGTTTGGCTAAAGCATTAAAGGGGTTGAGACGTTGTTGCTCTTCATCTTCAAGATCGCCGAAAGTTAACTCATAGCTACTTTGACGACAATCTTCAATTGCGTGTTTTGCGATCTGCGGTAGACTAAGTATCAATTCATCTTCAACGATGTCGTGAAGATTTACCTCGCCATTTTTATCATAAAAAATGGGTTCGTAGACGTCTGGTAAATTATTTTCTTGTTCGATGTTATGAACCGGACAATATGTGAATTTAGTTTCGCACTGATAAATCATCGGTTCATTGCACCGCTGACAAGTTATCTCTACCGCAACACGCGAGCTTCCATGAAAAATCCTCAGCTTTTGCTGATCTATCTTAAATGAAAACTGCGTGTTTATATCCGCCAGAATACTGTTTGTTGATGTTGCCAATCTTTTCATCAAGTTTTTAGCTATTTTACAATCTAATTTTAAACTTTTTTGAGCAGATTTAACTGGGTCAACGCAAATCGGTAAATTAACTTTCTGCATAACCGACAATACTATCGTCTGCTAAGCCGATAGTCAAAGAAAAACGAAAAAATATTAAATTATGGTTTTATTTTATATGGACAATCAAAGATATAATCGGGCGACTTTACGATCAAAGTCTGCTGCGTACAGATGATCAAAAGTTAAGGTGCAACATTTTCCTAGTAACTATTAAGATCTTAATAGTCACTTATTAGTTCAGTCATCAGCTGTTAGCAGGATCAAGCACAAAATGTTAATTTTTTCTGCTGACCAGCTACTTATTATTGATCGCCAAACTACCATTTTCGCGAGTGCTGGACAAGGCTCAAATAACTGACACTGACAGTGTACCTGAATTATGGATAAGCAATACTTCCCAAACAGACTGTTTTTACACTTAGCCGCGAAGTTATAAAATGTTAACTGCATGAAGAGTTAAAAATTGAGGTCTTTATTTTAATTGTTTTGGTGGTATATACCCATGTTTTGTGAAAATGCAACGTCAGCTGCGAACAGATGATCGATGATAAGGCGCAACATAAGGTAATGGGGACGCTCCATCGAATGGCAAGCTTTGGCTGCTTACTTGCATATAAAAATCTAGTCCAACCCCAACTGACGTGGCAACTTGTTTGAGTTTATCGTTATAAAATCTTTATTGATAATAACTTTCCTTCAATTTAAGGGCGCAAATATCGGCCAATTTGCTACCATGATATTGCATTTCTGGGTAGTATGGGTATAAATGCAGTTGATCTCGTCAGGGTAGTTTTATGCATCACATATCTGACAATTTGCCTTGCTGATTTTGCACTTTGAAGTAACATGGGTATAAATCTTATAAATCTTATAAATCTTATAAATCTTATAAATCTTATAAATCTTATAAATCTTATAAATCTTATAAATATTATACATCTTATACATCTTATTGAGTTCATTATGATAACTAACCGTCCTCAAATTATTCTAGCGTCAACCTCGCCTTACCGGAAAGCATTATTGCAAAAATTAAATTTTACTTTTATCACTGAAAAACCTAATGTGGATGAAACGCCCTTAGAAAATGAAACGGCAAGCCAACTCGTCTGCCGCCTTGCAATTAAAAAAGCACAATCAATTAGTTCTCTTTATTCAAACGGGTTAATAATAGGATCAGATCAAGTTTGCGTGAATAATGGCATCATTTTGGGTAAACCAGGAAATTTTAAAAACGCATTTGAGCAGTTAAAAAATGCCAGTGCTAAGCCTATTACTTTTTATACTGGGCTTGCGTTAGTTAATAGTAAAACAGGAAATATACAATCATTAGTTGAAATTTACACCGTGCACTTTCGCCAGCTAACTGATGATATGATAGTTAACTATTTAGAAAAAGAAACACCTTATCACTGTGCTGGTAGTTTTAAAAGTGAAGGCTATGGGATTGCTTTATTTGAGCGTTTGGAAGGAAACGATCCAAATAGTCTGATAGGTTTACCCTTAATTTCGTTAATTAGTTTCCTTGAAAATGAAGCAATTAAAATACTTTAAGCGATTATAATTACAATAAAAACTAATATTTGTTTTTTTAGTTTGAGCATTGTTGCCTGCTGCTGACATTTTAGCTAGTTCTTGCAGAACATTTTGACGATCCTTGGTTACTAGGTATATAAGTTATTTGCTTGTCTACATGGGTATCACATCTATCCTAACGATCTAAATAAACAGCGTTTATTAGTAGGGGATATAATGGGTTTATTTATAGTAGAAATTCTTAATATAAAATACATTAATTAAGGCGGTAATGGGCAGGTAGTGGTAAAATTTCAACATGGGTATATCTGCAAAGATCTGTGAATAATGATGTTATCTATTAATTTAACTTTGGAATTAATGATCTCTGCCAACTTAATGTGGTCAGAGATGTTACCACGATAGAGTGGGCAGTAACATGGTATTCTGCTAAGCAATTATTACGTGGTATTTTTAAACTTGAGCCTAATCATGTTTATGATGTGGCTAACCTCTATTGGGTCGCGACTGGCGGTGGAATAGACAGTGAGAATAGACTGATTACGCTTGATACTAGCGTAGATAATACTAGCGCAGATAATACTAGCGCAGATAATACTAGCGCAGATAATACTAGCGCGCGTATGTAGGTAATTAATAAATATACCGTCAAAAAAACTTGCATGTAATGCCGCAAAAATATAGTATTCACTAGCGCTTCGTTTTGCTTCGTTTCGTTTCGTTTCGTTTCGCTTTATTTTGTTTCGCTTCGTATCTAGATACAATTATATTAATTTAAAGGGATCTCTATGAAAATTAAAAACACATTAAAAATCGCGCCGCTTTTGTTGCTATCACTAATGCTTTTTGCCTGTAAAGGTAAAGATAAGACGACAGCTCCAGCTCCAGCTCCAGCTCCATCTCCGGCACCCGCTTCTGCACTTGAAGGAACTTGGACATATGCCTGTGTAGCTGATCCAGAGAGTCAAGGTAATTCCCTACAAGAAACTCAGAAATATATAGGTAACAAGGCCGTATTGACCATTACAACTAATAGAGGCCTTGATTGTAAAGTGCCACTAATAACATCAGAAATGGCTGGTGACTTTACTATTGGTAAGGCTGTAGATGAGCATAGAGACATAGATCGAACTGCGCATCACATTGTAGTTACTATTCGCGATCAGGCAACTGTAGATATGGCGAATGCTGGTCAACTTGCCGACTTTGGATTTGGACTAAAAGACTGGAAACTAAATGTTCCGAAAGATCTCACTGGTAATAAATTAGCAGTTGAATTCTATGGTCTCAACACTACTGAATTTGATATTTTCAAAGTTGAAAATAATAAACTCTATTCTGGGGATCTAAATGGTGATATCGTTGATCATCGCCCTACAACACTTGATATGAAAGTTTGGGGCACGCGTAAGTAGTTAATTAATAAACACAATGAGCTAAACTGACGTTGGTGAAATTGATAATAGCGCAACTAGGTAATCTTAAATAATTGCACTTGCCACGCTCACAAATACTCAATAAAAATAAGAGGCTATTTAGGCCTCTTTTTTTTTTGTGAATAAATAATTACCCTGCGAGGTACATCACCTCAAGTGATTTTATATCCATGTTATTTTGCATTTCTGGGTAGCATGGGTATAAGCGCCTTTATCACTCGCTGCCAAGATATTAGCCTTGTGGATATATTTGCTCTATTACCGATTACCGATTAGCTATTAGCGATGCGGACGGATCGTCTGCCGATAGAATTAACCAATAGGGCAGGTTTTCTCTGGTTACTTTTTTTTAATGGTTGAGCGTCAAGGCCACTATGCCTTTTAGCTCGCAATTCAACGAAAAGTAATTATTGTTTGAAAAATCCATAAATCCATAAATCCATAAATCCATAAATCCATAAATCCATAAATCCATAAATCCATAAATCCATAAATCCATAAATCCATAAATCCATAAATCCATAAATCCATAAATCCATAAATCCATAAATCCATAAATCCATAAATCCATAAATCCATAAATCCATAAATATAAATCCATAAATACAATGTAAGAAAAAATTCAATATATGTGGGAATATTTGCTGACAAATGCCTATTTTGTATCATTTATAATCTAATATTTAAGAGTAAAAATCGCATTCTCTGACACAAAAGGGCATGCTTTAATATGCGTTTTGTTAGAAACAATTATCTTAATTTAAATGGACTATTTATGAAAATTAAAAACACATTAAAAATCGGCGCGCTTTTTTTGCTTTCGCTAATGCTTTTTATAATGCCCCAGGAAATCTAAACAGTAAAATTAAGATTCTTATTCCTGTTTGAGATAGTATCTATCAAAATAGGAGAATTACCATGAGCAAAAAAAGAACAACTTATTCTGCTGAGTTTAAAAGTAGACTTGTACTGGGGTAATCCCCCCGTAAAATAATTGAAGTCAAAAGTGGAATTTTCTCGTATGATTAACTCAGGAGAATATTCATGAAAAAAGCACACTTTAGCGACAGCCAAATCTTAGCAATATTAAAACAAGCCGAAAGCGGCGTTCCTATCCCTGAACTCTGTCGAGAACACGGCATGAGTAACTCGTCATTTTATAAGTGGCGCTCAAAGTATGAGGGGATGGATGCTTAACTCATGGCTAGAATGAAAGAGCTTGAAGAAGAGAATCGTCGTTTAAAAAGGATCTACGCAGAAGAGCGATTAAAGGCTGAAATCATTGAGGAGGCCATGGCAAAAAAGTGGTAAAAGCTTCTGAGCGTAAGTTAATGGCGAAAGAAGCAATGACAATTCATAATACCAGCATAAGTTTGCTATGCCGTGCGTTTTCTATCAGTGAAACGTGTTATCGATATGAGCCAAAGTTAAAAAGTGACAATGAACTCATTGCTGATTTACTACTAGGTTTAACCCTAAACCAACGTAACTGGGGTTTTGGATTATGTTTTTTTGTATTTAAGAAACGTGAAAGGGTATCACTGGAATCATAAGCGCGTTTATCGCATCTATCGAGCGCTTGAATTGAATATGAGGATAAAACCTAACAAACGCATAAAGCGTGAAGTACCTGAAGCTCTGTTGGTACCTGATGATATAAATAAGTGTTGGTCAATGGACTTTATGCACGACCAATTGTCTGACGGTCGCAGTTGTCGTTTATTTAATGTTATTGATGATTTTAACCGTGAGGGATTAGCAATAGATGCAGACATATCCTTACCAGCAGAGCGTGTTATTCGCTCACTTGATAGAATAATAGAATGGCGTGGTAAGCCAAAACGTATTCGCAGTGATAATGGCCCTGAATATATTAGCCACAAACTTGCTGCTTGGGCAATAAAACACGATATAGAGCTATGCTTTATTCAGCCGGGTAATCCACAGCAAAATGCATATATAGAACGTTTTAACCGAACAGTAAGATATGACTGGCTGAACCAGTATATTTACAATGATATTACAGAGTTACAAGACAGAGCGACTAAATGGTTATGGACTTATAACCATGAACGACCTAACATGGGGATTGGCGGTATTACACCGATTCAAAAATTAAACATCAAAAAAAGAGAAACATCTACTTTTGAACTCCATTAAAAATGGGGGGATTACCAGGGCACTAAGCCTTTAAGCTTGCTCCCACTAAAAGTAATTATCGTTTGAAAAATAAATCCAGAAAGCGAGTGTAAGTAAAAATTCAATATATGTGGGAATATTTGCTGGCAAATGCCACATTTTGTGTCATTTATAATCTAATATCCTAATATCCTAATATCCTAATATCCTAATATCCTAATATCCTAATATCCTAATATCCTAATATCCTAATATCCTAATATCCTAATATCCTAATATCCTAATATCCTAATATCCTAATATTTAAAATTAAAAATTGCATTTACTGACATAAAATCATATACTGTAGTTTGTTTTCTGCTAGAAACAATTATTTTAATTTAAAGGGGATCTCTATGAAAATTAAAAATACATTAAAAATCGGTTCGCTTTTGTTGCTCTCGCTAATGCTTTTTGCCTGTAAAGGTAAGGACAAGCCAACAGCTACAGATCTGGTTCCTGTTACCTCAGATGCTTCTGCAGATGCTTCTGCACTTGAAGGAACTTGGACATATGCTTGTACAGCTGATCCAGATAGCCAAGGTGATTCTCTGCAACAAACTCAGAAATATACAGGTAACAAGCTGGTACTGACCGTTACATCGAATAAAGGTCTTGATTGTAAAGTGCCACTAATAACATCAGAAATGGCTGGTGACTTTACTATTGGTAAGGCTGTAGATGATCATAGCAACATAGCTAGAACTGCTCATCACCTTGTAGTGACTATTCGCGATCAGGCAACTGTAGATATGGCGAATAATGGTGAACTTGCCGACTTTGGATTTGGACTAAAAGACTGGAAACTAAATGTTCCGAAAGATCTCACTGGTAATAAATTAGCGGTTGAATACTATTCTCTCAACAGTACTGAACTTGATATTTTCAAAATTGAAAATAATAAACTATATACTGGTGATCTAAATGGCGATATCGTTAATAACCGCCCTACAACACTTAATATGAGTGTTTGGGGTACGCGTAAGTAGTTAATTAATAAACAAAATGAGCTGAACTACCGTTGGTGAAATGGATAATGCCGCAACAAGGCATCTTAAATAATTGCACTTACAACGTTCACAAATTCGCAATAATGATAAGAGGCTATTTAGGCCTCTTTTTTTAAGGACAAATAATGACCTAGATTGCACAAAAAGATAATGCATTAAATGATTTTGCAAAATAAGTTAAGCATTGTCATCAATCAAATTACTCATTAACCACTATTACTTTATATTTCTGATTCTTTATCTTAATAGCTACATGAGAAGAATATTTTTTCCGCAAAAAAGTTGCATTTAATGACATAAAAATGTACACTTATTTCCAGTTTAGTTTCGGATAGAAACAATTATCTTAATTTAAAGGAGATTTCTATGAAAATTAAAAACATATTAAAAATAGGCGCGCTTTTTTTTATCTCTATAATGTTGGTTGGCTGTGATTATGGTAAACAGCACAAGCTACTTCCTCCTCTTCCTACCCCTATTCCAGGGCATGCTACCGCACTTGAAGGTACTTGGACATATAAATGTGCAATTGATCCAGATAGTCAAGGTAATTCTGTGCAACAAACTCAGAAATATACAGGTAACCAAATCGAGCAGACCGTTACATCGAATAAAGGTACTCAGTGTAAGGATCCTCTCATAGAAACACAAATGATTGGTGACTTTACTATTGGTCGAAAGGTAGATGATCATAGCAACATAGATAGAACTGCGCATAAAGTAGTTGTGACTATTCGCGATCAGGCAACTGTCGATATGGCGAATGCTGGTCAACTTGGGGACTTTGGATTTGGAATTAAAAACTGGAAACTAAATGTGCCGAAAGATCTCACTGGTAATAAATTAGCAGTTGCATACTATTCTCTCAACAGTACTGAACTTGATATTTTCAAAATTGATTATAATAAACTCTATTCTGGGGATCTAAATGGAGATATCGTCAATAACCGCCCTACAACACTTGATATGAGTGTTTGGGGAACGCGCCCGCATAAGTAGTCAAGTAATAAATAAACAGGGAGCTTGTAAAATGTCACTTGCAGGGGCAGGGCAAGCTTAAATAACCAACGTTTACAAAGTCAAAACCTGCAATAGCATTCGAGGCCTCTTTAGGCCTCTTTTTTTTTGAGGATAAATAATTACCTACCTTATATGATAAGCTAATGCATTAAATGAGTTTGCAAAATAAGTTAAGCATGCCATAAATAAAATTTTTCATTAACCACTATTAGCTGATATTTCTTATTTTTTATCTTGATATCCATATGGGTAGAATATTTTTCTTGCAAAAAACTTGTAACTAATGAGGTTAAAATCTATCCTTATATTTAGGTTTTTTAGTTTTGTTTATGATAGATACATTCATCTTAATTTATATTCCGAGGACATCTCTATGAAAATTAAAAACATGTTAAAAATAGGATCACTTTTTTTTATCTCGGCAATGCTGGTTGCCTGTTATGGTGGTAAGAACAATAAGTCATCTCCTGCTACTGTACTTGAAGGAACTTGGACATATAAATGTGCAACTGATCTAGCTAGTAAAGGTAATTCTGTGCAACAAACTCAGAAATATACAGGTAACCAAATAGAGCAGACCATAATATCGAATAAAGGTACTCAGTGTAAGGATCCTCTCATAGAAACACAAATGACTGGTGACTTTACTATTGGTAAGGTGGTAGATGAGCATACCCATATAGATAAAATTGCGCATAAAGTAGTAGTGACCCTTCGCAATCAGACGATAGTAGATATGGCGAATGCTGGTAAACTTGGCGACTTTGGATTTGGATTTGGATTAAAAGACTGGAAACTGAATGTGCCGAAAGATCTCACTGGTAATAAATTAGCATTCACATACTATTCCCTCAACACGGATGCAGCTAATATTTTCAAAATTGTGGCAGGTGATGCTACTTATAGTGATCAACTCTATTCGGGGGACCTAAATAGCAAGGTCCTTAATAATCGCCCTATAAATCTTGATATGAATTTTTGGGGAATGCGCGCGCATAAGTAGCCAAGTAATAAGCAAACTAAGCGCACAGTGAGTTTGTAAAATGTCACTTGCAGAGGCAGGGCGAGCTTAAATAACCAACGCTTACAAAGTCAAAACCTGCAATAACATTCGAGGCATTGTTAGGTCTCTTTTTTTGATAATAAATAATTACCTGTGTTGTATGATAGCCAATACATTAAATGAGTTTGCAAATAAGAGAGGTATATACCCCTGTTACCTCAAAATGCAACGTCGGCATGGACTCGATGATCGATGATAAGGCGCAACATGAGGTAATGGTTATTATCGCATCGAATGTTGCAACGCAAGGCTGGTATTTCTAGTCCGACCCCGAAGGGCAAGGCTCCTTGCACCAATTTGCATTGTTATAAAATCTTCCACGATAATAACTATACTTCAATTTTAGGCCTGGCATATTGGCACAATTTGCCTTGCTGATATTGTATTTCGGGGTAGCATGGATATAGTAATAAATCAATGTGCTCATTAACTACTCACTGCTTAATAGCCAATTCCCTTGTGAGATGACATCTTTAATGATGCGCATTTTTTTAAGTGTGCCCTGAATATATTTATTTATAGCAGAAATTCTCAATATAAAAGGCATTAAATAAAGCGTGTTATGTGGTGGCTGGTGAAAATACAACCTCTGCAATTACTGTATAAATGCAAATATTTATCACTGATCACACATTTCATTTATTGATGAAGCGTTGGGTTAATCTTTCCCTAGAACATCTTGTATGGATTGATGCTAAACGATACTATTTTTGTAGCTGTTAAATCGATACAATCTTCTTTATTTATTATACTCAAAGGTAATCTATGAAAATTAAAAACACGTTAAAAATAATCCCACTTTTTTTTATCTAGATAATACTGGTTGCTTGCATGGCTAAGAGCAGGGAGCCTACGGCTGTATTTATGGAGATGACTGTTCTTGAAGGTGCTTGGACATATCCATGTAGCCTGTTGCAGATCCTGCAACTCGTTATTTTACGCAAACTGAAAGCTATCAAGGTGGGAAACTTGTACAGGGCTATAGATTGTTTAAGGATTCGCGGTGTCAGACTCCATTAATTACTGAAAAATTTACTGGTACCTTTACTATTGGTAAGGATCCAGTAGATAAGCATACAAACCTAGATAGAATTAGGGGTACTGTAGAATTGATTATTCACGATAAGGATACTCTAACGCGTGCGAATAATAGTAAACTCACTGACTTTGGATTTGGAATTAAAAATTGGGAACTGAATAAACCTAAAGATCTTTCTACAAATCAAAACGCAATAAAATACTATTTCCTCAACCAAGATGGACCTGATATTTTCAGAATTGACCTTGGCGATACTTCTCATGACGATCAACTCTATACCCATGACACTTCAAAATGCAAAGTCAGCAAGGCAAATTGTGCCAAGATATGAGGCATAAATTTGAAGCCTAGTTGTTCTAAGTCGAAAAGTTATACGAAATAGATTGGTGCAAGATGCCTTGCCCTACGTGGCTCAAACTCGATGACCAGCCCTGCGTTATAGCAATCGAAAAGGGAATAACCATTACCTCATGCTATGCCTTGCTCTGGTTATCGAGTTTGGGCCTGACAAAGCACTTTGAAGTAACATGGGTATATACTGGTGACCGAAGCAATATAGCTCCAAATGAACGACCGGTGAATATTGATGACTTTAATGGGGGCACGCGTCCGCATAAGTAGTTAATTAATAAACAAACTGAGTTGCCTGTCGTTTGTGAAATGGGCACTGCCACGATAACTGGGGAAGGTAGCTTAAATAAGCAACGCGTGTAAGCACCTGTCTGCAATAATATTTTAGACCGCTTTATGTCTATTTTTTTGAGGATAAGATAATACCTGCGTTGTCTGATAGCCACCAAGCTCATGATGTTTTGTTAATCGTGATCTTGGCCATTTATAAGTGGGAATATTTGACCTATCACTGAGTATAGACACTCATCGTCTGCTGGGTAATCTTGAGGTATCTGGGTATAGCGGCTAATTTTTTTGTTAACTGTCTTTCTTTTTGATTGTTGTTTTATGTGGCAACTCAACTTGGGTTAATTTGTAGCGCTATAAGTAGCGCTATAAAATATATAGAGAATAACGATTTAATTTTATGGCGCGTATGATCCACAATTTACCAACTGCTTGTATACTTCGCAGGGCAGATATATAAATTTATTTAGTGCAACGCGTCTTAGCTTACAATAATTTCACATTTAAGTGACATTTTAGCACTGACTGAATTTGAAATAAGGCAGATATGCTCTGCTTTTTCCAGCAATTTAAGGGCTTTTTCTTGTGATATATCCGCGCTGACTTCAAGCACTACGTTATTGACGACCTCAGTAAACTTATTATTTCCATCAATACGATCAAGCGTGCCGATACTTTCACATTTAATTGATATCCAATCTAATTTAGACGCTCGACTGATAGCTTTAAATGACAATATGTAACAGCTTGAAAGAGCTGACATAAAAATAGTTTCAGGTGACCATAAATCGCCAGGTCCACCAAATTCAGGGGGTGGAGCGACTTCAAAATTTGCCAGTCCTTTACTGCTAACATCTAAAGTGCTAGTTGCACTTGAACTTGCTGTTACATTATATAAATGTGGTAATGCTTGCATAGAATATTCTCCTTTTTAAATTAAATGAGTTATTTTCGTTAATATTTGCTTATAATACGCTAATTTTTTTAAATTGGAATCGTCATGAGAGTTTGTGGAATTGAATTGGTCGGAAATGAGGCAATCATTGCAATTATGCAATTAAAAAATGGTTTATATGAGGCACCACAGGTGCGCACCAGGAAATTTGTATTGGCAGATCCTATTAATACTGCGCCATTAAAGAAATTTCAATTTGAAGTATTACAGTTTTTAAAGGATTATAAAGTCACTACTGTGGTGATAATACAGCGTGCTTTAAAAGGTAAATTTGCGGGAGGCTCTTTAACGTTTAAAATGGAAGGCGCGTTGCAATTAATACCTGATATTAATGTATTAGTAGTTTCTTTAGCCTATTTAAAAGAAGGGGCTTCAAAAGCACAAAACAAACCAAAGGCGGTGGAGTTGGGATTTAAGAAGTTTCAAGAGCCAGCCATGCTTGCTGCATTTAGATATTTAGAGCAAAAGATGCTATAAAAGAGTATAATAAATTGAGTATTTCATTTATAATAAAAAAAGTTAATTAAACTGAAGGCCTGAAAATGACAACATACAACATAGCATTATTAGCAGGTGATGGAATTGGTCCTGAAATAATGAAAGAAGCTGTTAAAATTTTAATGTTAGTGGAAAAACGTAACGTAAAAATTAATTTTGAACTCAATGCTGCTTTATTTGGCGCGGATGCATATTTTGCAACAGGCAAGTCATTTCCAGAGGATACAAAAGCGGTATGTGATAAAGCAGATGCTATTTTGAAAGGCACGATTGGTTTGAGTTACGAAGACTCTAAAAAGATCCCTCTTGATGAGCAACCAGAGCGAGGTGCATTACTTCCACTTCGTCGCCGGTATAATACTTATGCTAATTTTCGACCTATTTACTTGCCGAAGGGCTTAGCGCATTTTTCACCTTTAAAAAAATCCATAATTGGCGATGGCATTGATATCATGCTGATCCGTGAATTGCTTGGTGGCTTATACTTTGGCCCTAAAGAAACGGGCATTAATGAAAATGGTAAACGGTTTGTAAGAGAAGTGTTAGAATATGATGAAGATCAAATTCGCCAAATAATTAAAGTTGCCTTTGAAGTTTCAATGAAACGTAAAAAAGTAATGCACAACATTCATAAATCTAATGTATTAAAATCAAGCGTGCTTTGGAATGAAATAGTTACAGAAGAGCATAAAAACTACCCAGAAGTTGAAGTCATTAATATTCTAGTTGATGCTGCGGCTACTTATCTCTGCCTCAAGCCAACCATGTTTGATGTCATGGTAATGGAAAACATGTTTGGCGATATTTTGAGCGATCAAGGTGGAGGTATTCTTGGCTCTTTAGGGCTAATGCCTTCAGCTTGTAAAGGATCTGAAAAATCATACTATGAACCATCTCACGGGAGTGCTCCTGATATTGCAGGCCTTGGAATTGCCAACCCATATTCAATGATTGGCTCTGTTGCGTTAATGTTAGAGATGAGTTTTGGAATGGAAAAAGAATCGGCAAATATATGGACCGCATTGCAAAGTGTATTTGAACAAGGTTATTCAACAGCAGATTTATCGCAAGAAGGAGATGCTAAATTAGTGTCTACCGCTGAGTTTGGTAATATGGTTTGCTCTGCGCTGGCAAAATTGCCAATTTAAGCAAGTTATTAACAAATTACACTCAATGGCTTATATACTCATTTAACCTCAAAATGTTTTGTGACCACTGCTCTTGTAGGTTAGAGTAAAGATGCATAATGAGGAAGGTATTGGTACTTTTTAAGTATTTCAAATGCCAGCTAACACAATGATTTGTGATTGGCTTGTTTGAGTTAATCATTAAATTATAATACCCCAAGGAATTTAAACAATAAAATTAACATTTTTATTCCTCTTTGAGTTAACATTTCCAAAATAGAAGAAATAAAATGAGCAACAAAATAACAACATATTTAGCGATATTTAAAAGCCAGCTTGTATTGGAGTTATTGGCAAATGATAAAACTTGAGTGTGCATTGCAAGTTCGAATGACATAATTGTACCACTATACACCTAGTGCACAGAGAAGATTAGCAAATGCTTCTGTGTTTGTATTTCCTCGGTGTAGCGCGAAGCGTCTCTGAGTTTTTGGTGGTAGACGTTTTTTTAATTATAAAATAGCTGTAGTTAACCACAGAGAGCACAGAGGTACTGCGTACTACATATAGACATTATAAATATTATAAATATTATAAATAATGCTCTAGTACTTCCTGGTGTAACGCGAAGCGTCTCTGAGTCTTTGGTGGTAGTTGATTTTTTAATTATAAAACAGCTAGAAATATAATACCCCAAGAAATTTAAAAGCCAGCTTGTATTGGAGTTATTGGCAAATGATAAAACTTGAGTGTGCATTGCAAGTTCGAATAACATAACTGTAGCACTATCCTGGGTATCCCCAAGTTACCTTAAACTGTTTGGTTATCCGCGAGTTTGCGACTAAAAGTAAGGCTGCATATTTGCTAAAAAACTTAATGGCAAAATATTATGTTAGTGATTTAGTGTCAGTGATATCAATGTTATGATAGAATTATGGTTACATTCAAGTGGCTAACAATAGGTTTTTATTTGAGCTGCAAAATTAGGTGGTACTTATTAGATGAAAAAATCAATTCGCCCTACAATATCTTTACCTTTGTATATTGTAATTCTTTCTTTATATTATACGTTTGTTCTTAATTATCCACTCGTTAGTCGGTTTTATGATTTATCGATCAAAAGTAGTGCTCTTTTCGCATTTTCATCACCCCTTGTGTTGATCTTTGCTTTTATTATTATTTTTACTTTAGTATCAATCCCTTATATTTTTAGGCCGTTTATTATTTTGTTAACATTGGCCTCATCACTGGCTTTTTATGCAGCATTGAAATATAACATCATGTTTGACTCCACCATGATACAAAATATTTTTGAAACAAATGTAGGGGAGGCGACTAGCTATATTAATTTAAGTGCGGTGCTGTATTTTCTGGTCACTGGTATTTTGCCCGCCTGTTTAATTTTTTATTTTAAAATAAAACCTATAAAAACATTCCTAAAAGGTATATTACAACGTGTACTTCTTATTGTAGTTGCTGTTTTAGGTCTGCTCTTAATTGCAACATTTTATTATAAAAGTTATGCATCGGTTGGACGAAATAACTCTTATTTAAATAAAATGATTAACCCCGCCTATTTTTTCAATTCGGTAAAATATTTACATAAAAAATATTTTACTAAAAAATTGGATTACCTTGTTATTGGCAAAGATTCAAAGCTTACCGCTGCCAAAAATAAGAAACCAACACTGATGATTTTAGTTCTAGGGGAGACTGCGCGAGCTCAAAATAGTACCTATAATGGTTATGCGAGAAACACTACGCCTTATACCGAAAAATTAGGGATGATTGCTTTTCAAAATGTTGCCTCATGCGGGACAGAAACCGCGGTTTCTGTTCCTTGTATGTTCTCAAATATGCCACGACGCAGCTATTATAAAGCGCGAGCTAATACACAGGACGATGTACTTGACTTGCTGACTTATGCGGGTGTTAATGTTATTTGGAAAGATAATGATGGCGGTTCAAAAGGCGTTGATAAACATGTTAAATCTGTGGCTCTTGCAATTAAAGATAACCCCAAATTATGTAAAAATGATAATTGTTATGATGAAATTTTATTAAAGGGGCTTGATGGCTACATTAATTCAAATAGCAAAAATAAATTAATTGCATTGCATTTTAAAGGAAGTCACGGTCCTACTTATTGGCAACGTTATCCGCTTAAAATGGAAAAGTTTACCCCATCGTGTGATCGAAGTGATATTGAGAAATGTAGTAATAAAGAATTAATTAATGTATATGATAATACGTTAGTTTATACCGATTATGTTTTAGCTAAAGCAATAAAATTACTTAAAAAATATCAACATAAATATAATGTGGCTTTAATGTATATTTCTGATCATGGTGAATCATTAGGCGAGTATGGCTTCTATTTACATGGTAGCCCCTATGCAATAGCCCCGATATATCAAAGACGTGTTCCTTGGTTATTATGGATGCCTGATCAATACGCTAAAGCGAAAGGCATTGACAAAAAATGTTTAATCGCAAAAGCAAAATCGACAAAGACTGGTTTATCGCATGATAATTTTTTTCATACTTTGCTTGGTTTTTATGGCGTTAAATCAAAGGCAAAAGATGATAAGTTAGATTTAATTGAAAGTTGTAAAATTAAATAATAGCACTTAAAACGCTACTTTAGAGGGAAGTATTTCAATTTTTATTTTACATACATATGGGTCATTACGTAAGATGTTAAATAGTAATATTCTTAAACTAGTTGACTAATAACTTTAATAAATAACTATTTTTTTACTAGAAAAATGTGAAATAAATGCGTAGAATGCTTCTCTTATTTTTAAACTCTCTTAGGCAGGTAAATTAATGCTGGATCTTGATGACAGCGTTGCAAATGTGCAACAACAGATCGAAAAAGCCGTAGATTGCGATGAACTGGAGAAGATCCGGCTGCAATACCTTGGCAAAAAAGGATTAATGACAGAGAAAATGAAAGACTTGGGTAAGTTACCAGCTGCGGAAAAACCAGCCGCAGGTCAGGCAATCAACAAAGCGAAACAAGCGATACAAACAGCACTTTCCACGCGTAAACAAGCGTTTGAAACTATTGTGTTAAATGCAAAGTTGGCTTTAGAGACAATTGATGTAACCTTGCCTGGACGCGGCGCGTTGCTTGGCGGAGTGCATCCTGTAACACGTACTATTGAGCGCATTACGGATTTTTTTGGAACATTGGGTTTTGAAGTAAAAGATGGTCCGGAAGTCGAAGATTGTTACCATAACTTTGATGCGCTAAATATTCCAGAACATCACCCAGCACGAGCGGATCATGATACGTTTTACTTCGATCCTGGATTAGTGTTACGCACCCAAACATCAGGTGTTCAAATTCGAACAATGGAAAAACAACGGCCCCCTGTGCGAATTATTTCACCTGGGCGTGTTTATCGGAACGATTATGACCAAACACATACACCAATGTTTCATCAGGTTGAAGGCTTAATGATTGCAGCTGATGTAAACTTTAGCCAATTAAAAGGTATTGTGCATGATTTTTTACATAATTTTTTTGAAGAAGATTTAGAAGTGCGTTTTCGTCCATCTTATTTTCCGTTTACCGAGCCATCAGCAGAAGTAGATGTCAAAGGAAAAAATGGCTGGTTAGAAGTGTTAGGTTGCGGCATGGTACATCCAAATGTATTACGTTCAATGGATATTGATCCTGAAAAATATTCAGGTTTTGCATTCGGAATGGGTGTTGAGCGCTTAACGATGTTACGTTATGGTGTAAATGATTTGCGCTGTTTTTTTGAAAACGATCTTCGGTTCCTTAAACAATTCAAGTAAGAGTTAAAATAATGAAATTTAGTGAATCATGGCTGCGTGAATGGGTTAACCCTAAAATTACGTCTGAAGAATTACAAGATCAAATGACCATGGCGGGTCTGGAAGTTAATAATGCACAAGCCGTTGCTGGTGAGTTTTCCAATGTAATTGTTGGTGAAGTTGTTGAATGTATCCCACATCCTGATGCAGATAAATTACAACTAACAAAAATTAATGTCGGTGAAGCTGCGTTAATTGATATTGTCTGTGGCGCACAAAATTGTCGTTTAGGGCTTAAAGTTGCTGTTGCAATGCTTGGCGCTGTGCTGCCAGGTGATTTTAAAATAAAAAAAGCGAAACTTCGCGGTCAACCTTCATTTGGTATGCTTTGTAGTGGCTCGGAAATGGGGCTAGAGATAACTTCAGATGGTATTTTTGAATTGCCGTTTAATGCGCTTATTGGTCAATCAGTTCGTGAATATTTAAACCTTGATGATCAGATGATTGAGGTTGATTTAACAGCAAACCGCGCAGATTGCTTAGGCATTTCAGGGTTAGCTCGAGAAGTTGGCGTTTTAAATGCTATGCAAGTAACTGAGCCAATCTGGGACAAGGTACCCCCTTTAATTGCAGATGAACTGGTCATTAATTTACTTGCTCCAGAGGCATGCTCTCGTTATTTAGGACGAGTTATTCGTGGTATTAATCAAGCAGCAACAACGCCACTTTGGATGATTGAAAAGCTACGTCGTTGTGGCGTACGCAGTGTCGATGCTGTTGTTGATATTACGCAATATGTTTTATTAGAGTTTGGACATCCGATGCATGCATTTGATTTATCAACACTCGATGCTGCGATTGACGTTCGTTTTGCAGAAAAAGATGAAAAACTTACCTTACTTGATAGCAAAGAAGTTAAATTAAATGCAAATACATTAGTGATTGCCGATCAAAGTAAAGTATTAGCAATCGCGGGTATTATGGGTGGGAAATCTTCAGGCGTGCAAACAGGCACCACGGATATTTTTCTTGAAAGTGCTTTCTTTGCTCCGCTTGCCATTGCTGGGCGTGCGCGTAGCTATGGCTTACATACCGATGCATCGCATCGATATGAACGTGGAGTTGATCCTGTTTTACAAGAAAAAGCAATGGAGCGTGCAACGCAGTTGTTAGTTGAAATTTGCGGCGGTAAAGTGGGTCCAATAACACAAGCAGTTAATGAAACGTATTTGCCAAAACAAGCAAATATTGTATTAACACGCAGTAAATTAGATCGTCTAATTGGTATTTCAATTGATAGTGAACGCGTTATAAAAATCTTAACGAGACTTGGTTGTGTTGTGAATACAATCGAAACGGGTTGGCATGCCATCGCGCCTACTTATCGTTTTGATATGGAAATTGAAGAAGACTTAATTGAAGAAGTTGCGCGTGTTTACGGTTATAATAATATTCCAAACGAAGTCCCTCTTGCTTCTTTAAAAATGCCAATGCATGCTGAGGGACGACTAAAATTATCTAAAATTCGTGATGTATTAGTTAATAGAGACTATCAAGAAGCCATCACCTATAGTTTTGTTGATCCAGATAAACAATTACAATTACATCCCAAAGCAGATGCGCTTATTTTACCCCATCCAATTTCTAAAGATATGTCGGCAATGCGTGTCAGTTTATGGACAGGCTTACTAGAGAGTGTTTCTAGCAATCAAAAACGCCAACAAGCCCGCGTGCGTTTGTTTGAAACGGGACTTCGTTTCATTAAAGATGCAGCTGCGCCAAACGGTATTTGTCAGCAAGCAATGTTATCAGGTGTGATAATTGGAAACTTAAACGATAACCATTGGGATATTGCCAATCGTCCCGTTGACTTTTTTGATTTGAAAGCCGATTTAGAGGCTATTTTTGATCTGTGTGCTGATCCTGAAAGTTTTGAATTTAAAGCTGAAACGCATAGTGCATTACACCCAGGTCAATCAGCGGGTATTTATCGTCATAATAAAAAAATTGGTGTCATTGGCACCTTACACCCACTTTTGCAAAAAACTTTTGCATTAAAAGATACAACGGTGCTTTTTGAACTAGAATTAGGAAAAATTACCATGCGAGCGTTACCAAATGTGCAGGATTTATCTAAATTTCCAGCTAATCACCGAGATCTTGCTTTTGTTGTTGATAAAAAAATAAATGCAGGTAAGATGTTAAGGTTTATAGAAACAATTGGTGGTTCTCAATTAGTTGGATTAAACTTGTTTGACGTATACCAAAGTGATGGTGTCAAAGAAGGTCAAAAGAGTCTCGCATTTAGTTTAGTATTACAAAATGTGACGCGCACATTGAAAGAGCATGAAATTGCAGCGAATGTTAAGACAATCGTTGAAGCAGTTTCTATGAAGTTTAATGCATCATTGAGGGATTAATTTTATGACGCTAACGAAAGCAAAAGTAGCTTTACATTTATCAGAAACAATTGGTCTTAGTAAACGACAAGCAAAAGAATTTGTTGAGTCTTTTTTTGAAGAGATCAAAGCAACCCTTGCAAATGGTGATGCAGTTAAAATTACTGGCTTTGGTGGCTTTGAATTAAAAAACAAGCGTGAGCGTCCTGGGCGCAACCCAAAAACTGGCGAAGATGTGCCTATTTCTGCTCGCCGCGTTGTTACGTTTAAAGCGGGACAAAAGTTAAGATCGAAGGTAGAGGAAAGTCTGCCTAATATTCGACAGTAAAATCTAGAAAAACGTAATTTTTAATTATATCATTGCCTTAATATTTATAAATAATATTACCGCAATGAGTGCATTTTTTAGGTTTAAAACTATCAAAAAAAAGATGGATCAGGCGTTGGTATTTCAGAGTGTTTGCATCGTATAGCTCGTAAACCTAATATGTTATGATCGCAATATACTTAATCTGGTATTCGCTCATATTAAAAGCAAGAGGCACCATTTGACCTAGCAACTACTAGTTGTACTAGTTGTACTAGTTGTACTAGTTGTACTAATGGTCTGTTATAAACTTCTCAATTGTCAATTACCTGTCAGTAGCATTAAGAAAAAAATGTTAATGCGTGCTGGATCATTGGCTCGAAAACTCCTTAGCGACTCTTTAGCGCGAGCCAGATCTTGTCTCGTTTATGGGATTTTTCTTATTTGAATGATCATGCCCATTAGCGGGTGATCAAAATAATATATTTTATCACTGCGTAGTTTTTCTTTTTGATCAAATAACATTCCTTTGATGATAGGTGTTTGTTGCTCGCTATTTACATCACTACCATTGGTATTTTTATTTTCTTGTAGGTTCTGTGCATCTTCTCTACGCACAATCAGTTGACTATCAATATATAAATAGTGATTAAGATAAATTTTGATATTTCCATCGATTGCCCATTTGTCTTTCAAATTATCAAGTTCAGTATTAATTGCTAATTGTTCGTTGCTTATTGATTTTTTATTATCATTTTGTAAGGAATTTGTTCTCTTATATGTTGGATCAAGTGCTTTTTGTTTAGCTTGGATCTGTTTTAATTCTTGTAGTGCAAAGTTTTTTCCTGCAAAAATGTGTATCGGCTTTTCCTTATTTTCACCTGTTATTGGCATCCGCCATGCACCATGGAACACAGTTGTAAATTGGGGATACTTATCTAAAGCGTGTTTATCATTGGTTAGTGTCCAGTCATTTTTTGAAACAAGTTGGAATCGAGAATTTTTGTTAAAGTTAGCTTCAGTCATTACAATGGGATTTTTTTGGTGTAAACATGGCTTATCTTTCCCGCAGTCATTATTGAATTGTTTAAGTAAAAGCTCAGTACTGTTAGAGGTATCAACCAGCTTATGCTCTTTAGGAATAGATTCTTGAAGCTTACTCATATCAACGTTGCGTTCAAAGATCAACACTTCAACAGTGAACCAGCGTGTTTCTGCAAACGTTGAAAAGCTAGTAAAAATGAATATAAGTACTAAGAGTTTTTTTAGATTCAATTTATTATCCTTAATCTATATTTTCGTGAAAAGTATTGAGTAATTGATTAATCCAATTTAAGCGTTCTTGGCTATTTTCAAGGTTTTTAACAAACTTTAACTTTGTTGGACCATCTAGTTTAAAGGTATTTTCTTGTTTTTGCAGTAAAGAAACTAAAAACAGCGGATTAATTATGCTCTTTGATGTAAATGTTACCTGGCCACCTTTTGTGTGAGCCTCTAATTTTTTAATGCCGAGTGTACTACATTGTTGCTTAATTTGGGTAATTTCAAGTAAATTTTTGGTAGGATCTGGCAGTAGGCCAAAACGATCGATTAGCTCAATGCGAATTTCTCTCAAGCGCTGTTTGTTGGTTGCATTAGCAATGCGTTTATAAAGAGATAAGCGCATATTTACATCATGGATATAATCCTCTGGAATTAACGCGGGAATACGTAACTCTACTTCAGCCTGATTTGCTAGGAGGTTTTCAAGTGTTGGTTGTTTGCCGCTCTGCAATGCGTCAACAGCCTGATTGAGCATATCCATGTAAAGGTTAAATCCAATACTGCTTATTTGTCCAGATTGATCATCGCCTAATAATTCACCTGCACCACGGATTTCTAAATCGTGTGTTGCCAGTGTAAATCCTGTGCCTAAAACATTTAATGAAGATATTGCCTCGAGACGTTTTTTTGCATCTTTGGTTATTCCTCGTTCATTTGGCGTGAGTAAATAGGCGTAAGCCTGATGGTGAGAGCGCCCAACACGACCACGTAGTTGGTGTAATTGCGCTAATCCGAAATGATCTGCTCGATTGATGATAATGGTATTAGCACTTGGAATATCAATACCTGTTTCAATGATTGTGGTACATACTAAAACATTTTTGCGTTGCCGATAAAAATCAGTCATGATTGCTTCAAGTTTATTTTCATTCATTTGGCCGTGCGCAACGGTAACTTTTGCCTTGGGTAACATGAGTTGAATATCTTCTGCCGCTTTATTTATGGTGTCAACATTATTATGTAAATAGTAAACTTGCCCACCACGCATTATTTCGCGGGTGATGGCATCGCTAATTAATTGCTCTGACTTTTCTTGAACAAATGTTTTTACTGCAAGGCGTTTGGACGGTGGTGAGGCAATAATTGAAAGATCGCGCATACCGCTCATTGCCATGTTTAATGTCCTTGGTATGGGTGTTGCCGTCAATGTTAAAATATCAATTTGAGCGCGTAATGCTTTAATTTTTTCTTTTTGGCGTACCCCAAAGCGATGCTCTTCATCTATAACAAGTAAGCCAAGATCCGCAAACTTTATATTTTTACTTAATAATTTATGTGTACCAATTAAAATATCAATTTTTCCATTTTCGCTGTCGGCTAAAATTAATTTTTGCTGTTTTGCTGTTTTAAAGCGAGAAATAACGCTTACTTTAATTGGCCAATCGGCGAATCTATCTGTAAAGTTTTCATAGTGTTGTTGAGCAAGTAGGGTGGTTGGTACTAAAATGGCAACCTGCCTTTGATTGTCAGTCGCTATAAATGCCGCGCGCATTGCGACTTCTGTTTTACCAAAGCCAACATCCCCACAAACAAGCCTATCCATTGCTTGATCAGAACACATGTCAGAGATAACATTAGTAATTGAAAGGGCTTGATCAGGTGTTTCTTCAAATGGGAAATCATTACTAAAAAGTGCGTAATTGTTTTTATTTAAAGTGTACTTATGACCGACTGTGGCTGCCCGTTGTGCATAAATGTCAAGTAATTCAGCGGCGACATCGCGTACCTTTTCTGCTGCGCGTTTTTTAGCTTTCTGCCAAGTTTCAGTACCTAATTTGCTAATAGGTGCGGTATCTACATCGACCCCACTGTAGCGACTGATTAAATTTAATGCGCTAACAGGGACAAAAAGTTTATCTCCGCGAAGGTATTCAAGCTCCATAAATTCTGTTTTTATGCCAGCTGTTTCAATTGTTTGCAGTCCTAAATACTTGCCAATTCCATGATCAATATGTACAACAGGTTGGCCAATTTTTAGCTCTTCTAAATTACGGAGAATATTATCACAGCTAAAATTTTCATCGTAATTTTCAAAAGAGTTTTTACGTTGTGATATTTTTGTGCCTAGTAGCTCTGTTTCGGTGATAAACGCAAAATTGAGATCATGTAAAATAAAGCTATGTTCAATTCTGCTTATTGTAATGCCAATTTTTTTTTCACTTTTAAATGCAGCTGAAATATTATTAAAAACATGTAAGGATAAATTGAGCGGTGTTAGCAGCTCAATTAAGGACTCTCGCCTGCCTGGTGAATCTACGCTAAATAAAATATTACCTGGAAAATTACTAATAAAATTTTTAATATTTTCTAGTGGTAGTTTCTTTTTATGTTCAATTTGAATGTCATGCAAAGATTCAATATTAAAATTAATTCGGCCTTTCTTTGGCGTGCGTAGAGGCCTGCTTTGCAGGTAATACCTTGGCCATTGTGCCAGTGAAGAAAAACATTCTTCATGGCGAAGGTAAAGCTCATTGGGTGGTAAAAGTGGCCGGAGCAGATCTACACAACGATCGTCATAACGAGCCTCTAAACTTTTCCAAAAATCAATGGTGGCTTGATTGATATCGCCAACAATCGCAAGGCTTGATTTTTTGGGGAGGTAATCAAAGAGCGTTGCCGTTTTATCAAAAAATAGGGGTAAGTAATACTCAATCCCTGCAGGCAAATTAAATTGACTTATTTCACTAAAAATTGAGTCTTTACTTGTTGAAAGTGGCGAAGTAAATTTATTTGCAAATTGGCGTTTGAAATTACTCATCGCGGTTTTATCTGTTGCAAACTCATGTGCAGGTAATATTTTTATTTCGTTAATTGCAGGTAAAGAGCGCTGCGTCGTACTGTCAAAAGGACGAATAGAATCGATTTCATCATCAAAAAAATCAATGCGATAAGGCACCTTGCTGCCCATTGGAAATATATCAAGTAATGATCCTCTAGCGCAAAACTCCCCGTGCTCTTGAACTTGCTCGACTGCATAATAGCCAGCTTCTTCAAGGCCACTACGCAAGGCTTGTAATTCAATTATTTGCTTGATTTTTAAAATTAACGTGTGTTGATGTAAAAATGAAGGAGGTGCAATTTTTAATAACAAGGTCGTAATTGGAACAATTAAAATCCCTGTTTTTAAGCTTGCTAATTGATGAAGTGTTTCTATGCGGGTCGATATAATATCTTGATGTGGGGAGAAATGATCATAGGGTAATGTTTCCCAATCAGGAAAATCGATAATATCTATTTCACGTTCACAAAAAAAATACAATTCTCGTTTTAACTTAATTGCAGTTGGGGTGTCGCTAACCACTAAAATTATTGGCTGTTTGCTTTGTTTAGCACATTCGCTAATGGTAAGTGCTAGACTACCTCCCACTAAGTTTGCAAATAAGACTCGATCAGTTGCGTTTTTAATAAGGGGAAGTGCTAATTGTTTCGATAGTGTCATATTAATTATTTTCTTTATCTAACCTGCGCTCTGTACGTACTTTTAATTGTTGTGATTGAAAATATAAGGTAGTACGAATTAATAATTCACGATCTTCTTCTCTGATTTGTTGATAGAAGAGGGTGATTTTATTTTCATGGATTTTAGTGATGGTCGCATAACAATAAATAGCTGCTGCTTTTTCAAGAATAAACAGTTTAAGTATCACGGTTTGATTTACTTTAAATGAGCTGACATCGGCACATGCAAAGATACACTCAGCGGCACTAAAAGATGTTGTTTTATAATGCATTTTTTTGTCATCTTGCTGACTTAGCACATAAGTTAATAAAATATTAATTTTCTTATTTTGTAATTCTAAGTGATCCCATAACCCTGGAGTTAATTCTTTATTTAATTTTACAGAATGTGACGCATTAGCATCGAGTGAAGCCAGATCGCTTGCCATGCGAAACGGCGCTGGTATTTCATTTTCAAAATCAAGCGGACTTGGTATCGTTTGCTGATCATTTAGCGGTTCAACATTAATACTAAGCGGGTGGTTGACGATAAAATATTCATTATTGTTCATAAAATAACCTATAGAATGTTTTTTTATACCTATTGCCTAAGTTCGGGTTGAGTAGCACTTTTATCGATGTAATCATTATTACCAGTATTAATACTCAGTGCTGAAATTTTTGTCATTATTAAGGTAAATTGACTGACTATAGTTGGTTCTTATCAGTTAATTTAACGCGATAGGAGACAAAATAGCAGTCCTGGGGAGTGTTGCTTATCCAAAATTCAGGTCTGTATTGTGCTTTTTTTTTCTTAACGCTTTTAATCTAGTGCTAAGATACATTAGAATGGGGGTTAATATCAATAATCAATGTGGCTTATCTATATTATGTTCTATCCGCTCAGTTTATTTATTGGCCTGCGCTATACCAAATCAAAAAGAAATAACAAGTTTGCGTCTTTTGTCTCTTTGTTTTCAACAGCAGGAATCATAGTGGGCGTCATGGCATTAATTACTGTTTTATCGGTTATGAATGGCTTTCAATATGAATTAAAAACGCGCATTCTTGGAGCAATTCCACAGGTTGTTATAAGCAATAAGCAAGGAGTCATGTCGGATTGGCAACATAAAATCAAAAAATTTAGAAAAGTCGAGGATGTAAAAGCAATTGAACCTATTGTGTCTGGTGAGGCACTTGTGCAAAGTAAAAGCGGCTTACAAAGTGTGCTCTTTGATGGAATATCACCGAAAAATTATAATAGTAACGTCATAAAAAACAATATCTACGAGGGTAGCCTAAAATCACTGTCTTCACACAGTTATCATATTATCATCGGGCGATCATTAGCCAAAAAATTGTCGGTGCATATTGGCGATAAAATTAGGGTAACTTCCACCAAAGGTAGTCGATATACCCCTTTTGGTGTCATACCTAGCCAACGAAATTTTACTGTGTCAGGTATATTTAACGTTGGATCAGAAGTTGATGATTACCTGATATTAATGAATATAGAAGATGCAGGGCGACTTATCCGCATTCAAAAAAATCAAATAACTGGTCTACGTATTTACCTTAATGATGCTTTTGATATTGAAAATTGGCAACGGCCAAAATTGACAGGCAAGCAAACTATCGTTGATTGGCGTCACACACATGGCGAATTATTTGCTGCGGTTAAAATGGAAAAAAGTATGATTGGTTTATTACTTAGTCTTATTATTATTGTGGCTGCATTTAATATTCTCTCATCTTCTGTGATGGTTGTTAATGATAAAAATGCAGAAATAGCTATTTTAAAAACACTTGGTATCACGCGCAGGACAATTAATTTAATATTTATTATTCAAGGTGCATGGAGCGGAATATTAGGATCCATCGGTGGTACGATCATCGGCTTAACACTGAGTCATTATATTAATGACATACTGTCCTTTTTAAAGTGGGATTTAGTGGTAAACGCAAATGGTGGATTAAGAACACTGCCTGTTATTTTTGAGCCCACGCAAATTATAGGCATTATGTTTGGTGCAATGTTGCTTAGTTTGCTTGCCACTTTATATCCAGCTTACCGATCAGCAAAAATTAGCCCTGTTGAGGCATTACGTTATGAATAAAAACCTAGATGAAAAAGAGATAAAAATGCGGCCACTGTTAACTTGTAAAAATATTAGTAAAACTTACCAAGATGGTAAATCAAAAAATACCGTTTTAAAAGGCGTTAATTTAGTTGTTAACGAAGGTGAGATGCTTGCTATTGTTGGTAGCTCAGGATCTGGAAAAAGTACTTTATTACATATTATGGGGGCACTTGATAGACCTTCTGAAGGAGATATTTTTTATCAAGGTAAAGATATACTTAAATTTACTGCCAACCAACAAGCTAAATGGCGTAACCGGCAACTTGGATTTGTTTATCAATTTCATCATTTACTTTCTGAATTTTCGGCGCTTGAAAATGTTGCTATGCCGCTGTTAATTGCTGGACATAAAATTTCAATTGCGACACAAAAAGCGCATGAAATACTCATGAGAGTAGGTCTTGAACATCGCATTGAGCATAGACCATCAGAACTCTCTGGTGGTGAAAGACAACGAGTTGCTATCGCTCGCGCATTAATTAATTCACCGAAACTAGTGCTTACTGATGAGCCTACGGGTAACTTGGATGCTAAAAATGCACAAAGTGTTTATAAATTATTGAGGACATTAAACAAAGAATTAGGCACGGCTTTTGTTGTTGTTACACACGATCAAGTACTTGCAAAAAAGCTTGATCGTCAAAGATTAATGACAAGCGGTGTTTTGCAAGGAAACGAATAATGTTTCGTCCTTTAGCTTTATTTGTAGGCCTACGTTATAGCCGCGCAAAACATAAAAATAAATTTGTTTCATTTATTTCAATGGCCTCAGTATTAGGCATCGCACTGGGTGTCATGGTGCTGATTGTCGGGTTATCAGCTATGAATGGTTTTGAAAAAACATTGCGTGATGAACTTTTATCTGTGATCCCTCAAGGTGAACTTGAAGTTGTCAATGGAGGCTTTAAAAATATTAAAGAAAGCTTAAAGAAAGTACAATCAAATCCGCATGTGCTTGGTGTTTCTCCATATATTGAGCTAAATGGGATCCTAAAAAAAGGTCTGGCAATGAAAGCATTGCAAATTAGAGCAATTTCTCCCAAGACTGAAAGTCAGGTTACCAATATAGAGCGTTATATTAAAAATCCGAAAGGTTGGCGGCTTTTAAATAGCACGCAGAACAATATCATATTAGGATCAATTGTTGCCAAACGCCTTGGTATAAAGGTAGGGGAGCATTTAAGCTTGCTGCTCCCTGAAAAAAACTTAAATGGTAGCTTTAAAATGCCAGAAGAAATCACCTTTAAATTAGCAGGTATTTTTAACATGGGAGGACAGGTTGACTCAACGATGGCCTTTATTGATATCGATATTGCTAAAACCCTTATGAAGCTTCACAGTGCAAATGGCATTGCTTTTAAAGTTGATGATATTTTACAAGCAAACAATATTGCCCGAAAAATTGCTTATAGACTTAACGAAAACCTATACATAAAGAGTTGGATCACAAGCCAAGGATATTTATATCAAGATATTCAAATGGTTAAATCTCTTATGTATATCATTTTATTACTGGTCATTGCTGTGGCTTGTTTTAATATTGTATCAACGCTTGTGATGGCGATTGATGAAAAACGTGGTGATATTGCTATTTTAAAAACCATGGGAGCGGGTAAGTGGACATTACGCATTATTTTCGTGATACTCGGTGCATTTAACGGCTTTGTTGGTAGCATGGGAGGCATGCTTTTAGGTGTCCTTGTAGCAAGTAACTTCACTCAATTTATGAAGTTAATTGAACAAATAATAGGGCATAAATTTTTAGCTAGTGATATTTATTTTATTGACTTTTTGCCTTCATCTGTAAACTATCACCAAGTTTTGACGGTTGCATTGCTCGCTTTTATGATGAGTGTGCTAGCAACACTTTACCCAGCATGGACTGCAAGTAACATTCAACCTGCAAGAGAGCTTGGTTACCGTCATTAGATGGTATACCCATGCTAAATAATCTTGAGATCTCATGGGTATATTGCGCTTTTTAAGTTTGCTTGGCAGACGTTTTTTGTTCTGGATCTGGATATTGGAACGAGTAACATGGGTATAAATAAAATTGATGATTACCAGAGCTTAGGTTAAATAGGCTAGACGTTCATAAAACTGCTTAGCTATTGAGGGCGTTTATGATCTTCTCTTGGGTTTACTTGGCTTGTTTTTAGCACGATGAACGGCAGTGGTGGATCTGGCTTTTTTTTTGCGTGGTTTAGTGTGATTTTTTTCTTGGCTTGGTTTATCGTTATCTTTTTTCACTCTTGCTCGATGCCTGTTATCAGCAATTAAATCGTTGTTATCCATTTCATATCCAGGGTATACGATGCGCTCAAATTGTCGGCCGATCAATGTTTCAATATTATTCAAAAACTGCTCATCTTTAGGGCTAACGAGTGAGATTGCCATCCCTTTTTTGCCAGCGCGTCCTGTCCTGCCAATACGGTGAACATAGTCCTCTGCTAAAAATGGTAGGTGAAAGTTAACGACATAGGGCAAATCTGCAATATCAAGTCCACGAGCCGCAACATCGGTTGCAATCAAGACACGCACCTTGCCTTGGGAAAATTGATCAATTGCTTTGTTTCTCGCGCCTTGTGTTTTATCGCCATGACATAGTATTGTTTTTATTCCATCGAGTGTTAATTCTTGAGCAAGTAAATTAGCACTTTCTTTTGTTCCAGCAAAAACAAGTACTTGCTTCCAATTTTTCACCCCTATCAACTCTGATAATAACGCTTGTTTTCTTGCTTCTGAGACCCAATATACTTGCTGTTTTACGTTACTTGCTGTTGAGTTTTGAGGAGATATATCGATGGTTTTTGGCGTGTTGAGTATTTGTTTTGCCAGCGTGCGGACATGATTTGAAAATGTAGCGGAGAACATAATTCGCTGATGTTTTTGCTTCATAACCGCGAGTAAGCTTTGCACCTGGGTAAAAAAACCCATATCTAGCATGCGATCTGCTTCATCTAATACCAGGTGTTTAACGTGGGAAAGATTAACCGTTCGCGCATTAATATGCTCAATTAATCGCCCAGGGGTTGCAACCAAAAAATCGACCCCAGTTTTTAATATTTTTTGCTGGGTAGTCATTGTGGCACCGCCAGTGACAACACCTGAGGTTAATGGCATGAACTGACTGTATTGTTTGAATTTTTTTTCTACCTGTAAGGCAAGTTCACGCGTTGGCGTTAAAACAATGGCCTTAATTGTAGTGTTATTAGCATTGTTAATCAGGCTATTTTTAAATATCAAGTCTAAGATAGGCAATACAAAAGCGGCTGTTTTACCGGTACCTGTTTGCGCACTAGCAAGTACATCATTACCTGCACGAATAACAGGAATAGCTTGTTGCTGAATAGGTGTTAAATGCTTATAATTACATGCTTTGACAGCTTTTAATAAGGCGCTCGAAAAACCAATGGCATCAACGATCATTTAATTCTCCGAGATAATAAAAAATAACTTGAGTATACATTGCCCAGCATATAATGCGATTAAATAAAATTATTTTCGATTTTTGGAGCCGTTAAAATCAGGTATTACTCAAATATTTTACAACATGATGAAAATTATATTTCCTATTTTACAATGCATCATTATAATGGGCATATCTTTATCTATATCTTTATCTTTTGGATTGACAATTGATCTATACGTAAGTGCCTAAATATGCGCAGCAGGGTAATATTACTTAAGTATATGATGGCATCATTTAATTTTTTGCCTAAAGTTACCTCTACGTCAAAAAATATAGAAATATTACCTTGTCAAAATGCTGGCATACAAAATTAGGTTTTACATGGAAAACGCTAAAAAATTTACAACTAATAAGCAGATCATTAACTTTCTGACTGAGCAATTCCCACTATGTTTCACTCAAGGGAGCACTGCGGCAAAACCATTAAAAATTGGCATTTTTCAAGATCTTGTTAGTAGATTAGAAAAGAATGACGATGTCAGCAAGACCCAATTACGTGGTGGACTACGCCAATATACACTGAGTTGGAGATATTTACATTGCATTAAAGATAATACTAAACGTGTGGATCTTGATGGGATTGAGGGCGATGATGTTTCCAAAGAGCATGTAGATCACGCGGCAAAAATGTTGAAAGAAAGCAAAGAAAAAGTATTTGCAAACAAAAAGAAAGCCCCTGAAAGCAAGATAAATCGACCTACAAAAAAAATCAATATTCCTAAGCGAATAAAAAAAGCAGCAGTTAAAACAAAGCAAGTCGAAGATTTATCGAACTATAAATTAGCTACACATTCACAGTTAACCTTACAACAAAAAGTCAAATTGTTACTTGGGCATTCACCAGTACCAGCAGTGGTTATTGACATCCTAAAAGATGATATCCAAGTGCAACTTAGTTCTGGCATAACGGTTAAGGTTAAAGCTAAGTACCTAGCTGTTGACTAAAAGAATCTTGCCTCGCCATGATTCTTTCGAACTACCACAATAGAGTAGGAAAACTTTCGCTATGCTAGGTTATTATAAGCATATGCGCCATTAAGGTGAGAAATCAGAGCGGTAAATTGTCAGTCGGTGCAGGTATAAAAAATCTATCTTAAATGATTAATTGCAGTTATCATGTCAGAGAATTATAATAAAGACTTAAATTGTTAATGAATTTTTGCATATTAAAATGCTATAATGCTTGGACGTTGGGGATTTTGCTGGCGTTTTCGATTTTTTTGGCAATATGTAAAAGCAGTGCTCAATAGTTAAAAATGGGATAATAGTAAACTAATTAGTTTGAAAATAACTCTTAATTAGTTTAATTTAAATCCGCTTTCCCTACAATCAATGGAAAGGATCAATTTTACTTTGTATTTTTGAATACACTCTATATTATTAAAAACTAAGGTAATTAAAAGGTAATGTATGAATAAATTTTTTCGCATCACATTAGTATTAATGAGTTTGTGTTATGTTAGTTTTTCTTTTGCGTCGGTACAATTAAGTGATATTCCGATACTAAAACAGCAAGAACAATCAGCTAAAGTACTTAAAAGGGTCAGTGATCTTTACAGTCGTTCACATTATAAATCTGTGATATTAAATAAAGACTTATCCGCAAAAATATTTGATGGCTATATTAAAATGCTTGATTATAACCGGCAAATATTTACAAAAAAAGATATAGATAAATTACAAAAGTACAAATATAAATTATCTGCTGCTATTAAATCTGGTAACATTGAGATTGCCTATAAGATATTCCAACTTAGCTTGACTAGGCGCTACCAACGTTATACTTATGCACTTACGCAGCTAAAGCATAAAATGAAATTTAATGTTGCAGGTGAAAAATACCAATTTGATCGTACTAAAGCGCCTTGGGCTGCTGATAGTGAAGCTTTAGACCTTCTTTGGCAACACAAAGTAAAATCAGATGCGCTTACACTGAAATTAAACGGAAAAAAATGGCCTAAAATAAAGGAATTATTAACTAAGCGTTATAGTGCCGCGTTAAAGCATTTAACTCAAACAGAAAGTGAAGATATATTTGAAGTTTTCATGAATGCCTATTCGCATGCTATTGATCCACACACAAGCTATCTTTCACCGCGTAGTAACGCTCGTTTTAGAATATCAATGAACCTTTCATTAGAAGGTATTGGCGCTGTTCTACAACTTAAAAATGGTTATACTACTGTAAGATCTCTTGTAAAAAATGGACCTGCTGATAAATCTAAGCAAATTATTGCTGGTGATAAAATCGTTGGGGTTGCCCAAGATGGTGGCAAAATGGAAGACATTATTGGCTGGCGCCTTGATGATGTTGTCGAGCTTATTAAGGGACCTAAACACTCAAAGGTTGTTCTGCAAATAGAATCTGGTAAAATGGGCGGTAAAATAAAAACGGTAACATTAGTACGTGAAAAAATACACCTTAAAGATCGTGAAGTGAAATCAAGTGTAAAAATTATTGATAAACAAAAAATTGGCGTGATCACCATTCCAAATTTTTATATTCACTTGAGTAGAGATATTGATAAGGCACTCACTAAATTGAAAAAAGACAAGGTGAAAGGAATTGTTATCGATCTAAGAAATGACGGTGGTGGCTCTTTACTAGAGGCAACACTCGCAACAGGATTATTTATTAAAAAAGGTCCGGTCGTTCAAGTTCGTGATAGCCGCAACCATATTGAAGTGCAGACAGTCAACAATAAACAGGTGAGTTATGCAGGGCCCTTGACTGTACTTATTAATCGCAACAGTGCATCTGCATCTGAAATATTTGCCGCAGCCCTACAAGACTATGGACGCGCAATTATCATTGGCGATCAAAGTTATGGTAAAGGGACTGTGCAAGAACATAGAAAAATCGCCCGCTTTTATGATCAAGACGCCGAAAAGATTGGCAATGTGCAATACACAATCGCAAAATTTTATCGAATTGACGGAGGGAGTACGCAAGAGCGAGGAGTAACACCTGATATTTTATTTCCGACAGCCGTTGCGCATAAAGATACAGGTGAGAGTTTAGAGAAAAATGCGTTACCATGGGATAATATTAAATCTGCTAACTATACCAAAATTGCGCATTTAGGAGCGATAATTAAGGCGCTAAATAAAAAGCATCAGCAGAGAATAAAAAAAGAAATTGAGTTTAAGTATCTTGCACAAGATATTGCAGAATACAAAAAAGACGAAAAAAAGACATCCATTTCGCTAGTTGAAAGTGTACGTGTTGCAAAACTTCATAAAGAAGAAGCTATGGCGTTAAAAAGGACTAATGAGCGCCTAAAAAGAGCTAAAAAACCAACAGTGAAATCTTACGATGATATTCCTAAAAACTTTGAGCCGATAGATGCTTTTTTAATAGAAGCTGCTGCAATAACATTAGATGATGCCAATATGTGAATTGATTTAGCATATATGGCCATGCAATGTAAAAAGGCAACGTCATCCGATCAGAGTAAGGCGCAACATAAGATAGTGGTTACTCCTTTGTCAAACGTCAAACGTTAAGCGCAAGACCAAGACCAAGCTTCTTTTCATATAAAGACCGAGGCTGGCCACGAAGGGAGTGGCCACTTGTTTAAGTTCGCATCGCAATAAAATCTCTAGAATAATAACTAGTTAAGCATTAAAGTCTTTATTTTAATGCACTGGCAGGTGGTTAACTGCGTAGGCTTGTATAAGTTGCCTGTGCGGTAGAAGCGCTAGCTCGGTAAGCAGTTCGCTCTTCACAATCGACAAGGGACCAAGCATTAAAAAAGCCTTTAATTTAGCCTTACCAAAGTATCATGGACAGACACCTGGAGTTAATATGTTTAAGCCTTATCTAAATAAATATCCTAAAGATGTACCAGCAGAAATAGGAGACTTACCGTATGATTCGCTGAGTGAATTAATTGAAGATAGTTTTAAAAAGTATGCAGAAAACTGCGCTTTTCAAAATATGGATATACAAATCACTTATGCACAGTTAGAAAGAAAATCTGAAATAATTGCCACTTATTTACAACAAACGTTAAAACTTAAATTAGGCGATAGAGTCGCCATTATGATGCCTAACTTAATTCAATATCCTGTTGTATTACTGGGTATTATTCGCGCAGGGATGGTTGTGGTTAACATTAATCCACTCTATACACAGCCTGAATTAAAGCATCAACTTACAGATTCTGGAGCCAAAGCTATTTTTATTGTCTCTAACTTTGCGATAACACTTGAGAACGTTATTGCAGAAACAGAGATAAAACATGTTGTTTTAACACGGATCGGTGATGAATTCACAGTTATAAAAAGAAAAGTCGTTAATTTTGTTATCAAATATATTAAAAGAATGGTGCCAAAATATAAATTACCAAATGCTGTTTCGTATCGAAGTGCATTAAAAATAGGCAGTGAAAATCAGTTTATTCGCCCTAAAATTGGGATAAATGATATCATATTTATTCAATATACAGGTGGCACAACAGGTGTTTCGAAAGGGGCTACCTTAACAAATAAAAATATGCTGTCGAGCATAATGCAGGGCGCCTTGGTATTTGGCGATAAAATTATCCCTGGCAAAGAAACGGTAGTGACGGCATTACCTCTCTACCATATCTTTGCCTTGACAGTGAATTTCCTATTATTCTTTTGTAAAGGTGCTAAAAACATCTTAATCACAAATCCTCGAGATATGGATGTTTTTTTAGAGACTCTTTGTAAAAATAAGTTTACTTATTTCTCTGGACTCAATACCTTATTTATTGGCATGATGCGCCATATTAAGTTTTCTAAAATTGATTTTTCATCATTAAAATTCACAATATCAGGTGGTATGGCAACAATTAAAGCGGTGGCGGATGACTGGTTTGATAAAACGGGAAATATTATTTTAGAAGGTTACGGTCTCACAGAATGCTGTCCTATCGTATCAATTAATTCTTATGATACAAAAAGCTTTAATGGATCAATTGGTTTACCAATGCCAAGCACCGATGTAAGACTAAAAGATGATTATGGTAACATTGTCGGCGATTTTGAATTACTGGGTGAAATAGAAGTTTTTGGTCCTCAAGTGATGCTTGGTTATTGGAAAAATGAAATAGAAACAAAAAAAATAATGACTGAAGATGGCTGGCTTAGAACAGGTGATATCGGAAAGTTTGATGCAGAAGGTTTACTTTATATAGCGGATCGTAAAAAAGATATGATCTTGGTTTCTGGCTTTAATGTTTATCCAAACGAAGTTGAAGATGTACTTTCTAAATTGAAAGGCATAGTAGAAAGTGCGGTTATTGGTATTGATGATGACCACTCAGGAGAGTCGGTAAAAGCCTTTATTGTTTTAAGAGATCACTCTATTACAATAGATAAAATTAAGGCGCACTGTAAAGAATATTTAACTGGATATAAACGCCCGCATACTATTGAATTTGTGACTGAATTGCCTAAAAACAATGTAGGTAAAGTACTAAAACGTTTGCTTAGAGACAGGTGATTTTTTAAACCCAGATGAAGGTAGTGACTCATAGTGACTACTTCTTATCTGGCTTATTTATTCGTTTAACGCTCGTTTATATATCTCCATGCCTTTATCAATTGAAACCAATACCTGATAGCCAAAATCATTTTTTGCCGCATTAACATTGAAATAGTGGCTTGTTGATAATTGCCGTGCGACAAAACGCGTCAGAATAGGCTCCTCTTTTTTATTTAATAATAAATAGAGTTTTTCTAATGTAAAACCAATAAAATACGCAAGATTCTTTGAAATACGTTTGTTCACGGGAGGAAGTGATTTACATTGCAAGAGTTTATTTATCATCTCTATCATAGTAATTGGCTGATCGTTACTTAAAAAATAGGCCTTCCCAGCACAATTTGAGTGTTCATTTGCTAACTCAAGCGCCGCCAGCAGATGCGCATAAACGGCGTTATCAATATAAATAGTATCAACTAGCTTATCTTTTGCACCCACAAGTTTTAGCTTACCTGCCATCGCGCGATCAAAAATACGCGGCGCAAAATGTGGATCGTTAGGTCCCCATATAAGGTGAGGGCGCAGGGCCGTTGTTTTTAAATGCTTACCATTGTTTTTTAAAACACTTTGTTCCGCAATTGATTTTGATTGGGCATAAAAATTTAAAAATGACTTAGCATGTGGTGTCGTCTCATCAATGCCGTTCTCGTCGCGTCCTGTATAAGTGACACTGGGAGTGCTTGTATAAACAAGGTATTTTATGTGATGTTTTTTGCACGCTTGAATAACGTTATTGGTACCGTTTACATTTGTCTCAAAATAGCTTTCTTTACTCCCCCAAACACCAGCTTTCGCTGCGACATGAAACACTAAATCACAACCTGCTACTGCATTACAAACAGCGTGCGGATCGTTAATACTGCCTTTTATTAACGAGACGCCAATTGCGCGAAGCATGGGATATTCACCTCGAGAAAAACCAACGACATCAATATCAACAAGACGTAATAAACGGCATATTGCACTGCCTAAAAAACCACCTGGACCTGTTACTAATATTCGGTATTTTTTTTGTGAAAGTGTGTTTAGTGTGTGTTGTAACTCGCAGGGAAGAGAGGAAAAAGTGCTTGAATAATTCATTGTTTTTTAATTTCAGTGATCGCCCATAGTGCTAATTTTTCTCTGAATATTTTAGCATTATGACGAATATCCATTGGAAAGTTTTTATGGATCAAGAAATCACTGATATCTTCTGTTTGTTTTGTATTTTGTGCAATAATGCGCAGTTCATAAAGTAATTTCGCTTTACTGATCTTACTCGTTTTTGCTTGCTCAATGCAAATAATGGGCAGCGTATGGTTTGCTCGTTCAATTCCGACTAAGGCACTACGTTTGACATTCGGGTGAGTATTGAAGATCCGCTCAATGGGAATACTACAGTAGGTTTTATTGTAAGTTACTACGCGGTGTTGTTTTCGACCACACATCCACAGGCGATTAAATTTATCGAGATAACCTAGATCGCCCATGCGGTGATAAAAACTGTCGCCAGCGGTTATTTTTGACGCTTTTGTTGCTTGATCTCTATGATAATATTGCTTGGCAACTTGATCTCCTTTGACTATTATTTCACCAATATCATATTTTTTTAGCATTTTGCATTCATCTATATTGGCAAGCTTACTATTAGTGATACCAATAATTTTAATGCACGTATTTTGAACCGCTTTGCCGACACAGATACCACCGCCATTATTAGTAACATCTTCGGTTTGAATTAATTCTGAACTTGTTATTTTACTTATTGGGAGTGATTCTGTTGCGCCATAAGAACTAATTAATTGTACATTGGGATTTAATAATTTCACAAAACATTTAATTGCCGAAAGGGTTGTGGGGGCACCAGCTGAAATAACACGCTTGATGCTTGTGAGTTTTGTGCATTGTTTTTCTCCTGCAGCACCTAATATGTCGATTAGTGCTGGATTTGCAAAAAGATTAGTGCATTGATATTTATCAATTGCAGCAAATAAAAAATTAGGATCTGCAGTGATAGGTTTACTGGCATTCATATCAGGTATTATTGATGCCATGCCTAAGGCCGGACCAAAGAGAGAAAAGAGCGGGAAGGTGGCTAAATCTCGCTCACCATGCTGAATGTGATATTCATTTTTTAATAATTCAATTTGTGTTTCAAAGATGAGCTGGGTATAAACAACACCTTTAGGAGATCCTGTACTGCCACTGGTGAATAAAATAGCGGCCATTGCTTGTGCATCTAGTTGTTGCATTTGAAATGTGCCACTCAATGGGTATTGTTTTAAGATATTCTTGAGGGTTATGCCCCCAAATAGTGCGGTTTTTTCAACGCTAATATTATGCTTGATCGTTGATTTTCCCCAGCCTAAAAGCCATCTAGCAATATGCGCTCTGCCAATACCAATAAAAGCATCAGGCTCAGACTCTATAAAACATTGTTTTAGATTTTTAATGCCCATGCCAGGGTCGACAATGATCGGAATAATACCCGCTTTAAATAAAGCAAAAGAGACAATAAAAAAATTAATGCTTGGGTTTATCATTAATACAGCTTTATCTCCTTTTTTTAGGCCAAATTTGCTTAGTGCGTAAGCGGCTTCATCACTTTTTTGGTGTAAATTTTTAAAGGTCATTTCTTGATAAGAAAACGACTTGAAATTTCTTTTTTGAATAGCAACGGCAAGTTCACTCGGATACATATTTGCGGCATTTTTAAGGTGTCTACATAAATTTAGTTGAGAGTTTACTTTCGTCATATAGGGTTTTCATTTAAAAAATTTTTTATTAACGGGATAACCTCTTCACGGGCATCTTCTAGGATATAATGTCCGCAATCATCAAATTCATGTATTTGAGCATGAGGCATTTTAATTTTCCATATATCCAAAAAATGCTTATCAAAAACAAAGTCTAATAACCCCCAGCATATAAGCGTAGGTACATGTTGTAATTTATTTAAGATGTCGCTGATATCATTTACAAGTTGATAATTTCGGTCACCTTTTTTAAGCGGGATATCTTGGATAAAACGTAGTATAGAAATACGATTATTCCAATTGTTAAATGGCATCAGATACGCGTCTCTAATATTTTTTGGCATTGCTTTACGCTTAACACCAATATAAGAGGCAATAGCTGAAAAAGCATTTAATCCCCTGACAAGCGGGCTACCTAGGAGAGAATTTTGGCATATTTTCAATGCCCAAGGAAAGTCTTTCGTCTTTGGTAAATGAAACGCGCTGGTATTTAAAATAATTAATCTTTTGATCCTGTCAGAGTAGCGTGCGGCGTAGCCTAAACCAATCATTCCGCCCCAATCATGAACCACAAGGGTTATGTTTTGAGTGATGTTTAAATGCACAAGGAGTGATTCTAAATCATCAATCCTGCTTGTCAGTGTGTAGTCATAATGACTATCGTCAGGTTTACTAGAAAAACCACAACCTATATGATCAGGGACGATACATTGATAATTATCTTTTAACGAGGCAATGAGATGGCGATAATAAAAAGACCAACTTGGGTTGCCATGGATCATAACAATAGGATCGCCTTGTCCTTCATTTACATAATGGTAGCGCAGAGTATTGAGTTGCAAAAAATGGCGTTTAAAAGGAAATAATTCGTCTAATATACCGTTTACCATTTAACACCTAGCATCATACAATTAAGTCCACTACCAATGCCTAATAAACCAACTTTGTCACCTTGTTTCAAGAAACCTTGCTCATGTGCAATTGCCGCTGTAGCAGGTAGTGATACTGTCCCCATGTTGCCTAATTTTTTATAAGTGGGGAAGTCTTTTGTCGGGGATATTTTAAGATCGCTAAGCACTTGCTTTTGATTTGCAGAGCCAACTTGATGGCATATTACTTTATCAACTTGATCTAATGTCCAATGATGTTGAGCTAAAAATAATGCCCACGTTTTTTTTGCCAGCTCACTACCATATTTTAGCATGGCAACCGCATCGGTTCGCATAAATTCTTGCTGTAATTTGTGGCCAACTTCTTGCAAGCCCCATTTACACAGATCATTATGCTCAGGTGCACCAAGTAGGCTTGCACCGAGGAGTTTATGTTTTCTATCAGTTGTAAGCGGTAAATTACCATTTGTTAAAAGTATCGCCACCGCACCTGATCCACCTGTTAATGTCGCAAGCGACTGAGCAAAGTTGGCAATTGTTGGTTTTTGCAACATATTTTCGATGGTAATATTTACAATATGTCTTGCAGATTCACAAGAGACAACAAGACCCGCTTTTATTTGCCCAAGCTCTATTCGATTGGCAATATCTAACATCCCAGAGAGAGCTCCTAGACATGCATTACTTAGATCATAAATTGCAGCATGCGCTTTAATACCAAGCTTTGCTGCAATTCGACAAGCGGTTGCTGGCTCATGTTGATCTCGGCAAACACCTGTGTAAATGACAGCACCAATATCATCAATATCAATACCAGTTTCAGATAAACTTTTTTTCGCAGCTGTAATTGCGCCATCTGATATTTGGTGATGTAACGGCCACCAGCGTCTATCTTCAATACCCGTTAAACAGGAGAGTTGTCCGATAGGAATGTGTAATTTTTGATATAAAGGTGCCAGCCGAAGTTCAAGATCGTTGCTTGAGATAATTTCAGGAGCAAGTTCATATGCAAAACTATTAATATAAACATGTGAATATTTCATTAAACAGTTCTATTTTGTAGGTTGTCATTATTTAGACAGCATGATTGAATACATGATGAGGAAACTATATTTTCATGTTGACACGTAATCCTAAATAATGGCGCAATTTTACTCGCCAAAATAGGTAAATTTTACGTTTAACTCGCTTATTTGACCTGCGTAATGCTTGCTAAATAATTAAATTAATTTTAATGTAATATGAATAGTTCCTCAAAAAAATAATACCAATGTCAATAAATAGCTGCTCAATTTTGCTGGTTAACATTAGCCACTTTTTATTCAAATTGACTTGTTTTCCTAGGTAATATTTGCTCGCTGCTTAATGCAATCGGTATAAGCGCGTAGGATATCGCAAAATGAAGTTTTTTAAAAGTGTATTTGCGTATGAAGGATCATAAATATGAAATTAAGATCTAAATGAAAACTTTTCAATATGTTAATGGCTTGTTTTTAAGCAAATAGTTGATCCATTGTCTGTTGACTTGAAGTGATCTTAAAATAGATGCTGATAGAGGTAATGGCTCATGTGCGATTTGACTAGCTAGGGTTTCAGCGAGTAATGGTGCACTACATAAACCTCTAGAGCCGAGACCCGCTAAAATATACATGTTTTTGTGAAAAGGTGCATCTTGTTGTGGGAAGTGTTTATCTGCGTGTTGATATTGGATTTTTGTTTTTTGATAATCAGCAAGCTCCCCCATATAAGGAAAATGATCACGGGTCGTGCAGCGAATGCCTACACTCGCAAACTCGTGAGCGCAATTAATAGCATCCACCCAGTTTTTATTTGCAATACATTTATTTAGCTTTTCTTTATTGAGTTTTTGATCCGTCATTTTGAATGTACTATTTAAGTTATGCCGTTCAAATGTTGCGCCCATGCAATGTATATTATGCCGCTGTGGCGTCAAATAACCTTCATGACAAAGTGGGACTTTTAATTGGTTTAATTGTGAATTAGGCGTGCTTTTAACATAAGTCACTTGTCCTCTTGCAGCCGAAAAGGGAATAGCTTCACATTCGTTAAAATCAAGTGTCTGCATTGCCGTTGCGAGAATAACTATTGGACTCTCAAAACGTTCATTTTGAGAGTGAAGTTGCCAGTTATCATCAATGGCTTTAAAACTGTCAATTTTTGTGTTGAGTTTTATCGTGACCTCACCTATTTGTTTGGCTTTCTCAAACATGGCATTAACCATTTGAGAGGGATCGATCCAGCCAGCCAAAGGGTAAAATAAAGCTGCTAAGTCGACATCTAAACCAGCAATTGAATTGGCGTCAAAGGCGCATATCTTGTGTACTAATTCTTTAGGAAAATGTGCTTGGCGTATTTTATCTAATTTTTTTGAGGATGCTGCATCATAATAAAGCTGCAGAAGTCCGAATAAATCATGATCAAAAGGATGGGTTTTATTTGTCATGTCGATTAAATGATGAGAATAAAGAAATGCATTGGCAAAAAATTGGCTAAGACTTGAGCCCGTGCCATCTAGCAGTGGATATAGTGTTGCTTGTTTGTTACCAGATGCGCCTAATGCAAGCTTTTCATCTTTACAATATATGCTCACGCAAAAACCGCGTTTGACTAATGCTAGGGTTAAGCAAGCAGTGCTTATCCCACCGCCTATTATCGCGATGTCTTTTTTTTTATTAGGAGCACTATTTCTCACGTTTTGTTTCCATGACGTTGCATTGATTTTATGCGCAATTATCCCAGTAAGCATTTCTCTTTTTTTGCCAAAACCTTTGCGTTTCTTAATCGTTATACCTGCATTTTGCAAACCTTTCCTTACTAAACTCGCCGCAGTAAATGTTGCAATAGTAGCCCCTTTTTTAGCGGAACTTACCATTAAATTAAATAAAGATTGTTGCCACATGTCAGGATTTTTATTTGGCGAGAAACCATCTAAATACCACGTATCAAACAAGCCATCTTTATATACATGTAAGTTTTTTAATGAATGATATGCATCACCAAACCACAAATCGAGGGTGATATTAAATGCATCTAAATGGATCCTATGGCAGCCAACTAAATTAAGAGGGTATTGTTCTATTAAGATGTTTAAAAAAGGCAAAAGGCTAGGCCATTGATTAACTGCGAGAATAATATCGTTTTTTGTTAAAGGATATTTCTCAAAACTGGTAAAAAATAGATGCTTGAGTATCGGGTTACTTTGTTGCTGCAAGTGTTGGCTAAATTCCGCGCAAGTGACTAAAAAATTAAGTCCTGTTCCAAATCCAGTTTCGGCAATAGAAAAAATGCGCTCGGTATGATTTTGCCATCGTTGATGTAAATTATTTCCCTCAATAAAGGTATAAAATGATTCATCAATACCATTGTCGGTATTGAAATAAACATCATCAAAACGAGAAGAATAAGGTACTTTATGTTCAGACCAGTTGATGTCGGCAAATTTAATTGTGGGCTTTTTTAGTTCAGACAAGATAATTCCTTTGTAAGTATACGATGATCTTCACGATACTTTTAAAAGTAAAATATGTCGATGCTTCATGGGAATATCATCCAAAATTACGCTAAAATAAAATTTAAACTGCAAAGCTGCTCTTTATTAAACAGCCTTAGCATTTATGCCTTGGTTATTTAAAAATATTACTCAGCACTCAGCTCTGATTCATAACTGCTCTCAGGGGTATAGATGCTATCAGTATCATCAAAATTATTGTAGAACCTGCAGAACGGCATTGTTTTATCTATTAAACCATTACAGACATCGAGACCAATTTTTCTAAACAAGTAAGCACATTGTTTAGAGTATCTCCATGAGCGATATCTTTCACTAATAAAATATTGATATATATATAATGCTCGTTCGGAAGTGAGTTTTGAAAAGTGAAGAAATTCATCGTTGACCAATAGAGGGTAACTTAGGCATCTCTTAGTGCGGAGAGTATCCTGCGCCCGTATATAACTATCTATCCATGAATGGTCATCAGGATGATATCCAGCAGTGCCAGCAAGTTCTCTCTTTCGAACTTCGTTTTCAGCTTTAATTAGTATGTTTTTACCACTACTATCAGTATCACGCTTATCGATAAATTCTATGATCAGTGTGGGATCAGTTAATATAAAATGCACATCTCTTATGTCGGCAATTAGTTCGCCAAGGTGGGAATCGGTATAGATTATCATGTCATATGAACCATCACCATCGAGTCGGCCAAACTTACCTGCTTTAGCCGCATTTAGCAGGAGTTGTGCATATCTTTTCGCTTCTTCAAGCGCCATCTTTATCCTCACTTTTTCGTGAGCATTAAATCCAACCCCGCCATAAAAGGCACTAAATTTCACGGTTATTATCGGAAGTCTGTCCTCTTCTTCCTCGATGTGTTGTAGTTGTTGATCTTTTATAACAGTGAGCTCAGGACGATGTTGGGCAATATTTAGGTTAGCCATCGAAATCCATTTCTTAGTTTCTTCTCCTGCAGGGATAATGAAATCGTCTTCTCCTGGTATTTTTATTACTTGAGAGGGCTTTTTAGAGCGCGAAAAATATTTTTTAGATAATATGTTTGTTGAATTTTTAAACATAAAAACTTCTCCTTTTATTTTTATTGTCAGTAACTGATGTAAATTATTTCCCTCAATAAAGGTATAAAATGATTCATCAATACCATTGTCGGTAGTGAAATAAACATCAGCAAAACGAGAATAATAAGGTACTTTATGCTCAGGGCAATTGATGTCGGCAAATTTAATTGTGGGCTTTTTTAGTTCAGACAAGATAATTCCTTTGTAAGTATACGATGATCTTCACGATACTTTTAAAAGTAAAATATGTCGATGCTTCATGGGAATATCATCCAAAATTACGCTAAAATAAAATTTAAACTGCAAAGCTGCTCTTTATTAAACAGCCTTAGCATTTATGCCTTGGTTATTTAAAAATATTACTCAGCACTCAGCTCTGATTCATAACTGCTCTCAGGGGTATAGATGCTATAAGTATCATCAAAATCATCGCAGAACGTTAATGTTTTATCTATTAAACCATTACAGACATCGAGACCAATTTTTCTAAACAAGTAAGCATATTCTTTAGAGTATGTCGATGAGCGATATCTTCCACTAATAAAATATTGATATATATATAATGCTCGTTCAGAAGTGCATTTTGAAAAGTGAAGAAATTCATCGTTGACCAATAGAGGGTAACTTAGGCTTATCTTAGTGCGGAGAGTATCCTGCGTCCGTATATAATAATCTATCCATGAATGGTCATCAGGATGATATCCAGCAGTGCCAGCAAGTTCTCTCTTTCGAACTTCGTTTTCAGCTTTAATTAGTATGTTTTTACCACTACTATCAGTATCACGCTTATCGATAAATTCTATGATCAGTGTGGGATCAGTTAATATAAAATGCACATCTCTTATGTCGGCAATCAGTTCGCCAAGGTGGGAATCGGTATAGATTATCATGTCATATGAACCATCACCATCGAGTCGGCCAAACTTACCAGCTTTAGCCGCATTTAGCAGGAGTTGTGCATATCTTTTCGCTTCTTCAAGCGCCATCTTTATCCTCACTTTTTCGTGAGCATTAAATCCAACCCCGCCATAAAAGGCACTAAATTTCACGGTTATTATCGGAAGTCTGTCCTCTTCTTCCTCGATGTGTTGTAGTTGTTGATCTTTTATAACAGTGAGCTCAGGACGATGTTGGGCAATATTTAGGTTAGCCATCGAAATCCATTTCTTAGTTTCTTCTCCTGCAGGGATAATGAAATCGTCTTCTCCTGGTATTTTTATTACTTGAGAGGGCTTTTTAGAGCGCGAAAAATATTTTTTAGATAATATGTTTGTTAAATTTTTAAACATAAAAACTTCTCCTTTTATTTTTATTGTCAGTAACTGATGTAAATTATTTCCCTCAATAAAGGTATAAAATGATTCATCAATACCATTGTCGGTAGTGAAATAAACATCAGCAAAACGAGAATAATAAGGTACTTTATGCTCAGAGCCTTGATGTTAACAAATTTAATTGTGGGCTTTTAGTTCAGACAAGATAATTCCTTTGTAAGTATACGATGATCTTCACGATACTTTTAAAAGTAAAATATGTCTATGTTTCATGGGAATATCATCCAAAATTACGCTAAAATAAAATTCAAACTGCAAAGCTCCTCTTTATTAAACAGCCTTAGCATTTATGCCTTGGTTATTTAAAAATATTACTCAGCACTCAGCTCTGATTCATAACTGCTCTCAGGGGTATAGATGCTATCAGTATCATCAAAATCATCGCAGAACGTTATTTTTTTATCTATTAAACCATTACAGACATCGAGACCAATTTTTCTAAACAAGTAAGCATATTCTTTAGAGTATCTCCATGAGTGATATCTTCCACTAATAAAAGATTGATATATATATAATGCTCGTTCAGAAGTGCATTTTGAAAAGTGAAGAAATTCATCGTTGACCAATAGAGGGTAACTTGGGCCTCTATGAGTGCGGAGAGTATCCTGCGTCCGTATATAATAATCTATCCATGAATGGTCATCAGGATAATATCCGCGTGTACCAGCAAGTTTTATCTTTCGAACTTCGTTTTCAGCTTTAATTAGCATGTTTTTACCACTACTATCAGCATCACGCTTATCGATAAATTCTATGAACAGTCTGGGCTCAGTTAATAGATAATGAGTAGCTCTTATATCAGCAATTACCCAGCCCATGGTGGTGTCGGTATAGATTGGCGCTTCATATGGGCCATCACCATCGAGTCTGCCAAACTTACCAGCTTTAGCCGCATTTAGCATGAGTTGTGCATATCTTTTCGCTTCTTCAAGCGCCATCTTTAGCCTCACTTTTTCGTGAGCATTGAATCCAACCCCGCCATAAAAGGCACTAAATTTCACGGTTATTATCGGAAGTCTGTCCTCTTCTTCCTCGATGTGTTGTAGTTGTTGATCTTTTATAACAGTGAGCTCAGGACGATGTTGGGCAATATTTAGGTTAGCCATCGAAATCCATTTCTTAGTTTCTTCTCCTGCAGGGATAATGAAATCGTCTTCTCCTGGTATTTTTATTACTTGAGAGGGCTTTTTAGAGCGCGAAAAATATTTTTTAGATAATATGTTTGTTGAATTTTTAAACATAAAAACGTCTCCTTTTATTTTTATTGTCAGTAACTGATGTAAATTATTTCCCTCAATAAAGGTATAAAATGATTCATCAATACCATTGTCGGTATTGAAATAAACATCAGCAAAACGAGAATAATAAGGTACTTTATGCTCAGAGCCTTGATGTTAACAAATTTAATTGTGGGCTTTTTTAGTTAAGATCGATAATTTCTTTCAAGTATACGGTGGTATTTCTAAAATAAAAATATGTCGATGGTTAACGGGAATATAATTCAAAATAACGTTAAATAGGTTTTAGGTTGAACGAAATTAAACCTGCAAAGGTCAGGTAATCCTCATCGAATTAAACAGTTTTATCCTTCATTTACTTACTTCTATAAAGACTTTGATTACTCGTTATGCGTAATTATCCGTGATTATTAAAGCATTATCTTTTTTGATATACTCCCGTTTTTTTTGATGATAATTTATTATATCTACAAATGTAAAGCACCACCATTTGGTAGAATGAAGAAGCACTTGCTAGTTATATAATGCTTTTTAGGGGGTATTTTACCAAGACTTAGCTTGGATCATTGGCAATATACTATACCCATTATATTTTATTTGCTATTATCTCTCCTGATGACTATTAATGAGAATTGTCAGCTTGCCAACAAAAACCAAGTTTTGCCTCGTCAGAATGTATCTGATTAAGATGATACAATCTTGCTGTAGTACTGTCATTGAGCTCAAGACGTTACTAACTTATTTATGAGGTAATTTCTTCCTAAAAAGAGTTATTAATATAAAATTTTATTTAATATTAGTATGTTTGATAATTTAGGTACAAAATAACGGGTAGTACAATTATTACTTTAATTTTATTCATTGCATCTGTGCGTAATTTCCCTTGCTGACTTTGTATTTTGAAGTATTATGGGTATAACCTCATAGGATGAAATATTAAGGCTGAAAAATGAAAAGAGCAGTAATCACAGGGATAGGAATTGTATCTAGTATTGGTAACAATAAAGATGAAGTTCTAAATGCACTTAAAACTGGCAAATCAGGCATTACATTTTCAGAGCAATTTGCAGAAATGAAAATGAGGAGTCAGGTTTGGGGTGCCTTGAACATAGATCCAAAAACCATGATTGATCGAAAAATAATCCGCTTTATGGGTGATGCTGCGGCATATACCTACATAGCAATGCAGCAAGCAATCGAAGATTCGCAATTAACAGATGATCAAGTGTCAAATGAGCGTACTGGCATAGTGGCAGGATCTGGTGGCGCTTCTTCGTTAAATCAGGTGCTCGCTGCAGAGCTAATGAAAACGCGTGGTGTTCGCCGTGTTGGCCCTTATATGGTACCTCGCACCATGTCAAGTACAATATCAGCTTGTTTGGCAACCCCTTTTAAAATCAAAGGAATTAATTACTCAATAAGCAGTGCTTGTGCAACGAGTGCGCATTGTATTGGTCACGCTTGGGAGCAAATCCAACTCGGTAAACAAGACATTGTATTTGCTGGTGGTGGTGAGGAATTAGATTGGACCATGGCCTGTGAATTTGATGCAATGGGCGCATTATCAAGTAAATATAATGACACACCTGAAAAAGCATCACGTACTTATGATGTAAACCGAGATGGCTTTGTAATTTCAGGGGGAGGTGGTATGGTGGTCGTTGAGGAGCTAGACCATGCCTTAGCACGCGGGGCTAAAATTTACGCTGAAATAGTTGGTTATGGTGCAACATCAGATGGTTATGATATGGTTATTCCATCCGGTGAAGGTGCTGTCCGTTGCATGAAACAAGCATTATCAACAGTTGATGGCGAAGTTGATTATTTAAATACCCACGGGACATCAACAATGGCTGGCGACACGAAAGAGTTAGCTGCAATCACTGAAGTATTCGCGAATAAAGCCCCTAAAATTAGTGCTACTAAATCACAAACTGGGCATGCTTTGGGTGCTGCTGGTGTACATGAAACAATTTACAGCATCATTATGCTGGAAAATAACTTTATCTCACCTTCAATTAATATTGATCAAATCGATGAATTAGCAACTGATCTGCCTATTGTTACCAATGAAGCAATAGATGCTAAATTAAACATTATTATGTCAAATAGTTTTGGTTTTGGTGGTACAAATGCAACACTGGTATTTAAACGATACAAAAAATAAAAGCTCATGGGTGCATACCCATGCTAAAACCATGAGCTCGATGATATTATTTTTTTGCTAATTAGCGTTGGCAGCATGAGGTTATGTAAATCTAATTAATAAATCAAAATATTCAATTTTATGCCTCACGCGCTTGGTCAATTTTGTAGGTTGACTGTGTGTTTTGAAGTAATTAAGGTGTAAAAGGCTGGTATGAATATTTATATTGATGAAAATATACCTTACGCAAAGGAGTTTTTTTTAAGTTTCGGCAAGTTGCATTTTTTTTGCGGGCGACGTGTCAGTGCAAAAACATTAAAAGATGCAGATGTATTACTGGTACGATCAGTAACCACTGTAAATGAACAATTGCTTTATTTGAATAAAAATTTAAAATTTGTTGGCACGGCGACCATCGGCAGCGATCACATTGATAAGCATTATTTATCTGCTCGTGGTATTACATTTAGTAGTGCAGCTGGATGCAATAAATTATCGGTTGCTGAATATGTATTGAGCGCCTTATTGGTGATTGCAGAACAAAATCTGTTTGATTTGACAAAAAAATCTGTGGCTATTGTTGGTGCTGGAAATACTGGGAGTGCTGTTTATCAACGCTTAAATGCACTGGGTCTTACATGTCATCTATATGATCCTCCTTTACAAACATTGGGCGATGAGCGTGATTTTTGTTCGCTTGAAACTGTATTAGGCGCTGATATTATTAGTTTACATGTTCCTAAAATTATCGATGGTAAATATCCAACCTGGCATTTGTTTAATAAAGCTCTACTGAGCCAACTCAATGCTGAGCAAATATTAATAAATGCTTCGCGTGGCGAAATTATTGATGAGCAAGCATTACTTTTAATGTGCCAACAAAAAAAGATGCCAACGCTTATTTTAGATGTTTGGGAAGGTGAGCCTGAAATAGAACAAGCATTATTACCCTTTGTTGCGCTTGCAACACCGCATATTGCCGGATATAGCTTAGATGGGAAAGGGCGGGGGACAGAGATGCTTTATCAAGCCTTCTGCCATTGTTTTGCTTGTTTATCTCCGCTTAAATTAGAGCAATTTATGGCAGCTCCTGTGATTAGCCAGTTAGATATTAATTCAAAAATAGATATTTCATTGATTAAAAAACTAATGCATCTTGTTTATGACGTTCGCACAGATGATTTGCGATTTCGCTCAGTGGTGACAGATCTCAATGGTTTTGACAATATGCGCGCCAATTATCAAGAAAGAAGAGAACTGTCTTCTTTGACAATCAATTCAAAAATCAAGCAAAATAAACTACTAACTGATCTTGGTTTTAGTATCAAAAATAGATAGTGAAAAGCACAAATCAGCATAGATCTCCATTACCTCATTCAGCATAGATCTCCATTACCTTATTCAGCATAGATATCCATTACCTCATTTAGCATAGATCTCCATTACCTCATTCAGCATAGATCTCCATTACCTCATTCAGCATAGATTTCCATTACCTCATTCAGCATAGATTTCCATTACCTCATGTTGCATAGATTTCCATTACCTCATGTTGCATAGATCTCCATTACCTCATGTTGCGCCTTGATTTGCTTTTCGGTAGCCTTACTGCGCCGCGCATTTTGCATGATAACTGGTATATATCCATGCTACCACGAAATGCAGTATCAGCTCCGCAAATTGTGCCGATATTTGATGCATAAAATTGAAGGGAAGTTATTATCGATTGATATTTTATAACAACGCAAACTTAAGCAAGGCTCCGCGCCCTTCGGGGCCTTTAGATGATCGGGCGCAGCCAAAGCTTAACATTCGATGCGTACGTGCTCATTACCTCATGTTGCGCCTTACTCTGATTATCTAGTCCATGCCGACGTTGCATTTTGAGGTAGCATGGGTATACATGCGCTGGTAATAGTCCTGATTTTTATTGGAGTATCAACCCTAGCGTTACGTTTTTTTGCAATCAAGAGTTTAACTCAATACGCTGAAAATCAACAGCGCTTCGCACGCACAAAGCTAGCGTCTCAGAGCGCAATATTGCTCGTCAAAATGGTGCGAGATTGGGTAAACAAAATACAAGATCTACGCTGTTACATCCAAGTTCTTTGTTGTGCATAATGAGCCTTTATTTAATCACTTCATCATAGCTCGGATAAGAGCTACTCGCACCTAACTCTTGTACACTTTTTGCAGCAGCATAATTTGCATATTTGAGTATGTCTTTCATGGAAATGCCACGCGCTAAACAGCTTGCAAAAGTACCACAAAAGCAATCACCAGCACCGGTAGTATCAACAACATTTACTTTGTTCGCCGGTAATGTGTGCAATACACCATCTATGAATGCTATTACACCTTCCTCACCAACGGTAACAATTAAATTGACTTTGAATTTAACGCTAATATTTTCAATTTTTTTGTAGCATTCATCTAATACATCCAGATTAAGTTTCTGAGCAGCTAGCGAAATTTCTAGCTCATGTTCATTGACAATTAAATAGTCAATATCATCTACTAGATCTATAACATTAATCGGAGGAGCTGCATTTATAATAGTGGTTAAGCCAGCCTTCTTACCAAATCTCAATAGCTTGGCCACCATGTCGATATGTAATTCATTTTGAATTAAAAGAATATCTCCTATTTCTGAGTTTGTGAGTGCTTTTTCAACATCTTCTATAGAAAGTTCTTTATTAGCACCAGAAATGACGGTAATACTGTTACAACCATCGTTATCCACGTTAATAACAGCCACCCCAGTTGGATTATGTTTTGATATGTACAAATTACTTGAAAGATTGATACCATCTAATTGAGATTTTACGAATCGTCCAAAATCATCATCACCAATCATAGATATAAAATGGGTTTGAATACCCATTTTATGAGATGCAGTTGCTTGATTGGCACCCTTACCACCTTGAAAATATTTTAAATCATTTCCAAACACAGTCTCACCAACCTGAGGACGTTTATCAAGTTGGATTACGATATCTTGCCCAGTTGAACCAACAACAAATACTTTTTTTTCTGTCATAGTTTTATTCTCTTTTTTTACATGAATTTCTTTCCACCAATACGGCCTAATAGTTTTGCGCTTAGCTGTTCATTTGATATTTCTTTTAGCTATCCTCTATTAAAAATTTAATCCAGCTTTTGGAATTTCTTTAATATATTGCCTAATAATCGTAAGCCTAGGGCATATCTCAGTCGCCATCATAATATCATCATACCCCAGGCACTAGAGTCAGATCTTGTATTTTGCAATTATTTTGCTTGTTTGCGAATAATATATAGCAGTTATCGTGCAAAATGTGTGATCGCCAGACGATCGATAGTCAAATCAAGGCCAACTGATGTAATGGTTAATCTCTTGCTAAACGTCAAGCAGGCATCCTGTCGCATAAAAAGCGAGTTAGGCTGATTCAAAGCGACTGATGTACACATATATCGATTGGAAAGTTTTAATTTAATCTGTTAGGCGGTGAGCTTTAGGCGGAGCTCTTGTAAGTTCACAACTTGCGGCGTTTAGATCGTGAAAGGTCACTGATATAAATATGTTTAATTTATTGTTTAAATTCCTTAGAGTATTATAATATTTATAAAAATTGTATAGGTAAGCAATCTGGAGTCATAATTTGTCAGCGATGTACTTCATAAGATATAGGTTAATATGGCAACTGTTTTCTTTGGAGAATTTGGTAATACAAACCCCACCGTAAAAAATTTTAATGACTTTGAAAGACTAATATTATATCAAGCAGTAGAAGAGGCCAGCGTGATGATACAACTCGCATACAAACATGGTCTAACTAATTTTAAAGATTTTCATTATATTTTGGAACACTGTTTTGGAAATTCTAATCCTAAAACAATCAAAACAATAAAGGAAGGCTTATTTAAGCTGAATGAAATATGTGTAGATCCAAAGATATACATCAAATTTATTGACGCGCGAGAACAACAACATCAAAGGTTGACCCATATTGAAAAGGATCTGAATGATCAATACGTTTTTACGTTTGATGATATTTACACCAAAGAGAAGATTATGATGGCAAATGAAAAAGCTCTTGGGGCATATGTGAATGTGCAAAACATGAGAGATTTAAATTCTAAATTTGCGGGTCATGTAGGCTCAGTCATGAACATCTACATTGGCAATGGATTTTTATCCAATACAACATCAATTATGACAAGAAAAATGGTTATTTGTCACGAGTTGACTCATAAGGCTTTATTAACAGTTGATTATTCTTTTTTTGAAGATAAAAGTATAAAAAACCGAGACAATCCTGAAGAAAGAAAAATATTAGTTGATCTAATATATGGTGCAAACCAAGTTAAAAATATAGCGAAAGAGAGCCCTGAAAATGCAATCAGAATTGCTGATTGCTGGGCAACGTTTATTGCTTATATATACGTTACTATTCAAGATGAGCCGCTCAGTCCTTAGATCGATGATCAAATCAAAGCGCAACCGATGTCACATGAGTATAAAACTCGAGTCAGGTCGATACAAAACGATTCAGTAAACATCAAGCCAATGGGAAGTTTAAATTTAACACGTTTGGCGATAATCTTTAGCTAGAGGCTTTTAAGTTCACCACTTACTTGGTTGAGATTTTGACAGGTAACTGTATAAATATCGCTAAGTTCACAGTTACATATTTTATTTATGGTCAATTTATGAGTTGGCTTGTAACATGTTAAAAAGTTAAATTTTAATCAAATGTATAAGGTAGATAAGATGCAACTTAAAAATAAATTACCAATCGCCACTTTTTTTATGGGCATGCTTATACTAACAGCCTGTGGTGGAGGTGGAAGTGATTCAGCTCCAAATCCCGTAGCACCGGCAGTAACACTGGCAGTAACACCGGCAGTAACGCCAGCAGTAACACTGGCAGTAACACCGTCAGTAGTAACGACGCCAGCACCCTCACAGTCAATTGAGGGATCATGGAGCACTCAGTGTCAAGCATCAAAGAGTCTAACGGATTATGATGAGCAGGACATATTTAACTTTAAGGGCAATAAACTCACCACAAACAAGTTTTTTTACCTGCCCAATACTAATTGCAAACATAGTGAAATAGTTCTTCGCGAGCGGGAAGTGGCTGGCATTGAGCTTGGTGCAGCGGTAAACCCAGGCACGAATACCCAGCATACCAAGATAAATATCACCACCACAAAAGTAATCTTAGCTCCAATGAATAGCACTTTTACGGCCTTATTTAATAATGCAGGTCACACCAGTAATGAATCTATATACAATGGATATGGGCTAACAGTCTGGGGGCTGAATTTATGGAAAGACATCTCGAGTATCGATGCTGCCAAAACAAATTTTAAAATTAACAGCCCGATCCATGATATCTTCCAAATTGCCACAGTGGAAAATGAGGGCGCGACTCATAAAGTACTCAAACTGGGCGCTCAGGGGGGCAATGTAGATAGCGATAGCAGGCCTATCTCGCTTGCGGGGAGCATCACAGCTACCCTGCAGGAAAAGACAATTCAAGTGCAAACGCCGCAAGCTGCGGGACTGGTTGGTACATGGAAGTATGCCTGTCGCAAGGGAAAAGGAAGTCCACTCTATTTGCAGAATTCAACCCTTAATTTCCATGGTAATAAACTAACAACAGTCAGTAATTTTTATGCGGATACAGGGTCTAAGTGTGTGAGTAAGAAACTATTATACAAGGTGGAAACCGAGGCTGATATTGTTGTGGGTAAGGTGCTAAACGTAGGCGCGGCCAATGAGCATACTCAGATAGGTATCAAGACCACCACGGTAAAAATAGAGCCAAGTGCAAATCATTCTCGTTTCGTACTGGTAAATTTTAATACAACTTCTTTCTATCAGAATAATTTACAAATTTTACATTATGGATATGGGAAAACAGACTGGAAGACGGGTGATTGGAAAGACGTCTCCAATATACCAGATGCCATAGAAAACCTTGATATTGGCACACAAGTTGCTGATATCTTTAAAATTTCCACAGAGAATATTAATAACGTGGATCATAAAGTGCTCAAAATGGGTGATTATAAAGGCAGTTTTGATATAAATGGCAGGGCTATGTCTCTTGAGGCTAAAGGTGCTGTGTTTCAATAATAATAGCCATCATGGGGTATAAAATCATCGGCTTTAATTTTTAATAAATAAAATGCCAATAAAACAAGGGGTGTGGCTCTCATCTCTGGTTTTAAAACTCATCTCCTGTGCGTGTCTGCCAGAGCAATGTTTGTAGCCATGTTATTTCGCATTTCTGGGTCGCATGGCTATATACCCATCCTACTTCAAAATGTAACGTCGCTGCGGACTCGATAATCAGAGCAAGGCGCAGCATGAGGTAATGGTTATTATCGCATCGAATGTTAAGAGCAAGGCTGCGCCATTTCATATAAAAATCGAGTTAGCACACCAAATGGCGCTACTCCTTGCTTAAGTTTGCATTGTTATAAAATATCAATCGATAATAACTTCCCTTCAATTTGAGGCCAGGCATATCGGCACAATTTGCCTTGCTGATATTGCATTTCAGGGTAGCATGGGTATATACCCCTTTGATATGATTTGTCATGTGGTTTATGATCAGCCTGCATTAACGCGCACCGATCAGCAAACAATGTTAAAAAACGAAATTATTTCAGTAAATATTCACACACAGCGCAAACTGTGTTAGATAATCTTCTTATTAAATATGCAGATGTCGGCGTGCAAGAGATAGAAAACATGCAAGTGCTCAAAGTTCCGCCTTTTAATGAAATAGGCAGCCTAAGTGAGATAATCAAAAAAGGCTTTGGTGGAAAAGCAAAATATGAGCAGGCAATCAAAGAATTAGAGTCTGAAATTTATCAAACAACACAGCAAACAGCGTAGCAACTAAAACAAACACAGAAAAACTTATGTCAATCAGTTCAGTTATTAAATCAATTCAAGATATTATGCGCAAAGATGCGGGAATAGACGGTGATGCCCAGCGTTTAGGTCAAGTGTCATGGTTACTTTTTCTAAAAGTATTTGATGCGCAAGAAGAAGAGCTAGAGCTGGAATTAGATAATTACAAAACGCCTATTCCCGAGCAATTTTTATGGCGTAATTGGGCGCAAGACTCAGAGGGAATGACAGGTGATTCACTGTTGCAGTTTATTAATGATGAACTGTTCCCAAACCTTAAAAACGTAATTGCCCCACTTGACTTAAACCCTCGCGGCTATGTTGTAAAAGCCGCTTTCAGCGATGCGTTTAACTACATGAAAAATGGTACCTTGTTACGCCAAGTGATTAATAAATTAAATGACATTGATTTTACCGACTCTAGCGAACGGCATTTGTTTGGTGATATTTATGAGCAGATATTAAAAGATCTCCAAAGCGCAGGTAATGCAGGCGAATTTTATACCCCACGCGCCATTACTAAATTTATTGTCGAAGTGACCGATCCTAAATTAGGCGAATCAATCATTGATCCCGCTTGTGGAACAGGTGGTTTCTTAGCTTGTTCATTTGATCATGTTAAAACGCGTTACGTTAAAACCAGTCACGATCATCAAACGCTACAAAAACAGATAAGCGGCGTAGAAAAAAAACAGTTACCGCATCTACTTTGTACCACCAACATGATGTTGCATGGCATTGAAGTACCTGTGCAAGTAAAACATGGCAACACATTAAACAAACCGCTTTCAAGTTGGGATGATACCTTTGATGTGATTGTTACTAATCCACCTTTTGGTGGTACAGAAGAAGATGGCATCGAGAAGAACTTTCCAAGTGAATTTCAAACACGTGAAACAGCGGATCTATTTTTACAACTCATTATCGAAGTTTTAAATAATGGTGGACGTGCTGCAGTGGTATTACCCGATGGCATATTATTTGGTGAAGGGGTAAAAACTAAAATCAAAAAACTGTTAACTGAAGAATGCAACTTGCACACCATTGTGCGCTTACCAAAGGGTGTATTTAACCCCTACACCCCCATTAAAACTAATATTCTATTTTTCAGCAAAGGCACGCCAACAAAAGATGTTTGGTTCTATGAACATCCATATCCAGAGGGCGTGAAGAACTACAATAAAACCAAACCGATGAAGTTTGCTGAGTTTAAAACAGAGCTTGAATGGTGGGGAAATGAAAGTGATGGTTTTGCATCACGCGTTGAAAGTAACCAAGCGTGGAAAGTATCGATTGATGAGATTATCAAGCGTAATTTTAACTTAGATATTAAAAACCCCTACCAAGGTGAAATTATTAATCATGATCCAGAGCTGTTATTAGCAGATTATCAAATGCAGCAAACTGAAATCAATAAGCTACGCAATCAACTGAAAACTATTTTGCATGATGCGTTAAGTTCATAGGCCTTGAATATGAAACAGATTGAAAATGATACGCCTAATACAGAAATCAGCGCCTCACCATCGTTATTTATTGAGTTACAGCAGCTTATCATAAGCAGTAAAAGTAAACTTGCTAGCCACGTTAATTCGGCGATAAGTCAATTATATTGGCAGATAGGAAAGCAAATAAATGATGAATTACTAAAGCAAAAAAGAGCGGATTATGGTAAACAGATAGTAAAAAGTTTAAGTGAAAAATTAACTGAAGAATTTGGTAAAGGCTTTAATTACAGTGCATTAACGAGAATGCAAAAATTCTATCTGTCTTTTTCTGAATATGAAATTGTTGCAACACTGTCGCAACAATTAAGCTGGTCACATTTTATTCTGCTATTAGCAATAAAAAACCAACAAGCACAAGACTTTTATGCGCACATGAGTGCAACAGAGCATTGGAGCATTGGAGCGTGCGCACTTTACGCAGTCGTATTGATTCTATGTTGTTTGAACGCACTGCACTTTCAAATAAACCCCAAGAGATGGTAAATCATGAATTAGCGCAATTAAAAGATAAAAAAATAACTCCTAATTTACTACTCAAAGATCCTTACTTACTCGATTTTTTAGAGTTAAAAGATCACTACCTAGAAAAAGATCTTGAAGATGGAATTTTAAGAGAGTTAGAGCTGTTTTATTATAGCTAGGTAGTGGTTTTACTTTTATTGCCAGACAGCATCGCGTGCAAATAGGGCAAGAAGATTTTTATATCGACCTTCTTTTTTACAACCGAAAGCTTAAACGTCTCGTTGCATTAGATCTAAAGCTTGGTAATTTTAAAGCCGCCTACAAAGGGCAGATGGAACTGTATTTACGTTATCTTGCAAAACATGAGCAAGAGGCCGACGAACTCCCACCTTTAGGCATTATTTTGTGTGCCAGTAAAGACCAAGAACAAGTTGAGCTATTAGAGCTAGATAAAGTGGTGATCCATGTTGGCGAATAGCTAACCGCCTTACCATCATAAGCACAGTTACAGCAAAAATTGCATCAAGTAATGACAGATCGTCTCGAATTGGCAAAGGGCTCCCATGACAAGTAATAAAAACCATATAAACACACTGATCACAGAAAATATCGATACTTGGACATCTGCAATCAAACACAAATCCGCAACAGGCAGAGGTAGTAATAAAAAGCACCAACTATATGGTATTAAAAAACTACGTGAGATGATTTTAGAGTTAGCTATGCGGGGCAAGTTAGCTCCTCAAGACCATAATGATGAGCCAGCGTCTGTTTTGCTGGAGCGTATTGCAGAAGAAAAAGCGCAGTTGGTTAAAGATAAAAAAATAAAAAAAGCTAAGGTACTTCCTAAAATCAGAAAGGAAGATAAAGCATTTCACTTACCTCATGGCTGGAGTTGGTGCTATTTATCAGATATATCAACCTTTATAAATGGATATGCATTTAAGAGCTCAACGTTTGAAGATACAGGTGTTGGGGTTGTAAAAATAGGAGATATTTCAGCTTCAGGTTATTTAACCTCTAAGACGATGTCTAGAGTGTCCGATTCAGTTGTTAAAGATTTAGATAAAAATTTGCAAGTCGCATATGGAGAGCTTGTTATTGCAATGTCAGGAGCGACAACAGGTAAACTAGGGTTTAATAATACCAACCAAATATTTTATTTAAATCAGCGTGTTGGCAAAATAATTCCTTACCAAGTAGATCTAAAGTATTTATATTTCGCATTAACAACCAAAATTGCAGAAAACCTTGCAAAGTTACTCGGAAGCGCAATTCCAAATTTGAGTATAACTCAAATCAATGAAATAGTTTTGGCGCTGCCGCCCATACAAGAACAACAGCGCATAGTCGCTAAAGTAGATGAACTGATGTTGTTATCTGATGAGCTTGAGCAACGAACAGGATCTCGTATTGCTGCTCACAAAATATTAGTGAAAGTGCTGTTAAATACATTAACTGAAAGTCAAAATGCGAGCGAGCTACAAACAAACTGGGCGCGAGTGAGCGATTTTTTCGATACTTTGTTTACCACAGATCCTTGTGGAGAATGGGCCATCGAGCAACTAAAACAAACCATCTTACAACTTGCCGTGATTGGGAAACTCGTCCCACAAGACTCAAATGATGAGCCAGCAGCAAAATTATTAGAGCGCATAGCGATTGAGAAAGCCCACCTGATTGCAAAGCAAAAAATAAAAAAACCAAAAGCACTGCCGCCAATCTCTGATAAAGAAAAATCATTTGAACTACCCCAGGGCTGGGAGTGGTGCAGATTGGGTGTGCTTATAAATTTAATATCTGGTCAGCATTTAAAGCCTAATGAATATAGCGATAGCAATATATATGGTGGGGCTCCTTACATAACTGGACCTGCAGAATTTGGGGATACATATCCAAATTACTCAAAATATACAATTGAAAAACGTTCACTTGCACATAAAGATGATATTTTGATTACCTGTAAAGGTACTGGTTTAGGAAAGTTAAATAGAGGAGATCAAACTATTGCTATCAGTCGCCAGTTAATGGCAATTCAGCCTATATCAGTAAATATAGATTACATTTATTATCTAGTAGATTCTCGCTATCAATATTTTCAAAACAAAGGAATTGGAATTGCTATCCCTGGTATTTCTCGAGAAGATGTAACCGGTTTATTGTTATTGCTCCCTCCAAAAGAAGAGCAACACCGTATCGTAGCGAAAGTTGATTCGCTAATGGCAATTTGCGCTCAACTAAAATCAAAGCTCAACCAAGCTCAACAAACTCAGCTAAACCTTACTGACGCAATAGTAAGCAAGGCAATTTAACAGCAACTTGTTTTCTGGCTCGGTGTGGAAACACACAATATTGAAGCAAGCAATTAGCGTACACCTTTGCTAAATTAAAGATAAACAATGAATAGATAATTAGTGTTAGAAAACGCGCAAGATATCAATGTTAGCCTTTGTAGGCGATGACGTTACCTTTGCTCCCTATCAAAAAAGATATGGGTGCTTAGTTGTTTGTGCATGATGCTTTGAGTTCATAGGACTAGATAAATGAATAACATTGAAATTTTTTAAAGTAGCAAAGATGATATTCAAGTAAAGTTGAACAATGAAAATGTTTATCTAAATTTAAAGTACATGAGTCAATTGTTTGCAAGAGATAAATCGGTTATTTCTCGCCATATAAATAATGTTTTTAAAGAGGTTAGTTATTTCGTAGTGCAGTTGTTGCAAAAAATGCAACAACTGTGCGAGATGGTAAAACTTTAAAATTATTAGTAGTTGCAGAATCAGCCCCGAAACAAAAAGAAACCTTAATCCGCCTGATTATGAATCTGCTAACTTGAGAGGCCGTCGCATGAGCCTCAAAACTTCCTTCTCTATCACGGGTTGTTCGTATTGCTATACCATGTTGCTGAAATTACTGTTTTTTCGACATTTTATGCTCATCAATACGGCTGTAATATCTAATATAGAGATAATAGTGCTTTGTACTAACTGTTAGCCGTATTATCCAACACTTGCATATTTCATCGAAAAGGCATGTTTTTTTACTCTATAAACACTTTTGAATATGATTTAAATAAAAGCCAAATTAATTTCGATAAGCTTGGTATAGATTTTGAAAAAGCTAAAAAAGCTAAAAAAGCTAAAAAAGCTAAAAAAGCTAAAAAAGCTAAAAAAGCTAAAAAAGCTAAAAAAGCTAAAAAAGCTAAAAAAGCTAAAAAAGCTAAAAAAGCTAAAAAAGTCGAAGAAGCTAAAGCACTATGGAATGATCCTGAGTTAGTTGAGATCTCAGCGAATATAAGTGATGAACCTCGCTTTGGTTATAAGCGCATTTCATAATGGCAAGCATTGGTCTGCGCTAATAACATATCGAGATAATAATATGCGTATAATTTCAGTAGGTGTTCAAGAACAAATGCGGTGAAATTTTATGAAAACGTCTGATTTTGATAAAGAATTTGATGAGGGCAATGATGTATTTGCAAGTCTCGACTTATTTATACCCATGGGACTATCAAAATGCAACGTCGGCATGGACTCGATAATCAGAGTAAGGCGCAACATGAGGTAATGGTTATTCTCGCATCGAATGGCAAGCTTTGGCTGCGCCCGATCATATAAAAACCGAGTCGGGCCCAGAAGGGCGCTACTCCTTGCTTAAGTTTGCATTGTTATAAAATATCAATCGATAATAATTTCCATTCAATTTGAGGCCAGGCATATCGGCACAATTTGCCTTGCTGATATTGCATTTCAGGGTACCATGGATATAACGCCACCGAAAAGCTGTGCGCTACCGAAAAGCTGTGGGTGATGCTCGGAGTATAAACTGATAAATTTCTTCAGATAATGCTTAGATAATCTTTAGTTTGAGGCATCAATAATGTGATTTAGGTGGCAGAAAACTAATCCGATAGGGCATTTAATTTTAATTAATTGAATTACGCGAGGGTCAGTGTTTATTTTTCTGGCGATTAATAATACTCTATTATAGGTTTTGTGTGCATGATGATAAATGGCCATCGTTTATATATTCGGGCATTTTTTATTGATAGTTTTGTAACAAGCCGTTAATCATCATCTTTTGCTTTGTTACAAGGAATAGCTATGAAGCGTTTATTGACCTTATTTATTTTTTGCACCCCACTTTTATTTTTAGCGCTTAATGTACAATCTGGTATCAAGTTAATAGGCGAGCATGAAAACGTTAATGATAAGTTCTCAGGGGAGTATTATGGCCCAGTACAGACATATGAGTCGTTGTGGTCTATTTCAAAGAAATTACAACCTGATTCTGGAGTGACTATCTACCAAACGTTTGCTGCAATTTACAAACTGAATCCTTCTGCATTTGAAGATGGTAATGCAGATAAAATAACCGCGCATGTCACGTTAAAAGTACCTAGCTATTCTTTTATAAAAAAACAAAATGATCGAACAGCTCGTATTTTAATAAGACAAGGCAAGCGAAAAAAATCTAAAAATGTAGCTGTGAAAAAGGTTAAACAGAAGCCTGAAAGCGCCCCAGCAAAAGAGCCAAAAGAGCAAAAAGAGCCAAAAGAGCCAAAAGAGCCAAAAGAGCTAAAAGAGCCAAAAGAGCTAAAAGAGCCAAAAGAGCTAAAAGAGCTAAAAGAGCAAAAGAAAGTAGCTGAACTGGCAAAAGCTGACGGATCGGAGGCCATGGTACAGAGTCCCCAGAAAACAGAGGCAAGTGAGCTTACTATAGCGTTAAACAAACAAATTATGTTTTTAAAAACTAGTCTTGAATTAATGAATGAAAAGTTTATTAAGAATAATAGAATAAACGAAAGCTTAAGAATTAAAGTTGAAAACTTAACAAAGGAAGTTAAAAATTTAAATAAGCAGCTTGCATCTGAACTCGCGATCCATGAAAAATTCAGCGGTTCAAATAATAAATATATACAAGATCTTAAAAGCATTGAAGCAGCACCGTTTGCTGGTGAAGGATTTGTGAATGCAATATTACATTTTATTACTTCATCCGTTATCTACCTAGTGCTCGCCTTGCTACTACCTATTATTTTATTAATTATTATCTTTATTTTCATACTACGTAAAAAAACTAAATCCTTGTCAGACTCTAAAGGGAACAGTCGTTCAGAGTCAGGTGTGGCCAATAAAGACGTGCCAGTTAATCCAAAATCATCAGCTGGCAATGATAGCAACTCAATGAACAATAATAGTAAAGAAGTTCCTCTTGAGCAAGAAGACACAAATCAAGATGAAAGCAATAATGAATATATAGAACCTTCGTGGGACGTTGAAGAAACAGACCAGACATCTGAATTGGTTAATCTTGATGAAAAAGAAGGTCTGTTGACAGAAGATGATTTAGGTTTATCTGATTTAGATGAACTTGATACCTTAGGTGGTAGCGAGTTAAACTTTCCGTTAGAAGAGTCACCTGATATGGATCTTCTTAGCACAGAAGAAGATGTAAATAGCAGTGACCTAGAGATAGTGGACGCTGATAGCACGGATGACGATTTTGATTTTGATTTCGAAGCAGCCCCTGATAAAGCTGAAACAGCTGACGGTGAAGTTGAATTAACTGATTTAGAAGCGGCGCAAACAGCACCCGAAGAAAATTTTGATTTTGATTTCGAAGCCGCGCCTGAAACAGATAACGATGAACTTGACTTAACTGCTTTAGATTCGGAGCAAACAACTCCAGTAGAAAACCCTGATTTAGATCTGGAAGGAACGCCTGAAACAGATGACGATGAACTTGACTTAACTGCTTTGGACTCGGAGCAAACAACCCCAGTAGAAAACCCTTATTTAGATCTGGAAGGAACGCCTGAAACAGATGACGATGAACTTGACTTAACTGCTTTAGACTCGGCGCAAACAACCCCAGTAGAAAAGCCTGATTTAGATCTGGAAGGCTCTCCTGAAACAGCTGCCGATGAACTTGACTTAACTGCTTTAGACTCGGCGCAAACAACCCCAGTAGAAAAGCCTGATTTAGATCTGGAAGGCTCGGCCTCGCCAGCGCCAGCGCCAGCGCCTGCTCCAAAACCTGAAAAAGCTGACGGTGAACTTGACTTAACTGCTTTAGACTCGGCGCAAACAACCCCAGTAGAAAAGCCTGATTTAGATCTGGAAGGCTCGGCCTCGCCAGCTCCAGCTCCAGCTCCTGCTCCAAAACCTGAAAAAGCTGATGGTGAACTTTCATCTAATGAAAAGGTTATGGATAAAAATATAAAATCTGATGGGATGGATTCTTTTGTAGACATTGATGCATTATTAAATGCATCTATGTCTCCAGGAGAGAGTGAATCAGCGCCAAGTAATGATGATTCAGGATCTGCTTTAAAAGACAAAGCCGATGATGAGTCTGCACTTACAGAAATAGAAGAAACAAGCGATGGTGAAAATGTAATAAGTTCGCAATTAGATTTAGCCAGAGCATATTTAGAAATAGATGATAAATCTGGAGCAAAGGAAATATTAGATGGTCTTAGTGACGACCGCACTGCTAAGCAGCAAGAAGAAATCGATAGACTTTTAAATAAACTTAGTTAGGGTAGCAAGAGGAGGGGATACCCTCCCTCAAGCAAAGCTACTTCAATTGTGCCGAAACATGGGTATACAATTTACCAAGGTGACCAAGGTGATTAACTGCGCTAATCACCTGCCAACGAAGTACAGTGGTTATATCCACGCTAAAATAAATGGTTATTGATGCAGTAACATTAACGCAATTAAAATGTTTAAGTTCAGTAAACCCTAAACTATTTTATATTGTAATTGTTATTCATCGTCATTAATATAACTATCAATACTTGGGCATGAGCAGATCAAGTTTCTGTCACCATATACATTGTCGACGCGGTTTACACTTGGCCAGTATTTTGACTGTTTAGTTTGTTTTGTTGGAAAGCAAGCTAATTTACGTGAATAGCAATGCGACCAATCTGTCGCCATTAAGTCGGCTTGTGTATGCGGTGCATTGACTAATGGGTTGTCGTCAAGTGGCCATTCACCATCTTTTATTTTTGTAATTTCATAGTGAATCGCAATCATCGCATCACAGAAACGATCAATTTCAGCTAAATCTTCTGACTCAGTCGGCTCAATCATTAATGTCCCTGCTACAGGAAATGACATTGTCGGAGCATGAAATCCATAATCCATTAAACGTTTAGAAATATCTTCTTCTGAAATGCCACTTTCGGCTTTTAATGGACGTAAGTCAATAATACATTCATGTGCAACACGGCCTTTTTTTCCTCGATACAAAACAGGGTAGTACAAACGTAAGCGTTCCATGACGTAATTCGCACTTAAGATTGCTAATTTAGTTGCTTGTGCTAATCCATCTTTACCCATCAGTGCAATATAAGCATAAGTTATTGGTAAAATTGATGCTGAGCCTAAATTTGCTGAAGATACCGCAAAGTTATGCTCTTGGTTACTTTTTGAGTTAAGTGTATTGCTACTATGGCCAGGTAAGAAAGGAGCAAGGTGAGATTTTACACCAATTGGCCCCACACCAGGACCACCGCCGCCGTGAGGAATTGCAAAGGTTTTGTGTAAATTGAGGTGTGATACATCTGAGCCAATAAAGGCCGGATTTGTTAAACCTACTTGTGCATTCATATTTGCACCATCGAGGTAAACTTGTCCACCTGCGTCATGGATCCAATCACAAATATCACTGATAGACTCTTCGTAAACACCAAAGGTTGATGGGTATGTGATCATGATTGCGGAGAGATTGTTTTTATATTTTGCAATTTTTTCTTTTAAATCTTCATGGTCAATATTGCCATCTGTATCACACGCAATCACTACAATTTTCATGGAAACCATCGATGCAGAGGCTGGGTTTGTGCCATGTGCTGAGCTTGGAATTAAACACACATTGCGGTGAGCTTCTCCATTACTTTGATGATAGCGCTGGATTGCAATTAATCCTGCATATTCACCCGATGCGCCTGAATTTGGTTGTAATGAAAATTTATCATAGCCGGTAAGAGTGCATAACATTTGACATAATTCATCAGCTAGGATCTGATAGCCTTTGGTTTGTTCTTTGGGCGCAAAAGGGTGCATATGTGAAAATTCAGCCCATCCAACTGGAATGAGTTCGGCAACGGCATTGAGTTTCATCGTACAACTACCAAGAGGTATCATGCCGTGTGTTAATGAAAAATCTTTATTTTCAAGTTGCTTCATGTAACGCATCATTTGCGTTTCACTGTGATGCTCGTTAAAGATAGGGTTGGTTAAATATGCACTTTTACGTTGGCATTCAACAGGTATCGCGGCGAATTCATCTTTTTCAATTTCAATACTTAGCGCATCTATAGCAACTTTTTTATCAAGAATGACATAGAGTAATTCACTAATATTATTTGTGGATGTTGTTTCATCTAAACTAATGCCAAGCTGTGTTTCACTGACTCTTCGAAAATTAATGCCAGCATTGAGCCCTCGTTTATAAATTTCTGCAGTTTTATCACCAGACTCAATGGTAATAGTGTCAAAAAATGTTTTATGAGTTAATGTTAATCCTGCATTTATTAACCCTTTTGCGAGTATAGCGCTCAGATGATGAACACGACGGCCAATTTTTTTCAGACCTTTAGGCCCATGATAAATTGCATAAAATGCGGCCATATTTGCAAGCAAGGCTTGGGCTGTACAAATGTTTGATGTGGCTTTTTCACGACGAATATGTTGTTCTCTGGTTTGCATTGCCATGCGCAATGCGCGTTTTCCTTTGCTGTCGATGGACACGCCAATAATACGACCAGGCATGGTTCGCTTGAATTTATCTTTGGTTGCCATAAATGCAGCATGTGGACCGCCAAACCCAATTGGCACACCAAAGCGTTGGGTATTACCGATGACTATATCGGCATCCATTTCACCAGGCGCTTTGAGTAGTGTCAATGCAAGTAAATCACTTGCGACACAAACAAGGGTTTTTTTAGCATGTGCTTTTTTGATTATATCAGTTAAATCAGTAATTTCACCCGTTGAACCTGGGTATTGTAACAATGCGCCAAATACATCATGCTTATCAAGTTCATCAATCTCACCAATGATAATGTCATAGCCAAAAAATTGTGCACGCGTTCGTACAACATCAATGGTTTGAGGATGAATATTGGTTGATACAAAAAAGGCGTTGCTTTTATTTTTTCCGCCACGTTTACACAACGTCATACCTTCTGCGGCTGCAGTGGCTTCATCGAGTAATGAAGCATTAGCAATATCCATTGCTGTAAAATCAATGATCATTTGCTGATAGTTCAACAATGATTCAAGTCGGCCTTGAGATATTTCAGGCTGATAAGGTGTATATGCGGTGTACCAACCTGGATTTTCAAATACATTTCGCAAGATAACATTGGGGGTGTCGGTGTTGTAATAACCTTGTCCAATATAGCTTTTATTTACTTGATTTTTCTTTGCTATTTTCCTTAGCGCTGCAAGCATATGGTTTTCGCTCAATCCAGGCGCTAATGCTAAGGGTTCATTAAGGCGGATGTTCTCTGGGACTGTTTGATCTATTAATTGCTCAATATTGTCTATGCCAAGCATTTTTAACATAACATGTTGCTGATCGGTGCAAGGGCCGTTATGGCGTGCTATAAAATCATTTTCATTATTGAGTTTGCTTAAAAGTGATGATGTGCTCATATTCGATATCCTAATGAGAGAGAAATTATACCCATTTTATAGATAGGTATAAAAAGAAATCACAGTAAATAGCTTTATATTTTACTAGTTAAAATGAGTCACTGCGTCTGGTAAGTTTCATAATGACGCAACGAATAAAGCCTTGAATGTAATTGTCTAGATAAATTACTACCCTAGCGAATAACTAAAAAAACCGTAATTTGCGGCTCGAATTCACTCATTTTTTGTCTAATATTTGTAAGCTAATTTCACGTACTGTTATTAAATAAAAAATACGACGCTAATGAGCCGTATTTTCTAATATAATGGCTGATGCCTGTAGTCTATTAATAGGTTTTTTTATATTCATCAAAAGACATTAATGCATCTAATTCGCTTGGATCAGAAAGTTTTATTTTAGCAATCCAGCCAAGATCATAAGGCGATTCATTGATAAGCTCTGGCGAGTCCTCAAGCTTTATATGTATATCAATGACTTCACCTGAGACAGGCGCATAAATATCAGAGGCAGCTTTAACGGATTCAACCAATGAAAATGCTTGACCAGATTTTACTTCATCACCAACATCAGGTAAGTCAATAAAAACGATATCACCTAATAAAGTCTGTGCTTGTTCAGAAATACCGACAGTGACGGTGCCATCTCCGTTATCGAGTACCCATTCGTGATTTGGTGCAAATAACAACGATTCTTCCATTTTTAACTCCTATTTTAGATTGCTCAAGTTTTAATGATGCTAGTACATCTATATTTTTATACATATATATGGTATGGTACCTTTGGGTGTAAAAAAATTCAAAAATCATTTACACCAAGTAAAAAGTTTACTGTATTTTTACCTAAATATTGCAGATATTAAATATGCAACGATTAAAAAAAGGTAAGTTTATCATAAATAATGTGATAATGTTCATAATATAATTAAAGAAAAGATTCTCACAAGTCAAATTCTGACGTTAAATACGTATAGTATTTGAATTTTATTATAGGAGTTGGATTAAATGCCAGAAAAATTACGGGTTACGCCACTACATTCATTACATCTTGAAATGGGCGCAAAAATGGTGCCATTTGCTGGCTATGATATGCCAGTACAATATAAACTAGGCGTAAAAAAAGAACATTTACATTGCCGTGCTAAAGCTGGTTTATTTGATGTGTCACACATGGGTCAAATACGATTATCTGGAGAGAATGCAGCAAAAGAATTCGAAGCACTGGTGCCTGTTGATATTATTGATTTACCAGTTGCAAAACAGCGTTATGCATTTTTTACTAATGAGAAAGGTGGAATAGATGATGATTTAATGGTTGCAAATTTTGACGATTATTTATTTATTGTTATAAACGCCGCGTGTAAACAAACCGATATTGCTCATATTAAAGCCCATATATCAAAAGATGTGACGTTAGACGTTATTGAAGATCGCGCTTTATTAGCGTTGCAAGGGCCTAAAGCTATCGATGTACTATCAGAGCTTAATTCGGCTGTCGTTAATATGGTTTTCATGGATTCTTTTAAACTAGATTTGCTCGGTGAAGAATGTTACATAAGCCGTTCTGGTTATACAGGTGAAGATGGTTTTGAAATTTCAGTATCGAATGGTTTAGCGGAACAACTGGCGCGGGAATTATTAAAGCATAAAGATGTTGAATTGATAGGATTAGGTGCGCGTGATTCATTACGTTTAGAAGCTGGGTTATGTCTCTATGGGCATGATCTTGATAAAACAACCACACCAGTTGAAGCAAGCCTATTATGGGGAATAAGCAAGGTACGCCGGGAATCAAAAGAACGAGCAGGCGGATTTATCGGCAGTGATATTATTCTTGAACAAATAAAAACAAAAAATGTGGAGCGTAAACGTATCGGATTGGTAGGAGAAACAAAAGCACCAGTGCGCGAAGGAGCTAAACTTTTTGACGCAGAAAACAATGAAGTTGGCATTGTAACTAGTGGTGTATTTGGTCCGTCAAAAGGGATGCCAGTTGCTATGGGATATATCAAAACGGCACTGGCGGTTATCGGAGACACGGTTTTTGCTGAAGTGCGCGGGAAAAAATTACCAATGAAGATTGAAAAAATGCCCTTTGTAGCGCAAAAATATTTTAGAGGCTAATTGTATCTGTTTTTGTATAATTGCATAAATATTACCCAAGTAAAATGAGTTAATTCAAGGCCCATTACCAGCTTTGCCTTGATTAACTCTTAAACGAAAGAAGAATATGCTAACTCCAATAGAAATAGCTACAATGGGAGCCAGAAAAAACGCGGCCAAGGGTGCTCTGCGATTTTTTAAAAAAATTGTGCCTGTTAAAAGTTTTAATTGGCTAAGTTTCAACATAGGCCATGGGATTAATTTATCCATAGGCAGGGCAATAACACAACAACAAACTATACTCGACTATAGAAAGCAAAGCAATGTAAGTGTCATGGATTCATTTAACAATGCAGTACGTACGGGCGTTGGAAATTGTTTTGAAAAGGCGTGTATCTGTTACGCTGGTTTAGCTGGTAACCCTGCAATTATTCATAATTCAATTGTTACTTTATGCTTTGTTATAAATAAAGATCATTCGCTAGTCATTATCAGCGATGCCGCGCTTAATGTCAGATCCAGCATACGCCTACGTGATTTAGGTAAGACGGCAATGATTGTTGATGGATGGGCTAATGATTGGTATTTTCCTAATTTAGATACACGCAGTGCATACTTAAATCATTTATATAATTTCCCAAATCTAAGACAATTTTCCATAAGGCATATGTTAGTGCAGAATATTCTTGGTATCGATATATGTAACAACTTTCGTACTTACCCAAGGCCATAAAACCTATAGTAGATGAATAACTGAGCTATTAATTTGACCGTTCCACAATAAATATCTTGAGGGGTTGGGTAAATTTCATGCAAGTTTAACTACAAGAGTCATCGCTATAAAGATATGTTTTTCACAACACAGCGTAAGAAACGCTGCTTGTTTTGCTATATTAAAGTCATTACAATGAAGATTGTTAGGGAGTTTTTTTATTTTTAAGGACATAAGGATTAAGAATATGCTAACTCCAATAGAAATAACTACAATGATAGCCAGAAAAAACGCAGCCAAGGGTGCTCTGCGATTTTTTAAACACATTGTACCTGTTAAAAGTCCTAATTGGTTAAGTTGCTTCATAGACAGTGAGATGAGTTGCTTAATAGGCGAGTCAATAGAGCAACAACAAACTATACTCGACTATAGAAAGCAAAGCGATATAAGTGTCATGGATTCATTTAACAATGCAGTACGTACGGGCGTTGGGAATTGTGAAGAAAAGGCGTGTATCTGTTACGCGGGTTTAGCTGGTAACCCTGCAATTATGCATAATTCAATTGTCACTTTATGCTTTGTTGTCGAGAATGATCATTCGCTAGTCATTGTCAGCGATACAGCGCTTGGTAGTCAATCAAACATACGCATACGTGATTTAGGTAAAACGACAATGGTTGTAGATGGATGGACTCATGATTGGTATTTTCCTAATTTAGATACACGCAGTGCATATTTAAATAATTTAGGAAATTTACCAAATCCAAAACAATTTTCCATAAGGTATGGAGTCATGCATCGTATTATTGCTGTAGATGCATGTAATAACTTTTGTACTTACCAAAATCCATAAAACCTATAGTAGATGAATAACTGAGCCATTAATTTGACCGTTCCACAATAAATATCTTGAGGGGTTGGGTAAATTTCATGCAAGTTTAATCACAAGAGTCATCGCTACAAAGACATGTTTTTCACAACACAGCGGAAGAAACGCTGCTTGTTTTGCTATATTAATGTCATTACAATGACGATTGTTAGGGAGTTTTTTTATTTTGAAGCACATAAGGACATAAGGATTAAGAATATGCTAACTCCGATAGAAATAACTACAATGAAAGCCAGAAAAAACGCAGCCAAGGGTGCTCTGCGATTTTTTAAACACATTGTACCTGTTAAAAGCACTAATAATCTAAGTTGCTACAATGGCAGTGTGGGAGTTAGGGTTAATTTACTCAGGTGCTTTGGAACACAACAACATATTATAAATGCCTATAGAAAGGAAAACGATTTAAGTGTCATGAATGCACTTACCAATGTAGTACGTACGGGCGTTGGAAATTGTTTTGAAAAGTCGTGTATCTGTTACGCTGGTTTAGCTGGTAACCCTGCAATTATGCATAATTCAGTTGTCACTTTGTGCGAAGTTCGCAATTATGATCATGTTATAGTCATTGTCAGTGACGGAGCGCTTTATGGCCGATCCAACGTAAGCATACGTAATTTAAGCAAAACGGTAATGGTTGTGGATGGATGGACTGAGGATTGGTATTTTCCTAATTTAGATACACACAGTGCATACTTAAATCATTTAATAAATATCCCAAATCCGAGGCAATTTTACGTAAGGTATGGAGTAATGCATAACATGATTCGTGAAGAGCCGGCTAACAACTTTTATCACTACAAAGTGCTAAGACCTGTAATTAGATGAATAGCTGAGCCATTAATTTGACCGTTCAACGAGAAATATCTTGAAGAGTTGGGTAAATTTCAGGCAAGTTTAATCACAAGAGTCATCGCTACAAAGACATGTTTTTCACAACACAGCGGAAGAAACTCTGCTTGTTTTGCTATATTAACGTCATTACAATGACGATTGTTAGGAAGTTTTTTTATTTTGAAGCACATAAGGACATAAGGATTAAGAATATGCTAACTCTAATAGAAATAACTACAATGAGAGCCAGAAAAAACGCAGCCAAGGGTGCTCTGCGATTTTTTAAACACATTGTACCTGTTAAAAGCCCTAATAAGCTAAGTTGCTACATTGGTCGTTTGTCCATTAGGATGGGTATATTCCTGTGTGGGGCAGAAGAACAACAAAATATTATAGAGGGATACAGAGAAGAAGGCTATATAAGTATCATGGATTCATTTAACGATGCAGTACGTACGGGCTTGGGGAATTGTATGGAAATGGCGGCTATCTGTTACGCTGGTTTAGCTGGTAATCCTGCAATTATTCATAATTCAGTTGTTACTTTTTGCAAGGTTGTAGATCATGATCATTCGGTAGTCATTGTCAGCGATGCCGGGCTTGGTAGTCAATCAAACGTGCGCATACGTGATTTAGGCAAAACGGCAATGGTTGTAGATGGATGGTCTCATGATTGGTATTTTCCTAATTTAGATACACGCAGTGCATATTTAAATCATTTAATAACTGTCCCAGATCCGAGACAATTTTACTTAAGGTATGTGGTAATACATCACATGATTAGTGAAGATAGGATGAATAACTTTTGTTCTCATAAAATTGCTTAAAGACCTAGATTGCCATGATATAGAAGATGATTTATCAGGAAGCTTCTGGCAGCAAAACCTGGCAACTTGCACTTCAAAGGTGTATGGGTATAAATTAACCTATGCAATTTATGTTATTAATTGTTATCAGCAAGTGCCCAAAATATCGAACGATTAAGCACTTTAATTTAAAAGGGAAAAATTATTTTTTTAAAGTTTAATAACATGCAGCCTGTTAATTGGTTGTGGAAAGTTAATGAATCATCTGTTTCAACGGCGTTAAATGATATAAGCAATGCTTTAATGGATCTTCAAAGTCCTGTTTATCTTGCCAATAGGGGAGCATTGATTGGTATAAGCCCATGCACCGAATTAGGATCTGCAGTACCTGTTTTAGCATTTGCCCAAGCGTTGCCTCCTGAAAATTTAGGCGATGCTGATTTCAAAAAACAACACGGTGTTAAATATGCGTATCATGGTGGTGCAATGGCCAATGGTATCGCCTCTGTTGAATTGGTCATTGCCTTAGGCCGAGCTGGTATGCTTTGTTCATTTGGCGCGGCAGGGTTAGTCGCCGATGTTATTGAAGATGCAATTAAACGTATTCAAGTAGCGTTGCCAAACGGCCCTTATGCGGTGAACCTTATTCACTCTCCAGCAGAAGAAGCACTTGAACGTGGCGCTGTAGAGAGATTTTTAAAGTTAGGTGTTGTAACAGTTGAAGCGTCAGCTTATCTTGATTTAACTGAACATATTGTTTGGTATCGCGTCGCAGGCTTGAGTGAAAATGCCGATGGTGGTGTGAATATAAAACATAAAGTGATTGCAAAAATATCTCGCACAGAAGTTGCCAGGCGGTTTATGGAGCCTGCGCCGCAAAAATTATTAGACAAGTTGTTAGCCCAAAATAAAATCACAGCGAAGCAAGCTCTGCTTGCTCTGCGAGTGCCTATGGCTGATGATATTACCGCTGAAGCTGATTCCGGAGGGCATACTGATAACCGTCCATTTTTAACCCTTCTACCTACTATCATTGCACTGCGCAATGAAATTCAAGCTAAATATAACTTTTCTCCTGCCTTGCGTGTTGGCGCTGGTGGTGGGATCGGTACGCCAATCGCTGCGCTCGCGGCATTTAATATGGGCGCTGCGTATATTGTTGTAGGATCAGTTAATCAGGCGTGTATTGAAGCAGGCGCATCTGTTTATACGAAAAAATTGCTGGCAAGTCTTGATATGGCAGATGTGACCATGGCGCCCGCTGCGGATATGTTTGAAATGGGCGTGAAGCTGCAAGTTGTTAAACGCGGTTCAATGTTTGCGATGCGGGCAAATAAACTCTATGAGTTATACGTCAATTATAATTCAATTGATGATATTCCAGCAAACGTTCGCGAAAAAATAGAAAAACAAATTTTTCGCCAAAATCTTAATGATGTATGGGTGAGTACAATTGATTTTTTTGCCGCACGCGATCCAGAAATGCTTGCCCGTGCGCAAAGCGATCCTAAACGAAAAATGGCTCTTATTTTTCGCTGGTATTTAGGATCTTCATCTAGTTGGTCTAATGTTGGTGAAAAAGGACGAGAAATGGACTATCAAATCTGGGCAGGTCCAAGTATCGGTGCATTTAATCGTTGGGTAAAAGGCAGTTACCTGGAAAGTCACACAGAGCGTAAAGTGGCCGATGTTGCATTGCATTTATTAAAAGGTGCTGCATATTTACAAAGGATCAACCAATTAAAACTTCAAGGTGTATCGTTAGATCCTCACCTTTTAACTTATGTTGCGGCAAGATAGTCGTATGATGTCCTGCACAATAGATTTATGGTGAAATGTTCATGAGTAATAAGAATTATACATTTAGTATTGATAATACCGACTACGCAATAGGACAAGATAATATTCAAAAATGGGGGTTTGATGTTCATAACCCGGTGTTCGCCATAAGTGCAGGATTAGTGATTGCATTTATAGCAGCGCTTCTCATTATAAATCCCGCGACCTCAAGAATCGTCTTAGAAGGGATGAAATGGAAAATTTTTAATAACTTTGATTATTTGTTTATGTGGTCAGCAAATATTTTTGTTATATTTTGCTTGGCGTTGATTGTTTCACCTTATGGTAAAATTAGGTTAGGTGGAAATGATGCTCTCCCTGATTATTCAGTGAAGTCATGGCTGGCAATGTTATTTGCCGCTGGCATGGGTATTGGTTTGATGTTTTGGGGGGTAGCTGAGCCAATTAGTTATTTTACAGGCTCGTTGGGCACACCATTAAATGTTGCCCCTTACTCGCCAGAAGCGGCAAAACTGGCTTTAGGAGCAACCATGTTCCATTGGGGTTTGCATCCTTGGGCAATATATGCCGTAGTGGCACTTTCTATGGCATATTTTTCTTTTAATAAAGGCTTGCCGCTTTCTATGCGCTCTGTTTTTTATCCTCTTTTAGGGGAAAGAACATGGGGTTGGGCAGGGCATATTATTGATGTTTTAGCGGTGCTTGCAACTTTATTTGGCCTGGCAACATCATTAGGGTTAGGAGCACAACAAGGGGCAAGTGGCCTTCACCATATCTTTGGTATTAAAGAAAACATAACAACACAGATCATTGTTATTATCGTTGTGACAGCACTCACTGCTGTGTCTGTGATGCGCGGTGTAAGTGGAGGTATGAAAATTATTAGTAACATTAATATGCTGCTTGCAGGCATCTTATTAATTTTTGTAATGCTAGTCACGGCAAAAGTAAGCTTCCATGCAATTGGGGACACCTTTGTGTCTTATGTTACAAATATAATTCCACTAAGTTTACCGATTAATCGAACTGATAAAGTTTGGATGCATGAATGGACAGTGTTTTACTGGGCTTGGTGGATTTCATGGTCTCCTTTTGTTGGCATGTTTATCGCGCGTATTTCCAGGGGAAGAACAATACGTCAATTTTTAATCGCAGTGCTGATTATTCCAACGTTAGTGACCACAATATGGATGTCAGTATTTGGCAGTGAAGCAATAAATCAAATTATGAACCATGTTGGTACTCTGGGGAAAAAAGGCATGACAAAAATTCCGCTGGCTATGTTCCAAATGTTTGATGCTCTACCATTTGGTAATATTTTATCGTTAATTGCTATCGTATTAGTGCTGGTTTTCTTTATAACATCATCAAATTCTGGTTCAGTTGTTATTGACAGTATTACCGCTGGAGGTAAAATTGAAACCCCAGCTATGCAGCGTGTATTCTGGGCTTCCCTGGAAGGACTGATCGCGATTGCATTACTTTGGATTGGAGGCAATGATTCGATACAAGCATTACAAGACGCAACAATTTCAACTGGATTACCCTTTCTAATTACCTTGTTACTGATGTGTGTCAGTCTTATTTTAGGGTTAAGAACAGAGTCTTTTAATTGATAACGAGAATGGGTATATATAGGCATATCTTTAATATTTTTTTAGAGCCATAATTTTTTGATAGGCGTATCAGGACTATAATGGTATTGGATTTGCGCCTGTAGTAACTCAGCGGTTGCAATTGCATCTACAAGTGCATCATGAGTGAAATATGCGGGTAAATTGTAGCGCTCGCGCGAATGTTCTAATCGAATAGATGCAAGGCTTGATTTTGCAAACCAGTTGATGAAAGATCTTTTTTTGTTTTGCTGTAAATCAGCCTCAATTTGCATTGTGTCGATGATTGGAAACATGATCCCTTCACCTATAAGGCTGCGCAAATTTTTATCGAAAAATTCCCGTTCAATATTTCGATAATGTACAACAATAACCTTGCCTTTTAAATGATCTAATAGATCAACTAATATGGCCTCAAGTGTGGGAGCATCGGTTAAATCTGAATGAGTTATACCATGAATAACAACTGTATTTTCTTTTAATTTGTCTTGCGGGCGAATATACCAGTGCTTTGAATTTTTACAATAAATTTTAGAGATAGTGAAAGGGACTAAACCAATACTAATAATACTATTTTCATTTACATTAAGCCCTGTTGTTTCAAAATCTAACGCGAGAAATTGAATATCAGAAAGTGGTGTTTCTTCACTGTATGTTCCTTGACGGTAAAAACTCTTAAGACGTATGTCCTTGCTTTTTATTTCTTTTAAACGCAAAAAGGCGGACCAATTTAAAATCTTATTTTGCAGATATTTTTTTGAGGATGAGAAAATAGGATGATTCCTTATTTTATGTGTATCTCATTAGCAGAGTAGCGACATTTTAAAAAATTTTGGGCGTTGCTTAATACTAAGAATGCATCTTTTAAGTTACGCCTTTCAAAGTCAGACATATCTTCAGGATGGATATTGTTATCAGGGATATTACCTGATTCGATAGCTAATGATTGATGGCGGATCCGCACGATAGAAATCAATTCCATTGCATGGAGTAAATCTTGCGCGTTAGAGCTCGGTAGGATCCCCGCCTCAATAATGTCTTCTAAGCGTTGAAATGAATTTTGTGATGAAGAGCCGATAGCAAGGGCATGTACACGGATAAGATCGGTCAGAGGTGCTGTACCACGACGTTTCAAATTGATTGAATTACGATGCTTACCATCTTTTTCCATAACGAAATTTTTGAAAAACCCCAGAGGTGGTTTTCTATTTAATGCATTATGCGCTAAAGAGGCTAAAAACAGGTTGTTTTTTTTGGCCCGTCTGGCAACAAAAGCATTTAAATGTTCAGCCCATTTTACGCGCCCAAAAACACCAGATAGATCAAAAAAAATAGAGCAGTTTAATAATGCCTTTGGCTTGGGGTTGTCTATCCAATCTGCGAAGCATTCTTCCCATTGCTGCTGAGTTTTGCGATGTTGAGGATTGCTTGCCATTATCTCACCGGTACAATAAGTATAACCACACAGAGCAAGGCCATCACAAACAAATTTTGCCAGCTGCTCAAAATAAATGTTATGCAACTGATGGTCATAGTTGTTATCTAAAATAATGGCACTATCTTGATCAGTCACAATAAATTGCTCATCTCTTGCCATTGAGCCTAGCGCCAGAAAACAATAGGGTACGGGCGGCTCGCCCAACAATTCTTCGGCTAATTCAAATAAGCGCTGTTTAAAAGAACGCCCTATTTCAGACATTGCCCGTCCAACCATGTGTGAATTTGCATCTTCGTTAACCATGCGTACAAAGCAGCTATTGCGCTGTTTTGACAGGATGACAAGATCGTCAAGGGTTTGCTGTAAGAAGATACTGCGTACAAATAATAAACTGCTCTGCGATTCATATTGCACTATATCAGAAACATTGATAACACCAATCGGATGTTTATTTTTTAAAATCGGCAAATGGCGTATATTAGCGCGCAGCATGATCAACATTGCTTCAAATATATAAGCATTTCTATCTAATGAAATAAGTTCAGATGACATTACGTTGCTAACAGGTGAGTCAAAATCTCCCCCTTGGCCAATGACTTTAACACAAAGATCATGCTCTGTGATAATGCCAACAAAATCAGTATCATTGTCTTTAAGGCAAATTGTTGGATCACTGAGGAGAATTGCTGACACATTTTCTTCGCCCATTATTTTAGCAACATTTCTAATTGAAGAGGTTTTAGGTAAAAATATCGCATCACGCGTTAGCAAGGTTTTAACTTTTGCAGTGGTCAAATCGTTGCAGTCATTTTGATTGTTGTCAAATGCTTGTTTTAATCGGCTGGTATTTTCAACTTCAACAAAGTCTGAAAATAGATCATACTCATCATAAAACTCATCAAATAGGGTCACAGGAATGCAATATAAAAGAGTATCTTTGGTTGCTTTAGCTGGGAAACGCACAATTCCTCTTACCTGTAAACCAAATTGTCCGAAAAAACCGCCTTCATCAAGTTTGTCATAAAGATCGCCATTACGCCTAAAAATTGCGATTTCACCACTACGAATAATATAGAATTTATCGATCTTACTACCGAACTCTAAAACGCTTGAATTAGCGCGGAAATAGGAAATTTCTATATCATTAACGGCTTTTATTATGGCGTCTTCAGGTAATAAATTAAATGGCGGATATCGATTAAGAAATGTTAGCCTTTCAAGGAGTGCAATTTCCATTTAATGCTCTATATGTTATATGTATAAAGGATTTTGTACTTTACGCTTATTTAGCAGCTTTTCATTGCGCCGAGCAATGCTTGCTGTTTCTCTTGGTATTTAATTGCCAGTAATTTTTTTTCTGCTTGTTGCTGCGAAAGTAATGCACCTCGCTCTTGACGTTTTTCAGCTTTGCGTTTGTTGCTAGTTTGTAGGCTTTCAATAAAGCTATCGAGTGTTTTTTTCGCCCATGTGTTTGCTAATGCTTCACTCTCAAAACCTTTTTTTTGTTTTGAAATAGTCATTTTATGCTTTGTTACGCGACGCATTATTTTTGCACTCCATAGCTCATCATTTTGGGTAATTGTATATTCGAATTTATTTTTCTGAGTCATTATTAGTTCCTAAATAGATGCTTCAATTCAAATGGTTAAATATTTGAAATGATAACATTAAAGTTAGTAAATATTCTTTACTTGCCATTATATACTGATGGTCCATTGAAATGCAAAATTCGCAAAATTTAACTTGCTGATTTTGCATTTTGCATTTTGCATTTTGAGTGAATGTGGGTATATGATACGTATCATTGGTATTAAAAAGGAGCACAAATGAAAAATATAAAATTAGCTAATAAATTAGATGCGCTTTTAGAAATTCATAAATTTAAAGATTATTGCCCCAATGGTTTGCAAATAGAGGGCGTCGAAGAAATAAAAACCATCATTACCGGGGTAACGGCAAATCAGATGCTTATTGACCAGGCGATTGCAGCGCAGGCCGATGCAATTTTGGTGCATCATGGGTTTTTCTGGCAAGGAGAGCCTCCGCAAATTACAGGGATGAAATATAAACGCATTAGAGCATTGATTAAAAATAATATTAATCTTTTTGCGTATCATCTGCCCTTGGACGTTCACCTAAAGCTTGGTAATAATGCGCAATTAGCAAGCCGGATGGGTATCAAAGATCGTAGACCGCTCGAGCCTTGGAATAAACGTAGCATTGGCCGTGTTGGTAAATTTGAACAGGGAATGACTGTTGAAGAGCTTAATTATCGTTTAGAAAGTATCTTAGATCGTAAACCATTACACATAGAAGGAGGGCCTGTGATAATAAATACTATTGCGTGGTGTACTGGTGGAGGACAGGATCTTATTGATATTGCCGCAGCGCAGGGGATTGATGCGTTTATTAGCGGTGAAATATCAGAGCGTACTGTGCATACGGCTCGAGAAATGGGAATACACTATTTTGCAGCAGGACACCATGCAACAGAGCGTTTTGGTGTGCAGGCACTTGGAAAATGGATTGAATCAGAAATGGATTTAACGGTAAAATATATAGACATTAATAACCCTGTATAAATGCTCCAATGGCAATCATAAGCCTGCAAAGTTAACGAAGAAAATCAAGTCAATTCTAGGCAACATTGTGGGACTATTTATAAAATTTACAAGACATAGTAACTTATTTTTTCCCCCATGGCCTATACCTGACGTTGCATTTTTCAGTCACATGGGTATAGTGCAATTAAAATAAGTTTTTTATCAAATCCCCCGTAAAAAAATGTGTAAATTAAATACTCAAATTATTGTAAATAGTTGATCTCATAATATAAGTTCTAACGCAGAATTGGCTTTTAACATCTATAAATTTGATAAGTTATTTACTGTAACGGGTAATATGGGTATCGTTTATTAAGAAGAAATAAAAATGACTGCTGAACAAAAAAATAATCCATTACACGGCTTAAAAACAGACTGCATGGTCAAAGAGCTCGTTGAGCATTATGGTTGGGAAATACTTTTTACCGCCATGCGCTTTCGCTGTTTCAAGAAAAACCCATCGATTAAAGGGGCTATTAAATTTCTACGTAGTACTGATTGGGCAAAAGAAAAGTTAGAAAATTTTTATTTGTTACGTTTTAAACGAATGCCAAGACCTAGTGATGAAGAGTTTAACATGCCAGCTAGAGCACGCAGTTTTTCCGCGCATATTGTGCCACGTAAACCAATGAAATTAACCATTGAATCAATTGAACTCTCACAAGCTAAATCGGCTGTTGCGCATCAAAAAAGTTCCAATAAGCAGCGTGAAAATAATGCTAGCAGGTTGCGCCAAAATAGCCCTCATAAAGATACTAAACGTGCGAGCAATCGATCGCGACGACAAAATCCTTTTAAAGCGGCTAATCTTGCAAAAGATAAACGCTCACCTGGCAACAATAAAAAAAGTGAAAGTATTCCTTATGATCCTTCTAATCCGTGGAATCAATAAATATTAACTCAAAAGCTATCGATTTGTTGTACCAATACTTTATCAGGTATGTACCTGACAAAATGAGCAAATGCTTAACCTAATCTTGATGACATTTCCTAAACGCTAATAACGTGATAAATAGCAGCGCATAATTTTTTTAGTTCTATTTTTGAAATGATATAAGGTGGCATAATATAAATGAGTTTAGCAAAGGGGCGGATCCATACGCCTTGTGCAACAAATTTCGCTTGAATAATCGCTATATCTTGTAGATCATGCATTTCAACTACACCGATAGCGCCTAATACACGGACTTCTTTTACGCTTGATAACTGCGCACAAGGCGCAAGGAATTGCTTTAAGTGCTGCGCAATTTCAGCAACCTTATCTTGCCAATCAAACGCCATGAGTTTGTCAATATTTGCACAAGCCACGGCGCAGGCGAGCGGATTTCCCATAAAAGTTGGGCCATGCATAAATACGCCTGCTTTTCCTTGACTGATTGTTTTTGCAACTTTATCGGTTGTGAGAGTTGCCGCGAGACTCATGTAGCCGCCCGTGATTGCTTTGCCAACACAAAGTATATCCGGGGTAATTTGTGCATGTTCACAGGCAAACATTTTCCCTGTTCGCCCAAAACCGGTTGCAATTTCATCGGCGATTAATAACAATTGATGCTGGTCACATAAATCTCGAACTCCTTGTAAATATTTTGGGTGATAAAAATACATTCCACCTGCACCTTGGACAATTGGCTCTAAAATAATCGCAGCAATATTGTGTTTATGCTGTTCTACTTGCTGGGTAATTTCGGCTAAATCAGTGGCATCCCACTTTTCATTGAAGCGCACGGCAGGTTGCGCAACAAAGAGTTGTTTGGCAATAAATTGGTGATATAATTCATGCATTGAGCCTTCTGGATCGGTCACGCTCATGGAGCCGAATGTATCACCATGATAGCCGTTTCTGATGGTTAAAAACTGGCTTTTAGGCTTATTGAGGGCGTGCCAATATTGCAAAGCCATTTTTAAAGCAACTTCAACTGCAACGCTGCCAGAATCTGCGAAGAATACTTTATCTAAACTATCAGGAGTGATTGCAATTAATTTTTTAGCTAGATCAATCGCAGGTTGGTGGGTCAATCCTGCAAACATAATATGCGCCATTTTATCAAGTTGCTGTTTTGCTGCATTGGTTAATTCTGGGACGTTATAACCAAAAAGGCATGCCCACCAAGAAGACATGCCATCGATTAGTTTTTGACCACCAGCAAGTGTCAAAGTGCATTTATCCGCAGAAATCACAGGGTAACAAGGAAGTGGGTTTTGCATTGATGTATAAGGGTGCCATAGGTGTTGTCTATCGAATGCTAAGTCAATGCTCATAATCGTTGGTTTTTATGCAGATCTAAAGGAAGTGATTGACAGTATACCTTGATTGCTTCAGAGTGCAAAAAATAACTAATAAAAATCTGTAAGGATAATGGCAAGTATGAACAATTTAAAAACAGCACGCCAAGACTGGAAGATTGCAGAAGTTGAAAAAATGTATGAAATGCCTTTTATGGATCTTCTTTTTACTGCACAAAGTATACATCGCGCTAATTTTTTGCCTAATCAAATTCAAGTGAGCACGCTGTTATCAATAAAAACAGGCGCTTGCCCTGAAGATTGTAAATATTGTCCACAAAGCGCTCGTTATAAAACAGGGCTGAAAACTGAGCCATTGTTGGACGTTAAAAAAGTTATCAAAGCGGCCACCGATGCTAAATTGGCTGGATCAACACGCTTTTGTATGGGGGCTGCTTGGAAAAACCCCAACCCGCGTGATATGCCTTATCTAGTTGAAATGATTAAAGAAGTTAAATCACTAGGTTTAGAGTCATGTATGACATTGGGCATGCTAGATGCGAGTCAAGCCGCGCAATTATCAGATGCTGGGCTTGATTATTATAATCACAACCTTGATACCTCGCCTGAATATTACTCCAAAATAATAACAACTCGCAGGTATAAAGATAGGCTAGACACGCTTGAAAATGTACGCTCTGTGGGCATAAAAGTCTGTAGTGGTGGCATCGTTGGACTCGGTGAAGCAAGTAAAGATCGCAGTGGTTTACTGGTGCAACTTGCCAATATGGAAACACAACCAGAAAGTGTCCCTATTAATAAATTAGTGAAGGTAAAAGGCACCCCACTTGATAGCGTTGCTCCTCTTGATGACTTTATCTTTATTAAAACCATTGCCATTGCCCGTATTATGATGCCTCATTCCCATGTGCGGTTATCCGCAGGGCGTGAAGATATGTCCGAGCAAACGCAGGCGCTTTGTTTTATGGCTGGGGCTAATTCTATTTTTTATGGTTGTAAATTATTAACGACTGCCAACCCTGATGAAAATAGCGATATGCAATTATTTAAAAAATTAGGGATCAATAAAGACACGGTAAATTTTTCACCGTTTGAAAAAGAGCAAGTTGTCGATGCTGCGCTGACCAGGCATGCTGAAAAAGATGAATTGTTCTATGATGCAAGTAATTATCTATAATGCCACGTAGCGTCAAGATATCACATCTTTAAGGTAAATTGTGCTATGATCCTAAGCGTAGAATTCACCTGCTGGTGGATGAGAATAAAAAGTTTATTACTGAGTATTCTGCAAAAAGAGCATACACCCTAAATTAGTACAAATGGCCAATGTTTTATGAAACTCTGGACGGGAAATAAGCTCTGGGTGTTACTCTATGAGAAAGTAGGAATTTGCTAAAAAAACATCTACACACTTTAAAAAAGTGCGCTTGCAACTTGAGAGCTCGCTAAATAAAATTAACATCTCAATTTGAATAATAGAAAAGGGCAAGCCTCCGATGGCATTTGATTTTATCGAGTCACAATTATTACAACGCCAAAAAGAAGGGCTTTACCGAAAAATGCATTGTGCACAAACAAAACAAGGTAGAGAGGTTGTTTTTGATAATAAAACATATCTTAACTTTTCGAGTAATGACTATCTTGGGCTCGCATCATCACCTGCATTAATTAACGCTTGGAAAGAAGGCGCAGAGCGCTATGGCGTGGGGAGTGGTGGATCATTTTTAATTACAGGTTACACTCAGGCGCACTTACAATTATGTGCAGAAATAAAATCTTGGCTCGGGGTTGAATCTGTCGCACTCTTTAGCTCAGGATATTGTGCAAACCAAGCGATCATTAAGTTACTGTTTTTATCTGAAAAAGAGCAAAAAAATGATTACTTAATTCAAGATAAACTAAATCATGCTTCATTAATGGAAGCTGGCATACTTGCACCTTGTAAAATGAAACGCTTCAAACATAACGATCTTGAACATCTAGCGTCATTACTTGCCCAAATAAATGTTGGAAATAATAATAAGTTAATTATTAGCGAAGGTGTTTTTAGCATGGATGGAGATAAAGCCAACGTCCAAAATTTAGCCAAATTATCTAAAAAACATCATGCTTGGTTAATGATAGATGACGCGCATGGTCTTGGAGTTTTAGGAGAGCAAGGTAGGGGATCTGTTTATTCCTCTCCAACACCAGGATCATTGGTAAATATATACATGGCAACATTTGGCAAGGCACTCGGTGTTGGTGGGGCGTTTGTCGCTGGAGATCATTCTTTTATTGAATACCTAACAAACTTTTCAAAAACTTATATTTATACAACATCTTTTCCCCCTGCAATGGCATATACAATATTAGCGTCGATAAAATGCGTGCGTCGCGAACAATGGCGCCGAGATAAATTAAATGCGCTTATCGCGCATTTTCGCGTTATGGCCAAAAGTCATCACATTCGCCTTGAAAACTCTGACACCGCAATCCAACCGATTATTATTGGCACCAGCAATGCGGCGATGCGTATCACTCAATCAATGAAAAACCAAGGTTTTTGGATAAATGCCATTAGGCCACCAACCGTTGCAAAAGGCAGCGCTCGCTTAAGGATAACTTTAACCGTTAATCATGATCATGCTGATATTGAAAGGTTAGTGCTTGCCCTTAAAATCAGCCTCAATAAAGAGGCATGTCAGCATCAATAAAATAGATAAAACGGCAGTCGCGCATTCCTTCTCAAAAGCCGCTCCCCATTATGATGATTTTTCGCAATTTCAACGAGCTATTGGTGAGCAGCTATTAAAAAAAATTGCCATGGAAGATGCTAAAAATATAATTGATTTAGGGTGTGGCACTGGTTTTTTCAGTGAGCGGTTACTTTTGACCTTCCCTCATTCAGAGCTTATTTGCTTGGATATTTCGCAGGTAATGCTCCAAAACGCCAAGAAAAAGAAGCTCAACAATACCACGTATTTGTGCGCAGATATTGATGAATTGCCGCAATTTCATTTTCAAGCCGATCTTATTTTTTCAAACCTTGCCATGCAATGGAGTGATGATTTATCAGTAGCATTAGATGCTCTTTATAGGCAACTTGCTTGTAATGGAAAAATTTATATTTCAACCTTGATCGATGGCTCATTAAAAGAGCTCGCAACAGCGTGGGAAAAAGTTGATAGCTATCATCATATTAATCAATTTTACAGTGCAAACAAACTATACGAAATAACCACACATTCGCTTTTTAAACACGCGAAGTTGACCTGCGAAACTCGGGTACTTAAATATAAAACCGTGACCGAGCTGATGCAGGCATTAAAAGGTATGGGTGCGAATCATGTGCACGGTTATCATAAAGTATTAATGACAGGATACCGCTTAATTAAGCAACTTGAACTTGGCTATTTGCCTTTTAAAACCGCCAGTGGATCATTACCACTAACGTTTCAGGTGTGCTATATAGAATTAACAAAATGAACAATGGATGGAGTCTCAATGAGTAAGACAAAAAACATTTTTATTACAGGCACAGATACAGATTGCGGTAAGACCGTTTGTTGCAAAGCATTATTAGAAACAGCAGCGGCATTAAGCTTATCAACGATTGCGTACAAACCTGTCGCGGCTGGATGTTTTGATATGGCAGGGCAGTTATGCAATGCTGATGCGCTTATATTAAAAGGACATTGCTCAATACCATTACAATACCATGAGATAAACCCTATCGCCTTTAAAGAGAGTATCGCACCGCACATTGCAGCTTCAATTGAAAACACTTTCATTGATTTTCAGGTGCTTAATAAGGGTCTTTACCATCTGCAAACAAAAAATGCTGATTTGTGTTTTATTGAGGGCGCTGGTGGATGGCGATTACCCGTTGGTGACTCACGTTATCTATCTGATTGGGTTATTAATCAACATTTAGATGTTATTTTAGTGGTTAACATGAAACTTGGCTGTTTAAATCACGCCATCTTAACCTATCAAGCAATTATTCAAGATGGATTAAATGTGCTGGGGTGGATTGCAAACTCAAGCGTGGAACAAATGCCTTACTATCAACAAAATATTTTGAGCTTATCAAGCATAATAAAAAGTCCTTTGCTTGCTCAAATTAAGCATTTAAAAGCACCTACAGAAGTTAATTTGTCTATGCATGTTGATCATGGTATCTTTCGCACGCTAGTTAATAGGTAAGTTGCCGTCCATGTTTCATTGTGCAGCTTCTTTAACTTGCTTTTTTGTAGCACTTATTTTTTCTAGATTGACGAAACATACTAGTTACCGACTATAGCTCAATAATGAGTTAATCGATTTCTTCACCAGCTGTCAGTAGGGTATGGGTCAGAACACCGATCAAAATATCAATCGTTCCGCTTATAGATGCTGTCAGTCGGGGAACACCATCTCAAAAGTTTTTGCAATAGTGATGCTGTTCTTTCCGAGTGTTCTTTAGCTAGTGGAGAATGTCGAGTATGGTAGAACACTGGATCAACAGCTGTTTCACTAGTGATGTTCTCTTGGCCGAGTGTCTTTAGTTCAAGCTGGTGCCATGTTTTAGCCTGAGATAATTGGCAACAACTATCAATAAAGTCGACCCAGGAGTTGGTATTTAACAGTGCTCTCTTTGGTGTGATATTATCTTTAGAGCCACTGCCGTAATATGCTACATCATTGTGACATGCTCTATTTCGAATATAATCATCTGTCTCTGATGAGAATTGTACACACGTATCTAATACCTGGTTAAGCATATCAGTATAGATAACCTGTGTTCTGTGTTGTCGATTTGTCCTCGGACCCAAAAAATGCTTTCCTACATATATATTATAGCCAGTTGTGTTCGGAGGCGTGTAAAAGGGGGGAATGTCTGCCCCGCGAATATCAGTAAATATCATTAACTCTGTATTATTTGTTAATACAGAATGGATTTGCCGTAGACCATATTGCACATCCATGCGAAGATCCGTGGAGTTTGATCCAAAAAACCATTTTAGTCTTGCCATATGTTTATAAAAGCCAATGTTTGTGTCCTCAGTAAAGGTTTGTCCTGAGAACTCTACATTATTACCTTTCCATATTTTTTCCGAAGGTTTAATGGGCATCCTCAGTTCAGAAAAATACTTCATAAGAGTTGAATCTTCAATCGTATCCCGCACAGCTTCTCTTATCATCACTTTTTCAGTTGCAGTAAACTCGCTCACTTCTGGTTTTATAGGTACACTGAAGGGATATAAATGGTAGGGAGATTGTATGTTGGGAGGTTTAGTCATATATATATTTTCAAATGACTTAAACTTAATACATATGGTACCAAATGTTTTACCTGTTGGAGGTTTTATTTCTTTCCTCTGCTGAGCCATCGGCTGACTCTGCTGAGCCATCGGCTGACTCTGCTGAGCCATCGGCTGTCCATTTAGCGACACCAGAGGCTTAGTTGGCTTCTTAGATGTCTTTGTAAACAATGACTTTAAAAAAGTTGGTGATGGCATTTTCTCTCCGGTTGGTTTTCTATATTTTTTTTAGCAAAAAATAATTATTTTTAGAAATCGTTGATTTTTATACATATCTAAAGGAAGTGATTGATAGTATACATTGATTGCGTCAGAGTGCAAAAAATAACTAATAAAATCTGTAAGGATAATGGCAAGTATGAACAATTTAAAAACAGCACGCCAAGACTGGAAGATTGCAGCAGTTGAAAAAATGTATGAAATGCCGTTTATGGATCTTCTTTTTACTGCACAAAGTATACATCGCGCTAATTTTTTGCCTAATCAAATTCAAGTGAGCACGCTGTTATCAAGAAAAACAGGCGCGAGACCGTTCAATATTCTGTGTCAGTGAATCAGATATCTAAAACTCCATCTAATCGGCCTTCAAAATAAATAGCTAATTGAGAGATTGCTTGGCTCCAATTTTGGATTGGCATAGTCCATTTATCAGTGGCATTAAGTATGCCAACGTAGTGTAATTTCAGCAAGTTAGTTGCATTGGGGAAGGCTCCTTTTGTTTTTGTTAGTTTTCTGAATTGGCGGTGAACAGTTTCAACTGCATTCGTTGTATAAATCACTTTGCGGATTGCTTCTGGATACTTAAAGTAAGCTGATAAATTATGCCACTTATTTCGCCAAGATTTGCTCACCAATGGCTAGGTATCGCCCCACTTAACTTCTAGTTGATCAAGTGCTAATTCAGCGGCATTTAAACTAGTTGCTCTGTAAACAGGCTTCAAATCAGCCATAAATGCTTTTTGATTTTTAGACGCGACAGACTTCATTGAATTACGAATTTGATGGATGATAGAAAGCTCAATTTTAGTGTTAGGATAAATACTAGCTATCACATCCTGGGATCCTGATAGCCCATCAATACAGGCGATAAGGATATCTTTTACACCTCTATTTTGAAGGTAGGTCAGCACTGATAACCAGTTGCTCGCACCTTCACTTTCACAAAGATAAAGTCCTAATAGTTCTTTTTTACCGTAAATCGTGTAAGGCTTGTTCAAAATTAAAATTTGTCATAATCATTCCTGTTTATCATTATTATAAATAATACTAAAATGACACAGAATCATCAACACTCACCCGCACATTGCAGCTTCAATTGAAAACACTTTCATTGATTTTCAGGTGCTTAATAAGGGTCTTTACCATCTGCAAACAAAAAATGCTGATTTGTGTTTTATTGAGGGCGCTGGTGGGTGGCGATTACCCGTTGGTGACTCACGTTATCTATCTGATTGGGTTATTAATCAACATTTAGATGTTATTTTAGTGGTTAACATGAAACTTGGCTGTTTAAATCACGCCATCTTAACCTATCAAGCAATTATTCAAGATGGATTAAATGTGCTGGGGTGGATTGCAAACTCAAGGGTGGAACAAATGCCTTACTATCAACAAAATATTTTGAGCTTATCAAGCATAATAAAAAGTCCTTTGCTTGCTCAAATTAAGCATTTAAAAGCACCTACAGAAGTTAATTTGTCTATGCATGTTGATCATGGTATCTTGCGCACGCTAGTTAATAGGTAAGTTGCCGTCCATGTTTCATTGTGCAGCTTCTTTAACTTGCTTTTTTGTAGCACTTATTTTTTCTAGATTGACGAAACATACTAGTTACCGACTATAGCTCAATAATGAGTTAATCGATTTCTTCACCAGCTGTCAGTAGGGTATGGGTCAGAACACCATCTCAAAAGCTTTTGCAATAGTGATGCTGTTCTTTCCGAGTGTTCTTTAGCTAGTGGAGAATGTCGAGTATGGTAGAACACTGGATCAACAGCTGTTTCACTAGTGATGTTCTCTTGGTCGAGTGCCTTTAGTTCAAGCGGATGCCATTTTTTAGCCTGAGATAATTGGCAACAACTATCAATAAAGTCGACCCAGGAGTTGGTATTTAACAGTGCTCTCTTTGGTGTGATATTATCTTTAGAGCCACTCCTGAAATCTATGTTATCATCGTGATATGCTCTATTTCGAATATAATCATCTGTCTCTGACGAGAATTGTACACACGTATCTAATACCTGGTTAAGCATATCAGTATAGATAACCTGTGTTCTGTGTTGTCGATTTGTCGTCGGTCCCAAAAAATGCTTTCCTACATATATATTATAGCCAGTTGTGTTCGGAGGCGTGTAACAGGGGGGAATGTCTGCACCGCGAATATCAGTAAATATCATTAACTCTGTATTATTTGTTAATACAGAATGGATTTGCCGTAGACCATATCGCACATCCCTCTGAAGCTGCGTGGAGTTTGATCCAAAAAACCATTTTAGTCTTGCCATATGTTTATAAAAGCCAATGTTTGTGTGCTCAGTAAAGGTTTGTCCTGAGAACTCTACATTATCACCTTTCCATATTCTTTTCTGAGGTTTAATGGGCATCCTCAGTTCAGAAAAATACTTCATGAGAGTTGAATCTTCAATCGTATCCCGCACAGCTTCTCTTATCATCACTTTTTCAGTTGCAGTAAACTCGCTCACTTCTGGTTTTATAGGTACACTGAAGGGATATAAATGGTAGGGAGATTGTATGTTGGGAGGTTTAGTCATATATATATTTTCAAATGACTTAAACTTAATACATATGGTACCAAATGTTTTACCTGTTGGAGGTTTTATTTCTTTCCTCTGCTGAGCCATCGGCTGACTCTGCTGAGCCATCGGCTGACTCTGCTGAGCCATCGGCTGACTCTGCTGAGCCATCGGCTGTCCATTTAGCGACACCAGAGGCTTAGTTGGCTTCTTAGATGTCTTTGTAAACAATGACTTTAAAAAATTTGGTGTTGGCATTTTCTCTCCGGTTGGTTTTCTATATTTTTTTTAGCAAAAAATAATTATTTTTAGAAATCGTTGATTTTTATACATATCTAAAGGAAGTGATTGATAGTATACATTGATTGCGTCAGAGAGCAAAACATAACTAATAAAATCTGTAAGGATAATGGCAAGTATGAACAATTTAAAAACAGCACGCCAAGACTGGAAGATTGCAGCAGTTGAAAAAATGTATGAAATGCCGTTTATGGATCTTCTTTTTACTGCACAAAGTATACATCGCGCTAATTTTTTGCCTAATCAAATTCAAGTGAGCACGCTGTTATCAAGAAAAACAGGCGCGAGACCGTTCAATATTCTGTGTCAGTGAATCAGATATCTAAAACTCCATCTAATCGGCCTTCAAAATAAATAGCTAATTGAGAGATTGCTTGGCTCCAATTTTGGATTGGCATAGTCCATTTATCAGTGGCATTAAGTATGCCAACGTAGTGTAATTTCAGCAAGTTAGTTGCATTGGGGAAGGCTCCTTTTGTTTTTGTTAGTTTTCTGAATTGGCGGTGAACAGTTTCAACTGCATTCGTTGTATAAATCACTTTGCGGATTGCTTCTGGATACTTAAAGTAAGCTGATAAATTATGCCACTTATTTCGCCAAGATTTGCTCACCAATGGCTAGGTATCGGCCCACTTAACTTCTAGTTGATCAAGTGCTAATTCAGCGGCATTTAAACTAGTTGCTCTGTAAACAGGCTTCAAATCAGCCATAAATGCTTTTTGATTTTTAGACGCGACAGACTTCATTGAATTACGAATTTGATGGATGATAGAAAGCTCAATTTTAGTGTTAGGATAAATACTAGCTATCACATCCTGGGATCCTGATAGCCCATCAATACAGGCGATAAGGATATCTTTTACACCTCTATTTTGAAGGTAGGTCAGCACTGATAACCAGTTGCTCGCACCTTCACTTTCACAAAGATAAAGTCCTAATAGTTCTTTTTTACCGTAAATCGTGTAAGGCTTGTTCAAAATTAAAATTTGTCATAATCATTCCTGTTTATCATTATTATAAATAATACTAAAATGACACAGAATCATCAACACTCACCAGCACATTGCAGCTTCAATTGAAAACACTTTCATTGATTTTCAGGTGCTTAATAAGGGTCTTTACCATCTGCAAACAAAAAATGCTGATTTGTGTTTTATTGAGGGCGCTGGTGGGTGGCGATTACCCGTTGGTGACTCACGTTATCTATCTGATTGGGTTATTAATCAACATTTAGATGTTATTTTAGCGGTTAACATGAAACTTGGCTGTTTAAATCACGCCATCTTAACCTATCAAGCAATTATTCAAGATGGATTAAATGTGCTGGGGTGGATTGCAAACTCAAGGGTGGAACAAATGCCTTACTATTAACAAAATATTTTGAGCTTATCAAGCATAATAAAAAGTCCTTTGCTTGCTCAAATTAAGCATTTAAAAGCACCTACAGAAGTTAATTTGTCTGTGCATGTTGATCACGGTATCTTGCGCACGCGAGTTAATAGGTAAGTTGCCGTCCATGTTTCATTGTGGAGCTTCTTTAACTTGCTTTTTTGTGGTACTTATTGTTCTAGATTGAAGTAACATGGGTATAGTTACCGACTATAGCTCAATAATGAGTTAATCGACGAGTTCACCTTCGCGAGTATGGTAGTCCACTGCCTCATAAGTTTGTTCAATATTGTCATTAGTTAAGTCGAGTGCCTTTATTTCAATATCATACCAGTTTATATCCTTAGATTCTCGGCAACAACTATCAATAAAATTGATCCAGGAGTTGGGATTTAACAGTGCTATATCTGGTTTGATACCATCTTCAGAGCCATTCCTGAAATATGGTTTCTGATCGCCTATCCTACTCGTTAATTGACAGTTATTCCTGTAAAATTCTCTATTTCGAATATCCTTACCTGGCGCGAATTTTACAGCCGTCTTTAATATGTGGTTAAGCATATCAGTATAGACAAGCCGTGCTCTGTGTTGTCGATCTGTTCTTATGTCTATAAAATACTTGCCTACATATATATAATAGCCAGTTGTGTTCGGAAGCGTCTGATAGGGGGCAATGTGTGCACCGCGAATATCAGTAAATATCATTAACTCTGTATTATTTGTTAATACAGAATGGATTTGCTGTAGACCATATTTCACTTCCAGCTGAACTTCCCTGGAGTTTGATCCAAAAAACCATTTTAGTCTTTTCAGGTGTTTATAAAAGCCAATGTTTTCGTCCTCAAAAAAGGTTTGTCCATAGCCATTCAAACTATTACCTTTCCCTATTTTGTTATAATCTTTACGGGGATTCATCTCTCTAGAAATAGCCATCATGGTAGTTGAATCTTCAATGGCATCCATCACAGCTGTTCTTAGCATCACTTTTTCAGTCGCAGTAAATTCGCTCACTCCTGGTCTTATAGGTACACTGAAGGGATATAAATGGTAGGGAGATTGTATGTTGGGAGGTTTAGTCATATATCTATTTTCAAATGACTTAAACATAATACATATTGTACCAAGTGTTTTAGCTGTTGTAGGTTTTATTTCTTTTCCCTGTTTAGCCATCGGCTTTTGCGGCGGATGTCCATTTAGCCACTCCGTCTGCTTAGTGAACTTCTTCCCATTTAGCAACACTTGAGGATTAGTTGACTTCTTTGGTGTCTTTGCAAATAATGACTTTAAAAAATTTGGTAATGGCATTTTCTCTCCTTTTGGTTTTCTATATTTTTTTTTCGCAAAAAACAATTATTTTTAGAAATCTCTGATTTTTATGGTAATGTTTCTATTTTTAATGAATATATCCATGTATTGTGAAAATGCAACGGTGACAGCGTACTCGATTTCCGATGATAAGGCGCAGCTGATGCAATGTCGACCCCGCATCAAACGGCAAGTTTTGGCCAATCTTCCTTTTATATAAAAACATGGGCAGGCCATGAATGGGCTGCTCATTGGCCAGTTGTTTTATTATACGCTACATAATATAACCCTTATATCATTACTCTTTGTCTCAAGACAGTTATTTTGGATGTTAATCGTATTTATAGTATTTAATCGTATACATATTTAGATCTATTGCGCTCTAGATACTCAGAGTTCGCAGCCGACATTGCATTTTGAGGTAATATGGGTATAAAAACCTAGTTTGCTGGGAATTGGCTGTCTGATTGTCTCAATTTAGCTTCTTATTTTGTATTTCGACAGAGCAGAGGCATAAGCGCAAAATTAACGTTATTTAAGCTCCTTGAATGCGATCAAAAATTATTATAAAGATTGGTTCATTTTCTCGATATGTTTTTAGAGATCGGTGAGTTTCGTTAGGTTGTTATTATATAATCTTTAACGTTGATTTTGCAGGATTACTTCACAAAATGAGGGGTAGCTTATGGAATCAATAAATATATGTGTTAATTTAATATTTTATCAAAGTTATGCTTATAATCTTGAATATAATATAGTATCATATTTATCTTAAAAAATTTTTTAAACATAAAGGAGATTAATCGTGCCTAAAGAGAGACCAAAAAATTTAGATTTGTCTACTGTTAAATTCCCCGTGACTGCAACGGCTTCCATTCTTCATCGAGTCTCTGGAATAATCATATTTATTGCCTTATCAATTTTGTTGTTTTTATTACATTGCTCGCTTACAAATGAATCGGGATTTAAATTTGTTGCGGGTCTTACCGATGGATTGATCCTTAAATTTATTTTATGGGGAACATTAACAGCCCTTGCATACCATGCTATTTTTGGTATTCGCCATATGATCCAAGATTTAGGGCACTGGGAAGAAATGCAAAGTGCCTCTGTAACAGCAAAATTTGGTTTTGTGCTTGTTGTAATATTATCTATTTTAGCAGGAGTTTTGGTATGGTAAAAGTAGTGGGAACGTTTGGGCGAAGTGGTGTCCATGATTATGTGTTATTGCGCGCAACCGCTGTGATATTATTAATTTATGGTATTTACTTATTAACCTTCATTACAACAACACATATTACTTACGCGACATGGTCTGCCTTTTTTGGCTTAATGATGACCAAGGTGCTTACATTGTTTGCCTTAATTGCAATGCTAGTTCACGCGTGGATAGGTTTATGGCAAGTATTGACAGATTATGTAAAAAACGCATTTACGCGTGGTATTTTGCAATTTATTTTGACGTCTGTGGCTATTGTCTATGTTCTTTTTGGTTTTGTTATTTTGTGGGGGGTGTAAGGTGAGTTTACCTATTCGTAAATTTGATGCGATTGTTATTGGCGCTGGTGGGGCAGGTATGCGTGCAGCCCTTGCTATTTCGCAAGAAGGAAAAAGTTGTGCCTTGATTTCTAAAGTGTTCCCAACAAGATCGCACACGGTATCTGCCCAAGGTGGTATTAGCGTAGCCTTAGGTAATAAGCATGAAGATAACTGGGAATGGCACATGTATGATACGGTCAAAGGCTCAGATTTTATTGGCGATCAAGATGCCATTGAATATATGTGTAAAACAGGCCCTGAAGTGGTTCGTGAACTTGAAAACATGGGATTACCATTTTCGCGGCTTGAAGACGGCAGTGTGTATCAACGGCCTTTTGGTGGGCAAACAACAGGATTTGGAGCCGAGCAAGCATCAAGAACTGCGGCAGCGTCGGATCGTACAGGCCATGCGTTATTGCATACTCTTTACCAGCAAAATATTAAAAATAAAACCACGGTATTCTCAGAATGGTATGCTCTTGACCTAGTTAAAAATGATGACGGTGATGTTGTTGGTTGTACTGCGCTTGAAATTGAAACTGGTGAAGTGGTAATGTTTCAAGCACAAGCGACCGTTTTAGCAACAGGTGGTGCAGGGCGAATTTTTGCGTCAACGACTAATGCACATATTAACACAGGAGATGGTGTTGGTATGGCAGCGCGTGCGGGTCTTTGTGTACAAGATATGGAAATGTGGCAATTTCATCCAACGGGTATTGCAGGGTCTGGAGTACTTGTTACCGAAGGGTGCCGTGGTGAAGGCGGTTACCTTTTGAATAAAGATGGTGAACGATTTATGGAGCGCTATGCACCAAACGTTAAAGATTTGGCGTGCCGTGATGTTGTTGCCCGATCAATTATGATTGAAATTCGAGAAGGTCGTGGCTATGACGGACCGCTCGGACCACACGTTAAACTGAAATTAGATCACTTAGGTGAAGAGCTTTTAGAATCTAAGTTACCAGGTATTTGTGAGCTTTCTCGAACTTTTGCACATGTTGATCCAGTAAAGGAGCCTATTCCAGTTATTCCAACATGCCATTACCAAATGGGTGGAATACCTGCAACTGTAAACGGACAAGTTTTAACCGCTGATGAAAACGGTAAAGATGTTGAAGTAAAAGGTCTATTTGCAGTAGGTGAAATAGCTTGTGTCTCGATTCATGGGGCAAACCGTTTAGGGGGAAATTCATTACTTGATCTTGTCGTGTTTGGTCGCGCAACGGGTAAGCACCTCTGTAAAATCCTGAAAGAAGAAAATACAGCAAAAGATCCAACACAAGCAAATATAGATGTAGCGCTTGAGCGTTTAAATCGTTGGGAAAAAGGTAATGGTACTGAGTGCCCTTATCAATTGCGTAAAGATTTGCAACAATGTATGCAACATAACTTCTCTGTTTTTAGAGAAGGAAAAGCAATGGAAAGCGGGCTCGAAGAACTTAAAAAGCTGCGTGAACGTTTAAAAAATGCCAAATTAAGTGATAAAAGCCATGAATTTAATACGGATCGTATTGAATGTTTAGAGCTTGATAACTTAATGGAAACTGCTTATGTAACGGCACTGGCTGCAAACTATAGAACAGAGAGTCGTGGCGCACATACCCGATTTGATTTTCCAGATCGTGATGATGAAAACTGGTTATATCATAGTTTATACAATCCAATAACAGATGCAATGAGCAAGCGCCATGTAAATATGTCGCCTGTTTCACGCGAAGCTTTTCCGCCGATAGTGCGTGTTTACTAAAGAGATTATTTATTATGAATGTTAAATTTTCAATTTATCGTTACAACCCAGATGTAGATGCAAAGCCTTATATGCAAAGCGCTTCGTTAGAGGTAGCTGGAGGCTCTGATATTATGGTGCTTGATGCGCTTATCTTATTAAAAGAAAAAGATCCAACCCTGTCTTTTCGGCGTTCATGTCGAGAGGGTGTTTGTGGCTCTGATGGTGTAAACATTAATGGTAAAAATGCACTGGCTTGCATTACGCCATTATCTGATGTGATGTCGAACAATAAAATTGTGATAAGACCATTACCGGGTTTGCCAGTGATACGTGATCTCATCATCGATATGACGCAATTTTATACGCAATACGCAAAAATCAAACCTTTTTTGATAGCAGATGGTAATCTACCACCGGCTGGTGAGTATAAACAATCCCCCGAACAACGCGAAAAACTAGAAGGGCTTTATGAATGTATTTTATGTGCCTGTTGTTCAACATCATGTCCTTCGTTTTGGTGGAATCCTGATAAATTTATTGGTCCTGCGGGATTGCTTGCTGCATACCGGTTCTTGAGTGATAGTAGAGATACTGCCACCGAAGAGCGTTTAGATGATTTAGATGATGCTTTTAGTGTATTCCGTTGCCATGCTATTATGAATTGCGTGAGTGTTTGTCCAAAAAAATTAAATCCTACCAAAGCAATTGGCAAAATTAAATCAATGTTATTGCAACGCACAATATAAGTTTCACTACAACACTGGAGCTTAATGATCGAGTACAAAAGGAAAAAAGATGGCAAATAATGTGATGAAAACATGGTTTGATTCATCGCATCTATCGGGTGGTAATGCGACTTATGCTGAAGATCTTTATGAACAATATCTAGAAGATCCTCAATCAGTCGATGCCAGTTGGCGAGATGTTTTCAATGAATTACCAACAGTAAGCGACAAGGTAGAAGAGCCTCATTCTAAAGTGCGCAAGCAAATGAAGATTGCGGCGCGAAAACCAAAAACATTTACCAGTAGTGATACGGTTGTTCATAATGATGCAAAACAGGTGCGCGTTCTACAGTTAATTGAATCCTATAGAAATAGGGGGCATGAAGTTGCTAATACGGATCCGCTTGGTTTAACTAATTCCATAATTATTGGTGAACTTGACTTATTTTATCACGAATTAGGCGAAAAAGATCTTGGGGAAGCATTTAATGTCGGTTCGTATGCTAATGGCACTGACACCATGGTGTTACAGGATTTAGTAGCATCATTGCAACGAACTTACTGTGGCTCCTTGGGAGCTGAATATATGCACATTACCAATACCAAGCAAAAAAGATGGATACAACAGCGCATTGAATCTTGCGAAAGTAAACCGTTGTATTCTGAAAGTAGCAAAATACGATTTTTAGAAGAATTAACAGCAGCTGAAGGTATTGAACGATATATTGGTTCAAAATTCCCTGGGGCGAAGCGTTTTTCACTCGAAGGTGGTGACTCATTAATCCCGATGCTTAAAGCTTTAATCCGCCGTGCCGGCGAAACTGGCGCAGAAGAAATTGTGTTAGGGATGGCGCATCGTGGGCGTTTAAACGTACTTGTTAATGTGTTAGGTAAAACACCGCAAAAGTTATTTGATGAGTTTGCTGGCAAACACTTGGAAATAAAAGGTTCAAGCGATGTTAAATATCACCAAGGTCATAGTTGTGCGTTCAACACAAAAAACACCGACGTACACGTAACGCTTGCCTTTAATCCTTCACATTTAGAGATTGTTAACCCCGTTGTTTTAGGATCGGTCCGCGCTCGACAAGAACGGCTTAATGGCATTGGCGAAAGTGTGCTTCCAATTACCATTCATGGTGACTCTGCAGTAACAGGGCAGGGCGTTGTGCAAGAAACCTTTAATATGTCACAAGCGCGTGCATTTAAAGTGCACGGTACAATTCGGATTGTTATTAATAACCAAATTGGGTTTACCACATCAAATCCTCAAGATACACGTTCAACACGTTACTGCACCGATATTGCAAAAATGGTACAAGCACCTATTTTTCATGTCAACGGTGATGATCCAGAAGCTGTTGTTTTAGCAACTCAAATTGCCCTTGATTTTAGAAATAAATTCCAACGTGATGTTGTGATTGAACTCGTTTGTTACCGTCGCCATGGGCACAATGAAGCTGATGAGCCTAGTGCGACTCAACCATTGATGTACCAAAAAATCAAAACACATGCAACAACGAGAGAGATCTATGCGCGACAATTAGTTGCAGAGGAGTTGATCTCTGCTGATAAACCTAAACAAATTGTCAGTGACTATCGTGATGCACTTGATAATGGTGACATTGTCGTGAAAGAGTGGCGAAAAATTACCAAGCGGCCAATTAATTGGACTGCCTATATTAAGCGAGAATGGGATGAAGTTTATAATGCAAGTTACTCCAAAAAACGTTTAATTGCCTTAGCCACGTTAGTAAGCCAGTACCCTGAAGATAAAGTTCCACATCCTCGCGTACAAAAAATATATGCGGATCGCGTGTTAATGGCCAAAGGTGAAAAACTACTTGATTGGGGTTTTGCGGAAACATTGGCTTATGCAACATTACTTGATAAAGAATTTAATGTTCGTCTTGTTGGGCAAGACTCTGGGCGTGGTACTTTCTTTCATCGTCACGCTGTGGTGCATTGTGAACATGATGGTACGCTGTACTTGCCGTTGCAAAACATCTCTAAAGATCAAGGTCATTTTGATGTTTATGATTCCGTTTTAACAGAAAACGCGGTATTAGCATTTGAATATGGTTATTCAACTGCCGCGCCTAAAGGGCTATGTATTTGGGAAGCTCAGTTTGGCGACTTTGCAAATGGTGCGCAGGTTGTATTTGATCAATTTTTATCGTCGGGTGAGCAAAAATGGGGGAGAATGTGCGGCCTAACTATTTTATTACCCCACGGATATGAAGGGCAAGGTCCTGAGCATTCATCAGCAAGACTTGAGCGTTATTTACAACTATGTGCTGAACAAAATATGCAAGTTTGTATCCCATCAACACCAGCGCAAGTATATCATATGCTACGCCGGCAAGTGGTGAGGACGATGCGTAGACCACTGATTGTTATGTCGCCTAAATCATTGCTTCGCCATCCATTAGCCGTTTCAACGCTTGATGAATTAGCAGATGGCACCTTCCAAAATGTCATTGGAGAAATTGATAAGCTTGACAACAAGTTCGTTGATCGCGTTGTCATGTGTAGCGGTAAAGTCTATTATGATCTTTTAGCTAAACGTCGTGAATGTGAGCTTAATAATGTAGCGATTATACGCATTGAGCAACTCTACCCCTTCCCATCAGAAGAGCTACGTGCAATTTTAGGGAAATATTTGCATGTGAAAAATTATGTATGGTGTCAAGAAGAGCCACAAAATCAAGGCGCTTGGTACTCAAGTCAGCATCACTTTAATTTTTCAATTCCTGTTGGTTCAACGATTGATTATGCAGGAAGAGAAGCGTCTGCCTCACCTGCGGTAGGTTATATGTCTTTACATTTAACACAACAAAAAGCATTGATAAATGCAGCCCTTAATTATGTCGAATAAAAATCAATATGCACCTAAACGATAGTTAGGAACAACTAAAATATATAGAGTAGGATAATATTATGATTGAACTATTAGTACCCGAACTTCCAGAATCTGTTGCAGATGCAACTGTTGCGACTTGGCTTAAAAAAGTTGGGGATTTTGTTGAGCGTGATGAAGTACTTGTTGAAATAGAAACAGATAAAGTTGTTTTAGAAGTACCTGCTAGTGTATCAGGTGTTTTGCAAGAGATAATTGAAGAAGAAGGAGCCACTGTTTTATCAAAACAGTTACTTGGAAAACTTGAAAAAGGTGATGCACCAAAGGTAACCTCGTCAAGTAAGGGCGTAGAAAATGACGTAAAAGACGCAGGTAACATCGATGCAAGTCCCTCTGTACGTCGCTTAATGGCAGAAGAAAATATTTCTGCAAATACAATAAAAGGTACTGGTAAAGGTGGGGCAATTACGCAGGTAGATGTAGAAAAACATCTCAAAGCGGTGAGGGGCAAAAATCAGCCTGAAAAAGAGGAAAATCAAGTTGATATTGTTAAAGCGGTCGCGGTAAGGAGTGATAAACGTATACCAATGACACGCCTGCGTAAACGTGTTGCAGAACGATTACTTGAGGCTAAAAATTCAACGGCAATGTTGACAACGTTTAACGAAGTTAATATGAAGCCAATTATGGATCTTCGTCGACAATATCAAGAAATATTCGAGGAAAAACACGGCGTGCGTTTAGGCTTTATGTCATTTTATATTAAAGCTGTGACAGAAGCGCTGAAACGTTTCCCAGAAATCAATGCAGCAATTGATGGCGATGATATTGTTTATCACAATTTTTTTGATATCAGCATTGCCGTTTCTACACCACGGGGCCTTGTGACTCCTGTATTACGTGATACTGATACGCTAAACATGCCTGAAATTGAAAAAGCGATTAAAGCACTTGCAATTCGTGGTCGTGATGGAAAATTAAGTGTTGATGAAATGATTGGTGGTAACTTTACGGTCACCAATGGTGGAGTATTTGGCTCCTTGCTATCAACACCTATCATTAATCCACCACAAGCTGCCATCCTTGGGATGCATAAAATTCAAGATCGCCCAATGGCTATCAATGGTAAGGTTGAAATATTACCAATGATGTATTTAGCATTATCGTATGATCATCGCTTGGTTGATGGTAAAGAATCGGTTAGTTTTTTAGTGGGAATTAAGGAATTATTAGAAGATCCAACACGTCTTTTATTGGATATTTAGCAAATATACTGATCGACAGCAAAGAAAGTAGAGCACAATCATTTTGTGCAATTTAAATTTTAACTATGGGGAAAAATAATGAATTTGCATGAATATCAGGCAAAACAACTGTTTAAAAAATATGGGCTTCCCGTGCCTTCTGGCATGTCCTGTGATAATGCAGAAGAAGCAGTTAATGTAGCATCTTTAATTGGTGGAGATAAATGGGTTATTAAGTGTCAAGTACATGCAGGAGGTCGTGGTAAAGCGGGTGGTGTTGAGCTTGTTAGTACAAAAGACGGGTTACGCGACTTTGCTCGTAAATGGCTAGGAAAAAACCTAGTGACGTATCAAACAGATGCAAATGGCCAGCCTGTTAACAAATTATTAGTTGAAAGATGTAGTGATATAGCGAATGAATTGTATTTGGGAGCAGTAATTGATCGTTGTTCACAACGTGTTACTTTCATGGCTTCAACCGAAGGTGGTGTTGAAATTGAAAAAGTAGCAGAAGAAACACCAGAGCTAATTCACACAGTGATTATTGATCCACTTGTCGGGGCGCAACCTTACCAAGGACGCGAGTTAGCATTTAAACTCGGGCTTTCTAAAAAACAAATAGGACAGTTTACTAAAATATTTTTAGGACTTGCTAAGATTTTTCAAGATAAAGATTTATCTTTACTTGAAATTAATCCTTTAGTGGTCACTAAAAGCGATGATTTAATTTGTCTTGATGGCAAAGTAAGCATTGATGCAAATGCTATGTATCGTCAAAAAGAATTGCATGAAATGAACGATACCTCACAATCTAATGAACGTGAAATGCAGGCAGAGCATTGGGGACTCACCTATGTGGCGTTAGATGGAAACATTGGCTGCATGGTCAATGGTGCGGGGCTTGCGATGGGCACAATGGATATTGTTCAACTTCAAGGTGGTCATCCTGCTAACTTTTTAGATGTTGGCGGAGACGCAACAAAAGAACGGGTTACTGAAGCATTTAAAATTATATTATCTGATTCCCATGTAAAAGCTGTTTTAGTTAATATTTTCGGTGGTATCGTGCGCTGTAATCTCATTGCTGATGGTGTTATAAGCGCAGTTGAAGATGTTGGTGTATCAGTGCCTGTTATTGTGCGTTTAGAGGGCAACAATGCAGAATTAGGTCTGAAGATCCTCGCTGAATCTGGTCTTAATATTATTGCAGCAACATCATTAAAAAATGCGGCTGAAGAAGCAATAAAAGCTGTAGGTGGAAAATAATGAGCATTTTAATTAATAAAAATACAAAAGTAATTTGTCAGGGTTTTACTGGTAGTCAAGGTACTTTGCACAGTGAGCAAGCAATTGAATACGGGACAAAAATGGTTGGTGGCGTTTCACCAGGTAAAGGCGGACAAACGCATTTAGGTTTGCCAGTTTTTAATACGGTACGTGATGCAGTGGTTAAAACAGGTGCCACAGTATCGGTTATTTATGTTCCTGCACCATTTTGTAAAGATGCTATTTTAGAAGCAATCGGGGCGGGCATTGAACTTATTATTACAATAACAGAAGGGATACCAACACTTGATTTAGTGGATGTGAAAATAAAATTAGATCAAGCTGGTGTTGTCATGATAGGTCCTAATTGTCCAGGTGTTATCACCCCTGATGAATGTAAAATTGGTATTATGCCAGGAAGTATTCATAAAAAAGGCAAAGTAGGCATAGTGTCTCGTTCTGGCACCTTAACTTATGAAGCAGTAAAGCAAACGACTGATGAAGGTTTTGGGCAATCAACATGTGTTGGTATTGGTGGCGATCCAATTCCTGGTTCAAATTTTATTGATATTCTTGCATTGTTCCAAGCAGATCCAGAGACAGAGGCGATTGTAATGATCGGTGAAATAGGCGGCACAGCTGAAGAAGAAGCGGCTGCATTTATCAAAGAAAACGTAACAAAACCTGTTGTATCTTATATTGCTGGTGTGACGGCTCCTCCTGGTAAACGCATGGGACACGCTGGAGCGATTGTCGCAGGCGGCAAAGGCACCGCAGCAGATAAGTTCAAAGCACTTGAGGATGCTGGTGTTACAACGACTAAATCTCTTGCAGAAATTGGTAAAACATTGCGCGAGGCCACTGGCTGGTAAATTCAATTTATTGCTTTACATCCATGTAATGTAGAGCTGCAATATCAGCAAGCCAAAGCTAATCACTTTGGCTTTTTTATTTTGTTCTTAAAAGATAACTTTCCATAAGATAGACTCACCAGCTTTAATTGGCACTAGCCGATCATCTCCAAATTTCATGCTATGAGGCACAGTCCAACTTTCCTTTTGTAATTTTATTGTATCTGTGTTTCGCGCTAAATTGTAAAAGTCAGGGCCATTGAAACTTGCAAATGATTCTAGTTTATCAAGGGCATTTTGTTGATCAAAGACTTCTGCATACAACTCTAGAGCAGCAAAAGCTGTGTATGATCCAGCACATCCACAGTGAGACTCTTTATTCTTGAGTGTATGCGGCGCTGAATCTGTGCCTAAAAAAAACTTGCTTGATCCACTGGTGGCAGCTTTAATTAATGCTTGTTGATGGTGATTACGTTTTAATATTGGTAAACAGTAAAAGTGTGGTTTAATACCATTAACCAGCATATTATTGCGGTTAAATAATAAATGATGCGCGGTGATCGTGGCTGCCACATTATGTCCCGCTTGTTCAACAAACTCAACCGCTTGCTGGGTTGTAATATGTTCGAGGACTATTTTCAACTGCGGGTATTGCATCACTAGCGGCCGTAATACCGTCTCTAAAAACCTCTCTTCTCGGTCAAAAATATCAACATCATGATCTGTAACTTCACCATGAACCAGCAAAGGCATTCCCACGTCTTGCATTGCCTGTAAGGACTGATCGATCTTCATTATCGAGGTGACGCCCGAGTCTGAATTTGTTGTTGCACCTGCTGGATATAACTTTGCAGCGATAATGACGCCTGAATCTTTAGCTTTTTTTATTTCATCAGCTGTTGTGTTATCCGTTAAATAAAGTGTCATTAAAGGCTGGAATTTTTTATTAATACTGGCATTTAAAATACGTTTTTGATAAGCGCTTGCTAATTTTGTGGTGGTAATCGGTGGGATGAGATTTGGCATGATGATTGCGCGGCCCATATATCGGCTTGTATCGCGCAGTGTATCAGCTAACACTATCCCGTCGCGTAAATGCACATGCCAGTCATCAGGGCGTGTTATAATTATGTTTTGCAATTGTTTTTTTTCACACTAGTGAACCTCGTATTTTTAATACCTATACTCATGCCACCTACAAATGCACGTCAGCATGTACTCGAGGATCAGAGTAAGGCGCAGCCGATGTAATGGTTACTATCTTTTAAAATGTTGAGCTTAGGCGCTCATTTCGAGCCAGTTACCAACGGCAAGGCTCATGCGCCAATTTACAACGTTAATCTTGTTGTTCATTTAGGTTTATTAACTGTGACATCTCTAAATAAAGTAATTCTTCATCAGCAATATTGAGTTGCACTAGGCGTTTAAGATGGCAAATGCTTTCAATACTTAATGATAAAAAGCGCATACCCAGGAGATCATCGCTTTGGTGACAAATTACCCCTGCAATATCAAGGTTAATGTCTGATCCTTCTAATTGTAAATGCAATGTTACCCCCCAGTCGTTTTGATGATCCCACTTAGCAGGGCGAGTAACCAAGGCCCCTTTTAATGAAATATCAACTAGTTTAGCTTGCCACTGCTCAGATAAATTGGTGATACCATCTTGTAAAATGCACTGACCTGAAAAATTAATACGTGAAAAGCGTCTTCTTTCTGACATTTTTATCTCCTAATGTGAAATATTTGTTATAAATTTTTTATATATCATAGGCAAATTTTCACAAATAAGCGATTTACCAAGCACGTTATTATCGGAAATTAATTCAAAAATGAGGTCTTCATCGAGATCAAGCAATGCATTATCTGAAATAGGACGGTAACTAATATGCCAAGGTTCGCGAGCGACACCACCAAGATTAGCCTTGTACGGTTGATAAAAATCAAAGTGAGTCATATTTTCGGCTAACCATTGTATGAGATCAAAAAAATAACCCCCAGTGTCATATTCAGACGTTACTAATTGCAATCGTTGATTTTTAGGTAATGCTGTTGCATCAAATATATCTAAATCACTCCCCCAATGATGCCTACTTGCCCCTGGAAGAGCTGACCAATAGAGAATAGCATTTAGTTTTTCAAATTCGTTTAATTGGTTAATGTTCAATGGTTGTTCATCTTTATTACGAACAACTGTTTTACCTGCGTATTTATTATTCCATATAAGCTGTTGACGCTTAAAATCCCGAAAACCACTGGCGATGCAAAGATTAAAGCCCTTTTTTTTTGCAGCACTGCTTAATGCCTCGAATGCTTTTTTTGTTTGTGAGTGTAAAAAAATGTTTTTTTTATATTCAATGACATGGCTATTTACAATGCCTGTTAATTGCTTAGTGTTTAATCTGATCATCTTAAAAGATCTTCAAGAGTGAGCTTATAAATATCAACGAGTATTTCAACATCTTTAATTTTTATGCACTCGTTCACTTGATGAATAGTGCTGTTACAAGGCCCAAGCTCAATAACTTGCGCTCCTGTTGGTGCAATAAAGCGTGCGTCAGAGGTGCCTCCAGTGGTTAAAAGCTCTGAGTCTATCCCTGTAATTTTTTTGATTGCTTGCATGACCGAATGGGTTAAATTTGCAGGCTCGGTAATAAAAGGATAGCCATTATGAAGCCAATTAATTTTATAATTTATTGCATGTTTTTTAAGGATCTTTTCTACTTTTTGGCTAATTTGCTCTGCGGTGATCTCTGTTGAATAACGAAAATTAAATTGTACTTTGACATTAGCCGGAGCAATATTACTCGCCCCTGTGCCCGCATTAAAATTGGTTATTTGAAAACTTGTCGCAGGGAAGTATTGATTGCCCTTATCCCATTGTGTGGTCACAAGCTCATCTAAAGCTGGTAAGGCTCGATGTATTGGATTGTCCACTAAATGTGGGTAGGCAACATGGCCTTGTTTTCCGTTTATAATTAAATCAGCACTGATCGACCCTCTACGTCCATTTTTGATAACATCGCCAACATTAACTGTGCTTGATGGCTCGCCAACAATACAATAATCAATTTTCTCGTTACGCGCTTCAAGCACGTCAATAACACGCGTTGTACCATTGATAAAGTGGCCTTCTTCGTCACTGGTAATAAGAAATGCAATGGAGCCATTATGCTCATTATTAGATGCTAAAAACTGCTCGACGGCAATCATAAAAGCCGCAATACCACTTTTCATATCAGCAGTGCCTCTGCCGTATAAATAGCCTTTATCGACAGTTGGTGTAAAAGGAGGATAGCGCCACAAATCGAGCGGCCCACTCGGTACAACATCAGTGTGTCCAGCAAAACAAAAAACTGGGGATTTAGTACCTTTTCTTGCCCATAAATTGGTGGTGTCTTCGAAGATCATCGTTTCACAGGTAAAGCCTAATTTTTCTAGGCGAGCTATCAATAATGCTTGACATCCGGCATCGTCGGGAGTCACAGATTTTCGTTGCACAAGATCTTTTAGTAAACTTAAGGTGTTGCTGTCTGACATTTTAATGGCCTTTTAAACGAAAATTGCTTGATAATCACTTTCTTTAAAACCGAGTAGGTAAGTTTCATTATGAATGAGCAAAGGGCGTTTTATCAGTGTGGGAAATTCAATAAAAAGTAATACTGCCGTTTTGTTTGTGATATTTTGTTTTTGTTGATAGCTTAGCTTACGATAAGTTGTACTGCGTTTATTAAGCAATTGAGACACTGGAAGGTGTTTTAAAAAAGTTTCAATAAGATCTGTGCTGACCCCCATTTTTCGGTAATCATAAAAGGTAAATGGATGATCGTTTTTAGTAAGCCAATGCTGGGCTTTTTTAATGGTGTCGCAATTTGAAATGCCATATAAAATAGTCATTTTTATCTCGTTTAATCATGCTTATAACAATTACAAGCAGTTTGCCTGCAAATATTACCTAGAAAAATGAATCAATTCAAGGTGAAAATTTTGTAAATATTTGTCCATTTTGAAAACTTTCAATACCAGCATCATTCATTAAAACCCCATGATCTTATCGGTTTTCAATCATACCGGCAGCTAACGATCAACTTTAGCATATACCCCTACTTGTGATAAGTATGACTCATGCGAAGAAACGCTAAAAAACATATGCGCGCCATTGCCCACACTATGATATAAAATATCCATACAAGTCACTCAAAAAAACAAATAACAGTTGTTTTTTTTTCCTTTGTCGCTTATGTTAGGTGACACTTTTTTGCATCGAAAATGCGGCATTAGCTTTATTTGGAATTCATAACATGGATTACGAAACATTAGATAACATCGCGGATGCGTATATTCCTGTGTTGGCCATTATTGTATTTTTTGCCAGCGTTTTCGTGGATTCAGGTTCGCAAAACCGCCTTAAAATAATATTTTTCCGGCTAATATGTCTTAGTATTTTACTGGGAATTGCTTATGGCTTTATGTTTTTAGATTTATCCTACGCTATATGGCCTAGTCTAGGGTTAGATTATAGTACTCACACAGCAGTTTCATTAGTATTGGTATTATTTTTGGGACTATTAATTTCAAAGCTGCGACTGCTTTGGTTTTTTTCACTCGTTGTTTATTTTTGTGTGATGCTTTATCAGAAGTATCATAGTGTTGCCGACATACTATCTACAGCTTTGGTGTTATTTATAACAATGGCGGTCGTCTTTTCACCAATATTAATTGGGACGAGGGCTCGCAAGTTGCGCCGCTCAAAAACAATGGTCGCTATGTTCCCATTTTTCCAGTGAGCAAGGTGTTATGTTTTTAGCTCTATAGCATTCGCAATAATATTTTGGATCATATTTAATAAAAGTACTTAGAGGTGATGGTTATTTCACAAGGTGGCTTAGCAAATAAATCAGGAAGTGTTCTAGAAGGTATTGTCATAGGCGCATTGACAGCTCATGGTTTCAAGGTCATTGCGAATAAGGATCTGGCCAAGTTGCCAGCAAGTGACCAAGAAGAGTTACTCATTAAAAACGTACCATATACCACACTGTATGGTTCAAAAGGAAAAACAGAATTTCTATTAAAGTCAAAAAAATATGATTGGCAAGTTCGTATTGAATGTAAGTGGCAACAAAGTGCAGGGAGTGTTGATGAGAAGTTACCACACCTATACTTAAGCGCAGTAAATGCAATGCCTGAGGATAATGTCATTATTTTGATTGATGGAGATGGATTTAGAGCTGGCGCTATCGCATGGTTGCGTGATGCAGTGAAAAATCGACTGTATATACCAGAGGAAAAGAAAAAGAAAAATATTATGGTGATGAATGCAACTGAATTTATGACCTGGGTAAATAAAACTTTTAGGTAATTCTGATGAAAGCAGATATTAATAAGTTGGCATATATTGGCGCTAAACCAGGGCAAAATAAAAAAATCACTCGAGATTCAGATTCATGGTTTACGCCGAGCATATATACCGATATGGCACGAGAAGTCATGGGTGAGATTGATCTTGATCCTTTTTCGTCAAAGGTCGCTAATGAGCACATAAAAGCTAAAAGATATTTTGATATTAATACCGACGCTTTTAAAAAACAGTGGTTTCAAGAGTGTGGTAGCGTATTTATGAATCCACCTTATGGAAGAAGTATAATTGGCGCATCTATTGATGTTTTTCTTACAAATTTAGCAAATAAATCAATCACTCAGGGAATAGTTTTAGTAAATAATGCGACAGAAACTCGCTGGTTTCATGCGCTTCTAAGTTATGCGGATACAATATGTTTTCCAGATCATCGAATTGCATTTGAAACAAATGATGGTAAACATGTATCAGGCAACACAAGAGGGCAAGTATTTTTCTATTTTGGCTCTAAACTTGATAAATTTAAAGCAGTCTTCGAAAAAATTGGAGTGGTGCTTCTTCCTACAAAAAAACATAACGAAAATATACCCATAAATAGGTGTTATGTTAAAAAAGATCTCACGCATTAAAAGGAGTAACGCATGGAAAATAAAAACAAAAAAGTTATTATTGATACTGATATGGGCTGGGATGATGTGCTTTCCATTTTATATATCATGAAAAATCCTACCATTGAAATAGTAGGAATTACGGTCACCGGTTGTGGAGAAGCAAACCTTAGATGGGGAACGGTTATTGCTAAAACTCTTATGGAAATGGGGGATCAAACTCAAGCAAAAGTTTGCGTTGGCACCAGTACCCCTTTAAAATTTAACCATGTTTTCCCGCAATCTTTTAGAGATAATGTAAACGATATAATGGGGTTACTTGGATCTTTAAACCCAAAAACTTCAATTGATGTTCAAACACAACCTGCATGGGAATTTATTTCAGATACACTAAATCAAACTGAGGAAGGTATTACCATTCTTTCTCTTGGTGGCTTCACTAATTTAGCAAAAATGTTGGAATTATGTCCCTCAACTCGCCTTGATAAAATTACAGAAATTTATGCAATGGCAGGTGCTGTTTATGTAGATGGCAATGTAGAATTATTCAATGATGCAAAACCAGAGTGGGATCAAGGGCCAATTTATGCAACAAATTATGCAGCTGAATGGAATGTCTTTATTGATCCAGTAGCAGCCAAAATAGTGTTCAAATCGGATATTCCCATTACTTTAATACCACTTGATGCTTGTAATTATGTTTTATTAAATCCAGACTATGTTGACAAAATAACCGCTACTGATTCAATAGCAAAGCTGGTGAAAGATATATTCAAAAAAGTAACAGGAAGCAATAAAGAAGCAATTCCAGTGCCTATTTTTGATCCTCTAGCAACAGTGATTATGGCTGATGGAATAAAAAGATACCAAGCACAAAGTGAGTATTTAGATGTAGATATTGAAGATACTGAAGTTAATAATCAATGCGGAAGAACTTACATTGTAAATTCAGGATCAAGAAAAATCACCATAGTCCAAGGGGTGTCACAGAATGAATTTGCTACAAATTTTTCTCAGGTGATTAATGGAAATATTATAAAAGAGCAGGTTGGTGTTGCAGCGCTCACTGAAAAAACAAAGCGTATTCAACAGCTACAAATGATATGAAAATATTTATACCCATGGGACGTAAAAATGCAAAATAAGCAAGGCAAATTGTGCCTATGTGCTTGGCCTAAAATTGAAGGGAAGTTATTATCTATCGATATTTTATAATCAAGCAAACTTAAATAAGTAGCCTTGCCAATTGGTGCTGGGATCGGTTTTTATATGATCGGTAGCAGCCAGAGCTTAACGTTCGAGAGCACGTCCCCATTACATATGTTGTGCCTTACTCTTATTATGGAGTCCATGCTAACGTTGTATTTTGGGGTAACAGGGGTATATTTTATTCCTATATAATTGTAACCATTGCAACCAGGGAAGAGGAAAAACGCCATGAAAAAGAACTTTTTAATAATACTAAATATTATAATTTTATTATCATTTTCTCCGACGCTCGCCAATGCCTGCACGAGTATTATCCTCAAGACGCAGGGCGGCAGTCCAATCTATGGGCGAACCATGGAATGGGGGGCGTACGACCTTCATTCCGATCTTGTAAAGGTTCCGCGCAGACACTCTTTTACAGCGAAACTCGGTGGCGGCATGAAGGGCATGAGATGGGAAAACAAATTCGGGTTCGTTGCCATTAATGCAGTAAAAAAACCCCTTATTATGGACGGAATGAATGAAACTGGCCTCACGGTGGGCGTCCTTTATTTTCCTGGCTTTGCTAAATATCAGCAACTGGTGAAGAGCAAGGCATCTAGCACAATTAATAACGTCGATTTGGCAGCCTACATTCTTGGTAAATTTAAAAAGGTTAAAAATATAAAGAAAGAGCTTCCCAAAATACGGGTTATTCATAACGCCGAGATCGACAAAGACTTCGGCGCACCGTCCCCGCTTCATTTGGTTGTCACAGACAACACTGGATCTTCTATTGTTATTGAGTATGTAGCTGGAAAGCTAAGTATCTATGATAACAAGGTTGGTGTGATGACAAATTCGCCTTCTTATGATTGGCAGATCTTGAACTTACGCAATTATCCTCAGCTAAGAGCATTTGGAGGGGGCGGCAATCGTAATATCAACGGTGTAAGCCTTGCGCCGTTCGGAGCTGGCAGTGGAATGCTTGGTTTGCCAGGAGATGTAACGCCAGTATCTCGTTTTGTTCGTGCCGTTGCGTTCACATCAACAACTAAACCACCAAAAACAGTCAAGACAGGAATTAATGAAGTATCACGGATCCTCAACAATTTTGATATTCCTCGCGGTTTAGTGCGAGAAGGCAAGAGTGAAAAAGATTCTCATCTCAACTTTACTCAATGGTCAACCATTGGCGATATCAAAAATGCTCGCTATTATTGGTGGACAGAGCATAATCGGAGAATGCGCATGGTTGACTTGAAAAAGTTAAACTTCAATGGATCGAAAATCACTCGTATCCCTCTTGATGTAGTGAGAGAAGAGGATATTAAGGATCGCACAAAATCTTTAAGATCTCATTAATTGCTTTGACAAAATAGCGAATAATCGCATGCGCTAGGGAATGGAAAAGTGCGCTCGTTTTTGTTGGTGATGGGTAATGTTAGGCGAAATAAAATAGAGTCATCATCCAAATCGTTGTAAAAAAAGTGCTTGGTGTTTATGCTATTGCCATAACAAGCACTTTAAACGAAATAAAAACATGGGTGTAAGGCATAAGATAGATAGCATATTACAATACCAAAGCATGATGGTATAGCATACTATTTTTAATAAACTTAAGCCTCTGGTTAGCAATTGTGAATCACTTTTACACACTGAAAAACATTACCTTATTTACGGCTATCCACCTTGCCGCCTTGCAGGCATACTTTTAACCATCACATCTTTTTGATGAGAAAATAATGACAGCATACGCCTGGTTACCATTTAGATATTCATATTGTGAAATTGTCTTATTATCCACTGAGTGAATGATGGGTCACTTGTGCAGATGTTTGCCCATGGCATACGGTAGTCAACCATTCCATGGCATGCTCCTGGAAGCTGGTCGCAAATAGTGGAAAATGATATTTTGGTAATTGTAGCGCACGGAGATCTGGTCTCAACGAATGTGGTAGGGTGGTGTAATGGGGATAAGCTAATTACATCATGGACAGCTACGCAATTGGCCCAAGAAATTTGGGTTCGCTTGGGCTATGCGCGTAGCTCTCTAAATATCGGTTATGATCAACAGCATGCTTTGCAGCCAACAATATTACATCCATCGCGGCGAGCTTTGGGTCGAAATTGGCCACAGCCATGAAAAATCTAAATATGCACGGCGCGCTTCGAGCATACAAAGGTGCAACTGCAACGGGACGACTACTCGGTCAGCAAACAGGAAGCAGTCGCATAACATCCGAATTATCTATGCTCTTGCCTCAAGTAACGTACCTACGCCCGCGTACTGAAAATTCTAAAAAAATTTGTACTTTATGAATAAGATGAGCGCTGTTATTGAAACGCTAAGCAAGGTCAATGTTCATGGTATTGCCTGTTAAAAGAGTGTCCTGCCAGAAAACATCTCGATTTAATACATCATCCGCAGCAGGCAAGAATGGCTAAAAAGTGCTAATAAATTGTTACGGCCTCGGTATATTGCGGCGCTGTGCTCTAAACACTCGCCATGTAGATAAGTAATTTATTATATAGAATACGAGGACTACCCTGCAATCGAAGAACACCTGAAATCAAAATATCTAGTATTTTCCACCAATTACTACGGCTCTCTGGAAACTTATTTGGAGAATATGTGCACAGCTCAGAGGATGATGTTAAGGCTATCTGGCAGCACTGCGTGGCCTTTGACAAGGTATAGAGCACCGTAGATTTCGGCAAAGATATGAAAAAGTGCCAGATCAAAGATAATTTATTTTTTAATGGATCCACAGACTCTCTTTTGGACCAACAGTTGAAATCCCTGTATTTAAACAAGGAGCCTTGCCCGTTGGTGCGCTAACTATGTTTTTATATGAAAGCAAGCAGCCAGAGCTCAATATTAGATGCGCCCGTCCCCATTACATATGTTGCGCCTTATCATCGCTGATCGAGATGGCAGCTGATGTTGCATTTTGAGGTGACATGGTATAGCATACAGTTTTTAACAAACTTAAGCCGATGATTGGCAATTGTGCATCACTTTTGCACGCTAAAAAGCATTGCCTTATTTACGGCTATCCACATTGTCTCCTTGCAGGCATACTTTTAACCATCTCATATTTTTGAGGAGAAAATAATGGCAGTATATGGCTGGGTACCATTTACAGATACAGGTTGTCAAGTTAGCTTAATATACACTATATCCAATAATATAGTTGGTCAGTTGTCCAGATGTTTGCCCATGGCAGATGGTAGTCCATCGTTCCCTGGCATGCTCGCTGGAAGCTGGTCGCAAATAGTCGAAAATGATACTTTGGTAATTGCAGCGCACGGAGCTCTGTACTCAACGAATGTGGTAGGGTGGATTATTGGGGGTGGAGATGAAATTATAAAATGGACAGCTACGCAATTGGCCCAAGCAATTTGGGTTCGCTTGGGCTCTGCGCGTAGCTCTCTAAATATCTGTTATAATCTAGTAGCATGCTTTGGAGCCAACAATATGACATTCTTCGCGGCGAGTTTTGGGTCGAAATTGGCCATGGCCATGAAAAAACTAAATATGCACGGTATGCTTACAGCAGACAAAGGGGCAACTGGAATGGGAAAACTAGTCGGAGAGCAAAGAGGAATAAGTCGCACCACATACGGATTATCTTACATCTTTCCTGGAGTAACGTCCCTATGCTCGCGTACTGGAAATTCTAAAAAAATTTGGACTTTATGAATTAAGATGAGCGCTGTTATTGAAACGCTAAACAAGGTCATGTTCATGTTCATGGTCTTGCCTGTTAAAAGAGTGTCCTGCCAGAAAATATCTAGATTTAATACATCATCCGCAGCAGGCAAGAATGCCTAAAAAGAGCTAATAAATTGCTACGGCGCTCGGTATATTGCGGCGCTGTGATCTAAACACTCGCCATGCAAATAAGTAATTTATTACATAGAATAAGCTGGGAGAATGTGATAAATTCGCATGGCGCAAGGGTGCCTCGAACTTTAAGAAAAAAAACCAAATGGACCAACTACTACGATCAAAATTGCATTGAAAAATAAAAAAAAAGTAAGGAGATGAGAGTTTATGCCGCGCCCCGCTAAAAGCAAATTCCTATCCCCTTGATTAATTGCGCATTGAATTTAAGGAGAAAATTATATGTCGAATATTGCTGGAAAGGTTTATGCCATGAATGTTGTCACACCACTCACCTGGTATACCAAGTTGCTAAATAAATTCCGTTTTTGGTTCGTAAAATTGCCAGGTGGTGCGTCATATCTGGAAGGACTGTTGACGCTATCGCTTATTCATTATGCCCGTTGGACAATTGTCAGCCCAGGTAAGTTCCCTCGCCTAGACAAAAGCCAGCCTAAGGAAACGCTAAAATATTCATATATGTTTTTCTTTAGTAATTTTAATGGCAGTTGGGATCAGTACGTGGATTCTTTTTCCAGCGCCATTCCTGATGGTTTGGATCTGTTTTGGCATAAAAATGTAAAATACCCCAATTCCGTGCCTTGTCGTCCATTTCATGCTTATATCAACTATAACCAAATTTGGACTGATCATTATTACAATGCCTACCCACTGGCATCTTCGAATGATGTGAAGGGGGCCAAGCATCTGGCAGAAAAATTGCGAGCTTTTAATCAGGCTAATAGTCAGACTAGCCCAGAGTTGTTTCAAAATGCTTACAATAGATTGCTTTTGGATTTACAGCATAATATCAGCATCATGGAGCCCACCCCAATTGTCAGTTTATCGTCAGAGGCCATTATTGCCCGCAAACGGCAAATAAAGGCGGCTGTACATGTATAAAATTAGGGCAGTGATATTACCCATGAAGATTTTTTTGTTTGGAGGCGTGAGTCGCCTGCTATCTAATATTAAATCCCTAGTAACAGGTGCTAAACCACCTCTTAGTGCGGCAGGGCTGACGGTGTTATGCCCCATTGTCAACAGTGGCGATGGGCAGCTCTCCAATGCCATGCTCACCAGCAGATATTTACATACAATGGGGCTCCATAACAACAGCCCAATGGCTAAAGTTCCCAACACTTATTTGTGCCGTTTTTATGTTCTCAATGATGTTTTTTACGAGGGCTACCCTGCCACCGAAGAACACCTGAAATCAAAATATCTGGTATTTTCCACCAATTACTATGGCTCTCTGGAAACTTATTTGGAGAATATGTGGCACTGCGCAGAGGATGATGTTAAGGCTATCTGGCAGCACTGCGTGGCCTTTGACAAGGTATCGAGCGCCGTAGATTTCGGCAAATATATGAAAAAGTGCCAGATCAAAGATAATTTATTTTTTAATGGATCCACAGCCACTCCTTTAGACGAACAGTTGAAATCCCTGTACTTAAAACAAGAATTCTCGCGTTTTGTGTATCAGAACCAGGGCAAGAATTCGCAAGAACTACAACAGGCATTTCAGGCATTTATTGCCCGCACCCAGCCTGATGATCTGAACGCGCCTACCTGGATAGCTGGCGCCGATGAAGAATTGATTAAATCACAGGGATAATACCATGAGTATAAGTATCGATTTACATGATGTGCAAGGGAATCTTGTTAAGGGCTATGGTCACTATGGTTATCCAAAAGCGCGTTATATTTTCTACCGGATCCATGATGAAATAGCTGGTCGCGAGTTCTTGCGTGGCATTATCCCACTGATTACGACAGGTGTTCCTTGGGAACTTACCGCAGAGTCTGGTGCCCAAAATGCTCCGCCACCAGCGACTACAAATATAGCCTTTACCTACCAAGGTTTGAAAATGCTAGGTGTGCCACGCAAATCGCTGCAAAGTTTCCCAGAGGATTTTTCGATGGGCATGCAAGATCGCAAGGATATCCTCGGCGATGATGGCCCCAGCGTCCCAGAAAATTGGGATCCAGTATGGCATGACCAGTCCGTACATGTGTGGATTTCGATTAATGGCAAGGATGAGTCATCCATAGAAACACGTTATCAGGCTATCTGCGATTTGCTGGCCAAGAGTAACCAACAGGTGGAGCAGTTATCAGGCCATCGCGGTCCAGATGGAGCCACCGATTTACCGTATCAAAAGGCTTCTGCTATTCACAAAAAGGGGGTGCCCCAGGCTTACGAGCATTTTGGTTATCGAGACGGTATCAGCGACCCATATTTCGAGGCGTCGAGCGGGAATCCTAATCGCGTGATTGGCGGTGGTAAGCCCACACGAGGAGATCCGACTACTAAAGAGGGTTGGGAACCCCTGGAGACTGGAGAGTTTATCTTGGGACACCGCGATGAGGCTTTTGAAACGCCTGTTGGGCCAATTCCTGCTTTATTAGCGTTTAACGGTACGTTCATGGTGTACCGCAAGCTGCACGAAAATGTCGGAAGCTTTAATCGTTATCTAGACGAGATTGGAGAAGATTACCCCGGTGGAAAAGAGATGCTAGCAGCTAAATTTTGTGGGCGATGGCGCGAAAGTGGAGCCTCAATCGCGCAGTGTCCCACCGAGGCAGAGGCTAATGCCTTCGGGGAAAAACTCGATATTGCCCAAACTCGATTGTGTGCTGAGCAGCCCAATCCGTCAAAGGAGGCAGTGGAGCAATATGTCGCGTTAAGACAACAATTAGTCGCCTTTAATTACAATCACGACTTGAGTGGCGCACGCTGTCCATTGGGCGCGCATGTGAGGCGCATTAACCCACGAGGAGCTTTGGAAGATGGCAAGGAGGCGTTTAAAACCACCGGCGCATTGGTTAACAGGCGACGTATCTTGCGCCGTGGTCTGCCCTATGGCGAGGTACATGATGATAGCAAGGATGATGGCGATCATGGCCTTATTTTTATAGTGGTCAATAGCAGCATCTCGCGTCAATTTGAGTTCGTCCAGCAACAATGGATTAATTATGGCAATGATTTCAAACTTGCCAATGACAAAGATCCTTTATTGGGTAATCATGGCGTTGGACCTTCGGGCAAACCGAATGGGCGCATGATACTAGAGGCAGATCCCAAGGGTGATAAACCACCATTTTTTTGTTCAGCAATACCGCGCTTCGTCGAGACACGAGGTGGCGAGTACTTTTTTTCGCCAAGCTTAACGGCCTTGTGTCTATTGGCAGATGGCATAGTAGATCCAACTTAGGAGAGTAACAGCATGGGGTTCACAGAACAATCCGTTGAGCATATTCCAGATGGTGAAAGCGAGTGTATCGCCGCGCTTGGGGAACGTTTAAAGGCGAAAATTATCCGCGATAATGTCAATGGTATTATGCGCCGCGATGCTCATCCAAAGATGCATGGACTAGTTCAGGCGGAATTTATTGTCGAGGCAAATTTACCTGAAGATTTGGCCATTGGTTTGTTTCGTGATGCTAGACGTTACGAAACCTGGATCCGTTTTTCAAATCAGGACGGAACGATTAACCCTGATATTCAGGGTGATATTCGTGGCATGGCGATAAAACTGATGGGAGTGCCTGGCGAGAAACTATTAGCCGAGGAAAAGAATGCCCAAACACATGATTTTTTAACCATTAGCACGGATGTCTTCGTAACCCAGGATGTGGCTGAATTTGATGGTTTGATCAAGGCATTGATCGGCGGCACTCTGCGTAAGGTGTGGTTTTTTCTCACCCATTGGCGCGTGGTCTGGAATCTTAAAAAAGCCATGATCAAGTTCGCCAATCCTTTGCAGATCAGCTACTTTAGCACGACCCCCTATTTATTTGGCACTCGCGTGGTGAAATATTCGGTGATCCCGCACCTTGAGAAGGCCGATAAAATCCCCGTCAACCCTAGTGATAATTATTTACGCGAGGCAATGATTAGGCAACTCGATAAAGGTGAGGCAGTGTTTGACTTTTGTATTCAATTGCAAACAAACGCCAAGCAGATGCCAGTGGAAGATCCGGGTAAGTTGTGGGACTCCTCAATATCGCCGTTTCGTAAGGTGGCGACAATAAAAATACCCCGCCAATCTTTTATCAGCAAGGCCCGCGATGAACTGGGCGAGAACTTGTCATTTACCCCATGGCATGCACTCGCTGAGCATCGACCTTTGGGCGGAATTAATCGTGCCCGCAAAGTTATTTATGACTTGATTTCAACCTTTCGGCATAAGAAAAATAACCAGCCACGACAAGAGCCTGAAGGGTTTGACTTGTGATTTTATGTATAGCTTCTCACTAAGTACAAAACATAAAATATGTATCCACTTAAATATGTAGCCGCTCAAAAGAAGGGGGCTTTAAATGATCTTTAAGCCATATTCTGCACCTGCAACAATATTTAATTATTACATCTCAATCATAAAAAGCAATCAATCTAAAATTAACATGGGTATATTCATTACTGCACGCCAAGGGCTTTATAAACAGCATCGATGGGATCACTATAAAAGCTCACTTGGAATTTGGTAAAGGTCTCTGTTGGCACTGTTGGAATATCGCTAGCGGATGACATTGGAATGAGTATTTTTGTGGCTCCTGCTTCAAGTGCTATTTGCATACAATTAGCAAGATCTTGTACGGGGTTAATCACCCCTCCTAATGACATTGCGCCTAATACAACCATAGATTCCTGCATTGATTTACCCATCAATATTGAACAGTTAGCAATGAGTGACGCAAGGCTTGATTGATGACTATTACCTGAGCTTTGTAAATCAACAAAGTGGAGGTGAAATTCAAAATCTGAATACTGGCTATTTGCAGCAATACGTGACAAATTGCCTTTAAAGTATTCAAAACCAACCTTCACCTGCTCTTTCGCTTTAGTATCAGATCCTAAACCAGAGGTTGATAATTTACCATTACCCGCAGTCTTTTGAGATTCGATTCTAAATACCCCCGATTTACCTTTCTGGCCTGAGCTCACGAAGTGCACAACACCTACGTTTGGTTGACCTGGAGGAATTATTCGCGCCCCCCCTTGCTCAGGGACATTGACAAAAAACTCCTCTAATGTTTCATTATCAATATAAGAGAAATTTACATCAAAAAACTCCATTCCGCCGATTTTTTTAAGCTGCTCTTTGATACGCCGGCGAAGTTCAAGCGCATAGGTTAAACAGATACGCACGTCTTCTTTTGTATAGTCTCCATGGGGAAATAATAGCTTTAATAAACCAGAGGTTGTTCGGCGCACACCTATCACATCACGTTGGTTTAAATTGTTACCTAGTTTAAAAAATTTATTAATAGCATCTGAAAATGTTTCTTTACGCATTTCACGCATATATTCGGCGAGATAATCAGTAATTAAACCAAATCGATCAGTAAAAAACTCAGGACGCATTTTAGGTATTTCCCAACCTGGAATATAACCATGGAAGCGATCAAAAAAAGCACAATCAATCATATCATCAGGGAATGGTGCGAGTAGGTGACTCGTTTTAACTAAGGTTTCAATGCTATGATCTATATTACCGACAAACACCATTGATGCCTTAGCTCCAATAGAATCTCGACCTCTACTAAAGGATCCTGACGCCATATAATCTTTCATTATTTGAATGCCGTCTTTATCTTTAAAGCGGATACCAGCTACCTCATCAAAAGTGACCACATCCCACATGCCCACTAAACCAATTTGTCTTGATGCCATGTTATAAAACAAATTAGCAACCGTTGTTTGCCCACCAGAGACCAGCAACGAGTTTGGTGAGCACTCTTTATAAACATGAGATTTACCCGTACCACGAGGGCCTAGTTCACAGACGTTATAATTATTCTCAACATAGGGGATCATACGCGCAAGTAGATGCCACTTAGTTCGTGGTTCAAGGTTAGCAGGCTCCATTCCAACAGAGCGTAGCAACATATTTAACCATTGATCCATACTAAAATTACGCCTTGCAGCAAATATTTCCTGCATATTCATTGATGGCATTTGAATGGCTTTGATAGTGCTGGCGGTAAACGGAGATGTTTTTTGCCCCTCTTCAAAAAAGTAAGTCAGCGTCACTATGCACCAAATACCTCCGGTTAGCAGTTTCTCATTATTTTTTACAATGTTTGCGGGGATAACCGCATCTTTGATCCCCAAGTTCGATAAGCTTGCTTCATAAACATCTTTGCGCTGATTTAGCTTAACCGATACTTTGTCGATAATTTTATAGCTGCCTTTTTCACGAATAAGTGATTTCACTTTTTCTGCTTCATCTGGTCTTACATAATTATCTTTTAAAATCTGCTTAACGCGCTCCAGCCCAGATTCTATTAAGTCATCTTCTGCTGATGAGCAATACATACCTAAAAGGTACTCAAGCACGTAAACAGGAACATTTGCCCCTTCCTTTAATTGTTTAGTTAAATCCTTACGCACAATACGACCTTTAAACTCTTTAATCATCAGCTGGTCAAGATCTAAATCATTTACATCTTGAGTCTTTTCTGCAATAGCTGCCTGCTTAGGATCTTCTATGCTAGAAGAGTTATGCTCATCACTATGTAAAGCGTCTTCTTTATGGTCATATTTGTTCATTATATTTTCCTAGAATAAATCATCATCAAACGCAATATCTATTATCACAGAGTGAGAAGGCAATAACATGGGGCGATTTGGCTGTGTGATGTCATTCATCATTAGCTTGTATGAAATCGTACGCTTAAAACCTGTAGCTTTTAGGGTAATAGTCACGCGGCGTTTGCGATCATCTTGCTTATCAGTGGTTGCATCAAACATTACTTTTTGCTTATGAGAGACCGCATTACCATCTGGATCTTCAATCCAAAATTCCACTTCACGGGCAATATAACTTTCACCAACCGCAGAGGCTTGATATAGTTCAATCTTATCGATTAAAGCAACAATCCTAATCGGGTTCATTAAAGGTACCACTTGCACGCGCTCTTTACTGTGCTTGGCTTGTTGCTTATCTGTTTTTAATTGGCTTATTTTTAAGACGGGAACACAAATTTCTTGCGGCATAATACCGCCGTGAATAAACTTAGCGCCACCTACAAAATTAAATCGATTGGAGCCTTTTGGGACAATAAACTCAGCATCAAAGTCACTAATTTTCAAATTGGCTGTTGCCGCAAGTTTCCCTTGCCAATAAAAGTCTTCTTTTGGTAGATTACTGCCAATTAAATAGCGCTTTTTAGCTTCAACACAGCCTTTAGGTGTCACTGTCAAAGCCGTTTTATCTGCATCGACCACCTCACTACTTTTGAATAAAAAGCCATGATCGGCAGTCACCAAAATGAGGCTCGCATTTAAACGGTTAATAATACGCTCAACCAATTTCTTGATTTCAACAATTGCGGTTGCACAAGCTGCAAAGGTTTGATTTTCAGTAACCAATTTATCACCAATAGCATCAATTTGATCGTGATAAATATAAATTACTTTAGCATTGTGTACTTTTTCTCTGCCTTCATCATTTGTCCAATTAAGTACTTCTGAATCTTTAAATGCCAGTCCTTGTCGTTTTTCGAGTATTTTTTTACGGTTCTCATGGCCATGAACGCTTAAACCATCGGCTTTATATTTTATTTCAGAGCCGCCCTGAACGGTTAACTCATCATGCGGTAACAAGGCCGCCATACCGAGCTGAGTATAAGAGGGCACCACACCAAGCTGTGATTTCATTTCACTAGTAAAGCGTTTTTCATTATTAATTTGCTCACTAATTGCATGGGCAACCTCATAGCGCAACGCATCAGAGACAATCACAAAAACACGTTTAATGTTAGTATTTTGAAAGGTTGTCGCCACGTATTGCTTGTAAAAATCATATTGATTAGACACACCAGGCAGCTTCCATTTTTCAAGTAAGCGCTCATCATCGATAAGCCTACCCCACGCAACAGCTAGATCGTGTAAATACCAGTTAACATATAGCTTTTCAATATCAAAGACCAAATCAGATTTTTTAAGAATATCTGAACCATCTTCAGCCACTTTATGTGCATTTTCACAAAACACCCGGTAACTCGCATCAAACAAGTAAATTTCTTCTTCGTAAGCTCGATACAGCGCTTTAGCAGAGGCATAATTAAAACCATCAATATATTGCTGTTTTAATGTATAAAACTCTTTTGCAGCCTTGAGCGCATTTAATATAAACACATATTTTTTTTCGCTGCGAGCCCAATGAGCGGTTAATCGATGTGAAACTAGGTTACTTAGCGCTACTTGCTCTATTTGATTAATTTGCTCCGTCAATAAAATAATAAGCCGCTGCTCTGCGTATTCAAAGGTTTCGACGCCGCGTAACAACTGAGGAGCTTGCACAAGATCTAAAATAAGTTTTAACTCAAGCTCGCTTTGAATTGCGCCAGCAATAACATTATAGGCAGATGCCATAGAGAAGCTTTCGCGAATACTTTTGACAATATTGACGACCTCGGCACGTTTTGATGAATTTCTGCCAAAATTGCCACCTTTAGGTCGCCCGTTTTCATCAAGCGCAATCGGTAATAAATGCAAGTTAAAGCGCTCTAATATTGCATCGTCAGTAACGCCACTATTCTGTAAAGATTGAAAACATTCTGTCATCAGCAATTTGACCACAAAATATTGTAATTTAACCAAAGAAAGTTGTTTTTCTGGTTCGCCCTGCTCATCAAAATTTTCAGTAACATATCCGAACGTATTTTTAGCAAATTGCCAAAATGCAATTTCTAAGTGATATTTTTCAAGTTCCTCAAACAGATCATTCTGAGTGGCTGTTACCTCAGAAGACCCTCCCGCTTTATTAAGCGCAGAAGCGAGTTCAACAATGGCATACTGAGTGATTGCTATAAAGTTTGCTGACTCAACTTTCCAACTAGCTGCAATTAACCCAAGCTGTAACTCATCTTTATTTGCATCATCAGGCAATAGTTTTTTTAAGCGCTTAATACGAACTTTACAGGAGAAAAAAGCACGATGTTCAGCCACCACAGGACGAAACTCCATGCGCATGCCTAATTCAGCTAAAATCATCGAGCTAGAATCGGCACAAAAACTTTGCGCGTATAGCCTGATATCATATAACCAATCACGCGCAGCATGATTCGGCGCACTATTGCTATATAATAAAAAAAACGTTTCTGGCTCTAAAAGTTCAATTTGAGTTTTTACTTGAAAGTGCGATTGCTCATCCAAACGGATAATCTCAATCTTATTACCCGCATCATCATGTAATGCAAGCCCTGAGAGCATTTCTAAAAATTCATTGTTCGAATCTTGCCAAAATACCAAACGGCATTGTTCAAATTTGGCCAAGAGGCCCTGTGATATTTGTTGTATGTTCATATTTTATATTCTTTATTTAATGGATTATAAACTTCCAGCTCATGAAAAACAGTGTAGTTATTACCGCTGTACATTCCTTCTTTTAAACTACGCTCACCCCAGATAACAAATGCAAGACTAAATTGATTATTCTTCAAATAATCATCTAAAAGGTCTTTCCTGATGTATAGCCATTCTTCATGATTCTTATAGCTGTTCTTTTGGTTTCCTGTTAGCCAAGTGGCTTGCTCATTGTTTTGATCACAAAGGTCAAATGTTCGTGCTGACACCTTTAAATCGCAAGCCGTAATTATTTTCTTATTGAGAACTCTTGCTGAACCTTCCGTTTCACTTCCTACATCTCTTGAAATCGATACAGAAGGTAGCTCATACTCAAAACTTTTATAAAATGGTGAATCAATTTCAATTTGTTCAGAACCAATCTTATAATTTATATGTGATACAAAATCTGATTTACCTTGCTCCTTCAAAACATACTCTTTAAGTGATGTATTTCTAAAGTCTGGTTTTTCAGACAATAAACTTGCTGAAAACTCAGAGTCTTTAAATTGATCAATAAAATCACTTAGCTCAGAGTTTTTGATTAAATAACCATGAACAAATACGAATATTTTTCTTTTCGAGTTATTTACTTCTTTCTGGATGAAGCCATCCAACAACACTTTACAAGTCGAATCTTGCCTTATCAGTTGCTTCTTAATGATTTCTGTAACTTGACGATTTAACCAATCTGAATCACTTTCAACATCTAATTCTAATATTTCATCAGAGATCATATCTTGATGTTCAGCCAAAACGGGGAAGCTAAAATCTATTTCTGAAGATGCACAATCCCAATCTGCTTCAAGCTTTCCTTGATCTATTAACATTCCAGTTATCTCATCATAAGCTATCCATGAGTATTTTTTTCCATAACGATCTACTTTATTATTTGATGGTGAAATTCGGTGATGATGTTGTCCTGAAGTTATTTGACTATCAACCTTACCAAAATCATTATCTGACCAACCTAAATCGAGCACTCGCCACAACATCTGTCCTTTTACATGCTTATATTCGAGATGATCATAGTTATAATTTCTACGTTCTGGAATAAGTCTTCCTATGGTGTAGTTTTCAAAGTCCATATGAAAAGGGTGTTTTAATTTACTATCCCAGTTAATTGAACCCCATTTAATTTGAGGACATGATTTACTTGGAGGTATTTCAATTCTTTCTTTAACTGGTAATATTTTGTTGGCAACTAAAACAATATCATTTACAGTTTTTCTAATAATAAAATGAGTTGAATAGCAAATAGGCTGCAAATAAAAGTTTTTAAATAAGTTATTAACAAACGAAGCAAGGATGCCATGATACTTGCTTTTATTAAGCTCCCCACCAACAATATCTAGCGAAACACCATAGCTAGCAGCTAACATTCTTTCAAAAATATATGGGTCATTAATCGTTGAATATTTTAACGTTAGTTCAAATAGTTTATTAGCTCTAAGCCTACCAAATTCATATAAAGCTTTCGTTACATCATCTCTTAAAGTTCTGTTGGTTGTAGATAATACCCACATTAACCATTCAGCTAATAAACAATCAGAATCAGTTAATCTAATTCCCGACGTTTTCCATCGACGGGTTAATTTAGCAACATCCTTAACAACATTTTCAGTGTTTTTCCTCAGCCACTCAGTCCAAAAAAGATCTCTGTTTTTAATGCTTAAGTCATTTAAAATACAAGATAAGAAAGATGAATTTAGTGGGTTTGATACGTTACTTCTCACCTTTCGTAAGCGAGAGAAAATTTCTTCTCTAATATTTGGATCCTCAGAAAAGCAAAACTTAATTTTTTCAACGGACTCGGCATCAATTAAGTTGGGTGAAATTTCACTCACACCCAGAAGTGCCGAAACCTTAAATTTTTGAGGCACAAGTTTCCATAACTGAGCACGATAAAATTTCTTTGGAACAAGAGACGTTAATGACCTAAAAATATCACTGGATAATTGGTGACTATTATCTCCACCAATCTTTTTTATAACTTCATCAGTATTGAACCAAGTTAAACTACTGTCTTTAGCATTTTTTCGTATAAGGAAGTCTGCAATTAAATACCCTCCAAGAGCATCATAAACAGGAGTTAATTCAAAATATCCAGGTCTGTCCCCTGGATTTCGGAAAATAATTCCTTCTTGTGATAAGAGGTTCACTAAGCAAACATCCCAAACAACATCATCTTGAATAAGTTTTTTAAACGCCTTCTCGTCACAGTCTCTGCTATTAGACTCCCACCAACACTGTCCTAAATAATATAGTGCTAGCCTTATATCTTCCTCTGAATATTGTTGAGGAAGGTGGGACATTTCACTTATTTTTTTACAGGAATAATCAATATATTTACCAAAAATTTCTGGCAAAGAAGTAGGAAACTGGTTTACTTTAACTACAGTAGATTTATCTGGATTAGTGACTTCACAATATATTCTTAAAGTGATTGGGCGTTTAAAGAAATTAATCGGTAGTTCAGTATCACCTGCATCAATTTTGTAATAACTTAGATAGTCACGAATAGCCTTAGTAGTAAACTCCCCAAAGCCGTCCATTTCAATTGTAGCAATGTCGTTTGGTAAAGCTTGAACCGCAAACGATTCTCTCTGATCAACATGCTGCCGTTCATAGTAACCATGTCTAGGCAACTCACCTGTTCTAAGTGTGCATACCACTAATACATTTTTTGCATTTTCCAATATAGGTAATAACGAAGCTAGCTCATCTTTCCAAACTCTGGGGTCTTCAGCCTCATTCAAACCATCGATGACTATTGGCAACCTGCATTTGGCTCGTTGACCTGCCGCATTTAACGCAAACACTAACTCTTCAAAGGTGCCAACACTTACACCGTTAATTTTGTATTTAATAGCGAGAGAGTCCAGTGAGCTTGTTTTACTTAGAAACTTGCCTTGTATATAGATCCCATAAATACCATCCTTATTTGCAGAAGAAAGCTGGGCGGAAAGCTGTGTTTTTCCTCCCCCAGCATCAGCTAAGACAGCTATTAATGTAACCTTTAACTTTTCATCAATAGATTCAAACAATCTTTTGGCTAGGAACATATCATCCAAAGCATTTGCAGCATCTAGTGCAATTGGCAATCTACGCTTTCTTAATACACGAACAAAGCGTTTTGTATTATCTGAAACTTTAAGTGCTGGGCTGGCAAGCCATTCATGCAACGATTCTATATCGCCTTCAGCAAGCATCCCTTCTAGATTATTAAGAATATCTAAATATTCATCAGCAGAATAAATAAACTCTTCTAAAAGTTTCGTCTCATCAGCTAATATAGATTCAAGTTTCAGGATGTTTGATTTACATTGTTCTAAACTCAGCCGAATGGTTTCAAGCTCTCTATAGGCTGTAGGAGTAGCTAAGGCCCTTCGCACCTCAGATTCAGTATTTGTTACCTGATGAACAGGTGCCAACCATCTATCTTTAATAGGAGCAATGCTTCTATCATGTTGCTCTTTTAGCGTTTCAAATGATAGAACCAACTCACCAAAGTATGTTTTGAGCAGCATTTCTGCTGGGCCAGATAACCAATTATCAAGTTCCTCTTCTGCCCAGAGGTGTAATTTGAAAGGGTATTTGCTTTCTAGTCCTTCAAACCAAGTTTGATCTTTCTTAGCCAAAGTAAAAGGTGTCCACAATACCCAGTCGGTTAAATTAGGTAAACACTTAACTGTTTTACTTAAAGAGTCTTCTATGTCAGCTTTACTCGCTGCTTTCAGGCTATTATCTTTATTCAATTCAAACCATTTACATTGCCAGCCGAACCATTGACCGACACTTCCCAGTGATGAGCAGTCCTTAGACAAGTTAATATGGTACTCAACACCAGGCTGATTTTTTAACGCCTTAAATTGTCCAAAACCACCAAAATGAGCACGAACTATACCTCGGCATAAGTTCTCAAAGTTGATGCGAACATCGCCAGAACACTCTTTAAATTTTTCCCAATTCAATCCTGGCATTTTTATTTACCTCTTCCATGAACCTCATCGGGAAAGTCATGCGCAGAATAAACTTCTACTTTTGCACCTTTATCTAAGAAAAGCTTTAAAAAGGCAGATAACTCTGATTCTTCCGTTTTAAAAATAAGTTTTTCTTCTTCCTGATCAATCCAGTGGTCATATGAAAAATGTTCAATTTCTTGTGTTGATAAAGAATAAACCTTTTCTTTCCATAAAACTTCTTTTACTTCATCAGGAAAGCGCGTCGTTTTCCCTCCCAAATCAACCTTATTACTCAATAATTCAGTTAGCCTATCGGCTAACTCTTTTACTTGAGTTGCATCTTCAACAGTTTTAAAGGTTCCAATCATAACTAAATTCATTGAGTGCTCAGAACCATACGAAGTCCATATTTTCATTGTTTTATTTCCTTTTTCAAAGCAGTTAAACTTTGGACAGCTTCTATAATTTTTTTATTATCTATTGATATACCAAAGTTGTTAAAGGAGTTGATTTTCAATACAGCATTTGCATCGATGTGGGCATAAGACTGAAGTTCATGTTCGTTAACACATGGTTCAATGAACTGAAAATCTCCTTTAAATGCTTCGCTAATAGATAACTTAATTGACCCTTTATAGCCCTTTACCCATTTCTTTAAATGAGTAAGTGAAGCGTCATCTATCCCTTTTCCAAGCCCTGAGCAGACTTCTGGCAGCAAAAGTAACTCTGTTGCGCCATATGATTCACATACTTCTATTGCAGGGTTAAGATCATTAATAGTTTTTTTGTTTACTACAAAATTGATCCCAAAAGGTATTTCACCTTTAAGTAAAGTTAATGACTCCAAAAACTGATTAAAGCTTTTACCACGAATTAATTCATAGTTAGAGCCTACACCATCCATGCTAACTCTTATAAAATGAACCGATCCTTTAAGCTTTTTTATTAACTTAGCGCTAAAGTTATGTCCATGAGTAGTAAAAGTGATCGCCAAACCAGTCTCTTTAGCACCAAATTGACAAAGTTCTGCAAAATATCGATACAGAGTCGGTTCTCCACCACCAAAACCTACTCCAAAGCACCCATTTTTATCAAGTTCTAACAACCATTTTTTTAGCAATTCAAAATCTAACTCTGCTACCTCTTTGGGGGCATAACAATGTATACAACTGAGATTACATTGATTTGTTAATGCAATTGATATTTGTCTAGGTGCTTTAGACCACTTTTCTATCGGTATAGATATTTCATCTAGAAGAAAATTCAATCCTGTATCACGTTGAAAAAGGTGGACTCCATCAGGGCCAAATCGAATTTTATTTTGAAACACCATAGTAAGTCTCCTTTTAGTTGGCTATGGCTAAAGACAAAGCACTCGCTAACTTTTCTTTAAAATAATTAAACGAAGGCATATCAATCTGAGTGACATCAATATTGCCTTCTTTAATTAAATCAATATGTCTTTGAATGGAACTATCTCCATCGAGTGCATCATTTAACTGAAACTTTAACGGGCTTGGCGCATTATCATTTCCTGATTCATTTTCTAAAAATCACAATGTTGATAAGGGTTATCTTTCAGCGCACATAACAAGCATGCTTCAGATTTGTGCTGTGAGATCATAGGTACGCCAAAGTCTGTATAACCTTCAACAGGAAAACCAATTTCCATTGGAGGGCCTTATCTTTCCAGAGACCTCTACCAGCAGAAGATTTACCATCTACATCTCTAAATAAGATCGCAATACCATTTCGCTAGGTCCAAAAAAGTATATTTTACAGGTACCTTGATCATTAAAACAACAGCCAATATCTGCTTTACCTTCTTTATTTAATAACGGGTGTATCGTTATTACCTTTATCATGAATAGTGGCAATCTCTTTATGTAACGAAAATAAATCAGTATAAATATCGGGAACATTATTTGAGCAATTATGCAAGCAATGCCTTGCAAAGCAACCACAATCAGCTTGGCGCTGGCTGTGTTTTCATGCATTTTCAGGCGTTTTCATGCAGGGCGATATATTAAATCGATTGTCATTTATTATCTCTGGTTTCTTGCCGTGGATAGCTTTTACATCAAACAGTGGATTGCCGAATTTGCCGTAGTTTACTTTTACGCCATCATCTAAGTCGAGCTTGATTTTTAGTTCACTGTAGTGTTTTAACTCTTCGTCAAAAGTGCGTAGTTCGGCCTGTTTTTTCTGTAGTGATTTAAGCTCTTTGTTTAAACGGTTTTTCTCGGCGGGTGAGCTGGCATTACTCGCAGACTCTGCTAACAAACTCAGTTGTGTTTCCATTTTACCCATCAGGGGTGTTACATATTCTGTGCGCATACGGGCAAGGGTACTTTCGTTATAACGGTGTAAATAAACTAAACATTCAAAGGCTTTTTGTTTACCTGAGCTAAATAACCAATAAATAGGACGCTTTTTGTAGGTTTTGAGGTGGTCTTTATAGAATTTAGTTGAGAAATATCTGCGGATGGTATCCAGCGATCCTTCGCCCCCCCCTTTATTTGCAGATAGTGGTTTTAACGCATGTAAACAGAGACTTTGTGCTACAAAATCGAGGTTTTCAGCTAAGTGCTCTTGCCCCCACACGGTTTTAACAAAGGTTTTAAAGCGAGCTGTTGCATCATCATCAAATAACCATTCTTCACTAGCCAATGGGATAATACCATCATCGTCGGCAGGAAAGGTTTTGAACGCCCCCTCAGCAACTAACTCTTTAAAGCCGTCATTACCAGAACGAGCATAAACTAAACCATCACGATCAAGAGAGTAGCGTCCCATTGCTATACCAACAAAAAAGCTTAAAACTTCTAACACCTTAATATTTGAAAACAAGGTAGCTTTTGGTAGACCACTTATCTTGCTAGTTAGTAACGCTATGTAACTAGGATTTTGTTTAAGAGTGATGTCTTCTTTTTTTGTTGTATATTTATCAGATAAATCAACATTATATGCCTGAGAATAGAATTCATCGACTTGTTCCTCTAACCTTAAGACCTGATCTATTAGTTCCTCAGCTTGTTCATAAAGTTTACCTATACATTTCTGTATATTAAGATTTGGATTATTTCGGCTTATAACTATGAGATGTAAGTGTTTAAAATTATATGACTCTTCACTCGAGTCCCAATCTTCTTTAGCAATTCCAACTAAGTTTTTAATAGAAGGTTCAACACTATCATCAACGTTTACAATAGGAAGTCTGTCTAAATCAACTTTATTCAGTGCCAATGTTGGGCTTAAATAAGAAATTAACTCCCTACTTACTTTTGAATTTAATAATCCAATCAGCTTAATAACAGAAATGTCAGGGTTATCGAAAAACGCTCTAAAATTAGTATCTATTATTCCCCCTCCATCATAAAAACGAAAGTGGTTGTCATTTGATGAAATACAAGACGCAGCTACACACTCACGAAAATAATAACTTTCACTGACTATTCGTCCACCTGAAGCTCCTTTAGCTTTTTCTTTAATTTCTTCACCGTCATTTTCCCAATTGACTACATATTCATTGTTTCCAAACCAACGTCGATTCTCTCCTCCTTTATGAAACGGAAACCATTTTTTATTGCTAGTTTGAGCTTCAACTTTATTTTTAGCTTCAAAGTTTATTCGCTGGATATTTGGCTCAAACCACAATCTGACAAACCTATCATTATCTGTAGAAGACAGCCCTTTTCTTGCTTCAGAAATTGATTTCAACAATTTATTATTAGTAAATAGGTCTCTAATTTCGTTTTTCATCCAGTAATTTATCGGAGCATAAGGGATTGTTAAAAATGACTTTTGAGAAACTTCGGTATACCTATTTTTTTTAGTTAAAAACGCTTCCTTCTTATTTTCTGAGCCATCAAATCCAACTAACCTATCATAGGTTCCTTTATAGTTTTCGAATAAAGTGTTTCCAAAAATTGAGCATGTCGTTTGAACTACGTTTTTGCTCAAGCCATCAAATCCAGCAGGGCCTAAGTGTGCCATAGCATATAATGTAGCATTTTTAATTAACAACTCTCTCAATTCATTGTAACTACTTAAAAACATCCAAGATTGCATTGTTACTTGAGCATTTATCCCTCGACTTTTTAAAAAGTAAAAGCTCCTTTCTAAAAATAGAGAAAAAAGATCAGACTTCGATATAGGGAATTGTTTTTTGACAAAAGATGAAAGTTCTGAATTCATACTTTTAATATTCATATAAGGCGGGTTCGCTATAACCCCATCATATTTTTGCGCAAGGCAAATTGACTGATTAACAACAGGCATTAAATCTCTAACAGCCTGTTTAGCCGAAGGATCAGAACCTTTTTCTTTTGCTTGTAGAAGCTCTTTTAAAGCAACTAAATTTTGTAGATATTCATTGTCAATTTGAATTAATGAACCAAGGGTTTTGGCTTGTAAAAAAGAGAACTTGAGCGTTTGAAGTAATTCAAAGTATTCTTTATAAATACCTATAGGTTGAGAAAAACCTTCTGATCCATCATCAAAGCCATCAAAAAGTCCACCTGTTGAACCTTGTTTCTTGTTTCCTTCTAAATTCAATGCTTGCCAAAGTTTACCGATGTCTAAGCCTCCTGTTGATTGAAGAGAGTATACATTAAGTTGAACCTCACCATCTTCAACACGTTGAAAGATACGTCTATCATCTTCTCGGGCTTTCATCATTAACGCAAAGGCTGCTAGCTGTGCCGCTCTATCATCAATATCTAAGCCATAGATATTTTTAGTTAGAATAAGCTCTGGAATTTCACGTAAGCGATAACCTCGTTCAAGATAGATTTCGCGCAGTACTTGGTAAACTTCAACCAAGATATGACCACTGCCTGCTGCTGGGTCGAGCACTTTAATGCTTTCAGGATCAATACTGGTTGGTGTTAGCGCTTTTAATTGCTTAATAACATCATCACTTTGCTCGGCGGGTGTGATGTAATATTCCATTTTATCTTTTAGTGTCGATTCTGGATAAGTGGCTAACCATTGACGCCCTAGGGAGTTTTGTACTAGGTATTTTACAATCCAGTTTGGAGTAAATAGCTGCGTTGCTGCGGGGATATCTTCACGCTTAACCACCTTTCCTATTACCGCATCTTTATGCTCTGATATATAAAACTGATATAACCAACCTATCACTTCAATTTGACCTGTACCTGAATCAAAGTCTCTCCAACACTCTTCGGGCAAATCATTGATAAGCGCTTTTAAAATAGAATCGGTTTTGGTGAGGTTATCGGGTAATAAAAGTCCCGTTGCATTCTCGAGCTTATTGCCACTTTGCGCGCCAAAAACCAGTGGCATGATTTTACTTAACTGCTGACACTGCCCAAGTAATATTTCTCGGTACAAGGCTTCCTCTTGATCGCCATCAAGCAGCAATTGCACAATGTGGGGTTTATCTAAACCGAGATCGTCCGCGACATCGGCCGCATGAGATAATATTTCAAAACCTTGATCGAAGGTCGCATTCTCAGATTTACTAAGCACACGAAAGCCGTGATCAAGATAGCCATTAACCTCCATATAACGAATAGCGGTTAAACGGTTAAACCAGGTAAATGCCGTTTCGTTGATAAACTGTTTAAAACCGTTTGCCAGGTTTAGCTCTCCCTCCACGGTGCCTAAACTTTTAATACGTTTTACAAGTTGCTTACGCTGATAACTTTCATTGAGAGTAAAAATACGGCCTTCGATGATCGCACTATCACCTTGGATGGTGACGTCTCTGATACGATCTTCATACAAGCCCAGCATCGCAGCACGTTTTGTTACCGCTTGCATAAAAGCAACACGCGCTTTAGGCGCATAAGATTTCAGTTTATTGGTATTCATTTGTGCGCACCTTTTTTGTGATCAACAAGTGGCTTTCCATGATCTGTTTTTGGCTATTTTTTTTGGCTATCTGGAATTGTGTATGCAAGAGATTCAAAGCAGATAACTAATATAGGCGCATATAGGCGCATTGATGACATTCTCATCGCTGTTCATTCTCATAGTTGTTCACTCGCAAAGCTGTTCATTCGCATCGCCTTTAAGTTGTGCGTTACTATTAATCTGTAGAGCCATTAGGTTATGCGCACTTTATGATTTGATTGAACTAAATCTGTTAGCTTAGCGCGCAGTGCGGCAATGAATTTTTCAACATCACCAGCACTTTCCATGTAATCTGCACTAGTTACCTCTTTATAAACGGCGTTTGCATTAACCGCTTGAGTTTGTTTAGCTGGTGGCTTGGCTTGGCCAGATGTATTTTCTAGCGGACTGTTTGCGCCTGCTTGCCCCTGCGCTGCTGTTTTTTCTGTTTGCGAGCTAATGTAGTTGTTTATTAAGGTTTCAGCTTTAGTAAACCATTCATCAGACTCATGTAATTCATGGGTGATTTGCGATAAGGTGGTTACATCCTTGATGCGTTTGATGGCATTTTGTAAAGGTAGTAGTGCTTTATTGCTAATTTCTGCAGCCGCCCTTGCATTTTCCACTAACTCTTTAATTGCAGTTATGCGTTGATTTAATTTATTTATTGTATATTCACGCTGCTGCTCAATCAGCGCGGTATCAACTTTACTCACTCGTTCAATTAAGGGCTGAATATGACGTATCTCACGATAAGGTTGCGAGTTCGCATAGATATCTTCGAGCTTATCTAACGCTTGTTTTGCATCATCGCTCTTATCTAAGAATGAACGGTTTTGCGCAAAAGTAATGGTCAGCGCTTTTTCTAACCATTGCCACATTGTAAACTGTGTCTCATAAAAGTTTTCGATTTCATCATAGTCTTCTGCAAAATCTTTAAGCTCACTGCCACAAGCAATAAACTGTTCAATGAACTGAAAACTATTTTTAAGTTCAGACAAATCTGCAATAAGCGCAATTCCAGTATCTATTTCATTCAAACCAGGGTAGTTACCAGTTGATGACATTGATTTAAACTTTTTGAGTTTTTCAAGCCAAAGCTTGAGTTTGCTATCGCTATTTTCAAGGGCAAGATTAAATAGCTCTTTTTCATTACTTGGCGCACTGCCAAAATTAAGATTTTTAAATAATTTAATCGCTTTTTTAAGATTCGCTTCTGATTGTTGCTTGATTTTACGAATGCGTAAGTTTGCGCGTTTTTGTGATTTACTTAAATGCTCATAAACCTTATTTAATGGCACATCCTGCTGATTAGCTTGGAAAATAATTTTATTTGCCAGCCCTAGACGCGCCATAATTAAAACGATTTCATCGCTGTTCCAACCATAGGGACGTTTGGAGAATTTTTTAATTAAATCGGCAGCGGTAACTGCATGACTATGTTCGTCACTCAAAGATATGTGTAATTCCATTTCCGTTATCGCGTTTGGATTAACTTCTTCACCATCAAGATCTAAACCAAATTGTGCTACATCACCTGCAATTAATGTTTGCTGTGTTTCTTGGATAATATTGCCTGTAAATGGCTTAATAAGTTTCAGCTTTCCAAAGGTGTTTTCAATTATGTAGCGGTATGCGCCATCAAGCATGACGGGAATTGAGCCACCTTTAGCATCGAAGCTTGAGCCTAATGTATAAAACTCTGATTGTTTAATTAACTCTTCTAGCTCAATCACTAAGCGCTTACGACGATTGTCATTATCATTGGCTTTTGCACGACGTAATTGCTCTTGTTCATTGCCACTTGACGATGTTTTTTTAAGGTACTTTGCAGTTTTAATATAAGTGCGCAGTTCATCAAATAATTTTGGTTGATCGTTTAACTTTAGTAAAATGCACTTGGCAGAGTAGTTCGCACAGGAAGCCGTGCTATAATCATCGTAACTACCATCAATAGGCGAGATAACTTTAAATTCAATATCACTGTCTACATTTCGATCAAACGGGGTGCCATTACAAAAACGAGATATTGGAAAATCTTGCTGGTTTTCAGGGTAACGATAACTGTTATTACGACGCAATATTTCATCAAAAAGAATACGGCTTAACTCGCCTGTTTCATCAGAAATTTCAATTTCAGTATTTTGGATCTCTTGTTCAATTTCTTTTTCTTCGTTGGTTAAAAAGAGGTATTCATCACCTTGGCTTGCTATTAATAGATTGCGTTCTAATACCGCTAAACTACTTTCAATATTCAAACGAAGTGTTCGCTTGTCTTGGTCTACTTCCGAGATGCAAAGTGTTACTAAGTTGTCGAGTGTTGATTTTACTTCATCGACATAGCGGATCATGAAGAGTGTCTGTAATACGTTGATGGTAAAGTCATTAATTGATGATTTCTCGGCAGCTTGGTTGATATCGCGCACAACGGCTGTATCAAGAAATTTCTTAATCGATTTATAAAAGCTATAAATAGGAATTAAACAGCCAACATTTTCATCTGTATAAATGTTAGCCGCAATTTGGAACGCATCAATTAATGAACGCTCCCCTTTACTCATGTGTTGTCCTGATGCACCTGCTCGGCTTATGCCTGCAAAAATTTTCTGCACCAGATTATAGTGATAAGGGATAAAGGGATAGCTGTTAACAAAGTTATCTACGTCACTGTAATTGGCAAGCTCTGCGCTGTTACTTTGCTCAAAGTTAAGTTGGCTGCGAATGATGTCACCTTTTTGCTCATATAAGGCTGCAAGCTCTATTTTGGCCTCTGCGCTTTTATCTAACAAACGCTTTTCGATTACTTCATTGGTGTTCGAGCTAGATAATGAGATTTTTTCAAATCTAGCTTGTATTTTTGAGAAATCTTGGCTTTTTGAACCTTGCATTCGACCTAATACTGAATCGATATCTTCTTGGGAGGTCACAACAACCCATGCTTTTGCTTTACAAATAGAGCCTAAGTTTTCGGTGAGCGTTTGTAACTTGAGCATCATCTGTGTATTGCTGCCGATGAACTGGCCCACTTCATCGACAAAAAATAACACACGACGTTCTGCATTGCCATCAAGATACTCTTTCACCCAATTGCAGAAATTGGCAATATCAAGCGGGAAATTTTCTTCTAGTTTCTCAACCCATTGACGAGTGGATCCTAGTGATTGCTTTGTTACTTGTGCAAGTGCATTGGCGATATCATCACGATAAAAGTCAAATGAATCACGCTGCTCTAACCAATTTTCACCAGAAAGATCTTCAAATGCTTGTTTGAATGCCTCAAAGTTACCTCGCTTATCTAGATCACGCTCTAAGTGGGCAATATGCGCATGATCGCCTGAATAGCCGAGCTGTTCATTAAAAACTTTTAAGAAAACCTTTAAAATTGCATCTTCTTTATCGTCGGTATTGGCTCTGCTATCAATATTAAATAAGATAACTTTATTTTGTTTTTGAATTGCTTTTTCTATATCGCCAATAAGAAAGGGCTCTTCTGGGAGTTTTTCTTTAAAAAAGTCAAACGCATCGCGCGTTGATCCATCATGTTCAGCTTTAATATTTTGCAAGAGGTATGAGATGATTTTTATAAAGTGAGATTTACCACTACCAAAAAATCCTGATACCCAAATACCTGATTTTCCAGTAATAGATGCCAGCTCTGGAGAGCGCACCGATGGCATGTAAAAGTTAAAGAAGTTTTCTATATGCTCTTTAAGCTCGTTGGTTATTACATATTCATCTAATTCGACAAAAACGGTTTCATTTTCGGTTTGATCTGCTTTGACGACACCATTAATTTGACGAGCGATATCTTTTTTAAAAAGGTGCTTAATTTGCATTTTTTACCTCCATTTATTGCTCTCGCATCCTGCGAATTTTAAATTTGTGTTACTCCAAATAGCGCTTATGGCACTAGCTTAAATGCTCGATAATAGTTATTAGATTCTATTTTCCCAAATGGCTTTAAGGCTGAACCATCATATTCTCCTGGGTAGAACATCACAGTTGGCACATTGCCTACTTTTGCATGTAGTGCATTGAGTAGCCCATGGCCTCGTACAATTGGCCAAACACTGCCTAGACCGTGTAAAATGATAAAGTCACATTGTTTAATATTTGCATGTTCAACAATAAATTGCGCCAAACGATTTTGCTCTAATGGGCCTTTTAAAGCTTTAAATAATGCTTCATCGTCTTTTGCTAATTGCATGCTATAAGCTCTATCTAATAATTTTCTTTCTTTTAAAAGCTCAACAACCATTTCAAACAGGTTAATACTCGCAAAACGCTTATCTTTTATTTCTCTTCGACTTTTTAATTTTGTAGTTAGTTGTGCTAGATATGTGCGCACCGCTAGTTCATGCTCTGCTGCATAGTCGAATATATAAAAACCTATCTCTCCACCAAGTTCTTTGTTGGTAAGAAATTCATCACTCTCTAGTTTGTCTTGCACTTGCTCAAGACGTTGCTGGAGTTGTTGTAATGTTTGCATAATCAGTTAAGGCTCCATTGCTCTGACAATATCTCCTCTATTTAAACTTGTGAGCAATTGGCGAACATCGGGTGATAAATATAAGTTCAAAAGCAGTTTATTTTTTGTTGTATCTATATAACCTGCATCAGCAAGAACCTTAAATGCGACTTGTGAAATTTTGTACGTTGAAGAGTCCGACATATCGGTTAATGAAGGGTACGAGCGACTGCGCTCTTCCCAAAAGTGTTTCCAATCATCAATATTTAATGACTCTCGATACATGCGCTTGGCATCCGAGATAACACTAGACATGAAATCAGCCAGTATTGCTGAATTCATAAGTGTTGCTGCAAAAATAAGTTGAGTAGCTTCTGCTGTTCCGCTATAAGATAATTTTTCTAGGAACTTGTTATCTACGCCTTGCAAGCGTTTCCTAATCGTTGAAGCATTACGCATCGCTGATGCTACAGATTGCTTTTGCAGTATGTTTTGCTCTACAATAGCGTCATGCCATTGTTTGGTACTCGGATCTTTTAATAATAAATCAGCAATCAGTTGGCTGTCTTTTATCATTAAACTGCCACCAATAAGGTCGCCTAAATATTGTTTGTGATCAGTCATTTTTAATCTCATTTATTGCTAATAAATTAATGTTTTAACTCTACAACCTAAACCATTTTAGTTATGTTTCCAACTTATTAAATGCTATATTGTGTCTAGATATGAGACAGATGTCTAATTAACCACCTTATTGCTTGCTTTATTCGTACTTCAAGGGCAGCTAGTTAATGCTAAAACGACAAAAATGCAAATTATAAAAGAGCGAAAGGCGGGATTTAGGCAAACGATTATTATTAGTGCTTGCCTGGTAATAAAGACTTTAATTTTTCAAAAAATAATGTTTGCTCTTATTTTGCATTCAATATCGTGGCTAATAATGAATTTTGGTATAACATGGGGAGACGTCGCGAAAAAATAGCAAAAAGGTAGTAAATGCATAAAATACAACAGCCAACACCAGTTCCAAACAGCAGTCAACAGTTAACATTTTATTGGCATGATTATGAAACATTTGGTCTTGACCCAGGTATAGATCGACCTGCTCAGTTTGCAGGGGTGCGCACGGATCTTGATTTTAATTTAATATCCGAGCCAAATGAATGGTATTGCCGCATTCCAAGAGACTATCTCCCAGATCCTGTTGCTTGTTTAATTACCGGTATCACTCCGCAAAAAACCTTATTAAATGGTGTTTTTGAAAACGAATTTATTGGAAATATTAATCAGCAATTTAGCCAAGCTGAAACCTGTGTTGTTGGCTATAACAATATTCGCTTTGATGATGAAATCACGCGATTTACTTTGTATCGCAATTTTTTAGATCCTTATCAGCGCGAATGGAAGAATAATTGTTCGCGCTGGGATATTATCGACCTGGTTCGAGCATGTTATGCGCTACGACCTGAAGGGATTAATTGGCCGATGACGCTTGATGAAATAACGGAAGAGGAAAAGCCTTCTTTTCGTTTAGAGTTGCTCACTAAAGAAAACTCCCTGAGTCATGATCAGGCACATGATGCGATGTCTGATGTTTATGCAACCATAAGTTTTGCTCAACTAATTAAACAAAAGCAGCCCAAACTTTTTGACTATTGTTTTAATTTACGAAAAAAAGCGAATGTACTTAGGACATTGAAAATTGGCTCTCATACGCCATTAATTCATGTTTCAGGGATGTTCCCAGCTTCCCAAGGTTGTCTTTCATACGTTTTACCTATTGCCATGCACCCAACCAATAAAAACGCGGTGATTGTTGTTGATCTTAATAAAAACCTTGAAAATTTACTGGATTTGAGCGTTACAGAAATCAGTGAATATTTATATATGCCGCTAGTCAATTTGCCAGAGGGAATTAATCGCCCTGCTATTAAACTTATCCACATTAACAAATGTCCATTTGTGGCCCCAATAGCGACATTAACTAGCAATCGTGCCGATGAATTAGGTATTGATGAGCGCCAATGGGGTGAGTCGCTTAATTTTATAAAACAGCACCCCACGTTAACTCAAAAACTAAGATCAGTATTTAAGGTTGAAAAAGATCATCAGCCAAAAGAAACGGTTGAGGAAATGTTATACACTGGTGGGTTTTTTTCTAATAAAGACAAACTACAAATAGAGCGTATTGCCAAGCTACCTATGCAAGCATTTCAAGCTCAGCAATTTAAATTTGATGATTCTAGATTAGCACAATTACTTTTTAATTATCGCGCTAGAAATGGTGAAGAATATCTTTTAGAAGAAGAATCAGATAAATGGCAACGTCATTGCCATGCCTATTTCTTAGATAATAATGAAAATTATATTGAGACAATAAATAATCTCTTACAAGAAAACCACAACAAACCAGATAAGTGCTCTCTGCTTCATCAATTAATGGCGTATATTGACAATTAAAATGTAATTTTTAGTATATACCCATGTGACATCGGTTGCGCCTTGAGTTAATAGAGGATCGATGAGATAGAGCTTAGCGCCGCAGTTTGCATGATAAGGGCTATACCCATGGCTATATATTGTTAGGCCGCTAAAGAAGATGCATAAAATCTTTTGGGGTACAAAATTAACAAGCAGAGGTTGCCAAAAAAATTTACTAACATAAGCCCTATTTGGTATTGCTGGATAGTTTCTGGCATTTGCTAAATGCACTAGAGGAGATTATCCGGTCATCTTTAAAAGACATTAAATTTGCCATAAAATATGTCACAATGATAAATAAACAGCGCAAATGCATCCGAAATGCAAAAAAACATTTGAAAGATGCAATTAATTTTGAAATACTGCAAGTATGTTAGCTTAAAATGTTTTATCTGTAGTTAACTTGAATGTTATATAAAGGAAGACAAGCAAAAACATTATTTAATTTAATGTTAAATAAAAAATTTTATAGTGTCATTCATTCAGATCCAATACGCGAATTTCCTTTTACATAACACAAAGAAAGAGTGGCTATTTTAATAATTTTAATCATTTTAATCATTATAATTGATAAATCATTCGCGGTCACTGGTAATGTTTACTGACACTGGTAATAAATGCAATATATCGACAAAGGATATACCATGTCAAAAATTTACAACGATAATTCACTAACAGCTGGAAACACCCCGTTGGTTCGCTTAAATAAAGTGACGAGCGGAAATGTTTTCGCAAAGATCGAAAGCCGTAATCCAAGTTTTAGTGTCAAATGTCGTATTGGTGTTAGCATGATTGCTGCCGCTGAAAAAGATGGGACACTTAAAAATGGTGTTGAACTCATTGAAGCCACAAGCGGAAATACGGGGATTGCCCTAGCTTATGTTGCAGCAGCTAAGGGATATAAATTAACACTCACCATGCCGCATACTATGAGCATTGAAAGACGAAAACTTCTTAAAGCGCTTGGCGCAAATTTAATTCTCACCGATGGCAGGCTCGGTATGAAAGGAGCAATTGATAAAGCCGATGAACTTGCTACAAAAAATCCTGATAAATATTTAGTACTAAGGCAATTTGAAAACCCTGCAAACCCTGAGATTCATGCAACAACAACAGGCCCTGAAATTTGGGATGATACCGATGGAGAAATTGACGTTTTTGTTGCAGGTGTCGGCACTGGTGGCACAATTTGCGGTGTGTCAAAATATATCAAAGAGATTAAAGGTAAAAAAATCATTTCGGTTGCCGTTGAGCCAAAAGACTCTCCTGTTATTGCACAAACGCTTGCAGGAAAACCCATACAACCAGGTCCTCATAAAATACAAGGTATTGGTGCGGGATTTATTCCTAAAACGTTGGACTTATCATTAATTGATCGTGTTGAAAGTGTCTCAAATGAAGAGGCATTTGAAATGGCAAGAAGATTAATGCAAGAAGAGGGTATCCTTGCGGGTATTTCATCTGGGGCGGCTGTTAGTGTTGCAGCAAAGCTCGCGAGCCAAGAAGAGTTTGCTAATAAAAATATTGTTGTCATACTACCAAGTTCAGGTGAACGTTACCTTTCAACGGCTCTTTTTGAGGGAATGTCTGATAAGGATTAAAAGCACTTAAAAAAATATTATAACCTCATGGTATTTGACATTAATTTTCATTTCCCTTGTGGTTATAGCTTGACCTAATGTTATTTTTTTTGTATGGTTTTTTCTAGTGATTTAAGCATATGATAAGGTAACACGCTCACAGGATAGTTGCTATTGCCGAGTGAGTTCTTTCAATTAAATGAAAAGGTATTATTATGTTTGAAAAAAGCGTGAGCATTACAGCAGAAAACGGTCTTCATACTCGTCCTGCTGCTCAATTTGTTAAAGAAGCAAAATCATTTCAGTCAGATATCGCTGTTGAAGTAAATGGTAAATCTGCAAGTGCAAAAAGTTTGTTCAAATTACAAACTCTTGGTTTAACTCAAGGTACCTTGATAAATATAAAAGGCGATGGTGTTGATGAAAAAAAAGCCGTTGAATCGCTTGTTGAACTTTTAGCTTCATTAACATAATTAATTCATGATGGGCAAGGACAGGAGGAATCACATGCTTTCAGGTATTTTAGCGTCTCTAGGCATAGATTTTGGCAAAGCACTGATTTTAAAACAAGATAAAATTGTGCTCAACAACGTGATGATGGAAGATTCCGAAAAAGAAATAAAACGATTTTTGGAATGTCGAGATCAAACCGCTGCACAGCTAGAGGCTATTAGGGACCATGCACTTCTTTCGTTAGGAGAAGAAAAAGCTAGTATCTTTGATGGACACATAATGTTACTTGAAGATGAAGAGCTAGAAGATGATGTAACAACCTTGATCAAAGATAACAAATATTCTGCAGATTATGCAATAAGCAAGGTTGTCAATGAAATGGTTGACACGCTAGCAGCATTAGAAGACCCCTATCTACGTGAACGTGCTGGTGATTTTAAAGATATCGGCGATCGTTTACTAAAAAATGTACTGGGCATTTCCATCGTTGATTTAAACGAGATTAAAGACGAAGTTATTTTAATAGCTAACGACTTAACCCCTTCGGAAACAGCACAAATTGATGTTAAAAAAGTACTCGGTTTTATAACAAATATTGGTGGTAAAACTGCTCATACATCGATCATGGCGCGCTCACTTGAAATACCAGCTATTGTTGGAACTTCTGACATTACTCAACATGTCAAAGATGGCGATTTTATAATTCTTGATGCGATTAATAATAAAGTCATTATTAATCCTACAAAACTACAAATAAATAACGCCGAAATATTAAAAAGAGATTTCCTAGCGCGAAAAGAAGAGCTGGCAAAATTAAAAAAACTGCCAGCGGTTACATTAGATGGTCACATTGTTGAAATGGGTGCAAACATAGGCACTCTTAATGATACTGAAGGCGCAAACCGTCACGGAGCTGAATGTATTGGTTTATACCGTACAGAGTTTCTCTTTATGGATCGCTCGCAATTACCAACTGAAGAAGAGCAGTATAAAGCTTACAAAAAAGTTGTTGAAAATATGAAAGGTAAACCTTGTATTATTCGAACAATGGATATCGGTGGCGATAAAGATCTCCCTTATTTAAATTTACCAAAAGAATTGAACCCATTTTTGGGTTGGCGGGCAATTAGAATTTGTTTCGATCGACCTGACATTATGAACCCGCAATTACGGGCTCTACTACGTGCATCTGTCTTTGGCAAAGTTAGGATCATGTTTCCAATGATCATTTCAGTTGAAGAAATTCGCCAACTAAAAGAAATTTTAAAAACGCTTGTAGTTGAACTTTCACATGAAAACTTGTCTTTTGATCCATTGATTGAAATAGGGATCATGATTGAGACACCTGCGGCTGCAACTATTGCACATCACCTGATTAAAGAAGTTGACTTCTTTAGCATAGGTACAAATGATTTAACACAGTATACGCTTGCTGTTGACCGTGGAAATGATAAAATTTCTGCAATATATAATCCGATGTCTCCCTCGGTATTAACCCTCATCAAACAAGTTATCGATGCATCCCATGCTGCTGGAAAGTGGACTGGTATGTGTGGTGAATTAGCTGGCGATAAGAAGGCTACAGTATTGCTCGTTGGTATGGGGCTTGATGAATTTTCAATGAGCGCCATTTCAATTCCAGAAATTAAGAACATTATTCGAAAGATTAATTTTTCCGAAGCAAAAACATTAGCAACGAAAGCGCTTGCATGTGCAACTGCAAATGAAATAAAAAAGTTAGTTAATAATTTTATGACCACAAAAGGAATTATTTAACTATTGCGTGAGCATCTTTCATCGGGTACTCTTCGCTATATAAAATACATTTAATAAGGAGTTAGATCATGGGTTTTTTTGACATGTTCAAAGGAAAAAATGAAATAATCAGTACTATTGATATTATCGCACCACTCTCTGGTGAAATTATTGCGATTGAAGATGTGCCAGATGTTGTTTTCGCTGAGAAAATTGTTGGTGATGGTATTGCAATTCGACCAACAGGCAATAAAATGGTTGCTCCTTGTGATGGTGAAATTGGTAAAATTTTTGAAACAAATCACGCTTTTTCATTAGAGTCTGATACTGGTGTAGAACTATTCGTTCACTTTGGCATTGATACTGTCGAGCTTAAAGGGGAAGGATTCACACGTATTGCTCAAGAAGGGCAAAAAGTAAAAATGGGTGATACCATTATCGAATTTGATCTCGCACTATTATCGGAAAAAGCGAAATCAATTTTAACTCCTGTTGTTATCTCAAACATGGATGAGCTTAAAGAGCTGCAAAAAATGACAGGTAAAGTAACAGTTGGTGTAGAGCCGGTACTAAAAATCGTTAAATAAAATTTAGAGCGCAGCCCGTTGCATTTAAAAAAACATGGGTATAAACGATATTTAACGGTGCTTACGTTTGCGAGCCTTCTTTTTTTTAATTTTATCTTTGGCTTGTTTAAGCATGCGCTCTGCCACAATTACTTTTTCAATTTCTGCCATGGCAGGGGTTTCAAAACTTAATCTACCCAGTAAGCCTGCGCGCAGTTCGTGAAGTAAAATGGTCGATACTTTATAAATATCAAAATGTCCACCACTGCGCAATGCACCTCGGCGAAATGCAATGGCTTCCATTAACTCATGATCGCTTATAGGGACATTTTCTAATTCATATCGTGCCTTTAAACGATCAGGGTAATGATCAATTAAATATTGCGCTGCATAATAGGCAATATCTTCATATTCAATGGCTGTATCTTTAATTGCACCTGTGACTGCTAATCGGTAGCCTGAGTCAGAATTTTCAATTTTGGGCCATAAAAAACCAGGCGTATCAGAGAGCACAATCCCATTAGCTAAACGTATTCGCTGCTGTTGTTTGGTGACAGCTGGCTCATTACCTGTTTTTGCAATAATTTTGTGGGCTAAAATATTGATGATCGTTGATTTTCCTACGTTAGGTATCCCCATGATCATTGCTTTAATTTGTTTATCTTGACCTATTTTATTGGGCAACATCTGCTGACATAACTTAGTAATTTGATGAACTTGTTCGCTGTTAGATGTTGTAATGGCAACCGCTTGTATATTTTGCTGTGAGCGATAATATTCAAGCCATTTTGCGGTAATATCAGGATCGGCTAAATCATCTTTATTGAGCACTTTAATACAAGGGATGTTTTCTCGTATTGCTTTAATTAAAGGGTTTTCACTGCTATAAGGGAGTCGTGCATCAACAACTTCAATAATAACATCCATTTGCGGAAGAATTTCTTTTATTTGCTTGTAAGCTTTGTGCATGTGACCAGGAAACCACTGGATACTGATGCTACTCATTTGATTTATTACCTTTTATTGCTTGCTCATTACTCATGTTGCACTAAATATGGGGCTAAAATTATTTAGAAATACATTTGTGGTTTATTTTAACTGATGTTGGAGTATATTAGTTATGCTGTCAATGTTTTCATCTATAATGTTTACTTGATTATCGATAAGGATCTGGACAACAGAGTTGTAGTGACGCTGCGCGTGCAAAATTGTTTGATGACTTTAGCTTGCAGGAGCAATGCGAGAGTAATATAAAAAGGTATAAAAATGCAAAGAAGTTAACAGAAATAATTAAACTTTTGCTAAAAAAATAGCAAATATTTATTTTTCGTGTACTTTTTATACAAGCTTGTAAAATTTGGACAAGATAAATGCAAATAGAAAGTGAAAATAGTTGGATAAATAATATTTTTGCGTGGGCAAATTATTTTGATCTGTCACAAACAGTGGTTCCGCGCGAGGAATCTAAACTTTTGAAATTGACTCACTTACACCTTTATGCTCGTGGCATAACTGAAATTCCCAAAGAACTTGGTAAACTTAAGTCATTAAAAGATCTTGAGCTTTCATCAAATCGTCTTAGTGAGATACCATTAGAACTTGGGCAATTAGAAAACTTAACATCATTAGGATTAAGTGATAATCAATTAACTAATATCCCGTCTGAAATCAGTAATTTGAAAAATTTAGAGGGGTTATTTTTAGCGCGGAATCGTTTATCAAAATTGCCAAACTCGATTGCTTTACTTTCTAATCTCTCGAAGTTGATTTTAACTGAAAATTCGTTAACATATTTACCTAGTGAAATGTCAAGGCTTAAAAATTTAAAGGTATTATCGGTATCTCAGAATAAATTGAAATTATTTCCAGATAAGCTTACGCAGTGTCAGTCATTAGAAATTCTATCACTTGATGTTAACTGTATTACAAAGCTTCCAAAAAGCTTTCATAAGTTACAGCATTTACAAGTCCTGGACCTGTGGCGAAATGAATTGCAATCTTTGCCTGAAAATATTATGGAACTAAAAGCGCTAAAATCTATTAATCTTGATAAAGACATTGTTGAAAATTTAAGCGAAGAACAAACTCGTTGGCTTGATTGTATTGCAGATGTTGTGATACTTTAAGCATAATTATACTCATCATGCCTTGTATGAACTAAGATCCTGAGCAATCCGTAATATTTGTCACTAGAATTAACAAACGATGTTAATGATCGATAGGTTATTCCCTTATAAACGGCCTTGATTATTTTGCACTCTGAAATTATCTGGGTATATACCCATTGAGTGTACCTTTTGCATAGTTACATCTTTTTTTTCATCATGTTACACTTATTACATTATAAGCGATCAGATATTGTGCAAAGAAAGACCTCAATTTAAGGGATCATTTGTTGTCTTTACAAAACTTGCAATGTAGCATGGTCTTACTTTAAAAAAGGCGATGTACTGTAATTGTTATTACTTAACCAAAATTTAGGTTACTAAGGTTTAAAATTAAAAATGGAACAGCCAAAGCGAGATTGTTATAATGTACTTGGTATTAAGAAAAGTGCAAATACAAAAGAAATTAAAAAAGCCTATAAAAAATTAGCGATGAAATATCATCCTGATAGAAATCCTGACAATATTGTTGCGGAAGAAAAATTCAAAGAAATAAAATCATCTTATGAAATTTTATCAAATCCAGAATCCAAAGAGAAATATGATGCCTATGGATATCAAGGATTTGATAAAAATACAAGGGCAGGGAACTCAGGTTTTAGAGGGCAGTCAGGTTTTAGAGGGCAGTCAGGTTTTAGTGGGCAGTCAGGTTTTAGTGGGCAGTCAGGTTTTAGTGGGCAGTCAGGTTTTAGTGGGCAGTCAGGTTTTAGTAGCAATGCAGATTTTTTTGATATGTTTAATCAAGGTCGTCCGCAAAAACCCAAGCCTAAGCCTCAACCACAAAAAGGATCTGATATTGCCATCTCGATCGAGATAACACTAGAAGATTCAATCAATGGATGTCAAAAGGAAGTTCGCCTCCCTAATACAGCTGGATCGTTATTAGTTAGCATTCCAAAAGGGATCAATTCAAAGCAGAAAGTAAGGGTCGCAGGCAAAGGAAATCCTGGCACGCTTGGAGCCGAGCGCGGTGATTTGTTTGTTAGCGTTAATGTCTTAGCGGATGATCTTTTTAAGCGAGATCAAAATGATCTCTATTATGAAATGGATGTTTTGTTTACACTCGCCGCACTTGGTGGAATGATAACCGTGCCAACCTTCTCTGGATCTTTAAAATTAAAAATACCTCAAGGAACACAAAATGGACGAAAATTTAGAATTAAAGGCAAAGGTGTGCCATCGATGAAAGGTGACGCTGGAGATTTAATCTACACTGTTAAGATCAAAATACCTGAAATATTGACAGATGAGCAACGCATTTTATTAACCAAGCTCGGCAAAACATTTTAAGTGAAATTCAACTAACTAATTGCAGGTGATGTCACAGCAAAAAAATGATTAATTTGTTGCCGAGCGTTTTGGCGGCTAGTAGTATTTGCTGTTTATAGTGTGTTCATTTAGTACCTTCCGGCGGGTATAAACCACGAAAACATCGCAAAGATCTGCTAACTTTAAATTACTATACCTTGCCAAAAAATACTACGCAGGTAAGGTTTTCCGTAATGTATTAATGTCGGTATGATATTTTTTTTGTTATAGTTGGCAAACTTGCTGATAATAGTAATAAAAGGAATAAAAGGAATAAAAGGAACAAATATGTATTTTGCAGAAATTATAGGCTGGGGAAAATGCTTACCCGACACGATATTAACCAATGATGAATTAAGCACATTTGTTGACACAAGTGATCAATGGATCCAATCTCGCACAGGTATTAAAGCGCGTAGAATTAGTCATGTAGAAACATCTGATATGGCAACCGTTGCCGCTCAGCATGCGATTGCAGCTGCGGGTATAACTGCGCAAGATATTGATTTAATTATTATTGCAACCTGCTCACCTGATACATTAATTCCTAATATAGCGTCAAAAGTACAAGCCAATCTTAACGCCACAAATGCCACTTCATTTGATTTAAACGCAGCTTGCACAGGCTTTATTTATGGGCTTGAAATAGCAACAAATATGATTAGGATGGGTAACTATAAACATGCAGTGATTGTTGGTGCAGAGCGCCTTAGTTTTTATCTAAATTGGCAGCAACGTGATACTGCCGTATTATTTGGAGATGGTGCAGGCGCTGTAGTGTTAAGCCAAACAACAACAAAAACGGGCTTATTGGTGGCAAAATTAGGTTGTGATAGCGATGAGAGAGATTCACTTTCAATACCATCTTTTGGCACCACAATGGATCGTTTTGCTGAAAATAATGGTAACTTTATCTTCAATTTCCGCGGCAAAAATATTTTCAAAAATGCAGTGAAAGCCATGAGCTCAGCAACACATAAAGTACTTTCAGAGGCGCAACTAACCGCTGGCGACATTGATGTTGTTATCCCACATCAAGCAAACCGTCGCATCATTGATGCGCTTTGTGATTTTTCTGGCATTGCACCTGAAAAAGTATTTATTAATATTGATAAATACGGCAACACCTCTGCTGCAACTGTGCCAATTGCATTATGTGAAGCTGTTGAAACAGGGATGATTAAACCTAATAGTAAAATACTTAGTGCCGCATTTGGTGCAGGGTTAACATGGGGAGCCGCTTACATTCAATGGGGCGCTCGCACAAACCCCATTAACACTTGCGATGCCGCATTACCTAAACAGACAAAAACAGCCACACAATTGTTGAGCAAATCTATTGCGCATTGCAAACGCTATAGTATGCTTTAACAATATTCCATTAAATATAATCAATAGCGATGACAAAACATTTGTAAGCAAACTTAATGTCATGGCTATTATTTTAAGTAAGATCCTGTTCTTGATGAAAATCATTAAGAAAGGGCATTAGCATCACCAATAAAAAAGAAATCATCAAGCCACCCAGCAAAAATGAAACAGCATAAGGAGCTGTTAAATCAGTTTGCTCAATAAGAGTTGCGACTACTGCTGCGCCGCTCATTTGAATGCAGCCTAACATTCCTGAAGCCGTACCCGCTCTCTCGCCAAAAGAAGACAGCGCTATTGCTGTTGCAGGACCAAGCAAAAAGGCAAAACCAACACCCAGCAACATCATCGGCAGCATAAAAGCATAAGCCCCTGCAAGTCCTGTTGATGGCCCCCAAATTTGCGCTGTAATTTCAATGACAGCGGATGCAAGCATTGTTGCAAGAGCAATGATAACCGTTGTACGCTTACCAAAATGTTTAATTAAAAGGGGTGCGCAAAAAGCCCCTGCAATAGTAACAACAGCATTTAAAGCAAATAGCCAACTAAAGGTCATTGTTGATACATCTAAATGCTTAATCAACCATCCTGGAGAATAAGAGATATAAACTAAAATGGCAGCCATACCAGCCATGCAAGAAAAGGCATAAAATAAAAACCGGCGATTTTTTAAAATAGGTTTATAACGATCAAAATGGTAAATTCTTCCACTCACATCTGTATTTTCAGGCCGTGTTTCAGGGAGTTTAAATGTCACAATAAACAGTACAATGGTAGCAAATAAAGCCATAAAAATAAACGTTGAACGCCAGCCATACTGCGATGCCAGAAAGCCTCCTAATGTTGGTGCAAGCGCTGGAATAACACACAGAACACCATTTAGGTAACTGTAATAATATGCACTTTTAACAGTATCAAAACTGTCGCGTACGGCACTAAAAACAACAATTGATGTTGCACAAGTTGCAATACCTTGTGTCACCCTGGTAATCTCTAATAGCACAAAAACGTGAGTATGCGCTGCCACGGAGCTACTAATGATATAAAGTATTAGCCCACATAATGCAATTGGCCGCCGCCCAAATCTATCTGCAAGAGGGCCAATTAAAATTTGTCCCACACCCAATGCTAACAAAAACAACGCAAGCGTTGACTCAACCTGACTTAATGAAACATTAAACTCTGATGCCATCACAGGTAAAGAAGGTAAGTAAATATCGGTCGCCATAGGATTTAAAACGACCATTGTCATTAACACAAATAAAATATTGAGTGGCTCACTGACTGTTTTCTTCAAGTATAACCTCCAAAGTTATTGCAAAATTTGTTATTTTAAATGACACTCTTTTTCTTGATGAAGATTGCCAAAAAAAGGCATTAGCATGATTATTAAGAAAGTAATCATCAAGCCTCCCATCAAATATGCAACCGCGTAAGGGGCTGATAAATTACTTTGCTGGATAAGTGCAACTAATAATGCCGCGCCACTCATTTGAATGCAACCGAGTAGTGCCGAAGCGGTACCCGCTCGCTCGCCAAAAGAGGAAAGTGCCATTGTTGTGGCAGGACCAAGCACTAAAGAAAAACCTATACCTAATAACATCATTGGCAACATAAAGGCATAAGCGCCAGCAAGTGCTGTTGAAAAATGCCAAGCTTGAGTTACAAGTTGTAGCACAGCTGATGCAAGCATAGTGACAAAAGCAATGATCACTGTTAAACGGTTACCAAAACGTCTAATGACAATAGGTGCGGCAAAAGACGCTATAATATTAATGAGCGCATTTAAACCAAAAAGTGCGCTAAACGTCATTTCTGATACACCTAAGTGCTTAATTAACCATTCTGGCGAATAAGATGCATAATCTAGTATTGAAGCCATGCCCCCCATGCAAGCAAAGGCATAAAATAAAAAGTGCCCATCTTTTAAAATGACTGTATAACGCTGAAAATGGTAAATTTTTCCACTTATATCTGTATGTTCAGGCCGTGTTTCCGGGAGTTTAAACATAACAATAAACAGTACAAGTACCGCAATCAAAGTCATAAAAATAAACGTTGAACGCCAGCCAAAATGTAATGCGAGCAAGCCGCCTAATGTTGGTGCAAGTGCGGGAATAACACTGATAGCCCCATTAAGGTAGCTGTAATACTGGGCACTTTTAACGTGGCTAAAACTGTCTCGTACTACACTAAAAACAACAATTGATATAGCACAAGCACCAACCCCTTGTAACACCCTGGCAATTTGTAACAGCTCAAAAACTTCTGCATTAGCCGCTAAAAAACTACTTGCGATGTAAAGTATTAGTCCACACAATGCAATTGGCCGACGACCAAATCTATCGGCAAGTGGTCCAATTAAAATTTGCCCCATACCCATTGCAAACAAAAAAAGCCCTAACGTTGACTGAATTGAGCTTGTTGATACCTTAAACTCGGATGCCATTTCTGGCATAGACGGCAAATAAATATCGATCGCCATTGGAGATAAAATGATCATCGTCATTAAAACAAATAAAAGATTAGACTGTTTACTCACTATTGTTCCATATTCTTGTATTAAGGCATTTTACAACAAATCGTATACTTATACTCAGTGAGGTAAAAATGCAACGGTTGCTGCGTACTCGATGATAATATTTAATGCGCAACCTATGTAATGAGGATCACGCAGCTCATTGCCCCAGTTTGTATCGTTATAAAATACCTATTGAGAATAACTTCCCTGCAATTTTATGCATCAAATACGCGAGCAATTTGCCTTGCTGATATAGCATGGTATATACCCATGTCCACTCAAGATGCAACGTTTGGCGTTAGTTAGAAAGGCAATGTTTAACAAAATTCGCGAGATGTACAATGGTTTTTTGTAAATGCTGCTCATAATTAAAGCCACTTTTAACACGCGGTTTCAAGTTATGATCGCCATCATCAAGCCACAACCATTGTATACATTTTGGTAGTGAATAACCATCAACATCACTTTGAGAACCAAGTGGATCGCGCGTCCCTTGAATGATCAGCTGAGGTAAACCGACATCATCGAAATGATCTGTGCGCAGTTTTTCAGGAGTACCAGCTGGGTGAAATGGAAATCCTAAACATGCAACACCTTTAATATTAGTTGCCCTGCCAGTTACCAATTTAGCAGCTAACAGGCTTGCCATTCTTCCGCCCATTGATTTACCACCAATTACACACGGAGCATTAATTTGTACTAATAATGTTTCAAATTGCATAATTAGTTGTGGAGCTCTTTCTGGTGGCCTGCGTTTACCACTAGTAACAGCTTGCTGCATATAATGAAAATTAAAACGAGCAACACGAATATTCTGCATAGCGAGTCCTGTCGCAATGCATTCCATAAAATCAGAGTTCATCGCCGCGCCAGCGCCATGTGCAAATACAAAAAGTGGATCTGTTTCTAATCCGTTATAAATAATTTTCATGTTTATTTCCCTTTAATTGCCATGACATAAAATATAGAACCAATTGATTTATTAATATTATTTTTATAATAAAATAATTAAAAATAAATTTTTATGATATATTTAAATTACGTAATTTAGGCTCTCTATGGAAGATCAACAACAAAAAAACCAGCGATCCTATATTTTGCACCCTAGCTATTAATATGCCCATGATATTTTGCAATACAAATTCAGTAAATAACAAAACGCTTTGATATGAACTGAAGGTTATCCTCAAAAGTTTTTAAAGCAATAACTATAAAAAAATTAACATCTCCTGGTTAATTCTAGCGCCAGACAATGGTGTAGCTAATGACAGATTATTAGTATTTTTTGCGCTGATAAGGCAAATGTTGTCGATAATATGATGATTGAGTACGCGCTTGACGCTTTCTATAATGAAAAGGTAAAAATGAAGTTAGAGCCGTACTATCAAAACTGCCAAAAAAAACATCTTGAATTTAGATAGCATCTTCATAGTTACAAAACAAGTAATTGTTTATTATAAAGTAGCTGAAATGGCTCTGATCCCATTAATGAACATTTGCACAGACATCATCAATAGTAGCATTCCCATTAGTTTTTCAAGTGCTGCTAATCCATTTTCTTTTAGTAATTTATAAAGAAGCGGTGATAGTAATAAAACAATCGTTGAGGCTGTCCAAGCCAACATTAATGACGCAAACAATAATGTTATATTCTCTTGATTGGTTTTAGCTAATACCAGTAGAGTGGCGAGCGCAGCAGGACCTGCGATCATTGGCATGGCTATTGGTACGATCAAAGGATCTGAGCTATCTTTACTTCCAAATAGATTTCCACCACTGGGATCTGGAAAGATCATTTTTAGGGCAATGACAAAGAAAATTATCCCACCAGCAAGGGTGATCGATTCTTTTTCTAAGTGGAAAACACTTAAAAAATTATCACCAAAGAAAAGAAATATCACTAATATGCCTAGACCAATGAGTGTTTCTCTTATAATAATTTTAGGGCGTCTTTTTTTATCAACCTTTTTCAAAACATTCAATAGTAAGGGAATATTCCCTAATGGATCAAGAATGAAAAAGAGCAATATAGCTGTTGAAAATATTGAAAATGTAGGATCCATAATCACTCCTATTAATTGTTAATTGTTGAAATACAATGATAATGAGTATATCTCCATGTTACTTCAAAAAGAAAAGTCAGCAAGACAAATTGTGTATACTTGTAGCATCTTGATAATTACTTATGCACATGCTGAAATAAATTTTTTCGGAGTTTGTAATTCTACTCACTCGAACACCTGTTTATTTACTCATTTGTGCACTCTTTGATTCAGTTTATTGTACTTGGCAAGCAGTATAAATAATTATAAAAAAATTAACAATAAGTTGTAGTGCATTGCTACTATGAATTAATTAATCCAACGATTTTTTACAACAGGTGGTTAGCACACTGCTAAATATGGAGACAACAATGGGGTATATATACCTATGCTACCCAGAAATGCAATATCAGCAAGTCAAATTGTGCCGATATGCCTGGATTAAAATTTAAGGGAAGTTATTATCGTGGGAGATTTTATAACCATGGAAACTTAAACAAGGATCCTCGCTGGTTGGTGCCGGGCTCGATTATTATATGATCGGTAGCAGCCTTGCGGGGAGAGTTTGATGCGCACGTTCTCATTACCTCATGTTGCGCCTTATCATCGATCATCGAGATCGCGGCTGACATTGCATTTTGATCGTCACATGGGTATATAACTTTGATGTTGGACAAATATAAGAAGTTATACAGGAAGCTTTACATTTGAACAACCACCTGCAATTTTGCATTTTACGTCACATGAGTATATGGCTAGAGATTTTAAAGCTCATTTTTTTTAAAATTTTTTCAAACGCCCTTGTGCTTCTTCGGATTGTGTTTGGTTATCATATTTCTTTATTTTCGAGCTGAGATTAAGCTTATGCAATAGATAATAAATATTTGTTGGTTGATAAATAACGTTGAAGGTTATTTTAATATACTTTTTAATATCTTTTATCTGTAAGTGGCCATCTTTTGATTTAACAGCACACTCAATTAGATATGTTTTAAGTTTGTGTAATTCTTCACGAGTTAATCGTGACGGCCGGCCAGATCTTGGTTTTTCGTTTAGTCCATCTAATCCATTATCTAGATAGGATTTAACCCAGTTGTTTACACTCGTACGACTAACTTTTAAATATTTAGCAATATTAGTGCGACTTTCCCCTTCGATAAAATGCGAAATAGCTAACAATCTTATACGTAGTCGCGCATTTTTTGTTGATGTGATTAATTTATAAAAATCATGATTCATATTAGCTCCTTAATTAAGACGATACCAGATCATATACTCAAGTTATCTCAAGTTAAGGGCCTTTTCGTTATAGGTTATTTAGCATAATGGTGCAAGCATTCAAATGCTTTAAGCTAATATACATTATTTACGTTTATAATGACAGGGAAATGGTGTGGTTAATTGTATTAATATACACTTTTTGCATCATTAAATATCAATGGTTGCGTATATTGCTAAAAAAAACCATAAAATGATATTATCTTGATAGGATTTCAGATTTGCTATTATAATTCAAGGGCGAGTATGACAGCGCCAATTTTTGTGGCTAGTAAAAGATGCTAGTCGTAGGCACACTTCATTGGCTTTAGATAGGTACGAATCGCGAGTATTTTGTAGCTTTGGTATAGGCTACTCGTATGTCATTATCTTCGCTAATCGTTTACGCGTAATCAACCAAAAAAGGTTAATTATTTTATGGTTCATCTCTTAAATGTTGTTGAACGCGAGCTGCCATCAAGTTAACAAAACAAAATTTTCGCGCCAACATTAAAGGAAACTTGCATCAATACGCATTTTTAAGTAACTTGGTTAATATGGCATAAAATTAAAACAACAAATATCTACAGTTCTAGAAGTTATCGGTATCAACAAATAGACCAACTTTTAAGTCTTGCGCTGTGTAAATTACTTTACCATCGACGTCTAAAACACCATCGGCAATTCCCATAACTAGACGGCGCATAATAAGGCGTTTTATGGTGATCTTGTAAGTTATTTTTTTAGCATTAGGACCCACTTGGCCAGTAAATTTAACATTTCCGACACCGAGCGCCCGTCCTTTACCAGGGCCACCACTCCAACCTAGAAAGAATCCAACTAGCTGCCACATGGCATCTAAACCAAGACAACCAGGCATAACTGGATCACCGACGAAATGGCAATCAAAAAACCATAATGCTTTATCTATATCAAATTCTGCAATTATTTCACCTTTTTCATGTTCTCCTCCATCAGAAGTAATGCTCACTATTCGATCTAACATGAGCATCTTATCAATAGGTAGTTGGCAATTTCCTTCACCAAATAATAGACCATTGCCGCATTTGACTAAATCATCTTTTGCATAAGCGTTTATTTTGAGTTCTTTTTGCGATAATATTTTTGTCATTTTATTCTCATTTTTAGTATTTGATTTTGAAAGTACTTTAGCATTGATAATACCTAGGCGCCAACGTCTTATCTTTTAACGAAAAAAAGAAAACAATTTACAGATGTTAGTGGATGTGTCGCTTTCGTCATTTTTTTGTAACGCAATAATACGTTTATTAATTAATTTAATGGCTTCTTCAAATGTAGTTTCCATTGCTATTGGAAAAGCCTGGTTGCAATGCTCAATGCCAAAAATATTTATTTTCTCACTTTTAATAAACTCAAGTGACTCTGTATCAAGCATTAAATTAACTTGGTTTGCTTTGGGCATTAAAATGCTGACAGGATCGGTTAATAAACCTAATTGAAATAAACGCACAACAGCTTTTATTTTGTAATTGATACCGCCTATTGCAAGTACATTACCATGTTGATCCAGAGCACCTGTTACAAATAAATTTTGCTGAATTGGTAGGTGAGAATAACAAGATGTTGCAGCAAGTAATACAGCTAATGATGCGCTATCCCCGTCGCTTTCTTGATAAGACTGTTCAAAAACCACATTACAGGAAAAAGGAAAGCTCACAATGTGTGTAAAAAAATGATTGAGATAGCCTTGAACAATAAGCGTACTCTTAGCGTGTATGCTTCCAGCGAGTTCAACTTTTCTTTCAACATCAATAATTTCACCATCTCCAATCATATCACTCGCCGATACTCTAAATATTTCCCCAAATTCAGAAGATGAGCCAATGAGTTCTACGACGGACAATCCATTTATTTGGCCAATTTTTTTATCTGATAGTTGTAAGTTTATTTGTTTCTCTATGAGTGCTTGCTCACTAAACTTTCTTGCTTGAGATTGAGCTTCATCTTGAATATGAAGGACTGATTCAATATCTTTATCACAGATCATCTCTGCTTGTTCGTTTAATAGCTGCGCATAGCGTAAAACATTTTCAATTAATTTAGGTGCGAAAAGAACCCTTTGTTGATGTTCACATTGAGATGAAAGATAATGAAAAAGTGCATTGTAACCACTTTTAGCTAAAGGTTTTATATGCATTTGTTGAATTAATGTACTGCAAAATGATTTCAAATATTGAATGTTATTGTCTGTTGAAATTAAATCACGCGGTAGTTCAATAAACAGCGAGGAGACTTGCGTAAATTCTGGATCCATTTGAGTTAATTCATCAATTTGAAAACTATTTGACACTAAAATTATTTTTGTTGCCAAGTTTGTGTCATTTTTATCAAGCTTACCTTTAAAGCGTTGAGCATTGAGCGCTGATTTTATGGATATTTTCTTACAAATTAAAAAAGATTTTAATAAAAACCATAATTTTGGATTACTTAGCATAGGGCTAATATGGAGAGCTAAAACGCCAGTATCTAATTGGTGTAAAATACCTGTAACTAATTCGGTTTTGTCATTTTTATGAATGACTAAACGCCCAAATAAGCTTTCTTGATCATAATCTTGTAATACTTTTAAAGGTAAATTTTTTAAATTCGCTTCAATAACAGCTTTTGCTGCCGACCATTTATTCGAATTAAAAATTAGCAATGATTGCGGCAATTCAATAAAGTGCTTTAACAAATTAGATACAATAGGGAAAAGTTTCTGAAGTTGATTTTCTTCTATATGAGGCAACGATAGCGCTAAAGAGAAGTCATGGGAGCATTCTTCTTTCGTAAAGCGTATTACTTTATTTGTTTGCAAATTTAGCACCATTTCTATTTTATAAGTGTTAAAAGATTATATTCAGTATGAGCTGATAACCAATTGAAATACGAATTGTACTTTATTTTAAAGTAAAAATTTATAAAAACCTGCTGTAAAAATAAAATTATGTTGTATTTTTGTTTTAATTTTCAGGAACTACTCAAAAACAATAAAAAACATCATCTTTTTTCTACACATTATGAGGTTAGGTATAGTCGTTATCATTAAAAATGCTTGATTATGTTGGTGGTGCAGGCATATGCAACAGTCCTTTTTGCTGATTAATTTCGTTAACACTCACCAGCAAATTAAAATAAAAATTGTAATTCTTTACTGACTTCGGTCAATTGATATTTTAGGCTTTTTTTGCAGTAGCTTAACGTTACATAGAGGATGTAAATCTTGTTGTATGAATTTCAAAGTAGAGCAGCTCCATGCAGTTTTAATCAAGATGCTCACCATTTTTTCTTATTTTGAAAAATATTGTCTACGGTTAGAGCATCTTTTTTTTCTGGTTTTGAGGATTGTTTGATTTGACTTTCAGCATTTGTAGTCGCTTTCATTTTTATATCATTTTGCATTTGCAATAATTGATTTTTTTTTGCCGTTAAATACTTATCTGGCTTTTTAACAGGGGCTAATGATTTCAAAAGTTTAACAATCATATCAGAGGCTATCTTAACTTGTTGCAGTGCATTTGCTTCAATGATTTTGGTGATTCCATGATGTAAATGAATTTTTAGTTGTATAATTTCCATGCGATAATTTTCTGCAACAAAAAGGTCTGTTTTAATTTTTCCTTTGTTATGCTCAGAGCCAATGATAGCGCGTATTTTTTTGATCGCTTGCAACATCTCAAGTGTTTCTTTGTCGGAATTTGGCACATTGAAAACATCTTCAGGTGGGGATTGATAATTTTCGCTAGTTGCTTTTAATTGTGCGCTTGTATCTTTTAAATGTTCGGCAATGCTTGTATCTTTTGGCGAGTTATTTAGCATCATCGTTAATGCATTTTTGACGCGTTGTTGCAAAATAATAAGTAATGTTTTGCTAAAGTTAATATTGGCGGTGTTGGCTAATAACTCATCAACTTCACTGACAATTGCTTTTTGTTTAGCAGCTATAACTCTCCGCTCAGCTGCGAGCTTATCTTTATATTGTTGGACAACATTATACCCTATTAAAATAAATAGCAGTAGGGCAACTAAACCTATAATTAATGGAGTGGTCATATAAAAATTAGCTCATATAAATTTGTATTAATAATAACTTTACCTGTCCTTACTATAAATGCAAGCAATTACAAAAAATAGCAGCGAATGAAATTATAATAACTGTGTATGGTTGATTTTCAGTTTTTTAGCAATCTGTTGACTATTTTATACCTAATTCATCTCAAGAGGCAACATCATCAAGGCAAATTGTGTACGGATTTGATGCCTAAAATTGAATTGTTTTAACTACGCAACATTTGTAAGCAAACTTATTGTCATTGCGCTGCCTGGATATAACCTGTGATGAAAGTCGATCCTTCTTGTTTAATTTTTTAATTTCTACACAAATTTGTCTGGATCTGGCTCAGAATTTATTGATTTTTCTTGTTGTGGTGCTTGCTCTTGGACAACTTGTACCTCTGGTATGTCGTGTATGTCGTGTGTGTCTGAGATCTCTGGTGCGTCTGCTATTTCTGATGTGTCTGAGATCTCTGGTATCTCTGGTGCGTCTGCTATTTCTGATGTATCTGATATCTCTGGTATCTCTGGTGCGTCTGGTGTGTCTGCTATCTCTAATGTGTCTGATATCTCTGGTATCTCTGGTATCTCTGGTGCGTCCAGTGTGTCTGATATTTCTGGTGTGTCTGCTATTTTTGGGTGTTGTCGTTTTCGTTCTTTGATTCTCTTTTCATAGAGTATCCTTTTTATTTCATTTTGCATTTGCAATAATTGACTTTTTTTGGTTACTAAATACTTATCTGGATTTGAAACCGAGGCTAACGTTTTTAGAAGTTTAGTAATCATGTAAGATGCGTTATCAAATTGCTTTAATGCCTTGGCTTTTATGATTTTGGAAAACGCATTTTTTAGATGAATTTTGAGTTGTATTATTTCCATGCGATGATTTTCGGCAACAAAAGTCTCTGTTTCTATGTTTCCTTTTGCATGTTCAGAGTTAATTATTGTACGTATTTTTTTGGTTTTTTTCAACATAGCAAGCATTGCTCTGTCGGTATGTGGCACATCAAAAGTGTCTTCACGGGGAGATTTATAATTTTCTTGGGTTGCTGTTAATTGCTCATTTGTATGGTCTAACTGTTCACGAAAACTTGTATTACCTGGATCTCTGTCTGACATAATAACCAATGCATTTATCATACGCTGCTGCATAAGAATAAGCAATTTCTTGTTCAAGGGAATATTCCCTGTATTGCGCAACAAATCATCAACTTCGTTGACAATCGCATTTTGCTGAGAAATAGCAATTCTATTCTCAGCTTCAAGTTTCTCTTTATATTGTTGAATAACATTATATCCGATTAAAATCAATAACAAAAAGGCAATTATACCTAGAATTAATGGGATGGTCATATACAAATAAGCTCATATAAAGTTACATTGTTATTTACTTTACCTGTCATCAATATAAATGCAAACACTTAGTGTAAATAGGGAGATATAACTCTATTATTATTCAAAATTTTGCATTGAAACATAATAGGTATAATCTGAACCATTTATCTGTATTCCTTAGTAATCTATTGAAAAATAGTATAATTTAATTTTATAATAAATTAAAACAGCTCGATCCAAGCACACTGACCTCTTATTTTATTTATTGACATCTATGTGAGCAGTTTAGACACTCTCTTACTAAGTCATTATTTACTATGACAACCAGCAATAGATGGCGAGGATCGAAATGCTTACGCTATGGGAAGAAAGTCTGTGGCTTTTGAGTAAACTAAGTAGACTTATTTTTAAACATAAGTTATAGCTTTGTTGATTGGTGCAAGGACTGGCTCATTGCCAAGCCCTTTGGGAGCTTTGCTCAACTCTCGAAAAGGCAATAACAATAATATATGCAAGATTTATATTACATTTTTTTGCAAATGATTGACGCAGTTAATCATTAGAGAGACGCTTTGCTGATGCTTGAACAGCCGGCTGATAAATCATCTGCTTGATCATGGGAATAGTTTAAAATAACTGGCTCTGCCAATAAATTTAAAAAAATCCTTAAGTATTTTCCTTACTGTTTTTTTTTAAGATAGCCGAATTCATATACTAAGTGCGACACACCTAAAATTTAAACGCGCTATATGTAATATTAAGTTTTTTCTCCCGCCAAGAAGTGAAAAAACATGAATAAGTACAAACAGATAACGCTGAGTGATAGATATACAATTTACTATGAGAGAAAGCAAGGTAAAAGTTGCGCTGAAATCGCAGAGATTATAGGAAAACATCGCAGTACAGTTGATCGTGAACTTAAGCGTAACAAATGTTCTTCTCATGGTTACTATGTTGTTGAAAAAGCTGATGCTTATTCACGTACAAGACGCTCTCGTTCACGTAAAAATTTGCACTACTCTGAGCTGAGGATGACTTTTTGCTTGTTCGCAAACTATTAAGGAAAGACTGGTCACCAGAACAAGTTGTTGGTCATATTCGAAGGTTTAATCTGATAGCGAAAGCAATGAGTCATGAGACTATTTATATATATATCTGGCGAGATAAGAGAAAAGGAGGCACTTTATGGAAGCACCTGCGCTATGCCCAAAAGCAACGACGTAAACGCTACAAATCCTATGATAGCCGTGGCAGGCTAGTCGGAAAACGCAATATAGCGGAACGCCCAGCGGAAATAGAAACACGAAAAACACAAGGCCATTGGGAAATTGATACTGTTATGGGAAAAGGCTCTAAGTATTGCATTGTCACCCTTGTTGAGCGAAAAACAGGGTATACCTTAATTGGTCAACTCAATGACAAAACTACTAAATCAACGAATAAGCGCACAATAAAATTAATGAGGAAAATGCCTAAAGAATTTAAAACTATCACATCAGATAATGGGACTGAGTTTCATCAGTATAAAGTGGTTGAGCAAGCTACAGGTTGCCCCTACTATTTTGCTAACCCACATCACTTATGGGAGCGTGGGACAAATGAAAATACCAATGGTTTGATTAGGCAATATTTGGTTAAGGGAACCTCAATGAAAGGATTAACTCAGCAACGATGTCATGCCATCGCAGCTAAATTAAACGCAAGACCACGAAAACGATTAGGGTATAAAACACCAGAGGAATGTTTTTATGAATAATTACTTTTGTCGCACTTCTAACTTGAAACTAAAATAGGTAATATGCGATTTACCTTATCAAAACATTCTTGATATTCAAGCTCTACTTTTGAATCTGCTACTAAGCCACCACCAGCCCAGCAGTATATTTTATTTTGGTAGCACAATAAAGTGCGAATAGAAATATTCATATCCATATCACCTTGAGCATCAATATAACCAATACTGCCACAATATACGCTGCGTGAATGCATCTCTAGCTCTGCTATGATCTCCATTGCTCGAATTTTTGGTGTGCCCGTAATTGACCCACCTGGGAAACATGCTTGAATAAGTTCCTCTGTTGAATGTGTTTGTTTTAATTGGCTGGTAATTGTGCTAACAAGATGATGAATTGCAGGAAAACTTTCGATGTCAAACAGTGCGGATACCTTTACGCTACCAACTGTTGACATTTTGCCGATGTCATTGCGCAGAAGATCAACAATCATTAGGTTTTCAGCGCGATCTTTTGTCGAAGCAAGTAATTCAGCCTTACTTTTTTCATCTAAACGTTGGTCACTAAAACGCGCTCTAGTACCTTTAATTGGTTTGGTTTCAATTGTTTGACCAGTTAATTGTAAAAAACGTTCGGGAGAAAGTGATAAGACTACATGGGTTGGCAGGCGCAAAAAAGCCGAAAATGGTGGGGTGTTTTGTAATAAAAGTAGTTGATAAGCTTGAAATTCATCTCCAAGGTAATCGGCTTTAAAGCGTTGAGCTAAATTTACTTGATAGCAATCACCCGCTAAAATATAGCGTTGCACAGTGGCAAATTTAGTAGCGTATGTGGCTTTGCTCATATTCGAAACCCACGATGATTTAAGCGAAAAATCAGTCGTGAGCGTTGTGTTATGCTGCATTTTCAATAGCCAATTAAGCCTGATGTTATAGTATTGGGATAACGGTATTGTTGATTGGCGATGCTTTCTTACAACAAGAAAAAACTGCTCCTCGCGATTGTCATAAACAATGGCCCAATCATAAAAGCCTAATGTCACATCGGCAATGTCAATATTTTTTGTTGGCGTTGTTTTTTTTATAGACTCAAATTGATAACCTAATTCATAATTTAATGCGCCTAGAACGCCTCCGGTAAAGGGGACGTTAAAGCGGTTAGTGGTGCCTTGCTGTTCATTAAATAAATATTTTCTGATCCGATGGCAAACATTTAAAACATTTTCATGTACACTAGGGGTAATATCAATACCGTCAATCTTTATTTGCTTATCTTTACTTTGCAACGTCACAATAGGATCCGCACTGTAAATAGACCAGCGACTATTTACATGCTTTAAATCTGCGGATTCTAAAAACACTGACCAATCAAGCTGGCTTAACTTGGTTTTGATGTTTAAAAAGGATGATTTTTTAAAATTAATAGGTTGAATTAAAATATTTACGTTATTATTTGTCATTATTTTGAAGTTTGTTCTAGTTTTTTTAATAAAAAGGTAGAGAGAAATGAATAACAAGACTATCATCTTAAAAACTTTTTACCAAATTAATTATGACTCGGAGTTTTACAGTGGTTATCATAAAAGAGCAAGACTTCATTAATAGCGTTGCTAATTCACTTCAATTTATTTCTTATTATCATCCATTAGATTTTATTCAAGCAATGTATAAAGCCTATCAAGCAGAGCAAAGTGCGCCAGCAAAAGATGCCATTGCTCAAATTTTGATAAACTCACGTATGTCAGCGGAAGGTAAACGTCCAATCTGTCAAGATACGGGGATTGTGACTTGTTTTGTTAAAATTGGCATGAGCGTTTCATTTGACACTGAGCTAACCATTCAAGAGCTCGTTGATGCTGGTGTTCGTAGCGCATATTTAAATCCAAAAAACCCATTAAGATGCTCGATTGTTTCTGATCCGGTAGGGGCACGGAAAAATACCAATGACAATACTCCAGCTGTTGTGCATGTTGAGATGGTTAGGGGCAATAATGTCGAAATAATGATTGCAGCTAAGGGTGGTGGCTCTGAGAATAAATCAAAAATGGCCATGCTTAATCCCTCTGATTCTATCGCTGATTGGGTTGAAAAAACGGTGCCTAGTATGGGGGCTGGTTGGTGTCCACCAGGTATGCTTGGTATTGGTATTGGAGGCACTGCTGAAAAAGCGGCTATTATGGCAAAAGAATCATTAATGCAGCCAGTTGATATTTTTGAGTTAAAAGAAAAAAAGCGCCAAGGAGAGAAGTTAAACAGCGATGAAAAATTACGTCTGGAATTAACGGAGAAAGTGAATGCTCTGGGGATTGGTGCCCAAGGGTTAGGTGGATTAACAACTGTCTTGGATATTAAAGTTAAAAGCTGTCCAACACATGCGGCATCTAAACCTGTTGTTATGATCCCTAACTGCGCAGCAACAAGGCATATTCACTTTACACTCGATGGCAGTGGGGAAGCGAATTTAGAAACGCCGAAACTTTCTGATTGGCCAAAAATCACTAGATCAATCGGTGATAACACATTAAGAGTTAATGTTGATACGCTAAAAAAAGAGGATATTGCCGCTTGGAAAATGGGTGATACATTGTTGCTATCTGGTAAAATCATGACTGGACGAGACGCTGCTCATAAACGAATTCAAGAGTTAATAACATCTGGCAAAGGGCTTCCTGAAGGTGTAGATTTTAGAGGGAAATTTATTTATTATGTCGGACCAGTTGATGCTGTTGGTGATGAAGCTGTTGGACCTGCTGGCCCAACTACTTCAACCAGAATGGATAAGTTTACCGATTTGATGCTCGATGAAACTGGTTTACTTGGCATGATTGGAAAATCAGAGCGTGGTCAAAAAACAGTTGAGTCTATTAAGCGCCACAAATCGGTGTACTTAATGGCGGTCGGTGGCGCTGCATATCTTGTGTCTAAAGCAATTAAAAAAGCGAGGGTTGTGGCGTTTGCTGATCTGGGTATGGAAGCGATATATGAATTTGAAGTCGAAGATATGCCTGTCACAGTTGCAGTTGACAGCGAGGGAAATAATGCGCATGATCAAGGCCCCGCAATCTGGAAATCTAAAATTTTAGAATTGCATAAGAAGTTATTATAAGTTTAAGTAATTATAGTAAATAATATGTAAATATGACTTGGTAAAATCAGCTATTTCTTGGCTGGCGGTTTTGGAAGGACAGTGGCCTTTACCGTAGCTTGAATTGACTCATTTTACCTAGGTGATATATGTAAGTTAAGTTAATGTTATTGGTCTTAATATCCAATAAAACGTCGAAACAATTAAGTGATTAGTAAAATTTAAAGAGTATAAAATGTTTGAAAATATAACTATGGCCCCAGCAGATGCGATTTTAGGTTTGACTGAAGAGTTCAAAAAAGATATTCGTCCTCAAAAAATAAATCTTGGTGTTGGAATTTATAAAGATGAAGACGGTCTTACCCCAATTTTTGCAACTGTAAAGGAAGCCGAAAAACGATTGCTTGCACAAGAAACGACAAAAAGTTATTTGAGTATGGAAGGCTTGCCAAGCTATGGCGAAGCTGTTCAAAAATTGTTATTCGGAAAAAACTCGCAAATTATAACGACAAATAGGGCGAGGACAGCACAAACACCAGGTGGTACTGGCGCATTAAGAGTTGCTGCCGATTTTGCAGTGAAAAAATTAGGTATTAAAAAAATTTGGGTTAGTAAGCCAACTTGGGCAAATCATAACAATGTTTTTGAAACGGCGGGGCTACAAATTGCGACTTATGATTACTATGATCCAATTACTAAAAGTTTGGATTTTGAGGCGATGATTGCTTCATTGCAAAACGTTAAAGCAGGAGAACTTGTCTTATTTCATGGATGTTGTCATAATCCAACAGGTGTTGACCCAACAACTGCTCAGTGGGAAGTATTAGCAAAACTTTGTGCAAAGTTAGATGCACTTGTATTTTTTGATTTTGCATATCAAGGTTTCGCTAAAGGTATTGAAGAAGATGCGCAAGGCCTACGCATTTTTATGAATTACCATGATAATCTGTTAATTGCCAACTCTTTTTCTAAAAACTTTGGCTTGTACAATGAACGTGTCGGTGCCTTGACGATTGTCGCTCACGATGCAGCTATTACCAAAGCGGTATTTAGCCATGTTAAATTATATATCCGCTCAAATTATTCAAATCCACCTGCACATGGAGCTGCAATTGTTTCTCTTATTTTGCATGATGATGCGCTTTATGGGCAATGGATTGAAGAAGTTACAGCTATGCGTAAACGCATTAAAAAAATGCGCGAACTTTTTGTGATAACACTTAAAGAAAAAGGTGTTGATGGAGATTATGGTTTTATCAGTCAGCAAATTGGTATGTTTTCTTTCTTAGGATTATCTGTTGAACAAGTTAATCGTTTAAAAGAAGAATTTGCTGTGTATATTGTGGGGACTGGACGTATTTCAGTTGCTGGATTGACCAAAAATAATATGCAGCAATTATGTATTGCTATAGCTCACGTACTTTAACGTTGTACAGACGCTTAATTTTTGTTCTTTTTTCATTTTTAAGTTGATATACCTATGCGATCTAAGCTGTAAAATCAGTAAGGTAAATTGGCCGCTAATTTGCCGCCTAAAATTGTCCACTGATGATAAACTCAGTTAATCGCAAAGGGTAAATTAAAATAAAGACTTTAATGCTTAATCATTGAGAGAGACGATATGTCATGTAGGGCTTTGATGCCCTTAGCGCCGCAGGATAAATCATCTTGAGGTATCTTAGATATAAATAGCGTCCATAATTATTTTAGCGTGTTTTTTCTCTACAGACTAAGGGATTTATGAATAGTCCAATGATCAAAAGTTCTGCTTTTTTAAATGAATTAAAAAAAATTCCACTTAATGTAAGTGATGTCACTTGCTTATTTACAACTGCTTTATTCAAACCTGAGCTTTTATCGCAAATAAAAAAAGCGAAAAAGCGAATATATCTAGCAGCTTTATACCTTGAAGATGATGATGCAGGGGCTGAAATTTTAGAGGCACTTTATCAAGCGAAAAAGAAGACTCCAAGTTTACATATTTACGTTTTTGTTGATTACCATCGTGCTCAGCGCGGGTTGATTGGTGAAAAACAAGCGAAGAATACAAATGCAAAATGGTATCAATCATTTGAAAAATCTGGGAAGTTCGGTGTTAATATTATTGGCATTCCAGTAAAAAGCAAAGAGCTTTTTGGTATTCAGCACCTTAAAGGGTTTATTTTTGATGATCTGGTATTCTATAGCGGTGCGAGTCTTAATGATACTTATTTACAGCAAAATCAGCGCTACCGTTATGATCGTTATTGGTTAATCAATAGCAAGCCATTAGCGAACAGTATGATTAACTTTTTTGACACTGAAATTTTAAGCAATCCGTGTATTGCTGCGTTTAATGTTGAAAATATTAAAACAGTAAAAGAGCTTAAGCCATTTCAATGGAAATTTACTCACGCACTTAAAAAAGCATCATTTGAATTTGAAACTGATAATGATAATGATCAATTAAACAGTGATTTGTCTGTGACTCCACTTTGTGGTTTGGGCGCCAAAAATAATGACTTAAATGATGTTGTTATATGTTTATTAAAAAGCACGCAACAAGAAATTGTTATTTTTACACCTTACTTTAATCTTCATAAAAGTATAGCAAGAGCTTTCGACGAATTGCTTAAGCGTGGCTGCCATTTGACGATTGTCGTTGGTGATAAAGTCGCTAATGATTTTTATATTGCCGATGAAGATAAATTTTCAACGATTGGTGCATTACCTTATCTTTATGAACTTAATTTGAAATTCTTTTGTAAGAAACACAATAGCAGTTTAGCGTCAGGTCAACTTAGCGTTAACTTATGGCTTGATGGAGAAAATAGTTTTCATTTAAAAGGAATGTGTTGTGATAATCGTTATGTATTGATTACTGGACACAATTTAAATCCAAGAGCATGGCGCCAAGATTTAGAGAACGGCTTACTTTTTGATGATCCTAAACAAGTATTAAAGCCATTTCTTACAGAAGAATTATCAACAATTTTAAAAAATACTAAAAAAATAACGCATTCAGGACAAATTGAAAATTTATCTAATTATCCTATAAAGGTTCAAAAAATAATCACTAGAATGCGTAGGATCCATGTAGACAAATTAATAAAAAGGATTATTTAATGGTTTTTGTAGGGTATCTCTTCCTTGGCGCATTTGCTGGGCTTATTGCTGGAGTGTTCGGTATTGGAGGAGGGATTATTATTGTTCCTGCGTTAATCTTCACTTTTAAAATTATCGGTTTCCCTCATGATATTGCGACTCATATTGCGGTGAGCACTTCTCTTTCAACGATCTTATTTACCTCGCTGGGATCTATTCACGGACATTATAAAAAAAAAGCAGTTAATTGGACGCTTGCATTTAATTTAAGTGTTGGGATGTTCTTAGGTGGAATGTTAGGTGCTTTATGTGCTAATTTTTTATCTGGTGCTATTTTACAACGCGTGTTTGCGGTTTTTTCGTTCCTTATTGCCGTTCAAATGTGGTTTTCATGGACACCTAAAGCAAATATGGAGCTCCCAAAACGCTTTGGACAGACTGTATTAGGTGTTGTTATCGGTACCTTTTCAGGTCTTTTTGGTATCGGCGGTGGATCGCTTGTCGTTCCGACGCTCGTGGCGAATAAAGTTAAAATTACCGAAGCGATTGCCACCTCGGCGGTGACAGGGTTTCCAATGGCAGTCTCGGGTACAATTGGCTATATATTGCTGGGTTGGCATCGAACAAATCTCCCCGAATACACTTTTGGTTATATTTATTTACCAGCCTTGTTTGGTATTATTATCACCAGTACAGTATTTGCAAAAATGGGGGCGTCACTTGCTCATCGCTTAGATCCTGTAAAAGTAACTAAATTATTTTCGATATTGCTGTTTATTATCGCTATAAAACTTGTACTTTAGCTATGAATGGTTATTAAGTAACCACTTGCACGATAAAAGTAAAATAATGATTGAATTCATTATTTTGATCGGTATAATTTTTTTCATCGACTTAATGAGACTAAATCGATACAGTAACAATGGTAGGCTTCTTGGTTTCTCGCATTGATAACTTATTAACCTGGTCAGAGCCGGAAGGCAGCAGCCATAGTAAGTGATTCAAGTGCCGAGAGTTTTCTGGGGAGTCTGCCACCCAAATTTGAATTATTGCAGTTTTAACAGGACTGATTATGTCTGTTCGCAAACCTCGTTTTAATATACCTATTAAAGCCAAACACTTTCTCCCTAAATATTGGTTTGCTTGGTTTTTAATAGCCTTACTTTATGTGTCGGCATACATACCAATTAAAATACGCGATCGCTTTGCAAGATTTTTAGGAATGCGTATCTATCACACAAAATTATTAGCTAAACGAAAAAAAATAGCTTTGGCAAATATATCCATTTGCTTTCCTGAGTATACAGAGCAACAAAAAGAAGAATTAATGCAAAAAAATGTCATCGCACTTGCACAAATAGCTCTTTCTCTTGGGGAGATAGTATTTCGAAGTAGAACATTTTTACATAAGCGCATCAATTTTATCGGTGAACACTATCTAAAAGAAACAGAAGCGCAAGGTAAGGCAGCCATTTTCTTATCTGCTCATACCTACGGAGTTGATTTTTCGGCAACAGCTGCTATTTGTGCGCGTGGTTATTCACTTTCTGGTATGTTTAAAGATTATAATAACCCTATTTTTGACTGGTTTTCTCTAAAATCTCGTACTCGGTTTGGCGACTTAACGGGAAAAGGAATGTTATATCATCGCAATGAAGGTTTAAAACCTATCATTAAAAGCTTACGAGACAAGATACATTTTTTTTATTTACCCGATGAAGATCATGGGCGTGAAAGCAGTATTTTTGTGCCATTTTTTGCGACCCAAAAAGCAACACTCCCTCTAACAGGCAGATTGGCAAAATTAGGAAGAGCTTGCGTCATTCCAATCTATAGTTCGTATAATGAAAAAACATCAAAAGTTGATGTTATTTGTCATGCGCCTTTGCAAAACTTCCCGACAAACAATGAAGTACATGACACCCAAAAAATTAGTGAGGCGTTAGAAAAGCTGATCAATGAAAATCGCTCTCAATACATGTGGACGCTCAAATTTTTGAAAACACGTCCAGATGAAAATGAAAATATTTATTGATAGCATTGCATTTATCATTGATATTATTGTGCATTCAATCTTTTACCAGTGACGCCAATACTCTCATCACTGAGCAAGTAAAGGTAGCTTGCTAATATTTCATCGGGAGTTTTTAGTAATGATACATCTTCTGCGGGGAAAGCTTTTGCACGCATAGACGTTCTTGTTGCACCGGGATTAATTGCGTTAAATCGTAATGTGCTGTTTTCATATTCATCAGCCAACGTTTGCATCATCCCCTCTGTTGCAAACTTTGAAATGCTATATATTCCCCAAAATGCGCGCCCTATAGCACCAACAGATGAGGTAGTAAAAATAGTGGTTGCATTAGGTGCGTCTTGTAAGACGGGGATCATTGCTTTGGTCAGCATAAATTGCGCTGTTACGTTTACCTTTAGTACGTCATCCCAAGTATTTTTTTCAATTTGCTCAAAAGGGCACAGTACCCCCAATAAACTTGCATTATGAACTAAACAATCAAGCCTGCCATATTCTCTCTTTATTGTATCGGCTAAATCAGCATAATGTTTCTCTGTAGCGCCTTTTAGATCAACAGGTAGTATTGCAGCACCTTGTTTTTCTAATGCTTGTATCGCATCGTAGGTTGCTTCTAATTTTGAGACTGTTTTACCTAATAAAATAACCGATGCGTTAAACGTTGCACATTTTATTGCCAATGATTTTCCAATACCATCTCCTGCGCCAGTGATTAAAATAATTTTATCTGTTAAACAGTTTTCAGGGGCGATGTAATCTTTCATTAATCCTCACATTTTAGTTAAAACTAATTATTTTTACAAAATTGTTGAAACAACTTTGAGAAAGTTTAAAAATTTTGTCATTATACACTTATGTTACCTCAAGATGAAAAATCAGCAAGGCAAATTGGTAGCGGACACTCGGTATAAAATTGTCCAGCAGCCGATTTGCATCGTTTTGATTTAATATCTGTGCTCGCACTGGATAAATAATCTTTTGGGCGCATGGGTATAGTCCTAGCAACAAATATGATTAGCGAGTTTAATCATCATCAGTAAATGTTACGCCTTGTTTTGCTGTCCGAGCTAGCGGCATAATTAAACAACTTGAATGATAACAGATAAACTAGCTTACATTTTATTAAGGGTATTATTTTGACATATTTATTAGAATACGGATTGTTTCTTGCGAAAACAGTCACTTTTATTGGAAGTATTATTGTAATATTAATTGCAATAATCTCGATCGTAAGCAAACAAAAACATAAAAAAGGGAAACTAGAAATAATTGATTTATCTTTGCAATTAAATGAGACTAAAAACTTATTAGAAGAAAATCTGTTATCAGAATTGCAGCTTAAAGCGCGTAATAAAAAACATAAAAAAGAACAAAAAAGCAAACTCAGTGAAGATAAAAAAGCAGCCAATAAGGACTGTGATGTCAAGTTATCAGCACAGCTGTATGTTATTGATTTTAAGGGTAGTATTGATGCAAAAGAAGTGTCATCATTACGTGAGGAAATCACCGCAATTTTAAGCGTGGCAACAGATCAAGATGAAGTGTTTGTTCGTCTTGAGAGCGGGGGTGGGATGGTTCATGGATATGGCCTTGCAGCGTCGCAATTGCAACGTATCAAAGAAAAGGGCATACCCCTTACCATTTCTGTTGATAAAATGGCGGCAAGTGGTGGTTATATGATGGCTTGTATCGCCGATAAAATTATTTCAGCACCGTTTGCGATACTCGGATCAATCGGTGTCATTGCACAAATGCCAAACTTCAATAAAGTGCTTAAAAAACACAATATAGAGTTTGAACAGCTAACAGCAGGAGAGTACAAGAGAACTCTAACTATGTTTGGTGAAAATGATCGCAAAGGGAGAAATAAATTTAAACAAGAACTGCAAGAAACCCATGATCTTTTTAAAGATTTTGTAGGTAAGTATAGATGCCAGTTAGATATTGATAAAATCGCAACGGGTGAGCATTGGTATGGCACGCAAGCATTAGCTTTAAACTTAGTCGATGTAATTCAAACAAGCGATGATTATTTGACCTCACAATTAGATACACGGCATATTGTACAAATAAAATATTTACAAGAAAAAAAATTGAGCGACAAATTGTTTAAAAGTGCCAGTTTAGCAATTGAAAATAGCTTATTAAAATTAATGCAAACGCATTTAAATCGCTTCTTTTAAAAAATTCTGTTAAGCATAAAAATATCGAATGCGACTAACCATGAGAGTTTTTATGAAATATTGAAATATAACAAACCATGAATGTTTACCACGAATAAATTAAGGCGAGTTTAACTCTATCAAAGGTATATTAAGTGCACAATAAGAAATATTGAATAGTTTTCTTGAAGCTAATGGTAGGTATATGGTAACAGATCTAGGGAGGTTATTAAAAAATAACCTCCCTGTGATCTTAACTTTTACTCTGTTATAGCAACATCAGAAATGTGATGTTTTACTAATCAGTTATAACAACATCAGGAAAGTGATTTTTTACACATTTTGCATAATCATCAGTTTTAAGTGCGGAGTATGGAGTCTGATAGGCAACAAGTTTACATGCATAACTTCCACCGTTAAGATTGGCACCGTCATATGACCAATTTTTATCCCAATAAATATTAACTACCCCAGCGGCACCAGCGTTATCAAATTTTTCCATATTAGCACAACCAAGAACTTCATCTTGTGGAACTTTTATATTAAGATAGTTGCTAAAAGCCTTGTAATATTTGATACGATTTGTTGATTGAGCAAGTTCTCTGCCACGACCACACTCTACACCACCATTAATTATCTGTGTGGTAACACCAAAACCATTACTAAGATTATTACTTATATCCTTGTCATTTGGCACCCATGTGCCATCAATTACATGGAGCATACTTGGTTTTGGTGGTTGTGGATAAACAAAGAAAAATACTGCACTAGCAAGATTTAACCATGTATCAGCTACTTGTTCAGGATTATCTAATAATGTTCTTACAGTGCCAAACATCGCTTCTGAAAAGGGTCCGTAATTATAGTTATAGCTAAGCTGTTTTGCGCCTCGACCAAAATAACTCTTGAATTCACCGTCGCTAAATTTACCGCAAGGCCAAGTTTTTCCTTGCCATATTAAAGGATCACATTGGCTGTTATACCCATTGCGTGAACTTTCCGTCCATCCACCTTCACGAACATGAACTAATCCTTGACGCCATTCTGGAACTGAATCATGTCTATTGTGCCCGCCAGTTTCTTGAGTAAAGTGAGCAAACATAGTTGCTAATGATTTACGACAAATACTATCGCTATCACGACCATCAGTATAAGTTGCACAAAATGCAGGAAACTTACCAGTAGCTTGAAGTAAATTACGGTAAGTATACTCTGGCGTACGTCTTATAAATAAGTAATCCCACGTATCTGCGGAAATAATACCTTCAACACGTTTAACATTTTCAGGATTAGTGGCTGCACCTGGAGAAATATTATTAACTAGAAGATTATTTCTAGTTTTAATCGAGTCTTTAGTTGCCTTTATTTGAGGAGAACTAGTTAATAATGCTTCTTTATCAGATATTTGCTGTGCGGTGAAGGTTTGCGTATTGCTGTTAGTTGATCCACCTGTTGAGCCACCTGTTGGTGCATTTGCGTCGTATATTGACCAAGCGTTTTCCCATGCTGTCCCAGAGCCAGGAGCATAAGCCCAAGCAACACTACCACACCATGCCACTGTTATGCCTGGCATGCATTGGTATGTTTTACCGTTGTTTACAACAATTTCGTTTTCTACATACTTAGTGCCAGCTTTATATTGAGGGTATGTTTTATTACTTGTACCACCTGTACCATCTGTTTCATCTGGTGCAGTTGGTGCATTATTTGTGTTGTATATTGTCCAAGCGTCTTTCCATGCAGTTCCAGAGCCAGGAGCATAAGCCCAAGCAACACTACCACACCAATCAGTAGTTATACCTGCAGTGCATTGGTATGTTTGCCCGTTGTTCACAACAATTTCGTTTCCTATATACTGAGTGCCAGTTTTATATTGAGGATATGTTGGAGTAGCCCAAAGATATGGTAGAAAGAAAAGAAAAAATAAACCTAAGGTTATTTTTTGCATATTTAAATACTCCACGTTAGTTTAGGATTGATTTTGTGCCATGCTTGTATTTCACTTTGTTAAGTATAGTCTCGATATTAATTAATGCTCATATTGTTAAACATTGATGCATAAAACGATAATAATAAACATGGTGAACTATATTTTAATATGGTTACCATTTCCAATTAAATGTATATAAGAAAATAAATAATTTGCTGTTTTTGAAAGGAAAATAAAAGATATCAATGAATAGGAATAAGAGTGTTAATTTTATTGTTTAAATTCCTTGGGGTATTATATTTAAAATCAAAGGCTATGATTGTACAAATAAAATATTTACAAGAGAAAAAATTGAGTGATAAATTGTTTAAAAGTGCCAGCTTAGCAATTGAAAATAGCTTATTCAAATTAATGCAAACGCATTTAAATCGCTCCTTTTAAAAAATGCGGTTAAGCATAAAAATATCGAATGCGACTAACCATGAGAGTTTTGATAAAACATTGAAATATAAAAAACCATGAATGTTTACCACGAATAAATTAAGACTAGTTTAGCTCTATTAGAGGTATATTAAGTGCACAATAAGAAATATTGAATAGTTATCTTGAATCTAATTGTCGGTATATGGTGACAGATATAGGGAGGTTATTAAAAAATAACCTCCCTGTGATCTTAACTTTTAATCTGTTATAGTAACATCAGAAAAGTAATGTTTTACTTATCAGTTATAACAACATCTTTAAAGTGATGTTTTACACATTTTGCATAATCACCAGTCTTAAGTGCTGAGTAGGAAGTTTGATAAGCAACAAGTTTACAAGCATAACTAATATTATTGACAGTATCAGAACTCCATGACCAATCTTTTTCCCAATAAACATTAATTGCTCCAGCACCACCGCTATCAAATTGTTGCATACCAGCACAACCAAGAACTTCATCTTTTGGAATGGTTACACCAAGATTATTACCATGCGCCTTGTAATATATGATACGATTTTTTGATTGAGCAATTTCATTTGTACCACCACACTCTACACCGCCATTAATGATCTGAGTAGTAACACCAAAACCAGGAGTAAGATTAGCAGAAAGATCTGTGGCATTAGGCTGCCATGTTCCATCAATTACATGGAGCATACTTGGTTTTGGTGGTTGTGGATAAACAAAGAAAAATACTGCACTAGCAAGATTTAACCATGTATCAGCTACTTTTTCAGGGTTATCTAGTAATGTTCTTACAGTGCCAAACATCGCTTCTGAAAATGGTCCGTAATTATAATTGTAGCTAAGCTGTTTTGCACCACGGCCAAAATAACTCTTGTATTCACCATTGTTAAATGTACCACAAGGCCAAGTTTGACCTTGCCATATTAAAGGATTACATTCGGTGTTATATCCGCCTCTTTGGGTTTCTTTCCATCCCGTTTCACGAACATGAACTAATCCTTGACGCCATTCTGGAACAACTTTATTATGCTTATCATGCCCGCCAGTTTCTTGAGTAAAGTGAGCAAACATAGTTGCTAATGATTTACGACAAATTAAGTCGCTATCACGACCATCATTATAGGTTGCACAAAATGCAGGAAACTTACCAGTAGCTTGAAGCATATTACGGTAGGTATATTCATGAGTACGTGTTGCAAATATGTAATTCCAGTCATCGGCGGAAATAATACGTTCAACACGTTTAACATTTGTAGGATTGGTGACTGCACCTGGAACAATAGCATCAACGATACTATTATCTCTAGTTTTAATCGAGTTTTTAGTTGCCTGTAGTAGAGGAGAACTAGTCAAGAATGTTTCTTTATCAGAGATTTGCTGTGCGGTGAAGGTTTGCGTATTGCTGTTAGTTGTTCCACCTGTTGTTCCAGGTGTTGTTCCGGGTGTTGTTCCAGGTGTTGTTCCAGGTGTTGTTCCAGGTGTTGTTCCAGGTGTTGTTCCAGGTGTTGTTCCACCTGTTGTTCCACCTGTTGATGCATTTGCGTCGTATATTGACCAAGCGTGTTCCCATGCAGTCCCAGATCCAGGTGCATAAGCCCAAGAAGCTCCACCACACCATGCAGCTGTTATGCCTGACATACATTGGTATGTTTTACCGTTGTTTACAACAATATCGTTTCCTTTATACCGAGTTCCAGCTTGATATAGAGGGTGTGTAGTAGAACCTTTATCGGCACCTGTATTGGAACCTGTATCGGAATCTGTATCGCCACCTTTATCGCCACCTGTATCGGCACCTTTATCGCCACCTGTATCGGCACCTGTATCGGCACCTGTATCGGCACCTTTATCGGCATCTTTATCGGTACCTGTATCGTTATTTGCTGATACTGGGCCTACTAATCGCCAGGGAGTTAGCCATGCTTGTGCATTATTTTCGCCAGGCAATTGGGTACCACTAGCCCACCATTTTGCTTCATATATATTTCCTTCAAAAATCACCTTAGAGCCGCCAGCATATGTATTACCAGACTGATGTAAAGGTGTAGCCCAAAGAGATGGTAGAAAAAAAAGTAAGAATAAACCCAAGGTTATTTTTTGCATATTTAAATACTCCACGTTAGTTTAGGATTGATTTTGTGTAGTGCTTGTATTTCACTTTGTTAAGTATAGTCTCGATATTAATTAATGCTCAGATTATCAAGAATTGACGCATAAAATAATAATAATAAACATGAAAAACTATATTTTAATATGGTTACCATTTCCAATTAAATATATAATAAAATAAATAATTGGTTGTTTTTGAAAGGAAAATAAAAGATATCAATAAATTTAGAATAAAAAATAAGTAATATTCACAAATAGTGATAAAATACAGCTAGGTACGGGAAAAAATATGTAGATCTTTATTTTTAAGACGTAATTAGAATGAATTAAAGGCGATTGGGATCAAAATTTATCGTACTCCAAACGTTAGTTTTAATTACATTTGCAAAGTAGCATTTCAAATCAGCTTCAATCGTTACTGACCGAATTCTTTGCAAATTTATGTTGAGCTTTGATTTGATCTTCGATCGGCGAGCTGCGCCACGCATTTTGCATGATCATGGGTATACACTTTCAAGTTCTTATTTCACTATTTTTAGAATTAGCTTAAATAATGACGATAAATTTAACAATTTGAAAAATAATAATAAATTGTATCTAACATTTTGATTTAGTAGTATATTATTTTATTTTTTTTAGAATACATCTTGAAATTTTAAATATTTTTTAAAAAAAATATTGCAATTTTTGTAAACATTCGTTTATATAAAAAAGAAGTTAATCAAATTTGTATTTCTTACTAATATTTTAGGCGTCTTAAATATGGCTAAATCTCTTGTTATTGTCGAGTCTCCAGCAAAAGCAAAAACTATTAATAAATATCTAGGGAAAGATTATATTGTTAAATCAAGTGTTGGTCACATACGTGATCTTCCCAAAAGTGGAGGAGAAAAAAAACCAAGCACAGTTAAAAAATCATTAGCAGGATTATCACCAGCTGCAAAAGCAAAAGAGCAAGCTAAGCGATCAAAAAATGCGCTCATTACTAGAATGGGCATTGATCCTAAGAATTGGACCGCTAATTATCAGATCCAAGCAGATAAACAAAAAGTGGTTGCTGAATTGCAAAAATTTGCAAAAGATTCCCCAATCATCTATCTCGCCACCGATTTGGATAGAGAGGGAGAAGCCATTGCATGGCATTTGCGTGAAGTACTCGGTAGCGATGAAAGTAAATATCAACGAGTTGTTTTCAATGAAATAACTCAAAATGCAATTAAAGAAGCCTTTAAAAACCCGACGGAATTAAACATTGATGTTGTCAATGCCCAGCAAACGCGGCGTTTTTTAGATCGTATTGTAGGCTTTATGGTGTCGCCAGTGTTGTGGAAAAAAGTAGCGCGAGGACTTTCAGCTGGACGCGTACAATCTGTAGCACTGCGGTTAGTTGTTGAAAAAGAACGACTTATAAAAGCATTTAATCCTGAGGAGTTTTGGGATCTACACGCTGATGTTGAAAGTGAAAATAACAGCAAATTACGGCTAGAAGTATTTAAGGAAAAAGGGCAATCATTTAAACCTATCAATAAAGCGCAAACTGATGTAGCCGTTAGTCATCTAAAAACAGCGCAATATAAACTGCTTTCGCGTGAAGATAAACCGACAAAAAGCAAACCAAGTGCGCCTTTTATTACATCAACACTGCAGCAAGCGGCAAGTACCAGGTTAGGTTTTGGTGTGAAAAAAACAATGATGTTAGCACAGCGCCTTTACGAGGCTGGTTACATAACTTATATGCGTACCGACTCGACTAATTTAAGTAAAGATGCTGTTGCCACTCTAAGAGAGTATATCAAAGGTGAGTTTGGCGGTAATTATCTATCTGATAATGTAATTTTTTATAGCAGTAAATCAGGCGCCCAAGAAGCGCATGAAGCAATAAGGCCTTCAGATGTTAATCAACTTGCGGAATTACTTGTTGGCGTTGATAAAGATGCACATAAGCTTTATGATTTAATTTGGCGACAGTTTTTAGCTTGTCAAATGTGCCCTGCATTGTATGATGCTTCAACACTTATTATCAACGCTGGTGATTATCAATTAAGAGCAAAAGGCCGGACATTGCGTTTTGCTGGTTGGACAAAAGCACAACCTGTTGCTAAAAGTAAAGTCGATGATATTCAATTACCGGATTTATCGATTGATGAAATACTTCATTTAATTAAACTTGACCCTCAACAGCACTTTACAAAACCACCTGCTCGTTTTACTGAGGCATCATTAGTAAAAGAGCTTGAAAAGAAAGGGATTGGACGTCCTTCAACGTATGCAAGTATCATCTCTACAATCCAAGATCGCGGCTATGTAAAAATAGATAAACGCCGATTTTTCGCTGTAAAAATGGGAGAAATTGTTAGTGATCGTCTTTCTGAGAACTTTGTTAAATTAATGAATTACGATTTTACTGCACAGATGGAAGCGACACTCGATAGCATTGCAGATGGGACCACGAATTGGAAAAAAGAGCTCGATAAGTTTTACAAAGATTTAACCGCTTTAATTGACAAAGCCAATATGCCTGCACATGACGGTGGGATGCGCTTAAATGATCCTGTGATAATAGAGGATGTTCGCTGTCCGTCTTGTGATCGAGCAATGGGTATTCGCACCGCGTCAACGGGTGTTTTCTTAGGATGTTCAGGTTATGCGCTGCCCGAAAAAGAACGCTGTAAAACAACACTGAACCTTGTTGATGGCGATGATGCCATTGATATACTAAGCAGCGAAGATCTTGAAACTGCGGCGTTAATGGCGAAAAAACGTTGTCCTAAATGTGATATGGCAATGGATAACTATTTGATCGATGAAACAAGAAAACTACATGTTTGTGGTAATAACCCGCTTTGTGAAGGCTACTTGGTTGAAACAGGAGAGTTTAAAATCAAAGGCTATGAAGGCCCTGTTGTCGAGTGTGATAAGTGTGGTCATGATATGCAACTCAAAGATGGGCGTTTTGGTAAATACATGGATTGCAGTAATGAGCTGTGTAAAAATACGCGTAAGATCTTACGCAACGGTGATGTCGCGCCTGTAAAAGAAGATCCTGTTGATTTACCCGACTTAAAATGTGAGCAAAGTGATGCTCACTTTATTTTGCGAGATGGCGCTAAAGGATTGTTTTTAGCGGCAAACACCTACCCTAAGTCAAGAGAAACACGCGCCCCAACCGTTCTGGAATTGATTAAATATAAGCAATTAATTTCTTCAAAATTTGAGTACTTATTCAGCGCCCCTTCATGTTCTCCTGAAGGAGATCCAACAGTGGTGCGGTTTTTGCCTAAAGTTTATATTGCTAATCAGGTGGCTTATAAAGCGCTTGATTTAAAAATAGATCAAGCACTTGTAAATGAAAGTGATAAGGTTAAACGCAAAGAGTATCGCTCTGCACAAAAATTACAATTGGCACAAGCACTTGAAAAAGAACAGTACGTTCGTGCCGAAGTTGAGAAAAAAGCAACAGGTTGGCGAGCTTATTTTTCTCAAGGAAAATGGCGAGAGGAACAAACTAAAAAAAGTAAATAGATAATTAATATCACAGCCATTGGCATGTGCGCAATTAATATTAATACCATGATGTGGCTTGAGATAGTAAAAACAAAATAAGTCTGATAAGTCACATCTTGGTGGTAATAATGTAAAAATTCATTGATCTTCATCAAATTTTTTACGTGTCATCTGTTACTGTTTGTTTTTTCTACTATGTTTAGTTTATTAGCAAAAAACATATAAGAGAAAAAAATGGCACTCAAATCTTTATTAACCGATCTAGATCGTAAAATAATTTTATTTAGCTATGAAAATCAACAGAAAAAACGCCAACCTATTTCTGTTGATCTCATCAATGATGACTTACGTACCTTCGTTCTTACAGAAGGGGAGTACATTTTGTGGGAGCTCAATAAACGTAAGTTGCACAAGAATGAAATTATATCAAGATCATGGTTGCTGAACTCTGAACAAAACAGTTCATTTATTGTCAATTTCACAAGTAACGGTATGCTGACTGTTGCCAATATTTTTCATCATGCCCAGCACTCTGGCAGTTGGGAACTTGAAAATGGTATCTTAAAAATTCGTTTTGACTATGACCAAAGTAGTTATGACATTACCGTTATTGCGAGTAATAGCAAGCCCGTTCATTCAGCTTTGCAAATACGCGAAGATAAGTGCGTAGAACTGTTAAGAATAGCACCTTTGCGGCGACCAATGGAAGGGAGCTCGCTGAATTTTTAATGTAATTTATCCTGCATGAGATTATTTATTTTCTAAGACTCACTCTTTTAGAAAACAAAATATGAATCAAGTTATCTGATGGTTTTGACCTAATAATAAATACATTTATAATGTTGATAAAGCTTTAATATCAAAAAGTTGAATAAGTCCAAGAAAAACCCTAAGATGCCATGGCACTTGAAATAAAATTTAGATAATGGTAACTTCATACTTCAAATTTCAATACGCCATTAAATAAAAAAGACAAATTAGGGAAGAATATGTCGCAGCAAATTGGTTTATTAACAAGAGATACTATTGCATTAGTGTTAGCTGGCGGGAAAGGATCTCGTTTAAAACACTTAACCTATAACAGAGCCAAACCGAGTTTACCATTTGCTGGGAAATACAAAATAATTGATTTCACGCTCTCTAACTGTATCAATTCAGGTCTTCGCCGCATTAGCGTCCTCACACAATATAAGTCATCTGACTTGTTGTCTCATATTCAAAGAGCATGGGGCAATATGCCTTGGCAACTCGGTGAATATGTTGATATTATTCCAGCTCAACAGCAAATAGATGAAAGTTGGTACTTGGGAACCGCTGATGCTGTTTATCAAAATTTAGCGCAATTAAAAAAAGATTCTTGTGAATATGTACTAATTTTAGGCGGCGATCACATATATAAAATGGACTACAGTAGAATGCTAAGGCAGCATGCAATAAATGGTGCAGATATTTCAATTTCTTGTATTTCTGTGCCGAGCAAATTGGCAACCCAATTCGGGGTAATTACTGCTGACGAAAATTCAAAAATCACGCATTTTGTTGAAAAGCCAATTAGCCCACCTGAAATTAGGCACTCGCCAGGTTGTTCGCTAATTTCAATGGGCGTTTATATTTTTAACTTTGATGTGCTGGAACGGTTATTATTAGAAGACGCAGTAATTGAAAATTCCCAACATGATTTTGGTTACAATATCATTCCTAACGCAATAAAGCATGAAAAAGTATTTGCTTATGTTTTTAATAATGAGAAAACAGCTGATGTACAAGCTTACTGGAAAGATGTCGGCACTATCGATCAATACTATCAAGGAAACCTTGATTTAGTTGCTATTGATCCTGAACTTAATCTTTACGACAAACATTGGCCGATATATTCATCTCGAGAGATATTACCGGGTGTGAAATTTGTATTTGATTCAGACGATTGCAGAGGACAAGCCGTTGACAGTGTTCTAACAGCGGGTTGTATTATTTCAGGTGCAACAATTAGGCGCTCTTTAATATCGACGTGTGTGGTTATTAATAAATTTAGTTATGTACTAGAGAGCGTTATATTACCCAATGTCACTATTGGAGAATATTGTAGTTTATATAGAGTTATTGTGGATGAAAATTGCGTTATTCCAAACGGCATAGCGGTTGGTTACGATAATATTAAGGATGCAGAATTTTTTGAAGTGACTGAAGGAAAGGTTACATTAATAACACAAGGTATGATGGATAATTATGTTCAATCCAAGATCCCTCGCGCTGAAGCAGTGGCTAATCTTGAATAAGATATTGAGTGTCATTGAGATTAATGCGAAACTACTCAGAAGCATTTCATATTTGGCAATGTTCAATTTAGCATCATAATTGATAATTTAGCATCCTAATTGATAATTTGGCATCCTAATTGATAATTTGGCATCCAAATTGATTGATAATAAGTATAATCATTTTTTTATCTTGAATTTCGGAAATATATGCAAATTGCATTAGGCATAGAATATGATGGTGCGAATTATTACGGCTGGCAGCGACAAAAAGAAGTCATTTCAGTTCAACAAGCATTAGAAAAAGCATTATCAATTATTGCTAATCATAAAGTAACCGTCACATGCGCTGGGCGCACCGATGCAGGAGTTCATAGCACAGGGCAAGTTGTTCATTTTGAAACATTTGCTAATCGAAAAGAAGTTGCTTGGACGCTTGGTGTTAATGCTAATTTACCCGATGATATTTCAGTACGATGGGTAAAATTCGTTAATGACGATTTTCATGCTAGATTTAGTGCCACTGCCAGACGTTACCGCTATATCATTTGCAATAGTATATTTCGTCCTAGCATTTTACACTCAGGTTTGAGTTATTATCATGAGGTTTTAGACGCAAGGTTAATGCATCAAGCTGGGCAGTTCGTCGTCGGCGAACATGATTTTACCTCTTTTCGCGCATTACACTGTCAGGCGAGTAGCCCTGTTCGAACCATTGAATTTTTGAATGTGACTCGCCGTGGTGAATTTATTATTATTGATATAAAAGCCAATGCTTTTTTATACCATATGGTGCGTAATCTCGCAGGTAGCCTTATTGAAATTGGAAAACAAAATAAACCTGTTAATTGGCTTGCATCATTACTGGCATTAATGGATCGATCTAAAGCAGCGGCAACGGCAAAATCTGGAGGACTTTATCTTGTTGAAGTTGATTACCCAGCCTGTTTTGCTCTACCTAGACCTGCATGTGGTCCCCTTTTCTTAGGGGAAGATCTGTGAATAAAACCTTGCCACAATGGCTGGCCTATATCACGAACCTACATCCAAATAAAATAGAATTAGGCTTAGATAGAATAACCAAAGTCGGAAAAAAAATGGCGCTGCTTAGTTTTGATGGCACGGTTATTACGGTCGGTGGCACCAATGGAAAAGGAACAACTTGTGCTTTTTTAGAAGAAATATTGCTTGAAGCTGGCTACAAAGTCGGTGTTTATAGTTCGCCACATATTTTGCGGTTTACAGAGCGGCTTCGTATTAACAAGCAAGAATTATCTGCATCTGCGCATTGTGATGCATTTTCTGTCGTAGAATTATATCGTCAAAAAACCTCGTTGAGTTTCTTTGAATATGTCACATTAAGCTGTTTACATTTATTAAAGCAAGCACAATGTGATTTTATATTATTAGAAGTAGGACTTGGTGGGAGGTTAGATGCAACTAACATGGTTGAGTCGGATATCAGTGTTATTACAACTATTGCAATTGATCATACTGATTGGTTAGGTAGTAATAAAGAAGTTATTGGTTTTGAGAAAGCTGGTATTTTTCGTCCTTTTAAACCAGTTATCTGTGGCGAGTATGATCCTCCGAAATCTCTGATTAATCATGCAAAATCTATTAACGCCAAAATAAAGTTTGCAGGCAAAGACTTTCACGTCCAATCTGATAGCACAAGTTGGCAGTGGATCGGAAAAAATACCTTATCTTTATTACCATTTACTGCAATGCCTGAGCAAAATTGTTCGACTGCATTGGCTGTAATTGAAGCATTGTCGCTAGATATTAGTAAAAAAATACTCAAAAAAGCGATTGGCAATGCTAAATTGTCTGGACGCTTAGAAAAAATAGACATGCAAATTAAAAATGATGTATACCTTGATGTTGCGCATAATCCGCAGTCAGCTAAATATTTGGCAGAGCAACTCTCTCGAATGCAAGCGGACAAATTATATCCTTGCAGGATCATTGCAATTGTTGGTATGCTAAAAGACAAAGATTGTAGTGGTGTTTTTTCTGAACTCAATGGGATTGTTGATGAATATACGCTTATTTCACTTGATTGTTACCGAGGATCAACGGTAGATGAGCTAGATGTATGTTATCAAAATAGCATCAAAACAAAAAAAAACGTCATCACTTATGCTAATAATATTGAAGAAGCTTATAAAAACATGCTGACTCAAATTAATTCATCTGATATAATTGTGGTGTTCGGATCTTTTTATACGGTGGCAGATTTTTTAACATTTTCAAGGGAATGCAAGTGAATAATCAGTTTAAGAACAGATTAGTGGGTGTCACAATATTCGGTGCGTGTGTGATCATTTTTTTACCATTCCTGATCAATGGTAAAAAAGAAGTGCATACTGATAAATTTGTTGCAATCCCAATAAGGCCCACCGTTAAAAAACATACAGTGACTTTAGACTCTGCTAAGAAAAACCTTGTAGCAGATGATAATATGCAAATAGCTAAGCAAAAAGTAGTTAAGCAAAAAGTAGCTAAGCAAGAAAAAGTAATAGCAAAAAAGAAGAGATCTACAGATGAGAAATGGCAAGTAAAGGAAATAGTTAAAACTGCGCCGCAGCAAAGCTATGCTAGTAAAAAGTCGACTCACAACTCGCGTAAAAAAACGGATGTAAAAAAAGCACTACCGACTGACGCATGGACAATTCAACTTGGTGCGTTTAAAAAAGAAAAAAATATAAACACATTATTAAAGACATTGAACAGGGCTGGATTTCAAGTACACACTATGCCCTTGCAAGTCATTGATGGTCAAATAACTCGCATTTTTGTGGGTACTGACGTTTCAAAATCTAAACTTGAAAAAGAGCTCCCTGCATTGAAAAAACTAACGAAATTAACTGGACACTTAGTTCGTTTTGACGCAGTAAACCGATAATCATTTACATTAGAAGAATATTATGAATTGGCTAGATTATACTATTATTGGCATTATTGTTTTTTCCGCTTTAATTAGTCTAATACGCGGATTCACAAAAGAGGCAATCTCGTTAGTTACTTGGTTTGCAGCTTTTTTTATTGCAAGTCATTTTTCTTCTAAAGTGACTAAATACCTTACGCAAATTTCAGATCATACATTAAGAGACGCGGCAGCTATTAGCATATTATTTGTCGCAGTATTAGTCATCGGCGCATTAATTAATTATATTGTAAATCGATTAGTTGTAATGACAGGACTTTCAGGCACAGACATGCTTTTAGGTATTGTGTTTGGTGGCATTCGCGGTGTACTTGTTGTTAGCGCAATACTTTTTTTTATTGCAGCTTTTACAAGCTTCCCTCACTCAAAATGGTGGAATGAATCAACCTTAGTGCCAGATTTTGCTACCATTATCAATTGGTTTTTTATCCACCTTCAGCATTCATCGAGCTTTATAAAAAATATTAAATTATAAATTTTTATTAATTTATTCCATGTTATTGCAAGTCTGTGGACAATTTACCTTGCGACCGTTTCATTTTAAATTAACATGGGTATAATACCGTTGTGCTTAACAATATTTAATAATCACTATTGCGATTAAATATAACGCAAGTTTGAGTTATATTAGCGATAAAAAACAATCAAATACCTCGGTTAATTGGTCTAAATTAAGGTTTAAAATATGTGTGGTATCGTAGGTATAGTTGGAGCAACACCCGTAAATCAACGCATTTATGATGCATTAACCGTTTTACAACATCGCGGCCAGGATGCCGCTGGAATTATTACAATTGCAGATGGTAACTTTAAGCAACGAAAAGCTAATGGCTTGGTAAAAGATGTATTTGCAATAAAGCACATGCATCGTTTGCAAGGTAATATCGGCATAGGTCACGTTCGCTACCCAACTGCTGGCTGCTCAAGTGCCGCTGAAGCACAACCTTTTTATGTCAATTCACCTTGGGGATTGGCACTTGCGCATAACGGTAACTTAACCAACGCGCCTCAATTAAAAGAAATGCTAAAGTCTTCTCGTCGCCACATAAATACCAACTCTGACTCAGAAATATTGCTAAACATTTTAGCCAGTGAGCTGGATCGTTTTCATTCTCTAACATTAACGCCTGATGATGTTTTTTTTGCAATTAGAGAATTACACAAAAAAGTAAATGGTGCTTATGCAGTTAGCGCATTGATCATAGGCCATGGTATGCTAGCTTTTCGTGACCCAGATGGTATTCGGCCTCTGACGGTAGGCTTTCGTAAAACAGATAATAACCAAACAGAATATATTATTGCATCTGAAAGTGTTGGTCTCGATACCATTGGCTTTACTTTTCTTCGTGATGTAGCGCCAGGTGAAGCCGTTTATATTACCGAAGATCGGCAATTGTATTCCAAGCAATGTGCAGACAAAACAACGTTATCACCTTGTATCTTTGAATATGTATATCTTGCTCGTCCTGATTCTACCTTAGATGGTATTTCTGTTTATGAAGCCCGTATTGAAATGGGGAGAACACTGGCTGCAAAAATCAAGCGTGAGTGGAAAGGTATTGAAATAGATTCAATCATTCCAATTCCAGAAACCTCAAACGATATCGCCCTGCAAATGTCGATTGAGCTTGATATCCCTTATCGTCAAGGCTTTGTAAAAAACAGATACATAGGTCGCACCTTTATTATGCCAGGACAAACAGAGCGAAGAAAATCGGTGCGCAGAAAATTAAACCCTATAAGAACAGAGTTTAAAAATAAATCAGTGTTGCTTATTGATGATTCAATTGTTCGTGGCACAACCTCTCTGCAGATTGTTAATATGGTACGCGAGTCAGGCGCTAAAAAAGTTTATTTTGCCTCGGCAGCACCACAGGTTTGCTACCCTAATGTATACGGTATTGATATGCCAATTGCCAGTGAACTCGTGGGATATGGACGCACCGTTGAAGAAATAAATGATTTTATCGGCAGTGACAAGCTTATATTTCAAGATCTTGATGATTTAAAATCTGGCATTAAAAAACAAAACCCCAATATATCTGAATTTGAGTGTTCAATCTTTGACGGTGTTTATATTACTAAAGGTGTTGATGCTAAGTATTTTGAATATCTTGCAAATTTACGCAGTGAAGATGCAAAAAAAATAGAAAATCAAAAAGAAGAAATAGCAAGTTTAGAGATGTATAACGAACCGTAACAAACAAATACGGCCGAATAAACAGCCGAGTAGGTCGCATATTTCAAGCTTTCATTACAGGTGCTATTTAATGAGTTTACTGTTTGTATCCATCAAGAAAATGAGCAATTTTATGTATTGCCTTAGTTAAATCATCTAGTTGCGGTAAACATACGATGCGAAAGTGATCTGGTTTGTGCAAATTAAAGCCAGTTCCTTGTACTATAAGTATTTTTTCTTGCATTAATAAATCAACTGCAAAGCGATGATCATCTTTGATATTAAAACGCTTGTGATCAAGCTTTGGAAAAATGTACAGGCCGCCTTGTGGTTTAGTGCAGCTTAGTCCAGGTATTTCATTAATGAGTTTCCACGCAGTTTGGGTTTGATCATATAATCTACCACCAGGCACAATAAGCTCATTAATACTTTGATAACCACCTAGTGATGTTTGAATGGCATGTTGCATAGGTACATTGGCACAAAGGCGAATCGAAGCCAAGATCTCTAAACCGCTAATATAATTTAATGCGTGTTTTTTAGCTCCGCTTATTATCATCCAACCTATTCGAAAACCACACACGCGATAGGCTTTTGATAAACCATTAAAGGTGACGATTAAAATATCATCCGCGAGAGTTGCTAGTGTTATATGGTGAGCGTCATCATAAATGATCTTTGAATAAATCTCATCGGAAAAAATAATCAGGTTATATTGGCGGGCAATTTCTATTATTTGTTCCAATAACTGTTTGCTATAGACAGCACCCGTGGGATTATTTGGATTGATTAACACAATGCCTTTGGTTTTTTTGGATATTTTAGATTTTATATCGTCAACATCAGGAAACCAGCCAGCTTGTTCGTCACAAATATAATGTACGGCTTTTCCACCAGATAAATTTGTAGCAGCTGTCCAAAGTGGATAATCAGGTGAAGGGATCAGTAATTCATCATCATTGTTTAATAAAGCTTGCAGAGACATCATAATAAGCTCACTCACGCCATTTCCAATATAGATGTCTTCTATATCTAAAGAAAGTAAGCCTTTTTTTTGATAATCTTGCATAATGGATTTTCGCGCAGAAAATAACCCTTTACTGTTACAATATCCTTGGCTTTTTGGTAAATTTTTAATAACATCAACAAGCACTTCTTCAGGCGCTTCAAAACCAAAAAGTGCAGGGTTTCCAATATTGAGTTTTAGGATTTGTTGCCCTTCACCTTCGAGTTTTTTTGCCTGCATTGAGAGTTCCCCACGAATATCATAGCAGACGTTGTCTAATTTGTGTGACATTTTAATAGAAGCCATATTTTCCTTATGTAACACTAAGCAGCTCTGTTATTCGAGGTGATCATAAATGGATTCACTTATTTCAAGGTAATATTCACAATGAACTTACATAAGATGAGTATAGTACGTTTTCTGCTAACATTTTAAGGTAACATTGGTTATACTCATCTTACCTCAAAATGCAACATCAGGTACGAACTCGATGATCAGAGATAAGGCGCAACATATGTAATGTGGACGTACGCATCGAATGTGCAACGCAAGGCTGCTCCCTTTCATATAAAAACCGAGTCCTGCCCAACGGGCGCGGAGCCTTGCACCAATTTGCATTGTTATAAAATCTCACAGAGAATAACTATACTTCAATTTTAAGCCTCGCATATCGGCACAATTTGCCTTGCTGATATTGTATTTCGGGGTAGCATGGGTATATGTAGTATATACCCACCATAGCTCAAGAAGCTTTGCTCTGAGATAAATTATGCTTATACCCTTGCACCTTGCGATAATTGCCTTGTTGAGTTTGCAATTTAAAGTATTATAGTATCAATTTCAAATTAATAGTTAGGTAAAAATAATGGCTTGCTGTGATGCAAAAGGATTAATGCCCTTAGAAGAAGCATTAGAACACATGCACAGTGCGGTTGATAATGTCTGTGGAGAAATCATGATCTCACTTTCAGAGGCATTAGGCTATCGACTCGCTGGTGATATTTTATCGCCAATAAATGTGCCATCATTTAATAATTCGGCAATGGATGGTTATGCTCTCAAGCAAGCTGATTTATTAAATTGCAGCTCAGATAACCCTGTCACATTACAAATGATAGGCAAGTCTTTTGCGGGTTTTGCGTATGCTGGTGATTTACCAGCTGAATCTTGTATTCGTATAATGACGGGGGCTGTTTTACCTGCCTGTGCCGATACTGTGGTAATGCAAGAGAACACGCAAATAAATGATCAAGAGATTACGTTTACTCGGAAACCTAAAAAAAGTGATAATGTTCGTTTTGTGGGTGAAAATATAAAATCTGGAGAAATAGTACTAAAAAAAGGCCACCAATTGACGGCTCGTGATATTCCTTTAATCGCATCTTTAGGACTAACAGAAATTTTAGTTTATCGCCCATTGAAAGTGGCTGTTATTTCCTCTGGCAATGAGCTCAGATCGTTAGGTGAGGATTTAGCTGAGGGTGAGATATATGATAGTAACCGGTATAGCATTATTGCTCTACTTTCACGTTTAAATGTTGAAGTGCTTGATTTGGGCATTATTAAAGATGAGCTTCACTTAATTTTGGACGCAATTAACCGAGCAGATCAACAATCTGATGTTGTTATTACCAGTGGAGGAGTTTCTGTTGGTGAGGCCGATTTCATGAAAGAAGCTCTAACAGAGCTTGGCGAAATCGTGTTTTGGAAGTTAGCCATTAAACCAGGTAAACCCTTTGCTTTTGGAAAATTACCAAACAGTGTTTTCTTTGCTTTGCCTGGTAACCCAGTTTCTGCAATGGTAACACTTTACCAGCTTGGAGTCCCTGCCATGATAAAAATGAGCGGGGGTAATAAAAAGCAAACATTACGTTTAAATGCCAAATCAGCCGACGCGCTCAAAAAATCACCTGGCAGAACTGATTTTCAGCGCGGTAACTATTACCTTGATGCGCAAGGTCAATTGATTGTTGAATCTGTCGGTCAGCAAAGCTCTGGAATATTTAGTTCAATGAGCCGTTCCAATTGTTTTATTGTTTTAGAACAAAATAGAGGGAATATTGAACAAGGTGAAAATGTAGTCATTGAACCTTATTCATATTTAATAGATTAATAAATGTTAGCTGCAAATAAATTAAGCACAGTCAATAGGAACCCAAAATGATAAATACCGATGATACTCGAATTAAAGCAATAAAAGAACTTCTTCCTCCAGTTGCTTTGCTTGAACGTTTTCCTGCAACATCAAAGATAAGTAAAACAGTGACCAGATCCCGCCAGTCTATTAGTGATATTTTGAGTGCTATTGATGATCGTTTACTTGTTATTATTGGACCATGTTCAATTCATGATATTAAATCTGCTTTAGAATATGCACAACGACTTGCACATGTACGTAAAAAATATAAAGGTAGTTTGGAAATTGTGATGCGTACTTATTTTGAAAAACCTCGTACCACGGTTGGTTGGAAAGGTCTCATTAATGATCCGGAAATTAATGGCACGTTTAATATCAATGAAGGGTTAAGAATTTGTCGTAAATTATTATTAGAAATCAATGCAATGGATCTGCCTACTGCGACAGAATTTTTAGATATGATAATTCCTCAATATGTTGGTGATTTAATCACTTGGGGAGCCATTGGTGCGAGAACAACAGAATCTCAAGTTCATCGTGAATTAGCATCAGGTCTTTCGTGTCCTGTTGGTTTTAAAAATGGTACTGATGGAACAATTAAAGTTGCAATCGATGCCATTGGGGCCGCAAATTCCTCGCATCATTTTTTATCAGTCAATAAATTTGGACACAGTGCAATTGTTGAGACACGTGGCAATAAAGACTGTCATCTTATTTTACGCGGAGGTAAATGCCCTAATTATAATGCGGAAAATGTGGCCATAGTAAAAGAAAGTCTAAAAAAACAAGATTTTAAGCCAACAATTATGATTGACTTTAGCCACGGTAATTCAGAAAAAAAATTCGAAAATCAGATGAAAGTTTGCACTGATGTATGTTCACAAATTGCCAGTGGTGAGCAAGCTATTTCAGGGGTAATGGTGGAAAGCCATCTTGTGGAAGGTCGGCAAAATATGGTTAATGGCGAGGCTGAGATCTATGGGCAAAGTATTACTGATGCTTGTATTGACTGGCAAGCCACTGAAGTATTACTTGAGCAATTATCACAAGCCGTATTGACGCGCAGAGGTTGAAAAGCTCATTGTATTCCACGATCGCTATCGCAGTGCGTACTGATTAATTTACTGGTAAGCGTGTAGCTCGCATAAAAGAAGAAAAGAAAATTTTCGGCGGAAAACATGTTATGACTGAGTATTGCAAATCTAGGGTTAGACATATCTTTAGATCCCGCTTTACTTCCATACAGAGCAGTTATAACAAAGCTAAAGCAAGCCTATTAAACATGATAAAAAACGCACACAAAATAAAGCCAAAGTATTGCTGGATGAATTGAGAAACTCAACTTGATGCATACTAACATTTGTATATAGTTGGGTAAATCTAGTGATAACCCCCATAAATTTTTTCAATAAATTATTAACATGCTACAAACTTATGGATCTTATGGGATATCGAGATGACTTTTATGTTGTAAGAAATATAATCGGTTATACTGGAAGAATTTCATTTGATCTTCCACCGACCATTTATTTCTATGATTGCACTCGAAAACTTTTGGGACACATTACCCAATATCATCCAAATTATGAGAATATTGGTAGACAGAAAGTAATAGTCGCCATTGGCTACCTAATATTTAATTCTAGAGAAGGACCGCCTGCCCTGCAAAGTTCTCGTATTTTAGGCACTGCCCCAATACAAATCTCTAATGCATGTTTAACTAAAATAGATACAGTAAAGCAAAAGAAAGCAGGTCTCAATTTTATGATAGAGTGTTGCGATTCTAATGTTTTCCATGTATCTAGAAGTCCATTTATTGCTATCAATAAAGGTAGTGAGATAGAGATAACCACCCTATCCAACATGATAAAAAACAACCCAAACGAAATGTCAAAGTATAAGATATGAAATTTAGGGAGCAAACATGACTTTTCCTAAAATTCGTATATTGCTGGGTAAATATGGTGAGAAGACTGATTAATTTTTGCAATAAATTATAAAGCTTTAAATATAATACCCCAAAGAATTTAAACAGTAAAATTAACACTCTTATTCCTATTTGAGATAGTATATATCAAAATAGGAGAATCAACATGAGCAAAAAAAGAACAACTTACTCTATAACCATGAACGCTTTCATGAAACACTGAAATATAAAAAACCAATGGATGTTTATCAGGAATGGATCAAGGCGAGCTTAGCTTTATCAAAGGTATCTTAACTGTGGAATAAGTGTAGGACTCGCACATTCAAGAAGACTATATGCTATCAACGATTAGCCCAAAATGTTTCGGTAGAGAGTCTTGAGTTCGATGTTCTAAATATATCGGAAATACCATTGACTATTGTCGTGGTAGGTAATGTTCTCCTTAGGGCTAGCCTTATGGGTAAGGTATACAGAACAGCACACTTGAATGCAACAGGGTGGAGTTGCTGATACCTTGGTAATGACCAAAAGCCAACAATAAATTTTATTAATTGGTTTTAGTTTCTTAGCTAATACAATTGAGTTTTATAGCCAGTCAACGAATAAGCTAGGAGCCTATTATGGGACACCGAGAGGACTTTTATATAGAACAAAACATAATCGGTTATACTAATAGCAGCGCATTGTTCACATTTCCTTCAATTTATTTTTATAATTGTCATAGGAAACTTTTCGGACACATTACTCAACAGCACGAAAACCCAGCTAATATTGGCAAAACGCTAGTTGTAAGGGATCATAACTATTTAATATTTAATTCTGGAGAAGGAGATCCTGCACTGCAAACTTCTCGTATTTTGGGAACTGCCACAATAAACATTTCTATTGAGTGTTTAGTTGAAATAGCACACACAAAGCAGGGTTTGAGCACAGGTGAGAATATTATGATTGAATGTTTCAATTCTCATGTGTTCCATGTATCTAGGAGTGAATTTATTCCTATCAAGAAAGGTGATAATGACAAGAGAAGCACCCTCGCCGCTATGATAAAAAACCAATCACTATTAAAGTTAAAATATAATATTAAAGATATTATTGACGATCACTAACATGGGTATATACCCATTTTGTTTTCCAGTTTGGTAAATATTAACTCAAATAGGAAGACTCATGTCAACGCTATTATTTTGCGCTGTGCATGGGGTTACATTACACGGCTTTAGTGTGTCACTTAAATGGCGAATTATGGCGAATTATATCAAATTATTAGCAAACAAACTTGGATAATGCAATGGGATATCGAGACGACTTTTATATAAAAGAAAATATAATCGGTTATACTGGAAGTATTTTATTTGCTCTTCCACCGACCATTTATTTCTATGATTGCACTAGAAAATTTTTGGGACACATTACCCAACTCCACGAAATCTCAGCTAATATTGGCAGAGAGAAAGTTTTCTACGCTGAGGACTATTTAATATTTAATTCTAACGAAGGAGATCCTGCAATGCAAGCTTCTATTATTTTAGGCATTAGCAAAAAAAATACTACTAAAAGTTGTTTTACTATGCTAAAAAATTACGATACAGACTTGGGAGAGCATAATGTTATGTTGGAATATTGGAACTCTGTGATTAAACATAGATCTAGGAGTCGATTGGTTTCTGTAAATAAAAGTGAGGATGCAGTTAGAACATACTTATTTGATATGATAAAAAACAACCCAAAATTATCGGAACTAAAGCCAATACGTGTACGTGTGGCTATATCTAAGTAATAAAACTTATGTGTCTTGCTTTGAGCCTCTAATTTAACGAATGGGATTTGTGAGGTAATAAATCCCTAGCCGAGTAATAGCAATTGGCGGAATCAAATTAAATGAATGTATTGGGTGCTTTTTTAAATCAATAACCAAACGATTACGAAACGGACTTTTTAGGTATCGCGAGGCAATGAAAATGATGTTTTTTAAAGCCCCATGGCGTATTTCATGACTTTATTTTTAAGTATATTACTATTCTGTGCAAGTCCAAATGCCAGCTTTCTTAATAGGCAAACCACTGGCTGTTGCGACTTACTGCTTTTGTAGAAAAAATCCATGGCGGTTTGCATAAGTAAATTGGCTGGCTTCTGTTTGCGCTGATAACGCACTAGAATTTGCTCAATCGATAGATCACTATATTGTTGTAATAATTCAACTAAATATGTTGCATCTTTAAAACCGATATTAACGCCCTGACCTGCAAGTGGGTTGATCGTATGCGCAGCATCGCCGATCAACACACAGCGTCCTTTAAAATAACTATGCGCGTGGCGCCTAGTAAGCGAAAAGCTGCCTTTATTTTCAACCTCAAAATCAAATGATAACGCTGGAAATTCGCTTAAAATTGTAGCTTTTAGTTCCACATTTGAAAGACTGAGCAACTGCTTGATTTTTTGTGGACTATGGTACCAAACTAAACTTGCATTATTTTGTGCTAATGGTAAAAAAGCGCAAGGTCCGGAGTCTCTAAACTCTTGCCAAGTTATATTTTGTTGTGCGCCATTTGTTTTTATATTAATAAGCATACAATGCTGGCGATAATCCCACGCGGTAATACCAATTGATAAAAGTTGACGGATTGACGAATTAGCACCATCACTGGCAATTAATAGATCAGCTGTAAGTGTGCTTTTATTATCCATGGTTATCGTGACACTATTTAATTCATTTTCAATGCGTATAACTTCACTATTTTCATAAAAATGTACATTTGTAAATGTTAATAATGCTTGCCATAACACACTTTGGATCCAGCGATTTTCAACAATATAGCCAAGCGCATCTATCCCTAATGCTTGACTATCAAAGACTAACTTAGCACTTCCCTGCTCCCATGTTTGCAATTTTTGATATAAACAAACCTTATTCTGAGGGATATCGCGCCAGACGTTGACTTGTTCGAGGATTTTTTTACTTTGCGCACTAAAAGCTGACACACGTAAATCAAAGGGGGAATCTACATCAGGAATCATAGCTGGGGAGTTTTCAATTAAATGGATATCTTCACCTTGCTCTGCCAACAATAATGCGGTTAACGCACCAACCATGCCACCACCAACAATAATAATCGTTTTATTCACAACGAATAACACCTTTTTTCAATGTAATAACAAGAACTTTACCACTTTTAAAAGAAAGAGTATGCAACAAGCTTAATTACGCGTAAAATGAACGCTATTTTTTAATATTTGATCAATAAGAATCGCAAAATATGAATTTGAAATTACACGTTAAAACTTGGGGTTGCCAGATGAATGAATACGACTCCTCCAAAATGGCAGAGCTGCTTAATGCAACGAACCGCTATATAAGCGTTGATAATGCAGAAGATGCAGATGTGATTTTACTAAATACCTGTTCCATTCGAGAAAAAGCACAAGAGAAAGTATTTCATCAATTGGGTCGTTGGAAGACATTAAAAGAAATAAATCCCAACCTCATTATTGGTGTTGGTGGCTGCGTTGCCTCCCAAGAAGGTGAAGCTATTATTAAACGAGCGCCTTATGTCGATATTATTTTTGGCCCTCAAACATTACACCGATTACCAGAAATGCTAGATCGCGTGAAAAAACAACAAGTCAGTGTCATTGATATTAGTTTTCCTGCGGTGGAGAAGTTTGATTCGCTGCCTGAACCAAAAGCTAAAGGTGCTAGTGCCTTTGTCTCTATTATGGAAGGTTGCTCAAAATATTGCAGTTTTTGTGTTGTACCTTACACTCGTGGCGAAGAAGTCAGCCGCCCAAGTGATGATATTATTTTAGAAGTTGCACAATTAGCAGAGCAAGGTGTGCGCGAAATTAATTTGCTCGGTCAAAATGTAAATTCCTATTTAGGGCAAACACATGACGGAGAAACAGCAACATTTCCTGAATTATTACGTTATGTGGCAGCAATTGACGGTATTGATAGACTGCGTTATACCACCAGTAATCCTATTGATTTTGATGATGAAATTATTAACGTGTATACTGATACGCCAGAGTTGGTTGATTTTTTACATTTACCTGTTCAATCAGGATCTGATCGTATTTTAAAGGCAATGAAACGCGGTAATACTGTTGCCCAATACATTGAAAAAATTCAAGCCTTACAACTAGTGCGCCCTTTACTGACTGTTAGTTCTGATTTCATTGTCGGTTTTCCAAATGAAACTGATCAAGATTTTCAAGATACCATGGATCTAATTGATAAAATTGGATTTGATAGCAGTTATAGTTTTATTTATAGTCAACGGCCAGGTACGCCAGCCGCAGAAATGGCAGATAATGTGTCCTTAGAAACCAAAAAAAAACGTTTATCTATTTTACAACATCGCATCACCCAAAATGCCCAACAAATCGGCCGCCGGATGCTCGGTAGTGTTCAACGCATTTTAGTTGAAGGCCCTTCGCGTAAAAATATCATGGAACTTTGTGGGCGCACTGAAAATAATCGCATCGTAAATTTTGAGGGCGACCATCGATGTATTGGTACATTTGTAGATGTTGAAATTACACAAGTATATGCACATTCAATTAGGGGGAGATTTATTAGCGGTGAAGAGCAAATGAATTTACCTGTGTCTATGCACACAAATGCGAGAGCAAATAAAAATAAAGCTGCCCTAGGCGAAAAAACACTCACTACAAGCGTATAAATTATGGCAAAACAATTGAGCACAGTACATTTAGAGTTACTGCCTGAAAGTCTTGAACGTTTAGCCATTTTATGTGGCTCTTTTGATGATAACATCAAGCAGATAGAGCGCCGTTTAGCTGTAAAAATTAATTATAAAGACGCTAAATTTAGCATAATTGGCGAGCACAGATACGCACAAGCCTGTCGTGATCTTTTAAAAGATCTTTATCTTGAAACAATGAGCATCAAAGGCAAATTACCGACATTAGCAGCCGCTGATGTACACCTTGCATTACAAAATCTTATTGCTGATCACCGCTTATTGGAAGTGCGATTAGCTGAAAATAAAAGTGACATACAACGGCTGACTATTAAAACAAAACGTGGTGTTATCAAGCCTCGAGGTGAAAATCAAAGCCAATATGTGAGCAATATTTTACGCAATGATATAAGTTTTGGTATTGGCCCTGCAGGAACAGGTAAAACTTATTTAGCGGTTGCCTGTGCAGTAGAAGCGTTAGAGCGCCAAGAAGTAAGGCGGATATTATTAACCCGCCCTGCTGTTGAAGCTGGTGAGAAATTAGGCTTTTTACCTGGTGATTTAGCGCAGAAGGTAGATCCTTATCTTCGACCTTTATACGATGCACTTTTTGAAATGCTTGGCTTTGAAAAAGTCGAAAAACTACTTGAAAAAAACATTATCGAAATTGCGCCACTTGCTTATATGCGTGGTAGAACATTAAACGATGCATTTGTAATTTTAGATGAAAGTCAAAATACCAGCGTTGAACAAATGAAAATGTTTTTAACCCGTATTGGTTTTAATTCAACCGCTGTTATCACTGGCGATATCACTCAAATTGATTTACCTCGGCATCAAAAATCAGGACTACGCCATGTGATTGATGTATTAAATGGCGTTGAAGAGATAAGCTTTAACTTTTTTACAGCACAAGATGTAGTGCGCCACCCTGTCGTCGCCCGCATTGTAAAAGCTTACGCCGCATTTGAACAAAAAGAGCTTGAAAAATAATATGTTACTAACTATTGATTTACAAATAGCAACAATTACTGATGCAAATATACCGGATATTAACATGCTTAACACTTGGGTGAAAAGCGTCCTTAATGCTACCCCACGCTTCTTTAAAGATGAAGCAGAACTCACTATTCGTGTTGTCGAAGAAAAAGAAAGCAATAAATTAAATTTGCAGTTTCGGCAAACAGATAAACCAACCAATGTTTTATCTTTTCCATTTCAAAATCCACCAGGATTCACATTGCCTTTATTAGGAGATCTGATAATCTGCCAAAACATTATTGAAGCTCAAGCCATCGAGCAACATAAGACATTACAAGCACATTGGGCGCATATGGTTATCCATGGTACGCTTCATTTACTGGGCTATGATCATATTGAAAATAATGAAGCCCTTTCAATGGAAGCACTAGAAACAAGTATTTTAGTCAAGCTTAACTTCCCTCATCCATACACTAAACAATAGGGTAGATCAATGTCAAACGATACCAAGCAAATAGCAAATCCACCAAAAAAATTGACTTTAAGGGCTAAAATAAGTAACTTTTTAAAAAGTCCACCGCAAACGCTAAGCGAGTTACTTGAGGTTATCCTGCAAGCTAAACAAAATACACTGATTAATAAAAAAACTTACGAAATGATAAAAGGCGTGCTAGATATTTCTGTACTTCGCGTGCGCGATATTATGATCCCACGATCGCAAATGGTAACTATCAGCTTAGATCAATCAATCAATGATTTTTTGTGTGTACTTATTGACTCTGCGCATTCTCGTTTTCCTGTGATTACTGAAGATAAAGATCATATCGTAGGCTTATTACTTGCAAAAGATCTGATTAAATTTGGCTTTAAAGCAGAAATAAATGCCTTTGAGATTAAAGATATTTTAAGGACCGCTGTGGTTGTACCTGAAAGTAAACGTGTTTCAACCTTACTCAAAGAATTTCGTAGTAATCGCTATCACATGGCGATTGTTGTTGATGAATATGGCGGTGTATCTGGTCTTATCACTATTGAAGATATTTTAGAGGTAATAGTTGGGGATATCGAAGATGAATTCGATGATGAAGAAGTAGCTGATATTCGCCAAATTGGCAAGCGCACTTATGCTGTTAATGCCCTGACAACACTTGATGATTTTAACACTTATTTTGGTACTCAATACAATATTGAAGATAAAGGCACTATTGGTGGATTGTTAATTCATAAACTTGGCCATTTGCCTAAGCGTGGTGACAAGATCACCATTGAACAATATAAATACAAAATTATTAATGCCGATAATCGCAGGTTAATACAGTTACAAGTACGTATTCCAAAAGACAAAATACAAAGGATAACAACATGACCTGTACCAAAAGTAGATTTTTAGCGCCTTTATATCAAAAAATTCTGCTTGCCATATTACTCGGGGCGCTGCAAGTCTTTGCTTTTGCTCCTTTTAATCAATGGTGGATCCTCTACCCATCTTTTGTTGGGCTATTTTTACTTCTGAAAACGTGCTCCAAAACAAAGAAACATTTTTTCATTGTTATTTTCGCATTTAATATTGCTATGTTTGTCGCAACTATCCACTGGATCCTTGTCAGCATGGAACTCTTTGGAGGAATGCCTATTGCAGTGAGTGTTTTATTGTTACTAGTGCTGTGTGCTTATTTAGCACTGTTTCCAACAATTGCACTGTGGGCTGGTACGCGGCTAATCAATATCTCTGATAAAATACGTTATTTGCTGGCGATCCCTGTTTTTTGGCTAGTCATGGACTGGGCTAGAGGCTACTTTCTAACTGGTTTTCCTTGGGCATATTTAGGTTATAGTCATGCAGATACCCCTTTAGTTGGTTTTGCACCTGTGCTTGGTGTTGAAGGTATAACATTAAGTATCATGATAATTTGTGGCGCATTGACGCTACTTATCCAAAAAAAGCACGTTAATTTATCACTTACCGTCATTATTAGCTTAATAATCTCTGGATATTTGCTGACTAAAATAAATTATACAATTTTACAACCAGCGATTAATGTCGCACTTGTTCAAGGAAACATACTTCAAAAGGATAAATGGGTGACCAGCAAATTATACCCAGCCCTTAGGCATTATGTATCATTAACTGAAGAAATTCCTAGCAAAAACACACCGGATCTAATAAAAAATGAGCTTGTTATTTGGCCTGAATCTGCCATTGCAGCCCTTGAGCTTGAAATGCAATCATTTCTTCAACCGCTTGATAGGACATTAAAAAAAGAACATAAGACACTGATCACTGGGATCATTGATTATAAATTAAAAAGTGATCAATATTACAACACACTTATTGCCTTAGGTGATTTACCCAAGGGGGATGGGTATTCACTCTATAACACTAACCGTTATCAAAAAAATCACCTGTTACCGATCGGCGAATTCGTTCCCTTTGCCGATCTACTGCGCCCGCTTGCTCCCTATTTCGATCTACCAATGTCTAGCTTTTCGCGAGGAAATGTAATACAACCGAACCTTAAGACTAAACAAGGATTGCTTGCGGCTGCAATTTGCTATGAAATAGCCTTCCCTGATTTGCTGCGCCAGAATGTTCACCCTAATACAGGTATATTACTAAACATAAGTAATGACGCTTGGTTCGGAGAATCTCTTGACGCCAACCAACATTTACAAATTGCCCGCATGCGATCCATTGAGCTAGCCAGGCCTTTATTACGCAGTACTAACACGGGGATCAGTGCTATTTTCGATAATAAAGGTGTTGAAATAGGCCGTATTGTAACAAACGTGTCTGGTGTATTTAGAGCAAAAGTGCGCCCCGCGCTTGGCACAACACCTTATCAAAGGATGGGTAATACACCACTTTATATCTATGTGTTATTCATTCTCATTTTAGTACTTGTTCTTAATAGAAAAACAAATCGGTAAACTTATATCCCGATGCTTTGTGAAAATGCAGAGTCATAGCGACAAATTATGCCGTGTAACGCTGCATAAATGGCAGTGTTGTTGGCCAAGATAACAATACGTGCTCAGCCTGCGAGTGCAATAATAACTAACGAATTAAGTATTGCGCAGGAAAATGATTTAACTCAAGGTATATACCCATGCGGCGATCAAAATGCAACGTCAGCCACGATCAAACGCTCAGAGTAAGGCGTAGCATGAGGTAATTGGGACGGGCGCATTGAATGTTGAGAGCAAGGTTGCTTCTTGCATATAAAAACCAAGTCTAGCCCCAACGGGCGCGACTCCTTGTTTAAGTTTGCATCGTTATAAAATATCTATTGAGAATAACTCACCTTCAATTTTAAACCAGCTGTCGCTGCCAATTTGCGGATTTGATATTGCATTTCTGGGTAACATGAGTATAAGTATTGTTAGAAGTATTATGCATGGAACAACTCGCTGGCGCGAGCTCCATCTACAATTGATTTATTTTGCTGCATTACATTTGCTGAAAAAAGCATTGCATTACATTTGTTGAAAAACGTATTGTATTACGGTAATCCCCCCGTAAAATAATCGAAGTCAAAAGTGGAATTTTCTCGTATGATTAACTCAGGAGAATATTCATGAAAAAAGCACATTTTAGCGACAGCCAAATCTTAGCAATATTAAAACAAGCCGAAAGCGGCGTTCCTATCCCTGTACTCTGTCGAGAACACGGCATGAGTAACTCGTCATTTTATAAGTGGCGCTCAAAGTATGGGGGGATGGATGCTTCACTCATGGCTAGAATGAAAGAGCTTGAAGAAGAGAATCGTCGTTTAAAAAGGATGTACGCAGAAGAGCGATTAAAGGCTGAAATCATTGAGGAGGCCATGGCAAAAAAGTGGTAAAAGCTTCTGAGCGTAAGTTAATGGCGAAAGAAGCAATGACAATTCATAATACCAGCATAAGTTTGCTATGCCGTGCGTTTTCTATCAGTGAAACGTGTTATCGATATGAGCCAAAGTTAAAAAGTGACAATGAACTCATTGCTGATTTACTACTAGGTTTAACCCTAAACCAACGTAACTGGGGTTTTGGATTATGTTTTTTGTATTTAAGAAACGTGAAAGGGTATCACTGGAATCATAAGCGCGTTTATCGCATCTATCGAGCGCTTGAATTGAATATGAGGATAAAACCTAACAACCGCATAAAGCGTGAAGTACCTGAAGCTCTGTTGGTACCTGATGATATAAATGAGTGTTGGTCAATGGACTTTATGCACGACCAATTGTCTGACGGTCGCAGTTGTCGTTTATTTAATGTTATTGATGATTTTAACCGTGAGGGATTAGCAATAGATGCAGACATATCCTTACCAGCAGAGCGTGTTATTCGCTCACTTGATAGAATAATAGAATGGCGTGGTAAGCCAAAACGTATTCGCAGTGATAATGGCCCTGAATATATTAGCCACAAACTTGCTGCTTGGGCAATAAAACACGATATAGAGCTATGCTTTATTCAGCCGGGTAACCCACAGCAAAATGCATATATAGAACGTTTTAACCGAACAGTAAGATATGACTGGCTGAACCAGTATATTTACAATGATATTACAGAGTTACAAGACAGAGCGACTAAATGGTTATGGACTTATAACCATGAACGACCTAACATGGGGATTGGCGGTATTACACCGATTCAAAAATTAAACATCAAAAAAAGAGAAACATCTATTTTTGAACTCCATTAAAAATGGGGGGATTACCTTACGTTTGTTGAAAACGCATTGTAATTGCTATGGCTTGCCTTAATACCATAATTTTTACAATGGTGTTGATAAATAAAAAAATCTTAGCAACTAAAAGCAATGTTGCTAATTTTAAAAGTAAGTCGAGCTATCTGCATTCGATAACGACTCACTTTTAAAAGAAGTAACCTATTTATTTACTTTTAGCTTTGAAGGGATATAACCCATCTTTATAAGCAAGACTTCCCCAAAGAGCATTAGCATTGGCCATTTTTATAAGCGATTTAGGTTGTGCTTTTTTGGTTAAATTTTCTGTTTTTGGATCATAAATATAAGTGTTTGCTGGTTTTTGTGGCTGGAAAATCACGACATTATAATTATTGTCCATCCATGCAAAATATTTATTAAATTGCATCATCGCGCGTAACTTATTTTTCGCAATATGTTTAGTCATATCATGGCCAATCATCGGTGAGCGACTACTAATGCCAATTAAAGAAAGTAAGGTAGGCGGAAGATCAAGCTGGCTTATTAAGCGGTTATCACTCCTCTTTGTGATCCCTCCGCCAAAAATAACAACAGGAATTCGAAAATGATCTATTGGTACAAGTTGGTTGCCATATGCCCGGGAATCATGATCAGCAACAATTACAAAAATAGTATCTTTCCAATAGCTTGATTTCTCAGCTTTTTTTAAAAAAGTGCCAATGGCATAATCAGAATATTTTGCGGCATTTTCACGTGTGGCAGCAGGCTCATTGTAAAGCTTTATCTTTCCTGCTGGATAAATAAAAGGTGTATGGTTTGATGTACTAAACACTAAACTGAAAAAAGGTTTTCCTTTTTTGTGGAGCATTGAAAATTGAGCATCTGCTTTATCATATAGATCCTCATCACAAGCGCCCCAACTACCTACAAATTTAGGATGTTTGAAAGTAGGGGCATCCTCCATATCAACAAAACCATTACCTAAAAAGAATGTTTTCATATTATCAAAATGACTTTCTCCAGCATAAATAAACTGAGTATGATAGCCATGCTCTTTTAATAGACTCGCGATAGTAAAGAAATTTCTTCTACTCTTATCGAGTTTTACGACTGAGCGCGAAGGTGTCGGAGGAAAACCTGCTATAACAGCTTCAATGCCACGAACAGATCGTGTACCCGTTGCATATGCACGATTAAAACTCCAACTTGTCTTAATTAATTTATCAATATTTGGTGTTAAAGGTAACCCCCCTAAAGCGCCGACATAACGAGCTCCTAAACTTTCTTGGAGTAGGATAACTAAATTTTTTGGTTTGCCTTTATACGTTGCCGTTCGGTTCACTAAGGTAGGTACCGTTTTAGAGGTAAACTTATCTGGGCTAAATCGAGTTGATTTACGCACTAAATCAATGATGGTTTGTTTCTTCATTGGTGGATAATATTGCGATGCGTCTACCTCAGCAGCCATCTGCTTAAGCGCAAACGCCACTGAATATGCAGAGTTAAGGGCGAGATCATTGGCGAGTGGGATCACAGAAAAATCAACAAAAGCTGGATTAATAGGACGATGTCCGAGCGTACCTCTTCCTCCTAAAATCGCAAGCGCCACAACAACAACGGCTAAAAATGGTCGATAGAACCACCGTTGTGGGCGAATATCTTTAACTAAATATCGGCTAAGTTTCCAGCCTAATATTAGAGTCACAACAGAGCTCACCGCTGCAATGGCAAGTTCAAGTTTATAACCAGACCATAACATACCAAAAACTTCTTTTGGATAAACAAGATACTCAACAAAAAGACGATTAGGACGAAGATCATATTCTAAAATAAAAGGCGGCGTGACAACTTCCATAAATATAAGCAGCCAGAGTGCAAAAACAATAAATAAACACAGGATAAATTTACATATTTTACCAGCACGACCTTTAACTGGCATAAAACAACTTAATAAAGCAGGTATCCCTAAAAGGTAACATAATGTTGAAATATCAATGCGCAACCCTCCGAATAAAATCGGGATCCAACCATGAACACTATTAATCCTAGCAAACTGCCACAGCGAAAGAGCCAGCCGAGAGGCAGATAAGATAAGTAATAAAATCAAGAAAAGAGATAAGATTGGGAAGAGTAAACCTAGACGTTTTTTCATTTGTAACTGCATATAACCAACATATTATAGTTTAAATATTTTCGCACTATACACAAATCATTTCAAAATACAATTTTAAACCCATGTTACCTCAAAATGCAACGTCAGGTACGAACTCGATGATCAGAGATAAGGAGCAACATGAGGTAATGGTTATTATCGCATCGAATGTTAAGAGCAAGGCTGTAAGCGCTTAAACATTGGCGCATTCAACGCACAAATGCATCACCTTTAAGAGATTATTGCCCCCCTTAATGATTGAGCTCACTATATTATCTTTTCATTTGCTAAGGCTACATTGTTTAATTTAAAAATAACTTCTTAAGCTTGAGAGGAGCTTCTTGAAATAAGTTTCTGTGGGCAAATATTCTAGTAATAAACCCTTCGTATTCGTATACAAACCACGTTGCCAAGCACAATAAAGATCTGCAAAATAAATCGTCCACTGAGCTATATAAGTGATACAAATATTAAGATTGGGAGATAGATCATTGACTTAAAATTTAAATACTTTATGCTGAAAATTCATTATTTTGTAAATATTAAGGTGTTTAAAATGTTTTTCAAAAAAACGACTATTATTTCTTTTGTTACTCTATTTTTAATAACAGCCTGCATGACAACCAAATCTCCAGAGCAACAGCAAAACAAAATAACCTCTAAAGAAAACAATGGATCGCAAAACTGTAATCATTCTAATAAAGCCGGACATGACAAAATAATACTAGGCGCAGCTGAATGGGTTTATATAAGCAAAACTAAAAAGAATTTCAAAGCGCGTATTGATACTGGCGCGCATACGTCATCACTTAGTGCCGTTAATATTAAGCGTTTTGAAAGAGATGGCAAGAAGTGGTTGCGTTTTAATATTCCCTCACAAAATGGCAGCAAGCCCCAAATGATTGAAGCAAAAATCCTACGCACTGTCACAGTTAATAAATCAAATGATAAAAAAGAAAATAAAAAAAATAGACGCCTGGTTATAAAATTACATATTCGCTTAGGTAATATATCAACGTATTCAGAGTTCAACTTAACAAATCGTTCACATATGGAATATCCAGTGTTAATTGGACGTTCATTGCTACAAGATAGAGCAATTGTCGATGTTAGCTCCTTATATCTTTTTAAAAAATACAAAGCAAAAAAACAACAAAATAAGAAAGAGTTATGAAAAATAGTCCCTCCTTTATAATTATCGTAGCTGGACTATTTATCATTGGAATGGCACAAACAATTCTGCGTCATAGAGCCCTTGATGTGCCTTGGTTGCCTGGGAAAACTATTTCGACCTGGGATATTGATGCAAAAATTAATTTTCAAGCAAAAGGAAAACCTGTCTTAGCAAAACTTACAATACCGATAGTGCAAAATGGTTATACACAGATAACTCAAAATGGGACATCACCTGGTTATGGTCTTTCATTTATCAACGAAGTGGGATTCCCACAAGCACAGTGGTCAATACGCAAGGCAACTGGTCAACAGACACTTTATTATCACTTAAGGCTGAGCGTAAATGCTAAAGCGCGCGCAAAACCTATCACTAAAATGCCATTGATTGTTGAGCAAGCAAAAAGTAAACTAGACACAGAAGCTTCGAAGGCCGTCATTGCAGATGCATATAAGACAAGCGCTGACGCATATAGTTTCACCGCTGAACTTTTAAAAATGTTAAATGCGCCCGATCAAAATCAAAACATCCGTTCATTAATGCTACGTCAAAAATCAAAAATTAAACTGCTCGCCTCTTTATTAAATCAAGCTAAAATAGCAAATAAACTCGTTGGTGTTTTAAAGTTAAAAGATGGACGTCGCCGTCAGCACCTGATTAAGATGATAGAAGTTTACCAAAAAGACGCAAATAATGTTATCACAAGAAAACTATTTGCGGGTAGTCAAGTTCAAACAGTTGATCGCACCGGATTACTAATATGGGATCAAAGTGGTCAATATTTATTGGATGTTGCTGGAGGTGATCACTCAAAAGTTAGTTTCGCAATAATTAAACAAGAGGCGCCCGCCCTCTCTGCAATTATTCAAAATACCAAGCATAATAAATTCTTTGACTTTTCAATTCATTCACTCCCGGTTGAAGATCAAGCGTTATTTAAAGGCATTTTAATGATCCCATTAGGGGTATTGATTGTTGTAATCATGCGTATATTAATTGGCATTAAAACATCAGGCACATTTATGCCTGTACTAATTGCCATGGCATTTGTGCAAACAAGTCTTATCACGGGGTTAATTGGCTTTGTTTTATTAGTTGGGGTGGGCTTAATTATTCGCTCCTATTTATCGCGGCTAAATTTACTCTTAGTGGCGCGAATATCAACGGTCATCATTATGGTGATCCTGCTAATTGCACTTTTTGGCGTACTGTCTTACAAACTAGGGCTTACAGAGGGCCTTAAAATAACCTTCTTCCCTATGATAATCCTTTCATGGACTATTGAAAGAATGTCTGTCTTGTGGGAAGAAGAAGGCGCGAAAGAAGTGTTTACACAAGGTGGTGGCAGCTTACTGGTTGCTGTCTTTGCCTACTTTGCCATGAGCAATCATATAACGCGTCACTTAATGTTCAACTTCATGGGCTTACAATTCGTTGTCATGTCAATTGTGCTATTACTTGGCAGCTACACCGGATACCGTCTACTTGAACTGCGCCGTTTTAAACCTCTGGCAGAGCAGGAATAAACGATGCCGTTATCTAGCCCGTTTAAATTAAAACACAAAGGCATCATGGGTATGAACCAGCGTAATAGTGCCTATATCGGGCGTTATAACCCGCGCAAGCTTTACCCTTTAGTTGATAATAAATTAAAAACTAAAATGATTGCCAAAGATGCTAATATAACAACACCTGCTTTATTAGGGGTAATATCAATACAAGCCGAAGTTTCCTCTATTGAGAAACACATCAAAAGTTGCAAAGGTTTTGTTATCAAACCTGCAAAAGGCAGTGGCGGTAAAGGGATCCTTGTTATCACTAAAGTTGAAGATGGACGTTACTACAAACCAAATGGCAAAGAAGTAGAAATTTCTGAAATCAAACGCCATACCACCAACATACTAGCAGGTCTATTTAGTCTCGGTGGTAGCCCAGACGTTGCCATTATTGAAGCGCTTATTCAATTTGATAATGCCTTTGAAGGCTATAGTTTTGAAGGGGTGCCAGATGTGCGGGTGATCGTATTTAAGGGATTCCCCATCATGGCAATGATGCGCTTATCTACCGCAGCCTCTGATGGTAAAGCAAATCTGCATCAAGGAGCGGTTGGCGTTGGGGTTGATATAACCACGGGCAAGGCAATTAACGCGGTGCAATTTGATTTACCTGTGACTCTTCACCCTGATACAAAAAAAGTGCTAAGCGACTTGCAAGTACCATCATGGGAACGTTTAATTTGGCTTGCCGCAAGCTGTTATGAAATGTGTGATATGGGTTATTTAGGTACTGACATGGTATTAGATAGAGAACATGGCCCTATGCTGCTTGAATTAAATGCGCGTCCTGGACTTGCCATTCAAATTGCTAACGGGCAAGGTATTTTACCACGCCTAAAACTCATCGAAAGTTTAGGCAAAGAGAGTAACATGAACGTTGATGAGCGTATCGAATTTTCTAAAAAACATTTCTCAATACAATCCTAGAATTATATACCCATGTAACAAAAAAATGCTTAAGCTAATTGATATTATGGTTATTTTTAACAGCGCAAAAAATGTAATTTATTTTATATAAGTGTGATTTATACCGAAAATATAAATTTTACTTGCACTAAAATTAAAAAGATCATCTAGGCTAATCAAGTTTCGTATCATGCGTAAATAATTTCGTTTAATTTAAGGATAAACCATGTTTTACCAAACACTTTTTTCGGCGGTCATCATAACTCTACTCAGTGCTTGTTCAGCGCCTCGCAATCCGCAAACAGATGTTAATAACTTAGCAGATAATCTTGAGATTAGTTACACTGTATTAAAAAACACAGGCACGCCTTCAGGTGCTCTTAAGGGTGATAATTGTAAAGCGCTTGGTGCTGCATGGGCCGCGTGTAACTCGGTTGACATTACCTTGAAAAATACTGGCAAAGCGATTAATTCAAAGGATTGGACTATCTATTTACATAGTATTCGCAGAATTTTACATGTAGCTAATGATCAATTCAAAATCACTAACGTCACCGGTGATTTATATAAGTTAGAGCCAACCAAAAAATTTAAGGGGTTTGCTACGGGTAAGCAAATTATAATCCCTATTACAGGTGAATACTGGCAATTATTTGAAACTGATTTTTTCCCAGGCGCGTTCGTCACAGCTCCTAATGCACGACCTCGCGCGATTGTATCTTTAAATAATATAAATGATGCAAGCGCTTATGTCACCCCTATTAAGGGGGATTTATATAAGCGCACACCCACTGATCACAATATTTTAGTAACAGCTAACTCGCGCTATGAAAAAAATGCTGATATTCATGAAATAAACATTAGCACAAGCATTATACCAACCCCGAAAAAAATAAAAGTGCGCGGTGCAAAAGTAGATCTTTCGGTTGGCATAAAAATCAGCGCAAAAGACTTAGATGAAGCACAGATTGATGCAATCAACGAGCGAGCAAGCTTCTTAGGGCTACCAACAAATGGCTCGTATAAGATTAAAATCAAGGTTGATCATAAAGCATTTGGACGCAAAGGTATCAAAGGTCAATACCGACTCAATTTATCATCAAAAGGCACTAAAATTGTGGCTTTTGATAAGGCAGGAGCATTCTATGCAATGCAATCGTTATTCTCATTAGTGAGCCTTGGTAGCAAAAAAATTGTGCCGTCTGTATTAGTTGAAGATGCCCCGCGTTTTAAATACCGAGGGATTATGGTCGATGTTGCGCGTAACTTCCATTCAAAAAAAGTAATTTTTGCGACGATTGATCAAATGGCCGCTTATAAAATGAATAAACTTCATTTACATTTAAGTGATGATGAGGGCTGGCGTTTAGCGATTCCAGGCATACCTGAGTTAACTGATGTTGGTGGACATCGCTGTTTTAATGAAAACGAAGATCTTTGTTTGTTGCCTCAACTAGGCTCTGGTTTTGATTCAAAAAACTTTGGTTCAGGATACTTTACCCGCGCTGATTTTATTGAAATATTAACTTATGCAAAAGCACGCAATGTTGATGTTATTCCTGAATTTGATATGCCTGCTCACTCCAGGGCTGCGGTTATCTCGATGGAAGCGCGCTACAATCATTTCAAAAAGGCGGGCAATATGACGTCGGCAAATGAATACCGCTTAATGGATCCAAACGACACCTCTAACGTGACAACCGTTCAACATTACCATAGGAAAAGCTTTATCAACCCATGTATGGATTCGTCATATCACTTCGTCACGAAAGTAATCTCTGAAGTTGCGGCTATGTATAACGAGGCTGGTGTACCTTTAACTGCTTGGCATTTTGGAGGGGATGAAGCGAAAAATATTGAGCTAGGGGCTGGTTTCCAAGATATTAAAGATAAAGAAAAAATAGCTGGTAAAGGTAGTATTGTTCAGTCAAAGCAAGATCTACCCTTTGCTAAATCACCTCTTTGTAAAAAATTAATTGCCAATGGCACCGTTAAAACAACTGAAATGTTACCAGGTTACTTTGCAGAAAAAATATCTGCTATTGTTGCAAAACAAGGTATTGAAAATCTCCAAGCTTGGGAAGATGGCTTGAAATTTGCTAAAAACTCAAAATCGTTTGCAACTAAAAAAGTGCGTGTTAATTTTTGGGAAACATTGTTCTCTGGCGGTGCAAATTCTGCATACAAATGGTCTGAAAAAGGCTATCAAATGATCATTTCAAACGCTGATTATGTTTATATGGATATGCCATACGAAGTGGATCCAAAAGAGCGGGGATTTTATTGGGCAGTGAGGGGAAATGATACGCGTAGAATGTTTGCATTTGCCCCTGAAAACTTACCTCAAAATGCTGAAACATCGCTTGATCGTGATGGTAATGGATTTAAATCTTCAGGGGGTGTTGAAGGTAAAACTTTCTTGGGTTTATCAGCGCAACTTTGGAGTGAAAATGTGCGAACTGATCAACAATTTGAATACATGGTATTCCCTCGAGTGCTTGCTGTTGCAGAGCGGGCATGGCATAAAGCAAATTGGGAACTAAATTACAAAGTTGGTAAAGAGTATTCGCAAGACACGCATTTTGTAAACAAGAAAACACTTCGCAAAGATTGGCAACGTTTTGCAAACATCTTAGGACAACGTGAACTCGCAAAACTTGAAAAAGCTGATGTCGATTACCGTTTACCTGTGCCAGGTGCAATGATTACAGATGGCATGTTAAAAATGAACAGCCAATTCCCAGGTATCGACTTACAATATTCTGTTGATAACGGCAAAAATTGGGTAGATTACCAAAAAGTAGTTAAAGTATCTGGAACAGTATTAATTCGCAGTGCATCTGCAACAGGTGATCGCACAAGCCGTATTACAAAGCTTAGCGTTGCGCCAGAAGAGGTAATGCCATTAACAAATGCGGCTCCTGACGCTGATCATTAAGCTTGATCTTCAGTTTACAGCTAGAGCCTTAGTTAGATGGGTATATACCCGCTAGCAACAATTACGATCTAAATGGCACAAGCGGCTACACAAAAAGCGGCAAGAAAAAGCTTGTCGTTTAACGGTGAAATTAAAACTTTGCATTGGGTATATGTTTGTGTCAATAGCTTTGTATCGGAAGGACTCGGTTTTTATATAACCAGAAGACGGCCACGTCCATCGTTTGACAATAGAGTCATTATTACCTAATCGTTGCTCCTTGATTCGATCGATGATTTAAGAGTTACTCATTTTGTATGATGGGCTCTAGGCAAATTTTCTATCGTTTAATTAAGTGGCGGATTTAACTAACCGATAGAAGATTAACAAAGTTAATTTTTTAAAAGATAAGCAATATATTTGCGAGGTCACTTGCGCGTGGATCATTAGCTAGGCACGACAACATTTAAAAACGTCGCGCCATTTCTCATGTTGCGGATTAATTTACCTATGAGCTAACGACTCAAGCGCATATTTTTACTGATAACAGGTATACATAAAATCGCAGTCAATACTATTTTTAAATTACTTTATGACAGTCAGCGTTGCTTTTTTTACCTTGTTTTTGCCCTTCTGTTGCTGTTTTTTAAGTGCGTCATACACTGTTTCAGCAACGAATACTGTGCCTTCACCATTTTCGCGAGCATAAATGCCTTCAATCGCATAAATTGGCACATAAATTTGCATTGGTTGCCCTCCAAAACGTGCGTTAAAGGCGACTGCGTCATTGCCCATAGAAAATTCATGCACAGATTCTGGTGCTATATTTAGAATTATTTTTCCATTTTCAACAAATTGTTGAGGTACTTCAACGCCAACTTCTGCGGCATTAACAATAATATGAGGTGTAAGCTTACTATCAACAATCCAATTAAAGAATGCTTTTAGCAAATATGGCCTTTGTGCTAACAGAGTACTCATTATACCACCACCCTAATTTCACGTTCAGATTCCGTCAATGACGCTTGAAATGATTCGTGTCCAAACACTCTGAGCATGTAAGCTTTAAGCCCTACAAGATCATTATCCACTTCAATTTGAAAAGACGGTAGCCGCCACAGTAAAGGTCCCATATAACAATCAACGAGTGTAAATACTTCAGACATGAAATAATCAAAATGATCAAAAATAGGTTCTATTTCTAAAATATAAGTATGTAACTTGGTACGCGCCTCCTCGGCTAAGGTCATATCATCACCCATAATAATCGCAGCAAGTGGGTACCAATCTTTATCAAGACGATACATCATTTGACTACTTTTTGCTCGTTCAACTGGATACACAGGCATTAATGGTGGATGTGGAAAACGCTCATCCAAATATTCCATAATAATGCGTGAATTATATAATATCAGATCACGATCAATCAACACTGGTACTGTTTGATAGGGGTTGGATTCCATGACTTCATCAGGCCAATTTTTTTCATTTCCTTCTTTCAGGTAACTAATATTAACGCCAATTCCCTTTTCCGCTAAAACAATCCGTGCTCTGTGGCTATATAAATCTGATTCACCTGAAAAAAGGGTCATTACGGAACGTTTATTTTCAGCAACTGCCATATTATTTTCTCCTAAATTAAAATATATATTCATTCTCAATTAAGACGCAAAATGCAGCAAGTTGTATGATCAGCAAATGATAAGGAGGAAGTTGAAGCCATCTATAGTTCAATTAATTCTTCCTAGCTATTTATTAAATGCTCGGATTTAGCTGCGTCGAAAGTAAGTTATCGCAATTAACCTCTTGAAAGACAACGAATATATTTGCTGCGCACCCTGCCCGACAGGCCGCTAGCTGATTTTTTATAAACCTAGGGCAATACTACATTACAAAATTCAATAAGAACTGGTCATTAAAGGCAGTATTTATTTTCATTTTGCTAGCAGAATATTATATCATAAATCATCAAAGCTTATATTGTTCTTTATTTTGGCATACAAGATAGTAACTGCGTAAGGTCTCTTCAATGATAACCGTTATAAAAACAACAACCACATTTGCTATTGTTGTTTTTTTAATATTAATTTTTTTAAAATCAAAAATTAGTGCACATCTCGCCAGTATTCTTTTTTCAATAAATAAGTCAAGATAAAAAGTATAAATAAGAAGCCTAATACCCATACTCCCAGTCTTTGACGCTCAAGTTTTATTGGCTCACCAGCATAAACCAAAAAGTTGACTAAATCAGTTACTGCTTTATCATATTCATCAGGTGACATTTCGCCTGTGCCATCAGTTTTAAAACCAACGATGCGTTTCTGTGTAACACCATCTACTTTATGAGTATCAAAAATAGCCGTTTGAACGCCTTGTAATTCTTCTAAAATATGTGGCATACCAACATCTGGAAATATTGCATTGTTTACCCCAAATGGACGAGTGTCATCTTTATAAAATGAATGAAGATAAGTATAAATCCAGTCTGCACCACGTAATCTGCTTTCAAGTGTTAAATCAGGAGGTGCATTACCAAACCATTTAGCTCCTTCCTTTTTATTCATGCTATTGACCATGAGATCACCAATTTTGCTATTGGAAAATATCAGGCTGTCTTTCATTAACTCAGGGGGGATCCCTAAATCTTTCGCCACACGTCCATAACGTTGATAGCCAGTTGAATGACAAGAAAAACAGTAATTCATGAATAATTTTGCCCCATTTTGCAATGAAGCTTTATCGGTTAAGTCATATTTGGCTTTACTAAGTGCAAAACCACCACTCGATGCAAAAGCCAATATCGGCACCAAAGCCACTAAGACAATAATTAATTTTTTCATTAGTGAGTCAACCTTTCTGGGAGTGGCTTAGTTTTTTCATTTTTCGAGTAAATCCAAAGTGCAATGAAAAAACCAAAGTATCCAATAGATGCTATTCGTGCAATCAATGTCAACATTGGTGTTACCGATACTGCACCTAATATACCGAGCACGATGAAACAAATAACAAACTGAGTAATGTTTAGTTTATGTATCCAGCTGCGGTAACGGATTGATTTAACCTTGCAACGGTCAAGCCACGGCAAGAAAAATAAAATAACAATTGAACCGCCAAAACACACGACACCCAGCAATTTATCAGGTATCGCGCGCAAAATTGCATAATAAGGTGTGTAGTACCAAACAGGTGCTATGTGATCTGGTGTTTTTAAACCATTTGCAGCTTCAAAATTGGGCGCTTCAAGAAAATATCCATGTCCAGCTGGCCAGTAGAAAATAATAGCGCAAAAAACAATTAAAAATGCCACCACCCCCATGATATCTTTTACCGTAAAATATGGATGAAAGGGAATCGCATCCATTATATCTTTCTTATCACTATAGTGTTTATGAAAAGTAAATTTGCTTTTCGCTTCGAGGGGTAACGAGCCTTTTTTTCTTTTTATTTCAACACCATCAGGATTGTTTGATCCAACTTCATGCAACGCGACAATATGTAAAAATACCAATGCAACAAGTGATAATGGTAAAGCGATTACGTGCAAGGCAAAAAAACGAGTGAGTGTCACGCCAGAGATAACGTAATCCCCCCTGATCCACAGCGTTAAGTCATCACCAATAACAGGAATTGCCCCAAATAATGAGATAATAACCTGTGCTCCCCAATAGGACATTTGTCCCCAGGGCAACAAGTAGCCCATAAAAGCTTCAGCCATTAACGCAAGAAAGATCAACATCCCGAAGAGCCAAATTAATTCACGCGGCTTTTGATGTGAGCCATAAATAAACCCACGAAACATGTGCAAATAAATAATAACAAAAAAAGCCGATGCCCCCGTTGAATGCATGTAACGCAGTAACCAACCATAAGGCACATCACGCATAATATATTCAACCGATGCGAATGCACCTTCAGCTGATGGATTATAGTACATGGTCAACCAGATCCCTGTTAAGATTTGGTTTACTAACACCAGCATTGCTAATGATCCAAAAAAATACCAAAAGTTAAAGTTAATGGGTGTTGGGTATTGAGCTAGGTGTTTATTCCACGTTTCTGTCATAGGGATACGTGCATCAATCCAATCTACTCCTGCCACCGCTAATTTTTTAAACATTATGCATCTCCTGAGTCTAAGCCGATTAGAATTTCAGTATCACTTTTATAATAATATGGGGGAATTACTAGATTTAATGGCGCAGGTACATTTCTAAAAACACGCCCAGCCAAATCAAATTTTGAACCATGACAAGGACAAAAGAATCCAGATTTAACACCTTTTGCCTTCTCTGAAAATGATTCAGGTAAGTAAGTTGGAGAACAACCCAAGTGAGTACAAATCCCAACTGCGACGAAGATTGATGGTTTTATAGAGCGAAAGGTATTTTGCGCATATTTTGGTTGCTGATCTTCAATTGAAGTCGGATCTCTTAATTTGTCAGAGATGATCTTCAAATTATCAAGTGTATCTTTAGAGCGTGAGACGATCCACACAGGCTTTCCGCGCCATTCAACTCGAATTAACTGTCCAACTTGTATTTTACTAAAATCCACAGAAACTGGCGCACCAGCCGCTTTTGCTTTCTCACTCGGACTCCAAGAACTTACAAAAGGTACTGCGATAGCCACAACCCCAACAGCGCCAACCACACTAGTGGTTATTGTAAGGAACTTCCGGCGGCCATTATCAACAGGCTCATTGTTCATTTAACATCTCCATTTAAAGCAATCAAAAATTAATTTTAAGCAAATAAGTTTTATATACACATACTCCAAAATATAAAGTTAGCAAGCGACGTAGCCTTGCAGGTCGTCCAAAAATACAAAAATCAGCTCCAAGTCAACCATCGGAAAAGAGTAATAATATAAGAATTAACATTTTTTGCTTGATAAGCCTAATGTTGCACTTTTGCTAACATTCAAGCCTGTGCTTAACAACACATTTTGAAACAGCATAGCGCAAGACACTAAATTTTAACGAATAATAGTAAAAAATATTTCTTTTTACAAGTATTAACCATTGAATTTACAAGGTGACGCAGATCAATTGTAAATATTTCCACTAAAAATGTCTTATTGTGAACTAACTCTAATGCTAAGACAAGACTGTGTTTGCCATCACGTCATAAAAAATACAAAACGGACAAGAGGCGCGAAGACACCTTCTTCATCACATTTCATAAAGATTACCAGCAAATATTACTGCAATGAGCGCGTATTGTTATTTGTAATAACCACGTCAATAGCAAAATTATGGTGATTTTTGTCATGATTAACGCTGGTGTTAAGGGAGAAGTTTGAAGTAAAAAAGCCCAGTATAAACTGAGCTTTTTACAATCACTAAAACGTAATATTAACGTTTTGAGAACTGAGGACGCTTACGCGCTTTATGTAGACCAACTTTTTTACGTTCTACAATACGCGCATCGCGCGTAACAAAACCAGCAGTGCGGAAATCGCCGCGAAGCGTTTCATCATACTGCAGCAATGCACGAGTGATACCAAGACGAATAGCACCAGATTGACCTGTTGTACCACCACCTTTAACGGTAATGTTAAAGTCAAATTTTTCAACCACATCTACTAATACAAGTGGTTGACGCGCAACCATACATGCAGTTTCACGACCAAAATATTCATCGATCTTACGTTTGTTAATAGTGATTTGACCACTACCTGCTTTCATAAATACGCGAGCTACAGAGCTTTTGCGACGACCAGTGCCGTAATATTGATTTGCCATTGTTTTATATTCCTATTTAGATTTCTAAAACTTGAGGTTGCTGTGCAGAATGTTGATGCACAGATCCAGCATAAACTTTAAGTTTCCGATACATTGCTCGCCCTAGAGGACCTTTTGGCAACATGCCTTTAACAGCTTTCTCAATAACACGTTTTGGCGCCCGCTCGATGAGTTTTTCAAAACTAATTGATTTGATTCCACCAATGAAACCTGTGTGGTGGTGATAAATTTTTCCTTTAGCTTTATTACCTGTAACAGTAATTTTCTCTGCATTAACAACGATGATGTAATCACCTGTATCGACATGTGGGGTATATTCAGCTTTATGTTTACCACGTAAACGCAAAGCAATTTCAGTAGCCAGACGACCTAAAGTTTTACCTTCAGCGTCAACAACGAACCAGTCGTGTTGAACTTCAGCTGGTTTAGCAACAAATGTTTTCATTAAATTTTACCCAAATTAATGATTAAAGAAGATAATTAGTAGTATTCTACCAATTAAAAATGTATTGGCCTAGTCGTATCCCTTCAAATACGTCAAGCCTAAAATACCCAAGTTACTCCAATATGCTTTATCAGCAAAATAACTTGAGTATAGATCCACCTTATTATTTGGGGAGGTGAATAACGTGGGCAAAAGTATTATATAAAAATATAACCCAAAGATCACCTTTTTTATTAATATTAATTTTAATAAGGTAGCGTTTATCTCTGTTTGCTTTGAAAATATACATTAATACGTGGTCATACTGGCAAATTAGCAGCACTCATGGTGGGTTAAAGAGAGGCGATATCTCGTGTGGGCTTTGATGATGGCTGAGCCGCGCCTTTAAAATCATCTGCTAGATCCTGGATATAACTTCATTATCATTCTTTAAAATAATGATTCTTTGACAAATATTCGCGACTTTGCATTTCTAATAAACGCGAAACACAGCGCTGAAACGCAAATGATAACTTATCACCTATATACAATGTCCTGATACTGACTTCAGCGCTGATGATCACCACAACATGTTTATCATAAAACTCATCAATCATAGCAATAAAACGTCGAGCTAAATCATTTTTCAAATCATCCATTTGTATCACATTTTCGATTAAAACGAATCGATACAAAATTGCAATTTCAATGTAATCATTCGCACTGCGCGGGCTATCACATAACGCTAAAAATGTCATGTTTAATACCCCATCACTCATTGCTTTTGTTTGCACACTCCGTTGATTTATTTCGATAATTTTATTGTATTGCTTACGTCCTGATGCCAACCTTTCAAAGCCATTTTGTATTTGCAATTGTGCGCCTTCATCTAATGGAAAATGGTAAATTTCTGCTTGAACAATACTATCAAGGCGATAATCTTTTCCATTATCAAGGTTGAAAATATGGCAATATTTCTTAATCAGCGCGATTGTCGGTGTAAATAGCTGCCGTTGAAGGCCTTTTTTATACAAATCATCAGGAAGACTATTTGACGTTGCAACTAACACAATACCTTGATCAAATAGCGCCTTAAATATACCCGCCAAAATCATCGCGTCGGTGATATCTTCGACAAAAAACTCATCAAAACAAATAACTTGAGTTTCTTTAGCTAGTTTTTGTGCAATAAGAATAAGCGGATTTTTTTGACCTGCGAATAAATTCATTTCTTTATGCATTCTGAGCATAAAGTGATGAAAATGAAGGCGCATTTTCTGCTTAATTTGCAGGTTATCAAAAAACAAATCCATCAAATATGTTTTTCCACGACCAACACCACCGTATAAATAAAGCCCTTGTATTAAATTTACTGGGGCTTTTACAAATAAAGATTTCCAAAAAGATTGCGGCTTATTTTTTTGTACATTACTGCATTCAAGGAGGTTTGATAAATCGATTAAATAATGAATCGCACTGATTTGGCTTTCATCTTTAATAAAATCATCTTGTTGTAAATCTAGTTCATACCTTTCAATCAAATTCATCACTTATTATCACTTATTATTTTGTTTGTACTGAGTTATCATAATTTTAATGCTTATGGTCTAATTTAGTTTAAGTTGTTTTTGACAAAAAGGTTTAATATTCTTAAAATAAATAACGCTATCTGGCTTATTAGCCTCGAGATTGGCTTATGAGATCTTAAAATATAACGGCAGAGCAGCAAATTATCCGTGGATGTGATGTATAAAATTCAAGTATAGCTATTCTTTATTAAGATTTCATCTCGGCACAAATTGCTGCAAATTGTCTTTATATTGGGCTACGAACTCGATTTTTTATGAAAATATGGCAGCTTGCTGTTGGACCTTATCTGATTATCAACTGCTCGACTGATATTGCATTTTGAGGTAACTTGGGTATATTAAGCTAATTCCACCTTAAATAAAGAGAAATACTAATGAGAAAAACTAAAATAGTATGTACCATAGGACCAAAATCACAATCCAAAAAGATGCTTACCCAACTGGTAAAAAATGGCATGAATGTAATGCGTCTTAACTTCTCTCACGGTAACTTTAAAGAGCATGCAAAACGCATGGAAACAATTCGTGAGGTTGCCGCTGAGTTACAAAAAAATATCGCTATTTTATTGGATACTAAAGGACCTGAAATTCGTACTGTTAAATTAAAAAATGGTAAAGATGTTTCATTAGAAGTTGGCCAAGAATTTACTTTAACGACAGATCAAACTATTGTTGGCGATAATACCATTGTAGCAGTAACTTACCAAAATTTACCACATGATCTTTGCGTAGGTAACACCGTTTTAATTGATGATGGCTTAATTGGAATGACTGTAAAAAGCATTACCGATCATGAGATTATTTGTGAAGTAGTGAACCATGGCATACTCGGAGAAAATAAAGGAGTAAACTTACCTGGTGTTAAAGTTCATCTTCCAGCCCTGTCTTCCAAAGATAAAGGAGATCTTATATTTGGCTGTAAAAACAATGTTGATTTTATTGCAGCTTCATTTATTCGTAAGAAGGAAGATGTATTAGAAATACGTGAGTTGCTTGAAGAAAATGGTGGCAAGAGCATTCAAATAATCTCAAAAATTGAAAGCCAAGAAGGTATTGACAACTTTGATGAAATTTTAGCAGTTTCTGACGGTATCATGGTTGCTCGTGGCGATCTTGGCGTTGAAATTGCCGTTAATGAAGTTATTTTTGCCCAAAAAATGATGATTAAAAAAACTAACGCGGCTCGTAAACCAGTTATAACTGCAACCCAAATGCTTGATTCAATGATTTATAATCCTCGCCCTACACGCGCAGAAGCTGGAGATGTTGCCAATGCAATATTAGATGGTACGGACGCTGTGATGCTTTCAGGTGAAAGTGCAAAAGGTGACTATCCTGCCGAAGCGGTTGCTATTATGGCTTCAATTTGTGATCGCACAGATAGAACAATAGTCCCACATCACATCCAATTTAGCCACAATAATAAAATGAAAACACCATGGCTCCATATCACCGAAGCTATTTGCAGTGGTGCAGTAGATAACTCGGTGCAAGCGGGTGCTAAATTAATTATCGTATCCACCCAAAACGGTCGTTCTGTGCGCTCTGTTCGTAAATACTTCCCGACAGCACACATTTTAGCGTTAGCAATTACACCTGAATGTACGCGCCAATTAACATTGGTTAAAGGTGTACTTGCAAAATTAATTATCCCACAAAAATCAATGGAAGATTTTTACATTCTGGGTATGAAAATGGCTAAACAATTCGGCCTTGCAAAAACAGGTGATAAAGTGTGCATGGTGACAGGTGCCTTAGTTGCATCAGGTACAACGAATACTACCTCTATACACACCATTCCATGATCTATACCCATGTTCGCTCAAAATACAACGTAGGCATGGACTCGATGATCGATGATAAGCAGCAACCGATGTAATGAAGACGTGCGCATCGAATGTTGGACGCAAAGCAGGTGTTTCGAGTTCGCGACCCAAAGGGCAAGGATCCTTGTTTAAGCTTGTACTGGTATAAAATACCTATTGAGAATAACTTTCCTTCAATTTTATGCCTCGCATATCGACACAATTTGCCTTGCTGATATTGCATTTTGGGTAACATGGGTACATATGTGATTTTCTAACTTCAAAATAGAAGCGTAGAAGATCTTCTCATTGGGTGTGTTTATGGGCAGATCGATCTCCAGAAACCATTGCAAGTATTTATCATAACAGCTAAATCCAGATTTGCATTATTCAGAAAATTCGCAGCTCAATGAAGTATGTGGCGGATAAAATAAAAAAGCATTTATGGGTTACCTAAAGACCGTATACCGCGCAAGTGACTTGACTGCGCAAGAATTAGTACTTGATGTATTAGAAGATAAATGGTGATAGAGCTACCCATTGCTAATAAAATCTTGGAGAGGCAAATGGCACAACCTTTCTGCATATTTTAAATATCCCGAGCCAATACCACGAATTATTTACCCAATAAATACTGTTGAAGATGTTAATCGCCAGTTCAGGAAATTAACGAAAACAAAAGAATATTTTCCTAATTAGCTATTTACTTCGATGGTTTATTAGAGGAGGTATTGGACATTTAATCAGCTGACACAGAATATTGAAGGGTTTTTATGCTTAGTTTGCTTAGTTTGCTTAGTTTGCTTAGTTTGCTTAGTTTGCTTAGTTTGTGCCGTTGGTAGATCAGTTTTCTTCCCCACGCGCAGAATTTTAGCGCCAAGGAGGATAAGTTTATTTTCGATACACTCATAACCTCTATCGATATGATATATTTCACTAACAATAGTCTCCCCTTGCGCAACTAAACCTGCAATAACAAGACTTGCTGACGCGCGAAGATCAGTTGCCATTACTTTTGTGCCACTCAATTTGCTATGATCTCCACACGTTGCGGTGTGGCCATCAAGTGTTATCTTTGCCCCCATTCTAACTAACTCTGGTACATGCATAAAACGATTTTCAAAAATAGTTTCTGTTATATGCCCTATACCAGTAGCCATAATATTTAGCACTGTAAATTGGGCTTGCATATCCGTTGGGAACTCAGGGTAAGGCATTGTAATGATATCAACAGCTTTGAGTTCTCTGCCAGTCATATCTGCTTCTACCCAATCTTTACCTGTGGTAATTAATGCGCCTGCTTCCTGTAGCTTGTCAAGTACAACAGTTAACAATGTTGGATCGGTATTAACACATTTTACTTTTCCTCCACTTACCACACCAGCGGTGAGAAAAGTACCAGTTTCGATACGATCTGGTTGAATTTTATAATTACAATCACCTAATGATTCAACGCCTTCAATGGTGATAACATCAGTCCCCATGCCTGTAATTTTTCCGCCCATAGCATTTATGAATTTAGCCAGATCAACAATTTCAGGCTCTTTTGCGGCCTGTTTTATTGTGGTTATTCCTTCTGCAAGCGCTGCTGCCATCATCAAATTAGCAGTTCCTGTTACACTCACCATTGCCATGTCAATCAAACAACCTTTAAGCCGTCCGTCAACACGCGCTTTCATAAAGCCATTTTCGACTTTAATTTTAGCGCCCATTTTTTCAAGTCCAGCTATGTGTAAATTAACTGGACGAGCACCAATCGCACAGCCACCAGGTAATGAAATATCCGCCTTTCCAAATCGTGAAACGAGAGGCCCTAATGCAAGGATTGAGGCGCGCATACTTTGTACTAACTTATAAGAAGCGGTATAGTTTTTTACGGCACTAGTATTTACATAGACGTCATGTCCGTTTTGCTTTGCTTGCCCGCCTAACTCTAGCAATAATTCAACCGTTGTTGAAATATCTTTTAACAAAGGAACATTTTGTAAATTAATATTACCTTTTGAGAGTATTGATGCAAACAAAATGGGTAAAGCTGCATTTTTTGCACCAGATATTTTAACTTCGCCAGCTAAGATGGTACATCCTCCTTGAATTAAGAACCGCTCCATTCACTATTTTCCTTTAAATAAAATGCTTTTGTTTTTGCCATTCTGTTGGTGTGAGCGCTTTAATTGAGAGCGCATGAATGGTATTAGTTGCAATATCTTCTTTGAGTGGCTCATAAATAACTTGCTGTTTTTTCACTCGACTTAATGTTTCAAACATGGCACTTACCGCAATCACTTGAAATGTACCATTTTCTCCTTTTACAATACATTCATCTAATGACAATGCATTCTCTAATTTTTCTTTTATTATTTTAATGTTCACAGCTTATACTCATTATTCATCATCACCAAAAAGAAAACTCAAGCCATACAATTTTGATAACAACACTATTTTTTTGGGGTACCCACTAAAAGATAATTTAGGATGCAATATTTTTAGCTGGGCTAAATACGCAAGCCCTGCCGAATCAATAGTTTGCACATCTTTTAAATCAATATTTTCAACGCAAGAAAAGTCTGTAGTGTCCATCACTTCATTGCTTGAGCATAATTCATTTAACACCAAGTCATTTTTTAATACCAGGTTTTTTTTATCGCCTACTTCATTGGCACCATTCACAAAGACTCCTTTTTATTTTTTTCCTTGAGCAGTTTAATTACACCATTAACGCCCTTTTTGCTTATAAGATCACCAATTTCAGATTGGTTAGTACTTAATAAGCTGACCCCCTCCGCAATAACATCGAATACTTTCCATTGCCCAGTTTTGTCATTCTTTCGGAATTTGAATACTAAGTTTGTTACTTTCTTGTTTGGATCTGTAAGCACAACAGAAATTTTAACTGTTTTTTGCTTTTTGTAATCATTGGTGTCTTTAATTGCTATTTTTTGTTTTGCAAATTGCGAAAGAACATGCCCATAAGCTCCGATTAAATGGTTTTTAAATACAGCAACAAATTCATCTCTTTGTGCTTTAGTGGTTTTTTTTAAGTTCGATCCAAGCACTTTATAAGCGGCATATTTATAATCAAAGTAAGGGATAAGCTCTTGCTTAATGATCTCATTTATATAATTTGGATCTGCGGCTAATTTTGCTTTATCATGAGTTAGCCTTTTAAGAGTAGCACTTGAAACACTGTGCATCACAGTATTGGGGTTTGACATATCAACTTGTGCTGCAGTTACAAATGTAGCGAACAGACAAAAAAACACAGTAATAAATCTTTTCAACATAATTTAATCCTTTTTACTTTTATTTTTACTTTTACTTGAACTCTTACTTTTAGAATAAATAAATTTACCAATTAAATCCTCAAGCACTAATGCAGATTTAGTATCGGAAATTTTATCACCATTTTTAAGTATACCATTATCTTCAGCATCAATAAAACCTGGGATAAGAGAAACATATTGTGCACCGAGCAAGCCAGATGTCAAAATTGACAATGAAGATGTTTCTGGATAAGCACCTTTATTTTTAAACATCTTTAGTTGTACTATGGGGGTAAAATTCTTAGTATCAAGGGTTATATTTGTAACTCTACCCACAACAACACCGCCAACCTTGACTGGAGCGTGTGTTTTTAGACCACCCACATTATTAAATGCGCCATACAGAGTATAAGTAGCGCCACCACCTTTTAATGAAATTCCAGCAACATTAAAAACTAAAAACATAAATGCAAGCACGGCTGCAAGTACAAATGTTCCCACCCACAATTCAACTTTTCTATCAGACATATTTAACCCCAATCAAAACATTAAGACGGTTAACAAAAAATCCATTGCCAACACTAATAATGAAGAAATAACAACGGTTTGCGTGGTTGAGTTACTAATACCTTGTGACGTTGGCACTACATAATAACCATTAAATAAAGCAACCCAAGTTATCAAGAAGGCAAAAATAACACTTTTTACCATGCCGTTTACAATATCGCTTCCCCAATGAACACTGCTTTGCATGACAGACCAATAAGCACCACCATCTATTCCTAACCAAGAAACTCCTACCAAGTGTCCACCATAAATGGCAACCGCATTAAATAAAAGGGTAAGCAACGGTAACACTATCACTCCTGCGAGTAAACGAGGGGCAATAATGCGTTTAAAAGGAGAAACAGCCATCATTTCCATACTGGCAAGTTGATCTGTACTTTGCATCAATCCAATTTCAGCGGTTAAAGCAGATCCTGCTCTTCCTGCAAATAATAATGCAGTAACTACTGGCCCTAATTCGCGCAATAACGACAAAGCAACCATGCTGCCTAGACTCTGCTCAGCATCATAATTTAACAATACATAATAAGCCTGAAATGCCAGCACCATGCCAATAAAAAATCCTGCCGTTAAAATGATAGGCAAAGACAAAATTCCTAGCTGAAAAACTTGTCGAATAAATAAGGATGGTAATTTTTTATGCGCCTTCCCCCAAAACGTCTTAAACAATAACAAACAAGCACGCCCAAGGAGTAAAATTAACCCTATTGTTGTTTTTCCGATACCTTGTATAAATGAGATTATCATTTCCACACTCGCGTTAATTCTAACTGAAACTCTTCGCGATCAAAATGAAAAGGCCCTGCGCTATCGCCATTCAAAAACTGCTTTAATAACGCATTATCTGTTTGCTTTAATTCATCAACTGGACCTTCAGCAATAATTTCTTTATTCTGTAGCACGTATACGTTATCAGCTATTGATAATACTTCTTTCACATCATGCGAGACAATAACAGATGTGAGACCAAGTGTTTTATTTAGTTGTTTAATGAGCTTTAATAAAACATTCATTGAAATTGGATCTTGCCCAGAAAAAGGTTCATCATACATAATCAATTCAGGATCAAGTGCAATTGCCCGCGCTAAAGCCACTCTTCGAGTCATTCCACCTGATAGTTCCGATGGCATTAGATGTTTTGCCCCTCGCAGACCAACGGCTTCTAACTTCATTAAGACTAATGTAGCCAATAAACTTTCATTTAAATCAAAGTGCTCTCTTAGTGGAAAGGCCACATTTTCAAAAACAGAAAGATCATTAAAAAGAGAGCCACTTTGAAATAACATCCCCATTTTTTTGCGTGCAACATACATTTCTTGCTCACTACAAGCATGAATTGCTTTACCATTAAAAATAATTTCGCCACTGCCCAGCGCTAACTGTCCACCAATTAACCTCAATAACGTTGTTTTTCCTATGCCACTTGGGCCAAGAATTGCTGTTATTTTACCGCGCTCAAATGTAAAGTTAAGATTATTAAATAGTAATCTATTGCCTCTAGAGAATTGCAAGTTTTTAATCTGTAGATGGTCAGTTATCATTTAAAAGTTTTCTCAATTTAAATCTGAAAATAATTATTTTTAAGTAATATTGTTCAGATGCAAAATTATATGTTCAGAGTATACGAATTTAACTAAATTTGCTTGAAAATATTATTTCACCTAAATTAGTTAATAAGCCATAACTACCTAATACTGAGTACCAATTTGAACAATATATATTAAAGAGACCTCAAAATGCAAGTCTAATTACTATAATTGGTATTATTATAAAAATAAAAAAGATAAGATAAGATAAGATAAATAGGCACTTTGCCCTTATTGAATTGGAGTTGAAAATGATCGAAACACCTTATGGCTTAGTTAGCATAGATAATATCGCGCGCGCACAGAAAATAAAGCTGTTAATATCCGATGTCGATGGTGTTTTTTCCGATGGTTTGATTTACATGGGCAATAATGGTGAAGAGCTGAAAACTTTTCATACCAAAGATGGCTTTGGCATTAAAGCTATTTTGCACTTTGGCATTGATGTTGCCATTATTACGGGACGACAATCTAAAATTGTAGAAACACGCATGATGGGATTAGGCATTAAGCATATTTACCAAGCAACAGAAAATAAACTCACTGTTTATCAATCTCTTTTAAAAACATTAAACTTAACAGCACAACAGGTCGCTTATATCGGCGATGACGTAGTTGATCTTGCTATTATTCAAGATTGCGGACTTGGTGTTGCTGTGAAAGATGCACACCCACTTGTTTTGCAAGGAGCTGATTTGATAACAACAACAAAAGGTGGATACGGCGCAGTTCGAGAAGTTTGTGATCTTTTATTACAATGTCAGCAAAAACTCAATATAACACATGGAAAAAGCTAATAAATGAATAAACGCCAGCAAGTTTCCATTGCAATTGTTTGTCTAGTATTTTTAATTGTGCTGTACTTTAGATTTGAAAAAAATCAGGATAAAAGATCAGCCTTCCTTCCTCGTTATATAGGATACAATGTGAAAAATAATCACTTCAATAAGAAAGGTTTTATGTCCTATCAAATTTTTGCGAGTCAAGTAACTGCTTACCCCAAAAAACATGAGACTGCTTTTATTAGCCCTAAACTAATCATGTACAGCATTGATAAAAAAACCAACAAAAAAACACAATGGAACATCACCAGTAAAATAGGCAGATTATACCGTTCAAACAAACTTATATTAACGGGTCACGTGCTCATTGAGAATGCCAGCAAAGATCAGTTCATACAAACAATGAAAACTGAGCAACTCACAGCTTTACTTCATAAAAAAGAAGTCATGACTGATTTACCTGTGCGATGGACTGGCCCACAAATGGAAGAATCTGGGGTCGGTATGTGGGCTTCATTTATTACAGAAGAACTAATAGTAAAAGATAAAATTAACGCGGTGTATTTTAATGAAAAAAAATAGCAAAATAGTCATATTACTAAGCTCAATTGCCTTTTCATTTTCAAGCATAGCTCTCGAATCTGATAGCAGTCAGCCAATTCATGTGAGTTCGCAAAGTCAGCATGCACAAATGAAAAAAAACGTCGTTATTTTTTTTAACAATGTGTTACTTACACAGGGAAGTATGAAATTAACAGCGAATAAACTTACCGTGACCCGAAGTGCTAAAGCACATCATGAAACAATGCTCGCCGAAGGAAACCCTGCAACTTTTTATCGAACACTAGATGACAAAAGGCCTGTTAATGCAGAAGCTAAACGCATCTATTATGATGTTGCAAATGCAAAAATTACACTCACGGGTGATGCGCAAGTCAAACAACTCACGAGTCAAGTGAATGGTGAAAAAATAATTTATTATTTACATAGTCAAGAATTAATAGTTAAAAGTGGAACAGGGAAAAACGCGCGTGTTAAAACTATACTTTTGCCCTCGCAGTTTGAAAAAAAGAAAAAAACAACCAAAAAAAAATAAATAACTAATAAATAAAGAGCAAATACATGGCTGCATTAATCGCTAAAGGTTTAGTAAAAAGCTACAAAGGTCGCACCGTAGTCAATGGTGTAAGCTTAACCGTAAAAACTGGTGAAATAGTAGGATTATTAGGTCCAAACGGCGCTGGTAAAACCACATCTTTTTATATGGTTGTTGGCCTTGTAAAGCAAGATGAAGGAGCAATTATCATTGATGATGAAGATATCTCTCATCAACCAATGCACATACGTGCTCAAAAAGGCATTGGCTACCTCCCGCAAGAAGCTTCTATTTTTAGGCGGTTAACTGTAGCTGACAATATTATGGGTATTTTAGAAATACGTGAGGGTCTAACAAAGCAATATAAAATAAATAAGCTAAACTATTTATTAGAAGAATTTAATATTACTCATATTCGTAACAATAAAGGAATGAGTTTATCAGGTGGAGAGCGTCGCCGGGTTGAAATTGCGCGGGCACTGGCGACAGAGCCTAAATTTATTTTACTCGACGAGCCTTTTGCAGGAGTTGATCCTATTTCTGTTCTTGATATTAAAAAGATTATTGAGCATTTACGAGATCGAGGTTTAGGGGTACTCATTACCGATCACAATGTGCGTGAAACACTTGATGTTTGCCAGCATTCTTATATCGTAAGTCATGGTGAAATTATTGCAGTTGGGACAAAAGAAGAAATTTTGGCTGATGATCATGTAAAACGCGTTTATTTAGGTGATGAATTTAAATTGTAATGAGAACAATTACATTAACTTTGTTATTAAAAATGATTCATTTTAAATAATAAGTTTAATAAATTGTTGACTGTAATTAAAATTAGTTAAATACAAATAAGGAAAGTTAATTTTGATGAAACAAGGCTTACAATTAAAAATGGGGCAGCAACTTGCTATGACCCCACAATTGCAACAAGCGATAAAATTATTGCAACTTTCTACCTTGGATTTACAACAAGAAATCCAAAACGCGCTTGATGAAAATCCATTGCTAGATCAAGATGATGAGTATGGTACAACAGATATTACTAACGAGATAGACAATAGTCAAGTTGATATTTCACAAATGCTTACCAAACAAGAAATATCAAATGAAATTCCTGATGGCAACACCTGGGATGAAAATTACACGCCAATGTCAATATCGTCAAGTAGCGCCAGTTATGACGGCAAAGATCCCATTTACCAAGCCGAATCAATAAATTCGTTACAAGACCATTTACTATGGCAAATACAACTCTCGCACTTTAGTCAAACTGACATTATAGTTGCCAAACAAATCATTGACAGTATTGATGAAAGTGGTTATTTAACAACAAGTTGTAATTCAATTTTTAAATCGTTGGTTAAATCTAATCATGATATTGACATTGATGAAATTAACAGTGTCTTAAAACGTATCCAAAATTTTGACCCAGTGGGCGTTGGAGCAAGATCAACACAAGAATGTTTGCAAATTCAGCTTCGCGATCTACCTGCTGACACTCCTTGGTTAAATGAAGCATTGATGGTGCTTGAGTTACACATGGATCTTTTGTCGCATCGAGATTATCGAACACTGATCAAAAAAACAAAATTAAAAGAGCAACAACTTGCACAGGTAATGCAACTTATAAAAAGTTTAGAGCCACGCCCTGGCAATAAAATTGAATCTAGCCAATCCCAATATATCATTCCCGATGTTTATGTAAAAAAAGTATCAGGTCAATGGAGAGTATCTCTCAACCCTGATTGCGATCCTCACCTCTCAATTAACAAACATTATGCGAACATGAGTAAAGGCCACCTCAATCAAGCAGATTCACAATTTATTAAAGGCCACTTGCAAGAAGCTAAGTGGTTTATTAAAAGCCTTGAAAGTCGTAATGATACACTTTTAAAAGTAGCGACTTGTATCGTAAAACAACAGCAAGCATTTTTTGAGCTAGGTGATGAAGCAATGAAACCCATGGTATTAAATGATGTTGCATTTGAAGTTGATATGCATGAATCTACGATTTCCCGTGTCACTACTCAAAAATTTATGCACACACCAAAAGGGATTTATGAGCTAAAATTTTTCTTTTCAAGTCATGTTGCAACAGACGGCGGTGGAGAGTGTTCATCAACAGCTATACGCGCTCTGATTAAAAAAATAATTAATGCTGAAATAGGAAATAAGCCACTTAGCGACAGTAAAATAACATATATTTTGGAAGAGCAAGGTATTAAAGTCGCGCGGCGCACTATTGCAAAATATAGAGAATCACTTGGCATCCCCACATCAAGTCAGCGCAAACAACTGCTATAACCTCAGTTAAGATAATATTAAACTTCAGGACAAACTCATCATAAATGAACACTTTCCCCCTAAGTACCCATGTTACCTCATTTACTACCTTACAGTTATAATTTAAACCCTAAAGAGCGACTGTGGAAGGCAATTAATGAGGCAACAAAAAAAAATAAATATACGCCATCACCATGAATTTTACCAATAAATTAATCATTTTTTGCAGTGAGATCACCTGAAATAGGCCATACTTGATATAGTAGAATTAATGACAATTTCCAGAGATTCAATTTCTCATCTTAAAGTATCACGAGTATAACAACGTTATGCTTTCAATATTCTAACTCTCAAAGGTTAGAATATCTCAAATTTTTACCTCTACTACGATCTTTTGCGTAAAAAAACTAAAATATTACATTTTTTGTTCATTTATAATCAGTTTACTCTGTATTAAACCTATCATGACTTTGCATTTCGAAGTATTATAGCTATAAAATTGACTTAGAATAGTTTTTTATCATTTATTTCTGCTGAAAGTAAAACATAATGCTAAAATACTCTCCTAAATTTTATAGCTTAAATATGAAAAAAAGAAACGAGAATATGAAAATTTCTAGCTTATTAAAAGAAGAGCTAATTGTAAGTCAAGTTGATTGTAAAAGTAAAAAATCAGCTTTGGAAATTATCAGCCATGTAGCTGGCGAGAAGCTAAATATTGAGCCTCAAGAGCTGTTTAATAGCCTTATTAGCAGAGAAAAAATTGGTTCGACTGGTATTGGTAACGGCGTTGCTATGCCACATGTTAAAATAGATGCGGCTTTACCAGCTATGGCAGTTTTTCTAAAATGCATTAAACCAATCGATTATGGTGCCATTGATGGAAAAAAAGTTGATATTTTTTTAGCCTTTTTTATTCCCGAAGATCAATGTTCAAAATATTTAGTAGCACTTGCAGAGTGCAGTAAAAGACTACTAGATAGAGCACTTTTAAAGCAATTAAGGCACTCATCTGATTCCAAAACATTGTTAGATCTACTTGTTAGTACTGAGTAGCGGTCAAATATATACCCACAATACTTAGAAATGCAAAGTAAGCAAGGTATAATTAACTTAATATTAAGCAAACAGAGGTGATATAGATGAAAAAAATTATCATCATAACAGGCCCCTCTGGGGCGGGGAAAACATTTGCACTGCACAATTTAGAAGACTTAGGTTACACCTGTATCGATGGGGTGCCTTATCAACTTTTATCACAACTCTATGCTTATATAGATCCCAATGACAAAAAGGTGGCAATTAGCCTGGACATTCGAAATCTACCTGACAATAAACAAGACATCAACTCACTATTAAAACGCATACAAAAAAAAGTAGAAATTGAAATAATTTATATTGATGCTCAACAATCAGAAATTATTCGGAGATTTAGTGAAACAAGACGTTTGCACCCGCTTTCTCAGTACAATCACTCGCTCTCACAGGCCTTAGAAATTGAAGAAAAATTATTAGAACAGCTCAAGAATATGGCCTCATTAATTATTGATACAACAACACTCTCTATTCATAATTTAAATGAGCGCCTAAAAATTTATATACACGGCTCCTCTGAGAGTAAATTACTTCTGATTATTCAATCTTTTGGTTTTAAACATGGGCATCCAGAAGATGCAGACTATATATTTGATGTACGTTTTTTACCAAACCCCTATTGGGAAGAAAATCTGCGCCAATTTGGTGGTAAAGATCAACCTATTATAGATTACTTTAATAGCTTTAAATTGGTACAACAAACCATTAACCAGATAGAAAATTTATTTCAAATTTGGTTGCCTATGCTAGAGCAAAACAATAGAAGCTATGTTACTATCGCAATCGGTTGCACAGGAGGAAAACATCGTAGTGTTTATGTCGCTGAAAAATTAGCAGCTTTATTTACCAATCAATACCAAGTTGAATTAGATCATAAATGCCTTATTCTAAAATAAATTAATTAGAGACGCAAATTGCTATAAATGTAAGCTAATTTTATAGAGCTTCTAAGCCTAAGTGACTCATTTAACAAAAAATTAGTTCAATATATGTCTTCAGGTATAAGCTCTGATGTCAACACAAGATAAAACATTTGTCATATCAACGATTAACAATGCTAATCTTCTGTCATTAGCTTCGCAATTATCATAGCTAAAATTAACCACAAAATATTAATTCTTTTATGGTTATTCACTTTTCAAATATTGAGTGCTCCTTTCATCTTGTCAACAAAAAACTAATTTTTGTCCTAACGGACAAACCGTATAACAAATTGATATATACCCATGTTACCCAGAAATGCAATATCAGAGTAGCAAATTGTGCCGATATTTGATGCCTAAAATTGAAGTATAGTTATTCTAAATAGATATTGTATAACAATGCAAACTTAAACAATGAGCCGGGCCATACGTGACCGCGAACTAGAGATACCTGCCTTGAGCTCAACATTCGATGGCACGTCCACATTATCTCATGTTGCGCCTTATCATCGAGTTCGTGCCTGACGTTGCATTTTGAGGTAACATGGGTATATACATTGTTGATTTTGCATTTTGAGGTGCCTTCGCGTTAAGTTGTAAAATTGATAAGCTTAATTTAGTAAGACTGGTATTATCAACAGTAAAAATATAAAACAAGCTGGAGCTTTACATGTTAGAAAATTTGGAACCTCAATACATTTTATTACGCATACAAGAAGTTAATAATACCATTGAAAGCGGATTATTTGCGGCGGCGCGCAAAATTATAGAAAATATGCCCGCATGTGATGTCGCTCTGATCCTTGAATCATCTCCGCCTGCAAACCGCAAAGTCTTATGGGAGTTAACCGATCACGATCAGCAGGGTGACATTCTTGACGAGTTAAATGAAGAAGTAAAAATTAGCATTATCGATTTAATGACCGCAAGTCACTTAGTTGCAGCAACTGAAGGCATGGAAACCGATGAGCTAGCTTATATTCTCAGAGGCATCCCCACCAGTTTATATAAAGCTGTTTTAGATAAAATGGACGCTCAAGACAGGACGCGAGTAGAGAAAGCACTTGCATATCCAGAAGATACAGCTGGCTCCATGATGAACACAGATACTATCACAGTAAGATCAGATGTATCCGTTGATGTAGTACTACGGTACTTACGCATTAAAGGTGAATTGCCAGAAGCCACGGATACACTTTATGTTGTTAATGATGTCGATCAATTAATTGGAGATGTACCTTTATCTACCTTGTTAACCGTCGCTCCTGAACTTCCAATTGAAGAGGTGATGGATAAAAAAACCGAAACACTTGCGGTCGAATTAGATGAACATGAAATTGCGCGACTTTTTGAGCGCCACGATTGGATCTCAGCGCCAGTAGTTGATAAAAAAAACCATCTTTTAGGGCGTATAACCATTGATGATGTGGTTGATATTATTCGTGAAAATGCAGATCTCTCCATGATAGGAGTTGCAGGACTAGATACCTTCGCCCCCATTTTGCCCAGTGCAAGACGTCGTACCCTGTGGCTCGCAATTAATTTACTTTCCGCTTTTATCGCAGCTTCGGTCTCTAATATGTTTGAAGCAACACTTGAACAAATGGCAACTCTCGCGGTGTTAATGACCATCGTGCCTAGCATGGGCGGTATTGCGGGCAATCAAGCCATAACCTTAGTAGTCAGAGGTCTCGCACTTGGTCATATTAACGATAGCAACAGACGTTGGCTAATTGGTAAAGAAGCAGCTATTGGCATCTTAAACGGAATGCTCTGGGCGGTGTTTGTTGCAACCGTTGTAGCGATTTGGAAACATGATATTATCGTCGGATTAATTATTGCTGGCGCGATGTTCATAAACCTTTCAGTTGCTGGTATAGCAGGCGTTTCAATTCCGCTTATTATGAATAAATACAATATAGATCCAGCATTAGCAGCAGGCATGGCGCTCACGACCATAACAGATGTGGTTGGTTTATTCTCATTTTTAGGGATGGCAACACTGGTTTTACACTATTAATATCCTACATACCCATTATTTGAATATGATTTATCCGTCGCGCGAATGGCAACAGAACAAGACACTGGTTATCGTCTATCTCAATGGTTAATGCCGTTAATCATCGAGATAGTTAATAATTAAAGTTTTTATTTTAATTTTACCCTCTATTATTAACGTAGCTAATCATCAGTGGGTGATTTTATGCCGCAAATACCCGGGTAATTTGCAGCTCTGATTTTGCACCTTAATCTCGCATGGGTATAGTTAAACAAACTTGCTGCCCGCATAAGCTTATTAATTTAATGAAAGATCTATGATACTTCTTTTGTTAAGCTCACTAAATCCGCTTGATCGGTATAGCTTTTTATTTTATCAAAGTTAAGATAACGATATGTGTTCGATGCCATTGCATTTAAGGCTTGAGTATATTCCATGTATTTTGCAACTGTTGGTAGTTCACCTTCAATTGCCGTGACGCTAGCAAGCTCGGCTGAGCTTAAATACACATCAGCATCGTTACCTAAGCGGTTTGGGAAGTTACGCGTTGAGGTTGAAACAACCGTAGCTTTTGTTGCTACTCGCGCTTGATTTCCCATACAAAGAGAACAACCTGGCATTTCAATTCTTGCCCCTATTTTACCAAAGATACTGTAATAACCTTCATCTGATAACTGTTTTGCATCCATTTTCGTCGGTGGTGCAATCCAAAGACGTGTTGGCAATTGTCCGCTAAATTTGTCAAATAAATTTCCAGCAGCGCGAAAATGACCAATATTTGTCATGCATGAGCCAATAAAAACTTCATCTATTTTTTGCCCAGCAACTTCTGATAAAATTTTCACATCATCAGGATCATTCGGACAGGCAACAATTGGCTCTTTGACTTCATTAAGATCAACGTCAATAATCGCTGCATATTCCGCATCTTTGTCTGCTTCCATTAAATGAGGGTTGGCAAGCCATTCTGCCATTTTTTCTATACGACGTTTAATACTGCGGACATCACCATAATTTTCAGCAATCATCCATTTTAGCATAACAATATTTGAGGTTAAATATTCAATGATTGGCTCTTTATCAAGCTTGATTGAACAACCAGCGGCACTACGCTCTGCTGATGCATCACTTAGCTCAAATGCTTGCTCAACTTTAAGTTGTGATAAACCTTCAATTTCTAATATACGCCCAGAAAAAATATTTATTTTACCAGCTTTTTCAACCGTTAAATGCCCATCTTTAATAGCTTGAAGTGGAATTGCATTGACCAGATCTCGCAAGGTAATACCTGGTTGCATTTCCCCCTTAAAGCGCACTAAAACAGACTCAGGCATATCAAGTGGCATAACACCTGTCGCAGCTGCGAAGGCAACTAGCCCTGAGCCTGCAGGAAATGAAATACCAATTGGGAAGCGCGTATGAGAATCACCACCTGTGCCCACAGTGTCAGGTAATAACATCCGATTTAACCATGAGTGGATAACACCATCACCTGGGCGCAGTGAAATACCCCCTCGGTTCATCATAAAATCAGGAAGAGTGTGATGCGTAATAACATCCATTGGTTTTGGATACGCACCTGTATGACAAAAAGATTGCATCACCAAATCAGCAGAAAAACCTAAACAGGCGAGATCTTTTAGCTCATCACGAGTCATAGGCCCTGTCGTATCTTGCGATCCAACCGATGTCATTTTCGGTTCACAGTATTGATTTGCACGGATCCCCAGCGTGCCACATGCTTTTCCCACCATTTTTTGGGCTAGAGTATAACCTTTAGTCGATGCAGCTATTATGGTTGGTAATTGAAATACAGTAGAGTCTGCGAGGCCTAGCGATTTACGGGCACGCTCAGTTAAAGCACGGCCTATAATTAACGGAATACGTCCACCAGCACGCACTTCATCAAGAATAATATTGGTCTTTAGTTTAAATTTGCAAATGATATCGCCTGTTGCATTATTTTTTACAACACATTGGTGAGGGTAGATATCAATAATATCCCCAGTCTTTAACGCGCTAACATCCATTTCAATCGGCAATGCACCCGAATCTTCCATTGTATTGAAGAAAATTGGTGCAATTTTGTTACCAATACACACACCACCCGAGCGTTTATTTGGCACATAGGGTATATCCTCACCCATCAACCATAAAACAGAATTTGCAGCAGATTTACGCGAAGAGCCAGTACCAACAACATCACCGACATAAACTAGTGGATGACCTTTTTCTTTTAATGCTTGAATTTGTTTAATTGGTCCAACAAAGGCCTCTTTATCAGGATAAATCCCATCGCGGGATATTTTCAACATGGCAAGTGCATGTAATGGAATGTCAGGACGAGACCACGCATCAGGTGCAGGTGACAGATCATCAGTATTTGTTTCACCAGTTACTTTAAAAACCGTCATGGTGATTTTTTCTGCTATGACAGGTTTTTGAGTAAACCACTGCGCATCCGCCCATGCTTGCATTACTTGTTTTGCAAATTCATTACCAGCTTTGGCTTTTTCTTCAACATCATAAAACGCATCAAACATTAATAATGTATGCGCGAGTGCCGTAACGGCTAAAGGTGCAAGTACAGGATCATCAAGTACCTTCATCAGTGGTTCAATATTATAACCGCCTTGCATTGTACCTAATAACTTAATCGCATGCTCAGCAGAAACAATTGGTGAACTGGCATCGCGGTCTATGATTGCTGATAAAAAAGCGGCTTTTAGATAAGCTGCTTCATCAACACCAGGTGGAATACGATTTTCTAAAAGATCGATTAAGAAAGCCTCTTCACCTTGTGGAGGATTTTTTAATAATTCAACTAATTGTGCAGTTTGGGTTGCATTTAACGGTTGTGGGACAATACCTAATTCGGCACGCTCTTTGACATGTTTACGATAAGATTCTAACACAATAAATACCCTCTTTGTTTAGCGAGTTTTCTCGCCTTTGCTACAAAATATTTTGACATATTATACCCTGTTACTTAAAAAAGCAAAGACAGCAAGCCATATTGTACACAGATTTTAGGTATAAAATTGCCAGCGCGATAAGTAACTACATTTATCATCTGTATATAAAATTATACTTAAACCCGCAATGATTATTTAGTTGTTTTATATCAATATGTTATAACGCTATAAATTAAAACAAGGGGGATTAGTAGTTGGCCTGTTAAAAGTAGAAACGTAAAAAAGTGGCAAGCATGGAGGAATCTATTTAGCAGTAACCATACCTCATGCGGCGCCTGCTCTGGGAGCGAGCCTGCGCCTAACAACTTCCTTTGAAGTTATTAAGGTATGGTGAGTATATATTTATCTTATTTACTCAAAGTTAATCGCACGAAGGTACTACATTGACTGCATTCGAAGGTACTACATTGACTGCATTCGAAGGTACTACATTGACTGCATTCAAAGGTACTACATTGACTTCATTCAAAGGTACTACATTGACTGCATTCAAAGGTACTACATTGACTGCATTCAAAGATGATGCATCTACTGAAGATGATGCATCTAGTGAAGATTGCGAGGCGAAAGCAGCTTGCAATGGCAGTGCGCTTACGCATAAGCATAAAAGAATATTTCTAATTGTTTTTTTCATAATAAACCCTCAATAGGAACAGAATACAATAAAAATAAGTTATAAAGTGCAGATGTATATCCGCAAATTATAATCGTTCTAGGTCATCTCATAACAACAGCTATTGATAATATTCATATTTTAATGCGAATCTAATATCTAATATCTAATAAAATATTTTTTTATTTTAATATTTTAATATTATTTTATTAGTAAACGTTATCAACGTTAGCATTGCACCGTGATCTAGAAACACATCATAGCACACTATGTCATAAATGCAATTAATAATTATTATTTTTTTGGAGGGGGCGATCATCTACCACAAAATATTTTGACATATTCTACCATGTTACTTAAAAAAGCAAAGACAGTAAGCCATATTGTACACAGATTTTAGGTATAAAATTGCCAGCGCGATAAGTAACCGAAAGTTTTTTGCTCTTATGGGTTCTTTTTAGTATAAAATTGCCAGCGCGATAAGTAACTACATTTATCATCTGTATATAAAATTATACTTAAACCAGCAATGATTATTTAGTTGTTTTATATCAATATGTTATAACGCTATAAATTAAAACAAGGGGGATTAGTAGTTGGCCTGTTAAAAGTAGAAACGTAAAAAAGTGGCAAGCATGGAGGAATCTATTTAGCAGTAACCATACCTCATGCGGCGCCTGCTCTGGGAGCGAGCCTGCGCCTAACAACTTCCTTTGAAGTTATTAAGGTATGGTGAGTATATATTTATCTTATTTACTCAAAGTTAATCGCACGAAGGTACTACATTGACTGCATTCGAAGGTACTACATTGACTGCATTCGAAGGTATTACATTGACTGCATTCAAAGGTACTACATTGACTTCATTCAAAGGTACTACATTGACAGCATTCGAAGGTACTACATTGACTTCATTCAAAGATGATGCATCTACTGAAGATGATGCATCTAGTGAAGATTGCGAGGCGAAAGCAGCTTGCAATGGCAGTGCGCTTACGCATAAGCATAAAAGAATATTTCTAATTGTTTTTTTCATAATAAACCCTCAATAGGAACAGAATACAATAAAAATAAGTTATAAAGTGCAGATGTATATCCGCAAATTATAATCGTTCTAGGTCATCTCATAACAACAGCTATTGATAATATTCATATTTTAATGCGAATCTAATATCTAATATCTAATATCTAATATCTAATATCTAATATCTAATATCTAATAAAATATTTTTTTATTTTAATATTTTAATATTATTTTATTAGTAAACGTTATCAACGTTAGCATTGCACCGTGATCTAGAAACACATCATAGCACACTATGGCATAAATGCAATTAATAATTATTATTTTTTTGGAGGGGGCGATCATCTACCACAAAATATTTTGACATATTCTACCATGTTACTTAAAAAAGCAAAGACAGTAAGCCATATTGTACACAGATTTTAGGTATAAAATTGCCAGCGCGATAAGTAACTACATTTATCATCTGTATATAAAATTATACTTAAACCAGCAATGATTATTTAGTTGTTTTATATCAATGTGTTATAACGCTATAAATTAAAACAAGGGGGATTAGTAGTTGGCCTGTTAAAAGTAGAAACGTAAAAAAGTGGCAAGCATGGAGGAATCTATTTAGCAGTAACCATACCTCATGAGGAGCCTGCTCTGGGAGCGAGCCTGCGCCTAACAACTTCCTTTGAAGTTATTAAGGTATGGTGAGTATATATTTATCTTATTTACTCAAAGATGCTCCATTGTGTTTATCCAAAGATGCTCCATTGTGTTTATCCAAAGATGCTCCATTGTGTTTATCCAAAGCGGAAACGGGTAACTCAGTAAGTTTCATCTCAATATTATCGATCCCCTGATCACTGTGATTCTGTTTTGTTCCAACGACAGATATCGTATACTCTTTACCATTATTATCTAGATAAGTCTCAAACCCTAGTTTATAGGGCAGTACTTTGTCACTATCATTATTACTATTCAACAGGTTTGACCACTGGCCATTGACATACGCATCAATCGAGGAGAAATGAGAGCCAATAAAATCACCATGAATAGTAAATCTAACGAAATTGCTTTCATCACCAGCTGGCGTGATGAAATGACTGTCAAAATAATAATTTTTCGTGTTTTTAACGCCATAATCATAATTAATAGTAGCTATTAACCCTGTGTCATGCGATGGCAAGGACTTTATATCGTGCGCTGTGCAGACACCTTCAAGCCAAAAGCCTTTACATAGATTTGCTGATTTTATAGAGCCTAACGTACTGTTCTTAAGATTAAGACCATATGTGGCGAAAGCAGCTTGCAATGGCAGCGCGCTTAAAAATAAGCATAAAAGTATATTTCTAATTGTTTTTTTCATAATAAACCCTAAATCTGAACAGAATACAATAAAATAAGTTATCAAGTGCAGATGTATATCCGCAAATAATCATCGATATAGGTCAGCTTATAACAACGTTTGTTGATAATATTCATATTTTAAGACTAATTTAATATATAATAAAATATTTTGTTATTTTAATATTATTTTATTAATAAACGTTATCAACGTTAGCATTGCTCCGTTACCTATTCGCCGACCATAACACACAGAGATAAAAATAGAATCAATAATTATTGTTTGGCGGTGGAGATCATCCACCACAAAATATTTTGACATATTCTACCCTGTTACTTAAAAAAGCAAAGACAGTAAGCCATATTGTACATAGATTTTAGGTATAAAATTGCCAGCGCGATAAGTAATTACATTTATCATCTGTATTTAAAATTATACTTAATCCTGCAATAATTATTTAGTTGTTTTATATCAATATGTTATAATGCTATAAATTTAAACAAGGGGGATTAGTCGTTGGCTGGCTAAAGGTATGGACGTAAAAAAGTGGCAAGTATGGAGGAATCTATTCAGCAGTAACCATACCTCATGCGGCGCCTGCTCTGGGAGCGAGCCTGCGCCTAACAACTCCCTTTGAAGTTATAAGGTATGGTGAGTATATACTTATCTTATTTACTCAAAGATGCTCCATTGTGTTCATCTAAAGATGCTCCATTGTGTTTATCCAAAGATGCTCCATTGTGTTTATCTAAAGATGCTCCATTGTGTTTATCTAAAGATACTCCATTGTGTTTATCCAAAGATACTCCATTGTGTTTATCCAAAGATGCTCCATTTTGTTTATCCAAAGATGCTCCATTTTGTTTATCCAAAGATGCTCCATTGTGTTTATCCAAAGATGCTCCATTTTGTTTATCCAAAGCGGAAACGGGGAACCTAGTAAGTTCCATCTCAATATTATCGATCCCCTGATCACTGTAATTCTCTTTTGTTCCAACGACAGATATCGTATACTTTTTACCAGTATTATCTAGATAAGTCTTAGACCCTAGTTTATAGGGCAGTACTTTGTCACTATCATTATTACTATTCAACAGGTTTGACCACTGGCCATTGACATACGCATCAATCGAGGAGAAATGAGAGCCAATAAAATCCCCATGAACAGTAAATCTAACGAAATTGCCGTTATCACCATTTGGCGTGATGAAATGACTGTCAAAAATATAATTTTGTGAGTTTTTAATGCCATAATCATAATTAATAGTAGTTAGTAGCTTTAAGGAATACAAGGGTATGGCCGCGTAATTGTGCGGTTTGCAGATATCTTTAAACCAAAAGCCATTACATACATTTGTTGATTTTATAGTGTCTAACGAATTGTTTTTAAGATAAATATCATACGAGGCGAAAGCAGCTTGTAATGGCAGCGCGCTTAAAAATAAGCATAAAAGTATATTTATAATTGTTTTTTTCATAATAAACCCTAAATCTAAATAGAATACAATAAAATAAGTTATCAAGTGCAGCTGTATATTTGCAAATAATAATCTAGATAGGTCAGCTTATAACAACGTCTGTTGATAATATTCATATTTTAAGGCGAATATAATATCTCATAAAATATTTTGTTATTTTAAGATTATTTTATTAATAAACGTTATCAACGTTAGCATAGAGCCGTTACCTAGCCACATACCATAGCACATTATAACTAAAATATATTAATAATTACTCTTTGTTTGGCGGTGGAGATCATCTGCCACAAGATATTTTGAGAACTATACCCGTGACCTCTCACGATCTAAACCAATCTTGCGGTTAACTTAAAAGAGCTTAGGCAAAAATATTACCGCCACACGAGTAAATTAAAACTTTACATGGGATATATGCTTGCTGAGGCGTTTTGGATCGGCAGTACTCGGTTTTATATTACAGTAAGCTTGCGAGATCTTAACGTTTGACAAGGGGGTAACTATTTCATCAGCTGCGCCTTAACTCTGAGCATCTGATCGTAGCCACCGTTATATTTTCGCAAAGCATGGGTATATAGCCATCCTACCACGAAATGTAAGATCCGGGCGGCAAATTGTGCCGAGGTGCCTGGCCTAAAATTAAAGTATAGTTATTATCGATAGATATTTTATAACGATGCAAACTTAAACAAGTCGCCGCGGCCGTTGGAGCGCTAACTCGGTTTTTATATGATCGAGCGCAGCCAAAGCTTGCCATTGGATGCGCGTCCACATTATATCGGTTGCGCCTTTCTCTGATTATCGAGTCCATGGCGACGTTGTATTTTCACAAATCATGGGTATATGTTTTGCTTGCTTATTCATTTTGTTACCTACTTAATTAGAGATAAATAATATCACCTCTAACTAAGTTGCCAAAATCAATGGTTCCATACAGGACTACTACAGCCAAACTTATGACTCTTCTTACTATTCTATTTTTTATACTTAAATAATGCCTGAACCATAAAATGATCTGATATTTCCACATTCCCATAATTATAAAGTTTAGCGCCTAATGATATTTCATACATCTCAGCATCATCTAGCGCTCGGATGGGCGTTATTTGCTTTTTAATTTCAACCGGCTGAGTAAATCCCAAAAGTGGAACAATATAGTCATACATTCCTTGCTCATGTACACCTGGTTCAATCATTAAATTTAAACTTGAATCATTACTATATTTCGGGGCTGCATAAATACTATTTGCCATATTATCAGTATTTAAATTTAATGTATTCATTAAATAAGGAAACTGTTTTTGGTTATAATAATCTGTGTTTAAATCACCAATTAAAATTAACGGCTCAGTCTTTGCTATATTAAGTTTTGGGCTATTTATTATCTTTTCCTTAATCAAGCTAAATTCTTGTTCTCTGACACGAATTGCGTTTGCATCATCTTGCGCTTGTGTGTGAGTCGCGATAAAATTATAATAAGAGCCATTTTTGTTTATTCTGAAATATATGGCACCTTTATTACTTAACGAATCAGCATCAACAAGTGATTGATAATCCTGATAATTTAAAAAAGATGTCTTGGTAAAAGGATACTTACTAAAAACAAGTAGACCACTATTTAATGGCTTGCTATGTGTATTACTAGGCTCTGGATCAATAAAATAAGGGTGAGTATCAGTGAAGTATTCCTTTAGCACATTTCGCGCACCTCTATCCCACGCTTCTTCAAACACAATCACATCCGCATTTCTAATATTCTTGTGATGTCCTATGTACCTCATTCGTGCTTTAGGTTTATTTAAATCTAATGCTACACTCATATATGCTGGAAAATCTTGAATATTGTAAGTTATTAATGAAAGTTTATTGGAGCCATTAGATTTGAAAATTGTAGGCTTTTTATCGATTGCTAAATAAATACTATCGATACCCTGTGGTGTTGAAGGATGATCGTTTTGAGCCATGGCATATAGAGTATATTTTTTACCATTATTATCTATAAAAGAGTGCTTCCCTAGTATCTTTGGTAGTACTTTGTCATCTGAATTGTTACTATTCAACAAACTATAATCTTCGCCATTGATAAACACATTAACCGACCTGATATGAGAGCCAATTGTGTCTCCATGGACAATAATAGAAAAATAATTATTCTGAGCACCACTTGGAGTGGTGAAATAACTTTTTACAGTATAATCGTGACCTACTTTAATACCTTCATCATAATTAACTCTCAATATTGAGTGTCGTTTAAACGCAGGCAATTTGCCAGTATTAAAAGCGGCGCAACTACTTCCTATATTATTACAGGTATTTTTTATGTTTATTAAATGAGATGTATTATTCATAAAGTAAATATAATATTCAGCCAAAGCTGCATGTAATGGAAGTCCAGCTAATAACAAACTTAAAATAATTTTTTTGAATTTACTTTTCATACAAAGCCTCCAGCTTAAAAGGTAAAAAATATTATTTATCAAGCGCAAGATAGTTCAGCTTTAAGTTGCTCTTAATGCAGATCAAGGTCGAATGCAGCAAGGCTTTGTACATTTCGTGGTGATATGCTCAAGTTTTAAGGGTAATATGGTACCTTATAAAAGTGTTTGAGTCTTTAACGTTTTTTCATCAAAAACGTTAGCGCAAGACTATACCAATGTTACTTTGAAATGCAAGATCAGCAAGGCAAATTGTGCCGATATTTGATGCCTAAAATTGAAGTATAGTTATTATCGTGGGAGATTTTATAACAATGCAAACTTAAGCAAGTATCCTCGCCCGTTGGTGCGCTAACTAGGTTTTTATATGCAAGGAAGCAGCCTTGCGTTGCAACATTCGATGCGTACGTACCCATTACCTCATGCTGCGCCTTACTCTGATTATTGAGTTCGCGTCCACCGTTGCATTTCGATCGTCGCATGGGTATATACTCCGACAGCTTGTTTTAGTTCTCCATTTACAAAGATAAAAGGAATAAATGGCCTTTCCCATGATGGGACACCATATTCATGTAGTAATTTTTTAATACATCTACCACCATTTCGCCCTTCAGGCGTGCAAGTTAACTTTTTAGGTAAATGCTTTTTAAAATAAATTTCAATTGTTGAATTTTTACCTATAATAATGCCATATTTATCCGAGTAGTCAAAATACAATTTTTTAGGCAGACCATTTATCGATAATGATTGCTCCCCAGCCAAAATTATTGGGATTTTAGGTGTGCTAGTTTTATTTAAATCGCTAATATATAAATTTCCAGATATCGTCTAAGCATAAAATTTCCCGCGCGATAAGTAATTACATTTATCATCTGTATTTAAAATTACACTTAAACCAGTAATGATTGTTTAGTTGTTTTATCTCAATATGTTATAACGCTATAAATTTAAACAAGGGGGATTAGTCGTTGGCTGGCTAAAGGTAGAGACGTAAAAAAGTGGCAAGTATGGAGGAATCTATTCAGCAGTAACCATACCTCATGCGGCGCCTGCTCTGGGAGCGAGCCTGCGCCTAACAACTCCCTTTGAAGTTATAAGGTATGGTGAGTATATACTTATCTTATTTACTCAAAGATGCTCCATTGTGTTTATCCAAAGATGCTCCATTGTGTTTATCCAAAGATGCTCCATTTTGTTTATCCAAAGCGGAAACGGGGAACCTAGTAAGTTCCATCTCAATATTATCGATCCCCTGAACACTGTTCTGATTTTTTGTTCCAACGACAGATATCGTATACTTTTTACCAGTATTATCTAGATAAGTCTTAGACCCTAGTTTATAGGGCAGTACTTTGTCACTATCATTTTTACTATTCAACAGGTTTGACCACTGGCCATTGACATACGCATCAATCGAGGAGAAATGAGAGCCAATAACATCCCCATGAACAGTAAATCTAACGAAATTGCCTTTATCACCATTTGGCGTGATGAAATGACTGACAAAAATATAATTTTGTGAGTTTTTAATGCCATGATCATAATTAATAGTAGTTAGTAGCGCTGAGGTATACAAGGGTATGGCCTCGTAATTGTGCGGTTTGCAGATATCTTGAAGCCAAGAGCCACTACATACATTTATTGATCTTATAGTGTCTAACGAATTGTTTTTAAAATAAATACCATACGAGGCGAAAGCAGCTTGTAATGGCAGCGCGCTTAAAAATAAGCATAAAAGTATATTTCTAATTGTTTTTTTCATAATAAACCCTAAATCTAAATAGAATACAATAAAATAAGTTATCAAGTGCAGCTGTATATTTGCAAATAATAATCGAGATAGGTCAGCTTATAACAACGTCTGTTGATAATATTCATATTTTAAGGCGAATATAATATCTCATAAAATATTTTGTTATTTTAAGATTATTTTATTAATAAACGTTATCAACGTTAGCATAGAGCAGTTACCTAGCCACATACCATAGCACATTATAACTAAAATATATTAATAATTACTCTTTGTTTGGCGGTGGAGATCATCTGCCACAAGATATTTTGAGAACTATACCCGTCACTATAATGCCCCAGGAAATCTAAACAGTAAAATTAAGATTCTTATTCCTGTTTGAGATAGTATCTATCAAAATAGGAGAATTACCATGAGTAAAAAAAGAACAATTTATTCTGCTGAGTTTAAAAGTAGACTTGTACTGGAGTTATTGGAAAATGAAAAAACAATAGCTGAGATTGCAAATTCGCATAACATAACACCATTGATCATTCAGGATTAGAAAAAATATTCCTGGAAAATGCTGTTATTGCAATGGAGCCAGCAAAAGCGGTTAAGGAATATAAGCTAGAGCTTGTTGCGGCTAAAGAAGAAAACCAAATGCTAACAAAAATTGTCGGTAAAATGACATCCTCGAATGAATGGCCAGAAAAAAACTAAAGAGCTAAAAAGCTAAAAAGCTAAAAAGCTAAAAAGCTTGGGAGGATCTGATAAAAAGAAGTTAATTGAGCCTAAGCTAGAAAACCTATCTGTATCACAGCAATGTGAGCTATTGAATTTGAATCGGAGTACTTTTTACTGCACTGCAAAAGTGAATAATAAAAAGGACGAGATTAAGATGGAAATAGCCAAAGTGTTTGATAAAACACCAATTTACGGCGCTAAAAAGGTGCATCAACAGCTTCTAGAAAATGGAGTCAAGGCATCTTTAAACACGGTAGCAACATATCGAAAGGAGCTGAGTTTAAAGGCTATTTTAGCGGTTAAGCAAGTAACAACCACCGTAGCCAATAAGCAACATCAGAAATACAGTTATAAGCTTAGAGGCCTTAATATTTCACATGCTAATCAGGTATGGAGCACAGATATAACCTACATCAAAGTCAAGGGTGGAATGGTTTACCTTGCTACGGTCATTGATTGGCATTCTAAAGCTGTCTTATCACACAAAATATCGAATACGATGGATTGTGCACTGAGCATTAACGTCTTGGATGCGGCCTTAGATCGCTATGGAAAACCTGAGATATTCAATACAGATCAGGGAAGTCATTATACAAGCGATGTGCATACTCAAAAATTAAAACAGAACGGGATCACGATATCAATGGACGGGAAAGGCCGAGCTACTGATAATATTTGCATTGAAAGATTTTACGACGCGCAAAATGCTCCCGTATTTATCTAAATGAATATGAAACGATCAAAGATTTACAAGAAGATGTATCCGATTACATTGAGTTTTATAATCACCAACTATTTCATGAAACATTGAAATATAAAAAACCAATGAATGTTTACCAAGAAGGAATTAAGGCGATCTTAGCTTTATCAAAGGTATCTTAACTGTGGAATAAGAAATATTAAATAACTGTCTTGACTCTTTGGGTAGGTATAAAGAGCAATTTTTGTTTATTCTGAAATATATGGCACCTTTATTACTTAACGAATCAGCATCAACAAGTGATTGATAATCCTGATAATTTAAAAAAGATGTCTTGGTAAAAGGATACTTACTAAGAACAAGTAGACCACTATTTAATGGCTTGCTATGTGTATTTCTAGGATCTGGATCAATAAAATAAGGGTGAGTATCAGTGAAGTATTCCTTTAGCACATTTCGCGCACCTCTATCCCACGCTTCTTCAAACACAATCACATCCGCATTTCTAATATTCTTGTGATGTCCTATGTACCATATTCGTGCTTTAGGTTTATTTAAATCTAATGCTACACTCATATATACTGGAAAAGCTTGAATATTGTAAGTTATTAATGAAAGTTTATTGGAGTCATTAGATTTGAAAATTGTAGGCTTTTTATCGATTGCTAAATAAATACTATCGATACCCTGTGGTGTAAAGGGATGATCATTTTCAGCTATGGTATATAGAGTATATTTTTTACCATTATTATCTATAAAAGAGTGCTTCCCTAGTCTCTTTGGCAGTACTTTGTCAGCTGAATTGTTACTATTCAACAAATTATAATACTCGCCATTGATAAACACATCAATAGACCTGATACGAGAGCCAATTGTGTCTCCATGGACAATAATATAAAAATAATTATCCTGAGAACCACTTGGAGTGGTGAAATAACTTTTTACAGTATAATTGTGACCTGCTTTAATACCTTCATCATAATTAACTCTCAATATTTGGTGTCGTTTAAACGCAGGCAATTAGCCAGTATTAAACGCGGCGCAACTACCTTCTATATTATTACAGGTGTTTTTTATGTTTATTAAATGAGATGTATCATTCATTAAGTAAATATAATATTCAGCCAAAGCTGCATGTAATGGAAGTCCAGCTAATAACAAACTTAAAATAATTTTTTTGAATTTACTTTTCATACAAAGCTTCCAGCTTAAAAGGTAAAAAACATTATTTATCAAGCGCAAGATAGTTCATCTTTAAGTTGCTCTTAATGTATATCAAGGTCGAGTGCAGCAAGGCTTTGTACGTTTCGTGGTGAGATGCTCAGGTTTTAAGGGTAATATTATAACGTATAAAACTGTTTGAGTTTTTAGCGTTTTTTTCATCAAAAACGTTAGCGCAACACCATAATCCGACAGCTTGTTTTAGTTCACCATTTACAAAGATAAAAGGAATAAATGCTCTTTCCCATGGTGGGACACCATATTCATGTAGTAATTTTTTAATACATCTACCACCATTTCGTCCTTCAGGCGTGCAAGTTAACTTTTTAGGTAAATGCTTTCTAAAATAAATTTCAATAGTTGAATTTTCACCTACATCAATACCATATTTATCCGAATAGTCAAAATACAATTTTTTAGGCAGACCATTTATCGATAATGACCGCTCCCCAGCCCAAATTATCGGGCTTTTAGGTGTGCTAGTTTTCTTTAAATCGCTAATATATAAATTATCCCGATATCGTCTAAGCATAAAATTGCCTAGTTTTATACTCGGTGTAGCCTGCTTAGCGGCGTTAATTAATTCATTAAACATAACCTTAAGTTGCTTCGCTGATGGGTATTGCAAATCGTGCAGCTTAAACCAATAACGTAGCGTGTTTTTTTGTCTTGTGAGAGACAGCTTAGCCAATTTTTTAATATCAATAACAGAGCACTCGATTTTCTCCAGCAAAACTTTAGATAAATCTTGTTGTGCTAATTCTTCAAGTAATAAATGTTGCTCTTGCATCAACTTTGCGCTGCGCGAGACTGTTTTAGCAATCGATGGCCAGCGCTTCTTTAGCAAAGGCGTGATCGTTGCACGAATGAAGTTACGATCAAAGTGTTGATCCTGATTACTTTCATCTTCAATCCAAGCCAGTGAAAATAAACGTGCGTAGTTTTCTAATTGAGCGCGAGAGAAACACAATAATGGACGAAGCAACGAGCCCACTGCCATTTTTTGAGCCCCTCGGATACCTTGAAGACCTACAATACCAGAGCCGCGTTTTAAAGCAAGCAACACAGTTTCAAGTTGATCATCTAGATGGTGAGCCGTTACTAAATAAATACTTTTATTGTTAACTAGATATCCTTTTAAATTCTTTTTTAAAATGTCATAGCGCTTTTCTCGCGCAACTGCTTCTAAATTAACACCAGATGTTTTTTTTACTGTGACCCTAGAATAAACAAATTTAACATTCAATGTTAAGCATGTTTTTTCACAAAATTGTAACCACTGATCTGCATTTTTGCTCAACCCATGATGGACATGATGCGCCAGAAGATGAATATTTTTGTGTTGGTGTTGCAATCGACTAAACAAATGCAATAAAACAATCGAGTCAAGCCCCCCACTCAAAGCAATATGAAAGTTACTCGTCTCAGTCAATGTAGTCTTGGTAAGTTTAAAAATCTCCAGCCTAAATTCAGTGAATAAATTAGTTTCTTCGCTCATTTTTCATCATCCATGATTAAGCCAACACTTCATCAAAATGCAAGGTGACATTATCGTCTCCAAGTAACCTATTTAAATTAAATAATAATTCATCAGATGGTGTGATTGACCACTCGCGGCCCAATACTAGCTCTGTTTGTGCGAGCTCATTACTATATTCAATAAAAACTGGGCAGATCCCTCCCTTGGCAGAGTATAAAGCTTGATGTAATCGCTCTTGAAATTGCGATGGTATATGTTGCGCATTTAGTTTCAAACGTAATTTAGAGGCAAAGCGTTCACGCGCTTGAGTAATACTCATAACCTCACGGGCATTCATTTTTAAGCCGCCATTAAAAAAATCTTCACTCACTTGTCCTTGTAAAATAATAACATTATCAGTGACAAGTAATGCCGCGTATTGATCAAGCACATCCGCAAACACAGTGATATCTAAACGCGCACTTTTATCGTCCACTGTTATGATCCCCATGCGCTTACCAGTTTTTGTGACGATAACACGCATAGCAAGAACAAGCCCTGCAATACGGCTATTTTGACCACGCCTATTTATCGTTAAATCAACTATTTTAGTACAGTGAAAGGCCTTAATATGCGCTTCATATTGATTAATTGGATGTCCGGTTAGATACAAGCCTAGTGTTTCTTTTTCACCTGCTAGCCACTGTTTTTCAGGCCACCTTTCAACCTCTGAAAATTTGTTTTCTATTTCTTGGTTATCAACCGTTAACACACCAAATAAATCTTCTTGACCAAATGCTTGGGCTTTTTTATGTTGCAGGGCAGCGGCAAGTGCATCAGCTAAGTTATGGATTAATGCCGCCCGATGAGGGCCTAGTTTATCTAATGCGCCAGCTAAAATGAGCTTTTCTAAAATGCGTTTATTACAGCGCTTTAAATCTATACGATTACAAAAATCAAAAAGATCTTTAAATGCCCCGCCTTTATCTCTTGCCTCAATAATGGCATTAACAGGCCCTTCTCCAACACCTTTAACTGCGCCGATGCCATAAATAATGCTCTTATTTTTATCAACATTAAATTTAAACAAACCTTCATTCACATCAGGAGGAGCAAGTGTTAGCCCCATGTTTTGGCATTCTGCTACTAAAACAACTATTTTTTCTGTGTTTTCCATATCCGCAGACATCACTGCCGCCATGAAATAAGACGGGTAAAATGTTTTCATCCATAATGTTTGATAAGAAACAAGTGCATAAGCCGCTGAATGCGATTTGTTAAAACCATAGCCTGCAAATTTTTCTACCAGGTCAAATATTTTCATGGCAAGTTCACCGTCAACTCCATTTTTTTTAGCACCTGTCTCAAAAGCACTGCGCTGTTTTGCCATTTCTGCGGGATTTTTTTTACCCATCGCACGACGCAGCATATCTGCACTACCGAGCGTATAACCAGAGAGCACCTGGGCAATTTGCATGACTTGCTCTTGATATAAAATAATACCGTAAGTTGGCGTTAAAATTTCTTTTAGTGATTCATGTTGCCATTTTTCATCAGGGTAAGATACAATCTCACGCCCGTGTTTACGCTCTATAAAGTTATCTACCATACCCGAGCCTAAAGGTCCTGGGCGAAACAAAGCGACCAGCGCAATCATATCTTCAAACGAATCAGGCTGTAGGCGACGAATAAGATCTTTCATTCCGCGAGATTCTAATTGGAAAACAGAGGTAGTTTGCGCCGCTTTTAATAATTCAAAACATTTTTGCTCTTTTAAATTAATGCGCGCAATATCAATAAAAGCATCACCTGTTTCCACTTTGTGGGCATTTGCCATATCAATTGCCCACTCAATAATGGTCAATGTGCGTAAACCCAAAAAATCAAATTTAACAAGACCTACTGTTTCTACATCATTTTTATCAAATTGAGTGACAGGATTTAGCCCTTCATTATCACAATAAAGCGGCGAAAAATCGGAAATGGTTGTAGGAGAAATAACAACACCGCCTGCGTGTTTTCCCGCATTTCTGATTGTCCCTTCAAGCGTTCGGCACATATCAATGAGCGCTCTAACCTCTTCACTGCCATCATAGCGCTCTTGTAAACGAGGCTCTTCTGCAAATGCTTTGCTCAGCGTCATGCCTGGCGCTGGCGGGACAAGCTTAGAAAGACTGTCAACAAAGCCATAAGGATGTCCTAACACGCGTCCAACATCACGAATAACCGCTTTTGCCGCCATAGTGCCAAAGGTGATTATTTGTGAAACAGCATCACGACCATAGAGCTGTGCAACGTGATCGATGACTTCGTCACGTCTGTCCATACAAAAGTCAATATCAAAATCAGGCATTGAAACACGTTCTGGATTTAAAAATCTCTCGAAAAGTAACTCTAGCTCTAAAGGATCAAGATCGGTAATTTTTAATGCATAGGCAACCAATGATCCAGCACCACTGCCCCTGCCTGGCCCTACTGGAATATTCTGATCTTTACTCCATTGAATAAATTCCATTACAATCAAAAAATAACCAGGGAAGCCCATTTTATTAATAACCTCTAATTCAGTTATTAAACGATCATCATAGGGTTTGCGAATTTCAGTAAAATCTGCCGAGGTTTTGTCAAACAGGAAATCTAAACGCTGCTCGAGTCCCTCTTTTGACACTTGAATAAAGTAATCATTAATATGCATACCTTGGGTTGGGAAATCAGGTAAAAAATATTCTCCTAATCGCAATGTCACATTACAACGCTTTGTAATTTCAACAGTGTTTTCAAGTGCCTCAGGAATATCAGAAAAAAGAGAACACATTTCATCTATGCTGCGTAAATACTCAAAGGAGCTATAATCTTTTGCTCTACGATCATCGCCTAATGTATGGCCTTGGTTAATACATACCCGGATATCATGGGCATCATAAAGTGCCGCTTCGGTAAAAATAACTTGGTTAGTTGCCACAACTGGTAAGGTATTTTTCAATGACCAATCAAGCGCTAAATGTAAATAGTTCTCTTCATCGACGCGATTTGTTCTAATGAGTTCAAGGTAATAGCGGTTTGGAAAATGTGCCTGATAAAATGCAGTTATTTGTGTCGCGAGGGATTCATTTTCTTTTAATAATGCAACGCCAAGATCGCCCTCTTTCGCCCCGGAGAGAATAATAACCCCTTGATTATGTTCGCAAAGCCAACGCTGATCAATGATCGCGCGTCCATTAACATGACCGCGTAAATACGCTTTGGAAATAAGCTCTGTTATATTTTTATAGCCATCATTGTTCATCGCTAACAATGTTAATCTAAATTGAGACTCAACTAATTCACTCTGCACCCAAAAATCAGCGCCAATAATGGGCTTGATCCCCGCGTTATGTGCTGCTAAATAAAACTTTACTAAACCACAAAAATTCATTTGATCAGTAATTGCAAGTGCAGGCATATTCATTAACGCCGCCTTGGTAATAAGCGTGTTGATTTTGCTAAGCCCATCAACCATAGAAAAATCAGTATGGACACGCAAGTGAATAAATTTAGGATCTAGATTTGCCATTATAAACTGAGAACTTTTTTGACAGGCTTAAAACTTTTCCTATAATCAGGAATAACACCATTTAATTGCAGAGCTTTAAAATGCTCTTTTGTGGGATAACCTTTGTGTTTTGCAAAGCCGTATTGAGGGTAACTCTTATCTAATTCAACCATTTCACGATCGCGTGTGACTTTTGCAATGATTGAAGCCGCACTGATTTCTGCAACCCGTAAATCCCCTTTCACAATGGCTGCACATGGCATTACTAAGATAGGGCAACGATTTCCATCAATAAACACAAATTCAGGTTGAATAGCCAAACCTGCAACCGCGCGTTGCATCGCAAGCATCGTTGCTTGTAATATATTAAGCTCATCAATTTCAACTGGGGAACAATACCCAATAGATATGCACCGTGCTTTTTCTTGTATTTCATCAAACAGCAGCGCTAATTTTTTTTCACTTAGTTTTTTAGAATCGGTTAATCCTTGAATGGGATTATTTTTATCCAATATCACAGCTGCCGTGACCACATTTCCAACAAGCGGCCCTCGTCCAACTTCATCTACACCTGCAATTAAATCATAATCAGGATAAATTACATCAGGAAATTTTGTTTTGGTTTTTGCCATTATTGCGCGTCCAATAAGTCAACAACAGCTTGCGCCGCTTTTTTATCTGCATCACACTTAATGAGTTTATGAAGCTCTGTAAATATTTCGATCATATGGTCACCATCATCAATAATTCGCTCTAGTTCACGGGTTAGATTTTCAACAGTACACTCATGCTGGTTGAGCTCTTTAACAATTTCTTTATCGGCAATTAAATTGGGTAATGATGTAAATTTTAAAGTAGAATTACGTAGTACCTCTGCAATTTTATACGTTAATCTACTTACTTTGTAAGCAACTACCATAGGCACTTTTGCCAGCATGGCTTCTAACGCTGCCGTACCTGATGCTAATAAAACCAAGTCTGCAGATTGTAAAACGGTACTTGCCTGCCCATCAATTAATTTTATTGGTAAATTCACTGCAAGTTTATCTAATTGCGCTTGAAATTGTTGCTTGCGACTTTCATTAACAAGCGGCGTTATAAATGTGTAATCCGAATGTTTTTGATAAATTTGTTGCGCTGTTTGTAAAAATAGCGGGCCAAGGTACTCTATTTCAGCTTTTCGGCTACCAGGTAAAATAGCCATTATTTTTTGTTTTTCATCTAGTTTTAGCCTTGCCCTAGCCTTTGATTTTTCTCGGATAAGAGGAAGCTTATCTGCAAGTGTGTGCCCGACAAATTTGCACGGCACGTTATGCTTGTCATAAAATGCTTTTTCAAATGGTAAGAATGCCAGTACCAAATTAGTAGCTTTGGCTATTTTATGAATGCGCCATTCTTTCCACGCCCACACAGATGGGCTAACATAATGAATTGTTTTGATGCCTTGCTTTTTAAGCTTTAATTCAACTGTCAAATTAAAATCAGGAGCGTCGATGCCAATAAAAACATCTGGCGGATTGGCACTAAAGTGCTTAATAATAGATCTGCGAATAAATAAAATACTGGCTAATTTACCAAGCACCTCGACAAAGCCCATCACTGAAAGAGCATCAATAGGATAAATAGCAATGCACCCTTGTGCAATCATTAAAGGGCCTGCAATACCTTCAAAAATAGCATCAGGGTAATGATTTTTCAGTGCTTTAATCAAACCTTCACCTAAAATATCACCCGAGATTTCACCTGCAACTATACCAATTCGAATGGGATCATTCATTATTCTCTTCTTCTATGTAAAGTACTTTTTGTTGTTTATCTTTAAAAAAACCAAAACCGAGTGCCGCAAACGTGATTGAAAGGATCGGATTTAACCAATTTAAAATAGCATAAGGTGCATATTTTAGCGGATCAATCCCTAATGAAGAAGCAAAAAAAGCGCCCGCTGTTGTCCAGGGGATCAAAGCAGTTGTTAACGTCCCACCATCTTCGAGTGACCGAGATAAAACCAGGCGATTAATCTTCAATTTATCATAAATATCTGCGAACAAATGCCCCCCAAGAATGATCGACATATAAGCTTCGGCCATGGTCAAATTGCCTATAAAACATGAAATGATAGTAGTTGCAACAAGTGTCGCCGGTCTTTTAACTCGCTTCATTATACTAAGAATAAGTACCCGTAAAAATCCAAATTCAGATAACACGCCACCTAACGCTAATGCTATCAATGATAAAGATAGTGTCCACATCATCGAGCCAATACCACCACGCCCAAGTAATTTATCGAGTGATGCAATACCTGAGTGATGCACCTGCCCAAAGTAGAGCGAATTCAAAACCTCTGTTAAGGTTTTATCTTGAATAAATAGTGCCATTAATACTGCAACAATAACAGAAAAAAACATCGCTGGCACAGCATCAACACCTTTCAAGCTGAGTGATATCATCACCAAGAATGGCAATAAAATAAAAACATTTACGTGATACAACGATTCAATGCCTGCCAATAACTCATTTAGATGTTCTGCTGGCAAACTATTCTGAGCATATGGCAGTCCCATAAAATAAAAAAATATTAACGATATAATATAAGTTGGCAGCGTCGAATAACTCATACTCTTAATATGATCATGCAATTTAACCTTAGCAGACATTGCCGCTAAATTGGTTGTATCTGAAACTGGGGACATTTTATCACCAAAACACGCGCCAGAGATAACCATGCCAGCAACCAGTTCAAGTGGTATCCCCATAATACCACCTATACCCATTAAAACGACACCCGCCGTGCCAACTGTGCCCCAACTAGTTCCTGTTGCAACGGACATCACACTACACAAGATCAAACCGCTTGGCAGGAAATAAGCTGGCGAGATGAGTTTAATACCATAATAAATGAGCGTAGCGACAGTGCCACTTTGAATGAAAGCGGCAATTAAAACACCAATTAAAATAAAAATATAAATAGCAGAAAAAGCATTGCTTAAACCTGTATTCATTGCTTTTTTTATAGGTTTAAAGCCATTTTTTGAAATAAGCCATGCGCTCAAAGAGGCTATCAATAGACAAATTAATAAAAGCGCATGCAAACTGGTATGAAGGTAAAATAGTCCAACACCGACCACAAAAACAATACTTAAAAATGTAATTAAAGAGAGCTTAAAACTAGGTGAGTAATTGACATCGTCCATATTGCCTCGTAAAGCAAGTTAAAATAAATGCTGGTATTGCATTAATTCAATGCAAAAGTTGCAGCTTTGCCTTGGTATCCGAGCAAGAACTTAATATTACAGCGATCACCTAGCGTACAATGCCTCGACTTTCTTCACAAATAAAATCATACAATATTTGTAATTCAGGGCATGATTCTAGTCTTTCAAAAATTTCTAATTTTGCATTTTTAAGTGTATTGCCCTCTCTACAAAGAATTTTATAAGCACGTTTAATTTCCATTATCATTTTATTTGAAAATCCATAACGTTTTAAACCAACAGAGTTTATTCCCTGCACTTTCACGTAGTTTCCTGCGACCATAAAGTAAGGAGGAATATCTTTGTTGACTGCCGAGCACCCACCAATCATAGCAAATTCGCCAACTCTGGTAAATTGATGTAGTGCAGATAACCCTCCAATAATAACATTATTAGCTAATTTAATATGGCCCGCTAATGTTGCATTGTTTGATAAGATAATGTTATCACCTAATATACAATCATGTGCAACATGCACATAGGCCATGAATAAATTATTATGTCCAATGCGCGTAATACCTTTATCTTGTACGGTGCCTCTATGTATCGTACAGCTTTCACGAAATACATTATTATCACCTATTTCAAGATACGTTTCTTCGCCTGCGTATTTTAAATCTTGGCAATCCTCGCCAATAGATGAAAATTGAAATATTTTATTGTTGCTCCCCATTTTAGTCGGGCCATTAAGCACCACATGAGGACCGATCCAACAATCATCACCAATTTCAACCAGCTCCCCAATAATACTATAGGCACCTATCTGTACATTTTCACCAATAATTGCACTTTCATGAACGATTGCAGTTGGATGAATTTTTGATTGTAATGTTGCCATTTAAATTTCTCGCCTCGCGCACATGATCTTCGCTTGACAGCAAACTTTACCATCAACTTTAGCAAGGCAATCAAATTTACCCATTCCACGTTTGCTACGAAGATAAATAATTTCTAAATGCAATACATCACCAGGTAAAACTGGTTTGCGATAACGTACTTTGTCAATAGAGGCTAAAAAATAAAGCTCGTTTTCAGCAGGTTTTCCATGTGTTACAAATGCTAGTATCCCAGTTGTTTGAGCAAGCGCTTCTAAAATCATCACTCCAGGAAATACAGGCGCACCTGGAAAGTGTCCCTGAAATTGCGGCTCATTAAAACTCACATTTTTTATTGCGTGCATCGTGTGACCAGATACATAGTCAATCACTTTATCAACTAATAAAAATGGATAACGATGCGGTAATAAATCCATTATTTCTCTTATGTCTAGTGTTGTTAATTCATTACTCACAATAAAATCCTTATGCTTGCTTATTTATGCTTTTTTCAAGTGTCTTTACTCGTTTAAATAAGCCTTTAATTTTTAAAAGATAGCCAGTATTGCGCAACCAATCTTTATTTTTAATAGCAGGAATTCCTGATGAGTAAACACCTGGTTCAGTTATACTACGCATAACCATTGATTTGGCTGTTATTAAAACATTATCTGCGATGCAAATATGACCAGCTACTGCGACCATACCACCTATACTACAATGCGCACCAATGGTCGTGCTACCAGCAACGCCAGAAGTTCCAGCAATTGCGGTATGTTCGCCAATGATAACGTTATGGGCAATTTGACATTGATTGTCGATGCGCACACCTTTTTTTATAATGGTATCAGAGAGTGACCCGCGATCAATGCTAGTTGAAGCACCTATTTCAACATCATCTCCAATAATAACCTTGCCAATTTGCGGAATTTTCAACCAAGTGCCTTGATAAGCTACATTGCCAAAACCATCACTTCCAATCACGCTGTTTGCATGAATAATACAACGCTTACCAATCTCTGATCCAGAATAAATTGTTACATTCGGATAAATTTTGGTATTTTCTTGAATCGATACATCAATACCAATGACAACATTTGCAAAAATTTGGCAGTCTTTTGCAATAGTGACATTCGCACCAATAACAACATTTTCAGCAATGGCAACATTATCACCAATTACGGCTGTTTCATCAATCACCGCTGAGGGTGATATTTTTACAGGTAAATTGGGCGTGGTATCAAAAATACGCGCGAGCATAGCATATCCGACATAAGGCACTTTCATAAACAAGGCATTTCCTTGATACAAAGTTTGTGCCTCCAAAGGAAGTACAATTGCACTTGCGTTGCATTGATCGAGCTTGGTTAATAACTTTAAATCTGAAACAAAGGTGATGTCACCAGATTGTGCTGATTCAAAGGGTGCTAATCGGTAGATTTGCGTATCTGCATCACCACCTAACTCGGCCCCTAAAAGTTTGGCAAGATGACTTAAACTATTTACCATACGCATTACCTTTCTCTCAATTATTAATCTATCTTTCACTAATTTTTTTAATTACTTCCTTTGAAATATCATAAGACGGTTTAGCAAAGATAATTTGATCGCCATTTAAAATAAGATCATAATGCTCATCTTTAGCTATTTGATTAATAACATCTCGCATAACTGTTAATACTTTTTGCTGCTCTTCTCCTTGACGTCTACGGTTATCTTCTTCAAACGCTTTACGCTTAAGTTTGTACTCTGATAGTTTTACTTCCATTTCGCGTTTTTTTTTCGTTAGATCTGTTGCTGACATTAACTCAGAATCACGTTTTAGGGATTTATCTAACTTAGAGAGCTCTTTTTCTAAGCCTTTTAATTCAAGATAGCGCCCTTTAAACTCAGCTTTTAGCTTTTTAATTATATGCTCTCTTTGTGCTGATTCTTTCATAACTTCACTCGGAAAGACAATGCCAACTTTTTGTGCTACCGATGCGGCAAACGCCGTTGATATTGAAAAAAACATCAATATCACTGTTAATAATTTTAAAAAATGTTTCATGTACAGCTCCTAAAAAAGAAAAATTATTTCATACCTATATTACTTCAAAGTTAAAAATCAGCAAGGTAAATTATTGAGCGATGCGCGCCATAAAAGTCAGACTCGCATTTTCTTGTTATTTTATAAAGACAGCAACGGCTACCTTAAATTAATGCTTTTTCGTGAGAGTATTTTCCATTATATGATTGCAATAATATTAAAATGTATTCCCAATATTAAATGAAAATATATCCGTTTGATCTCCTGGATATTTTTTTATTGGCTTGGCAAGCGTAAAAACTAATGGCCCCATCGGTGAAACCCATGTTAACTGCGTACCGAATGAAGCACGAAGCCTACCAGGTTTCGAATAATCCCCTAAATCCGCACAGTTCTCCACACAATTTGCTTGATTGATACCTGTATAATCAAACTCTGTATCCCAAACTTCACCTGCGTCAATAAATAAGCTCGTCCTGACGAGTCTACTATAAGCTTCATCCATAAATGGTAAAGGGAATATAACTTCTGCGCTCATAGTATATTTTGCATTCCCACCAATTGCATCATTGGTAAAAATAAGGTCTTTATTTCCGTTTTTTTCCTCTTCATACAAAGCGCGTGGCCCGACAGTATTACCTGCAAATCCGCGTAAGGTTCTATAACCACCTGCATAATAGTTTTCAAAAAATGGTAGCACTTGATCATTGCCATTAAATTTTCCATAACCATTACCATAGCCAGCGGTGGCTCGCAACAAAGTTGTCCAATCACCATTATCAGTAATACGTTGATAATTACTAATATTAAAGTTAACTTTAAAATATTGCAGATCTGAACCTGGCGTCGTAATTTTAAACGTCAAAGAATTCTCCATACCTTGTGTCGCTAAAATGCCTTTATCAAGTGTATTACGAGTCCAATTCGCGGTACCATCAAAATCTTGAAAGTCCGCTCTGCCATCATCCTCTACTTGTGCAGCATAAATGTTCCAAAAACGCTCGGTTTGTAAATATGCTTTAGTTTGGGCAATCTGATTATCTTCCCAACCGACACTAAAGCCTAAACGGTTAACATCATTTACAGGAAAACCTGCACTAAGACGCGTTCCATAAGTAGTGCTTGTATAATCAACAATATTTGCTTGTGCTGCGTCAAATTTATAATAAAAAGCACTAATGCCTCCACTTACCGCATCAGCCGTAAGATAAGGAGTTGAATAACTAAGGCTTACATTTTTACTATACTTATTAGTTTTTGCTGAAAGACCAACTCTATCTCCACTGCCTAAAAAATTCCTCTGCTGAATTCCAGCTGTTAAACTGACGCTTGATTCAGTACCATAACCAATACCAGCATTAAAAGAGCCGGACGATTGCTCCTGAACTTTAACAGCTAAATCGACAAGATCATTAGTTACTCGGATGGTATTTATATCAACCTTAGAGAAAAAACCTAAACGATTTAAACGTTTTTTCGATTGCTCAATATTTTCACTGGAAATCCAACTTCCTTCCATTTGGCGCATTTCTCGACGCAATACGACATCTTTGGTCGTTGTATTGCCTGAGATATTAATATAACGAACATAGCCACGCGCTCCAGGGGCAACAGAGAAGTTAACAGCAACAGTATGAGTTTTATCATCTATTTCAGGGTAAGTCGTTATTTTTGGATAAGCATAACCTAATCGTCCAAAATATCGTCGCAGACTTTGCTCTGTCGCGGCAACGTTAGCCGCAGAATACACATCTCCTTTTTCAAAGGGGACTAATGCTGCAACTGCTTTGTCTTGATGGAGTAAGTTACCAATAAATTTAACCCCTGAGACTTTATAAATACCGCCTTCGCTAACATTGACTGTAACATAAACACCCTTTTTATTCGGTGTCAACGAGACTTGTGTATCATTGATTTTAAAACGGATATAACCTCTATTTAAATAATAACTTTTGATAACTTCAAGATCTCCCGCGAGTTTTTGTTTTTGATATTGATTATCAGCAAAAAAGTCCCACCAACCAGCTGACTCACTGAGGGTTAACCTTTTAAGTAATGTCGCATTACTAAATACTTTATTACCAACGATATTAATTTGTTCTATTTTCGCCGACAAGCCTTCATGAAAAATGAATTGTATCGCCACACGATTTCGTGGTAATGATGTAACAATAGTTTCAACTTTTGCACTATATTTACCGACACTATGATAAAAGTTTTCGAGGCTTTTTTCAATACCAGAAAGTACGGTGCGATCAAGCGATTCACCAACTTTAATAGAGGATTCATGAAGCGAATCTAAAATTTGTTTATCCGTTAACTTTTTGTTACCTGTTAACACGATACTACTAATAGTAGGACGTTCTTTAACATTGAAAATCAATGCATTACCTTTACGGTCAAGATTAATTGATTCAAAATAACCACTTTCATAAAGTTTTTTTATCGCCTTAGAAAGCGCATAATCATCCACCACATCACCTTCTCGAATAGGCAAACTTAATAATGCAGCGCCGAGCGTAACACGCTGTAATCCATTAAACTCAATATTAGTAACAGTAAACTGTGCAGCTTGTACAGAAAACGAAAAAATAAAACTGTAAAAAACTATCGCGGCGAGTAAAATTCTTCTAATCATTAAATATTCTAATCCTTTTATCCAAAATACAGCCTTTTTAATAGACTTATTAACATTACTTACATCAATATTGCTCAGGAAAAATGAGTTAATTCAGGCGGCAGTTGCAACCTTTGTTTTGCTGAACTTGGTTAATCATCTATCTATAGCATAAAATTAAATATGTTAATTTTTTAATAGTTACTCTATATGGCAAGAATTTTAATGTGAAAATTACTCATTTTCAGCCATAAGATTAATAAGTTTATTTGCTACAATTTCCAACTTTGTTATAAAAAATTAAAGTCATTGAGTATTGCAATTGACATAACACATAGCAATATTGTTGCCCCAATTTTAAAACCAATCTCTTGAATTTTCTCTGGTACTGGTTTTCCGCTAAGCACCTCAACGAAATAATACAGTAAATGCCCACCATCTAAAACTGGTAAAGGTATTAAATTCATTAACCCTAAATTAACACTAATTAAAGCAAGAAAACCAAGGAGATATTCAATACCATAACGAGCACTCATGCCCGCGCCTTTAGCGATTGAAACCGGTCCACTTAAATTCTTAATCGATATATGCCCAGTGACCAGCTTCACCAGCGTATCAAATGTTAACTTCGTTACCTGAGCTGTTTTTTCAACACTTTTAAAGAAGGCCTCAACAGGAGAAAATTGCAATTTAACACGATATTCTTCAGGATACTTATCAACCATAGGTCTTAAACCAATAAATCCATGTTGAGTTCCTTGTGCATTTGTGCGCAACGAAGGCGTTAACTCAACCGTTGATACTATTGTGCCTCTTTCTATCGCGACTTGCAGTGTTTTACTTGCATTATTTTGGATTAAAGCCATAAATTGCGCCCAACTGGTTAATTTAACACCATTAACAGCAATTAATTTATCACCTTTAAGTAAACCTGCTTGATCTGCTACTCCTCCAGGCACTAAATCTGCAACTTGTAAATGCACTTGCACTTGATAAGGTATCAACCCTAGACTTTTTATTACTGAGTCTTTTTTAGGATCAAAATGCCAATTTTTCAGTGAGACAGTATAATTGTGTTTTTCACCATAATCAATATGATGATGATCACGCGAGAGTGGCTTAACCGTAATATTGAATGATTTTTCACCATATTGCGCGATTAAACGCAAATTCAATGCATCCCAGTCACCCACTTCATCGCCATTGACAGCGGTAATTTGAAAAGTTTTATCCAGATGAATAACGCTCATCGGGCTACCAGGTACAACATTTGAGATAATTGGTTTTGCACTATTTATGCCAATCATATACATCAAGAAAAATGCAAAAATAGCTAATATAAAATTAGCAATTGGCCCTGCTGCTACAATCGCAATACGTTGCCAAACAGATTTATGATCAAAGGCAAATTGTTTATCATCTTCGCTTAAGTTATCAATACGCCCATCAAGCATTTTAACATAGCCGCCAAGCGGAATAACAGCAACAGCAAATTCTGTCCCGTATTTATCTTTACGTTTGAATAAAATGTTTCCAAAGCCAATTGAAAATCGATGCACTTTAACACCACAGCGCCTTGCTACCCAGAAGTGACCAAATTCGTGGATCGCCACTAAAATACTTAGCACCACAATAAAGATTGCAAAGTTCCAAAGTGCACTTAACATACTAAATCTCGTGCTATTATTTGCTGCGCATTTTTTTTCGCTTCAATATCAATCGAAAACAAATGATCAATCGATTCAACGGCCGTTGTCTGTGAATTCGATAATACTTTTTCAATAAGCTCTGCAATTTGTGGGAAAGTTATTTGTTGTTTTAAAAATGCATCGACTGCTACTTCATTCACCGCATTTAAAATAGTGGTTGATTGTTGCCCTTGATAACAAGCCTCAATGGCTAATTTCAAACAAGGGTAGCGATGATAATCGGCTTTTGTAAAAGTTAAATCTGCACAGCTTAAAAAATCATATGGTGCAACGCCACTTTCAATGCGTTTTTTACCGCCCATGACATAGGCAATAGGCACTCTCATATCAGGATTCCCCATTTGTGCAATAACACTACCATCTTTATATTGCACCATAGAATGAATAACTGATTGTGGGTGTATTAGCACTTGAATTTGCTCGCTTTGCGCATTGAACAGCCATTTAGCTTCAATGTATTCAAGCCCTTTATTCATCATAGTTGCTGAATCTATTGATATTTTTTTCCCCATTGACCAATTAGGATGCTTCAACGCCTGCGCAGGAGTAATAGATGAAAATTTAGCTATTGGAAAATTCAAAAAGGGGCCACCTGATCCTGTTAAAATAATTTTTGACACCCCCTCAGAGGCCAAATCACAAAACCCAAGTGAATTTTGTAAATTATCAGAAAGAGCTTGATAAATGGCATTGTGTTCGCTATCAACTGGCCATAATTTAGCGCCTGATTTTTGTATGGCATCAATAAACAACTGCCCAGACATCACTAACGCTTCTTTATTTGCTAAAAATATTTCTTTGCCAGCCTCAACAGCTGCAAGTGTTGTCCGTAGCCCAGGTCCACCCACAATTGCGGCCATTACTGAATCAATTTCCTTACTTGCAAGTAAGGCTAATAACGTGGCTTCATCATTGATCACTTGCACTTTAATGTTTGAAAGGGCAAGTTTTTCGCGCAAAGAAATCGTTGCAACAGGGCAACTCATTGAGACATATTGTGGTGTAAATTCATGGCAAAGCAATAGCATTTTATCGACACTTGTTGCAGCCGATAATAATACAATGTCATATAACTCTGGTTGCAAACGACAAATTGACAAAGTGCTTGCACCAATTGATCCTGTCGCGCCTAAAATGGCCAATTTTTTCATGCTAGTGTAACCATGTAAGGTAACACAAAGCAAAAATAGGCACTGCTGCTGTTAAACTATCGATACGATCTAAGATCCCACCATGGCCTGGAAATAAATGACCACTGTCTTTTAAACCGGCTTCGCGTTTAAAGATGCTTTCAGTCAAATCTCCGAGCACAGAAACAAGTATTGTAATGAATGATACGATTAAAAATGGGATGTCTTTATTAACTGGAACAGCAAAGTAAAAGATGCCAACAACAGCGATGACCATCCCTAAAAACAAACCACCAAAAAATCCTTCAATCGTTTTACCCGGACTGACTGTAGCTAGTAGCTTATACTTTCCAAATTTTTTGCCAAAGAAATATCCGCCTGTATCCGATGCCCATACAAGCACAAAAACATACATCAGCAATTCACTTCCAGTGTAAAATTTATGCTCCATATTAATAGTTCTAATTGCGACAATCCCCCAAAAAAACGGAATTAAAGTGACTATCCCAAAGAGTGTTTTAAGGGCTTTACTCTTGCTCCATATTAACGCACTCTTAGGGTAACTAATCACCATAATTAATGCCATTACCCACCAAATTACCGCAATTATTAATCCACCTGAAATAATGGGATTGATGCTATTTAAGCTCCACATTGTACCAATGGGTAGTATAACAAGTGTTAAAGCCAGCAATGCACCATACAAATAAAGAATAAAACTAGGTACTGTTTTATCTACAAAGCCCGCCCATTCTTTGCTCGCAAGCAAAAAAAGTGCTGCAAATATAAGCATGAAAAATTGCAAAGGAAGAAAAAAAACAGAGCCAATTACTATTAGTACTAAAATTATTGCCGTTATAATTCGTTGTTTCATTAAAAATCCTGTTATTTATTACTTAAATTAAGTCATCGTTTTTTTCCTACCTGCAAACCGCAACAAATGGTTAACATTAAGGTAACTATTTTTAGCACAATGACATTTTTATTAGTTAAAAATTCTCACTTGAATCCGTAATAGTAATATTGATAAGTTTTTTACTTCATTGGTATTAGTTGACACTAGCTTTTCGATTGTGAAGTGCAAGGCTTACTTTTCAGCTTTTATCTTAGCTGCTAACTAACTTAAAAAAAGCCCAAGCCTATACTCCTCATGGCAAGCTATCTTGTACTCATTGCGTCGTTATAAAATATTGTAATAAAACAATTAACTGATTTTGCACTGCATATAAATGTATCTGGCATAAGTGTTGACTGCCAAGACGCCGCAAATTTGAATAATTGTTCTATCGTTAACAAAGTTATTCACTTGTTTTTCCAAAACGTCGTGTTCTTCCTGAAAAGCTGTCGAGCGCAGTTTGAAATGCTACTTTATCAAAATCAGGCCAGAGAACATCGGTAAAGTAAAATTCGGCATAGGCCATTTGCCAAAGTAAAAAATTGCTAAGTCTTGTTTCACCACCAGTGCGAATAATTAAATCAACATCGACCAAACCCCTTTCGCATATGGCAACATCCATCATATTTTCATTAATATCTTCTACATTGATTTCATTGTTCAGTGCTTTTCGTACAAGTAATTTGGCACCTTCGGTAATATCCCAGCGCCCCCCATAATTAGCGGCAACATTTAACAGCAAGCCTGTGTTTTTTTGGGTTAGCTTTTCACCTTCTGCTATTTTTTTTTGCAGGCCAGAGCTAAAATACGATAAATTCCCAACCACCTTTAGCTTAATATTATGCTTGTGCATTTTTTTTACTTCATTGGTAAGCACTACAAAAAACAACTCCATGAGCATCGATACTTCTTTTTTAGGGCGTTGCCAATTTTCGCTGCTAAAAGCAAATACGGTTAATATATTAATTGATTTTTCCCTGGCAAACGCAATAGCTTTACGTAATGATTTTGTACCACGTTTATGGCCAAAGATACGATCTTTACCCTGTTTTTTCGCCCAACGCCCATTGCCATCCATGATAATACCAACATGCATTGGTAGCGAGTCTTGTTTTTGAGACTCAGAGACTTTTGTCATAATTTTCCTTTGAAACCAAGCCACACTTAAAAGCTGTATATAGCCCCATTAAGTATCCTTATAAAACATTCATACTTCTAAAAGTTCTTTTTCTTTTAAAAGTAGAATTTCTTCAATTTTTTTAACAAATTCATTGGTTATTTTTTGCACTCCATCTTCGCCAAGATGTTGATCATCTTCACTTATATCTTTATCTTTTTCTAATAACTTTAAATCTGCATTTGCCTCGCGACGAATATTACGTATCGCAATACGGCTATCTTCAGCTTCAGAGCGAACCACTTTAATCAAGTCTTTTCGGCGCTCTTGTGTTAACGCTGGCAATGGAATACGAATAACTGTACCTGCGGACATCGGGTTTAAACCAAGGTTTGATCCCATGATTGCTTTCTCAACAGCTTGAATGAGCGTTGCATCAAAGACTGTCACCGTCAAGGTTCGAGCATCTTCTGTTACAATATTACTCACCTGCCGAAGTGGTGTGCGGTTGCCGTAATATGGCACCATGATGCCATCGAGTAAACTTGGATGCGCGCGACCTGTGCGAACCTTAGCTAGTTGACTTTTAAATCTTTCAACCGTTTTACCCATGCGTGTTTGCGCATCATTTTTTACTTCATTGATCATTTTAAAATTCCTAATTTCTAAACTTATGACACTATACCCATACTACTTCAAATGCGTTGTCAGATGCCAGCTTGGATATCAAATTAAAGCTAAATATTCCTTTCACTCAGATTAAAGGAACAACTTTTTTTTATTTATGGCATTTTCGATTGCCAAACGTTGGTTTTACAACATCTAACCCAACAGGCAATGCAATTTATGCTAATTTTGTTGTTATAAAATTTCAACCTAGAACAACTATACTCGATATCATTGACGATGAGAAATTCAGCTACTGAGAATGTGAATAACGTCGAATCAGAAAGTTAAATATATATACCCATGTTACTTCGAAATGCAAAATCAGCAAGGCAAATTGTGCCGATGTGCGAGGCATAAAATTGAAGTATAGTTATTCTCTATAGAGATTTTATAACAATGCAAATTGGTGCAAGGAGCCTTAAAGGTTGGTGCGCTAACTGGAAAACCAGCCTTGCGTTACAACATTCGATGCGTACATCCCCATTACCTCATGCTGCGCCTTACTCTGATTATCGAGTGAGCGGCCACCGTTGCATTTTTCCGTGACATGGGTATAAGACATGCTTTTCTGCATAAACTCTATTGCACAACCAAGTGCAATATTTGTCAATGCTTATTCAACTCGATCAGTATTACAATGCCTGATTATTGTCCCTTCCTTTTTACCTTGTACAACACGCATTAACGCATTAGGCTTGTTCATATTAAAAACACAAATAGGTAGGCTATGATCACGAGCTAATGTAAATGCTGCAAGATCCATTATTTTTAACTCTTTTTCTAGCACAACTTGATAATCAATCACCCCAAAAAGAATTGCATCTGGATCTTTAGCAGGGTCACAATCATAAACACCGTCGACTTTAGTGCCTTTTAAAACAGCATCCGCTTCAATCTCAATACCCCGCAGACATGCCGCAGAGTCTGTAGTAAAAAATGGGTTACCTGTTCCTGCAGAGAATATAACAACAGCGCCTAATTTCAAATATTTAATCGCCGTTGACCAATTGTAACTTTCACACACACCATCAAGGGGAATTGCAGACATTAATAGCGCATTGACATCCGCCCTAGACAAAGCGTCACGCATTGCAAGTCCATTCATAACCGTTGCGAGCATGCCCATATGATCGCCAACAACACGATTCATTCCCGCTTTAGCAAGCCCTGCTCCACGAAAGATATTACCGCCACCAATAACAAGACCAACTTGAATACCATTATCAATCAAAGCCTTAATTTCAAGCGCCATACGATCAAGTACTTTCGGATCGATACCAAAGCCTTCTTCACCAATTAATGCCTCACCACTTAATTTTAATAAAATGCGATTATATGCAAATTTAGGTGCCTTATTCATTGTTTTCTTCCTTTATATTGATGTAATTGCATTAAAAGTATGAATATATACCCATGCGACCTCAAGGTAAAAAATCAGCAAGCAAATTAGCCGCGGACTTTCATTATAAAATTGCCCTTTTGAGAATTAAAATAAAGACTTTAATTGACCACTGATGATTAGCTCAGTTAATCATTAAGAGAGACGAACTGCCGCGCCAAGCGGTGCTTTTCGAGCAACAGTATGATAAATTATCTTCTGGGTAACTGGTATACACACAAAAGAACCGCAGATAAAACGCGGCTCTTTAATGACTGATAATTGTTAAACTAAAATGATTATTGGCCAACAGCTGCCAATGTTGCCGCAACTTCAGATGCAAAATCTTCTTCCTTCTTCTCGATACCTTCACCTACTTCAAATCGGATAAATTCTTCAACGGACGCTCCCTTGCTTTTAAGTAATTGAGCAACTTTTATTGCAGGATCTTTGATAAATGCTTGTCCTGTTAAGCTTACTTCGTTAGTAAACTTAGCCATACGACCTGCTACCATTTTTTCAGCAATATCAGCAGGTTTTCCACTATCAATTGCAATTTGAAGTTGAATTTCTTTTTCCTTTTTAATAACCTCAGCAGGTACATCATCAGGATTAATATAGCTTGGCGCGGCAGCAGCTACGTGCATGGCGATGTCTTTAGCCAGTGATGCATCACCTCCTTTGAGCATTGACACAACACCAATCTTTCCACTGTGAACATAAGTGCCTATATTTTCACCTGCAACTATTTTCGCACGACGAATAGAAATATTTTCACCAATTTTGGCAACCAAGTTAGCTCGTGCTGTTTCAATGTTGATTTGTCCATCAAATGCAAGTTCACTGATAGCAGCAACATCAACAACCTTGCTTTCAAGCACAATAGTTGCAACAGTGTCTGCAAATGCAAGAAAGCTTTTATCCATTGCCACGAAATCAGTTTCACAGTTTACTTCAATAAGCAGTGCTGTATTACCCATAGTTTTCGCAAGAATAATACCTTGAGCCGCAATTCTGCCTGCTTTTTTAGCCGCTTTGATTGCACCTGATTTACGCATACTTTCAATTGCAAGTTCAATGTCGCCATCTGCTTCAACTAATGCTTTTTTACAATCCATCATACCCGCAGCAGTACGCTCGCGAAGTTCTTTAACTTGTTTAGCTGTAATAGCCATTGTCAAACCCCTATAAATAATTTATAAAAAATGGAGCTAGCCCCATGTTACTTCAAAAAACACTAACAAGCACTGCTTGAATGTCAGATAATGAAATGAACTGTTATTCATTGTCTATTATTGTAACAGCGCGTTGTATCTTGAGCATTATTCAAGCAAACATCTCCAATGAGAACTGGTCTAGCTCATACTACTAAATAACTTTATCAATCGTATCTTTTACAATCCCAATCCTGTGGTGGACGTTTGCTAAGATAAAAAATATTAAAGAATTAGTGTCTTTAATATAACTATCCTTTAATGATTAAGTGAGTTAATCATTAAAAAGGCAGCAACATCTGCCTTGAATCGTTTCCCTGCGTAATATTTGTAAACCATATAACGCCGCTGGTATAATATAACAGCTTGTAAAAAATCAGAAAATTATTTTTCAGTAGTTTCTTCAGCTGGCGCATCTTTAGCTATTGCTTCTTTAACTGGCGCATCTTTAGCTATTGCTTCTTTAACTGGCGCATCTTTAGCTATTGCTTTTTTAACTGGTGCATCTTTAGCTATTGCTTTTTTAGCTGGCGCATCTTTAGCTATTGCTTTTTTAGCTGGTGCTTCTTTAACTGGCGCATCTTTAGCTATTGCCTTTTTAGCTGGTGCTTCTTTAACTGGCGTATCTTTAGCTATTGCCTTTTTAACTGGCGCGGCTTTAGCTGTGACCTCGTTAGCTGGTGCTTCTTTAGCTGTTACGGCTGTAACTGTGTCCTCGCTAGCTGGTGCGGCTTTAGCTATTGCTTTAGTCTCTTTTTTAGCAGGATCAATCGCAGCCGGTGTTGTAGCAATTTCTTTACGTGCGTCTTTAACTGTTTTAGCCGCTATGTCTAAGTATAATTTAACAGCTCGGATAGCATCATCATTACCAGGTACGATAAAATCAATGAAATCTGGACAAGAGTTAGTATCGACAACAGCAATCACTGGAATGCCTAAGTTATAGGCTTCTTTGATTGCAATGTGTTCGTGATCTGCATCGATAACGAAAATTACATCAGGAATACCGCCCATATTTTTTATGCCACCAAGGGTTTTGTCAAGTTTAGTTAACTCACGAGTGCGCATCAGTGCTTCTTTCTTAGTTAATTTTTCAAAAGTACCATTTTGACTTTGTATTTCAAGATCTTTGAGACGTTTAATGGATTGACGAACAGTTTTCCAGTTAGTCAGCATCCCCCCGAGCCAACGGTTATCAACATAGAATTGATCACAGCTAATCGCTGCTTCTTTAACTGCTTCTGATGCAGCACGTTTAGTTCCAACAAATAACACTTTACCTTTTTTAGCCACTTTTGCTTCTAAAAATTTAAGTGCTTTGGTGAACATTGGAACAGTTTGATCAAGGTTAATAATATGAATTTTATTACGAGATCCAAAGATGAATTCCTTCATTTTTGGATTCCAGTAACGTGTTTGGTGACCGAAGTGTACGCCAGCTTTTAGCATATCGCGCATTGATACATTTATCATTTTTAATTTCCTATTGATAGGGGTTAGGCCTCCACACATCCCATTCACTCGACTTATTACTCAATTTTAGCAAGTAAAAGCACCCCGAGTCATGTGTCGATGTGTGTGTGTGTTATTTATAATTATGATTTTAAATGAATAATTAATGCTATATAATCATAATAAGCTTAAGTGAAGATCTACAATATGTGATCTCGCGGAGCTTTATACCATATTTAACAATTCAACTCAACATTGTATTTAAAAAGTTTTAATTTGTGACTTTATTTTATAGCTTCGAATGCAAAAATTATTTAGAATTAAACAAATTGAAGATACTAACAGTAATAAATTTAAGGTAATGAAATGGCAGCGATAATGAAAACAAATGATGAAATAAAAAAAATGCGTATTGCAGGACAACTTGCAGCAGACGTTTTAACAATGATAGCCCCTTTTGTTGTAAAAGGCATCACCACAAATAAACTTGACGAGCTCTGTCATAATTTCATCGTTAATGAACAACAAGCTATTCCCGCGCCTTTAAACTATCATGGTTTTCCAAAATCAATTTGTTCTTCTGTTAATCATGTGGTGTGTCACGGTATACCAAACGATAAACAACTCAAAAACGGCGATATTGTTAATCTTGATATTACTGTTATTAAAGATGGCTACCATGGTGATACCTCGCAAATGTTTATAATTGGAACAAGTATCGCAGGTGAACGTTTAAGTAACATTGCCCAAGAGTGTCTTTATCTTGGCATTCAGGAGGTTAAACCTGGCGCGCGGTTAGGTGATATTGGTGAGGCTATTCAAAAACACGCAGAGAAAAACATCTGCTCGGTTGTTCGTGAATATTGCGGCCATGGTATTGGTCTTGGATTTCATGAAGCTCCACAAGTGCTTCATTTTGGAAAAAAAGGCACTGGCGAAACAATACATCTTGGCCAATGCTTTACAATTGAACCCATGATTAATGTCGGACGTAAAACCGAAGCCTGTAAAATACTAAAAGACAAGTGGACAGTTGAAACGAAAAATAAAGTACTTTCTGCACAATGGGAACATACCCTACTTGTGACAGAAACAGGCGTTGAAATATTAACACTTCGCCCTGAAGAAAAAATTGAGCGCTTCATTCATCACAGTTAGACTATAATCCGTAAATAGCATTTTAGTCTTACAGATTAAATTCGGCAATTACTTAGGCGTAAGTTTTGACCTATTTATACCCATGTTACCTAAAAATGCAACGTCGGCTGCTGACTTGATAATCATTGTAAGGCGCAACATGAGGTAATGGTTATTCTCGCATAGAATGTTGAGCGCAAGGCTGGTTTTCGAGTCCTGCCCAGAAGGGCAATGATCCTTGCACCAATTTGCATCGTTATAAAATCTCTATAGATAACAATAACACTTCAATTTTAGGCCAGGTGTCCGTGCACAATTTTCCTTGCTGATATTGCATTTAGGGGTAGCATAGGTATATACCCAGGCGACTACTTGAATCTAAGTTTAATTAACATTAAACAGTAAATCTAAAAACTTGGTGTTTAATCACATTGGAGGAAAAATGGACTTTGAACCGTATTCACCTTTAAATATTCCCGATGCCAAACTAACGCTTATCGAGCTAAAAGAGCACCTCAAACAATTTCAAAAATGGCAAGTTCAATGCTTTAAAGAAAACTACTCCATTAACAAAATTGTCACACTACGGGCTCGTTACATTGATGAGTTGCTCTCATCTCTTTGGGATAAACTTAAATTAAACGAAAGTGATGATATCGCACTTATTGCTGTAGGTGGTTATGGCCGTGGTACTTTGCACCCTAAATCAGATATTGATTTACTCATTTTATCGCCAAATAGTTTCAGCAAAACCATTGAAGAAAAAATAAGTTCACTTTTATTATTACTTTGGGATCTCAACTTGATTGTGGGGCACAGTGTTCGCACACTAAGTGATTGTAAAGAGCAAGGAAAGACGGATCTTGTTGTTGCAACAAGCATGATTGAAGCTCGTAAAATTAAAGGCAATGCAAACACTTTTCATAAACTTGAGATGCTTGTTCAAGATGAAAATTTTTGGCCTTCAGCTGCATTTTTTATCGCAAAAAAAGAAGAGCAACGCACCCGTCATCATAATTGCCGTGGTGATGGATATAGCCTTGAGCCAGATCTTAAAAATGGCCCTGGTGGTCTTCGTGATATCCAAACAATTTCATGGATTTCTAAGCGGCATTTTAAGGCGAAAAGCTTATTAGAGTTAACACGTTACGGCTATATTACCAAATCAGAATATAACGAAATTGTTGCCTGCCAAGCATTACTTTGGTCAGTACGTTTTGCTCTTCACACTATCAGCAATCGCCCTGATAATCGTTTGTTATTTGATTTCCAAGGTGATGTTGCAAAGTTGCTCTCTTATGAAGGAAATCGTAATCAAGCAATAGAGCAAATGATGAAGCCTTTTTACCAAACAATCCAGCGCGTAAAAGAGCTAAATGAAATGTTATTACAGTATTTTGATGAAGCGATCTTAAGTGATAATAGCTCAGCTGCAAATACGCTCTCTACAGTTAGCATTGACGAGCACTTTAATATCAGAGGATGCATGATTGAGCTGAAAAAATCTGGCTTGTTTAACCGTAAACCTGCAATGATTTTACAACTGTTTTTGCACATTGCAACTAATGATAAAATCAAAGGAATATATTCAACAACCATTCGTGAGTTACGTAATGCTAGACGCGCTTTGACTGTTTGGTTGCAAGATCTTCCCGCATGCCGAGAGATATTTATGAAAATAATTCACTCAGCTGATAGCATGGGCCTGTGTTTTTCATTAATGCATAAATATGGCATTTTAGCGGCTTATATACCGCAATGGAGTCATATTGTAGGACAAATGCAGTTTGACCTTTTCCACGCTTATACCGTTGATGAGCACTCGTATAAATTAGTCAATTTTATTTATAACTTCCCTAAAAACCAGCAAAGTAGTCCGCTTGCTTATAAGATTTCACAAGAGCTAAGTAGACCTGAAGTGCTATTTTTAGCCGCTATTTTTCATGATATAGCAAAGGGAAGAAATGGCGATCATTCCAAATTAGGTGCAGAGGATGCGCGTGCATTTTGTCAGTTACATCATGTCAATGACTATGACACAGAGCTTGTATCATGGCTTGTTGAAAATCACCTAATAATGTCTGTCACAGCGCAGCAACGTGATATTAGTGATCAAGCTGTTATCCATCGATTTGCAGAGGTGATCCAAGATGAGGAACGTTTAAATTTTTTGTTTTGTTTAACCGTTGCAGATATTTGCGCAACAAATGAGGGGGCTTGGAATAATTGGAAAGGCACACTATTGCGCGAACTGCACAACTGCACCAAAAAATTACTTCGCAGAGGCATTAAAAACGATCCTAATTTACGCAGCCGGGTAAAAAGAAGAAAAAGCAAAACATTAAGATTGCTGCGAGAAATTGGCTTCAATGATGTTCAAAAATCATTACTTTGGCACAACTTTAGAATAAATTATTTTCTTCGTTATAAATCAAAGCAAATTATATGGCATATAAGACACATTTTAACACCTCATGACAATACAAAACCGCTCATCCTCATTAGCGATAAAAATGAGCAAGGGGCAACTGAAATATTTGTTTATTATCAAGATATGCCTACACTTTTCTCTGTTGTAGCAACTGAAATTAGTAATAAGAAGTTAAGCGTACATGATGCGAAAGTGCTTTCCAGCCGAGATAATTATTCCTTAACTACATTCACTGTATTAGAGCAAGATGGCAATCAAGTCGATCCTGATAAATATAGTCGTTTAAAAGTAGCAATAGAGAAAGCATTAGTTGATCCAAAGAATGTCAATATTCTATATCATCGTTTGCCTCGTATTAAGTGGCACTTCAAATTTGCCCCACAAGTCACCTATTTACCGACAAAGAATAACAACACCTTGCTCAAGGTCGTCGCATTTGATACCCCTGGGATCCTTGCCAACATTGGTCATATCTTTAACGCAAATCATTTAACACTCGATATCGCTAAGATTACAACCATTGGCGAACGTGCAGAGGATCTGTTTATCGTATCAACACATGATGGTGAAGCCCTAAATGTCGAGCAAAAGAAACTACTTAAAAACGATTTAATGAAAGAATTAAAACCACAACCATAAAATTATATCAATGTATATTCAGTTTATTCAGTTTATTCAGTTTATTCAGTTTATTCAGTTTATTCAGTTTATTTCTACCCATGCTACCCAGAAAGGCATCTCAGCAAGGCAGATTGTGCCGATATGCGAGCATAAAATTGCAGGGAAGTTATTGTCTATCGATATTTTAGATGCTGCCAACCTTAACAAGGATCCTTTACGTTGCTGCCTGACTCGGTTTTTATATGCAAGGAAGCAGCCGTTTGCCATTCGAGAGCACGTCCCCATTACATATGTTGCGCCTTACACTTATTATCAAGTCCGCAGCGACCTTGCATTTTGATCGTCATATGGGTATATAACTAAATTATTTCAAGATACAACACTTGCCAGAAAATTAATTGACAATATCGGCCTGTTGTTACGTCAATTTAACGCAAATAGGTGTGAAAACAGCAGGTTTGATAAATGTTGCTTACCCATAATTGTGGTTAAATAGTAAGCTTGAAAAGCGATTATAATTGATACCAGCTGTGGCGCAGAGAAAGAATACAAATCAAGCTGAGCGTGTGAAAATAAGAGCGAGTGTCAAAAATAAATGCGCTCGATTGACTCTGCAACACAAGCTGGACGACGTGTGTTTTTTATTTCCACTGAAATTTCTTTCTCAATTTGCAAACCGCGTTTTAATGGTGAGACTTTAATTAGACGACTATGCGCGCGGATCGTACTTCCCGCTTTAACCGGGTAGGGAAAACGTACTTTATTAAGCCCGTAATTGACCGTCATTTTAGCGCCAGGGTAAGTAATTTTATTTGGGGTTACACTGTCCGTTAATTTAGGCACTAAAGATAACGTAAGAAAACCATGAGCAATCGTGGTTTTAAAAGGCGATTCATTTTTAGAACGCTCAATATCTGTATGTAACCACTGATGATCATCTGTTACTTGCGCAAACTCATTGATGCGCGTTTGTGTTATTTTCATCCATTCGCCAACATGTATCTCTTCACCAATTTTAGACTGTAAATCGGCAAATAAGCTCGCCGCTGCAGGTAAAACTTTCATCTGTTTCTGCGCAATAGTAACTGGTCTTCCATCTTTTAAAATAGAATATTCTTTGACCCATGCCATGAGTTGCTTGGTATTATTGTGCGCACGACTAACCACAATGGAATAATAATCTCTGGCAGTTGGAGACATCCACATTTTAAAGTCCCAATTTTTCCACTCTTTTTTATATTTCTCAATATCAATTATTTTCATACTTAAATTCCTCTCACGCTCCATTAATTGTTTTCTATGTATTCAATATTGTATTTATCTTATCTAATACGATATTAGGTTCGCCAGCTTTAGTTATCGGACGTCCTACCACTAAATAATCAGCACCACTATCTAACGCTTGTTTAGGTGTTTTTACACGGCGCTGATCACCACTTTCAGTCCCTTCAAGCCTTATTCCTGGTGTGATTAATTTAAAATCACTGCCTAATAATGCTTTTAAGGCTTTTGCTTCATGTGCCGAGCAAACTACACCATCAAGACCTGATGATTTTGCTAATAAAGCTAAATGTTTCACTTGCTGATCAAGTGGAAGTGTGACACCAATCTCTATTAAATCAGACTCATCCATACTGGTTAACACTGTCACAGCAATTAATAAAGGTGCATTTTCACCGTAAGGGAGCAGTGCCTGCTTAGCCGCGTCCATCATGCGCCGCCCACCACTTGCATGCACATTTACCATCCATACACCAAGATCAGCAGCCGCTTTTACCGCTTTAGCAACGGTATTTGGAATGTCATGAAATTTTAAATCCAAAAATACATCAAAATCTTTTTTGACAAGTTCTCTCACAAAGCTAGGTCCAAAATAAGTAAACATCTCTTTGCCCACTTTCAACCGACATTTTTCTGGATCAAGCATCTTGATGAAGTTTCTAGCTTGGGCAATATCAGCATGATCTAGCGCGATAATTAATTTTGGATCTTTCATAATATTCCTTAGATCAATCTTTATTCGCCATCTATCCCACGAATGGGTTTAATTCTCCCCCAATTTTTGCAAGAGCGACAAAGCCAATGAAAGTTGTAACTTGTATAACCACATTTGTCACAACAATAGAGGGGGCGCAATTTTATTTGTTTGGAAATTAAATTTTGTAAGATAGCTAAACTTTGCGCTTCGCTAGAATCGTTGGTTGTTTTTAATTGGTAAGTAATTAATTGTATAAATCCACGCATTGTCGGATTTTTTTCTAACTCTTGTAATATAAAAATTTCCGCCTTCTCGGCTCCATGATATTTAGCAATCAACTTAGACAGCATCACAGCGGCACTTGCGCCAGCACCATCAAGGACAATCCGAGAAAGGTAGCTAACAAAAATCTCTTCGCTGCTCAGTTTTTGATGTAATTTAAGCAAATCATCTAACACTAACGCTGTAAATTCGATGTTAATATCAGGTATTTTTTCTAATATTTCTAACGCTTTTTTATTATTACCAACTGACTCATAATGTTTACTAAGTGCCATCTGTGTTTTTATGCACGAAGGTGAAACGTTCAGCGATTTTTCATAAAGTTTTAATTTTTGCTTCGTTTGTTCAGGAGCGGTTAATTGATCTGCTAAACGCGAATATAAATAAGCTAACGTTTGAGCTTGTGTTTTTCCATTGGCTTTTTTGTATAAACCTTCAGCAATTCTTACCGCGTTTTCCCAATCTTGTAGCTGTTGATAAATCTTTAGTAAATTCTCCAGCGCGACAATATTATATTCAGGTGATTTTTTAAGCTGTAAAAAAACATCTTCACTACGATCAAATAAACCAGACTGATAAAAGTCTTTACCAAGCTGGGACAATGCAAGGTCCCGTTGCTCACGCGTTAGAGTAGGCCTGGCAATCAAATTTTGATGAATTCTTATCGCTCGGTCGACTTCTCCACGCTGGCGAAATAGACTGCCTAAAGCCAAGTGAGTCTCAATCGTATCATCATCAACTTCCAGCAAAGCAATAAAGTAATCAACCGCTTTATCTGGTTGTGCACTAAATAAGATATTCAGTCCTGTTAGGTAATCACGATTAAGTTTGTTTTTACTTTTTTGCTTTTTTTGATAGACACTTCGCACCCCCATGTACCATCCATAGAATGCTGCAACTGGCAGTAATAAAAAAAATATTTCATGCACTTTTGCTTACAACTCCTTGAGTGATAAAGTTGTTCGCAACTGATTTAACTCTTCACCTTGTTTTTTATTCTTTTTAAGTAATTTTCGGTATCTGAATTTCGCTTTTAAAATAAAATAAAACCCAAATAGTGCTGAAATGCAGATGCCTATTAACAAAGTAATGGTTAGCAGTGTTGAAAGCCGGAGAGAATTTTGTGCAAAAATAAAGTTAATATTGACAATTTCTTGATTTTTTAAACCAAGCACAGCAGCTATTCCAAAAACAAAAATGACAACCATTAGCATTAAAAAATTTTTCATAACACCCTCAACTTTACAACTTAATAAAAATATTTTTATTTTAAGCTATTTTAACTAACTAATATATATTTCTAAGAATTAGTTTTGCTTTTTATTACTTTATTCCATAGCACTGGGCACTGTATTTAAAATTTTCATAAAAAACAATGCATAGCAAGGCGAGTGATTGAGCAATTAGCCAATGAGTACAACGCAGAGATTAGCATGTTAGCTAAAAAATACCCAAATTCTATAAAATGAAAAAACAAATAAGGGGCTTATTAGCCCCTTATTTATTTTCGATAAGCAATCACGTGAGCAAACCTTTATATGTTAACGCGATCTTTTAACTCTTTCCCAGGTTTAAAATGAGGAACATATTTACCGTCTAATTTAACCTGCTCACCTGTTTTAGGATTACGGCCAACTCGTGGAGCGCGATAATGTAAAGAAAAACCACCAAAACCTCTAACTTCAATGCGGTTACCTTTGGCAAGCGTATCAGTCATTAATGCTAGCGTTTCCCGTACTGCATCTTCCACATTTTTTACTGACAATTTTGGATATTTACTGGCTAATTTTGTAATTAATTCAGATTTTGTCATCATCTACCTCATTCTAAAAAATTAAATTTAGCTAAATCAAATTCCAAGTTCGCAATAAACTGTGATAGCTTACTAGCAATTATATTAATTTATTCATTAGTATAAACCATAACCTATCAATCAGTTTCCTTTAGCTGCCTTAAATGCATCAAGCATTGCATTGCCCATGCTTGCTTCATCTTGCTCTTTCAAGTTATCAATTGCTTCTTTCTCTTCAGCTTGATTTTTAGCTTTAATTGAAAGGCTAATTATCCTGTTTTTACGATCAACACCAACAAATTTAGCTTCAACTGAATCTCCAACTTTCAATACTGAAGAAGCATCTTCAATGCGGTCTTCTGAAATATCAGCAACGCGAATGTAACCTTCAACGCCATCAATTAGAGTCACAGTTGCACCTTTTGCATTAGATTGTGCAATTGTACCTGTAACAGTAGATCCTTTTTTATTTTCTGCTAAATAATTATTGAAAGGATCTGCTACAATTTGTTTAATTCCCAAAGAAATACGTTCACGCTCTGGATCAACCTGTAGTACAACAGCTTCGATTTCGTCACCTTTTTGATATGCTTGAACTGCTTTTTCGCCTTCAACATCCCAGCTAATATCAGAAAGATGTACTAACCCATCAATGCATCCGTCAAGTCCTATGAAGATACCGAAATCTGTAATAGATTTGATTTTACCAGTCACTTTCTGGCCTTTATCATGTGTTGAAGCAAAGTCTTCCCAAGGGTTAGCTTTACATTGCTTAAGACCTAAAGAAATACGCCGACGCTCTTCATCAATATCAAGCACCATTACTTCAGCAGAGTCACCTAAACTGACCACTTTTGATGGGTGGATATTTTTGTTTGTCCAATCCATTTCAGAAACGTGAACAAGACCTTCAACACCTTCTTCAATTTCAACGAAACAACCATAATCAGTTAAGTTAGTTACTTTACCAGTTAAACGTGTTGATTCTGGGTAACGCTTAGCGATGGCAACCCATGGATCTTCACCAAGCTGTTTAAGACCTAAAGACACCCGCGTGCGATCACGATCATACTTAAGTACTTTAACATTGATTTCATCACCAACATTGACAACTTCACTTGGATGTTTAACACGTTTCCAAGCCATATCTGTAATGTGTAATAGCCCGTCAACTCCACCTAAATCTATGAATGCACCGTAATCTGTTAGATTTTTAACAATACCTTTAACGTCTTGTCCTTCTTGCAGATTATTCAGTAACTCATCACGATCAGCACTATTTTCAGTTTCGATAACAGCACGACGAGAAACAACAACGTTGTTATGTTTTTGATCCAATTTAATAACTTTGAATTCAATATCTTTATTTTCAAGGTTAGAGGTGTCTCGCACTGGACGCACATCAACTAATGAGCCTGGTAAAAATGCCCTGATACCGTTTAATTCTACAGTGAAACCACCTTTAACTTTGCCATTGATAATACCAATAACAGTTTCTTGATCTTTATGTGCTTTTTCAAGTTGGATCCAAGCGTCGTGACGTTTAGCTTTTTCACGAGAAAGTTTAGTTTCACCAAAGCCATCTTCAACAGCGTCAAGTGATACGTCTACAACGTCACCCACAACCACTTCAACTTCACCAGATGCGTTTTTGAATTCAGCAATATCGATTGCAGCTTCAGACTTGAGGCCAGCATCGACAAATACTAGGTTGTTACGAATTCCAACAATTGTACCCTTAACAATTGTACCTGGACGTGTTTCTACCTGTTGAAGAGACTCTTCAAATAGTTTTTCAAAAGATTCCATCATCTATTTATTCACACTCATTTTATATACAACCACTCACTATCCATTAGTAAGGGAGGCAAGAATAGTTACTATTTTATCCGTAAAATAGCGATAACAGCGCTTGCATTATTGCAACCGTTGCTGGTAATAGAAGTTTACACTTCTAATTTTAATTTAGCAAAATCAAGAACTTGAACAACAACTTCAGCAATTGACAATGCCGTTGAATCAATCACTAAGGCATCGATAGCAGCCACTAATGGCGCCACTTTGCGATGCCTGTCGCGATGATCTCTAATTTCTATTTCGGTCAAAATTTCCGCGATATTAACATTAAAACCATTGACTTGCAACTGCTTGAATCTTCGTTGTGCGCGCTCGATTGCAGTTGCCTCTAAAAATATTTTAACAGGAGCATCAGGAAATACAACAGTACCCATATCACGACCATCGGCAATTAATCCAGGCATTTTAAAAAATGCTTGTTGTCGCGCCAATAGAGCGGCGCGCACTTCTTGCACACTTGCAATTTGTGATGCAGCGCTGGCGATTGTTTCAGTGCGTAATTTATCGGCAATATTCGCACCATTAAACAAAGTGTCAACCCCACTGCCATTGGATATAAAGCTCACATCAAGGTGTTCTGCTAAATCAGAAAGTGCAGCAATATCATCAAGACTAATATTTTTTGCAAGCGCGGCATAAGCGGTGACACGATATAATGCGCCACTGTCTAACAAATGCCAGCCTAATTTCTCAGCAATTAACTGACAGACCGTCCCTTTTCCAGAGCCGCTTGGACCATCTACCGTTATTATATTTTTTGGCACAATGTTAATTTCCTTGATTATGGCTTTAATTGATCTCATTTAGATAGCTATCAACATTATCCTTCTTTTTCTTTGACGATTTCATATGTTTGATAAATTTCGTCATATCAGTACTATTTTTATGGTATTTAAAGGCTTCATATTGAATGTATGACTGTTTTACAAACTGATATGAATCTAAAGAGTGCTCAATTAGTTTATCTTGTGGCAATGCTTTCTCGCGTTTATCAATAGCATCACCTGCCAGCAGTACACCTTTTTCTCCTAAAGAAAGATAACTTATTGGAAAATACAAATTATCAACAATATTACCGAGCAGTTTTCTTGTACTGCGCGGGCCAAGTAATGGCACCATTAAATATGGCCCATTAGGGACGTGCCAGTGCCCAAGTACATTACTAAATGTTTCGCTCCTGCGATTAATACCACCCATTTTAGCGATATCAATAAAACCCAATACACCGACGGTACTATTAACAACAAAACGGACCAGAGCATCTGCTGCGTTTTTAAAATCTAATTGTATGAGATTGTTGACCATATTCGATGGCTCTTTAAAATTTAATACAAAGTTATTCACCGCAACACGTCCTCCATGCCAGACCCAATGGACATAAAGCTCGGTTGTTGGCTTAAGAACATAAGTGTCTAAAATATCATAATTAAAATACCAAATAACACGGTTTACAGGCTCAAAAGGATCGCTCATTGTTGGTTGAGGATCGGTAGTATCTTGATTGGCATAAGCCATGCTAAATGAGAAAAAAAGGATGACAAAGATAAAAAAACGCATTGGCTCTCCATATAATTAAAAAAGGCACGTTAAGCATAAACCAAAAAATAAAAGCGAATCAATAGATTTTTATTTTTTTTTATAATTTAGAGATGTTGTGATATTTTTAGCGTTAGTTGATGTGAGTCTATTCTTTTAAGTACTTTTGATTGACCTTCCCATTGCCCTTGCCTGTGAGCCACATTACCGCTTGGCGATATACGCGCTTTAATAACCAACTTAGGATAATCAGAAAGCTTAGTACCTTTAATCATTGCATTGGCATCTGATAAGCTTACTACTACTGGAAACAAGGGTATTTTCATTTTAATTACAGCGACAGGCATTGCTACACCAACGGGGCTTGCAAAAACAAATAAATAACCATTTTTAGGAATAACAACCGCATCGCTCACATCAATTTTAATCTTGTAACCATTAATAGCTGCAACTTGCGGATTGGCATTATTAGTCACAGTATTTTTTTCATTGACTTTGGTTGCACTGTTTTGCTGTGACGACCTTTGATTTGCAACTAATTGCTCGTTTGTCTTTTTGGCAAGCTTGCCTTCTGCAAAAACTATACTATCGCGTATTACCTTGGCTTTTTTAGAGTGAGGTTCGACAAGGGTTAACATTTTTTTCCAGCGTGAAATAGCTAATTTATAGTCTTTTGCTTGCACCGCCATAAAGGCATAAAGCGACCAAGCATAAACATCTTTAGGATCTTCATTTAATAAGACTCTAAGCATTTTGTTAGCTTGGTTTTGGTCATCTATATTCTCACTTTGCATTTTCAGTTCAATATAAATTAAACGAATATCAATTGATTTACTATCAAGCGCATAGGCTTTGTCAATTGCATCAGTTGCGACTCCATAATGACCAAACATCATCTCAAGTCGGCTATACACCCACCAAGCATACTCATCATTAGGCTTTTCAGTTAGATGCACACGCAAACCAAGAGCAAGATCTTTAAGCTCTTGTTTAGTTGGTGTTTTTTTAGATTTGTCAAACAATTTACTCTGTAACGCTTTATAATTGTCTAGCACATGAGCGAGTTTTTTAACTTCTTTATAGCCGCCTACTGACAAATACATACCCACACTACCTAATATCAAAACCAATAGCCCTGGTAGCCAAATTAACGATCTTTTTTTAGTTTCGATACTTGATTCGGTCTCATTTATATCATCAAGCAAATTATGCTGAAGCTCTGCAATAATCTTTTCTTTATCAATAATGAGTCCTTGCGCATCATCTTGCTCAATTTCCGCTAAACGAATTGCATATAAGTCACTATTTAATTGATTGCGACTCATACGATCTTCTTTTTTGATCGATGTTTTGTTTTTATTGGTCCGCACAAATGGCAAAACAAAAATAACGGAGGCAATAATCAATAATAAAATAACGACTAACCAAAACTGTAAAATCATTTTATTTTCCTGCTTGTTCTTTCAAAAGTATTTTTAAACGGCGTGTCTCAGTGCCATCAAGCTCTGACGGTTGTTTTTTTTGTTTTCTGGTTAGGTAAAACAGCATATAAAAACCGATTAAAATAACCAACAATGGCCCTATCCATAAAAAGATAGTCGCAGGTGTCATCGGTGGATCGTAACGAATAAAGTTCCCATAACGTTTAACCATATAGGCAACTATTTGATCAGATGATTGACCTTTTTTTACTAATTGATAGGTTTTATTACGTAAATCTTTGGCAAGTGATGCATTAGAATCGGCAATATTTTGATTTTGACATTTTGGGCAGCGCAAAATTTGTGTTAAATGATGAAAAAGTTGCTCCTGTGCTTTATTATCAAATTGAAATGCATCTATTGATGCGCTAGACAATGGAATATAAAAACACAATGTTAGTAAAGCAAAAGAAAGGGAAAAATATTTTAAAATTTGCACTTGATAATTACTCCATTTTCTCATAAATTTTTGCCAATTTTTCTCGCCAGATCTGCGGGTTTATATCACCTATCTGGCGATAGTGAATAACACCTTTACTGTCAATAAAAAATGTCTCAGGCGCACCATAAACGCCCAGATCCATGCCCACCATGCCATCTTTATCAAACAAGGTTATTTTATATGGATCTTTTAAATCGGTTAACCAACGAATCGCTTTAGCGCGCTCATCTTTGTAGTTCATACCGACAATATAAATGCCACTATGAGCAAGTTTATTGAGAAACTTATGCTCTGCATAACAAGTTGGGCACCATGTTGCCCAGACATTTAACAGTATTTTTTGCCCTTTAAAAATAGATTCATGGCGCAGCAGGTTTGGCTGATAAAGATCTGGTAAAGTAAATTTAGGAACAGTTCTGCCAATAAGAGTTGACTCTAGTTGGTGAGGATCTTTATATAACCCTTTGAAAAGAAAGAAACAAACAATTAAAAACAACAGTGCAGGCAGCAATAAAATAACTACTTTTTTATGCTTGGCTAACATGATGCATTCTCCATTGACGAGCCTTTCACTTTTTTATGGCGATAACGTCGATCAAACAACATCAATATCCCACCAAATGCCATAAACATCGGTCCAAACCAAATCCAACGAATAAATGGTCGGTAATAAATGCGCATAGGCCAAGCTCCATCTGGCAATTTTTGACCCATCGCAATATATAAATCACGAGTGATCCCAGGATCAACTGCAGCCTGGGTAGTTGGCATCTGTTGCACGGTATAAATACGTTTTTCAGGGCGCATGATTGTCACAAAATTACCATCTCGATGTACAGTAAAAATACCAGTTATTCCCGTATAGTTTTTACCCTGTAGTGGCTCAACCGCATCAAAAGAGAAGCTATAATGTGCAAAGCTAATACTTTCACCAATAGATAGTTTTATATCTTTCTCAATTGAATAATTTTCCACCATGGTAATGCCAATGATAACCACAGCCAACCCGAAATGTGCCAAACTCATAGCCCAATGACTATTGCCTAATTTAGCCAGCCCTTTGAATAACGAGTTACGATGCGTTGCCCGTAAACACAATTCATAACCGACTGTTGCAAACACCCACATACCAAGAAACACCCCCAGCAGTGCGAGCCATGTAAAATGCGAGGCAAATGTGAATAAAAATAGCAGGGTTGCAAGAGTTGCAATAATCAATGAATGTATTAACGGTTTAAGCAGCTCATTGATACTTTGGCGCTTCCATTTAACTAACGGTGCAACACCTAAAAACAAAGCAAAAGGTACAATTAGTACGCCAAAAATACGATTAAAGAAAGGCTCTCCAATTGAAATGGCACCCAGACCAATTTGTTTGTGCACCAAGGGCAGTAAAGTGCCCAGTAAAACAACAATTAATGCAGCTGCTAACAAAATATTATTAACAAGCAATAGTGTTTCACGCGACACTAAATCGTAACGCCCGCGACTTTTTACTGTCGATGCGCGCAGAGCATATAATAACAGTGAACCACCTACAACTAACATTAAGAAGATAAGAATAAATAAGCCCCGCGCGGGATCGCTTGCAAATGCATGCACTGAGACCAGTACGCCCGATCGTACTAAAAACGTTCCTAGCAAGCTCAATGAAAAAGCACTTATCGCCAGAAACACTGTCCATGATTTAAACACTCCGCGTTTTTCGCTCACCACTAAAGAATGAATTAAAGCGGTCGCTATCAGCCAAGGCATAAATGATGCATTTTCTACTGGGTCCCAAAACCACCAGCCACCCCAGCCCAGTTCGGAATATGCCCACCAGCTACCCAGTGATATACCAATCGATAAGAAGATCCAAGCAGCCATTGTCCAAGGTCGTGACCATTTTGCCCAAGCACTGTCTAATCGACCTTCCAATAAGGCCGCAATGGCAAAAGAAAAAGGCACAGAAAGACCAACATAACCCATGTATAAAATAGGCGGATGAGAAATCAAGCCAATGTCTTGCAAAATAGGGTTTAAATCTCGGCCATCAACAGGGAAGTATGGCAATGTTCTTATAAATGGATTTGAGGTTAATAATATAAATAAATAAAAACCAAACGATAATAAGCCAAGTATCGCCAAAACACGAGCAATCGACTCTACAGGTAATCGTTTACTCATCAGAGCAACAGCCGCCGTCCAAATTGACAATAAAAACACCCATAATAATAAAGATCCTTCATGTGCTCCCCAAACTGCGGCAAGTCGATAATACCAAGGCAATAATGAGTTGGAGTTAGTGGCAATATAAACCACAGAAAAATCATTAACAAAGAAAAGGTATAACAGAATTAAGAACGCTAAACTTACAAAAACAAACTGTAAAAATGCCAATGTTTTTGCAGATCTAATTGCACCTTGGTGGCCAGTTTGCACACCGTAAAGTGGATATATTGCTTGTAATAGCGAAAGCCAGCATGCAATCACTAAGGTAAATTGCCCAATTTCAGGAATCATTCATCTTGCCCCTATTTGTGTTTTATTCTAAATGATTTAAACCAACTACTGTTTTTTTATCTTCAAGCCAGCGACTGCTTCTTTAACTTCAGGTGGCATATAGTTTGCGTCATGCTTCGCGAGCACTTGAAAAGCATTTATTTCTGTTACACTTTTCAATACCCCTTGTGCGACAATGCCCTGCCCCTCCCGGAAAAGATCTGGCAATATACCATCAAAATAAACCCTCACAATGCCGCCGCCATTATCGAGCAAATCAAAACTTACTTTCAAACTGTTTGGTGAGTGCTTAACGCTGCCAGTCATCACCAGACCACCAACCCGCAACCGTTGTCCAATTTTAGGCTTAATACCTGTTTCTTTCTTGCCATGAATAATTTCCGATGGGGTATAAAACAAATCAATGTTTTGCTTTAAGGCAAATAAAATTAAGCCTAATACCAGAGCTATGCCCACCACTAAAGCGCTAACAATTAATAAACGTTTTTTTCGTCTAGGATTCATAGTGTGCCTTCCATTTTTTGCGCTTTTTGAATACGTTTATCACGTAATATACGTTGTTTAACAAGCCGCTTTATTTTATGCGTTTCCATTACTGTATTAACGACTAAAATAGCAATTGAAAGCATGGCAATACCATAAGAAAGCCAGACATAAAAACCATAGCCCCCCATCTGTAAAAAACTGATCAATGAGTGAAATGCCATCTTATTTATCTCCTCCATTGACTAAAGCACATACCCATGGGCGATGACTTTCTCTTGTTAAAATTTCATTTCTAAAACGCATTAATGTTAATGTGCCTAAAAATGCGCCAAACGCTACAATCATAATCAACAGCGGCCACAACATGTCAAGTGCAATTAATGGCTTGCCAAATTTGCTAATGGTTGCACCTTGATGGAGCGTATTCCACCATACGACAGAGTAATGGATGATCGGCAAATTAATGATCCCAACAAGCGTTAAAATAGAAGCCGCCCGCCCTGCCAAAACTTTATCTGAAAACGCGTTATAAAGGCCAATAATTCCCATATAAATAAACAATAAAATTAATTCAGATGTTAAACGCGCATCCCAAACCCACCATGTACCCCACATAGGTTTGCCCCATGCAGCTCCTGTAATTAAAGCAATAAACGTAAATACAGCGCCAACTGGCGCCATGGCAGCAACACTCATTTCAGCCAAGCGAATTTGCCACACTAAGCCAATAAACGCACTTATTGCCATCAGGGAATAAGCGCCCATCCCCATCATTGCCGCAGGCACATGAATGTAAATAATTCGAAAGCTATCACCTTGCTGATAGTCAGGTGGTGCAAAAAGAAGTCCCCACACCAACCCGACCATTGAAGTTATGATTGTTACAGCGACAAACCAGGGCAATAACTTACCAGAGAGTTGATAACTCTTTTGAGCCTTTGCATAAGGGTGTAACCATTTCCACATAATGTTTCTCTATTTTATAAAATTTTATAAACTGATATTACCCAGGTCTAAATAGAATACGCCTTACATTAACAGCTAAAAATCATAACTTATTAATTTATAAATTTATTAAACGTTGCATTTTATTATCTCTTCCAATGCTTAATTTTTTGAGCAAATATCACGCAAAAGCCATGAGTCAATGCAAACAAAATAGCTAACTGACACTAACACGCAATGATGCTGCAATGGCAAAAGGCGCGAACATTATCGAGCTCAGTAACATTGCTCCTAATAACGCTAACAAACCAAGATAAGACTGCCCATAAGCGGCTCTATCAATTGCCATGGTTGAAAAAATTAAAATGGGAATACTCAATGGCAGCATGATCAAACTTAGTAATATTCCACCTTTGCGAAGCCCTACTGTCAACGCAACACCAATAGCGCCGAGTAAACTTAAAATCGGTGTGCCAATTAACAAGGTAAGAAACAGGGCAAAATAAGTTTTCCTATCGAGGGCTAAAAATGTGGCTAATAAAGGCGATACAAATAAAATAGGCAAACCTGTTAATAACCAATGCGCAAATACTTTTGCGCTGACAAGCCAAGCGAGAGAATACGGTGTTAGCATCAGTTGCTCAAGCGTACCGTCTATAAAATCATCTTTAAATAATCTCTCAAACGAAAGCAGAGCCGCAAGTAAGGCCGCAACCCAAATAATATCAGGTGCAATACGTTTTAATAGCGCAGGATCAGTGCCAATACCAAGGGGAAATAAAGTCACAACAATCATAAAAAACCAAACAGGATTTAAAATAGCGCTTTTCTGGCGGAAAGCACTTTTAAGATCCTTGAGAGTCACTTGAATAAAGGCATCAAACATAGCGGACAACTGGCAATTTAGTTAAGACCACTTTCGACAATAATTCGGGTAATATTTTTAGATCCTGATGGGTTGTTAACACAACCAGACCACCATTTTTAGCATGTTCAACAATTAATTTTTCTAACACTGCCACGCCTGATTTATCAATGGTAATAAATGGCTCATCTAAAAGCCAAAGCGGGCAATCATTAAGCCATAAACGTGCAAGTGCAACACGACGTTGTTGTCCAGCTGAAAGTTGTCCGGTAAGCACATCTTCATAGCCAACAAGGCCAACTTTTGCCAGCACATCACAAAGATCAACTCCATCATAACTGGGGTACATTTTTTGAAAAAACTGGAGATTTTCCAACGCACTCAGCTCTGCTTTAACTCCCGATTTATGGCCAAGATAAAGTAATTTTTGATGGAAAGAGCCGCGCTCTAATAATGTGGATTTTTTTTGCCAAAGAATTTCACCTGAATAAGGCAAAGATAAACCAATGATTAACCGAAATAGACTGGTTTTTCCAACGCCATTTTCTCCTTCTATTTGCAAGATCTCACCCGCTTGAACGTTAAAAGTTAAATTTTGAAAGAGGATTTGATCCTCTCGGACACAAGTCAAATTTTTACAATCAAGCATTAAAATAACCAACCAAAACGAAGTGGTAACAAAAAACCGACCAGCCACTGAAAATAAAAAAGTCATAATATTTGCTCAATGCTAGCACATAAAATATTATGAGTTAACAAAACTGAGTCGTTAATATGAGCTATAACCAGTATTTAAAAAAATGAGTGATTTTACAAATGACAAATATTAAATATTAAATAGTTGCCTCTGCAAATTGGTGGAGTGCTCGGAGATTTAAATTAATGACTGATATTATCGATTGTTAAACCTTGCCTAATGCGTATTCTATTTTAAGGCGCATAACATCAGTTAATTATAGGGAAAATGAAGATCCACAACCACAGGTTGCTGTCGCATTGGGGTTATCAACAAAAAATCGTGAACCATCAAGCCCTGACGTGAAATCAATCGTTCCACCAATAAGGTATTGTAAGCTAATTGAATCAACAATAAGTGTCACACCATCTTTGGGGATTAATCTATCCCCCTCATTTACTTTGTCATCAAATGTAAATCCATATTGAAAACCTGAACAGCCCCCTCCCGTGACATAAACCCGCAATTTCATCTCTGAATTTTCTTCATCGAGCATTAATTCTTTCACTCTTACAGCTGCGTTATCACTAAAATATATTGGCAGTACCATTTCTTCTTTTGCTGTCATTTTTACCTCTAACAATTACTTATACAAAACAAATTAAATTTATATCCATGCTTTGTGAAAATACAGCCTCTCTGCGAACTAGATAATCAGAGTTAAGATCCAACATAGGTAATGGCGACCCGGCATCGAACGTTAAATACGCGCAGGATCAATGCATATAAAAACCGCGTCCAGGCTATACAAAGCTACTGGGTAAACATCTATCGAATAGGTAGTTTTAATTTAACCAGTTAGGCAGTAAGCTCTACCAAGAGAGCTTTTAAGTTTCGCTATTACGGCATTTAGATCTTGATTGATAACTGCTATATAGTTCATGCAACTACGGCTATTTTCTTTTTCTAATGGCGCATTGGCATCAACCAGCATCATAACATTTGCTTTTAATTATGTTAATTAGAACACCGAGCATATCTAGCCTAAATTTAGCGCGAAAAAATCAAAAGGCTAATGGCAATACAACGTATCAATCGCTGAGCAATATTTTCTTAGATCTACAAGCAAACTCTTATTTATTAATTTTTCCTTTCACTTCCTTGGTCGACAATCTAAACATAGCTTTGCGTTTTGCTTCCTCTCGTTTTTGGCGCATAGATAATTTCAATGTCCGCTCGAGCAATTGCGCATAAATAGGGCGTCCGCCAAGTGAGTGTGCAACCATAGTCGCACCTAAGCAGGTAACAATCAATGGTAAAATCATTTGATAGTTACTGGTCATTTCAATAACCAATAAAACTCCCGTAATGGGCGCTCGAATGGTTGCTGCAAATAAGCCACCCATTCCTGCAATAGCAAATGCCCCTGGATAATGAACAAATCCAGGAAAAAACCAATGTGCAGCTAAACCAAATAACATGCCAAAGATGGTTCCTAGTGCCAAAGTAGGCGCGAAAACACCACCTGGGACACCAGAACTAAAGCTAAGTAAAGTTGTAAGCACCCTAAAGAAGAATAAAAAGAATAAACCACCAACAAGGTAATGTCCATGTTCAATCTGGGGTATAATATGCAAGCCGCTAAAAGCTAAGTCAGGATATAAAATAGAAAGTCCACCAAAAACAACACCAAGAAACAAGCCAACACTCACAAAACGCCAACGTTTATTTTTATGAATAAAAAGAAACATATCTTGAGTCATCAAGATCATCTTATTAAACTGTACTCCAACAACACCAAAGCAAAAGCCAAGTAAAAGATATAATACTAAAGAGCGAAGATCTGGATGAGTATATCGTGTCACACTAAGGATCGCACCTTGATCGTGAGTTAGCCAGCGCATTACTATCGTCGCCATGACCGCACTTAAAAAAACACTTTTTGTTGATGTTAAACTGTACTTAAATTGAGAGCGCATTTCTTCAATAACAAACATTATACCTGCAAGTGGTGCATTAAAAGCTGCCGCTAAACCAGCCGCTGCTCCTGCTGCAAGTAATGCTTGCCCATCAAGGCCACTTACCTTAAATAGATCAGAAATCATGCGTCCGATATTACCACCTAATTGTACTGATGGCCCCTCTCGGCCTAATGTCATGCCACTACCAATTGATAATATTCCCCCTAAAAATTTAACTGGCAAGACGCGTTTCCACCGAACAGGGCGCATTCCTTCCATTGCTCCCTCTATTTCAGGAATACCACTTCCAGCCGCTTCTGGGGCAAATTTGTGGGTAATATAAAAAGCAATCCCGACCATAATTGCCGATACTGGCACGACTAACCACCACAAGGGACTACTTGAGCCTACATGCGCCGAAAGAGAGACAAGACGCCAATGATTTATAAAGTCAATCGTATTATTAAATAACGCGGAAATAGTCCCTGCTAACATACCAATAAAAATTGAAAGCCAGAGCATCAAAGCATTCTTTTTGTTGGTAAAAAAGCGAACAATAAATCGCGAAAATAATGAGGTCACTACGTTGTTGTCGGTGTTATTCATATAAATAAGTGCTTAATAAAGTCAAGAGATTGATGCTTCCATCAGTATATAATGTTATACGAGTATACCTATGCACGCTAGAGATGCAAAGTGAGTGGAACAAATTTATTTAAAATTATGCATCTTTCACAAATATAACACCACGCAATAGAAAAAATTTAAATAATAAAATCCTTATTATATATCAGCATATTATACCGCCCGAAATGAACAAATAGCGTCTGTGGGTATAAACTCACGCAAATAAATATTTGCTATGGAAATTTAAATGATCATTAATATAGGTGCTAATAAAAAAGTAACTATGATCATAACCTAATTGCAATCGCAGAGTAAATTCGGCCTTTACTTCATTTGCCAATTTTTCAAGACGATCTGGGGTTAACTGTTCTTTTAAATATTGATCTGCATCACCTTGATCAATTAATATTGGTAATTTACAGCCTTTTTTCATTAACTCGCAACTATCATAAGCTGACCATGTACTTTGATCATTGCCTAAATAATTTGTGAATGCTTTAATACCCCAAGGTACATTACTCGGATTTACAATGGGGCTAAATGCTGAAATAGATTGATAATCATTTTGATTTTTGAGCCCCACAATTAATGCTCCATGTCCGCCCATGCTATGACCAGATATTGATTTTTTACTCGATACTGGAAAATTAGCTTCTATCAATTTTGGTAACTCGTCAGTAACATAATCATACATCTGATAATGCTTTTTCCATGGCTCTTGGGTGGCATTTATATAAAAACCAGCCCCTAAACCTAAGTCATAAGCCCCATTTTTATCATCTTCCACGTCTGCTCCACGGGGACTTGTATCTGGAGTCACAATAGCAATACCCAGTGCAGCGGCTAATTCAAAAGCACCTGCTTTGTGCATAAAATTTTCCTCATTACAAGTCAGGCCAGATAACCAATACAAAACAGGCACTCGGGTACTATCACTTGCATTATCTGGCAAGAAAATAGCAAATTTCATCATGGAATTAACCGTTTTGGCTTGGTGTTGATATTGCTGATGCAAGCCACAAAACACCTTTGCTTGACTTATTTTGTTTAAACTCATAAATACCCCTTAATAAAAAATTAACCACTCAACCCATACCTGACCATCAATCGTAATAGCCAGATATTCCTAAATCAGCTTGCGCTTAATTATTTTTTTTGAAAACGCACAGAGCTTTTTTAAGCTTATATACTCATGCTCTTGTGCTATTTATTAAAGTGAATAACACTGCGAATACTTTTTCCTTCATGCATCAGCTTGAATGCTTCATTAATCTCTTTTAAGCCCATGGTGTGCGTAATAAAATTATCTAAGGCAAACTCACCTGCCATATAACGATCAACAATACCTGGTAATTGAGTGCGCCCTTTGACACCACCAAATGCACTTCCGCGCCAAACTCTTCCAGTCACTAATTGAAATGGGCGCGTTGATATTTCTTGCCCTGCGCCAGCAACACCAATAATAACAGACTCTCCCCAACCTTTATGGCAACATTCAAGTGCCGAGCGCATCACATCAACATTACCAATACATTCAAATGAATATTCAACACCACCATCGGTCATATCAACAATTACCTCGTGGATCGGTTTGTCATAAGCATTTGGATCAATACAATCAGTCGCGCCAAATTTTTTAGCAAGCTCAAACTTGCTATCATTAACATCAATACCAATAATACGTTTCGCACCAGCCATTTTTGCACCAATAATAGCAGCAAGTCCAATACCACCTAGTCCGAAAATGGCAACATTATCGCCCTTTTCAACTTTAGCTGTATTGAGTACTGCGCCCATACCTGTTGTCACACCACAGCCTAATAAACAAACCTCTTCAAGTGGTGCTTGCCTGTTTATTTTTGCTAATGAAATTTCAGGTAATACCGTATACTGGGAAAAGGTTGAGCAGCCCATGTAATGAAAAATAGGTTGGCCATCTTTGTAAAAACGTGTCGTACCATCAGGCATTAATCCCTTGCCTTGCGTTTCACGTACCGCACTACACAAGTTGGTTTTTCCAGATTTACAAAATTTGCACTCTCCACACTCTGCCGTGTATAGCGCAATAACGTGATCGCCAACACAAACACTAGTGACACCTTCGCCAATCTGTTCGACAATGCCCGCGCCTTCATGACCTAAAATAACAGGAAATACGCCCTCTGGATCCTCTCCTGATAAAGTAAAAGCATCTGTATGGCAAACACCCGAGGCAATAATACGAACAAGCACTTCGTTGCGCTGGGGTAGCATGACATCTACCTCTTCAATGGATAATGGCTGATTTGCCGCCCACGCGATGGCCGCTTGTGATTTGATAAATTGTGCTGTCATTTTAATTCCTTACTAAATTGAATTTTGGAGCAGAGCAATAGAAATAAATATCTATGAACTCTGTGGCCTAATTGGTTTTTTACTAGCGCTGAACTTTTATGGGTATACAATAATACTTTGTTATAAATAAAGCGATATATATTGACCACTATAACCATTATTTGCCGTGTAGCGTTGGCAATACCATTATATAAGCAGTTTGATTATTATCTTGATAGCCAGATGCTAAGCGATGCGTTAAAGCAAGATCATGAGGCTCTTGTCGGTTGTCGTGTTCGCGTTCCTTTTGGTCACAAACGACAGTTGATAGGTGTTATTTTTTCGCTAGATCCTGATATTAATTATCCCATTGAAAAAATTAAAAAAATAACCCAGCTCATTGATCAAGAGCCGTTGCTTTCATCCAACCTTTGGGCGCTTTTAAATTGGTCTGCAATTTATTATCAACACCCCTTTGGTGATGTTTTTCAACAAGCAATTCCTAAATTACTTCGCCAAGGTAAAGAGCCCTTATTTAATAGCGAACAATATTGGAAACTCATTAATAATGTCGATATTAAAATCGTTAAACGCGCTAAAAAACAACAGCAAACATTACAACTGCTGAGCAAGCTTTCTTTATCAACCGAGCAATTAAAAGAAGCTGGTATTTCGCTGGCTATATTGAAAACATTACAAGAAAAAAAATTGATTAGTGTTTTCCAAAAAGCGCCTGTTACAAATTTAAATTGGCCATCACACTTTAAAGAGTCTATTAAAAAACCAATTTTAAATACTGAGCAAGGTGTTGCTATCAACGCAATTAATCAGCATAACAAGGAGTTTAAATGTTTCCTTTTAGAAGGTGTCACCAGCAGTGGCAAAACCGAAGTTTACTTAAATATTTTAAAGCCCATTTTACAAGCAGGGCTACAAGCTTTGCTCATTGTGCCTGAAATAGGACTTACATCACAAACGATCCAAAGTGTCAAAAGCCGTTTTAACGTACCTGTTTATTTAAAACATTCTGCATTGAATGCAAAGCTGCAACTTGATGCATGGCTGCATGCAAAACAAGGTAGTGCAGCTATTATTATCGGCACACGAAGTGCTATTTTTAGTGACTTCAAACAGCTTGGCATGATCATTATAGATGAAGAGCATGATGGATCATTTAAACAACATGATAGTTTTCGCTACCACGCTCGCGACTTTGCCATTAAACGCGCCCAGAAAGAGTGTATTCCGATTATTTTAGGATCGGCATCACCTGCATTTGAAACCTTACACAATGCATTGGCTGGTAAGTATCAACATCTGGAGCTGACGCGGCGCGCAGGAAATGCCAAACTGCCATTAATTAGCATTATTAATTTAGCTGGGCTACCTTTGCAAGCAGGGCTTTCTCCTCAACTCATTGAATTAATGAGAGCGCATTTAGCTAAAAATAATCAGGTTATTATTTTTTTAAATCGGCGCGGTTATGCCCCCGTATTAATGTGCCATGAGTGTGGTTGGCTCGTTAAATGCCTGCATTGCAATGCTTTTTATACCTTTCATAAATCAGATAATTATTTACATTGCCACCACTGCGCATCAAGACATGCAATTCCCAAACAATGTAATGAATGTGGATCAACACAAATACAGAGTACAGGCGTTGGCACAGAGCAATTAGAAGAAAAATTAAAACATCTCTTCCCAAGCTACCCAACCATTCGAATAGATCGCGATAATACGCGTAAAAAAGAAAGCTTTAATCAATATTTAGCAGATATTAATGCAGGTAAATATAAAATTTTAATCGGCACCCAAATGCTTGCCAAGGGGCATCATTTTGCAGAGGTAACTTTAACTGCATTAGTTGACGTTGATGGAGCGTTATTTTGCAATGATTTTCGCGCCAGCGAACGATTAGCACAATTATTTACACAAGTTTCAGGGCGCACTGGCCGCGCAGAAAAGCAGGGAGAAGTTGTCCTACAAACTCATTACCCAGAGCATAAATTCTTGCAAGATCTTATCAATGAAGGTTATGCCGGTTTTTCAAGAACTGCACTAAAAAAACGAGCCCTTGCACAGCTGCCACCTTTTTATTTTCAAGCATTAATTCGTTGTGAATCTGAAAATTCGCCACAGGCGGAGCAGTTTTTATTGCAATGTAAACAAACAATTAATAAAATTTCTGCGGGCAATAATATTGCAACACGTTTATTTATTTTAGGACCAATGCCATCACCAATGCCCAAAAAAGCCGGTCGATTTCGCTTTCAGTTACTTTTACAAGCAGATGAGCGCAGTCTTATCACTCAAACACTTGTACAAGCACAACCTGTAATAAGTGCATTACCAGAAGGACGCTCTGCGCGTTGGTCAATAGATATTGATCCCCTTGATTTTGTTTAATGAGACATTACCAAAAATTAGCAAGTGGAGAAGTTGCGCATTAATGACAACTCTCAAACCTTCAATGTAAAAAATAGCCCCGCAAATTGATCAGACACGTCTGGTATTCTGAATTAATTCAATGCAGATAACAACAAAAATAGCAGATGTTACCCTGTGACTTAACCAGAATTGGGTATACAATGATAAACAACGTAGCAAAGGAGTAAAAAATGATGTTTGATCCTAAAAAATTAGAAGAAATAGCAAAACAAGTTAGTGATGCAATACCTGAAGGTGTGAAAAATGTCGGTGGAGAAGTTGAGCGCAAAGTAAAACAGATTTTACAAGCACAACTACAAAAACTTAATATGGTTAGCCGCGAAGAGTTTGATGTGCAAGCAAATGTGCTTTTACGAGCGCGTGAAAAATTAACAGCACTGCAAAAACAAGTATCTGAAATTGAAAATCAGCTAGAGATCAAAGATAAAAATAAAGAATAATGCCCTCAAGGAATAGCTAAAAAATACAAATAAATTTATGGGTGAAAAGATTTAAAATGTATTCTTGTCTACCCATTAAAGATGCAATACTCAGCAAGTTATGAAGTAAATTGCGAAGCACTTAAAAGTAAGTAGTTAGGCTATTTACTAGTATGGCGATTATTTTTCTGGGTAGGTGCCCCAACCGTCGTAATTAACATTGAATGATTGCGCTATTTTCAGCAGTTTTTCAACATCTTCGATAATTGCAGTTTCATCTAAATTCATTTCAACTATGACATCAAAATTAAATATCATAGCGCCATCTTCGCTTTCTAATTGGTCATGATCTGTGACTTCATAACCTTTTTTAAAACAGGCCACCGCAGCTTTTTTTAATATATCAGCATCCATGCAAGAGAGATGATGCTCAATCATGTAAACAGCATCAGGGCTTGCGCCATCTTCTAAAATTTCATCAACAATGTCTTGCGTTTCTTCTATAAATCCTTCAAGAAGATCCGCAAATGATAATTCTGGTTCGGTAGTTTGTGTGTCTTTCATTGTTGTGTGCCCTTCATTGTTGTGTCGTTTAAACTGTAACAGTCTTTATACTCATGGCTTGTGAAAATGCAACCCAGACTCGCCCCATATGATGAGTGTAAAGCGCAACATTTGAGCATATGCCTGATATTGTCTTTTGTAATCACATGGCTGTAGAAGTAATAAGTTTATTTACTGCCCTTGTTATTATTTTCAATTGGGCGTTTTACTTCTTTGTTTAGCTGATCAAATTTATTGATCATTATCTCATGGCAATCTTCCATTAACTTTCGTATTTCATTTTTTTTATATTTACTCACGTCAATCGGTGGCAGCATTTCAACGATAACATCACCATTTTTCCAGCGATTTAATTGTATTTGCTTATGGGTATTAGAGATAACGGTTGGCACGATATTAACTTTCGCTTGTAACGCCATGTGAAATGCGCCCATTTTAAATGGCAATAAGCCGCGACCATTGCTCCGCGTACCTTCTGGGAATACCCAAACCCCTAATTTTTTTGCTTTGATTTGATCAACAACAGCATCAATCGTACCGCGCGATTTATTTTTATTACCTCTATCAATTAATATATTACCCGTTAAATAGTAAATAATGCCAAAGAACGGGATCCAAACGAGATTTTTTTTACCTATGGTCACTGAGCCTGGTTGCACAGCGCCTGTTGTGGTGAGCATATCTACATTGTTTTGATGATTAGCAAGATAAATAACTGATCCGTAATTTTTTGCGTCTTGGGGGATGCGATAGATAACATTAAGACCTACAATCTTGGACATTTTCGCAAATATCATGGCAAAATGATAAGTGTTTTTAGGGTTTCTTGGACTCATTAAACAATAAAAAAGAGAGTAAATACTCATTAATATAATGCATACTGCAATGACAATAATTCGAATAATAGCTAACATATTTTATCGTTCTCTTATGTTTAAAAAACTAGGGCTGGATCATAACTTCAATTTTATCAACGCGTTGTAGCCCTCGTGGTAATTTATTTCCACGTCGACCTCGTTCTCCTTGATAATGCGCTAAATCAGTTATTTTTAGCGTTAATTTTCTCTTTCCAGCGTGTAAGGTTACTGCGCTTTGTAACGGTATAATTTGTAACATTGTCACAAATTCATCTCGGCAAGTGGCTTTTGCTTTAGGAATATTAATCATTTTGTTACCCTTACCTCTACTTAAGCTTGGCAAACTATTAACAGGGAAAATTAACATTCGACCTTCATTACTGATGATTAAGCAAAGATCATCATGTTGTTTACTTAGTTTTTGTGCTGGTAGTAATTGTGCATTTTCTGCTAAATTGATGACAGGCTTGCCGTTTTTATTACGACTATGCATGTCGGAAAATTTCCCGATAAAACCATAGCCATTATCACCGCTTAAAATATAGCGATCGTTTTCTTCTCCTATTAACATACTCAAAAAAGGAGTGCGTTTATTTTGCTTAAAACGTCCTGTAAGTGGCTCTCCTTGGGAACGGGCAGAAGGCAGGGAATGAATTTCAAGTGAGTACGCGCGGCCTGTATTATCAAGGAAAATACAGTTTTGATTGCTTTTGCCATTCATGCTTGCTAAATATTCATCTCCAGCTTTATAGCTCAAAGTTTGGCCATCAATATCATGTCCTTTTGCTGATCTAACCCAACCTTGAGTTGATAAAATAACAGTCACGGACTCAGTTGGCATAAGCTCTTTTTCACTAAGTGCTTTTGCTTCATTTCTCTCGACCAATGGACTGCGCCTGTCATCACCATATTTTTGCGCATCGGCTTTGATTTCTTTTTTTATTAACGTATTTAAGCGCCGATCAGAGCTGAGTAGTAAAACAAGCTTTTCTTTTTCAATAGAAAGTTTTTTCATTTCGGCTTTAATTTGAATTTCTTCAAGTTTTGCAAGTTGGCGTAGTTTGATCTCTAAAATTGCGTGTGCCTGGTTATCTGATAAATTAAAGCGTGTCATTAACTGCGCTTTAGCATCATCGAAGGTGCGAATAATTTCAATGACTTCATCAATGTTTAAGTAAGCAACCAATAATCCTTCAAGTAAATGTAAACGCGCCTCTATTTTATCAAGCCGAAATTGTAATCGTCGTCTCACGGTTGATTTACGATAAACAAGCCATTCATTAAGTATTTTTTGCAAACCTTTTACCTGTGGACGTTTATCAAGTCCTATCATATTAAGGTTTACTTTATGATTCACCTCTAAATCTGTTGAGGCAAACAAATGCTGCATTAATGCTTCAAGATCAACGCGGTTAGACCGAGACACTATGACCAGCCGTGTTGGATTGTATCTATCTGACTCATCGCGTAAATCAGCAACCATCGGCAGTTTTTTATCAATCATTTGCTTGGCTATTTCTTTTAATATTTTTCCACCTGAAACACGATGTGGTAGCGCTGAAATAATAACTTCGCCATTTTCAATGCTATACACAGCACGACTTTTAAAACTGCCTCGACCAGTTTCATATATTTTTTTTATTTCCTGAGTAGGGGTTATGATTTCAGCTTCAGTTGGGTAATCCGGTCCTTGCACAAAGGTCAATAATTCATCCAAACTCGCGGACGGTTTTTCAATTAAATAAATACACGCATTGGCAACTTCGCGGACATTATGTGGAGGAATATCGGTTGCCATACCGACGGCAATACCTGTAATACCATTAAGTAAAATATGAGGCAAACGTGCTGGAAGCAATTCAGGCTCTTTTAATGTGCCATCAAAATTGGGTTTCCAATCGGTTGTGCCTTTGCCAATTTCCGTGAGTAATATCTCAGAAAATGCAGATAACCGCGACTCTGTATAACGCATTGCGGCGAATGATTTGGGATCGTCAGGCGCTCCCCAGTTGCCTTGTCCATCAATAAGTGGGTAACGATATGAGAAAGGTTGCGCCATTAATACCATGGCTTCATAACAAGCACTATCACCATGGGGGTGATATTTACCAAGCACGTCGCCTACCGTACGCGCTGATTTTTTATGCTTAGATAACACCGAAAGACCCAGTTCAGACATTGCGTAGATGATACGTCGCTGAACCGGTTTTAGGCCATCACCTATATGGGGGAGAGCGCGATCCATGATCACATACATAGAGTAATTTAAGTAAGCTTCTTCAGTAAATTTTGCAAGAGAAAGCTCTTCTATTCCCTCTAAACTTAAGGTTAGTGAATCGCTCATTTACTCGCCTTCTTTATCAATAGTAATTTAACGAATTATACCCCTAATCAATAAAAGTTCAAAGCGCCCAAGGTATGTTTTGCTAAGTTATCATTTTCAAGTGATTAACCATGTATACCCATGCAACCTTAGTATTTCCTATAACTGTGAAAATGCCTTTTTAGCAGCTTTAATTGTATTTTCAATATCTTTATCGGAATGTGCTAACGATACAAAACCAGCTTCAAATGCACTCGGAGCTAGGTAAATACCTTCTGCTAACATCAAGTGAAAGAACTTTTTAAAGCGCTCAGCATCACTTTTGCAAACTTGAGCAAAACAGGTCACTTGTGTTTCGCTTGTAAAGAAAAAACCAAACATACCGCCAACATAATTGATAGCCAGTGGTATACCTTCTTCATTTGCAACACGCCTCATACCTAGTGCCAGTGTTTTTGTTTTTAGGGCAAGTTGTGAATAATTAGGTGTATCTAGCGCCTGCAACGCGGCAACGCCAGCGTGCATTGCAATTGGATTACCTGAGAGTGTTCCTGCTTGGTATACAGGCCCTGTCGGTGCGATATGTTGCATTATTTTTTTACAGCCCCCAAATGCGCCAACTGGCATTCCACCACCAATGACCTTACCTAATGTGGTTAAATCAGGTTTTATATGATAATGCGCTTGTGCGCCGCCCAGGGCCACGCGAAACCCAGTCATTACTTCGTCGAAAATAAGTAATGCGCCATGGGCATCACATATTTTCCGAAGGCCCTCTAAAAAACCTACAGCGGGAATAATGCAGTTCATGTTTCCTGCAACAGGCTCGACAATAATGCATGAAATTTGTTCTTTATATTCGGCAAATAATGATTCAACAGACGCTAAATCATTGTAAGTTGCGACCAGCGTATGCTTAGCAAAGTCAGCAGGAACGCCAGGTGAACTTGGTTGGCCAAGTGTTAAAGCGCCGGAGCCTGCTTTTACCAATAACGCATCTGCATGGCCATGATAGCAACCTTCAAATTTTAATATTTTATCTCTATTTGTATAACCGCGAGCTAATCTAATGGCACTCATGGTCGCTTCTGTACCAGAGCTGACCATACGAATTTGTTCCATTGATGGCACAAGGCTCCTTACTTTTTCAGCCATACTAACTTCAATTTCAGTTGGCGCTCCAAAACTCAGTCCATTTTCAGCCGCCTGGATCACCGCCTTTTTAATCCCTGGATGGTTGTGCCCTAAAATTATAGCTCCCCAAGATCCTACATAATCAATATATTTATTTTTATCAACATCAAAAATATATGCACCTTGTGCGCAGTCGATAAATAAAGGCTCGCCACCAACACCATTAAATGCACGAACAGGCGAGTTGACACCACCAGGAATGATGGATTTCGCCCGATCAAAAAGGCTTTGAGAATTGTTCATGGAAATATCCTAATCAATGATTGTTACAGAGCATCGAAATATAGCAGATTTTAGAAGGCAAGGATAATATTGGTTGGGTATATAGCCATGAATAATAGAACAAATGTTATCAGTTTTTTTTATGAAGGCTAAAAAATATTTTGCTATATAATGCCCGACACATTTAAACAGCAATATTTAGAGCTCTGTTAGCCAGAGTCAGGTTATTTATTAAAGCATTTAACCCATCCTATTTCAAAATGCAAAATAAGATAGAAAAAACGGTTGGTTTGCTGATAAATTTTAGGTAAAAAAAATGAATCAATTCTAGGCTGGAAATTGTTGTAAATAGTATTTCATTTACAACACCTCCAAAACAGAAGTGACTCATTTTAATCAGTAAGATTGCGTCCTTATTGACTGTAATTTAGTATTACTTATCCAGGCATTCCAGGCATTCCAGGAATTCCAGGCATTCCCGCCTGACCAGACTGACCAGCATTTGGTAATGCTCCAGGCTTCCCAGTTGCGGGCTTATCAACTACTTGCTCGGTGATCATGCATTCGGTTGTTATCATAAGACCTGCAATTGATGCTGCAAACTGTAATGCGCTACGGGTTACTTTTGTTGGATCTAAAATACCCATTTCAATCATATCGCCATATTCACCCGTTGTTGCATTATAGCCAAAGTTCTTTTTCCCTGCTTGAACTTTATGCGCAACAACTGATGCTTCTTCACCACAGTTAGACACAATTTGACGAAGTGGCGCTTCCATTGCACGAAGTGCAACGCGAATACCAACGTTTTGATCGTCGTTATCGCCAGTGAGATCTTTAATCGAGAATGCCGCGCGAATAAGGGCAACTCCACCACCTGCAACCACACCTTCTTCAACTGCCGCGCGTGTTGCATGAAGTGCATCATCTACACGATCTTTTTTCTCTTTCATTTCAACTTCAGTTGCTGCGCCAACTCTAATTACCGCAACACCACCAGATAGTTTTGCTATACGCTCTAATAATTTTTCTTTATCGTAGTCAGAAGTAGAGTCTTCAATTTCTTGTTTAATTACTCTGATACGCTCTTTAATAGCCTTTTTATCACCCATACCATCAATAATCGTTGTTGTATCTTTGCTAACAACCACACGTTTCGCTTGACCTAAGGTTTCAAGTGTTGCTTTCTCAAGCTCTAAACCAACGTTATCTGAAATAACAGTTCCTGCAGTCAATACGGCAATATCTTCTAGCATTGCATCGCGTCGGTCGCCAAAACCAGGTGCTTTAACTGCCGCAATTTTTACAATGCCGCGTATATTATTAATTACCAGAGTTGCTAATCCTTCACCTTCAACGTCTTCTGCAACGAGCAATAATGGTCTAGAGGATTTTGCAACCAGTTCAAGTATAGGTAACATATCACGAACGTTCGCTATATGTTTATCAAGCAATAAAATAAATGGGGCATCAAGCTCAGCTGTACCAGCTTCTGAGTTGACGAAATAAGGCGATAAATAACCACGATCAAATTGCAGACCTTCAACAACATCAAGTTCACTTTCCAGACCTTGACCTGTTTCAACCGTTATCACGCCTTCCTTGCCAACTTTTTTCATTGCTAAAGCAATCAATTCACCAATTTCTTTATCTGAATTGGCTGAAATGGTACCTACTTGGGTGATTTCTTTTGTATCAGAACACTCAGTTGAAAGGCTTTTAAGCTTTTTAACCGCCTCTTTAACCGCTTTATCAATACCGCGTTTAAGATCCATTGGGTTCATGCCAGCAGCAACTGCCTTTAGACCATCAGAGATAATTGATTGTGCAATCACAGTGGCAGTTGTCGTACCATCACCTGCAGTATCATTGGTTTTAGAGGCAACTTCTTTGACCATTTGTGCGCCCATATTTTGAAACTTATCTGCAAGTTCAATTTCATCTGAGACTGTTACACCATCTTTTGTGATATGCGGCGTCCCAAAAGATTTATCTATAACAACATTACGCCCTTTAGGACCTAAGGTTACTTTTACCGCATCGGCTAGCACATTAACGCCAACTAACATTTTTATACGAGCGTCATTTCCAAATTTTACATCTTTAGACATTATTTTTTCCTCTATTTTTATTCTTCTTCGATAGTTGCGACAATATGTTTTTCTTGCATCAGTATGTATTCTTCACCCTCAAAGAATTCAATTTTTAATTCAAAGGTCTGAGTGAAAACAACGATATCACCAACCTTTATATCAAGAGGTCTTAGATCACCGTTTTTTAACACAGTACCAATTCCAACCGCAAGAACAGTACCGCGTGTTGGTTCTTTAGTCAGGCTACCAGTTAGCAAAATACCACCAGATGATTCAGTATCTTGCTCGATGCGTTTTACAAGTACTCGGTCGTGCATTGGTATGATTTTCATTATTGTTCCTTAAGTTAAATGGATATCAAAATTTTATTACCTAAATTGCTTATACGCGATATCAAACGTAATTCTATAAACTGGTAATAGATTACTCGAAAGGATATGGAGACTGGTAATACATTTATCAAGCCTATATTTATATATATATAATAAAAAACTTATATTTAATTTAAGTTGTCATGATACACTTATACATCAAAGTGCAATGTCATGGATAGGCATGTCACCTCAAAATGCAACGTCGGCATGGACTCAATAATCAGAGTAAGGCGCAACATGAGGTAATGGTTATTCTCGCATCGAATGTTGAGCGCAAGGCTGCTTCCTTTTATATAAAAACCGAGTTAGCACACCAACAGGCAAGGCTCCTTGCGCCAATTTGCATCGTTATAAAATATCTATTGAGAATAACTATGCTGCAATTTTATGCATCAAATATCGGCACAATTTGCCTTGCTGATTTTGCATTTATATCGTCACATGGGTATAGGTATTAAAAATAAATAAAGCCTCGTCTATTAGGATCCAATGATAAACCACAGCAGTACCACAAAAAAAATAGCGACCAAATTTATCAGCCATTGTGATTTGCCATTGAACTCTGCGCCTTTTGCTATAGAATTAGTTTCCTGTCAATTTGAATTAGCAAACTATCAGCGAAATTTGTTTCAGCAACTCAATATTAAATGTCCTGACTCGGTTGAACAATCGGTGGCAAAAAGACAAGCGGAGTATTTAGCTGGTCGATATGTAGCCAAACAAGCATTAAAAAATTTAAATCTAACAGATATAAATATTCCGATAGGATCAAACGGATGTCCAATTTGGCCGATTAATATTTCCGCTTCAATTACACATACCAATAACATTGCTATATGTGCATGCGCTGATCAAAAAAAATATCAATATTTAGGGATAGATCTTGAGAAGATCGTTTCATCTCAATGCGCCACTGATATCATAGACAGCATTGCTAATCCTTTTGAAAAAAATTTACTGAGGAAAATACCTATAAATATTTCCAAGGCACTGACGCTACTTTTTTCAGCGAAAGAAAGCCTCTACAAAGCATTATACTCAAGTGTTGGTCATTATTTTGACTTTAAAGAAGCACAACTTACTAATGTCTCGCTAGAAAATAATAGCTTTGGTATTATATTGCTTAAAAATCTCAATCCCCAATTAAAAGCAGATAAACAGTTTAACGGGTATTTTGCTTTTTATGATGAATATGTTTTTTCAATTATCGCGCAATAATAAAGTGGGGAAACCATGCTAGCTAAAAGAATCATCCCCTGTCTTGATGTCAAAGATGGGCTAGTCGTCAAAGGTGTACAATTTCGTAACCATGAAATAATCGGTAATATCGTTCCACTTGCAGAGCACTATGCACAACTCGGCGCTGACGAATTAGTTTTTTATGATATCACCGCAAGTGCAGATGCACGCGTAGTGGATAAAAGTTGGGTTAGCCGTGTTGCAAAAGTTATTGATATTCCATTTTGTGTCGCAGGCGGAATAAAAACAATTCATGATGCTCGATGCATCTTAGAATCTGGCGCAGATAAAATATCCATCAACAGCCCTGCCCTTACCGATCCTAGTTTGATTAATAGTTTAGCAGAAAAATTTGGCAGACAATGTATCGTGATTGGCATTGATTCATACTTTGATAAAGCCACTGGAAAATATCAAGTGAAACAATTTACAGGTGATGAAGCCGCAACCGTAACAACAAAATGGGACACCTTTGATTGGATAAAAGAAGTGCAAGCGCGTGGTGCTGGTGAAATTGTTTTAAATGTAATGAACCAAGATGGTGTGCGCGGTGGCTATGATATTGAGCAGCTTAGCCTCGCTCGTAAAATTTGTCATGTGCCACTCATAGCCTCTGGTGGGGCAGGTGAAATGATGCATTTTTACGATGTGTTTAATAAAGCCGATGTAGATGGTGCACTCGCCGCAACTGTTTTTCATAAAAAAATTATTGATATCCGCGAGTTAAAAGCTTACCTTAAAACAAAAAAAGTAGAGATCAGATCATGAGCTTAATGGATAAAAAACAACTCAGTAACCTAGACTGGCAAAAATGTGGGGGCTTAATGCCTGTTATCGTGCAAAATTACATATCAGGGAAAGTATTAATGCTCGGTTATGTCAGTCAAGAGGCATTAAACGCAACACTTGAATCTGGGAAAATGACCTTTTTTAGCCGCACAAAACAACGTTTATGGTGCAAAGGTGAAATATCAGGAAATTTTTTAAAGGTGCTAGAACTCAGCGCTGATTGCGATAACGACAGCCTACTTGCAATAGTTGACCCTCTTGGACCTACCTGTCATTTAGGCACAGAAAGTTGCTTTAAGGGTAAAATTCAACCAGCTTTAACGTTTATCGCGGATCTTGAAAAAATAATAGCCAGCCGTAAAGGATGCGATCCTGCCACTAGTTACACAGCAAGCTTATACCAACAGGGAACAAAACGCATTGCCCAAAAAGTAGGTGAAGAAGGCGTTGAGGTCGCGCTTGCGGCAATGGCAAAAGACCTCTCAGAGCTAACCTGCGAAAGTGCTGATCTTTTGTATCATCTGCTGGTTTTATTACAAAATGAAGGTTTATCACTGCTTGATATTGCCGCAAAACTTAACCAGCGACATCAGCAATAATGGTGTATATACCCATGCACTAAAAAACAAGGGTTTTAAGGCCAAATTTGTGTATCGCTATAAATTTCAGCAAATTTTAAACAATAACTTATTTGCGCTTTACTCACCCATTGCCAAATTATTCAGTAAGTTATTTAGCTAGTTAAATTTCACCACCGAGAACCAGAGGTCATAGAGAAAATCAAAAAACAGAGCCATGCTTTGAGTTTATTCTGTGAAGTGCGAAGCACCTCCGCAAGATCTTTATCAACCTGGCTTGGTTGCATATCTATTATATTTCGCTACTTATCATATTTTATTTTTGCTTTCTCTTGCGCTTGCCTGCTGATATCGTGCCTGCGTGAGTTAAAATATCAAAGTCAATTAATGTCAAAAAATCATTTAATTTACTCGAATAATTTTATCACAACCATTTAGCTAGTTAAATTTCACCACCGAGAACCAGAGGTCATAGAGAAAATCAAAAAACAGAGCCATGCTTTGAGTTTCCTCTGTGAAGTGCGAAGCACCTCCGCAAGATCTTTATCAACCTGGCTTGGTTGCATATCTATTATATTTCGCTACTTATCATATTTTATTTTTGCTTTCTCTTGCGCTTGCCTGCTGATATCGTGCCTGCGTGAGTTAAAATATCAAAGTCAATTAATGTCAAAAAATCATTTAATTTACTCGAATAATTTTATCACAACCATTTAGCTAGTTAAATTTCACCACCGAGAACCAGAGGTCATAGAGAAAATCAAAAAACAGAGCCATGCTTTGAGTTTCCTCTGTGAAGTGCGAAGCGTATCAGCTAAATTCTTATTATAATTTTTTAGACTCTCATAATAGCCAGCCACAGACAAGCATTTGCTGTAAAATATCATATTTGAAATATTCTCTCTTGTGCAGAGTTTGTCGCTAGTCTTCTTCCTTTAAACACCATATCTGTTCTGCAATTTGACGATATAAATCTCGTCTAGAGTGTATATCAGATACTTTCATTTCAGGGTGTGCTTGAAAGTTTAAACCATAAAAAGATATTAATTTTTTGAAGTTAGGGTTATTCTCATAAGCTTGCGAATTTAATGATTTAACCAACATATTTTCATTGATGTAATGGGGTAATTTATCTGTATACAGTTTGTCGCTATATGACTGGTTAGTGCCTCGAGGAAGAAGCACTAAAGCACCAATACTGTTTCGGCAATTACTAAACTCATTGAACTGTTCGAACTCATCCCTATGATGATCAAAGTTATTAGCCCACAAATGTTCAATTTCAAATGGCTTGCCGTGGGCTGCGTGATAACAAGTAGTAAAGTTAGTGTTTTCACCAGCTAAACCATCAACGTAACCTGATAATCGTGATAGAATATATTTAACAAAACGTTTATTTTGACCGTGTAAACGGAAAGATTCAAAACCAATCCATTGCTCATCCATTTCAGCGAGTTTACTACTGAAAATACTAACAAGTTCATCAAGGTTTTTGTTTCGTATTTCTTTAACCAACTTATACATTGTGTAATGAATTGAACTTGCAGAGAAAGTGCGAAAGTTGACCGAGCGACGAACACAAAAAATATCAATGTACTTGGCGACTAAGTTCATTTTTTGATTAGCAATATCAACTGAATCACTTTTATTTAATGGTGCAAGCATCAGAGGGTAACTAAGAGACGTGGCTATCCCCCACTGATTAATATATTGAATAGAATCTAATTCAGGCGTAAAGTTATCTTCTGCAAGTCTTATGCGTTTATAAGCTCCTACATAGTATTTAAACTCGGTATTTATAAACGCATCAAACTCAGTCTCACCAGCTTTCGCTAAACCGATCTTTCCTAAATTATCACGTACCCAGTTATGAAATCGAGTGCCTACTTTTTCAAAATATTCATTTAAAGAGCCAGCTTTACTTTGCCTAATTGATTCAGCATATTTAGCTCTCAACCACGCTTGAACGAAACGTTGATCTTCTTCTTTATCAAAGGCTTTGAGTTCAATAATGGTTTTTTTCCAAAACTCATTGGCTGTTTTGCGTTTAGTATCATCACGATACTTTGATAATAAAAAGCCTTTAAGCATTTCTATTGGGGTTAGGTTCAAACCACGATCATTCATCGTTTCAAAAATGGTATAAGCATTTTCATCGCTATAAGCGACAATTTCTACAAGAGCCACTAACCATTTCAACCAATCCAAAAATAATGGCAATACTTCGGAATTTATTTCTTCAGGGAACGCTTCACAAATGTTTTGATAGCTACCAACCAATACTTATAGTAGATGCATCAGCGTCTTCTGAAGGAGTATATTCTCCTTGGTTAAACAAAGCATCAAGACAAGAGGTTCTTTCAGGCACATTTATATTAAAGGATTTTTGTCCAAACTGTTCAGAGAAAATCATTCCTGAAATAGTTTCATTTAAACCAAGTTCTTTTTGTTTGTTATTAAGGTAAATAAGAAAAAGTGTCAATGAAGTTAATCGTTGTTGTCCATCAATGATACTGCGTTTCCCAGACTTCTCGCTTAATACAAATGGCCCAAGATAATAACTATTGTAATCAGCTACATTTTGGCGTTGATGTGAAGGATCATAGCTATCTAAAAAAGCATTACATAGGTCGGTAACAAGTTGCTCAATATGCATTTGTTCCCAACTATACTCTCGCTGGTAATAATCAACGGTATATTTTTTGTTATCTAACACTTCAAATATTGAACGGTTGTTAGCTTCAATTTTATTTTCTAATCTGCTCATTTGCTCTATCCTTGAACTATCCAGTCACGCACATCAATTTTGCCTGTTACGGCAGCAGAGATAAGCGCTGTTTTGCGTTCTTTAGCTAATTGGATAATTTCTTCTGTTTTAAGGATTAATAACTCAAATTGTTGGGCCATTGTTAGAACATAATTTGATATTTCAATTTGTTCATTCAAAGGAGGAACAACCATTTTTGTTTTTATTAAATCTGATACTTTTACATTATCAATAGTACTAGATTTATTTGTTGCCCCAATAGCCTCTTTAAATATATTGGAAGATAGTAATAGCATTAAATATTTTGCATTTACATCTGAGGCACAACGAAAACCAACTAAATTCTGAGCGATAAAAAATTTTGGTGAAGCTGGCACTAAGCAAGTTTTACCAAATGTAGCCCCTACAGTTACAAATAAAATATCATCCTCTTTTATATCAGAACGAACAAACTGTTTATAAGATTCTTTCGTAATGAATTTAGTGTAATTATCCGAAGTGTAATAACCTTGCCCTGCAACCTGACTTACTTCAACCATTGGAATTCCATGACCAATTACTGTTGGTGTTCTTCCTCGGTTGTCCACAGTATGAGCTATAAGGTAATTCATCGGTTTTCTCTTCCAATGCTCTGGCACTTCGCCTAGCCATTCAACGCCAGAGTCTTTCATTATGGTTGCGGGCTTAAGGCCTTTGGTTACTGCATGGGAAATAATCGCTTGGCGTTTTTCTTTTAACAGCGCAATTAACTGTTCTTGGCTGGCAATTAAAGTGTCAATTTTTGCTGTTTCATGATCGAGGAATCTGATAATTCTAATTTGTTCATCTTTTTCTGGTAAAAGTAATTCAATTCCCTGAAATTCTTCAGGATCTAAATCCCACTGGTTAACCCTAATGCCTTTTGAGCGACTTAAATATTGAGTTATATAAATTGGATGCCTTAACAAATAATGAACATATTCTGGATAAACAAGTGACTCCGTATAATTTAATGGTTCATAAACAAAGTAAGCAGGACTAACAATACCTCTATATTTAGAGATAGCTATAGATCCTTGCCATGCCTTCATTTTATTCATAACGAGGTTATTTTTACATACGAGTTGATATGGAGATAAATTATCTGATGGTTTATTATTATTATCATCACGACTGGATTTAGGTATTACACCATAATCACGATAAACTGAAAGCAACTCCTCATTTTCAAACCCTGTCCGTTTAAGCCTTCGGTAACAGCGACCAACAGGTATAGTTTTCCAATGACTTGGTACTTCATGTAACCACTCAATACCAGAATCTTTATACTCAGGATATTCTTTATATTTTTGGCTATTCAAGGCTGCTCCCTGCATTATAATTAGCCCTCCTCATTCTTACTTTGCACACTATAAAACTGCTGGTTAGGGCTGGTCGGTTTTTCTGGAATAGTTAATAACAACTGGCCAGAGTTTATTAGCGGTACTAATATGTTCTTGCGAAAATGCTCTCTATTTTTCAACCCTAAATGTTGCTGAATTTCATTGCGGGTTTTTGCTTTTTTGCAGAACTTTAATACTTGTTTGGCTTGCGTGGTAGCATGCACGGTATCTTGCGTGGCATCTTGCGTGGTACCTTGCGTGGCGCCTTGCGTGGTACCTTGCGTGTTTTCCTGCGTGTTTTCCTGCGTGTTTTCCTGCATGGCAGCTTGCATTGTTTTTTGCCTAGAGCCATGTAGTGCGCTATTTCCTGTAGCATGCGTGTTAGAGCGGCTTGCAGTTTGCGACTCAACAAAACCATCTGCATAAGGTAAAGTAACCCGAATAAAATTATCAGCAAAATGATAGATGCTTTGCGGGTATTTTTGCAAAATACGCTTAATGCCAGAGCCCATTTGCTGAGCTAGATCTAAATCACGAAATATACGCATCAGCTCTTTATTATGGGGGACTGAGTAGCCCATAAAAAATTCACTTTCACTAAATATATTTGCGATCTGCCCTGCCGATGTTATCTCTAATCTATCGGAAAAAAGCTCAAACTTAGGAGCTATTTTATTACTAAAATCATTATGCACAATGGCGTTGATTACTACTTCTCGCATTGCCACCGGATCAAGCATGGTTTTTTCTAAGCGCTCGGCAGTGGTGATTTTTGTGAAGGTTCTATTTTCAATTTTTAATTTCTCTAAAACAGCTTTGGTCGCTTTTACCAAACTACAATAACCAAATTGTTCATTTTCAATTAAATCAGCGCGATCTACCCCTTGGTATTTAGCGACCTTGATAGAGCAGTCGTTACGATCAGCAAGCAGATAAGCTGCATAATTGTAGTTATTATCTGCTGTTAATAGATCTAAATTTTTGGTGAACTGTTTATTTAGGTGGTATTTACTGCCACTATAATAAATTTGCAGCTGGGTAAAGGTTAATTCTTGATAAGCAGAAGTAATATTAGCAATGCTATCAAGATAACGCCTCGCTCTGTGGTCATCGCTAATGCTCAAACCACGTTTTTTTAATTGCCCTATATGCTCTGCAGTGGGCAGGGATTGCTTGTTATATTTCATTTTTCAAGCCCTAAAAATGAGTAACCCCTCGATTTGAGCATTAGCAAGCGAAATTGCAAACTAGGCTTATGGGGCGCTGCCCAGCGTAAAAATAAGTAATTGTTACTTAAAAAACAATTTATTGTGCTCTCAGGCCTGAAACAAGCCATTGTTTTTATTGCCAGTGTGTTTTTTATGTTCGCCTGCATTAGCCTATTCAAGAATGCACCTCATTTAATAATTGCATGATTGTTGCCGATACTTTATCTAAATCAGCATCAATCAAAGCTAATGAGCGTGGCGGCTGATACACATAAAAATAGCGATTAAATGGGATTTCATAGCCAACAATGCCGGCTTCTCCATCTTTTGCATCAACTTTTTTAGTGTCTATCCAAGCATTGGCAACATGTGGCAGAACTTCACGCTTAAAGTAGTCGGCAATGCTTTGTGTTAATGGCACGTTTTCATGATCGCGCAGATCTGGGTTTGCTTCAATCTTGCCTTTTATTTTGCAAATATCGGCTTCATCATTGTGTTCTGCTAAATGTTTGATTATTAGCTTTTGCCCAGCTGCTGATAATTTCACGCCATTGAGTTTTGTAATCAATGCCGCTAAAAAATGATCGCGAGAAAGTATTTTTTCATCACTAAAAGATGATAACGCATCAATAATGGCGCTTTGAATAGCAGTTGAGAATTTACCCCAAGCTTTATCAGCTTTTAGGGCTGCAATGCGCTGTTCATGTTGCGGGAAAATAGCCAGCTGTAAAGGACGTTCAACAGTAATTCTGCGATAACCAAAGTCTTGATAAGCAAAGATTTTACTAAAGTCATTAGTAACAAACTGACAGTAGGTTTTAACTATTGTTTCTATACTCTCTTGTGTTAACTCTTTGCGTTTGCTACCTAATGATTTTCGCATAGCTGCATAAAATACGTTTTCATCATTACCTTCAAGCCCACCACCGCCACTGCGCCCACGGCCACCTTTTTTAGCTCGCTCTTTGGAGGCGTTAATCAGTTGCACCTTACCTTTGCGCTCGACAGACTTGTTACTTGATAAAATCCATACATAAGTGGCAATACCTGTGTTATAGAACATATCTGTTGGCAGGGCTATTATCGCTTCAAGCAAGTCATTCTCTAGCACGTAGCGTCTTATCTCACTTTCACCACTGCCAGCACCGCCAGTAAATAATGGCGAGCCATTTAAGATAATACCAATTCGTGAACCACCTTCATAAACCCCTGTGGCTTTATTTAATGTAGGAGTCCGCATTTTGCTAACCAGGTGCATAAGGAACAATAGCGAACCGTCAGATACGCGCGGAAGCCCTGCGCCAAAACGACCAGCAAAACCTTTGTCATGGTGCTCATCATTAATAAACTTTTGGATCTTCTTCCAATCTACACCAAAGGGAGGGTTCGAGAGCATATAATCAAACTTATCGGTGGGTAATTTATCGTTTGATAGCGTATTACCGAGTTTTATATTATCAACATTTTGCCCTTTAATTAGCATGTCGGCTTTACAGATTGCATAAGACTCAGGGTTTAGCTCTTGACCAAATGCAGATAGCGAAGCTTTATCGTTGAGCTCGTGAAGGTACTCCATACCTGATGATAAAAAGCCACCAGTTCCCGCGGTTGGGTCGTAAATAGAGCTCACTAAACCTGCTTGTGTTAGCGCGTCATCATCGTTACTAAATACTAATGATGTTGTTAAACGGACAATATCTCTTGGGGTAAAGTGCTCACCTGCGGTTTCATTAGAGCTTTCAGCAAAGCGTCTGATCAGCTCTTCAAAGACTAAGCCCATTGTGTAATTACTGATAGTATTAGGGTGTAGGTCGGTCGTTGCAAAGCGTTTTGCAACTTTATAAAGAAGATCTGCCTCTGCCAGTTTGTCAATGGTATTAAAAAAATCAAAGTGTTCGAATATTTCACGTGCGTTAGAGCTGAACGATTGGATATAACTCTCTAAACTGCTGGCAACATCAGTTTCACAAAGGCGGTTTAAGTCCATTTTAGAGGTATTATAAAAACTTAATTTAGCAAAATGGGTAAGTAGCTTATCTTGCACTTCAATATGCTCATCCTTCACAGCTTCATATTTGGTGAGTACCTCAGGCTTAGTTGCTTCAAGGACAGATTCTAAACGTCTTAGCAGGGTAAAAGGGAGAATGATACGCCCATATTGAGATTGCTTAAAATCACCACGCAGAAGATCTGCAACCGACCATAAAAACGCCGCGACTGTCGAGAAATTGTTATTCGTCATTAGGCTTTATACTCAAATAATTGAAAATCAAAATACTATACCCATGTGACGATCGAAATGCAAAATCAGCAAGGCAAATTGTGCCGATATGCGAGGCATAAAATTGAAGGGAAGTTATTATCGATCGATATTTTATAACAATGCAAATTGCTGCAAGGAGCCTTGCCCGCTGGTGCCTGGCTCGGTTTTTATATAAAAGTAAACAGCCTTGCGTTAACATTCGAGAGCACATCCCCATTACCTCATGCTGCGCCTTATTCTGATTATCGAGTTCGCGGCGACGTTGCATTTTATCAAAGCATGGGTATATATAATAAATACTATTCCTGCGTCATAAAAATTAATAATTATTTGATTTTACAAACGTTAAATCTAAAAATAGTAATAAAAGCAACAGAGTTGATTTTTTATCTAGCAAGTGCTTTAAATTACGCTTTAAAGCATTTTATTACAGGCTTTGTACTATGCCAGCCATTAAAAGATCGAAAAAGAGGTGTTTGGATTTCTTTAGAGACACTTCAAGAATGTATACCCATGCTTTATGAAAATGCAAAATAAAATAGGCAAATAGGCAAATAGGCAAATTGAGTACAAATGAGCGGCATAAAAAAAGACGCCTTGAGACGTCTTTTTTATGTGATTGGGTAACTTGAATCTGGCTTGTATCCTTTTCAATTTAAAAGGTAATGCTTGGTTTGGTTCTTTGCTGGAATACCTTGTGGAATACCAAAGGGTTCTAGTTTAAGAATTTATTGTTACTACACCCATCACAGCTACAAAACTTATTTGTTCTGGTCTAATAGAACTGGACACTTTATTAAGAGATAATAACCGTCAATTAATGAGGTGTTAAAATGAGTAAAAAAAGAACGCAAAAGCAATATCCAAAAGAGTTTAAAGAAGAAGCTGTTTCACTTGTTCTAGAGCAAGGTTATTCAGTTGCTAAAGCCGCTGAGTCTGTAGGAGTTAGCTCAAAACTGCTTTACACTTGGAAAAGCAAAATTGAAGCTAAGTTAAGTGGAGAGGGTCTTAGTGATGATGAGCGAGAAGAACTAAAAAAGCTCCGTAAAGAAAATAAAGCATTACGGATGGAGAAAGAAATTTTAAAAAAGGCTACGGCCTTCTTCGCGAGAGAAATGAAGTAAAGTTTGATTTCATTAAATCACACTCAGATTGTCTTTCGGTAGCTAAACTTTGCTATGAGATGGGAGTCAGCCCATCGGCTTACTACGCTTGGCTAAAACGTCCAGCTCAATTAATTAGCTCTCAAACGCTGCACTTATACCGCCGCGTTAAGGTGTTATTTAAGCAAAGCAGAGGCAGCTTAGGTAACCGAGAGATGATGAAAAAGTTACGCGAAGAAGGCTTTAAAATCGGTCGCTACAAAGTGCGTAGCGTTATGGCTAAACTAAATTTAAAGGCAATCCAAAGAACGGCTTACAAAGTAACAACAAATCGCAAGCACAGCGATGCAGTGGATGATAACTTGTTGAATATGAATTTTAATCCTGTTGGAGCTGATCAAGTATGGGCTGGTGATGTTGCTTACTTAAAAACCGGAGAGGGTTGGATGTACTTAGCTATTGTGATGGATTTGTATTCACGCAGGATTGTTGGTTGGCATATTGATAAAAGAATGATTACAGATTTGATTAGCAATGCCTTGGTCAAGGCTCGTAATTTAAGGCAACCACCAAAAGGCTTGGTCTTTCATAGTGATAGAGGCTCACAATATACCAGTAATAAATACCGCAAGCTGCTTAGAAAATATCATATTAGAGCCAGCATGGGAGATGTTGGAGCTTGTTGGGATAATGCTGTCGTAGAGAGATTTTTTGGTAGTTTAAAACACGATTGGATATTTAAAGTTCATCAACCAACGCGTGAGCACATGAAAATAGATGTCGCAGCTTACATGAGGTATTACAACCTCGAAAGGCTGCATACGGCGAATGATGATATGTCGCCAATTAACTATGAAAATTCTCTAAGAAAAGTGTCCAGTTCCAGGGCAAACGGGTTATAAATAATCGATTTCCCCTATAACCCTAGAGTTAGTACTTTCATTAAGTACTTTTCATCCCAACCAGCCCTTAAACGTTTTGATTTAATGCCCATTTTTTCTGTGGTCTCTTTTTTGAGGAGCGCTAAAGCAATCTTATTTAAAAAAGAGAAGTTCGCGGCTGCGTTGCCACTTCTTAAGCGGCAATGATCTTCATCAAAGCTGACATCTAACTGCCAATGTAAATTATTTTCAACTCCCCAATGAGAGCGTACTGTTTCATTAATAAATTCAGCATTTTTTTCAGAATCGCTTGTAATATAATACCTTCGCTCAATTGAGTTTTTTTCACCAATTAGCCGTTCGGATTCAATCACGGCAACGCCTTTTACTGAACTCCATTGCGGATGACGCCTTATTAACCAGTCAATATCAGTGCATAACCAAGATTTTCTTGTTTCTATTCGACCATGATCTCCGCTAACCATTTTATTAAAATTAGAGCTTGATAAACTATCAATATTTGAGTCTAAATAAAGTTTTACATCATCATGAAACTCACCTTGATTACCTTTCAAAGCAAGTACAAAATCCCCACCATGTTCAATGATTTTATCTGCAATTTTTACTTGGCATCCCATTGCATCAATTGTGATAGTTGCCCCTTTAATATCGAGCAATTCAAGTAGTTTAGGTATAGCTGTTATTTCATTGGATTTTTCATCAACTTGGATTTGCCCAAAGCACATATTATTTGCAACAGACCATGCGTTAACGAGCCATATTGCTTTACCGTCTTTTATTTTATCTATAGTTCTTCTCAACACTTTGCCATCAATTGCGATCACACTTTCTGTTTTAGTTGCGAGTTGTTTTATCCATTTCGTGAAGCAAAAAGCAAAAGTATCTTGATCCAGTCTATTGATAACATCATTAAATGTATCATGACTTGGGATGCCATTTGGGAGATCTAAAAATGTTTCAAACCAATCTTTTTTAGCTCTTCCGAATGAAGATATTGTGACAAAGTTATCGGCACCACAAATGACTGCGCACATTGCAATTGTAATGATACTAATAAGCGAGTGTCGCTTTGCGCGATCAAAACGAGGGTCTTTTAAGGTGATAAATGATTCTGACAAAGTGGTTGCTTCCATATTCTAACTTCCAAAGGTTAGAATAGATCAAATTTACAGCTGTACGTCAATGATTTCTTTCCAAAATGTTATAAATAGAAGTTATTGTTCATTTATAACCCGTTTGCCCTGTGTCCAGTTCGACTTGACCAGAACACAAATTAGTGGTACGTTTAATGTGGCTGATGTCGCCAATGTAGAATCAACCGATAGCATTAAAGAATTACAACAAATGCTTGAACGTGATACGCGTAAAATAATCATCTCTACCATTTTTAAATTCCGTGATGCGAAACCTAATATGAATGATAGAGAAAATATCATCGTATTGGTTGATGAAGCGCATCGAACGCAAGAAGGTGACTTAGGCCGTCAGATGCGAGCTGCCTTACCTAATGCGTTTTTGTTTGGGTTAACGGGTACACCTGTAAATAAGGCAGACAAGAATACATTTTGGGCGTTTGGGGCGACTGAAGATGAAGGTGGCTATATGTCGCGTTATACCTTTCATGATTCAATTAGAGACGAAGCTACCTTGCCATTGCACTTTGAACCTCGTTTAGTGGATGTTCATGTTGATAAAGACGCATTAGATAAAGCTTTTGCTGAATTTAAAGACAGCGCAGCGTTAAGTGATGAAGAAGCTGATGCACTAAATAAAAAATCAGCAAAAATGTCAGCCTTCTTAAAATCACCAGAACGCGTAGGAAAAATCGTTGAAGATATTGCCAAGCATTTCAAAGAAAAAGTAGATCCACAAGGCTTTAAAGCGATGATAGTCACGCCAGATCGCCATGCTTGTGTGCAATACAAAGAAACGCTCGACAAATATTTCCCAGTAGAAGCCAGCAAGGTTGTTATATCAACAACGGCTAATGATGATTTTGAGTTTAAACAAAAATGGGGCGTTGATAAAAGCCAGCAAGAAAAAATTGTTGATGAGTTTAACGATGAAAAATCAGATCTAAAGTTTATTATCGTTACCGCTAAATTATTAACGGGTTTTGATGCGCCAATATTACAAACGATGTATTTAGATAAATCGATAAAAGATCATACTTTGCTACAAGCTATTTGTCGTACCAACCGTTTATACCCGAATAAAACATTTGGATGTATTGTCGATTACTTTGGTGTTTTTGATAATGCGGCAAAGGCATTAGAGTTTGATGAAGAAAGCGTTAAAACAATCATTACTAACTTAGGGGACTTACGATCAAGACTGCCACAGGCTATGTCTGATACGCTAAAACACTTTGATGGAGTAGACAGAACGATTGATGGCTTTGAAGGTTTAGAAGCAGCTCAAAGCGCAATTAATACAGATGATAAAAAAGATGCCTTTGCTAAAGATTTTAAATATCTAGCAAAACTATGGGAATCGTTGTCGCCTGATAATGTTTTAGATCTATACAATCACGATTATAAATGGTTAGCGCAAGTATTTGAGTCGGTAAAACCTGCTTCAGATAATATTGGTAAATTACTATGGCTAGCACTTGGAGCACAAACCACTCAGCTCATACATGAAAATATTCATGTCGGTGATCTTCATACCCTAGACGAGTTTGTACTCGATGCTGATGTGATTGAAAATATATTCAATAATCCTGATCCAATAAAGATCAAGCAACTTGAAAAAGACTTAATTCAACGTTTTAAAAAGCACAGCGGTAATGGTGAATTCAAAAAGCTCAGTAAACGCCTTGAAGAACTACGTGATAAAGCAGAAAAAGGCTTAATCACCTCTATCGAATTTATTAAAGATCTTTGTGCAATTGCCAAAGAAACCGTACAAGCTGAGAAAAACTTAGCACAAGAAATACAAGAGAAATCACCAAAAGCAGCTTTAACTGATTTGTTCTTAGAACTAAAAACCGATGAAACACCCGCAGTAGTGGAACGCATAGTTACCGACATAGATGCCATAGTCCAAATAGTAAACTTCCCTGGCTGGCAAAACACCACAGGCGGTGAACGCGAAGTACAAAAATCACTGCGTAAAGCGTTACTCAAGTATAAGCTACATAAAGATCAAGTCTTGTTTGATAGAGCGTATGGATATATTAGGGAATATTATTAGGTTCATAAAGGAAATTATAAATGCAGTTTGTAACAAATGGGCCTGATGTACCTGAAAAATTGCTTCAAGCACATGAAGAAGGGAAGGTTGTCTTTTTTTGTGGTGCTGGCATTTCCTTCCCTGCTGGTTTACCTAGCTTTGGAGGTTTAGTTTGCAAGCTTTATGATCAAATGGGAGTCACCCCTGATGCAGTACAGAAACAAGCTTTGAACGCAGAACAATTTGATACCGCTGTTTCGTTACTTGAAGCCGTTACAAACACGAACGAATGGCGTAGAGATATTCGGGTAAAAATGGCTAAACTATTACATCCTGATTATAGCACTGCAAATGCAACCTCTACTCATAAAGCCTTGCTGCAACTTTCTAAAACAAAAGATAAAAAAACTCGGCTAATCACCACAAATTTTGATCGTGTATTTCACAAGGCGAGGGAAGAAGGTAAATTTAGTTATGAAACTTATCAAGCTCCACTATTACCAGTACCCAAAAATCGTTGGGATGGTCTTGTATATTTACATGGCTTATTACCTGAAAAGCCTAATGGTGCTGATTTAGATCATTTAGTTGTATCTAGCGGTGATTTTGGTCTTGCTTATTTAACAGAGCGATGGGCAGCTAGGTTTGTCAGTGAGTTGTTTAGAAGTTACACCGTGTGCTTTGTTGGTTATAGCATAAATGACCCTGTGCTTAGATACATGATGGATGCTTTAGCAGCCGATCGTATGCTAGGTGAAAACCCTCCTGAAATGTTTGTGTTTGGGGTATTTAAAAAAGGCGAACTTGATAGTGAAAATGCGCAATGGAAAGCAAAAAATGTAACACCTATTCTCTACAAGCGACATAGCAATCACTACTATTTTCATGAAACGATGAAGCAATGGGCCATTACTTACAGAGATGGTTTAGGTGGTAAAGAACAAATTGTGGCTACTGCTGCATTCTATAATCCTTCAACTTCTGATTTACATAATGATTATGCTAAAAAATTAGCATGGGCTTTAAGTGATCCTACTGGTATACCTGCTAAAAAGTTTTCGCAACTGGAGCCGAGTCCATCTATTTCTTGGTTAAGTGTATTGGATTCAATTGAGCTTAAGAGGAATGACCTATCTCGTTTTGGTGTCGATAATATTGATTTTGATAGAGATTTGAAATTCAGTTTATTAAGTCGGCCAGCAAAAAGTGTTGATGCACCTTTTATGAGGTTATCTTCTCATTCTCATAATGAGGTTAAGTGGGATAAAATCATGCGCCACTTAGGCAGATGGCTAACTCATCATTTAAACGATCGTGATTTAGTATTGTATATTCTAAAGCATGGGGGAACATTACATAGTGAGCTACGTCGCCTCATTAATTGGGAAATTAACGAGCAGCGGAAAAATAAACTTGAAGCTAATACAGCCTATTTTGATCGTTTGAAAAAAAAGAGCGATGACGCCGAAATATGTGATTATATGTTGACCGTATGGGAAATTGTCCTTGCAGGGTATTGCGTTCAACCTGATTTATCCATAAACATTTATTCATGGCTTGATGAGTATAAGCATTCATCTTTGACTACCTCTTTGAAAAATGAGCTTAGGGCTATGTTGTCACCAAAGGTCTATTTCAGAAAACCGTATAGCTCAGAAACTGATAACGGTATTAAAAATCTGCTGGATTGGGATGTGAGTCTTGCTGTGTATTCCATACATTCAGAACTTGTTGAGCTTGAACAGGTCGCTTCCTGGAAAAACGATATATCGGCACTATTTTCAACTTTTAACGATTTATTGCTAGAGGTTATGGAGTTAAAGCAAACTTTACATGAAGTAAGTAAATTTAGTGATTATACGTATATTCAGCAACCATCAATACAAAAGCACGCTCAAAATAAGCATTACAATAGTTGGACTGTGTTAATTGAATTACTTAGAGATTCTTGGTTATCACTTTTGTCATTAGATCAAGAACTTGCAAATAATGTTATATTAATTTGGTGGAAAACACCTTTCCCAATCTTTAAAAGATTAGCTCTATTCGCGCTAACTCAAAGTGAAACCATTCCCGTACAAAAAATTAATTCCTGGTTAGAGCAAGATGACTGTCGTTGGTTATGGAGTGTTAATGTGCAGCGGGAACTCATGCAATTACTCCCTATTTTAGCTCCCAAACTTATTGATCCTGAAAAAAGGCGTTTGTTAACTAATATCTTTAATGGGCCTAAAAGAGAGTGGTTTAAGAGGGAGATTGATGATGCAGAGTTTAAAAAAATAAAAGATAGGGATATTTGGCTGAGAATTGAAAAACTAAAAAATGCCGGTCTACAGCTAGATATTCAGTTTGAAGAGCTATATCAAGTAATAGCTAAAGAGAACCCTGCGTGGTGTTTAAATGATGAACAAAAAGAAGAGTTCCCTTTTTGGATGAGCAGTGGCAGTGAGCATAAAAGTGCGTCATCTAGCCCATTGGGAGAAAAAGAGCTTATTGAATGGTTAAAAGATAACCCTAAACATGACCATTGGGAAACTGATGATTGGCCTCTTAGGTGTAAGAATGATTTTGATACTGTTAAAAATGTACTTATACAATTAGAGGCTGATGGAGTGTGGATTGCTGAAAGATGGCGAGAAGCTTTTCAAGTGTGGACTGATAATCGATTACTATCTTTTAAAGCTTGGAGGTATTTATCAGATTTTATTTTATCTTTAGGTGAAGATAAGTTAGTTGATATTTCGTGGAACTTAGCACAATGGTTAAAGGGGAATCACACTTGTAAAATTATTAATATTGAACTGTTTTTTGGATATTTTGATAAACTTTTAGGTCTCCCTTATGTTGTCGAAAATGATGACTTTAATGATCCTCTTAACGCAGCAATAAATCATCCAATTGGTATTATTACTGAAAGCTTCTTTAAGCAATGGTACTCAACGAAACCAAAGAATAATGAGGGCTTAGCTGATGAGTACCAACAACGACTTGAAGAAATTGTTCAGAATGAAAAGCAAGTGTATTCGTTAGGTAAAGCAATAGTAGCAACAAATGCTTTATCTTTATTTATGGTTGATCCAAAGTGGACTAAAAAATTTGTTTTGCCTTGGTTTAATTGGCAAGACAGTAATAAATCACTTATGGCATGGCGTAGCTATCTTTGGTCACCAAGATTACATAAATATTTCCTAGTAAGCATTAAAGAAGATCTTCTAGAAACAGCTAACCACTATGATGATCTTGGGCATAGAAAAGAGCAGTATGCTAGGTTTTTAACTAGTTTAGCATTACAACAATATACTGAGTATAAAGTTAAGGAACTGGTATTAGCCTTTAAATCACTACCTGAAAATGCGTTGCATTATGTAGCTTCTTCATTAAGTGATTCTTTATCAAGTTCAGGTGAAAAATTAACAGAGTATTGGGAACATAGAGTCAGAGTATTCTTAATGAGAATATGGCCCAAACAGACCAATTTATCAGATCAAACAGTGAATCAGTTAGCTTTATTATGTATAAATGCCAGAGACAATTTTGTCGATGCTTTATCTATTTTAAAACATAACTTGGTCAATATTGAAGATACTGAATATCTGGTTCATAAGCTGAGGGAAAGTAATCTCTTAGAGTCTTACCCAAAGCAAGCGTTAGAGTTTTTAGATTCACTTATCGCTATTAAACCTAAGTCTAGACCTCCTTCTAAGCTTAAAGATTGTTTATTACGTATAGCTCAAATAAAACCAGAATTGAAGTCTGCACAGGGTTATGAAAGATTAGAGGTTTTGGTTAGGCAGGTTTAGTAGTCCAGTTAACTACAAAATTATTTACCATGTTGTGGCTAAGTAATATTGATTATATATTTACAATTCTCAAGTAGAAACTGATATTTTGGAATAGATACTATGCTCGTTAACTTTGCAAAAATTTAGGCAAAGCTACTGTTACTGAATAATTTACTTGTACTTATTGGTAACTAAATCACAATTAAACTGTGTTTATATACAGCTTGTAATTATGAGATTTATTCCTATTACAGCCCGTGTTGGTATTACAGGCTTTGAAAGCCCTGCTAGTGACTATCTTCAATTACCGTTAAGTCTTGATTCTTTACTGGTTGAGCATCCGAGTGTCACGTTTATTGGAAAAGCTGATTGCCAGTCAATGGAAGGTGTTGGTATTGCTTCAGCTAAGGCAAGAGAGCAAAAGTCATTGTGTGTGGCACATTAATGGCATTCGCCTCTAATAGCCCCTTTGATCAAGTACCTTGTAGCTATAAGATATTAAAGTCGTTCAACCCTCCAACAAATGATACAACTAAAATTCTTAACGTGATCAGTAAGAATATTCTCCAGCTATTTAAGCCAGGTGTCGCTCATTATAAAAGTTGGTATTAGTTTATTAAATTTAAGCAGCGAGAAGCATCAACAATGGGCAATGCGTCGAGAGTTACTAACACCTCAATACACGACGAACTGGAAACATGTTCCGCGTATTACTTATTGTTAATTGATAATCGCAATTATTCGTAGTTGCAATTGATCTTAATATTCGCAGGCGAGCCTTCGACATTATGCTTTTAAAAGTGTGAGCCCCTTTAATCCAGTGATTGAATTGCTACCTGTAGAGGCTCCTACAATATATTCACTCCACCAGTTCATCATCGGTCTTCTACGCTCTAAGTAATCTGTACGGTTGTAAGCATTACTGACTTGGTTATCCCCTACATGAGCAAGTGCTGCTTCAATAAGATCAGATTCAAACCCTTGCTCATTAAATGTGGTGCTGGCAATAGAGCGTAGGCCATGACTTACTAAGCGACCGCCAAAGTTCATACGTTTTAATGCAACATTCGCTGTCTGGCTATTTGCGTGGGCTTTGGGATTGCGATCAGATGGGAATAGAAATTCTCTGTGCGCGCTGATTGGTCTCATCACTTCAATCAGTGCTAATGTTTGCTCTGTTAAAGGAACAATATGCTCTTTACGCTTTTTCATACGCTCAGGAGGGATTGTCCATGTTTTGTTTTCAATATCAATCTCTTCCCATCTAGCGCCAGCGCTTTCATAAGGGCGCGTCATAGTGTGAAGTTGCCACTCTATCAAGCACCTTGTCGTGCGCTTTATACTAGCATTTGCAATGGAAATCATTAGCTCTGGTAGCTCTTCAGGCTTGAGTGCTAGCATGTGTGCTTTTTTAGGTTTTTTAAAATTAGCTCTAATACCACTGAGAGGGTTGGCATAAATGATCCCGCCATTAACGGCATAAGTCATTATTTCATTCATGCGTTGCGTTAAACGCGTAACAGTTTCTAAGCTACCTTGTGCTTCAATTGGTCTAAGTAGCTCAATAACTTGAGGGGCTGTTATATTAGAGATTGGTACATTTTCAAGCTTGGGAAATATATGTCTTTCTAAAGAGCGCCAAATATCTTTGGCATAATCTTCTGTTACATCATCTTTTTTCAATTCAAACCATTCTAAGGCAATATTCTTAACCGTATGCTCTGTGATTGCTTTTACTTCATTGAGTTTTTTATCGCGCTCTTCTTTGGGATCGAGATCTTGAGCGAGAAGATCACGGGCTTTAGTCGCTTTGAGCCGAGCATTAATTAATGTTATTGAAGGGTAAATACCAAATCCGATATTAATGCGTTTTCTGGTTTGAGGGTGTTTATAGTTAAAGTTCCAAAGTTTAGACCCGCTAGTTCTGACTCTTAGTTGAAGGCCTTCACCATCAGAGAGAACATAATCTTTGTCTTTTATCTTTGCGTTTTTTATTTTCTTGTCACTAAGTGGGGATACTTTAACAACCATGGAACACCTCAAAATATGATTTATGGTATTCCTGAGTATAGATGAAAAAGCCAGGAATACCTACAGGAATACCAAGGTGCATAGCTGGTGGAAGAGGCCTACAGACGTTAAAAGACGCTAAGTTATTGATTTTGCTATATTGCAGACATAAAAAAGACGCCTTGAGACGTCTTTTTTATGTAGGTGGTGGAGATGGGGGGAGTCGAACCCCCGTCCGAAAAGCCTACATCCTCGGTACTACATGCTTAGTCAGTCTTTAGATTAACTTTTTAATCCCCGGCTGACAGGGTAGTAAAAAGCGAGCCCGATACTATTTCGCGGTTCACCCTCGAACAAGGTTCCCTCGCTATCCAGATGTAAATGACCTTCCAGATCCCTGCCCATTGGAAAAACGTGGGTGGAAGGCTAGCTAGCCTAAGCTGCTAGAGCGTAGTTATTGTCGTTTGCAACTATAACTTTTGCGGCTTTTTTACGAGGCCAGCCGCACCTCGACATGCACCTTGGGTTTCATGAATCTCGTCGAGTCCTGAATCATCCCCAGTGAAGTGAGTAATAATAACAAAAGTATTGCTGTTAAGTAAATGTTTTTTGCCATAAACTTATGCTCGTGGTACCCGCATAAAATTTAGCATGGCTATAAATTAATTTTCCAAACTTTTTTCACCACCAAATGCCGTGAGTACAGCAGGGATAAGCTGTTTAATTTCACCTGTCATTAAACTAAAATCAGCATCAAAAGTGGCCGCGAAATCATCTTTGTCAATATTATCATTTTCCTCTTGTAGTACATCAGAAAATTTAATGCGCTTGAATGCAAACTCTTCACCAATGATAAATGAAATACGTTCAGACCAATTTAGCGCTAATTTAGTGACAAATTTATCAGCAGATAAATGATGTTTTATTTCATCGGAAAGTAGATCTTGCTGTTTACATTGGATAATGCCTCCGCCTTCGAGTGCAGATCGTAATTCAGCTTCATCTTCTAAAGCAAAATTTACTGGAATATTACCTTCATTTAGCCAATCGGTCATGATGACATCTGATTGATTTTTAAGTTGAATTGGCACAACAGGTAACGTGCCGAGGGTTTTTCGCAATAATGAAATTAACTGTTCAGCTTTTTTGCTGCTGGCGGTGTCTATATAAAGCATATCTGCTTCTTGATCTATCCAAGCATAAATTTGCGATTTTTTACTAAATGCTCGTGGTAAAAGTTGCATAATGATATCTTCTTTTAATGCCTCTTTTTCTTTTTTCTTTAAGCTGTGTCCTTGCTTTTCTTCAATCTCATCGATACGTTCATTTAATTGATCCTTGATAACACCTGCAGGCAATATTTTTTCTTCTTTTTTTAAACAGATTAAAATCTGCTTACCAATTGTGTGGGTATACATTGAACCAGATTTTACCATTGGAAATATCCAGCCTAATTTTGAAATATCTTGACTACCGCACGCTTTAAATTTAAATTTTTCAAGCTCTTTTTCAAGTTGCTCTACTGTTTGCTCCATAGGACGAGTGAAACGATACACCTGTAAATTTTTAAAAAACATAATACACCATTGTTGTGAGACTAAAGTTTAATTTTAACTAAAATAACCCAAAAATAGAAATAGTCATTTGCTATTAATGTAATTTTTTTTGCAGTAGATCTAATTATCCACCTTATCTGGTAAAGACATCTCATATAAAACCTGAAACTCATTTTAATAGAAAGGTAAATTTTATTTAAGCAACATGCTTATTACACTATTTTATGACCACATTGGCTTATCTTTGTAGGGTTTTATATTATATTGAACTCTGCTATTGTTAGATCTGTCATATACTTGCATTTGTTCACTACCATGCATACTAAAATAAACATTATTAAATATATACCTTATTAGGAAACTAAACATTGAATATAAAAAAATCGCTTTATGCATGGATAAGCAAAACTTTTATGGATGGTTGCAGTAATTACAACAACCTACAGGTTCGGAAAAATTGCCGAACGAAAGAGCAAGCGCGTGATAAATTTTTAAAGTTCAATGTACCACATGCAAAAGGTCTTATTTTTTTTAACCCACTCAAAGCAATTGAATTTGCTAAAGAAATGGGTTTTCCATTAGTAATAAAACCTAATGTCAGCGGATTTTCACGAGGTAGTTATTTCCCAATAACTAATTATAAAGCATTATATAAAGCAATATTGCTTGCTAAATTATGGTGGCCCTACACTGTCGTTGAGCAATATCTTGAAGGTAAAAATTACCGAATTGTGGTAGTTAACAGAAAAATAATGTCAGTTTTACAACGCTATGCGCCCTTTGTAATAGGCGATGGTATTTCAACGATTGAAATGCTTATTGACATTGAAAACGAGACACGCCAAAAAATGAATTTATTCCCTTGCATGTCGCCATTATCTAAAGGTCGACAAAGCAGATCTTATCTTGCTAAAAAAGGCTATCACCTAAAGTCTATTCCCATGAAAAGTGAACGTGTTATGCTCTATTATCGGATCTCACTCGCACCAGGAGGTAGCGTAGAAATAATTGACAAAGCACATGTTTCAAAAAAAAATGCCACCTTATTTAAAGAGATATTAACCCACTTTGATGCCAACATTCTTGGCATTGACGTTATCATGGAAAAAGGGATAGACACAGACTTTAACAAGCAGAAATGTATTTTTTTAGAAGTAAACTCAAGACCATACCTTAAAATGCACGCTTACCCTCGCTACGGAAAAGCAGAAGACTTAAGTGCATATTTTAATGAACTAGACAAACTCAATATTACCCAATCTGATATTTTTTAGGCTTTATACCCATGTGACGATCAAAATGCAAAATCAGCAAGGCAAATTGTGCCGATGTGTCTGGCCTAAAATTGAAGTATAGTTATTATCGTGGGCGATTTTATAACGATGCAAATTGGTGCAAGGAGCCTTGCCGGTTGGTGCCGGGATCGGTTTTTATATAAAAAGAAACAGCCTTGCGTTAACATTCGAGAGCACGTGCCCATTACCTGATGCTGCGCCTTACTCTGATTATCGAGTGCGCTGCAACCAAAGCTACGTACTCTATCGCTCTGCAAGTGACCAGGAGAGCGGAACGCTCGCACTGATCAATAACAACCAAATACTCGATATTTTAAAACAAGCAGAAAATAACACAGAATGATTAACACTGCACAAAAAAGTGTTGGCTGCAGAGCTTTAGCTGCACAGCCATTTCATGTTAGAGCCTACGCACATCGAATGCTGCACTTTTTGGGGCATGCATTAACTGCTTATATTGCTTATCAGTTAATAGCTCACGATACTTAACAAGTGATTGATTAACAGCTAAATTAAATTCATTCAAATAGTCCTCATGTGTCGCAGGAGAAATATCTAAACTTTTCAGCGCATCTTGCAAATTCAAGCGGATCTGTTGCAGATCTGCGCGTTTACTAGCTGAAAATTTAGCCCCTAAATTCTGATCAATATTGATATTCATCAATGCGGATAAATACTGCTCACGTAGATCTTTAGAATCTATTCCTTGCAGCTCTGCCACTTTATTTTTTGAGTAGTATTTATTGTATAAAGTAATGCGCGGATCAATGCATCTTTTAGCAGTTAATAATTTTAACTTATTGCCTTGCCAAGGAAACTTCGCCTTTTGGGCAACCTTACAACTACTCCAGCTATATTTTTTTCTTCCTTTCTTACAAAGCAATGTTGTACATTTGGAGTTATCATCAAGACCATAAGTACAAAATAATCTTCAATGACCATATAAAATGGAATATTATGAACCGTTTTACCCGTGTAATACAACCCGCGATTTGTTGCGTTCCAACAAACACCTACCACCCCATAATAAGGAAAAACAGGCCACATACAAGGGGCCTTTGTCAAAACATAATTAACAGTACTAATATCAATACAATTTTTACCGCACTTAGTGGTTGTGTCCGCCAAAACTGTGCCTCCGGTATCACCACCAAGCGCATTACATGCCATACGCTTGCCATCATTGGTATGTCCCACAGGATAAGTATGATAAATGGGTATAGTAAAACCAACTGTATGAAGAACAGGATAGTTATAGGCTTGCAATTCGTTGCCTATAATATACGGTGCATTTTTACTAGGCGGTTTTTCTATCATAGAAGGCGCAGCAAAACTCATAGCTGAAAAAAGCATAACAATTACACCAGTAAAAAAATAGATAAGTCTTTTCATCATATTTCCTCGTGATTCTATATATGAATTAAATAGCGTCAGATATATTTCGTATTTGATTAACGTTACATCATCTGTGACTAGCAAAATGCATCCTCAGTTCAGCAACTTGACCACTGACATTTAACATGAAATTGATCTCTCGATGATTAACAGAGTTAATCATCCGCTGATATAGTTCCAATAAAGCATCTAATATCAGCTACCACCTCAGAAGTTTTTAGCAAGAGCATGAAAAATACTGCCATTTGCTTTGTAGAAACAAAAACACAATCTGACTTGATAGTGGTGATGTGCATTATGCAGGCTATTTATGCCCAAGCTAGTCTTTTTATGATTGATTTATAAGTCATCCTTCAATGCGCGCCCAGCTAGGCTTGATATGGTAAACTGTTTAAATAATTCCGTTTTTTATGACAATAGCCATAAAAATGCCGCGCTGTATGTTTGCTATTGAAAGTCAGTTAATAAAGCCGCTGTTATAAGGCGCTTTTTGAAGTAGATTTGCTGTAACTTAGTTGATACGAACTACTGCGGTATTTAGAGTTTAATTTTGAGTGGAAGTATGATTTAGAAAATGGCAATTGTAGTTTGTATTACCACCTAGTTTTATTATTGAGTTATGATTTAGTCAATTGTAACTTGGATTCAAATAATAAGTGCATAACTTGGATAGGTAGAAAAAGTGGCCAGCTGAATATATGCTAATCGTTTTTTATCCAGCAAGAGATGCAACAATGAAAACATATAAACAACTTACCTATCAGCTAAGATGCCAGATTTACGCTTTAAATAAAACAGGTCTGAGCCAAAATAAAATTTTACAGCAATTAAAAGTCACCCAATCGACTATTAGAAGAGAGCTTTCTCGTAATACAGGCAAACAATGTTATCGTATCAAGCACGCCCAATCGTTTGCACAGGAACGCCGTTTACTGGCGCGTAAGGCAATTAAGATGACTAGCTCCCTAATTGCATTAATTGACTCAAAGATTCAAATGCAATGGAGTCCAGAGCAAGTCTCAGGATGGTTGAGAGAAGAGCACGATATCTTTATTAGTTATGAAACCATTTATCTCCATATTTGGTCTGATAAAAGACGCGCAGGCCAGTTATTTCAACACCTGCGTAGAAAAGCAAAACCCTATCAGTCTGGTCGCAAAGCTAAACAAGCTGGCAGAGGTTTTATCAGGAATAGAGTAAGCATTGATCAACTCCCACAAGTAGTTGAAGATAAAAATAGAATCGGAGATTGGGAGATAGGCTTAGTCATCGGTAAGGGCAGCAGTTACGCATTGGTCACTATTGTTGAGCGAAAAAATAGTTTTACAGTATCGATGCGTGTTGATGATAAATCAGCTCGGTCAGTGATTGCTGCGACTATTGCTTTATTGGAGCCGTTTAAAGGAGCTGTATTTACTATCACAGCCGATAACGGCAAAGAATTCGCATATCATGAAGTACTGACTCAATATTTAAAGTGTGGTGTTTATTTTGCAGATCCTTACGGCTCATGGCAACGAGGATTGAATGAAAATACTAATGGGCCATTACGACAATACAGCCCAAAATCAACAGACTTCAAAAAAGTATCGCAATTAGAAGTTGAAGATGTAATAGTGAAGCTTAATGATAGACCAAGAAAGAAACTGAATTACAAAACGCCCGCCAAATTAATGGCTGAACATATGCGAGCTATAGCAGCTTAGTGGTTATGCACTTCAACGTTGAATCCGCCTCTTACCAATCATCACACTTTATTTATAACCACCTGATGTAAAAATGCAATATTAGGGTAGTAAATTAGCCGCGTATTTACGGCCTTAAATTGAATGGAAGTTATTCTCAATAGATATTTTATAACGATCTAATTGGTGCAAGGATCCTTGCCATTAGAGCCGCGAACTAGGTATTTATATGAAAGAAAGTAGCCTTGCGCTCAACATTCGATTGGAGTAACCATTACTTCATGTTGCGCGTTATTTTGATTATCGAGATCTCAGCTGAAGTTACATTTTTTCATTGCATGGGCATATATGACTGGAAGACTCCCTTGAGTGCAACGTTTGACAAGGGAGTAACTATTACATCAGTAGCGGCTTGCTTTGATCGATGATCGTCGAGCCCATGTAGCATTTTCAATGATAACTGGTATAGGAAGTATTGCCCCGCAAAATTCAGATTAACTAGCATTAATTTATATTAATGCCAGCCATTTAAATTATTGACCATCTTTTTTATCTTGATTAAAATCAGTCCAAATAATGCCCTCTTCTAACCATGTAAGATCGCCATTTAAAACACTTTTTGCCAATTTATGCTCTTTACGGGTATCATTATCTGAAAGGTGTTTAAAAAGAATATTAATTTTTCTTGTTGTATTTAAACAAAACACATCAGCAAGGTACTCAGGTGTCATCTCATCAACCCCGTTGACATTTTTTAAGAGTTCTTTTTGAGATTTTGCATAAAAACAAGTTGTAGCCATGGCAAAAAGTAGTGTGCCGATGTCCATTAAAACACCTAACAAGTTTTGTTTACGCTCTAACCTGTTTTGATAAATACCGATATAATGAAAAATAGAGCGTGCTAATTTATGAGACGTGCGCTCAATATAAACAATGTGCTTTGATAATTTTCCAAGCTCTGCGTGAGATTTCCAAAGGGATGAATTAACCCACTGTTTTGGGTACCACTTACTGTAAAATGCGGCTAGTTTTAATCCACTTTTAAACTTTTGACCCAAGGGCACTTTCTGTTTTAATAAATCTGCGGCTACTTTTAAATGTGGATCCATAGCCTCCCTTGCCAAGAAAAGCTTCATAATATCGCTGGTACCTTCAATAATACGATTAATACGAATATCACGCATCATACGCTCAATCGGATAAGGTTTTTCACCGCGCGATTTTAAGGATGATGCTTTTTCATAGCCTCGACCACCACGAAGTTGCATTGTAAGATCAATAACTTCCCAACTAATCTCTGAGGTAAATAATTTTGCCATTGCCGCTTCAATACGAATATCTAAACTAGGATCGTCTGCCATATGAGAGGTCAAGTGAGTCACTGCCTCCATAGCAAAAGTGCTAGATGCAATAAATGCAATTTTATTTTCACCAGCTTCGTGTTTGCCAATGGGTAATCCCCATTGAACACGTTCATTTCCCCAATCGCGCGCTACGGCCAAACAGTATTTTCCAAGTGCAGTTGATGCCGCAGGTAGCGTCAATCTCCCTGTATTAAGGGTTGCTAGCGCCAGTTTTAAACCTTTCCCCTCACCTAAAATGATATTTTCAGCAGGAACTTTAACATTTTTAAATTCAATTAAACCATTTTGAATGCCTCTAATGCCCATAAAATCACAACGATGTAAAATAGTCATGCCAGGCATTTCTTTTTCAACAATAAAGGCCGTTATTTGTTTTGCTTGTTTACCATTTGCGAGTGTTTTAGAGGCAGTTTGCGCCATAACGACTAACACATCGGCAATAAGCCCATTAGTACACCACAACTTTTGACCGTTAATAAGGTAGTGTTTTCCATCCTCGGATAAGGTAGCGGTGGTTTCCATTTTAGCAGGATCAGATCCTACTTCAGGTTCGGTTAAGGCAAAGGCTGATATTTTTCCACTGCGAAACATTGGTAAATATTTTTCTTTTTGAGCGAGCGTACCAAACATTTTTAACGGTTGAGGAACACCAATGGATTGGTGTGCACTGAGTAACACAGCGGTACTGCCGCAATGTGACGATACAACAGTCATAACACGATTATAATTAACTTGTGTGAGACCTAATCCATTGTATTCTTTAGGCACTTTCATTGCGAAAAGGCCTAAATCAGCAAGACCTTTGATCACTTCATCAGGAATGTTCTGTGTCGCATCAACTTTTTCAGCATCGAGATGTTCAAGCATAAATTTACTGACAAGCTTAACTAATTCATCCCCTATTTTTTTTTCTTTGACACTTTGTGTTGGGAATGGATATATTAGATCTGGTTGAAAACGACCCATAAACAATTGTCCAGCAAATCCTTGTTCAGCGGCAGTACTTTCACGAGCAGATTCAGTTAAAGTGATTGAAGATGCCTTACCTTCATTCATTTTTCTGGTATCAATGAGTAATTCCGCTTCATCTTCTTTATCTTCTTTATCTTGCTTGCTCATAAATTTTCCTTATAAAATGTTGAATTAGAAGCAACCTTATCAACGAGTAATTGAGCTGGTTTAAAACGACTACCATATTTCTCACTGAACTTCTCAAGCTTATCGCAAATATTTTTTAGCCCTTGGTTATCTGCATATTTTAGTAAACCACCTTCAAATGGAGGAAAACCAATACCGAGTAACATTGCCATATCTAAATAAGCAGGTTCGGTAATAACTTTTTCTTGCAAACACAAAATTGCCTCATTAAGCATTATCAATATACAACGTTCTTGAATGAGTGTTTTGGAAAAACTAACACAATTAATTTTATTATTAGCACGATAAGTTTCTATGACGTTATCTAGCCCTTCATTATATTCTGGCGGTTGTTTTTTGTTTAAATTATGAATATAAAACCCTCTCCCAGTTTTTTTACCAAGTAACTGTTCTACTTCAAAAATATGTTTAAAGATACCAGCAATAGCCATCCGCTCGCCATAAGCCTCTTCGAGAATGCTGGCAACATGAAAACCAATATCAATACCGACCTCATCGGTTAAAATAAAGGGGCCCATTGGCATACCAAAAGACTCAACGGCATGATCGATATCCTTAACAGTACTGCCTTCTTGTAAAATGAGGGCGGCTTCATTTAGCATGGGAATTAACACGCGATTCACTAAGAAACCTGCACAATCCGCAACAACTATCGGAGTTTTTCCTAATGATTTAACGAAACTTACCGTATTAACAATGGTTTGCTTTGATGTTTTTTTACCAGGAATAATTTCAACCAAAGGCATTTTGTTCACTGGATTAAAAAAGTGCATGCCAATGAAATTTTCAGGACGTTTTAATGCAGTTGCCATTTCAGTGACCGATAAACTGGAGGTATTAGAGGTTATAAGGCAATGCTCTGGCAATTTTGCTTCAGCCTCTGCAAGTACTGTTTTTTTAATCTCCATTTTTTCGACAACAGCTTCACAAATAAGATCAATATTCTTAAAACCGTTATAATTAATACAGCCAGCAAGATGGTTCATTTTATTTCGAATTTGAATCGGAGTTATTTTTCGATAGCGTTTCATTTGCGAATAATAATCAAACGCGGTTTGATAGCCTTTGTTTACCGCATTCCATTCAATATCTTTTAAACGTACACTATAATCATTTTTTGAAAACAGCCAAGCGATACCCCCACCCATGATACCCGCGCCCAATACGGCTGTTTGCTTATTAAGCAATGGTGTTGGCGTTAATTTTTTATCCGTCGCACCTGTTTCTTTACCAAGCAATTCTGAGGTAAAGAACAGTTGAATTAAATTTTTGCTTTCTTTTGTTATTGCAACTTTTGAAAAACCCTCAATTTCAACTTCAAGAGCTTTATCAATTGCCATATAATAAGTTTGTTTAATGGTTTTAATTGCTTGTAACGGAGCAGGATATTGACCTTTTGTTTTTTTCAATAAATTCTTAAGAGCTATTTTAAAAACCAATTTATTACCAAGTGTTGTGCTGTCAAGAAAACGATTTATAAGGCTTTTCTTAGCAGTACGCTTGTTAATTAATGATTTTGAAAATGCTTTACCGTTTAGCAATTTTGTAATAAATTTCTGAACATCATTTTTTTGAAAGTCGTGGTTATAAATTTGATCAATTAAATGCATGCGTAATGCTTTTTTTGCAACAATTACTTTACCATTGAGAATGAGTTGTAGTGCATTTTGCAAACCAATTAAGCGGGGCATTCTAACGCAACCACCAAACCCTGGAATAATACCGAGTTTTACCTCTGGTAAGCCAATAATCGTTTTAGGATGATCAGATGCAATCCGGTAAGTACAAGCGAGTGCAAGTTCACAACCTCCGCCGACACATGCGCCATTGATAACAGCGAGTGTTGGAAATGCAAGTAAAGCAATTTGGTTAATAATTAATTGCCCTAACCGCGCTTTATCTGCGGCTTCTTCTTGCGTTGAGATATCTTTAATTTCATTAATATCAGCACCTGCAATAAAAATATTTTTCTTGCTACTGTCAATTACAAGCAGTTTGATATCCTTGTTATTCGATAACTCTACAAGAATATCTTTGAGCTCAGCTAATGCTCCTGAATCGAGTTTATTAATTTTTGGATCTGGATGATTAAATGTTAGGGTAGCAACACCTTGGTTATCACCTTTTGTCTCAATATCTACAATGAAATTCATTATTCTACCTCCACTACAATTGCCGCGCCTTGACCACCACCGATACAAAGAGTCGCTAAACCACAGTTTTTATTTTCACTGCGTAGTGCTCTTAGCAGTGTGATAATCAATCGAGTTCCCGTAGCACCAACAGGATGACCCAGTGCAATTGCTCCACCATTTATATTGAGGATCTTAGGATCAATCTCCCCGAGGGCCGTATCTTTATTTAAGTATTTTTTTGAAAACTCCTTCGATGCAAATGCGCGTTCATTTGCAATCACTTGAGCTGCAAACGCTTCATTTATTTCAATCAGATCAAAATCACTCATTTTCATAGATGTTTTATCAAGTAGTTTTGATGTCGAATAAATTGGCCCAAGACCCATTCTGTTTGGTGCAAGTCCAGCGTAGGCAAAATCACGGATGTAACCTAATGGTTTAAAGCCTAATTCTTTTGCTTTGCTCTCTAGCATAATAAGTACAGCCCCTGCACCATCTGTTACCGGACAGGAATTAGCAACGGTTACAGTGCCAGCAACTCTATCAAAATAAGGACGAAGTTTAGCGAGCTTTGTAAGATCTTGATCATGGCGAATAGAATTATCAATTTGTTGAATTTGACGATACTTAGGAGGTAACAATATGGGGTGAATTTCATCATTAAAAAAGCCTGCTTGTTGCGCTTTACTCGCTTTAGCATGGGAATTTAATGCAAAAATATCTTGCTCCTCTCTTGATATAAAAAACTCTCTGGCAAGCACCTCGGCTGTTTGCCCCATATTGAGACTGCAAACAGGATCAGTTAGCCCCTCAACAATAGAAAGGATCGGCTTAAGAAAACCTAGCCGAAATTTCGATAGGGTTGCAAGTTTCTGAGACAGTGTTTTGGATTTCATTAAATGAACAAACAAATCTGTCATTTTTTTCCCATATATTAACGGATAACCACTCATACTTTCAGTACCACCAGCAATAACAACATTGCCATTACCTGCAAGTAACTTTTCATAACCTGTTGTAATAGACTGCATACCAGATGCACAATTACGATTTACAGTGTAAGCAAGAACCTTTTCCGCAAGGCCAGCTTTTAGTGCAATAACACGAGCAATATTCGGTGCATTTGCTGGTTGACCTACATTCCCTATGATAACTTCATCAATAAGATCAGCAGATATATCTGTTTTTGCTATCAATTCCTTGACAATAACAGCGCCAAGATCATCCGCGTTTACTCCTGCCATATTCGTTCCAGCCTTACAAAAAGGTGAGCGAATTCCATCTACAATAGCCAATCTTTCTTTCATTCTATTAAACTCCAAAAGTAATAAGACGACCATTAGAGTCGTCTTTTTTAGATAAATTTTCAACTAATATTTAACGCATTTGCGCAATAGGTTTCAAAAATGCGCCTTAACATGAATTAATACCAGATATTACATTGATATTATTTTATTATCACTGCAATTTTGGTTACTTATTAACTAATGTACCCAGTAGCAAATAAAATACGCTTTACAGTAAGATCTATCAATATGGCAGCGTACATCAGTTATTGAAATAAGCCTTGATTTGCTCTTTAATCCCATTGCTATCAAGTTTTAATAGTTTATAAATCTCTTCTTGTGTACCCTGCTCTATAAATTCATCAGGTAAACCTAAATTCAAAATTGGCAGTAGATATTTTTGAGACATAAAGTATTCGTTAACGGCCGATCCGGCCCCGCCTGCGATACTATTTTCTTCTATGGTGACAAATTGTTGATGGGTTTTGACGAGCTTATCAAGCAGTGTTTTATCAAGAGGTTTAACAAAACGCATATCAACCAATGTGGCACCAAGTTGTGATGCCACAGGTATTGCAGCTTCTAATAAAGTGCCAAAACAAAGTATTGCACACTTCTTACCTTTTGAGACAACATTTGCTTTGCCGATATCTAGTTCCATCATTGTTTCTTCGATTACTTGCCCTGCCCCTTTGCCACGCGGATAACGAACGGCAGCGGGGCTATTGAGCATGTGTCCGGTATAGAGCATGTGCCTAAATTCTTGTTCATTTGAAGGTGTCATCAGCGTTAAATTTGGGACACAACGTAAAAAACTTAGATCAAAAGCACCTTGATGGGTAGGTCCGTCAGCACCGACAATACCAGCACGATCAATTGCAAATAAAACACCTATATTTTGAATGGCAACGTCATGAATAACCTGATCATAACCGCGCTGTAAAAAACTAGAATAAATAGCAACAATAGGATGGAGTCCCGCAATTGCCATGCCTGCAGCAAGCGTTACGGCATGTTGCTCTGCAATAGCAACATCATAATATTTATCAGGATGGCGTTTTGAAAACCCAACCATGCCAGATCCTTCACGCATTGCAGGGGTAATGGCTGTGAGTTTCGGATCAATATCGGCCATGTCATTCAACCATTGCCCAAAATGCTGGGAAAAAGTTGGTATTTTACATGAATTCGCTGGCAAAGCTTCATTTGGAGTAAACTTAGGCACGGCATGATAACCGATGGGGTCAAGCTCTGCTTGCTTATAACCTTTGCCTTTTTTAGTCAGTATGTGCAACAATTGAGGTCCACTATGATTGCGCATATTATATAAAGTGTCCACTAAATCGATGACATTATGACCATCCATCGGGCCGATATAATTAAAGCCAAATTCTTCAAAAATAGTTGCTGAAGACACCATGCCTTTTAAATATTCTTCTGTTTTTTTTGCAAACTCTTTGATGGGTGGAATGTTAGACAGTATTTTTTTGCTGTTTTCCCTAAAGTTCGTATATATTTCGCCAGAAAGTATTTTTGATAAATGATTATTTAGTGCACCAACATTTTCAGAAATAGACATGTCATTGTCATTTAAAATGACCAACATGTCATTGTGAACAGCGCCTGCATGATTTAATGCTTCGAACGCCATGCCCGCAGTCATTGCTCCGTCGCCTATCACTGCCACAACTTTGCGATTTTTTTGCTCTTTTTTAGCAGCGATGGCAAGGCCTAATGCAGCGCCGATTGATGTTGATGAATGACCGACACTTAATACATCGTATTTACTTTCTTCTCTCCAAGGAAATGGGTGTAAACCTTTAAATTTGCGAATGCTGTACATTTGGTCACGACGGCCAGTGAGAATTTTATGCGGGTAGGCTTGATGACCAACATCGAAAATAAGGTGATCAACAGGCGTGTTATAAACGTAATGCAGGGCAACGGTTAACTCAACAACTCCAAGACCAGATGCAAAATGACCACTGCTTTGACTTACTGTAGTTAATAAATAACGGCGTAATTCATCACACAATTGAGGAAGTTGATGTTTTTGCAGTGAACGAAGATCTTCTGGATAATTGACAACTGAAAGCAGAGAATAATTGTTTGGATCTAAAGGCATAATTAAAACTCTCGTTTTACGACATATTGCGAAAATTGTTGTAGTAAGTCGGTATTATAAGGCAATTGCGACAAAGCATTCAATGCATTTTGAGAAAGCATTTGCAACTTTTCTTTAGCGCATGGCAAACCTAGCAGTGCAGGATAGGTTGACTTGTTTAACTCAATATCTGATCCCTGCGGTTTACCAAGCATTTTTGTGTCACTAATAACATCTAAAATATCATCTTGTACTTGAAATGCGAGACCAATGTTTTTTGCAAAGGTCTTTAATAATTGATGTTCTTGTGCTGTTAAATCATCTTTACTAAATGCCGCTAATTGAACCGCCACTTGGATCAATGCCCCTGTTTTTAAATGATGAATATTTTCAAGTTCTTGCAGATCTATCTGTTTATTTTCAGCAGCAAGATCAAGCACTTGCCCTGCACACATCCCATTATCACCAGCAGCTTTTGCTAAACAATTAAGCATTTTTAGCTGTGTCGACATCGGAAGCCCATTAATTGGCGTTGATAAAATATCAAATGCCAATGTTTGCAAGGCATCACCAGCTAAAATAGCTAGCTCCTCATTAAACTTGACATGACAAGTTTGTTGACCACGGCGAAGATCATCATTGTCCATTGCAGGCAAGTCATCATGGATCAATGAATATGCGTGAATTGCTTCGACACTCGCTGCAAGCGGATCAAGAATGTCCAATTTGCTACCGAGCATTTCACCAACAGCATAAACAAGAAAAGGACGAATACGCTTTCCACCGAGCAACGCGCCATATGCCATTGCATCATTAAGTGGCTGACAAGGAATTAATTTATCATTTATATAATTTGATAAGTTTTTATTAACACGTTGTTGATAGTATTCAAGTTTATTCTTAAATAGAGCCATAAGGGTACTTATTGATTAAATTCTTGCAATGGTGCTCCACTGCTCTTTTGCAGCAAAATATTCACCTGTTGCTCCGCATTTTGTAACTTTTCATGACTACTACGTGAAAGGTGGATCCCTCGTTCAAATTGTTTGAGTGAATCGTTGAGCGATAAGTTTCCATTTTCAAGCATTGATACAATTGTTTGCAACTCTTCCATTGCTTCTTCATAAAGCATGTTTTCTGGTTTTTTTAAAGACATTACATTGCCCTTTTGTTTAATATGTCTCCATAATACTTCGAAATGAAAAGTCATCAAGAAAAATTATGATAAAATGACGCCTATGAAATAGACATTTTGAGAAATTAAGTTGATGCAATTGGTATAAGTCATGATTTTATAACGGCAAAGAAGTTAAAATTCTCAAGAAAAACAAAAAGTCCCTTCTACTGCAAAAGCATTTATAATTTCCGTCGAAAAAATGGTTGATATAAATTATCATCAAATAAATAGTTTTACTTATAACCGACTGATTCAAGAACATTTGCCTGCAAGATAAATTGTCCGCAAAGCTAAGCCATTAAATTGCTCTCTAAGATGAATACTTGCATTCTTATTGAGAGATCCACCTAGTATGATCTTTATCTAAAATATCGTAAACATATTTTTTAATTGTTAGTTTTTATAAATTTCCATCACTTTTTGTTGGGATAATCAGCAATCTATCAATAACTGGCTATAATCAAAAGATACAATACAAATTATATTAAATTGTCTGGGATATTATTTGCGTATAAGCATATTGTAATTGCTATCAAATTGAAAGGTTATTTACTGCCATTATATAACAGATTGATTAATTTTTAGATGAGGAATATTTTGTGGATTTAGCAACCTTAATTGGAATTCTTGCAGCTTTTGGCTTTGTCATTATGGCAATGTTACTTGGTGGCACAATTGATATGTTTATGGATCTTGTTTCAGTGCTTATCGTCTTTGGCGGCACAGCTTCTGTTGTAATGATGAAATATAATTTATCACAATTTATTGGCGCATTTAAAATTGCAATGAAAGCTTTTCTATTTAAAACAACATCACCTGAAGAGTTAATTCAAAAAGCGGTTGAAATGGCAGATGCAGCACGAAAAGGAGGTTTTTTAGCATTAGAAGAAGCGAAAATTTCAAATCCATTTATGCAAAAAGGAGTAGATATGCTCGTTGATGGGCATGATGCAGATGTTGTAAGATCAACACTTGAAAATGATATTATTTTAACGGCAAAACGTCATGAACTAGGCGCTGATATTTTTAAACAAATTGGAGATGTTGCACCAGCAATGGGCATGATAGGTACGCTCGTTGGCCTTGTGGCGATGCTATCAAATATGGATGATCCTAAATCAATTGGTCCTGCTATGGCGGTTGCACTATTAACAACACTTTATGGAGCTATCGTTGCAAATATGATGGCATTGCCTATTTCTGATAAATTAAAACTTCGCGCCGCAGAAGAAGCTCTTAACAAAAATCTTATTTTAGATGCAATACTTGGGATTCAAGATGGACAAAATCCCCGGGTTATTGAAAGTGCTTTAAGAAATTACCTTCCTGAATCTAAACGGCAAATTGACACTGCTGATGAAGAGTCTAAATAACCATGGCTAAGGAAGAATGTAAATGCCCACCTGAAGGACTACCTGCTTGGATGGGAACATTTGCTGACTTAATGTCACTATTAATGTGTTTCTTTGTACTTTTGTTATCCTTCTCCGAAATGGATGTACTCAAATTTAAACAAATCGCCGGTTCAATGAAATATGCTTTCGGTGTTCAATCAACTATTAAAGTTAAAGATATTCCTAAAGGTACTTCGGTAATTGCTCAAGAATTTAGGCCAGGTAGACCTGATCCAACACCAATTGAAGTGATACGACAGCAAACAATTGAAGTTACCAAAGCAACATTAGATTTAAAATCAGGTGAATCTGATTCCGCTGGAGGAGAAGACAGCACATCTGAATTAGACAACGCAAAAATTGATCTTGAAAATGAAGGAAAACAAGAAGAAGCGGCTCAGCAAAATGAAGATCGTGATTCTTCAAAAACAAAGTTAGAAGCCTTTGACCCCATAGCTGGTGTGTCTGCTCAACAAGGTGTTGCCAAACAAATTGCCAAACAGTTACAAAAAGAGATTGAAGAAGGCAGTATTGAAGTTGAAGCACTTGGACAGCAATTGATCGTTCGTGTGCGAGAAAAAGGTGCATTTCCACCTGGCTCTGCTTTTTTACAACCTAACTATCGCCCAATTGTCCAAAAAGTCGCGAATCTTCTTGCTGATGTACCAGGGGTTATCACAATCTCAGGACATACTGATAATGAGCCTATCCAATCAGAACTTTATCGATCAAATTGGGATCTCTCTGCACAACGCGCGGTCTCAGTTGCCCACGAAATGCTTAAAGTTAAAGGCATCAAAGAGAAAAAATTAGTGGTCATGGGATATGCAAATAATAAACCATTAACAACGAATAAAACACGTAAAGAGCGGCGCCGCAATCGTCGTGTCGAAATTTCAATTATACAAGGTAAAGCATCCGAAAGTAACCCAATTACGGTTTCAAAGTAACCTGAATTAGGTGGCAGCAACACTGCGTAAACCTGCTATTTTTTGCACTTCTATGCGTTAAATTGACTCACTATAGCCAACTATTGTTAGTTAATTTTTCGTGCTGATCCCAACAATTTAATCATTAGCTACTATACCAATGCTCCCCCTAAATGCAATATCATGGTAGCAAATTGTGCCGAGGTGCCTAGCATAAAATTAAAGGGAAGTTATTATCATGAGGTATTTAATAACGATTCAAACTTAAACAAGGAGTAGCTCCATTCGGAGCCGGAATCGGTTTTTATATGATCGGTAGCCGCCTTGCGCTCAACATTAGAGGCTATAATAACCATTACCTCATGTTGCGCCTTATCTCTGATCATCGAGTTCGTAGCCGACGTTGCATTTTGGGGTAACATGGGTATATATAAGGTAATGGTATTCCTAGTCTGGTTTTCGATCTCGCGCTGCGCTGGACACTTGAATAAACTAGGTTGCTATAAACTCTTGATGTAGAATAATTCATTAAGCATTACAGTCTTCATTTTAATTTTAGTCCAGAAGATTAACGCCGTTAATCATCAGTTGGCAATTTTATGTCACGCGTCTGCGCACAATTTAACTTGCTAACTTTGCATTTTGAGTGGACTTAGGTATAAACTAAAGGTTGGTTTATGCTCATGTTGCTTTTTTGATTAGTACTTACTAAATAAATAGCAATATCAAAAAATAAAAAAGGTCAAATGAAAATACCAAAAAAAATACAGCCCTTGGTCGATGATGGTTTAGTTGATACCGTATTAAGACAATTAATGAGTGGTAAAGAAGCTACAGTTTACGTTGTGCAATGTGGTGGATCTATCCGTTGTGCCAAAGTTTATAAAGATTCCAATAAACGGAGCTTCAAAAAGTCAGTTTTATATAATGAAGGGCGAAAAGTACGTAACGGTAGACGTGCGCGAGCAATGGAGAAAGGCTCAAAATACGGGAGGCTACAGCAAGAAGAAGTTTGGCAACATGCAGAGGTTGATGCGCTTTATAAATTAGCCGATGCTGGCGTGCGAGTACCTGAGCCTTTTGGTTGTTTCAATGGTGTTTTATTGATGGAGCTGGTTACTGATAAAGATGGATTTGCAGCTCCTAGATTAAATGACATCAGTATGTCTCAAGAGCAAGCCCTTGAGGATCATTTAGAAATAATGGGATATATAGTGCGTATGCTTAACGTTGGCATTATTCATGGTGATCTTTCAGAATTTAATGTTTTAGTTGATGAGTGTGGACCGATTATTATTGATCTCCCACAAGCGGTTAATGCCTCAGGCAACAACAACGCCAAGCGAATGTTTTTACGCGATGTTAATAATATGAAAAATTACTACGGGCAATTTGCACCACAGCTTTTACAAACAGCTTATGGTGAAGAAATTTGGGCGTTATATGAAACAGGCTTGCTAACTGAAGATGTCGCACTAACTGGTCAATTTACAACGGAAAAAACGACAACTGATCTTGCTGATATACTTCAAGAAATAGAAGCCGCACGCATTGAACACCAATTGAATGAAGAAAGAATTAAATTATTTAAAGAATAATAACAAGTATATACCAGCGCTCTGAAAGAGGCTTGATGAGGCGCAGCTCGGACATTATCAATCGGCGGGGAAACTCGCCTCTCTCAATGATTAACATAGTTAATCATTTGCAAAAAATAAAATATAAGTATTGCATATATTATTGTTATTCATTTTTTAAATGGCGCAAAAAAGTAGCTCTACCCAAGTGGCTATCGAAATGCAATATCAAGAAGGCATATTAACCACGAATGTGAGGCTATTTACCTGACTTATTTTTCACCTCAAGGTGCATAGCTACAGTATTAATTAAAGGATTAACTAAAGGATTAATTAAAAGACTAACTTAAAGGACTAATATAGTGATGGAAAAAGCTACTCCAAGAATATCCCCAAAAATATTTTTTATTGTGCTTTTATTTGCAGTTAATGCTAACTCTAACGCTCAGTCATTAAATACTAACACAGTCGTACCAAAAAATAATAAAAGTTTAACAGTGCTTACTTGGACTGGTGTGAATGACTATTTAAGCAGATCTGGATCTCCAAGTGACATAGAAATTCAATATTTAAAGAAATTTGCACGCGAAAAAAAACTAACGTTTAAAAAAAAGGAAATAGCCAAATTTTCAAACTTAATTCCTGCCTTGCTTGCGGGCAAAGGTGATGTTATTGCCGCTAACTTAACGGTCACCAGATCCAGAAAAAAACAAATTAATTTTACCCATTCTTTTTTTCAAACTCATGAATATTTATTGATGGGGAAAAACAGTAAAGCATTAAATAAAGCAACTGACTTAAATAATCGTAAACTTTTTATTCAAAAAGGGAAAAGTTACCAGGTCACAGCACAAGGATTAAAAAAGGCATATCCTAAATTAAAGATTATATATTTTACTAACAGTTTAAGTTTTGATGAAATCTATAATAAATTAGCATCTGGTGAATTTGACTTAACTATTCAAGATAACAATTTAATTACTACTGCCCTTGACTATCGCACAGATTTAAAAAAAAGCCTTCAAGCAAGTAAAAGGCGAAATATTTCTTGGGGCGTTGCGCCTGAAAATAAAAAACTCCTGAATGAATTAAATACTTTTATAGTAGCAGAGCGACTTTATAAAAAACCTTTAGCAAAAACAAAGAAAAAAGGTGAGAGTCAATGGCTGCATATCAAAAAGACTAAAAAAATACGTTTTGTACTACGCAATAATCTGTCTTCTTATTATATTTGGCGGGGCCAATTACGTGGTTTCCATTATGAACTAGCTAAACGTTTTGCAAAGGAATATAAATTGCGCTACGACATTATAGTCGCGCCAGATAATGCTTCTTTATTGAGCTATGTAATTAATGGAAAGGCTGATATAGCATTGGGATTTTTTACACCAACTCAAGAACGCAGAGATGAAGGTATCATGTTTTCAATTCCTTATCATTACGCATCAGAATTAGTTGTTGCAAATGCATCTCATCCTACTATTTCATCGATAAATGATCTCCATGATAGTGATTTTTATTTACGTAGGTCAAGTTCTTATTGGCAAACTGCTTCGGATTTAAAAAAATACGTCAGTACAATTCATCTCCATGCAATTTCTGAAAAAGAAGATACAGAAAAGATCATTAAGAATGTTGGCCTGGGAAAATATGCATTGACTATTGCAGATAGTCATATCCTTGGTCTTGAGATGATCGACCGAACTAATGTGCAATCTTTAATTGCATTAGGGAAGCCTAAAGGGCAGAGTTGGGCTATCAAAAAAGGCAATACAAGATTACTTAGAAATGTTAATTATTTTATTAAAAAATATTACAAAGGGTTATTTTTTAATGTACTTTACAATAAATATTTTAAAAATAAACATCGTTTAAAAAGGCAATATAAAGAATATACTCATCAAAATAAAACTGGGATACTTTCTCCTTATGACGATACCGTTAGAAAATATGCAAAAAAATATCACTTTGACTGGCGTATATTAGTCTCTCAAATGCATCAAGAAAGTCGATTTAATCCAAAAGCTAAGTCACTGGCTGGGGCGCAGGGGTTATTCCAAGTCATGCCAAAAACTGCAAAAGAATTGGGGATAAATGACATGCATGATCCTAGGCAAGGCATAAAAGCTGGTGTTGCCTATATGAACTGGGTTAGAAGGCGCATGCACATAAATGACGTTAACAAAAATGAGCTTATTTGGTTCACACTTGCGGCCTATAATGCTGGTGCAGGACATGTTCGCGATGCAATGATCCTAGCCCAAAAAAAGAACTGGGATCCTGATATTTGGTTTAATAACGTTGAGCGCGCAATGTTGCTACTTTCAAATCCTAAATATGCAGCCCATGCACGTTATGGATATGTCGATGGGCAAGAGCCTGTGCGATATGTGCGAGCAATTAAATTACGCTATGAAACTTATCTTCATATTAAGAATGCTATTAGTCAGATACAGCACAACAGCTATACTCATGTGACGGCAAGGTGAATCAAATAAAAAACTTTAATTCGTTGCGCGTGGTGCTAGGTCGACTTGTTTTTAAGTATAAGTTTTTAAGCATAAGTGATAACGATACAAATGCGCCCAGGGTGCAGGAAAGCTATGTTTTGCTTAACTCTCGAAAAGGCAATAACAACAATATAGATACCCATGGGACGTAAAAATGCAAAATCAGCAAGGCAAATTGTGCCGATATGCGAGGCATAAAATTGAAGGGAAGTTATTATCTATTGATATTTTATAACAATGCAAACTTAAGCAAGGAGCCGCGCCATTTGGTGCCTGGCTAGGTTTTCATATGAAAGGAAGCAGCCTTGCGTTCAACATTCGCTGCATACGTCCCCATTACCTCATGCTGCGCCTTACTCTGATTAGCGAGTGAGCGGCTGATGTTGCATTTTGATCGTCGCATGGGTATAAAATACTTGTATTTCATTTTTTAGCAAATGATTAACGAGTGTCACATGATAAATCATCTTCAGGATCATGGGTATATATGAAAAACACGATTAACTTGTTTTACGCCTTTGATTTTCCGCGCAATATCGGTTGCAGTATCAGATACTTTTTTTGTTACCGACCCGATTAAAAAAACTTCACCCTTTTCGGTGATCACCTTAATTTTAAATACATTAACATCTTCATTATATGCCAGTTTAGCTTTAACATTCGCGGTGATCAAACTATCAGAAAGACGCCCTAGAAAGCCTATTGGTTTACCAATTCGCAATTCATTATAAGTACCTTTTGCATCTTTTATATTCGCTAATTGCTTATCAATTTGCTGCATTACTTTAACGTTTTTGGCTTGCCCTACAAGTAAAATATAGCTGTCATTGGTTAGTATATTAAAATTAATATCTTTTTTATTAATACCTATTTCATTAATATTATTTAACACTTCCAGTGATAGGTTATCATCACTAATTTGTTGTTTAACTGATCGTTTATCACTTAAAAAACCACTAGAGCAGCCTTGTAATAATAAAAATAAAATGAACGGTAGTAGAATATTAAATTTTTTCATTCGGGTCTTTTTTGCTTTTTTAGATTTATGTTTTGAATACAACTCATTGTTTTAATTTAAAATTATTATCAAAAGAACTGTTTTACAATTAAAGAGCAACAACAAGCATCGCAACGATTGGCGATGCGTTTCAATCATCTTGAAATGCATCTTTAATCCATTGCGGATTATTTGTTAACCCGTCAATTGCAATCGCATCAAAACGACAATAAGGATCGTCATCTAGTTGAGACAAATAATGACGAGCCGTGCGAATTATTTTTTTTTGTTTTGCTTGCGTAATAGACGCAAGACCACCACCAAAATGACTATTTTTACGAAAGCGAACTTCAATAAAGACCAGAGTTTCACCATCAAGCATGATTAAATCTATTTCGCCTAATTTACACAGATAGTTTTGATAGATCAATGACAAACCTTGTTGCTCTAAAAATAACAAGGCTTGTTTTTCAGACTTTACGCCTTGAGAATTACTCGCCTGCAGTAGGCGTGTTAATTTCAATTAATTCACCATCTTTTGAATATTTAGCCCAACCAAGTTTAGTTAAAATGTTGTTATTTTCATCGAGAGTTAATTTACCTAATAACCCATCAAATGAATAGCCTTTGATGTATTTAAGTGACATTACTTGATATATAAGTTGGTAACTATCGTTGCCTAATGCCATTAAACGCAATGCTGAATAGCTATCACTTTTTAAAAGCCTTTTTCTAGGATCGCTTATTTTCAAGTCATTAGTTAATAGGAAAGTATTATCTGAAAAGCTAAGATCAACAAGCTCTTTGTTTTGATTGTGTCTTGTATCTGCGCTATGAGAGCGAGAGCTTGCATATAAAGGAATTTGCTCTGCAAAAGGGCTAACTGAAATATTAATAAACGGTTTTAATAAAATAAGTTCACTACGGGTGCTGACAATATAAATAGCATCAATATCGCGCCGACTGCGCACTTCAGCTTCTAGTTTTTGATGGGTAATTAATTTCATTTCTGCAATACGATGTTTACTTTTATTTGTCTGCATCACCTCATCAATAAATTTTGAAAATAACGCTTTATTGTTAAAAAAGTAAGCTTCAATCTCTTTATGCGGTGCGCTGCTATGATTAATATTCCATTGCTTACTAAATGCGCTAGCAACGCGTTTTCCATAACCATCTTGCGGCGCAATAATCAAAGGATTTTTATGACCATCCAATTGGATTATTGTTGCTGCTTGCCGAGCTTCTTCTTCAGGAGACAAGGTTAATGAAAAATGCATTGAATCATTTGTTTTTTGCTCTTTGGGGGCAGCTTTACCATCGTTATTTTTTACCGTGACAATAGTTTTTTTATTTGTTTTTATATTTGCTTCTGGATCAGGAAAAGCGTTTAAAATAATACTTGGGATGTTAGTAATTTTAGGCAGCAATGAGTTAATTTTACTTTTAATCAGAGGTCCGATAACAAAATCGATATTAAGTGCTTTGAGTTGGCTCAGGATTTCTTTATCTGTAGAGCCATTTGTATCGATGAAATGTAATTTAGGGGACAAATCTCCTGTTTTTTTGTTTGTCAGTTGATTATAATAAGCATGACTAATACCATATTGAACAGCATCTCCAGCCTCTTTTAAACGACCTGTTAAAGGTAATAATATGGCGATATTTTCAGGATTATAGGAACTAAATTCAGAGAAATTTATCACTTGGTTGGGCATATGCTTTAGCAAGCGGTGGTGTGGGTAAGCAACGCGCCATGCCTTGACTGCACCTTGTAATTTAAGTGGACGAACTTTGTAGAGTTGGTAGACAATGGCTAATGCATACCAGCCAGCTTTATAATTTGTGGCTTGTGGTACTTGTAAATCTTTTGTAGGGAGCATAGCAAGTTGATCAAGCAGTAAATCGTTATACTTTTGGATCAATGCATCATCGGAAAGCCGTGATAATAAAATAAATAAAGTATTTACTGCGCCTTGGTATTCTTTGTAGGCTACTTGAAGTATTGCATTCATCTGCAAATAATAGGTTAAGGCAGAATCAGATAAAGACTTTAGATCAACTTTTCCAAGTAAAGTTTTTGCCTGTTTAAAATTTCCTTGACCATAATATTTACCAATAATTAATAGCGATAACGCGCCTTTTTGCGCTAAGATGTTATCTGTTATAGGTGCGGCCTTTAAATTCTTTTGTAGCGTATCAATTAAGGCATCCGCCAGCGTAAATTTTGATTCATAAATAGCGGCTTGCAAAGCCACAAATCGCCATTCAAGATTAGTATCACTGCCTTCTAGTTGATCTTTGTGTAAATAAAAAGCAGAATCAAAGTCAAGGGTTGTAAACAATTGTGGTGGTGTATTTTCTTTAGAGCGCAGTGAAATACATGCAGTCAATGCTAACGCCAATAGAAATAAGGCAAAAAAACGAAAGTTGTATTTCATAAACATTAAAACATTCAAAAGTTGCATCCTTGTTGTTATACCAACTATCACAAACGCGATAGCTTGATTAATTCATTTGCTATTTCCAAATACCTGACAAAGTATTTTGAAGTAACAAAGAAGTATACCCATGATACTTCGAAATGCAAAATCAGCAAGATAAATTATGAGTTAAAGCTGCATCAGCATCAACTCGGTTTTTGTTGACCTGAAGCCAGAGTTGCGGAAATTTACCTTATTTATTTTTCATCTAGAGCCATACTGATATCATCAAGAAAAATTAATAGCTTTTGTTAATTTACCACAAACAATTACGGATTTAATGACAAACGATTAGTTTTGCTAATCATTAATAGCTCAAATGTTGCGCCTTGCGCTAACATTCGAAGAAGCTCCTGACAAAGCAGTTTGAATGATAACGGCTATAGTGTAATATCGCAGCTCTTGTTAAACAATCTTATTTATTAATTGAGTGATTATATGCCTGAAAATACCTCACTTACAACACATCTTCCCGCAAAACTATATATCGTTGCAACACCGATTGGTAATATTAGTGATATTACTTATCGGGCTATTGAAACATTACAACAAGTTGATTTTATTGCCGCTGAAGACACCCGTCATAGTGGAAAATTACTAAATCACTATCAAATTAAAAGCCCGATGTTTTCACTTCATGATCATAATGAACGCCAGCGAGCTAAAGTTCTGGTTGGTAAAATCAAAGCAGGACAATCTATTGCCTTAATTTCAGATGCTGGCACACCGTTAATTAGTGATCCTGGCTACCATTTGGTGAATCAATGTAGAGAGGCTGGCGTCGATGTTGTACCAATACCTGGTGCATGTGCAACTATTACAGCATTAAGCGCGGCTGGTCTGCCGACCGATCGATTTTCATTCGAAGGTTTTTTACCTGTAAAAGAAAAAGCAAAATTAGATAAATTAGCATCATTACTTGAAGAGTCGCGCACCATGGTTTTTTATGAATCACCACGACGTATTATAGATACTTGTGAAAAAATTGTGACGGTACTTAGTCGGCAAAGAAAATTAGTGATTGCGCGTGAGCTAACGAAGACCTTTGAATCTTTTTATCATTTACCCGCGGGAGAAATGGTTGATTGGTTAAAGCAAGATGATAATCATTGTCGTGGTGAATTTGTATTGATGATAGCAGGATGTGAGAAAGAGCAAGCTATCTCGCTTACGGCATTAACTACATTAAAAATATTAAAAAAACAACTTCCACTAAAAAAAGCGGCAGCCTTAACTGCACAAATACATGATGTAAAAAAAAATGCACTTTACAAGTGGGGGTTGGAAAATTTATGAGTATATTAGGCTGCATCAAGTTTGTTCGCTATCACCTCTGCCACGCAAATGAAATATAGGTTCCATTGAACGCTTCCGATTTGGTTCGCTATCACCTCTGCCACGCAAATGCGCACAACGCTTTTAACGCCCAATTATTGCAGGCGTTATGCAACACCGAAAAGCAGTAATAACAAGTTGAAAGATAATATTAAAAAATTTCCTAAAAACTTTAACGAAATTGAACGCGCAACAAAAACATTAAATTTTGATCAAGTGTCCGATCCTCTATTAGGCTCGCTATTATCGACTTTAGTAGCTTCAAAACCCAAAGGGAATATTTTAGAGATCGGCACAGGAAGTGGTTTATCAACATCGTTTTTGCTTCAAGGAATGGATAATGAATCTTCGCTGGTCAGTATTGATAATGGCAGTAAACTTGTCTCCATTGCAAAAAAATATTTAGGCGCCGATAATCGAGTAAAGTTTAGTGTTGGCAAAGGTGAAGATTTAATTCTTGCTACAAAAAATTGCTCAATAGATTTTATATTTGCAGACACTTGGCCAGGAAAATATAATCACCTGGAAGAAACTCTGGATTTATTAAAAGTTGGTGGTATTTATGTAATCGATGATATGCGTCCACAAGAAAATTGGCCAGAAGGACATAGTCTTAAAGCTTCTAACTTAATAAAATCTCAAGTTTCGGAGTTCATATTCGTTGAAATTATAGCTTTTTCTGTTTTATTTTCCATCATATCAGTGCCTCTTGCCGTATTGTGAATTGATCCATTTGTAGCGCTTTCGTAAAAAAGCCAATAACAGTTTGATCGATCTTTTTTAAGATCTCTGATTTTTTACTTTCGGTTAAATTACCTATTTCATTGAGAGCGCCTGCAATTAATGCTTTAAATAAACCCCATAATTTACACCCAAAATTCAACGTCGTAAGGCTTTCTTCAAAGTCATTTCTAACCTCACTTAACTTGGCTCCCACTTGCTCTTCTTTTGCAAATAATAGTAAACAAAAACGCAATCCAGTTAGATGAATAGAAGCGATGTACGCACCATAGTGGCGGCTTTGTTCTTTTAAAAAACCAAGCTTTTGTTTCGCCTCTTTAAAGTAAACTTCAATTCCCCAACGTAGTGCATATATTTCAAGTATTTTTTCATCTTCAAGTAGGCTATCCGTTGATAAAAAGAGAGCCCAATCATTTTTGCTCGCTTGTTGTTTGGCTTCATTCATAGACCGAACGTACAGAAGCTTAACTTTAATCCATTGTGGATCTTTTTTAGTCTCAGTCGTTAAATTCAACTCAACAATAATTGATTTGCTTTGGTAAGGAATATTTTTTAGGTTATGCCATTGACCTTTGATATGTTGCTTATATAACTCTTCAGCACTCAGTAACTTACTCTCTCCATTTTCCATAAAGCGATACTTCATTTTATTTCGCTTCATTCGAACAATTGCTACAAGTGATTGTTCCACCGTCATTTTTAATATTCGTTTCGTTGCAAACCAAGCATCTGCTAAAAAATATTCGGCGTTAATACCATTGCGTATTGCTCTTGATATCATGTCGCAAACCATATCAGGTTTAGTTTGCTCTCTTGACTTTTCGTAACGTTTTGCTGCAATACTACGACCATCTTTAAACTGATAATCAGCAACCTGTCTGTCAGTTTTACTGATAAATATTTCATTATCAATCGGCGTAAATAACTCGTCATTAGCAAGGCCTAGCGTCACTATTTGTTGCCCATTGACACATCGAGCGGTTAAGTGATCGAAGTGCTTTGAAACACCTGGCATCTTTTTACCACGTCTGATTTTAACTGAATCATCGATAACAAAAGCATTCAATTTATTTCCTTCATGGGGCTTAAGTATTTTTTTTGCTGTCAATAATTGTAGCTTTCGCCAATCCAAGTTTTCATGGTTAATAAAATCGTAGAGGGCATCTTTTTTTGAGGATGAGAAACTCAATAACGCATCCCTTGAGAACATCGAAACAGAGTTTACTTTTAGCCAAACCCACAACATCAAGAGGTACACAACACTGTCAGCTGAAGTGCCAGATCGTTTGTTAAATTTTGCGCGTTTTAAGAGATCTTTAAAGCCAATGTTTTTCCATGTTGTACTAAACGTATTATCTATATTTAGATTTTGTTGATTAAGTAAATCCGCAGTAAGCGATGGTAAACCAAAATCATTTATGTCATACTTCATTTTATGCCTCTTGTGTTTTTTTTATTGTCTAGTTAACAAGAATTATAACACAAGTAGGTATTTTATTCTTTTATATCAGCATGTTAGGGTATTTTTATTGGTAAATATGAACTCCGAAACTTGAGTAAAATATCTCGAAAATAGAGAAGACTTCTCTATTACAAAAATGTGTTGGTCGACTGGCATTATTATTTGTACAAAGAAATAAATAAGCATACCCATCAGATGCACACGCTGCCCCATAAAATTAATTTAAGGAATACTCAATTGCGCGAGCTCCATCAGATGCACACGCTGCCTCATAAAAAGATAACATGAACAGATATACCCATATTATCTCTAGCACATTAGCCTTACTATCCCAGTTATCTATCAAGATGCAAACCCAGCTTGTGGTGAACTTAAAAGCTTTTACGCTGAAATATTACCGCCTAACTGGTTAAATTAAAACTTTCCATTGCTTTAATGTTTGCTTGCAAGATTTGCCTCTTCTGATTCGGTTTTTATATGAAAGGATCCTGCTCTAACTTAAGGCTTGATAAGTCAGCAACAGTGACGTCAGTTGCGCCTTGATTTGATTTTGATCGTCGAGATGCGCCGCACATTTTGCATGATAACGGGTAAATGTGTGTGTTGAAGAAACTGAGGTAGAAAATAAATAATATTTATTCTTTTTAATTTTAATTAATGTAAAATAAATAAAAATATTCGTCCTTTTACTTAGGTAAATTATGATCCGTTTAAATCAAGTTAAATTAAAACTCGATCATACTGATGATGCAATTGAGCAATTTGTTGTCGATAAACTTTCTATTTTACCTATTAATATTGTTGATATTCATATTTTCAAACGTAGCTATGATGCACGGAAATCTAATGTGATAACCTTAATTTATACACTTGATATTACCTTACAAGCAATCAATGAAGACAACATACTACTGCACTTTGAGAAAGATCAAAATGTGCGCCCTTCCCCTGACACGACTTACCAATATGTAGCCCGTGCACCTGAAAATCTAAGTGAGCGCCCTATTGTGATTGGAATGGGACCTTGTGGACTTTTTAGCGCGCTTATCCTTGCCCAAATGGGCTTTAAGCCGATTGTATTAGAGCGTGGTAAAGCGGTTCATCAACGGACAAAAGATACTTTTCGTTTTTGGCGTACCGGTCAACTTAATACCGAATCAAATGTACAATTTGGCGAAGGTGGGGCTGGAACTTTTTCTGATGGTAAGCTTTATAGTCAAGTTAAAGATCCAGACTTTCTTGGTTTAAAAGTTAAGCAAGAATTTATTGCGGCTGGTGCGCCAAAAGAAATTATTTATGTGAGCAAACCACATATTGGCACGTTTAAATTGGTGACCATGGTCGAAAAAATGCGTCGTAAAATTATTGCTCTCGGTGGTGAAATTCGATTTGAAACTCGTGTTGATGAAATTAATATTAAAAATAAAACCGTCACTGGCGTGAGACTTGCTAATGGTGAAATAATTGAGTCACAACATGTGGTGCTAGCGATTGGGCACAGTGCTCGTGATACCATCCATATGCTACATAAAAAAGGAGTACACCTTGAGCCTCAATCGTTTTCAATTGGCTTTCGAATTGAGCATAAACAAGCGATGATTGATCAATGCAGGTTTGGCATTAATGCAGGGCATCCTTTATTGGGAGCCGCAGATTATAAATTAGTTCATCACGCCAAGAATGGCCGAAGTGTTTACAGTTTTTGTATGTGTCCAGGTGGCGTTGTTGTGGCAGCTGCATCAGAAGAGCATGCCGTAGTGACTAATGGTATGAGTCAATACTCACGCAGTGAGCGCAATGCAAACAGTGCAATTGTTGTTGGCATTCATCCAAATGATTTTAATAATGACCCCCTTCAAGGCATTGAATTACAACGTAAATTAGAGCGCAATGCTTATGTGATGGGTGGTAGTAATTACGACGCCCCTGCGCAAATGGTCGGTGATTTTTTAGCTGGAAAGGATCCTAAAGAATTTACAAATATTGTACCATCTTATAAACCAAATGTTAAAATGACCAATTTAGCTAACAGTTTACCAGATTTTGCAATTGTAGCTATTCGTGAGGCTCTACCTGAGTTTGATAAAAAAATCAAAGGTTTTGCTAAAGCTAATACAATATTAACAGGTGTTGAAACGCGGACATCATCTCCAGTACAAATTAAACGCGGCAAAGATTTTCAAAGTATTAATACCAAAGGGTTATACCCAGGTGGTGAGGGAGCTGGCTATGCTGGTGGTATTTTATCTGCTGGTATTGATGGTATAAAAATAGCTGAGGCAGTCGCATTGAATATGTTATCATAGTCTAAGCTCTGGTTCGTTTCTGCAAAAAAATATTAACTCAAGGAAAAAAATGAATATTGTATTTTTAAATGGCACCTATCTGCCGATTGAGGAAGCAAAAATTTCGCCACTTGATAGAGGCTTTTTATTTGGTGATGGTATCTATGAAGTTATTCCTTCATATGCAGGAAAAAAAATTGGCTTTAAGGCGCATATGGAGCGCATGAATGATGGTTTTAAAGCCATCGGCCTTAAGCTAAACTGGTCTAATAGCCAGTGGGAAGAGCTATGCGATATATTAATAGAAAAAAATGGTGGAGGATCTCTTGGCATTTACTTGCAAGTAAGTAGAGGCGCAGATACTAAACGCTTTCATGGCTTTCCTAACAATGTTAAGCCAACTATTTTTGCCATGGCACTTACACTACAGACCCCAGAAACTCCTGATTTAAAAACAGCTAAAAGCTTTGCACTGACAAGTATAGAAGATTTACGCTGGAAGCGTTGCCAAATAAAATCAACGTCATTACTCGGCAATGTATTACATTTTCAAGAGAGTCATGACTCAGGCGCTCAAGAAGCCTTGCTATTTAATGACAAACAAGAGTTAACCGAAGCAAGCACTGCAAATATTTTTGTCATTAAAAATGGTGTTATTGCAACCCCTGTAAAAAGTAATCAAATTTTGCATGGTATCACGCGTGCTTTAGTTATTGATATTTTGGCCAATGATGGTTCATTAGCTGTTGAAGAGCGAATTGTGACCATGGATGAGGTTAATCATGCTGATGAAATTTGGATCACCAGCTCAACCAAAGGGATAATGCCTGTAACGCAACTAGATGATAAGCCCGTTGGCTCAGGTCAAGTTGGGCGGGTTTGGCTGGCAGCCGCAACGCTCTATTTCAACAATAAATTTAACTTTTAATTAACGTATTATTATTCATTGAAAATCAGACGGCTTTTTATGTAATGAATGATTAAATTGCCCGTTTCTTTTATTTTTATAGCAATAGCGTTAAATAATATCTTTTTGGAGCCTTTATGAATAACCTTTTCTCTGACCGTATTGTCAATGTTTCGCCTTCATTTATTCGTGAAATATTAAAAGTAGCGATTGACCCTGCCGTTATTTCTTTTGCTGGCGGACTACCAAATCATGATTTATTCCCTTATGCCGAACTACAAAAAGCAACATCAGATTTATTTAATGATCAACAAAGAAATATTTTACAGTATGCCACTACAGAAGGTTACTTGCCACTGCGCAAATTAATAGCATCAAATTATAAACAAAAAGGGCTCAACATTGATGCCGATGAAATTCTAATTACCAATGGCTCTCAACAAGGCTTGGATCTGCTTGGTAAAGTTTTCATTAATGAAAATGATTCAGTGCTCATTGAAGAGCCTGGTTATCTTGGTGCAATTCAAGCATTTGAGGTTTATTCTGCAAACTTTATTCCAGTACCGGTCGAACAAGATGGAATGAATATTGATGCGTTAAAAACGCAACTAAAAACAGCAAATGCGAAGCTCATGTACACTGTGCCCAACTTTCAAAATCCATCAGGTATTTCCTATAGCAATGAAAATAGAAAAGCGGTAGCGCAAGCACTATCTGGGGTTAACACTTTGATCATTGAAGATAACCCTTATGGTGATTTACGTTTTCTTGGTGAGGAAAAAAAATCATTTATGCATTACCTGCCAAAGCAAACCATTTTGTTAGGCTCTTTTTCAAAAATTGTTGTGCCAGCTTTTCGATTAGGTTGGATTGTTGCGCCGAAAGAGGTGATGGAAAAATTAATCATTGCTAAGCAAGCTGCTGATTTACATACAAATTACTTTTGTCAGCGTATTTTATATCGTTTTTTACAAGATAATGATCTACAAGCGCATATTAATAAAATCATCTCAGTTTATAGCCATCACAAAGAGGTAATGGAAAAAGCGTTTGTTAAATATTTTCCAAAAGAAGTAACGCATTTAAATACACAAGGTGGCATGTTCTTATGGGCTCAATTGCCTAATGGGATGTCAGCAAAGCACTTGTCTGACGAAGCGATTAAACAAAAAGTAGCTATTGTTCCAGGTGACCCTTTCTATATTAGTAAGGATCCTATTAATACCTTCAGATTAAATTTCTCAAATAGCGCGCCTGATGTCATTGAGGAAGGCATGCAACGCTTAGGAAAAGTGTTGCATAAATTCATTGATGCAAATCCATAATGGCACATTTTACAAGTATAATCTGCAACGCTCATTGATTAAAATTTATATCCAAGTAATACGTATTAACTGCAATTTTCACCGCACATTGCCTATAAGTGTCGTAGTCACATGAATTCTGGATAACTAACACTTAATAGATAAATATTATATGATTAAACAAAAACCATCTTTAATTGGCGGCACTTGTATTATCGCAAGTATTTGTGTTGGTGCGGGCATGTTAGGATTACCGAGTGCTGGTGCAGGTGCTTGGACACTATGGTCTTTATTTGTCATGACAATTACCATGATTGTGATGACAATTTCAGGCTGGATGTTGCTCGAGGCATTTAAACACTATGATTTAAAAGTATCATTTCATACGGTGACAAAAGAGATCTTAGGCAGCAAGGTCAATATCATCAACAATATTGCCGTTTATTTTGTTGGCAGCATTTTACTTTACGCTTATATCACACAAACAGGGATTATTCTACAAAGTTTGCTGGGCGTTAATAGTAAAATTAGCTCTGTATTATTTGTATTGGTTTTTGCTTTTTTTGTTTGGCATTCAACTCGCGCTGTGGATCGCATTGCAATTGTCCTTATCGCTTTTATGATTTTAAGCTTTACCTTTGGCATATTTGGCTTAGCAGCGCATATTGATATGTCAGTATTATTTAATTCTATGACAACTCACGCAAGCTATGCACGCTATTTACCAGCAATGTTACCCGTTGCATTAACTTCTTTTGGTTATCATCATTCAGTGTCAACAATGCGCGCTTATTATGGCAATGAAACGCGGGCTAAATATGCCATTTTAGGCGGCACGGCGATCGCACTTACCTTGTACTATCTTTGGATAGTGAGCATTTATGGAAATTTACCAAGAAGTGAATTTCCCCAGATCATTAAGCAAGGTGGTGATGTTAGCCTGCTACTTACCGCACTTGGCTCCGTCATTAATTCAGCTAAAGTGACACAAGCAATTAACGCTTTTTCACTGGCGGCTATATTATCTTCTTTTATTGGTGTTGGACTAGGGTTATTTGATTTTTTAGCTGATTTATTTCACTTTGAAGACACAAAAGCTGGGCGCGGTAAAATTGGGTTAATAACCTTTGGTCCCCCCCTGCTTTTATCGCTTATTTTTCCATTTGGTTTTTTAATCGCCATAGGTTACGCAGGGGCAGTAGCCACTATTTTTACATGCATCATTCCTGCACTACTGGTTTTAAAATCACGCGCTAGTAAAAGAGGAAATGAAGGTTTTTTAGCTCCTGGCGGTAAGATAGTGATTGCATTTGTTATGGCCTTTGGTGTATTCACTGCTGTATTTCATTTTTTAGTAATGCTCGGGAAACTACCTACATTTACAGGTCTATAGGAGGCCAATAGTGACTAGAAGTGGTCAACTTATTTTAACAACGAGCAGGTATATAAGCTCATGTCTTCGCTCAAATTCACCAAGCTTAATCGCGCATTAAGCTCAGTGAAAGCATTAACTTCCTGCGACTTTGCCTATTTCTCCCTCGGTACTGGGCAGCTGGCGTGTTGAATGCTATTACACTCAATTAATGACGTATTGTGCTACCACAAGTCGGGCATTTTCCCAATTTTTTTGAGTTTTTATCTCTGCGCATGTTTAACATTTCCATCAGTACACATAATGCCATCCCACCGTAGACAAATGTTTTAGGCAAATAATGTCCACAACCTTCTGCCATAAGTACAATACCTATCATAATTAAAAAAGCGAGGGCTAAAATTTTAATTGATGAATGACCATTAATAAAGTCTCCAATAGGTTTCGCAGAAATCAACATAATAGCAACAGAAATAACGACGGCAATCATCATAATGGTAATATATTGAATCATGCCAACCGCTGTAATAACAGAATCAAGTGAAAAAATGATATCAATAGCAACAATTTGAACAAGTGCTCCCCCAAAAGTAAGTGTCACAAGCTTACCTTTTTTTAATTCGTCGTCGCCGCTCATTTCAACTGTAGAAAATATTTCATGTGAGGATTTCAAAATTAAAAAAATGCCACCAAGGATCAATATCAAATCACGCCAAGAAACATCATGAGCAAATAAGGTAAATAAAACATTTGTTAACCCCATTACCCAAGAAATAGACATTAACAAAATCAATCGCATGATCATAGCAAGTAGCAAACCTGCCTTACGCGCTTTATTTTGTTGCTTCGGAGGAAGTTTTCCGACAATAATTGTCAAGAATACAATATTATCAATACTTAATACGATTTCAAGTACTATTAATGTTAATAATCCAAGCCAAGCTTCTGGAATATAAACCCAAATAAACAAATTAGATAATGCTGCTATCATATCATTTTCCTACCCATTATTATTCAAGATCCTTATGCGCACCTTTCCTTACAAGTAGCTAAATCAAAAACTAATTTCGCCTTGTAACATTAGCTAAAGGCTAATCATTAAACGATTAACATATTTTGGTTGATCCAAACGGCAGACAATTGCTAAGCTAATAATTTACTTGTTAAATGTTGCGCATTATACTAATTAACCTGAATTCTGGGTAGCAACACTGTCCAGTGCTATTATTTTTACACTGGGAATTAATACTAGTAATATCGATTAAATAAAAGTGCTCTTTAGCTCGAACTTAGACTCACTACAATAGCATTTTTAATGTAAAATTAAACTACTGCCTCGTTTTTTAAAGTACAATCGTGGCTTGGCAATCCATTTTTAGGTCTATAGAAATAGACTCTTGATATATAAATAGTGTAACTTATATTATATGCATATAATTTAGTACTAAATAGCGTGTTATGGGCATTCAATTAATAAAACCCAAAATTAATCTTTCTTATTGATATAAATAAAGCAACAATGCAAATAAAGCACAGGGAGTCAATTATTAAATAGCCAATAATCTACACTCTATTTTACGCAGAATAATAATTGTAGGAGCATTGCATAAAACACCATCTTTACATATTAATGTTATCCTTGGTATTGTGCTTAACTGCGTGCCACTCAAATAATACCGCAAGTTCAGGAAGTTCAGCTAATAGAACCCCACAAATACCTCTAATTCCTGCAACAATTCCACAAATACCTCTAACGAGGCTGTAGAATTAACCTCTATTTATTGTTTTTGATTAACATTTATACTTTAACTATAAGTTACTGCTTTAACAATTAGAAACATTCAATTATCCAAAATAAGTTTTATTGTTAATATTATTCAGGATAAAGAGAGATTACTTTGATTATCATGCCTATTTAGGCCGTTTCGAGAGAGTACTACTGGCTATAAGTGTGTAACCTGGGTCTAGTGAAGTGCTATTCTGAGCTTTTCTATATTATGAACAAGACAGTACATCTGCCATTGGCTATTTACTTTTTCTTGGCCTCTAAGCGTAAATTTATTCATGCCTTTATTTACGCTAATATTAGCAAATACCGGCTCAATTGTGCCTAATCTTTTACTGTATTGCCTTCTACCCATTGGACTATCTATCTTTATGCGCATCTTATCGGTATACGATAGTTTTTCTTCTTTACAATTGTTTTGAATTGCACTTGCCTACCTATTTTTAAAGGTGCTTTACGCATGCATTGGCTTTGTAATGGGCAAGCCTTACAATCTTTTAAGTAACCAACGAAGTATAATGCCCCAGGAAATCTAAACAGTAAAATTAAGATTTTTATTCCTGTTTGAGATAGTATCTATCAAAATAGGAGAATATACCTACCCAAAGAGTCAAGACAGTTATTTAACAGCTCCATTAATACAGCCGATAGCAATAAGCATTAAAAAGTGATTTTGAGTGTAAAAAGCTCAATTAAAAGCGATACTAAAACCACTATTAATAGTTAGAGGAATGACTTCATGGAAACAACATTTAAAGTCCTAGTAATTGCACTATTAACATCAACAGTCACAACCTATGCAACAGCAAGCAATACGAGCAACGCATCATTTAGCAAGGCAAAGAAGACGCTGGAAAAAAAGATTTACTATGACCATCGAGAGACAATCTACTGTACGGCATCATTCGACTCAAAGAAAAACATAACCGCACCTAAAGGGTTTCATACAACCAAATACAAGAAGAGAGCAAAGCGCGTTGAGTGGGAGCACGTTGTACCTGCGGAAAACTTTGGACGCACATTTACAGAGTGGCGTGATGGGAGTGATGTTTGTTCTGGTCTAATAGAACTGGACACTTTTTCTAACTTAAGTTGCTTGTGCTCTAACTCTGCAAAAGTACCACCCCACTATTTACTTGCATTAGACTTTATTTTACAACCATCGATGGCAAACATATTGCGAGCAATTAATCCTTCTTCATCACATATCATCAACACTTGCGTAAATAGAGGCTCTATTTGTTCGCTCATACGAGCAACAAAAGAAGCGACAGAAGTATAGTGAGGTTGCACATCTCCCGATAAACTCATAAATAAGATGTTCGTTTCACAAGCCGTTGCAATTTTACCACTCGGTACTAAACCATGAGAGTAGCCTAACACAATTATCTTTAACATAACTCTGGAGGATATGCTGCGGCTGCCTTTTTATCATTGTTATAGCATTTATCAATCGATGTTAAATCAAGTTTATTATCAACAATATGAGATAAAGCATACTCAAAAGAACCAGCTAATATTTGTGATGAGAAATCAATAGGAATGAACTTACTTTAGCAGGCAAGTCGGGTTTATAATTTGCCATAAAAGTTTTCGGTGAGTGAATAATATCTATTAGATAGCATCGATGAACTACAGGCAAGGTTAATCATTAAACAATTCACTAAAATAAGAAAATACACTGAAAAGTGTCTTTTTGGATAAATTCTACAGCCTCAACGCCTTGCTAAAGGGGAAATTACAATTGGCTATAATCGCGAAGCGAGCGCCAATTGTAATTTTTCCGTTTAAGCAATTTATTATGTTTTAGTTTGAGAATATTCGTCTTTTTCATATTGAGCATAAAGGATATCAGCAAAGTTCAATTCTGTTATGATTCCTAAAACTAGATCTCTTACAGCATCTGCGAGTAAATCATTGTCCGAAATCAACTCAAAATCATTAAGTGATAAATATTCAAAAGCCACAGCTAAACCAGTTCGTTTGTTGGCATCAGGTAACGCATGAGATATTGCAATGCTTGCTGTATATTTTGCTGCTATTTCAAAAACATCATCAAGACCACTATAAACGATTGCATTGTCAATACGACTCAAAGCCCCTTGAAGCTTTGAAAGGTCAATGCCCCCCTTCATTCCAGGTTCAGTTTCAAGAATAAAAGTATTGATTTCAACAACTCTTTCATATGGAAAGAAAATTATATTCATTACATGTAAGCCAGTTTCTTAAATGTTTGAACGTGAGTTCTCAAGGCCAGTTTCGTTTCAGACTTTACAATTTGCTGACCTGACAAACCAGATAGATCAAGCTCTTTGGTAGCTTTTATTCTAGGTCGTTGTACAGCTTTAACACCATATTTTTCTACTTTAAAATTCATAATTAACATTCCAAATATACAATTTATCTAATTATACGCTGATAACCTGAGAAAACATAACGAGGCTGTAGAATTAACCTCTATTTATTGTTTTTGATTAACATTTATACTTTAACGATAAGTCACTGCTTTAACAATTAGAAACATTCAATTATCCAAAATAAGTTTTATTGTTAATATTATTCAGGATAAATAGAGATTACTTTGATTATCACGCCTATTTAGGCCGTTTCGAGAGAGTACTACTGGTTATAAGTGGGTAACGTGGGTCTAGTGAAGTGCTATTCTGAGCTTTTCTATATTATGAACAAGACAGTACATCTGCCATTGACTATTTACTTTTCCTTGGCCTCTAAGCTTATAACTGTATTTCTGATGTTGCTTATTGGCTACGGTGGTTATTACTTGCTTAACCGCTAAAATAGCCTTTAAACCCAGCTCCTTTCGATATGTTGCTACCGTGTTTAAAGATGCCTTGACTCCATTTTCTAGAAGCTGTTGATGCACCTTTTTAGCGCCGTAAATTGGTGTTTTATCAAACACTTTGGCTATTTCCTGCTGAATCTCATGCTTTTTATTATTCACTTTTGCAGTGTAGTAAAAAGTACTTCGACTCAAATTTAATAAGTCACATTGCAGCGAAACTGAAAGGCTTTCTAGCTTAGGCTCAATTAACTTCTTTTTATCAGATCCTCCCAAGCTTTTTATCTTTTTAGCTTTTTAGCTTTTAGCTTTTTAGTTTTTTTCTGGCCATTCATTCGAGGATGTCATTTTACCGACAATTTTTGTGAGCATTTCATTTTTGTCTAAAGCTGCAACAAGCTCTAGCTTATATTCCTTAACAGCTTTTGCTGGCTCCATTGCAATAACAGCATTTTCCATGAATATTTTTTTCCAATTCTGAAGGATCAATGGTGTTATGTTATTTTAACTTGCAATGTAAGCTCAAGTTTTTTCATTTTCCAATAACTCCAGTACAAGTCTACTTTTAAACTCAGCAGAATAAGTTGTTCTTTTTTTGCTCATGGTAATTCTCCTATTTTAATAGATACTATCTCAAACAGGAATAAGAATCTTAATTTTACTGTTTAGATTTCCTGGGGCATTATACTATTAGTGGGTATTATCTGCATGCGCAAATGGAAATAGATGTCCAAGCAAGTGATTTGGGACACATAGCTATATATGGAGATGATAGTATTTCTACTTCACTAAAAAATCCTACGCAACTTGTGTGTTTACTAACAATGAATGACCAGCAAGTTTTTGACGTGACCAAGTATGCAAAATGGAGCTTATCAAATACTGACATAGCTGTAGTTAATAAAAAGAAAGTTGTAACAGGGGATGCAGCTGGTGACACTACCATTTAGTGTGTCTTCGGAAGTGCTGTTGGTGATCATAAGATGAAAGTTCAAAGCAAGAGCCTGCTCGGTATAGAGCTTCACGAAGGCAATCAAATAGTTAATAATCTCCCTATCGGGAATTTATTAGATAATACCACGCAAATAATTTCCCTGGTAAAGAGTATTAATTATCCTTTAGATATTAATGGGAGAGGAATATCAAACAATGGATTTTATCCAACCGCATGGGCAGTTTTTAATGATGGTACAAAAGAGAACATAACTCAATACACGTCTTGCTGGTCAAGTGATCAAAAAACAGTATACTTAAACTACTTAAAAGGCTCATATTTATTTGGGCATAAGCCCGCTGAAAATGTACTAATTACAGCTTCTTTTGCAGGACATAGTGCTTCATTTAACGTTGATGTGAAAAAGATGCCAGACCATAAACTAGCCTCCATTCAAATATACCTGGCAAATGGTAGCGAAATAGACAAAAATATAACCAGAAATATCAACACACATGTACGACTCATTGCTATTGGTAACTATGGTGATGGGCTGCTAAAAAATATCAGCTCAAATATATTCTACTCAACAAATGATCCTTCGCATGCCATGATTTTGAATGATCTAAATCCAAATGTCCTTTATTTCGGTAAGCTGGCTGGTACGGCGACAATTCCGGCTTCATGGCAAGGGATCAAAAAAACATTTACAGTAACTAGTAAGTGAGTTATCACCCATGCTAACTTGAAAACATTAACTATCCTTGCTTTGATTCAAGGTTTGTATTAAGCATTAGATGGGTATCAATCGCCAAATCAGTAGCTCTTCCATCATTAATACAATTCACAAATAATGCAAACGAATGCACATATCCCTTAGCTGCAAAGCAAATATGCATTCTTGATCTGTTTGAAAATGATTTGTTTGCACATTACCACGGACGTCTAGCTCAATAGTGCTCAAATACCACTCTCCTCTGGGTGTGAAAATAACATTGCTAAGAATGCTTTTACCATTATTTGACGGTCAATAACATCCATAACAAGTTTAAAATCAGCAATGCCAAAGCGTAGCAAATTACCTACTTTTTCATCACGTCATAAACAATTTCCCTGTTACCTCCACTATTTAATTGCGTAACAGTTGCCAACCATCTGCGACCTATACCATAATAGCAACGGTTTTTCAGTACATTTATACACAATTTCAGGGGGTAACATAAATATTTTGTGCAAGCGTTTTTACAAAAAAAATCACGTCTTGACAATCCATTTTGATGTCATTTTAATGTCTTTTTACTATACACTTCTTGACGCATAACAGTTCAAACTTATATTAGGTGTTTCGCTATAATATATTTCCCTATTAATATCTGGCTCTATATGTTATAATTAACAAAATATAAGCCACCATGGTTTTCTTTAGGTACCTAAACTTCAAAGAACAATAAAAAATTGCAGTGTTAATTATTAAGGTGCCAATAATATGAACTAAATTTTGCGCATACTTATAGGAGCATGCCATGAAACACCATTTTCATATATTAATGCTATCTTTAGTATTGTGCTTAACTGCGTGCCACTCAAATAATACCGCAAGTTCAGGAGGTTCAGCTAATAGATCTCCACAAATACCTCTAATTCCTTCAACAATTCCCGAAATACCGCTAAGTCCAGCAAAGCCTGCTATCACATCTCTGATTATGTTGGGAGGAGAACAATCAATAGCTCCAAACACCACTAGCCAACTTTATGCGGCTATCCAGTTTAATAATGATCATATAAAAAACGTAACAGACAAGGTAACATGGGTGAGTAGTGATCCTTCAGTGGCAACTATAAGCTCCAGCGGATTAGTCAAAGGGCTTAAACAAGGTAAAACCACAATAGGCGCATTATATTCTGGTCTCCCAAGCAATACACAAGATCTAGTTATCTCGCCTATACAAAGTATCCAGATTGTTAATGGTGACCATGGAACGCCACCCAAAGAAAAAGATTTTCTTATGCTCAAAAACTCAAAGAAACAAATTCGAATAATGGCAACACTTGCAAATAAAGCAACAATAGATATATCAGATAAAGTTAGCTGGTATGATAAAGATAAAAAGATAGCTACTGTTGATAAAAATGGACTAATCACCGCTGTCTCTGCTGGTACAACATTGATTATAGCTACTATTAAAATTGATAGTGCATATTATATACATACGCAAATGCAAATACATATCCCACCAAGTGATGTTGACTACTTGACGATATATGGAGATGATGGTATTTATAAGTCAATAAAAACGCCTACTCAACTTGTGTGTTTACTAACAATGAATGGCAATCAAATTGTTGACGTGACCAAATATGCATACTGGACCTCATCAAACACTAACATAGCTAGTGTTGATAAAAATGGGCTTGTAACTGGGAAGAAAGCTGGTAGCACTGTAATCTGGTGTGTCTTCGATGGTATTTCTATTGTTCATCAGATATTATTTACCAACCCTAAAGTGGTCAGCATAAAGCTTTACGATGGCAATCAACTAATTAAGAATAACCCTGTAGGGCCGATCTTAAATAATACCACTCAAACAATTAACCTAGTAACGAGTATTAATTATCCTTTTGATATAAATGGGAGAGGAATATCAAACAATGGATTTTATCCAACCGCATGGGCTGTTTTTGATGATGGTACAAAAGAGAACATAACTAAATACACGTCTTGGTGGTCAAGTGATCAAAAAAAGGTCTACTTAAACTACTTAAAAGGTCCATATTTATTTGGCCGTAAACTCGCTCAAAATGTACTAATTACAGCTTCTTTTGCAGGGCATAGTGCTTCATTTAACGTTGATGTAGAAGATGCCCACACCGAGAAACTCGCCTCCATTCGAATATATATGGCAGATGGTACCGAAATAAGCAAAGGGATAACGCGGGATTCCGGTACAAAGATACGCCTACATGCTATTGGTTATTATCCTAATAGCATGCAGAAAAAGATCACCTCAAATATACTCTACTCAACAAATGATCCTTCGAAGGCCATTATTTTGAATGATCTAAATCCAAATGTCCTTTATTTCACTGGGGTAAATGGCTCAACGACAATGACAGCTTCATGGCAAGGAGTGAAAAAAACATTTACAGTAACTAGTAAGTGAGTTATCACCCATGCTAACTTGAAAACATTAACCAGCCTTGCTTTGATTTAAGGTTTGTAATGCCCATCAGAGTAGTATCAATCGCCAAAGCAGCAGCTCTTCTAACATTAAGACAATCCACAACCAATGACAGACTAATGCACATATTACCCGCTGCAAATATTCCTTCTTGATCTATTTGAAAATGATTTGTTTGCACATTACCTAGAACGTATAGCTCAATATTCAATGATGCTAAAATATCACTAGCCTCTGGGTGTAAAAGCACATTTCTAAAAATGCTTTTAAAGTCAAGAACATCCAAAACAAATTTAAGATAAGCAATGGCAAAGCGTAGCAAACCATTTACTTTTTCATCCAGTCATAAACAGTCAGCGTGTGACCTGCACTATTTAATTGCGTAGCAGTTGCCAATCATCTGCGACCTATTCAATAATAGCCACGGTTTTTCAAGATCGTTTATACGTCATTTTAAGAGGAACATAAACATTCTGCGCAAGCTTTTTACAATACAATCAAGGCTTGGTAAGCCATTTTGATGTCATTTACCTACATACTTGTTGACGTATAATTGTTTAAACTTATATGTTAGTGTTTCGCTATAATATATATTTCTCTATTAATATCTTATTTTTCATGTTATCATTGACGAAATATAAGACAATATAGTTTTCTTAGGTACCTAAACTTAAAATGACAATAAAAAATTGCAGAGTTAATTATTAAGGTACTAATAATATCAACTAGATTTTACGCATACTAATATTTATACTCATAGGAGAACTACATGAGACACTCTCTTCATATATTAATGTTATTCTTAGCATTATGCTTGACCGCATGCAATTCAAATAATAATGTAAATCCAGATACTAGAGCATCACAAGCACCTCTAATTCCTGCAACAATTATCCCCACACCTCTAATTCCTGCAACAATTATCGCCCAACCTCTAACGCCTTCACAACCGAATGTCACAGATCTGATTATGTTGGGAGGAGAACAAGCAATAGCTCCGAACACAACTATCCAACTTTTCTCTGCTGCTAAGATTAATCATGGTATTAAAAAAGACGTAACAAGTAGTGTAACATGGGTCAGCAGTGATCCTTCAGTGGCTAAGATAAGCTCGACAGGATTACTTACAGGGCTTAAACAAGGTAAAACAACAATAAGCGCATTATATTCTGGAGTCTCAAGCAATAAACAGGATCTCGTTATATCTCCTATACAAAGTATCAATATTGTTAATGATGATCATGGAACGCCACCCAAAGAAAAAGATTTTGTTATGCACAAAAACTCAAAGAAACAAATTCGAATAATGGCAACACTCGTAAATAAAGCAACAACAGAACTAACAGATCAAGTTACATGGGAGACAAAAAATGAAAATATAGCTACTGTTGATAAAACTGGACTAATCACCGCTGTCTTTCCTGGTACAACATCGATTATCGCTAATATTAAAACGGCTAGTGGATCTTATATACATGCGCAAATGGAAATAGATGTCCAAGCAAGTGGTTCGGGAAAGATAGCTATATATGGAGATGGTAGTATTTCTGCTTCAATAAAAACGCCTAAGCAACTTATATGTTTACTAACAATGGATGACAATCAAGTTGTTGACGTGACCAAATATGCACAATGGAGCTCATCAAACACTGATATAGCTGGTATTGATAAAAATGGGCTTGTAACAGGGAAGAAAGCTGGTAGCACTGTAATTAAATGTAACATCAACGGTGTTTTTAGTACTCATAATATGAAATTTCAAAGCAGCAAACTGGTTAGTATAGAGCTTCACAAGGGCAATCAACTAATTAAGAATATGCCTGCAGGTGCTATTCTAAATAATACCACGCAAATAATTTATCCAGTAAAGAGTATTAATTATCCTTCTGATATTAATGGGAGAGGAATATCAAGCAATGGATTTTATCCAACCGCATGGGCTGTTTTTGATGATGGTACAAAAGAGAACATAACTAAATACACGTCTTGGTCGTCAAGTGATGAGCAGGATGTCTACTTAAACTACTTAAAAGGTCCATATTTATTTGCCCGTAAACTCGCTCAAAATGTACTAATTACAGCTTCTTTTGCAGGCCATAGTTCTTCATTTAAAGTTGATGTAGAAGATGCCCCTCCCCAGAAACTCTCCTCCGTTCAAATATTCTGGCCAGATGGTACACAAATAAAAAAAGGGATAATTGTGAATCACTTAACATCGGTACGCCTACATGCTATTGGTTATTATCCTAATGGCGGGCAAAAAAATATCACCCCATATATACGCTACTCAATAAAGGATCCTTCGGCTGCCATTCTTTTGAATGATCTAAATCCAAATGTCCTTTCTTTATCTAAGGCTAATCGCTCGACTACAGTTACGGCTACATGGCAAGGAGTGAAAAAAACATTTACAGTAACTAGTAAGTGAGTTATCACCCATGCTAACTTGAAAACATTAACCAGCCTCGCTTTGATTCAAGGTTTGTATTACCATCAAGAAATTAAGGTTATTTTAGTTTTATCAAAGAGTTAAGTGGACAATAAGAAATATTAAATAGTAGTCTTGAATCTAAGGGGCCCTGTAATATGTATTTGGTTATAAATAGCGTGTTTGTATGTTAAAATATATAAAATATAAACTTATTATAGCTTTGATAAGGTAAATAAAAAATTGAATCGGTAATTATTAAAGTGCAAATAATATAGGCTGCTATTTTACACATAGCAGCCATCTAAAAGATGATTTATAATGGAGATATCATTGCAGGAGTATTACATTAAACATCATCTTTACATCTTAATGCTATCCTTAGCATTAAGCTTAACTGCATGCCATTCAGATAATACTGAAAGTTCAGGAGGTTCAGCTAATAGATCGCCACAAATACCTCTAATTCCTGCAACAATTCCACAAATACCTCTAACTCCGACAAAACCTGCAGTCAAAGCCCTGGTGATGCTGGGAGGAGACCAAACATTAGCTCTGGGCACAACTATCAAACTTTTTGCGGCTGTTAAGTTTACTAATGATCATATAAAAACCGTAACAGACAGTGTTACATGGGTTAGTAGTGATCCTTCAGTGGCAACGATAAGTGCGACCGGCTTAGTCATAGGCCTTAAACCAGGTAAAACAATAATTGGCGCATTATATTCTAATATCCCAAGCAATACACAAGAGCTAGTTGTATCTCCTATAACAAGTATTCATATTATTTCTGGCGACCATGGCGTGCAAATTAAAGGTGCAAGTTTTCAGTTACCAGTACGCGCAAAGAAGCAACTTCTAATAATAGCCACACTCGCAGATAAAACAACTACAGATATAACCAATCTAACAGATAAAATTAAATGGACTACCCAAGATAAAAAGATAGCTACTGTTGATAAAAATGGTCTGATCACCGCTGTAACTCCTGGTACAACATTGATTAGCGCTTCTCTTACATTGGGTAGCCAATATTATGCTTATGCGTCCAAAACACTACAGGTAATAGAAAAGTATTATTTTGGAGAAAATGCTATATATGGCAATGTTGATAATGGCACCGCAATCAAAGTGCCTAGTCATCTTGTATGTTTAACAACATATAGGACTGGCATTCTTGTTGATGTAACCAAGTATGCACAATGGGACTCATCATATCCTGAGGTAGCCAGTGTTGACAGCCAAGGCATTGTAACATGGCATAAGCCTGGTAACACTGAGATTCACTGTCGCTGGGCAACTGATGTTAGTAGTTATGAGACGAAATTTCAAAGCAAGCAACTGACAGGTATAGAGCTTCACCAGGGTAATCAACTAATTAAAAATATGCCTTCAGGCCCTATCTTAAATAATACCACGCAAACTATTGCCCTGGTAACGAGTATTAATTATCCTTTTGATATCAATGCCCAAGGAATATCAAAAAATGCCTTTTATCCAACCGCATGGGCAGTTTATAAGGATGGTACAAAAGAGAACATAACTAAATACACGTCTTGGTGGTCAAGTGATCAAAAATCGGTATACTTAAACTACTTAAAAGGATCCTATTTATTTGGGCGTAAGCCAGCTCAAAATGTACTAATTACAGCTTCTTATGCAGGACAGAGTGCTTCATTTACCGTTGATGTGAAAGACGAACAAGCCGATGTACTCTCCTCAATTCAAATATTCCTGTCCGATGGTACCGAAATAGACAAAAATATAAGCAGAAAGATCAACACACATGTACGACTCATTGCTATTGGTAACTATGGTCATGGGCTGACAAAAGATATCAGCTCAAATGTACGCTACTTAGCAAATGATCCTATGCATGCCACTGTTTTGAATGATCTGATCCCAAATGTACTTTATATAGGTTGGAGGGCTGGTACGACGACAATGACGGCTTCATGGCAAGGGATCCAAAAAACATTTACGGTAACTGCTAAAGCATTTACGGTAACTGCTAAATGAATTCGCTTGTTGTTTTATACCCATGCTAGTTTGAAAACATTAACGATCCTTGCTTTGATTCAAGGTTTGTATTGCCCATTAAATGGGCATCAATTGCCAAAGCAGCTTCTCTTCCCTCATTAATACAATTCACGACCAATGACTGACCAGTGCGCATATCTCCAGCTGCAAATATACCTTCTTGATCTGTTTGAAAATTATTGGTTTGCACATTACCACGAGCGTCTAGCGCAATATTCAATTGTGCTAAAATACCACTCTCTTCTGGGTGTAAAAAACCCATTGCTAAAAAGGCTTTAGTACAAGCAATAGTACGCTCTGTACCTTCAATTTCTTTAAAATTAGGTCGCGCACCATCTGCTGCTGGCAACCACTCAATATCTACGATAATAAGTTCTTTGACATTGCCATTTTCATCACCTTTAAATTCTTTGGTTAAAATAGACCATTTACGATCGACTCCTTCTTCATGTGAAGTCGTTGTTTTTAAGATCATCGGGTATGATGGCCAAGGCATATTTTGAGTGCGTTTTTCAGGTGGAATAGGCATTATTTCAATTTGTAAAATAGATGCCGCACCATGACGATTTGACGTGCCCACACAATCTGAACCTGTATCTCCACCACCAATGACAAGAACATGTTCATCTTTTGCAAAAATTTCTGCTGTTTTAAGATCCATATCATTTGCTCGACGATTATTTTGACCTAAGAATTCCAATGCAAAATGGATCCCTTTTAAATTACGTCCAGGAATAGGTAGATCACGCGGAACGGTAGATCCACCAGTTAACAATACAACATTAAACTGTTTGCGTAAGTCAACTGCATTAAAATCAACGCCAATATGCGCATTTACAACCATTTTAATGCCCGCAGATTCCATTACCGCTATTTTACGGTCAATAACATCCATACCAAGTTTAAAATCAGGAATGCCAAAGCGTAACAACCCACCTACTTTTTCATCTCGTTCATAAACAGTCACCGTGTGCCCTGCACTATTTAATTGCTCCGCAGCGGCCAACCCTGCTGGACCTGAACCAATAATTGCAATGGTTTTTCCTGTTCGTTTATACGGAATTTTAGGTTTTACATAACCATTTTCATAAGCTTTTTCCGCAATGGTTTTTTCTATATTACAAATTGTCACGGGATCTTGATTGATACCTAAAACACATGCAGTTTCACACGGAGCTGGACAAATGCGCCCCGTAAATTCAGGAAAATTGTTTGTAGAACTTAAAATATCCCATGCTTCTTGCCAACTCTCCCTATATACAGCATCGTTAAATTCTGGAATGATATTGCCAATTGGACAACCACTATGACAAAACGGTACACCACAATCCATACAACGAGACGCTTGATCATTTATTTTTGATCCAAACTCTGCATTTTGTACAAATTCTTTATTATTTTTGACACGATCAGCAATTGGCAATAAAGCCGGTACTTCCCGTCCTAATTCTAAAAATCCAGTATGCTTACCCATTACGCACCTCCTTTAGCACGAGCAGCAAGTGCTGCCTTATAATCTATTGGCATTACTTTTACCATTTTAGCGAGACTTGTTTCTTGATCAGCAAGAAATTTTTGTGCCGTTACTGACTTTGTTAAATTAAAATGCGCCGATACTTTTTTTAAAATGAAATCTTTATCAGTTTGCTCAAGTGGATCTAGTTCAACGAGTTCCATATTACATTTACTTGCAAAACTACCGTCTTCATCAAAAATATAAGCAACTCCCCCACTCATGCCCGCTGCAAAGTTAAGTCCAGTGCTGCCAAGGTTTAACATGCTACCACCAGTCATATACTCACAGCCATGATCGCCAATACCTTCAACAACAACCTCAGCGCCAGAGTTACGCACACAAAAACGCTCACCAGCCATGCCGTTAATGTAAGACTCTCCAGCTGTTGCACCATAAAAACAAACATTGCCGACAATCATATTTTCGTGCGCAATTAATGAAGATTTAAGGCTTGGATAGATAACAATTTGACCACCAGAGAGCCCTTTACCCCAGTAATCATTTGCATCACCCTCAACTGTAAATTCAACACCTTTGACAAGAAAACAACCAAAAGACTGTCCCGCACTGCCCGTAAATTTAACTTTAAATGGCGTAGGCATGCCATCTGCGTTGTAAACTTTCGATATTTCATTTGAGAGCATTGCACCACAGCTACGATCAGTATTGCTAATATTAAATTCAGTCGATATAGCCTCGCCAGTTTTAAATGCAGATTTTGCAAGTTCAATCAGTTTGCGATCCAATATTGTTTCAAGATTATGCATTTGCCCTTTTTGATTAAATAAACCATCATCTGGTTTTACCAACTCTTTAAACAAAATAGTACTCAAATCTATATTTTTATATTTCCAATGTTTTCTATCTGTGCGCATTTTTAATTTTTGCGTTTGACCGATCATTTCATTGATTGTTGCATAACCTAGTTTTGCCATATTTTCTCGCATACCTTCCGCAAGATAATTGAACAAAGTAACAACATCTTCAACGCGCCCAGAAAAACGTTCACGTAATGTTTTATTTTGCGTAGCAATGCCAACCGGACAAGTGTTTAAGTGACATTTTCGCATCATAATACAACCTTCAACAATCAATGCAGCGGTGGCAACGCCCCACTCTTCAGCGCCTAATAATACCGCAATAGTTAAATCACGAGGCGTTTTCATCTGTCCATCTGCTTGAAGCACAATACGGTTACGCAAACCATTTTTGACTAACGTTTGATGCGTTTCAGCAACTCCTAATTCCCATGGCAAACCTGCATGGCGAATTGAAGAAAGCGGTGATGCACCTGTACCTCCATCAAAACCTGCAATTAAAACAACATCGGCTTTTCCTTTACAAACACCTGCGGCAATTGTACCCACCCCAGTTTCTGATACAAGTTTTACATTAACACGCGCCTTGCGATTAGCATTTTTAAGATCAAAAATAAGCTGCGCTAAATCTTCAATCGAATAAATATCATGATGCGGAGGCGGTGAAATAAGTCCAACACCAGGTGTTGAATGACGCGTACGACCAATCCAGTCATCAACTTTGTGCCCAGGAAGTTGCCCTCCTTCACCAGGCTTTGCACCTTGTGCCATTTTAATTTGAATTTCGGCAGCATTAGTTAAATAATATGAAGTCACCCCAAAACGCCCTGATGCAACTTGTTTTATCGCAGAGCGTTCCCAATCACCATTCTCTTTTGGTAAGAAACGCGCAGGATCTTCACCACCTTCACCAGAATTTGATTTACCGCCAATACGATTCATAGCAATGGCAAGTGTTGAATGTGCTTCATGTGAAATTGAGCCAAAACTCATAGCACCAGTTGCAAAACGTTTTAAAATATTTTCAACTGGCTCAACATCATCAATTGAAATTGCCACAGAAGAATCCTCAACAAACTCAAATTGACTACGTAATGTTGCCGCATTATCACCTTGCAAATCAACGCATGAAGCATATTCTTTAAACTGCTCATAATTTTTATTACGTGTTGATCTTTGTAGCAATGAAATCGTTGTTGGATTAAATAAATGCTTTTCTCCGCGCTGTTTCCAGCGATAAACACCGCCAACATCTAAGCGTTGGACTGGTATTTCGCGTATTGGATAAGCAAACCGATGACGCACTAAAATCTCGCGGGAAATATCTTCAATACTCAACCCTTCAATACGCGTAACAGTCCCCTTGAAGTAGGCATCTATCACAGATTTATTAATACCTAACGCTTCAAATATCTGTGCACCTTGATATGATTGAATTGTTGAAATTCCCATTTTAGAGAATATTTTCAAAAGTCCCGCATCAATTGCATTTTTATATGAAGCAAATACATCGTTAACAGTACGATTTTTTGGAAGACGGTTTTTCTCTTTTAAATCAATAATTATTTCTTCAATCAAATAAGCATTAATGGCTGATGCACCGTATCCTATCACGGTGGCAAAATGGTGTGTATCTCGCACATCTCCAGTTTCGACAACAATGTCACACATTGCGCGCAAGCCACGTCTGATTAAATAGTGATGCACAGCACCCGTGATCAACATAGCAGGAATAGCCGCGTGATCTGATGTCGCACTACGATCTGATAAAATAATAATCGAATAACCATCATGGATAGCATCTTCAGCATAGCGACAAATACGATTTAAAGAACGTTTTAACTGCCCTTCTTCACCGTTTGCTCTAAACAGGATCTCAAGCGTTTTCGCTTGCAGGTTGTTATCATCAAGCGCATTTATTTTTTGTAATTCCGCATTACTCAATACTGGTGATTCTAATTCCACTTTGTGGCAGTGTTCGGGGGTCTCATGCAATACATTTTGATCTTTGCCTAAATACGTTTTTAGTGACATCACCATACGTTCACGGATAGAATCGATAGGCGGATTGGTTACTTGCGCAAATAATTGCTTAAAATAATGTGACAAATGTTGAGATTGATGTGAAAGAACAGCAAGCGGCCAATCGGCACCCATGGCACTTAATGGCTCTTTACCATCTTTAAACATTGGCAAAATCATTTCACTAATTTCTTCAGAGGTTACGCCAAATTCTTGCAAGCGACATAATAATTGACCATCATTTGGTTGAATATTACGCTCTAATGCCGTTGGCTGTTCAGTAAGTTTGACCAGATTTTCTGATAACCACTCTTCATAAGGTTTTCGAGCAGAAATAGTACTTTTAACCTCATCATCTGAAATAATACGTCCTTGCTCTAAGTCAGCAACAAAAATTCGACCAGGTTTTAAGCGACCACTCATCTTGATATTTTCAGGCGCAATTTTGGCCACACCTGTTTCTGACGCCATGATTAAAAAATCATCTTTCGTCAGCGTGTAACGAGATGGTCGTAAACCATTTCTATCTAATATTGCGCCAACTTGCACACCATCAGTAAAACAAACAGAAGCAGGACCATCCCACGGCTCCATTAAATTAGCATGATATTGATAAAATGCACGACGCGATTGCTCCATTTGTTTATTTTCTTGCCATGCTTCAGGAAGCATCATCATAAGCGCATGTGGCAAACTACGCCCTGAAAGTACAAGCAATTCAAGCGCCATATCAAAACTCGCAGAGTCCGACATTCCTTCGCTACAAATAGGCATTAACATATCAAGCTCTGCACGGGTAAAATATTCCGATTCAAGTAAAGATTCACGCGCCTTCATCCAATTAATATTACCTTTAACAGTGTTTATTTCACCATTATGGGCAATGTAGCGAAAAGGCTGTGCTAAGCGCCAGCTAGGGAAGGTATTTGTTGAAAAGCGAGAATGCACAAGTGCAAGCGCGGTCACCATTGCTGGATCTTGTAGATCTAAAAAATATTTTGGCACTTGCTCTGTGGTCAATTGACCTTTATAAACAATTGTTTTATATGAAAAAGTATTAATATAAAAGTTTTTTTCAATACCACTAACCGATTGCAAACAAATGCGTCTTGAATAGTTACGCAGGATAAATAGTTTGCGCTCTAATACATCCGGTGACATATCAACACCGCCGGTCACAAACATGTGTTCACACTGAGGCTCACCTTTTAAAGAGTCTTTACCTAGCATCGAATTATCAGTTGGTATAATGCGGTAACCAAGCACTTCAAGATGAAGCCTGGTCGCGGTGCGCTCTAAAATATCACGGCATTCATTACGATGATGTTTATTTTTAGGAAATAAAATAGTGCCGACACCGTATTGGTCAAAACTAGGCAGAGTAATGCCAACCTTTAAGGCTTCAGTGACTAAAAATTCATGTGGTTTTTGCAATAAAATACCAGCGCCATCACCACTAAACGGATCGCGCCCCTGCCCACCTCGATGCTCCATACGAGCAAGTATGTATAAAGCCTTGGTAATAATCGAATGGGATTTTCGGTTCTTTAAGTGTGCAACAAATCCAATACCACAAGCATCATGCTCCATTTCTGGTATATATAAACCTTGCGACACTTGTTTTTTACTTGACATTAATATCTCCTGTATGCATGGCGCCTAGTGAAAATCACTACACATATTAAATAACTATAAATTACAAACATAGTGAGCATAACCACATATGACTGAGCCATCAGCTTTGCTCGCATCTTACCTAACAAAAATCGCGCGGATGCCCCGCAATGCAACGCAACTTGCGCCAAGCTACGTCATTATAAAATATCTATAAAGAATATCTAACGATGTTACCCAGTTTCCAAGTAATATTCAGCTTACATCAATGTATAAAAATCGTAATTTATTGATAGATAAATATGCCTTGCGTAACATCCATAATTAATACCTAAAGCCTTTATTTTTATACTGCTCGCGCGGCTCAAATTTGCCATGTTAACATTTTATTTTGCCCTGCACTTGCATATTACCTGCTAAGTCATATAAAATCCAATACTCTTATACTTTGCTATTAAAACTTATCACACATTACAATTAATCTTATCCACTAACAATGCGCAGCCGATCTTGGAAATTTTTTAAAGGAGCCGTCCATATATAATTAATATTTGTTAGTTTAAAAGTCAAATGTTACGACTTACTCTGGTTTTCTAGTACAATACGAGCAAAATATATTCAGCTAATCTGTGATTATCAACACCCAAAATGCCTCTAAATAAAATTTTTTTACAAGTGAATATCAATTAAATAATTTATAATTTAAAATTAACGCCAACCACCTAAATAATAAACTATTATATTACTTCAATATCAGTAAGTTACTAAATAATAACTATTTTGAATAAACACATGAGCTAGACAAAGATAACCCCATCATGTATGTTACATATACATAAATAAATGCCAACTAATAGCCATTAGTTATGCATCATTTTAGATCAAGTAAAGCATTCGCTTTCTGTTTCTGCTTAATATAAAAAATAATAAGGATATTATAACATGATTACTTTAAAAAAAGATAGGTCAGAAAACCATAAAATTTCTCTCCTGAGTGCAACACTGCTCAGCTCAACGTGTATGATAGGTTCAGGGTGGTTGTTTAGCTCGCAATTAAGCGCTAAGTATGCAGGTAACTGGGCCTTTTTGGCGTGGATTCTGGCGGCGCTGATAGTATGCTCCGTAGGAATGTGTCTCGCCAAGGTGGTGGCAATTTATCCTGTTCGTGGAGCAACAACGCGATCAAGCTCTTTATCGCACAATAATGTTTTTGGGATGCCTTTTGCGTTTGCGAACTGGTTTGGCATCGTGATGGCTGTTGCCACAGAAGCTCAAGCCTCAACACAATATCTTGCTGCAGCTACCAAATCAAATTTTTTACTGCAGAATCATAGCTTAACTGTGTACGGAAAACTGCTAGCATTATTTTTCTTGCTTATTTATCTTGTAATTAACTTTAATGGCGTGAAACTACTCGCTAAAGTGAACAATGTCATTACTATTTTAAAAATATTCACTCCGCTAATGGCTGTACTTGTTTTTATGATTGCCGCACTAGATCATACTGGCCACACGTCTAACTTCGTGCTTTCAACTAATAATCATTACGGACCTGGCAGCGCCATTACCGCAATTATTGGCGCGGGTTTAATTTACTCGTTCAATGGTTTTCAAACAAGTGTTGCATATGCAAGCGAAATTGAAAATCCGAAACGCAATATACCACTAGCAATCCTTTTTTCAATTGGAATAGTTTTAGTTTTATATATCTGCCTTCAGTATGCATTTATGGCGGCAATACCACATGCGGCATTAACAGCTGAAGGTGGCTGGCAAGGTCTTAATTTTAGTTCTCCATTGCTTAACTTGGCGATGTTGCTTGGTCTTAATTTCATGGCAATAATATTGCTTGCTGACAGTGTTGTGAGCCCATCAGGTACAGGCTATGCTTATTTAGGCGCTTCATCTCGTATGCTATATGCAATGGCATCTGAAGGTCAAATGCCTGGATGGCTTGCAAAGTTATGCCCCATATATAATTTTTCAAAACGCTCCATGATGGTTAATTTTTTGTTAATTGGGTTCATGCTATGGAATGCGCATAGCTGGGCAGGATTAATGATCATAGTCACAGGTTTTCATCTTATTGGTTACATGGCCGCGCCTGTGAGTTTAGGTGCTATTACGCCCAAAGCACGCTTTTGGGGATTGATAGTCTTTGTACTGGTTAGCTTAGTGATGCTAACTCTGCCATCACATGCTTTACGCAATATTAATTTAGCATTAACTATGATCATGATTGTTTATGGATTTATCCAGCACCAAGCAGGTATTAAACGCTTACTAATTTACACTTTTCCGTTTTTAGCTTTCTTGTGGATAATGTATGCGACGAAACTTCTTTTAAGTAGCGATCACCCATATTTTATTTTTACTGCTATATCTATCGGTTTTTATATTTTAATTACCAATGATAAATATGTGACTTCCTGTCGAAAATTCATCACAGAGCATGAGGGTAGTGATACAGCTGTTTTGGCAGCGAGTTAGCGATGATATTATTCATCTCTTTATATACCAATGCGCCACAGAAATGCAATATCAGGGTAGCAAATTGTGGCCAGGTGCTTGGCATAAAATTGAAGGGAAGTTATTCTCGCAAAATATTTTATAACGATGCAACCTTAAACAAGAAGCCTTACCCATTGCGGCAGTGCTCGGTTTTTATATGATCGGTAGCAGCCTTGCGCTCAACATTAGAGGCACACGTCACCATTACCTTATGCTGCGCCTTACTCTGGTTATAGAGTCCATGCTGACGTTGCATTTTGAAGGTCACATGGGTATATAAGAAGCTAATGATAAAAAACGCCTGGCCTGCTCACAAATAACTTGGTTTTAATCTTTGAGTGTGCAGGTCTTGGTGATAAAAAATAAATTTAAACGACATAAATGTATCCTATGTCTCTTTTTTTGTTTATTTTTAGACAAACTACGTTTACATTGAGCATTTTCAATTAATTAATCTACGCTTACAATGCTATTATTAAACAATAATATTAACTACACTAAGTTAGCCTACAAATATTACACAAAAAAATGAGTCTATTCGAAGAAAAGGTTGCTATGATTGGTTAACAAAACTTGTAACGAAAGAGTCACTCATTTTAAGATAAGTTATTTACTGTCATTGATATACGACCGGAGTTTTTATGCAAGAAAATAAAACCATAACTACAGATGATATTTTACTCGTCTTATGCAAATCGGTAAAATCTGTATTAAGCAAAGCCACGGATAAAGCAATCAATTATTCATCTATGGCGCAAAAAATTAATAAAACCTGCTTAAAGCCTGATTTAGGCTGCTTTGTACTGTTTGATGGCGGATTTTCAGGGCTTGTCATCATCAACTTTAGTGCAGCTGCTGCTCTTGAAATATACCGTAATTATATGTTGTATATGGGCATGCAAGAGAATGATCTTGCGACATCACATACCTCTGATGATGTTGGAGATATCATGGGCGAGTTAATGAACCAAATTGTCGGTGATTTTACTGGGGTTGTTGGTCATGAATTACATACTTCAATTACCCAAAATCAGCCTAAAATGCTGACCATTAACAAGCAGGTCATTTTATCTATTGACACAAACTTAGATTGCCCTGAAGCAAGGCGCGTTACTTTTATGACAGAAAAAAACAACATTTTTTATCTCGAGCTTGCGATGGATAAAACAGAGTTCATTAAACTCGCTGATTTTGAAAAGCGCCACGCCTTTGACGCTGACAGTCTTTTTGAAGATGAAAAGAATAAACAAAATGAAAACGCCAGTAGTACACAAGAGAAATTAAACGATGCAGATTTGTTACTAGACGAATTAGGGGTTTGATCTTTTAATGTTTATTTCTGAGCAGAAATAAATTATTGTCGCAAGCAACACTAAACAACCATTTACTTCATTTACAATTAGCTCATCGGATGGCGCACTAAGTTGCCTTTTTTCGAAAATAATAAATAAAATAAACACCGCAAACGGCATCGGTCAGTAGTTGGTTATTAATATCTTGAACTAACATTATACCCGTGAGCTAGCGAAATCTAAACCCAGCCGGTGAACTTAAAAGCTTGTCTACCCAAAGATTGTAAACAAAAAGTTTACCGTATATAGCCATAGATCCCATATAGCCATATAGCTCACATATTGCTCTGACTCATGCCTGATAAAGCATCATGTAACATAGGATACATGATGCTTTTAAAACAATTAGAAATTATCTATTGCTTGATTGAGGATCGGACTTGGGCGCATTGCCGCAACAACTTTAGCCTGATTAGTATGGAAATAACCCCCTAAATCTATTTCATGCCCTTGCGCACTGTTTAGCTGGTTGACGATTTCACTTTCATTATTTTTCAGCTCTTGTGCTAACTCTGAAAATTTCTTTTGTAAATTTTCATCGATTGTTTGCGAGGCTAACGCTTGAGCCCAGTATAATGCTAAATAGAAGTGTGATCCTCGATTATCTAACTCATTCACGCGCCGTGATGGAGCTTTATTTTCTTTTAAATATTTTCCATTCGCAATATGCAGTGATTTCGCAAGGAGCTCTGCTTTTCGGTTTCCTGTTTTTTCTGCGATACTTTCAATTGAAACCGCTAATGCTAAAAATTCACCTAAAGAATCCCAGCGTAAGTGTCCATCTTTAATAAATTGTTGAACATGTTTCGGTGCTGAGCCACCAGCGCCTGTTTCAAACAAACCGCCACCTGCCAGTAACGGCACTATCGAAAGCATTTTTGCACTAGTGTCGAGCTCTAAAATTGGAAATAAATCGGTTAGGTAATCACGTAGCACATTGCCAGTGACAGAAATTGTATTTTCACCTGCTTTTAAACGTTTTAATGAATATTTAATCGCATCTTCTGGTGTCATTATTTGAATATCTAACCCTGCTGTATCATGATCTTTCAAATAAACATGTATTTTTTTAATTAGGTTGGCATCATGCGCACGGTTACTATCTAACCAGAAAATTGCAGGGTTGCCAGTTGCTTTTGCACGACTAACGGCTAAACGTACCCAATCTCTAATTGGAATATCTTTCGCCTGACACATCCGCCAGATATCCCCTTGTTCAACTTCATGCTCCATTAATGTTTTACCAGCATGGTCAACAACTGTAACAGTACCAGCTTCTTTAATTTGAAAGGTTTTATCGTGCGATCCATATTCTTCTGCTTTTTGAGCCATTAAGCCAACATTTGCAACATCGCCCATAGTGACTGGATCAAAAGCACCATGTTCACGACAAAAACTAATCGTTTCTTGGTAAATACCTGCATAGCTACGATCTGGTATCATTGCTTTTGTATCTTCAAGCTGGCCATCTACATTCCACATTTTTCCTCCAGAGCGGATCATTGCTGGCATTGATGCATCAATTATTACATCACTTGGTACATGTAAGTTAGTAATACCGTGATCAGAATCAACCATTGCAAGGCCTGGACGTGTTGCATAAACAGCTTGAATATCTGCTTCAATTTCTGATTTTTGCGCCTCTGGTAAATTAGCTATTTTTGCGTAAACATCACCTAAACCATTACACTCATCGACACCAAGCTCTTTAAACACGCCAGCATGTTTTTTAAATACATCTTTATAATAAACAGTAACAGCATGACCAAACATTATCGGATCAGATACTTTCATCATGGTCGCTTTTAAATGTAGCGATAGCATCAGGTTATTTGCTTTCGCCTCTGTCATTTCTTTTTCATAAAACGCGCGTAATGCACTACAACTCATCACTGATGAATCAATTAATTCGTCTTTTAACACAGGTGTTGACGCTTTTAATATACTTACATTACCCGCTTTGTTAGTAAATTGAATTTTTAGATCATCATCTTTTGTTAAATTCAACGATTGCTCACTACCGTAGAAATCATTTTCAGCCATATTGGCAACATGCGATTTAGAATTTTTAGACCAAGCGCCCATTTTGTGTGGGTGATCTTGTGCGTATTGCTTCACGGCATCAGCAACACGTCTATCTGAATTACCTTCGCGTAATACAGGGTTTACCGCACTACCTAAGACTTTAGAATATCGACTCTTGATTTTTTTCTCCTCGTCTGTATTAGCTACTTCAGGATAGTCAGGGAGATCATAACCTTGTGATTGCAGCTCTTTGATCGCTGCGTGTAATTGTGGAACCGAGGCGCTAATATTTGGTAATTTTACGATATTAGCTGCAGGTGTTTTTGCTAACTCGCCAAGCTCAGACAAGGCATCTGCAATTTTTTGATCTGCTGTTAATTTTTCTGGAAAATTAGCAATAATACGCCCAGATAAAGAGATATCGCGTGTTTCAACCGTGATATCAGCAGCTTTTGTAAATGCATTAACAATTGGTAACAATGAATAGGTTGCCAAGGCAGGCGCTTCATCTGTTAATGTATAAATGATTTTTACCGATTTGTCTGTCATTTTTGCTTTTCCTTAATATGATTTAGACCTTAAATAATTGTGCTAGATCTATTATACCCATACTACTTTCAAGATGCCAAGTCAGCAAGAGAAATTGCTCATATTATCTGCTACAATCAAATTTTATATTAATGGCCTTTGCAAATGCCGCATGTTTCCCATAACAAATCAACTCGAGTTAAAAATACAAAAATCAAACGTGAACGTTTGTCTAGTCAACCAGCCTACCCGACCATCATCCTATTTAATAAACCTTTTGGTGTACTAAGCCAATTTACCGATGAAGGAAATAGAAAAACATTAAAAGATTATATTGATATCAAAAATGTTTATGCTGCGGGCCGTTTAGACAAGGACTCAGAAGGGTTATTACTCTTGACAAATGATGGAAAGTTACAAGCAAACATCACTGGGCCAAATAATCAAATAGATAAAACCTACTGGGTGCAAATTGAAGGACAGCCAAAGAGCGCTGATTGCCAAAAATTACGTGATGGCGTGATGCTAAAAGATGGTATCACCAGCCCTGCAAAAGTAGAAATAATGGATAGCCCTGATATTTGGAATCGTCACCCGCCTATTCGCAAACGCGCAACTATTCCTACAACGTGGCTCAGCATTACCATTAGCGAAGGAAGAAACCGCCAAGTTCGCCGAATGACCGCTAATATTGGTTTTCCTACCCTGCGATTAATCCGCTATAGTATTGGCAGTTGGTCCCTTGATAATATCCAAAACGGACATTATATTATTATGTCACCTCAACTGAGCAAGCTGCGCAGTAATAAGCTGCGCGGCTGAAAGTTGAGGATTTAACGTCTTCAATCAAAAATGGCATAACCATTACATCAGTTGCACCTGGCTTTGATCTTCAAGCAAGCGACAAGCAAAACATTTTGAATGATAATGGGTACATATTCCCATGCAACGAAAAAATGCAACGGTGGCCGCTCACTCAAGAATCAGAGTAAGGCGCAGCGTGAGGTAATGGGGACTTACGCATCGAATGTTGAGCGCAAGGCTGCGCCCGATCCTATAAAAATCGAGTTAGCGTCTCGTAGGGCAAGGAGCCTTGCTTAAGTTTGCATTGCTATAAAATATCAATCGATAATAACTATACTTCAATTTTATGCCTCGCATATCGGCACAATTTGCCTTGCTGATTTTGCATTTCGATCGGCACATGGGTATATACACCAGCACGTAATTTTTATTTATGTTTCTGCTAATTAGGCTCAGCTTTCTTGCTATTTGAGGGCTATTTGAGTGCTTATGCTCAGCTTTATGGCTCTTAGATTTATCATTTACTGAGCGCCGGGCAAATTTCCGAGGTTTTTATGGTTATAATTGCCCCATTTTGATACGTGCAATAACGACTAAAACCATTCACGGATTGACTTTTTAATGCACCAACCGACGTTTCTGTTTTATTAATAACAAGTTGCACAAAGGTTGAACCATTCTTTTGATTATTGGTTGGACAATTGGCTGTTGAATTCACTGTTGATATCCCTCCATCAGAGTAATGGCAATAGCCATAAAATCCTTTAACTTCTTTATTTAGAAGCACCCCCCATGCAACCGCAGCCCAACTAAATGACATTAAAAGCACTAAAGTAATCATTTTCTTCATCATAATAAACCTCTTTAAATATCATTGCTGTTTTTTTTTAAACAATTTTAACATGTATTTATTTTTTTAGCTATATTTTCTGCTAGAATGTTAAGCGTCATACCAAGTTACACTTAATGTTCCATACAAATATTGTGCAGCCAAAGTAAGTGAATTTTAAACGAAAATTTTATTAATGATTATTTCATTTCCAAAATGTCCAATGCACAAGTCACTCATGTATGCCAGTGTACTGATTGATATATTATTTATTGTCATGGGCATAATTTTAAAGAGATTAATTTATGACAAACAGCAGTCAAATTAAAGTCATCGTGGGCATGTCTGGAGGTGTTGATTCCTCAGTATCTGCGTATTTATTGCAGCAACAAGGCTATCAGGTCGAAGGTCTATTCATGAAAAATTGGGAAGAAGATGATACCCATGAATATTGCGCCGCCGCACAAGATCTTCAAGATGCAAAATCTGTGTGTGATAAATTAAATATCAAGCTGCATACCATTAATTTTTCGGCTGAATATTGGGATAATGTTTTCCAACATTTTTTAGCAGAATACAAGGCAGGCCGTACGCCTAACCCTGATGTTATGTGTAACAAAGAAATTAAATTTAAAGCATTTTTAGACTTTGCCGCAGAAGATCTTAATGCTGACTTTATCGCAACTGGTCACTATGTGCGTCGCCGTGATATTGATGGACATGCACAGTTATTACGCGGTCTCGATGGCAATAAAGATCAAAGCTATTTTTTGTATGGTATTGCTGAGCAACAAATAGCACAAACGCTTTTTCCTGTTGGTGAGCTTGATAAACCTCAAGTGCGCCGCATAGCACAAGAACAAGAGCTTATCACACATAATAAGAAAGACAGCACAGGTATCTGTTTTATTGGTAAACGCAAATTCACCGAATTTTTACAGGAATACTTACCTGCGCAACCAGGCGATATAGTCACGCTAGATGATGAGGTGATTGGCAGACATCAAGGTTTGATGTATCATACCCTTGGTCAACGCAAAGGCTTAGGCATTGGTGGTTTACAAAATTCAGGTGACGAGCCTTGGTATGTCGTTGGCAAAGATATGGACAACAACCGGTTATTAGTAGCACAAGGTGCAAACCACCCTGCACTTTTCTCTTATGGACTTATTGCAAAACAGTGTGATTGGATTGATCGCAAAATTAAGACAACCCCTTTTCAATGCACTGTTAAGACACGCTATCGCCAACAAGATATTCCATGTCACGTTACGCCAATAGATAACCACACACTTAAAGTCATTTTTGAAAAACCACAGATTGCGGTGACACCAGGTCAATCAGCAGTATTTTACAAGAATGAATTGTGCCTTGGTGGTGCAATTATTGAACAGCATTTACAGGGGAATAAATAACTAATGTCATTTCACGATTTACCCTCACGTTGCATTGCATTTTCAGCAATGTGCCAGGCCGCATCTTTAGTTGATCAAATTGCAAAAACAGGGATCTGCCCTGATGTGAAGGCCTTTGATGCTTCATTGATGTCAACGCTAAAAATAGATAGCAACTCGCCTCTGGAAATTTATGGTGGTTATGAACATCTCGCATTTGGCTTTAAAGCCGCCATCGAACAATTTGATAACAACACAGGCAAGCGTAATCTCCAGATAACAAAATACATCATCGGCATGATAGCGCTTGAAAAGAAACTCACAGCACATCCATCTTTACTGAAGAGCCTTGCTGAGCGCCTTAATCAAGTGCAACGACAAATTGCACATTTTCATATCAGTGATCTTCCCGTTTTAAAAAACTTAGATTCAATATACAAAGAAATTATTAGCGATCTTGGCCCTAAAATTCAAGTGAACGGCACACCAGCTTGCCTACAACAAGAAATCAACCAACACAAAATTCGTGCACTATTATTATCAGGTGTGCGCGCGACAGTATTATGGCGACAACTCGGTGGAAAGCGGCGGCAACTTATTTTTTCCCGTAAAGCCATGGCTGCGCAATTAAAACAAAATTTAAAACGCATCTAGCATAATTTTAACCATTTACAGTTTCAGAGGAAATATACATGAAACTTTCCGAACTTACCGCCATATCCCCAATAGATGGACGTTATGGAAGTAAAACAGATATTTTACGACAAATATTCAGTGAATTTGGCTTGATAAAATATCGAGTACAAATTGAAATTCGCTGGCTACAAAAATTAGCACAGACAACTAAAATTAAAGAAGTACCTACCTTTTCTGAGCAAGCTAATGATCATCTAAATGACATTCTCAGCAATTTTAATGAAGCTGATGCACAACGAGTTAAAAACATTGAAGCGACAACAAACCATGATGTAAAAGCCATCGAATATTTTTTAAAAGAAAAAGTAGCTGATGTTGCAGAGCTCAATCGCGTCTCTGAATTTATTCACTTTGCCTGCACTTCTGAGGACATTAATAACTTGGCATATGCGCTCATGCTAAGCTGCGCCAAAACAGAAATTATTTTACCTTATTGCAACAAATTAGTGGTGGCTATTAAAGCCAAAGCAATAGAATATAAAGCAATGCCAATGATGTCGCGTACACATGGCCAACCAGCATCGCCAACCACAATGGGTAAAGAGATGGTCAATGTAGTTGCTCGTCTGCAGCGTCAAGTAACACAAATTAAAGCCACCGAAATATTAGGCAAAACAAACGGCGCAGTCGGTAATTACAATGCGCACTTAAGTGCTTATCCAGAAATTGATTGGCAAACATTTTCAGAGGAATTTGTAACCAGCTTAGGCATTATATTTAACCCCTACACAACTCAAATTGAACCCCATGATTATATTGCGGAGTTATTTAATGCCCTTGCCCGTTTTAACACTATTTTATTAGATTTTAATCGTGATATTTGGGGCTATATTTGCCTTGGACACTTTAAACAAAAAACCATTGCAGGCGAAATTGGCTCATCCACAATGCCGCACAAAGTAAATCCAATCGACTTTGAAAATTCAGAAGGAAATTTAGGACTTGCTAATGCTATTTTTAATCACATCGCCGCTAAATTACCCATCTCTCGTTGGCAACGTGATTTAACTGACTCAACCGTATTGCGTAATTTAGGGGTGGCAATTGGCTATTCTATTATTGCGTATCAAGCAAGCCTTAAAGGCATCAGCAAGCTTCAACCAAATCAAGAAAGTATGCTCCAAGATCTCGATGCAAATTGGGAAGTACTTGCCGAGCCAATTCAAACTATTATGCGTCGTTATGGCATTGAAAAACCCTATGAAAAACTAAAAGAGCTCACACGCGGAAAACGTGTAGATGCTGAAGGTATGGCAAACTTTATTGATACACTGGCGCTAACACAGAGCGTTAAAGAGGAGCTTAAAAGCATGACACCTGCAAACTACATTGGCCAGGCAATTGCATTAGTTGAAAAAATAAGCTCAGCGCAATGAGATTAAGTTTGTTTACAAATATTTCACAGCAAAATGCTTGCCAAATTCAGTTTAATACAGCATGTGCCGTAACACTTTTTCCAGGTAACAATCATTATCACGAAATGACTTATTTGCGCCAGTAAAATTAATCAATTATTTATGATCATGGGTATATACCCAAACTTACTTTTTAATGTGTGGAGTGCTTAATCTGATGAAAATTATTGCCCACCGCGGCCTCAGTGGTTTAGAGCCTGAAAATACATTACGCGCAATTACAGCCGCACTTGACGAAAAGGTAGACGGGATAGAAATAGATCTCTTCGAAATAGAAGGAAAAATAATCGTTATCCATGACCGAATACTAGGCAGAACCACCTCGGAAATAGGTCGACTAACAGATCATAGTTTTAAACATTTACGCACATTAGACGTAGGAAAAGGCGAGAAAATACCAACACTCGATGAAGCTCTTACTCTAATTAATGGGCGCACTATTATCCACTTAGAACTAAAATGCATTAACAACACGGCACTTTTATTTTCCTACCTTGACAATGCCATAAAAAACACACCAATAACAGCTCCGCGCATTATAATCTCCTCATTTAACCAGCATATCTTAAATGAAATACACCAACAACGCCCAGAATTTCCCATTGCCGCATTAACCTCATGCATTCCACTTGACTATGCAAAATTCGCCCAAGATCTAAACGCATACGCGGTAAATGTTCATCTTAATTCTATTAATCAAAAATTTGTTAGCGATGCACATCATCGAGGCCTGAAAATACTTGTATACACAGTCGATCATAAAGCCGACATAAAGGAAATGATAAATATCGGTGTCGATGGGATATTTTCTAACTTCCCACAGCAAGCAAAACAACATCTAAAATTGCTAGCATAAGCGTTGCATTCAAATCACGGCAAAGGCCGCAAGGTACATGTGCACATACGGGCATAAAATTGAACTATATACCCACGTTACCCCGAAATGCAGCGTCAGCTACGATCTTTAATCATCAAAAAATATGAGCAGCTCGCTTTACCTCTCCTATGACCACAATAAACAGGGGCACTGATAACAGCTATGGCAAACTAAATTTGGGGTTATTTTATTAAAATATATTTCATCGGCAAACTTTACCTTATTTAAAGTTCATCTTTTCATAACAATTTACTAACATTTCTGATATACTATAGCAACAATTTCATCCAAAAAAAGTTAATTAATGACTCAGACTGCCCTATCTATTAAAGATTTACACAAATTTTACGGTGCTAATGAAATATTAAAAGGAATTAATTTAGAAGCACACAAAGGCGACGTTATCTCTATTTTAGGGGCATCAGGCTCTGGAAAAAGTACTCTATTACGGTGTATTAATTTATTAGAAACGCCTACCTCAGGTAAAATTTATGTCAGTGGCGAATTAATTAAAATGAAACAAGATAAAGTGCGCGGCACTATTCCGGCTTCGCATAAACAGGTTGAACGCATTCGTAGTCGTTTAGCAATGGTATTTCAAAACTTTAATTTATGGTCACACATGACTGTGCTAGAAAACATCATTGAAGCGCCGGTGCATGTGTTGGGTATCGACAAAAAAGAGGCAATTGCCAAGGCTGAGTTACTATTACAACGTGTCGGTTTATATGCTTGTAAAAACGAGTACCCAGGAAAACTCTCTGGCGGTCAGCAACAACGCGTTGCAATAGCACGAGCAGTTGCCGTTGAGCCTGATGTCATGTTATTTGACGAGCCAACCTCATCACTTGACCCTGAATTAGTTGGCGAAGTATTAAATGTGATACGCGATCTTGCCGAAGAAGGCAGGACAATGCTTGTCGTCACGCATGAAATGTCCTTTGCTCGCGATGTCTCTAATAAAGTAATATTTTTACACCAAGGCTTGATCGAAGAAGAAGGTAAACCTGATATTGTTTTTAAAAATCCATCATCAGAACGTTTTAAGCAATTTATATCGTCTGTTTACTAAACATTTTTTTATGCGCAAGGAATATCATGGCAAAAATAGCTCTATTAATAACGATATTGATTTTAGCATTTAATGTGTCAGCAAGGCAGTGGAAAGACATTCGCTTCGGGGTTGGAGGTGATTACCCTCCATTTAGCAAAACCGAGCCAGATGGCTCTGTTAGTGGCTTTGAAATAGATCTTTCACATGCAATATGTGCAAAAATGAAAGCCAAATGTACCTACATTAAACTCGGTTGGGATGCAATTATCCCCGCACTATTGGTGCATAAAGTTGATGCAATCATGGATACCGTGGACATCACCAAGCAACGCAAAATGAAAGTTGCATTTACCAACAAATACCTACAGATCCCAGCGCGTTTTGCGGCGTTAAAAAGCACTCCCTACAGAGGAACAAATGCATTTATGAAAGGCAAAAAAATTGGGGTGCAACGCTCATCAACAATGGATGTTTACGTCTCCCATAAATTCCCTTCAGCTAAAATTAAACGCTATGACACAATAAATCAATCCTACCTTGACCTTAAAGCTGGGCGCTTAAACTACATATTAGCAGATATGAGTGCAACTATTAGTGGATTACTTGAAAAAAAAGGCGGTGATCAATATATGTTTGTAGGGCCTAAACTCAGCAATCCTAAATGGTTTGGTGAAGGTGTTGGTATTGTTGTACGTAAAGGAGATTCAGATTTAACCAAGCAGTTTAATACCGCTATCAAAGCGGTTCGTGCTGACGGCTCTTACAAAAAAATTCAAGATCGCTACTTTACTTTTGATGTTTATGGTGATAAAAAATCCTAATGAACATCAGCGCATTGCCATGTAAAATCAGTAAGGTAAATTATCAACAGAAACGCGGCTTGATATTTACCTCCTAGTAATTAACTACGCTCACCCGAGTTAATTACAAAATAAACCATTTTGGATGATAACCGCGATAGGCATCCTTTTAAATTTTTAAAAGAAGTATTATGCAAGAACTCTTAAATTATCAACATACATTATTACAAGGTGCTTGGGTCACTGTTCAGGTGGCATTATTTTCCTTATTGATTGCTCTCATCTTAGGGTTACTCGCAGCGCTCGCTAAAATATCTCACTCACGCATATTGCGCTGCATTGCAACCATATATACAACCATTATACGGGGAATTCCTGATCTCATATTAATGTTGCTACTTTATTTTGGTGGGCAAATTATTGTTAATCAACTCTCTTACAACATTAATAAATGGATAAATACATCCCTCAGCAATCACAATCATGCACATGTTTGGCACGCCTACTTACCTAATTATATAGATATTAGCCCGTATGTTGCTGGTATCATCACCATTGGCTTCATCCTTGGAGCTTACATGACCGAAACTTTTCGAGGGGCTATTTTATCGATTGAAAAAGGACAAATAGAAGCGGCTACCGCTTATGGAATGAGTCGTTCCAAAATATTTTATCGGGTGACATTTCCACAAATGATGCGCCATGCACTCCCAGGTATCGGTAACAACTGGTTAGTTTTAATGAAAACCACTGCATTAGTTTCAATTATTGGCTTACAAGACATGGTTAAAGTCGCTCAAGATGCATCAGGATCAACACAGAAACCTTTCACCTTTTATTTGACTATCGCTCTTATTTATCTATTTTTCACGGCCATATCAAATGTATTTTTAAAACAGCTTGAAACAAAATATTCAATTGTAACGAGGTAGCCATGAATTTTTCGATCATCATTAATGAATACCAACTTTACCTTACAGGGTTATGGACAACAGTTTGGTTAGTCTCATTTTCACTGCTATTAGGGCTTTGTATTGCCATCCCAGCAGGCATACTTCGCAGTAGCAAAAATAAGTTTATTCGCTTTCCTGTTTGGGCATTTATGTACTTTTTTAGGGGAACTCCTCTATTAATACAACTCTTTATCATCTATTACGGTACTGCGCAGTCTGAATGGATCCGCACAAGTTGGATGTGGTATTATTTACAAGAAGCCTGGTTTTGCGCATTACTCGCCTTTACGCTAAATACGGGTGCTTATACTGCGGAAATTGTACGTGGTGTTATCGCGACAATGCCCAAGGGTGAGTTAGAAGCCGCTAAAGCTTTTGGTATGACCCACTGGCAAATTTTGCGGCGTATCACCCTACCGAACTCAATACGCCGTGCGCTACCTGCTTATAGTAATGAAGTTATATTTATGATCCACAGTAGTGCCATTGCAGGGATCATTACAATTATGGACATCACAGGTGTGGCGCGCGTAGTCAATGGGCGTTATTACGCGCCAGTTGAGGCATTTTCAACCGCAGCCCTGCTGTATATGTGTTTAACATTCAGCACTATTTTTATTTTTAAACGCTGGGAAAAGCGCGTTAAAATATAACGGGATAACCCCATGCTCCACCAATATGCGTTATAAGACGTCAGCTGCGCAATGTGAAATAACTTAAGATGATAAAAAACGGTCATTTTTCGGTTAATTAGCAAAGCTATTGTAAAAAAAAGCCTTGCATTAATATTAATCAATACAGGGCTAAAGTTGGGAGTTGGGCTATAAGCCGGGTTCTGTCGTTGGATCGTCATTCCTCTAGGCCTGCAATCACTCACAGGCTCAAGCAACCTACCCGCTTCCAGTATGGGCCATACCTCAGGAAGCCTATTTGGTTTTGCTTCGGGTGGAGTTTACCTTGCACTAATGATTACCCATTAGCCGGTGTGCTCTTACCACACCCTTTCACCCTTACCAGTAAATAAATTTTCTGGCGGTCTCCTCTCTGCTGCACTTGTCGTTAGCTCGCGCTACCCAGACGTTAACTGGCACCCTGCCCTTTGAAGCCCGGACTTTCCTCCCCTTTCAAAACCGCAAGCAGTAAGAAAGCGGCGACGATCTGCCCAACTCCGAGGCAGAGTATACGCAATAAAAGCCAACAAATACAATTAATCATGCTTTTATTTTTTCACCAATTTTATACCCATGTGGCGTAAAAATACGAGGTTGAAGATGATGCATGGTAACGGCTACAGGTATTTATCAGATAACAGTTACACACTTTATTTATTGGTAATTTAGTAGCCAGGGTATAGCATGTTAAAAATTAAATTTTAAGCAAATGAACAAGGACATACAAGATGAAATTTAACAACAACTCGCAACTTTTTTTATAAGCATATTTATGCTTACCGCCTGTGATGGAGGTGGAGACTCTACCGCGCCAAATCCAATAACGACTCCGCCACCAACATCACAGGTACTTACTGGCTCATGGACAACTCAATGTCAAGCATCAACGAGTCAAACTAGTTATGACTAGCAGAACAGATTTACCTTTAAGGGCAACAAACTAACCACAAATAAGATGTTTTACACCAATGGGACTAATTGCAAGCACAAAGAGGAAGTGCAGCGAGTGCGGATCACGTCTACGATTGCGTTAGGCGCAACGGTAAACCCAGGCACGGCGACTGAGCATACTAAAATAGATATCACGCGTACAAAAGTTACCCTAGCTTCAATGAATAACACTGTCGCGGACTTATTTAACAACCCTAATTACAATGGTAATGGGTCTATATACTATGGATATGAGAAATCATGGGTTAGGTATTATTGGAGAGACATCTCGAGTATCGAGGCTGCCAGAAAAAACTTTAAAATTAACTAATTAATGCCTGATATCTACCAAATTTCCACTGTGACGATTGATGGCAGTACTGATAGTGAGAGAGTACTCAAACTGGGCTCTCAGGGGGGCAATGTAGATAGCGATGGTAGGCCTATCTCACTTATTGCTGCTAAGATCATAGCTTACCGGCAACAGACAAACACAGCGAACACAACGCAAGATGCCAGTCTTACTGGTGCATGGAAATATCCCTGTCGCAAGAGAAAAGGAGATGCCTTCTATGCTCAGCAGAAATGGCTGGTATTCGATGGCAACAAACTAAAAACATTCATTGATTTTTATGCGACTACTTACTCTGATTCCACAGAATGTACCAGAGATAGTGCATACCAAGTGGAAATAGAATCTGACATTGTGCCAGGTAATAAGGTAGTCACAGCACAGGGCAATACGTATTTCAAAATTGGTATCAAAACGACAAGTGTAAAAATTATGGTAAATGGGAATGCTACGGTTCTGAATGTCTTTAATTCAGATAATACTTTAACATCTCCTCTAAATTTGTATCGTGGGTATTGGCAAAGAAACTGGAAGGCCAATACTTGGAAAAACATATCCCAGTTCCCAAATGCCATAGAAGAGCTCAATATTGGCACAGAAGTTCCTGATATCTACCAAATTTCCACAGGGACTGGTGGCGGTAAAGAACTTAAAATGGGCGATTATTACGGCATTTTTGATGTATATGGTAGGCCTATGTCACTTGAGCCTGAAAGTGCTGTGCGCCAGTAATAATAGCCATCTGGGCGGTATAAAATCATCGCCCTTCATTTATAATAAAATCAAATACCAATACAACAATGACTGGGGCTAGCATTGCTTATTTTAAAACTCATCATTCACTCGTGTCAGTCAGAGCAACGCCTATACCTATGTCAGGCGAAGGCTCTAAGTATCGCTCATATCACACTAGATAACTTTATTTATTGGTAATTTAGTAGCCATGGTGTAGCATATTAAAAGTTAAATTTTAAGCAAATGTAAAAGGACAGACAATATGAAACTTAACAAAAAATTGCAACTCGCAACTTTTTTTATAAGCATATTTATACTTACCGCCTGTGGTGGAGGTGGAGACTCTACTACGCCAAATCCTGTAACGCCGGCGGTAACTGCTCCATTAGTACCGCGAATAACACCGCAAGTAACTACGCCGGTAATAACTCCGGTAGTAACTACGCCGGTAGTAACTACGCCTGTAGTAACTACGCCTGTAGTAACTACGCCTGTAGTAACTACGCCTGCAGTAACGACTCCGCCACCAACATCACAGGTACTTACTGGCTCATGGACAACTCAGTGTCAAGCATCAACGAGTAAAACTGCTTATGATGAGCAGGACAGATTTACCTTTAATGGCAACAAACTAACCACAAATAAGATGTTTTACACCAAGGGGACTAATTGCAAGCACAAAGATGAAGTGCAGCGAGTGAGGCTCACGTCTACGATTGCGTTAGGCGAAACGGTAAACCCAGACACGGCGACTGTGTATACTAAAATAGATATCACGCCCACAAAAGTTTTCCTAGCTCCAATGACTACCGCTCTCACGAGCTCATTTAATAATACTGGTTACACGGGTAATGGGTCTATATACTATGGATATGGACAAACAGAATGGTATAGGTATTATTCGACAGACATCTCGAGTGTCGAGGCTGCCAGAAAAAACTTTAAAATTAACGATAAAGTGACTGATATCTACCAAATTTCCAGCGTGACGGTTGATGGCACTACTGATAGTGAGAGAGTACTCAAACTGGGCTCTCAGGGGGGCAATGTAGATAGCGATGGTAGGCCTATCTTGATTGCTGCTAAGATCATAGCATACCGGCAACAGACAACCACAGCGAACACAACGCAAGATGCCGGTCTTACTGGTACATGGAAATATCCCTGTCGCAAGGGAAAAGGAGAGACCTTCTATGCTCAGCTGAAATCGCTGGTGTTCGATGGCAACAAACTAAAAACATTCATTGATTTTTATGGGTATCATACCTCGGCTGCCGAAGAATGTAGAAGAGATCCTGCATACCAAGTGGAAATAGAATCTGACATTGTGCCGGGTAATAAGGTAGTTATAGCGCAGAACAATACGTATTTCAAAATTGGTATCAAAACGACAAGTGTAAAAGTTAGGGTAACTGGGGATTCGTCTGTTCTGAGAAGCTTTAATACAACTGATCCTGTCGGCTCTCCTCTAAATTTTTATGAGGGGCGGGGGCAAACAGACTGGAGAAAAAATGTTTGGAAAAACATATCCCAGTTCCCAAATGCCATAGAAGAGCTCAATATTGGCACAGAAAGACCTGATATCTTCAAGATTACCACAGGGACTGGTGGCGGTAAAGAACTTAAAATGGGCGATTATTACGGCATTTTTGATGTATATGGTAGGCCTATGTCGCTTGAGCCTGAAAGTGCTGTGCGCCAGTAATAATAGCCATCTGGGCGGTATAAAATCATCGCCCTTCATTTATAATAAAATCAAATACCAATACAACAATGACTGGGGCTAGCATTGCTTATTTTAAAACTCATCATTCACTCGTGTCAGTCAGAGCAACGCCTATACCTATGTCAGGTGAAGGCTATAAGTATCGCTCATATCACACTAAATAACTTTATTTATTGGTAATTTAGTCGCCAGGGTGTAGCATATTAAAAGTTAAATTTTAAGCAAATGTAAAAGGACAGACAATATGAAACTTAACAACAACTTACAACTCGGCACTTTTTTTATAAGCATATTTATGCTTACCGCCTGTGGTGGAGGTGGAGACTCTACTACGCCAAATCCTGTAACGCCGGCGGTAACTGCTCCATTAGTACCGCAAGTAACTACGCCGGTAACAACTCCGGCAGTAACTACGCCTGTAGTAACTACGCCTGTAGTAACTACGCCTGTAGTAACTACGCCTGTAGTAACTACGCCTGCAGTAACTACGCCGCCACCGACATCACAGGTACTTACTGGCTCATGGACAAGTCAGTGTCAAGCATCAACGAGTAAAACTGCTTATGATGAGCAGGACATATTTACCTTTAATGGCAACAAACTAACCACAAATAAGATGTTTTACACCAAGGGGACTAAGTGCAATCACAAAGATGAAGTGCAGCGAGTGAGGATCACGTCTACGATTGCGTTAGGCGCAACGGTAAACCCAGACACGGCGACTGTGTATACTAAAATAGATATCACGCCCACAAAAGTTTTCCTAGCTCCAATGACTACCGCTCTCACGAGCTCATTTAATAATACTGGTTACACGGGTAATGGGTCTATATACTATGGATATGGGCAAACAGTATGGGATAGGTATTATTCGAAAGACATCTCGAGTGTCGAGGCTGCCAGAAAAAACTTTAAAATTAACGATTTAGTGACTGATATCTACCAAATTTCCACCGTGACGGTTGATGGCACGACTGATAGTGAGAGAGTACTCAAACTGGGCTCTCAGGGGGGCAATGTAGATAGCGATGGTAGGCCTATCTTGATTGCTACTAATATCATAGCATACCGGCAACAGACAACCACAGCGAACACAACGCAAGATGCCGGTCTTACTGGTACATGGAAATATCCCTGTCGCAAGGGAAAAGGAGATACCTTCTATCGTCAGCAGAAATGGCTGGTGTTCGATGGCAACAAACTAAAAACATTCATTAATTTTTATGGGTATCATACCACGGCTGCCCAAGAATGTAGAGGAGATCGTGCATACCAAGTGGAAATAGAATCTGACATTGTGCCGGGTAATAAGGTAGTTATAGCGCAGAACAATACGTATTTCAAAATTGGTATCAAAACGACAAGTGTAAAAGTTAGGGTAACTGGGGATAGTATTGTTCTGAGAAGCTTTAATACACATGATCCTGTCGGCTCTCCTCTAAATTTTTATAAGGGGGATGGGCAAACAGACTGGAAGGCCAATACTTGGAAAAACATATCCCAGTTCCCAAATGCCATAGAAGAGCTCAATATTGGCACAGAAAGACCTGATATCTTCAAGATTACCACCGTGACTGGTGGCGGTAAAGAACTTAAAATGGGCGATTATTACCGCATTTTTGATGTATATGGTAGGCCTATGTTGCTTGAGCCTGAAAGTGCTGTGCGCCAGTAATAATAGCCATCTGGGCGGTATAAAATCATCGCCCTTCATTTATAATAAAATCAAATGCCAATACAACAATGACTGGGGCTAGTATTGCTTATTTTAAAACTCATCATTCACTCGTGTCAGTCAGAGCAACGCCTATACCTATGTCAGGTGAAGGCTCTAAGTATCGCTCATATCACACTATAAAACTTTATTTATTGGTAATTTAGTAGCCAGGGCGTAGCATATTAAATTTTAAGCAAATGTAAAAGGACAGACAATATGAAACTTAACAACAAATTACAACTCGGCACTTTTTTTATAAGCATATTTATGCTTACCGCCTGTGGTGGAGGTGGAGACTCTACTACGCCAAATCCTGTAACGCCGGCGGTAACTGCTCCATTAGTACCGCGAATAACACCGCAAGTAACTACGCCGGTAACAACTCCGGCAGTAACTACGCCTGTAGTAACTACGCCTGTAGTAACTACGCCTGTAGTAACTACGCCTGTAGTAACTACGCCTGTAGTAACTACGCCTGCAGTAACTACGCCGCCACCGACATCACAGGTACTTACTGGCTCATGGACAAGTCAGTGTCAAGAATCAACGAGTAAAACTAGTTATGATGAGCAGGACATATTTACCTTTAATGGCAACAAACTAACCACAAATAAGATGTTTTACACCAAGGGGACTAAGTGCAATCACAAAGATGAAGTGCAGCGAGTGAGGATCACGTCTACGATTGCGTTAGGCGCAACGGTAAACCCAGACACGGCGACTGTGTATACTAAAATAGATATCACGCCCACAAAAGTTTTCCTAGCTCCAATGACTACCGCTCTCACGAGCTCATTTAATAATACTGGTTACACGGGTAATGGGTCTATATACTATGGATATGGGCAAACAGTATGGGATAGGTATTATTCGAAAGACATCTCGAGTGTCGAGGCTGCCAGAAAAAACTTTAAAATTAACGATTTAGTGACTGATATCTACCAAATTTCCACCGTGACGGTTGATGGCACGACTGATAGTGAGAGAGTACTCAAACTGGGCTCTCAGGGGGGCAATGTAGATAGCGATGGTAGGCCTATCTTGATTGCTACTAATATCATAGCATACCGGCAACAGACAACCACAGCGAACACAACGCAAGATGCCGGTCTTACTGGTACATGGAAATATCCCTGTCGCAAGGGAAAAGGAGATACCTTCTATCGTCAGCAGAAATGGCTGGTGTTCGATGGCAACAAACTAAAAACATTCATTACTTTTTATGGGTATCTGACCCCGGCTGCCGAAGAATGTAGAGGAGATAGTGCATACCAAGTGGAAATAGAATCTGACATTGTGCCGGGTAATAAGGTAGTTATAGCGCAGAACAGTACGTATTTCAAAATTGGTATCAAAACGACAAGTGTAAAAGTTAGGGTAACTGGGGATTCGTTTGTTCTGAGAAGCTTTAATACAACTGATCCTGTCGGCTCTCCTCTAAATTTTTATGAGGGGGGGGGGCAAACAGACTGGAGCAAAAATGCTTGGAAAAACATATCCCAGTTCCCAAATGCCATAGAAGGGCTCAATATTGGCACAGAAAGACCTGATATATTCAAGATTACCACCGTGACTGATGGCGGTAAAGAACTTAAAATGGGCGATTATTACCGCATTTTTGATGTATATGGTAGGCCTCTGTTGCTTGAGCCTGAAAGTGCTGTGCTCCAGTAATAATAGCCATCTGGGCGGTATAAAATCATCGCCCTTCATTTATAATAAAATCAAATGCCAATACAACAATGACTGGGGCTAGTATTGCTTATTTTAAAACTCATCATTCACTCGTGTCAGTCAGAGCAACGCCTATACCTATGTCAGGTGAAGGCTATAAGTATCGCTCATATCACACTATAAAACTTTATTTATTGGTAATTTAGTAGCCAGGGTGTAGCATGTTGAAAAGTTATATTTTATATCATGATGTAAAAGGACATACAAGATGAAACTTAACAACAAATTACAACTCGGCACTTTTTTTATAAGCATGCTCATGCTAACTGCCTGTGGTGATGGTGGTACCATCTCATCAACACCAGGAACGCTGCAGCGGCCGATAGCACGAGTAGTAAGGCCGCCAGTGACATTACAGGATCTTGCAGGATCATGGAGCACTGTCTGCAAAACATCAAACCGCCTAATGGGTTATGATGAACAGGATGTCTTTACCTTCACGGGCAATCGATTAGCCACAACCAAGACTTTTTTCCTGCGCGATTCGAGTGCACCACAAACTTGCGCGCATAGTAATGAAGCGCTTATAGCGCGGTTCACGGCTAACCTTTCAATCGGCGCAACGGTAAACCTAGGCACGTCTTCTGAGCATACCAAACTAGATATCACCCGCACAACAGTAATTTTAGGTATAATGACTCCTGCTATTCAGCGCTTATTTGTGAGTTCTGCTCACACCTCTGCGCAATCTATATACAATGGATATGGGCTAAACAACTGGACCCTGCCTAACTGGAAAGACATCACGAATATAGCAGCCGCGAGAGAAAACTTTAAAATTGGCGAGCCAGAGCTTGATATCTTTAGAATTTCCATCTCGACTATTAATGGCATGAGTAGTAAAGTGCTCCAAATGAGTGTTAGAAGTGGCAATGTAGATAGCGATGGAAGGCCTATCTCGCTTCTTAATAACGTCACTTCTACCCTACAACAGACAATGACGCAATCGTCCCAACAAGCGGGACAATCTACGGGATTGTCTGGTTCATGGAAGTATCCATGTACCGCAGCAAGAGGAAATCCATTCTATTATCAGCTGAAAACCTTGACATTCGACAACAACAAACTAAAAACAGAAATCAATATTTATGATAATTCATCACTGGAGTGTGCTGGTAGCATCTTATACCAAGTGGAGAGTGACGCTGACCTTGTGCTGGGTGATGAGATAACCTTCAACCCTAGGCATTTCCAAATAGGTATCAAGACGACAAAGGTTGCAATAAAGCTGTTTCAACATCAGAATTCTGCATTTACTCTGAGTACTTTTAATCAATCTAATTTTTATAACACTCGTATAAAAGATCCATATAATGGATATGGGCAAACAAACTGGCAGCTAAATGAATGGAAAGATATCTCAGATGTACCAGCTGCCATAGCAAAGCTTCATATTGGCACAGAAGTTCCTGATATTTTGCAAATTACCACCACGACCATTAATAACGCGAGCCGTCAAGTGATCAAAATGGGTAATTATCTTGGCCGTTTTGATATAAATGGCAGACCTAGCTCTCTTGAGAGTGAAGGTGCTTTGCTCCAGTAATAATAGCCATCAGGGCGGTATATACTCATCGCCCTTCACTTATAATAAAATACCAATACAACAAACGATGTGGCTAGCATTGCTTATTTTAAAACTCATCTTCCACTCGTGTCAGTCAGAGCAACGCTTATACCCATGTCAGGTCAAGGCTATAAATATCTATCAAATCACACTTTCAGACTTTATTTATAGTTAATTTATGCGCCAAGTGTAACATATAAAAAGTTAAATTTTAATCATGTATGTACAAGGCTGATAAGATGCAACTTAAAAACAAATTACAACTTGGCACTTTTTTTATGAGCATGTTCATGCTAACCGCCTGTGGTGGAGGTGGAAGCTCTACAGCGCCAAACCAACCAGCGACATCACAATCACTTGCTGGCTCATGGAGTACTCTCTGCCAAGCATCAACCAGTCTAGCTGGTTATAATGAGATGCAAATTTTTAACTTCAAGGGCAATAAACTAACAACACACAATATTTTTTTCACGCGCAATGCTGATCAACCACAAACTTGCAAACATAGTGATGAAGCCCTTTGCGAGGAGATCCAGTCTGATTTTGTGTTGGGTGAGACGATAAACTCATGCATGCCGACTGAGCGTACCAAGATAAATATCACTAGCACAAAAGTAATGCTAGATCCCCTAAATAGCTCTGTTACGGCCTTACTTAATAATGCTAATCGTACGGGTAATGAGCCTATACACTTTGGATATGGGAGAAACTGGCAGTTGGAAGTCTGGCAAGACATCTCGAGTATCGATGCTGCGAGAACAAACTTTAAAATTGACATACCAGATCCTGATATTTTGCAAATTTCCATTCTGCCACTCACCGATAGTAAAATTGATGTCGCGAGCCGTAAAGTACTCAAACTGGGTGTTAAGATGGGCAATGTAGATAGCGATGGCAGGCCTATCTCGCTTGATAATAGCATCATAGCTTTCCTGCAGAAAAAGACAACGACGCCAACTTGGCAAACGCCATAAGTTGCAGGACTGATTGGTCAATAGAAAAGTGACTTATGCATAGCAAAAAGAAGTACATTCTATTGTCAGCGGAAAACCTTAGAGTTCTAAGGCCACAAACTAAAAACATCCATTTATTTTTATCTGTATCTAGGTTATCCACTCACAACATGTAGCGGTCATCCCCTATACCAAGTGGCAAGCTAGACTTACATTGTGCCATGGAAGGTGATAAACGCAGGCGTGCAAACGAGCCATACCCGATAGATATCAACAATACAAAAGTAGAAATGAGGATAACGTATATTGGAGGCGTTTCCATATTTTCTAATATCTATACCCATGCTAGGTAAAAATGCAACAGTGGCACGGACTAGATAATCATAGTAAGGCGCAACATGAGGTAATGGGCACGTACGCATCGAATGTTGCAACGCAAGGCAGGTATTTCGAGTTAGCTAACCAACCTTTAAGGCTCCTTGCTTAAGTTTGCATCGTTATAAAATGTCAATCGATAATAACTATACTTCAATTTTCCTTCTTATTTTGCATTTCGAAATGCATGGGTATAAGTATCACTCAGATCACACTCTAAAATTTTATTTATGGTTAATTTATGCTCGAGGTTGTAGCATGTTAAATATTAATCATTCTGTAAAAGGACATACAATATGAATATTAAAAACAAATTACAACTCACAGCTTTTTTTATAAGCATGCTTATGTTAACCGCCTGTGGTGGAGGTGGATCCACTACACCGTTATCGCCAATGGCTCCGCCAGTAACGACAATAACTCCTACAGTAAATACGGTAACAGCAACATTACAGAAACTTGATGGCATATGGGGGACTAGCTGCCAAGAATCTCCCAGTCTATCAGGTTATGATGAGAAGCAAATTTTTAACTTCAGGGGCAATGAACTAACCACAACCAATACTTTTTACATGCGTGATAATAATGCCCCACAAACTTGCAAAAATAGTGACCAAGCGCTTATAGCGCGGATCAATGCTAACGTTGAGATAGGCCCAACGATAAGCCCAGGCACGGATACCGAGCATACCAAGATAAATTTCACCACCACAAAAGTAATCCTAAGTCCAATGAATAACACTCTTACGACCTTACTTAATAATACTAATCACACCAGTCATCAGTCTATATACAATGGATATTCGCAAAGAGAATGGCTTGAGAAGCAATGGAGAGACATATCGGATATATCTGCTGCGCGATCAAGCTTTAAAATTAACAGAATAGATCCTGATATCATCCAAATTTCCGAAAGGATCGTTGATGGCACTACTCATAAAGTACTCAAACTTGGTGTTAAGGGGGGCAATGTAGATAGCGATGGTAGGCCTATCTCGCTTACTAAGAACATGACTGCGACCCTGCAAACACCAACGCTACCAAGTGAAAAAACACTACAAGATGTGGGACTGGCTGGTATATGGAAGTATCCCTGTCGCATAGCAAAAGGGAACGCGAAGCTGTATCAGATCTCAACCGTTAATTTCACTAACAACCAACTAACAACATCAATTAATTTCTATGTCCTACGAGAAAATATGACTACCCATAACATAATAGTCAGCGAGCAGTGTTCGTCTGATCGTAAAATCCTATACCAAGTGAAACTGGAGGCTAACATTGTGCTTGGTAAGAAGATAAACAAAGGCCAGATCCCAGAGCATTTCCTGATAAGTATCAAAACGACAAAGGTACAAATAAAGGTGTCCCCAACATATAGGTGGCCTGAGCGCATTCAAAAGAATTTTGATGAAAATAATTTCTATAACACTAAAATAACAAATTTATATCATGGATATGGGCAAACAAACTGGGAGATCGATAAGTGGAAAAACATCTCGAGTTTACCAAATGCCATAAAAAACTTTAATATTGGCAGAGCAATGCCTGATATCTTGCAACTTTCCACCGTGACGGTTGATGGACTGACCCGTCAAGAGCTAAAAATGGGTTATTATAAAGGCAGTTATGATGAATATGGTAGGCCTACGTCTCTTGAGCCTAAAGCTGCTATCCGCCAGTAATATAGCCATGCTACCCAGAAATGCAATATCAGAGTAGCAAATTGTGCCGATATTTGCTGCATAAAATTGAAGGTAAATTATTATCAATAGAGATTTTAGAAGGTGCAAACCTCAACAAGGAGCCTCGCCAGTTGGTGCTAGGCTCGGTTTTTATATGATCGGGCGCAGCCAAAGCTTGCCATTCGATGTGATAATAACCATTACCTCATGTTGAGCCTTACTTTTATTATCTAGTCCATGCCGACCTTGCATTTTGAGCCTCACATGGGATATATTATGGTAATAGAGGAAGCTCCATCCGCCAATAATTTGCGCACACTCGATATCGGCATGACAAAAGTTCAGCAAAAAATATCAGGCTGCTTGCAAAGTGAAATAGTGGCTAAAATGTTCCGCAGAATACCCGATTACCTTTCAACTTGTCCAACGCAATGGATAGCGCCCCGCTAGGCAATCAGGTTTTTGTTCAAATACAAATAGCATGATTTTATCCAAAAATCAGATTATCTCGCAAACACGCTGAATATTTACTGTTTATCTTTATTTTTATCCCGCTAACCGTATTCATCGAGTATATCCTTTAATATTAATGGTGCATTGGTTATACCTATTTGAGAATAAGCAAAATATTGATATAGAAGATATACTCTTTGCTGCATACTTTTACTATAGTGAAATAGCTGGCTCTCTACATATATTCCTTGATATGGAGAGCTAAATGGCTGAATATTTTTATATCTACATTCATTTCCATGATTAAGGTCAACAAAAGGCGGGGCAGCTAACCATTTTTTTGCAGTTACAGCCGCTGATGGTGGTATTGGATCTCCTAAAATTGCTGTTTTATTCGCTAAACTTTCATAATTCAATGCTCCTTGCCATACATCTGCACTTTCTTGACAAATATGCCCTGCCTTGTACTTAAAAATTCTTAGGATAGAAAATGGATCCATCAGTATATCATGCAACTTATTTACATCAGCAATTGCCTGTTTATTTACTGGCTGTAAATTGGTTTTTTCCTGCAATTGTTTTGGAATATCAGCATACGAGGACAGTAAAAGTCGACACGTTATTACCGTAAGTGTTGAATATCTAATCATCTCACGCACAATGCCCCGTATGATAATTTTTTCATGTGGACTAAATCCACCACCAGCATCACAGTCACTAAACAACACACATTGCGAATTTGTCTCCTTTTGTATTTGTTCCTCTTCTATTTGTTGTAGTGTTTTTCTTCCCAAAGCATTGTTCATCTCTCTATTTTTTATATCGTCTTGCTTAACCATCGGCGTCCAATTAAACTTAGCTTCTCCAGGAGGGATCTGAAAATTGCCTTCTCCTGTTGCAACTGATCGATGCGATTTTGGCAAGTATGATGGTTTTTTTTTAGACAATAAAAATTTAAATGGATTTGGCATTTTATAATATATCTCTGAAAAATTAACTTCACTTATCGCTCAGAAATGCTTTGCAACTCTGCTATTTTAGCTTCTATCTATACTAAATTGACTTAATTATCGCTAAAATTTAAGTGTTAAGTGCTAATACGCGTAATATCTATTAATTATCAATAAATGGGTATCGAAATTCAAACTCAGTGTAGCTTGTAATATGGCTTTTAAAATATGCCTTTGATTTGCATTGTAGTGGCCAACTCATTTTGCCAGCTCAAGCGTAAAAATAGAACAATAATAAAGCTCTGCAACGGAGTTTAAAATTTCTAATTCCAATAAATTTGTTGTGATATACCTACGAAAAATGGCAAAGTGCTAGGTAAATATCACTTCTATATTACTTTTACTCGTTGTGATGGATTGTATTTTCTAACACAATAGCCGCGAGTAAATTAATATGATCTTCACCATCATTCAAGCATGGAATGTAATGATATTTTTGCCCTCCGTTGCTTAAGAACAACTGTTTATTTGTCATGGCAAGCTCTTCGAGTGTTTCAAGGCAATCGCAAGCAAAGGCTGGACTAATAACATCAATAGATTTTATACCCTCCTTGGCGAAAGTAAGCAAAGATTTATCAAGATAAGGTGTCAACCACTCTTCTGATCCGACCCTTGATTGGTAACAAACTACATAATTATCTTTTGTTAACCCAAGACTTTTGACCACTAATTCGGCAGTTTTCAATGCCTGTATTTGATACGGATCGCCAAGCGTTACATAACGCTTTGGGATCCCGTGAAATGAAAATACCAGTAACTCTGATTGCCCTGTTTCATTCCATTTTTTTTTAATAGACTCTACAAGTGCTTGAATATACAAAGGATGATCATGATAGTCATGCACAAAATTTATGGCAGGAAAATTAAATTGTTGTTTTATCTGCTCGGCTATTTGGTCAAAAATAGCTGCGGTTGTCGAGACTGAATATTGCGGATATAAAGGAAGAACAGTAAGATTTGTAATTCCTTCATGGTCAAATTTTTGCAATTGTTGCGCAATCGATGGAGTGCCATAGGTCATAGCATGATCAACTAATATCGCATATTCAGCGAGTTTTATTGATAATTTTTCAGTTTGTTTTTGGGTATAAAAGCGCAATGGAGAATCGTCTTTAAACCAGATCTTTTGATAAAGCTTTGTAACAACAGGAACACGAACAGGTAAAATAATAAACTTAAGAAGTGGTAACCAAAGCCAACGAGGACGATCAACAACACGCTTGTCAGATAAAAAATCAGTTAAAAACTGGCGCACAGATTTTTTTGTAAGTTGAGCTGGGGTCCCTAAATTTACTAATAAAACAGCCGTTTTTTTCATATCAATCCTGTAAATTAAGAGCTTTGCTCAGCCTAAGGATCTTAACCTAATTGAGCTGCTAGCTCTGCACTGATAACATCAACCTCTATGGTGCCATCAAATTTCAAATGCACACCGCGTCCTTGTTTTGCTTCATTTTTATAATAAACAACCAGCAACCCTGTTAATGCATGATAAAATCCAAGACGTTTACCCACGTGGCCTCTATCATCATCAACGCGGATAGCAAGTAAATAACCCGTTAGGTAATCTTTACCTGCAACTTTTGGGGGATTGTAATCTATACCCATGTAACGATCAAAATGCAACGGTGGCTACGAACTCGATGATCGATGATAAGGGGAAACATGAGGTAATGGCTATTAGCGCATCTAATGAAAAGCTTTGGCTGCTCCCGATCATATAAAAACCGAGTCCGACCCCAAAAGGCACTACTCCTTGCTTAAGTTTGCATGGTTATAAAATATCAATCGATAATAACTTCCCTTCAATTTTATGCATCAAATATTGGCACAATTTGCCTTGCTGATATTGTGTTCCTGGGTAGCATGGGTATATACACCGCTACTGTTTCAGTGTCCAGATACATATTCCTATCAGGTACGTATATACCATGTTCCGTCATTCAAATCAAACTCGGATCTTTTTCTGGATAAATAGAACAAGACGATCTCAAGGTTTTGATCTAGCAGTACTTTTTCATGAGCCGTAAATCCACCTCCTGGCCATATATGACAATATAGCATAGGCATTATCACTGAGATGAATAATAACCATTTTCATAGCCATCGAAAATCATTAGTTGCTTTTGAGCCATACCACGATCTGACCAAGCCACGCCTATTGCGCTCATAACTTTCTGTTTGCTATTAGCTATGGTTTTTTTTGTAACACCAATGCGCACAGCATATCTAGGACGTTTTTTGAGTGTCTATGTACCAAGGTGATATGCTTTTATCATGTAATGTTCATTTTAGGTAGGATGTGATACTGGATACAATAGCAAACTTTTATTCCTTGGACAATAACCAGCCTTGTCCAATATGAAATGAGTTAAAGCGCACATCCTAACTAAGGATATTTTCTCAAATCATCAAAAAAGCTTTTAATGTTCTTTAAAAAAACATCTAATTTAGCTTTGGGGTTTTTTATCACCGCCAGTAGCTGTGAAATATCTTAAAAGTTCGCGCTGTTTTGAAGATCAACCAATCATTACCCTATAATAAATTAATAACATTCATATTCATGATCGGATAAGTCAAGGTGCATAGGGCTAATTACCAATCTTTTTTCCAAGTAAATAAGTACGTTGCCGTAATTTTGACATGTCGCCTCAATAATGGCCGTAAATAGTATATTTAATCTACGTTCCAAAGTAAGGCCAAATCTAAATAACCCACCATCAAGATATACAGCATAACCTATCCCTCCGTTTTGAACAAAAACATCACGCCTATATGGTGCGAGTGGGTAGCTAGCCACATTTCGATCTTCCTCGGTTATATTGACAGCGGCTACATTATTTAAGTTATTACCAACTATTGGATTAGTTATACATACTTGAGCACCTCGGTATTCTGAATTTCGCACATCAGTAAATGTAACGATATCTTTATTTTGGCCAGTTAATAATCTATATACATATCTATACGCCGCTACTTCTTCAGTGCCTAGATACATCTTACAACGATGTATAAATATGCCACGTGCCGACATTTCCGAATCAAGATCTGGCCTGTTTAGTACTAGACAGCCGCAAAGGAACATAAGATACTCACCTAGCTGTAGTTTTTCAAGAGGCGTAAATCCACCGCCTGGCCATATATGACAATGTAGCACAGGCAGTTTAAACAGAGATGGATAATAACCATTTTCATAGCCATCGAAAATCATTAGTTGCTTTTGATCCATGCCACGATCTGACCCAGCCCTGTCTATTGCCAGTTCGTTTGGAGAGACGATGAGCACAGCATGTCATGGACGTTTTTTGAGTATCTCGGTACCAAGGTGATATGCGTTTATCATGTAATGTTTATTTTAGTTGGGATTTGATGTCAGCCAGAATAACAAACTTTTATTCCTTTCTCAATAAGTTAAAGGGCACATCCTAACTAAGGATATTTACTAAAATCATCAAAAAAGCTTTTAATGTAACTTGGATTCAAATAATAAGTGCATAACTTGGATAGGTAGAAAAAGTTGTCAGCTGAATATATGCTAATCGTTTTTTATCCAGCAAGAGATGCAACAATAAAAACATATAAACAACTTACCTATGAGATAAGATACCAGATTTACGCTTTAAATAAAACAGGTCTGAGCCAAAATAAAATTTCACAGCAATTAAAAGTCAGCCAATCGACTATTAGCAGAGAGCTTTCTCGTAATACAGGCAAACAAGGTTATCGTATCAAGCACGCCCAATCGTTTGCACAGGAACGCCGTTTACTGGCGCGTAAGGAAATTAATATGACTAGCTCCCGAATTGCATTAATTGACTCAAAAATTCAAATGCAATGGAGTGCAGAGCAAGTATCAGGATGGTTGAGAGAAGAGCACGATATCTTTATTAGTTATGAAACCATTTATCTCCATATTTGGTCTGATAAAAGACGCGCAGGCCAGTTATTTCAACACCTGCGTAGAAAAGCAAAACCTTATCAGTCTGGTCGCAAAGCTAAACAAGCTGGCAGAGGTTTTATCAGAAATCGAGTCAGCATTTATGAACGCCCACAAGTCGTTGAAGATAAAAATAGAATCGGAGATTGGGAGATAGACTTAGTCATCGGTAAGGGCAGCAGTTACGCATTGGTCACTATTGTTGAGCGAAAAACTAGTTTTACAGTATCGATGCGTGTTGATGATAAATCAGCTCGGTCAGTGACTGCTGCGACTATTGCTTTATTGCAGCCGTTTAAAGGAGCTGTATTTACTATCACAGCCGATAACGGCAAAGAATTCGCATATCATGAAGTAATGACTGAATATTTAAAGTGTGGTGTTTATTTTGCAGATCCTTACGGCTAATGGCAACGAGGATTGAATGAAAATACTAATGGGCTATTACGACAATACTGGCCAAAATCAACAGACTTCAAAAAAGTATCGCAATTAGAAGTTGAAGATGTAATAGTGAAGCTCAATGATAGACCAAGAAAGAAACTGAATTACAAAACGCCAGCCAAATTAATGGCTGAACATATGCTAGCTATAGCAGCTTAGTGGTTATGCACTTCAACGTTGAATCCGCCTTCTTTAAAAAAGCATCTGATTTAGGTTTGGGCTTTTTATCACAGCCAGTAGCTGTGAAATATCTTAAAAATTCGCGCTGTTTTGAAGATAATTTAACAGGCGTTGCAACAACAACACTGTAAATTAAGAGCTTTGCTATGCAGAATGATGTTAACCTAATTGAGCTGCTAGCTCGGCACTGATAACATCAACCTCTTTGGTACCGTCAAATTTCAAATGCACACCACGTCCTTGTTTTGCTTCATTTTTATAATAAACAACCAGCGGCTCTGTTAATGCATGATAAACGCCAAGACGTTTACGCACGGTTGCTTCTTCATCATCAACGCGGATAGCAAGTAAATCACCAGTTAGATCATCTTTACCTGCAACTTTTGGGGGATTGTAATCGGTATGATAAGTACGCCCAGATTTTAAATGCACACGACGACCAGCCATGCGTTTTACGATCACCTCATCTGGCACATCTAGCTCAATCACATAATCGATAACAATATCCGCTTCTTTCATTGCATCTGCTTGCACAATTGTGCGTGGAAAACCATCGAATAAAAAACCATTTGCACAATCCTTATGTGCAATGCGCTCTTTCACCAAGCCAATAATTAAATCATCTGAAACAAGTTGCCCTGCATCCATTACTTGTTTAACTTGCATACCAAGATCGCTACCTTCTTTCACAGCGGCTCTTAATATATCACCCGTTGAAATTTGCGGGATACTGTATTTTTTCATCATAAATTGAGCTTGAGTTCCTTTACCAGCCCCTGGTGCTCCTAATAAAATAACGCGCACATTGTCTCCTTTTTGTATTCTATTAATTATATTAAAATCATAGCCATAGCAGTTAAATAAAATGTCATCAGCGTACTTTACAATAAAATTAAGGCTAATATTTAAAGTAGAATGCGTCATCAGAGCAATAGTTTAACATAGCACATCGACACAAAACGTTTTGAAGTTATCACCAATCATAACAGTATTGCTCTTCATGCCCTGCTGGAATATATACCCATGCTACCCCTAAATGCAATAGCAGCAAGGCAAATTGTGCCGATATTTGATGCATAAAATTGAAGGTAAGTTATTATCGATCGATATTTTATAACAATGCAAACTTAAACAAGGAGCCTTGCCAGTTGGTGTCTGACTCGGTTTTTATATGAAAAAAAGTAGCCTTGCGCTCAACGTTCTAAAAGCACTCCCCCATTACATCGGTTGCGCATTATCATCGATCATCGAGTCCGCGGCGACGTTGCATTTTGATCTTCACATGGCTATAAATAAGTCAAAGCGCTCATCCTAACTAAGGCTATTTACTCAGATCATCAAAAAAGCTTTTAATGTTCTTTAAAAAACCATCTGATTTAGGTTTGTGCTTTTTATCACCACAAGTAGCGTCAAAATCTCTTAAAAGTTCACGCTGTTTTGAAGATAATTTAACAGGTGTTTCAACAATAACCCTGCACATTAAATCTCCTACACCATGAGTATGCACAGATTTAACACCTTTATTGCGCATGCGGAACATACGCCCTGTTTGCGTTTCTGCTGGTATTTTAAGTTTAATGCGCCCTGATAAAGTTGGCACTTCAACCTCACCACCTAACGCGGCTTCACTGAAACTAATTGGCACTTCACACTGCAAATTATTGCCATCTCGCACAAACACATCATGCTTGCATACGAACATTTGCACATACAGATCGCCTGAGACCGCACCATTCTCACCAGCTTCACCTTCACCCGTTAAACGAATACGATCGCCCGTTCCAACCCCTGCTGGAACTTTAACATTCAGTGTTTTAGTGCGCTCATAACGTCCCTTACCGTGACATTTTTGACAAGGATCCGCAATAATTATTTTTTTGCCATGACAAGTGGGACAGGTTTGGTTTACAGCAAAGAAACCTTGACGCATTTGCACTTGCCCTTGCCCGTGACACGTTCCACACTTTTTCGATTCCGTGCCTTTTTTTGCACCGCTGCCATTACATTGTTCACAATGCACAAGTGTTGGTACTATAATATCTTTTTTTACACCTTGAACGGCTTCTTCAAGACTAAGCTCCATATTATAACGAAGATCTGTTCCTTTTTGCTGGGCCCGTCCACCAGGCTGCCCACCACCACCAAAAATATCGCCAAAAATATCACTGAATTGATCGCCAAATCCACCGCCAGCTTGACCTCTAGCTTGCTGATTAACTCCATCATGACCATACTGATCAAAAGCAGCCCTTTTATTAGGATCGATCAGAATTTCATAAGCCTCTTTGACTTCCTTGAATTTTTCTTCAAGTGCAGAATTCCCTTTGGTACGATCTGGATGATACTTCATAGCTAAGCGTTTATATGCTTTTTTTATTTCTTTTTCTGCCGCTCCTCGGCTTATACCAAGTACAGCATAACAATCTCTTTTTGACATTTTTAGTTCTCAAATATTGGTTGTAACAATAACGCGGATTATAGAATAAACTATAATCCGCGTTATTTACTAAATAACCACCAACGCATCAATAGTTATTTTTTATCGTCTTTTACTTCTTCAAACTCAGCATCAACGATATCATCCTCTTGCTTTGCTTTCGCATCAGCTTCAGAGGAGTCAGCAGAGCCCTCAGCCTTATCTGCGCCAGATTTATCAGCTTGTGCTTTTTGTTCGGCAATTTCTAAGAGTTTTTTAGACGCTTCAGCAAGATCAGCTGTTTTCTTTTCGATAGCTTCTTTGTCCTCAGCTTTCGTCATTTCTTCAAGCTCTTTGATTATAGCTTCAATTTTTTCTTTTTCATCCGTTGCTAGTGCATCACCAGCTTCTTCGATTTGTTTTTTCGTTGCATGAATCATTGCGTCAGCTTGATTACGCGCAGCAACAACCCCTTCAAATGCTTTATCGGCTTCTGAATTTGCTTCTGCATCTTGCACCATTTTATCAATTTCAGCATCACTTAAACCAGAGCTTGATTTGATTGTGATTTTTTGTTCTTGATTGGTATCTTTATCTTTTGCTGATACATGTAAGATACCATCAGCGTCCATATCAAATGTCACTTCAATTTGTGGTGCCCCACGACTTGCCGCACGAATGCCTTCAAGATTGAATTGACCTAATGATTTATTGGCGCTCGCTTGTTTACGCTCGCCTTGCAAAATGTGAATAGTAACCGCACTTTGGTTATCTTCAGCCGTTGAGAACGTTTGAGATTGTTTTGTTGGGATGGTCGTATTTTTATCGATAACATTAGTCATCACACCACCCATTGTTTCAATACCCATTGAAAGAGGGGTAACATCAAGCAGTAATACGTCTGTTTTGTCACCAGAGAGTACCGCACCTTGAATTGCCGCGCCCATTGCAACTGCTTCATCAGGGTTGACGTCTTTACGCGCATCTTTACCAAAAAACTCAGCAACCGTCGACTGCACTAAAGGCATTCTCGTTTGACCACCGACTAAAATTACATCGTCAATTTCACCAACACTCAAATCCGCATCTTTTAATGCAATACGTAATGGTTCAAGTGTTTCTTTAACCATATCCTCAACAAGCGATTCTAATTTAGCACGCGTTATTTTAATATTAAGGTGCTTAGGACCAGTTGCATCAGCTGTGATGTAAGGTAAGTTGAGTTCCGTTTGTTGTGTAGAAGAAAGCTCAATCTTCGCTTTTTCAGCAGCTTCTTTAACACGTTGCATTGCTAAAGGATCATTGGTTAAATCAAAGTTTTGCTCTTTTTTAAATTCTGCAACAACAAAATTAATTAACCGATTATCAAAATCTTCACCACCTAAGTGTGTATCGCCATTTGTCGCTAACACTTCAAACGTTTTTTCACCATCCACTTCGTCAATTTCGATAATTGAAATATCAAAAGTACCACCGCCTAAATCATATACGGCAATCGTGCTATCCCCTTTAGAGTTGTTAACACCGTATGCAAATGCCGCCGCTGTTGGCTCATTGATAATACGTTTAACATCAAGCCCTGCTATTCGACCAGCATCTTTTGTTGCTTGACGCTGTGAGTCATTAAAGTAAGCAGGCACCGTAATTACCGCACCAGATACTTTTTCTCCTAAGTAATCTTCTGCGGTTTTTTTCATTTTTTTCAATACTTCAGCAGAAATTTGTGGGGGGGCCATTTTTTCATTGTTTGCTTCAACCCAAGCGTCACCATTATCTGCCTTTACAATATTGTAAGGCATGATTTTTATATCACGTTGAACTTCTTCATCTTCATGTCGACGACCGATAAGACGCTTAATTGCAAATAATGTATTAGCAGGATTTGTCACTGATTGGCGTTTTGCAGGTTGCCCAACAAGTATTTCGCTGTCAGTGTATGCAATGATAGAAGGAGTAGTACGTTCACCTTCGGCATTTTCAATAATTTTTGCAGAATCGCCATCTAACACAGAGACACATGAATTTGTTGTTCCTAAATCAATTCCAATTATTTTTCCCATTTTTACTCTCCAAACTTGTTTATTTTAATGTTTATGTTGATGTAATTGTCAGTAATTTATTTTATCTCTTTTGAAATACACCGCGTCTTTTTTATACTTTATAACATGGGGTAAATTTTTTAATTTTCAAGAGTATCTACGAAAATAATCCAAATTTACAGCCTACTTTTTTTAAATACATGCTTAAAAAAATATATTATTTCTGACCCAAACAAGATAATTACTTAATTGAGCAACAATTTGCCATTATTGCCAGAGTAAAAAATACTAACCTAACCTTGTGCAACCGCTACCATTGCTGGACGAATAAGTACGCCATTATATTCGTAGCCTTTTTGCATCACAACAACCACTTCGTTAGCTACTTTACCTTCAACTTTTTGCTGACTAACAATTTGGTGTTTATTTGAATCAGCTTGATCACCAATAGGATCGATTTGCACAATTCCTATTTTTAAAAATGCAGCCACCATTGCTTTCAATGTCATTTCAACACCTTCTCCCAATGCTTTCACGGCTTCATTTTCTTTATCGATGTGGCTAATTGCCATTTCGAGGCTGTCTATAACAGGCAACAATTCTGTCGTAAAAAGTTTTAATGTTCTTTTTACTTTGCTTTCTGCATCAACCCCAGCTTTACGTATTTCATTTTGGGCATATGCTTGAGCGCGAACAACATTCTCTTTCTCAATTGTTAACTCTTCTTCTGCAAGAATAAGTTTGGTGCCTAATTTTTGAATTGTCGCTGCCATTTTCTTTTCATCGCCAAAATCATTTTTACCTTGCGCAGCTTTGCTCTCTTCCATTGCAACTTTATCAGAGCGTTCTTCTTCAAGATCATTAGCTCCAGCATTAGCAGCATTAGCAGCATTTGCAGCATTTGCATCATTTGCATCATTTGCACTATTTGCTTCTTCTTGAACCGCCTTAATTGACTCTTCAACTGATTTCTTTCTTTTATCGCTCATAATTTAACCTTAATCTTAAATTTTCTAAATATATACACGTTATTTTACAAGACTTTATAACGGTACTGGTTCGTATGTCACATACACCCAAAATACCTTATGAATAAAGCATTTTCACAAAGCATGGAAAAGCATGGGTATGTACACTCTATACCTCAAGACTATGGATAAGGCGCTGCTCGTTAATCACAAGAGGGGAATTAAAGTCTTTATTTTAATGCTCCTCACAGTAAATCCACAACAGGGCAATTTTATGCCGAGTGTCTGTGGGCAAATTACCTACCTTATTTTTCCTCTTGACTATGATTGGTATACTATGGGGATTGGAAAATTAGATTCAAGCAATAAATATAATTTTTTAAAAAAAACAACTTACTGTGTTTTTGCATCTTATTTAAGAATGCGTATACTCCAATACTCTAAATAATCAACAATAGGCTTTCAGATGCAGATAAAAAATGCGCAACAATCACCTTTTAAAACCATAGGTTTAATTGGCAAGCCACAGCATAAAAAAGCATTACAAACATTGCTTGAATGTTATATTTTTTTAAAAGAGAAAGGCTTTGAAATTATTATTGATGCGCGCGTTGGACGCGATTTGAAAATAAAAGATATCGTTGTTGATGATATACTTGCTATTGGCCAATTATGTGATCTTGCGATTGTTATCGGCGGTGATGGCAATATGCTTGGTGCCGCACGTATCTTCGCGCGCCACGATATCGCCGTTATTGGCGTCAATAGAGGAAATCTTGGTTTTTTAACCGATCTTTCCCCCGATAATTTTAAAACCCCCCTGTTAGAAGTCCTTGGCGGTAAGTACCAAACTGAAAAGCGCTTTTTACTTGAAGTAGAAGTATACAGCCATGGGCACCTCAAAAGCGTTAACAGCGCCGTAAACGAAGCTGTTTTGCATCCAACAAAAATTGCAAAAATGATAGAATTTGCTGTTTTTGTAGATAATAACTTCATGATAAATCAGCGTTCTGATGGCCTTATTATTTCAACACCCACAGGATCAACGGCATACTCACTCTCCGGAGGAGGACCAATTTTAACCCCCGATCTTGATGTGTTTAGCCTGATATCAATGTATCCACACACATTAAACAGTCGTCCTATTGTCATTGATGCAAACAGCAATATATGCATAGAAATATCACAGAGCAACCTTTTGGAAATGCAAGTAAGTTGTGATAGCCATGTAAATTTATCGGTATTACCTGGCGATCGCGTGCTTATTCGCAAAACTAAACACACACTGCACCTCGTTCACCCTCAAGATTACAGCTATTTTTACGTACTTAATAAAAAACTCGGATGGGGAAATAAATTATATTAATATATACCCATGCCATGGATTACTATTGATAAACATAATTTACACAAGCTAAAATAGCGCAAGGAAGATTGTCATGTTAACTCAATTAACCATCAAACATTTCGCCATAGTACAATTTTTAAAATTAACGTTTAAAAAAGGCATGACAACAATCACGGGAGAAACTGGAGCAGGTAAATCAATTGCAATCGATGCACTCGGACTATGCCTAGGCAATCGTGCGGATCTTCACATGATACGAAACGATGCTGATAAGGCCGAAGTAAATGCACGATTTTCGTTGCAGGAGAACCAACACGCACAAGATTGGCTTAAAAAAAATGATTTACAAAATGAAGATAAAGACGAAGCAGATGAATGCATCTTACGACGCATTATCACCAAAGAAGGACGTTCTCGCGGCTATATTAACAGCACACCCGTCCCGCTATCGCAACTAAAAAATTTAGGAGAATTACTGGTCAACATTCACAGTCAACACGCACAGCAAAACTTACAAAAAAATGACATTCAATTGGCTATTCTTGATGAATATGCAGGCCATAATGCACTACTACAAAAGGTCAAAGATACCTATCATGGCTGGTCTTTGTTAAATAAACAACGCAAACAACAAATGCAGGATCAACAAGATACGCAAGCAAGAAAACAACTGCTGGAATATCAACTCGAAGAGCTTGACCAATTTGCATTATTACAAGGTGAATTCCAAAAAATTGAACATGAGCATAAACGCCTTGCCAACAGTGACAGCTTACTTGAAACCTGCCAGCTCACCTTAAATCAACTCAGTGACGCGGAAGATTTTGAGGTGTTAACAATTCTAAGAAAAAGTGTATTCGCGCTTGAAAGCCAACTCGATAATGACCAATCATTACATTCAATCATTACTCTATTACAAGAAGCTATCATTCAAATAGAAGAGGCCAGCGATGAACTACGCCAATTTAATGAAAATTTAGCATTAGATCCGCAACATTTTCAATCGTTAGAGCTTAGAATGAGCGAAGCACTTGCATTAGCTAGAAAACATCAAGTCCAACCTGAGCTACTTTTTGATGAACATCAACGCCTCGCAAACGAATACCAACAACTAAGCAATGATCAAGCACAAATGGGGCAATTAACAAAGGATCTTACTTTAGCAAAAAATAATTATTTCCAACAAGCTCAAACGTTATCTACAAGCCGCTGCCGCTATGCAAAAACACTAAGTGAAAAAATTACCAAGAGTATTCAACAACTTAACATGCAAGATGGAAATTTTATTGCTGCATTAACCCAGGAAAAAAACACCTTACGGCCACTTGGTATAGATGCAGTTAGCTTTAAAGTCAGCGCAAATGCAGGGCAAGATCTACAAGAAATAAGAAAAGTAGCCTCAGGAGGAGAACTCTCTAGAATTAGCCTCGCCATTGAGGTTATTATTAGCCAACGCGTTGCAACACCAACACTTATCTTTGATGAAGTTGATGTCGGGATTAGTGGCGCGACCGCCGCAATAGTTGGCAAATTGTTACGATCACTCGGTGAAAAAACACAGATATTTTGTGTCACACATTTAGCGCAAGTTGCTGGTAACGGACATCAGCAAATGTTTGTCCATAAACAAAGTGATGGAAAAACGACTAATACTTCGATGTATGAATTGGATAATAAACAGCGATTAAATGAACTTGCTAGACTATTAAGCGCTGATACAATAACAGCAACCACCCTCGCAAATGCACAAGAATTACTGGTTAAATGATGACAAATACCCAACCCCATTAAATTAAAAACGTGCGTACTTGCATAAGATCTAAGCTTACTTTATGAAAAAGACCCACAAATGAGTCAATACCACCCTTTAATTTTTTCCATGGACATCATTATGTTTTATAAGTACTCAAGTTTCGGAGTTCATATTTACCAATAAAAATACCATAACATGCTGATATAAAAGAAGAAAACACCTACTTGTGTTATAATTATTGTTAACTAGACAATAAAAAAAACACAAGAGGCATAAAATGAAGTCTGACATAAATGATTTTGGTTTACCATCGCTTACTGAGGATTTACTTAATCAACAAAATCTAAATATAGATAATACGTTTAGTACAACATGGAAAAACATTGGCTTTAAAGATCTCTTAAAACGCGCAAAATTTAACAAACGATCTGGCACTTCAGCTGACAGTGTTGTGTACCTCTTGATGTTGTGGGTTTGGCTAAAAGTAAACTCTGTTTCGATGTTCTCAAGGGATGCGTTATTGAGTTTCTCATCCTCAAAAAAAGATGCCCTCTACGATTTTATTAACCATGAAAACTTGGATTGGCGAAAGCTACAATTATTGACAGCAAAAAAAATACTTAAGCCCCATGAAGGAAATAAATTGAATGCTTTTGTTATCGATGATTCAGTTAAAATCAGACGTGGTAAAAAGATGCCAGGTGTTTCAAAGCACTTCGATCACTTAACCGCTCGATGTGTCAATGGGCAACAAATAGTGACGCTAGGCCTTGCTAATGACGAGTTATTTACGCCGATTGATAATGAAATATTTATCAGTAAAACTGACAGACAGGTTGCTGATTATCAGTTTAAAGATGGTCGTAGTATTGCAGCAAAACGTTACGAAAAGTCAAGAGAGCAAACTAAACCTGATATGGTTTGCGACATGATATCAAGAGCAATACGCAATGGTATTAACGCCGAATATTTTTTAGCAGATGCTTGGTTTGCAACGAAACGAATATTAAAAATGACGGTGGAACAATCACTTGTAGCAATTGTTCGAATGAAGCGAAATAAAATGAAGTATCGCTTTATGGAAAATGGAGAGAGTAAGTTACTGAGTGCTGAAGAGTTATATAAGCAACATATCAAAGGTCAATGGCATAACCTAAAAAATATTCCTTACCAAAGCAAATCAATTATTGTTGAGTTGAATTTAACGACTGAGACTAAAAAAGATCCACAATGGATTAAAGTTAAGCTTCTGTACGTTCGGTCTATGAATGAAGCCAAACAACAAGCGAGCAAAAATGATTGGGCTCTCTTTTTATCAACGGATAGCCTACTTGAAGATGAAAAAATACTTGAAATATATGCACTACGTTGGGGAATTGAAGTTTACTTTAAAGAGGCGAAACAAAAGCTTGGTTTTTTAAAAGAACAAAGCCGCCACTATGGTGCGTACATCGCTTCTATTCATCTAACTGGATTGCGTTTTTGTTTACTATTATTTGCAAAAGAAGAGCAAGTGGGAGCCAAGTTAAGTGAGGTTAGAAATGACTTTGAAGAAAGCCTTACGACGTTGAATTTTGGGTGTAAATTATGGGGTTTATTTAAAGCATTAATTGCAGGCGCTCTCAATGAAATAGGTAATTTAACCGAAAGTAAAAAATCAGAGATCTTAAAAAAGATCGATCAAACTGTTATTGGCTTTTTTACGAAAGCGCTACAAATGGATCAATTCACAATACGGCAAGAGGCACTGATATGATGGAAAATAAAACAGAAAAAGCTATAATTTCAACGAATATGAACTCCGAAACTTGAGATAAGTAAAGAAAAAAAAATGAGATTATTTTCAAACAAAAAAAACAATACGATCAAAAATGAACAAATCCCGACAATATGGACTGGGGCAAGGGGTAGCGTCATGACTATCATGTTTGATAACTTTGGATGAGGCCCATCCCGCCACTATAAAGATGCTGGCAATGGCTTTAATGATCATGAAAAATCAAGTTATCACAGGCTCTCAAAGCAACAGTAAAAAGTTCAAAATACATGCACCAGCCCAGTCAATCCAACTGTAAGGATCATCATGATAAACTAGAAAAATGGTTTGGATTAACCACAGAAGACTCTCAATTAGATAAAAACCTTAAAGTCTTCGTCGACTGGGTAAATAGAAGGCACCAGGTGTTATCTGATAACCAAAAATGCATATACTTTGTTGATGTGCGAAACCCAAAAAGACGTTTTTTTTATTATCAATATCTTAATCCTTTGGCTTTTAAGTATACTAAGCCTTGCGGAGAAAAAGCATTTGTGGTTGACGAAGAGGCTATTCTTGTTGATAAATCTCATTATGCTGATGTATTATCAAGTGAAGATAATCCACATGTAGCTTCATATTATCGGGTATATATAGATCCTGGGTTGTTAGCTACTCATTGTAATTTAAACCAAAAATGTCGTACTATCTATCATAAAATGACTCATAAAACACTATCTACTGTCGACATCGACAACACGAGCCGCCCTGTATATGGTAAAGGCCCCTGCCTAAACTTTACGAAGATGAACCATCACCAAGCACTTAAAATAGCCGACTGCTAGGCATACTTTTTTATGGAGTTTTATAATCCTAAATATTTCTAGTGACTAATTTAGTTTTGTATCGTTTAACCCCATGCGACTTTAGAAACCACGACTATACCCAGTATACCTATGCCCATGTGACGATCAAAATGCAACAGTAGCGGCGCTCTGGATCATCGATGATAAGACGCAACATGAGGTAATGGTTATTCTCGCATCTAATGAAAAGCTTTGGCTGCGCCCGATCATATAAAAACCGAGTTAGCACCACAAATGGCGCTACTCCTTGTTTAAGTTTGCATTGTTATAAAATCTTCCACTATAATAACTTACCTTCAATTTAAGGCCGTAAATACGCGGCCAATTTGCGGAACTGATATTGCATTTATGTAGCATGTGAATAAATGTACAATCCAAGTAAATGTATATCAGCCATATCTCAATGTGCAAAATAATAAGGTTAATTGGTCGCGGATTTGATGCATAAAATTGCCCATTGATGGTTAATTTAGTTAACCATTGCACTATATGGAATGTCACGCTGGATGCCGATGTTCTGCGCAGCCGACGTTGCATTTTGAGGTGACATGGGTAGACACAGCGTTATTGCATGACGCTTTAACTCACATTAAATAGATGCTTAGCTAGGATTAATGTCCAGCGATGGCCTGCGGTTTTTTATGTAATTATTTGCATTTACATCAAATATTGCTATTGTTTAAGACATTAAATTGTATTTTTTGCCCTTATTTATATTATCTGAATATAAGCATCTCTTATTACAGTAGGTTTTGTGAAAACATACTCAACTGGCAATTTTTGCAACATATTAAAGTGCATATTTTATTATTCAATCGACATTAGAGGGCCATTAATATGCTATTACCAATAAGCTATTCGAATAGTTCTGAAAAATATGAACAAACTCCAATAAAATGGGAAGGTGCAAGAGATAGCGTTATGACGATCATGTTTAATCACTTTGGTGGAGGACCATATCCTAGCGATGAAGATCCCATCAGTGAGTTTGATGTTCATGAAAAAATCAGGTTAGCTCAGGCTGTAAGGGCTACGGCAGGAATTTCACGCTTAATGCAAGAGGCTGCTCAATCCAAGTTTAAGGATCATCTTGAACTGATCAAAAGATGGTTTGGAGTAGACCCAGAAGACTCTGATTTTGCTGATATTATTAAGTATGTCGTCAAAAGGGTAAATAGAATGCACAGGGTGTTATCTGATAACACAAAACAAATAAGGTTCATTGACACACGAAACCAACGAAGAGTTAATTTTAAAACTAAGTACAAGAAGATCATGAGTTTTAATTCAGAGAACGAATGGTGTGTCCATGGAGAAAAAGCGGTGGTGAGTGGAGAATGGATTCAGAGCATAAGTAAGCACGCCTACGTATTTCAGCAAGGCCCATATTTCCGCGATAAATTTAGCACTCGACATGTAGGCTCAGGTTATCGTGTATATATAGGCCCAAAGGCGCTGGAAGTTAGGTATAGAGAGTCGAAAATATGCAAGATGCTCTATCATGAAATGTCTCATAAAATACTAGGTACCGAAGATACTACCGAAGATGGAGAGACGGTATATGGTAAGTCAGCTTGCCAAAATGTAGCGAAGGTAGACCCCTTCCAAGCACTTTTAATAGCCGACTGCTGGGCATACTTTTTTATGGGGTTTTATGATTTGAATATTTTTAGTGACTAATTTAGTTTTGTATCGTCTAACCATGCGACTTTAGAAGCTACGACTATACCATGTATACCTATACCCATGTGACGATCAAAATGCAACGTTGGCATGGACTCGATGACCGATGATAAGGCGCAACATGAAGTAATGGTTATTCTCGCATCTAATAAAAAGCTTTGCCTGCTCCCGATCATATAAAAACCGAGTCAGGCCCCGAAGGGCGCTACTCCTTACACCAATTTGCATTGTTATAAAATATCAATCGATAATAACTTCCCTTCAATTTTAGGCATCAAATAGCGGCACAATTTGCCTTGCTGATATTGCATTTCTGGGTAACATGGGTATATACCCATGTTACGATCAAAATGCAACAGTGGCTGCCCTCTGGATCATCGATGATAAGGCGCAACATGAAGTAATGGTTATTCTCGCATCTAATAAAAAGCTTTGCCTGGTCCCTATCATATAAAAACCGAGTCTGGCCCCGAAGGGCGCTACTCCTTACACCAATTTGCATTGTTATAAAATATCAATCGATAATAACTTCCCTTCAATTTTAGGCATCAAATAGCGGCACAATTTGCCTTGCTGATATTGCATTTCGGGGTAACATGGGTATAAATGTACAATCCAAGTAAATGTATATCAGCCATATCTCAATGTGCAAAATAATAAGGTTAATTGGCCGCGGATTTGATGCATAAAATTGCCCATTGATGATTAACTCAGTTAACCATTGCGCTATATGAAATGTCACGCTGAATACAGATGTTCTGCTCAGCTGACGTTGCATTTTGAGGTAACATGGGTAAACACAGCGTTATTGCATGGCGCTTTAGCTGACGTGAACCTGATGATTAACCAGCATTAATGTGCAGCTGTTTTTCGTTTATACGATTGCCTTCATGCCAGAAACCTAGTACCATGCGTTTTAGGTCAGCGACCTGTCTTGTTTTCCGTTATTTATATTTTCTGAATATAAGCATCTCTTGTCACAGTAGGTGTTGTAAAAACATACTCAACTGGCAATTTTTGCAACTTATTAAAGTGTAGTATTTTATTATTGAATAGACATGTAGGGGCCATTAATATGCGATCACCGTCAAAATTTATAAAAATATTTAAAAAAAAGAAACAAATCCCAATAAAATGGGAAGGTGAAAGAAATAGCGTTATGACGATTATGTTTGATAACTTTGGTGGAGGACCATATCGTAAATATGAATATACCGGCAGTGGCTTTGATGTTCATGAAAAAATCAGGTTAACTCTGGCTGTAAAGGCTATGGCTGGAAGTTCAAGCATAATGCAAGAGGCTGCTCAATCCAACTTTAAGCATCATCGTAAACTGCTCAAAAAATGGTTTGGATTAAAGAAAAAACACTTTGATTTTAAGGCTAATGTTAAGTTTGTCGTCGACGGGGTAAATCAAATGCACAGGGTGTTATCTGATAACACAAAACAAATAAGGTTCATTGATGCACGAAAAGAAAAAATGGTTAATTTTAGAGTTAAGTACGAGAAGATCATGAGTTTTAATTCAGAGAATGAATGGTGTGTGCATGGAGAAAAAGCGGTGCATATAGGAGAATGGACTCGGTACGACAAGACACATAACTTAGCCAACGTATTCTCGCCAAGCCCAGCTTTTCGCGATGAAGCTAACACTGCACATGTAGGCTCAGGTTATTGTATATATATAGGTCCAATGATGCTGCACGTTACATCTGTAAAGTCGTGGATATGCAGGAGTCTCTATCATGAAATGTCTCATAAAATACTAAGTACCAACGATATTAACGCCGATGGAAATAATGTATATGGTGAGTTAAATTGCCTAGAGTTAGCGAAGAAAAGCCGCCACCAAGCACTTAAAATAGCAGACTGCTGGGCATACTTTTTTATGGAGTTTTATAATCCTAAATATTTTTGGTGACTAATTTAGTTTTGTATCGTCTAACCACATACGACTTTAGAAGCTACGACTATACCCAGTATACCTATACCCATGCCACCCCGAAATGCAATATCAGCCATATCTCAATGTGCAAAATAATAAGGTTAATTGACCGCGGATTTGATGCATAAAATTGCCCATTGATGATTAACTCAGTTAACCATTGCGCTATATGAAATGTCACGCTGAATACAGATGTTCTGCGCAGCTGACGTTGCATTTTGAGGTAACATGGGTAAACACAGCGTTATTGCATGGCGCTTTAGCTGACGTGAACCTGATGATTAACCAGCATTAATGTGCAGCTGTTTTTCGTTTATACGATTGCCTTCACGCCAGAAACCTAGTACCATGTGTTTTAGGTCAGCAGTCTATCTTGTTTTCCGTTATTTATATTTTCTGAATATAAGCATCTCTTGTCACAGTAGGTGTTGTAAAAACATACTCAACTGGCAATTTTTGCAACTTATTAAAGTGTAGTATTTTATTATTGAATAGACATGTAGGGGCCATTAATATGCGATCACCGTCAAAATTTATGAAAATATTTAAAAAAAAGAAACAAATCCAAATAAAATGGGAAGGTGAAAGAAATAGCGTTATGACGATTATGTTTGATAACTTTGGTGGAGGACCATATCGTAAATATGAATATACCGGCAGTGGCTTTGATGTTCATGAAAAAATCAGGTTAACTCTGGCTGTAAAGGCTATGGCTGGAAGTTCAAGCATAATGCAAGAGGCTGCTCAATCCAACTTTAAGCATCATCGTAAACTGCTCAAAAAATGGTTTGGATTAAAGAAAAAACACTTTGATTTTAAGGCTAATGTTAAGTTTGTCGTCGACGGGGTAAATAAAATGCACAGGGTGTTATCTGATAACACAAAACAAATAAGGTTCATTGATGCACGAAAAGAAAAAATGGTTAATTTTAGAGTTAAGTACGAGAAGATCATGAATTTTAATTCAGAGCAGGAATGGTGTGTGCATGGAGAAAAAGCGGTGCATATAGGAGAATGGACTTGGTACGACAAGACACATAACTTAGCCAACGTATTCTCGCCAAGCCCAGCTTTTCGCGATGAAGCTAACACTGCACATGTAGGCTCAGGTTATTGTCTATATGTAGGTCCAATGATGCTGCACGTTACATCTGTAAAGTCGTGGATATGCAGGAGTCTCTATCATGAAATGTCTCATAAAATACTAAGTACCAACGATATTAACGCCGATGGAAATGAGGTATATGGTGAGTTAGATTGCCTAGAGTTAGCGAAGAAAAACCGCCACCAAGCACTTAAAATAGCCGACTGCTGGGCATGCTTTTTTATGGAGTTTTATAATCCTAAATATTTTTGGTGACTAATTTAGTTTTGTATCGTCTAACCACATACGACTTTAGAAGCTACGACTATACCCGATAGACCTATACCCTCCCTCTTGATATTTATTTTAGCGTGCGAAATGATAAAGAAGACATTAAAAAAGATATTAAACGCATTAAAAATACAAACCTGACCAGATTGTTATTGAAGCAACTTGGTGGCTTGAAATGCAGCCCTAAATTAGTATATATTTAGGTGCTATTGTAATGCAGATATTACTATACTTGCAGACCTCATGACAACAGAGCCTATGAGATATAAATTATATGCAACTTCCAAGTAGAAAAACCAGAATCGATGCCTATGGCCAAATACATACCCGTTATACTGACGTATTTACTCTGCATCTTAGGTATTGTAATCTATACCCTGGTGGTGAATTTAGTTTTGAGCAACAACATAAACTAAAGATGCTTTTTAAGCTTGTCACAAAAGCTTCCGTACAATTAATGTACATATGTGATAAGCCGAAGAAAGAACTTGGTATACCAATGTGGCCGGCAAAGTTTGAGGGGATTACTCTGTTTACTAGCGAATATCCTTTCGATGCAAAACCTTGTCAGGATACTATTTATCTAGATGATTACGCAATATCCGCGATACAAGGTGTGCATTACATGTTAACTGGTTATTCCACGGACCCTATAACATTGGTTTCTATGTACAACCCAGAACATCAAGGCGACCAGGTAATGCTCACTCATGCGACCATTCAACAGGCACCAAACGGTGTAAATATTTTTAGTCTCCTGAGTGAACATGAAAGAACAGGCATCAACATTGGACCGGAATATCAACATACTCTTTTTACTGCCTGTGGAGGCACTGGCAGTGCTGTATATATTAACCCTATAATATTTAAGGATGCGGCTCTGGAGGGAGTTAAAATATGTCTCCTCTATAGCGCCATTGTTAAAGCAGTACTCAACTACTACAGCAACGTAATTACCACATTTGAAAACTGCGTCATATCATTGACGGATTTTGAACCAAGGGAGATACTTCAGTTATATTAAAGGTCTAAAATTAAAAAACTTTAATTTTCAGCGCAATGATTAACTGCATTTATACCTATGCTACCCAGAGATGTAAAATCAGGGTAGCAAATTGGCAGCTACACCTGACCTAAAATTGAAGGGAAGTTATTCTCCATAGATATTTTATACCCATGCTACCCCGAAATGCAATATCAGCAAAGCAAATTGTGCCGATATTTGATGCCTAAAATTGAAGGGAAGTTATTCTCGAACGATATTTTATAACAATGCAAACTTAAACAAGGAGCCTTGCCAGTTGGTGCGCTAACTCTAAATACCGGCCTTCCACTCAACATTCATGGAGTACGTCTCCATTACATATGTTGCCCCTTGCTCTGATTATCGAATTAGCAACTGGCGTTGCATTTTTACAAAACATGGCTCTTTGACTACTCTTGTAATGCAGATATTGCTATACTTACATGGATCATGACAACAGAGCCTATGAGATCTAAATTATATGCAACTCCCAAGTAGAAAAACCAGAACCGATGAATATGGCCAAATACAGACCAGTTATAGTTATACATTTGCTATGCCTCTTAGATATTGTAATCTATACCCTGGTGGTGAATTTAGTCCTGAGCAACAACATAAACTAAACATGCTTTTTCATCTTGTCACACAAGCTTCCGCACACTTAATGTACATATGTGATAAGCCGAAGAAAGAACTTGGTATACCAATGAGACCGGCAAAGTTTGAGGGGATGACTATGATTACTAGCGAATATCCTTTCGATGCAAAACCTTGTCAGGATACTATTTATCTAGATGATTACGCAATATCCGCGATACAAGGTGTGCATTACATGTTAACTGGTTATTCCACGGATCATATAACATTGGTTTCTATGTACAACCCAGAACATCAAGGCGCCCAGGTAATGCTCACTAATGCGACCATTCAACAGGCACCAAACGGTGTAAATATTTTTAGTCTCCTGAGTGAACATGAAAGAACAGGCATCAACATTGGACAGGAATATCAACAGGCTCTTTTTACTGCCTGTGGAGGCACTGGCAGTGCTGTGTATATTAACCCTAGAATATTTAAGGATGCGGCTCTGCAGGGAGTTAAAATATGTCTCCTCTATAGCGCCCTTGTTAAAGCAGTACTCAACGACTACAGCAACGTAATTACCGCATTTGAAAAATGCGTCATAAGTTTGACTGATTTTTTGCCAGAGGAGCGAATTATGATTTAGTTTTACTTGTCTACTGCAAAGTGCAATATTGGCAAGTGATTTTCAGCCATACTGGTATGTCACCATTTGACTATCATGGGGATAAACAACAATAAACTGTAAAAGTAACCTTAAAAGATCAATCATACCTAGCCTTCTAATTTTTTAATGAAGCTTGCTTCATTATTGGTAAATAAGTGCCAAAACAAGCAATCTTTCATACAATCCAAGAGCAAATTATGAAAAATATTTTAACCGCCATCTTCTTTTCAGTATTACTTATCGGCTGTTCACAAACGCCAAACGTTAAACCACAGGCAGTAACATGGCAAACGCAGCAATCTCAAGTTAAAAGATTAACTCATTGGTCTTTTTCAGGAAAAATAGCGTTCATCAGCCCAACACAGCGCCATAGCTTAAATATTTTTTGGCAACAAAAAGGCGACCAATTTCATATTATTCTCACAAGTTTCATTGGATCCACTGTCCTTAACATTCAAAAAACCAAACAAACTACTCGCATCATAACCCGTGAAGGAAAAATCTATTATGGTAAAGATACAGATAAACTCATCAAAAAACTTTCAGGGTTAGTTATCCCGACTTCTCTTTTACAAGAATGGATCAAAGGCAACCCTATTAATGCACAATTTCAGCTGAACGATAATAATCAAGTATTGTCATTATTAACAAAAGATCGCCTAAGAAATAAATGGGTCGTGAACTATAGCAAATACACAATAGAAAAAAACATCTATCTGCCCACTCAATTGCAACTTAAAACCAACGACTTGCGCATAAAATTTGCGATCAATCATTGGAATATATCCATGTAACGTAAAAATACCAAATCAGCAAGGCAAACTCGATCATCATAGTTAAGGGCAACCGATGTAATGGCGACCACGCATCGAACTTTAAGCTTTGCTCAAGCTTACTTGCATATTCGCCCCAACCAGCAAGGACCCTTGTTTAAGTTTGCATGGATATAAAATATCTATAGAGAATAACTACAGAGAATAACTACACAGAATAACTACACAGAATAACTACACAGAATAACTACACAGAATAACTACAGAGAATAACTATAGATAATAACTATAGAGAATAACTTACCTGCAATTTTATGCCTCGCATTTCGGCACAATTTGCGGAGCTGATATTGCATTTCAGGGGAGCATGGATATAGACTCAGGGGAGCATGGGTATAGACATCACCAAAGCCAAGGGATAAATGCTGAGTTTGTGGCTTTATACGCCGCGTAATCACTATAATGCTTACTAAGGGCACGCTCTTCAAAATTTGCCTTAAATGCCAGCGCAACAATAAGCAGTACCCAAGCTATCAGTTTCCAAAAGACAAATTGGCATAAGACTACACCTAACCCGCCGAAAAATAATGCTGAGTACATTGGGTGACGAATGTATTTATAAGGCCCATAGGTGATTAATTTGCCCGTTTTTTTGGGGATAGGCCTAACATTAAAGTTACCAGGTCGGTTAGTCAATAATGTCCAAACTGAAATGCCTCCAGATAGTGCAATTAATAACAAACCAACTGGCGAAAGTTGGTAATGATCAATTGGCCATACAATCACCACCAATAAAAGAAACTGGGCAACAACATAGCGCATTTTTTATTCCTTATATTTATTTTTATTATTTATTAGACGTTACCTCTAATAGCCGAGTCGCCTCCTGATAAATCAGATTAAGAATGGGTATGTGGTCGCGTAAATTACATGATGCGAGCTGATATGCACCCTGAAAATGTCATTATAAATGCCAAATAGTTTGCATGCTTTGTCAATAATTCCTATGAAATACTCTTTAAATAAAACAGTTATCGACAACTAGCAGGCTGTTTTTGCTAGACTTCAAAATGATGGGCCACGACAGATAGTTAGCACACTTTAATAAGAGTATTCTCATCCTTATGCGCAAACTCTCGCCCATAAATATCAAGCATCATTGTTTGGGTATAACTAAGAGTATTTTCCTTTAATACAAATTGCTGCTCAAATTTTGTCATTGTGGCTTTTTTCTGCATAAAAGGTGATTGAATAATTTGTGCCTCTGATTTGTCAATCGTTGCCGAAACATTGAACACAATACCATTATCAGGGTGATCTTCAAACTCGCCATCTGCCAACACATTCATGCCTCTTGGAATAGCCAGTGAATGCATGATGTGGCTAGAGCCTTGCTCCCATAACCAATAGCCAATTTCTTGATGGATAACTTTATCATCGGAAATACGAATAACTTTTGATTGATATTGAACCGCGCTTAACACTTGCTCTTGTGCGTTGTCTAATGCAAGCGCCTTTGTAAATATAATTGTTTCAGTGTATAAATTGACTTCTGTTCCATCCGGCTCAGGAGAAAGATCTTTACCTTTATTGCCAGTCCAAGTACCAATGAAATTATTTAATGGACCATAGTTTGTCTCATTTTGATTCGTCATTATTTTTCCTTATTTTTCCTTATTTTTTCTTATTTAATGGCACTTTATTAAGTATTAGATTTGACCAATATGGAATGCCATTGACTGAAAAAACTTTACCTACATTAAATTCACGTCTAAATGCAAAAAACGTAAATGTTGAAAATAACGGAATAATTTTTTTCTGATCCATTATTAGATTAATTTGCTTAACATACTCCTGATCGCTAGGCACTGAATTTTTTGGTGAAAAGTTGGTAAGCAATACACCAGACAAGCTGCTTTTATAAAATAGTGAGTGATAGCGGTTAGCTAGGATCACAAAATCACTTTGCCAAACACTGAGCAACAAATCAAATTTTTCTTTGTTTTTATCCCATTGCTGCTCAGTAGTCACGTTTTTGCTTATCAGGGATATGCCTGCTCTACGCAACATAATAAACAACGCATTGATGGTTTTTTGCAGGGGCTCTGATTTACTATCCATAACTAATAATGAAAGATAGTCACTCACCTTATTGTTTTTGAACAATACTTTGGCTTTTTCTAGATCATAATTGCTATCAGCTAGGTTGGACATATTATTTTTAGACTGATTTTTAATCAACCACGGCAATCTAGCAATTCCATACCCATTTAATATATACTTTACAATGCCGTGTTGATTTATAGCGAGTTCTAGGCCATCGCGCGCACTTTTTTTAATAAATACAGGCGCATGGTTTGTATTCATCATTAAAAAATAAACTCTAATAGGTGGGAGTTGCACAAGTTTTAGATAGGGTGTCTCTAAAATTGCAGGCATTACATCATTTTCTACGTTTTCACTAATCGACACGTCCCCTGCAATAAGTGCGTACACTCTTGAATGATGTGATTTAATTAGTACAAAATTTAAGAATGGCAAAGCGCTCTTGTCTCCCCAGTACTTATTATTTCGTTCAACCTTTAAATTTAGCAACGCATTGAAGCTGTTAATTTTAAACGGCCCAGTACCAGAAATAGGTAATCCATTTGTAGGTGATCTCTGGTCTATCGTACTCACCAAAGTATATTTTTTATTCATATGTATTTTATGCTGTCGATAAAAACGAGCATCTAATATAAAAAAATGCGTTAAAATATCTAATAATTGAGCCTTTGAAACTTTAGTATAAATATCAAATGTAAATTTATTAATCACCTTTAATTTTTCAACACCTGAAAAAATGGTTTTTGCCTGGGGCGATTTTTTAATTTGCTCATATGTCCAAAGAACATCTTGGCTGGTGAGTTTATTGCCTGAATGAAATTTGATGTTTTCTTTTAAATAAAAACGCACCTTACCTTTATACTTAGTCGTCCACTTTTTCACCAATCGCTTTTCAATATTTTTATCCGTAGACCAACGTACTAAAGGGTCAAAAAATAAATTAGCATATTGAAGATCTAATTTTTTGTCTGCATAAGGCGATAGATAAACAGGCAATGTTGGCACGGCTATTTGCGGTGTTTTCTCTGGATTTTCTTCAGGTGATGATATGGCAGGAGCGCCCTTAAACCCTACATCATTCGCGCAGATTGATAAAGAAAAAACGCACAGAAATATTCCGAAAAATAAATAACCATAAAACGTCACTGCTTTAAATTTTATCATCACTTAATTAACCATAACGATGAATTAAAAACTGCAACACGATCAGCGCAAATATCCCTGCCACTATATCATCAATCATAATGCCAAAACCTCCCCGCACATTTTTATCAAGCCAGCAAATAGGGTAAGGTTTCAAAATATCGAAGAAACGAAATAAAATAAAACCCACAATCATCCATTGTACACTCAAAGGAGCGGCGAGCATTGTTATCCAATAGCCAACAAATTCATCCCAAACAATCGCACTAGGATCATCCCCAACCATCTTTTTCTGCGTGATATGACAAATCCAAATCCCGAAAATACTACTCACAATGAGGAAGATAATATACGTTTTTATAGATAAAAATGAAAGAAAATAATAAAAAGGCACAGCAGCCAGTGTCCCCCAAGTCCCAGGCGCTTTACGGGCCAGTCCACTCCCAAAACCAACTGCCAGCAAATGCAAAGGGTTCTTTATATTTAAGCCTTGTAGATCATCGCGTTTCATTATGTATATTTAATCCTTAAAATGATCCCAACCATTGACTGGTAATGCTAACGGTTGTTTGTTTTTCGTTAAATTAACTTGCTCAGTGTTCTTTTTAGTAATACGACCTATCACAGTGAGATCGATAGCATTGAACTTGTCTTTTAACAACTCAAATTGCTTTTTAGCAATGGTAAATAATAGCTCATAGTCATCTCCACCATTGAGTGCATAGGTCAATGAGTTTTGCTTATCTATTTGCTTGGTATTTAAAGCCTCTCTATGCGCTGATGACAACGGTAGTTTTTCTGCATATATATCAGCAGAGCATTGCGACGCGGTTAGAATATGTGCTAAATCTTGTAGCAGACCATCGGAAATATCAATACAGCTTGATGCGAGCCCTAGTAAAGATTCTCCTAATTCATTACGAGGTTCAGTGCACTCTAACACATCAATAAAAGCATCTTGCTCACTCAGTGCTAGCATCTTGAGTTTACAGGCAAGTCCAATAGCCGCATCACCAACAACTCCTGATACGACAATTAAATCATCAACTTTAGCTGTATTACGCTGTAGCGCCATTGCCCTTTTAACGATGCCTTTTGCACAAATCGTGATTGAAAGCGGACCTTTAGTTGTATCTCCACCGACTAATTTAACATTGTATTTGTCGGCTAAGGCAAAAAATCCCCGTGCAAATTCAGCAATCCATTGCCCCTCAATCCTTGGCAGTGTTATTGCAAGAGACGCCCATTTGGGTGTTGCCCCCATTGCTGCTAAATCACTTAGATTAACAGCAAGCACTTTATATCCTAATAAATAGGGATCAACATCAGCAAAAAAATGCACGTCTGCAACCTGTGTATCTGTAGTTACAACAAGCTGATAACCAACAGGTATATCTAAAATTGCCGCGTCATCACCAATACCTAAATAAAGGCCATTACGACTATCAACGCCTTGATGATTAAAATATGTTTGAATAAGATCAAATTCTCCAAAATGCATTAATCTTCACTCATTTATGCTTTAAAGATAAAATTGTTTTACTATGATGGCGCTGAGCAGGTTTTAATTTACCGGCTTTATTAGCAAATATTTTTTTATTCTTAACGTCTAATCGCTTGTTTGCATGACTTTTTGATTTTAAGGGAAGATTTTTTACACTTGTTTGGCGCGTATCAACCACAGTTTTAGACGATCCTGCTAGAGCAATGTTAATTTCAGACATTTCTTTTGCTGATAAATTGCGCCATTGCCCCGATTTTAAATTATTTAAGGTGACAGTCATAATGCGCGTTCGTTTTAATTTTAACACTTCATAACCTAAGTATTCGCACATTCTGCGGATTTGTCTGTTAAGTCCTTGGGTTAGAATGATCGAAAATACAAACTTACCTTCCACCAGCACAACACAAGGTTTTGTTATGGTATCTAAAATCGGCACACCACATTGCATTCTCTTGACAAACCTCTCACTTATGGGCTTATCCACGGTCACCAAATATTCTTTATCATGGGCATTTTCAGCGCGTAAAATTTTATTAACAATATCACCATCACTGGTTAAAAAAATAAGCCCCTCTGATGGCTTATCCAGTCGACCAATCGGGAAAATTCGTTGTTGGTGTTTTATCGCATCAATGATATTACCCTGAACATCACGCTCAGTAGTACAAGTAATTCCAATCGGCTTATTATAAGCAATATAAATACGATCTGCATTATTATCAGCAATCGCATTGATCCGTTTTCCATCAACTAAAACCAAATCTCGCAACTGAACTTTTGTACCAAGCTCAGGGATCTTGCCATTAATTTTAACGCGGTTTTGTTCAATCAATTTATCGGCTTCTCGACGTGAACAAAAACCTGAATCACTAATATATTTATTGAGCCTTTTCTCATTGCTTAATTTCATCTTAAATCCAAGCTAAGCGTCTATCACCATGATGCTTTAAAATGCAACATCAGCAAACTAAATTGAAAGCAGATCCTGGTCATAAAATGGAATTTTATTCCCATGGGATCTCAAAATGCTTTGTATGCCGTGGAGCAAACAATCAGCAGAGGATCGCGCGCTCCATAGATAACAAAAAAGCCGTCTGTAGTTTAGCCTATGAAATTTGGATAAAAGCCGTTAAAATGCCAATCAAACCACCAAAGACGCCACCCCAAACAACTAACCAGCCAAGATGTTTTCTGATCATTTTTTGTATAATTTCTTTGACCATTTTCGGTGTTAGTTCGTTTAACCGCTGCTCAATCAATACTTGCACTTTTGCTTCCATCAGCGAGCCTACATCATCACTCTTATGCAAGCTATCTTCGACTAACTCAATAAAGCGCTCATTTTGAGTCATTTCAATTGTTGAGTCTTTTAATCTTTTAATCAAGGGCTCTCGTAATGGCGTGAGTGCTTCAACACCACCGAACATCCCGAGCATCGTGCCAAATTGTGATTTCATAATTTCTTCGATTAAGCCTTCATAAGCAGGGGTAAAATCAATTTGATTAATAATTGGCTCTAAATTTATATGTTCAGGAGAAATTCCTGTCGTCGCAAGCGCACGTTTAATATTTTCAGCAGTAAAGAATTGTTCCATTATAAGTGAGCGAATTCCATCTTTAAATTCTTGAAAGTGTGCGGGAATAACACCCGAGCCATACAAAAAAGGTATCCGTTCAAAAAGCATAAAAATTGCAAGCCAATTTGTTATTGCACCTGAAAGTGCGAACAACCCCAACATGGTTAAAATATGGGCTATTTGAGTTTTCCCTAGCACTAAACCAATCACTAACACGACAGCCGAAATAATATTTGTTAATAAACTTTTATTCATTATATCTCTATTTTTTAAGAAAAAATTCAAGGTAGACGCATTTACCCCCATGCTTTGTAAAATGCAACGCTGGCTACAAACAGATGCTCAGAGTTAAAGAGCAACTAAATGGAGACGTACACATCAAGCTTAAAACTTGGCCAAGCGTCTGGTTATATAAAAACCTAGGCAATCTCGACTGGCAAGGATCCTTGTTTAATTTTGCATCATTATAAATATCTCACGATAATAACGCTAAAGCTTAATTCAACGCTAAATTAACCTAGCAATTGTTATCTTTATAAAAACATCTACCAAAAATGTTATGCTTTAAAGGCACAATATTTAAGCGCTATTTACTCTCAATGAGTATTAATTTATTGCCCGTAATTTGAGGCTGCGTAGGGCTTTATCTAACACGCCATTAATAAACTTATAAGACTCGTCAGTCGCAAAATCTTTGGCAAGCTCAATCGCCTCATTTAACACGACTTTATGGGGCACATCTTCACGATACTTAAGCTCAAACATAGCAAGACGTAGCACCGCAATATCAACTTTATCAACATCAGCTAATTTACGTGACAAATAAGGTGCTAATTGTTCATCAAGCGTATCACAATTGTTAATAACCCCTGCCACTAACTCTTTAAAATAGGGAATATCTGTTTTTGATAAATCTTGATCAGCACTGAATTGCTCAAAAATATCAACCATTGGTGCTTGCGTTAACTGCCATTGATAAACTGCCTGCACCGCAAATTGACGCGCACGACTACGCTCTTTAGGTTTCATAGCCTAACCTAACTTGGCGAGCACATTAACCATTTCTAGTGCACTTAATGCCGCGTCTCTACCTTTATTACCCATTTTTGTACCTGCTCTCTCAATTGCTTGCTCAATAGAATCTGTGGTCAAAACACCAAAAGCCACGGGGATATCATGCGCTAAAGACACTTGCGCCAATCCTTTGCTACATTCATTGGCAACAAATTCAAAATGTGGCGTTCCACCGCGAATAATCGCGCCCAAGGCAATGATGGCATCATATTTTTTTGATGCCGCTACGCGTTTTGTAACCAACGGTAATTCAATTGCCCCTGGCATACGTACAACCGTAATGTTATCGTCTTTAATTTGACCTGTGCGTTTGAGCGTATCAAGCGCACCAGCTAATAATTGCTCATTAATAAAACTGTTAAAACGCGAGATCACAATAGCAATTTTTGCATCGGGTGCCGCTAAGTCGCCTTCAATTATTTTCATGTTTGCCTCATTTTTTATTTTTTGCATTCTAGCACAATTGATCGTAATAAATATATCCATTATATTTTATTTTCATGCTACTTTATTCAACGATATACTCGACCACTTCTAATCCAAAACCTGAAATAGCAAAATAACGTTTCTCAGAGCTTAACAACGCCATTTTTTGGATGCCTAAATCGCGTAAGATTTGCGAGCCTACACCAACACGCCGACTGGTACCCTGGAGTGTAGCCGCGATCCGCTCACTGGCATCTTCTTGAGCAATATTAGCGACCAGTGCAAGTAATGCTGCCGGCGTTTCTTGATGACTCAGTAAAACCAACACGCCACCATTATCATTGATATAGCTCATTGCTTTATTTAATGGCCAAGTTCGCACGCCAGTACGATCTGAAAAGAAATTATCGGTAAATGTATTTTGTAAATGCACTCGCACATTGGTCACGCTACCGGGTTTTATCTCACCTTTTAGAAGGACAAAATGCACTTGGTTATCAATGGTATCTTGATATGATATAAGATCAAACTCACCAAATTCAGTCGGTAATTTACATGAATTCATCCGCTTAATCGTGGTTTCGTTATTATTCCGATATTCAATTAAATCAGCAACAGTACCCAGTTTTAAATCATATTTTTGCGCAAAATTTTCTAAATCAGAGCGCCGCGCCATCGAGCCATCTTCATTGAGAATTTCAACAATCACAGCAGCAGGCTCTCTACCTGCTAAACGTGTCAAATCACAACCAGCTTCGGTATGTCCTGCGCGAGTAAGCACTCCACCTGCTTGTGCTTTTAATGGAAAAATATGTCCAGGCATCACAATATCAGCAGGCTTTGCATTACTTGCCACTGCATGTTGTACTGTGGTTGCGCGATCTGCGGCGCTGATACCTGTAGTTACACCAGTAGCAGCCTCAATACTTACCGTAAAGTTTGTGGAAAATGCAGCCGTATTATCATTAACCATTAAAGGCAGATTTAATTGATCACAACGTTCGGCTAATAGCGTCAAGCAAATAAGTCCGCGCCCATTAGTTGCCATAAAATTAATAGCTTCAGGTGTGATCATGTCTGCTGCTATGATTAAGTCACCTTCATTTTCACGATTCTCATCATCCATTAAAATAATCATTTTGCCTAAACAGATATCTTCAATAATTTCTGTCGTTGTATTTAATTTCATTTTTAATACCTAAGATTAATCATACCATTGCATTTAGATGTCTCATGGGTATACACCAAGGACATTAATTTATAAAACCGCTACGGGAAAGTAAGTCCATTGTTGAGGTTTTCTTCTTTTTAGCCTTTGCTGCATTCTCGCCTAGCATTAACCGTTCAATATGACGTGCAATAATATCCACTTCTAAATTAACCATACTGCCAACTTGATAATTATTCATAATTGTTTGCTTGAGCGTATGTGGAATGATTGTTAACTTGAAGGACGCACCATCAATTTCATTGATGGTTAAACTAACACCATCAACGGTAATTGATCCTTTGAGTGCAATGTATTTTGCTAAGTTATCAGGCGTTTTAATCCAATATTCTCTGCTATTATCCAGTGCACTAATTGATGTTATTTCGCCCAAGCCATCAACATGCCCACTGACAATATGCCCGCCAAATCGCGCCTGGAGTTGCATGGATTTTTCAAGGTTGATGAGAAAACCTGGTTTAATTGCAGCAAAGCCACTACGCTTTAATGTTTCAAGCGATAAATCTACATCATAACCGCTATCATTTAATTTTGTAACAGTTAAGCAAACACCGTTATGGGCAATACTATCGCCGAGTTTTACATCTGTTAAATCTAATTGACCAGCGTCTATGCTCATCGTGATGTCTTTTGCATGATGCTTAATTGCCTTTACATGGCCAATGGCTTCTATAATTCCTGTAAACATACTACTCTCGATTACTAATGATGCGTATATCATCACCCACTAAACGCACATCGTTAATGGCTAATTGCATAACATCTGACATTTGTGAATAAAGAGGTAAGTTTACTAAATTTAACGCGTGAGCGCCCATTAATTTTGCAGATTGATACAATATAAATTCATCAAACAGTAATTTTTCAAAAAATTGACCACTTAATACTGCACCAGACTCGACCCAAAGATCATTAATTTCTAATTTCCCAAGTGTCAAAAGCAGAGCCTTAAGATCAACGCGATGCCTTTCATCTTCCTTTACAATTACTTGCTCTACCTCTGCAACAAACGATTGTTCTAAATCATTACGAGATGATAAAGAGATGATAATCACTCGACCAGATAATGTAAATAGTTTTTCTTTGAGTGTTAAACGATTATTAGAGTCTAAAATAATGCGGATAGGTTGGCGAACTTGGGAGGCGTTTATTTCGTGATAAAATTGCTCACTTTGTTGTAATTCATCAAAACGAACATTTAAGCTAGGATCATCTGCTAATACCGTATTTACACCTGTTAATATTGCACTTTGAAGTGCCCGAAATCCTTGCACATCAATTCGTGCTTTTGGCCCTGTTATCCATTTACTTTGCCCATTTGCAAGGGCTGTTTTTCCATCAAGACTACTGGCAAGTTTTACTGTCACTCGCGGGCGTCTTGTTTTCATACGTTTAATAAAGCCACGGTTGAGTTGCTTGGCTTCATTTTCAAGTAAACCTACTTCAACATCAATATTAGCAGCCTGTAAAATAACCATCCCTTTCCCTGCAACTTTAGGATTCGGATCAAGCATCGCTATCACGACGCGTTTTACACCAGCCTTAGTCAATGCCACGGCGCAAGGTGGTGTGCGTCCATAATGCGCACAAGGCTCAAGTGTTACATAACAAGTTGCCTCCTTAGCTTTTGATTTTGCCATGTTCAGCGCATGTATTTCTGCATGAGGCGAGCCAGCTTTTAAGTGATATCCTACGCCTACTACCTCGCCATTTCTGACAATAACACAGCCAACATTGGGATTTGGAGACGTGGTAAAGCGCCCTTTTTTAGCCAATGTGAGAGCTTGCATCATATAAAGTTCATCTTGCACTGAAAATTGACAATAGCTCATTATTTGTTCAACTTAGCAAGTTTTTCAGCAAACTCTTTAACATCTTTAAAAGATCGATAAACAGAGGCAAAACGAATATTGGCAATGATAGATAATAACTTTAGCGGCTCCATGACTAATTACCCAACCATGGTCGAGCAATGGATCCATCAACTGTTGCCCGTGATTTTGACTTTAATTTATGTGCCTCGGGGGTAATACTCACTAGGTGTTTTTGCAATGATCTGTTACTAGCAGCTAACAATCTCTGATCATTAAACAGCTCTCGCATGCCAGATGATTTTATTAAATAGGCCATTAACCATTGCACTTTTTTAAAGGCAATAAAACGTTCAGCTCGCATTACAGCACGCCTGCCAATGGGTGAACCATCAGCCATCAAGCTGGTATTAAGGATTTTTGTATTAAAAAAAAGGCAATACATCATTTAATATCCATGTCATTAAAACCAACAAATTCAATAGCAATTACAATAAATTTATTATCAAATGTTACCTATAAAATGAGTTAATGATAAGCGTAAATTGTTGTAAATGCTTGTTTTTTTAAACGTTACTCTAAGATATAACTAATTCTAACGCGTAAGATTGCTAAATACAATTAGAAATACTATACCCATGCTTTGTGAAAATGCAACGTTCCATGTGGATATATATTCTGTGCTATTGAAGACCTCCATGCCCGGTATTATTTCCACAATGAATTCACACTCACAAGGTATGTTTCCCTGGCGATCCTGCCGTGTAATAGGTATATGTTCTATGTTTATTTAAGCTCTGTGACGTACAAACTGGTAATAATGCGCACAATTTGTCATTTAAAACAATTTATATGCGCTAGCTCATATATTCATCATGATATTCGATAAAAATAATCATATTGTATTATATTGTATTTTTTATTGGTTATAGTACCCATGCGACATTTTTCCTTTATATTTTTAAGGACATGGATATATAAGGAAGAGTATGCTAAGTCCAACAAGCACCAGAAAATTAAAATCCAAAACAATCAAGTTTCAATTTGCTAACCGGAACAACAATACAGCAAAAGTAAACAACGAGACAACAGAAATCGAAAATAAAAAATTGAAAAGCGAAAAATATTCAACTGGAATTAGGCCATTGAAAGACTGGAAACACGTCGCAGAAATTAGAAAATTGCAAGACAGGAAACATGCAGCCACAAGTGCGCTTAAATTTTTTAAAGATATTGTACCCGTTAAAAATGCAAATATAGTAAACCCCTTCGCATCCATCACAACGTTAGACGATAAAAACTATCAAAGAACCACAAATTGCTCTGTCATACAATTATTTGAAAATGCGGCAAGAACTAGGGTTGGAAATTGTAGTGAAAAGGTGGCTATTTGTTATGCGGCTTTATTGCGCAATCCAATAATTATTCGTCATTCATATGTAACGATATGCCACTCTCACGCGTTTAATTATGAGTTTATCATGATATACGACAAAAATCCTACTCTGAATCATCGACAATTGTCTGTTAAGGATTTTGACTACACTGCAATGATTGTGGATCCATGGAGTAATGATTGGTATTTCCCCAACTTAGATACAATGAGAGCATTTACAAATAATTTAGTAAACATCGCAAATATTTTTCAAGCACGAAGCCGATTTCAAGTAACGCATTTTCCATTTTATCTATTATCCCGCTCCATATTCCCGTGGAATCCAATCGAGGACATTCCATTTGAAATACCTATCTACTAATTGCAATTAGCCTAGATAAACAAAGAGAAGATCCTAGCAATGACATTAAGCTTATTAGCCAATGTTACGTAGAAAAGCAAATAAATTCAAAGTGAATATTAGCGTAAATGGCACTTGTATTTATACTCATGCTACTTCAAGTGGCAACATTGCAAAAATCAAATTAAAAACTTTTTTGATGTTATTAACTTTTTTGATGTTATTAACTTTTTTGATGTTATTAACTTTTTTGATGTTATTAACTTTTTTGATGTTGACCGCGAGCAGCTCTAGAGCTCGCAGCCAGAAACAACTTACCGATAAAGCTGTGCATTGTTCAGTAACGTATGGTTATTAGCTATAAACAGGATGCGCTTTACAAAATTCGGCAACTTTCACTTTAACAGCTTCAATCATTGTTGCTAATTTTTCTTCATCGCTCATCGCATCAAGCACATCACATATCCATGATGTTAACAAGGAACAATCTTCAGCATTTGCCCCACGACGCGTAATAGCAGGAGTACCAATACGCAACCCAGATGTTACAAAAGGAGAGCGCGGATCATTTGGCACTGAATTCATATTAACCGTAATATGTGCTAAGCCAAGTGCTGCATCAGCTGCTTTACCAGTAATATCTTGGGCAATTAAATCTACTAAAAATAAATGATTTTTAGTGCCATTCGAGACTATTTTATAACCACGCTCTTGGAATACTTTAACCATTGCTTTGGCATTATCTAACACATTTTGTTGATAAACTTTGAACTCAGGCTCGGCACATTCTTTAAATGAAACCGCTTTTGCAGCAATAATGTGCATTAACGGTCCGCCTTGACTACCTGGAAAGACAGCCGAATTTAGTTTCTTTTCAAGATCTGCATTTGCTTTTGCTAAAATCAAACCACCACGCGGGCCAGCTAATGTTTTATGCGTTGTTGTTGTAACAACATCTGCAAAAGGCACTGGATTTGGATAAAGTCCCACAGCAATTAATCCTGCAACATGCGCCATATCAACAAACAGATAAGCATCTACTTTATCGGCAATGGAGCGAAATTTAGCCCAATCAACAATACCTGAATACGCAGAAAAGCCAGCAATGATCATCGTGGGCTTGTGCTCAATTGCTAAGCGCTCAACTTCATCATAATCTATCTCGCCAGTATCAGCTTTAATACCGTACTGCACTGCATTATATATTTTTCCTGAAAAGCTAACGTGTGATCCATGTGTTAAATGGCCACCATGCGCAAGGCTCATGCCTAAAATGGTATCACCAGGTTTACAAAGTGCTTGATACACAGCCGAATTAGCTTGCGAGCCTGAATGTGGTTGAACATTTGCATAATCAGCACCAAACAATGATTTTGCACGTTCAATTGCTAACGTTTCTGCAATATCAACATACTCACAACCACCATAATAACGTTTCCCAGGATAACCCTCTGCGTATTTATTGGTTAACTGGGTACCTTGTGCTTCCATTACGCGTGGGCTAGTATAATTTTCCGATGCAATAAGTTCAATATGCGTTTCTTGACGCGCCACCTCACCGGTTATCGATACCCATAATTCTGGATCATAATCTGCAATATTCATATCGCGTTTAAACATGTTTTTCTCCTACTTAAGACAAATCGCACTCAACATGTAATCAATCTTACTTTAAAATGGATTACTTGGGCGTTGAACGTTTTATTCTGGAACCATTATACCCAAGTTACTTAAAAATGCACAGCCAACTCGGCAAATAACAAGGCAAATTGTGCACACTACTAGCAATGCATAAAATTGCCATTAGCGTGATCAACACAGTTAACCATGCCTGACGCTACAAAGTTCACCTTAAATTAACTAATTTCTTGGCTGAGTATTTAATCATAATATTCCTGGCAATAGCTTTTGTAATGCTATGCCTGTGAATATCCGTTTTACAAAATGAAATTAACGAGACTATTTTACTGAAACTGACGTATTTTGCAAGAAAAATGTGCTGTCATTAAATAAAATATGAAAGACATGCATCATCATTCAACGCATTTCAAACTCCTCAACAAAATTAATTGCCAACCATACGCTGCTCATTTAGTCTCTCTAGTATATCCTGAAATAGCTAACCACTGGGAAAGGATCTTCATCAGCGCCACCGTTAATAGCGACCGCAGTCCTAATAAGAGTGCAATATGAACGTGATTGTTCTTTGCTGTGGCGTAAGACCAAACCTAAAAAAATTAGACCCAAGATATACTGAGCATAACTCGTAGGTAATTTTAATTGTCCCCTCCCATGTGATAACGTCTTGATAGGATTTATTAGCAATCTCGGGGTTATATGGATCTCGAATATCAGTTATTAAAATGACTTCATTTTTTCCAGAACATAACCAGTTTACATATTTTACCATCCTTTCATTTTCTTGAGGTAGAAGATTACCACTAGTTGGTCGATGCAGAGGGTTCTTCTGATGTTTCATAGGATCCGTAAGAGACTTCTTTGACTGTGCATGAGCACAATAACTTTTTGCGATCCTTGAAACTTTGGTCATTTGATCTAAAGAGTACTGGAGTTTAATTTTTTCAGCAAACGTAAAATATGGCCACTTTTTTAGCGAAGAATATTTTATATGTTGACGAAACCAAACATTTTTTTCATTAATTTGCTTATCGAATAGTTCTGTGTCTTGATAATCATCAATCCAGTGAGCCCCCCGATCCCAAGTCCTAGTCATGCGATCCCAAGGCTCATCTTTGAAAACCAAAGGATCTCTATTGAAATATACACCAGTTGATTTCTCTACACATTCGACACTATTTAACCTACCATCGACTTCTTTTTTCATCTCTAAGACGTATTGTCTCTTTCTGCCATGTTTCTGTGGGCATATCTTTTACCTTTGATTTTTTATCTTTTATTTTTTATCTTTTATCTTTTATCTTTTATCTTTAAAAAACTAACCCATATTTCATGCTAACACATACCATTATTAAAGGTATATAAATGACCTATGAGTTTTGTATTAGTTAACTATTTATGGTGGTTAAATGGACATGTTTTTGTGCAATGCGAGTTAAAAGAAAGCTAATTAAAAAAAAGCTAATTAAAAGAAAGCGCGTTATCAAGTAATAACTTAAATTACCCATCAAAGTGTTGCAAACTAGCCCAAGCTTTGTGCATTGCTTTCTGTATTGCATTTTTAATGACTTTCCCATTGCTGGTTTTGCTTGGTGATGTATTTTGATCATAAGCTGGAAACACTGTATATCCTTTTGACCTCTCAGCCGCTAATATTTCTGCTTGCTGGCGCTGTTTTTGCGCCTTAGCCTTATTCAATCTCGCTTGTGACTCCTCCGCCTCAGCTGCTGCTTTATCCACACGCGATTGCTCATCAGCTAGTGTTAGTGCATCTTGTATCTCTTTAAATAACAAAACAGCACCGTCAGTACACTCTGGGTACTTCGAGAGTAGGCATGATTTTGCTCCAAAATTGTAGTCAATTTCGAAGCATGTCACAGCAAGAAAGCTCCGATAGAGAATGAGTGTTCTTTGCTGTGGCGTAAGACCAAATCTAAAAAAATCAGACCCAACATATACTGAGCAGCAATCGTAGGTAATCTTAAATTTCCCCTCCAATCTGATAACGTCTTGATAGGATTGATTAGCAATCTGGGGGTTATATGGATCTCGAATATCAGTTATTAAAATGATGTCAGTTGTTTTTCCAGAACATGACCGGTTTACATATTTTACCATCCTTTCATTGTCTTTAGCCATCCTTTCATTGTCTTTAGATAGAAGATTACCACTAGTTGGTAGATGCAGAGGGTTCTTCTGACGTCTCAGAGGATCCGTAAGAGACTTCGGTGACTGTGCATGAGCACAATAACTTTTTACGATCCTTGAAACTTTGGTAATTTGATCTAAAGCATTCTGGAGTTGAATTTTTTCAGCAAATGTAAAATCTGGTCCATTTTTTAGCGAAGAATATTTTATGTGGGGATGAAACCAAATATTTTTTTCATTAATTTGCTTATCGAATAGTTCTGTGTCTTGACAAATATCAATCCAGTGAGCCCACGGCGGAGTCCAAGTTCTAATCTTGCGATTCCAAGGCTCATCTTTGAAAACCAAAGGATCTCTATTGAAATATATTCCAGTTGATTTCTCTATAAGTTCGTGACTATTTAACCTACCATCGACTTCTTTTCTGCTTCTATTTGCATCTCTAATACTTTTTGTCTCTTCACTCCATGTCTTTTCAGGCATATCTTTTACCTTTTACCTTTTATTTTTTAGTTTTTAGTTTTTAGCTTTTAGTTTTTATCTTTAAAAAACTAACCCATATTATATCCTAAAAGGTATATTATTAAAGGTATATTATTAAAGGTATATTATTAAAGGTATATTATTAAAGGTATATAAATGACCTATGAGTTTTCAATTAATTAAGTATTTAGGGTGGTTAAATGGACATGTTTTTGTGCAATGCGCGTTAAAAGAAAGCTAATTAAAAAAAAGCTAATTAAAAAAAAGCTAATTAAAAGAAAGCGCGTTATCAAGTAATAACTTAAATTACCCATCAAAGTCTTGCAAACTAGCCCAAGCTTTGTGCATTGCTCTCTGTATTGCATTTTTTATGCTTTTGCTTAGTGATGTCTTTTGATCATAAGCCGGAAACATTGTATATCCTTTTGACCTCTCAGCCGCGAATCTTTCTGCTTGCTTGCGCTGTTTTTGCGCCTTAGCCTTATTCAATCTCGCTTGTGACTCCTGCTTCTGCGCCTCCGCTGCTGCTTTCTCCACACGCGATTGCTCACCAGCTAATGTTAGTGCATCTTGTATCTCTTTAAATAACAAAAGAACTCTGTTAGTACTCTCTGGGTACTGCTCCATTAGTCCTGATAATCCTCGATGATTATTGTCAATTTGGTAGCATGCCAGATAAAAAAAGCTCCGATAGAGAATGATTGTTCTTTGCTCTGGCGTAAGACCAAATCTAAAAAAATTAGACCCAACATATACTGCGGATCCGTCTTGGGCAACATCTATCTTACTCTCCCATGTGATAACGTCTTGATAGGATTTATTAGCAATCTCGGGGTTATATGGATCTCGAATATCAGTTATTACAATGACTGCATTTGTTCCAGAACACATCCGGTCTAAACATTTTACCAGCTTTTCATCTTCTCTAGATAGACTCTGACCACTAGTTGGTAGACGCAGAGGTTTCGGTTTCAGATGAGGGCCCGTAATAGACATCAGTGACTGTGCATGAGCACAATAACTTTTTGCGATCCTTGAAACTTTGGTAATTTGATCTAAAGCATTCTGGAGTTGAATTTTTTCAGCAAATGTAAAATCTGGTCCATTTTTTAGCGAAGTATATTTTATGTGGGGACGAAACCAAGCATTTTTTTCATTAATCAGTCGATCGAATGCTTCTGTTTCTTGCAAATCCTCATAAACACCATAATATAGACGATTCCACGGTTGAATTCCCTGATATGCGTCTACATTAGGACTTACCTTGGTGGCTGACGTTATATCTTCCGTTTTTATTAGTGCTCCATCTGCTTTTTTGCTTCTTTGAGATCTAAGACTTACTGTCTCTTCACGCCATGTTTTTGTGGGCATATCTTTTACCTTTTACCTTTTATCTTTTATTTTTTATCTTTAAAAAACCAACCCATATTATATACTAAAACGTATATTATCAAAGGCACATAAATGACCTATGAGCTTTCAATTAATTAAGTATTTAGGGTGGTTAAATAGACATATTTTTGTGCAATGCGCGTTAAAAGAAAGCAGCGTTAAAAAAAAGCGAGTTATCAAGTAATAACTTAAATTTCACAATAAAGTATTCGAATTATGCACCCTACCTTCAACACCGCGGGCTTTACTTATCTTAATTGCCAATGCGCACCGCATGTCCAGGGCGTTTTTTGAGTCTCTTTTTACCAAGGTAATATACTTTTGTACTTTCAACTGCGAATGCTTCTGCTTGCTCGCTCTTTTCTACAGACGGCGGCGTAGCCTTAGCCTTATTCAATTCCTCTTGTGTTTGCTCATTATACATGCTCTGCTCAGTTAGTCTATCTTGTATATCTTCAAATAACAAAACGACTGGGTCATTCTCTCTTGGGTTGTGTATACCTCACATTCTACCTACCATATTTTGCTTAAAATTCCAGCTTGCCAGATTAATAATGCTCTTATAGAGAATGATTGCTCTTTGCTCTGGCGTAAGACCAAATCTAAAAAAATCAGACCCAATCCATACTGAGGATCCTCCTTGGGCAACATCTATCTTACTCTCCCATGTGATAATGTCTTGGTAGGATTTATTAGCAATCTCTGGATTATGTCGATCTCGCATATCAGTTATTACAATAAAGTTCTTTTTTTTAGAAAGTATCGTGTATAAATATTCTATAAACCTTCTATCCTCTTGATGGATAAACTTCATACTTTTTTTATCAATCTGATCTGGATTTGAACTATGACAAAAACCTATTGCGATGCTTGAAATTCTGATAATTTGATCTAAAGCGTTCTGGAGTTGAATTTTTTCAGCAAACGTAAAATCTGGCCCATTTTTTAGCGAAGAATATTTTATGTGGGGACGAAACCAAACATTTTTTTCATTAATCTGTCGATCGAATGCTTCTGTTTCTTGCAAATCCTCATAAACACCATAATATAGACGATTCCACGGTTGAATTCCCTGATATGCGCCTACATTAGGACTTACCTTGGTGGCTGACTTTATATATTCCGTTCTTACTAGTGCTCCATCTGCCTGCGTTTTTTCTTCTTTGAGATCTAAGACGTATTGTCTCTTCACTCCATGTTTCTATGGGCATATCTTTTACCTTTTATGTTTAAAAAACTAACATATATTTTATATAACAAATATTATATGTTGGCACATACATTATTAAAGGTATATAAATAACCTATGAATTTTGTATTAGTTAAGTATTTATACCCATGCTTGATAAAATCCAACGGTGGCCGCTCACTCGATAATCAGGGTAAGGCGCAGCATGAGGTAATGGGGATGTCTGCATAAAATGTTGCAACGCAAGGCTGGTTCCCTTCATATAAAACCGAGCCCAGCACCAACGGGCAAGGAGCCTTACAGGTTGGTAGCGGGCTCGATTTTTAAGTGTTTCGAACTATACCCTCTTTGTGCACTGCTTGCTCTCTTTATTGCTTTTTTCATGACTTTCGGCTTACTGGTTTCGCTTGATGGTGTCTCTTGATCATAAGCCGGAAATATTGTATATCCTTTTAACCTCTCAGCAGCTAATATTTCTGCTTGCATTCTATGTTCTTCAAACTCCTTATGCTTCTTATCATTCTCCAATTCCGCTATTATTTGCTTGGCATCGGTATCCGTCTCCTTTAACGTCGCGAGTATATCTTCAAATAGCAAAACGGCTGGATCATTGGTATCCATTGGACTATGGTCAATCCCTTTAACAATGTATTTTGACTCAACAAAGCTACAATAGAGAATGGTTGCTCTTTGCTCTACAGTAAGACCCAATCTAAAAAAATTAGACATAAGATATACAGGGTCGCCTCCACCTGGACCTATCACCTTCCCAAACATGAAGACTGAGAACCTGAGCATCTTTTGTTCCATTATCAGCCTTTCTGGATAGGATTTGTTAATATAATATGAGTTATCTGGATCACGTAGATCAGTTATTGTTAAGAAATGATTTGGCGTCTTAAATGACTCATTTATCGATAATATCTTCTTTGTATTTTCAAACCGTAACATTGTATTACTCTTTTTTATACGAAACGGTAGTTTTCCTTTTAAACAAATCCAGTTTGCGATCAATGAAACTTTGATAATTTGATCTAAAGCGTTCTGGAGTTGAATTTTTTCAGTAAACGTAAAATCTGGCCCATTTTTAAGCGAAAAATATTGTATGTGGGGCATAAACCAAACATTTTTTTCATTATACATCTCATGCAATCCTTTTTGGTCTTGCAACTTGCTCACAGAACGATGGATATACAATATAGGTTTTGGCTCCTCTACTTTCTTCGCTACTACCATCTTTTTCTTTGTTTTCTTTACCCCAGTGGCTGCCATTATATCTTCCTTTGTTACTAGTGCACCCTCTGAGTTTTTGTTTCTGTTAGCTCTAAGACGTAATGTCTCTTCTCTCCCTATTCCTGTGGGCATATCTTTTACCTTTTATTTTTAAAAAACTAACATATATTTATGTAACAAATGTTTTATGTAACAAATGTTTTATGTAACAAATGTTTTATGTAACATAATATATATTAAAGATATATAAATATCCTATGAATTTTGTATTAGTTAAGTATTTCTGGTGGTTAAATGAACATATTTTTGTGCAATGCGCGTTAAAAGAAAAGCCTCTAAAGAAAGCACGCTATCAAGTAATAACTTAAATTTCACAATAAACTATTCGAATGATGCTCCTACCTTAAGCGGCGCGAGCTTTACTTATCTTCACTGGCAATTGCTACCACTTGAACACCATTTTATATGCTTGTATCATTACAACTGCAAATGCTTCTGCTTGCTCGCGCTTTCTGCAGACGCCTGCGTAGACTTAGCCTTATTCAATTACGCTTGTGTTTGCTCCTCATAGCTGCGCTGCTCTGTTAGTCTATCTTGTATATCTTCAAATAACAAAACGTCTGGGTGATGATCTATTGGGATAGGCGCAGGTTTAAACACTCCCCCTCACCCCATAGTGTAGGTTGCAAGCTTAACAAAGTTATAATAGAGAATGATTGCTCTTTGCTCTAGCGTAATACCCAATCTAAAAAAATCAGACCCAATATATATTGATAACCCTGCTTTTCCATATAAAATATTGCAGGCACATATGCTCATTTCGTGATGGGATTTATTAACAAGCTCTGGGTTAACTGGATCTCGTAGATCATTTATTGTAATGATTATCGATGTTTTAGAAAACATCGTGTCTAAATACCGTACAAACTCTGCATCAATTATATCGAGCAGCGTATTACTAGTTTTTATACGAAACGGTAGAACTGACACATCACAAATATTGTTTGCGATCATTGAAATTTTGGTGATTTTATTTAAAGCGTTCTGTAGTTGAATTTTTTCAGAAAATGTATAATCTGGCCCCTTTTTAAACGAAGAATATTTTATGTGGGGACGAAACCAAACATTTTTTTCATTAATCTGCCGATCGAATGCTTCTGTGTCTTGATAATACTCAGGGAAGCGAGACGCAGTATTTTTCTTGACGTCGACCATTGTTTCTTGCCATACAGTCAGGTTATTTCTTAACCTAAGATCTACTTTTTTGCTCTGTTAGCCCTAATACGCTCGGTCTCGCGAAGCCCTGTTTCCGGTTGACCGTTTCCATCACCACGAATATTTAATGCGTATACATCACCACCAGAGTTTAATGAGGTGGCGCGTACGAGCAGTTCACTCATTGATATTTTTATTTGCATATCTTTTGCCCTTTATTTTTAAAAAAATAACACATATTTTATACTGATACATATATTATATAAGCTATAAAATATATGTATTTTACATTAGTTGCATCAGGTGATTTCGCTTGGTCAAGTGGACAGATTTTTGCACAATACAGTTAAAAGAATGCGAGTTAAAAGAAAGCTAATTAAAAGAAAGCTAATTAAAAGAAAAGCGCGCTATCAAGTAATAACTTAAATTTCACAACAAAGTGTTTCAAACTATACCAGCTTTATGCACTGCTCTCTTTATTGCTTTTTTCCTGACTTTCTGCTTACTGGTTTCGCTTGATGGTGTCTCTTGATCATAAGCCGGAAATATTGTATATCCTTTTGACCTCTGAGCAGCTAATATTTCTGCTTGCATTCTATGTTCTTCAAACTCCTTACGCTTCTTATCATTCTCCAAATCCTCTATTATATGCCTGGCATGCGTCTCCTTTAACATCGCGAGTATATCTTCAAATAGCAAAACGGCTGGATCAGAAACTAAAACAGAGAGAGGCCTTGGTAAAGGCCTCATGCTCATCAGATCTGATGACTCAACAAAGCTGCAATAGAGAATGGTTGCTCTTTCCTCTGCAGTAATACCCAATCTAAAAAAATTAGACATAAGATATACAGGGAATCCTCCACCTGGACCTGTCAGATCTCTAAAATGCGATATTGGGAGCCTGCGAATATTTTGTTCCATTCTCAGCCTTTCTGCATAGGATTTGTTAATATAATCTGGGTTATGTGGTTCGCGTAGATCAGTTATTGTTAATAAAATAAATGACGTCATAAGTATCTCATTTATCGATAGTATATCCTCTGTGTTTTCAGTCCGTAACATTGTATTACTCTTTTTTATAAGAAACGGTAGTTGTTCTTTTAAACAAATCAAGTCTGTGATCAATGAAACTTTGATAATTTGATCTAAAGCGTTCTGGAGTTGAATTTTTTCAGCAAACGTAAAATCTGGCCCATTATTAAACGAAAAATATTTTATGTGGGGACTAAACCAAACATTTTTTTCATTATACATCTCATGCAATTCTTCTTGGTCTTGCAACTTACTCACAGGACGAGGGATATACAATTTAGGTTTTGGCTCCTCTACTACCTTCTCTTTCTTTGTTTTCTCTGTCTCAGTGGCTGCCATTATCTCTTCCAGTTTTACTAGTGCACCCTCTGCGTTTTTGTTTCTATTAGCTCTAATGCGTAATGTCTCTTTTCTTTCTATTCTATTCCTGTTTCTGTGGGCATATCTTTTACCTTTTATTTTTAAAAAACTAACATATATTCTATACTAACACATGTTTTATGCTGATATGTATTTTATTTAAGCCATATTAATAACCTATGAATTTTGTATTAGTTAAGTATTTATACCCATGCTTGATAAAATGCAACGCTGGCCGCTCACTCAATAATCAGAGTAAGGCGCAGCATTAGGTAATGGGGACGTCTGCATAGAATGTTGCAACGCAAGGCTGGTTCCCTTCATATAAAAACCGAGCCCGGCACCAACGGGCAAGGAGCCTTACAGGTTGGTGGCGGGCTAGATTTTTAAGTGTTTCAAACTATACCAGCTTTGTGCACTGCTCTCTTTATTGCTTTTTTCATGACTTTCGGCTTACTGGTTTCGCTTTATGGTGTCTCTTGATCATAAGCCGGAAATATTTTATATCCTTGTGTCCTTGCAACTGCAAATGCTTCTGCTTGCTCGCGCTTTCTGCAGACGCCTGCGTAGCCTTAGCCTTATTCAATTCCGCTTGTGTTTGCTCCTCATAGCTGCGCTGCTCTGTTAGTCTATCTTGTATATCTTCAAATAACAAAACGGCTGGGTGATGATCTATTGGGATAGGCGCAGGTTTAAACACTCCCCCTCACCCCATAGTGTAGGTTGCAAGCTTAACAAAGTTATAATAGAGAATGATTGCTCTTTGCTCTAGCGTAATACCCAATCTAAAAAAATCAGACCCAATATATATTGATAACCCTGCTTTTCCATATAAAATATTGCAGGCACATATGCTCATTTCGTGATGGGATTTATTAACAAGCTCTGGCTTAACTGAAGATCGTAGATCATGTATTGTGATAATTACCGATGTTTTAGAAAACATCATGTCTAAATTCTGGACAAACTCTGCATCAATTACATCGAGCAGCGTATTACTAGTTTTTATACGAAACGGTAGAACTGACACATCACAAATATTGTTTGCGATCATTGAAATTTTGGTGATTTTATTTAAAGCGTTCTGTAGTTGAATTTTTTCAGAAAATGTATAATCTGGCCCCTTTTTAAACGAAGAATATTTTATGTGGGGACGAAACCAAACATTTTTTTCATTAATCTGCCGATCGAATGCTTCTGTGTCTTGATAATACTCAGGGAAGCGAGACGCAGTATTTTTCTTGACGTCGACCATTGTTTCTTGCCATACAGTCAGGTTATTTCTTAACCTAAGATCTACTTTTTTGCTCTGTTAGCCCTAATACGCTCGGTCTCGCGAAGCCCTGTTTCCGGTTGACCGTTTCCATCACCACGAATATTTAATGCGTATACATCACCACCAGAGTTTAATGAGGTGGCGCGTACGAGCAGTTTACTCATTGATATTTTTATTTGCATATCTTTTGCCCTTTATTTTTAAAAAAATAACACATATTTTATACTGATACATATATTATATAAGCTATAAAATATATGTATTTTACATTAGTTGCATCAGGTGATTTTGCTTGGTCAAGTGGACAGATTTTTGCACAATACAGTTAAAAGAATGCGAGTTAAAAGAAAGCTAATTAAAAGAAAAGCGCGCTATCAAGTAATAACTTAAATTTCACAACAAAGTGTTTCAAACTATACTAGTTTTGTGCACTGCTCTCTTTATTGCTTTTTTCATGACTTGCGGCTTACTGGTTTAGCTTGATGGTGTCTCTTGATCATAAGCCGGAAATATTGTATATCCTTTTGACCTCTGAGCAGCTAATATTTCTGCTTGCATTCTATGTTCTTCAAACTCCTTACGCTTCTTATCATTCTCCAAATCCTCTATTATATGCCTGGCATGCGTCTCCTTTAACATCGCGAGTATATCTTCAAATAGCAAAACGGCTGGATCAGAAACTAAAGCAGAGATAGGCCTTGGTAAAGGCCTCATGCCCATCAGATCTGATGACTCAACAAAGCTGCAATAGAGAATGGTTGCTCTTTCCTCTGCAGTAATACCCAATCTAAAAAAATTAGACATAAGATATACAGGGAATCCTCCACGTGGACCTGTCAGATCTCTAAAATGCGCTATTGGGAGCCTGCGAATATTTTGTTCCATTCTCAGCCTTTCTGGATAGGATTTGTTAATATAATCTGGGTTATGTGGATCGCGTAGATCAGTTATTGTTAATAAAATAAATGACGTCATAAGTATCTCATTTATCGATAGTATATCCTCTGTGTTTTCAGTCCGTAACATTGTATTACTCTTTTTTATAAGAAACGGTAGTTGTTCTTTTAAACAAATCAAGTCTGTGATCAATGAAACTTTGATAATTTGATCTAAAGCGTTCTGGAGTTGAATTTTTTCAGCAAACGTAAAATCTGGCCCATTATTAAACGAAAAATATTTTATGTGGGGACGAAACCAAACATTTTTTTCATTATACATCTCATGCAATTCTTCTTGGTCTTGCAACTTACTCACAGGACGAGGGATATACAATTTAGGTTTTGGCTCCTCTACTACCTTTTCTTTCTTTGTTTTCTTTGTTTTCTTTGTCTCAGTGGCTGCCATTATCTCTTCAATTTTTACTAGTGCACCCTCTGCGTTTTTGTTTCTATTAGCTCTAATGCGTAATGTCTCTTCTCTTTCTATTCCTGTTTCTGTTTCTGTTTCTGTGGGCATATCTTTTACCTTTTATTTTTAAAAAACTAACATATATTCTATGCTAACACATGTTTTATGCTGATATGTATTTTATTTAAGCCATATTAATAACCTATGAATTTTGTATTAGTTAAGTATTTATACCCATGCTTGATAAAATGCAACGCTGGCCGCTCACTCGATAATCAGAGTAAGGCGCAGCATTAGGTAATGGGGACGTCTGCATAGAATGTTGCAACGCAAGGCTGGTTCCCTTCATATAAAAACCGAGTCCGGCACCAACGGGCAAGGAGCCTTACAGGTTGGTGGCGGGCTAGATTTTTAAGTGTTTCAAACTATACCAGCTTTGTGCACTGCTCTCTTTATTGCTTTTTTCATGACTTTCGGCTTACTGGTTTCGCTTTATGGTGTCTCTTGATCATAAGCCGGAAATATTTTATATCCTTGTGTCCTTGCAACTGCAAATGCTTCTGCTTGCTCGCGCTTTTCTGCAGACGCCTGCGTAGCCTTAGCCTTATTCAATTCCGCTTGTGTTTGCTCCTCATAGCTGCGCTGCTCAGTTAGTCTATCTTGTATATCTTCAAATAACAAAACGGCTGGGTGATGATCTATTGGGATGGGCGCAGGTTTAAACCTTCCCTCTCCCACCTGAGTGTAGGTTGCAAGCTTAACAAAGTTATAATAGAGAATGATTGCTCTTTGCTCTGGCGTAATACCCAAGCTAAAAAAATCATACCCAATATATATTGAGAACCATCCTTTTTGATATAACGCATCGCAAGCCCATGTGCTCATTTCGTGATGGGATTTATCAACAAGCTCTGGCTTAACTGGAGATCGTAGATCATATATTGTGATAATTACCGATGTTTTAGAAAACATCGTGTCTAAATTCTGGACAAACTCTGCATCAATTACATCGAGCAGCGTATTACTAGTTTTTATACGAAACGGTAGAACTGACACATCACAAATATTGTTTGCGATCATTGAAATTTTGGTGATTTTATTTAAAGCGTTCTGTAGTTGAATTTTTTCAGAAAATGTATAATATGGCCCCTTTTTAAACGAAGAATATTTTATGTGGGGACGAAACCAAACATTTTTTTCATTAATCTGCCGATCGAATGCTTCTGTGTCTTGATAATACTCAGGGAAGCGAGACGCAGTATTTTTCTTGACGTCGACCATTGTTTCTTGCCATACAGTCAGGTTATTTCTTAACCTAAGATCTACTTTTTTGCTCTGTTAGCCCTAATACGCTAGGTCTCGCGAAGCCCTGTTTCCGGTTGACCGTATACATCACCACCAGAGCTTAACGAGGTAGCGCGTGCCAACAGTTCACTCATTGATATTGTTATTTTCATATCTTTTGCCTTTTATTTTTAAAAAAATAACACATATTTTATACTGATACATATATTATATAAGCTATAAAATATATGTATTTTACATTAGTTGCATCAGGTGATTTCGCTTGGTCAAGTGGACAGATTTTTGCACAATACAGTTAAAAGAATGCGAGTTAAAAGAAAGCTAATTAAAAGAAAAGCGCGTTATCAAGTAATAACTTAAATTTCACAACAAAGTGTTTCAAACTATACTAGTTTTGTGCACTGCTCTCTTTATTGCTTTTTTCATGACTTGCGGCTTACTGGTTTCGCTTGATGGTGTCTCTTGATCATAAGCCGGAAATATTGTATATCCTTTTGACCTCTCAGCCACTAATGTTTCAGATGCCTCTATACCTCTTAAAAACTTCTTAGACTCCTTAGCCTCATTAGCATCATGAAGTGTCACTTGTGTTTCCCAGGCATCCTTATCATGCACCTTTATCCACGCAAGTATATCTTCAAATAGCAAAACGGCTGGATGAGAAACTAAAGCAGAGACAGACCTTAAAGCTCGCGTGTCCATCAGATCTGATGCCTCAACAAAACTACGATAGAGAATGGTTGCTCTTTGCTCTGCAGTAAGACCCACTTTAAAAAAATCAGACATAAGATATACCGGGAAGCCTCCAGCTAGACCTGTATGATTTTTAAACACCCGTAATGGGAGCCTAGAAATCTTTTGTTCCATTATCAGCTTGTCTGCAGGGGATTTATTAATATAATCTGGGTTATTTGGATCGCGTAGATCAGTTATTGTTAAGAGCATATTTGGTATATGAAATAACTGATTTATCGCTTTTATCGTCTCTACATCAGCAAGCTCTGTCTCTTCATTCCTATTTTTTATACGAAACGGTACTTCTATCGTTTTTAACATCACGTCTGCTAACCGTACAACTTTGGTAATTTTATCTAAAGCGTGCTTAAGTTTTATTTTTTCAGAAAACTTAAAATCTGGCCCCTTTTTAAGCGAAAAATATCGTATGTGGGGAAGAAACCAAACATTTTGTGCATTATACAGCTCATCGAATGCTGTGTGGTCTTGCAAATTATTACGAGGCCGATTCGTAAGATTTTCGGTTGTTGGTAGTACATCATCTGCGTCTTTCTTTCTGTTAGATCTAATGCGCATTGTCTCTTCTCTTCCTATTCCTGTGGGCATATCTTTTACCTTTTATTTTTAAAAAACTAACATATTTTCTATGCTAACACATGTTTTATGCTGATATGTATTTTATTTAAGCCATATTAATAACCGATGAATTTTGTATTAGTTAAATATTTATACCCATGCTTGATAAAATGCAACGCTGGCCGCTCACTCAATAATCAGAGTAAGGCGCAGCATTAGGTAATGGGGACGTCTGCATAGAATGTTGCAACGCAAGGCTGGTTCCCTTCATATAAAAACCGAGCCCGGCACCAACGGGCAAGGAGCCTTACAGGTTGGTGGCGGGCTAGATTTTTAAGTGTTTCAAACTATACCAGCTTTGTGCACTGCTCTCTTTATTGCTTTTTTCATGACTTTCTGCTTACTGGTTTCGCTTTATGGTGTCTCTTGATCATAAGCCGGAAATATTTTATATCCTTGTGTCCTTGCAACTGCAAATGCTTCTGCTTGCTCGCGCTTTTCTGCAGACGCCTGCGTAGCCTTAGCCTTATTCAATTCCGCTTGTGTTTGCTCCTCATAGCTGCGCTGCTCAGTTAGTCTATCTTGTATATCTTCAAATAACAAAACGGCTGGGTGATGATCTATTGGGATGGGCGCAGGTTTAAACCTTCCCTCTCCCACCTGAGTGTAGGTTGCAAGCTTAACAAAGTTATAATAGAGAATGATTGCTCTTTGCTCTGGCGTAATACCCAAGCTAAAAAAATCATACCCAATATATATTGAGAACCATCCTTTTTGATATAACGCATCGCAGGCCCATGTGCTCATTTCGTAATGGGATTTATTAACAAGCTCTGGCTTAACTGAAGATCGTAGATCATGTATTGTGATAATTACCGATGTTTTAGAAAACATCATGTCTAAATTCTGTACAAACTCTGCATCAATTACATCAAACAGCGTATTACTAGTTTTTATACGAAACGGTAGAACTGACACATCACAAATATTGTTTGCAATCATTGAAATTTTGGTGATTTTATTTAAAGCGTTCTGTAGTTGAATTTTTTCAGAAAATGTATAATCTGGCCCCTTTTTAAACGAAGAATATTTTATGTGGGGACGAAACCAAACATTTTTTTCATTAATCTGCCGATCGAATTCTTCTGTGTCTTGATAATCCTCAGGGAAGCGAGACTCAGTATTTTTCTTGACATCGACCATTGTTTCTTGCCATACAGTCAGGTGATTTCTTAACCTAAGATCTACTTTTTTTGCTCTGTTAGCCCTAAGACGCTCGATCTCTCGAAGCCCTATTTCCTGTTGACCGCTTGCATCACCACCAGAGTTTAATGAGGTAGCGCGTGCCAACAGTTCACTCATTGATATTGTTATTTTCATATCTTTTGCCTTTTATTTTTAAAAAAATAACACATATTTTATACTGATACATATATTATATAAGCTATAAAATATATGTATTTTACATTAGTTGCATCAGGTGATTTCGCTTGGTCAAGTGGACAGATTTTTGCACAATACAGTTAAAAGAATGCGAGTTAAAAGAAAGCTAATTAAAAGAAAAGCGCGCTCTCAAGTAATAACTTAAATTTCACAACAAAGTGTTTCAAACTATACCAGCTTTGTGCACTGCTCTCTTTATTGCTTTTTTCATGACTTTCGGCTTACTGGTTTCGCTTTATGGTGTCTCTTGATCATAAGCCAGAAATATTGTATATCCTTTTGACCTCTGAGCAGCTAATATTTCTGCTTGCATTCTATGTTCTTCAAACTCCTTATGCTTCTTATCATTCTCCAAATCCTCTATTATTTGCCTGGCATGCGTCTCCTTTAACGTCGCGAGTATATCTTCAAATAGCAAAACGGCTGGATCAGAAACTAAAGCAGAGAGAGGCCTTGATAAAACCCCCATGTCCATCAGATCTGATGACTCAACAAAGCTGCAATAGAGAATGGTTGCTCTTTCCTCTGCAGTAATACCCAATCTAAAAAAATTAGACATAAGATATACAGGGTAGCCTCCACCTCGACCTGTCCGCTTTTTAAAATGCGATACTGGGATCCTGCGAATATTTTGTTCCATTCTCAGCCTTTCTGAATAGGATTTATTAATATAATCTGGGTTATGTGGTTCTCGTAGATCAGTTATTGTTAATAAATGATTTGGCGTCATAAATGCCTGATTTATCGATAGTATCTGCTCTGTATTTTCAGTCCGTAACATTGTATTACTTTTTTTTATAAGAAACGGTAGTTTTCCTGTTAAACAAATCCAGTCTGCGATCAATGAAACTTTGATAATTTGATCTAAAGAGTTCTGGAGTTTAATTTTTTCAGCAAACGTAAAATCTGGCCCATTATTAAACGAAAAATATTTTATGTGGGGACGAAACCAAACATTTTTTTCATTATACATCTCATGCAATTGTTCTTGGTCTTGCAACTTACTCACAGGACGAGGGATATACAATTCAGGTTTTGGCTCCTCTACTTTCTCCTCTTCTACCTTCTCTTTCTTTGTTTTCTCTGTCTCAGTGGCTGCCATTATCTCTTCCATTTTTACTAGTGCACCCTCTGCGTTTTTGTTTCTATTAGCTCTAATGCGTAATGTCTCTTTTCTTTCTATTCCTGTTTCTGTGGGCATATCTTTTACCTTTTATTTTTAAAAAACTAACATATATTCTATGCTAACACATGTTTTATGCTGATATGTATTTTATTTAAGCCATATTAATAACCTATGAATTTTGTATTAGTTAAGTATTTATACCCATGCTTGATAAAATGCAACGCTGGCCGCTCACTCGATAATCAGAGTAAGGCGCAGCATTAGGTAATGGGGACGTCTGCATAGAATGTTGCAACGCAAGGCTGGTTCCCTTCATATAAAAACCGAGCCCGGCACCAACGGGCAAGGAGCCTTACAGGTTGGTGGCGGGCTAGATTTTTAAGTGTTTCGAACTATACCCGCTTTGTGCACTGCTCTCTTTATTGCTTTTTTCATGACTTTCGGCTTACTGGTTTCGCTTTATGGTGTCTCTTGATCATAAGCCGGAAATATTTTATATCCTTGTGTCCTTGCAACTGCAAATGCTTCTGCTTGCTCGCGCTTTTCTGCAGACGCCTGCGTAGCCTTAGCCTTATTCAATTCCGCTTGTGTTTGCTCCTCATAGCTGCGCTGCTCAGTTAGTCTATCTTGTATATCTTCAAATAACAAAACGGCTGGGTGATGATCTATTGGGATGGGCTCAGGTTTAAACATTACCTCTCCCACCTGAGTGTAGGTTGCAAGCTTAACAAAGTTATAATAGAGAATGATTGCTCTTTGCTCTGGCGTAATACCCAAGCTAAAAAAATCATACCCAATATATATTGAGAACCATCCTTTTTTATATAACGCATCGCAAGCCCATGTGCTCATTTCTTGACGGTCTTTATCAGCAAGCTCTGGCTTACCTGGAGCTCGTAGATCATATATTGTGATAATTACCGATGTTTTAGAAAACATCGTGTCTAAATACTGTACAAACTCTGCATCAACTGTATTGATAAACTTATTACTAGTTAGTAAACGCCGAGATGGATCTGAACTATCACAAAAACCTCTTGCAATCATTGAAACTTTGGTAATTTGATCCAAAGCATTCTGAAGTTGAATTTTTTCAGCAAACGTAAAAGCTCGCCCATTTTTAAACGGAGAATATTTTATGTGGGGACAAAACCAAACATTTTTTTCATTATACATCTCATGCAATTCTTCTTGGTCTTGCAACTTACTCACAGGACTAGAGATATACAATTCAGGTTTTGGCTCCTCTACTTTCTCCTCTACTTTCTCCTCTTCTACCTTCTCTTTCTTTGTTTTCTCTGTCTCAGTGGCTGCCATTATCTCTTCCTTTGTTACTAGTGCACCCTCTGCGTTTTTGTTTCTATTAGCTCTAATGCGTAATGTCACTTCTCTTTCTATTCCTGTGGGCATATCTTTTACCTTTTATTTTTAAAAAACTAACATATATTTTATTAAAGTTATAAAGAGCCTATAAATTTTATATTAATTAAGCAAGACGTTTGGTTTGATCAAGTGGGCATATTTTTGCACAAAGCCATCTAAAGAAAAGCTCTCTAAAGAAAAGCGCGTTAAAAGAAAGCCGCGTTCTCAAGTAATAACTTAAATTTCACAATAAAGTATTTCAAACTATTCGAGCTTTGTGCACCGCTTTCTTTATTGCTTTTTTCATGATTTTCGGCTTAATGGTTTCACTTAATGGTGTAGCTTGATCATAAGCTGCAAACATTGTATATCCTTTTGCCCTCTCAGCCGCTAATATTTCTGCTTGCTCTCTATCATTTGCAAAATCAACATACGCCTTAGCCTTATTCAATTCAGCTTGTGTTTGCTCCTCATACATGCACTGCTCAGTTAGTCTATCTTGTATCTCTTCAAATAACAAAACGGCTGGATCATCCTCTATTGGGCCGTGTATACCTCTCATCCTTTGGTCAAAAATCCACTTTGGCAGCTTAATAAAGCTCTGATAGAGAATCATTGCTCTTTGCTCTAGCGTAAGACCCAATCTAAAAAATTTAGACCCAACATATACTAAGGATCCTGCTTGGAAAACTCTAAGATTACTCTCCAATATGATCATTTCTTGATAGGATTTATTAGCAAGCACGGGGTTATGTGGATCTCGTAGATCAGTTATTATAAAGAGTTTATCTGTTTTAGAAAACATAGTGTCTAAATGTTTTACATACTCTACATCAATTACATTGATAAGCTTATTACTAGTTTTTAGACGCCTAGGTAACTTTGAACTATCACAAGTACCTCTTGCGATCCTTGAAACTTTGGTAATTTGATCCAAAGCGTTCTGGAGTTGAATTTTTTCAGCAAACGTAAAATCTGGCCCATTTTTTAGCGAAGAATATTTTATGTGGGGACGAAACCAAACATTTTTTTCATTAAACTGCCGATCGAATGCTTCTGTGTCTTGCCAAGGCTGATTCTTGGGAGTCCAATGCTCATTCTTGGGAGCCCAATGCTCATTCTTGGGAGCCCAAGGCTCATTCTTGGGAGCCCAAGGCTCATTCTTGGGAGCCCAAGGCTCATTCTTGGGAGCCCAAGGCTCATCTTTGATAGCCAAAGGATCTCTATTGAAATATATTCCAGTTGATTACTCTACACGTTCGACACTATTTAACATACCATCGACTTCTTTTCTTCTGTTAGCCCTAAGACGTATTATCTCTTCTCTCCATCTTTCTGTGGGCATATCTTCTACCCTTTATTTTTAAAAAATTAACAGATGTTATACCCATGTTATTGCATTTCTTTTTCTAATTGCCTTTCAATATGCGCAGGAGAGAGTGTCTTCCCTGATAATAAATAATACATCGCAGGGATAACACCTAAACTGACCAAGGTTGCAAACGCCAGTCCAAAAAACACCACAGTACCAACAGCAATATTGCTTTCAGATCCAGCACCAGTTGAAAAAATAAGCGGAATTGAACCAGATAAAGTGGTAATTGTAGTCATCAAGATAGGCCGTAAACGCCGGACTGATGCATCGATGATCGCTTGTTCAAGCGCAAGACCTCGATCTCGCAGTTGATTGGCAAATTCAACAATCAATATACCATTTTTTGTGACCATGCCAATTAACATTATCATGCCAATCTCGGTATAAATATTAAGCCCTTGAGACATCAATACCAATCCGATAAATCCACCAAATATGCCCATTGGCACCGTTAACATGATAACTAAAGGATTAATAAAATTTTCAAACTGAGCCGCAAGTACAAGATACGCCACCAATATTGCAAGCGCAAAAATAATAAACACCCCGCGTTGATTTTCCTTGAAATCTTTTGACTCGCCTGAATAGCTCACAGAGATATCATCTGGTAATAACTTACTTGCTGAGGCATCAAGAAACGTAAGTGCTTCACCAAGCGTTGCCCCAGATTTTAAATGCGCACTGATGATAATTGATTTATGCTTGTTATTATGTTCTAAACGCCCAGCCGTGGCAACTTCTTGTAACGATGCAAGCGTATCAAGTGCAATCAATTTACCTGTCTGACTGCGTATATGGATTTGTGCTAAATCGCTACTATTACGAAAAATATTTTCATCTCCACGCAAATAAACATCATATTCATCGCCTCGATCAATGTAACTCGTTTCGCTATGCCCTCCTAACATAATATTAAGTGTATTAGCTATATCGCTGGCACTAATCCCTAATGCTGCAGCACGTACTTTATTAATGTGAACCATTAATTCTGGCATTTTTTCAGAATAATTAGTATTAACACTAGTCATAAGACCACTTTGACTTGCCTCGTCTTTTAACTTATTTGCCCATTTATTAAGCTCTTTATAATTACCACCTTCTAACACAAACTTAACGGGTGAATTATAGCCACCCATAAAACTTGGCATCATAGGCATCACCCTCACATCAGGAATATCCTTCAGTGCTTTGCTGATAAGCGGTAATATTTGCTCGGCACTTAACGTGCGGTTTTTCCAATCTTTGAGTTGTATTATCACCCAGCCCGTTTGATCGCCCCTGCTACCTCCAAAAGCTGGCGTTTGTGTGAGGTACAACTTAATTACGCCCTTTTTTAATAAAGCTCCCAGTCGTGAATCAACAATATTCATATTACCCGACATACGATTGTAACTTGCTCCATCAGCGCCCTTCACAAATACAAATAAATAGCCGCTATCTTGTTTTGGAGCAAACTGAGCAGGCACATGTCGCATCAATAAGTAACTCCCAATTAAACAAAATAAAATAACTACAGGCGCATACAAACGAAAGCGCATGACTATTTTTAATAATTTCCGATAATTACCTTCAAGTATTGAGAATATTTTTTCAGAGGCTTTATTAAAACGATTTTTTTTAACATTCATTTTTAACATTTTACTCGCAAGCACAGGGGTAAGCGTCAATGCGATAAGACATGAAAAAATAACTGCCGTCGATAACACTACAGAAAATTGCGTGAATATTAACCCCACCTTCCCTGGAATATATGAGATTGGTAAAAACACCATCACTAACACTAACGTGGTTGCAATAACTGCAAAGCCAACCTCTCTTGTCCCTTTAAATGCGGCAACAAGTGGCGTTTCACCCTGCTCAATATGAAAAAAAATGTTTTCAAAAACCACAATTGCATCATCAACAACCAAGCCGATTGCTAAAACTAGCGCCATTAAGGTAATAAGATTGATAGAATATCCTAAATAATGCGCTGCGATAAATGAAGATATCAAAGCCACAGGCACGGTAACAGCTGGAATTAATGTAGCTCGAGGTTGTCCGATAAACAGATACAACACCAAAATAACCAGTACAATCGTTATCATTAAGGTGTGATAAACTTGTCCGATTGCTTGTGATATAAATTTGCTCGAATCATAAACAACACTCAGCGTGGTACCAGCTGGCAAAAACTTCTGCATATTGTGAACTGATTTATGCACCGCCAGCGCAACATCAAGTGGATTTGCATCCGTCTGCAGAGTAAGACCCAAACCTACAAAAGGTACTCCATTACTTTTAAAAGAGGAATTTTGATTTGTAGCACCCACAAAAACCTTCGCCACATCACGTAAATAAATGAAATTGCCTTTACTTGTTTTACGCACAACTAAAGCGCCAAAATCAGTAGGTGTGTTATACAAGCGCGTGGTTCTTACCGACATGTAAGTACTATCATTACGCAATTCACCTGCTGGCTCTTCAATATTCTCTGTTTTAAGCGCATTGCTAATATCTGTGGTGGTCACTCCCCGCCCTGCCATTAACTCCGGAGAGAGTTTGATGTACATGACTTGATCTAAACCACCAGTAATAGAAACTGAACTTACGCCAGAGATTAAACTGAAGCGATCGCTCAACACGCGCTTTGCATAATCTGTTAATTGTGCATGATCCATTTTTGTAGAATTAAGCTTAATAGATAACCCTTCATATCCGCTACCATTATTTTTTGAAATAACTGGTGCATCAGCTTGGGAAGGTAACAAACGCACTGATTTTTCAACCGAATCACGAATATCACTAAGCCCTTCAATAAAATTAGAACCCAGTTTAAAGGTAATATGAATACTCGATGAACCATTTCGAGAAGAAGAGGTTATTTCATCAATACCTGTAATACCTCTTAAATTCTTTTCAATCACATTAGTGACCTGACTTTCCATGATTGAAGCGGCCGCCCCTGCATAAGTTGTATGAACCGTGACCGCAGGATTTTCAATCTTAGGCATTCCTCTTACGCCAAGTTTAGTAAATGAAATTATCCCAAAAATAGTTAATAACAAACTTAACACAATAGCGGCAACTGGACGTTTTACCGAAACATCAGATAACCACATTACAGTTTGCTCTCATTTGGATTTGTTTTTGTATCATTAGCCAAGACGCGTACCTTGCTACCATCATGCATATTAACCAAGCCTTGCAAGACAATTTCATCACCTACGGCTAAACCATTAATGATCGCCACTTTATTTTTGACTCGCTGCCCGAGTGTTACAACTGTGCGTTTCACCACACCATGGGAAATAACGTACACAAAACGTTTTGTCCCTAAATATTCAACAGCTTGGCTAGGAATAGTTATCTCGTTTATTGGCGAAAAGTTAATATTGGCTGACATCAACATGCCAGGCTTAAGTTGCTTCTTGTCATTTTTGAACTTGACTCTGACGCGTAAGGTAAGTGTTTCAGGATCAACGCGGGAATTTATGGCAATAATCTGCCCTAAAAATGTTTTATTTTTCCAAGCATTTGTTGTCACGCTAACGTTCAAGCCGCTTGTTAGCTGCGCTAAATACTGTTCAGGAACCTCTAAATCAAGATGCATTACCGATAACGCATCAAGTGTAAATAACTCATCACCTGCTTTAACCAGTTTGCCAATACTAAAATTAGTTAAGCCAATCTCGCCAGAAAAAGGAGCGCGTATAGAATGATTATCCTCCTCAAGCTTCGCTGCCGCATAGTTGGCTTTGGCAATATCAAACGCTAGCTGTTGCCCATAAACAGCAGATTTTGCATCCACTTTTTTCTTAATCAGTTTTTTTAAGTCGCGTAATTTTCTTTGTTCTTTGTTTAGATTAGCCTGGGCTACACTGAGCAAATTTATGGCTTTTCTATCATCTATTTTGACTAATAAGTCGCCTTTGGTAACATTTTTATTGGCTGAGTCCCTAATAAAAACGACCTTTCCTAGCACTTCAGAGGCAATATCTACGGACTCACTTGCCTTGAGCTTACCCACAACAGATAGGATCTGTGGCACAGCATGCGAGTCTACATGATAACTCGTCACCGCAATGCTAGCTGCATTGGCATGTGGCATTGCCACCAAAAAAGGGCAATAGCTGATAACTAAACTGCATACAACAACAAATTTTAAATGACTTTTATTAAGCATATTTTTCTTCTAAGTATTTTAAATGATATATTAAACGTTAAAGATAAACGACTCAATATTAGCATAAACAAATTTTAACAAGGCAGCTCGGGATTGCACACTCGCCCAAGCCGTGTGAGGTGTTATTACTAAATGAGATTGATTTTCAACATCATAATAAGGATGATCTGATAACATTGGTTCAACAAGCAAAACATCCGTGCCGTGCAATATATTGCCTTCATCAAGGGCCACTGCCATGTCTTTTTCATTAATAATGCCGCCCCTTCCAAAGTTGAGAATGATGGCTCCTTTTTTCATTAATGAAAGCTGCTCTTTGGCAATTAAATTGTCCGTTTGAGAATTCAATGGTGCATGAATAGAAATAATATCGCATGTCTTTAATAATTCATTGAGTGACAGTTGCTGATAGGTCTGATCTACATTTTTACCTGATGTTGAGTAATAACATACTTCACACAAAAATGCACTGGCAATTTCAGCAACACGTTTACCAATATTGCCCATACCCAAAATACCCCAGCGCTTTCCTTTTATTTCAAAAAAAGGACGGGCAATGTGAGTATAATTATGGCTTTGACTCCATTTTTTGGCGTGAATATATTGATCATAATAACGGCTTTGATGTACTAATTGAAACAACATTGAAAACGTTGACTGGCAAACACTTTCTGTCGAATAACCAGCGACATTCTTAACAATCACGCCTGCTTTTTTTGCGGCCACTAAATCAATATTATTTGTCCCGGTCGCAGTAATACAGACTAATTTTAAATTTGGGCTATTTTCTATTATGTATGCATCGATATTAACTTTATTGGTAATAACAATATCGCTTCCTGCAATATGATCCAGGCGCTGGCCCTGTGTTGTTCTCTCATAACAAGTAAATTGCCCGAATTTTTTAAATCCAAGCAGACAACTATCACCTAGTGTTAAAGCATCTAATAAGACTAATTTCATAAATATTTTTCAATTATTTTAAGAAGCTCAAAGTATATACATATGTTACCTCAAAATGCAACGCCAGCCACGAACTCTATGATCGATGATAAAGTGCAACAGATGTAATGGGAACGTGCGCATCGAACGGCAAGATTTGGCTGCGCACTTTCATATAAACCGAGTCCAGCATCAACCTTTAAGGCTCCTTGTTTAATCTTTCATAGTTATAACATATTGATAGATAATAACTTCCCTTCAATTTAAGGCCGTAAATACGCGGCCAATTTGCGCAGCTGATTTTGCATTTAGATCGGCACATGGGTATATATCCATACTTTGTGAAAATCTCTTATTACAAATCAGAGCAAGTAATTAAATATAATCATCATCACCATCTCCAGAAGATGATTTAGCATGGCTGTATATGAATATGAATCGATAACTGTTACGGGTAGATGTAGATGTAGATGAATATGTAGATGTAGATGAATATATTTATTATTTATTTTATCCGTGGTTTCAGAAAGGTGAAATATAAAAACACAATGCCTGTAGCATGGGTATAGCATTGATCTGGCAGTTTTGACGCAAGCTTAGTTAGCCATAAAAAAATTAAAAAGTTGTGTTGATTCATTAAAGTAATCTGTAGCTCTTGCTGGTTATTTCTACTGCATTATTACCTGTTTTATGTGTAACACCTAAACTACATAGGTGCTACATCTTAAAAATTGCCAATAAATTGCAATAAAAATAACCTTAACAGGTCAACTTACCATGCTTTTTAATATTTTACATATCAGTATTTAATTAAGCAGTAATTGCTTTTTTTGCGACATCAACTAACTGGACAAATGTTGCTTTGTCAAATACTGCTATATCAGCAAGGATCTTACGATCAATTTCAACAGAAGCCTTTTTAAGACCATTGATGAAACGGCTATAAGATAAACCATTAATACGAGCCGCCGCGTTTATACGAGCTATCCACAGTTGACGAAACACACGTTTACGTTGACGACGGTCACGGTAAGCATATTGGCCAGCTTTCGTGACAGCTTGAGTTGCTACGCGATAAACACGGGAACGAGCACCGTAATAACCTTTAGCTTGTTTTAATATTTTTTTATGACGTGCACGCGCTTGTACACTACGTTTTGCTCTTGGCATTTTTTAATTCCTTACTTAAGCGAATGGTAACATTCTGTTAATACTAGGTACGTCTACTTTTGCTACCATGCTTTTAACACGCAGATGGCGCTTACGCTTAGTAGATTTTTTAGTAAGGATGTGGCGTAAATGTGATTGCTTACGCTTAAAACCACCAGAAGCAGTCTTTTTAAAGCGCTTTGCAGCACCTTTGTTAGATTTTATTTTAGGCATTGCGAACTCCGCATTGTTCTAAATTATCAATTAACTATTATTGATAAACTGTTAATATAAACCAGTAAGGCGAGTCAAAAATGACTGCTTTATGCCTTAACTAGCACGTTTAGGGCCAAGTAGCATCACCATCTGACGCCCTTCCATTTTAGGAAAAGATTCAACGTTCGAGATTTCAGCTAAATCCGTTTTAATCCGGTTTAGCAAATCAAGACCTAATGATTTGTGTGCCATTTCACGACCACGATAGCGTAGTGTGATTTTTGTCTTGTTACCCTCATTTAAAAAGCGAGTCAGGTTGCGTAGTTTTACCTGATAATCGCCTTCATCAGTTCCAGGACGGAATTTTATTTCCTTCAGCTGGACTTGAACCTGCTTTTTGCGCTGCTCTTTTGCAGCCTTACTTTTTTCATAAAGATATTTTCCGTAATTCATAATACGACAAACTGGTGGTTTAGCATTCGGACTAATCTCAACTAAATCAAGTTCCTGTTCAAACGCCATGTTTTTTGCATCTTCTAACGATACAACACCGACAGGTTTCCCTGCTGAGTCTGATAAACGTACTTCGTTTCCAGTGATTTCTTCATTCAAACGATGTTTATTAGTTTGTTGCTGACTTTTCTTTGCACCTTTTATAACAAATTCCTCCAAAAAAAATAATAATTACTTTAAAGATGAGCAATTATTTCTGCTTTAATATGCTCAATAAATGTATCAATTTTAAACTTTCCTAAATCATCACCTTTTCGTGTTCTTACTGCTACTTCATTTAATTTGACTTCTTTATCGCCAATAACAAGTAAATAGGGAACACGTTTTAAAGTATGCTCGCGAATTTTAAAGCCTATCTTCTCATTTCTCAAGTCTGAAATGGCTCTAATTCCACTTTTTTTCAATTTTTTTACAATTTCAGCCACAAAAACAGAATGTTTATCAGTAATATTCATAACTACGACTTGTTTTGGCGATAACCATGTCGGAAATATACCTGCATACTCTTCCGTTAAAATGCCAATAAAGCGCTCTAACGATCCTAAAATAGCCCGATGGATCATCACAGGTGTATGACGTTCATTATCTTCACCTATATAAGTCGCATTTAAACGCCCTGGCATAGAGAAGTCAAGTTGAATTGTACCACATTGCCATGCTCTACCTAAACAATCATGTAATGTAAATTCAATTTTTGGACCGTAAAATGCGCCTTCGCCTGGTAAATAGTCAAATTTAATGTTATTTACCGTCAATGCTTCTGCCAGTGCCGTCTCAGATTCATCCCATGTTGCATCATCTCCAACACGTTTTTCAGGCCGCGTTGACAATTTAACGGCAATATCTTCAAAGCCAAAGGTTTTATAACACTCAAAAACCATCGCAATACAGGATGATACTTCAGCTAATACTTGTGCTTTTGTGCAGAATATATGCGCGTCATCTTGTGTAAAGGCACGTACGCGCATTAAACCGTGTAGAGAGCCAGAAGACTCATTTCGGTGACAAGAGCCAAATTCAGCTAAACGCATTGGCAAATCACGATATGATTTTAGCCCTTGGTTAAATATTTGCACATGCCCAGGACAGTTCATTGGTTTAATGGCATAATCACGGTTTTCACTGCAAGTACAGAACATGTGATCTTTGTATTTTTCCCAGTGACCTGACTTTTCCCATAAAGAGCGATCTAAAATTTGTGGGGCTTTCACTTCCTCATAACCATACGCTTTTGTTTGCTCGCGAATATACGCTTCAAGCTCGAGATAAATTGTCCAACCATTACCATGCCAGAACACCATACCAGGAGCTTCTTCTTGCATGTGGTAAAGATCTAATTGTTTAGCAATTTTACGATGATCACGTTTCGCGGCTTCTTCAAGGCGTTTTAAATAAACTTTAAGCTGTTTTTTATCTGCCCATGCGGTGCCATAAATACGCTGGAGCATTTTATTATCTGAATTACCACGCCAGTATGCACCTGATACTTTCATCAACTTAAAATATTGACTAAATTTCATCATAGGTACATGCGGGCCACGACACATATCAATGTATTCTTCATGATAATACAAACCAGGTTGATCGTTTTTATCAATACCTGCTAGAATTTCTAATTTGTAAGGCTCATTACGCTCTTTAAACAAAGCAATTGCTTGGTCAACAGAGACCTTCTTTTTAATAACTTTATAATTAGTTTTAACAAGCTGATTCATGAGCTTTTCAATGCGAGCTAATTCGTCTTCATTTAATATAACGTCAACATCAATATCATAATAGAACCCATCCTCAATGGTTGGACCAATCGCCATTTTTGCTTGCGGATAAAGCTGCTTAACCGCATGGCCTAAAAGATGCGCACAAGAATGGCGCAAAATTTCTAAACCTTCAGCATCTTTTGCGGTAATAATAGCGACGTTAACGTCATTTTTAATCAGATCGCACGCATCAACAAGCTTGCCATCAACACGACCTGCAATGCAGGCTTTAGCAAGACCAGGTCCGATATCTTCAGCGATTTCCATCACCGACGTTGTGTTTTCATATACACGCGTATTACCATCTGGCAGTGTAATAGTAGGCATCTTTTCCCTCACCATAATGCGTCAAACCAAAAATCATTTGTAAACCCCAAACGCCTATAAAAAAAGCCAGCACTTATCTAGCGCTGGCTTGAACGTTTAGCAAAAGTATCCATAACTAGTTTAGTAATAACTTGTTCATACGCGCAACGAATGCAGATGGATCATCTAAACCGCCCTTTTCAGACAATATAGCTTGTTCAAGCAATAATTCAGTCCACTGTGCAAACATATCTTCATCAGCCATATCAGCCAGTGTAGTCACCATAACGTGTTCAGGATTAAGCTCAAAAATAGGTTTGCTATTTGGAATCGCCTGCCCCATTTGCCCCATTATTTTCATCAATTGCGAACTCATGTCACCTTTATCTGCCACAATACAAGAAGGTGATGCTGTGAGACGGTGTGTAATACGCACATCTTTTACTTTATCACCTAAAACTTCTTTTACACGTTCAATAAAACTTGCAAATTCAGTTTCTTGTTTTTCTTGCGTTTTTTTCTCTTCTTCACTGTCAAGCTTATCTAAATCAAGATCGCCTTGGGTCACAGAGGCAAATGTTTTTCCATCATACTCCGGAAGATGGCTTAATAACCACTCATCAACCCGGTCGCTTAATAGTAAAACTTCGACACCTTTTTTACGCAATACTTCTAAATGCGGGCTATTTTTAGCGGCCTGAAAATTATCAGCTACAATGTAGTAAATCTTTTCTTGGCTCTCAACCATGCGCCCAATATAACTGTCTAAAGAAACAGTTTGCTCTGCTTCGTCTTTTTTCGTAGATGCAAAACGGAATAGCCCCGCAATTTTCTCTTTATTGCTCATATCTTCTGCAGGGCCTTCTTTTAATACTTGGCCAAACTCATTCCAAAATAAGTTGTATTTTTCTTCATTTTTCTCAGCAAACTTGGTGAGCATTGAAAGTACACGTTTGGTACACGCACTGCGTAATTTAGTCATTGTCCTATTATCTTGCAAAATCTCACGCGATATGTTCAGTGGTAAATCATTTGAATCTAAAATACCTTTCACAAACCGTAAGTATGTCGGCATGAACTGGTCAGCATCATCCATAATGAAAACGCGTTGAACATAGAGTTTCAAACCATGTGTTTTTTCACGATTCCAAAGATCATATGGCGCTCGGCTGGGAATATATAAAAGACTTGTATATTCCTGTTCCCCTTCAACTTTATTATGACTCCAGGTCAATGGATTTTCAAAATCATTCGCTATGTGTTTATAAAATTCTTGGTAATCTTCATCTTTCAACTCGCTTTTGGCACAATTCCAAAGGGCGGTTGCTTTATTAATGGCTTTCCACGCGGCAGGAACTGCAGGTGTATTTTCACCATCTTTATTTTCAATTTCCGCAACTTCTTCAGTATACATTTCAACGGGAATACTAATATGGTCTGAATATTTACCCACCACAGTGCGCAGCTTGTAATCATTTAAAAATTCTTTTTCGTCTTCTCGAAGGTGAAGAATAATTTCAGTACCGCGATCTTCTTTTTCAATATCCGCAACACTGTAATCCGATTCACCTGTTGATTCCCAACTAGTACCAGTTGATGGAGCCTCACCAGCTTTACGCGTGTTAACTATTACTTTATCTGCAACAATAAAAGAAGAATAAAAACCCACACCAAACTGGCCGATAAGTTGAGAGTCTTTTGCTTGATCTCCAGATAGTTTTTCAAAGAAATCACTTGTGCCTGACTTGGCGATTGTTCCTAAATTTTCAATCACCTCATCACGCGTCATGCCGATGCCGTTATCGCTAATGGTGATTGTTTTCGCTTTTTCATCAAAGGTTAGGCGAACACGTAAATCAGTCTCATTTTCAAAAAGGGTATCATTAGACAATGCTTGAAAACGCAGTTTGTCTGCTGCATCTGCTGCATTTGAAACTAATTCACGCAAAAATATTTCTTTATTTGAATACAATGAATGAATCATTAATTTAAGAAGTTTACCAGTATCTGCACTGAACGTATGATTTTGTTGTTTTTCCATAATATCTCTCTCTAATGTAGCTTACTTAAGCTTTGGTTAATAATTTTTTCACTACCCATTATGTGGGGTCAAATATTTTAATTTCAAGCCATTATGCTGTATTTTACATAAAATAATTAAACAACACGTTTTAGGTTAAACTTAATTATCCTGCAATTTACTTTAGTGAACCTGCTGACAAAAACATAATTAAATAATTATTTAGTTTTGCGTGTTTATACCCATGTGCAACAAACAAGTCAACTTTGCATGGCGCGTTAAGAATTAAAATCTTTATTTTAATGCTACTGACATATGATTAACGCAGTTGCTCTTCAGTGGGCAATTTTATACAGCAAATATGTAGCCAATGCGCCACGCTGATATTGCATTTCAATCGCAACATGGCATAATATAAAAAAAGAAAAAAATATGCTAACACCAGAAGATCTTACTAAAATGCACTGTAGAAAACACGCAGCCAAAGCGGCCCTTAGATATTTTAAAGATATTGTACCTGTTAGAAGCAGTAACTCTTGTTCTCCATTCACCCCACCATTTTTTAGTTGCATTAGCGGGCAGGAAATAATAGAAACTTATCGGCGTAAAGATCCTCCTAGTATCTGGCAAAGAACTGCTGTTGCAGCGGATACTGGATTTGGTAATTGTTCTGAAAAGACGATTATCAGCTACTCCTCTTTATGGGCCAATCCGACATTACTTAGTCATTCAAAGGCTACTATTTACCACTTAACAGATGTATCTCATATGTTTATTCTTGTCACTGATCAAGATTTTAGACCACACGCGACTATACGCACGTATAATTTAAACAAAACCGCAATGATTGTAGATCCATGGACTAATGATTGGTATTTTCCCAACTTAGATAAATTTACCGCATACACAAATCATCTAGGAAACGTCCCCAATCCATGGCAACTTCATGTCAGGTATAACATCGCACATAGTCAGTATTACCAACATGATCATAAAGGTATTCCCTTGTACATCGATGACGATAATAAGTACTATTTGCCTGAGGACCCTATGGAATACTCACTTGATAAAAAATTGCGAGAAGACTAACCTCGCAAGCGTTTATGACAATAAATGCCACAAAGCGAGCCACGTTAAATACGCATGCATTAAAACGTGGGTACTCATAAATTAAAACCTGGGTACTCATAAATTAAAACCTGGGTACTCATGATACTTTCAATAATATCAGCATCGTGATGAAAATCTTAAGCTTATACTCATACTCTAGCAAAACTACCCGCTCTTTAATCTTTCAACTAAGCCACTATAACGGACTGTTTTTTGCGCTACTGCTTTGCTGAGCATGTTTAAATCGGCAAATAGGGTTAACTTATTTTTGGCGCGTGTTATACCTGTATAAATTAATTCGCGTGTCACAACCGGGACTTGCTGCTCTGGCAATGCAAGCACGGTATGTGAAAATTCACTGCCTTGACTTTTGTGTACTGTCATTGCAAACACTGTTTCATGACTTGGTAGACGACTAGGTAGAAAATCTACAATCGTGCTATCTGCCTTTTGAAAGTAAACGCGTAATTGCTGATTTTCATCCTTTAAACATAAGCCAATATCACCGTTATATAGCCCCAAATGGTAGCTGTTTTTAGTTATCATCACCGGGCGACCAACATACCAATAGCTGGTGTTTATTTCATTGCCATGCTGATAATGGGTTTTCTCTAGCTGAATTAACCCCGCGTTAGAAAGTACATTTTTTGCTAAATTATTTAGTCCTGTCACACCCCAATAGCCTTCTCGAATGGCGCATAAAATCTTAAACTGGTTAAACTGTTTTAATAATACTTTAACAAAATCTCGATTATCTTTGCTGATGATAACAATATTTTCTAAATAAACGCGGTATTCATCGAGCAGCATTGCTGATAGTTTTTTTTGCCCTATCTCATTGTTTAAAAAATAACTTAAATCATCATATGCATTGTATAAATCAGTTAATTTTTTAATAGATACTTTGCCGCTATTAATTGCTTTGGCTAAAAACCCGATACCTGAATATTGATCAAATCGATAACTTTTGCGCAGTAAACATAAATTATCTGCCATTTTTGCGCCTGATGTTTTATGTGCTTTTGCAAGGCTGGTAAACCCGGTTATTTGTGCAAGTAACTTAGATTTTTGCTCACTGTAACCGTGGGTAATAAAAGCACAAATATCACCTAACACCGATCCCGCTTCAACTGAGGCAAGCTGATCTTTATCCCCCAGTAAAATAAGCCGCGCTTTATCCGGTAGCGCCATTAATAACTTTGCCATTAAAGGTAAATCAACCATTGAAGCCTCATCTACCAACAGTAAATCTAAGTTTAATGGTTTACTGGCATTATGCCTAAAATGATTACTGTTTGGCAGAGCACCAAGCAAGCGATGGATGGTGTTCGCTTGTGTGGGAATCTTATCTTTGAGTGCTTTCTCTACATTAAGATCAACTAACGCATTACTTATCGACTCTGTTAATCGCGCGGCAGCTTTACCTGTTGGTGCGACCATTTTTATTTGTAAATCAGGTTGTACGTTTAACATTAATGCCAATAGCTTAGTCACTGTGGTTGTTTTACCTGTACCAGGGCCACCAGAAATAACACAACGCGCAGAGGTAAAGGCAAGTGCAACACTCACTTTTTGCCAATCACAACGGCTATCATCAGAAATCAATGCCGATAAAGCCTGTAAATCATCAATAGTGTTCGCCTGCAAAAATACCTGTTCAATGGCAGACCAATCAATCTGTGCATCGACTAACGTATCTAAATATTTTTCGCAAAGTAAAGGCAAAGACTGGGTTTTATCTGTGCACCAAGCTTGCCAAATATAATGGTAATTTATTGCAAACAAGCTATCTAGTTGGAGCTTTAAATCCTCTGGTATTGTGATTTTTGGTGCATTAATTAGTTTGTCACAAATCAACTGTTCATAATGCCAATAACGGCTTAGATAAAGCGAGTTATTAGACAGCATCATAGGCGCAACCTCGCCATCACTCGCAATGCACAAATCCGCAAGCAATTTTGCATGCGTTTCACAGCTGTTCTGTAATAAACATTCAATATCATGCTGCTGGCAAAATAGTTGCAGGGAGCTATCTGTTCGAGCGCATTTTTGGTGCAGCACTCCCACAATGTTATCAATGGGTAAACACACATGACCCACACCTAAATATTCAGAGCAAAATGCACAGCTTAACACAGTTAAATTATTAGCCCCTAAGGTGTGTATAAAGTCGGCAAAATGATAATCAATTGAGCGCAATAAACCTAATTCTTTCCACGTCTTGAGTTCGTTTAATAGCGATTGATGACTCATAACGTTTGCCCTTTAAATAAGGCATCTAGACCATCAATTAAGGCAAAATCAGGTTTTTGGAAATAAACACCGTAATTATCATCGCCCTGCATACCTCGTAAAAAGGTATAAAATATACCACCTATATGTGTATCATAATCATAATCTGACAAACGTGACTTAAGTAGACGATGCAAAGCTAGTGTATAGAGTTGATATTGAAAATCATAACGGTGCTCGATCATAGCCGCTTCCATATTCTCTTGATTGTAGTCTTCTAATGAATCACCTAGATAATTCGATTTGTAATCAAGTACATAATATTTACCTGCAAATTCAAAAATTAAATCAATAAAACCGGTTAAAAAGCCTTGCACACAGCTAAAGATAAATATCCCCGCATTTTTTGATAGAGGATCATATTTTGCAATCAGTTGATTAACACTTCTTGCATGGAGCGGTTTCATATCAATAAAAAACTGCATTTCAACGATCTTTTGCTTTTTACACAAACGCCGTAATGCCAGGTTATTATTAGGCAATAAGGTATGATCTAAGATCTGCTCTATCCAGAGAGCCATAATAGGCGACCACGATTGAGCGTCATCATATAAGGCTGCATTGAGCTTTTCATGTAGCATTGCCTGCAAGTTTTCTGAATTGGCACTGTCAAAATCTATTATTTCAAAAAGGTTATGTAAAAAAAGACCGTGTTTTGCGCCCCTAGGAAAATTAAACGGGTTTTTTTGAGGATTGATATCAATGACCGATTCATCTGTTGTTGGCTCTTTTTCAATAAGCACTTTTGGGGCTGACAGGTGGAATTTAGAAAGTGAAGAATAGCTACTGATCCACCAATTTTGTTCAATATCTCCTGTAAAAATGAGCGGGGGAACTAATTTGTTGTCATCTTTTAATGGTGCGTAAAACGTTTCATCCAATGTTGGAATAGCACGAATAGAAATATCTGCGCAGCGCTTGCACAGGGCGTCAAGTGTATTATTTAGTGTGCCAGAGTCGCCTGCCTGCAAGTTTGTATCACCATTTAAAATGATATGTCCCAGAGCACTTTTTATCAGTCCACTAACTTTTGCTCGACCGGTTTTATAAGCGCCAATACCGATATAACAGCGATAAACACTGCGTGTTATGCCAACATATAGCAAACGTAAATCTTCGGCAAGTTGCTCTTTTTCAACCAATGACATATGTGCTTTATCACAATCTAAATCATAAACCAGCTGATTGTTGCGCAACTCATGATACAAACAATCGCGTGGTTTTTGATAAATACCCGTAAAAGGCATAAAAACAATATCGTACTCTAGCCCTTTTGATTTATGTAGCGTGCTCACTTGCACTAAATCACTTTCACTTTCTAAACGTTGTTTATGCTCCCCTGCATCATCAGCATCATCTGCATTAATTTGAACTTTATCAGCAAACCAACGTAACAAAGCAAATTCACCATCATATTCAACACTGTTTTTTTGTAATAACTCGCTCAAATGCAATAAATCAGTCAGCGCCCTTTCACCTTGTTTACTTTTTAGCAAAGTACGACTAATGCCCTGCTCATAAAAGATCTTATGCAACATCGCTAAAATACCCTGTTTATTCCAGGTAACTTTATACGCTGCAAATTCAGCTAATTTTAGCTCCCACAATGTTGTATCTGACAATAACTCGTCAATCTCAATAACATTTAATCCATAGAGCTTACAAGCAATCGCACTGCGTAAATAACTTTCATTTTCAGGCGTAAAACATGCCTTTAAAAGATACAGTAAATCCTCTGCAATCGGTGTCTCGTAAACACTTTCTTTGAGTGATAAATAGACACTGTTAATATTTTCAGCAAACAATGCCTTGCGCACCAGTTGCGCTTCTTTACCAGTTCTGACCAGTACGGCAATATTATTTGCACAAAGCGGTTGTTTATTTCCCTTATCTTGTAAATATGCTTTTCCATCATTTGCCAGTAGCAGTAATTTTTTAATCTCATAAGCACAAGCGAGCGCCATTGAATCTTTAAAGCCTTGGGTATTTTCCCCACCTGGGGCTAGTATGAATTGCAGCGCGGTTGTTTCCGGATCCTCAAGGTTTTTTGTAACCAATGCTTTTTTAGCAATATCTGGAGCTTGTACTTTAATAAAGGGAATATCATCGTTATAAATAAAAGGCGAATTGCTATTGGCAAAAAATGCATTAACCGCATTGATCATTTGTTTTGATGAGCGATAATTAAACCCTAAACTATAATGCGCAGTCACATTGCGACGCGCAGTCATATAAGTAAAGATATCAGCGCCCCGGAAACTATAAATTGCCTGTTTGGGATCGCCTATCATAAATATGCCAGAGACTCTGTTAGGTGAGCTATCCCCTAAATAGATCTTTTGAAATATACTATATTGTACTGGATCTGTGTCCTGAAATTCATCAATCAAGGCAATTGGATAATTCGCTTTAATTTGTTGTCCGAGTTGATCGTCACACGATTTTTGTAATGCGCCATCTAAACGCATTAATAAATCATCAAAACCTAACAACATTCGTTGCTCTTTATTCTTGGCTAAATAATTTTTTACCCACTTGGAGGCTTTTACCAAGATGGTATTTTTAATGGCAAGATCTTGTGCTAATAATTGCTCAATTTCGATGAACACACCATGACGAGGTAGTGCTCCTTTGGTTGTTTTTTCATCTAATATTTTTTGCGAAAACTTTTCCAATTTATCTGGCAATGAGAGCAAATCACTCGACTCAGTGGCCCACTGGGAAATTTGCGTGAGCCAGTTGGCTAAATTCTTTTTTGTATAACTGCGTTTTGAAACAGCCGAATGATTAATAATATCAGCATAATCTGCCTGATCTTTGATCCAATTTTCTTTGAGCGACTGTATTTTTTTGACACTTTGTTGATACTTCTTTTTAAAATCCAAATCAGTAATACTGGGCAGAAAAGTAACATCACCACGAGATATCCAACTATCTAACGCTTGTTTTAACGCTTGGGGAGTTTTCCAATATTCAAATATCTGCTCTGTCAGAGGTGCTGATAAACCATAAAAAAATGTCCGCCAAAAATCATTACAGGCTTGTTGCTTTAGCTTGGTTTCATCTTGTAATAATGTTTGTGAGAACAGACTATCTGACTCAAACGCATTTTGTTTAAGCATACGTAGACAAAATCCATGAATAGTAAAAATAGCCGCTTCATCCATGTGTAATTCGGCGCAACGTAATAAACTCACCGCAGTGTTTTTATCTTCAACTTGCACTAATAATTGTTTAATAAAGGGATCATTACTGCTGTTTTTTAAAAATGCCAAACGCACTTCTAAGATTCGTGCGCAAATTCGCGATCTTAACTCAGCCGTTGCCGCCTCAGTAAATGTGACCACCAATATTTTATCAACCGTTAATGGCGTTTGATGGGCGTTTTTCTTTCCGTGTCCCAATAACAAGCGAATAAATAAACTAGCAATCGTAAAGGTTTTTCCCGTGCCCGCTGAGGCTTCAATCAAACGTGCCCCATAAAGTGGAAAAGTCAGTACATCAAGTTGCTCGACGTTGATCTTTGCCGTTGTCATTGTTTATCCTCGATAGATTTTTCATATTCGATGGTGTTCATATTTACAAGCACTGGTTGGAAAATTGTGAATGCTATTTTTTCAAATTCAAGCCAGTTATCTTCGAGAGTAGTAAATGCGCGTTGAATATAGGCATCATTGCCTTCTGGAAATCCGCGCACACTATTAAATTCTTTTAAGGCGCAATCTTGCCCTTCTGCGCGGCTGGTAAATTGCAATTCATCATAAACAAAGCAATCAGGCTCAATACTGTGCACAGATTTGGCCCAAACAAATGAACTTTCAGCAAAAAATGGTATCGGACGTTGCATACCTTGTTCATAAAAATTCAGTAATTCTTTTAATCGTTGGTATGCAAAATCAGCCGGAATTTCTCTAAAAAAAATACCTTTGTCTTGAGCAAACAAACTAGAATTCAACCCTTGTCCATCGGCAATGCAATAGCAAAGGTGCTCCACCCACAATGCTAAAATATCTTTACTGCGCACCCTACCGGTTTTTATTCTCACCAGGCCATTTTTACAATGATCGCTTAATTCACCTAACAAGTATTTTTCTTTTGGAGTGCCCTTAGCAAAACAAAGTTGCACATGAACAGCTTCAACTTCAAAGGCAAAATGAGCCTGTACTAGACTGGCTAAATCTTCCATGTCTGGTAAATTTTGCTTAAATATAAGTGGCGCAAATTCGCCTAACGGCAGCTCACCATTCGCCTGCATTTTGGCAAATAATTTTGGAAGTGATTTTCCATAAAGCGCGTATTCAAATTGTTGTTCTTTGAGTTTATATTGCTCCAAGCTATTGAGCGAAAATGGCTCATCATCATCGAGAGTGTCATCTGATGTTTCAAAATAAACGCTTAAACGCTGAGTGAAAAAGAATTTACAGCTGTGTTTTAAGAAGTGTATTAATTGCTTGATCTGCACATCGATAATTTGCACAGCAGCTGGGATCTTTATCACTTGTTCATCAATATCCGCGCCATTATTGGCATTTTCATAAATTGCTGACCACCATTGGCTCTGATAGGTTTTAAACCTACCCGTATAATACCAGCGACTAAAACTTTGCATGGGGTATTGCTGATGAATAAAATCTGATAATGCTTCTTTTGCGTCCGCGCGAGGATCCTGTTGGTGGTTTTTTAACGTGAAGGATTGCAGGCAATAATTGACTAATTCACTGACTAATACCGATGGTGTTTTTTCACTGTTATCATTAATATTGCGCCCAACATAGCTAATATAGAGTTTATCTTGTGCTGATAAAATTGCTTCTAAAAACTGGTATCTATCTTCGTCTCTGCAGGTGACGTCGCCGCGCTCTTGATGGCCTGCCATTAAATCAAACCCCAGTGAAACAATATTTCTGGGGAAGCTCCCATCGCTCATGCCCAATAAACACACCACTTTAAATGGAATAGTTCGCATTGACATCAAGGTACAAAAATTTACTTTTCCAGTTAAAAATTGTTGCCTATTAGTGGCTGTCAATAAATGTTTTTCCAAGTACTCGATCAATACAAATAATGATAGTGTTTGCGTGTATTGCGCCTCAGTTGTATAAGTCATTAAATTATCTATTTGCAAGCGAATACTACTTAGCAAGGCGGTATTTTCAGCATCTTCAAGATAAAAATCGTCCAGCAACTGATAAATCAACGTTTGCCATTGCGCCGCATTATACGCTTGCTTTAACGCATTTTCTAAGCGGATCAGTGTATCAATAAAATCAATAAAACGGCCAAGCAAATCACCTTGCAAACCTTCAACTTCATCATATGCTGAAATTCCTGCAAACATGCCATCACCCATTGCAAAACCAAGCAGCATACGTTTTAAACCAAACAACCAACTATTTTGCGTTAATTCGGGGAGTGACCACTGCACTGAACTTTTGTTAGACAGTCCCCAGCGAATACCACTCTCATCAATCCATTTTTTAAGTAATTCAAAATTATCTTGCTTGATATTAAAACGATTTAAAATCGCAGGCACAGCTAATAAACTCAAGATATCTTCTCTAGTCGCTCGGGTCTGATTTAAGTTTAGTAATTGTAAAAAACTCACTAAAATAGGACTTTCTTGTTGGCCGCTCACATCTGAGATTGTAAATGGAATTTGCTGTTTATCACCTTGCCCACTCAAGCCTGAAAAAACAGCTTGCACATAAGGCGCGTATAAATCGACATTTGGTATCATCACGATAATATCTTTGGGCGTTAACGTGGGTGAGCTTGCAAACATCGACAATAAATTATCATGTAAAATCTCAACCTCACGCATGACACTATGGGCAATATGAATGCTAAAAGATCGATCTTCTTTGCTAATAATAGCGTGATTACTTTCCTCTAAATCAAGTGCCGAGCTGCTATCTTGTAACTCTAAAATATCTGCCTGAAGACGATGCAATAAACTATTGGGCTCAATATCAACAAACGCATCAATTTCATTTTGTTCAAGGCGATAGAGCTGATAAAGAAAATTACGTGCCAGCGCACCCATAGACGCAAGCAACGGATTACCTACTTCCGCTTCGGTATCTGCACTTAATGCCCATGCTCGGTGATGTGCATTTTTTTGCCAACTTGTATCGGCTAGGTAGACTATCTCACCCTGAACAACTGTGACTGTAGGACGCGATTGGGCAAAGCGTTTACCCAATAATGCAGGGGAGGAAATATCAGCCCAATAATATCGACACGGAGAACTCATTAAAAAATGCACATCACAATGTTTTGCAAGCCCTAATAAAGCTTGTAAATAAGATTCAGGTTGCGTGGACACTCCAAAAATAAAAATACGCTTAGGAAGGTATTTTAAGCTTTTTTTACTTTCAAGCTCACTTAAAAATTTTTTATATGCTTCTGCTCGCTGATAAACTTTTCCATTTATGCAATAACATGCTGCAATTTTATGCGCTAGGATTTTCCATAATTTTGCCTGCCAGAGTTGCGCTCCTAACCACTGTGGAATAGCATGAGGGTTATCATTACCCCATGTTGAAATTTCTTGATCGCTAGCAAGCGACCAAGCATCAATCCATTCGGGGCGATAAGCTAAATATTGATCAAAAATATCAGCTATTTTTTGACTCAGCTGATAACGCTTACGCCCTAAAACATCATTTTTTAAATAATAATACAAAGAACTAAAATCAGGATCAGCAAGACACTCAGGTAATATTTTCATGATCTGCCATGTCATGGATATTTTATTAAAGGGATTTTGTTCTGGCAGATCATCTAAAACATATTTAAATTGCTGCCAGATAAAACTCTCTGGTGACAAAAAATCAATATTCGCAGCAATCCCCATTGATTGTGCAATTTCTAGATTTAACCACTGCTCCATCCGAGGACTTTGCACCACGACTGTTTCATTTTCAAATGGATCAGCAAGTGGATTTTGCTGCATCAAAACAACAAGCAAATCTTTTAAGCGATTCAATTGATTAGAATGGTAAATTTGCAACATAATCGTCCTTAATTTTACCTAGATTTTTTGTTGAAAATTTCATTATTATACTATTTCCATTAAGGGCTGTTGATCTTTTAAGGTTATTTTCGAAGTTAATCGTTGATAGATCAATATTATAGCGAATATTTTGCCACAATTTACTTTGCTATTGTTCACCTTGAGGCGCATGGCTATAAACTAACCCGTACTGCCTTTAGTTTCCTCTTCAGTAGATGAGTATAACTATAGTTGCCTTAGGCTGTCTATGACTTAGTCTAAGGTGTAATAGGATCAAGGAAGGAAGCGATAAATTCCCCCAAAATCTTAGGATTGTTAATTGTGTGCAAAGGAGCCGCTGCCGCCTCCTTTTCGTCTTCTAACCATAATTCCATATCTTCAGATTCCTTTGGTGTTAGCGGTGTGTCCAGATTTAAATCAAATTGCAATTCTGCAATAACCACTTCTGCAACTTTTCTATAGATTAATTTTATGAACTCTTCTCTAGGTGTTCCAGGGGGGAATAAACTCCAATCAATGTTTATATTAATGCCCTTATAGATTTCACAAAAGGTATCGCGATCATTTTTCCATTTATCCTGATCTTTAATCCAGTCATAGACCCGCAGTCCTCCAACATTATACTCACAGCTAGGATACTCTAAGTCGCTCCGATTAGGAGCGGATTTTGCTTTATACCCGAGTCTTTCTAACTGACGATTAGCAGAGCCCCTATAAGTAAATTCCGGCTCATGTAGTATCCCGTTAAATTCTGGATAATTGATATCGACATTCGCGCTATTATTGAGGTCTTTCTTATTTAGTATTCCGAGAAATTCTGGGGATCTATCAGAATGATGCATAATACGAAATCTCGGTGTTCTATTAAAAAATGTTAAATATCTTGCGTTATTCGTCAATGCATCATGTATTTTATCTAACCTCACTTTAATGAGATCAATCGAGCTATTGCTATGTGATCCGAAATGCGAATTCAATTTACTTCTCTCATCGAAGAAACAGCCAACTTCAGATACTTTTATTACTAATGCAGAAGCATCAATGGTATCCTCTACACACTTAATTAGTTGAATTTCTTGAGTCCAGTCAAACGTAACTCCGTCAATTTTAGAAAACAAAATAAATATCGAAGGATCTGTACCTACATTCATTTTTGATGTTAACGTTTTATTTTTTTGTGGGAAGAGTTTATATTGTTGTTTTTGGCTAAGCATTCTTATGTCTCTTTAATTAATAACAGCATGATTACATGCCTTGGATGCAAATAGTAAATGTCACTTAAATTAGGATAAAATATAGGCAGTTGAATATATTCTCATCATTTTTTAAATAATAATACAAAGGACTAAAATCAGGATCATCAAGACACTCCTGTAATATTTTCATGATCTGCCATGCCATGGACATTTTATTAAAGGGATTTTGTTCTGGAGGATCATCTAAAACATATTTAAATTGCTGCCAGATAAAACTCTCTGGTGACAAAAAATCAATATTCGCAGCAATCCCCATTGATTGTGCAATTTCTAGATTTAACCACTGCTCCATCCGATGACTTTACACCACGACTGTTGCATTTTCAAATGGATCAGCAAGTGGATTTTGCTGCATCAAAACAACAAGCAAATCTTTTAAGCGATTCAATTGATTAGAATGGTAAATTTGCAACATAATCGTCATTAATTTTACCTAGATTTTTTGTTGAAAATTTCATTATTATACCATTTCCATTAATGGCTATTGATCTTTTAAGGTTATTTTCGAAGTTAATCGTTGATAGATCAATATTATAGCGAATATTTTGCCACAATTTACCTTGCTATTTTTCACCTTGAGGCGCTGGCTATAAACTAACCCGTACTGTCTTTAGTTTCCTCTTCAGTAGATGAGTATAACTATAGTTGCCTTAGGCTGTCTATGACTTAGTCTAAGGTGTAATAGGATCAATGAAGGAAGCGATAAATTCCCCCAAAATCTTAGGATTGTTAATTGTGTGCAAAGGAACCGCTGCCGCCTCATCTTTGTCTTCATACCATAATGTTATATCTTCACATCCCCTTCTCTCTAGCGGTCTGTCCAGATTTAAATCAAATTGCAATTCTGCAATAACCACTTCTGCAACTTCTCTATAGATTAATTTTATGAACTCTTCTCCAGGTGTTCCAAGGGGGAATAAACTCCAATCAATGTTTATATTAATGCCCTTATAGATTTCATGAAAGGTATCGCGATCATTTTTCCATTTATCCTGATCTTTAATCCAGTCATAGACCCGCAGTCCTGCAGGATCGTAGTCACGGCTAGGATACTCTAAGTCGCTCCGATCAGGATCTAATTTTGCTTTAAGACCGAGTTTTTCTAACTCACGAGAATCAGCGCCAATATCAGTAAATCTTGGCTCCTGTAGTATCCCGTGAAATTCTGGATAATTGATCTCGACATTAGCTCTAGTATTGAGATACTCGCGCCGAGTTTGATTGATTTGAGTATCTATTTTAATATTTTCTTCTATACCTCGAATTCTAGACATTATATTGAGGTCTTTCTTATTTAGACTACCGAGAAATTCTGGGGCGCTCTCAGAATGATGCCTAATACGAAATCTCGGCGTTCTATTAAAAAATGTTAAATATCTTGCGTTATCCGTCAATGCATCATGTATTTTATCTAACCTCACTTTAATGAGATCAATCGTGCTATTGCTATGTGATCCGAAATGCGAATTCAATTTACTTCTGTCATCTAAGAAACCGCTAACTTCAGATTTTTTTATTACTAATGCAGAAGCCGCAATGGTATCCTCTACACACTTAATTAGTTGAATTTCTTGGGTCCAGTCAAACGTAACTCCGTCAATTTTAGAAAACAAAATAAATATCGAAGGATCTGTACCTACATTCATTTTTGTTGTTAACGTTTTATTTGTTTGTGGGAAGAGTTTATATTGTTGTTTTTGGCTAAGCATTCTTATGTCTCTTTAATTAATAACAGCATGATTACATGCCTTGGATTAAAATAGTAAATGTCACTTAAATTAGGATAAAATATAGGCAGTTGAATATATTCTCATAACTTTTTATCAGATCCTCATCACAATGAAATAATAAATGCTCCACTCTCTTTGACTCCATAATTGTATCAATGCGACTATCTAAATGCAAAATAAGTAAGCAAATTGGCCGCATATTTGATGCATAACATTGAAGGGAAGTTATTATCAATAGAGATTTTATAGCCATGCAAACTGGTACAAGGAGTAGCGCAGTTGTGGCCAGACTCGGTTTTTATATGATCTGGCGCAGCCAAAGCTTGCCATTCGAGGTGCACGTTCCCATTACATATGTTGCGCCTTATCTGGCTCATCGAGTCCGCGGCGACCTTTAATTTTCACAAAGCATGGGTATATACCCATGCTGTCTTTATTTTTCTATTCATTAGATGGGTTTATTTATAGTTCTTCTAGGTGATTTATGATTTTCTCCAAATGCTCTCGTTATATCATCCAAATTATCTTCTTGCAGTGGATCAGTAAAAAAAACGATAAATGCTCCCCAGTTGTCTGGGTTTACCAACTCCAGAAAATTATCGATAGAAAATGCACCTTTACTGTTTTTATTTCTCTTTATTTCACTAAGCTCAACATCCAAGGCCAATGCGCCACGCGCCACTTCTCTGGAGATTGCATTTACGATATTTTCAGACGACATAACAAAAGTCCAAGCAATATTTACCGTAACACCTTTCTGCTGTTCTATCCATTTCTTGCTCGCCTTATCGTGAACAAATGCCATTTTTTCACTACTCGGACTGGGTAACTTACTTTGATCGAACCTAGGAGCACCGATGCCACGATCGCTCCCAATTATTTCTTCACCACACGCCCCGCCAGTAGCCTTGGCTATTGGGTTCTTTCCTGCTCCTGAAAATTGGTTAAACCATGCTTTATTATAAATAATTTTTGGCTTGGTTATGTTAAAAAATGTTAACTGGCTAAAGTCACTCGTCAATGACTTATACATTATATTTATCACCTCTGTTACAAAGTTAATCGTTTCAGGGCTAGATGATCCAAAATACAACTCCAATTTCCCAAGATACCCTGCAAAGCCTACCTCCGCTGCATTTTTTACCATCGACAAAGCGTCCATGGTAGTCTTTACACCGTTAACTAGTGTGACTCTTTCAGAGATATCAAACTCAACGTTGTCAGTTGTAGAAAAAAAAATAAATGGCGAAGGAGCCCTATATGTATCTATAACCTTGTTTGCTGTTACCGTTTTATTTTGTGATGGAAAAACCTTATATCGTAGTTTAGATCTAATCATTATTATTCTCCCTTTTAATTAATAACAACACCATTACGCGTCTTGTACTCAAATAGTAAATGCACATAAATTGTAATGAAATACAGTCAGGTGAGCATATTAGAATCACTTTTAGCAGACGCTGATCCAAAATAAAATAATATACCCATGCTACTATAATTTTTCTATTCAATCGATGGTTTAACAATCATTGCTGGCCAAGACTATCTATGATTTAATAGCAGATTTTTTCTTAAATTCTTCAATTCATATTCCATCAGTGGCTCAGTAAAAAAAGCGATAAATGCGCCCCAGCTACCAGGATGGAAAATGCAAACAAAGGCATCGCAACCACCAAAATTTTAAGATCTGATATTACATCTCCGCCCAATCCATCTAACACTTCTTGACTGGGCAGATCATCCAATTCCAATTCGGCAATAGCCACTGCTCTATAGATTAATTGTATGGCATTTTCAGGCTGTGATGCAGTGGTTAATAAATCCAAATCAATATTTACATTAACACCTCGCTGGGTTTCTATCCCTCTTTTGTTTTTCTAATATTGAAAAGCTACCATATCTTCACTATTCAAAGACAGTAGCTTACTTAGAACATGCTGAGACTAATCGATGCCACAGGCACCCATCATTATTTCAAGATCACGCGACCCGCCAGTTGCCTCGGTTACTGTTTTATTTTGTAGCTTGGTAAATTTGTGGCCATTTGTCATCATCTTCACTATTATGTTTTGGCTTTGTTATGTTATGTTATGTTAAACATCTGGCATTATTCGTCAATACATCTCGTATTTTATTTACCGCCTCTGTTACACAGTTAAGCGTTTCATGGTTAGATCCTCCAAAATACAAATCTAATTTATCAAGATGCCCTTCAAATCTGCTCGACGCTGCATTTTTTACTATTGCAGAAGCCGCAATGGTCGCCTCTACACAATTATTTAGTAGGACGCTTTCAGGCCATGTAAACTCAACTTTGTCAGTTGTAGAAAAAATAAATATCGAAGACTCTGTACATATCTCCTCGGTTGGTGTTACCTTTTGATTTTTCGGACTAATCATTTTTATATCCTTTCATTAATGACAGCAACACTTATAGCCTTGTAATCAAATAGTAAGAGCACTTAAATTAGGGTAAAATATGGGCTGTTGAATATATTCGCATCACTTTGTATATACCCATGTGACGATCGAAATGCAAAATCAGCAAGGCAAATCATGCCGATGTTTGATGCCTAAAATTGAAGGGAAGTTATCATCAATAGATGATTTTATAACCATGCAAACTTAAACAAGGAGTAGCGCAGTTGTGCCCAGACTCGGTTTTTATATGATTGGGCGCCTGCCTTACTCCCAACATTCTAAAGGTACGTCCCCATTACCTCATGCTGAGCCTTACTCTGATTATCGAGTGAGCGGCCACCCTTGCATTTTCACAAAGCATTGCTATCTACCCATGCTGTCTTTATTTTCCTATTCATTAGATGGGTGTCTTTATAGTTCTTCTAGGCGATATATGACTTTGTTCAACCTTTCTCATTAGATGCTGCAAATAATATTTTGGCAGTGGCTCAGTAAAGAAAGCGATAAATGATCCCCAGTTACCTTCATTGCTAAGTGCTCGCAAAGTACCAGTCGCCAGTAAATTATTGGTAGAAAATTCTATATCTGTACTGCTTTTCTTTTTCTTTATCTTTATCTTACGACCAGGAACATCCAAGTCGAATATGGTACTCATCACTTCGCTAAAGATTAATTTTACGGTATTTTCAAGCGGTGCAACAGGTGGTAATAAACACAAATCAATATGTACATTAACACCTTGCTTGTGTTCTATCCATTTTTTGGTCGCCTCATCGTGAACAAATGCCATTTTTTCACTACTCGGACGGGGTGCCTTACTTCGATCTAACTTAGGAACATCGATGCCACGATCAATCACAATTATTTTACCATCACTCGACCAGTACTTTGTCTTCTCTGTTGGTTTAGTTAGTGCACCTGAAAATTGGTCAATCCATTGTTTATTATATATAAAACTATCTTTTGTCTTGGTTATGTTAAAAAATGTTAAATAGCTAAACTCCCCCGTCAATAACTTATATATTGTATTTATCATCTCTGTAACACAGTTAATCGTTTCAGGGCTAGATGATCCAAAATACAACTCCAATTTCTCAAGATGCCCTGCAAAGCCTTCCGCCGCTGCATTTTGTACTATTGACAAAGCTACCATGGTAGCATCTACACAGTTAGTTAGTAGGACTCTTTCAGAGCTTGTAAACTTAACTTTGTCAGTTATAGAAAACAAAATAAACAGCGAAGGATTGCTAGATGTATCTATAACCTTGTTTGGTGTTACCGTTTTATTTTTTTGTGGAAAGAACTTATATTGTGGTTTCGAACTAATCATTATTATATCCATTTTAATTAATAACAGCATCATTACGCCTCTTGTACTCAAATAGTAAATGCATTTAAATTAGTATTAAATACAGTCAGTTGAACATATTACAATCACTTTTGGCAGGAGCTGATCTAAAATGACGTAATATACCCGTACCTATACAACAATCGAAATGCAATATCAGGAGGCAAATTGGCAGCTACACTGGCCCTAAAATTGAAGGGAAGTTATTATCGTGGGAGATTTTATAACCATGCAAACTTAAACAAAGAGTAGAGCAGTTGTGGCCTGATTCGGTTTTTATATGCAAGGCCGCCTGCCTTACGCTCAACATTCTAAAAGGGCAGAACCATGCAAACTTAAACAAAGAGTAGCGCAGTTGTGGCCTGATTCGGTTTTTATATGCAAGGGCGCCTGCCTTACGCTCAACATTCTAAAAGGGCATAACCATACATCGGGGCTCTTTATCATCGAGAGTCTGTTCGCTGCCACCGTTGTATTTTGAGGTTGCCTGGTATATGCCACTATAATTTTTCTATTCATTAGATGGGTTTATCTCTTAGTGCAACCTTTTTCATTATATTCGGCAAATAATGTTTTGACAGTGGCTCAGTAAAGAAAGCTATAAATGATCCCCAGTTGTCTTCATCGCTAAGTTCTAGCAAAGTACTAGCCGCCATCACAGTCTCGCGAGAAAATGTATCATGTATATTAATTTTACGAAAAGCAACATCCAAGTCCAATGCGATACTCACCAATTCACTAGAGATTAATTTTACGGTACTTCCAAGCGATCCATCAGGAGGTAATAAAGACAAATCAATATTTACATTAACACCCATCTGATGCTCTATCCATTTTTCCATCGCCCCAATGTGAAAAGATTTCATCTCTTCAGCACTAAAAAAGGGTAACTTACATAGAGAGTCAGTAGGGGCATCGGTTGCCTTATTTATTGCTTTCTTTCGTGCTACTGACAATTGGTCGAACCATTGTTTATTATATACAAAACTAACTTTTGGCTTGGTTATGTTAAAAAATATTAAACAGCTAAACTCCTTCGTCAATAACTTATATATTTTATTTATCACCTCTGTTATACAGTTAATAGTTTCAGGACTATATGATCCAAAATACCAATCCAATTTCTCAATATGCCCTGCAAAGCCTACCTCCGCTGCATTTTTTACTATTGCCAAAGCGTCCATGGTTGTCTCTACACCGTTAGTTAGTCGGACTCTTTCAGAGCTTGTAAACTCAACTTTGTCAGTTGTAGAAAAAAAAATAAATGGCGAAGGAGCCCTATATGTATCTATAACCTTGTTTGCTGTTACCGTTTTATTTGGTGGTGGAAAAACCTTATATCGTAGTTTAGATCTAATCATTATTATTCTCCCTTTTAATTAATAACAACACCATTACGCGTCTTGTACTCAAATAGTAAAGGCATTTAAATTAGGATGAAATGCAAGAAGTTAAACATATTATAATCACTTTTAACAGACGCTGATCCAAAATAAAATAAAATAAAATAATATACCCAAGGCTGCTATAATTTTCCTATTCAATCGATGGTTTAACAATCATTGCTGGCCAATACGATCTATGATTTAGTAGCAAATTTTTTCTTAAATTATCCAATTCATATTCCATTAGCGGCTCAGTAAAAAAAGCGATAAATGCGCCCCAGCTACCAGGATGGGAAAATGCAAGCAAAGGCATCGCAACCGCCAAAATTTTAAGATCTGATATTACATCTCCTCCCAATCTTTCTAACACTTCTTGACTGGGCAGATCATCCAACTCCAATTCGGCAATAGCCACTGCTCTATAGATTAATTGTATGGCATTTTCAGGCTGTGATGCAGTGGTTAATAAATCCAAATCAATATTTACATTAACACCTCTCTGGGTTTCTATCCATCTTTTGCTCTTCTGGTAGTGGAAAGCGACCATATCTTCACTACTCGGAACCAGTAGCTTACTTAGAACATGCTGAGACTCATCGATGCCACCAGCACCCATCATTATTTCGATATCACTCGACCCGCCAGTTTCCTCGGCTACTGTTTTATTTTGTATCTTGGTAAATTGTGGCCATTTGTAATCATCTTCGCTATTATGTTTTGGCTTTGTTATGTTAAAAAATGTTAAACATCTGGCATTATTCGTCAATACATCATGTATTTTATTTACCGCCTCTGTTACATAGTTAAGCGTTTCAGGGCTAGATGATCCAAAATACAAATCTAATTTATCAAGATGCCCTTCAAAGCGTCTCGCCGCTGCATTTTTTACTATTGCAGAAGCCGCAATGGTCGCCTCTACACAATTATTTAGTAGGACGCTTTCAGGCCATGTAAACTCAACTTTGTCAGTTGTAGAAAAAAAAATACATATCGAAGACTCTGTACATATCTCCTCGGTTGGTGTTACCTTTTGATTTTTCGGACTAATCATTTTTATATCTCTTTCATTAATCACAGCAACACTTATAGCCTTGTACTCAAATAGTAAGAGCACTTAAATTAGGATAAAATATGAGCTGTTGAATATATTCTCATCACTTTGTATCTAAGGCTGTGCAAAATAAAATAATATACCCATACCTATGCAACGATCGAAAGGCAATATAAAGTAGGCAAATTGGCCGCTACACCTGCCCTAAAATTGAAGGGAAGTTATTATCAATAGTGATTTTATAACGGTGCAAACTGGCCAAGAAGCCTTGCCGGTTGGGCATGACTCGGTTTTATATGCAAGGGCTCCTACCTTACGCACAACATTCTAAAATGGCATAACCATACATCGGCGGCTCTTTATCATCGAGAGTCCGTTCGTGCCACCGTTGTATTTTGAGGTTGCATGGGTATATGCCCATGTCACTTCGAAATGCAAAATCAGCAAGACAAATTGTGCCGATATTTGATGCCTAAAATTGAAGGGAAGTTATTATCGATTGATATTTTATAACAATACAAATTGGTGCAAGGAGTAGCGCCATACAGTGCGCCAACTCGAAAGACCTGCCGTGCGCTCAACATTTGAGGCGGGGTCCCCATTACCTCATGCTGCGCCTTATTCTGATTATCGAGTCCACGGCAACCTTTGCATTTTGAGGTTGCATGGGTATATGCCACTATAATTTTCCTATTCAGTAGATGGCTTTAATATCCACTGATCGCCAAGGAGCCTTAACATTTACGACAGTAGTAAGCCTTAAATTTTCCGCTGCATAGTCTGTCATTGGCACATCAAAATAAGCCATAAATGCCGCCCAGTTTCCTGGAGACTCAACTGCTAGATAAGGATCAGTAGCCGCCAAAATTTTAAGATCTGAAAGCACATTTCCTCTTACCAGAGCTAACCTTTCTTTACTTTTTGCAACATTCAAGTCCAATACGAAAAGAGCAACTTCTCCATAGATTAATTGCATGGCATTTACAAGCGGTACAGCACGATTTAGTACATTAAAATCGATGTTTACATTAACACCTCGCTGGCTTTCTACCCATTTCTCGATATTCTCTTGCCTGTAAGAGTAAGTCTCTAAATAATTCTGCTTGTATGGCTTTCTTCTATAGTACTCATTAACGGCGGCTATCTGTTTAGACCTCAGAAAATCAGCAGTACCTGCACCTGGCGCTCTTTTACGTCGTCTGTGCTTTAGTGCATGAGAATATTGTAAGACCCAATTTTTATTAAATATAATACTATTTTTTGGCTTTGTTATGTTATAAAATGTTAAATATTGTGCCCTATTCGACAATTTAAAATGTATATCCTCTACCCCATCTGCTATGCGATTAATCATGCTAGGAGTAGATATTCCAAAATACTCTCGCAATTTATCATGATACCCTTCAAAGCCATTTCTAGCCGCATTTCTTACTATTAAGGAACCTTTAATAGTATTATTTACACACTCCTTTAATAGAGTTTCTTCAGAAAATGTAAACTTAATTTTATCAGTCATAGAAAACAAAATAAATAACGAAGGCTCCCGATCACAAGGAAGCGCTGTACCTGGACAGACAACACCTTCTGGAGAAATCTCCTCCTCTCTAATTGTCTCCAAAGTATATGATGATTTTTTATTTTTCTTCAAAGCAGATTGATATAGATTTTTTGATTTTAGCATTTTTATATTCCCTTAATAAATAACAGCAGCATGACGGTTTTGTGTTAAAATAATAAGTGCATTACCTAAATTGGCAAAAAAGATGCTGGGGTTAATATATTCAGTGACTTTTTTCCTTCCAAGATTTTCCACAATTAAATCATGTATACCCATGCTTTGTGAAAATGCAACGTCGCCGCGGACTCGAGGATCAGAGTAAGGCGCAACATATGTAATGGAAACGTGACCCACGAATATTCAGAGCAAGGCTGCTTTCTTTCATATAAAAACCGAGTTGGCACCAACTCGCAAGGCTCCTTGTTTAAGTTTGCATCGTTATAAAATATCAATAGATAATAACTTCCCTTCAATTTTAGACCAGGCACCTCGGCACAATTTTCCTTGCTGATATTGCCTTCTAATATTGCCTTCTAATATTGCCTTGCTGATATTTCCTTCTGATATTGCCTTGCAGATATTGCCTTGTTGATATTGCCTGCTGATATTGCCTGCTGATATTTCCTTCTGATATTGCCTTGTTGATATTGCCTTGTTGATATTGCATTGTTGATATTGCCTTGTTGATATTGCCTTGTTGATATTGCCTTGTTGATATTGCCTTGCTGATATTTCCTTGTTGATATTGCCTTGTTGATATTGCCTTGCAGATATTGCCTTCTGATATTGCCTTCTGATATTGCCTTGTTGATATTGCCTTGCAGATATTGCCTTGCAGATATTGCCTTGCAGATATTGCCTTGTTGATATTTCCTTCTGATATTTCCTTCTGATATTTCCTTGTGATATTGCCTTGTTGATATTTCCTTCTGATATTTCCTTCTGATATTTCCTTGTGATATTGCCTTCTGATATTGCCTTCTGATATTTCCTTCTGATATTGCCTTGTTGATATTTCCTTGTGATATTGCCTTCTGATATTTCCTTCTGATATTGCCTTGTTGATATTTCCTTCTGATATTTCCTTGCTGATATTTCCTTCTGATATTGCCTTGTTGATATTGCCTTGTTGATATTGCCTTTCGGGCTAGCATGAGTATATATAGGGACAATTTGCCAGCCAGTTAATGCGTTAGATTAGTTTTTGTTGAAATGATAGTAAAGTGCGTACAACATTCGCCAAGTGATAACCATGAACAGCATGTTATCCATTGATTTAAGAGCAAATCTAGCGACACAATTGATCATGTTGAAAGATCATAGCTATCGCTTTTTTTACTCCTAAATTAACCATAATGTTGACTAAATTAGACCAATATTACTGCGCCATAAAGGCTTCCATATCTGTTTTTAAATTATCAGATTTAGTCCCAAAGACAGCTTGAATGCCATTACCTGAAATCATAACACCTGCCGCCCCAAGTTTTTTAAGTTCTTCTTTATCAACAAGTTCGGCGTTTCCAACACTGATCCGCAAACGAGTGATACAAGCGTCTAAGTGTTTAATGTTTGCTTTGCCACCAAATGCTTTAACAAGAGCCTCTGATATACCGTCTTTAGTCATTTCTACTGTTTCAGGGAGCATATCATCTTCACGCCCTAAGGTTTTAAGATCCAATACTCTAATCAGCACGCTAAATACTGAATAATAAATTCCAGCGTAGCAAAAACCGATACCAATGAGCAACCACATTTTTTTAGCATGCGCCGACAGCACTATAAAATCGATGAAGCCATTTGAGAATGACATGCCGTGGACTATACCCAATGCATTGGTGATGCTATATGCAGCGCCAGCTAATACAGCATGTATTAAAAATAATATAGGTGCTGTGAACATAAATGAGTATTCGATAGGCTCAGTAATCCCTGTTAAGAAAGATGTTAGAGCAGCAGATAGCATGACACCCATTACTTTCGCGCGATTTTCAGGTTTAGCTGAATGTGCAATAGCTAAGGCAGCAGCAGGCAATCCAAACATTTTAAACAGATACCCACCCGCAAATTCGCCAAAGCCATGACCCGCAGCTCGACTTGCGGCATCGGCAGATAAATAACAAGTTAGAACACCATGTACAACCTTTCCTGAAGTATTTGTACATGTCCCCGCCTGAAAGAAGAAAGGCATATCCCATATGTGATGCAGCCCAAACGGAAGGAGTAAACGTTCAACAAACCCATAGATACCAAATGCAAGCACAGGATCTTTAGTTATCGCCCAGCTAGAAAAAGTCTCAATGACATGACCAATTGGCGGCCAAATAACTGCAAGGACTGTTCCTAGCAGAATTGAACTAAGACCGGTAATGATGGGCACTGAACGTTTGCCTGCAAAAAAGCCTAAGTAATCTGGCAAAGTAATTTTATAAAAATGATTAAAAACAACAGCCGCAATACCACCGCTAAAAATACCACCAAGCACGCCAGTATCTGCGCCAGGTGCTAAAATACCAAGCGTTTGGATCATTATTACATAACCAATAACGGCTGCAAGACCTGCGACACCATCATTTTTTGCAAAACCTAGTGCAACTCCAACTGCAAAGATAAGACCTAGATGAGTAAACACAGCTCCACCTGATTTGATCATTATTTCTGAAACAACAGTAGGTATAATAGAAAATTTTCCCGAACCAACACCGAGTAAAATACCAGCAAGTGGTAATACAGATACGGGCAGCATGAGTGACTTTCCAACTTTTTGTAATTGAGCGAAAAAATGCATTTAGTTAACTCCTTTTATTCTAAATAATTAAATATGTACTGCGCTATTTTTAAGCGACATACGATCATGTCTTCATCACTTATGTATAAGCAATTGATTTCTAAATATTATTTATTTTGTTATAACTAATTTATTATATATATCAATTGGTTATTGCCATTGGTCATAACGTGACCATCTAAATAATTTAGCATTTATGCTACTCTTAATCATAAGTATTTCAACTTGAAATGAGATATTAACCCAAACTAATAACTCATATTGATCCATCGAATTGCTACCTATATTTTATATTGTAATTGGCTAAAAAAAATGATACCTACGAGCCAATCTGGCTGCAAAATACAAAATCCGAGAGGTCAATTGTGCTAGGCTACACGCTATAAAATTCAGCGTACATGAGCTTAGTCGCGCAAGGGGTGATAGCTCTATTGTCGAGCTAAAATGTTAACACCGTGTTTGATTTCCTTCAATTCTATACCAGGCAAAGGTAACATTTTTATAAAAATCATATTAAAAACATGAAACTATGGTTTAGCAACAATAGCTAGCTACACTTGGACTGGTTAAATATGTGCGGCATGTTATACATTCATAATTAACTGATTGCAAAAGGTTCATAATATTTGTTAATGCAAGTAATGAGTTAGTGACCAGTACAGCCCTGAGCTACGCAAAAGTTATACAAAATAGCGCACAGAAGAGCCAACCTGATAAGCCGCTCGGCAGCTGCACTACCGTCAATCCAGCAACATTTGTGGCGCGTTTATATAGACATCAGATGATCGGATATGATAAAGATAGTAATTCCGTAGACCAGCATACCTTGAGATACATAACCCCTAACCTATCAAGTTCTATACCCATGCTATCCAGAAATGCAAAATCAGGGTAGCAAATTGTGCCGATATTTGATGCCTAAAATTGAAGGGAAGTTATTATCGATTGATATTTTATAGCAATGCAAATTGGTGCACGGAGCAGCGCCCTTCGGAGCCGGACGCGGTTTTTATATACAAGCAAGCAGCCTTGCACTTAACATTCGATGCGATAATAACCATTACCTCATGTTGCGCCTTATTATCGATCATAGATCATCGAGTTCGCGGCCGACGTTGCATTTTGAGGTCGCATAGGTATATATACAAGCAAGCAGCCTTGCACTTAACATTCGATGCGATAATAACCATTACCTCATGTTGCGCCTTATTATCGATCATCGATCATCGATCATCGAGTCCATGCCGACGTTGCATTTTGAGGTCGCATAGGGATAACCCACGATTAACGCGGTTTCAAATACCACACTTTTTCATTATGCGCGCCTAATCTATCCCCTTGCACATTGTAATGTTTATTTTCTAGCAAACATAGCTGATAAGTATCTTGATAATGATCCACCAACATCGAGGCATCAACACAAAATGGCGGGCCGTTCGTGACTTGTTGATCGTATTCTAATGTGACCAATATTTGCGGAGCGACCTTGCTGATAGCTTGTAAATGTTGACTGTATAATTTTCTGGAGCGATCTGGTAATGCAACAAGCGATGCTCTATCAAAAATGGCATCGACGACGCCAATTTCATGCACTGTTAATGCGAAAAAGTTACCAACAAATAAATCTAAATTATCTATTTGATATAGATTAAAATTAGCTGTTTTTGTTATCTTTGGTGTTTTACCAATGGCTAAAAACACCTCTTTTATAGCAAGTTCAGATAGCTCTACACCAACGACTTGATAGCCTTGATCAAGTAACCAGGCAATGTCATTGCTTTTACCACAAAGTGGCAAGAATATACGCGCCCCACTACTTTGTGCTAGGTATTTGAAATTTTTAGTTAATAATGGATTAACTGACTCTTCATGCCAGCCTATTTTGTTGTTTTCCCAACGCTCTAACCAAAATTGCGCATCCATTAAATATACTTAAGTATTTTCTGAGACAATATTAACTGTGTATTTAGGGATTTCGATCACCAGATCTAGCTCGCCCATGATGGCTTGGCAACCTAAACGTGAATCAGGCTCTAACCCCCATGCTTTGTCGAGCATATCATCTTCAAGCTCATCGCTTTGTGCAAGTGAATCAAAGCCTTCTCGTACAATGATATGACAAGTGGTACAAGCACAGGATTTTTCACACGCATGTTCAATGTTTATATCGTTCTCCAGGGCAATATCGAGCACGCTATCTCCCAACTGTCCATTAACTACTAAGCCTTCTGGGCATAATTCTTCATGTGGTAAAAATATAATTTGCGGCATGTTAAAAACCTTTCCCTTTTAAAGATCACTCACGGCATGACCTGTCAATACTTTATTAATCGATGCATCCATTCTACACGATGCATAGTGACTGGTTAATTTATCAATCGCTTTCAAGGCGTCTTTGATACCCTGTATATCATCGCCCTCAGCAATTTTTTCAAGGATTGCCATGTTCTCGATGATGGCGTCAAACTCACCTTGTTCAAGCAATTGCAATCCATCTTTTTGTAAAGCTACTGTTAAGTTTTCAATGACACGTTTCACTTCAACTTGCTGTTCAATTAACATTCTTGCTTGCAGATCTTGCTTGGAAAAAGTATGCGAAGCACTAAGCATTTCAAGAACTTGGTTGTCACTTAGTCCATACGAAGGTTTGACTTCAATATGCGCTTGCACGCCTGATGATTTTTCCACTGCGCTAACATTTAATAACCCATCAGCATCAACTTGAAACGTCACGCGGATATGCGCCGCACCAACTGCCATGGGAGGAATACCTGTAAGCACAAAACGCGCAAGGGAGCGACAGTCACCCACTAATTCACGTTCACCTTGTACAACATGGATCAGCATTGCTGTTTGACCATCTTTAAACGTGGTAAACTCTTGCGCACGGGCAACAGGAATTGTGCTATTACGTGGGATCACTTTTTCAACTAAATTGCCCATTGTTTCAAGGCCTAATGAAAGCGGTAAAACATCAAGTAATAACATGTCAGAATCAGGCTTATTACCCACCAAAATATCCGCTTGCAGAGCCGCGCCAATCGCAACCACTGTATCGGGATCAATCGACGTTAATAATTCACGCTTAAAAAATACACCAACCTGCTCTTTTACTAATGGTACGCGGGTAGACCCACCAACCATAACAACCTCAACTAAAGCATCCACCTCAACTTGGGCATCGTTCATGGCGCGTCTGCAAGCACGTATGGTTTTTTTCACAAGCGGTGCTATCAATGATTCAAATTTAATTTTTGTCAATATCATAGAAAAATTATTTTCTGCTAAGGTAATGGTCACCTCAGGCTCAGTGCTAAGCACTTGCTTCGCATTACGCGATATTTTTAATAGTTCTTGTTGTAATTGCGGGCTTTGAGGAGCAACTAAACTAGCGTTTGTTTTTATCCATTTGACAATTTCAACATCGAAATCATCACCACCGAGCAAAGTATCGCCACCTGTTGCCAGCACTTCAAATACACCTTTATGCAAGCGTAAAATAGAAATATCAAATGTCCCACCACCGAGATCATAAACCGCAATCACACCATCTTGCTCGGTATCTAAACCATAAGCAATCGCGGCTGCCGTAGGCTCATTTAATAAGCGCAATACATGCACGCCTGCTAAAAGTGCGGCATCTTTTGTGCCTTGACGCTGGGCATCATCAAAATAAGCAGGCACTGTGATAACCACACCATCAAGCTCGCCTTGCAAATTTTGCGTTGCGCGTTTTACCAGTGTTTTTAATATTTCACTCGATGCTTGCACCGCATTAATCATGCCGCAACTGGTTTCAATTTGTACTGAGCCGCTCTCATGGGCGCTCAAGTTATAAGGAAGATATGTGCGATTGATCTCCTCGAGTGATTTTCCAAGCAAACGTTTTACCGACACCAGTGTATTAAGAGGATCGGTTAATAAATACTTTTGAGCGTCATAACCTGTTGATATTTGCGTTTCGTCATAATGCACAACAGAAGGCAATAAATTATTTTTTTCATTGTCAACAAGCATTGTCGCTTGTCCATTTTTAACAGAGGCAACCAATGAATTTGTTGTTCCTAAATCAATGCCTACCGCGAGTTTATGCTGATGCGGTGCGGGGGATGATCCGGGCTCTGCTATTTGAAGTAATGCCATTTTAAATCCTGTATGTAATTTTCAGTCAAACAACTTATCTTCCTGCAAACTAAGCTCGGTTTGTAATTTTAACATAAATTTTAAGCGTCTGATGCTATCAGCCGTGGCTTGTAAAGAGGTTTGTTGAAGCTGTGCTGCAATTGTATTTTCTAATGCTTTGATATGTTGGTGTATGTTTTTTGAAAATGCGTCAATGGCATCACAATCATCTTTAGTAAACGACTCTATTTCTTCTCGCCAGCTCATTTGTTGCATTAAAAAGTCGACATCTTGTAAAGTTCGTTGCTCTAATTCAATGTCAAGCCCTTGTAGCAACAGGATGTACTGTGCACGTAAACAGTTGTCTTTTAATGTTTGATAAGCATCATTAATTTCTATACTTTTTTGCATAGCAGCGCGCTTTTGGGCGTCCGCATGCATCACAAAGTTGTCAGGATGAAACTGTTTTTGCAGCAAGCGATAAGTCGCAGATAATTCAGATTGTACAACAGAATAGCTAATAGGCATTGAAAATAATTCGAAATAATTCAAGGTGTTTTCCTAAGATCCCATACTCTAACACCTGGTATGTGATTCATTTTACAATTTAAATTTACAATAACAATCAATAAGTTAAACGCTAAAGCTTTCACCACAACCACATTCGCCATTGACATTTGGGTTGTTAAATTCAAAGCCTTCATTTAAGCCTTCTTTCACAAAGTCGAGCTCGGTACCATCGAGATATGCCAGACTTTTTTTATCAACAATGACATTCACGCCTTTATTTACAAACATTACATCATCATCATTTAATGTGTCAACAAATTCAAGAACATATGCCATTCCTGAACACCCAGAGGTTTTAACTCCTAAGCGTAAGCCAAGGCCTTTTCCGCGATTAACGAGAAACTCGCTAACATGTTTTGCCGCAGGATCTGTGAGTGTAATTGCCACGATAATCTCTACTTATTTTTACTTTTGTAATCATTTATTGCGGCTTTAATTGCATCTTCTGCAAGAATTGAGCAATGAATTTTAACGGGTGGAAGTGCAAGCTCGGCTGAAATTTCAGTGTTGCTAATCTTAGCCGCATCTTCAAGCGATTTTCCTTTCACCCACTCCGTAACTAAGGAGCTTGAAGCAATCGCACTGCCACAACCATAGGTTTTAAATTTTGCATCTTCAATTATGCCTTGATCACTAATTTTTAGCTGTAGTTTCATTACGTCGCCGCAAGCAGGCGCTCCAACCATGCCTGTTGCAACATTTTTATCATCTTTAGCAAATGAACCAACGTTGCGTGGATTTTCGTAGTGATCTATTACTTTTTCGCTATATGCCATGATAATATTCCTTTTTAGTTTGTCTTCTGCCCATGATCTATGATCCATGATCCAGAAGATGATTTATTAGCAGGTGGCGAAGGCATCACCAAACGGCCACCTAGTGTAATAACTTATACCCATGCAACGTAAAATAAGTCAACGCAACACTATGTGCCTGCGTTTTTATGCTATTTTATGCATCACACCGCTAGCAATTTGCCACAAGCGCGTGTCAATCAACGCTGCTCGTTAAGTAAAAAAACAACTCATCCCTCATTTAGTGATGAGCCCATTCAATACTTTTGATATCAATACCTTCTTTATACATATCCCAAAGCGGTGACATATCACGCAGTTTGTCTATATTTTTACCAATGATTTTAACCGCGTAATCAATCTCATCTTCGGTGGTAAAACGCCCAATACTAAAGCGAATTGAACTATGAGCAAGTTCATCATCGCGGCCAATGGCACGTAAAACATAAGACGGCTCAAGACTTGCTGAGGTACAAGCACTGCCAGATGAGACCGCTAAATCTTTAAGCGCCATCACCAATGATTCCCCCTCAACGTAGTTAAAGCTAATATTAATATTGCCTGCCACCCGATGTTCAAGGGAGCCATTAACATAGACTTCTTCCATATTACTAACCCCATCTAGTAGACGTGTTCGCAATGATAATAAACGCTTGTTTTCTTCGTGCATTTCAGCTTTAGCAATGCGAAAGGCTTCCCCCATTGCAACGATTTGATGCGTTGCTAATGTGCCACTGCGCATGCCACGTTCATGGCCACCGCCATGTATTTGTGCTTCTAAACGGATCCTAGGTTTACGCGACACATATAATGCGCCAATGCCTTTTGGACCATAAATCTTGTGCGCTGAAAATGACATTAAATCAATTTTCATTGTTTGCATATCAATATCTACTTTGCCTGCACTTTGCGCCGCATCAACATGAAAAACAGTTTTATTTGCCCGACATAATTCGCCAAATGCAGCGATATCTTGGATCACGCCTATCTCGTTATTTACATGCATAAGACTGACTAAAACAGTATCATCTCGTAAAGCGTTTTTAAGTTGTTCAAGGGTAATAATGCCATCGCTTGGCGGATCTAAATAAGTCGCCTCATAACCTTCGCGCTCTAATTGCCGAAACGTATCTAACACGGCTTTGTGCTCTGTCTTAGATGTAATGATGTGCTTGCCTTTTTTCTTATAAAAATGTGCCGCACCTTTGATAGCCAAATTATCCGACTCTGTAGCGCCAGACGTAAATACAATCTCCCGTGGATCTGCATTGATAAGATCCGCGATTTGTTCGCGCGCAATGTCAACTGCTTCTTCTGCTTGCCAGCCAAAACGATGTGAGCGTGAGGCTGAATTACCAAATTCACCTTCCATTGTTAAAAATTGCATCATTTTTTCTGCAACACGCGGGTCAACAGGCGTTGTTGCCGCATAATCTAAATAAATTGGTAATTTCATTTGCTTTTATTCTCCTCTGCATTTGCGCGCCGTGCTTTCACTTACACTTAGCGGCACCATTTTGTTAAATTTATCATGCTCTATTGCATACACATGCTGCACATGATTTGAATTGATCAACTCGTCGATGGTAATTTCATCTAAAAAATTACTGATGCTATCACTTAATTGTTCCCATAATGCGTGTGTTAAACATTGCACGCCATTTTTACCGCATCCAGATTTACCCAAGCATTTGCGGATATCCAGCGACTCACTAACCGCATTAATGATCATTGTCATTGATATCTCAGATCTTGATTTAGCCAATTTATAGCCACCACCAGGCCCTCGTATACTGTTGACCAAGCCTTTTTTGCGCAATTTGGCAAACAGCTGCTCTAAATATGAAAGTGAAATTCCGTGCCGCGATGAAATGCCAGCTAATGCAACGGGTCCACAATGTTCTTGTAGAGCAACATCTAGCATTGCAGTTACTGCATAGCGCCCTTTTGATGTTAATTGCATCTAATTCCTTGCCAGCTAAAATAAATAACATAGGTGGATATCCACCAGACTTCAAGGTGATAACTGAACTTAAAGCTGGCGAGTATAAATCAATCTCATTAATTATGCATATTACCATTACTTGACTAATTTAGTCAAGTAATTACTGAGAAATAAATATTTTTTAAGGAGCTTATTTTGATCCCTCCGCTTTACCAGAAATACATGATTTTTGGATACTGGTAAAAATGCCGCGCCACATACGCATTTCAAGAGCCTCAGGTCGCGCCCGATTAAAAAAACGTCGTAATTTTTGCATAATATGCCCTGGATGAGCAGTAACGATGAAGCGCGTATCTAATAGCGTTTCTTCTAAATGCTTAAACATGTCCTCGGTTTGTTGCGCTAACGGGTATTTTTTTTGTTGGGCAGGCAGTTTATGTTCACTCAAAAAAGCCATGCGCACTTCATAGGATAAAATTTGCACCGCCATGGCTAAGTTTAAAGAGCTATACTCTGGATTGGCAGGAATAAACACATGGAAATGACACTTTTGTAGCTCATCATTGCTTAAACCACAGCTCTCACGTCCAAACACTAATGCCACAGGGTGGCTGCTACCTTCTTGAACAACTTTGCAGGCCATGCCTCGTGGATCTAACATTGGCCAATCATATGATCTGCCTCGGGCACTTGCACCGATAATAAGTACACAATCAGCCACTGCTTGTTCGAGTGTTGTAAATACTGTGCAACGCTTTAAAACATCACTCGCGCCTGCTGATAACGCTATTGATTTCTCATCAATGGCGCATTGCGGATCAACCAACACTAAATTAGACAAACCCATAGTTTTCATCGCACGGGCGACACTACCAATATTGCCAGGGTGCGATGTGCCAAGTAAAATGATGCGTACATTATCTAACATGCTATTTCCTTTACGATTGTCAATTAAAAACAATGATTTTAAATTTATCCGCGAATAACCGCAAGCAACAAAAAACAGCGCAGTTATTTATTTACATAAGAATGTTACCTATGTACAATCTGCAGCGAAAAGGTCTGCCTTTTCATGCTCTTTTAAAACTAAAGGTGATCCAATGCATCCAATGCTCAATATTGCAATTCGTGCTGCGCGTAACGCAGGTAAAATAGTCGGTAAAGGCTTCGAAAATCTAGAAAAAGTAAATTTCGAAGAAAAAACTCTCAATGACTATGTTAGTAGTGTTGATGAAGAGTCCGAGCTTGTTATCATTACGACATTAAAAAAATCATATCCAGATCATTCTTTTCTAAGTGAAGAATCTGGCATTGAAGATGGTAAAGATACGGATCATCAATGGATCATTGACCCACTTGATGGGACAAATAACTTCCTGCGCGGTATTCCACACTTCGCCATTTCAATTGCCCTAAAAATTAAAGGCCGCACTGAAATTGGCATAGTGTTCGACCCTATTAATAATGAATTATTTTCCGCAGTTAGAGGTCAAAGTTCACAAGTAAATGGTTACCGAACCAGGGTCACAAGTGCGTCTAAATTAACAAAAACATTGCTGGCAACCGGCTTCCCTTTTAAAGCCAAACATCACACCCAAGCATACTTAAATATTTTTAAAGAGCTGTTCTTACAAGTCGCCGATATGCGCAGTAGTGGTAGCGCGGCGCTTGATCTTGCATATGTTGCAGCTGGTCGTTTTGATGGTTTTTGGCAGTTTTCTTTACAACCTTGGGATATTGCGGCTGGAGAATTAATTCTTAAAGAATCTGGGGCGCTAATGACTGACTTTGAAGGTGGAAGTAATTACATGGCATCAGGTAATGTTGTGGCTGCTAACCCCAAGCTCTTAAAAAACATACTAGGTGTTATTCGCAAGCATCCTTATTCATCATAAATATTCCCATGTAACATCAAGATGATTATATACTTTTTTTCTTAAATTATTTATCATCTAGCCTTAATTCTCTTATTAAGGCTTTTTTATGAAAGTTATCTCCTTTAACATCAACGGACTTCGCGCACGCCTGCACCAACTACAGGCAATTATTGATAAACATCACCCCGATATCATCGGCCTACAAGAAATAAAAGTACATAATGATATGTTTCCCATTGAGGCTGTTGAAGCTATGGGCTATCACGTTTACTTTCATGGACAAAAAGCACATTACGGTGTGGCCATGCTATGCAAAAAAAAGCCGCTATCAGTCCAATATGGGTTGCCAACAGATAATACCGATCACCAAAAACGCATCATAATGGTAACAATTGCCAATGACGATGGCGAGCAAACAACCGTTATTAATGGCTACTTCCCACAAGGTGAAAACCAAAAACATGAAGTAAAATACCCTTATAAACGCCAATTTTTTATTGATTTAAATACTTATCTAAAGCAATCCCATGATCCCCGTGGCAATGTAATTGTGATGGGCGATCTCAACATCTCCCCCCTAGATCTTGATATTGGTATTGGCGAAATAAATGCCAAACGCTGGTTAAGCACCAAAAAATGTAGTTTTTTGCCTGAAGAGCGTGAATGGCTCGCAAATTTAATGAGTTTTGGTTTTACCGATACTTTCCGATTATTATACCCTGAAGTAAATGATCGTTTTAGTTGGTTCGATTATCGTTCGCGTGGTTTTGATGATAATAGAGGGTTACGTATTGATGTTATTTTAGCGACCAAAAAATTAGCAGATAAAACAGTCGATGCAGGCATTGATTACCAATTACGCGCCATTGAAAAACCATCGGATCACGCGCCTATCTGGGCTGAATTTGCTTAGATCCAGCGCACTAAATAAGTGCCCATCAAACAGATGAGTTCGCCTGAGTGCTAGGTAATGAACGCTTGTGCTTATCCACATGACCTAGCAAAATTTAGGCAGCTTCTTGGTCAATGGATGAAAATATTAGTGGGGATGGCTATACCCATAAGCCCACGAAATGCAATATCCGCAAGACAAATTGTGCCGATATGCGCTACATAAAATTGACATTTGCAATAATTTTGCTTGCTAACTTTGCATCACTAAGTATAATGACCTCCATTTGCATAAAGGAAACTATCATGAAAAAAACTTTATTATTAATAATTCTAACATCCATTTCTATGGCTTGTGTCGCTAGAGATGATATAAATAGCTATTCAGTTAAAGACGCAATGGCTGTGCCGAAAATATCAAAGGCAATTGGAGAAAATGTACGTTTTTTCTTTGCAGGTCAAGCACATCCAAAAGTAGAGAAGTCGATAATCGAAATGAGAGATAATAGAACAACCAATGCTTTTTGGAAAAGTGATAAAAGCTCATGTCAATGGGTATTCGCCTCTGTAATGAAAGATTTTCGCAATAAAGCCATTAAAGTAGGTGGAAATGCAGTAATAGATATTCGCTCTAATTACAAAGACTCGATTACATCAAGTAAAGATACATTTCAATGTGGCTCAGGGGCATTCATCGCAGGAGTTGGTCTGATCGGTAAGATTGTTAAAATAAAAGATGAGCCAACATCACATAAGAAATAGCATTAAATATAACCATGTGACTGCCAGCTAACATTTTGCGCCATTAAAGATATTAAAGCGTTACTCGGCAGGCAAAGGCTAGCGATGCTAAACAAACTCGCGCACGTATCTCAACAGCGCACGGCAATCTGCGCTGCTCTTCTTTAATAGCATAGCGCTTATTTTTAATGGCCATTTTTTTATCTGCAGTAACATTTATTTATTTGCAGTAGCATTTTTTTATTTGCAGTAACATTTTTTTATTTGCAGTAACATTTTTTTATTTGCAGTAACATTTTTTTATTTGCAGTAACATTTTTTTATTTGCAGTAACATTTATTTATCTGCAGTAACATTTATTTATTTGCAGTAACATTTATTTATTTGCAGTAACATTTATTTATTTGCAGTAACATTTTTTTATTTGCAATCGCATGGTTTTATTTGCAGGCGCATGGGTATAACCCTGTTAGCAAAAAGACAATACCTTGCGAGTTGCTATTCTGGTTGCAGTGGTAGTACCCTATTTCTGCCTAAACGTTTGGCTTTATATAAGTTTTTATCAGCTCTCTCAACAAACTGACCCAATGGCTCGTCTGCTTTTAATTCACTAATACCAAACGACAAGGTAATATTATCAATTCGTGAGCCCGTGCGTTTATCTTTTAATGATAACTTTTCTATTGAGTAACGAAGTTTTTCTGCCAAAAGTCGCGCAAATTTAAAGTTACTACAAGGTAATAACACGGCAAACTCCTCGCCTCCAAAACGATATGCGATGGCACCATCCTTCATCTCGTTATTAAATTTCATTCCGACGGCTTTGAGGATTTGATCGCCGACCAAATGCCCCCATTTGTCATTAAATGACTTAAAGTTATCGATATCGCCTAAAATCATGCACAGCCCTTCACTGATTGTTTGCAAATAATTAGACAGCTCTGTGTCAAAAGCATGCCGATTTAAAAGCCCTGTTAATGAATCATAGAGTGCTTCTTTTTGGCTTTCTTTGAGTTGTTTTTTCAGTGTGACAATTTCATTTTTTGCAGTGGCTAAATTCTCTGTAAAAAAAGCAGCTGATTTATGCATTGTTAGCGCATTATTTTCAACTTTTTTGAGTAAATTCATGACACTTTCAAGCGGCCAATTATCTTTATCAGCACTCTTGATTTGGGTAAAGGTGTCATCACAAGTTTTTTGAAAGACTGTGGTGTCTGTTTGCGTATCAGCCAAAGATTGATCTAACTGAATGAGCATTTCTTCAATGCTTTTCCTTAAATTCCACGTTGTAACCTCTTTTGATGTGGCAATAAACTTACGATAAAGTACTTCTGATTGAATAGCTGGGCAGATTTTATGTTTCTCGAGTAGGTTATCGAGTTCAATATTTAGCGCTGGAATTTCATTTGAAACGTAAGTATACCAAAGAGAGTAATTAGCAGGGGTCGGGGATATCTGATAGTGCATCATTATCGGTACAGCTTTTTTTAAGTACTCTAGTGATGTAGCCAATAAATTTTTACTCATTAATATTTCCTTGTGATGATCACGGCATAACTCACCAAAAGGTTGATTTTATGCCTTAATCTGTGAATAATGGCCTTCTAAGTCTTGCACTTTTACCGCAGCATGGCGCAATAGATTAAGTTTCCTACTACAAAACTACAGACCTAAAACCTTAAGTTATTTTGTCTATTGAATTATAGCAACTATAGGTATAACATAGTTTTTTTTTATTAAGTTGACCATCAATGCAATTATCTACCTATTTACACGCACTTACCGCACTTTTTGTTATCGTAGATCCAATTGGCTCAGCGCTTATTTTTAATTCCCTCTCCAGCGGATCTACTAAACAAATGCGCACTAAAATGGCTTTAAAAGCAGTGGGCATCAGTACTCTGACGCTTGTTCTTTTTGGTAATTATGGTGAAGCATTATTTAGGCTACTGGGTATTAGTATCAATTCACTGCGCATTGCTGGTGGACTTTTACTTTTTCATACCGCTTTCCAAATGATAACCCAAGAAAGACCCGTTAACGACAAAAATCACCACGTAGATATTTCAATTTTTCCAATGACAATTCCTTTGTTAGCAGGCCCGGGTATGTTAACCCTTACTGTGTTACTTTTCTCTAAATCAAGAAAATTAACCGATACCTTCTCTATTATTGCCGCAATTGTTACAGTTATGTTGACAACATACATTTTAATTAGTGTATCCAAACATTTAAAAAAGGTTATTGGTCATACAGGCGATGAACTTATAAGGCGATTTTTCGGTGTTATTGTTGCAACCATTGGCATTCAATTTGTATTTAATGGTATACATAATTTAATAAAATTGCATTAATATGTATTGCATTCAAACTACAGCAAGTTAAGCTGAACCACTTGCTGATCCTTTGCTATCTTATCTTCAACGCCCACTGAAAGCCCTAACAGCCGGACTGGTTTTTCAATATTTTTATCTAAAACATACACCATCATTGCGCTAAACAATGACAGCGATATTTCTGTTGACTTGCGCTCGGCACTTTTGACCTTAAAATCTGCAAATTTTATTTTCACCCCTATTTTAGTGATAATTTTAGTACTTAACACTTTTTCTAAGCGCTCCTGCATTTCAAAAAACAACATCTCAAGTTTATTTAAACACATTGATTTATCATGTAAATCAAAATCATATGTGTGCTCAACCGCCACTGATTTTCGGGTTTGATTACTAATGACAGGCCGATTATCAATGCCTTCTGAAAAATTAAGTAACGCGCGACCTAGCTTGCCAAATTCAGCAATTAGATCATTGGCGTTATATTTTTGAATATCAGCGCAATAGACCAGCCCTTTTTGCAATAACTTTTGCTGGGCAACCTTGCCAACACCTGGAATTTTCTTTAATTCCAACGTTGTTATGAAATCGGCAACGGCGCAAGGCGCTATCAAAAACTGTCCATTAGGTTTGTTTTCATCAGACGCTATTTTGGCGAGAAATTTACAATTTGATATACCCGCAGAAGCAGTCAGTTGTAATTCCTCAAAAATGGCACGGCGGATATCTTGCGCTATATAAGTTGCAGATCCTTGAAACAATGTACATTCACTGACATCTAAAAAAGCCTCATCTAATGATAAAGGCTCGACTAAATCGCTATAGCGATAAAATATTTCTTTGATTTTTTTTGAGACATCAACATAAACTTGCATTCGTCCAGGAATAATCAGCAGTTCAGGGCAAAGTTGCTTGGCTTTAAAACTCGCCATGGCAGAGTGACATCCGAAAGTGCGCGCTAAATAGTTACATGTTGATAATACCGCTCGGCGATCTGTCTTGCCACCAATTGCTAATGGAATATTTCGATATGAAGGGTTATCACGCATTTCCACTGCCGCATAAAAACAGTCCATATCAATGTGTATTATTTTTCGTTGTTTATCTGCATTTTTTATCAAAATAAAGCACTATTTTTTAGCGACTCATGAGCCTTATTACGACATTGTTAATGCCCATTACTGTTAGTATGTACGTGTACGTCCTGTAGTGCAACATCGGATTGGCTTTGATCGTCATTTGCCAATGTTGAATCATCACTATGCTCAAGTCCAGCCATCGCGTCATGATGCTGAGCATTTTTATCCTGGGCATCATCCAATGGATTTTCAAAACCATCCACCTTGATATCATCAATCAAAGGATCTGCACCATCACTAAAATCTCCTGCCACAAATGGGGCAAGGTTATCACTCGCAACGCTTGCATGATCCACAGCCGCAATATCAGATGGATCTAAGCCTGCCATAGTAATATAATGATCAACCGGTGATGCTTCTTGGTGTGTAGCGCTTGTGTCTTCTGCTACTTGATCTGTGGTATTATGCGCGGCTAATGGTTGCGCCTCAGCCTCATTAGCCGTTGTATGTCCGTGCTGGGTTTCTGCTTTTTCTACAAGAAGATCGGTTTTAATCTCAGTAAGCCCATCAAGTTTAGCTTGGGCATCTGCCGTATCATGTCCACTTGCCTTTAGCTCATTAATCTCATGCAGTGTCGATGTAATGTGTTGATTGGTATCGGCTAAATCAGTATCAATTTGTACTAATATTTCATCAGATGTTATCTGCGCCGCATCGTGAACAACAGGAGGCGCTGGATGATTGGCACTGGCAGTTACCGTTGCGGCTGTTGTATGCCCAGCGCTTAAATCGAGCGTTGCACTGGCTGCAACTGCTGTACTATGCCCGTCTGTTACATCATAATTAAAGGTGACTTTCCCTTGATAATTTGCATCAGGCACAAAGTGTATATCACCATTTGAAGCGGTGGTAAATGTGCCATGATCTGCATGAAAATTCGAAATTGTTAGCGCATCTGTGCTGTCAACATCTGATGAGTTAGCAAGTAATTGTGCAATAGTGATAATTTGTGTCACACCAGTGACCCCTGCTGGCAGTGTGGCCACGCCTGATACGACTGGATAGTCATTCATGCCGGTGATCGTAATATGTAAATTTTGGGCTACTGATTGAGCGCCATGGTTGTCTGTGGCAACAATTGGAATGCTCAAACTCATCACTTCGCCTGCCGCTAAGTGATCGAAGATAGGATTCTGTGGGTCAAGTACGTATGAGCCATCAGCGCTGAGAGTAAAGCCTGCTTGATTACTGCTTGTTGTATAGGTTAGCGTATCATGGTGATCTACATCGGTGGCGTGAATTGTTCCAGTCACTGGCTGGCCACCTTCAGAGGTGCTATACGAAGTTGTAATGGCCGCAAGTACCGGAGCATCGTTAGTGCCATTAATGGTAACAATTACATTTTGTGTGGTGCCATCTGCCGAGGTAACAGTAATGGTGTCGGTAGTACTCTCCGACTCACCTAAATATTGGACGCTGCCGTTACTAAGTGTATAAGTAAGCGTACCATCTGCTTTGAGCACTGCATCTCCCAAAGCGGTTGCAAATGTCTGTGCATGGAAGCTTGCCTCTCCTGCATCGGGATCGGTTATCCCTAACTGTATGGTCGTTATTTGCTGAGTGTCTTCAGTGACCTCTGCAGGACCTGTTAGCACGCTAATAACAGCTTTATCGGCCACTGCCGATAAATCTGTCGTGGCAGAAGTGTGAACCGTTGCACCATACTGGTCTGTTACATCATAATTAAAGGTAACTATACCATTATAATCGGCCTCTGGCGTGAAATGTACCTGGCCATGAGTCAAGGTGAATGTGCCATGATTAACCTGAAGATGAGCGACGCTAAGCTGATCTCCACTATCAGGATCATGTGTATTAGCAAGTAGCTCCGACTCGGCGAAGTTTAGGGTTTTATCTTCTGTTCCTTGCGGCAGTGTTACCGCCCCAGAGACAACCGGTAGATTATTGGTACCTGTCACGGTAACCTGTAAAAATTGCGCGACTGAATTACCACCATGGCTGTCTGTAGCAACGATTGGAATGTTCAGTGTCAATGAAGAGCCTTGTGCTAAGGACATCAAGCTTGGATCCGTTGGGTCAAGGCTGTATGAACCATCAGGATTGATAGTAAATCCTCCTTGAGAACTGGTAGTTGAAAAGGTATACGTATCATGGGTATCTACATCGGTTGCTGCGATCTGACCTGTAACTATGGCGCCACCCTCTGTCACACTCTGCGCGGTGATAGCCGCAATCACGGGAACATCGTTAGTGCCATTAATGGTAACAGATACCTCTTTTGTGGTGCCATCAGCTGAGCTAACAGTAAAGTGATCGGTAATCGCCTGACCTACATTTAAATGCTGGACGGCGTTATTATCAAGTGTATAAAATAGTGTGCCATTTTCTGCTAATGTCGCACTGCCGAAAGCGCCGTGCAGTGTGTCCGCGATGAAATGATCTTCACCTGCATCGGCATCGGATACTGTTAAATGAACCCTTGCACTAGGAGTGTTGTCTTCTGTTACAGAGATAGGCGCAGTTGTAATAACCGCTGCATGTTGAACATTCGCGACGTCTGTCGTTGCATAAGCTTGAATCGCATTACTATGGCCGTCTGTGACAGCATAATGAAACTCGGCTTGCCCATGGAAACCTGGATTAGGCGTAAAGTGTATCACGCCGTTACCATCTGGCTGGGTTACCTGTCCATGACTTACAGAAATACCCTGTATTATGTGGTGATTATCGCTGGTATCGACATCTGTTGTATGCGCGAGTAGCTGCGCCGTGGTGAACGATTGCCCTGTATTTTCTACACTAGCGGGTAATGTCACAGACCCACCTACCACGGGGATATCATTTGTGCCATGCACTGTGATGATTAAGTTTTGGCTATCTGTAGCACCGTTTTTATCAGTTACAGTTACCGGAATGGTAATAACTTCACTTTCACCAACCGCTAAATGCTGAAAACTTTGATCGGTAGGGTCTAGCGTATATGAGCCATCGGCATTAAATGTAAATCCAGCATGGGTGGCTGTTGTGCTATAGGTTGCGCTATCATGAGTATCAGCATCTGTAGATGTGATTTGACCGCTAACTGTTGTGCCATCCTCATTTGTTGATTGCGCCGTGATTGTGCCAAGCACTGGCGTGTCATTGGTGCCATTAATGGTAACAGATACATCTTTTGAGGTGCCATCAGCAGATGTAACCATAAGGTGATCTGTCATTGTTTCACCTGCATTTAAATGCTGGGCGGCAGCATTATTAAGATTATAAGTGAATGTGCCGTCTGCTGTTAATACAGCGCTGCCGTGAGCGCCTTGAATTGTGCCGGCTGTGAAGTGATCTTCACCTGCATCGCTATCGATAATGCCAAGTTTAATCGTTGCACTTGTTTTGCCATCTTCTGTTACATCAACGGGTGAAGTAATAATAACCGCCGCATCGTTAGTGCCGGTGATAGTGGTTGTTAAGGTAGCTGTTGCTGTATTACCTGCTGTATCGGTGATTTCATAAGTTAGCGTGTCGGTGGCGCTTTGCCCTGCCGCGAGACTTTGTGAGGCGGCATTATCGACTGTAAATGTATAGCTGCCATCTGAATTTAATGTATACACACCATGCGCTGTTTGTAGCGCAGATGTCGCCGCAACGCTCTCTCCATTGCTGTGGTCATCATTGGTCATCACATTGCCAGTGATAGCAGTTTGGGCATCTTCATCTATTGTCGCTGCGTCATCCTTGGCATTAATGCTTGTATCAATGGTGACATCTAGGTTTGCCGATGTTTCATGCGTGATTGCTGATGGCGCTGTTGCCTGCGCAGTCAGCGTATGCGTGTTATCAGGTAGTAATGATGTAGACACATGATACGCGCCGTATTTATTTGATGTTGTTGTCGCTATAACCTTGCTACCCTCCATAATTTCTACTTTCGAAAACGGAATATCAGTTATACCCACCATCTCTGGGGTATTGTCATTAGTAATATTATCTGTCGGTGAACTGCCACTATCACTTCTATACGCGAGTACGATTGTCACCGCATTGGCAGGTGGATTCGGTGGAATAATTTGTGGCTGTAGATCTGTCACGCTTGGCGGTGTTGTGACATGGGTGGTTATAACTGGCGGCTGCCCTGCCGTGATGGTTGCGCTGACATGCATCTCGATGTATTTTGTATCAATGCCGCCATGATTATCTTTGACCTCTACGGCAAAAATTTCTTGACCACTGTACTCTCCGGTCTGTTGGTTGTAGTTCATGTTCGCGACAGAAGCCGTTTGATCATAATGGTAAGCGCCCGTTGCCGAATCAACGCTTAGCGTGCCATAAAGACCTGCGCCATTTGGTGTGTCAAACGTGTGGGTGTCGCTTGTATCAACATCGGTCTCAGTTAAACTACCTGTGGTATTAGTTGTTTGGTTAATGCTTATCACTGGGTTATCATTGGTGCCGGTGATAGTGGTTGTTAAGGTAGCTGTTGCTGTATTACCTACTTTATCGGTGATTTCATAAGTTAGCGTGTCGGTGGCGCTTTGCCCTGCCGCGAGACTTTGTGAGGCGGCATTATCGACTGTAAATGTATAGTTGCCATCTGCATTTAATGTATACACACCATGCGCTGTTTGTAGCGCAGATGTCGCCGCAACGCTCTCTCCATTGCTGTGGTCATCATTGGTCATCACATTGCCAGTGATAGCAGTTTGGGCATCTTCATCTATTGTCGCTGCGTCATCCTTGGCATTAATGCTTATATCAACACCAACGGCTCCGTGCGCGGGCAGTGCGTGGTTGCCTGCGTGGTCGGTAACATTGGCGGTGACAGTTAAATGTTGACCATCGGTAAAAGCGCCAACTTGTTGGGCTGGCACAGTTGTCGTAAAGTGGCCGTGTGACGCGGCTCCTGTATAGTCTTTGCCATTAATATGTACTGTAACCACCTGGTTATTTTCTGCAGTGGTTGTGCCAGTAATCACTAGTGGCTGGCCATGCTCCTGCGCATTGATCATATTATCAGTCGTGATTGGATCAATACTAATCGTTGGCGCTATGGTATCGATTAATGCTGTTGCCGTAACCGCAGGCGCTGTGTTGCCATGGGGAGTTGTGACCACGAAACTCGGGGTGATATTACCTTGATGACCCACAGGTATTGGCACATCAACCGGGCCTCCTGTTATCGGCACGGGTGTGGTAACCACCGTAGGCGTACCACCTGGTGTTTGTGGGTTGGGAATAGTTGTAGTGATTATTGTCCCAACTGGTACAGGGCCTGTCACCGTGACCACTGCATGTGGATTAGGGGTAGTGGCATTGATCACAGGAATAAGCGTGGCGCTAACTTGTGGAATAGCAGTATCAAGGCCAATATTATCAGTCGCGCTGCTAACATTACCTACCTGGTCGGTCGCTGTCGCGTGGGCGGTTAACGTGCCATCGGTTAAGCTTGATACATCAACATTATGCACAATGTAATGACCGTTTGCATCAACACTTACTTGGGATGGGTGCAGGTCAATATCTTGAGTCTTGCCGTCGGTATCGGTAATGGTCAGCGTGCTAAGCGTCGCCCCGGGGTCAATAGTTCCGCTGATCTCTGCGTGTGTTTGTTCAGTGGCGTTAATAAAGCCATCATGATTGCCGCCATCGGTAATATCCACAGTGGATGCCGTGCCTGAAAAGGCATCAGTGACCAGCACGGGATGTGTTGTTTTGGCATGATTGCCAGCATGGTCGCTGACTCTTGCGTTCACATCAGTGCTACCTATCGCAAGCGAGCTGACCTCTGACTTGGAAAACATTGTTGTCCATGTGCCATTGGCATCTACTCTGGTATTATGAATATGATTATTGATCGTAACGTTTACAATTTGGCCACTTTCAACGCCCGTGACTGTACCGCTAATTACTAGCGGTAAGTTATGCTCAGTTGCATTGATAACATTATCGGTACTGATAGCATCAATACTAACCACTGCCGAAGTATCGACAGTAAGATGAGCTGTGGCAGGCGGTGCAGTGTTACCTGCGTGGTCGGTAACATTGGCGATAACATTTAAATGTTGACCATCGGTAAAAGCGCCAACTTCTGTGGCTGGCACAGTTGTCGTAAAGTGGCCATTTGTCGCGGTTGCTGTATGGTCTTTGCCATTAACATCAACATGTACAGTCTGGCCATTTTCTGCATCGGTTTTGCCAGTAATAACTAGTGGCTGGCCATGCTCCTGCGCATTAATAACATTATCAGTGCTAATAGCGTCAATACTGACAGTTGGCGCTATGGTATCGATTAATGCTGTTGCCGTAACCGCAGGCGCTGTGTTGCCATGGGGCGTTGTGACCACGAAACTCGGGGTGATCTGTCCTTGATCGGTAACTGGGATTGGCACATCAACCGGGCCTCCTGTTATCGGCACGGGTGTGGTAACCACCGTAGGCGTACCACCTGGTGTTTGAGGGGGAATAGTCGTGGTGATTATTGTCCCAGCTGGTACAGGGCCTGTCACCGTGACCACTGCATGTGGATTAGGGGTAGTGGCATTGATCACAGGAATAAGCGTGGCGCTAACTTGTGGAATAGCAGTATCAAGGCCAATATTATCAGTCGCGCTGCTAACATTACCTACCTGGTCGGTCGCTGTCGCGTGGGCGGTTAACGTGCCATCGGTTAAGCTTGATACATCAACATTATGCACAATGTAATGACCGTTTGCATCAACACTTACTTGGGATGGGTGCAGGTCAATATCTTGAGTCTTGCCATCGGTATCGGTAATGGTGAGCGTGCTAAGCGTCGCTCCTGGGTCAATAGTCCCGCTGATCTCTGCGTGTGTTTGTTCAGTGGCGTTAATAAAGCCATCATGATTGCCGCCATCGGTAATATCCACAGTGGATGCCGTGCCTGAAAAGGCATCAGTGACCAGCACGGGATGTGTTGTTTTGGCATGATTGCCAGCATGGTCGCTGACTCTTGCGTTCACATCAGTGCTACCTATCGCAAGCGAGCTGACCTCTGACTTGGAAAACATTGTTGTCCAGGTGCCATTGGCATCTACTCTGGTATTATGAATATGATTATTGATCGTAACGTTTACAATTTGGCCACTTTCAACGCCCGTGACTGTACCGCTAATTACTAGCGGTAAGTTATGCTCAGTTGCATTGATAACATTATCGGTACTGATAGCATCAATACTAACCACTGCCGAAGTATCGACAGTAAGATGAGCTGTGGCAGGCGGTGCAGTGTTACCTGCGTGGTCGGTAACATTGGCGATAACATTTAAATGTTGACCATCGGTAAAAGCGCCAACTTCTGTGGCTGGCACAGTTGTCATAAAGTGGCCATTTGTCGCGACTGCTGTATGGTCTTTGCCATTAACATCAACATGTACAGTCTGGCCATTTTCTGCATCGGTTTTGCCAGTAATAACTAGTGGCTGGCCATGCTCCTGCGCATTAATAACATTATCAGTGCTAATAGCGTCAATACTGACAGTTGGCGCTATGGTATCGATTAATGCTGTTGCCGTAACCGCAGGCGCTGTGTTGCCATGGGGCGTTGTGACCACGAAACTCGGGGTGATATTACCTTGATTAGCCACAGGTATTGGCACATCAACTGGGCCTCCTGTTATCGGCACGGGTGTGGTAACCACCGTAGGCGTACCACCTGGTGTTTGTGGGTCGGGAATAGTTGTAGTGATTATTGTCCCAGCTGGTACAGGGCCTGTCACCGTGACCACTGCATGTGGATTAGGGGTAGTGCTATTGATCACAGGAATAAGCGTGGCGCTAACTTGTGGAATAGCAGTATCAAGGCCAATATTATCAGTCGCGCTGCTAACATTACCTACGTGGTCGGTCGCTGTCGCGTTGGCGGTTAACGTGCCATCGGTTAAGCTTGATACATCAACATTATGCACAATGTAATGACCGTTTGCATCAACACTTACTTGGGATGGGTGCAGGTCAATATCTTGAGTCTTGCCGTCGGTATCGGTAATGGTCAGCGTGCTAAGCGTCGCCCCGGGGTCAATAGTCCCGCTGATCTCTGCCTGTGTTTGTTCAGTGGCGTTAATAAAGCCATCATGATTGCCGCCATCGGTAATATCCACAGTGGATGCCGTGCCTGAAAAGGCATCAGTGACCATCAGCGGATGTGTTGCATTGGCGACATTGCCAGCTTGGTCGGTAACTGTTGCGTCCACAGCAGTAAGACCTGTCGCAAGCGAGCTGACATCTGTCTGGGCCACTGTTGTTGTCCATGCGCCATTGGCATCTACTGTTGCGCTATAATTATGATTATTGAGCGTAACGGTTACAATTTGGCCACTTTCAACGCCCGCGACTGTGCCGCTAATTGGTAGCGGTAAGTTATGCTCAGTTGCATTGATAACATTATCGGTACTGATAGCATCAATACTAACCGTTGCCGATGTATCGACAGTAAGCTGCGCTATGGCAGGCTGTGCAGTGTTACCTGCGTGGTCGGTAACATTGGCGATAACATTTAAATGTTGACCATCGGTAAAAGCGCCAACTTCTGTGGCTGGCACAGTTGTCGTAAAGTGGCCATTTGTCGCGGTTGCTGTATGGTCTTTGCCATTAACATCAACATGTACAGTCTGGCCATTTTCTGCATCGGTTTTGCCAGTAATAACTAGTGGCTGGCCATGCTCCTGCGCATTAATAACATTATCAGTGCTAATAGCGTCAATACTGACAGTTGGCGCTATGGTATCGATTAATGCTGTTGCCGTAACCGCAGGCGCTGTGTTGCCATGGGGCGTTGTGACCACGAAACTCGGGGTGATCTGTCCTTGATGAGTCACAGGTATTGGCACATCAACCGGGCCTCCTGTTATCGGCACGGGTGTGGTGATCACCGTAGGCGTCCCTGGTGTTTGTGGGTTGGGAATAGTTGTAGTGATTATTGTCCCAACTGGTACAGGGCCTGTCACCGTGACCACTGCATGTGGATTAGGGGTAGTGGCATTGATCACAGGAATAAGCGTGGCGCTAACTTGTGGAATAGCAGTATCAAGGCCAATATTATCAGTCGCGCTGCTAACATTACCTACGTGGTCGGTCGCTGTCGCGTGGGCTGTTAACGTACCATCGGTTAAGCTTGATACATCAACATTATGCACAGTGTAATGACCTTTTGCATCAACACTTACTTGGGATGGGTGCAGGTCAATATCTTGAGTCTTGCCGTCGGTATCGGTAATGGTGAGCGTGCTAAGCGTCGCCCCGGGGTCAATAGTCCCGCTGATCTCTGCCTGTGTTTGTTCAGTGGCGTTAATAAAGCCATCATTATTGCCGCCATCGGTAATATCCACAGTGGATGCCGTGCCTGCAAAGGCATCAGTGACCATCACGGGATGTGTTACATACGCGACATTGCCAGCTTGGTCGCTGACTCGTGCGTCCACAGCAGTAAGACCTGTCGCAAGCGAGCTGACATCTGTCTGGGCCACTGTTGTTGTCCATGCGCCATTGGCATCTACTGTTGCGCTATAATTATGATTATTGAGCGTAACAGTTACAATTTGGCCACTTTCAACGCCCGCGACTGTGCCGCTAATTGGTAGCGGTAAGTTATGCTCAGTTGCATTGATAACATTATCGGTGCTGATAGCATCAATACTAACCGTTGCCGAAGTATCGACAGTAAGATGAGCTGTGGCAGGCAGTGCATTGTTGCCAGCGATATCGGTAACATTGGCGATAACATTTAAATGTTGACCATCGGTAAAAGCGCCAACTTCTGTGGCTGGCACAGTTGTCGTAAAGTGGCCATTTGTCGCGACTGCTGTATGGTCTTTGCCATTAATATGTACTGTAACCACCTGGCCATTTTCTGCATCGGTTTTGCCAGTAATAACTAGTGGCTGGCCATGCTCCTGCGCATTAATAACATTATCAGTGCTAATAGCGTCAATACTGACAGTTGGCGGCGTTGTGTCAATGTCGATATCAGTAGTTACATGCGCATTATTGCCAGCTCGATCGCCAACTGATGCCTGAATGTCGTGGTTGCCGTCACTACCAATAGCACTTTTAGGAATATCAACTGTCCATTTTCCACCCTGAACGATAGCATTACCAACATTAGCTCCATCAAAAGTTATGCTCACATGTTGACCATCTTCTGCGGTTGTTGTTCCGCTAACAACTATGTTAGGACTGGTGCTTGAACCAAAATGAGGATGATTTGCCCCATGTCCAGGATGATTTGCCCCATGCACAGGATGACCACCTGTCGCAGATCCGCTATCAATGTCAGTGATCGCTATAGCAACCTGGGTATCAATGGTGACATCTAGGTTTGCCGATGTTTGATGCGTGCTTGCTGATGGCGCAGTTGCTTGCGCAGTTAACGAGTGGGTTGCATCGGGCAGTGATAGCGTATCTACACTATACTCGCCATACTTATCTGAGGTTACCGTTGCAATGACATGTCCATTGTCCATAATCTCTACTTGGGAAAATGGAATATCAGTATGCCCTATCATGGTTGGCGTTGGATCATTGGTGAGATCATCGAAATTAGACACACCACTATCACTTGATGCAGCTAAATCTATTGTGACAGCATTTAAAGGTGGATGCGGTGGAATAATTGCTGGCTGTAGATCTGTCACGGTTGGAGGTTTTGTGACATGGGTGGTTATAACTGGCGGCTGCCCTGCTGTGACGGTTGCGCTGACACGCATATCGATGTATTTTGTATCAATGCCGCCATGATTATCTTTGACCTCTACTGCAAAAATTTCTTGACCACTGTACTCTCCGGTCTGTGGGTCGTAGTTCATGTTCGCGACAGAAGCCGTTTGATCATAATGGTAATCGCCCGTTGCCGAATCAACGCTTAGCGTGCCATAAAGACCTGCGCCATTTGGTGTATCAAACGTATGGGTGTCGTTTGTATCAACATCGGTCTCAGTTAAACTACCTGTGGTATTAGTTGTTTGGTTAACGCTTATCACTGGGTTATCATTGGTGCCGTGAACGGTAATGACTAAATCTTGAACATCTGTTCCACCGTGCTTATCTGTTGCTGTTACTGGGATAGTAATAACTTCACTTTCACCAACCGCTAAATGCTGAAAACTTTGATCGGTAGGGTCGAGCGTATATGAGCCATCGGCATTAAATGTAAATCCAGCATGGGTGGCTGTTGTGCTATAGGTTGCGCTATCACCGTCATCGACATCTGTAGATGTGATTTGACCGGTAACTGTTGCTCCATCCTCATCAACTGATTGCGCCGTGATTGCGCCAAGCACTGGCTTGTCATTGGTGCCATGAATGCTAACAGTGACATCTTTGCTGGTGCCATCAAAAGATGTGACAGTGATTGTATCGGTAATTGCCTGACCTTCATTTAGATGCTGGGCGGCATTATTATCAAGATTATAAGTGAATGTGCCGTCTTCTGTTAATATAGCGCTGCCGTGAGCGCCTGTAAGTGTGCCCGCTTGGAAGTGATCTTCACCTGCATCTGGATCGGCTATGCCTAATTTTACCGTTATACTTGGGGTTGTGTCTTCGGTGACATCGATAAATGGAGCTACAATAACCGCTGCATCTTGAACCGCAGCTAAATCCGTTGTGGCAGACGTTGCAACTGTGCCGCCGTGACTATCTGTCACATTGTAATTAAAGGTGACTTTACCGTTATAATTAAGCTCTGGCGTAAAGTGCACCGTGCCTGAACTATCAACGCTGACTGCGCCATGATCAACCTTTACATTCTTGATTGTTAATACATCTGTTGTATCAACATCGGTTGTATTTGCAATTAACTGATGTGTTGTAAATGTTTGGGTCTTATCTTCTGTGCCTGGTGGCAGTATTACTGCCCCTGATACAACTGGCGTGTCATTGGTGCCGTGAACGGTAATGACTAAATCTTGAACATCTGTTCCACCGTGCGTATCTGTTGCTGTTACTGGGATAGTAATAACTTCACTTTCACCAACCGCTAAATGCTGAAAACTTTGATCGGTAGGGTCGAGTGTATATGAGCCATCGCCATTCAATGTAAATCCAGCATGGGTGACTGTTGTGCTATAGGTTGCGCTATCATTGGTATCAACATCTGTAGATGTTATTTGACCGGTAACTTTTGTGCCATCCTCATCAACTGATTGCGCCGTGATTGCGTCAATCACGGGCAGATCATTAGTGCCATTAACGGTAATGACTAAATCTTGAACATCTGTTCCACCGTGCTTATCTGTTGCTGTTACTGGGATAGTAATAACTTCACTTTCACCAACCGCTAAATGCTGAAAACTTTGATCGGTAGGGTCGAGCGTATATGAGCCATCGGCATTAAATGTAAATCCAGCATGGGTGGCTGTTGTGCTATAGGTTGCGCTATCACCGTCATCGACATCTGTAGATGTGATTTGACCGGTAACTGTTGCTCCATCCTCATCAACTGATTGCGCCGTGATTGCGTTAATCACTGGGTTGTCATTGGTGCCATGAATGCTAACAGTGACATCTTTGCTGGTGCCATCAAAAGATGTGACAGTGATTGTATCGGTAATTGCCTGACCTTCATTTAGATGCTGGGCGGCAGCATTATCAAGTGTATAAACTAGTGTGCCATCTTCTGTTATTGTCGCCGTGCCGTGAGCCCCTGTAAGTGTGCCGGCTATGAAGTGATCTTCACCTTTATCAGTATCGGTTACTGTTAATTGAACAGTTGCACTTGTGGTTGTGTCTTCGGTGACAGAGACTGGCGCAGTTGTAATAACCGCCGCATCGTTAACCGGGTCTATGTGTGGTGGTTGTGGTGGTTGGTCAGGTTGTGGTTGTGGTTGTGGTCCTGGTGGTTGGTCTGGGGGGATGATATCTGGGGTGATGATATCTGGGGGGGTTATAAACCCAGGCCTCGGATCAATAATAGTATGGTCTACTCCCCCTCCTGTATGACCCCCACCTCCAGCGCCCGCAGCTGCAAGTGCAATACCAGCGCCCGCTAAAGCTTGTATACCCCCACCAGCACCAGCACCACCCACTGGCGCATCATCTGATATACCACTGGCTAATTGCTCGGGCGTCAATACTAACGATGGATCTTCTTGGTATGGGTCATTGTCAGCAAGCATGGTACCTTTGCCTTGAGCTGCAACTAAATCATCATTTTGGAGAAGATCATTGTTAAGACCTTCTCTTAGCTCTTTTATCTTTAATGCCGCAACTTGCTTCTCTATTTTTTGTATTGCTAATTTTGCCTTTTTAGATTGCAATTCTTTAAGTTTTTGTTGCTTATCTTTAGATTTAGTAGTGTTATCAACCATTAGATTACCTCTCGCCAAATGCATTAGTTATGTTTGTAAAAACTGGTTTCCATAAATATTGAAAAATAGTTTTATCCCCTGTAACAATATCTGCTTCACCTGTCATTCCTGGAATAAGGTTAAATTTATCAGGATCATCACCAAAATATGGTTTTGCTATAGAAATTGCAACTTTATAAAAAACGCCGCCTTTTTCATCAGTATTGGTAGTTGGCGATATTTTTTCGACTATGCCATTTAATGCTCCATAGCGGCTATAATCAAACGCATCAACTTTCACTTTCGCAGACTCACCTAAGGTCACAAAGCCAATATCACGAGGATTAATTTTAGCCTCTAATAAAGCTGTTCTAGTAGACGGCACTATCACAGCAACTGTTCCACCTTGCTGAATGACACTCCCAGCACTTGTACTCGGAATCGATTGCACAAGACCTGCGACAGGTGACACAATGGTATTTTGCGACATAATTGAATTTGATGCTACAAGGCGCGATTGTACTTTTAACAGCTCAGCTTGCGCGTCAGTTTGTTCTTGACCAATCACTTTGAGCAATGAAGCTTCTTTTTGCTTTTCTTGATCATGCAAATTATTAAATGTTTGTAATAACACATATTTCTTGCCACGCATTTGTTCAAGTTCACGGACATGCCTTGCATGTTTTTGTATTTCTTCTAAGCGGGCAATTTTAGAAACGGCACCTGTCTTAACTAATTTATTCATCATCTGTACTGTTTTCTGCGATGACGAAACTTGCTTTTGTAAGGTCGGTATTAAATGTTTAACTGAATTGAATTCCGCTTTAGTTTTAGCCATCTCACTCGTGGCTGATCTTTTTAATGCGGTATATTCTCTGTTCATATCATCAAGCGAACGATGATTTTGAATAACTAACTGAGGGTATTTTTTTGCAAAACGATGAAAATTAGGTCTTCTGTGATTAACAAAAGCCGCCAGGCGCTCTATTTTCATCATCAAATCAGCTTCTTCACTCTTGAGCCCATTAACTTCACTGCGACTATTAGTTGAAATAAAATGCACAAGCACTTGGCCTTTTTTAACCATGTCCCCCTCTTCAACTAACACTGAATCAATAGTGCCCCCTAATTTACTTTGTATGATCTGCCGATGCCCAAGCGGGATAACACTCCCCGATGCTTTGGCAACTTCTTCAACCTTTGTAAACACAGACCACAGAATCAATATTCCGATACTTAGAACAATAAAAAAGGTGGTATTTTTTAATAATTTACGTTCAATTGGCGCTTCAATAGCATCTGTAAATTCATACTCTGGCCAATTTTTATTGGCTAATTGACGATCACTCATTAATAGTACTCCCTGGTGGTGTTTGTTGGTTTTCTTCGGCAGGAGGGTTTCCAAAAAATGTAACCGCCCCTTTATCTAAAATAATAATTTTATCTGCTTGCTTAATAAGATCTTCATCATGGGTGGCATAAAGTACAGTAGAGTGCCCTTTTAACCGTTGTAGCCAGTTAATAAAAACCGCTTTGGCTTTGTTATTATGGTTATTAACCGGATCATCTAAGACCATAAATTTAGATTTTGTCAGTAATGCCCTAGCTAATGTGACATAATTTCCTTCAAGTGCGGTTAAAATAGTTTTACCATTGACAAATAACTCGCGGTCTAAATCATCATCAAGGGCCTTTAATAATGTGCAGCCCCCAGCAGCTCTCAACGCTTCTCTTAGTTCATCATCAGTGGCCTCTGACTGTAACTCAGAATCGTAAAGCACTAAGTTATCCCGTAAACTACCAGGTAATATACTTGCCTCCGCAGAGCTAAACGCCACAAATTTTCGTAATGATTCTGGATCATATTGATTAATATTGACGCCATTTATAAAAATTACTCCCGCTTGAGGCTCAACAACACTCATAGCCGTCAATAATAAAGACGATTTCCCAGCACCAGCAGGCCCTATCACAGCAACCAACTCTCCGCCAGAAATATCCCCAGTCACCCCAGTGAGTGCCGGCTCAGTATCTGCTAAATAGCGTAAGGTTACTTGTGAAAATGAAATAGTTGGCGCGATTGTTACATCTATTTGTTTTAGACGACTCGCTGATTGCTCGGTTGATGCATCCATAAACCGGTCAAATTGATTAATAGACATTTTCATCATTTTTAGTTTGTGACGAGACATAAATGCTAACTGCGCAGGGCCTGTTATCCTTCCAATTAACATGACACACGCGATTAATGCACCAGGGCTGATTGATTGGTTTAATACAAAAAAGATACCAGCAAATACCGTGGCAAGGGTAGTTAGCATACTTAAAGTTTGCGACACTGCCGCATTTAAGCCATTTCGTTTTGCATAAATAAAATTTTGACGGGTATTCTCAAGACACAAACGAAAGAGGTTATTCATCCATTTTTCAGTGTAACCACTGCTTTTTAAATGAATAATATTTTCGGACAATTCATTTAATGAATCTTGATATTCAATGCTAATCGTTGGCATTGCAGCTTGCACATATTTATCAATTGCAAGCATGACCAAGTAATATATCAATAACATGATGATCGGCACAATGACCAACCAGCCACTAATCGCAGCGATCACCGCAAATGTAATTAAAGTAAAAGGTAAATCGACTAGCCCCGCCCCACCATGGCCAGATAATAATGTTCTTATTTTTTCAGCATTACGAAGTCTCGCAAGGTGGCTTGCCATACTAACGCGCGACAAGACACTAAGCGGAAGATTGATTAATTGATGAAAACTAAGAATAGACATGTCTCTTGCCTGATGGGTACTTTGCTGACCAAGTACTTTTGCCCTTAACAAGCGACTCCCCACGAGAATAACTATAGCAATCACAGCCCCCATCGCAATACCTGGTATTATATCCGCATTTTGCCCACCGATGACGCGATCATATACTGCCATGGTAAAAAGAGGGACAGAAAGACCTGCCAAACTCGCAAGTAGAGAGAGCCAAAAAAGAGGCTGCAACCATTTTTTACGTTTAGCCAGTAAATTTGCAAATACACTTTGCTTTTTTTTATTCATCGGAATAGAGTCTATGGTTATCACATATTCATTATCAGCCAAACCACTAAGTGGAAAACCCTCCCATTTTTTATCCTCCATTAACTTTTCAAATAGATGACTTTGCCGCCTGACAATATATGCGCCTTCTTCATCCATCACCACAAAGGGATAAATTATTTTATCAAGCTTAGCTTCATTTTTTGTCAATACTGAAAATTTTAAATTAAATTTACTAAGCGCTTCAACAAGAGCAACCGAGCCCATATTTTTGTTAAAAGGGTTCTCTTTTACATTAGTTGCCTGAGCAAATAAACCTAACGATTGTAATAATGAAATTAATGTATTATTTAATCCAATTGGCAAGTCGCTCATTTATTTATCTCCTGGTGATTGAACACTATCAACATTGGTTGTTCTATCTACGGCAATTTCTTCATCAACAATCCCTGTAAACGATTTAAATTGATCCGCCATGATAATCGTCATTTTTCCTTTAAGTGATTTAATGAGTTCAATAAATTTCTTTTGCGCTGTAAGATCAAGCGATATCATCGGCTCACTTAACAGTAAAATAGAAGGATCCTGTACAATCCCACGAATCAAGCCAATCAACTTTGCTGTACCGTTATTTAATATATGCCCACCATTTTGGGCAATCTCGGTGGAATATCCAGCAGGTAAACGAGCAATGCTTTCACTCAAACCCAGCCTTTCTGCCAGTGCTATGGCCTGATCTTCTAAATCAGAGCGGAACATGCTCATATTTTCAAGCACGCTTCCAGAAAAAATTTTAGGCCACCCAGACAGGTATATAATAGATTGCTTGAACTCATTTCTTTCATGATCATCCAAGGCAATATCATCAATGTAAATATAGCCTTCATCTAGCTCGTGAAACAGCGCAACACTACTCAAGATTAAATTTGCATCGGCGATTGAACTAGAGGTGATATTAACCAAACTACCACTTTGTATTTCAAAACTAAGCCCCTCAATTTTCGCACTCTTTGTTTCATAACATACATTTTCAAAGCGAATAGGCCCTAATGGTAGCTTTTCTTCATACACTTTTTCCGCAAAAAACACCTCTTCAGCGGCGTCTGTTGATAAAGAAACCATTTTCATTGCACTTTTAGCTGCAATATAACGGGCGCGCAGATTAACAATAGCGCTCAATGGTGCAATCGCCCTTCCTGCTAAAATCGAGCAAGCTGCGAGCCCCCCTGTGGTTAAAGAGCCATTTAAGACTTCCAGCGCTCCAAGTAAAACCAATATAAGTGTTGTTGCTTGTGCCGCGCCTTGAATAATTTCTTGTAGTTTTGCTGACAACCAATCAACTTCTTCTTGTAATTTTAAACGATCATAATTAGATTTTTTATATCGTTGAATACATTGCTCTTCAAAAGCGTAGGATTTTACACTTGATACACCAGATAAGATTGCAATTAAAATGCGCGAATAGGTGGCTTCTCCATCAGCAAGAGTGTTGGTTAATGCGAATAATTTTTTTGAAATGAAATACACCAAAACAAAAACAATGCACCACACAACAATCGGGATAAAAACCAAGGCCCCACCGATATAAGCTACCAACCCTAAAAAAATAAAAACAAATGGAACATCCATCAAAGACACAATCGCTTGCCCTGAATATAAATCCCGCATCGCTGAAATACTTGTGATGCTATTTAATATATTACCAGAGCCCATTTTATCTAAACTATCGTGCTTAGTGTTCATCAATTTTTCGATCACAGACATGGTTGTTTGAAGTTCAAAATTAGCCGCTGAAGATGCGAGTAACCAACTTCTTGCATAGCGCAAAAAACCCTCAACTAAAATAGCTATTGAAACCCCAATCACCAAAACCGTCGCAGTGCCATGGCTATGATTTGGTAAAATGCGATCATATATTTGTAACATGGTAAATGGCAGCGCCAATGACAGTAAATTAATAAACAAGGATGACAATAAAAGCTGTACCATAGCGGCTTTAGCATTAACATTCGGTAAAGTAATATCCATAAGAACTCTTATTTCAAAAATAAATTAATCTCACCCTAACATTTTTTATTCAAAAAAATGCGACTCAACTCAAAAAAATGATATTCTAGTGACAGTGATGCTTTAAAATGATAACAATATCTGGCAGTTACTATTCAATCGCAAATGGTTTACTTAACCAACACTTGAACGCGAATGGTTTACTTGTTAGTCGTAAATGGTTCACTTGGCATCCATGACTGACTTCGCTTGCCATCCATCGTTGACATTACTAAATTATGCTGGTTTTTTTCAAATAATTACTGGCATACTCTAGAGAACTTCAAAATACCCATATACTTCAACTGCACACAAAAAAAACTAGCCTAAACAAAGCAACAGTATCCGCGCAAGAAAACCATTTGCCCCAACCACCACAAAAAAACGAGCTACCACAGCCACCACAAGAAAACCATGTACCTGCTCCACCACAAAAATATGTGGCTACAATAACGGTGATGTTTACTAAGTTTGGAGGACGCAAATATCATCTATATGATCCTATGCTAAATTCGTTGGATGCAAATGAAAAAGTAAAACTAATGACTGCTGTGTGGGATGCAGCTGACGCAACGGCAATAGTACAAGAGGCGGCTAAATTCAACGTTGATGGTCATCATGATAAACTAAAATTGTGCTTTGGAATTGATCAAGAACAAGTTGACTTCAACAATAATGTTCAGATCATAAAAAATGGGATAAATAACATGCATGCTCTATTAACTGCTCCCACACAGCTCATAAACTTTGTTGATGGCAGAGGCAAATTAATTAATAATAAAAAGATCATCACCGAAAATGGACTTGGTATATACCCATGCTCATAGAAATGCAATATCAGCAAACCACACCTCAAGGACACAATCATGTTAACGAACATTGTTAAATCCGTGAACGTTTTCGCCACAATAAATACAACGCGAGGCGCCAGATCCGCAACGCTTAATTTTTACCGATCTCTCTTGCCAATTCTCTTGCCAATTCTCTTGCCAATTCTCTTGCCAATTCTCTTGCCAATGCGGGGTCAATATTGTTGCTTCTCTTTTTTACCTAACCCCTAAATTCAGCTGGCATATTCGTTGACTGCGATAATTATGTGTAAGAGATTTTTATGCCTCAACTAATTGACTGGATTTTATTAACTCAATCACTTTTTCATATTGTAACTGTCCAGGATCCCAATGGGTATTATTAGGGATATGTTGATGACCACACACACCATTGAACTTTACCCATTCATCTGCAGACATTCTATTTGTAGATGTGACTGTTGCAAGTACCTCATCACCTTCTCCTTTAAACTCTTTATAGATTTTATAATCAATTCCAACAGTCTCACAAATAGGTTTGATAACATTAAGTGCCAATTTTTTATACCACTCATCCGAATAATTATGAGTGTCTTTAGCATAACCTACAATTTCAACTTGAATGCAAAAAATGCCATTAGTATCAATCGTCCCACCTGGATGCCTAAGAGAAAAAGATGCCAGATCAAGTGGAATAGCTTGTAAATAGGTATCGTTATCAAGATCAACCCACAGATGCGGAGGATTCTCATGTGTTGTTGGCATATCGCCTAATCCCTTAGTTTCCGTTGTATGCAAAACCAGACGATAAGGACCTTTAGTTGAATAATCAAAGCCTTTTTTTTCACTGTTTATTTTTATAAAATCAGGTAACCATATAGCCATTTTTTCACTTCCTATATTAAAATATTATAAAAAACACCTATCCCTATGAATAATAGTGTTATGAACTTGGATAATAGTAAATCAAATTTAGGCAAGAAACGGCTATTAAATAGATTAACACCCAGCAATGTGAAGTTGAGCATATACCCATGTGACGATTGAAATACAATATCAGCAAGACAAATTGTGCCGATATTTGATGTATAAAATTGAAGGGAAGTATTATCAATAGAGATTTTATAACCATGCAAACTGGGGCAAGGAGTAGCGCCCGTTGGTGCCGGACTCGGTTTTTATATAATCGGGCGCAGCCAAAGCTTTTCATTGGATGCGAGAATAACCATTACCTCATATTACGCCTTACTATGATTATCTAGATCGCGGCTGACGTTGCATTTTATCAAAGCATGGGTGTATACCCAAATATGGATAAAAACTCTATAGAATAAACACCAATTAAGAGGGCTATTACTTAATAATAGCTCTACGATTGAGCAATATACGAGCAGTAACGATAAAAATAGTAAATCTAAGTATAAATACGGCAGGGACTGCTATTGCAGCAATGGTTATATTGATAGGGATATCAAATAAATAGATACATAATGCAGTACTATTGACTATTATGCCCATTATTACAAGGGTTATCACTACTGCTATCATTAAGTCTTTCTTATTAAGCTTTGATTTATAATCCTTATATACGTTATATAGAGATTTAAACATAAGGTTATCCTTAATGTGTTAATGAACGACCCACACACCATAGCCGATATAGCATCTGTTTTGTGATCAAGGTCTGATTTTTTCGGATCCTTTGTAATCGCAAGCGCCTGATGTTATATTTTCAATACCTCTTTTAAAATATTGACACTTACCATAATATATCTCTATCAAACTTAGTAGTGTATTGATGGCTCGTCAAGGCGAAAGTATCGCCTATATCACATTTACACTAAAACCATCAATGAGTTTTACACAGGGTTTATAAAATTTACAAGGATTGCATAATGCTAATTTACCTTGTACCATGAGTTAAAATAACATGGGAGTATTACATAAAAAAAAACGACAATCCGTCTAAAGAATAGCCATATTTTAATGCCTGATGCTAAAGCCTGTTAAGGATCGTCAATATGCAATACCATAGCTATATGTGATCGATAATTCATAACGGTCATATTTTTCATAAAAACAGTTGCAACAATCGCAAACGCCCAATAAAATCAGTTGTCAAACATTTACTGCAAAGTCTATGATGGGTGTATACCTTTTTTTATTAAAACATTATCAAGGACGAAAAATGAAATCTCTATTAAAGAAGATGGGTAAAGCAATCAATTTGTTGCGTTTATTTACTTTGAACACCCTATTTTTAATCATCATCATTTTACTGCTTGTTGCCTTTTATAGCAGTAAAGCACCCATTAGGATCGCTAAAAACACCACGTTACAATTAAATTTTTTAGGCGAAATTGTTGACCAAAAACATCCTTTTAATGTATCGAAAGAGCTATCACAACAACTAACATCCTCAGCTGAGCAAAAAAATCAATATCAAGTTGATGAAATATTACAAGTCATTACCCAAGCAACACATAATGGCAAGATTCAGAGCATTCTTTTAGATCTTAGTCAGTTAACTCACGCAAATTTCAATCAAATTGCAGATATCGGTAGCGCATTAAATAAGTTTAAAGCCGCCGGGAAAAAAATTATCGCCGTTTCAGATAACTATTCACAAACACAATATCTATTAGCGAGTTACGCAAATAAAATTTACCTTGCTCCCCAAGGTATGATCTTTTTACCTGGTTATTCTGTGTATCGTTTATATTTTAAAGAGATTTTAGATAAACTATTGATCACCCCCCATATATTTAAAGTTGGAACCTATAAATCATATGTTGAACCTTACACCAGAAAATCAATGTCTAAAGCCACGCGCATGGCAAATTCTCATTGGCTAAATCAACTTTGGGATACTTACATCGCAACTGTCACGACAGAGCGGGACAAGATAAGTAACATGAGCAAAACTTCTGTCTCTCCTTCTATTTCTCAATTAAAAATAGCATTAAAAAAAGCACAAGGTGATAGTGCTGTTTATGCACAACAAGTGGGGTTAATTGATCAAATAAAATCTCGTTTTCAACTCCTTGCGCAGTTAAAAAAGGCAGCTCTTAAAAAAGGGGAAAAATTCACACTATTAACTTATAATGATTATCGTTCGACTTTACCCAAGCTTTATAAAAACAACAAGCATAAAAATAAAGTTGCGGTGATCTATGCCGATGGTGAAATTTTATCTGGCATTCAGCCTTCTGGAACCATTGGTGGCGAGACCATGTCTGAACTTTTACAAAACGCGATTGAAGATACCAATATCAAAGCTGTTGTGCTACGTATAAACTCACCAGGAGGAAGTGCATTTTCTTCTGAAAAAATACGCCAACAAATATTAGCACTCAAGTCCGAACATAAAAAAGTAGTAGTTTCCATGGGCGGCATTGCTGCATCTGGCGGCTATTGGATTTCCTCAGCTGCTGATTATATATATGCAAGCCCTACAACGTTAACGGGCTCAATTGGCATATTTGGAATGTATATAAGTGCCGACCAAGCATTAAAGAAAATTGGCATATACAATGATGGCCTTGCAACCACTCCATTTGCTGGACTTAGCCCAACACGGCCACTTAATCCTGCGCTATCTGACATACTACAGCTTGGTATCGAAGCTGGATATAAGCGTTTTTTACAAGTGGTTGCTGAAGGGCGACATATGACAATCTCACAGGTGGATAAAGTGGCGCAAGGCCGAGTCTGGACAGGAAAAGATGCGCTTAAATTGGGCTTAGTTGATAAGCTCGGTAACTTATCAGATGCAATCAACAAAGCAGGTGAATTAGCAAAGCTTAATAATAAATTTGATGTTACTCAAATTAAGGTCGAAATTTCACCAAGGCAACAACTGATAGATGATCTTATTTCTGGTAGTACTAAATACTTACCTCACAGTAAAAGCTCAGCAATGATAGAAATGCTTGTAAATCATTTTGACGATTTATCGCAGCAATCTTCAATCATCTCAAAGTTTAACGATCCGAAAGGGCAGTATATATATTGTGCTATGTGCGCGGTTAATTGACCTAGACCCATGTGACGATCAACATTCAACGTTAACATGAACTAGATGACCAATGATAAGGCGCAACATATGTAATGGAGACGTGCTCCACGAATGGCAAGCTTTGGCTGCTACCGATCCTATAAAAACCGAGTTAGCGCCAACGGGCAAGAAAACTTGTTTAAGTTTGCAGTGTTATAAAATCTCTATTGAGAATAACTTTCCTGCAATTTTAGGCATCAAATAGCGGCACAATTTGCATTGCTGATATTGTATTTCGAGGCAGCATGGGTGTATACCCAGCCAATTATCAAGGTGCAATAAGCAGAAGCTACATAAAATGAGGTTAAGATCATCAACTAATATACTTAAAACAACACCATTGACTGATAAATATTTTTAATCTAACCACCCTCTTCATCGGCCCATGTAGCCTTGACCCAGCTAATGATTTTAGGTTTTTTAAAACTAAGTCTCAGTAAATATATCTGGCTTAGCTAATTCCCTAGATGCTCTCTTCAATTTCAATGCCTCGTAAGCATCAGATTTCTTTTGTGCAGCAGATGGGTTATATTTATCTGTAGCGTGTGCATAACTGGCAATATAGTGACTCCAGCAACCAGCATTTTTCAATGCGTCAGCCGTGCTCTTTTCCGCAATTTTTTTGCAAACGTCTCCATCATAAAACAGACGAGCGTTCATGCCATGATAAAAACTATTTAATATTGAATAAGTTGCATCATTAAAAATAATTCTAGCTGTTTCTTCCAGAGGAACAGAATAGTGGAGCATCTCCTTGGAAACATATATAAACAGTCCATGCATGCCCATCATTCTGCGTAATGATAATATAGTTCTCATACACACTACCGATAGTGGATCTTTCATACTACTTACAAGATCTCCTGAGTCTATATCAGTCTCAACAAATCTATTTTGCTTGCGCGCATCAATAAATATTAAGTTACGTGTAGGATCAGTTAATGCCACTAACATGTCTGCTATCTTTAAATATACACTATTGAGAACCTCTGCATCGTATGATCCAAACCATAACTTTACACGAATTCACATGCATCATCGTCCATGACCTCTGGTGTGCTAAACTTGCTTTCTTTGCTAGTATCTGCAAGAGTTTTTACATGCATCTTCACATCAGATGACTTAAAATAATACAGCTTGTCCCACCCCTTTGATAACCACGATATTAATTTGTCGTGGGCAATCTGTTCTCGTCTAATAAAGTTTACGGCAAGGTTTAATGCGGCCCTTAGTTTAACTTTTTCGCCACTTGTAAACCCAGTCTCACACTGCTGTCTCATGCCAGGAATAACCTTAATAAATTTAGTACCTATTAAAATGTTATTAAAATATTTGTCCCCATAGGAGTTATTAAATGGATCGGGTGGCTGTGGCACACTATCTGCCATTTCATATCCTGGATAACGTATCTTCCGTATATATGATCTGACAAATGTTGCTTGCATTTCAACCGTCCTTTTAGCATGTAAGTTTACAATCTAGGATACCTAAATAGGAGGCATACCAGTTATCAATAAAGATATAAACTCAGCCCATAGTGATACTGAAAAGCTTTTAGTGATAAGCTTGCTCCACACGGGTTAAATTAAAATTTTACATTAGATACATATTTGCTGAATAACTTTGGATCAGAGCGGACTCAGTTTTGATATAAAAGAAAGCCTGCTCTGATTAACATTTGGCAATGCAGTAACCATTACCTTACGGATTGATTGGATCTTAGATTTAAGGGCGTAGCCGCGCATTATAAATGATAATTTTTATATAACATTAACTGTTAATTATTAACGATTAATTATTCAATAGGTCTAGCGTAGGCATTGTATATCCGCTAAATCACTTGCGTGAGCAAATCATATATAATTTATTTAAAGTTTTCAATTAATTATTTTAGATATGTAATAAGTTTAAATGCATGTCTGTTTCTGGCATAAAATTAAGCTAAACGAGTGGGTTTTTAACTCATTAATTATATTCGTAAAATGAATACGATAATTAATCTTATAAGTGAAAAACAACCTGTAACTTGAAGACTTTTGCAATAAAGCTAGGCTAACGCTTTTTCTGTGTTTAGTCATATAGCCAAAGACCTAAAAATTCAACGTTAGCTGCGAACTCGATAATCAGAGTAAAGAGACGCATGAGGTAATGGTTATTATTGCATCCAATGAAAAGCTTTGGCTGCGCCCGATCATACTCCTTGCACTAATTTGCATTGTTATAAAATACCTATTGAGAATAATACCATTCGCATTAATATTATGATCAAAATCTGGCGAAGTGGAAAATTAGATAATTCAAGGAGGAAGTTGTAGCTAATGGTTGTTCCCTTGGCAAAACTTCCAACACAGAAGTAGCTGATTTTACCAAGCTAGATGATCACATATTTGATGCGATTGGTATAACTTCCCTTCAATTTTATGCATCAAATATCGGCACAATTTGGCTACCCTGATATTGCATTTTGGGCTAGCATGGGTATAGACCCATACTACTTAATCACAACTCATATTAAGCAGTAAAATTGATAAAATTATTTAGTACTCTTAGGCTTAAAGGTTAATACAAAATTAACAGGTACCTTATTAGATATAGCAAAACCACCCACCGTTTTAGCCAATTGAACTAAATTTTTGCTAGGAATACCAAAATCACCCGCATTAACAATGATTGGCTTCATAGAAGTAATTAATAATCTTCCTCCTTTCGTTTTGGCAAGCAAAATATTTAATGTAATCTTTTTACTATGGCCATAAAATTCTAAAGTAGCAGGTATTTTCATTTTAATATAACCAGATACTGACTTTATTTTGTTCATATTAATTTTTGCGCTAACGACTGCCTTGGGAAATTTTACCACTTCAAAAAATAACGATTTTAACCTAGCGTCTCTGATTGGTATTTGTGTCTCAACACTATTTAGGGCAATGGATATTTTAGCATTACCTGATGCAGAAATAGTTCCTTGCACATTTTTAAAAACAGCTGGCTCAACCACATACTGCTGTTTGATAGTACTAAAATTCACGCTTGAATTATTACTATCAACACTATAGGTTGTCGCTGCAAATGCGCTATTAAACCCTGCAATAAATAGCAGTGTAAGTAATGCCATAAGTTTACGTAGTGTCATATTGTTCCCCTTAAAATTATTATAAAGTAATCGAAATAACCAAACTTATTGGCTATCTAACCCATGTTACTTAGAAATGCAAAATCAGCAAGGCAAATTGTACCGATATGCGAGGTATAAAATTGAAAGGAAGTTATTCTCAATAGGTATTTTATAACAATGCAAACTTAAGCAAGCATCCGCGCCCATTGGTGCAGGGCTCGGTTTTTATATGCAAGTGAGCAGCCAAAGCTTTTCATTCGATGCGCTAATAACCATTACCTCATGCACCTCCTTACTCTGATTATCGAGTTCGCGGCGGCGTTGCATTTTGATGTGCATGGGTATATACCCATAGGACGTAAAAATGCAAAATCAGATCCGCAAATTGTACCGATATTTGATGCATAAAATTGAAGGGAAGTTATTCTCAATAGATATTTTATAACAATGCAAAATTAAGCAAGTATCCGCGCCCGTTGGTGCCGGGCTCGGTTTTTATATGAGAGGGAGCTGCCAAAGCTTTTCATTCGATGCGCTAATAACCATTACCTCATGCACCTCCTTACTCTGATTATAGAGTTCGCGGCGGCGTTGCATTTCTATGTGCATGGGTATAAGTGCCCTAAAAGTGCAAAATAAAGTGGCTATACCTGATGCAGTCTTGGCATTGCTAAAGTTAAGCCGATACTTCGACCTGCTTGTTCACTGCAAAAGCACCACTCGGCCAATTTTTATTGACTCAATTCATTTGCAAAACTATTTTTTGTTATCTCTATTACTTAGCTGCATATTTAATCTTGGCATTCGCCATCAACAAATTCATAAGATCTTCATATGTTGCTTCTGACGAAGAGCGCAACAACACCTTTTCAACTTGAGACTTTAATGCCGCGTTAGCGTTTGATTCAATAACTTTTTGTAATTTAATCACAGCAAAAGAACCTACACTTGTTTGAGTCCAACCAAACACTGTTTGCCCACCTGAAGGCTTGGTCAGTTGAAATACTTTTTGAGTGACTTGATGATCTTCATCTTTCATAAACCGCTTGAAAATACGAGCAGATGAAAATTTTAATTTCTTTTTAGCAAGTTCATTAGTTATCGATTTACCATGATTTAATTTTTCAATCAACTGAGAAGCAAAAAGTTTAGCCTTCTCTTGTAATTGTTGTTGCTGCAACTGAGTACTAATTGAAGTAGACACCTCACTCAGTGGTAATGTAACGGCGGGTTTATATTTATCGATACGCACTACAATTGCTTTATGCTTACCAACTTCAAGCACATCAGAGTTCATCCCCTGCGAGCGAAAATGACTATCAAATACAAGTTTCAGCACCGCTTTAGTTGCTAGGACACCAGAGGCATTTTGCTCAGTGAAAAATTTAGAATGTTGCACTTTCGCATGGATCGTATTCGCTGCTTCAGCAAGGCTATCTGGAGATTCAAAAGCAGCATTACTTAATTTTTGCTGTAAATCATAATAAATATCACTGATTTTATTTTTTTTAATACTTGCTATAATATCTGCTTTAGCATCTGCAAGTGGCGTAGTTTTTAGTTTTTGAATGCCTATTAATTTAATGATTTGGTAACCGAACTTTGATTTCACAAGACCTGATAATGGCGTGGCTTTTGTTAGTGAAAATGCAACTTTATCAAACTCTGGAGGCATCACGCCTTTTGCAAACCAATTCAATACACCATTATTTTTAGCAGAAAAAGTATCGTTTGACTTTTCTTTCGCAAGTTGTCCAAAATCAGCGCCATTTTTCAGTTGCTCAAGAATTGCCTGCGCCTTCTGTTTTGATTTTTGACTGTCACCTTTTATTAAAATTTGAGCAACTTTACGACGCTCGGCATGTCGATAATCAGCAATATGCGTATCATAATATTTTTGGATGCTTTCTTCGCTAATTTTAATATGATTACCAAGATTAGCACTATCTAACACAAGATAATTAACACGCACTTGTTGCTGAGATTGAAATTGTAATTTATTTTTTTCATAATAAGCCGTAATTGCTTGCTTAGACACCTTTTCATTTTTGAAATTACTTAAATTAATCGTCAATACACTTGCTTTGCGTGTTTGCGCTTCTAATTGACCTGCGTTGGCAATTTCTATATCAGTCACAAACTCACTCCCCATTAGCATTTGTAAAAACTGACTCCGAACCATATCATGTTTTAAACTTGTCGCAAATTTACCAGGTGTGTACTGAGCTCGCTGCAATATAGCGAGATAGCGTGCATTGTTAAATTTACCAGCAACTTGAAACTCTTCCATCGAACGAATATGATTTTTGATTTGATGGTCGCTCACTGCTAGCCCCATATCTACAATTGCTTGAGAAAGAAGGCTGTCAGAAATGAGGCGGTGTATTACCTGCGATCGTATCTCCTTAGCAAAATTAGGGTTCGAAGCAAGTAAGTCAAATTGTGCTCCATATTGTTTTTGTAATCTCGCGCGTTCATTTTTATAGCCTTGATCAACACTTGCCTGAGAAATATCGACACCATTCACAGTCACTGCAACCGGCACGCTTCTATGACCTAAAAAACCACCAGCTCCTGCTAGCGCAAAAGATAAAATAATAACAAACAAAACAACTTTTATCGCCACGCCTTTTAACCCTACGCGCATTCCATTTAACATATATATCTTCTTTTATATTGTATAAAATAAAAAAGCGCATCAATTGATACGCTCATATCGCCTAATGATATCAATCTAATGAATTAAAATGAATCATTTATTGCTTCAATGCTTGGTAAAGGCAACATCTACCACCATTTGTCTTTAAAATGTTGATACTAAACAAATCGCAAAATAAGCCAAAACATTTTATAATGGTTCAAGCCAACGAGCAAGCATTATAAAATTTTGATGTTAAGCACCGAACGGATTTTACACAGTCATCAAGTGATTAACTGGGTTTATTAGCAAATAAGGTAAATATGTGCCTATCATCTAGGCATAATATTCTGATCGGACTTTGCAGTAGCTCGTTATTTCCATTATTTTGCAAACCACAACATCTGCAGACTAACATACATAGCCTAGTTACAGACCGTTAGATCCTAACAAAACATGGAATTAACACAGTGATCAAGCAAATGCTTAAACTACGAATTTATTGCTTCTTTCAATAATTTACCAGCTTTAAAAGCAGGTACTCTTGCGGCTTTAATTTGAATTGGGCTACCAGTTTGAGGATTACGTCCAGTGCGAGCTGCTCTATTTTTCACTGAAAAAGCACCAAAACCGATGAGAGAAACATTATCTCCAGAAACTAATGAACTAGTTACTGATTCAATAAATGCATCTAAAGCGCGTCCCGCTGAAGCTTTAGAAATATCTGCACTGTCTGAGATGCTATCGATTAATTGTCCTTTATTCATTTTAACTCTCCGATTATATTGTATTGTGCTTATAAAATTTAAAGCACAAGTGTTAGTTTAGGTTAATTTAGTTTCGGTTAATTTATAAACTGCAAGGCTACTTGGCTATTGCACAAGGCGCAAGCGCATTTACAAAAAAATGCGATAATAAGCTTACTTTATAATCATTTTTTGCTGGTTGTTACTGAAAAACCTTTTATACTTTCTTGTAAAGCTAGTTCAAGTACTTCATCAATCCAACGAACAGGACAAATTTCTAACTCATTTTTTATATTATCTGGTATCTCTTCAAGATTTCTCTTATTTTCATAGGGAATTAAAACCTTTTTAATTCCACCTCTACGCGCAGCTAATAGCTTTTCTTTAAGACCTCCAATCGGTAAAACCTCCCCTCGCAAAGTTATTTCCCCAGTCATTGCCACATCTGCTTTTACTGGAATCCCCGTTAAGCTTGAGATCAAAACAGTGCACATTGCAGCTCCTGCACTTGGGCCATCTTTAGGTGTCGCTCCCTCAGGTACATGCACATGAATATCGCGTTTCTCATGAAAATCAGAATTAATCCGAAGTGCTTCAGCCTTCGAGCGAACAACAGTCATTGCCGCCTGAATAGACTCTTGCATTACATCACCCAAGCACCCTGTATAAGTCAACTTACCTTTGCCTGGCACTGATGTAGCTTCAATCGTCAGCAACTCGCCACCGACTTCTGTCCACGCTAATCCTGTTACTTGCCCAACTTGATTTTCCAAATCTGCTTTGCCAAAATCAAAACGACGTACACCTAAGAAATCTTTTAAATTGTCAATATTAATCACTATTTTTTTCAAGTTCTTGGTAATTAGTATTTGCTTAACTACTTTACGACAAATTTTTGATACTTCACGTTCAAGCCCACGCACACCAGCCTCTCTAGTGTAATAACGTACGATACCAATAATAGCGCCATCTTCAATTTCAATTTCGCTTTTTTTAAGTCCATTACGTTCGACCTGTTTATCGAGAAGATGCTGCTTGGCAATATTCAATTTTTCATCTTCAGTGTAACCAGACAAACGGATCACCTCCATTCTATCGAGTAAAGGACCTGGAATGTTCATTGAATTAGATGTTGCCACAAACATCACATCTGACAAATCATAATCTACTTCTAAATAGTGATCATTAAAACAATTATTTTGCTCAGGATCTAACACCTCGAGTAATGCTGATGCTGGATCGCCACGCATATCAGATGCCATTTTATCTATTTCATCTAATAAAAATAGTGGATTCATCACTCCGGCTTTGGTCATTTTTTGAATGATTTTACCTGGCAATGAACCAATATAAGTACGACGATGCCCGCGTATTTCAGCTTCATCCCGCATGCCACCTAATGCGATACGAACATATTTGCGCCCAGTTGAACGTGCAATTGATTGACCTAGTGATGTTTTACCGACACCTGGTGGACCAACCAAGCATAAAATAGGGCCTTTCAACTTTTTAATGCGCGTTTGTACGGCTAAATACTCCAAAATTCGCTCTTTAACCTTCTCAAGACCGTAATGATCAATATTTAATATTTCTTCTGCTTTGCTGATGTTTTTCTTAATTGGGGAACGTTTTTTCCAAGGTACATTGATCAAACTTTCTATATAAGTTCTAATAACACTTGCTTCTGCAGACATAGCAGACATCATTTTTAATTTCTTAAACTCACCCATTGCTTTTTCTAACGCCTCTTTTGACATCCCAGCATCGTTAATTTTGCCTTCTAAGATCTCATGTTCACTTTCACCATCATCAGAGTCGTTTAATTCTTTTTGAATTGCCTTCATTTGCTCGTTAAGATAATACTCACGCTGACTGCGTTCCATTTGTTTTTTCACGCGTGATCTAATACGCTTTTCAACATTAAGAATGTCTTGTTCGCTTTCCATCATGCCCATCAAAAATTCAAAACGCTCTGTGATGGAGGTTAACTCAAGAACCGTTTGTTTATCTTCTAAATTTAATGGCATGTGCGCAACAATCGTATCTGCTAAACGCTCAGGATCATCAATGCCATTCACCGAGGAAAGTACTTCGGGCGGGATTTTTTTATTTAACTTAATGTAAGATTCAAATAACGTCAGCACACTTCGAAGTAACGCATCCTCTTCATCTGGATCTACATCAATACTTTTAAGCAATTTAATTCGCGAGAAAAAATAGTCATCATTTGGTATGTCTTCAATTAATTCAGCGCGTTGCACACCTTCAACGAGTACTTTTACTGTACCATCAGGTAATTTTAGCAGTTGCAGGATATTCGCAACCGTACCTATTTTGTACAAGTCTTTCATTTTAGGATCTTCAAGCGTCGATTCTATTTGTGCTATCAAAAAAACCTTTTTATTTTGATCCATCGCAGCTTCTAAACAATGAATAGATTTTTTACGACCTACAAAAAGTGGAATAACCATGTGAGGATAAACAACAACATCGCGTAAAGGTAAGACTGGAAGTGTAAAATCTACTTCCGATTCAATTTCAGTTTTCATAAAATTCCTAAAAATAAAAAAACAGTTTGTTTTAAAATCAATATTAATTATATTAATTTTATTATCAATTATTTGCCAAAAAAAACGAGTACATATAAGTGCTTAAAGTGCTGTATAAGCGTAACTCATAATTTATTATTAAAATGTCCAACGAAGGGATTACTCGTTTAATTTCGTAAAATTGGTCTCTATCTTTAGAGCCAATTAGTATAATATCTCAGCACAATATTAATGTGTGCCATGTGGTTGAAAGTGCCATAAATATATTAAAATGCAAAAGTGGTACATTGTGAACGCAGTTTTAATGAAATAATAGCAACATAGCATCACAACGCTCGATAAGGACAAGCCCTTAAAAATGTAGATTTCTCCGACTTATTTTGATGACACGCGTTTTGTATTCTCTTCGGTGTAAATCAATAAAGGCACGGCTTCTCCTAAAATAACTTGTTTATTGATGACAACCTTGCTGATATTTTCATTTGATGGCAAGTCATACATAGTGTCAAGTAAAATAGCTTCTACAATTGAGCGTAAACCGCGCGCACCTGTTTTACGTTTCATGGCTTTTTGTGCCATCGCAACAAGAGCTTTTTTTCTAAACTCTAACTCAACATTTTCAAGCTCAAAAAGTGCTGCGTATTGTTTTGTAATTGCATTTTTAGGCTCAGTTAATATATCAATGAGCGCATTTTCATCAAGTTCCTTCAGTATTGCAACAACTGGTAAACGTCCAATAAATTCAGGAATTAAACCATATTTGGTAAGATCTTGTGGCTCTACTTTTTCTAATGTTTCATCAAGAGACGATTGGGTGTCTTTATCTTTAACGCTCGCACCAAACCCGATACCCGTGCCAATTTCAAGACGCTGTTCAATAATCGAGTCCAACCCAGAAAATGCACCACCACAAATAAAGAGTATTTTTGACGTATCAACTTGAATCATTTCTTGATTTGGATGCTTACGGCCACCTTGTGGTGGAATAGACGCAACCGTTCCTTCAATAAGCTTCAGCAGTGCTTGTTGTACACCTTCTCCTGATACATCGCGCGTTATTGATGCGTTCTCAGATTTACGCGTGATTTTATCAATTTCATCAATGTAAATAATACCATGTTGTGCTTTCTCTGGATCGTAATCGCATTTTTGCAGTAATTTTTGAATGATATTTTCAACATCTTCACCAACATAACCCGCTTCGGTTAATGTCGTTGCATCGGCCATTGCAAATGGAACATCTAGCAAGCGAGCCATGGTTTGCGCAAGTAGAGTTTTACCGCTACCAGTTGGGCCAATCAATAAAATATTACTTTTATTTAATTCAACACCATTGGCAATATTACCATATTTCAAGCGTTTATAATGATTATAAACAGCAACCGACAATACTTTTTTTGCTACATCCTGGCCAATAACATATTCATCCAAATCAGCACGGATCTCATGTGGTGTTGAGAGTTTTTTATTAGCTGTAGTGGCCTCTGCCTTCTCTTTAATATCTTCAATTTCTTCCTTGATAATGTCATCACATAGCTCTACACATTCATTACAAATATAAACTGCAGGGCCTGCAATCAATTTTATTACTTCATGCTGACTTTTGCTACAAAAAGAACAATAAAGTAAATTGTCTTCATTTTTACCAGACATCTTTTTTCCTTTCTCTTTTATTACTATTGTTGTTATAAACGCAGTTGCTGATAATAAACATGCGCCTAATCATAAATACTTAGATCGCAGTTACCATTGGTATTGATATAATAGCAAATATTAAACATAAAATTAAGTAAACCCGTAAGTTGCCGCATTGTGCATAATTAACTCAGTGAATCATCTAACACTAAAATTAAATGCAAGACTGTATTACTTTAATAGTGCCCCATAACTCAAGGCTTTAATAGCGTAAAACAACCTCTTATAATCCGTTAACTTAATAACCTTATTTTAGTCTTATTGCTATTTTAGCGTTTTGTTAAAATAGAATCGACTAAACCGTAATCTACCGCTTCTGATGCGCGCATGAAGTTATCGCGATCTGTATCGTGTGCTATAGTTTTCATACTTTGCCCTGTATGCTTTGCTAGAATTTTATTCATCAGGTGTTTAGTGGCAATAATTTCTTTTGCGTGAATTTCAAAATCAGAGGCTTGCCCCTGAAAACCACCAAGCGGTTGATGAATCATCACTTTAGCATTTGGCAAACAATGACGTTTTCCTGGTGCGCCAGCGGCGAGTAAAAATGCTCCCATACTCGCAGCCATCCCCATACAAACCGTACTCACTTCTGGTTTTATAAATTGCATCGTATCGTAAATTGCCATACCCGCACTGATAGAGCCACCTGGTGAATTAATATAAATAAAAATATCTTTCTCTGTACTTTCTGATTCTAAGAACAACAGCTGGGCAACAATCACATTAGCCATATGATCTTCAACTTGACCATTTAAGAAAATAACACGCTCTTTGAGTAAGCGTGAATATATATCGTAAGAACGCTCACCTTTTGCAGTTTGTTCAATCACCATCGGAATAAGCGTATTACTTATTGGTGTCGCATCTTTAACAATTGATTTTATCATTAATTACCTTCTTTTTTAATTTATATAAATGAAAAATGGCTATATTTTATACACAATCCATTAACAGAGTTAATTTATAATGAACTTTTAAGGAACCTTTTTGCGCATAACTTCATCAAATGATTTGTTAATATCAATAATTTTAGCGCTCTCAATAATAAATTCAATCGCTTGTTCTTTAAGTGCAATATCTTCAATATGTTTCATCATGTCTTTATTATTGCTGTAGTATTCAATAATTTCAGCAGGGTTATCATAAGATGCCGCAGATAACTTAATCAATTCTGCCACTTTATCATTGTCAACTTTTAAATCATGGCTTTTAATTATTGCAGTTAATAAAAGATCTCTTTTAACATGCTTTTCTGCTTCCTCAGCAAATAAATTATCAGGAAGATCTAGCATGTCTATTTTTTCTATTTCCTTAGAGTAACTCGCAGCCGTTTGTTGACGCAACGCACTAATTTCGTTTGCAACAAGGGCTTTTGGCACCAAAAGTTCATTATTTTCAATCAAGGAGTTAATCACAACATTGTTCATATCATTTTTTAACATTTGGCTAAGCTCACGTTGCATGTTCTCTTTTACCTTTAAACGTAGCGCCTCCTCTCCACCACTTTCGATACCAAATTTTTTCACAAATTCATCGTTAATTTCAGGTAAAATTGGCTCTTCAACTTGCGTTAACGTAATTTCAAATTTTGCATCTTTACCTTTGAGAGCCTCTGCTTGGTAATCGTCTGGAAATGTAAGTTCAATAGTGAACTCATTGCCAGCTTCATGACCTAAAATGCCAGATTCAAATCCTGGGATCATGCGTTTACTGCCAAGCTCAAGTTTGAAAGCATTGGCCCTACCGCCTTCAAATATTTCACCATCAACACGACCAACAAAATCAATTGTTACCCGATCAGTGTTTTGTGCTTTACGCTGAGCAGTCGCCCATGTTGCCTGTTGCTGACGTAATGTATTGATCATATTGTCAAGATCTTCATCGGTAACTTCAGCAGTAACCTTTTCAAGATTAAGCTCGTTAACTGCAGAAACAGTGATGGCTGGAAAAACTTCCAGTTTTGCTGTAAATACAAATGGTTCGCCTTTTTTACGCGGTGAAAAATCAACTAAAGGCTTCCCTGCTGGTTTTATGTCTTCAGCCATAACAGCTTTATAAAAGTAAATCTCTACCAATTCGTTGGAAACATCATGCTCAATTTTGGGACCAAAGCGTTTCTCTATGACAGATACCGGTATTTTTCCTGTGCGAAAACCATTGACACGTTCTGTTTTACATAATTTACGCACTCTAGCATCAAATTGTTCATCAAATATTAAAGCCTCAATTGTAATCGTTAATACGCGTTCTAACCCTTCTTTTTCTTCGACTGAAACTTGCATTTTATTTCCTTTATTTTGTTCCATTGCACAATAAGAATTTCTGGCTACTTTATGGGGGGTAATCATTCTTTTTCAAGACTAGTTAGTACATTTCATTTTAAATAATAACAGTTATACTCATGTGGCGTAAAAATGCAACTCTGGCTGTAAATTCGTTAATCATAGTAAGGTGTAACATTTGTTAATTGTGATATCAAACGCAAAAATGTTTTTAAAACAAAAAACCTTTGATCCCTGTAAATATAATTTGCGCGCCGATAGCTGAAACCAATAATCCCGTTATTTTTGGCAGTATTTCCATTCCTTTCTTACCAATGATCTTATGAATTTTAGAATCGAGTAATAGCATTAAAACCACTGAAATAACCGCACATAAAAGCGCAGCAATAGCAATTATCACTCCCCTTGCGCTGTTGTTTTCAGCGCCAAGAACCATTAACACACCGATAATACCAGGGCCTACCGTAATTGGTATTGCAAGGGGGACAATCGAATAGTCATTCTCCATGCCATCTGATTCTGGCACTTTATCTTTACCTCGGATCATATCCAATGCACTTAAAAATAAAACAGTGCCAGCTCCAATTCTAAAGGCATTAAGCGTAATACCGAACAAGGAAAATAGATATTTTCCGAATAAGAGAAAAATCAGGCACGAAACGCTAACTGCGATGAAAAACCTTAATAGTGATGCTTTTTTTGCCGTTTTTGATTGGTATTTACTTAATGTTAAATAAACAGACATCACGAAAAAAGGCACCATCATAAAAAATAATTTAAAATAAAGCTCGAAAAATTCTTTTATCATGAGATTTCATCTGCTGAATTTTTTGGCCAAGCATTTAAGATTGCCTTAACTAACGCTGCAAGTGGTATTGCAAAAAACACCCCCCAAAAACCCCACAATCCTCCAAAAATTAATACCGCCACAATAATAATGACAGGTGGTAAACTCACCGCTTCAGAAAAAATCAATGGCACAATTACATTTCCATCGATGGCTTGCACTATCAAATAGCTAATTATCATATAGAAAAAAGATGCATTAAAACCCCACTGATAGAGGCCAATTAAAATAACTGGCACCGACACAAGCACCGCGCCAACATAGGGAATTAAAACAGAAATTCCAACGAGCACAGCCAATAACACCGAATAGTACAAATCCAACACAAAAAACACCAAATAAGTACTTACACCGACAATTAAAATTTCTATTATTTTGCCGCGTATATAATTCAAAATTTGGGCATCCATTTCATTCCAAACTTGCATCACCAACTTTCTATTTTTAGGCACATATTTAGATACTCCTTGCATTAAATAAGCCTTATCTTTGAGTAAAAAAATCATCATTAACGGCACGAGTATGACATAAACAATCAATGCAGCTAGGCTCAGTAATGATGCAAAAGAATAAGACACCAGCAATCCGCTACTGTTTAATAAATATTTGCCAGCATGATCCAACGCATTGCTGATCCAATCTGCATCAACCATTTCCGGATGTATAGATGGCAGTTTCACCAGATAATCGTGAACTTTATTCAACATAAAAGGTAAATCATGGATGAATGAACCCGCTTGTTTGAACAAAATAGGAAATATTCCCACAAGAGCAAAAACACATAGTACGATGAAAAGACTCATCACGATTAATGTTGCTAACCATCGAGATATTTTATATCGAGTAAGTAGTGTGACTGGTCTGTCAAGTAAATAAGAAAGTACAATGGCGACAAATAATGGAATTAAAATACTCCCTAGCCAATAAAAAGCCGCAAAGGCTAAAATTAAAATAAGAAATAGTACCCCTAAATTAGGATCTGTAAAACGTTGTTGATACCACCGATAAAATTGTTTAAACATTAATATAGCCTTAAAACGAAAAAAGATAAGTTGAACTCTTGATTGGTTGTTAACCAGACATACCAGTTAACAATCAAGATGCAAATTTAATCAATTGTGAGGTGAATAGCGCCAAAACAGGGTTGCAGATATCCAAACCACCAAACAGTTAGTTAAATACTTTAATTTAAACATGTCAATAGAAAATTAACACAGTTACTCTCGAATACCAATTTTGAGGTGACATGAATATACCCATGCTACCAGGAAATGCAATATCAGTAAGGAAAATTGTGCACGGACACCTAGCCTAGAATTGAAGTATAGTTATTATCGTGAGGTGTTTTATAACGATGCAAATTGGTGCCAGGAGTAGCGCCCGTTGGGGCTGGACTCGGTTTTTATATGAAAAGAAGCAGCCAAAGCTTGCCATTCGATGCGATAATAACCATTACCTCATGTTGCGCATTACTCTGATCATCGAGTCCGCAGCCGACGTTGCATTTTAAGGTGACATGGGTATAAAAGCCAAATGCTGTTTTACTCTCCTAGTACACGACTACGCGCGAGTCAGTTGAAAACCATCGTTTGCACTACATTCTGAGGTTATGAAGATAAATTATCGGCTTTTTATAACAATAAGACAATCAAGGCTTGCAATAAATTATTGGTTAGTTATGATTTTAACTCAAAATATTAATTTATAGAGGTCACATTCTGAATACATCGTCGCTACTAGCGCTAATATTTTTCCTGTTTTTTATTTTGCCAAGTGCAAATGCCTCCACCCCACTTCCTGATATTGGAACAGTTGGCGCGAACGTATTAACAATTGCCAAAGAGAAAGAATATGGCTGGGCTTTTAATTTAATGGCTGACCAATCTTTACCTATTATTAATGATCCAGTTTTAAAGCAATACATTGATACTATTGGGCAAAAAATTGTTGCACATGCTGATTCAGTTCGCATGCCATTTCGTTTCTTTTTAATTCAGAATAATGAAATCAATGCCGCTGCCTTTTTAGGTGGTAATATAAAAATAAATACTGGTTTATTTTTATACGCTGATAATGAAAGTGAATTAGCAGGGGTGCTGGCACACGAAGTAGCGCATATAACTCAGCGACATCTCGCCCGTTTTCTTGAAAAACAATCATTTAGTAACCCTGCAACCATGGCTGCTATGGCAGGATCTATCTTATTAGCATTAGTGTCACCAGCTGCAGGTATGGCCGCTCTGACATCAACCATGGCGCTTTCTGTGCAATCAAAAATTAACTATACCCGCCAAAATGAGTATGAAGCAGACCGAATTGGCATTCAAACACTGTATAAGGCTGGGTATGATCCTTACGGGATGGCTAATTTTTTTGAAAAACTGGCAGAAAAATATAAATATGCATCTACCCCACCTGAAATGCTCTCAACTCACCCCCTACCAGCAACACGGCTAGCAGAAGCTAGATTACGAGCTTCTCAATTCAAAAAACGCAAGGTGCCAATGAGTCTTGCTTATCAATTGAGTAAAGCGAGAATTACTGTCAGGTTTAATTCCATAACAAGTGAAGCCGCAATTAATTTCTATACAAGTAAATTGAAGCATAAAAGATATGTATCAAGGTCCGCAACTCAATATGGTCTGGCACTCGCTGATTTTCAAGATCGAAAATATCAACAAGCGAACAAAATAACACTTTCTTTACTCAAAAAATCTCCGAAAAATCTTTTTTATATTGATTTATTCACAGATACATCAATTGCACTTAAAAAAAATAAAAAAATAATTAAATTGCTCACTACGTTTTATGATGAAAATAGAAAAAATAAAGTTATCACATTGAATCTTGCAAGCGCTTTAAAAGCAGACAAACAATATAAACGAGAAGAAAAAATAATAGCGCGTTTTATTCGCGACTATCCAAATAATATGCTAGGAAGGGTTTTTGCCATTAATGTTTATGCATTGCTCAACAACCAAGCTAAAGAGCACGCAAACAAAGCCGAATTACTTGCCTTAAAAGGCTTATTTAGAGACGCTACCCAAGAGATGAGTACTGCATTGATTTACACCAATAAAAAATTAAATAAAGCGCGTTACAGTGCAAAAATAGAAGAGTATCGAAAAGATGATTTACGCTTGCAAGCTCTGCAAAAATCATAAATAGCAAGTGCACTAAATAATTGCTTGCTGTTATACCCACCAGACTTCAAGAGTATTTATCATTAGACATCAGCGCGGACAATTGACCTTGCTGATTTTTCATCTTAAGCGCGCATGTGGATCAGTTAGATCGTGCAAAGTAAATGGTGGAGCTATGCGGGATCGAACCGCAGACATCTTCACTGCCAGCGAAGTGCTCTCCCATCTGAGCTATAGCCCCTTATATACCAATGTTAAAATAAGTTATTTTTCGTTGGGATCTGTATTAAGGAAACAACCATTAAAGTCTTTTATTTCATTTAACCGAACTATCCAACAGCAAGGTTGTTACTATTTCCATTTAATTTACGGGGCTCATTTTATTTTCCTTGCATTTCAATGTCAACCAAAATAATACAAAAAAGCGGGTTATTTTGCATTATGGCGCTTATTTTAACCTAGCTGTAATATTCCCATTCGCCAGAAGATGATTTTTTAGCTTATTAAATTTCATTTCTAATACGTAGATAACTGGCGAAGCGGGGTACGCCATTTTTTGTTTTGCCTATATATTGAAAGCTAATGGTATCACCTATTTTAGGTGGGTTTGCGCGCTCGGCATCACTAAAGCCACTACCAATTTTAAAAATGATATTATCAGGAGTTTTCACAACTAATGATCCCATCAGCCCTAGGTACTTTCCTTTGCCTGCAGTATATGCAATGACAACAGCTTCTGCATCATCATAGCGTTTTAGTTTCATTAAATCTTGACTACGTTTAACCTGATAATAGGCATTCATGTGATGCAACATCAGCCCTTCTCCACCTGCCTTAATGACTTCATTAAGCTTTAATTGTAGCGCTTTATGTGTCGTTATTTTTTCTTGTTTGATCATTTTTAAATAAGGTGAATCGCAATTATCAATCAAATGGCGCATTGCAGTTAAACGTTCAGTGAAATTTTTCTTCGAGGCTGGCAGATCAAAAATCATAAAGGAAATCTGTTTCCAAGCTTGTTTTGTACCGTTTTTAGTTCGAACAATACCAGAAACAAGTTCAAATTTATTTCTAGCAATCCATAATTCGCCATCGAGTGGAGTTTTTGGAAACCCTTTGGTAAACCATTTAGGCGCTGAAAATTGATTGCCTTTGCGCGAGATAAGATGCTTCCCATCCCAATAAGCACGGACACCGTCAAGTTTTTCGCTTACCCAGTAGTCATAAATTGTAATATTATCACGAAAGGTTGTTGCCAATTGAATTGGTGGCAATGCTGCTGGTAATAATGGCGAAAACAACAATAAAAAAAGTAATATAAAACGCATAAAACTCCAGATCTCTCCAATAAATTTAACGTTGTTAATTTAAATTTGTTCATAATATGCAAGTAATGCCATTCACATTAATATTAATAAATCAGCACAAAATGCAGCATTTAATAAGACAACTAATCACCTGCTATTTTCATTTTTTTAATCCAAATTGAACCTGTTTTTAAGCTGCTTCGTGGGTCTATATCATTGCCGATGGCTTCGATATCCATAAACATTTCCTTTAGGTTTCCGGCAATGGTTATTTCGTGCACTGGATAAGAAATGATGCCGTTCTCAATCCAAAAACCTGATGCTCCGCGTGAGTAATCACCTGTCACCATATTAACACCCTGGCCCATTAACTCGGTGACAAATAGTCCGCTGCCCATTTCTTTAAATAAGCTTGCTAAATCATATTCCCCTGTTTTTACGAACCAGTTATGAATACCTCCAGCGTGCCCGGTGCTTTTCATCTTCAGTTTTTTAGCCGCGTAGCTTTCTAATAAATATGTTTGTAAAACACCATTTTCAATAATGGTGCGCTCAATTGTGCGCGCACCTTCGTTATCATACGGTGCGCTTGCTAAACCTTTTTTAATATGGGGTTTTTCAGTTATTTCTAACCACTCTGGAAATATTTGCGTGTCTAAACTATCAAGTAAAAAAGTTGATTTTTTGTAAAGGTTTGCGCCACTTATAGCGCCCACTAATGAAGAGAATAATCCTCTTGCCATTTCAGGAGAAAAAATAATAGCCGATTGTTGGGTTTTTATTTTTTTTGCGCCAAGCTTACCTAATGTGCGTTTTGCTGCATCTTCAGCAACCCATTTGGTGGAGAAAAGATCATCCATAGCGCGAGCTGTGCTGTAACTGTAATTAGTTTGTAACTCATCACCTTGTTGAGCTATTAATGAACAACTCAGCCCATGGCTAGAGCTTGGATAACTCTTTAAAAATCCATGACTGTTACCATAAACTCTTAAAGTTGCATGACTACTTAGCTGCGCGCCATCTGAATTAACAATACGATCATCGACGTTTAGTGCAATATCTTCACACTCCTTAGCTATTTCAAGTAATTCATCTGTGCTTTTAGCGCATGGAAAGTAAAGATCTAAATCAAGCGGATCAGTTTCTAAATAACTTTCATCAATCAGACCTGAATATTTATCTGCACTGGTATATTTTGCAATATCAACTGCAGCTTTTACCGTTGATTCAATAGCTTCAATACTTAAATCAGTCGTAGATGCACTGCCTTTACACTGATCAACATACACGCTGATCCCCATCCCTCCATCAAGGTTAAATTCAATATTTTCAACTTCACCTAGTCGAGTACTTACGCATATGCCTGATGTTTTACTCAACCCAACTTTCGCTTGATCTGCGCCAAGTTTTTTTGCAATTTCAAGGGCTTCTCCTACGGCATTCTCAAGGTTTTTTTTCTGTTCAATCATAGTTAAAAAATTCCGTCTCAGTTAAAAAATATAATTATATGCGCTATACTACGCGCAATTAGGTAATTAGAGCAAAAATAATGAATAAAAAAGTCGAAGTAATTAACCAAGATGAGATCAGTAAATCACAAATAAAACGCGAAGCACAAGCATTAAAATTGATTGGCCTTGAATTGCTTGCCTTAAATAAAAAACAGCTCGCGCAAATTCCTGCAAGTGAGCAGCTTTTACACGCTCTTGAAGTGGCACATAAAATTAGTAATAAACATGAAGCTTTGCGCCGGCAAATGCAATATATCGGAAAAGTATTGCGTACAGAAGACTCTGTTGCAATTCGCTTGATGCTTGATAAATTAAATAATAAACATCAACAATTAACCCATGCGGCACAACGCTTAAAATTATTACGTGATAAGTTAATAAGCCAAGGTGATCCAGCAATTAATGCTTTGTTAGACACATTTCCATGCCTTGAACGTCAAAAACTACGTCAATTAGTGCGCCAAGCAAATAAAGAAAAACAAGCAGAAAAACCCGCAAAAGCAGCTAACGATCTATTGATATATCTTAAACCTGTTTGCCTGTAAATCATAAGTCTCTCAATGGCCGTAAATAACCGATTAATTTGGCTCATTAAAATAACTACCCTTATCTTGACGTTTTGCAAAATATACTCGTTAGCAATCAAAATACTTTATCTGGTCGCTAATTAAATAACCACCAAGCTGTCACTTTTATGTATCTAGCATCTAACATTTAACATTTAGCATATAACATCTAGCATCTAGCATCTAGCATCTAGCATCTAGCATCTAGCATCTAGCATCTAACATCTAACATCTAGCATCTAGCATCTAGCATCTAGCATCTAGCATCTAGCATCTAGCATCTAGCATCTAGCATCTAGCATCTAGCATCTAGCATCTAGCATCTAGCATCTAGCATCTAGCATCTAGCATCTAGCATCTAGCATCTAGCATCTAACATCTAACATCTAGCATCTAGCATCTAGCATCTAGCATCTAGCATCTAGCATCTAGCATCTAGCATCTAGCATCTAGCATCTAGCATCTAGCATCTAGCATCTAGCATCTAGCATCTAGCATCTAGCATCTAGCATCTAGCATCTAGCATCTAGCATCTCGAAGCTCTGATCAATGCGCAGATCTGCCATTGCATTATTTATAACTTTTTTTATGGAACTTCATCATGCGCTTGCGCTTGTCCATTTGACTGGATGTTAATTTATTATGACGACCTTTAAATGGGTTATTACCTTGTCTAAACTCAATGCGAATAGGAGTGCCCATTATTTGCAACGATCGACGGAAGTAATTCATTAAATAACGCTTGTAAGTATCAGGTAATTTCTTAACTTGATTACCATGGATCACAATTAATGGCGGATTATAACCACCTGCATGTGCATAACGTAATTTAACGCGCCGGCTTTGCACCATTGGTGGCTGGTGATCATCAACCGCCATGATCAAAATGCGCGTTAACATTGACGTTGAAATACGTTTTGTGGATGAGTCATAAGCTTCTTCAACTGACTCGTATAAGTGCCCAACACCAGTGCCATGTAATGCAGAAATAAAATGCACTCTAGCAAAGTCAATAAAACCTAAACGCCGATCAAGCTCGCTTTTAACACGCTCTTTATCATAATCGTTCATACCATCCCATTTATTAACGGCAAGTACCAGTGAACGACCAGAGTTTAACGTGTAACCCAATAAGCATAAATCTTGATCAGCAATACCATCACGGGCATCAATCACCAGCAAAACCACATTACTCTCTTCAATTGCTTTTAAAGTTTTTATAACAGAGAATTTTTCAACCGTTTCACTTACTTTTTTACGCCTACGTACCCCCGCTGTATCGATTAAGATATATTCACGCTCGCCGCGCGACATTGGAATATAAATACTATCACGCGTTGTACCTGGTTGATCGTAAACAACGACCCGATCTTCACCTAATATTCTATTAATAAGCGTTGATTTACCCACGTTTGGTTTGCCAATAATTGCCAGTTTAATTGGCATTGCGGCTAATCGTTGTTGTTCTTTTAAAAGCTTTTCTTCATCATCGCTGTCAATGTTTTGTACATCAAAATCACACTCAAGTTCAATATCATCTTCTTCAATGCGAGGTTCAAAAAAACCATCTAATGCAGCATCAATCATTTGCCGCACACCTTTACCGTGAACCGCCGCAATATGGTACACGATGCCAAGACCTAGTGCATAAAACTCAGCGCAAGCAGAGTCTGCATCAATGCCATCAATTTTGTTGGCGATCAAAAATACTTTTTTATGTTGTTTTCTTAAATGATCTGCAATAGCTTGATCTGCAACCGTCATTCCAGCGCGGGCATCTACTAAAAATAACACCGCATCAGCTTCATTAATTGCGAACATGGCTTGTTCTGCCATCAAGGCGTCTAGACCTTCTTTATCGCCAGTGAGCCCACCTGTATCGATGACAATAAATTCATCGTTATCAAGTTTCGCTTGACCATATTTACGATCACGCGTTAATCCTGGGAAATCAGCAACAAGCGCATCGCGAGTGCGGGTTAAGCGATTAAAAAGGGTTGATTTACCTACATTTGGTCTTCCAACTAGTGCAACTACGGGTAACATAATTCATTATTCCTCTAAACAATAATTGCAATTATGTTTATTTTATTTATAAATATTACACAGACAAAACTACTCAATTTAAGACGCAAGCTCAGTAAATATTGTTTGCTCTACCCTCTTGTGATGCAGGCATTGCTCATTTTAAATCATAATATTAATAAGTTATTTACGATAATTACTTTAAGCTTGATGATCGGACTCAGCTCCATGAGCATAGTATAAAGTCTCAGCTAATTTAAGTCTATATTAATTTGTTTTATCCATCATTGGCGCATCATTTATCTTTTAATGCTTTTCTTTGCGTTAACACAGGTTTTTCAATTGCAATTAAATCACCACTTCGTGTTTGTACATATAAGTAATCTTCAGTTGCTAACGCCGCAATATATAAACCATCTGAATCAAGCTTTTGTTGGGCAACAAATTGACCGTTATCTCTATTTATCCAATACAAATAACCTTCTCCATCACCGATAACGATGTACTGATTAGCAACAGCTATGCTGGTGACATTGCGATAACTAAGCTGTTTATTTTCCCAGATTTTTTTACCAGTTGTTTGGTCTAGCGCATAAATGTAACCGCGATGATCTGTTATATATAAAGTCTCTCCTGATGCGACAATATTATTAAAGCCAGAGTAAGGTTTCGACCAGAGTTGTTTGCCTTTAAATAAATCAATTGCCGCTAAGTTTCCATTATAAGCCAAGGCATATATAATATTATTAACTATCACAGGCTTCATATCGATATCAGTTAAGCGATCCAGAGCTGTTGCACCATGCGGTCTGGCAATCGGTAATTCCCATAAGAGTTGTCCCGTAGTTAAACGCGCAACACAAAGGAAACCATCACTGCGACCATAAACAATCCCACCTTGCGCGACCGTTGGTATACTGCTTCCTCTCAGACTAAGTTGTGGCTGTTTATTATGCTGAGACCAATTTTCGCTGCCCGTCTTGGCATTTAAAGACAGCAAGTCACCGCGCTTTGTATGCACAATAACCATGTCATCTGAATAAACAGGTGTTGCGATAACTTCAGCTTTTATATCTGCAATCCAGAGCAATTTCCCCTGTTTTTTGTTGATCGCAAGTACTTGGCCATTTTCAGTGCCAATGAATAAACAATCGCTATTTTGACCAATGCCGCCTGAAAAACGCGCTGAGCTATAAAAATGATGTTTAACGACATTAGCCAGATCAACTGACCAAATAGTTTTACCCGTCTTTAAGCTAAGCGCTGAAACTTCGCCATCGCGAGATGCTGCATAAACTGCATTGCTATCTGCTGCAGGTTTTAATTGTGAATAATATTTGCCAATACCACCGCCAATACTTTTAGACCACGCGATAACTGGCTTGTAGCTGGGCTTGAAAATTGGCCGTTCTTTCATTATGTTAACCGCTGTTTCGCTTGAAAAAAACGAGCAACCAGCTAAAAAAAAGAATGAACTTATCAGTAATATTAAATGTTTAGCATTTTTTTGCATTTATTATCTCTATATTATTTCGTTTTAACTAGGGGCGTATGAAGCATTTTATCAGCAGGTAATGTTGCATTTGCAAACTGCATTTGCAAAATTGGATCAACATTGCCTTGGCTTTTATCAACAGCTAATTTAAATGCATAATAAGCTTTCACTTTATCCCCTTTTTTTAAATAAATAAGTCCTTTTAGTTGGTTCATTTTAACGGTAAAAGAAGGCTCTGTAATCAACGCTGCCGTTTTAAGGGCATCATCAAATTTACCAAACGCGAGTTGAATTTTTGCAAGCCGTAAGTTGATCACTGGCTTCAGGGGTAAGTAACGGTTATCAGATTGCAACACAACAAGCTGAGATATTGCCTGTTTATAATCTTTTTGTTTCACCAATTCTTTTACTAATAACAATGATACCAGCACGCCGTAGCTATTGTGTTCATTCTCCTTTGCGAATTTTTGCAGATCATTACGATCGCCATCAATACCTCTTGCTTGAAATTTTATCATTAAATTCGAATATGCTTGAGATGCTTCCTCTTGAGAGACTCTATGTTCACTTTTATAGTAATGCCAACTCCAGAAACCACCAAAAGCAATAACAATGCTGATCATTAAGATTGTTCCATACTTTTTCCACAAATTTTTAATTGCATCAATTTGTTGCTCTTCTGTTGCGTAGCCTTCGATAATATCAACCATTTATATAAGTCCTTTGTAATTGAAGTTTTAAATGTCGCATTTTTATAAAAAAAATTGACCTAAGGCCGTTATTAGCCCTTCCATCATGACAGTTTGCTGCTCTGTTTTACCTTGTAAGTCTTTGATCGTGACAGTACCATCTGCAAGTTCACTGCCAGCAATAATCAACGCGAGACGCGCGCCACTTTTATCCGCACGTTTCATTTGTTTTTTGAAATTTCCCGCACCACAGTTATGCAGCACTTTTAATTTAGGAAGTTCATGGCGAATAAGCTCTGCCATTTTAAAACCAGCCAAATCTGTTTTTTCACCCACGACAACAGTATAAATATCTACATCAGATTTTACATCTGAACTAAGCCCTAAGGTATCAAGCATCAAAACGATACGTTCAAGGCCCATTGCAAAACCAACTGCAGGGGTGGCTTTTCCACCAAGTTGTTCAACAAGACCATCATAACGCCCACCAGCACAAATTGTCCCTTGAGATCCAAGACTCGTGGTGACCCATTCAAAAACAGTGCGGTTATAATAATCAAGACCGCGAACAAGCCCTTCATTAACAACAAACTTAACACCTGCAGCTTGCAAATATGTTTGTAACTGCTCAAAATGTTCAATAGATGTTTGATCACAATATGCTGATAATTTCGGCGCATTCACTAATATCTCTTGCACCGCAGGATTTTTACTATCGAGTACGCGCAAAGGGTTTGTTAGCATGCGCCGTTTACTATCATCATCTAATGCACTTTCGTGCTGCATTAAAAATTTAACTAAAGCTTCTTTATACACAGCGCGCGCAGCATTTGAGCCGAGTGAATTAATCTGTAGTTCAACATGTGGCTCAATACCGAGCAGTTTCCATAACCGCGCACAAAGCAAGATAACTTCCGCGTCTATATCAGGCGTTGCAATGCCAAAAGTTTCGACACCAAATTGATGAAATTGCCGGTAGCGACCTTTTTGAGGACGTTCATGGCGGAACATTGCGCCACAATACCACATTCTACGCTCTTGGTTATATAATAAACCATGTTCATTACCTGCCCTGACACATGATGCAGTACCTTCAGGACGAAGTGTTAAACTCTCTGCATTTCTGTCATCAAAACTGTACATTTCTTTTTCAACAACATCAGTAACTTCACCAATAGCTCGTTTAAACAGATCAGTGCTTTCAACAATCGGCATTCTAATTTCAGAGTACCCGTAACTTGATACTACTTGTCTTAATAATGACTCTAATTTTTGCCAAATTGGCGTTTGGGAAGGCAATGTATCATTCATTCCTCGAACAGCTTGAATCTTTTTAATCACGATAATTTCCGATCAATTGTTGCGGTGTATATCTAGGTGATATCAACTACATTAAATTTATTATACAATGTTAGCTAACAAAAATGTGTCCATGCAAGGCTAAAATTGCTGGCATTGGTTGTTACCTTTATAAAACGCCCAAGACACAGTAACTCATTTTAACCAACAAGATTGATAAGCGTGTACTCTAATTGGTATTAAATAACATTGCAAATTGAATAGCATTATATCGCCATGTTACCTCAAAATGCAACGTCGGCTGCGAACTAAACGAGTAGTGTGAGCTTGTAATAGCCATAGTTCTCTAGAACATAATCATCATATTGATAGATTAAGGGCGGACGACGCCTACAGACTGTTTTTCTTAACTCATAGGGGAGAATGTATCTATATGGCACGCCAAAGTTTTTCAAGAACTCTATGACGAAATCTTTGCAACCATACGGCTTGCCGGTCTTGCTAAAGAGCGACCAAGAACCAAATTCAATAGCAAACTCATAAATATAACTAAATATATCACGCACGGTATGCTGCCCAGGGCAGTAGGAACTTTTCTACAACCATGTAATCTCTGACAGTGGGGTAGTCTGCACCATAAATTACCCTGTAACCAAAAGGTATCAGCTAAGCTCTAATTAAGTGATTTATATTTGTATGAAAAATCATATACCAATGGGACTGTTTCTTATCATATTCTCTTATGACTGTGACTGCATGCATTCTCACATCTAGGTGTTGAAAGTCCGCGAAAGTATCGTGTTTTAGTGGAAAATCGAGCGCATTATATTCTATCGTACCAATTTTCGTCGTTTGAAAACCTGTAGAATCTTTTACCAAAATACTAATCATATATGTCTCCTATTATGTTATTGCTGCGTTTGATGGAGATAACATTATAATAAATCCTTTGCCCAATATAAAGCACATAATCTCAGCGAGCACATTTTGATTAAAAGTGACGCTCGCAAATCGTATTACATTGTATAATATCGAGTTGTTATAATTAAGTCATTATATTTGTTACCTTATTTTTATTACAGCTTGGTTTACTTCGGTAAATGGTAATCACACTCAAGCATGATTGCTCTAGTAGGGGCATGAATTAATGTTCAACGCACAGGGATTAACTATCACCAACATACAACAGCTAAAAGAGCAAACAATAGGCAATTTGAAGAATGTTACAGTTTGTAAGCGTTCTTGCACGTTGGCTGGCAATCTATTGCAAAATGCGCAAACTCACGAGCATTACTCTCACTAACGGCTATGTATAAACACTAGAGGCTGAGCCCTAAGTAGCTCATCATTTTCATCATCTTCATATTCAGTGATGCGAGGAGGGTTCCACCTATTGACGGCTCTTCTCAACTCATAGGGGAAAAGTTGGCTATTTGTCACGCCAAAGTAGCTCAAGAACCTAAATACGAAATCTTGGCAGTTATTTGGGTGATGGGGTGTCTCGGTCCAAGGACCTCTTGTGCGAGAAAGGTAAGCCACAGTCTTAAAAACATCACTCACGATACGCTCTTTAGGCAACATTAGCGTTTCGAAAGATACCTCCATCGTTTGCTCTCTGAAAAAAGCGCCGTACAGCACCCTGTAACCAGATGCAGGTGTCAGGTCAACTTTAATTAAGTGGCCAATAGCTGTCTGCAACATTAGCTCCCAATGAGCATGGCGGTAGTCAGAAAGCCTCACGACGGTTATCGCATATATTCTGACATCTAAGTTGGCAAAGCCAGCCCAATTAGGGGCACTTCTTCGTAATTCATCAAATGTAAGGAACTGACATTTTGAACTGCTCTTTTGAAAACCAGTAAAATCTTCTATAATAATCTCAGTCATCGTTATTTTTCTCTATTATTTTATAGTTAATTCATTTAAAATTGCCAGCAGATATTCAACAGCTAAGCACGTAATAGTTATACCATAAAATTAACAACAATGACTATCTCAAAAATGTTTTAACCATTAAGGGTTATAACGACGTGGATATATACCCACGCTACCAAGAAATGCAAATTGGTACCAGGAGCCACGCCATACTGGGCCATACTGGGCCATACTCGGTTTTTATATGAAAGGAAGCAACCAAAGCTTGCCATTCGATGCGAGAATAACCATTACTCATGTTGCGCCTTATCATCGACCATCGAGTCCGCAGCCGACGTTGCATTTTGATCGTCACATGGGTATAAATCGCGACTCAAAAACCAACTAGGGAAAACATATGAGCACTCGACTGGTATAAATTATTGGTTCACCCTTCGCAGGCACCTCATTATAAGCATCATCATATTCATAGACGAGTGGCGGACAACGCCTAGAGACTGTTTTTCTTAACTCATAGGGGAGAATGTCTCTATATGGCACGCCAAAGTTTTTCAAGAGGTCGACGACGAAATCTTTACAACCATACGGCTTGGGGATATCTTGATCTAGCGACCAAGGACCAAATTCAATAGAAAGCTCACAAATATAACTAAATATATCACGCACGGTACGCAGCCAGGGCAGTAGGAACTTTTCTACAACCATGTAACCTGTGACTTCAGGAAATACTGCACCGTAAATCACCTTGTGACCCTGCGGTTGCAACTCAACTTTAATTAAGTGACTAGTATCTGTATGAAAAAACAAGCTCCAATGGGCGATTGAAGTATCATCAGCTCTTATCACGGTCACTGCATATATCTTCACATCTAGGTGTTTAAAGTCCGCGAAAGTCTCGTATCTTAGTAGTAAATCGAGCGTGTTGCATATCATGTTACCAGTATTTTTCGTTTGGTAACCAGTCAGATCTTTTACCCAAATAATAACCATATAGGTCTCCTATTATGTTATTGCTGCGTTTGATGGATATGTAATCTGGATAAATACTTTGCCTAATATCAAACATATAACCTCAGCGTGCACATTTTGATTGAAAGTCACGATCGCAAATCGTATTACAATTTACTGCATCATAGCTCGCAATTTAAGTCAGTATGTTTATTGGTTTATTTTTATTACTACTTATTTTACTTTGTTAACGGCTAAACTATCAACCATGATTGCTCTAATGGGACATGAATCAAGGCAGAATGCTTAACTATCAGCAACATACAACAGCTAAAAGAGCAAACAATAGGCAATTTGAAGAATGTTACAGTTTGTAAGCGTTCTTGCACGTTGGCTGGAAATCTATTGCAAAATACGCAAATTCACGACCATGACTCTCACTAACGGCTATGTATGAGCGCTCGACTGGTATAAATTATTGGTTCACCATACGCAGGCACCTCATTATAATTATCATCATATTCAGTAATGAGTGGCGGACAACGCCTACAGACTGTTTTTCTTAACTCATAAGGGAGAATGTATCTATCTGGCACGCCAAAGTTTTTCAAGGAGTTGATGACGAAATCTTTACAACCATACGGCTTGCAGCGCTTGCTAAAGAGCGACCAAGAACCAAATTCAATAGCAAACTCATAAATATAACTAAATATATCACGCACGATATGCTGCCATGGCAGTAGGAACTTTTCTACAACCATGTAATCTCTGACAGTGGGGTAGTCTGCACCATAAATTACCCTGTAACCATCAGGTATCAGCTCAGCTCTAATTAAGTGATTTATATTTGTATGAAAAATCATATACCAATGGGCCTGTTCCTTGTCATATTCTCTTATGACTGTGACTGCATGCATTCTCACATCTAGGTGTTGAAAGTCCGCGAAAGTATCGTGTTTTAGTGGAAAATAGAGCGCATTATATTCTATCGTACCAATTTTCGTCGTTTGAAAACCAGTAGAATCTTTTACCAAAATACTAACCATATAGGTCTCCTATTATGTTATTGCTGCGTTTGATGGATATGTAATCTGGATAAATCCTTTGCCTAATACCAAACACATAACCTCAGCGTGCACATTTTTATTGAAAGTCACGATCGCAAATCGTATTACAATTTATTGTATCATAACGCGCAATTTAAGTCAGTATATTTATTGGTTTATTTTTATTACTACTTATTTTACTTTGTTAATGGCTAAACTATCAGCCATGATTGCTCTAGTAGGGGCATGAATTAATGTTCAACGTACAGGGATTAACTATCACCAACATACAACAGCAAAAAGAGCAAACAATAGGCAATTTGAAGAATGTTACAGTTTGTAAGCGTCAATACACGTTGGCTGGCAATCTATTGCAAAATACGCAAACTCGCGAGCATTACTCTCACCAACGGCTATTTTTGAGCACTCGACTGGTATAAATTATTGGTTCACCCTCCTCAGGCACCTTATTATAATAATCATCATATTCAGTGACGAGTGGCGCATAACGCCTACAGACTGTTTTTCTTAACTCATAGGGGAGAATGTCTCTATCTGGCACGCCAAACTTTTTCAAGGAGTCTATGACGAAATCTTTACAACCATACGGCTTGGAGATATCTCGATTTAGCGACCAAGAACCAAATTCAATAGCAAACTCATAAATATAACTAAATATATCACGCACGACACGCAGCCATGGCAGATGGAACTTTTCTGCAACCATGTAATCTATGATATTGGGGTACTCTGCACCATAAATTACCCTGTAACCCAGCTGTAGCAACTCAACTTTAATTAAGTGATTTATATTTGTATGAAAAATCATATACCAATGGGCCATTTTGCTATCATCTTCTCTTATGACTGTGACTGCATGTATTTGCACATCTAGGTGTTGAAAGTCCGCGAAAGTATCGTGTTTTAGTGGAAAGTCGAGCGCATTGTATTGCTTCTTACCAATTTTTTTCGTTTGAAAACCAGTCAGATCTTTTACCCCAATAATAACCATATATGTCTCCTATTATGTTATTGCTGCGTTTGATGGATATGCAATCTGGATAAATCATTTGACTAATATCAAACATATAACCTCAGCGTGCACATTTTGATTGAAAGTCACGATCGCAAATCGTATCACAGTGTACAGTATCGCGTCTGGCAATTTAAGTCAGTGTGTTTATTGGTTTATATTTATTACTACTTATTTTACTTTGTTAAGGGCTAAACTATCAACCATGATTGCTCTAGTAGTGACATAAATTAATGTTCAACGCACAGGGATTAACTATCACCAACATACAACAGCAAAAAGAGCAAAAAATAGGCAATTTGAAGAATGTTACAGTTTGTAAGCGTTCTTGCACGTTGGCTGGCAATCTATTGCAAAATACGCAAATTCACGAGCATTACTCTCACTAACGGCTATGTATGAGCACTCGACTGGTATAAATTATTGGTTCACCCTCCTCAGGCACCTCATTAAAATAATCATCATATTCAGTGATGAGTGGCGGAAAACGCCTAGAGACTGTTTTTCTTAACTCATAGGGGAGAATGTATCTATCTGGCACGCCAAACTTTTTCAAGGAGTCGATGACGAAATCTTTACAACCATACGGCTTCGGGCTCGCTAGCTCCCAACAACCAAATTTGCAAGCAAACTCATAAATATAACTAAATATATCACGCACGGTATGCTGCCATGGCAGATGGAACTTTTCTACAACCCTGTAATCTTTGATCTTTGGGTACTTTGCACCATAAATTACCCTGTAACCAGAAGGTATCAGCTCAGCTTTAATTAAGTGATTTATATTTGTATGAAAAATCATATACCAATGGGCTATTTTTCTATCATATTCTCTTATGACTGTGACTGCATGCATTCTCACATCTAGGTGTTGAAAGTCCGCGAAAGTATCGTGTTTTAGTGGAAAATCGAGCGCATTATATTGCATCTGACCAATCTTCGTTTGAAAACCAGTAGAATCTTTTACCCAAATAATAACCATATAGGTATCCTATTATATTATTGCTGCGTTTGATGGATATGCAATCCGGATAAATCCTTTGCCTAATACCAAACACATAACCTCAGTGAGCACATTTTGATTGAAAGTCACGCTCGCAAATCGTATCACAGTGTACAGTATCGCGTCTGGCAATTTAAGTCAGTGTGTTTATTGGTTTATATTTATTACTACTTATTTTACTTTGTTAAGGGCTAAACTATCAACCATGATTGCTCTAATAGGGGCATAAATTAATGTTCAACGCACAGGGATTAACTATCACCAACATACAACAGCAAAAAGAGCAAAAAATAGGCAATTTGAAGAATGTTACAGTTTGTAAGCGTTCTTGCACGTTGGCTGGCAATCTATTGCAAAATGCGCAAACTCGCGAGCATTACTCTCACTAACGGCTATGTATGAGCTCTCGACTGGTATAAATTATTGGTTCACCATCCTCAGGCACCTTATTATAATAATCATCATATTCAGTGACGAGTGGCGCATAACGCCTACAGACTGTTTTTCTTAACTCATAGGGGAGAATGTATCTATCTGGCACACCAAACCTTTTCAAGGAGTCGATGACGAAATCTTTACAACCATACGGCTTCGGACCCTCTAGCTCCCAACAACCAAATTTGCAAGCAAACTCATAAATATAACTAAATATATCACGCACGGTATGCTGCCATAGCAGATGGAACTTTTCTACAACCCTGTAATCTTTGATCTTGGGGGACTTTGCACCATAAATTACCCTGTAACCATAAGGTATCAGCTCAGCTTTAATTAAGTGATTTATATTTGTATGAAAAATCATATACCAATGGGATATTTTTCTATCATATTCTCTTATGACTGTGACTGCATGCATTCTCACATCTAGGTGTTGAAAGTCCGCGAAAGTATCGTGTTTTAGTGGAAAATCGAGCGCATTGTATTGCATCTGACCAATCTTCTTCGTTTGAAAACCAGTAGAATCTTTTACCCAAATAATAACCATATAGGTATCCTATTATATTATTGCTGCGTTTGAAATGCCCAGCGGATATTCAACCGCTAAGTATGTAATCATTATACCATCAAATTAACAAACAATTACTATCTCAAAAATTAGTTGAACCATTAAGCGTTATTACCATGTGTAACATGGGTATAGCATGGGTATAAATCTGTGCTAGTTGTGTTAACCCATCCAACCATCTCCGTTAATTGATCCTGTATATGACCATATATTACTATTCGCAAAAAAAATATGCCATCTGCCTGGTTAAACTGTTTCGTAATTGCTCTCGATTGCATATTGTAAAGTTGAATAAATGCAACATTCACTGAATATATGGCTATTGATGGATGTGCCTTAACTAAATTTATATCTATTGAGTTTTATAACTTCAAAAAAATACAAAATTGTATTAGACATAACTACTTTAAGCGCTGCATTAGTTAACGTTACGGGTGGATTGGTTTAGCTCTACAGCTTGCGTCTACGCTAACTCTCTTTTTATTTTATTCCCATGTTCTATAGTGAGTTATTTTTGTACAATAAACGCGATCTAATGCACGTTATTTAATCAACTTAATAGGGTAGGATAAAATAATTACAGTGCAACTTTTGAAAATCAAAGCAATATATACTAGGCAATGATAGCTGGCGCGCAGCGGCTTCGTTCAACAAGTTAATTGAACAAAAAATAACAGTTGGTCATCGCTTCGCTATGGTAGCCAATTATTATTAAAGCTTCTTTGGCCGTTAAGCATAAATTTAACCATAGCTTTGCGCTTGATAAAACCTATTAAAACAATATAAACAAGCAATTATACCAATACCGTGATTTCTATTAGCATTACTACCGTCAATTCCAAATAATGAGGAAAAGAGATGAAAAAGAAACTTACTACAAATGCAGGTTGCCCTGTATCTGACAACCAAAACGTCATGACCGCTGGTCCACGAGGTCCTCAATTATTACAAGACGTTTGGTTCCTAGAAAAATTAGCACATTTTGACCGAGAGGTAATACCAGAGCGACGAATGCATGCAAAAGGCTCTGGAGCATATGGAACATTCACGGTAACTCACGACATTAGCAAATATACAAAAGCGAAAATATTCTCTGACATCGGTAAGAAAACTGAGTTATTCACAAGGTTTACAACAGTTGCAGGTGAGCGTGGCGCTGCCGATGCTGAACGAGATATTCGCGGCTTCGCTATTAAATTTTATACCGAAGAAGGTAATTGGGATATGGTTGGCAACAACACCCCCGTATTCTTTTTACGTGATCCACTAAAATTCCCCGACCTCAATCACGCTGTAAAACGTGACCCACGCACGAATATGCGTAGTGCTCAAAATAATTGGGATTTTTGGACATCTTTACCTGAAGCTTTGCACCAGGTAACTATCGTAATGAGTGATAGAGGACTCCCCGCTACGTATCGACACATGGATGGTTATGGTAGCCATACCTTCAGCATGATCAACGCTAATAATGAACGTGTTTGGGTTAAATTTCACTTTAAATCAAATCAAGGTATTGAAAACTTAACCAACCAAGAAGCAGAAATCGTTGTCGGCAAAGATCGTGAAAGCCATCAAGCAGACTTATATAACTCAATTGAGGAAGGTAACAACCCTTCATGGGTTTTGAAAATCCAAGTCATGACAGAACAGCAAGCACAAAGCTCGCCGTATAACCCTTTTGACCTGACTAAAGTCTGGCCACACAGCGATTACCCTTTAATTGAAGTTGGCGTAATGGAGCTCAATAGAAACCCTGAAAATTTCTTTGCAGAAGTTGAGCAATCGGCATTTAATCCAGCAAGTGTTGTTCCAGGTATCGGTTTCTCTCCAGATAAAATGCTCCAAGGTCGTTTATTTTCTTACGGTGATGCCCAACGTTATCGGTTGGGAGTAAATCACCATAATATCCCTGTGAATGCACCTCGTTGTCCTGTTCATAGCTACCACCGTGATGGGGCTATGCGTGTGGACGGTAACTTTGGGGCCACTATTGGTTATGAGCCAAACAATAAAGGTGAATGGCAAGAGCAAGCAGATTATTCTGAGCCTCCACTGAGTTTATCTGGCGCGGCAACTCATTGGGATCACCGTGAAGATGATGACTACTATTCACAACCAGGTGGTTTGTTTAGATTAATGAATGCAGAGCAGCAACAAGCTTTATTTAATAATACCGCAGCCTCTGTTGGTGGTGCATCCGTTGATATTCAGAAACGTCATATTAGTAACTGCTCAAAGGCTGATCCTGCTTATGGTGCAGGTGTCGCTAAGGCTCTTGGTCTATCTTGAGATGATATTTGAGGATAAAAAAGCCTAACCGACAAGATCAAGATTTAGCGTACTCCAAGAGTGAGTTTGAATTAATAGCAAGCTCCGCAAATATGTGCTCGTCTTGCTTAGTAAAATTAACGGCTTCTGAGTTGGAGGTTTTGCCAAGGGAATAACCATTAGCTGTAACTTCCGCCTTGAATTAACTTATTTTTCACGGAGCCAGATTTGAGAGCAATATTAATGCGCATGAAATAAGCTTTCTTTTTAACCGCATGGAAGCAATCACAAGACCTAATCTCAATTGAATTTGCAAGCGCAACTTTTTTGCGTTATCTCTTAGAAATTCATGATCTCTGATTAGCTGTAGTCAATTTATTAGCACATACTGGAAAATAAAGCACAAAAACTGGAGGACAGGTAAAATGCTCGCTGCAGGTATATTTGAGCCTTTTTTTATATTGAAATGTAACTAATCCGTCGTGGATATTGATAATGTCTTGACCTGGTAATACGCCTCGATACAGGTACCCAAAACTCAAAAAAACAAATAATCTCCTGGCTACTTAATGTTGGAAATAAGAGTTTATTTCCAACTGATTTTATATTGGACAAGGCTTACCATATCAGTACATCTATTATGTTGGTTAATATACCCATACTAGCTCAAAATGCAACGTCGGCTGCGAACTCGATACTCAGAGTAATTAGTAATGAGTAATGAGTAATGAGTAATGAGCACTAACATGCAACAGCGAAAAGAGCAAAGGATAGGTAAATTGAAGAATCTTGCAACTTGTCAGCGCCAATGCACATTTGCGCACTTTTTACTACCAAATGTAGCACATAGCGACCAAGACTCCCACTAACGCCAATGCATGAGCACTCGACGATCATGCTTTTTTAGCTGCGCATCATTATATTCAATAATCAAAGGAGACCAACACCTACTGACAGTTCTTCGTAAATCATATGGTAAAAGCGCTCTATCTGACACGCCAAAGAACTTCGCGAGCGTAATGACGAAATCTTGGCAACTATATGCTTTAGGCCCATAGAGCATGCAATCGCCATTTAAGCTAGCAAGTACCGCAACGTACTCAAATATATCACACACGGAATATTGACCGTTCAGTGAGAACTTTTCTACACTAGTGCCAACTTTCATAGTTGGTGGAAATGCACCGTAAATCACCCTGTAACCCAGTGTTGAAAGGTCAACTTGAATTAAGTGACCAGTATCTGCATGCAAATAAATGAACCAGTGACTATACTTGTAATCACCGTTTCTCTCGATGCTTAGAGCATGTATTTTCACATCTAGGTGGTCAAAGCCAGCCCAATTGTGTTGTTTTTTTAGTGATTCGTCCACGGTGTAAATGATTTTATCTGCATTTATCCTTTGAAAACCACTCAAGTCTATTACAGTAATATTACTCATCGATGTTTTTTCTTTTATTATTTGATAGTTAATACGCTTGAAACTGCTAACAGGCAGCAAGTTGATGACTTAATAAACATTGTACTTGAAAATTAACAACAATTACTAGCTAAAAAATGAGTTAGCCATTAGCGTTATAACTATACCCATGTTACTTCGAAATGCAAAATAGCGACCATGACTCTCACTAATAGCCACGCACGAACACTCGAAGGCCAAAATATTTTAGTTCACTATCGTTATATTCAGTGATTAAAGAAGGCCGCCACCTGGTAACTGTTCTTCTTAACTCATACGGGAAAATTTGGCTATCGGACATCCCAAAACCGTCCAAAAACGCGAGGACGAAATCTTGGCAACTATACGGGTTGACGCCTTTGCCCCTCCAAACACCATTGTGCTTAGCAAGCTTAAAGGCAAGTTCAAATACATCAGTCACGGTACGATCCACTTCCAGTGGTAACTTATCTACAGAGACGCAATATCCAGGTTTTGGAGCCTCTGCACCGTAAATTATCCTGTAACAATCCATTACTAGGTCAACTTTAATTAATTTGCCATTATCTGCATGCAACAAAAGCGACCAGTGGCTCGTTGCATAATCAGTATGTCGCGCGACGGTTACAGCTGATATTCTCACATATAGATCATCAAAGCCTGCCCAATGAGGACGTGTGCTTTCTAATTCTTTTTCTGTATATTTTTCAATACGATTACGTCCATAGTTATACCTAGTATTATCTTTTATATAGAACTCAACCATTTTGGCCTCTCATCATTTTATAGTTCATACGTTTGAAATTGCTAACTGATAGCCAGCAGATGACTTAATAATAATTATAGGTTCAAATTAACAATAATTACTAACTAAAAAATGTGCTAACCATTAATAGTTATAATGACATATTGGTATATACTCATGTGACGAACAAAATGCAACGCCGGCATGGATCAGATGGTCGATGATAAGGCCCAAGATGAAGTAATGGGGGACGTGCTCCACGGATGGCAAGCTTTGGTTGCTTCCTTTCATATAAAACCTAGTCAAGCCCAGAAAGGCAAGGCTGCTTGTTTAAGTTTACTTCGTTATAAAATTTCTATTGAGAATAACTGCCCTTCAATTTTAGGCCAGGCATATCGGCACAAGTTGCCTTGCTGATATTGCATTTCTGGGTAGCATGGTTATATACCCATACTTGCTAAAATTTGAATTTTCCATAGATACCATAAATGCGTTTCCAATCGCTAGCTCACATTTTATGTTGAAGTACTTACGGGGATAACCGATATTACCTTTAGACCTTCATGATAAGATTAGCTTCGTCACTTCGGCTCACTCTTGCTCTAATTTTCGCCTCTAATTGATCAATGACGTTTTCATTATCAAATCGCTCTCGTTGTCGTTTGCCATCGATATAATAACCACTTTTATTTTTTCCACCCGTGATGCCAATATCAGACATTAATGCTTCTCCAGGACCATTAACAACACAGCCTATGATAGAGACATCCAGTGGCGTAATAATATCTTCGAGGCGCTCTTCTAATGCATTAACCGTCGCAATAACATCAAACTCCTGACGGGAACATGTAGGGCAGGCAATAAAATTAATGCCACGACTACGAATGCGCAATGACTTTAATATATCAAAACCAACTTTAATTTCTTCAACAGGATCTGCTGCTAAAGAAACGCGTAAGGTATCACCAATTCCTTGGGCTAATAATAAACCAAGTCCAACAGATGACTTAACAGATCCACTGCGTAATCCGCCCGCTTCGGTTATCCCAAGATGTAAAGGTTGGACAATTTGTTTTGCAAGTAATTGATATGATTCAACGGCAAGCAAGGCATCAGAGGCTTTAACGCTGACTTTAAATTGTTCGAAATTTAATCTATCTAAAATATCGATATGGCGCAGGGCCGAATCCACCAGTGCTTGCGCCGTTGGCTCTCCATATTTCTCTTGGATATCTGTTTCAAGCGATCCACCATTTACGCCAATACGAATAGGGATATTTAAGGATTTTGCACAATCAACGACACTCCTAATTCGCCCTTCATTGCCTATATTTCCAGGATTAATGCGTAAGCAATCCGCACCATACTCGGCAACTTTTAACGCAATACGGTAGTCAAAATGAATATCAGCAACCAATGGAATTGATATTTGTTTTTTGATTGCTCCAAAGGCTTCTGCTGCATTCATGGTCGGCACTGAAACACGAACAATATCAGCACCAACAGCTTCAAGACGCTTAATTTGTGCAACCGTAGCCTCAACATCTGTTGTCAGTGTATTTGTCATGGATTGAACAGTAATTGGCGCATCACCACCAACAGGCACATTACCAACCATTATTTGTTTAGACACTCGCCTAATTATCGATGCAGTATGACTCATGATTAATTTGTTTTCATTTTTTATTTAAGTGAAAAATTCACAGCTTTCCCAACAGTAAAGTCCATATCGACTTTTTTTCCTTCCCGCAAAATAGACACCCCACTTGGGTCGCCTAAAAACAGTTTAAAAGGTGGCGTGCCATTAATATTAATTATTTTAGCTTTTGCATAAAGCCCATAAGCGAGGCGCTTATTTTTTGCATCAACAATTTCAGTCCAACAATTTTTTAAATAGGTTATTTTTAATGTCTCAACATTTGTACTCGCAAGCTTTTTTTTGGGGGAGGATCTCAAAATAGATTCATCACTGAGTTTTTGTTTTTTGATGTTTTTTGGATGGGATTGAACATTTTCCGCAATCGCTATTTTTTTTACCCTCTCAGTAACCTCAGGCTTATTAGACTTATCAGCATTAGGCTCATCCTCTTTAAGATTGTCAGCATTAGGTTTATTCTCTTTAAGATTGTCAGCAGTAGGCTTACTCTCTTTAAGATTATCCGCATTAGGCTTACTCTCTTTAAGATTATCCGCATTAGGCTTACTCTCTTTAAGATTATCCGCATTAGGCTTATTTTCTTTAAGATTATCCGCATTAGGCTTACTCTCTTTAAGATTATCCGCATTAGGCTTACTCTCTTTAAGATTATCCGCATTAGGCTTATTTTCTTTAAGATTATCCGCATTAGGCTTATTTTCTTTAAGATTATCCGCATTAGGCTTATTTTCTTTAAGCTTATCAGCATTAGGCTTACTTTCTAAAACAGCACTAGCATCTTGCCCTGCTGGCACATTGCTAACGCCATTTTTGTTATTGTTATTGTTATTGTTATTGTTATTGTGATTGTTATTGTGATTATTGTTAGCCTGTACCTGTTCTATACTAGGTACTTTCAGTCTGTTTTTACTTATTGATACTCCAAAAAAATAAACGCTGATACCTATAACTATCAGCATTAAAATAACTAAAAGTATAACTTTCCATTTGCTTTTGTTGTTAATCGATATGTGAATGGTCTGCTTGAAGGTTATTTCATCTTTTTTGCTCAAAACTATGTTATTGAATTCAGTAAAATTTTCAATGTTGTCCAATCCAACTAATTTGCCATAACTTAATAAATAACCTCGCAAATATACCGTTGAATAAACGTGCGTATCAATCACTTCATCTAAGCGCATTTCAATGTCTTCGATAATTGAAATGTTTATATTCAAACTTCTTGCTGCGTCTGAAATTGACAAACCAGCGCTCTCTCTCAATTCCTTCATGGCTAAACCTAGCGAGATAATATTTGGCGATTCTTCGGATTCAATACTCATTTTAGATTCAGTCATATTTATGATTCAAGTAATTTAAGGATTGTTGTGAATCTGGAAAATCAGATAACAATTTTCCAACGTATTTGTGCATTCTTGCAATTTTGTTAGTCGCATAACTCAGACGGATCCATTGCCACAAGCTTTCTGCTGAATCTTTATTTTTTTTCTGATAGTGATATAAGTTTAAACGCGCTGCTTTAAAATTTTTTTGGTCGATATTCAATTTAGCAAGTAATAAATTTAAATATGATTTATGAGGATTATGTGAAAGTGCATATCCATAATAATAAATCGCTTTATCTGTAATACCTGCTTTTTCAGCACATAAACCTGCATTCTCATAAGTATTAGCCACAGCCGAATAAGAGACCGACTTAATCGCTATTAAAAATTGTTGTTCAGCTTCTTTATAACGTCCCCTAATACAAAGAAATCGCCCGTAGTTATTATGAGTGTGAGCATCTTTGGGATCTAAGGAAAGTGATTTTTTATAAAATTTTTCAGCTATTTTTGGCTCATTCACTTTTTGATAATAATAAGCAAAAACACGATGAATAATAGCACTATCTGGCTGGTATTCAAGTGCCTTTTGTAAATTAGCTTTTGCTTGTTGCATATTATCATTTTCTAAATAAACCAAGGCTAATTTCATACGGTTATTAGCTGCTCCAACAGGATCAAAAAATGTTTCATGACCTGCCACTGTATTTTTTTTAGTAACCGAAATTTTACCAGCGACACAGCCAGAAATCAACGTTACAACAAAAAAAATGAGTAAAAATAAGCGATTATGAATTGAAAACATATACCCTTCGAAATAATTATTTAACCTTAATTAGGCTAAAGTGAGTGCTTTTATGTCTCATTAATAAAGATTCTTCGTATTTTAATACCTAGTGCTAAAATTTTTGCGATCAGCAAAGAAAATTGATCAATGAAGAACTGGCTATTCTTGGCCAATTTAATGAAGAACAATACAAAAATAGCAGGCTTGAAAAGTGTTGCTCATCAAAAATTAAGGTTATTTAACTTAAAATTAATCTATCAATAGTGTGTTATATGATAAAAACACAAATTTATCCAGTGAGAAATTATGATTTTCCATTCAATCTTATATTTTGGCCATATTTTCGCTTTTTAATAACACGTTTTGTTCGATCTATGACATCTCCTACGAGCTGTCCGCATGCCGCATTAATATCATCACCACGCGTTTTTCTAACAATAACTGTGTAACCATACTCCATCAATACCTTGCTAAAACGATCAACTCTACTGTTACTGGGTTTTTGATAATCATTGCCCAGAAACGGATTAAATGGAATTAAATTAATTTTGCACGGGGTTTCTTTTAGAAGGTTAGCCAGTTCATGAGCCTGATCTGTTGAGTCGTTAAAATGATCCAATAATAAATATTCAACTGTCACTTTTCCACGATTTGCATTGGATTTTTCAATATAACGTTTAACACCTGCAAGGAAGTCTGCAATATTGTATTTATCATTAATAGGCATCATTTGTGAGCGCAATTCATCATTCGCCGCATGTAATGAAATGGCCAATGCAACATCAATACGATCACCTAAAATATCAAGTGCAGGAACAACACCTGAAGTTGAAACAGTTACCCGACGTTTTGATAAGGCATAACCAAAATCATCAAGCATTAATTCCATTGCTGGGATAACATTATTTAAATTCAGTAACGGCTCTCCCATGCCCATCATAACAACATTAGAAATTGGACGCTGCCCACTTTTCCCCAGTACTCCAACAATTTTAGCCGCACGCCACACTTGACCTATTATTTCAGATACCGTTAAATTTCGATTAAAACCTTGTTGTGCCGTGGAACAAAAATTACAAGCTAATGCACAGCCAACTTGAGATGAAACACATAATGTCGCCCGATCTTTTTCTGGAATATAAACAGCTTCAACTTCTTGTTCGCCCACTGTCATTGCCCATTTTATCGTTCCATCACGACTACGTTGCTCCACAGCAACCATAGGGGCAACTATTTCTGCGACACTTTTTAATTTTTCACGTAATTTTTTATTTAGATTGCTCATCTGGTCAAAATCATCACACCCATAATGGTAAATCCATTTCATGACCTGTTCAGCACGAAAAGGTTTTTCGCCCTGCTGCACAAAATATGTCCGCAAACTTTCGCGGTTTAGATCTAATAAATTGACTTTTTTTGCAGGCATAGTAGTCTCAGGAGCATCAGTAGAATTCAAACAAGGCGTGATAATAACGACATTTTATAATCGGGTAATGATTGTACTAAAAAATACAAAATTAGCAAGTAAAATTGCATTTTGAATAACAATAGCTAATGATAAAATCAAATTCAGTAGGAACTACTATCCAAAATTAAGATGATCTCTAAGAGTATAATGCCCCAGGAAATCTAAACAGTAAAATTAAGATTCTTATTCCTGTTTGAGATAATATCTATCAAAATAGGAGAATTACCATGAGCAAAAAAAGAACAACTTATTCTGCTGAGTTTAAAAGTAGACTTGTACTGGAGTTATTGGAAAATGAAAAAACAATAGCTGAGATTGCAAATGAAAATAATATCACCCCTAAGAATCTTCAGAATTGGAAAAAAATATTCCTGGAAAATGCTGTTATTGCAATGGAGCCAGCAAAAGCGGTTAAGGAATATAAGCTAGAGCTTGTTGCTGCTCAAGAAGAAAACGAAATGCTAACAAAAATTGTCGGTAAAATGACTGTTGAAAAGGAGTGGCTTGAAAAAAAGCTAAAAAGCTTGGGCTTATCTCATAAGAAGAAGTTAATTAATCCCAAGCTAGAAAACCTATCTGTATCACAGCAATGTGAGCTATTGAATTTGAATCGAAGTACTTTTTACTACACTGAAAAAGTGAATAATAAAAAGCATGAGATTCAGCAGGAAATAGCCAAAGTATTTGATAAAACACCAATTTACGGCGCTAAAAAGGTGCATCAACAGCTTCTAGAAAATGGAGTCAAGGCATCTTTAAACACGGTAGCAACATATCGAAAGGAGCTGGGTTTAAAGGCTATTTTAGCGGTTAAGCAAGTAACAACCACCGTACCCAATAAGCAACATCAGAAATACAGTTATAAGCTTAGAGGCCTTAATATTTCACATGCTAATCAGGTATGGAGCACAGATATAACCTACATCAAAGTCAAGGGTGGAATAGTTTACCTTGCTGCGGTCATTGATTGGCATTCGAAAGCCGTCCTATCACACAAAATATCGAATACGATGGATTGTGCACTGGTAATGAACGTCTTGGATGCGGCCTTAGATCGCTATGGAAAACCTGAGATATTCAATACAGATCAAGGAAGTCAGTATACAAGCGATGTGCATACTCAAAAATTAAAACAGAACGGGATCACGATATCAATGGACGGGAAAGGCCGTGCCACTGATAATATTTGCATTGAAAGATTTTGGAGAAGTGCAAAATGCGAGCGTATTTATCTAAATGAATATGAAACTATCAAAGATTTACAAGAAGATGTATCCGATTACATTGAGTTTTATAATCACGAACGATTTCATGAAACATTGAAATATAAAAAACCAATGAATGTTTACCAAGAAGGAATTAAGGCGAGCTTAGCTTTATCAAAGGTATCTTAACTGTGGAATAAGAAATATTAAATAACTGTCTTGACTCTTTGGGTAGGTATACCTACCAGAATATTTGCAGGCAAGTGATTCTGCATCCAAATATCAATAATAAAAGCATCATCACCCCAAGTCTGTATATCATGAAGACACCCATCTCTATTTACTATAACTACAGTATGGCCATCACAAGTAGCAATTTCTATTTTAATGTTAATTAAATATTTTGACAATGTGAATAATAATAAATAAGCGGCTGCAGCGGCGCAGTCTTTAGAGTTTCCTCTCATCATCCCTAGTGTTCGCCCGCCTCTGGCTAACCAATCATGTTTACTTAAAAAATAGCGAGTTTCCCTCATTTCATTTAGACGTCCACCATGCCTCGCTCTAAGGCTAAGAGTCTCAGGAGAGCTTTCATATTGTTCAGTAGTATCACACGGTGTTGGTCTTACTACATTTCCACCACTGTGAATGAACACTGGGCTAATAATTTTGATAGCATACAATTTTGCAGCGATACATTGCGCTACTTTAAATTGCTTTCCTGCTTTTTCTGTTCTCATCATCCACCATTTATTGATTATTGATTATTGATTATTGATGATTTGCGCCGCCTAAAAGTGGCGCTTAATTCAGCCATTGCGTAAATGTTGCATAAATAATATAAAAATCAAAGATGATCGCGAAGAGTTATATCTATCCAGATCTTATCTTTTTTCGTCCTCATTAACTTCTTCTCAAACAGAAACTGAAACACACTAAGATCATAAGTCCAATAAACACCGTCCAACAGAATATGTTGATCATATTGATTATGACTCCAAATATCAATAATAAAAGTATCATCTCCCCAAGTCTGCATATCATAAAGACACCCTTCTCTATTTACAATAACTAACGTATGTTCGCCACAAGTAACAAGTAACAAGTTCTATTTTAATGTTCATTAACGCGTTTGGCAATGTCGATAACAATGAAAAAGCTGCGGCTGCAGCTCCGTCTTGAGAGTCTCCTCTCATCATTCCTAGTGTTCGCGAACCTCTGGCTAACCAATCATGTTTACTTAAAAAATAGCGAGTTTCCCTCATTTCATTTAGACGTCCACCATGCATCGCTCTAAGGCTAAGAGTCTCAGGAGAGCTTTCATATTGTTCAGTAGTATCACACGGTGTTGGTCTTACTATATTTCCTCCAGGATTAAAGATCTCTGGGTTAGTAATTTTAATAGCATACAATCTTGCAGAGATGCATTGCGCTACGTTAAATTGAGATATTGCTTTTTCTGTTATCATCATTCACTCTTTATTGATTATTGATTATTGATTATTGATTATTGATTATTGATTATATTCGTAAAATGAAGACGATAATGAATATTAATAAATTAACAACAAGCGGTGAGATTGAATGCTTTTGCAATGAAGCTGGGCTATCGCTTTTTCTGTGTTGGGTGATAAACAAGAAAATATCATTTTATTAAAAAATATTAGCCCGTGTTGATTTTGGGTAGCGATTTTTGAGCCGCATGCTGGCAATGTATTCACATATGACGCTCAATGTGCAAAATAAAAAGGTAAATTGGCTGCGGATTTACGGCCTTACATGACTCCATCCGAGCCTTACTCTGGTTACTGAGTTCTGACCTGACAACACACTTTTACCTTGTACGGGTATAGATAAAATCAGGGCCTATAGGGACTAGTTAAAGGATGATAAGACTAGCTCAACGTTATCTCTAGCTTGGCCTCTCCTGCGTTTAGCCAATCCCATCTCGACGCCATAAATATGCTATTCTTAATATCAGGGTACTCCGTAGCCCAAATAACACCTTCCTTCATACCTTCAGGCATGTGATTCTGCGTGCCAATGTCAATCAAAAAAGCATTCTCACCCCAAAAAAACGGAACACAAAGAGGCCCCTCTCTATTTACAATAACTATCGTTTGCCTACCACAACTCGCAATTTCTATTTTACTGTGCATTAACGCACTTGGCAAGGCGCCTAACAATAAATACGCGGCTGCAGCGGCACAATCGTTAACGTCTCCTATCAACAGAGACACCGATCGAGCGCCTCTCTGTAACCAATCATATTTACTTACACATTTATTTAAAAAAAAGCCAGTATTTAATATTTCATTTAGACGCCTACCTCTCAGAGCGCCAAAAGTTTCTATAATTTCGAACTGCTTTACTTTTTTCTCTCTTATTATATTTTCATGCGCGACAATGAACTCGGGGTCAATAATTTCAATATTGCGCAATTCTATAGCGATGCATTCTGCTATTTCAAATTGCCTTTTTGCGTTTGCTGATCTCATAATACACCATTTTTTTGATTATTGATTATTGATTATTTGCGCAGCCTAAAAGTGGCGCTTAATTCAGCAGCTTCGTAAATATGCACAACTAATATGAAAATAAAATATGAAAATAAAATATGAGCATTCAAAACTCGAAGCACTGCATTAAATATTAACATTTAACTATGTCTATAAAGGATAAACACAGTTAATCACTCAAAAGGCAGCTCGATAATGACCAAGCAACTTGCCCTAGTTGTCGTAAGCTCAAAACTCACGCTAATATCAAAACAAGACACAACATGAAATACTAATTATTGAGTTTACCATTTCTGCAACACCAGCTAATTCCTGCCACTATCTGCTTATTTACAAATTATGACACCAAGTAGCAAAGCAAATTACAATAATTTCAATCCTTATAAAATTACCATAACCAATAACGCCATCAAATTTTAAACGTTTATGGTAATTCTGCCACTAAATATTAATGCATTGCATCTTATCACAGCTATTCATATGACTTGCATAGTGTTCTATTTTGGCCATGTTGCCAACTACAATTTTTAATATAGAATAAGTCTAAATGATTAATCTATTTCTCGCATAAAATGGGTATAGATAAAATAAAATTCTGCATGGGCTACCTTAAAAATTAAGATGATCTCTCAGAGTTATGTCTAGTATGACCCTACAGAATGCCTGCATCCATAGCCAATTCTTCAAAAAATTATACCCATCAGCCCAATAAAGACCTCGCGTCAGAGCATTTTGCGGAAATTGATTCTGATCCCAAATATCAATAATAAAAGTATCATCTCCCCAAGTCTGCATATCATAAAGACACCATTCTCTATTTACAATAACTAACGTATGTTCGCCACAAGTAGCAAGTTCTATTTTAATGTTCATTAACTAGTTTGGTAATACGGATAACAATGAAAAAGCTGCGGCTGCAGCTCCGTCTTGAGAGTCTCCTCTCATCATTCCTAGTGTTCACGAACCTCTGGCTAACCAATCATGTTTACTTAAAAAATAGCGAGTTTCCCTCATTTCATTTAGACGTCCACCATGCATCGCTCTAAGGCTAAGAGTCTCAGGAGAGCTTTCATATCGTTCAGTAGTATCACACGGTGTTGGTCTTACTATATTTCCTCCAGGATTAAAGATCTCTGGGTCAGTAATTTTAATAGCATACAATCTTGCAGAGATGCATTGCGCTACGTTAAATTGAGATATTTCTTTTTCTGTTATCATCATTCACTCTTTATTGATTATTGATTATTGATTATTGATTATTGATTATTGATTATTGATTATTGATTATTGATTATTGATTATTGATTATTGATTATTGATTATTGATTATTGATTATTGATTATTGATTATTGATTATTGATTATTGATTATTGATTATTGATTATTGATTATTGATTATTGATTATTGATTATTGATTATTGATTATTGATTATTGATTATTGATTATATTCGTAAAATGAAGACGATAATGAATATTAATAAATTAACAACAAGCGGTGAGATTGAATGCTTTTGCAATGAAGCTGGGCTATCGCTTTTTCTGTGTTGGGTGATAAACAAGAAAATATCATTTTATTAAAAAATATTAGCCCGTGTTGATTTTAGGTAGCGATTTTTGAGCAGCATGCTGGCAATGTATTCACATATGACGCTCAATGTGCAAAATAAAAAGGTAAATTGGCTGCGGATTTACGGCCTTAAATGACTCCATCCGAGCCTTACTCTGGTTACTGAGTTCTGACCTGACAACACACTTTTACCTTGTACTGGTATAGATAAAATCAGGGCCTATAGGGATTAGTTAAAGGATGATAATACTAGTTCAACGTTACCTCTAGCTTGTTCTCGTTCTCTTCTTTATGGTCTCCCCAATTCCATCTCGACTTCATAATAGTGGTATTCTGAACATCAGGGAACTCCGTAGCCCAAATAACAGCTTTCAGCTTACCATCACTATCAGGCCAGTGATTCTGCGTGCCAATGTCAATCAAAAAAGCATCCTCACCCCAAAAAAACGGAACACAAAGAGGCCCGTTTCTATTTACAACAACTATCGTTTGCCTACCACAACTCACAATTTCTATTTTACAGTGCATTAACGCACTTGGCAAGGCGACTAACAATAAATACGCGGCTGCAGCGGCACAATCGTTAACGTCTCCTATCAACAGAGACACCGATCGAGCGCCTCTCTGTAACCAATCATATTTATTTGCACATTTATTTAAAAAAAAGCCAGTATTTAATATTTCATTTAGACCCCTACCTCTCAGAGCGCCAAAAGTTTTTGCAAGTTCCAACTCCTTTACTTTTTTATCTCTTATTACTTTTTCCTCTCTTATTATATCTTCACGCACGATAATGAACTCGGGGTCAATAATTTCAATATTGAGCAATTCTATAGCGATGCATTCTGCTATTTCAAATTGCCTTTTTGCGTTTGCTGATCTCATAATACACCCTTTTTTTGATTATTGATTATTGATTATTGATTATTGATTATTGATTATTGATTATTGATTATTAATTATTTGCGCAGCCTAAAAGTGGCGCTTAATTCAGCAGCTTCGTAAATATGCACAACTAATATGAAAATAAAATATGAAAATAAAATATGAGCATTCAAAACTCGAAGCACTGCATTAAATATTAACATTTAACTATGCCTATAAAGGATAAACACAGTTAATCACTCAAAAGGCAGCTCGATAATGACCAAGCAACTTGCCCTAGTTGTCGTAAACTCAAAACTCACGCTAATATCAAAACAAGACACAACATGAAATACTAATTATTGCGTTTACCATTTCTGCAACACCAGCTAATTTCTGCCACTATCTGCTTATTTACAAATTATGACACCAAGTAGCAAAGCAAATTACAATAATTTCAATCCTTATAAAATTACCATAACCAATAACGCCATCAAATTTTAAACGTTTATGGTAATTCTGCCACTAAATATTAATGCGTTGTATCTTATCACAGCTATTTATATGACTTACATAGTATTTTATCTTGGCCATGTTGTCAACTACAATTTTTAATATAGAATAAGTCTAAATGATTAATCTATTTCGCGCATAAAATGGGTATAGATAAAATAAAATTCTGCATGGGCGACCTTAAAAATTAAGATGATCTCTAAGAGTTATGCCTAGTATGACTCTACAGAATGCCTGCATCCATAGCCAATTCTTCAAAAAATTATACCCATCAGCCCAATAAAGACCTCGCGTCAGAGCATTTTGCGGAAATTATAATGCCCCAGGAAATCTAAACAGTAAAATTAAGATTCTTATTCCTGTTTGAGATAATATCTATCAAAATAGGAGAATTACCATGAGCAAAAAAAGAACAACTTATTCTGCTGAGTTTAAAAGTAGACTTGTACTGGAGTTATTGGAAAATGAAAAAACAATAGCTGAGATTGCAAATGAAAATAATATCACCCCATTGATCCTTCAGAATTGGAAAAAAATATTCCTGGAAAATGCTGTTATTGCAATGGAGCCAGCAAAAGCGGTTAAGGAATATAAGCTAGAGCTTGTTGCTGCTCAAGAAGAAAACGAAATGCTAACAAAAATTGTCGGTAAAATGACTGTTGAAAAGGAGTGGCTTGAAAAAAAGCTAAAAAGCTTGGGCTTATCTCATAAGAAGAAGTTAATTAATCCCAAGCTAGAAAACCTATCTGTATCACAGCAATGTGAGCTATTGAATTTGAATCGAAGTACTTTTTACTACACTGAAAAAGTTAATAATAAAAAGCATGAGATTCAGCAGGAAATAGCCAAAGTATTTGATAAAACACCAATTTACGGCGCTAAAAAGGTGCATCAACAGCTTCTAGAAAATGGAGTCAAGGCATCTTTAAACACGGTAGCAACATATCGAAAGGAGCTGGGTTTAAAGGCTATTTTAGCGGTTAAGCAAGTAACAACCACCGTAGCCAATAAGCAACATCAGAAATACAGTTATAAGCTTAGAGGCCTTAATATTTCACATGCTAATCAGGTATGGAGCACAGATATAACCTACATCAAAGTCAAGGGTGGAATGGTTTACCTTGCTGCGGTCATTGATTGGCATTCGAAAGCCGTCCTATCACACAAAATATCGAATACGATGGATTGTGCACTGAGCATTAACGTCTTGGATGCGGCCTTAGATCGCTATGGAAAACCTGAGATATTCAATACAGATCAAGGAAGTCAGTATACAAGCGATGTGCATACTCAAAAATTAAAACAGAACGGGATCACGATATCAATGGACGGGAAAGGCCGTGCCACTGATAATATTTGCATTGAAAGATTTTGGAGAAGTGCAAAATGCGAGCGTATTTATCTAAATGAATATGAAACGATCAAAGATTTACAAGAAGATGTATCCGATTACATTGAGTTTTATAATCACCAACGATTTCATGAAACATTGAAATATAAAAAACCAATGAATGTTTACCAGGGAGGAATTAAGGCTAACTTAGCTTTATCAAAGGTATCTTAACTGTGGAATAAGAAATATTAAATAACTGCCTTGACTCTTTGGGTAGGTATAAATTGATTCTGATCCCAAATATCAATAATAAAAGTATCATCACCCCAAGTCTGCATATCATAAAGACACCCTTCTCTATTTACTACAACTACAGTATGGTGATTACAAGTAGCAAGTTCTATTTTAATGTTCATTAACTAGTTTGGTAATACGGATAACAATGAAAAAGCTGCGGCTGCAGCTCCGTCTTGAGAGTCTCCTCTCATCATTCCTAGTGTTCGCGAACCTCTGGCTAACCAATCATATTTACTTAAAAAATAGCGAGTGTCACTCATTTCATTTATACGCCCACCATGCATCGCTCTAAGGCTAAGAGCTACAGGAAATCTTTCATATTGCTCAATAGTATCATCCTGTGTTGGTCTTACTATATTTCCTCCAGGATTAAAGATCTCTGGGTCAGTAATTTTAATAGCATACAATCTTGCAGAGATGCATTGCGCTACGTTAAATTGAGATATTTCTTTTTCTGTTATCATCATTCACTCTTTATTGATTATTGATTATTGATTATTGATTATTGATTATTGATTATTGATTATATTCGTAAAATGAAGACGATAATGAATATTAATAAATTAACAACAAGCGGTGAGATTGAATGCTTTTGCAATGAAGCTGGGCTATCGCTTTTTCTGTGTTGGGTGATAAACAAGAAAATATCATTTTATTAAAAAATATTAGCCCGTGTTGATTTTAGGTAGCGATTTTTGAGCAGCATGCTGGCAATGTATTCACATATGACGCTCAATGTGCAAAATAAAAAGGTAAATTGGCTGCGGATTTACGGCCTTAAATGACTCCATCCGAGCCTTACTCTGGTTACTGAGATCTGACCTGACAACACACTTTTACCTTGTACTGGCATAGATAAAATCAGAGCCTATAGGGATTAGTTAAAGGATGATAATACTAGTTCAACGTTACCTCTAGCTTGTTCTCGTTCTCTTCTTTATTGTCTTCCCAATTCCATCTCGACTCCATATAAGTGGTATTCTCAACATCAGGGAACTCCGTAGCCCAAATAACAGCTTTCAGCTTACCATCACTATCAGGCCAGTGATTCTGCGTGCCAATGTCAATCAAAAAAGCATCCTCACCCCAAAAAACCGGAACACAAAGAGGCCCGTTTCTATTTACAACAACTATCGTTTGCCTACCACAACTCACAATTTCTATTTTACAGTGCATTAACGCACTTGGCAAGGAGCCTAACAATAAATACGCGGCTGCAGCGGCACAATCGTTAACGTCTCCTATCAACAGAGACACCGATCGAGCGCCTCTCTGTAACCAATCATATTTATTTGCACATTTATTTAAAAAAAAGCCAGTATTTAATATTTCATTTAGACCCCTACCTCTCAGAGCGCCAAAAGTTTTTACAAGTTCCAACTCCTTTACTTTTTTATCTCTTATTACTTTTTTCTCTTTTATTATATCTTCACGCACGATAATGAACTCGGGGTCAATAATTTCAATATTGAGCAATTCTATAGCGATGCATTCTGCTATTTCAAATTGCCTTTTTGCGTTTGCTGATCTCATAATACACCCTTTTTTTGATTATTGATTATTGATTATTGATTATTGATTATTAATTATTTGCGCAGCCTAAAAGTGGCGCTTAATTCAGCAGCTTCGTAAATATGCACAACTAATATGAAAATAAAATATGAAAATAAAATATGAGCATTCAAAACTCGAAGCACTGCATTAAATATTAACATTTAACTATGTCTATAAAGGATAAACACAGTTAATCACTCAAAAGGCAGCTCGATAATGACCAAGCAACTTGCCCTAGTTGTCGTAAACTCAAAACTCACGCTAATATCAAAACAAGACACAACATGAAATACTAATTATTGCGTTTACCATTTCTGCAACACCAGCTAATTTCTGCCACTATCTGCTTATTTACAAATTATGACACCAAGTAGCAAAGCAAATTACAATAATTTCAATCCTTATAAAATTACCATAACCAATAACGCCATTAAATTTTAAACGTTTATGGTAATTCTGCCACTAAATATTAATGCGTTGTATCTTATCACAGCTATTTATATGACTTACATAGTATTTTATCTTGGCCATGTTGTCAACTACAATTTTTAATATAGAATAAGTCTAAATGATTAATCTATTTCGCGCATAAAATGGGTATAGATAAAATAAAATTCTGCATGGGCTACCTTAAAAATTAAGATGATCTCTAAGAGTTATGTCTAGTATGACTCTACAGAATGCCTGCATCCATAGCCAATTCTTCAAAAAATTATACCCATCAGCCCAATAAAGACCTCGCGTCAGAGCATTTTGCGGAAATTGATTCTGATCCCAAATATCAATAATAAAAGTATCATCACCCCAAGTCTGCATATCATAAAGACACCCTTCTCTATTTACTACAACTACAGTATGGTGATTACAAGTAGCAAGTTCTATTTTAATGTTCATTAACTAGTTTGGTAATACGGATAACAATGAAAAAGCTGCGGCTGGAGCTCCGTCTTGAGAGTCTCCTCTCATCATTCCTAGTGTTCGCGAACCTCTGGCTAACCAATCATATTTACTTAAAAAATAGCAAGTGTCACTCATTTCATTTAGACGCCCACCATGCCTCGCTCTAAGGCTAATTTATACGCCCACCAGACCTTGTAGTGGTACAGTTATTTTGGCCACCTAGCCAGAGGTGATATTATTCACTTCATACACTAATAGGTGACAAAATGAAAAAACAAGCAAGGCCAACATATACGGATGAATTTAAACTTGAAGTAGCTCAACTAGTTATTGATCAGAATTATTCTGTCAAAGAAGCATCGCAAGCAATGGACGTTAGCAAATCCGGTGTAGATAAATAGGTTAGACAGCTTAAAACAGAGCGTTCAGGCGGCAACCATGACGCAAGCCCATTAACTGCCGACAAGATCAAAATTAGAGAGCTTGAGAAAAAATAAAGCTACTTGTACTGAGAATGAAATAATAAAAAAAGCGACGATCTCTTGATATCGGACAACCTGAAAAATTTAAAATAATAAAAGATTTACAAGAGAGTTATCCAGTAAAGCAACTATGTAATGTTTTTAGGCTTAACCGTAGTAGCTATCGATATTGGCTGCAGAGCAACGAAAAAATGCCTGAAAATCAATTGAAAGACGAGATTCATGCGCAATCTATTTTCAAAGAGAGCAATGGATCAGCGGGCTAGAACTATCTCTGATATCACTCTCGCAAGAGGGGCTAAAATAAGTCGTTATCGCCAACTAAAATCATGAAGAAATTGAGCTTAAATAGTTGTCAAATTCGCAAGCATACTTATAAACGAGGTGGTAATGAACGTGTCGATATTCCAAACCATTTACAACGGCAGTTCCTAGTTGAGAAGCCAAATACCTTTTGGTGTGGAGATGTTACCTATGTGTGGGCAGGTAATCGTTGGGCTTATCTTGCGGTTGTAATGGACTTGTATTCTCGAAAAATAATTGGCTGGGCAATGTACATTCACCTAATTCCAATTTAACTGGTAATGCTCTAAAAATGGCTTATGAAGCGAGAAAACCACCTGTTGGTGTAATGTTCCATTCAGATCAAGGTTGCCATTATACAAGCAAACAATTTCGGCTATTAATCTGGAGATATCAGATAAAACAAAGCATGAGCCGTCGAGGTAATTGTAGGGACAATGCACCAATGGAGCGTTTCTTTAGGAGTTATAAAACTAAATGGATGCCAATAGCAGGTTATGGAACTTTCTCAGAGATGAGGCTCTCAATCACACATTATATTATTCGATATTACAATAACGTTAGGCCACACTGGTTTAACGGATGGCTAACGCCCAATGAGTCTGAGAGTATTTATACGCTTGAATACACAGCCGTGGCCAAAATTAGTTGACCACTACAAACTAATCATTTTCCATATGGAATAGGTCTAAATGTTTAATCGATTTTTAACATAAAATGGGCATATAAATCACATAGGTTATTGACTCTAATAAGGATCAGATCATCGTCATGACAGGGATACTCGCCTTATTATGATAACTATAGTAAATACTTGCTGGTAAATTATCCCCACGCGCATTAACTGTCTTTTGAATATTACCTCGCTTTAATAACACAGATATCATCGGCGTAAGTGAAGACTGAGTGAGATGAAAGTGCTTTAATAAAACCCCCTCCTCCACACGATCAGCTTCCTTTATAAAATGAGTAAGTTCTTGTAGGATCATTTGACGCTACTTTCAATGTTAGTTTCAATGCTACAACTTTTAAGGAGATTACCTTTATCACGGGTTGGCATTAGTACATCCCCTCTTTGTTTTAGTAAATAAATCACAAGTAAAACAATGATCAATGTCGCACCAAGATACGGAAGGCTATCTAACAAAGAGTATGTTGCCACCTGATAATAGCAAACAGCCACAATATATGCCGTACCAGTCGTCCAAACAGCTATAAACTTCGCCCAATTCCCACCAACCTCTCTAACAATAGCTCCCATAGCAGCCGCACAAGGTGCGTATAACAAAATAAATAACAGATAAGCAAAAGCGGCTTGCCCTGTAACAAATGATTTTTGAATATTTTTATACGTTGAGATAGCGACACCTTGAGATTCTGAATCTTTTTTAAGATCACCAAGATCGCCCACCCTAATATCCAGCGGATCTGACATATGGATCCCCATCAAGTTTTCAGGAATTGTGCTTAATGCTTGATTTAACTTTTCAATAAATGTCAGTTTTATATCTTTCTTTTTAGCATCTGCTAAATATAAATTATTCAGCGTGCCAATAACGACTTCTTTAGCAAATAATCCTGTCAAAATACCAACTGTCGCAGGCCAATTGTTTTGGGTTACTCCCATTGGAGCAAGAATAGGAGTTACAATTTGTGCAGCTTTACTAAGCATTGAATATTGACTGTCTTGATGACCGAAACTGCCATCAGCACCAATTGAATTCACAAAATTTAGCACGGTCACCATAATAACAATTATTTTACCTGCCCCTAAAAGAAAAATTCTCACTTTTTGCCATGTTTTTATAACCACATTTCGCAGTGTCGGCAACTCATAATCAGGTAGCTCTAAAAAAAAGTTTTCACTTTTTCCTGGTAATAATGTCCGACTTAAAACAAGCCCTGTTAATATCGCAACAACAATACCAATAATATAAAGTAAAAATACAATATTTTGCCCTGTGTGTGGAAAAAAAGCACTCGCAAATAAAGCATAAACAGGTAAACGAGCGCCACAAGACATAAAGGGCGACATAACAACCGTTAACAATCGTTCGCGCTCTTTTTTAAGTGTTCTAGCGGCCATGACAGCTGGAACCGTACAGCCAAATCCTACAATCATTGGTACAAAAGATTTTCCAGGCAAACCAATAAATTGCATTGCATTGTCAACAACAAAAGCGGCACGGGCTAAATAACCAGAACTTTCAATGATTGCTAAAAATAAATATAAACAGCCGACCACGGGAATAAAAGTCAGCACAGTCTGTATGCCATTGCCAACCCCATAAGCAAGCAGATTGACAAGCCAAGCTGGTGAAGAAAAAGCATTGAGTAGGTTTGCAGTACCATCAACAAATATTGCCCCGCCAAGAATATCAAAAAAATCTTGGAATGCAGTGCCGATATTAATTGAAAACATAAACATCAAGTACATCACCAAAAGAAAAAAAGGAATGCCTATAAAACGGTTCATGACAAAAGCATCAATTTTTTCTGTGACTGATTGCCCAAGTTTTCGTTGCTGACGCGTAGCTGTCTGCGTCAAGTTATAAATAAAAGTATACCGTGTGTCTGCTATTTGCAGATCAATATCATCATCTAGCTCTAACTTAATGTCATTTTTTAGCAAGCTCATTTTTTTTTGCTGACTCGGATCAAGCAAATCCTTCACCGTTTGAGATCCCTCCAACAAATTAATCGCTAACGCCATACTTTCGCCATTGTGTTGCATCTCATTTAACATCACCGTTGCTTCATCAAGAAAAGACGTGAATGCACCATTGTAATCTAGGCGTAAAGGCAGCTCTGTTAATTCTGACTTTAACATTAACAATTGATTAGAAAATTTTTTAACCTGGTTTTGATCGTTTGCACAAAGACTAACCACTGGGCACCCTAGACCACTTGATAGTTTTTTTTCATTGATAATCAGTTTATTATTAGCCGCTACATCCATTTTATTGATCACAACGACCACTGGTAATCCTAACTCTCTTAATTGCAAAGTAAGATATAAACTTCGCTCTAGGCAACTAGCATCTACGATATTTATGATTAAATCAGGCGTGTTGTCCATAATATAATTAAACGCAACACGTTCATCTAGTGAGTTACCTGTCGCATCCATATCAAGGCTATATATGCCAGGTAAATCAATGAGTTGAATATTTGTTTGCGCTGTATCTTGTAATGTGAAAAACCCCGTTTTTTTTTCTACCGTTACCCCACTCCAATTCCCAATCTGCTGATGAGCTCCAGTTAATGCATTAAATAATGTCGTTTTTCCTGAATTAGGATTTCCAACCGTAGCGATAGAAATATTCATATACTTAACTTCACCTTAATTTGGTTAGTGAGTGATTTTCGCAAAGCAATACTTGTATTTGCACAACGCACTGCAACAGGATCTCCCATTGGCGCAAAGCGCAGTAATTCAATGTTTGCTTTTGGTAAAAAACCTAAATTTAATAATTTTTTTCTCATGCCAGAATCCATTTTTTCCATACTAACTATGGTCGCTTTTTCACCTATTTTTAAATTTGTTAACACCATAAATATCTCCATAAAACCAATTTAACTTAGTCAGCATTAATGCGAATGATTATCATTTACATTTAGTCTAGACTAAATATTTCATAAAAACAATATTTTTAAAGCTAAACATTATTTAATCTCCATAATTCTGTTAAAATAATTCAAAAGAAAGGAAAAACAATGGACTTTAGCGAATTTAATTTGGTTTATTCAACTGATGGTCAGAAAATAGATAAGATGAAGCCCGCAAAAAAAGCGCCTACAGGCGATGGGATCATTCGCTTGCACCGAGAAACAAAAGGAAGAAAAGGCAAAGGGGTCGTATTAATTAAAGGCCTTGAACTTGATAAAAAAGCATTGCAATTACTCGCCAAAGATATCAAAAAACGTACTGGTACAGGGGGAGCTGTCAAAGATTTTACGATTGAAATACAAGGCGATCAGCGTGATCTTATCAAATCTCTGTTAGAAAAAAAGGGTTATAAAGTAAAAATTTCAGGCGGCTAGTCAACAAATTAATCTCTCCTAATGAACATCACAGTGCTACACCATCAAGGTAAATTGCGCCAAGATCAAGATCAATTAAAATGAAGACGTTAATACTCAATGAGTTTTCTACATTATAATTTAATAACCAACTATACCCATACTACCCAGAAATGCAATATCAGCAAGGCAAATTGGCCGCGGATTTACGGTCTTAAATTGGAGGTAAGTTATTATCAGTCAATATTTTATAACGATGCAAACTTAAACAAGGAGTAGCTCCCTTCGAGCCTGACTCGGTTTTTATATGATCGGGCGCAGCCAAAGCTTGCCATTTGATGCGATAATAACCATTACCTCATGTTGCGCCTTGCTCTGATTATCGAGTCCATGCCGGCCTTGCATTTTGATCGCCGCGTGGGTATATACTCATGCTACCCCGAAATGCAATATCAGCAAGGCAAATTGTGCCGATATTTGATGCCTAAAATTGAAGTATAGTTATGATCGTGGGAGATTTTATAAAAATGCAAACTTAAACAAGGAGTAGCGCCCTTCGGGACGCGAACTCGGTTTTTATATGATCGGGCCCAGCCAAAGCTTGCCATTAGATCGATAATAACCATTACCTCATGTTGCGCCTTACTCTGATTATCGAGTCCATGCCGGCGTTGCATTTTGATCGTCACATGGGTATAAATAAGCTTTGCGTTAGTACATAAGCATTGCGAGCTAGTTAGCTATAATTTATTTGCGATTACTCATCAAAAGAAAAGTTTTTTTTAGGCTGATTTTCAGAGGTTACCACCTCACCCTCCAGACGTCTTGTTTCGTCAAACCATTCACCAAGATCAATCAGCTGACATTTTTTTGAACAAAACGGCCGATAGATGTTTTCAGGTATCCATTCTAATTGCTTTTTACAGGTTGGACAGGCAACGTTCATGCTCATTCTCTAATAACAAATTTCAATAAATTCTATCTTTTCAGGTAAACTGTTGCTCGGATCGATACACATAAAGCGTACTGAATAACGATTTTTATGACCGCTAATCATAGGATAGACAGCTAGTTTTTTAGCAATTTTCAATGTCACAAAATAACCATTTAAAACCTCACCTTGATAAAAGCCATCAGTAGCTATTTTCCTTAATTGTTTAGATTTAGATCGTTTTAATTTTAAAATAAGTGTTAACGATTCATCTAAACAGGTAAATTGACTATTCCAAAGTTGCGTATCTTGATGGCATTTGTCAAGGTCGTTTTCTAACCAACAATGGTATTGAGGTAAATCAAAATTGCACATGCCACTTGGGATAGAAAAACGTTGTTTTAACGAACTGATAAAGCGATTTTCTTCGAAATAACGAGATAGCTTTGGCATTACTATCACCGCCTCAATTAAACTTTCAAGTTCATCACGCAAGGATAATATAGCCGCTTTATCAACTTGATCAGACTTAAGCCACAATGCTAATTGTTCTAACTGTACTCGAAGATCTTTTACTAAATCTTGCCTAATATCAGTGCGCTCGACAAGTGTAATTAAATCAAATAAGGATTTAAAATACTGCGTCGCATCAGCAGAGCCCAATAAGTTCATGGATTTTTTAATTTCTAAAAAAAGAAATTCAAAGCGCAAGTAACTACGCGCTTTTTCATTCAAAGGGTAATCAAATGCAATCATTGTCATCCACGATTGAAGAAATAATCATGGGTAGAGTATACCTACCATACTTATAAATAGAAAGTCCATATGTTAACGAAATATGCACATATTTTCTTATATTGATATGCAATTAATATTGCTGACATTAATATCGAGGGTTTAAATTTTTGGAATTCTCAAGGAAATTAACCAGACAGTCGAAACAATCACTAGCTATTTTAAGTAAATTCACGCAGATAGATGCAAAAATAACAGCTTTGGGAAGTGTTGCTTAAGCAGAATTTTAATAATGGGCAAACTTGATATTATTGATATTATTGATATTATTGATATTATTGATATTATTGATATTATTGATATTATTGATATTATTGATATTATTGATATTATTTTAGCAGGCATATTTTTCTAAACTTGTTATCTAATTCCATCACTAAAAGCTCTAATTGATCAAAAGACACGTCACTATTGTCAATAACAAAATCAGCCTGTGCCAGCCGTGCTTGTCGCGTTATTTGGCTATCCATAATGGCTTTAATATTTTCAACATCCACACCGTCTCGACAACTTGAACGGCTCACCTGTAGGGGTTCTTTTGCATCAACAACAAGTACATGATCACAAAAAGTAGTAAGTTTATTTTCAATAAGTAAAGGCGCTTCTAATAAAACATAGTCACTCTGTGAATTTTGTAACTGCGTTAATATTTCTGTGCGAATAAGTGGATGTAACAATTTATTAAGCCATATTTTTTGTTTATTATCTGAAAATATTATTTCCCGTAATCGCGAGCGATTTAAACAACCATCAATCATAACCTCAGAGCCAAAATGAGAAGCTATTTTCAACAGCGCAGGCTTGCCTTTTTCAACCAGCCATTGAGCAACTTCATCTGCATCAATAATATCAACACCTCGTTGCGCAAATAAAGCTGAAACTGCTGATTTCCCACTACCAATACCACCTGTTAAACCAATGATTAATGTCATTTACTCACTCTAACTTAAATTTTACTCTTTAACCTAGTTCTGGTTAATGAGCATTTGCCAGGATCATTAATAACCCATGTGATTAAAAGGTGAAAAACTATTCATTACCTATCATCTTTTATAAAACAAACCATACTCCCCCCATTGGCAATATATGCGGCTGTTTTGGTAGTGGGGATCTAGGCATGCTATGGTAAAAGCGAATGGGCTATGTTTTACACCACTTTCTGGTCTGATATTGTCATGGAGTTACTAGTGACAGCGTATCAAGCTCATAAGCAGATGCTATTATTGAACCTACAAGGAAAATAGCAATCGAGAGTCCAAGGATCAACGATCATTGTATTTAGACTAAACTCATTAAGCTTATGCCAACCAATAATAGACATAGACGTAGACGTACATTTGCCTATTACAATAATAATCGCATGATCACCTTTTAGCTCACATATACCTACAACTTAATCATTAATAATTCTTGGATTACCAGATAAAGACGCGTAACCAATTGCCGCTCGTTCACCACAATTTACCAATCCAGTCCTTGCTACACCAGTAAATAAGACCATTATAGACCCATGTTACCTCAAAATGCAACGGTGGCACGGACTTGGTGAACAGAGATAAGGGCTACATGAGATAATGCTGACCTGCGCATCGAATGTTGAGCGCAAGGCTGGTCACTTTCATATAAAACCGATTTCGCACCAACTGGCAATGCTCCTGCACCAATTTGCATTATTATAAAATATCCCACGATAATAACTAATTAAGCATTAAAGGCTTTATTTTAATGCAACGCAGGTGATTAACGCAGTTAATCTCCTGCGGGCAATTTAAGACCGCAAATCCGTGGCCAATTTGCAGATCTTAGTTTTCATTTCTGCGTCACGGGTATAAAAACTCACTGGATAAGTTTTCAATCAGGGCAAACTAAAAAAGTGGGCAAATTCTAAATTGTTGTAGGCAAATTGTCAGTCATTTTTGAGATGTCGAACACTGCAATGCCCTCCCTTGTAAGTATCGTCTCCCTCTAGCATAGCTACGTTACAAACATCAAGAAACGAAGTTTTACACCACTGTCTAACTTCATCAGTAAATACCAAGTAATACGGTAGTGAAGAAATTCCAGTCATAACTTGCATCCGTCGAGTTATATTAGGATAATAGTAATCTTCAGTCCATCCATCTACAACCATTGTCGTTACGCTTAACATTTCAAGCTTAAAAGCCCCCTGGAGAGTACCTCTCGCACATTTGTCTGTTATAATAACAAACACATGATCGTCATGTCCATGGCACTTACACATATGTATAAGTGAATTATGCAAAATTCTCGGATTACAAGATAAAGACGAGTAAACAATTGACGATTTTTCTAAACTATTTCCAAGACCAGTGCTTGCTGCATTATCAAATGAGTTCATTACAGCTGTTGGAGACTCGTTTCTATAATCTGTTACAACCTGCGCACTCTGTTTCGATATGCCCCCCCCCCAATACATCTCTTCCCTATGAGGCGAGAAAACATTCTTTTGAAGCTTAAAAAATGCCAACGAACTTACTGCTGCCATTTTTCGCTGCTCCATTCTACTACGTTCTTCTATCGTTAGCATAAGACTCCCCCTTATAAAATCAGTGTTTCATTGCCTTACACTGTGTTGCACTTTAAATTATATTATAAAAGGTGTGCAATAAAATATATTCACCATCAATTTATAACGCGATATTACCTCTATACCAATATGACGTAAAAATACAACATCCCATGTGGTTATAAAAACTCACTAGATCAGTTTTCAATCGGTGCAAACTAAAAAAGTGGGCAAATTGTAAATTTATGTTAGCAAATTGTCAATCACTTTTTATATGTCGAACACTGGGATGCCCTCCCTTGTAAGTGTAGTCTTCCGCTAGCAGAAATTAGCCAAGACAGGGATAATTAATCGCGTCCCTATAAGAGTCGTCTACCAGAGGCATTTTATAAACTGCAAGAGTCGAAGTTTTACACCAATATCTAACATCAGCCATAAAAGTCGTAGCTGTATCTGGTGAGTGAATTCCATTCTCAGATTCCATCCATCGATTCACATTAGGAAAATAGTAATCGCCACTCCATGCATCTACAACCATTGTCGTTACGCTTAACGCTGCAAGCTTAAAAAACCCCTGAAGAACGTTTCTCGAACATTTGTCTGTTATAATAACAAACATATGATCGTCATATCCATGGCACTCACACATATGTATAAGTGAATCATGTAAAATTCTCGGATTACAAGATAAAGACGAGTAAACAATTGACGATTTTTCGAGACTATTTCCAAGGCCGGTGCTTGCTGCATTATCAAATGCGTTCATTACAGATATTGGATACTCGTTTCTATAATCTGTTACAACCTGCGCACGCTGTTTCAATATGCCAGCCCCATAACGCATCTCTTGCCTACGAGGCTGCTTATTAGGCGATAAAACTCGCTTTACATCCTTAAAAAATTGCAACGAACTTCTTGCTACAATTTTTCGCTGTTTCATTCTACTAAGTTCTTCTTGCGTCAGCATAAGGCTCTCTTATAAAATCAGTGTTTCATTGACTTACTGTATTGCACTTTAAATTATATTATAACTCAAGTTTCGGAGTTCATATTCGTTGAAATTATAGCTTTTTCTGTTTTATTTTCCATCATATCAGTGCCTCTTGCCGTATTGTGAATTGATCCATTTGTAGCGCTTTCGTAAAAAAGCCAATAACAGTTTGATCGATCTTTTTTAAGATCTCTGATTTTTTACTTTCGGTTAAATTACCTATTTCATTGAGAGCGCCTGCAATTAATGCTTTAAATAAACCCCATAATTTACACCCAAAATTCAACGTCGTAAGGCTTTCTTCAAAGTCATTTCTAACCTCACTTAACTTGGCTCCCACTTGCTCTTCTTTTGCAAATAATAGTAAACAAAAACGCAATCCAGTTAGATGAATAGAAGCGATGTACGCACCATAGTGGCGGCTTTGTTCTTTTAAAAAACCAAGCTTTTGTTTCGCCTCTTTAAAGTAAACTTCAATTCCCCAACGTAGTGCATATATTTCAAGTATTTTTTCATCTTCAAGTAGGCTATCCGTTGATAAAAAGAGAGCCCAATCATTTTTGCTCGCTTGTTGTTTGGCTTCATTCATAGACCGAACGTACAGAAGCTTAACTTTAATCCATTGTGGATCTTTTTTAGTCTCAGTCGTTAAATTCAACTCAACAATAATTGATTTGCTTTGGTAAGGAATATTTTTTAGGTTATGCCATTGACCTTTGATATGTTGCTTATATAACTCTTCAGCGCTCAGTAACTTACTCTCTCCATTTTCCATAAAGCGATACTTCATTTTATTTCGCTTCATTCGAACAATTGCTACAAGTGATTGTTCCACCGTCATTTTTAATATTCGTTTCGTTGCAAACCAAGCATCTGCTAAAAAATATTCGGCGTTAATACCATTGCGTATTGCTCTTGATATCATGTCGCAAACCATATCAGGTTTAGTTTGCTCTCTTGACTTTTCGTAACGTTTTGCTGCAATACTACGACCATCTTTAAACTGATAATCAGCAACCTGTCTGTCAGTTTTACTGATAAATATTTCATTATCAATCGGCGTAAATAACTCGTCATTAGCAAGGCCTAGCGTCACTATTTGTTGCCCATTGACACATCGAGCGGTTAAGTGATCGAAGTGCTTTGAAACACCTGGCATCTTTTTACCACGTCTGATTTTAACGGAATCATCGATAACAAAAGCATTCAATTTATTTCCTTCATGGGGCTTAAGTATTTTTTTTGCTGTCAATAATTGTAGCTTTCGCCAATCCAAGTTTTCATGGTTAATAAAATCGTAGAGGGCATCTTTTTTTGAGGATGAGAAACTCAATAACGCATCCCTTGAGAACATCGAAACAGAGTTTACTTTTAGCCAAACCCACAACATCAAGAGGTACACAACACTGTCAGCTGAAGTGCCAGATCGTTTGTTAAATTTTGCGCGTTTTAATAGATCTTTAAAGCCAATGTTTTTCCATGTTGTACTAAACGTATTATCTATATTTAGATTTTGTTGATTAAGTAAATCCGCAGTAAGCGATGGTAAACCAAAATCATTTATGTCAGACTTCATTTTATGCCTCTTGTGTTTTTTTTATTGTCTAGTTAACAATAATTATAACACAAGTAGGTGTTTTCTTCTTTTATATCAGCATGTTATGGTATTTTTATTGGTAAATATGAACTCCGAAACTTGAGTTATAAAAGCTGTGCAATAAAATATACGCACCATCAATTTATAACGCGATATTACCTCTATACTAATCTGACGTAAACATGCAACATCGCATGTGGTTATAAAAACTCACTGGATAAGTTTTCAATCAGGGCAAACTAAAAAAATGGGCAAATTGTAAATTTATATTGGCAAATTGTCAATCACTTTTTAGATGTCGAACACTGGGATGCCCTACCTTGTCAGTGTAGTCTCCTGCTAGCAGAGCTACTTCACAAACGTCAAGATGCGAGTTTTGACACCAGCGTCTAACCTTACCCGTAAAGTTCTAGCAAAAATGTGATGAATAAATTCCATTCTGATATTCCATTCGTCGATCCACATGAGGAAAATAGTAATCTTTAACCCATGTTTCTACAACCACAGTCGTTAGGCTTAACGCTTCAAGCATAAACCACCCATCGAGAAAGCATGCCGAACATTTGTCTGTCATAATAACAAACGTAAGATCGTCATGCTCCTAGCACTTACACATATTTATACCCATGCACCCAGATGTGACGAAAAAATACAAAATTTACCAATCTAATTTTCACCTTCAAGTCACCATTAATAAAGGAGCAAAATACCAAACCACTGCGCAATAACCATAAAAATTTACATCTAGCCTAAGCTTTGTATTGGCAAAGATTGATTAAAGAAAGTCTGCAAAGATAACTATTTTGTAGCGTAAATATAAACGATTGAAGCGGGAGTTATATTCTTTAGATTAGCAGCATAAATATTGGCTTAGGATTTACTATTCCCATGGGACGTAAAAATGCAAAATCAGCAAGGCAAATTGTGCCGATATTTGATGCCTAAAATTGAAGTATAGTTATTCTCGTGGGAGATTTTATAACAATGCAAACTTAAGCAAGTATCCGCGCCCATTGGGGCGCTAACTCGGTTTTTATATGAAGGGAACCAGCGTTGCAACATTCTATGCAGACGTCCTCATTACCTCATGCTGCGCCTTACTCTGATTCTAGAAATCGCGGCTGACGTTGCATTTTTAGTTGCATGGGTATATATGCTGGCAATAATTAATTAGATTTAGATTAAACATAAATAGCAACCATTTAGCGATACAAATTAATAGATTTTTAGGTTACTTTTTAGATTAAAGCTGTACTATTACTTTTGCGATTAAAGGTAAAAAATTATTCATTGCCTATCAGCAGTTATAACACAACCATATTACACCCTTGCCCATAGATGCCACTCTCTTTTGGTGGTAATATAGGCGTTTTATGGTAAAAGCGAAACTTCGATGTTTTACACCACTTTCTGATCTGAATTTGCCATGGAGTTAGTAGTGGGATCGTATCAAGCGAATAGGCATATGCTAGTATTGGATCTAAATTAGGGAAATAGCAATCGCGAGTCCAAGGATCAACTACCATTGTAGTCTGACTAAACTTATTAAAATTATTCCAACCAATAATAGACAGAGGCGCATATTTGTCTGTAACAAGAACAATTGTATGATCAACCTCTAGATGACATATCGCTACCATTGAATTATCAATAATTCTCGGATTACCAAATAAAGACGCATAAACGATTGCCGAGAGTTCAGCACAATTTCCCGCGCCAGTCTTTGCTGCATCCGCAAATGATCCCATTATAGAGCGTGGACGCTGCTTTCTATAAGCTCCTATAATATCATTCTCTATTGGATAGTTAAAGCCTTGAGTATTAGATGATTTAATATCTTTTATATCCGTAAAAAATTTTAACGCATTTAACGCGGCAATCTTGCGCTGCTTCATGTTATTAACATCTGATGCCGTTAGCATAAGAGCCCCTTAAAGAATCAATATTTTATTTTGTTGACATTATAAACAACAGTCTAAGATATGTAAAATAAATCTGCTCTAACCAGCTGATTATAACGCTATGAAACGGAAAAATACAAAATTTACCAATCTTATTTTCACCTTCAAGTCACCATTAATAAAGGAGCCAAATACCAAACCACTGCGCAATAACCATAAAAATTTACATCTAGCCTAAGCTTTGTATTGGCAAAGATTGATCAAAGAAAGTCTGCAAAGATAACTATTTTGTAGCGTAAATATAAACGATTAAGGATGGCATTAGCTTAATTATATTAGCAGCCTAAATATTAACTTAAACTTTACTGTATGCGGGCAATAATTAATTAGATTTATATTAAACATAAATAACAACCATTTAGCGATAAAACTTAATAGATTTTTAGGTTACTTTTTAAATTAAAGCTGCACTATTACCTCTGCGACTAAAGGTGAAAAATTATTCACTAGCTAATCATTATTTATAACGAAAACTATACTCCCCCTTTGGCCATATCTTCGGCTTTTCTGGTGGTGGTAGTATCGCTATATTAGTGCAAATGCGCATGAGCGATGTTTTACAAACGTTTCTGATATGAATTTGCCATGGAGTTAGTAGTGACATAGTATAAAGCCCATGTGCACATACGGTTGTTGGATCTAGATTAGGAAAATACCAATCGCGAGTCCAAGGATCAACGACCATTGTAGTTCGACTTAATTCATCAAGCTTATGCCAACTAAAGAAAGGCATAGCTCCATATTTCTCTGTTACAATAATAATCGCATGATCACCACTTAGCTCGCATACCCCGACCATTGAATTATGAAGAAGTCGCGGATTACCAGATAAAGATGCGTAAACTATTGCCACTAGTTCAACACAATTCCCAACTCCAGTACTTGCAGCATTCGCAAAGAAGCTAATTACAGATCTTGCACAATCCTCCCTATAAGCGTTTATAATATCAGACGCCTCATCAGATTCAAAACCTAGAATATTAGATGATTTTACATCTTTTACATCCGTAAAAAATTTCAACGCACTTAGCACGGCAAGCTTGCGCTGCTTCATGTTATTAACATCTGATGCCGTTAGCATAAGAGCCCCTTAAAGAATCAATATTTTATTTTGTTGACATTATAAACAACAGTCTAAGATATGTAAAATAAATCTGCTCTAACCAGCTGATTATAACGCTATGAAACGGAAAAATACAAAATTTACCAATCTTATTTTCACCTTCAAGTCACCATTAATAAAGGAGCTAAATACCAAACCACTGCGCAATAACCATAAAAATTTACATCTAGCCTAAGCTTTGTATTGGCAAAGATTGATCAAAGAAAGTCTGCAAAGATAACTATTTTGTAACGTACAATATAAACGATTAAGGATGGCAGTAGCTTAATTATATTAGCAGCCTAAATATTAACTTAAACTTTACTGTATGCTGGCAATAATTAACTAGATTTAAATTAAGAATAAATAACAACCATTTAGCGATAAAACTTAATATATTTTTAGGTTACTTTTTAAATTAAAGCTGCACTATTACCTCTGCGACTAAAGGTGAAAAATTATTCACTAGCTAATCATTATTTATAACGAAAACTATACTCCCCCTTTGGCCATATCTTAGGATTTTTTGGTCGTGGTAGTATCGCTATATTAGTGTAATTGCGCATGACTGATGTTTTACAAACGTTTCTGATATGAATTTGCCATGGAGTTAGTAGTGACATAGTATAAAGCCCATATCTACATACGGTTGTTGGATCTAGATTAGGAAAATACCAATCGCGAGTCCAAGGATCAACGACCATTGTAGTTCGACTTAATTCATCAAGCTTATGCCAACTAAGGAGAGGCATAGCTCCATATTTTTCTGTAACAATAATAATCGCATGATCAGTAGGTAGCCCGCATACCGTGACCGTTGAATTATTAATAAGTCGCGGATTACCAGATAAAGACGCATAAACGATTGCCGAGAGTTCAGTACAATTCCCAACGCCAGTCCTTACCGCATTCACAAAGTAGCTCATTATAGATATTCCATAATCCGCCCTATAAGCCGTTATAATATCAGACGCCTCATCAGATTCAAAACCTGGAATATTAGATGATTTTACATCTTTTACATCCGTAAAAAATTTCAACGCACTTAGTACGGCAAGCTTTCGCTGCTTCATTGTATTAATATCTTGTATTGTTAGCATAATTGCCCATTATAGAGTCAGTATTTTATTGTGTTGACATTATATGCAATCTTGCACAATTTGTGGTTAATGGCACTGTGATTGATACTCACTATAACTAATACAAAAATAGCAGGTTTGGGAAGTGGTCTTATCCAAAATTCAGGTTATTTACTTTACTCACTTTGCATTTTTAAAGATCATGGGTATATTACACCATCAAAATTACTAAATATAACCATTTTGTTAATAACTAGGAAAAATTATGTTTTCAACTGAAATAGAAACGAGTGTTAAAATTGCTTTAGATGAAGATCTTAATGGTTTATCACCACTAAAGGGAGACATTACAGCTAACTTGATCCCTGTTGATAAAAATGCGCTTGCCAATATAATCACTCGCGAAAACGGTGTTTTTTGTGGAAAAGCATGGGCTCAAGAAGTATTTAAGCAAATCGATGATAATATTGTGCTCACTTGGTTTGTAAAAGATGGCGACAAAGTCAGCATAAACCAAAAACTCTTTTCAGTTGAGGGATCTGCACGCTCTTTGTTAACTGGTGAACGCACGGCTCTTAACTTTTTACAAACATTATCAGGGATTGCGAGCGTAACAAAACAATACAGCGAACTAATAAAAAATACTAACTGCAAGCTCTTAGACACACGTAAAACACTACCAGGATTACGCATTGCATCTAAATATGCAGTGCTTTGTGGTGGTGGCTTTAATCATCGCATGGGTTTATTTGATGCCTATTTAATTAAAGAAAATCATATTTTTGCCTGTGGCGGCATTAAACAAGCAGTCAGTAAAGCGCTACAATTGCATCCAGATTGCATAATAGAAGTTGAAGTTGAAAGCATTGTAGAGCTTAAATTAGCCATTAGTGCTGGTGCTAAACGGATCATGCTTGATAACTTTACCGCACCAATGATGATCAATGCCGTAGAAATTAATCACAAATTAAACCACCCTGCGGATCTTGAAGTGTCGGGTAATGTTACTAATGAGACATTACCCATATATGCACAAACAGGCGTCGATTATATTTCAGTTGGAGCTCTAACTAAACATGTTCAAGCACTTGATCTTTCAATGCTTTTTGTTAAATAATCACAAGCTATTGAGATCAAGTACAACATCAAGTATTAGCTATCTCAACGAAAAAAATTACTAAGTGCCGTACTGATTGGAATAATATTTTGTGCGCGTAATACTTGTATATAATATAGCGCAAATTATATTAATATTTTTGATATCGCAGTCATTATTTCTTTATTAGCAGCAGGAAAATAAAAATTGGCAAGATCATCAATCTTGACCCACTTTAATGGTTGATTAATTCTACTGTGCGCAATGCCGGTGAATTGAGTCACCCAAAAAAAATAAAGTGAAAGCGACTTGTCGGGATAGTTATGATCTAAGCATTTAAAAAAATGATATTGTGTTGCAACTAATCCGACTTCTTCTTTAAGCTCACGCAACATGGCTTTTTCAGGAGTTTCGTCGTTCTCGACCTTCCCACCAGGAAACTCCCATTTATCGCCTTGGTGTAAGCCACTATTGCGCCGAGAAATTAGTATTTTTTGTTGTTCATTTATGACGATGGCAATACTTATTTTTATTATCACAAATATCCTTTATACACATAAAAACACCTTGAAAATTAAACATGAGCTATTTTACCATGACAATGCTTATATTTTTTGCCAGAGCCACATGGACAAGGATTGTTTCTCCCCACTTTTCGCCCAGAGCGCACATAAGTCTCGATCTTGGCTTCCTTTTCTTCTTTTACCACTTGACCATTGCTCACTTCAGCATGTTGTAATTCAATTTTTGCAAGTGCTTCTTCTTCTCGTCGTCGATCAGCAATAGCATCCATCTCTTCCTCATTTTGTACTTGTACTCGAGATAATACTTGCACCACTTCATTTTTTAAATTGTCGAGCATTTCAAGGAACATCTCAAATGACTCGCGTTTATATTCTTGCTTTGGATCTTTTTGAGCGTAACCACGCAAGTGGATCCCTTGGCGTAAATGATCCATTGTACTAAGGTGCTCTTTCCATAATGAATCGATTGTCTGAAGCATTACTGACTTTTCAAAACCTGCAATGACAAGTTCGCCAGCTTGCTCTTTTTTATCGCTGTAACTTGCTTTAGCTTGCACTAAAATATTTTCGAGTATTTCTTCTTCTTGAATATTTGCATTATCAATTAACCATTTTTTTACGGGTAAATCTAGACCAAATTCACTCTTTAAGATGACTTCTAATCCGTCAAGATCCCATTGCTCAGTTAAGGAATGCACAGGGACATATTGACGCATAATTGAAGTAAATACATCGTCCCAAATTTGGCTAATCGTCGACGATATTTCATCACTATCCATCACTCCATTACGCTGTTGATAAATTATTTTTCGTTGTTCATTAGCAACATCATCATAATCAAGCAATGATTTACGCATATCAAAGTTGCGCCCTTCTACTTTTCTTTGTGCGTTTTCAATCGCTCGTGTAACCCAAGGGTGCTCAATTGATTCTCCTTCATCCATACCTAATTTTTTCATCATATTAGACACTTTCTCAGATGCAAAGATCCGCATTAACGAATCTTCCATCGAAAGGTAAAAACGACTTTCACCCGCATCACCTTGACGCCCTGAACGGCCGCGCAATTGATTATCAATTCGGCGAGATTCATGCCGCTCTGTACCGATAATATAAAGTCCGCCAGCTTCAAGTACCTTTGCTTGCTCATCTTTCCACTTGAGCGTTTCAGCATCAATTTCTTTTTCTGAAAGAGCTCCTAATTTAGCAAGCCTTGCTTCCAAGTTACCACCTAAAACAATATCTGTTCCACGACCAGCCATATTTGTTGCAATAGTAACAGATCCCAACGCGCCAGCTTGCGCAATGATGTCAGCTTCTTTTTCGTGGAATTTCGCGTTCAATACACTATGCTTTATTTTTTCGCTGGTCATTAACTTTGAAAGTAATTCAGAAGTTTCAATCGAAACAGTACCCACTAAAACAGGTTGGCGGCGCTTAATTCGTTCTTTTAAATCTTTTACAATTGCTTGGTATTTTTCAGCTGAACTCAAGTAAACTAAATCACCAGCATCAATTCGGATCATCGGTTTATTTGTTGGAATAACAATAGTTTCTAAGTGATAAATAGACTGAAACTCGAATGCTTCTGTGTCAGCTGTACCAGTCATTCCAGCAAGTTTTTCATATAAGCGGAAGAAATTCTGGAAAGTTATGGATGCGAGCGTTTGATTTTCATTTTGAATTTCTACACCTTCTTTCGCCTCAACCGCTTGATGCAAACCTTCTGACCAGCGGCGTCCAGGCATCGTTCTACCTGTGTGCTCGTCAACAATAACAATTTCATCTGTCTCTGACACTATGTATTCAACGTCTTTTTCAAATAATGTATGTGCACGTAATGCTGCATTTACATGATGCAATAAGCTAATACTTAATGCTGAATATAATGACTGGTCTTCATCAAGTAATCCGCGTTCATGTAAAATATTTTCTACTTTCTCTTGCCCACGCTCAGTTAATAGAACGTGCTTATTTTTTTCATCAATAGTGTAATCACCATCACCTGTATATTCTTCTGTGTCTTCTTTATCTTGCTTTGTAAGCAATGGGATAACAGTATTTAGCTTGGTGTAGAGCGTTGATTCTCCATCTGTAGGGCCTGAAATAATAAGGGGTGTTCGCGCTTCATCAATTAAGATAGAGTCAACTTCATCTACGATTGCAAAGTTCAATTCACGCATGACGCGTTGGCTAGCTTCAAACGCCATATTGTCTCGTAAATAATCAAAACCAAATTCATTATTTGTTCCGTAAGTAATATCCGCTTGGTAAGCTTCACGTTTTTCATCTGACTCCATACCAGATATATTAATACCAACTGAAAGTCCTAAAAACTCGAAAAGTTCCGCATTCCATTTTGCGTCTCGTTGAGCCAAATAATCATTGACAGTTATAATATGAACGCCTTTGCCAGACAAGGCATTAAGGTATGCAGGCAATGTTGCCGTCAGTGTTTTACCTTCACCTGTGCGCATTTCCGCAATTTTATTTTCATTTAAGATAATACCGCCAATCATTTGAACATCAAAATGACGCATGCCAAAGACGCGAATAGAAGCGGCTCTAACCACCGCAAATGCTTCCACAAGCAATGCGTCAACAGCAGTACCATCTGCAACACGCTGCTTAAATTCTATCGTTTTAGCTTTTAATTGTTCATCATTCAGCGCATCCATTTCTGGCTCTAAGTTATTTATTTCAGTAACGACTTTGTTCAACTTTTTTAAGTAACGGTCATTACGGCTGCCAAAAAATTTGGTCATTATTTGTGTGATCATTATTCTCTCAGAATATTTAATTGTTAATTGTTAATTGTTAATTGTTAATTGTTAATTGTTAATTGTTAATTGTTAATTGTTGATTGTTAATTGTTAATTGTTAATTGTTAATTGTTAATTGTTAATTGTTAATTGTTAATTGTTAATTGTTGATTGTTAATTGTTAATTGTTGATTGTTAATTGTTAATTGTTAATTGTTAATTGTTAATTGTTGATTTTTGCTGACGCAGCGTTTTATTTAACACGCTTTGCGAAACAAATAATAAGCATGGTTAACCGGTCTACCATTTTTAAGTACTTCGTAATCGGCATATGGCCTGTCTGTAGACCAGATCTATTCTCCCATCTAGCAAGTTTTTGTCCTGTGCTAACAAAACATCGCCAGATCCGATATCAACTGTTCGTGCCTGACGTTGCATTTTGAAGTCTCATGTGTATATACTCCTAAACCGCGCCCAAGTTAAAATTTATAACGGGAATAAAATGTTAAAAAATCGTAAGCCTCAACCTGTATCACTATTAATGAAGAATAATCCTCTACAACAAAAAGGCATACAAATCTCTCAACTCAATAGTTTACTACAAAGTTTCTTAAAACAACATAACATCAGTAATTGTCGCATTGGAAATGTGAAGAATGGGCTGTTAATGCTTGAGGTGCCAGATGCCATGTGGAAAATGCGATTACAATTTATACAAAATGAAATATTAAGTCTCATCAGATTAAAAGAGCCAAGTCTCATACAAATGAAAGTCATTGTGAACCCGCGCTTAGCAGCTAATACACAAAAAATTAAAAAGCAAAAGAAAAATTCCATTAAAAAAGCAGATTTAATGCCCAAAGACATTGCAGAGGCCTTTTTATTGCTTGCTGAAAATGCAGATCCAAAATTAAAAAAAGCACTAAGATCCTTAGCACAATACACGCAGGCATAGAAAACATTTAACAGGTTAACAGGTTAACAAACTAATGGCTAACAATTTTGGCTCAGCTTACTTCAAAATGCAACGTCAAATTGGCGCATTGTTCACGACGCGAGGCATAAAATTAGCCTATCTCCATCATTAACTGCATTAATCATTGAGAGAGACTCGCCTTTCGATGATGCCAAAGCCGCCGCCTGGATAAATAATCTTCTGGTTTCATGTGGTTATACGTTGAGACACTAGCTAGATTTTTTATAAAATAAGGCTAGCTTCGTGCTTAACAATCATAAAATGGAATAAACATAAAAGCAGTTTTTAATTTAACCTCAGAAGTATTGCACCTTGATTTGAGTGCAGAGCTAACGACTCAATTGAGAATTTTGAATGGTAACGGGTATAAAATAATTTTTTAATTACTTTTTATGTAAGAAGTATTGGCGATATATATTCCACTGGAGACTCACTGACAGGCTCTTCAAATGTTACCATTTCCCAAGCTTCTTGATCTGCTAATAATGCACATAATAATTTATTATTCAAAGAATGCCCAGTCTTATATGCTGATAACTGTCCAAGAATAGTATGACCAGATAAGTATAGATCACCAATTGCATCAAGTACTTTATGCTTTACAAACTCATCTTCATAGCGTAAGCCCTCTGGATTTAACACTCGGTATTCATCAAGACCAATCGCATTCTCAAGGCTTGCACCTAATGCTAAATTGTTCGATTGCAAATGTTCAATGCTTTTCATAAAACCGAATGTCCTAGCTCTACTTATTTCCTTAACAAACAAATCACCAGAAAATAGCATTTCAATATGCTGATTTTGACCTTCAAAAACAGGGTGATCAAAATCAATTTTAAAATCTAAGTAAAACCCTTTATCTGATGGTTTTAATTCAGCCCACCTTCCTTCTTCTTTATCTTCAACTCTTACTGTTTTTTTCACACGTATAAATTTTTTCGGGGCATTTTGCTCGATGATCCCCGCAGATTGTAAAAGGAAAATAAACGGACTTGCACTGCCGTCCATAATTGGAATTTCAGGTGCATCAACATCAATAATAACGTTATCAATACCAAGGCCAGAAAATGCAGCGGAAAGGTGTTCAATGGTAGAAATTTTTTCACCCGCTTCATTAATAAGACATGTACATAACATTGTCTCTTGCACGGCATGCGCATGAGATTTAAAGCTTACAATAGGTGTTAAATCTGTGCGTCGATAAACAATACCACTGTTCACAGGAGCAGGATGCAACTCTATTGTGACTTTTTTTCCAGAGTGTAATCCTATACCTATCGATTTTACACTTTTCTGCAATGTACGTTGTTTTATCATAAAAACACCTCTGCTTAGATAAAATTTTATAAATTATAGCACATAGTGAGGAAAATAACAAATTTAACATTAAAAATAGCCGTGCATTACTTTTTCCTTAAAAAAATAGGAATATCTAAATAATCTCCAGCTGATGTTTTAATCTTATCATGACTATCTTCACTTTCTGCGCTTTTGCTATTTCTAAAAAAAGCTGGAATGTTAATATTCTCAGGCGTATCTTCTAGTTCTTCTATAGCACCCGAAGCTGGTTGGACTGCTTCGCTAGCGTTCAATGTCTCAATATACTCGGATGCTTGGCGTGTACCAAGCCCTGTGACAATAACTGTAACGTGTAAATTTCCGCTGTCATCCGTTTGATCAATTGTTACACCGATAATTGTTTGAGAATCTTCAGAAGCAAACTCTTTTATTGCATCACCAACTGTTTCATACTCTTCCCAAGAAAAATCCATCCCTGCAACAATATGTACTAATACACCGCGGGCGTTTGCTAAATCAACATCTTCGAGTAAAGGACACGAAATTGCTTGCTCAACCGCCGCTTCTGCCCGCTCTTCGCCACTTGCAATACCAATCCCCATTACCGCAGTTGTACCTGCTTCAGTCATCACAGTGCGCACATCTGCAAAATCAATGTTGATGGTGCTTTCTTCGTTGTTAATAATAGCAGAAAAACCAGACACCGCATCATATAAGACGCCATTAGCAGCTTCTAATGCCCCTAAGAAAGTAACCCCTCGAGGCAATGATTTTTGCAGTTTATCATTTGGTATAATTAACAATGAATCAATGTGCTCTGCTAAGTGCTTAACACCTTGATTGGCATAATTAATACGTTTTTTGCCCTCAAAAAATGATGGTTTTGAAACAACACCAATCGTTAATGCGCCGAGTTCCTGGGCCACTTCTGCGACAACAGGAGATGCACCTGTTCCAGTACCACCACCCATGCCCGCCGCGATGAAAATTACATCTGCACCAGTTAGTAGTTCACGGATAGCTTCTTTGTCTTCCATAGCCGATTTGTAACCAATCTCAGGATTTGCACCTGCGCCTAAACCGTTTGTTATACTTGCACCAAGCTGTAACCGAATTGCCGCTTGCGATTTTCTTAGGGCTTGAGCATCAGTATTCATCACAATAAATTCGGCTCCTGTTAAACCTTGTGAAATCATGTGATTAATGGCATTACCGCCTCCACCACCTACCCCAACAACTTTAATAACGGCTTGCTGTTTATACTCTTCATCTATTATTTCAAACATTTGATCTGTTTCTTCCACAATTTGTAATTCATCCGACATATAATGCCTCCACTTGTCACTGTATAACCTAACTAATGTGGTAATTAATATTCTTTTTTTATCCAATTTTTTACGTTTTTGATGAAAATTGCAAAGCCATTGTCTTTTTGTTTACTTTGAGGATCTACAAACTCATCTTCTTTATATTTGAGCAAACCAACAGACGTTGAATAAGACGGTGAAAATACATCATCAACTAAACCTCGTAAATTTGTTGGTTTACCAACTCTAACTGGCATACTATCAAATATTTCGCTGCCAACATCTATTAAACCTCGGATCTGTGCGCCACCGCCCGTTATTACAACACCAGCTGCAATATTTTGCTTCAATGCTCCTGTCTGCTGAAAGCTCGAATCAAGTTTTATAAGTTCAGACTTGACCAAACCAAGCAATTCACTATATCGAGCTTCTATAACCTCTACAAATATCCCACTGTCGATATCCCGCGTACCACGTCCGCCCACACTGCTTAGTGCAATTTTTTCATTTGAATCTATTAATGCTTTTTGTAAACATCCAAATTCAACTTTAATTTTCTCAGCCGATGCCATCGGGGCACTAAACGCTATCCCAATATCATTAGTTACCATCTTGGCGGCATAATTAAACGCCATGCTATAAAGTAGCGCCCCCGAAATATAAACACAGATATCCATTGTGTCACTACCCATATCCACAAGACAAACACCAAGTTCTTTTTCATCTTCACTTAAAATAGCGGCACTTGATGCAACACCAGAATAAGTTAATTGATCTACCTGCAATCCACAGCGTTCAGCGGCTTTTTCTAAATTTCTTGCCAAATCATTATGACAAATAATTAAATGCACCTCTACTCTGAGTTTTACACCCGAAAGACCAATTGGATTTTTAATGTTTTCTAACGCATCGAGGGAGTAAGATTGTGGGATAACATGCAATAAGCGCAATTCATCTTGAATTTTCACAGAACGAGCATTGTGTAAAACACTCTCAATATCAAATGAAGTTACTTCATGATCTTCCACCGCCCAAGTACCTGATTCATTCTGCGATTTAATGTGTGCCCCTGAAATAGACAAATTGACAGATGAAACTTTACAATTGGCCATTTCTTCTGCAATGACAAGTGCCTCTGAAATTGCACCAACAACAGCGTCAAGATCTGTAACAGCTCCTTTATCTACACCGCGAGATGGTACTTCGCCAACACCAATGATATTAATTTCACCCGTACTCGCTTCTTCTCCAATAAGAATGACTATTTTACTACTACCAATGTCAAGTCCAACTGTATAGCTATTTTCCATACCACTCACTCATGCTAATGCTTACTTATCTGTTGATTTTTCCAACCAATTGCAAAGCCTGTATCATAACGCAGATCAATATAACCAATACGTTGTATATCATACTTCTTTTCAATTAAGGGGAACACTGTTAAAAAACGTTGCACTCGATCAAGTTTTTGCTCTTTTCCCAGCCGCAATAAAATACCATTTTTAAGGATTATATTAGTTGAATCACGTTCATCATCACTTAACATTACTATTTTGAATTTACTTACTTTCATTAATTGCAGTAGCTTATTATAAATATCGAGTGTTTGAGATGCATTTTTATCTTCGCCTTTGAGTACAACAAAGTTTTTTTCAAAACCTATAGGGGAAACATCAACCACTTCACCAAAACGATTTAATAATGCTTTATTATTCCAAACTGCAGCAATGCTTTGCTCTACAATATGAATGTCAAGTTTATCAGGCCACTGTTTGCGGATCGAAGCAGAATACACCCACGGTAATTCGTCTATTTTTTTTTGAGTTTTAGCAATATTTATGGTGAAAAAATTCAGTTTATCTCCTTGGCTCATTAAAATTTTTTTAACACTGTCTGCTGAAACGTATTTTTGCGTGCCTGTTAAAATGAAAGAAGTAATTGGTAATGTTTTATCATCGGTTATCCAATTTTTAATCAAATAGAGGCTATACAAAAAACCGATAATAAGACAAACAAAAAATAGGATACTCACCCATTTTCCGAATTTTATTTTTGTCAACTTTTTTAGCATTTGAAATTGTTTCATTAATAGCATTGCCTATTTCGATGAATTAAGATCAACCACTTGCAATAAAATTTTAAAAATTAGCTTTTCGAATGAAATACCTACTTGTATTGCAGCTTTTGGCACAAGACTCGTATCAGTCAGCCCAGGTACCGTATTAACTTCAAGAAGGTACCAATTATTGTACTCATCACGCATAAGATCAACACGACCCCAACTTTTACAACCGAGTGTTGAAAATGCTTTTTCTACTAATTTTTCAAGTATTGATAATGCATCATCATCTAAACCACAAGGACAAATATATTGTGTGTCTTTGGATATGTACTTCGCCTTATAATCATAAAATTCATCTGTCGATTTGACTTTAATCGCTGGCAAAGCAAGATCGTTTAATATAGGTACGGTATATTCTTCACCAGCGATCCATTCTTCAATCAATACTTCATTATCAAACTCGAATGCACAATCTAACGCATCCAGCAATTCTTCAACATTAGTCGCTTTCGCCATACCAAGACTAGAGCCTTCATGGACAGGTTTAACCATAACAGCACCTGACAAATCAACCAATAATTGGCGTGCCCCGCTAGCGTTATAGGTTTGCTTGTGAACAACATGCGATTTTGGTATTGGCAGACCTGCGCTTTGCCAAATTTGTTTTGTTTTCGATTTATCCATGCCAATCGCAGAGCTTAAAACGTCACTGCCTGTATAGGGTATGCCTAAATAGGTCAACAGCCCCTGAATAGTTCCATCTTCACCGCCTCTACCATGCAAAGCAATAAAGGCACAATCAAAACCATCTTTTTTTAATTGTGTTACATCATAATATTTTGGATCAATAAGCTCTGCATCGATACCTTGCATTTTTAAAGCGGCAAAAACCGCATTACCTGAAGCTAATGAAACTTCACGCTCTGCACTAGTTCCACCGAATAAAACAGCTACTTTACCAAAATCAACACTCATACACACAAAACAACTTTTTCCATTTTACGCGTATCAAGCTTGAAATCTGCCAGTGTTTTAACCACAGTGCCAATATTACCTGCACCTTGTGTAATAACAAGATCATTGTCAGTGATAATATTCGCAAGCAGATGAGGCAGATCATTGATATCTGGGACAAGGATTGGATCTTTTTTACCAAGCTTACGAATAGTACGGCACAATGAACGGCTATCAGCAGCTGCAATAGGCTCTTCGCCTGCAGGAAAAACATTAAGTAAAAGCAATTGATCAACTTGCGAGAGTACATGTACAAAATCATCATAAAGATCTCTGGTGCGCGTATAACGATGTGGCTGGTAAGCCATTACAATGCGTTTCCCTGGCCACCCAGCTCTGGCTGCATCAAGCGTTGCTTGAACTTCTGTTGGATGATGGCCATAATCGTCAACCAGCATTACCTTACCTCGCCCAGTTTCAAACTCACCATATTGCTCAAAACGGCGAGCTATACCACCAAATTCAGTTAATGCTTTTACAATGAAATCATCAGCAATATCATCTTCAATCGCAACGGCAATTGCAGCGGCTGCATTTAAGGCGTTATGTTTTCCAGGTAAGTTAAGCTTAATTGCTAACGGATGTTTTCCCTTCCTGTGGATCAAAAATTCAGTACGACTAAGTATTTGTTTGTAATCTGAAAGTCGAATGTCAGCATCTTTGTGAAATCCATAAGTCACACACTTTCGATCAAACAGCGGAATGAGTGACTTAATCACCTCATCGTCAAGACAAACGACTGCGGTGCCATAAAAAGGAAGGTTGTGAATAAATTGTACAAAGGTGTCTTTCAAAATATTAAAGTCACCTTGATATGTATCCATATGCTCAGCTTCAATATTAGTGACCACCGAGATCATCGGTTGTAAGTGCAAAAAAGAAGCATCACTTTCATCTGCTTCAGCAATTAAATAACGACTTTCACCTAATTTTGCATTAGTTCCGGCACTGTTCAACAAGCCGCCAATAACAAAAGTCGGATCTAGGTTTGCTACCCCATAAATACTTGCAATCAAGCTCGTTGTCGTTGTTTTCCCATGGGTACCAGAAATGGCAATACCATGGCGATAACGCATTAATTCCGCTAGCATCTCCGCTCGGCGAACGATAGGGATCCTTTTTTCTCGTGCTGCTAGCAATTCTGGATTATTTTTATTAATCGCCGTTGAAACAACGATAACAGAAGCACCCTCTATATTGAGGGCATCATGGCCAATAAAAATATCAGCCCCTAATTTTTTCAAGCGTGTAACAACAGCATTCTCACTAATATCGGAGCCAGAAATATGATAGCCTTCAAACGCAAGAACTTCTGCAATACCTCCCATTCCAGCACCACCAATGCCAACAAAATGAATTTGCTTCACACGACGCATCTCAGGGATAATGGTTCGAATCTGGGTTATTTTATTTTCAATCATTAATATTTACTCTATAAAAGTTTATCAAAAAGAAACGCTTTGCTCACAAACCAGCGCAATACGCTGCGTAGAATCTACCATCGCCGCCTCTTTACATCTTGTAGACATTTCCGTTAGCAATTGTTTATTACTGCTAAAACGAATTAAATACTCACTGAGTATGTCTTTGTTTAAATCTTTTTGCGCAATCAAAATAGCTGCTTGTTTAGCTACCAAATTTTGGGCGTTTTTTGTTTGATGATCATCAACAGCATGCGGGAGAGGCACAAATATAGCAGGCAAACCTACAATAGCTACTTCTGCAACAGTCAACGCTCCAGCACGACACACAATTAAATCGGCCCAGTCATATACCACGTCCATATCATCAATAAACTCGCGAACATCGGCCTTAGTTTGATTTTTTTGATAATCATTTTGCAGCGTTTTGAGGTGTCCTTTACCACTTTGGTGAATGATTTGATATTTGTCTGGATCTAAATCGTTCATCACTATGGGTAACAAATCATTTAACACTTTAGCCCCTAAACTTCCACCAACAATTAATACTTTTAGCATCTCGTTTTTAGCTGATATTTTTTTGGGTGGTAAATTAATCAAACTTTCGCGCACAGGGTTACCAACAAGCAGCGCATTTTTATTGTTAAATGCACCGTCAAAACCCATTAATATTTTTTTACAAAAAGGCGCTAGCAAGCGGTTAGTTAGCCCTGCAGCAGCATTTTGCTCATGTAAAAGAACAGTAATACCAAGCACCCATGCAGCAATGCCACCAGGACCACTTGCAAATCCTCCCATCCCAATCACTAGATTAACATGGCGTTTTTTTAACACTGCTCGCGCTTGCAAAATAGATTTTAGAATACGAAACGGTGCGAACAGGAGACGCATAATACCATTATTTCGTACACCAGATATATCAATAAAATCTATTTCATAGCCATGCTTAGGTACAAGTTGCGCTTCTATTTTATCTTTTGTTCCAAGCCAGCTCACCTGCCAACCTTCAGCTTTTAATTTATCCGCAATACAAAGTCCAGGAAAAACGTGGCCACCGGTGCCGCCTGCCATCACTAATAATATTTTTTTACAAGCCATTAGCTTTCCTTTCAACGATATCAGCTTCTGCGCGCTCATTTTTATCGGCCGTGTTTTCCTCGCCTTTTGTAAAGCGCACAGGTGAGGCAATTTTTCTGGTTTCAAAATCAATTCGTAGCAGTAACCCGATACCAATAGAGATAGAAAGTAAACTTGAGCCACCATAACTTAATAAAGGTAACGTAAGCCCTTTCGTTGGCGCAATACCCGATGCAGCCCCAATATTAACAGCAGTTTGAAAAGCAAACCAAATTGCAATGCCTATTGCCACATAACCTTGAAAAATCAGTGAGTTTGACAATGCTTTTTTACCGATACTAAATGCTTTATAAACGAGAAAAAATTCAAGTAAAATCACAATCAGCACACCAATAAAGCCAAGTTCTTCAGCTAATATTGCCATAATAAAATCGGTATGTGCCTCAGGAAGGTATTCAAGCTTAAGCACCGAATTTCCAAGCCCTTGACCAAACCATCCACCTCGCCCAAATGCCATTAAAGATTGCGTAAGCTGATAACTTTTACCAAATGGATCCGCCCAAGGATCAAGAAATCCGACAACACGCGCCATACGGTAAGGAGAGGTAATGATAAGTATAACAACCGATGCAAGCAATGTTATTGCTAAAAAAATAAATGAAATTATTTTCGCACCAGAGATAAATAAAATACCCATCATGATCACAATGATAACAATTGTAGATCCTAAATCAGGCTGAAGCATCAACAGCAAAACAAAAAGAAATAGCACTGCCATAGGTTTAATAAAACCCCTTAACGTGTCAATGACTTCTATTTGTCGACGTTCTAAATAGCTTGCTACAAATAAAATAAGTGACAATTTGGCAAATTCAGAAGGCTGAACAGTGAATGGCCCAAAATGTAACCATCGATGAGAGCCATTGACTTCTGAGCCCACGACAAGCACCAGAAAAAGCACCAAAAAAGAAAGTAATAATATTAAATTTTGATGCTTATACCATTTTTCACTTGGAATGCTAACAACCACCGCCATCACCAATACGCTCAGTACAACATAACTAGCATGGCGCGCAATAAAATGAAAAGGATCTCCAGTTAAATCAATTGATTCTGTGATTGAAGCAGAGGCGACCATAATACTGCCAATACAAAATAAACAGCCAACAATAACCACCAATAGTTGATCATAAGCACTTGATTCATTACGCAATAAAAATGATTTAAGGGGATGTAAATTCATCAAGAAATATCACTTTTTAATGCCAGCACTAACGACTTAAATTTATCGCCTCTTGCCATAAAATTATCAAACATATCAAAGCTTGCACACGCAGGTGACAAAATTGCTAAATCGCCCGCTTTTGCTGTGGCGTAAATTTGCTGCGTTGCCAGTGAAAGATTTGCCATTATTTTTGCGCTTGAGGCGACCGCTGCTATTTTGTTAGCATCTTCTCCAATACATAGTATTTCGCCACTAATTTCATCTAATGCACATTTAAGCTTTTGAAATTGTGCGTTTTTTCCTTGACCACCTAAAATAACATGTACCTTGCCTTTTATTGTATCAGACAGACCAACTAGCGCCGCCTGAGTAGAACCTACATTGGTTGATTTTGAATCATTGATCCAACGGACACCATTTATGTCGGCAATAAATTCGCAGCGATGACTCAGCCCTTTATAATTTTGTAAAGCAAAGAGCATAGCCGTTTCATCAATATCTACTTCATCTCCTAAAGCAAGCGATGCCAATGCATTTATCCAATTATGTTTGCCACTGAGCTTGATTTTGTTAGCCAATAACAATGGCACGCCTTTTCTTGCCAGAAACACCTCATCATGCACAGAAATTAAACTATACGCAGCGTTGCTATAACCAAAACTTATTTTATTAGATTTATTTTTCGGGAGAGTCTCTGGATCATCACTGTTATAAAGCGCCTTTTTACACTGGTTATAAATAAGGTGCTTGCTATCGATGTAATGCTGATAAGAATCATAGCGATCTAAATGATCTTCACTTATATTGAGAATAGTCGCTATATCTGCATTTAATGAGGTTGTTGTTTCTAATTGAAAACTAGATAATTCAAGAATATATAGAGTTATTTCAGGCGACAGAATATCTAATGCTGGTACGCCAATATTTCCACCTACCGCCACCTTAATATTAGCAGCTGACGCCATAGCCCCAAGCATTGTTGTAACCGTACTTTTTCCATTTGTCCCCGTAATAGTAACGCATTTAGCATGCGCAAAAGCAGGCGTTTTTAATTTACGCGCAAACAGTTCAATATCGCCAATAATTTCCCCCCCAGCTTTAATGACCATTTGCAGTGCGGGCGTTGACAATGCAATGCCTGGGTTTGCAATGATCAGTGGGAATGGCAGTAATTTCCTGCCCTCTAATGGCCCTGTAAAAAGGGGAATATCTGCGGGGAGTTTATTTTCACCAGGGGGGTGGCCGCGTGTATCAAATACGGATACTTGATACCCCTCATCTAACATATAATTAACGACAGAAAGACCTGTTAACCCTAATCCTATCACTGCCACCTGCTTTTTTTTCATTTTTATCTTACCTTTAATGTCACTAAACCAATCAGAACTAACACTAACGTAATGATCCAAAAACGTACAATGACACGCGGCTCAGGCCAGCCTTTCTTTTCAAAATGATGATGTATTGGTGCCATTCTAAAAATGCGTTTTTTGCGCATTTTGTATGATCCAACTTGTAAAATAACCGACATAGTTTCTATCACAAAAATGCCCCCCATAATGAAAAGTAAAATCTCTTCACGTACTAATACCGCAATGACCCCTAGCATAGCACCAAGCGCTAATGAACCAACATCGCCCATAAATATTTGCGCTGGATAAGTATTGAACCACAAAAAACCAATACCAGCACCCACCATGCTGCCGCAGATAATAACCACTTCACTCGCCTTAGGCACATAAGGAATATACAAATAATGAGCATAATTGATGTTACTCGTTAAATAGGCAATTAACATAAATGCACTAGCAACCAGCACAACAGGCGTAATCGCAAGACCATCCAAGCCATCTGTTAAATTAACAGCGTTACTTGATCCAACAACGGTAAAGTACACCAGTGGGATAAACCAAAGACCCAAATATGGCATATAATGTTTAAAGAAAGGCACAACGAAGGTCATTTCCGCAGGTGTGGTTGCGGTCATCATCAGTACCCCTGCAATAATAAGCGCTATAATTGATTGCCAAAAATACTTCCACCGAGCAATCAATCCGTCAGGATGTTTCCTAACGACTTTCAAATAATCATCAGCAAAACCAATGGCACCGTAAGCAACGGTGGTAAACAGCATGATCCAAACATAGTGATTATCTAACCGCGCCCAAAGCAAGGTCGTCAGAACAACAGTCCCTAAAATCATCACGCCACCCATTGTCGGTGTGCCTGATTTACTAAAATGAGACTCAGGGCCATTGCCGCGTACAACTTGACCTATCTGTTGTGTTTGTAGAAATTTAATCAATCGAGGGCCAATCCACAATGAAACAAAAAGCGCCGTTAATATTGCCATCACAGAACGCACAGAATGATAAGTCAATACATTTAAAAATGTGAATTTACTTGCATATAAACCAGCTAACCAAACGATCATAATATATCCTTTTTTAATTTATGCCCTGAACAATGTCTTCCATTGCAGCGCCTCTTGAACCTTTTACGAGAATTGTAAGCTTCTTATTACTATCCTCTAATGTATATTTTTGTAAATAATTTTTTAGATGCACGAGTAAGTCGCTCTTATTTTTAAAATGCAATGCTCCATCTGCATTTATTTGCTTAAACGCGCTCGAAGTAAGACCTGTTTGTTCTCCGATTGTCAATAAAAAATCAATACCGCTGGACGCTGCATAATGGCCAATTTCTTGATGCGCATCGTGGCTGTATTTTCCAAGCTCAGCCATGTCACCAAGCACAAGTAAACTTTGCCCATCACGTTGATTTAACACATTTATAGCCGCTTTAATTGACGCTACGTTGGCATTATAAGTATCATCAATTAATGTTATTTTATCTGTTATTTTACGCGAATTAGCACGCCCGGTAATGCTCTGCAAATGTTGTAAACCTTGTTGAATAACAAATAAATCACACTTTAATGCAAGCGCCATCGAAGCCGCTGCCAGTGCGTTACTGACATTGTGCGCACCAGGTAAATTATTTTTAATATTTATCGATTGTCCTTGATAATTTAAATCAAAACTCGCCATACCCTGCACATCATAACAAACATGTGACGCATAAACACTTACATTCATTATTTGCTGAGAAAACGTCATCACGCTAATATTTTTAGAGCGCAAATAGGCAAGATAATCATCTGCAAAATCAGCATCTCTATTGACAATTGCCATACTACTCTCATCAAGGCTATCCCAAATTTCACCTTTTGCTTTTGCCACGCGCTCAATTGAGCCAAATCCTTCGAGGTGCGCGGCCATAACATTATTAATTAACGCGATATCAGGCTTAACAAGATTTGCGGTGTAAGCGATTTCGCCTAGATGATTTGCTCCTAATTCTAATACGGCAAATTTAGTGTTTTTAGTCAAACGAAATAATGTCAGCGGTACACCAATTTCATTATTAAAGTTTCCAGCTGTCGTGATGACGGAGCCTGGCGATAAATTTAATGAATTTAAAATACTTCCAAGCATTTCTTTCGTTGTTGTTTTACCATTACTGCCAGTAATAGCAACTGATTTCAAGCCAATAATTTGCTTTTTAATATACGCTGCGAGTTGACCAAGCGCGAGTCGAGTATCTTGTACTAATATACTCGGTAAAGTGCAATTCGTCTCTTCACAAACAATAACCGCTGTGGCTTGTGCTGTTTGTGCCAGTGATAAAAAATCATGGGCATTAAAGCGCTCTCCAATGAGCGCAATAAATAAATCTCCCGATTTAATCATGCGTGTATCGGTACTGATATTATCAATAGTTAATGTATCATCTGCGCAATTTAAAAGCTTCCCCTTCAGAACGTTTGTAATTTCAAGGAGTGAGAGTGTTATCATAATGTGGTACTACCTTTGCTTTATTGATGCTCAGAATATAATTTGGCAAGCAGATCTCGATCGCTATATTCTATTTTTTCTCGCCCGATAATTTGATATCTCTCATGTCCCTTGCCAGCAAGTAAAACAATATCACCACGCTCAGGCTCAAAGAGCAAACTCATGACGGCTTCTTTTCGACAGTGGATTGTCCTCACTTTTTCAGGCGCCCTAAACCCCCGTAAAATATCATCTATAATTTGTGATGCTGATTCCGTGCGCGGATTATCATCTACTAAAACTACTTCATCTGCATGTTTTTCGGCAACAACTGCCATTTGCGCACGTTTGCCTTTATCTCTATCACCACCACAACCAAAAACACAAATTAAACGCCCTGCCGATTTATGACGTTGGAGGGCTTGCAATGCTTTTTTAAGTGCATCAGGCGTGTGTGCATAATCAACGACAAAGGTGATCCCTTTTTTTTCAAACAGATACTGCTCCATACGCCCAGCAACCGTATCAAGTTTTTTAAAAATGTCTGCACATTGTTTGACCTGAATGCCTTCAACAAGAAGCTGCGTTAATACCGCGGCGAGGTTTGATACATTAAAATCACCGTAGAATGGCGCTGATATTTTCCCAGTCCCCCACGTTGATGAAAATGAAAAACAGATCCCACTAACATGATACGTAACCTTAGTAATTTGCAAGTAACGTTGTGTTTTTATTTTTTCATTACGCTTATGCCCATAGCTGATTGCATCAGGAAATTCACTGAGCCATGCAAATCCTACTTGGTCATCTGCATTAATAATACGATGAGTAAGAGCAAATTCCTGAAAGAGTTTTTTTTTCGCCGCTTCATAATCTTTCATCGTGCCATGATAATCAAGATGATCGCGGGTCAAATTTGTAAAAATAGCACTATAAAATGGCAGTGCCTGAACACGATCTTGCACCAATGCGTGTGAAGACACTTCCATTATCGTATATTGGCATAGCTGTGCTTGATACTGATTTAATGCTTCAAAAACCGATATAGCATCAGGCGTTGTATTGATACTCTCGACTAATTCACCAAATAACCCATTACCAATCGTCCCCATTTGTGCGCTTTGAATACCGCATAACATCAAACTATTTGCCAGTAAACTTGTGATCGTGGTTTTACCATTTGTGCCAGTGACAGCAATCACTTTATGTAGTGAAAGTGATGAAAAGTAAAAACGATAGGCAAGCGCACTTAATAAGTGTGGTAATTGATGGATTTTAATAACAAACACACCATTTTGCAATACTTGATGCCCATGTGAGCTATGATTTTTAGTTTCACACAAAACAGCAGCAGCACCAGCTTCAATCGCTTGACCGATAAACTTTCGTGCATCAAATAAGGCGCCTTGTACAGCGACAAAAAGAGCGCCTTGTCTCACCTTGCGGCTATCAAGTGTCATCGAAGCAATATTAATCTCACTGGAAATAGAACAATAAGGTGATAACAACCATTGTAAGCCAATAGTCACTAACATTTTAGTGATTTTCCAATAAGGTGTAGCTGGAGTCATTATTATCAGGAGGGACATGACTTAACAATAACGTGCTGCGCATAACAGAAGAAAATACAGGCGCGGCGACAGCCCCTGCATAATAAGAATCACCTTTTGGCTCATTTATCATAATAACAATAGCGAATTGTGGGTTACTCGCAGGCGCAACACCTGCAAAAATAGAAACATAATCATCACCATAACCGCCACTTATCGCAACGCGCGTAGTGCCTGTTTTTCCAGCAATTCGATAGCCATCTACTTTTGCAGCTGGTGCTGTTCCACCTTTTTGACTGACACCTTCCATCATACTAATCACTTCTCGCGCAACATGCTCTGGAATAACACGACGTCCTTGAGGTTTTTTAGACTGTTTTAAAATGGTAAGCGGGTATTCTTTTCCGCCATTGCCTAAAATAGCATACGCTTTTGCAAGTTGCAGTGTGGTCGTTGTTATCCCATATCCAAATGACATGGTTGCCAACTCAAATGAAGACCAATGAGAACGCAGCGGTACTGTGCCTGCACTTTCACCAATTAAGTTAATACCTGTGTCACTGCCTAAACCAAAGTTTGAAAAAGTTGTTTCTAGCTGGTCAGGCGTCAAACGAAGGGCAATTTTACTCACACCAACATTACTTGATTTTTTTAAAATAGTCGCGAGATCTATTTTTCCCAAGTCAGATCCATCACGAATACGTCGACCACCCACATTCATCCAGCCAGGTGAGGTATCAATCACTTCATCAGCATCAGCTTTTTTATTGATTAACGCACTCGCAATAACTAATGGTTTCACTGTTGAACCTGGCTCAAATGTATCAGTTATTGCCCGGTTTCGAAGTTTATACGCTTGATATTGCGAACGATCATTGGGATTAAAAGATGGATAATTTGCCATTGCAAAAATTTCGCCTGTATGAACATTAACCACCACTATTGATCCCGAAGTTGCATCATTAATTTTTACCGCTTTTTTTATTTGATGATAAGCAACCGCTTGTACACGTTGATCAATACTCAATTGCAAAACACCAGCTTCTTTTTTCTTTTTTATCACTTTAATATCAGCAATTACATTACCTAATCTATCCTTTCTCACCCGTTTGATACCCGTTTGCCCTTGCAAATAAGTATTATATGTTTTTTCAATTCCATCAATACCTTGCCCATCAAGATCAGTCAGGCCTAAAATGTTAGCATTGATTTCACCCGTAGGATAATAGCGATGAGATTCAATCTTCTTAGCAATACCAGGCAGATCCAGCTTACTAATATACTCAACAACAGCCCCCCGAACTTGCCGCTTTAAATAGATAAACCGCGCATTTTCCTGGCTGATTGTTTTTTTCAATTTAGCAAGGGAAATACCGAGTATTTCAGCTAAAGCAGGCCATTTTTTAGATTGATAAAAGTACTCTTTTTGGTATGTTTTCTGCCCAGTTTTCCGATTGATTGAAGCACTTTCTTCAAGTTCTTGTTTTGTAAACGCTACCTTTTTTAACACTTCTTTGGGGTCAACCCAAACCGCATAAGCAGGTACACTTACCGCAAGCTCTTCACCATAGCGATCTATGATATTGCCACGACTAGCAATCGATTTCGTCACTCTAAGACTACGTTTGTCAGCCTGCTCAGTTAAATATTTAGGATCTACAACTTGTATCATCACCAAACGGATAATCAACGCAATGATAAATAACCCAACACAAACAGTAACAAAGCTATAGCGCCATGATGAAAATAACTCGTATACTTTGGCTTTTTGTGCTTGTTTATGGCCTTTTTTAACAAATCTTTTATTATTCATCATAATTCCACCAAGACGGTATTACTTTTATTAGGTTGGATCATGGAAAGTTGTTTCATTGCTATCCTTCGAACTCGGCTGTGCTCTGCAAATGTATTTTCTTCTAGTTGCAAACTCTCCCATTCAGTTCTTAATTGATCTTGTTGTTGAGATAACTTATCTTTTTTCGTAATTAATACGCGCGTGTCATGCGTGATATATACTTTATACAACGCACTGCAAAAAAGCATAAGCATGATTAAAATAGTGACTATCTGTTTACGAAAGTCCTCAAGGATCAAGCGTAATAAATTATTTTGATTAGTCATTTCCATTCACCTCTAAACTAGGTTGCGCAATTTTTTTAGCGATACGCAAAACAGAGCTTCGCGCTCGTTTATTGACCTTAATTTCTTGCTCACAGGGCTTGATAGCTTTGCCAATTGATTTCAATGTTTTGCCAACTTGCATTTGCGCATCTGTTAATGGCAACCCAGGTGGAAATGATTTGCCTTTTTCTTGTTTTCTAATGAAACGTTTTACAATACGATCTTCGAGTGAATGAAAACTTATTACCGAAAGTTGACCACCAATGGCAAGCACATCAAGGCAGCCATCAAGCACTTTATGTATCTCATCAAGCTCACTATTAATATAAATTCGTATCGCTTGAAAACTGCGCGTTGCAGGATGCTTTTTTCTCTCTCGATTAGGGCAAAGTCGCTCAATCAATTTGGCTAAATCAAATGTTCGCAAAAATGGAGTTTTAACGCGATCTGCCACAATAGCGCGCGCAATACGATAGGCAAATTTTTCTTCACCAAATGTTTTTAATACCCAGCCAATATCGTCTATATCCGCTTTTGCAAGCCACTGCGCAGCACTCATTCCAGTGGTTGGATCCATACGCATATCAAGTGGCCCGTCACGCATAAAACTAAAACCACGTTCGGCATCATCTAATTGCGGAGAAGAAACACCAAAATCAAGCAAAATACCATCAACCTTTCCTGCCAGTTGCATTTCTTTAATATAAGTAGCTAAATTTGAAAACGGTCCATGTTTAATACTAAATCTAGGATCTTCTTCTGCTAGCATTTTCGCTGTAGCCACTGCGCGCGGATCACGATCAATAGCAATCAAGCGTCCATTTTCGCCGAGTTGTTGCAAAATATGGCGAGAATGACCACCTCGACCAAAAGTACCATCAACATAAAGACCATCTTTTTTGATAGCAAGCCCTTGCACTGCTTCATTGAGTAAAACAGTGATGTGCTGGTGTGGTTTATTTTCAGTTATATTGACCATTTACAAAGAGAATCCTTTTAAATTATCGGTTAAGTCGTGCTCGGACAATAAGTTCTCATCAAGATCCGCTTCAACATGTGCATTCCAAGTATCTTCATCCCAAATTTCAAATTTATTAAGCTGGCCGACCAGCATTATTTTTTTATCTAAACTTGCATGAGATCTGAGCGTTGGGGCAATTAGCGTGCGCCCACCTTTATCAAGCTCTGTTTCTATTGCATACCCGAGTAACAAACGCTGTAATTTTCGTTCTTGTGGAATGGTGCTTGAAAGGTTGCATAATTTTTTTTCAATCATCTCCCACTGCGGCAAAGGATAAAGTAATAAACAAGGCGATTGCACATCAATAGTACAAACAAATTGCCCCTGACATGAATCAAGCAATGACTGACGATAGCGAGTTGGGATCGCAATTCGCCCTTTACTGTCAATGTTAATTGAACTTGCCCCACGCAACATATCGTTTACAGCCTTTAATTTAAAAAAAAGGAGAAAAAACCCACATAAATACACTTTTTACCACTAAGTAGTTAAGTTTTAGCCATAAAATTGATTATTGCAAGTTTTTTGCATTTTTTTTTCTAAAATGTTGACATGGTTAAAAAATAAACTCATTTATAATTATTTTTACTCAAAGTGTTTTCAGAAAAACAATAAGATAGCAACGTTTTTTCATAGCAATTACCATTCAAAATACTTTATACATACTGGGGTAACGTGGTAACGGGGTTACGTGGTAACGGGGTAACGGGGTAACGGGGTAATGTGGCAACATAGATATAATCCATGCGACCTCTAGATTATTTATCAAGTGGCAACGAAGGGCATCAGAGCAAGTCTAAGCTGTAAGTTATTGTGCTTTGACCTTTTATACCCATGTGACGATCAAAATACAACGTCAGATGCGAACTCGATGATCTATGATAAGGCGCAACATGAGGTAATGGTTATTATCGCATCGAATGTTCAGCGCAAGGCTACTTCCTACTTAACGTTATATACGTTAGTAACCATTTTCGAATGTTGATCACAAGGCAGGTATTTCGAGTCAGGCCACGAAGGGCGCGGCTCTTTGTTTAAGTTTATAGCGTTATAAAATCTCTATTGATAATAACTTCACTTCAATTTTATGCCTAAAATAAGCGGCCAATTTGCGGAGCTGATTTTGCATTTTTACGTCACATGGTATAAAAGAGTATTTACACCGTCATACTTACACCATCTTTGCTTACTTCGCTAACTCTATAAAATCAATATCGATCGTTGTAGCGTTCCATTTTTTATCGATCTCGCCCACAATCCTTATTTTTGTTTTTGGTGTAACTTTAATGTCTCTAAAATCTTTATTATCTATTTCAACTTCTATTACACCTGTATCATCCTTGAACAGGTAATGTTCAGCTTTGATTTTTTTAACTATGTGGCCCTCAAGAGCAACTTCAGCATCATGCTTCTCCATTCTGGCTAATTTAATTGTTGTTAATTCTGGAGAATCTCCTGGCCCGACAAACTCGGCCAAAGCACCCGTTGAAAAAGCACACATCAATAATAATACTTGTAATTTATTCGTCATAATATTTCTCCATTTAAATGATTAGCAGTTGGTATTTCTAACAGCTAACGACTCCGTTTTATTATTTATATTCATGTGACTTATAATATGCAAAATCAAGGTATTCATCAGCTCTCTTTTCTATTTGGTTAATTATATTTGCCATATTAATTCTTATAACATTAGGGGAATAATCTTTGCTAACGTTGCGTTTATCAGCTGGTTGTATTGTGGAAAATGAAGCAGCGCACAATACAAAAAAACTAAATTAACCGACATCCACATTAAATACTTATATGCATAATACATCCATATTAACGACTATTTCAAACTCTTTTCCGCTAATGTGAGACTCAGCCACAAGCTCCCATATCGTCCCTAGATTATGCAAAGCCTCCTCTGTTAAGAGACCGATAACTAGAAAAAACGCGCCAAAGCAAACTCAACAGAGCCAGAACATTTGCGCGTTAAAATTAATTGCAATCACTTTGTTTTGCTCAGGATAAATCTAGTTTATAGTTGAATATAATAGATATTATTAGCACAATAATATCTATTAGATCATAACCAAGCATACCAACCAAGCTATAAATAAAATGAATTTACTAAATTAATAAAAAAACAGAAAGAGAGTAGTTTTTAATTATTCTACAGCCTTAACATTTAAATTGGACTACCGCGTTAACGCCAAGATGAAGTGATTTGTTAGATATTATTTTTACTATTGTTCGTAGTGCCGAGGGTGTAAACCTAACTGTGTAAATACCCTTTTAGATATGAGGAGCAATCTCCTCCTCAAATTCGATTATAAACCGATTCAAAGCTGGTTTCCAATCTCTAATTGGCATGGTCCATTTTTTAGATGCTGCCTTAATTGCCAAGTAGACAACTTTGAAGGCGGCGGTATCATTTGGAAACACCTTTCTCGTTTTAACTGACTTTCTTATCACGCTGTTTAGTGATTCAATCGCATTGGTGGTGTAAATCACTTTGCGAATATCTGCTGGATAAGAAAATAGCGTATTTAAATTCTCCCAATGAATCCGCCATGAACGGCTTATTTGAGGGTATTTATCATCCCATTTTTCAGAGAAATGCTCTAATTCCAACCTGGCTTCATCTTCGGTAACTGATTGATATATTGATTTCAAATCAGAGGCGACAGCCTTGTAGTCTTTGTAAGGAACAAACTTCATCGAATTACGCACCATATGGACGATACAAAGCTGAATTTTAGTTTTTGGGAAGGTGGCGTTAATGGCTTCAGGGAAGCCTTTTAGGCCATCTACGCAGGCGATTAGCATATTTTTCATGCCTCTATTTTGAAGGTCGGTCATCACTGAAAGCCAGAATTTAGCGCCTTCATTTTCTGATATCCACATACCCAACAATTCTTTGTGGCCTTCCAAGTTCACGCCTAAAGCAAGGTAAATCGCTTTATTAATGACTCGTTTATCTTGGCGTATTTTTAAAACAATACAGTCCATATAAACGATCGGGTAAGTTGCATCTAAAGGCCTGCTTTGCCAGTCAATCACTTCTTCCATAACCGCATTTGTGACTTGAGAGACAAGCCCAGCAGATATATCAGCACCATACATTTCCTGAAATGTCGCTGTAATATCACGCGTACTCATTCCCTTCGCGTAAAGCGTTAGGATTTGACCATCCATGCCTGTTATACGAGTTTGACGTTTTTTTACAAGCTGTGGCTCAAAGGTTCCCTCTCTATCGCGAGGTGTTTGAATTTCGATATTTCCATGATCACCTTTAAGAAACTTGGTGGAATAACCATTGCGATTATTACCACCATTATGCTCCTTAGGCTGATCTTTCTCATAACCGAGGTGATAACTCATTTCAGAACGGAGCGCTGCTTCAACTGTGATTTTGGTGAGCATAGCGCTGAGTTGATTGAGATCTTCAGGTGTTTTTAGATCTTTAGCTAATTCATTAGCGAGGGCCTGCATTTTATCTGTGATCATTATATTACTCATTATTTAGTCCTTTTATAGATTATACATAATAAGTATTTACACAGTTCTTTTTACACCCTCGTAGTGCCAGCACCACCATAGCTTTTGCAATATAGGTTGCCATAACTAATTGGTTTTTTTGCATTTAACACATTTTCAACTTGTGCCTATATTAATGTTTTTACTGGCTTTTTACATGTTACTGTCCTTTTGTAAATTATTTTCTTTACAAAATTAAATGATTTTGTATAACTGTATTTATTTTCTAAAGGGAACTATTAGTTGCCTGTGCATAATTAGCTTTTGCCGCATATTCTAAATCATCAATATTTTTCTCCAACCAACTAGAATTCTCTCCTTTGGCCTCCGCTCTGGACAATTTATTTTTAAGATCTCTTATTTTACATTGAAGTGTATGATACTTATTCATATGCTCTTCTCGTGTCATTTTATTTCTCCAAATATCCTCTAAAATTAAAATAGAAAAGTGTGAGGATAGCCACCTAACTCTTAATTAGTTAAACAAACTCATTAATTCTTTTGTTGACAATAGTTTTTCATAGTTAGTATATCTTGTACTTTGCATAGCACCTTTTTTAGTTTGTCCATATTTTATCGGTACAATCTGGCTGGCTCAGCAGAATTCAATTTATACTTATCACCATCAGGTTCAATTGATTATACTTTTAACACCATCTCCCGCCCAACATAAATTGTTGGTAGATAATCTTCATCTTGATAAGCAAATAATATACCAATTCCTGCTTACTTGAATTTTTTTTATTTTTGTATTTCCACCATCATTCATGCGCTATTTAGAAACGTCTCCCCGCCCAATTCATTGTATCTATAATTTTGAATGTCTCTGGAGAGAATTTTGGAACAAACAAACGCATTGTATAAGGTCTATACCCATGTTATCTCAAAATACACCGTCAGCTGTGATTTCGCTAATCAGGGTAACGCGCAACCGATATAATGGCGACTCAGCACCGAATGTTGAGCACAAGACAGGTATTTATAATCAGACCCAACGGGCGCGGATCACGGCTGATATTACATCTCTGGGTAGCATTATTATATACCTGTATTTCTACCTTATTTGCATAACTAACCTATAGAATAACTAATTTTGCAGTTTATATAAATTTGATTTTTTATCAAGCGTTTAGTATTTTTATGTTTATATTTTGAGATATAGATTTCTTATCCAAAAATAAAATCTATTTAAATTGACCTGTATTTTGTCGAGTACGGTGTTTTTAAATTGCTCAATGGCGGACTTAAAGGTTTGTTGTTCACCAACAGAGCCTCAAGTGTTAGCTTGTAAAATAATTTGCTGTTTATCATCTGGAATTGCTATGCAGTTATAGCCATTAATAGTTACTTTGAATGTAGTCATTTTTGGATAAATAAAACAATATTATCATTACGTTTATAGGTGTAATTTAGGCTCTGCAACATATAAGCCTAGGGTTCGTGGATAAATTGTATCGGAAGAAGTATCAAGCTCGTTCAACATATCTGCATTGCTAATCAACTCAGTTATAAGATCAAGACGATACATTGCACACTGCTCTTGCATAGCTTCGTACATATCTGATCCTAACTCGCACAACTCATTACATACTGGATTCAGCATATTTATTCTTTCTACGTCATCAATGCCGCAATTTGCCTCTGGATCAAACGAGAGTGCATATGCTCTACCATTTATGTCAAATATCTTCACTACATTAATGCAGTGAAAGCTGTCTTTTAAAAATCTAGTTCCTTTACCATTAAGACTATCGGCAATTGAAATCGCAATATTATTAGCTTTAATCTTTACCTGCCCATAAGATTCCCACGCCCCAATTAAATCAGATTCCGAAATTCGTCCCGAAATAATCATTTTTGGGACATGAGTGGAGCCATTGCATCCACTAATAAGGCGTCGCCACCAAGGTTCTCTATATTTTGGCTTATCTGCGAGTAAAAATCGATTGGTGACAAAATCACAATCGTTAAGTCCTTGTTTTCGTGCGGCGTGGCTATAGCTACTTATTACATCTTTATGCGGCCAGTAAGACAACGCACTTATTGCTCTCCTATTTATTTTTAAATTCTGCATTCTGTACAAGTATCCTGAGCTAGCGGGACTTATCATCCTGCTCAAATTTCGCATAACAACATCCCTATGCCTATTGATGTAAATGCATAGGAGCCTAACGTGCCTATAAAATTACTAATTTTTTTATTGTTTTTATTAATGATAATAATAACTCTACTAAATTTCATTTATGATACAAATAAATAGATAATTTTTATAAAAAATTATCTATTGCGATTTTTGGGCTAGTGACGTATTTTATGGATGAAGAGGATAAGAAGATTAAACTGAGCTGCTAGCAACAATTGAGTGTATAACCATCACTTAATTTTCTATGCTATAAACAAGACAATACATCTGCTATTGAGCATTTACTTTTTCTTGCCTGCGCAAAGTAAACTTATTCATGCCTTTCTTAGCTATTATGTTGCCAAAAACAGGAACATTTCGCCAAGCGTTTTATTATACCCATGCAATGTTAAAATGCAACGCTACCAGCCTACTCGATCATCAGAGTTCGCCTCCGACGTTGCATTTTTATGGCACATGGATATATAAATCTTCTTTATTATTAGACTTGCAAAATAGCACGGCTTGTCATTTAACGTCAAAATCATCGCTGGTAAAAAGTATAGCAATGAAGGAGCGGTGCTTTTTGCGATCCGAGTGCATTTACCTTGTTAAAACCAATTAGCCACCAACCTTATTGTATGCCAACTCAACGTACTTCTTTGTTGCTTCAAATTCTACTGGTGTTGAAATAGTGAACTCAGCTTCCCCAGTACCAAAATGTCCAATTTCACTTACATCACGATAACTCTTTGGTGCATCAATAACCTCAGAATGTTTTAGTTTTACGAACAACTTAATATTTTTACTTCTTACTTCCATACATACGATATTTTTAGATGACTTATACGCTATGTAAAACTTTTTTGGCACCTCTTCTATTGCTGAATCCAACCCTATAATAAATTCACGAATCTCGTGCATGAGTTCTTGAATTTCTTTAGACTTGCTCTCAAAATGCTCATCAAGTGTATATGTAGCTATTGTTCTCACCTGTACTGATTTCTTACCATCCTCAACCATTATATGGTTTTTGGCAGATGATTGCGAAATTGTAGTTGCTGTTTTTGTGTTATGTAGCACCTCTTCCAGATACAAGGAATTATTTGCAAATAAGCGGTATTTCCATAGCTCAATATTTGCACCCATGACTTGGACCGCATGAAGATCATATTTGTTGTAATTTGGAGCTATACAGATTACTCGTACATCGGACCAATCAACCTTAACTCCATTTCCAAGAGATTTTTGAACTGCAATTTGAAAATCACCTTTGTGATCTTGAATCCAATGCAGATAGAATAGGCTTTGATTTATTAGTGCTGATGACACGACTTTTTTATATTCAATAATAACTGGGTTATCTTCTTCTGATAATGCCAAGCTATCAATTCTTCCTGCATGTTGTGCCCCAGTTGAAAATTCTGTAGCCACAAAGCGGCAATTGAAAACTTCTTCAAGATTACCTTCAATCAGAGATTGTAGCTCCTTTTCGAAGGAGAAGTTTTTCTGCTCTACTGGAATGAGTTTGTTTTCTAATATGTTAAATATTGGCACTTTATATCCTTTGGCTTCTACTCCCAGAAATCACTGGAAAGCAAAAGCGTAGCGTCGAGGTACGAGGAGTGTAGCTTTTGGCTTTCCGAGTACATTTGATTGTTAGATAACATTACTTGCTAAGCGTTTAAATTGGTTGAATTTATTTTTATGTTCTTTTTCTAATTCTTGAATAGTCCACATTGTAGATTGAGATATATTATTAAACCTAGGTTTCTCATTTTTTATATCTGCTATTATTGATGAAACAATAAGCACAGATATAATTCTGTTTTCAGATAAATATTTTGAAAATTTACTTGAATATTTATTAATGAACGCCATGTTCGTATCGTGTAATTTATCTAAGACTTGTTTAAATGTACCTGCCTGCAAAATAGTTTTCTCAGGTAGTAAATTATCAATGTTTATTGCAACAATTCCAAAAATAAAATCATTGTCCTTAATTTGATTTACTCCCTTAGATAATTGTTTTTCCAAATTATTCTCTGAAATTATTTTTTTACAAGCGATGCCTACATTACCATCTTCAAATGGTACTACTATGTCGGGTTCTGCTAAATATGTATCCTTGAATATTTTACGAAGTTTACCTGTTACCTCTAACTCAAAAAGTATATTTTTTGAGTGCGATTGAGATACGTCCATAAAATCTAAGGTAGAACTCAGTAGATCTTTTAAATATTTATTAATATTTTGATAATCTTCTAAGTTTAATAGGGCTGAATAAATTCTATTTACATACAGAGCATCAAATATTTCAAGTGGTGTATTTGAATCACCGTAATTTTTTGATGTCTTCGATAGTAACTTATATAAAAAGCTATGCTTTTTAATCTCTATTCCACACTTATCGAATATTCCTTGAATATATTCAACTTGGTTGTGAATAGCTTGGGAATTTATTTTTTCTACTTCCAATTTAAACCTCAATTTATAAACGAAAAACCTAACAGTTAGTATGAGGCACTATTACCTCTAAATTAGATATTACAGTGCAAAGTAGGCGCAATCGTCTGCATATTGAACAATCAGGAAAAGTTGCCTTACTAGTAGATATTCAAGCTGTCGTTATGAGCATAAAATGTCGAAAAAACAGCGCTATTAGCTCAGTATATAGTAACTTATTCTGCATTATTAAGTTGATTAAATAACGTGCATTAGATCGCGTTTTTGGGCAAATGTTGCTAGAGCCTCAAATCTTGCTGAGCGGCAACCGACAATGCGCATATTTTTTCGCTAGCAAAACAAGTAGCGCATTTTATGTTGCCGTGCAATTTTATGAGTTATTTTACCAGCCTAAATAATATGAGCTATTGAGCCATGTTGGCTGTTGCAAATTAAAGTAGTCTTGAAGCATCTTTTCTGCGACCCAAAAAGCGCGACGCTTTTGACTGTCAACTGCCGCGTATTGTTATGTATTTTTATGGTTAATTCTGCCATTAGCGGTTTTATACTTACCTACAGCAGGCACACAGTTGGTAGCTTTTGCTAAACCAAAGGTGGGCATATTATGGTAAACAGACTCGAATGTTGCTGGTTTTGATAAGTAAGTTTCATGCCAAATACCTACATCTGCGCTACTGGCAATATTTTTATTAAACTCAGCCCATACTGGTCGGTGGTGACAAGTTTTATTTTTTGCATAAGCCTCTAAATGCTTGAAGGACTTCCAATACTGAACCATTATGGTTGTTCTGCCAAACCATTGCTCATGGCTTATAAAACCAATATCTGGATTTTTATATAACTCATTAATCATTTTTGGCATTGCCAAAAAAACTGGCAACCATTTATGAATTTTCCATAATTTGTTAATGCGCATTCCGACTAAAAACACAACAAACTCTTCATTTGTTTCAGCCGTCATCCGCTCCTTAATAATTTGCGCCATATTTCCTCCTCTTTTTTTACACACTCAACGAGGCTGTAGAATTAACCTCTATTTATTGTTTTTGATTAACATTTATACTTTAACGATAAGTTACTGCTTTAACAATTAGAAACATTCAATTATCCAAAATAAGTTTTATTGTTAATATTATTCAGGATAAATAGAGATCACTTGGCTTATCATGCCTATTTAGGCGGTCTCGAGAGAATACTACTGGCTATAAGTGGGTAACGTGGGTCTAGTGAAGTGCTATTCTGAGCTTTTCTATATTATGAACAAGACAGTACATCTGCCATTGACTATTTACTTTTTCTTGGCCTCTAAGCGTAAATTTATTCATGCCTTTATTTACGGTAATATTAGCAAATACCGGCTCAATTGTGCCTAATCTTTTACTGTATTGCCTTCTACCCATTGGACTATCTATCTTAATGCGCATCTTATCGGTATACGATAGTTTTTCTTCTTTACAATTGTTTTTGAATTGCACTTGCCTACCTATTTTTAAAGGTGCTTTACCCATGCATTGGCTTTGTAATGGGCAAGCCTTACAATCTTTTAAGTAACCAACGAAGCTAATATATAGTCGCTCTCCACTTTTGAAGTAATCACCACTACACCACATAATATTACCAGCAGGACAACGACAAGATTTGTCTTTCTCATCATAATGGAAGTCGGCTGAGCTAAAGCGTCTTGGTTTACCTTTACTAGGTTTTAATCGTCGTTTCTCTTGTTCTGTGTGATACGTTTCACTCACTTTAAATAACGGATTTCGACTTCTAAATTGAGTGTCTGCAACATAGCTATCAAGTCCTGTACCCGCAAGATATTTCATATTAGCTTCACTGTGAAAACCACTGTCTGCTGTAAACTTTGCTTTGGATAAACTATCCGAAGTACCTAGTCTCAAAAATTCAGCATCGAGTTGCTTGATGGCTGGTGCTAACGTTTGTTGCTCTCCCACAGAGCCCCATGTTTGGGCTTGTAGAATGACTTGGTGTTTATCATCATTAATAGCAATACCATAGTAGCCTTGAATAGTACCTTTCGATGTCGTCATTTTGGCACTGTCAGGATCGCTAATATTACTTTTAACTGGCTTACCTTTACTGCCATATTTTTGTTCTTTTGTTGCGAGATAATCAGCAATTTTAGCAGCACTTCTATCAAGTTTAGCTTTTTGTTTTAAGTCATGCTCTATCTGCTCTTCACCACAATCATCTTGTGATTGATGCCTCTCAAGAATACGTTGACTCGCTTTTTCTAACTTAAGTTGCTTGCGCTCTAACTCTGCAAAAGTACCACTCCACTCTTTACTTGCATTAGACTTTATTTTACAGCCATCGATGGCAAACATATTGCGAGCAATTAATCCTTCTTCATCACATATCATCAACACTTGCGTAAATAGAGGCGCTATTTGTTCGCTCATACGAGCAACAAAAGAAGCGACAGAAGTATAGTGAGGTTGCACATCTCCCGATAAACTCATAAATAAGATGTTCGTTTCACAAGCCGTTGCAATTTTACCACTCGATACTAAACCATCAGCTTCGCCTAACAAAATTATCTTTAACATAACTCTGGAGGATATGCTGCGGCTGCCTTTTTATCATTGTTATAGCATTTATCAAACGATGTTAAATCAAGCTTATTATCAACAATATGAGATAAAGCATACTCAAAAGTACCAGCTAATATTTGTGATGAGAAATCAATAGGAATGAACTTACTTTAGCAGGCAAGTAGGGTTTATAATTTGCCATAAAAGTTTTCGATGAGTGAATAATATCTATTAGATAGCATCGATGAACTACAGGCAAGGTTAATCATTAAACAATTCACTAAAATAAGAAAATACACTGAAAAGTGTCTTTTTGGATAAATTCTACAGCCTCAACGCCTCATTAAGCGGAAAATAATGGTTGGCTATAATCGCGAAGCGATGGCCAACTGTTATTTTTCCGTTTAAATGACTTGTTAGCCGTGTTTAAGATGATGGTGATTAATATTTTCTATTCGTTCAGCGAGCCAAACCTTTATAATTGATTGCCTAGTTACACCTACACGACTTGCTTCGCGATCTAGTGAGTCAACCATCCACTCAGGGAAGTCTACGTTAACCCTTTTAGTGGTTTGCATCGTACGTTTAGCTTTAGATAAATCAAGATTGGCAAATACATCATTGCCATCATCAAATTCTTTATCAAAGTCAGAAGTTTTCATAAAATTTCACCTCATTTTTTCTTGAGCGTCTAACTGAAATTATACGTATATTTATATCTCGATACGTAATAACAGCAGACCAATGTTTACCATTATGGAATGCGATTATAACAAAACGAGATTCATCGCTTGTATTCGCCGGGATCTCAACTAAGTCAGAATCATTCCACAGTAATTTAGCCTCCTCAAAATCGATGCCGTGCTTATCGAGGTTAATTTGACTCTTATTTAGATCATATTCAAAAGTATGCATAGAGTTAAAACTATACCTTTTCGGGATAAATTGCAAGTGTGGGATTATACGGCTAACGCCAAGTTAATCGGTGCGTCTTTTTGCATCCGATTGAACTTTTTGTTATGTTCTTGATTTGATTTTTAAGCATAAATTATTTCTTACGCACCAGTGTAAGTCCATCCGCTATAGGCAGCATACTTAAATCTATCCTTTCATCATGCTTAATCTTTTCATTAAGTGAGCGCATAGCCAAAATATCTGATTCAGATATCCTTGTTTTTAAGTTTTCATCCAATAACTCTGGATCAACAACGGAGCCAAAAAGAAAAACGTTATCAATAGCAATGAGCCCACCAGGGCGCAGCAATTTTAGTGATTTTTCATAATATCCGTCATAGTTAATCTTATCTGCGTCTATGAAAGAAAAATCAAATGTATCTTTTTTCCCCTGATTTATTAAATCATCAAGGGTATCTAATGCTGGGCCAATTCGCAGATCAATCTTGCTTTCAACACCAGCTTTTTTCCAGTATTTCTTACCAAGATTTGCCCATTCTGAATTGATATCACAAGTAATAGTGATACTATTATCAGGCATTGCCAATGCGACACTTAGTGTGCTGTATCCTGTATACGTACCAATTTCTAAGGTTTTCTTTGCACCAAGCATTTTTACTAGCAATGCCATAAACTGACCTTGCTCTGGAGGGATTTGCATAATTGCACTGGGATCTTTAGCTGTTACTTCGCGCAACTCTCTTAATGCATCATGCTCACGCAGTGATGCCGAAAGCATATATTCATATAATCCTTTCGACATTTGGATATCACTTTTTTCCACTTTTGTTCTCCTAAAAAAAATAACGCCAAGCTCAGGAGCTTTGCGAGCTTGATCGATTTTTTGCGCTTTTGCTGTTACAGCAAAAAACGGGCGAGTTTGCAAAGTAGCTTGCAGCTTTTTGTTATGCTTTACCACTCACTAAATGGCTTACCTTCATTTTTATTAACCAGCGCAACCAATTCATGTAACTTTTCTTCTGATTTGTCAAAAAGCTTATTTAGGGCAAGCTCCATAACTTCATAAGCGAATGCTAAATCATGTTCTTTCAATGATGCTTCGTGGCTCGCTTCATTTCCTAGCCATTTTATAGCCATCAAGAGTTTAGCTATGTCTGGCTGTTTTTTTGCGAAATATTCAATTCGTTTGTGTAATTTACGAAATTTATCTAATTCAGGATCGACTTCAACCAAGAGGCATTCAATAGCGATCCGTAATTTATTAGCTGAAGCGGATATATCTGCCCATGCCAAATTAAAGGAATCATTTAAGTTGCATACCACTGATTTCGGGCAACTTTTATGTACATTAAAAAGAGGGATAAATGGGGAAAAATACTTTGGTATAAATTTAGGAAAATCTACATTCTCATCATGAGAAGAGTATTCAGCATGATACCCTGTACCGCAACTAAAAGTCCGCCCATTACAGGTGTTACATATAAATGAGCACGAATAGATGTAATCAATATAACTTGGTTCCCAATACCGGTCATTATGTAAATATTTTGATTCTTGAGTTTCATCATACACTAATGATTTTTTATCAAGAGCTAAGATCCCACTTAAACATTGAGAGCACTTCAGAGTCGTTTTATCATTTTCTGTGAAAGTAACTTTGTATTTTTTATTTATATATTCGTAATACTTTTCCTTTTCCATTGAGACTCCACAGTTCGCCTATTTAGAAGCATAACGCCTTGCTAAGCGGGAAATAATGGTTGGCTATAATAGCGAAGCGATGGCCAACTGTTATTTTTCCGTTTAAGCAACTTGTTGAACGAAGCCGCTTCGCGACAGAAAAACAAACTGCGTTCATACTTTCTTTTATGCACCATTCTCGGTGCGCATAAAAGGAGTATACGCCATGAACACTTCAGATCAACTTCGCTATGACTTTTTATATCAGCAACATTTAACCAATCTCACTCTGCAGGGAATGCGCCCTGCAACCATTGATGGTTACTCACGGGCAGTGAGGCGGATTGCAGGCTATTTTGAGCGCTCTCCCGATGCACTAGATAAAGCTGATTTGAAATCATACTTTGCAAGCTTAATCAAAACACACTCTTGGAGTACGGTAAAACTTGATCGTAACGGCTTGCAATTCTTTTATCGTCATACCCTAGAAAAAGAGTGGGAATGGTTGAATATAGTTAAACCCCCTCAAGTAAAACGTATCCCTGATATTATTACCTGTGAGCAAATTGGCGCGCTTATTTCCCATACAAAGTCGTTGCGCTACAAGGTCTTCTTTCTTGTTTTATATAGTATGGGCTTACGATTAAGTGAAGCGCTTGAATTAACTATCAATGAGATAGATAGTGTTACAATGACGGTGCATATTCGTGATGGTAAAGGGGGAAAAGATAGGTTGTTACCTTTGCCTCACCGAACTTTAATCGCACTTCGCTACTATTGGAAAACTCATAAACACCCACACTTATTATTTCCCGGAAAAGGGAAAAACAAACAAGCACCAATGGACAAAGGCGGCATACAAAAAGCACTGAAAAAAGTCATTGCTGAGTTGGGAATAAATAAAAATATCAGTCCTCATTCACTCCGACATTGCTTTGCAACACATTTATTAGAGCAAGGTATTGATTTGCGTTCTCTGCAAGTTTTACTTGGCCACCACAGCCTTAATACGACCGCGCGATATACTGAGCTCACCCCACTTAAGCAAAAAGATAATGTCATTGCCCTTGAACAGTTAGCCAATAATATCCCAATAAAATGGGAGGCATTATGAATCAATTCATCACTTTACTTAAAGCGCATCAAACTGAGTTTGAGAAATACTATGGCGCTCGGCTAAATCAAGATATTCGCCGAGCAATGAGTGATATGTTGCACTGTAAAAATGATCGCACTCGTTACACACAATGGCATTGTAGCCATTGCCAGCATGACCAACAGCAATTGGCATCCTGCGGAAACCGCAATTGTTCACAGTGCTTGCATCAAACCACCTCAAACTGGCTCGCTCGTCAAACGGATAAATTATTACCAGTCCATTATTTTATGGTGACATTGACTCTGCCATTTCAACTTAGATCCCTTGCGATGCAACATCCTAAAGCGCTTTATAAAATAATGTTTCAAGTCAGTGCTGAGCTGCTGAAAGGGTTTGCTACCCGTCAGAAGAAAGGCGAGTTAGGTTTCACAACCGTGCTACACACTCACAATAGAAAACGAGATTTACACCCTCACCTGCATATTATTGTTCCAAGTGGACGTTATGATCCTATCAAAAAGCAGTTTTTTAAAGGTGATAAAGCTTACCTATTTAATGCGCTTTCATTAGCAAAAGTATGGCGAGCAAAAATGATTGATGCCATTAATAAGAGTAAAATACTTGCTATCCCCACTGGATTGCCAAAGCAATGGGTCGTTGACTGTCGAAAAGTAGGTTTTGGATTGTCTTCATTTCAATATTTGTCGCGATACTTGTATCGAGGCGTATTACCCGATAAAGACATTATCAATATCCACAACGGATTAGTGACATTTCAATATAAAAAAGGTGGCTCAAATATAACCGAAACTCGAACTTTACCCGTACTCAAATTTTTATGGTTGATTTTACAACACGTACTGCCGAAAGGCTTACAACGCGTTCGAGATTATGGATTTCTAAGAGGGAATGCAAAAAAATTGCGCTTACAAATTCAATTGATCTTAGGCTTGTTCGTCAAGCAGCCATCTGTTGAAAATGAGGAAAAAGGTCGCGCCGTTCATATTTGCCCATGCTGTCAACACAGTATGAAATTAGTCGGGTTTCACCGACTGAAGCTTTCTGAGATTGGCTTATGAATAGTTAGTTTTTGACCGAGATCGAAACCATTAAGGGGATGCCGATAAAGAAATAAAAATACAATAAGCATTTGATATGATTGAGTAATGATCGTATGCAGATAAAACTCGCCTCAAGAAAACACCTAAACTTCCCTCTGATTTCACTATTTACTATATAAGAAGCGATCCTTGACGGGCTTGTTCAACAACCAGATAAGGTGTCGGCTACGCGACACCTATCCTTGTTTATTAGCTACTTTTTTATGACCCTCTTAGGTGTATTCGACTGTAAGTTAGCTGCGGAAGTTGCAAGTACATGTGTTTGTAGTAAGTTTTCAACGATATCCATGACTTGATTTACTTCATTTGCACATGCTTTGTGCCCTATGAATTGCTGCATGACCAATTTCAAGCGCTGCATTTAATACAATTTTGTTTGGCTTACTAATAAGCCCTTCTGCTTCAAGTTGTTTTATTTTTTGTGCAAATCCACCAATATCACCCAACTGCTCGCTCATATATAAATCAACTAAAGTTCTTGCCCCCATCAATGCTAAACGTTGACTATTAGCATGTAATGCGAGGTATACCTCTTTAAGCAATTCACTCCATTCAACAGGAAGGTCATGAATCCACTTAGGTAACTGTCTAGAAATTTGAGGTGGATAGTATTCTTCTTCAACATTATCATATTCAGACAAATATAATTTACGCTGAAGTGATACATTCTCACAGCCACAACACTCCAACATTTTAAACGTAGTTGTCCAGCTAATTTCAAGCCAGCCTTGAGGGTCAACATTTTCTGATCCTGTGCTACTTCGCCCAGCAATCAAAAAGTGTTTTGTTTCCCTTAAGCATTTATTGCAGTGTGCTTTTATAATTAGAAAGTTTTCATCGTTCATCAACAAATGCCCATGGTGAAGTAGCTAACAGTATATTAGCAGGAAATTTTCCTTCTAATTCTGAGTAAAGTTTCCGCCTATTTGCAATCTACTCTTTTCGTTTTCCATGTCAACAACATTAAAAACAACTCCTTGCTTATATTCATAATTTTCGAGAAAGATAAAATCAGGAAACTTTCCGTCTAATTATGCATTAGTTAGGAAGCAATACTATTACTGTTTATTAAATTAGCTGAACGAGGCTCTATTATGAATGTTCCAAAATCGCCTTTTCTAGTCTCTATCCATAATTATATGATAACTCGGCATTATGCTAAGCGTACGGTTGAAACTTATCTTTATTGGATATATCGTTATATTTTATTCAATAATAAGCTTCACCCTGCGCAACTGAATGCGATGCATGTTGAACGCTTCCTAACTTAGATATCCTATCGCAATTACTCTTAATACTCTTTCTTATGCGAATAATATTTCTGGCTAACAAAGAAATACTTTTTGTGTTCAATCCACTGTGATAATAATGAGGAATCGTACCCTGCTGCGACCATTGTTGAAATATATCTGTTTCGTTAAATTTTGTTTTTAGAAACAAATGAATTCTCCTAGCCTTTTTAAGTAGAATATCCTTTATTTTTTCATTTGAAAGGTTGTTTATTACTTCTAAGTACTCTTTTGGGAGCGACCTGTTTAGTGATTTCCTAGTTTTCTCTTTGTCAAGAGACGGTTTAAGAGATTCTATATCTCTGACTGACTTAAAGCCAATCTAATCTAGGTTTTTAAAGAAATCTTCCATTTTTTCCTATCCCTTGGTAATCGTTAATAGATGACACTCTGAACTTGATCGAAAACACAACAGTTAGTTTAAGGCACTATTACCTCTATATTAAATATTACCGTGCAAGGTATACACAATCGCCTGCATATTGAACAATCAAGAAAAGTTGCCTTACTATTAGATATTACAGCCGCATTCATGAGCATAAAATATCGAATAAACAGCAATTTCAACTTGATAGTAATTATCTTACCATACACTATTGAGTTGATTAAATAACGTGCATTAGATCGCGTTTATTGTGCAAGGATACTCACCTGCAACACCTACCTGTACTGCGCCAATTTTATTTAATTTCTTCATGCTTAGGATAACTTATTTTAGTAGCAGTTTGCTGAGCAGCTTGGCTGTTTGTTAAGTGAATTAATCATCCTCATTCTCTAGGATCCATTTTCTCGAAGTTTCTAATTCACTAAATTTAAAATTTTTGATTTTTGCATTTACAAAGTGACTGGCAATATTCTCAGCAAAACGCCCTATTGGTGAGTCTGTTACAAAGGCGATGCGAGACACTTTCTTATGATGCGCTCTGACAAATTTTAAATGCGCTATTAGCGATGAAAAGCTATCCCACCCTGGGAATGATTGTACGTGTATTATGATGCCCTTTAGTTCACCAACGCGCTCTATATATGGATCAATAATTTTTGCCACGGAGATAAAATCACTTTTCACTAACTCGCCCTCTGGTGATAATATTGCAATACTAGCAACTTCGTCCAATTCAATTTTTAACATCAGTAATCCTCGCAATATTCACCTAACGCACACATTAAGCAAAGCCAAAATATTGCCTAAAATATGTCGCGAGGCGAAACCTAGCCAATTGTTTTTGTTTCTATTAAATTTCTTTTATGTGTTTTAAGCAAAGAATCAATAATACGGGTTTTGACTGACAACACTTAATAACTTTTCTAAATGTGTGACTGTCCCCGCAGGATCATAACAATGCTACTGCAAATCAGATTTTTGCCGATATATTTTCCAGAGCTTTTGCTTGTTAACATCAGCCGTTTTAGCAAAAGGTATTTCCATTTTTTCGCACGCATTTTTTAAATTCGCTGGGCTTGCAATTAATTCACTACTTAGATCCTAAAATCGATAGCTTATACCCAGATCTTCTGAGCTCCGCGAAGAAAATTCCAGTCCACTGTGTTGTGATGTGGTAGTTTCCATTAAACACTTAATAAACAATTGCTGTAAACGTAGTAACTGCGCCTAAAACTATTCCCAATGCATTGCATACAAAAAGAGGCCAATCTTTGTTTTCTTTAAATAGAGAGTAACAAACCCAAGAAATACAATTGATCGTTGTTGCTATCGGTAAAATAACAGAGCCATGATTTCCAGCCAAGTTAAGTCTTATTTGATCTATATATGAAGAATACATAATAATTGCAGTCATAGACGCAAACCAACCAATTTTTGTTACAAAACTATCATTCATTATTTTCATTTATCTATGATCCTATATTTGTATTTTATTTTAAAACCAACACAACGAAGCCGTACATACATAACCATCCTGTAGAATTACGCGTTTTTTTGTGGTTTTGTTAATAATAATACCGCTAACTAAATCTCATTTATGAGCAAATAAATAAATGATTTTTATAAAAAATTATTTAATCGCGATTTTTTAGCTGTATTACCATGCTTTATAGATGAAGCGGATAAGAATATTAAGGGGCAACACTAACAATAATTGAGGGTAGGCTATTTCTTAATTTTCTAGGATATATACCCATGCTACCCCGAAATGCAATATCAGCAAGGAAAATTGTACCAATATGCGAGGCCAATTTGCCTTGCTGATATTGCATTTCAATTATCACACGGTATATTAATTTTTTTTACCAATTAGTTGATTAAATAATAAGCATCAATAAGCGTTTAGCGTTTTTTGGTAAAGGTAACTAGTTATGTGTCATATACCACTGCAGGCTTAAAAATGCTTCACAATGTAGATTTACCTTAATAACAAGAACATGGCTAACATTTTTGCGAGGGTAATATTATTCAGAAGATGATTTAGCAGCCGCGACTCGGACATCACCTCACAGCGTACAAAGTAGTAGCAACTCTCGCTAGTTAAGACGCATTATGCAGATCTCAAAGAACTCCCTAGGACAAGTGCCTTTTACGCAAGCACATAATTGAATTTTTTATAACGCGAGTAAGCTCTACATTGCTGTAATCAAAAAGGCTAAATTTTACATATTAAATGATAATATGTATAATATTGCATCATTATTTTGATTTTTCCTTTTCGGCAAGATCCAAAACAACATTTACAAACAATTAAAAGGAAAATCACTTGCAAAACAAAGAATTACAAACATTAGTGTTAGAAGAAATAACAAATATGAAAGCTAAGGAAATCACGATTATCGATGTTGCAGAAAGCTCAGATGTAACGGATGTCATGATTATTTGCACAGGCAACTCAAAGCGTCATGTACGATCTGTCGCAGAGCAAGCGGCGTTAGCTGCAAAACAAGCAGGTAATCCACCCATCGGTATGGAAGGCATTAATAGTAGCGAATGGGTTTTAGTTGATTTAGGGAATGTTATTTTACATGTAATGCAAAATGAAACGCGTCAATTTTACCAACTTGAAAAATTATGGGATGCTCCGCTCAATGAAGATTCAACTAATAGCCATTGGCACTAAAATGCCTGATTGGGTTGAAAAAGGTTATCACGAATACGCTCGACGCTTACCCAATGAATTTAAACTTGAATTAATCGAAATTAGTGCAGGAAAACGCGGTAAAAATGCTGACATACAACGTATTTTAAAAAAAGAAGGCGAATTGATGCTTGCCGCAATACATCCTGGCAATAAAATTGTTACTCTTGACGTGACAGGACATGCTTGGGACACAACACAACTATCTCAAACAATGAAAAAATGGCAATTGGAAGCATGCAATATCAGTTTGTTAATCGGAGGCCCGGAGGGGTTATCTCTGGAATGTACTACCAGATCAGAGCAGAGTTGGTCACTCTCGGCATTAACTCTCCCTCACTCACTTGTTCGAATTCTTGTAGCAGAAAGCTTATATCGAGCATATACACTGACCATTAATCATCCTTATCATCGAGAATAAATTTTGCTGGAAAAAAAACGTGTAAAGATCCGCAATCATTCCGCTGAAGCCGCATTATTTACGCGTAGAGTGATTGTCATTTTTTTATTAATTTCATGCGCAATTGGCGTCTTAATTAGCAATATGTATTTTCTACAGGTCACTTCTTACAAAAAATATAAAACCCGATCCAATGATAACCGCATTAGCGTACAAACTATCCCGCCAACTCGCGGATTAATTTATGATACAAATGGTATTATCCTGGCCGAAAACAAATCAGTGTATAGCTTGAAAGTCGTGGTAAAAAAGACAATAAACTTAAAAAAAGAATTAAGCAAACTCACTAAATTACTCTCGCTCACCGATCAAGAATTAAGTGATTTTAAAAAAAATAATTCTAACTCAAAATCATTTAAGCCCGTCACTATTCGCACACAACTTAGTCAAAAAGATGTCGCAATATTTACCGCTAACCGCTACCATTTTAAAGGTTTTTTGATTGTTGCTGATGTGCAACGATACTACCGTTTCGGTGATGCCTTTACACATGTATTAGGCTATGTTGGTAAAATTAATAACAAGGATAAAGAAAAAATTGCCAAAGATAATGAGACAGCGCGCTACCAGGGAACGAATTACATTGGCAAGCTAGGTATTGAAAAATATTATGAATCATTACTCCATGGTGAGCCTGGTCATCGGCAAGTAGAAGTTAATAGCTGGGGAAAAGTCATTAGAACATTGGCTTTCACGCCAGCCACGCCAGGTGTGGATATTAAATTAAATCTCGACCTACGATTACAATTAACAGCACAAAAACTATTGAATAACTACCGTGGATCTATTGTTATGATGAATGTTAACACTGGTGCTGTCTTAACATTAATTTCAAATCCAAGTTATGATCCTAATTTATTCGTGCAAGGGCTCAGTATTAAACAATATGACGCACTATTACAATCCCCAGATCGCCCACTTCTGAACCGGACAACCCAAGGTCGCTACCCTCCTGCATCAACCATCAAACCAGAAATGGCATTGCTTGCCTTAAATACAGGGGTTATCACCGAACATACCACAATTAATGATCCTGGTTGGTGGATAGTCCCTGGCTCCAAGCGGCGCTTTAGAGATTGGAAAGAGTGGGGTCATGGTACCCATGTTGATGTTTTCCAAGCAATCAAAGAAAGCTGTGATACTTTTTTTTATAGAGCCGCCTACAAACTCGGTATTGATCGCATCAATCCGTTCATGGAAAAATTTGGATTTGGCAAATACAGTGGCATAGATCTTAATGAAGAAACCTATGCAATAATGCCATCACGAGATTGGAAAAACGCGCGTTTTAAAAAACCATGGTACGACGGTGATACAGTTTCAATCGGCATTGGCCAAGGCTATTGGACGGTTACACCAATACAACTCGCCAAAGCAACAGCGGCTTTAGCAACACACGGAAAAGTTGTCAAACCGACAATCCTACAATCAGTGCTTTCTAAAAACGGTTCACTTCCCCTTCCCCAACAAAACTTGGCAGATATTATCCTTAAGCGAAAAAGCTATTGGAATATTGCACTTAAAGGTATGTATGCAGTAACAAGCACACCATCAGGGACTGCGCATCGCGCATTTAACACCGCCTATTACACCGTTGCTGGAAAATCAGGTACGGCACAGGTTGTTTCTCTCAAAGAAGGTCAGCACTATAAGAAACATAAACTAGCAATGCACCACAGGGACAATGCCATGTTTGTGGGATTTGCTCCTTATGAGCATCCAGAAGTAGTCGTCACCGTCGTACTTGAAAATGCAGGTGGCGGCAGTAGTAAAGCCGCTCCAATCGCGCGCTCGATGCTTGATGAATATTTTAAAAACAAAACAAATTAAACGTCTTTTCACTAATAGGCTTTAACCATGATAAATACAGCAAAGCATAAAAATATTTTTAATCGCTTGCATATCGACCCTTTCCTGCTCATTGGCATTTTTATGTTAATATGTATCAGTTGCACAGTGCTCTATAGTATTGGTGGGGAGGCTCTAGTGGAAAAGCAACTAATTCGTTTCGGCATCGCACTGATTGTTATGTTTTTTCTGGCACAATTACCACCTGATGTCTATTTCCGCTGGACACCCTACATCTTCGGCATATCTGTACTGTTACTGATTACAGTTTTAGTCATAGGACACTCTCAAAAAGGCGCTCAGCGTTGGATTAACATTGGATTTACTAAGTTTCAACCCTCTGAAATAATAAAACTCATTATGCCACTTATGATAGCTTATTATATAAGTCAATACACACTCCCCCCGACAATTAAAAAAATCTGCATAGCGGTGTGTTTAATCATCATTCCAACATTATTAATTGAACTACAACCTGATTTAGGAACATCAATTTTAGTCGGCGTTTCAGGTCTTTTCGTCCTCTTTCTTGCGGGCATGAATTGGCTCTACATTGGCGGCTGCCTACTCGCTATCTTTTCATTTATACCCGTATTGTGGTACTACATAATGCACGATTATCAGCGCCTACGCGTGCTAACACTTTTTAATCCAAAATTAGACCCCTACGGTGCAGGCTATCATATTATTCAATCAAAAATAGCCATTGGATCAGGCGGATTATTTGGTAAAGGTTTATTTGGTGGTACACAGTCTCAACTAGAATTTCTCCCCGAGCCTCATACGGATTTTATCTTCTCTGTTTTTTCCGAAGAGTTTGGACTTATTGGTATTATCACCTTACTGCTTATTTATCTCTTCATTATCTCTCGTGGGCTATGGATAGCAAATAAAGCGCAAGATTCCTTTACAAAATTAGTAGCAGGAAGCATCACTCTTACCTTTTTTGTGTATATTTTTGTCAATATTAGCATGGTAAGTGGTATACTGCCCGTTGTGGGCATACCTCTGGCGTTGATCAGCTACGGCGGCTCTTCCATTGTCACCCTGCTTGGTGGTTTTGGTATATTGATGTCTATCAATACTCATCGACGATTTAATGCTAAATCTTAGACTTAACGCTAAATACATAGCTTAGATTATATTAGATTCAATTAGTAGAAAAAAATAAATTGATTAATAAATTTAGTAAAGCCTAAAAAGCCGAAAAAGTGCAGCTCATAGAAATTTGCCTTAGCTGGGCTCTAATGAATTAAGGCTAAAGCAGTCTAGCTCAAATTGATGACTCACCATATGCTCTTGTTTTATGGTTTTTTTCATGGCGCACATTGTGCTAAAGGCGCGGCTACATGATTTGGGCAACTCACCAGCACTGCGCTTCTTCTCTAAAGTCGTGCGAGCATTATTTTGCTTATAAAAGTCATTCTCTGCACCGCCAGGTAATGTTTTACTCTGTGCATCAATCACAGTTAGCCACAGATCAGCACCGCATGTTAAAGCTATAACTATACCTTGTGGGTCAAAATCGGAAAAACAAATTAATTTTATTTTTTGTTTAATTTTTTGCTTACATGTGCGAAAAAAATCATAAGCCACAGCCGTGCTATTTTCATGGTTCACATCACCACGATATAGCCAAAGCGCATTATCTAATTCACTTGGCAAATTAAGATCTGCTAAATATGCCATAATGCTCAGATTTTCGACCAATATCAACTGGCGATGCTCAATAGATTTTATCTCCTCAATTGCGACATAAGTCCCCAGAGATCGCGCACCTTGTATGGGCGTTTGCAGTTGATTAATATTAATACTGTATCGGCTATTTAACAACACGTACTCATCGCGAATGGCGCAACTATTATCTTTTTCATTAGGGTTGCTCAAAGACGTTTCAATGCGGTTTTTTTTGCTGGGGAATTTATCTCTAAATAAGTGTATGCCGTTTTCATCTAGAACTGTTTGAATTAACTGGTCAATATGTTGCGTGGTAAAATGTAGATAACCTGCGCTAACCACGCCAAAATTATATTCATTGAGTAACTGCTTAGTCGATGCATTACAGCGGAGCTTTCCTGCTTGTCCTACTTTAACATTGCGCTGGAAAAATTTATAAAGTCCAGCTTTCATTCAAGTACCTTAATCACAATGTCATCATAACTATAATTAGCCGTCGTACCCTTGAGTAATACCCCATGTGGTTGGATATCAAGCGCCAATTGTTGGTCAAGTGTCAATTTGCAATAGCTACTAAACACCAGCTCTACCCATTGCGTTGGATCAATTTGAAATTCATGATCGCTCCAATTTTCCAGTGATGTTTGCCAGAAATCAATGGCTGATATAGCCTGGCCATCAGCAATCACGCGTTCAAATAAACGTTGCGTTTGATCTTCAAAATAATCATTTTTGATAACAATGAGCTCGGTTTCAATAATGTCAACCTCACTCACTTCGCGGGGCATGGTAACACTAGGACTTTTTTGTTGGCGTAGACTTTGTACAATTTGGATCAATGCCTCGCCATTCGCTATATTTTTAGTATCAACATAGGTTTTAAGGGCTAAAGGCGGGGAAAATTTTAATGTTGCTGGCAATTTTTGGTGATTAAACAATGTAGCGCTTAATTCAAATTCAGGGTGCAAATGTAAATAACGCGCCATATTGCGCAGTAAATTCGCTTGTTTTTCATTCCGGCGCAATCGAAATAAACTCACGCGCATATTATCAATAATTAAACGCAGCCGTGGTAATGCTTGATGAAACCAATTAATAAAACCACTTATTTTACGCGAAAAATCACTTGGACATGCCCAATTTATCCATTCATAGCACCCTTCTGGATCAATTTGCTGGAGCTCTGTAAGCAGTTTTTGTGAGTAGTCTAGCGCCTTTTCATTTTCTCTTACTTTCGCGCCTAATGTCATGACAAACCCAAACTGACCGGCAATGGCAAAGTGCATACTCTCAAGGCTGGCATTTAAACTTTCGGTTGCGTCGTACAATAAATCATCGATTTGTTGTAAATAATAGTCCGCATCATCTCGCTGATTACTTTTAATCGATAATTGGTAATCAGCAACATTATCATCAACTCTATCAATGACTCGTCCCATATCTGTTAGCTGACGATAATGAGATTGTTTGCACATTAAGCGATTGAGCATTTGCTTTAACTCTGAGCCAATACGATACTTATCTGCATCATCGCCTGGGCGCAGCAGCCCTATTTTATGGAGCATTTTTAGCTGGGTAATATCATCACTGGACACCGAGCCATAGATATAAGCATCCGCTAACAAAGGGGCATTTTTGCTCAGTTTTTTTAGTAAGTCAATTACGTGTTGTGCGTCATATCCAGCCATTAAAAATGCAACTCTTCTTGCTGGTGCTCATCTGTTGTTGGTAGACAAACCTCTTCATAATCATTTAAAAATTCAATCAAAAGATAAATTATATCAAAGCGAGCAGTCGCAAAATAATGACTACTGCCTGCATTTTTACGCACGAAATACTGCATTTCTTCTAATTTTTGAAAAACAAAAACAAGTTGTTCTCTACTTTCTAATTTATTGGTTTTAAAAGGTTTTATAGCAGTTAAGTAACGTAGACGCTCACGCAATGTAGGATCATACTCAAAGGGATCAAATAACGTATTAATATTCACCTTAGACTTGCCATGTAACGGTAAATCACTCTGCGTCGCACTGAGCAGCAATTCAAGAAATTCCACCAGCGGTCTAAAATGACTGCGCACGTCATTAAATAACAATGTCAGCTCTGCCCTGTTCGTCTCGTCAACCATTTGAAACGTACAGTAATAAGCGTCCCCTGAATCAAGATAGGTTAAGTTGCGATCCAGGTTATTCAAAAAATCATCCACGCGCTGCTGATTATCACTGATAGTTAAAAATTCAAACTCATCAGGATATGCCGTTTCGCAGATGATAGCCCCCGTTAACAGGCCTTGAACAGTTTTTTTAAACATGACTTAGCTCTCTTTTGCGGGGCGCTTGTTGTTTATTACGCATTGCAATTAATTCATCAATGCGTGAGACCGGGATTTGCGCATAATATATTTTGTTATCTTTTAATTTATAATGCTTATCATAAAGTGAAAGAATATGTCTGTTGGTTGATGGTGATGCCGATAACATAGAAATAGCATTCGCAGAAAACATCTTTAATAATAAATCAATATTTTCAGCCGCGAGCTCACCCAGCTCGTCAACAGGTAATATAATATTAGAATGGTTTGCATTTGATCCGCGCAACATCACCAGCAGACCTGAAAACAATGATAGCATGGCTAAATATGAAAGCCCTGTTGAGCTTATTTTTTTTAGTTGCTTGGCATTTCTTGCCCGTTTTAGCTGGCCTTTTTCAGTGATTGCAAATTCAATATCAAACAAAGTTTCATGGGCTAACTCAAAGCCTTCACTGGGCAAATCTTTCGAAAGTTCTTCCATGGCATAAAGCAAATCATCAGGAATATCCTCAATACCCTCACGAAAATTATCTCTGTGCCTTGCAAATAGTTTGGCAAAGTCCTGCAACGGCCCCCAGTAACCTAGCGGCTCTTGTTTCATGACCGTATAAACATTGATACCAGCCAGGGCTTCAAAACTCGCAAGTGAAGTAACATTTTTTGACAGATCTTTGCCGATATTTTTAATTGTCCGTCCAAAATGCTCGATATGTTGATAAAACTCATTGATTATATGGGCATTAACCGTCACTAACTGGTAAGTGTTTTCCTTTTTTTGAACAGCACTACTTAACAAATCTTGGATCGGTTTTTGATATTTAAAAAGATTTTTAGCGCCCACAAAAGTATCGTTTTCTATGAGCGATTTTTCCCAATTTGCAAACAGCTCACTGCGCGGATGGTTTTTTCTAAAATTATCTTTAAAAGAATTTATTTTATTTTCTAGGAGTTTATGAAGATCGCCAAATGCAGACAACCAATCTCGACAGAAGACAATGGTTAACTCTGCATCATTATTAGGCTCATTTTCATCGGCAAGCGCCGTTATCCCCTTTAGATCGCACTCTTTTTGTAGCGCGCCAAGCTCTAGCAATAATTTGTCATTATCCGCAATTTGTGTGCTTAGCCTTTTTATAATCTTAGCTTGAGTCGTAATTTGTTGATTTTTATTTTGCCTAAAATCCTCAAGATTATTTTCCAAACCGCGCAATTTAATGCGGTTATTTTGGGTATCGTCCATTAAAGGATCACGCTTAATATAAGATCTTTCCATAAACGCACGATATTCTTTGGCTTTATTCGACCACACAGCGCATTGCTCTAACTGTGACGTTAATATACGTTGATCGGCGCTTCTCTTATCGACTTCACCATCAGGATCTAGCTCTGCTAGGCTTTTATTTTTTTGTTGGCGGTGATCCTTTAAGCGTGTTTTTGCGCTCAGTTCAATGTCTGCCTCCAGACTATTTAATTTATCTAGCTGGGTATCACGATCAGTTTCTATCACCATGCGCTGTTCAAGCAATATATTATGAAGCTCGCTCTTTTTAGAGTTTGCATCTTCTTCGAACAGCTGCAATTTTTTTTGTTGTTGCTTATTCTCAACCGTTAGCTGCTCAATACGTGCTTTTATTTCATTAGTTATATCATAGATAGCAGACTGTTTTTTCTCAGATAATTTTTGTTTTTGAATTTTTAACTGCTCGACTTTCATTTCAGTTTGCGTTAATTGTTGCTCAAATGTTGTTATACTTTCTTTTTGCTGGGTAATTTGTTTATTTAACGAGCCTAACGAGGCATCAATACCGTCAATACTTTGTTTTTGCACAAGATGCTTTTCATCTAGCGCCCTCGCCTTTTCTCTTAATTGCGACTCACTTAAGTGCAAATCACTCTCCGGTAATTGCAAAAGCTCAATCTGTAATCCATAAATATTATCATTGTGTTGCTCAGTAGCACTTTGCCAACTTGGCGCAAGATCAGTACGATTTAATTGCTCATTTGATAAAATACGGCCAATATTTTCTTTCCAGCCCTTAGCCTCTTCACAATGCGCCAAAAATTGATGTAATGAGTTATTAATCGGTAACAACTGCGCATCAATATCAAGACTCAGCTGGGTTAACTTCTCAAGATAGCGATTCTCCTGTTGTCTTTTCTCAAGCAGTTTATCTCGTTGTTTTTCAAGTAAAGACAAGGTTTTATTTTGCCTCGCCAAATTTTGTAAAAACAGAGTTAGTGTTTCTTGTGTTGCTTGCAAAAGCACTTGATTTTCTTCTATCGAGTCTGTCAACTGCGCGGGCAAAATAGGATAGTCTTGTTGTGCTGCACATTTTTTTAATTCATGAGCAATTTTTTGTAAATTTAATTTAAGCTCTAAACGCCTTTGCTCGAGTTGTGTATTTAACGCTATGTGTTGTATTTGATGTGTTTCATTAATTTTCTCGAGTTGCTCATTGGCGCGGTCTTTTATATCCGCCATCTTGTTGTTATTTTCGGCAATATCCGTAACTTTTTGCAGATTAAGTGCAGCAATAAGTTTTTCAAATTTACCCGTGATTTTGCTGATGTCTCCTTCAAATGCGGCAATTATTTCCTTCACTTCATTGAGTTTTTGTTCAATGTGAGGCGCCTCATCCGCTTTAATTTGAAACAGCGCAGCATCTTTATCATCATAGCTCTGCTTTCTCTCGTCAAGATCATCAATCTGGCTTTGGTCTGCAGCAATAGCGTTATTTAGTTGATTAATTTGAGTATTTAGATTTTCCGTGGTTTCCTCTAATTCAGTGTTCAATGCATAGCCCTTATCTCGAGCCAATATTTTATCTGCTTGCTTTGTCTCGTTTTGCGCGTTTAACTCGCTTTGATGATCGATTGCTTGGGCATAACTATGCTGCAATTTGATGATCTGACTCTCAAGGGTATTAAAATCAGCCTGCCAAAGTTCTATTTTTTGGGATTGTTGCTCAACCATGCGACACGCTTGAAGATCTGCAAGCCAATACCTGATAGTTTCTTTGCTCGGAATTTTTTGCTCTTTTTCATTAAGTGTATTACGAGCAAGTTTATCACTCGAAATGGCCACTAACATGCGTTTTACTGCATTAAAATCAAGGCTCTTCTCTAAGGTACCATTGATAACTTTATCAATATGCGGCATTGGCCTATCAGAAAATGAATATTTATTTTGCAACGCTCGAACATCTTTTAGTTTTCGTCCACCGCGCAAGTTTTGAATGACCTGACAATATTTATCTGCCCCTAAATATCCTGAACAACCACAGTTATTATGGCGATATAACCGTTCAATTTCACTGATCAAGAAAAGCTTTTTATCCTCGCCAATAAAACGCTCACTACAATAAGCGCCATCAATGAATTTGAAATGCACACCACGCCCATCACTACTGGCAAGAACCATGCAAGTTTGCCCATAAGGACGTTTATATTCATAGACAAGCAGGCTCGAATCGCGCGGCAGGTAAAAATCCACAAAGTTATGTGTTTGATCAACCTTACTGACAATCTCACTTGGTCTCATGCCATAAAATAAAGGCAACAAACGCATCAAAGACGTTTTACCAGCACCATTAGTTCCTTCAAGCTGAGTATGCCCAGACAAATCTAGTTCATTGACTTGTCCCTTCCAAAAACTATCGATAATAATAATGCGTAATAATTGATAGTTTTGATCTGTCATGGGCGCGCCTATTTAAGAAAATAATAAATACATTTGTTCGCGCTAGTATACCCATATTCGCCATGTCTTAAAATTAAATTAAGCATGTATTGCTTATTTGTTTAAGAAATGCAACACAAAAGCTAAATATTACTTCATGCAGGAGGCTAATAATTCGGCAAAAAACTCATTGCCCTTTTTCCGACAAAATGCAATATTTCGTGAAGGGATAGCATCTGCATCTGGGTGGCTCGCGATTGCAGCTTCCATAGTTGATTCGCGTATAATATGCAATGTTGGGTATGGCGAACGGTTAGTATAATTAGATGCATCACTTTGCACCTCACCACTAAAACAATAATCAGGATGAAAGCTCGCCAATTGATAAATGCCTTCATAGCCTTGCATATCAATAAGCGCATTTGCCATATCAACTAAATCAAGAAAAAGATAGAACCCTTCAAAACCTTCCTCAATTATAAATAACGTTGTTTCAACCTCACTATGATTATCTAGGTAATGAAATTCGCTAAGCAATGCATGTACAACCTCAGCTGGGAGGCGCTGTGCTGTTTTAATATAACGTACACTGCACTTTTCAACTTCTGCCCTGGCAAAAGGACAAATGTTGTATTTTACAATTACCTTACTTACCCATGCTTTTGTAGCTGTGATTGATCCATTACTTTGATTATTTTGCAATACGACTTAAACCTTCTTCGGCTTTTTGATAGCCTAAATGAATCATTTCTTTAGAGCGCTCAAAGTTCAAAGTGCCACAGACATTTCGCGGCACTTCTACCGTATAATCTGGCGGGTAAGCTGCAAGTTTATGCCTGGCAATAACACTTTGCATTGCATCAAATGCTTGATTGGCAACTTCAGAAAATCGGATCTCAGGTGATAATCTTCTGGTTTTTTTTGCTGAAAACTTTGCTTTATAATCAGCAAAAGATTGCGATACTTGTGACAGGCGATTGCCAAATATTGAATCGATAATATTTTTTGAAGTTTTATTTTCTTCTTGTGGATTTGTTAATATTTTATCCTCGATGATTATCTTTTTTTCTCTTTCCTTAATATTGTGCTCAATTTTTCCATTAAGATTAACAGCAATGGTGAAATCAATATTATCGTTTACCGTATTATCTTTTAATGTTGGCGAAACTGGCACTGGATTTAAACAACCACCATCAATCATTTGTCGACCATTTCTAATCGCCGGCTTAAAAATAAGTGGCAAGGACATAGAGGCGCGAATAGCCGCAAATATCGAACCTCTATCCATCCAAACCTCTTTACCATTTGCTAAATCTACAGCAACCGCCGTGTAAGGAATTGACAAATTTTCTATATCTTGCTCTCCACCTAAATCAATCAATTTATTCATTATTTTATTACCTTCGAGCAATCCTCCTGATTTCCAAGACACATCTAACAAACGAAATCTTTCTAATTTACTCATTTCACAGATCCATTTTTCAAAGGTATTAAGTTTTCCCAGCGCATAAAAACCACCAACAAGAGCCCCCATCGAGCAACCTGAAATTGATTTTATTTCAAAATTATGTTCAATTAACCAGCGAATTACACCAATATGAGCCAAACCACGAGCTCCACCACTTCCAAGTACCAATGAAACTGTTTTCTTGTTCATTATTTTATTCCTATTGCTTATTATCGTTTTTGCTTTATCGCGTTAAATTCCGCGCCTCAAGTGATCTTAAGATGCTTTGCCTGATACAACTTTGCAATCAATGCCAAACACAACATTCCCTCAGCGCCTATATTAAAGATTTTAACCTTTTATGTTCAATAATACCATATATCAGACCCGATAATTACTGACCAATATTAGCAGTAAAAATAGCGTGCATTGCAGCTAGTTAAAGCAAATAAATTAAATTAAATTTCCAATATGTATCTCAACGTTTTTTCTATTACTCGTATTTTGTTACAAAGATCATAAATTTTGATCACAAAATTAGTATTTACTAACATAAAAGAAAATCTATTGTTAGAATAAAAACATATTGTTATGCCAATTACAGTTAATAATATTGCAATCATACTTCGAGCAAATGAGCAAGCTTGCTGGATATTTGTAAAGGCGTTACTTAACTCTTTGATTGTTTCATTTCAGCGGCAGAATATTTAAAAGTGTGCTGATTGTCATTGGTATTCGTTTATTATTAATATAATTTAGGTGGTTCTCAAATGATAGACCCGTTAACAACTGTGGATAATATGCAACAAATAAAAAAACATGCGACTACATTTGCCAAACAACTACTATGTATCATTTTTCTTACTGTAACGCTCACAGCGCAAGCAACAGAGCCGACTAAAAAAGAAGGTAAAACGATTAAAAAAATACCTTATCAAATCACACCGACAAACTCACTTTGGAACGACAAAAATATCGATTCCTCTTTTTATGATAACCCTTATAAAGTTTCTCTTTTTTATGCGACCCACGGTGAAGACTCTGATCGTCTACTTCAACATACCTATACAGTATTTGGTTTAGGTCTGGGCGTGCTGGGCGTTTTATATGCACTGCCAGAATCAGTGACAAAATGGAATAAAGAAGATGCGAATGATATTTCTACAAAATGGAAAAACAACGTAAGCAGAGGACCGGTATGGGATCGCGACGATCCAGTTTTAAATTTCATTGGCCACCCCTACTTTGGAGGGGTATTTTACCAGTCAGCAAGAAAATCAGGCTATCGTCAATGGGATTCTTTTTTATATTCTGCATTGATGTCTACCTTTTATTGGGAATATGGTATTGAAGCATTTGCTGAGGTTCCCTCTGCACAAGACTTAGTTATCACACCTGTTTTCGGGTGGACTTATGGTGAATGGGCTTTTCAAACCGAACGAGATATTTGGCTTCATAATGCTAAAGTGATGAACTCAGAAACACTTGGCAATATATCACTTTTTCTGCTCGATCCCGTTGATTCCATCGCGCGTAATATCAATTATCTTTTTGGATCAGATATTATCAAGGCAGGCACAGGCTATGTAACCCTTAATCAGAATAAACTGCCTAACAGTTCAAAAAGCGAAACTGAAATAGGCCTTAGCCTCAGTTATACCTATGGATCTGATGATAGTAAAGCTTCATCTTCCGTAAGTTTAGACGGGCCAAAATATAGTTCCTTACAAACAGAGACGACTGACCCTGTTGATACTGGTATTGTTGGGATATCACTCGGCGCTGTTGGGCTTAACTTTGACAAGGATCGCAATCTAAAGGCGACTTATGGCTATCAATCTGCATTGGGCTTATATTTTACAAAAAGCTTTTCTTCTCGGCTGGCTTACTCTCACTCACTGGCTAAATCATCAACCAGTAATAGCAAGATAACTTATGAAAATTACGGTATAGATTCACAATACTACTTCAATGCAGATAACAATTTACGCCCATTTATAACCGCTGGATTGGGGGATATACTGATAAATGAAAACAACCATGGAAGGCGATTTGCTATTAATGGTGGATTAGGACTGCATTATAAGCTAAATAATAACTTTGCAATTCAAGCTGACTGGCGGCATTACTACTCAACACGCGATTATGAAAATGATGACCAATATGGTGCTAGGGTTATCTATCGCTTTGGAGAAGGGGAACGTGATTTGTAACATTAATGCGCAAGTGTTGTTGAGTTTTTATGATTTAGTTTTAGGAAGCACACCAAACGCGCGCATAAGGGAAACCTTTAATTTAACCTTGCGTATATTGCGCCTTATAATGATCATAGAGCGAGTGCCTAAAAGCGCAACTTGAGTTGACTTTGCTATAAAAAAATTGCCAGAAAAAAAAATTCGCAAGAGCATATTTAACTTAACATAATTAAAAAAACTGTATTACAAAGATGATTTGACGCACATCAACCATATTATTTTACCACTTTTACTGGAAATAAATAGCAAAAGTATGTATTATTAAGTCAATATATTTTATAGCTTGGGAGCAAACAATGAATCAACTATTTTCCACACCAACTAGAACTTCAGTACTATCAATTAACAAGGTGTTAAAAAACACTTATATGTTACTTGGCATGACTCTGGCTTTCTCAGCCTTTACAGCAACCATTGCAACCATCATGCAAATTGGCCCGATTACTTCGTTAGTCTTGATGATAATTGGTTTTGTTCTTTTATTTGTTGTTTCCAAAACAGCAGATACTAGCAAAGGACTTTTTTGGGTGTTCATGTTTACAGGTGTGCTTGGCGCATCACTTGGTAACATGCTTAATCACTACCTTGCAATGCAAAACGGTGCATCACTTATCATGCAAGCATTAGGATCAACCGCACTTATCTTTTTTGCTTTATCCGCGTATGTATTAACAACAAAAAAAGATTTTTCATTTATGGGTGGATTTTTGATGGCTGGCATGATTGCCGTCATCATTGCGATAATTGCTAATATTTTCCTACAAATTCCGATAATGCAAGTTGTAATAAGTAGTGTTATTGTTTTACTAATGTCTGGTTTCATCTTGTTTGATACAAGCCGTATCATAAATGGTGGCGAAACCAATTACATTCGTGCAACCGTTTCTTTATACTTAAACTTATTTAACCTGTTTATCAACTTACTAGTATTATTGAACATTATCGATGACTAATTAATGCAACTGGCAGTCATGTAAGCGAACAACCATAGCGGTTAGCAACTGATTGTAACTGATAAGTAGCTAAGTCGCTAAGTCGCTAAGTCGCTAAGTCGCTAAGTAGCTTCAATATTTTATAACGACCTGGATTAGATTAGCACAAGCATACAGTACATTGACCAATTGCCAGAGCCAATTGGTCATATGTTCTAGCATAACGAAAATTAGTGTGACAATCATTAGCAATAGCTTGCTATCACTTAATAACACGCTTGGATTTTAACTGTTTTGCAGCGCAAATTTTAACCATCGTTATAAGAAAATGCTCTATACCCATTAAAGAATTAAAATCTTTAATTTACGTAATATATAAACTCGCTAGAAAGTCAATTTAGCAAGACCTAAATACTTCTGGCCTCACTCATTATTTTGCCTAGCAACAAAGGCATTCCAAAAAAGAAAATATAATGTTATGTCCACTACACAATAAAGACAGTCAATTAGTTGGTTGGATCAGTCCAACAGAAAATATTTTTGATACCAATATGGTTTGGGTCGCATTTATCCAGAATGGACATGCTTGGGCACCTGATGACAGCACTTGGATTGGGCCTGTGTATAAGGAGTTAATTTGTTTAGATCAATCAGGAAAACCAATCGCGTGGCATGGCAGCATAAGACCTGAAGGTAACACACTATTCGTAAAACCTACGGGTATTGCTGCAAGATTGGCCCGCCCAGTACGCCCTTGTACCCCTGAGCGGCCAGTAATTCCTCCTTGGAGTATTCCTCCATTAGGAGGTTGGTCAGAAGTATCATTTGTTGAATGGTTTGAGCACAGACCTCCTAAAATAAGAAAAATAACAGATATCGGACCGACACAACATGAAGACACCAGTAGAGGTCTACAAAATGAAGACACCAGTAAAGCTATACAAAATGAAGACACCAATAAATCTACAAAATGATTGACTTGACATTAATAGTGGCAATGATACCATATTGCCCACCAACGAATTATTCTAAATATTTTATTATGATAAACCAACAAGGGAATTAAAAATGCAAAACTTTAGCAGCAATGGTATGATGCCTGGTCAGGGCCGTCACTTTATTGAAACGCGACCAGACTCTCATCGCGCATCGGTACAATTTTCTGAAAAAAAAGTGACCGACAAAAATGCAAATCGTACCAATGTAGAAAATGGTGACTATTGGTTAAAAGATAATGGCTATCTCAGAGAAGATCAATATACGGTGGGTGTATCAGCGTCAATAAATGGAGATAATATTTCACATAAAGAGCCCATTAATGCCCAATTCAAGGTTACAAGTTTAGATGGTTATCCAAGCCTGCACAAAATGATTATGGAAACTGGCAAATCACTCGAAGTCATAACAGTTGAAGTGCAGATGAGCATAGTAGATTTTTGGGCTCTCTTTGACCATTTAGAAATATCACTTTTCGGTGGTTGTGAATATCTCGAGACAGAGACAGAGACAGACCTCACAGATTAGAGCATCTTAATCACTGACCATTACTAAGCAGAGCGATATTAATCATCTAGCCCAACAATTTTCTTTTTGCAGTAGTTTATTGGCAACTTAACTCCGCTTCAAATAGATTTATCAAGCATAAGCTCGCATGAAAAACAAGATACAAGATTGATAAACCCATGCGAGCCGAAATACAATATCAGCTACGATCAGATGCCCAGAGATAATACGCTGCATGAGGTAATTGGGACGTGCTCCTCGAATGGCAAGCTCTGGCTGCTTCCTTGCATATAAAAACCTAGTCCTGCCCCAACCGACAAGGCTCCCTGTTTAAGTTTGCATCGATAGATAATAACCATACTTCAATTTTATGCCCCAAATACGCGGCCAATTTGCCTTCTTAATTTGTATTTCGATCTGCGCATGGGTATAGTAGAAATCAATGCGGAGTTTAAAATGAAATCAAAATTAGAAATTTATGCATTGTCAATCTGTTTCGCCTCGATGATTTTTCTCGTGATCGCATCTAGCATTGGCATATATTCCATCTTTGAGATTACCGTGCCAAAATTTACCATCTCTTCGTATGACTACAATAAATATCAAACCAATGATGCTTATTGGAATTATATAAATAACGAATATTCCCAAGACAACAAAGCTGCGACTAGGCCAAATAGAGAAGTGCTAACAAAGCAAAGGTTCGATAAATTCTCACTAGTTATTAAAGCTGAGCAACGAGAAGGTTTTCAAGCATTATTAAAAAGTTTAATTTTTATTCTCGTTGCAGGGTCTGCGTTATTCATACATTGGAAAATCGCTAAAAACTCACGGGAGTAGTTACCTGAAAATAGCCATGCAAGTCATCTCTGCATTGCTATTATTCGCCTAAAATACTCACAGCTTTAATATAGGCGAAAATTACCTGTTTTTTTTGTAGCTTTAATTCATCCAATGATTTTTTAGTGATTTTTGCCAATAGCTTTTGCTTTTTTATAGACATGGTAAGTAGTACACTGCTTTGTGAAATGGACTCTATTTTTTCAATTGTCACCGTGAGTTTATTTTGCAATGAGCTGGCATTTAATGACGTACTTGAGATAATAACATCTTTACTTTCTACTTTTACTTGCATACTTTCACCGATATCTTTAGGAGCCGTTAAAATCACCGCTTGTCCGTCTATTTTTCCTTTCATTACTCCATAATGACTGTCCCACACCAGTTCGGTTACATTTAATAGCAATCCATAATGGTCATGTTTGGCGAGGCTCAGTGTGGTATCTAAAAACAGGGATTGAGGGCTACCGATTGCTTCAATTTTTCCGTGGGTAATTAAGATCATTTGCACACTTAGATAAAACAGCTCTTGCATGGAATGGGTTATGTAAATGATATGTAAGCTGGTGCTGAGTTTTTTGATAAATAGGATCAATACATTGCGACTGTGCTGATCTAACGAAGATAAAGGCTCATCCATTATAAGCAGATCAGGTCTGGTTAAAATGGCTCTTGCAATCGCTATACGTTGTTTTTGACCTCCTGATAATTGTGTTATTTTTTTAGCCAATAAATCTTTAAAATCTAATGCTTCTGCCAGCTCAGCAATAGAGTAAAGTGGTTTGATATTTTTATTTAAAGCTATGTTTAGATTGCCTTTAACATCTAAATGGGGAAATAATCTTGGCTCTTGAAACACCATGCCAATTTTTCTTTTTTCCGTTTTCAAAAAATGGCCGTTTGCTTGCCAAATATCATCACCAAACTGTAGATGACCTGCAAAGCCATCATCTAATCCGGTAATTGCACGGGCAAACGTAGTTTTTCCTGATCCAGAACCACCAAATACGCCGCAGACACCTAACCATGCAATTTCGCCATTAAAATGAAATAATATGTCATCATTTTTTTTGCTTAAATCAAAAACAAGCCTTTTTTTCTTGGCTATTAACTCAAGCATTGTTTAGCCGCCTTTGACGTTTTTGTAACACGCCATAAATAAGCACTAATAAAATCATCGAAAAGGTAAGTAAGGTGATTGATAACATATGCGCCTGCTTATATTGCAATGTTTCAACATGATCAAATAAAGCAATAGAAAGCACTTGTGTTTCACCAGGGATATTTCCGCCAATCATGAGCACCACGCCAAACTCTCCAATTGTATGCGCAAAACCGAGGGCCCCTGCAATAATAAAACTCGGTAGCGTCATGGGAAAAACGATTTTGTAAAAACGCTCTCGAGCATTAAATCCCAGTGTTGATGCCACTTCAAGATGAGCTTTATCAAAATTTACAAAGGCACTTTGTAACGGTTGGACAACAAAAGGTAATGAATAAATAACAGACGCAATAAGCAGCCCTGAAAACGAAAAGGCCAGTGTAGATCCTGTTACATCAAGCCAAAATCTACCAAAAGCGGTGCTTGGTGAAAATGAAATTAATAAATAAAAACCTAATACGGTCGGAGGAAGTACCAAGGGTAAGGCAACTAACGCTTCAACTAGCGGTCTAAAAAATAACTTACTACGTGCGAGCCACCACGCTAAGGCTGGTGATAAAAGTAACAATATAAATGTAGTCAAGCCTGCAAGTTTAAGGGTCAACCAAAAAGCTGTGTAGTCTAGCGCTGTTAGCACGATTATAAATACCCTTTTTTCTTGATAAATTGTTGAATTTTAGTTGATATTAGAAAATTGACAAACTGTTTTGTATCATCTAGTGATTTACTTTTCGCTAAAATAACCCCCTGTTGCTCAATAGGCTTATATAAATTTGGCGATACTAAATAATACTGTTTTTTAGGCAATTGTTTAATTAATACATAAGCCACAAAACCTGCCTTGATATTACCAGAATCAATAAATTGATACGTTTGTATTATGTTTTCACCTTGTATATATTGATTTTTTTGCCATAATTTCATGCTCATTAAAGCTTGCTTGCTTGCCAGACCATAAGGCGATAATTTAGGATTTGCCATTACAAGCTTACCTTTATAATGATATAAACTCTTTACTGTTACTTGTACGCGCGATTTAGGTTGCCAAAATGCTAATCTCCCTTTTGCGTAGGTAAAACGACTTCCCATTACCCCTTGCACTGAGTTTTCAATTAACTTTGCGCGTTTGCTGTCTGCTGACAAGAACAAATCAAAAGGGGCGCCATGCTTTATTTGATTAAATAAAATACCTGTTGAGGCACTTGAAATTATCACCGTTTTACCAGTTTGTTTTTTATATTTTTTACTAATATCGTCTAACGTTATTTTGAAATTACTCGCAACTGCAATCTTGATGCTTGCATTGGCAGCAAAGCTTAATAACAAAAATACACAAAAGCCAAACAAGCGCATTTATTGTTTCCACTTGTTTAAAGCATGTTGATCATTCTTTTGCCCATCTAGCCAATAAGTTTTACCTTGGGCATTGACTTCTTTTTTCCAAAAAGGCGCCTCTGTTTTTAAAAAATCCATAATAAATTCACAGGAGGCAAAAGCATCACGCCGGTGCAAGCTTGCTATGCCGACAAACACAATTTGCTCCCATAATTTCAGCTCGCCCACGCGATGGATAACAGTACAATCAATGATAGACCAACGTTGTTTTGCTTGCGCTACGATCTCTGCCAATATTTTTTCGCTCATCCCTGGGTAATGCTCCAGTGTTAATGCGCTAATACGCTCTCCATGACTAATATCGCGCACAAGACCTGTAAAAGTCACAATAGCGCCCGTGCTTGCATTATGACGAAGTTGCTCATATTCTTGCTGCTGATTAAAATCCTCTAGTTGAACTTTTATCAACTCAGCCCCCTGTTACAGGTGGGAAAAAGGCGACTTCATCACCACTTTTTAACAAGCTGGTTTTAGCTGCCATGGTCTGATTAACAGCAACGCATAATGTACTGTTTGACAATGCCTTTTGCCAAATCGGATCGCGCATTGATAAATTTTCTAATAACTTATCAACACGTTGATTTTCATTAGCTGGTAATTCAATGCTCGCGGTTTTTAATTGATCTTTGAGGCTGGCAAAAAATAAAATTTTTATCATCAATTTACCTCACTGATTGCTTAATTTTTTACTCGAAAATGACCTGATTTACCGCCTGTTTTCTCTAATAGGCGCACTTTTGAAATAACCATGTCTTTCTGCACCGCTTTACACATATCATAAATGGTTAATGCGCTGACCGATGCCGCAATAAGGGCTTCCATTTCAACCCCTGTTTTTCCTGATAACTTACAAATGCTCTCAATTCTGACGCGTTCAAGTGCTGGCTCTGCGGTTAAACTCACTTCAACTTTGGTTAATGCTAGCGGGTGACAAAGCGGAATAAGATCAGCTGTTCGTTTAGCCGCCATAATACCTGCAATTCTCGCCGTCGCGAAAACATCGCCTTTGTGGTGTTTACCACTTAAGATTAAATCCAGAGTCTGTTTTGACATTTCAACATAAGCCTCTGCAATAGCTTGACGCTCTGTCACGTCTTTATCTGTCACATCAACCATATTAGCTTTACCATCTTGATTAATGTGAGTAAATTTATTTTCCATCTTAAACACCAATATGTGGCATAAAATTACACGGTTTATGTGTTGAATTCATTTGCTCTTTGATAATTTTTGTCCATGCAGTTCGGCAGGCACCTGTTGATCCTGGCATACAAAAAATAACTGTTTTATTAGCAAAACCTGCCAGTGCTCGACTTTGAATTGTTGATGAGCCGATTTCTTGATATGAGACATGGCGAAATAATTCACCAAATCCTGCAACGTGTTTATCAAATAAAACACTAACTGCATCGGGCGTCGTATCTCGCGTTGTAAAACCTGTACCACCAGTGATTAATATCGCTTCAATTTCATCATCTGCAATCCATGTCGCAACAATAGCACGGATTTTATAAAGACAATCAATGACAATTTTTTTATCAGCTAACGTATGCCCAGCCTCAACCAATGCGCCAGTAAGATAATTTCCTGATGTATCGTTTTCTTCTCTGCGCGTATCTGATACTGTTAATACAGCCATCTTGGCCGCTTTAAATTCTTTTGTCGATAAGTGTCTCATTTTACTTCCTTTGCTTTTATCTAACTGCCCTAGCCTCTGGTTAATAAGTGCTTCTACTTAGCATAAATACGCAGTACCTGCCTTATCGGAAATCATGGCAAATTGGTGAGTAAATAGCTATCTGGAAAAGTGTTGTTTATCCCTAGTTTGGCTTATTTAGCATTTTTAATTGTTGATGATCTTTCAAACAATCATTCCATTGTTGCTGGGTATTACTATTTTTAAATCGAAATAACTTTTCAGGCGGCGCATTTATGCTTTGTAGTTTAAGAGTTTTTATTAATCTAAACAGTGAGCGTTGTTTATTATGTGGAGAAATTAATACTTTTGTTAGATATTCTTTTAATAAATCACTCAATGGCAAAATTATCGGAAACATTGCTTGTGAATAAAAAACGCCTTGAGGATGACTTTTATACTTTTCGATTAAAAATAGGCATTCACAAGATGTTAAAAGTGGCATATCAACAGGCATAACAAACAATGCATCAAATTGACCAAATAGCTTTGCAACACAGGCATCAAGGCCACCTATTGGACCTAATAATTGATGACGATCTAGAATTGAATTAAATCCTTTATAATCACCACTGACAAAGACCTTATCAAGGTTGCAAGCAGCTAACATTTCCACCGTTTGCTCAAGCAATGGGCGGCCTTCTAATGTCAGTGTCGCTTTATCTTGGCCCATGCGTGTAGATAAGCCACCTGCAAGCACTATCCCTGCTATTTTCACAAAACATCCCTGTACATATATAATAAAAAAGGGCTTACGCCCTTTTTTATACCAATAACAATAAATTTATTCTTAAATAGTATTACCAACCTTCAACGCCTTTCATATCAGGCAGTTTATGAGCAATGCCTTTATGACAATCAATACAAGTTTTATCGCCAGATGCAAGTGCGGTTGAATGCATTTTAGCACTGCGCCGCGATTGCTCTGAGAAGTCCATGTATTTAAAGTTATGACAATTACGACAGGCAAGAGAATCATTGGCTTTCATTCGCTTCCATTCTCGCTCAGCCATGTAACGACGTTTGTTAATAAATTTTTCACGTGTATCAACCGTACCGATCAAGCGCCCCCATAAGTCGGTGCTGGCTTGGATCTTACGCACAATTTTGTCTGTCCATTTTTTAGGAACATGACAATCAGGACAGGTCGCACGCACCCCGGAACGGTTGGAGTAATGGATAGTTTCTTTATATTCCTCATAAGAATTATCATGCATGGAGTGACAACTAATACAAAATTCTTCGGTATTGGTTAATTCTAAACTAGTATTAAAACCACCCCAAAAAATAACCCCTCCGATAAAACCAAGTAGCAAAATAAAACCCATCGATGCCGTTGATGGCATCTTCATGATGAACCATAAGCGTTTTAATAATTTTAACATATTCGTCTCTTTTACTGTAATGCTTTAACAGGTTTAAAACTGTTTTCAACTAGTGGCTTGGCATCGGTTTGCGCTACGTGACACTGCAAACAAAAGTAACGCCGAGGCGAGACATCTGATAACACATCACCATCGCGGGTTTGGAAATGCGTGACGCTAATTTTAGTGGCGTGATTAGCCTTGGCATTTTTCCAGGAATGGCAAGAGAGACATTTATTTGACAATGCATCAATACGATAGCCTCGAATTTCATGAGGAATAAGCGGTGGTTGAGTGATATAACTCAAGTCAATTAAACCTGTATCTTTTTTGGTTTTTTTAAGCATTTGTGCTTGATTAATATCCGATATTGCAACGTTCCCCCGCAACGATGAAACACCGCCAGAATTGGACGGTAAAGTTGACTCACTACTCCATGCACTTGTTAATACGACAATCCCTGCTATTAATACAGCTATTGGTAATCTTTTCATTTTAAGTTCTCCATCCTTAGCGGGGCTGTTTTTTTAGCTGATAACAAGGTTGTGATCACAAACACATCTTCTGCACAAACATCAACGCAACGACCACAGTTAGTGCAATGACTACTATTTACTAGCGTTGCCATGTTTTTAGTGGCTCCATAAACAGGATCTTTTAAAATTTGCGGCTCAGGACAAACATCAAAACAATCCATGCAGTATGTACATTTATCACGATTTTTTGCATCTATTTTAATTAAACTAAAGTGGTTTATTAAAGAGTAAAAAACACCCACTGGGCATAAATGACCACACCAACCATGTTCGACAGCGAGCAGGTCAAAAATAAAAATAATTAAAAATAATACCCAGCCGAGTCCCATACCAAAAAACAAGCCACGATGGAATGCTGAAACAGGATTAATCATTTCCCATGACATAACCCCTGTAAATAATGGTAGGATCATCACCATCGCTAAGATCCAGTAACGTAATTGACGATTGATTACTGTTTCTTTGCGTAATTTTAATACTCTACGACACCATGATGCAGCGTCCGTTATTAAATTAACAGGACATACCCATGAGCAGAAAACACGCCCACCAATCACTAAATAAAATAAAACCACAAGCGCCGCGCCAATAAAGGCATCATTTTTAGGGATGTGCCCTGCCATCATGCTTTGCACTAACACAAAGGGATCGGTAAATGGAATGACACCGAGCAAAAGACTTGAACTTAAATTACCTTCAAGGATCCAAATACCTGCGAATGGTCCAAGCAGAAAAAGCGTTAAAATGCTAAACTGTGATAATCGCCGTAAAATTAAAAAACGGTTTGCTAATAATAACCCTTTTTTGCTAATTGCTTGTTTTCCAAGTGAATGTGTATTTTTCATTTCAAACTATCCGGCACGCGATCTGGCAGGTCTAACACCGGATCAATCAAAGACTTCCCTGACTTTTGTTTTTCTTTCCAACCCCAACGATAAAATTCACCTAATTTGCCTTTTGCAACGTCCAAAGGTAACACTTTAATCGCCGCATCAGGTAACACACATGATTCTTCACATTTACCGCACCCAGTACACGCATTTGAATGTACCGTTGGAATAAATATCGCATGCATACCCGTTCTGGTATTGCGCCGTGCTTCTAAGGTTATCGCTTTATCAATTAACGGGCAAACGCGATAGCAAACTTCACAGCGCAATCCTTGAAAATTTAAACAGTTTTCTTGATCTAATAATACAGCAAGCCCCATTCTGGCGTCATCAATGTTATCTAACGCTGGATCCAATGCACCCGTAGGACAGGCAAGTTTACAAGGAATATCTTCACACATTTCGCAGGGATCAGTACGCGCTAAAAAATACGGAGTACCAGTTGCAACCGGTCCAAATAATCGTCCGAGCTTAAGTATGTCATATGGGCAATCTTCAACACATAAACCACAACGAATACATGCAGATTGAAAGTCTTTCTCATCTAATGCACCAGGTGGGCGTAATATTTGCGCATTAAAGGATTGGCTTTGCTTTGAATACATCGCCAGACCAAATCCTAAAAATCCAACCGCACAGACGTTTTTACTTGCATCCACAAGAAATTGGCGACGGGTTTTACGGCGGGTTAATTTTTTTTTCATCAGACTAGGCTACACTTTTCTCGTTATTTTAACCGCACACTTCTTGTAATCGGTTTCTTTAGAAAGCGGATCTGTTGCATCAAGTGTTATCTTATTAACCAGTTGATTAGCATCAAACCACGGCATAAATACTAAGCCTTTCGGCGGTCTATTACGTCCTCGTGTTTCAACTCGTGACGTTAATTCACCACGACGCGAGGCAAGCACTATTTCATCGCCACGTCGTAGCTTACGTGATTTAGCATCTTCAGGATGCATAAAAACAACCGCATCTGGAAATGCTCGATATAACTCTGGTACACGGCGGGTCATTGAGCCTGAATGCCAATGTTCAAGCACCCGGCCAGTACTTAACCATAAATCATACTCTTTATCTGGTGATTCCGCAGGCGGCTCATAAGGCAAGGCAAATATAATGGCTTTTTTGTCGGCGTGACCGTAGAACTGCAATTTACTGCCTTTTTCTACATACGGATCATAACCTTCACGAAAGCGCCATAATGTTTCTTTGTTATCTACAACAGGCCAGCGTAAACCGCGTGCTTTATGGTATTGATCAAAAGCGGCTAAATCATGGCGATGACCACGCCCAAAGATTGCATATTCTTCAAATAAGCCTTTTTGAATGTAGTAACCAAAATCGCGTGATTCATCATTTAGCTGATCTTTTTTTAATTCATCAACGCTAAATTTATTAACTACACCATTTTCAAACAATACTTGATACATAGTTTTTCCACGTACTGTAGGCTTTTTAGCGATTAACTCTTCTGGCCAAACTTCTTCTATTTTGAAGCGTTTAGAAAATTCAACCAACTGCCATAAATCAGACTGTGCACCTTTTGGTGGCTCAACTTGTTGACGCCAAAATTGTGTGCGACGCTCAGCATTTCCATAAGCACCCTCTTTTTCTACCCACATAGCTGTTGGTAAAATCAAATCGGCCAGTTGCGCTGTGACTGTTGGGTAGGGATCGGAGACCACAATAAAATTATCTGGATTTCTGTATCCTGGAATAATTTCTTCATTGATATTTGCTCCAGCCTGCACATTATTATTACACATCACCCAATAAGCGTTTAACTTACTATCTTTGAGCATACGGTTTTGTAATACCGCGTGATAGCCAGGTTTTGCTGGGATAGTACCCTCGGGCAATTTCCAAATCTTTTCAGCTATTGCACGATGTTTAGGGTTTTTTACTACTAAATCAGCAGGAAGACGATGCGAAAAAGTACCAACTTCACGCGCAGTACCACACGCCGAAGGTTGCCCTGTTAATGAAAAAGGACCTGATCCTGGTTTGGAAATTTTACCCGTCAGTAAATGAATGTTATAACAAAGGTTATTTGCCCACACACCACGCGTGTGTTGATTAAAACCCATTGTCCAATAAGAGGTTACTTTTATGTTTGGATCTGCATAAACTTTCGCTAATGCAATTAATTTACTTGCAGGCACACCAGACATTTTTTCAGTGTGCTCTACGGTATAGTCGGAAACAAATTTAGCAAATTCATCAAATGACATTGTAGATGAAGCACCTGAATTATTGTTTTTAGCCGCTTTTTCGAGCGGATTAGTTGGTCGTAAACCATAACCAATATCTGTTACGCCTTTACGAAAGTTAACATGTTTTTTAACAAAATCTTTATCCACTGCATCATTTTTAATAATGTAATTTGCGATATAGTTAAGAATAACAAGATCTGTTTGTGGGGTAAAAATCATACCGTTATCAGCAAGTTCAAATGAACGATGGGTATAAGTTGATAGTACATGCACGCGCACATCAGGATTACTTAAACGCCGATCTGTTAAGCGCGACCATAAAATAGGGTGCATTTCAGCCATGTTTGATCCCCATAAAACAAACGCATCCGCATTTTCAAGATCATCATAACAACCCATAGGCTCATCAATACCAAAGGTTCGCATAAATCCACCCACTGCCGATGCCATACAATGCCGCGCATTGGGGTCAAGGTTATTGGTGCGCAAGCCAGCTTTCATTACTTTTAAAGCAGCGTAACCTTCCCATACAGTCCATTGACCAGAGCCAAACATGCCCACAGATTCAGGACCTTTGGTCTTTAAAGCGGCTTTAAACTTATCAGCCATGATAGAAAATGCTGTATCCCATGAAACGGGTTTGAATTGCCCGTTTTTATCATAAACGCCATTAGTCATGCGCAATAATGGTGTTGTTAAGCGATCTTTCCCGTACATGATTTTAGATAAAAAATACCCTTTAATACAGTTAAGTCCTTTATTTACTGGCGCATCTGGATCGCCCTGCGTTGCCACAATACGTTTATTTTGTGTCCCAACTAAAACACTACAGCCAGTCCCACAAAAACGGCAAGGTGCTTTGTCCCATTTTATTTTTGAAGAATCTTTGCTGGTGATTAAATTAGTCGCGGAGGCTGGCAACGTTATTCCAGCAACCGCCACCGCCGATGCTATCGCTTGTGCTTTCATAAATTCACGTCTGGTAAATTTCATTTAAATCCCTCGCTGTCCAGTGCTTAAAAAACTGTTTACATTAATTTTCTAATCCTTCACTCAAGCTGTTCTAAATAAGGTTCAACAGAAGTTACTTTCCTTACAAGTCTATTATTTAATGCAAGCTGTAGTTTGGCATTAACCAAGTGCCGCACGCAAAATCTGGCAACCACCGTTTTAATTAACCTATTTTTTGGCTAATATTTATCAATCATGTCCAAATATCATCCGCATAACGTTTCAAACTCGTGATAAACCAAACCTATATTAATCACCCCATCAAATTCATTAATTTTATCAATAACTTCCATTATTTGGCCTTGGTTTGATGCTTCTAAAACAACCACAGCTTTACCTTCTGGCGAAATAACAATCACCTCTGCTCCATCAAGTAAATTTATACTACTTTCTATTGCGTCTGCCTTTTCCTTGTTGACATGAACAAGCAAGCTTGAGACATGTAATTCTTTTTCTGTCATGCAAGATCCTTCATACTAATTGATTGAGTTGGGCAAGGTGCAACACAACCACCACATCCATTACATAACGATAAATCTATTTCTGGTACTGCACGTATGCCAATTTTAAACGACAGCGCAAGAGTTTGACAACTTTCAGCACAACTACGGCAATAAACACTTTTATTTGCCAAACAATCATCAGTGATCATGGCTTTTATTGTCCACGGTGTTGAATTAATTGGATTAAATAAAGGTAATGCACAACTTTGGGCACATTTACCACAAAAATTACATTCACCAAGATTAAAATTTATCTTTGGAAAACCCCCGTCACCCTTTACAATTATATTTTCTGGGCACGCTAATTGGCAATCACCGCACTGTGTACATTGCGTTATAAACTGCTCTTGATTTTTTATCCATGGTAATAATTGACCAGTTAAATTTAATGTTGACCTGCGCAATAAATTACGCTTATTCTCATCAAACCGCATAAATAACCCTAATTAAAGCTAAACACTTAATACTGCAAGCTCTATCGACATTCACTCAGGACAGCCACAAAGTTAATCATCAAGAGCCATTTTATGCCACCGCCAGTACCTAATGAGCTTGTTGAGCAGAGCTTAGATAAAATAAATATAAAACATTGTATCCATTTAAAAAAATTATAGTAAGTACAGTAAACTTAAAGTGATCTTAAAGTGATCTTTATCAAAATAATTTTATAAATAATGAGCAACTGCTCACAAAATTTATAGCCACCAGCTATGTTATGGAACTTGAAATTAACCACCAATTGATGCTAGGTGAGGCGTGCCACCAGTTACCCCTTCGTGTAAATAATGGCTTTCTTTTTTATCCGCGAGCGCGCCTAAAATACGTGTTTTTAATTTTTCTTTATCATTTTTATCCAGCAATAAATCCCGCAAATCAATACCTTCATCACCAAAGAGGCAAAGGTATAATTTACCTATCGATGAAACACGCAAGCGATTACAATTTTTACAAAAATCTTTACTATAAGGCATAATTAAGCCAAGTTCACCTTGATAGCTAGGGTGCATAAAGACTTGTGCTGGCCCATCATGACTTAAGGGGACTTTTTTCATCCAACCACTTGCAAGTAAATGTGATTTTATGCTTTCTCCCGAAAAATGATGCTGATTAAAAAACGCTTTATTATTGCCCGTTTGCATCAGCTCAATAAAACGTAATTGAATCGGAAGATGTTTTATCCACGCTAAAAATTGTCCTAAATCACCATCGTTAATGCCTTTCATTAACACGCTATTAATTTTAATTTGCCGATAGCCTGCACGAATAGACGCATTAACACCTTCAAGCACCTTGTTGAAAATGTTTTTACCAGTTATTAAATTAAATGTATTGGCATCAAGGCTGTCAACACTCACGTTGATGGCATCAAGACCTGCTTCGAACCAATGATGTGCATTTTTTTCAAGGCAATAACCATTGGTTGTCGCCGCTACTTTTTCAATGCCATTGATTAGCGAAATACTTTTAATAATGGCACTAAAATCTTTGCGCAAACTCGGCTCACCACCCGTAATACGTATTTTTTTGGTGCCTAATTCACTAAAAGCAGTGACCAGATTTCTAATCTCTATTTGACTTAAAAATTGCTTGTCATGTGAGCGCGCATAGCCATCAGGCAAACAATAATTACACTTAAAATTACATACATCAGTGATTGATAAACGCAGATATTCAAACTTTCGTCCGAATACATCTCTTATTTCTGATTTATTATTCATATTAGTTCCTTTCCAAAACGGGAGGCTAGAAGATTTCTCTCATAACCCTTCTTAATTAAGTTCATTAAGCGGCTAAAAATGCTTATTTTTATGGTTAAAAACTTAGCACAAGAAGCTCGGAGCTATTGTTATAATGAGCTTAGCAATATTAATGCAATGGGAATATTTAACTGATGTTAGCCAAGCCTTAAGTTTACGGCAAGTGATCAATCTCATAATTAATTGATTTATAAATGTTTTCTTTATAACAGCAGTTATTTAGAATAAAAGTATATACGCAAGCGACTTCGAAATGCAAAATTAACAGGTTAAATTGTGCGCAGATGCATGTTTATTACTCATATGGCTCTCAAGGTGAAAATAAGGAGCCGATAAATGCCATTAAAACCAGAGCCAACATTAAAAGCAAAAGCCTCAATAACCTCACAACAGATATTAAAATCACGCCGTTTTAGTGAAGGGCCTCGTCTCTTATCTGCAATCCCACTGACAGAATCACTGCGCACATTAGCCATGAACGTGTGGTCTAGTGAAGAGCCAATTACAAGCTGCTATGATGTCTATACCCATGTTTGGTAACAATGCAACGGTGGCCGCGCTCTCGATGAGCAGAGTAAAGGCGCATGAGGTAATGCGAACGTGTGCATCGAACGTTGAGCTCTGGCTGCACCTATCATATAAAAACCGAGCCCGCACCAACGCCAATGCTCCTTGCGCCAATTTGCAGGGTTATAAAATCTCGATAAAGAATAACTATACTGCAATTTTATGCCGAGCGACGAGGCTCAATTTGCTACCCTGATTTTGCATTGCGCTCCTTGCATGGGTATCAATATTTTCTTCCTAACAGCAGTTGTTTAAAATAAAAGTATGTACTCAAGAGATTTCTATATATAAAATGAACAAATTAAATTTGCACAGATGCATGTTTATTACCCATGTCACTATCAAGATGAAAATCAGGATCCTACAAATGCCATTAAAACCAGAGCCAACATTAAAAGCAAAAACCTCAATAACCTCACAACAGATATTAAAATCACGCCGTAACAGTGAAGGACCTCGTCTCTTATCTGCAATCCCACTGACAGAATCACTTCGCGAATTAGCCATCAACGTGTGGTCTAGTGAAGAGCCAATTACTTGTATAATGGAGATCTATTATATGTATACTGGTATGATGGAAGAAGACCCAAAAACACTGGCACACGCTAGGTCTTGTTCAGATCTCATTCGCGAGTTATACGAGATAGGAAGAAACCAAGATTTCGAGCCTCGTTTGACAAAATTAGAAGAGATCCCCTTGATACAATTAATCACTGCCAGAAATAACTACATAAACTTTAACACGCGCATCACAAACCCTGTATTAATAGCTGCAATGCAGCACCAAGCTCACCGTGGAGATCTTACAATAGAGGATTATCTTATCATCATCATGGACATGGAATTCTATTATTATTCAGGGAAAAATATCCACTCATATCAATTTCTACACCGCGTGTACTTGAACGTAAACAACCGCATACTCACGCACATCATATCGTACATACTCGATGTCTGCCTCGATAAAATACCTGGCGTTCTGCAAGTAAAGGTCACACTTGCCAAGTGCCTCGATAAAATCCTTATTTATACGCACAACATGACGGCAACGAACAAGGTCCTCGCAACACTAAGAAACTATCAACATCAATTTGGCCTCTCTGGATTCGAGTCTCAATTGCCAGCAATGACAAAGCACCAAATGCTGGGCGTATCAGTGGCTGATATGCCACCTAGTATTTGCATCATAAAACGCGAACCTCTGCCAGCGGCGCCTCATAGTTACGGTTATTTTCTATGTAAATTAATATATCAAGCACTTAACGATTCAAATGGATCAACTGAATTTTTTGAACTCATTGTTAAGTACTTCAAAGATGCTGGGATCGATGCCAACGATCCTGCTATACAAACACGCTTTAAACACCTCAAATGGGAAGCACAAAGTAATTTAGTTAGAGCACTTACACTTAATAAAACACTGGAACTCATTTATTAATATGCCCCGTAAAAATGCGTTACTTACCCAGTAAACCTTTTTTCTAACCACTAAGCATTCATTGCCGCTGGTGTGTTGAAGTTTATTGTTTTTATGTGCAAGATCTTGCTTCAAAGGCGCAAAACAATAGTTGAGTTTTAGCCTTTTCGTGACTTATCATTGATTTAATAACATACAAAGTTGCTAAACTATACTGATGGAAAATGCTGTTTATTTCGACATCTCATAAAAATGAATAGTGATCGAATGGCTAATATCAGGCAACTTTTCCTGATTATTCAATACGCAGAAAATTGCAGCTATTTTGCCCTGAAAGAGCGCATAAATGGTGGATATTTCTTTATGTTAAATGTTAATTTTCATCATCAATTCAAGCCTATATGGCATTAAAAGGAAATAAGAAGTGTCTAAACTGTCACAATATCAAAAAATCGTTGAATTGCTCAAGGAAAACCCAAATCAAAAGTTTAATGCTCGCCAAATAGCGGAACAAATTGTTGATTCTTATCCAGAAGATTATAGGGAGAAAAGGCAGAACCAACGATTTGCTGATGAAAAAGCATTCATATCTCAAGTTGTGGCAGAAATTGGCTCACAAAAAGATCAAATAGTAAAAAATGACGAGCATGTATTTTGGCAAGATAAACCACGCCCTAGAGTTTATTGGTTTAACCCTGATAAAACTGTTGGTCAAATAGAACCTGAAACAGATGAAGTTGAAGAAGAGAGTGTCGAGGTTTCAATAATTCCTGAAGCAATAACTTTTTCAGAGCACGATTTATACCCAATTCTTATCGATTACTTAAAAACAGAATTAAATTTATACTGTCAAAGAATTGATGAAAAACGCTCAAAAAACTCGCGAGGCAGTGGCGGGAATCAGTGGTTGCATCCAGATATTGTAGCCATGCAACCAGTAGATAAAGAATGGAATGAATTAATTAAAAGTTGTGTTAAACAGGGAGCTGGCCAAAGAGTTCGACTATGGTCTTTCGAAATAAAAAAAGAACTAACGGGTTCAAATGCAAGAAAGAGTTTCTTTCAGGCTGTAAGCAACTCAAGCTGGGCTAATGAAGGTTACTTAGTAGGCACATCTATATCGAATAGCAGTGTTGAACAAGAATTAAGGATGCTTTCTGCACTTCATGGAATTGGAATTATTCTGCTTAATCCAGAAAACCCAAGTGAAAGTGAAATGATGCTCCCTGCAAAATCTAGAGCAGATGTTGACTGGCAATCTGTAAATCGAATACTTGTTGAAAATGCAGACTTCAAAGATTATATAGAACTTGTGTCAACTTACTATCAGACAGGTAGAGTTCGAGCTAAAGACTGGAATAAATAAAATTTCAACTAGCAAAAGCTAACAAGGCCATTAAGTCGTATTCGTAACAGTTGGCTCGCGCTCGTTCCTAGCACAGTTTAGCCAACTATTTCACGCCGCTTAACGAGCCTGTATATGCCAAGTGTATCCATTTTAAGCTTCAGTGTTTTAATATAAGGAAAATATAATGAAAGAAGAAATCAGCCTTTTATTGGAAAAGGACGAGTCCCCTACATTAGAATTTAAAAGACAATGGTATTGGGATGACTCTACTCTGCCTAATGATATGCCTGATAAGTGGGGGGAATTAATTAAAGATTTAATTTCTTTAGCTAATGGATACATAAATAAAGTAGGTGAATACCGGTATCTAATTTTTGGGTTTTCAGAAACTGAGAAGAAAACATATAATTTAGATGTGAGCAACATCAAACAACTTAAAAATCTGACTCGATTTAAAAAAGATCTTCTACAAAGGCTTGAAAAATTTACTAAGCCTTCTTTCATTGATATTAATATAAAAATGTTAACTGTAGAGGAAGATAATTTATTAGTATTTGAAATACCTTGTCCTACTCAATTAGTTGAACTGAAGAATGAGCTTAAAACTAAGACTCGTACTCACGATCAAGGTGCAATATTGGTTCGCAGAGGACAAAAATCTGACGAAGTGAGAACGGCATCCCCTGATGAAATTGAAAGTTTAAAGTTAGAGTTACTGAAATATAGTGAGTCGACTCTATACAAAAAAATGAATGAACAAATTGAGCCGTCTACATCTGAGAAATCAATAGAGAAAACTATTCAGTTGTTTATAGATAAGAATTCAAGTTTTTCTTTGGCTGATAAATACCCCATAAAAGAAAGGAATTGGAAAGATAATATTGTTTTTGAAATATATAGGCTTGAAGATGGATTTTCTGGGCTGAAAGAATTTGTTTATATTCATGAATCTTCAAACCAAGGAAAAACTCTGGCCGAAATTAAAAAAAGAAAATTATTAAACAATATTAAAACATCAATTGTCTTAATCGACAGACCCAAAATAAAAGATGTAGAAAGACGAAAGGCCAATATTAAAAAACTTTTTGAGAATGAATATGTATTATTTATTGATGAGTTTGGATATGAGCACTTGTACAAGGACTGCATGCTTCCATATGAAAAATTCAATTTACCTGTTTATGTTGATAGTTTATATGACGCGGGTGATGTTTATGACTTGCGTGCGATCGCTAGATTAGAGGAATGGTTTGAGTCTGAAAATGAACCTCTATTTGTTGTAAGTGGCCATGGTGGGATTGGGAAAACAACATTAGCTAAGCAGTTTTTAGATTCTGTCAGAGATACAAACACAGAGCTAGGTATTCTTTTCATTGATTCAAAAGAAATTATTAGTGAATTATCTAGTAATTTTACCAGTGAGAATAAAGTTTCTGATGTTTTTGACTTTTATAAAGCATTGATGGACGCAGATAAGATGGAAGGTGCTAGGTTTGATAAGGAGTTACTTCAATTATCAATTGATAATGGTAGTTTGGTTGTTGTTCTTGACGGTATAGATGAGGTAATTGCAAAACTTGGAGGCAAATTTGATGTCGAACAGTTCATTACATCAATAGTTGACGAGTATTCGTCAGGTCTTAATAAAACTAAGGTTTTAATTACTTGTCGAGACCACTTTTGGAATGAAGTGGGTAAAAAAATATCATTACCAGAAATTACATTGAAAGCATTCAATATAAAATTGGCCACTAATTTCTTTGAACAAAAGTTAAAGGGTGATAAAAGAAAAGTTGTGAAAGCTATGGAAAAGGCCGAGAATTTGGCTATAGAAAGTTCTGCGTCTTCAGAAACTACAAGTAGTAAAACATATATACCTTTCCTTTTAGATATGATCGGATATTTAATAAACTCACAGGGACTAAGTACAAATCATCAAGAGCCTTTTGAAAGCCAATATTTAATTCCAGATAATCATACAGATCAGGTTGTTGCTCAAGTTTGTCGGCGTGAGATTGTTAAGCTAAAAAGTTTATCCATAGATCAGCAAGTCGAATTATTTATCAGAATAGCCTCAGATAAACAGAACGGTATTTCTTTATATAACATCAAGGAAGAGCTTACTGCTATTGGCTCAGATTTCGACGATTCACTAATCGAAAAAATAAAAGGGCACCCTTTAATTCAATGTGAAAATAACATGATTTATTTTCGCTATGATGTATTTAATACATATTTTAAAGGCCTATTGGTATATTACTTTTTTAAGAATAAAGATGTTAATACGATTAATTGTGAGCTTGTTAGGATAGTTAGTGGCTATCTAAAATATGACAGTAGCTTTACTGCAACAGTTGCGGAAAAATTAGCATTGGACGATGATCTCATTCTATTTTGTAGTGATGTGATCGAGAAAGCTAATGATATTCAAGCTGTTAACCATGAACTGTTTGTATCATCAATAGTTTCATTCCTTATGACTTTATTACAAAGGTGTAGTGACCAACAATCAAACCTAAGTTCAAGAACTGAGTTACTCGAAACACTATTTGAAAAAAATGATGGATTAATAGGCGTATGTTTAGTAGATATATTTGGAAATACAACTCCAAAACCAACTTTTGATTTCAGAGGCAAAGTACTTAAAGACTGTACTTTTAATAACTATGAGTATTTTTGGGAATGTAATGTTGATGAACATACTGTATTTCATACTTCAATATTTAAAGATATAGATCCACGAAAGGGTATCAACTATAAAATATATGATAATCTTTTTGCTAGTAGCTGTGATTTAACCTCTATTCAACATTTGTTAACAGAAAAAAAAGAAGAGTTTGAAAGTACACGAGATACCGTAAAAGCTGAGTTAGAAAAAGTCTTCAAGATATTTTATCAAAGGGGGAATTTCTACCCCAAAAAACAAGAAGAAGTCAGGAAAAAACTATCAGCAGTAAAGCACTTATCAAATCTAATGGATAAAGGGGTTATAGAAAATTATAAGGATCCCAAAAAGCCTAATATGAAACAATATAGAGTTAATAAGAATTACAAATCTGTGGTTGATTACATAGAGCAGAGGAGCCCCTCTAGTGAGTTTCTATCACTAATTGAAGAACTCATTTGAAATTTAAGAATATAAATCAAAGGCATTTAGTTTCAAGTTAGAAGTGCGACAAAAGTAATTATTCATAAAAACAGTTGGCCATCGCTTCGCGATTTTAGCCAACTATTTTACGCCGTTTAACGAGGCGTTATTTTGGCGTAATGCAATTATTTAGTTTTAAGTGAATCTACCATAATAAATATAGTATTAGACACAAACATACTACATAAAGAAGGTCTCTTGTCTGGGCGTATGCAAGTTATGGAGAAACTTGTTGAAGTAGGGGTGGTTACAATCCATATTCCAGATATTGTGAAAAGAGAATTCTTAACGAAAAGAGTTAGCGATGTTACAAATGCTTGTAACAGTATCCGAGTAAATGTTTTAAAGGGTCTAAAAAAACTTGATAATGGAATCGAGTTAAAAAATAGAATGCTAGCGTTAGAAACTGAAATAGTACAACTAAATGGATTGGTAGAAAAGAGCCTAAATGAGGATTTAGAACTTTGGGTAGACACTCATGACAGCCCTGCATAACGCAATCTCTTCGTAAAGTTTCAAGCGCAATTAACAGCAATGGTTAATTTTTAGGGCGAATAAACGCCTATCTACTTAAAGAGTACCAGCATTACAACGCATTTTGAAGTATGATGACGATATTTAATAATTCAGTTACAATGTGTAAAGCAAGATCTAAACTGAGTAAACAAATAAAGGCGCGTAATGTTAACTGATATATTGAAAAAACAAATTCGCAGTAATTATGAGCTTATCACTCAAGCTCTTCCTTATTTTCAAACAAGAAAAGAGCAAAATTTATTAGTGGCCGAAATAGCCAAAGTGTTAACGGGCGAATATGACAAATTTAGGCGCATCCTAGTCGTAGAAGCTGGCACTGGTATCGGAAAATCATTAGCCTATATCCTCGCAGCCTTACCTGTTGCCCAAGCACAAAAAAAGAAACTAGTGATTTCGACCGCAACCATTACTTTACAAGAGCAATTAATCAAAAAAGAGTTACCTTTTTTTATAAAACACAGTAACTATCAATTTTCATTTACCCTCGCAAAAGGTCGGCAACGTTATTGCTGTGAACAAAAATTATTGGCGACTCAAGACACTAGCAAACCACAAGAGAATAGCCAAGGTGTTTTATTTGCAAACAAACCCAAAGCCACGGATATTGCGCTGCTCAAACGTTTAAAGAATGCTTATCTGGCCGGGAAATGGCAAGGTTGCCGCGACAGTTGGCCAACCACTATTCCCAATAATATTTGGCAACACATTGTATCTGACAAACACAGTTGCAAACGCTCACATGCGAATCATCGACATTGTCCTTTTCATCGAAGCCGAGATGATATAAATAAAGCCGATGTTATTGTCGTTAATCATGCGTTACTATTAGCAGATTTAGCATTAGGTGGCGGCATCATTCTGCCAGCTCCGGAGCGTTGTTTTTATATTATAGATGAAGCACATCATCTACCTAACATTGCCCGCGATTTTTCAAATGCTCAAAGCAATATAAAAGGTAGTATTGAATGGCTTAAAAAATTACCAACTCTTAAACGCCATATTGATAACATTATCAGCAGTAATTTAACCATCACGCCGAGCTTAAATGTGGTCGCGAGTGCTATCGAAATTGAAAAACACCTCAAAACAGTTGAACAGTTTTTTGCAAGTAACCCTTATTTTTTAGGGACAAGCGAGCAACATCGATTTGAAAATGGCGAAATGCCAGACGCGTTACATGCAACCATCTGTAATTTAAGAGATGAAAGTAAAAGTTGCACAAGCGCATTAAACAAACTGTGCGATATTATCAGTAGTGATTTAAAAGAAGGCAACATAAAACAATCTGATGGTGAATCGTTACTCATTGAAGCGGGGAGCTATTTACAGAGGCTCGGTAATATGTTCGAGCTATGGCAGATGTTAAGCCAAGAGCGAACCTCAACACAAACACCGATTGCAGCTTGGGTCGCCAATAAAGAAAATGATCTTAATTTTAGTGCTTGTCCAATCGAAGTCGGCGCTTTACTCGAAAATATGCTTTGGAAAGAAGCATCTGGGGTAATACTCTGTTCAGCAACGCTAACCTCCCTCAATAAATTTTCCTATTTTAAGCAACAAAGTGGTTTGACTGATAATGATAATACACAATATTTACGTTTGAAATCACCTTTTGATTACCCATCAGTCCCCCTTATTATTGCAAAAATGGACAAGGATCCCACCCAAGATGGTTTTGATGATGAACTGGTTTTACAAATAGACAAAAAATTGATAGAAAACACAGGCAATCTGGTTTTATTTTCTTCCTATTGGCAAATGAACTTAGTCGCAGATAAACTTGCTAAAAAATATCAAGGCCGACTACTTGTTCAAGGTGATTTATCACGAAGTAAACTCATTGAAACCCATAAAAAACGTTGCGACGAGGGTAAAACAAGCATACTATTTGGTACCAGCAGTTTATCTGAAGGCCTTGATTTACCTGGAAATTATTTGACTAATTTAATGATCACCAAACTGCCATTTGCTGTGCCTAACTCCCCGGTTGAAGCCGCACATGCCGAATGGATCAAACAACAAGGCGGCAATCCTTTTATGCAATTGTCACTTTTGCAAGCAAGTCAAAAGCTAATTCAATCAACAGGGCGATTGATCCGCAACGAAAAAGATACTGGACGCATTATTATACTCGATAAACGTGTGCTGACTAAGCATTATGGCAAATCACTTTTAGATGCCCTGCCACCATTTAAAATCGAAATTGAAAAATAACAAATATATGGCTTGATCTAAACAGTTGGCTATTGCTTGCCTGTGTGAGCTTAACATCAGTCTTCCTGTCATATAAAAACCTAGGGGCGCTCGATACAAAGCGATTGAAAAAACATATATCCAATGGAAGTTTCAATGTAACCCGTGGGGCGCTAAGCTTTCACCTAAGAGATTTTAAGTAGCACAGATTTTAAGTAGCAGCGCTTTTAAGTAGCAGCGCTTTTAAGTAGCAGCGCTTTTGGGTAGCAGCGCTTGCTGAGTTTTACATTTTCCAGTAGCATAGGTTTATACTGGCACACATTCTACGATTAAATTTAATGCAAAATTTATTCGTCATATTTTTATTATTGTCGTACTTGTTATGGCGGCTAAACTTGGTATCACGCATGGGTTTAAAATATCAGCCACTATTAGATCAATTAAAAACGCCCCTTGCAGATCTGCAATCAAGGTGCACTCAACTCGATACAACAGTACAGCAAACAGAAAACCACTTTTTTGATTTTGAAGTTCATCTTTTTAATAAGCAATCTTTAACGTTACAAGGATATTTTCAGCAAGTTGACAAAACCTATCAATCATTCGTTAGCTGCGTGCAAAAAAAAATGAACGATAAAATTATTATCCATGAAAGTGAATTGCTGATTGCCCAATTTCAATTATTATTGCAATTAGTAAGGGATCTTGAAAAAGGCAAAGCGCCATTTTTATATCAATCATATTCCCAGATAAAAGAAAAAATATATCAACATTTGCGCAAGCAATATACATACGAGAAGCGCTTAATAGCCATGAGAGCAGAGCAAGAAGAATTGATCACAGAGCACTGCGGAGATGAGCTTATTTACACTAAAGAAAAAATACAAGCGTTGAAAATTCGCTTGCAAAAATGTAATACATTCACCCAAAAATTAGAATTTCAACTTGAAGCATTAAATAATGAATAAACAATCAGGTACAACACTTTCTGAGCAATCAAAAGCCGTGCAACTCGCCGTTGATTTAATTCAATTACTCGAAGAAAATGCCATTGACAACCAAGTAGCCCTCGACGCGTTAGCAATAGTGATAAATGATTTTCAGCAAAAAGTTGCCGTCGATAACCTTTCTCTAGAATAAGCAACATTTGCCAAACTAGCTATTTTTACCGCTAACCTATGTTATGATCTCTGTTAAATTGACTCAGAAACGCTAGATTGTCAGTTAATTTACCTTGATCATCTCAACAATTTCAGCACGCGAGATGATGGCTATCGCTAACCGAGCACTAGCCAATCACTAACCACACGCCAACAATCATAAGCATGGATCCCGCTATTTTGTTTAGCATTTTCACATGATTATTTTTTTGTAAAATTGACGCAAGGCACGCCCCTTTGGCATACAGTAGTAAACAACAAAACTCTAAGATTAATATAAGACTAATAAGCGTCACAGCTTGTTTGAAAATCTACTCATGATGATTAATAAACGCCGGTAACAGCGAAATCATAAATGCCCAGCTTTTCGGATTCGTAATTGCCGTAACTAACCCTTGTGCTACCAGCTGATAAGGCTTGATTGCGACTTGATTTTCGCGATCTTCAGCAATGGCCATTTTCCCACGCGAGCGCCACATTTGTATGCCTAAATAAAACAAATACGCCACAGCAATTAATGCACAAAGCGCGACCAGACCACCCCGAGTAACTCTCCGCTCATCATCTACAGCGTTTTTCGAACGCCAATTGCCATGCCAAGAGTCATAGACAAGGTCATACAAAGCCCTGGTCCCACAAAAAAAGTAGCAATAAAGAATAACAGCACATCGTTATTCATTTATTTAACTCACTTTTCTTGTTGTTTACGCCATTTCGTACCTTTTTCGCCATCTTCTAAAACAATGTTTAACTCCGCAAGTTGAGCGCGTGCATCATCTGCACTTGCCCAGTCCTTGTTGGCGCGGGCATCATTACGTTGCTTAATTAACGCTTCAATGTGCGCAATTTCATCATGGCCTCCGCCCCCTTGCAAGAATTTCTCAGGATCTTGCTCTAATAAGCCTAATACATTTGCCAGTTCAATGAGTAATTTAGCAGCAAGGGATGCCTGTGCTAAATCATGATCTTTTAAGCGATTTATTTCTTTGACTAAATCAAATAATACCGCCAGTGCTTCAGGTGTATTAAAATCATCATCCATTGCTTCTACAAAGCGCTGATAAAATTGATTTGTCTTATCTATCTTAAATACGCTTGTTAAATCAAGATCACGGAGCGCCGTATACATGCGCTCTAAACTTGCGCGCGCTTGGTGTAAATTATCTTGTGAATAATTAAGTTGACTGCGATAATGCCCTGATATAAGAAAGTAACGCACTGATTCACCATCATAAAGCGCTAAAATATCTTGAATGGTGAAAAAGTTATTCAGTGATTTAGACATTTTCACCTTGTCAACTTGCACCATACCTGAATGCATCCACGTATTGGCATATTTTCCATGATGCGCACAACATGATTGAGCAATTTCATTTTCATGGTGAGGAAAGCACAGATCAGAGCCTCCTCCATGAATATCAAACACATCACCTAAGTGCTTGTAACTCATTGCAGAACATTCAATATGCCAACCTGGGCGACCATTTCCCCAAGGTGACAACCAATGAGGCTCACCCTCTTTTGCCATCTTCCATAAAACAAAATCAAGAGGTGAAACTTTACTTTGATCTACTTCAACTCGCACACCATCGCGTAACATTTCCAGATTTTGGCCACTTAATTGACCATATTGAGCAAAACTTTCAACTGAAAATAAAACATCGCCTGTAGTTGTAACATACGCATGCTTTTTAGCAATTAATTGCTCAATCATTTTGATGATTTCAAGCATGTGCGTTGTCACCCTTGGCTCAACATCAGGAGAAATCATCTGTAGTGCAGTAAAATCTTTATGCATCGCTTTTGTAAAGCGAGTAGTGAGATCTGCGCAGCTTTCACTATTTTTGTTTGCTTGTTTTATTATCTTGTCATCAACGTCAGTAATATTGCGAATAAAAGTTAAATCATAGCCACTAAAGCGTAAATAACGTGCAACACTATCAAATGCAACAAAAGTACGACCATGACCAATGTGACAATAGTCATATATCGTCACGCCGCACACATACATGCCAACTTTACCTGCTTCAATTGGCTTAAACTCTTCTTTTTGACGGGTTAGGGTGTTGTAAATTTTTAACATAATTATTCCATTTTTAAGCCAAATAACACATTCAAGAGCCTTTTATTCTAACCTTGATTAAATACAAATTCACCTTTTGTTTAATTTAGTGTATAATATACTCTTTTATAATTAAAAAGGGGAATAATAATGGTTATATTACATACAAATTATGGCGATATTAAACTGGCATTGAACACTGAAACAACACCTAATACGGTGGAAAACTTTTTGAAATATGCAAAATCTGGACATTATGACAACACCATTTTTCATCGTGTTATTTCAGGATTTATGATTCAAGGCGGTGCTTATGAACCAAAAATGCAACAAAAAACATCAGATATACCGATTAAAAATGAAGGAAATAACAAACTTTCAAATGTTACCTATTCTGTGGCAATGGCGCGTACAATGGATCCTCATTCAGCTTCTGATCAATTTTTTATCAATGTTTCCGACAATACGTTTTTAGATTTCCGCGCAGAAACATCTAATGGTTGGGGCTACTGTGTATTTGCAGAAGTAGTTGAGGGTAAGGACGTTGTCGATAAAATTGCTAGCACAAAAACGGGTAATTTCGGTTTTTCTCATCAAGATGTTCCACTAATGGATATCATAATTAAGAGTGTAACTGTACCTGTTAGTGTCCCAGTTAAAGATCCTGTTAGTGTCTAATAATTTTATTTATTGTTTTTATATGCTAACGAAATGCAAAATCAATAAGGTCATCATGCACGCAAACAAAACATAAATTGCATTTATTATTGTAATTAATGTGCACAATGACCGCTACAATTTCACAGATTAAAATAACTCACTTTGTTTTGGGCTATTTGTAAAAAACAAAACCATTAAAAATATAAAATCAACTATGCAGACATTTTTTATTGCTGATTTACATTTAAAAGAAGACCAAACAGAGATCATTAATGCTTTTTATGGATTTCTTAGCAAAGAAATACAAAACGGCGATACACTTTATATCTTAGGAGATCTTTTTGAAGTTTGGGTAGGCGATGATGAACATACACCTTTAATGGATCAAGTTGCCTTAAATCTTGCAAGCTGTGCTAAAAATAAAAATTGTAAAATTTATTATTTGCATGGTAACCGTGATTTTATACTCGGTAAGCGCTATGCCAAACAAGCTAGCATGCAATTATTACCAGAGCACCATGAAATTGAAATAGCAAGCCTTAAAATTTTACTACTACACGGTGATACGCTTTGTCTTGGTGATGTGAATTATCAAAAAATGCGAAAAATGATCCACAATCCATTTTTACAGTTTATTTTTCATTGTTTACCACTTTTTGTACGCAAAAAAATTGGTAGGAAAATAAGAACGGCAAGCCAAAACAAAAAAAGGTATAAAACCCGTGATGATATGGGAGTCACACAAGGTGAAGTTGAACGTTTACTCATGCATCACCACTGCCTAACGATGATCCATGGTCATACCCATTCACAATGCAAACATAGCTTTCTACTCAATGGGGCGCAGGCGCAACGTTTTGATGTCGGTAATTGGTATCATAATTTAAGCTTTGTGGTCGCGAAAACAAATAATGAAATACCAGAAATACAGCTTGTATGCCTCCCTATCTCTTATTATAACCATTAGCCAATGGCTATCGAACTTGAAAATAAGACCTGCTTCATTAGCACGAAAATAAAACTTATTTAACTGCAATTTTTATTTTTTCATCTTCGCCATTAAATCGGCAAACGGCTTATAAGTTGCTGTTTTTATTTCATCTTCATGCGTTGATGTTGCTCCGTAAAGATCTGCCTGAGTGTATTTATCATGCTCATGATCGTGACAATAAATACACAATAATTCCCAGTTGCTACCATCACTCGGATTATTTGCATGATCATGATCAATATGATGCACAGTCAACTCTTTAATATTTGAATAAACAAATTCGCGCGCACACTTTCCACAGATCCACGGAAATAGCTTCAGTGCTTTATCTCTATAGTCACTTTCTAAACTTTTATAATTAGCTGGAATATAAGCCATTTTGTTTCCTTTAAGTTATCATTTTTACTCAGACCAAGCGCACTTCATAATTGATCAATTTTATTACTTACCTAATGCGACACACGCATATACCCATTATACCTCAAAAGTTTCGATTTTTAGAGGCTAAGGCGTATTCTATTTATACCCATGGGACGTAAAAATGCAAAATCAGCAAGGCAAATTGCATTTCGGGCTAGCATGGGTATATACCTGATTTATCTATGACACCGAAAGCGTTCAACCTAGTTTTATAGAATGTTATTGTGTCATGAGGAAGATGCCTTGCTAATGCTTGCCGAGTTAGCTTAGCTTTTGAAGCCTTCATTGACTGATTTATTTCTACTACTACAATTTTGAATCTATTTGTATTTGCAAATGCAATTGTTTTTACTTGATTCACTGTTAACTCGCTAAGTTCATTTTCATTCTGTTGTTCATCAATAATTAATAATGCAAATTTACGGGTGCTCTTACCAATTAAATATTGGCTAATGCCAGTAAACATGCTTCCCATATATTGGGTCATTTATCCTTCCTTTATAAAAGTTAGCAAAATTTTTATTGTTTAAATTATGCCCCAGAATGCCGTTGGCCAGTTACCCAGTCCCGCCAGAGGGGCAATTGTGCCTCATTTTGTTAGACAGTTTCCCCTTGATAAATATACGTTCTCTCCCTGTTGCCATTCATCAACAAAACCGTTTGAGCCATTATAAAAACTTCGAGTGCATCCTGCTTTCATGCGATCATGTAACTCAACAATCATGGAGTCAACATTTTCAATCCAAGATGAAGAGTCACTAAAAACCTCTTTTTCCGCTCCTTCGATATCTATTTTTAATATGTCAATCTTCTCCAAATTGAAGTCTTGCATTATTTTATCAATAGTCATGGCCTGAACCGTATGGGAAACAATACCAGCTGATCCTATTGAGGTGTTTTTGGGTTCCGTTATAAATCCCCATTTTCCAAGACTAGGATCAATCAGGTTTATTTCTTCATTTTTGTGCCATAAAGCCGCATGAACTGGAATAACGTTCGAGTATGGTGATACATTTTTTTTAAGTAACTCAAAATTGCTTTGCTCTGGTTCAAGAGCAATTATTTTTGCATTTGGATAGTTATTTGTGAAGTATATTGCAGCAAGACCTATGTTTGCCCCGGCATCTATTATAACTTTCGGTTGTTTGTTAGTATCGAAATCATAATCCTTATTGATGAAAATTTGAGCAAATGTTGCAATGTCACTTGTTTTTGGGCGCAAAAAAAATGGCGCTTTAATTGCCTTTCTTTCCACTTTTAATAAATTGTTTGAGCTGCCCAGCTTTGCTTTTATGGTGCTAATTATCCCAAGCGCACCGCACAGCGCATAATCAGCCTTGAGTTTATTTCTCATGTTTCTACCCTTTAAATTAATTTAAAAATAAGCCGGAAAATGGCACATAACAGTATTATAGTCGGAAACTTTCCTTCTAATTAGGCAAAATAGGTTGTGACGCATTGCACAATATACCTTTAGTTTTATTTATCAACACGTTTAAAATCAATGTTGGATCACTCTTTGATATATATACCAATACTACCCAGAAATGCAATATCAGGATAGCAAATTGGGCGCGGATTTACGGCCTTAAATTGAAAGGAAGTTATTCTCAATAGATATTTTATAACAATGCAAACTTAAACAAAGATCAGAGTTAGTTGAGGCAGGACTCGATTTTTATATGATCGGTAGCAGCCTTGCGCTCAACATAAGGTATCGGGACGTGCTTGTCAAACGACAAACTTTCATCTTGCCAGCAAAAACCCGAACTCACGACCCACAGGAAACATCGAGTAAAGACCAGTGCAGCGCTCTCTAGGAAGTAAAACACATTTTTTATTGACTTTTTTAGCATACTTCAAGCAGTCATTGGAACTAGCAGGCGATATTATCCCCTGAAATGGTGTATCAAAAACCGATAACCAGTCCGTTTCAAAGATAAATTTACTTACTTAAATTTTTTGATTGTGCCATTTTTAATTAGTGCGAAATAGGAATTCATTTCTCTTTTTACAAGCGGTGCAAAAAAATATAAACCGAGGATATTCGGTATACATATCAGAAAGACCAATGCATCTGAAATATCCAGAATGGGGCCAAGTTGAACGGTGCAGCCTACCACCACAAATACACAGAATATTAGTTTATAAATAATCTGCCCCATCTTACCTTCACCAAAAAGGTAAGTCCAGCCTTTAAGTCCGTAGTAGGACCAGGCGATCATAGTTGAAAATGCAAATAACAAAGCCGCAATGGCCAGTGGGAGAGGAAACCAAGAAAATTCCCTTGCAAATGCCGCAGAGGTCATCGCAACGCCTTTGGCTTCACCAGCAAAACTGGGATCTGCGACCTGAGCGGTACCAATAACTAGTGCGGTGATAGTGCAAATTACAATAGTATCGATAAAAGGCTCTAATAACGATACGATACCTTCAGTGACAGGTTGATTAGTTTTCACTGCAGAATGCGCAATCGAGGACGAACCAATCCCAGCTTCATTTGAGAAAACTGCCCGCTGGAAGCCGATAATCATCCCTCCGAATGCTCCGCCTGCGACGCCTTTGCCAGTAAAAGCACCGATGAAAATATTGGCAAGCGCCTGAGGGATTGTAGTGAAATTCATCACGATCACGATAATCGCAAACAGGCAGTATAATATTGCCATAAAAGGAACCATTTTTTCTGCGACGCGCGCAATTGATTTAATCCCGCCAATAATCACAGCAAAGACTACAGCTGCCAATATCAGGCCCACCAGCCAACCTAACCCATCGAGTGCTCCACCTGTTACAAGGTCTAATTGAACATAAGCTTGATTGGATTGAAACATGTTGCCAATACCAAATGCGCCGATAAAAATCCCGATGGCGTAAAATGCCCCCATGAATTTACCAAACCCAACCCAACCACGTTCGGCAAAACCTTTACTAAGATAATGCATTGGGCCACCCGAGACATGGTTATCATCAAACTCATTCCTATACTTAACACCTAGGGTACATTCCACGAACTTGGTAGACATGCCAAGAAACCCTGCAACAATTAACCAAAAAGTGGCCCCTGCACCACCGATAGTTACCGCAATAGCAACAGCGCCGATGTTACTAATACCAACGGTGCCAGATATAGCCGTCGCCAGTGCCTGAAAGTGAGACACCTCTCCTTTGCTTTTTGGATCTGCATAATCACCGCGCACCAACTCAATTGCATGTTTAAAGCCCTTAATATTAATAAACCCCATATAAATCGTAAAAAATATGGAGCCAGTTATCAGCCACAATACGACCACTGGCAACTGCGCACCAAATATGGGTATTTTGAAAAACACGATTTTACTAATGAACTCTGCAATGGGCGCAGTTAAGGCGTTAATAGATTCGTCTGTACCAGCGTACACATTGCTCACTGACAGGAACATCAAGCCTAAAAAAGAGGATATTCTATACATTCTGTTTCCTTCTACATGGGGGTATTTAGTGAACAATTTCAACCTAGAGCGCTGGTAAAAAAACTAACAGGCTCAGTGGGCGAGCGTCAACGGTACAAAAGATGCTTGAACAAGCGCCACGTCACGCTACCAAAAATCATGGATCTAATGCTAGATCTTCTCAGCCTACCCATATATATATTTGGGTGGCATGGAACTACTTGCATAAATCCATGAGGGTTTTAGCTATATTGAAGTGGCGAACGACTGCTTCGACAGAAATTCCAGCGCCTATTAAAGCTTCTATTTCAGGCTTAAGGATCTCTTCATTGGCTCGGTTAATTTATGATCCACGCAGTGCATGTCTTTCTTCTAACTCTTCATAGGTGTTAAATGTATACGGAGACCAAGCAATTACATAACACCTAATAATGCCTGGTTGGGAGAGTGTAGCGCGCGGCTACGTAGCCGCAAGAGCACGTTTTCCGCCATCACTTCCATCCAAGGAAACTAAAATTTTGTGATTCATTTTGAATCTTCATCATAATAATTTCAGCTGCATATTGTATCAAAGCAATCAAACACTTTAGCCATTACACCTGAACTTATTTCAAGCGATTAAAGTACAAATTAAGCACCGCTTGCCTATTTGGGTGAATATTTAAAAATATACCCAGATTAAAAATTCAAAATAAGAGCAATATATCCTAGCAAAATTCAACAGATAAAAGTAAATTAATCAAGGTTATAGATCACGATTTTATAAAAACAAAAATTGCTTAAAATTACTTTGCCAACGGAAAAACTAATTTTTTTATAACCATGAGGCAGCTACTTCTGCACTCAAAAGGCCGTAAACATAAAAGCATAAACATAGATTGCTTAACGCAGACCGACAATTGCCTGACTAATAATAGCTAGCTAAAATGTGACGAGCAATGAGTAAAGTCAGTAAACTAGTTATAAGCTCGAGCATAAGTACCTGTAGTTTTCACACTGTATTGCTGTGTGTGAAAAGGAATAAAAGCTGATTGACCTTTCCTTAGCGTTAAGGTGTAATTAGAGCAATGCGCAAGTATAACATTTTCATTAATAGCAAAAATAATTTCAGCGCTCGCGCATTTGATATCGGCATTACCCTCATAAACACTCAATTTAAAATCTGGGGCTGGGATGGAGTAATGTTTCTCATTACCAGTGCACTTTGCGCCGAGTAATATTTTATCCTTAGGTTTAGGGACACAAATAGTATTAGCAATGAGCTCTGAAACGTCTATATATTTTTCCGTTAAACCTGCGCGTAAAACGTTATCTGAATTTGCCATTATCTCAAGCCCTGTCCCTTTAATGTAAGCGTGAGGGGTACAAGCGTCAAGGAACATTGCCTCGCCAGGTTGTAAGGTTATAACATGCAGCATTAATGGCGAAAATAAACCAATATCACCAGGATACTGTTTAGCGAGTTGCGCAATTAAAATGGCTCGGGCACATTGTGGGTGTTTTTCAACATACAACATTAGCGCATGTAACGCACTTGCTTTACGCTTACCTTGTAGTGATAAAATAGCTTTAAAAAAGTGACTTAAACCAGATGGAGTTTGATTGTTTTTTAATATCTCAAGCTCAGTTTCCAATACGGGTATTGCAGCTGTATTAAATGCTTTAACAATGACGCTATAATCACAAAAACCATTCATCGCTTGAAAAGACGTCAATGCATACATTAATTCAGGCTTGTGGTTTGAATCTTTGTAATTGCGATTTGGCGCTTTTAAATCAATGCCAGCTTGGTTTTCTTGCGCAAATCCAACCTCAGCTGCTTTTTTACTTGGATGTACTTGAATAGATAATGCTTTTTCAGCGGCAAGTACTTTAAATAAGAAGGGTAATTCATTAAAGCGACTCTCTGTTGACGCGCCTAAAATGTTAACTGTATCTTGCTTGATCAGGTAATCAAGGCGCAGCATTTCATCTTCTAATATAATATTGGAACAGCCATTAGGGTGAGCTCCCATCCATAGTTCTGCTTGGTGTTGATGACCAGGGTTAGGTATGGCAAATAATTCTTGTAGCGAAGATTTACTGCCCCATGGATAATCTTGAATAATGTTTTGCATCAGGTTAAAGGGTTGAAGTTGTTTCATGAGCTAACCGCCATCATGGCGAAATAGTAAAAATGTACAGCTCGGTACTAAACAGCCAAAGGAGTACAGAGCCCCATCATTATTTGCGCTTTTTATCCATGTCATGCAACCGCACCATTTGCCCCGCGAGTTTTACGAATCTTTTTCAATGTTACACAAATAACAGCGGTCACGACAGAGCCTGATAACATACAAATGATAGCGAGAACTGGTTTGTTCATGACGCCAAGTAAAGCCACAACTGGGCCACCGTGAGCCACGCTATTTGTGATGCCAAATGAGAAGGCCATGACAGCACCTACCATTGAACCTATGACGTTAGCAGGAATAACTGCTAGAGGATCTTGCGCTGCAAATGGGATAGCACCTTCCGAGATACCGACCAGACCCATTGCCCCCGCCGCTTTGCCAGCTTCAATCTCAATCGCTTCAAAGATATCTAGTTTACGACCAAACATGGTAGCTAAAGCCATACCCAGTGGGGCAATTGGAATGGCAACCGCCATCGCACCCATAAATTGAGTTTGACCACTTGCAATCATCCCAACAGAGAACAAGAATGCTACCTTGTTAAATGGACCACCCATATCAAAGCCCGCCATACCACCTAGGACAATACCAAGTATAACGACGTTACCGGTGCTCATTTCAGTTAATCTTGCAGTCAACCATATCATTAAATCAGCAATTGGCGCGCCAATCACAAAGATAAACATCGCTGAAATGAAAAGCGTTCCTAAAATTGGTGCAATCATAACAGGTACAAGTGGCGCAAGCATTTTATGGTAGTCACGCGTAGCAATAAAGCGCACAAAGTAACCAACTAAAAGGCCCGCAATAATAGCGCCAATAAAGCCTGTGCCAGCAGCTGATCCATAGAATGAGCCTGTGTTGGCAATCCAACCACCGATAAACCCAGGGGCAAGTGCAGGGCGATCCGCAATTGCAAATGCAATATAACCAGCAAGCACAGGGATCATAAGCTTAAAAGACACCACACCCACCGCGTTGATGGAATTCCACAAACTATCTTTGGGAATTTGCATCCCGTGGGCCGTCGTTTCACCACCAAGCGCAAGTGATAAGGCGATCAGCAAACCACCAGTCACGACAAAGGGGATCATGTGCGATACCCCATTCATCAAATAGCGATAAAAATTTGAACCACCAGAGGTTGTTGTCGCTGCTTCTTGTTTTGAATTTACAGCATTAGCTTGATAAGGGGGCGCATCTAAGGCTTGCTCAATAACACCTTTAGCATTGCTAATGGGCGCTTTAACACTGGTTTGGATTAATTTTTTACCATTAAAGCGCACCATATCAACTTGGTTGTCACAGCTAAACACAATCGCCACTGCGCGTTTAATTTCTTGTGCAGTGGGAGAGTTTTTGACCCCAATTGAGCCATTCGTTTCAACTTTAATTTCATAACCCATGGCAGCGGCGGCTTTCTCTAACGATTCAGCCGCTAAATAGGTGTGTGCGATACCAGCTGGACAACCTGTCACGCCGATAATCAATCCCTTATTTGCTAGCGCTGTTTCGCCAACGTCTTTCTTTTTTAGTAATAACGCGAGGGCCTGCGCGGGTGTTTTTGCTTTAAAAAATTCGTGAAGAAAACCTTCTTCAATTAATTTAGAAGACAGCGACGCTAATACTTCTATGTGATGATCGCCGCCACCATCTGGCGAGGCGATCATAAAAAACAATTTTGAATCTTCACCATCATCTGCACCATATTCAATGCCACGACGACTAATGCCAATAGCAACTGCAGGCTTGGCTACCGCCGCACTTTTTGCATGAGGCATGGCAATACCATCTTCAAAACCTGTATTGCCTATTTTTTCACGCGCATAAACATCCTTTAAGAATTGGCCGCGATCACTGAGTTTGCCTTGAGCATCTAAAATATCAGCCAGCTCATTGAAAACTTCATCTTTAGTGGTGGCCTTTAAATTCAAGCAAATAAGGTTTTCATTAATCAGCTCATTTATCATCATTACACCTAATTATTTATTCTTATTTTATACCCATGTGACTTCGAAATGCAAAATCAGCAAGGAAAATTATGCCGCTATTTGATGCATAAAATTGCAATATAGTTATTATCGATTGATATTTTATAACAATACAAACTGGGGCAAGTATCCGCGTCCGTTGGTGCCAGGCTCGGTTTTTATCTGATCGGGAGCAGGCAAAGCTTTTCATTCGTGGCGTACGTCACCATTACATCGGCTGCGCCTTATCATTGATTATCGAAATCGCGGCCACTGGTGCATTTTGATCGGCGCATGGGTATATACACACCACAGCCCAAGATGCTTTGCTCGCCGCTAACTGATGAGCAAAGTAAGCCGCCTCATTCGATAAGAGCGCTATGTAAAAATTAACATTTTTTTAAAATTCACCGCCAATTATTAACCCATTTAGTAGTCGCTTGATGGAGACATTTTCTGCGGATCTTTTGCCCACAATGGCTCTGACTAATTTTGCATTTTGCTAGCTATAAACACTTGCCTTACAATAATGACTATCAACTAAAATGGCATTTTAAAACCGTCAGGCATATTCATGCCACCTGTCACGCCACCCATTTTGTCTTTATTCAGTTGTTCGACACGACGCACAGCATCATTTATTGCTGCAGCGACAAGATCTTCAGATACTTTTTTATCGTCAACTGCGCCCAATAGGCTATCATCAATGTTTACGTGAATGACGCTATAATTGCCTAACATGGTAATTTTAACAAGACCAGCACCTGATTCACCAACTATTTCTGTGGCTGCTATCTCAGCTTGCACCGCTTGCATTTTTGTTTGCATTTCTTGAGCTTTCTTCATTAAGTCGCTCATACCACCTTTACTAAACATTTTATCTCCCTTTTTTATTGATTATTGACACATGTTTTAGTCCGCTAAAGAAATTAAAGTAACTTAACTAGCATAGCAATTACAGAGGAATAATACTATTTTCATAGATTTTTGCATCATAACTTGTCACTAATTGAATAATATTTTGATCTTCTGTTAAGGATTTTTTTGCCCTGTCTAAATATTGATCAAAAATTAACTGCTCTGATTCTAGGGCTGTAAGTTTTCCTGCAATTGTTCCTATTTCAATATATAACGAGATTTCCTGCCCAAAATGAGATTTTAGGCTTTGCTCTAATTCAATCCCTAAATCAGGGTTGTTTAAAAGGTGCTTTTGCGTAGGTTTAAGAGTTAATTTTATCTGCTCATCAATTTGATCCATCACGCAGTTTTTTGCCAACAATTTTACCAATCCAGTTAACTGCATATGCGTAATTACTATTCCCCAATTATCTGTCAATTTATCAGCAACATATCGGCACATATCTATTTCTGGCACAACGCACAAAGTGGACTTTGTTGCCGCTGAAATAAAAGATTCAGCTGGAAAAAAATCTCTGATCGTATCAATTGCCTCGAGAGCTGTTTGTTGATTTTTTTTAGCCATTTCAGGTATAGCAAGATTATTTTTATCTCCTTTTGCAAGGGGAAAAATTTCATTATTTACGCCATAATTTAAAGCAATGCTGCGAGGATCCGAAAGTGCCTGATTTGCGCTTACATCATTTGCACAGCTTACATCACTTGCACCGCTTTCATCATTTGCACCGCTTGCATCACTTGCATCATTTGCATCATTTGCATCACTTGCATCATTTGCACAGCTTACATCACTTGCATCATTTGCACAGCTTACATCACTTGCATCATTTGCACCGCTTGCGTCATTTGCACAGCTTACATCACTTGCATCATTTGCACAGTGGTTGTCTGTTAAATGCCCGTCAATACCATCACCATTTAACACGGGCAGATCAAGGGGCGCTACTTTTATTTCATCATGCGAGTTCTCTTGAGCAAAAAGAAGTGGAGCTGTAACAGCTTTGCTATCCCTATGTGATATGTTTTCTTTGCAGGCAACGCTTACCGGCAGTTTAATCTCCTCTTTATCAGTGATAGCTAAGCCATTTTTTGCTTGATTGCGTTTCTCGCGATGACTGCGCAACATATTACGCGAATCTGGCAATGCAGGAACGTTTTTTGCCGCTATGTTGTGAGCTGTATTTTTATCAGCACTTGCAACAGCCACTTGTATTTCTGAGTCGACATCATCATCATCATTAGCAACTGGTACTACATGACATTTGTCAACATTTGAGGATTGAGGGGCATAAAATGGCTCATTATAACTCTCTGAGCGATTAACAACTCCCTGATACTTTTCGCAATCAGCCGCTGCAATAGGATCTTCAACTGCCGTTTGAGTCGCTATGTTTTCAGCAGATTGTTGAGCGACTTGAGCATGCTCATATTGTGTGCTAGCTTGCGAAGACTCAATATTTTGCTGGGTAACATCATCATCCGCAAGTGTCTCATCTTGATTAATGATTGGATAATCAAACTCTATGTGCGCTGCGGGTTTAAAAGCCAGCAAACGCATCACAGTCATTTCGAATGCTATTTTTCCACTCGGCGCATAAGCATAATCTTTAAAGCCTTGCGTTGCGATTTGATAATATAATTGCACTTCTTCAGGAGACAAGCATACGCGGAACATTTTTATATTGTCGTGCGCAATGTCCTTATGCGATTGTTGCAACTGTGCCAGTGCAATTTGATGACATAGTCCAGCTAAATCTTGATGCAGCTTGCCAAAATCAGCACCTAAAAAAGCTAATTCTTCAATTTTTGCGAATACTTTTTCAACATTTCCAGAAACAATAAAATGCAATAAATACTCTAAATGATGATCATCAATTGTCCCGAGCATTTTTAACACATCATTATGGGCGATATTTCCAGAGCCAAATGCTAGCGCCTGATCTGTTAAACTCAATGCATCGCGCATACTGCCATTCGCCGCGTTAGCTATAACAGCTAAGGCTCTATGCTCAAAACATGCTTGCTCTTTTTGTAAAATTAGGCATAACTTATCTTCAATATCTTGTACTTGAATGGCTTTTAAATGAAATTGTAAACAACGTGATAACACTGTTAGCGGTAATTTTTGGGGATCGGTTGTTGCCAGCAAAAACTTAACATACTCAGGTGGCTCTTCAAGTGTTTTTAACAGCGCGTTAAAACTGCTTTTTGATAACATATGTACTTCATCGATCAAGTACACTTTGTAAGGCCCAATAGCTGGTTTATACTGCACATTATCAAGTAATTCACGCGTGTCTTCGACTTTAGTTCTTGACGCAGCATCAATTTCAAGTAGATCAACAAAGCGCCCTTCATCAATTGCAATACATCTCTCACATTGGCCACAAGGCTCAGAAGTCACGCCTTTAATACAATTTAAGCTTTTTGCGAAAATACGAGCAATAGTGGTTTTCCCCACCCCACGCGTACCACTAAAAAGGTATGCATGATGCACTTTATTTTGTTGAAGCGCATTTGATAACGCCGTTACTACATGTTGTTGGCCAACTACTTGAGAAAAATTTTTAGGCCGCCATTTTCTTGCTAGTACTTGATAACTCACAACATTATACCCTTTTAAATTATAGCAATTACAAGTTATGCCCATGCTTTGTGAAAACGCAAAATGATCAGATCAACGAAGGTGCAATATTTGTAAATTGTGCGCAAACCCATTAAATAATTATTAAGTATTGCTAAATAAAATAATCATTTTCTTCGCGACAAGTATTACCTCAATGCGAGAGAAGCAACACGGTGCAAACCTGCTGTTTTTACACTTAGCGCCAGTAAATTAGCTGACACCGTCAGCGATCATCTGTTGATTTGATTTAATAATGATAAAAATTTCAGCGCTGGGTATTCAAGTCTCTCATATTGCCTTTGTCGCAAGCAGAGTACTCATTAGCACTCATTTAAATAAGTATTATAAAGAGTAACGCTTTAGCACCCAACAGTCACTTGAAATATGTATTGAACTGCATTATTTGCTCTGCAATACTTAAATTACAGCATTCATTTATTTACTGTTATTGCCTGGAAAACGATTAAGCACATTGCCATCTGCCTGCAATATTAGGTATGGTTATTCGCCCTCGAATTCAATTAACCAAAAACTCGGCACCTTCTGCGCGTTTATTTTTTGGACACCATTTAAATCTGGTAATGCAATCACGAAGGCAGCTTCAACTACCTTCCCTCCTAATCGCTGTATAAGTTTAATTGATGCTTCTGCTGTGCCACCAGTCGCCAGTAGATCATCAATTAACAAAACCCTTTCGTCTTGCTTGATAGCATCTTTATGTATTTCAAGTTTATCTGATCCATATTCCAATTCATAAGATGCTTGTATTGTTTCTCTTGGTAATTTGTCGGCTTTACGAATAAGCACAAGCCCCGCCCCAAGAGCCACTGCAAGCGGTGCTCCAAAAATAAATCCACGGGCTTCTGTAGCGGCAATTTTATCAATACCCTGATCTTTATAACGCGCGATCAATAAATCAAGCGTTGCAACAAACATTTCTCCATTTTCAATTAAGCTTGTAATATCTCGAAACTTAATGCCCACCTTGGGATGATCAGAAATAGTAACGATGCAATTTTTAATTAATGATAATATATTTTCAGCCATAAATGCTCTCTAAAAGATTTAAAGGTTAAGAATAAATTCTCAGCAAACGATGTGCAAGCGATTGCCGAAAAAATCAGTAAATGAATGTTATTTTTTAGTAGTTACCCCATGTTACATTAAAATGCGTTATCAGCCACGCAAATAGTGGAGGACGCGAAACATAAAATTTATCTATTGCTGCTTGATGATTGCTGATTGATGATTGATGATTGCTGATTGATGATTGATGATTAATGATTAATGATTAATGAACAAGCAAAACTCAAGTTAAATAATATTAATAGCAATGCTATAATGGCGACAACGAAGCTCTCAGGACAAAAAATTTGTATGAAAGTTATACTTGCTCCAATGCAAGGCGTCATGGATCACCATATGCGTCAATTACTCACTTCAATTGGTGGGATCGATCTCTGTATTACTGAATTTATACGTGTGATTGAACTATGCTTGCCAGCTAAAGTATTTAGGAGAGTAAGCCCTGAATTACACAATGACAGTAAAACTCAATCAGGTACGCCAGTACGCTTGCAACTTCTTGGACAAGATCCACTCTGCCTTGCACTTAATGCATCAAAAGCATTACATATTGGCTCCGATGGTATCGATCTTAATTTTGGTTGCCCAGCAAAAACAGTGAATAAAAATAAAGGTGGCGCGATATTACTAAAATCTCCCGAAACACTTTACAAAATCGTCTCAAAAGTACGCGAAATGGTACCGACAACACAAACGCTAAGCGTTAAGATCCGTTTAGGTTATGACGATAAAACATTAGCAATCGACATTGCACAAGCTATTACAGACGCTGGCGCGGATGAATTAGTGGTGCATGCAAGAACAAAAAAAGAAGGCTATAAACCGCCTGCGCACTGGCATTGGATTGCAAAAATAAGCGCAGCCATTAATATCCCAGTCACGGCGAATGGGGACATTTTTACTTTTGATGATGCAAAGCGTTGTATGGAAATTACAGGTTGTGAGAGTTTAATGATTGGCAGAGGATCACTTGCAATGCCAAATTTAGCACAGGTCATAAAAGGTCAGCAACCACCTTACACTTGGTCACAAACTCTTGATTTAATGATTAATTATTTAGTAATACAAACCAATGTAGAACGGCAACAATATTTACCAAGTCGTATAAAGCAATGGCTGAACTACCTACGCGTATCATACCCTCAAGCAGCCATTTTTATGCTGCATGTTCGAAAAATAAAAACAGCCCAAGCAATGCTACAGGCCATTATGATCGAAAGAAAAACGGCGTAGCTTCATCAGGGCGATTTGTCATACCACTGTATTAATCTTAGTTAAGAGGCGCCTGGCTAAGTAATGCTTTTACTTAATATAACGCGCTTGGATAAATCCCAGAGCGCCACCTAGCTTTATTTATGAGGTATATTTAGCACGGATCGCACTATGCAAGTCATTTATATTCATGTCGTTTGGCAACGCCGTCAATTCATTAACACTCCAAGCTTGTATCCCACGCCTTATCGGCGTGTTACTCGAGCCACCAATAAATATCTGGTCATGAACATGATCAGGAGGATTGCTTGTATCAGAAGGTATCATAATATATTTAAGATCAGGCCAAACCTTTACAGCAGCCTGAATTGCTATGATTGCAATATTCGCTTCAACTCGGACTCCCAGCCAAATTCCTTCTTGTGATCCAGTGATGGATTTTAATAGTGCATTTTTAGCACATACTCCGCTATTATACTGATGAAGATCAACATTAAACCCTTTGTTCTTTAGAGACTCAACAATATTAATTCCCCCCAAGGCATTTAATACCGACACAGAAATATTTTTAATATCACTTGTTGCCACTTGATTTTGGGGATCATCACCCGTTATTTTTTGGGTTTGTAAAATTTCACCTTTCGAGTATTCTCCTTGATCTTTGATCCATTCTGCATACTCTTTGCCCCCTTGGAGATTTGGCCTAAATTTAGTTAACATCAGTAGTACGCAAGCAATGACAACGAGGATCACAATGGTTGATGATATCACCAAATATCCAGCAGCCCATTCAGGTTTTTTAATATTGCTAGCAGTTGCTAATAAAACAGTGGTAAGAGAAACTAACATAACGAACCACGCTGCCATAAGCTGGATCGGATTTTCAATTTTATCTGGGATCAAGTTGTTACTTGGCATTGCTATACTCCTGGGGTGAAAATTAACAGGACGTTTGCCGCAAAGCGATAAAAGTTCCTATGCAATGATTTACTCAATGAAGAGCTGGGCACTAGAAGATAAAAAGTCTGTACATAAGCTTAGCTGTTAATGTCGAAAGCTTTGGGCAGTACAGTAATAAATATCACCAGACAAAGCAATTTTAATTTACTTTATACTGAGGCAACTTTAAAATAAAGCTACAGCATCACAAATTATGCTCCTTGTTAGCCACATGGGGGACAAGTTTCACAGAATCACAGAATCAAGGCGCATTACGATAAGACTACAACTTAACTAAGGTATTTAGAACTTGTATCCCGTTGTTAGTGCAAATGTATTAAGAGATAAATCCCCGCTTCGACCATGAAAACTCATACGTTCAATATTGGTGATTGGCGCGAGAGATAATTCAATATGTTGAAACAGGAGGCCAATGTCCCAGTTACCATAGATGGCATATTGCCCGCTAATACCATAGTAAACATTGATTCCTGAATCATTAAATTTAGATACCCTACCTACATACCATTGTTCAAATACACTAGACTCGTAGCGCCAATAACTGAGGCCTATCCGCGCATTTAAAGAGAAGCCATCTCGAAGTGGTAGCATACCTTTAAGACCTAGATCAATAGAGTGTGAATTTAAAGTTTGGTCGGTCTCACCGAATTCCCCGTGACCGAATGACAATTTTGCTTCTCCATAATTCTGATAACCAAGCTCAATACCACTATACCTATCTATGTTGAATGCTCCCTTTAAGCCGAATGATATGCCAGTGCCAGACTCACCGCCTAGGGATTGATTAGTAGTGCCTACTTGGAATTCACTAGATAAATATCCTGCAAATGTTGATAATGATATAAAGCTTAATAAAGCTCCTATTAATATTTTTTTCATAGATCCTCTTTTAGCCCATTAAAAGAATATTAAGCGCTAGGCGAGTCTTAATATTTGCTTAACACCCCCATATCGAGGCAAAAATAATTGCTTAAAATAAACAACCAAAGAGCAAAAGACAACTGTTATTTTCCCTTTGAGTAATTTGTTAGTTACACAATTGCTAGGCAATGTTACAAATTGGCTTAAACATCATTAAGACAAATCATAAGGATTTTAAAAACTGAGAACAACTACAAAATCATAAACTTGTGAGCTAGGCAAACTGCACAGGAAAAAAGTGCACAAAAATACCACCAATTTGCCCCTTTAAAGAGAATTCCAGATTACGCTTCACTGGTTGCTTTATCACACACTGGCGCCAAAAACATATATATGATCCAAGCAAACCACGAGATGAAAAATAAACATAGTAGCCACATGATTTTTTCTTTACCTGATGTCTTACTTGAACCCGCTATTAAAATAAATGGTAGGAACCACAAAACAACAAAAACCAATATGAATAAAATAATTGCTATACCTTCCATACTTATATACTCCTTAATTGAAAATCATATCACAGCCTATACCCATGTCACCACAAAATGCAAAATCTGTAAAATCAATTAGTCGCTGCTATGATGCCTAAAATTGTCCTCTGGATAGTTAACTGCGTTAATCATTAACAGACTCGATATGCATAGCCTTCTCTGCTATTTAAGCTGGCGCCTGATAAATCATCTTAAGCTTTGCTAGGTATAATTAGACAGCCAAATGTCTGCTGCAGTTTTTTGGTATCTAGAGAAAGCTTTAATCTCAAGACCTGGGAAAAGAGCGCCCTCCCATTCACTTGCTTTTTTTACCCAAATCTTATCAGTTAATACCGCGACGCAGGCAAATTTTTTCATTATCCTAAACAGCATGGGGAGCCGATAAATCTCAACGCCAATTGCCCCGAGTGATGGCATATGAAGGTCGATAATTTCATAGCACATTTGACCTTGCTCAATATGCGTCGATTGGTTCTCTAATTCATCTAACGCAGAGCGCATGTCTTCTGCGCATAACTTACCACTTAATTCAATATCTAAACGATTTGTACCATTTGCGATTACTTTAAACATTAATAAATACTCTTGGTAGCTGATTTGGAATACTAACTCATCTTAGCCACGGTTTGTTGCTCAGGATAGATGCTTGTTAGGTGAATGACTCGTTCCCATTCTCTAATCGCCATTTACTCTTATTGTTATTATAAAATCCAAGGTGCTGCTATTCATCGCCATGGTAACCTGTGATAAGCAAAATCATTGGCCCATCAAAACACCTCGGCAATACTGATAAGTTAAAGGTTATATGCCTATATATACCCATGTGACGATCGAAATGCAATATCAAATCCGCAAATTGTGCAGATACTTGATGCAAAAAATTGCAGGGAAGTTATTCTCAATAGGTATTTTATAACAATGCAAACTGGGGCAAGGAGTAGCGCCGTTAGTGCCGGGCTCGGTTTTTATATGCAGGGGGCCGCCAAAGCTTGCCATTCGATTAGCACATCCACATTACATCGGTTGGGCTTTCTCATCGATCATCGAACAGCGAACAGCGAACAGCGAACAGCGAACAGCGAACAGCGAACAGCGAACAGCGAACAGCGAACAGCGAACAGCGAACATCGATCAGCGAACATCGATCAGCGAACAGCTAACATCGAGAGCGCGGCCAGCGGTGCATTTTTTCATTGCATGGCTATAAATTGATATAATTAAAGTTGTATTGAGTTTAGAGAGCTGATCTGCGATAAAGTTCAAAAATAACCCACTAAAAAATTCAATCTGGCTATTTACTATCAATAAGAGCCACCTAAATAGAGCTTGTTCAACACCAACTGAGGTGCCAGCTGCTAAGCTGCGACGCTGTTAGTTATATTTCGGCTACTTTTTCCATTCGTAACTCATCTAATAAATCAGCGTAACCGTATAAACATTCTTTATCTTGAAACGCTAACCAAAGAAGAAAGGAACGATCGACAATTTTTATTCTCGTGGTGCTTGAATCATATTCAAATACTATCGGTTGGATGTGGTTTTTAACTTGTAAATCTACAGATTTACGTAACGCTTGAACTAATTTTTTTTGACTAATCGCGAATTTTCTAGGATGCCTTTTTTCAATAATCCTTCTAATTGCTGCAGCAGGTAAACCATTTTCTAATACATCGTTGCTAGCATTCATGATTGCATACAATATCCATTTATACAGATCTAACTCTGTTGGGTTAAAACCTGCACTAAATTCAGTTATAAATTTGTGATAACGGGAGTTTTGATTATCTAATAAAGATCTTATCTCACCTTGTATATCAAAATCATAACCTACTTCTACATTGAATTTACAAGTACTAGTAATATTTCTATTTTTACAAGCTTTGTGGCAAAGTTGTTGCACTAAAAAAACACTGCCATTGCAATTTTTTTTAATATTTTCTTTAAATTTGTTGGTAAATGAAATATTTAATAATTTTTCACTATTACAAAATAATCCATCCAAATCATCACCTGTCCACCTGTCGGTATTTATGGATATAACTCGACCTGTCAAATCACCATTATGGACGGTTAATCGATCTTCTTCTAACCAAACACCAACAATAATAAAACATATATCTGATGCTTCATGGAAAGCTTTTAATGCTATCGAAAAATTAATTTGCGTTTCTTCTGGCAAATAATGAAAATCCTCAATCACAACATATCGTTGAAAATTTATTTCTTTTAAGGCGCGAATAACATCATTAACATCATGAAGATCTAACTCCAAGTTTTGCTTGTTAATTTGCATCACTTTGTCGTAGCTAACATCTCCTGATGCGCTTCCAACAAAAGGGAAAGCAAGCTTTAGCTTAACTTTATTCTTGTTTTTTACAGTTTTGGATTCAGAGATTGTCAGAGAGTATCCGACCCCTTTTAAAATTGCAGTATGCAAATCTTCTAAGTCCCAATTATTTGAGCAAGTTAGATCAATATAATCTTCAGCCTTAAGGTTTGATTTTCGCAGTGATGTCTTACCTTGTTTGGAGCTTCCATGTATAACCAAGTGAGAATCTTCCGTTAAAGAATCAATAAAGCACTGATCTGTATGAGCTCTAGTTACATAGTTTAGCGGCAAACCTCTTGACGTTTTAAATACATCACTTGTTAAAACACTCTTTTTCATATTTATTCCCTTGAACGCCCACATTAAGCGGACAGAAATTGGGCGTCATTTTTGCGCCTTTGTTTTTTGCAAAAATGACGAACTGTTTATGTTCCGTTTAAATTGCTTGTTATGTAACTTTTTGAATAGCACGCAAAACAGACTCTTTAATTTTACCTAAATCTGTTTCGTTTTGAACTGAAAGGTACGTAAAGCCTTTAAACTCCATGCACATATAGGATGCGGTCATTTCGAACGGATCTACAAAGCAAGCAGGTAACTCTTTATCAAAACCAGTTGAAATAACAGAACAAAGCTTCCCTTTTAATTCACGACCAAGTTCCTTTTCTATACTAAGTAGATCAGACAATCGGTCGAAGAAAACTTTTAATTGCGCTGACATTGAGTACCAATAAACTGGCGAAGCATAGACAATATGATCAAACTGAGCGAGTTCAGTAATTAAAGGTAAGAAATCATCTCCTCTATTTTTATGCTCGTAATCAAAAAATGATAACTCATAATCCGAAAGGTCGAATAATTTAGCTTCTGACTCTGCAACAAATGAATCAACCAATAACCTTGTGTTTCCATCCGAATTTGATGTTCCTAAAACGACAGCAATACCCATTAAATTTACCTTGTTACATAACGCCTCATTAAGCGGAAATTAATGGTTGGCTATAATCGAGAAGCGATGGCCAACTGTTAATTTTCCGTTTAAATGACTTGTTAGGTGCGATATTACAATTGAGCATAAATTCTATTCATTGCTTTATCACCTTGCTTATAACCACGAGGATTTGAAGAAAATACCTTACCGGTTACTTGAATATTGGAAATACTTGCAACAGTACATAAATCCCATTCATGCCCCGGTGTGATATGACCCCCTTGAGTTTGAAAACACCTTAGGACTTCATTACCAGCAGTAGAGATACCAACCGCACAAGGTTGAGCGACTCGAGATAAACCACTATATGTAAAAGTTATTTCTTCACGATTGTTGATAGCTTGCGTAATAGTATTAATCATTATAATTCCCTTGTATTTAGTGCGAGTATTATTACATATCTTACATGGAGGTGAACAAAAATCAATCAAATGCTAGTTTGCACCTAACGCCTCGCCTAACCAGCGGGCGCGGTTTTTAGCCCGTCTGCGTTCAGGCGCATGTTAGCTGTCGTTTATTTTTATTTGATACTCTCGTCTATTTTAGAGATTTCGACAGTATCTTGCCCGTTCATTTCCGCAACCATAAGAAATGCCTTCACCTTCTCATACTCGTCTACTGTATCGAAGATTTCTTTAAAAGAGTTGACTACATCGTTTGAAAATTTGGTCCTTTCTCTCTTGAATTCTTCGGAAAAAATACGGAATAATTCGATAATATTTTCGGTGAATGATTTTATTGTTCTCAGATCAATTTTTGTTTCCGGGACCCGCAAATCTTGATGCGCGAGATATTTGCTCCGTACCATTTCAAAATCGGTCTTATCATACATATCCTTCAATTCCGCGATTTTCTTTTCGAGTAACTCATAGCTTATCTCACATTTTAGATCTCTGGAAATATTGATGATTTTGTAGAATGAAAACTTATCATTCATAGCGATGACTTTATAGAAATCAATGATTTGATTACCCATAATTAGAGCCCAAATCCAATATAGACCTAAATTGTTGAACAAATTAAATGTTTCTTTATGCAGACCATACGAAATATATTCCATCAGCTTTAAATTGTGATGTAATCCGTCAATAATACTTTCTAATCCGAACAATCTATATTCAATCTCTTTTTCCATGATGACATTTCCTTGAGACAGCTAACGCCTTGCTAAAGGGAAAATTACAATTGGCTATAATCGCGAAGCGAGCGCCAATTGTAATTTTTCCGTTTAATCAACTTGTTAGCAGATAAAACTAACGTTAACGGCTGTCATTAGTTGCACGCAAACACTCTGCATATAGATCTAGTAAGTTTTTTCGATATGATTCCTTATCATTATAAAGCTCTTCTTTATTTGCTATATACATAGTAAGTTCTAGTGCGACAGACTCTTTAGTTGAAACTTGAAGCTCGGTTTTTTCTGACATTTTATCCCTCCTAGGGATCGTTTATGAAATATACGCTGAATATGAATTAGCAGCTAACAGTTAGTATGAGGCACTATTACCTCTAAATTAGATATTACAGTGCAAAGTAGGCGCAATCGTCTGCATATTGAGCAATCAGGAACAGTTGACTTACTAGTAGATATTCAAGCTGTCTTTATGAGCATAAAATGTCGAAAAAACAGCGCTATTAGCTCAGTATATAGTAACTTATTCTGCATTATTAAGTTGATTAAATAACGTGCATTAGATCGCGTTTTTTGGGCAAATGTCGCTAGCGCATCAAATCTTGCTGAGCGGCAACCGACAATGCGCAGATTTTTTCGCTAGTAAAACAAGTAGCGCATTTTATGTTGCCGTGCAATTTTATGAGTTATTTTACCAGCCTAAATAATATGAGCTATTGAGCCATGTTGGCTGTTGCAAATTAAAGTAGTCTTGAAGCATCTTTTCGGCTACCCAAAAAGTGCGACGCTTTTGACTGTTAACTGCCGCGTATTGTTATGTATTTTTATGGTTAATTCTGCCATTAGCGGTTTTATACTTACCTACAGCAGGCACACAGTTGGTAGCTTTTGCTAAGCCAAAGGTGGGCATATTATGGTAAACAGACTCGAATGTTGCTGGTTTTGATAAGTAAGTTTCATGCCAAATACCTACATCTGCACTACTGGCAATATTTTTATTAAACTCAGCCCATACTGGTAGGTGGTGACAAGTTTTATTTTTTGCATAAGCCTCTAAATGCTTGAAGGACTTCCAATACTGAACCATTATGGTTGTTCTGCCAAACCATTGCTCATGGCTTATAAAACCAATATCTGGATTTTTATATAACTCATTAATCATTTTTGGCATTGCCAAAAAAACTGGCAACCATTTATGAATTTTCCATAATTTGTTAATGCGCATTCCGACTAAAAACACAACAAACTCTTCATTTGTTTCAGCCATCATCCGCTCCTTAATAATTTGCGCCATATTTCCTCCTCTTTTTTTACACACTCAACGAGGCATTAAGCGGACTAAAATAGTGGTTTAAAATGTGGGGCGAAGCGAAACGTAACCCACTGTTTTAGTTCTATTTAATTGTTTATTATGCCTCTTTCAGCTTTTGTAAGTATTTAATTAACTCATGAATATTTGTGTGTGAGTTGTTGTTTTCAGAGCTTTTTTCTACTTTATAAATTCTTTCAGAATGGGCTAAAGCGCCTTCAAGGGTACCGTCAGCCAATGACTTATTAAAAAAACCTTTTTGAGTCTTTTTATAATCAGGTAAATAAATTTTAAGATCATCGATAACTAAGTCACCTACACTTTTGGTAGGGGTTTTAGCATAAGGCTTTGTAGTCTGCTCGTAATGGAGTAATAACCAATATTCAAAAGATGGTATAGAAATAATTGCTTCGAATTTAGTTTGTTCATCTAGCCCTTTTTCACTCAACTCTTTATTTATATTTTTAATTTTTTCAATTGCATCAAAAAAAGTAGAATGTGAATCTTTATCGAATACACAATAAACTTTGTTGTAGCTATCACCAGATGATAATTCCTGTTGGTATAACCTATATGCATGGTTTACTACATTTATTGGACTTGATCCACATTTCCCATCAATCTCAATGTTTGCTGAATCCAATTCCAAAGTAACTTTTATTTCCTCAAAATATATGGGTTCAGTTTTTTGTCCTTCACAAACAATCAAAACACGATCGTATGGTTGTCTTTTAGATTTCTTTCTTACACTGTCCTGTGCTTTTCTTGCTTTACGCTTACGAAAAAGATCTTCACTGCCCATATTAATCTCCTAAGTATTCTAAGTTACTGACTAATGGCAGGGCTCCATAACGTCCAGATAAATAAGCTTTCTCTAAGTTATCAACTCCTTTTCTAGGGCTAAAATCAGTCAAAGGATAGACAGTGGTTGATTGATCTTTTTCTTTATTACAGAACCAAATCTGATCTCTTCTAAATACTCTTTGATCTAAGATTGAAGTCTCATGGGTAGTAAATACAAGTTGTGCATTTTTAGGATTTGTTTTCTTGTTATTAAATAACTTAATTAAAAACTTAACCATATTTGGATGCAGACTATCGTGTAGTTCATCAATAAAAAGAACTTTTCCATGCTCTAAACTATCAATCCAAGGGCCCGCAAATGAAAATAACTTTTGAGTACCATCTGACTCTTCATCCAGAGCAAATAAAACATCATCACCGTCTGAATCTTTATGGATTGTCTTTACATCAATAAATTCTTTACCTTTTAAATCTGATAGTAATGATTCCTTTAATTCATTTGACATCTCAGCAGGAAAAAAATTACTATCAATTTTGCGTGATTCTAAAGCAATGTTACTAATATCAAGATCTGCGGACTTAAGAAATTTTAAAACCGCTTGTTTACCTTTTTCATTTGCGCATAACTTAGCAGTGCAATCAGAATTCCAATATTTAATTCCTGTTACTTTTAATGTCTTTGCAAACCAATCATATACTGGCTTTAATTGCTGACTATTCAACATAACAGCTGTAGATAAGAATAGAGAGTTTGCTTTTGTTGACTCTTTCCATAATTGTTTTTTTCCTTGAAAATATGAAGAGAAGTCCCAAATATATTCTTGTTTTGCTTCGTCAAACTCCCTAATAAACCAGCGCTGTGCTCTACCCTTTGGTGATGAAAATAACCATTCCTCCTTGATTTGATTGTTAGTCAAAGAAAACCCGTATTGATATTTTACACCTTCAGTAATAAATACCACTTCAAACTCAGTAGGTTTTTTTGATGTTTCTTTGGCTAACCTGAAAGGTGAAACGGGCAATTCATCCCCTCGCTGAGACTCCTTTGCAGAATTCATTACGATTGACTTCATTGTATCCAACGCAAGAATAAAGTTGGATTTACCTGCTGAATTGGCGCCGTAAATTGCAGCTGTTTTCAATAAAGAAGTATTATACGGCTCTTCTAATTCAAATGTGTTCTCTTCTAATTCATCGTTTGCTGTTTTGGTTAAATTTAACGACTGCCTATTTTTAATGGATCTGAAATTTTCTACAAACATTTCAATAATCATACTAACACCCAATTTAAAGTTGATTTTTGACAATTATAGGCGAATATTGCAAATAAATCACCTATTAGTTCGAGTTAAATTGAAATTAGAGATGGAGTTTTATGGGAAGCGCCAAAAGTTATAAATTAACTATTGACACCATAGTCTCTTGTTATATTGCATTTGATACAAAAACGCAACACCCTGAGTTTCGACCCGCACGCCGCCGCGTGAAATAAGCGCTTTACACGCGCCGCAGGGAGGCGTATATCATTTATCATTTATCATTTATCATTTAAAAAGGGAATCGATATGAAGAAGCATAAAATAACAATTTCAGGACAAAACATAAACATAGATGAATATATAACACATGATGTTGCGAGTAAGATCATATTGTTAATGTACTCTGATGGAACGGCCATTCTGGAGACCAATGCGGCACCTGAGTCATTGAGATTACTGCGCCCCCAGTAAAAAAATTATTAAAAGAAAAATTACCCGACAACGTAAGGGGTTCAACTAGAGGTGAGCTAAAAAAATAAAGGCGAACTCTACTGCTGCATGCGACTTATGCAATATAACGCCGCCAACAACGACAAGGCTGTCCAAGGAGCGCAGCGACTGAGTTGCTTGGCCTTGTTAAGTATTGCCATACTTTTGAGAAAAAGTTTCTTCGCTCATTGTAAGGTAAAGAATGAACTCTATGTCCTCGTTCCCACGCTCCAGCGTGGGAATGCATACCCAACTTCACCACTGCGTACAAACCTCCAGCAACCCATCTTCCCTCGCATAATTTCTAGCACTCTAATATCGCCATTGCTCTGCTTTATCGATATATCCCAGTTTTACATGATTGTGGTGGATGTACTCAACTTTCTCCCGTATTATTTTGTTATTTTGAATTAACACAGGGTGCACGCCTTCTTGCCAAAACTGATACGCCCTATCATGCTTATGCGCTTGTTTATAAAAAGCCAGCTGCTGTAAAATTTGCTTAATATTATTTTTGTGTAAATACTCAATAAGTGATTTTGCGGTGTAAGACTTATAGCGAGCAATATTTCTATCTAATGCATTGCTTTGCACAACCAAATGGCAGTGGTTTTCTAAAATGACATAGGCATACACTTTTAAATCCTCTTTAGATAAATAGCGTAGCGAATCGAGCAAAATAGCAACAGTATATGGACGGGTAAAAACAGGTATCTAGTGCAGTACGGTTAGTGTGATGAAATGGGGCTTCTCTGGGTTTATTATTTTGTATCGACTTCGACCCATTGTTTAACCTCCGTATGCATTCCCACGCAGGAGCGTGGGAACGAGAAAACACAAAAACTGTCCGTTGCAACGCCTTATTATACATTTTAAAATCCATTTTTAAGTTTTTGTTCGACTATTTTCTTTTCTTTAGACATTTTATAATTGGTATATGCTATCAATATATCAATTTGGAAAAGCTCATTATGTTCACTCAAAAATTGTGATTTTGATAAAACTATACTTTTATCTAATACCTTTTTGAATTTTACTTTCGCTTTTTTTTGGTTTTTTACCAATTCTTTTTTCTCTGACTCTATTACTTCAATATTTCCATGCAAAGTATCAAGCCCTCTTTTTATAGCTAATTTATTAACAGCTTTTAGTTCATGAATTTGACTTGAATTATAAAGCATCTTCTCATTGCCATTTAACAGTTGCCACTTATGCTTACAAAATTTTCCCCACACACCCGCTTGGCAATCACACCACACTCTTAAAAGCCCATCCTGCTCTTTAAAATCTACATTATACGAACCACCACCACTACTTTTTGCTTCTAGTGTAAAATTCATTTTTTCTCCATGTTTTTATGTATAACGCCTTGCATCAGCGGCACGCGCCTTTGCCTCGTCCGCTGTATGCTTTTATTAGGCATTTTTATCTAATAAATTCAATTGGTTGTTCGCTTTTGTACGAACAATGCCTGTTTGGAGAAAAGCAACGAAATCATCTTGTGTACACTCTATAGTTTCACATTCTTCAACTGCTGTCTTTTCTTCATTTGGGCGATAAACTTTGAATCGAACTAAGCCATGATCTATTCGTTGCTTTTTTACAACCAAGCCATCAACAATTTTCTCTTTTGGTTTTGACTTCAATTTTTGATGTATTATTTCTAGTTCATTGTTTTTTACTTCGATTGTTTCATAGTTAACGTAACCAGATGAAGATGCAAATTGAACTTGTACACTGATTCTTAGATGTTTTAATGCTTCACCCCATTCTTCGTATGCCTGATTTGTGTCATGAATAGTATCTCCTTCATGAAAGTCATAAAGCCGACCTTGAGTCCATAACATTTCCTTTTTCTTTGCAAATATTCTTGGTGTTAATTTAATATCAAGGGCTTTTTTAAATGCTTCAGGAACAGCCATTTTCCAACCAAGAGCAAAGCCATCTAGAAAGTTTGCAATGAGAGCATACCCTCGATCATCTCGTTTTGCTTCAATTTCCACTATTTCCACTATTTCAAACCTTTTTTCATTAAACGGGCAATTTTATCTTTTTGTTTTTTAACATTTTTCTTTGCTAATTCAAGTTCTTTCTCTGATTCTCTTAGCTCTGTAACTAAGCTTGGGTAGCACGATTCAATCATCCATTCTGTTGCTTTTTCAAAATTTCCCATTTGTTCTTCATCATAGAGGATTCTTTCATCGGCTAATACAATTGCCATTTTATGTTTACAGTATTTTCCACACTCACTGGCAGGACAGCCACAAAAAACTGAAAGTCCAGTTTTAGACGATGACACGGAAACGGCATATGGTTCATCTCTGCTGCTACTTTTAACAAGTATGGTTGTTTCTATGTGATGCCCTTTTTTGATGCATAATGCCGCAAATCACCGGCGGCAAAAAGCAGAGCGACGAAGGAGCGGCGCTTTTTGGCGTCCGAGTGCATTTGCCTTGTTAGGCTTTATTTCTACGGCAAAAATAGGTGATTCCAATTATCTCATGCGAACCAACAGAGAACCTACCAGACGGGTCATTATTTATGAATTCAATACTGTACTCATCTGAAAGAGTACTTTCTAATTTACTTCTTACTGGATATTGGAATGGGTAAATACATATTTCATCCTCAAATTCTCTTGGGGCAGGCCCTGGCCCATTTGCACTCATCATATGTCGATGAATTGTAATTATCTCGGAGGATTCAGAAGTAACTCCTAATCGACTAAGTAGCATAAAATTGGGCTTTGCATCAATAAACCTCTCTAATTCTTTATAAGGTTCAGGCATGCATTGGAGTGTTCCCGATGAATGAATTAAATGAATTGAATTCACATTCATTATGGCGAGCTCTATGTTATCAAAAAAATGCAATTCATTTGTTTCGATGTCCCGTGCAACCTTAGCCATGCCAGGAGTCTCGATCACTCGCCAATCAAATTCAGTATCTCTGAAAATATGCTTGGCGAGGAAATAGTGAGCACCACAAGCACCTCCATAGTCGATAACTGTTATTTTTCCTGGCACTTGATTCTGCGAAATCACAATACCTAAAGCTGTGAGTGTTTGAATTTCTGAATTATTTATTGTTATTATTCCACCTGATAGTTTGTCTCTATAGACTATGGTTTTATCAAATATTAATTTCGTTAATTTATTATGCTCATAACCATCTTCTGTGCATGCCTTTTTGGCTTCTGTCCACGAACTAAATTCCGGCAATGAATGAGCTGCCTTCCCCCTAATCGTACGATAGAGTATTGGCGGAATTATTTCTTTCGCTATAGCAGATAACTTCATGGTATTTCCTTTTCTGTAAGCCTAACAGTTAGTATGAGGCACTATTACCTCTAAATTAGATATTACAGTGCAAAGTAGGCGCAATCGCCTGCATATTGAACAATCAGCAAAAGTTACCTTACTAGTAGATATTCAAGCTGTCGTTATGATCATAAAATGTCGAAAAAACAGCGCTATTAGCTCCATAAAATATTAACTTATTCTACATTCTTAAGTTGATTAAATAACGTCCATTAGATCGCGTTTTTTGGGCAAATGTCGCTAGCGCATCAAATCTTGCTGAGCGGCAACCGACAATACGCAGATTTTTTCGCTAGCAAAACAAGTAGCGCATTTTATGTTGCCGTGCAATTTTATGAGTTATTTTACCAGCCTAAATAATATGAGCTATTTAGCCATGTTGGCTGTTGCAAATTAAAGTAGTCTTGAAGCATCTTTTCGGCTACGCAAAAAGCCCCCTCGACCCAGCCTTGCTGATCCGAGTATGCTTCACCACAAATAAAGATATCTTCTGCCTGATGTGGCCTTCTCATATACTTCATCGTGGCTGCTACATCAACACCGACTCGCCATGCATGATAACCAGCACCGTATGGATCTTCGCTCCAGTTTTTATAATAGGTAATGTAAGGCTCTGGGATGTCGTTTCTGCCATGCATCTCTCTAATCTGATTCATGACTTCATGTACCATTACTTTTGAAGCCTGCACTGATTTATAATCGTCTAATTGAGCGAGCGATACCAATTTCGTGGTTTTTGGCTCATAAAGATCTTCACTGCCCAGAACATTCCAGAACATTGTCGTGCGCATATCATTATAACTACCAAGAAATAGTGAATGACTATCGTTAGGATCTATTCCGAAGTAATAACACTGCCTTATTGGTAGATCAGTACGAGAGTGGCCAGATACGATACCAAAGTCCTTTTTCCACCATGGCTCTTCAAAGCCCATAAGAATTTTAAACGATGATTCTTTGACAACAGAATCGATGTTTTTTTGCAGTTCTTTTTGAGTATTCCGAGCAAAGAAAAAATTATTTTGATCTAAAAGTTCTAACGATCTTGTTGGCATGGCCATTATTATTTTATTGGCCAATATTCGATATTCTTTTTGCTCATCTTCATTAAAAAATACTAATTCATATCGATAATCATTATTTTCCGATTTACTAAAGGTAACCAGCCTATTACCACCCCAGATTGATGCCCCTGGATTTTTTAGATAGGCATTAGCCAAGGCATAGGCTATTTTATCGTATCCGCCTTCGATAGTTTTATATTGGACCTCGGCATCAGAAAAATCTCCTACCATGTAAGGGAAGGCCTCTGCTGCATTCCAGTTAATGGTATTGGAGTAATATCCCCCAGCAACAGAGAGAAAGTTATAGCCTTCTTCTGACGTTTGATCTTTAATAAGATTCCAAAAACCCATGTTGTTGACTTTTTTACCCTTGTATGGCCCGTCAAAATGATAGGTGAGATTGGGTTTAATATCGTTCCATTCTTTGCGCGTCAATTTAAATCCGTGATCATACTCAGACACATGAAAAATTTTAGAGGCGTATTTATCGACAAACCACGGATCTTTTTTTAACACACTGTAAACTATTTTATTAAACAATTGTTCAGCACTTAAACCTATATCATTTTTATTCAAATCATATTTAGTTTTTAGTTTTTTTCCTTCTTTCTGAGCAATATTCCAGTCTTGCATTTTTACTCTGTGTTTTCTAAAATAACCAAAAAGATTATCATTATTACCCATTGGGAATTGAATATTCGTCAATTCATTAGCAAAAACATCTTCGATAAGACCTGTTACAATTTTTTGAGAAGTCGTATATCTCATACCGCCTAATTCAGCAGATATTTTCATTCCTGGCAGGACTATAGATTCTAATCTTCCGCCGATTCGATGGCTCATTTCAAAGATTTGAATTTCGCAAGCTTTGTCTATTGATTCACCAGAGCTCAATAACCTATAGGCTGAATAAAGACCAGAAACACCAGCACCAATGATCGCAACTTCGATACCTTTTTTATCTGGGAAACCATGAGTAATTTCATTGTTGTGTTTGTGCATTATTTATATCCTTTGCAAAGTACGCCAGATCTCGTAATTTTGAAATTGGAAATGTCATATTTGCTCGCACCATCGATGACCAAATCAGATAGAATTTTCCCTATCAGAGGCACCAGTTTCATTCCCCATCCAGCGGTAAATATGGCAACATTTTCATGGCCTTCACCCACGCAAGGTGGCAAAAAGTCTAGCACATACATATTATCTGCAACATTGGTTTGAAGACATGTTCCGCAGTAGTTAGGACGTGAATCGACTGCGATGCAATGTCTCTTAACAAAGTCGGAGGTGATCTGCAGATCATTACTTGCAGGAGTGATGGTTCTTTGCGCTGGATCAGTGATGATATTTACAGCATTATCAACTGCAATACGTGTTAGATTTGGTGGTCCCCATGGCACTGTCGGAAATCCATAAAAGAGATTTGATGATGCCGACATTCCCGATGTCGGCTCAAGAAACTGGAACCACATGCTGGGAAAAAGTGTACCGTTTGGCCCTGGATCAGTGGCATAATATTCATAAACCATTTCCCAAATTTTAATATCAAGATTAATACCCACTTTGTTGACCACGTTATTGACATAAGCGCCACAGGTAATAATACATTTATCAGCGCTGACAGTGATAGGCTCTCCATTGTCATACTCAATAGTTACCCCAGTTTTTTCTATATTCATGTCCACGACTTTGGCATGAGACATTAACTTAGCCCCATATGATTGCGCTAACCTGTAAAGGGTTCTTAAAAGTAGCGGGACATTGATACAGCCATTATCAGGTGCAAAGATCCCCTTAAAAGTGCTGGGAAGATTTTTAAACGGATAGCGTGCCATGATCTGCTGAGCATCTAAAATTTCATAGGGCAATCCTAGTCTTTCCATATTTTTAATCGGAGCCATCAAATTCCCTTCTGGACCAGATGAATAGTTAGGATCGCCAAAATTTAATAGACCAGTCATCCATATTAGCTCCTCACCTGCATCTTTTTGCAAATTTCTCCAAAGGGTTAAAGAATCGTAGGCTAAATCGGCCATGTAATCTTCGGTATACATCGTTCTATACATTCTAACCATATCGTTGGAACTTCCCGACTGATTAAAATAGTTAAATCGCTCTAATACTAAAACAGATTTACCAGCTTTTGCGCAATTGTATGCAGACGCAAGTCCGATAGGTCCACCACCGATAACAATTACATCATAATCTGACATATCCAACTCTCCTTATTATGTTAAAAATTATAATCTTTTCGCAAGCTCTATATGCGCAAGATTTCCATAGGTAGTATTACTTTTGATAGATAACGCCTTACTAAGCAAAAATGCATGATTGGCTATAATCGATGAGCTATGACCAGCTGTTTTAAGCTCGCTATAACCACCTTGTTAGTAACTAGTAGCTAAAAATATACAAGCATACAACTAGCTCTCAAAGGGAAGCTATGCAAGTGAAAACAAAAAAATTGCACCACTTATACCCTAAACTTGATTTATAAACAATAACATAGAATAATAAGTAATCAATATATAAAATATTTACAACACAAAAAATGAAACAACAAACACAAATTTTTTGACATGAAACAACAAATAGGCTCATTGAACTTGAATGTCTGTTTGCCTGCTCAGGATTTTTTTTGGTAGTGCGTGGCGCGGCCGAGTAGAGAATGCAAACCAACTTGACTTATTTGTTAAGCAAAGCCTAGCGCGGCATAAAAACAAGCGCCGTTTATACTTTCTTTTATGCACCATTGGCGCGGCTCTATAAAGGCAATATCCATGCTACCCCGAAATGCAATATCAGCAAGGCAAATTGTGCCGATATTTGATGCCTAAAATTGAAGTATAGTTATGATCGGTCGATATTTTATAACAATGCAAATTGGTACAAGGCTCCGCGCCCTTCGGGGCCGGACTCGGTTTTTATATGATCGGGAGCAGCCAAAGCTTGCCATTCGATGCGATAATAACCATTACCTCATGTTGCGCCTTATCATCGAGTTCGTACCTGACGTTGTATTTTGAGGTAGCATGGGTATATCCCCATGTTTGCCATAAAGTATCTCATCTGGCTCGCCAAAATCTCATTAGCGGGGCATATGAATAGATGCAACGAACGCTGGAAAGATATTGGACACATTCTAAATTAATACCATTTTTGCTGTTAACCTTAATGTTATTTAAGGCGTTTTCTGCAGGTCTGGCAAGACTTCTGGGAACATAGATAACTACTGCCGTGTGGATAATGCCATGTTCCAAGTTACTAAAAGAAACTATGTCGCCAGCGATTAATAGTTTCATAATGTTCGATGGTGTTTGCCCTGCACCAATTTCGACATAGTCATCCTCAAGAGCCTCTAAAATATCCTTACCAGATAACACTCAATATCCGAACCTGCGATAAGTATCAAGGGCAAAGCCATGGCAAAAGTATTTATAGCACAATGAATTATCTGGATTTGCTTTCCAAACTTTCACAAGGCGGCCTCTACTTGTCATAGCTTTACCTAACTTTCCAGCCACATCAGGCCAAGCTTCACAGATTATTGTCTTATTGAAAAGGGTGCGCGTCATTTTATTTAGATTGGTCAATGTTATCGATGGAATAAATGGTCCCATAACCAATCTCCTACATTCATGGCGTTGAAAATAACGGACTAACGTTTGAGTTCACAAGCTCGCCAGTAGCAGAGCGCAAAGCGTGTCCATGTGCACCTAATTGCTATGCAATTAGGCTATTCCCAGGTTTGCCAGAAAGTATGTCATCTGAGTCGCCAATATCTTATTATCCTAGTCTTTGGGTAGCAGCGTACAATAGTTAAAATCGGTTGCAGACAAGCTGCATTATAGCCATTCTTGGTGGAAAGAATAATATCAGCGAATTTAATTGGTCTAAGCGGAACACTGGGGTTTATATCAATACAGAAAACTTTTGCTGTGTGCATAATTCTTCCTGACAACTCAGCAAAAGAAACTATGTCACCAATCTTTAATAGTTGTATCGCACTGACTGATCGTTGCCCTGAACCAATTTCATAGCATTCATCCTCAAGCGCGAAGAAAATAGACTTGGCAGAGATCACTGAATACCCGTGCCTGCGATAAGTACCAAGAGAATGTCCATGGCAAAAGTATTGCTTGTACAATGGATCATCAGGATCTGCTTTAAAAACCCTTACTACATTACCTTTACTCGTCATCGCTTGACCTAACAAGTCAAACTCACCACAAGTAGTTTCATAAATATCTTCTGCTAACCTGAGCTCACTCGTTACTCCATCTGAATCGGTCAATTTTATCGCTGGAATAAATGGTCCCATAACTAATCTCCTAAATTAATGAATGTTTATATAAATACCACTCTATAACGTTTGAGTTATTGCTGCATCGTATAGTCAAGGCATGTCAATTTGTCTCGCCAATATCTTATTAGCATAGTCTGTGGGTAGCTGCGTATAATAGTTAAAATCGGTTGCAGACAAGCTCTTTTAAAACCATTTTTGGTGGAAAGAATAATATCAGCTAATTTAATTGGCCCAAACGGAACACTGGGGTTTATATCAAGACAGAAAACTTTTGCTGTGTGGATAATTTTTCCTGACAAATCAGCAAAAGAAACTATGTCACCAACCTTTAATCCTTGCAGCTCATCTAATGCTGTTTGCACTGCAACAATTTCGACATAGTCATCCTGAAGAGCCCTTAAAATAGAGCGGCCACTGCACACTGAATATCCGAACCTGAAATAAGTATCAATGGCAAAGCCATGGCAAAAGTATTGCTGGTACAATGAATTATTTGGATTTGGTTTCCAAACCACTACCAGACGACCTTTACTGGTCATCGCTTTGCCTATCGCACCACGCACACCATCAGGACTTTTATAAGGCTTTTCTTTTGCCATGAGCGTAGACGTAATTTTATTTGGGTCGGTTAATGTTATCGATGGAATAAATGGTCCCATAATTAATTTCCTAAATTAAATGGATGTTTATACCCATGTTTGCCATAAAGTATCTCATCTGGCTCGCCAAAATCTCATTAGCGGGGCATATGAATAGATGCAACGAACGCTGGAAAGATATTGGACACATTCTAAATTAATACCATTTTTGCTGTTAACCTTAATGTTATTTAAGGCGTTTTCTGCAGGTCTGGCAAGACTTCTGGGAACATAGATAACTACTGCCGTGTGGATAATGCCATGTTCCAAGTTACTAAAAGAAACTATGTCGCCAGCTATTAATAGTTTCATAATGTTCGATGGTGTTTGCCCTGCACCAATTTCGACATAGTCATCCTCAAGAGCCTCTAGAATATCCTTACCAGATAACACTCAATATCCGAACCTGCGATAAGTATCAAGGGCAAAGCCATGGCAAAAGTATTTATAGCACAATGAATTATCTGGATTTGCTTTCCAAACTTTCACAAGGCGGCCTCTACTTGTCATAGCTTTACCTAACTTTCCAGCCACATCAGGCCAAGCTTCACAGATTATTGTCTTATTGAAAAGGGTGCGCGTCATTTTATTTAGATTGGTCAATGTTATCGATGGAATAAATGGTCCCATAACCAATCTCCTACATTCATGGCGTTGAAAATAACGGACTAACGTTTGAGTTCACAAGCTCGCCAGTAGCAGAGCGCAAAGCGTGTCCATGTGCACCTAATTGCTATGCAATTAGGCTATTCCCAGGTTTGCCAGAAAGTATGTCATCTGAGTCGCCAATATCTTATTATCCTAGTCTGTGGGTAGCAGCGTACAATAGTTAAAATCGGTTGCAGACAAGCTGCATTATAGCCATTCTTGGTGGAAAGAATAATATCAGCGAATTTAATTGGTCTAAGCGGAACACTGGGGTTTATATCAATACAGAAAACTTTTGCTGTGTGCATAATTCTTCCTGACAACTCAGCAAAAGAAACTATGTCACCAATCTTTAATAGTTGTATCGCACTGACTGATCGTTGCCCTGAACCAATTTCATCGCATTCATCCTCAAGCGCGAAGAAAATAGACTTGGCAGAGGTCACTGAATACCCGTGCCTGCGATAAGTTCCAAGAGAATGTCCATGGCAAAAGTATTTATCATACCATGAATTCTTTGGATTTGGTTTCCAAACCACTACCAGACGACCTTTACTGGTCATCGCTTTGCCTAACGCACCACGCACACCATCAGAATCTTTAATAGGCTTTTCTTTTACCATGAGCCTACGCGTAATTTTATCTGGGTCGGTCAATGTTATCGATGGAATAAATGGTCCCATAATTAATTTCCTAAATTCATGGATGTTTATACCCATGTTTGCCAGAAAGTATGTCGTCTGGCTCGCCAAAATCTTATTATCTGGGCACATGAATAGGTGAAACGAACGCTGGAAAGATATTTGACACATTCTAAATTAGTACCTTTTTTGCTGGCAACCATGATTTCGTTTAAGGTGTCTTTTTTAGTCTGCCTTGCGCCAAGAAATCCAGCATACCATGGAACATTGACAACGACTACCGTATGGATAATGCCTTGTTCCAAGTTACTAAAAGAAATTATGTCACCAGCGATTAATAGTTTCATGACTTCCCAGGGGGGATGGAATACACCAATTTCATCGCAGTCATCCTCAAGGGCCGCTAGAATATCCTTGCCAGAGAACACTGAATACCCGTGCCTGCGATAAGTACCAAGAGAATGTCCGTGGCAAAAGTATTTATCGTACAATTGATTATCTGGATTTGCTTTCCAAACTTTCACAAGGCGGCCTCTACTTGTCATAGCTTTACCTAACACTCCAGGCACTTCATCACCAATTTCAGAATAGACTGTACTTTCTAAAATCGGACTGGTAATTTTATTTGGGTCGGTTAATGTTATAGATGGAATAAATGGTCCCAAAACCAATCTCCTAAATTCATGGGGTTGAAAATAACGGACTAACGTTTGAGTTCACAAGCTCGCCTAGAGCAGAGCGCAAAGCGTGTCCATGTGCACCTAATTGCTATGCAATTAGGCTATTCCAATGTTTGCCAGAAAGTATGTGATATGGGTCGCCAAAATCTTATTATCTTAGTCTTTGGGTAACAGCGCTCAATAGTTAAAATCGGTTGCAGACAATCTGCTCTATAACCATTTTTGGTGGACAGAATAATATCAGCTAATTTAATTGGTCTAAACGGATCACTGGGGTTTATATCAATACAGAAAACTTTTGCTGTGTGAATAATTCTTCCTGACAACTCAGCAAAAGAAACTATGTCACCAATCTTTAATAGTTGTATAGTATCGGATGCTAATTGCCCAGCACCAATGTCTACATAGTCATCCTCAAGGGCCATTAAAATAGAGCGGCCACAACTCACTGAATATCCGAACCTACGATAAGTACCAAGAGAATGTCCGTGGCAAAAGTATTTATCGTGCAATGAATTATTTGGATTTGGTTTCCAAACCACTACCAGACGACCTTTAATGGTCATCGCTTTGCCTAACGCACCATGCACACCATGAGAACCTTTATAAGGCTTTTCTTTTGCCATGAGCGTGTCCGTCATTTTATTTGGGTCGGTCAATGTTATCGATGGAATAAATGGTCCCATAATTAATTTCCTAAATTCATGGATGTTTATACCCATGTTTGCCAGAAAGTATGTCATCTGGCTCGCCAAAATCTTATTATCGGGGCACATGAATAGGTACAACGACGCTGGAAAGATTTTTGGCACATTCTAAACTAGTACCATTTTTGCTGGTAACCATGATTTCGTTTAAGGTGTCTTTTTTAGTCTGCCTTACGCCAAGAAATCCAGCATACCATGAAACATTGACAACAACTACCGTATGTACAATTTCTTGTTCCAAGTTACTAAAAGAAATTATGTCACCAGCGATTAATAGTTTCATGACGTCCCAGGGTGGATGGAATACACCAATTTCATCGCAGTCATCCTCAAGGGCCGCTAGAATATCCTTGCCAGAGAACACTGAATACCCGTGCCTGCAATAAGTACCAAGAGAATGTCCGTGGCAAAAGTATTTATCGCACAATTGATTATCTGGATTTGCTTTCCAAACTTTCACCAGCCGGCTTCTACTTGTCATCGCTTTACCTAATACCCCAGGCGCTCTATCCCAAATTTCACGATATACTGTACTTTCTAAAAGCGGGATGGTAATTTTATTTGGGCCGGTCAATGTTATCGATGGAATAAATAGTCCCATAACCAATCTCCTAAATTCATGGGGTTGAAAATCACGGCATAAGACACCTCATCTTTAGTCAGATTTTGATGTCTGTTAAAGCGTGGGAAGATAATAGTCCATGTGCAACTAATTGCTATGCAATTAGGCATAACCAAATTGGCCATAAAGCATGTCACCTGGGGCGCCAAAATCTTATTATCCTAGTCATTGGGTAGGTGCGTACAATATTTAAAATCGGTTGCAGATAATCTGAATTACAACCATTCTTGGTCAAAAGAGTAATATCAGCGAATTTAATTGGTCTAAGCGGATCACTGGGGTTTATATCAATACAGAAAACTTTTGCTGTGTGCATAATTCTTCCTGATAACTCAGCAAAAGAAACTATGTCACCAACCTTTAATACTTGTATCGCACCGGCTGATCTTTGCCCTGCACCAATTTCATAGCATTCATCCTCAAGCGCAAAGAAAATATCCTTGCCAGAGAACACTGAATATCCGTACCTGCGATAAGTACCAAGAGAATGTCCGTGGCAAAAGTATTTATCGCACCATGAATTCTTTGGATTTGGTTTCCAAACGTCTACCAGCCGGCCTCTACTTGTCATAGCTTTACCTAATACCCCAGGCGCTTCATCCCAAATTTCACGATATTCTGTACTTTCTAAAAGCGGGCAGGTAATTTCATTTGGGCCGGTCAATGTTATCGATGGAATAAATGGTCCCATAACCAATCTCCTAAATTCATGGGGTTGAAAATCACGGCATAAGACACCTCATCTTTAGTCAGATTTTGATGTCTGTTAAAGCGGGGGAAGAGAATTGTCCATGTGCAACTAATTGCTATGCAATTAGGCATAACCATGTTGGCCAGAAAGCATGTCATCTGGGGCGCCAAAATCTTATTATCCTAGTCATTGGAAGGTGCTTAAAGTATCTAAAATCGGTTGCAGACAATCTTCATTATAACCATTTTTGGTCAAAAGAATAATATCAACGAATCTAACTGGTCTAAGCGGATCACTGAGGTTTATATCAATACAAAAAACTTTTGCTGTGTGCATAATTTTTCCTGATAACTCAGCAAAAGAAACTATGTCACCAGCCTTTAATCCTTGTATAGCACCCAATGGTGTTTGCCCTGCACCAATTTCATAGCAGTCATCCTCAAGCGCACATAAAATAGCCTCGCCACAACCAACTGAATATCCGAACCTACGATAAGTACCAAGAGAATGTCCGTGGCAAAAGTATTTATTGTACAATGAATTATCTGGATTTGCTTTCCAAACCCTTACAATACGACCTTTACTTATCATCGCAGAGCCTAACGCGCCAAGCGCACCAATACGACCTGCACGGGCTGTTTCATTGGTAATGATCGACTGCGTTACTCCATCTGAATCGGTCAATGTTATCGATGGAATGAATGGTCCAATAACTAATTTCCTAAATTAAATGGATGTTTATACCCATGTTACCCCGAAATGCAACGTCGGCATGGACAGACGATCAGAGATAAGGCGCAACATGAGGCAATGGTTGTTATCGCATCGAATGGCAATCTTTGACTGCTCCCTTGCATATAAAAACCGAGTTCTAGCCCCGAATGGCGCGGAGCCTTGCACCAATTTGCATTGTTATAAAATATCGACCGATCATAACTATACTTCAATTTTAGGCGAGGTGTCCGTGCACAATTTTCTACCCTGATATTGCATTTCGGGTGACATAGGTATAAATCACGTTATAACGTTTGAGTTATTGCTGCATCGTGTCGTCAAAGCATGTTCTGGCTCGCCAAACTCTTATTCTCTGAATCGTTGGGTAGTTGATAAAAGTAACTAAAAACGGTTCCAGACACTCTACATTAAAACAATTCTTGCTGAAAAGAATAATATCAACGAATCTAACTGGTCTAAGCGGATCACTGGGGTTTATATCAATAATGAAAACTTTTGCCGTATGGATAATTTTTCCTGACAACTCAGCAAAAGAAACTATGTCACCAATCTTTAATAGTTGTATAGTATCGGATGCTGATTGCCCAGCACCAATCTCTACATAGTCATCCTCAAGAGCTCTTAAAATATCAGCGTCACTGCACACTGAATATCCGAACCTGCGATAAGTATCAAGGGCAAAGCCATGGCAAAAGTATTTATAGCGCAATGAATTATCTGGATTTGCTTTCCAAACCATTACAGGACGACCTTTACTTGTCATCGCAAAACCTACCGTACCATGCGCACCAATATCACCTGGACAGGCTGTTTCATTGGTAATGATCGACTGCGTTACTCCATCTGAATCGGTCAATGTTATCGATGGAATGAATGGTCCCATAATTAATCTCCTAAATTAAATGGATGTTTATATATCACGGTATAACGTTTGAGTTATTGCTGCATCGTGTCGTCAAAGCATGGCAATTTGTCTCGCCAAAATCTCATTTTCGGTGCCCCTCGATATACCGCAAGAACACCTACAATCGATTTCAAACAAACTGCATCATAATTATTCTTGGTGGAAAGAATAACATCAGTTAATTCAATTGGTCTAAGCGGATCATTGGGGTTTATATCAATAGAGGAAACTATTGCCGAGTGGATAATGCCACCAAAGAAGTCACTAAAAGAAATTATGTCACCAACCTTTAATAGTTGTAGAGGATCTAATGCTGTTTGCCCTGTAACAATTTCGACATAGTCATCCTCAAGAACCATTAAAATATCAGCGCCACTGCACACTGAATATCCGAACCTACGATAAGTACCAAGAGAATGTCCGTGGCAAAAGTATTGATCGTACAATGGATCATTAGGATCTGCTTTCCAAACCCTTACTACATTACCTTTACTCGTCATCGCTTGACCTAACAAGTCAAACTCACCACAAGTAGTTTCATAAATATCTTCTGCTAACCTGAGCTCTTTCATTACTCCATCTGGATCGGTCAATTTTATCGCTGGAATAAATGGTCCCATAACTAATATCCTAAATTTAATTAATGTTTATGCTATGCTACTCCAAAATGCAAAATAAGCAATGAAATTGTGCCGATATTCCTGCCTGAAATTGAAATATAGTTATTATCGATTGATATTTTATAACAATACAAATTGGGTCAATGCTCCGCGCCATTCGGGCCGCGAACTCGATTTTCATATGATCGGTAGCAGCCAAAGATTGCCATTCGATGGGTACGTCCCCATTACCTCATGTTGCGCCTTATCATCGATGATCGAGTGAGCGGCCACCGTAGCATTTTATCAAGCATGGGTATATATATCACGGTATAACGTTTGAGTTATTGCTGCATCGTGTCGCCAAAGCATGTTCTGGCTCGCCAAAATCTTACCATCTTAATCGTTGGGTAGGTGGCTAAAGTATCTAAAATCGGTTGCAGACAATCTGCTCTATAACCATTTTTGGTGGAAAGAATAATCTCATCGAATATAACTCGTCTAAGCGGATCATTGGGGTTTATATTAATACAGAAAACTTTTGCCGTGTGGATAATTTTTCCTGACAACTCAGCAAAAGAAACTATGTCACCAACCTTTAATAGTTGTATAATCTCGAATGGTGTTTGACATGCACCAATTTCATAGCATTCATCCTCAAGCGCAAATAAAATATCAACGCCAGAGCCCACGGAATATCCGAACCTACGATAAGTACCAAGAGAATGTCCGTGGCAATAGTATTGATTGTACAATGAATTATTTGGATTTGCTTTAAAAACCTTTACTTTATTACCTTTACTCGTCATCGCTTGACCTAACAATTCAAACTTACCAGTAGTAGTTTTATAAATCTCTTCTGCGAACCTGAGCTGACTCGTTACTCCATCTGAATCGGTCAATGTTATCGCTGGAATAAATGGTCCCATAACTAATATCCTAAATTAAAGGGATGTTTATATATCACGGTATAACGTTTGAATTATTGCTGCATCGTGTCGCCAAAGCATGTCAATTTGTCTCGCCAATATCTTACCATCGGAATCGTTGGGTAGGTGGCTAAAGTATCTAAAATCGGTTGCAGACAATCTGCTCTATAACCATTTTTGGTGGAAAGAATAATATCATCGAATATAACTGGTCTAAGCGGATCATTGGGGTTTATATTAATACAGAAAACTTTTGCCGTGTGGAGAATTTTTCCTGACAACTCAGCAAAAGAAACTATGTCACCAACCTTTAATAGTTGTATAGTCTCGACTGGTATTTGATCTGCACCAATTTCATAGCAGTCATCCTCAAGCGCAAATAAAACATCAACGCCAGAGCCCACTGAATATCCGAACCTACGATAAGTACCAAGAGAATGTCCGTGGCAAAAGTATTTATAGCGAAATGAATTATCTGAATTTGCTTTAAAAACCTTTACTTTATTACCTTTACTCGTCATCGCTTGACCTAACAATTCAAACTTACCAGTAGTAGTTTTATAAATCTCTTCTGCGAACCTGAGCTGACTCGTTACTCCATCTGAATCGGTCAATGTTATCGCTGGAATAAATGGTCCCATAACTAATATCCTAAATTAAAGGGATGTTTATATATCACGGTATAACGTTTGAGTTATTGCTGCATCGTGTCGCCAAAGCATGTTCTGGCTCGCCAAACTCTTATTCTCTGAATCGTTGGGTAGTTGATAAAAGTAACTAAAAACGGTTCCAGACACTCTACATTAAAACAATTCTTGCTGAAAAGAATAATATCAACGAATCTAACTGGTCTAAGCGGATCACTGGGGTTTATATCAATAATGAAAACTTTTGCCGTATGGATAATTTTTCCTGACAACTCAGCAAAAGAAACTATGTCACCAATCTTTAATAGTTGTATAGTATCGGATGCTGATTGCCCAGCACCAATCTCTACATAGTCATCCTCAAGAGCTCTTAAAATATCAGCGTCACTGCACACTGAATATCCGAACCTGCGATAAGTATCAAGGGCAAAGCCATGGCAAAAGTATTTATAGCGCAATGAATTATCTGGATTTGCTTTCCAAACCATTACAGGACGACCTTTACTTGTCATCGCAAAACCTACCGTACCATGCGCACCAATATCACCTGGACAGGCTGTTTCATTGGTAATGATCGACTGCGTTACTCCATCTGAATCGGTCAATGTTATCGATGGAATGAATGGTCCCATAATTAATCTCCTAAATTAAATGGATGTTTATATATCACGGTATAACGTTTGAGTTATTGCTGCATCGTGTCGTCAAAGCATGGCAATTTGTCTCGCCAAAATCTCATTTTCGGTGCCCCTCGATATGCCGCACGAACACCTACAATCGATTTCAAACAAACTGCATCATAATTATTCTTGGTGGAAAGAATAACATCAGTTAATTCAATTGGTCTAAGCGGATCATTGGGGTTTATATCAATAGAGGAAACTATTGCCGAGTGGATAATGCCACCAAAGAAGTCACTAAAAGAAATTATGTCACCAACCTTTAATAGTTGTAGAGGATCTAATGCTGTTTGCCCTGTAACAATTTCGACATAGTCATCCTCAAGAACCATTAAAATATCAGCGCCACTGCACACTGAATATCCGAACCTACGATAAGTACCAAGAGAATGTCCGTGGCAAAAGTATTGATCGTACAATGGATCATTAGGATCTGCTTTCCAAACCCTTACTACATTACCTTTACTCGTCATCGCTTGACCTAACAAGTCAAACTCACCACAAGTAGTTTCATAAATATCTTCTGCTAACCTGAGCTCTTTCATTACTCCATCTGGATCGGTCAATTTTATCGCTGGAATAAATGGTCCCATAACTAATATCCTAAATTTAATTAATGTTTATGCTATGCTACTCCAAAATGCAAAATAAGCAATGAAATTGTGCCGATATTCCTGCCTGAAATTGAAATATAGTTATTATCGATTGATATTTTATAACAATACAAATTGGGTCAATGCTCCGCGCCATTCGGGCCGCGAACTCGATTTTCATATGATCGGTAGCAGCCAAAGATTGCCATTCGATGGGTACGTCCCCATTACCTCATGTTGCGCCTTATCATCGATGATCGAGTGAGCGGCCACCGTAGCATTTTATCAAGCATGGGTATATATATCACGGTATAACGTTTGAGTTATTGCTGCATCGTGTCGCCAAAGCATGTTCTGGCTCGCCAAAATCTTACCATCTTAATCGTTGGGTAGGTGGCTAAAGTATCTAAAATCGGTTGCAGACAATCTGCTCTATAACCATTTTTGGTGGAAAGAATAATCTCATCGAATATAACTCGTCTAAGCGGATCATTGGGGTTTATATTAATACAGAAAACTTTTGCCGTGTGGATAATTTTTCCTGACAACTCAGCAAAAGAAACTATGTCACCAACCTTTAATAGTTGTATAATCTCGAATGGTGTTTGACATGCACCAATTTCATAGCATTCATCCTCAAGCGCAAATAAAATATCAACGCCAGAGCCCACGGAATATCCGAACCTACGATAAGTACCAAGAGAATGTCCGTGGCAATAGTATTGATTGTACAATGAATTATTTGGATTTGCTTTAAAAACCTTTACTTTATTACCTTTACTCGTCATCGCTTGACCTAACAATTCAAACTTACCAGTAGTAGTTTTATAAATCTCTTCTGCGAACCTGAGCTGACTCGTTACTCCATCTGAATCGGTCAATGTTATCGCTGGAATAAATGGTCCCATAACTAATATCCTAAATTAAAGGGATGTTTATATATCACGGTATAACGTTTGAATTATTGCTGCATCGTGTCGCCAAAGCATGTCAATTTGTCTCGCCAATATCTTACCATCGGAATCGTTGGGTAGGTGGCTAAAGTATCTAAAATCGGTTGCAGACAATCTGCTCTATAACCATTTTTGGTGGAAAGAATAATATCATCGAATATAACTGGTCTAAGCGGATCATTGGGGTTTATATTAATACAGAAAACTTTTGCCGTGTGGAGAATTTTTCCTGACAACTCAGCAAAAGAAACTATGTCACCAACCTTTAATAGTTGTATAGTCTCGACTGGTATTTGATCTGCACCAATTTCATAGCAGTCATCCTCAAGCGCAAATAAAACATCAACGCCAGAGCCCACTGAATATCCGAACCTACGATAAGTACCAAGAGAATGTCCGTGGCAAAAGTATTTATAGCGAAATGAATTATCTGAATTTGCTTTCCAAACTATTACTTTACGACCTTTACTTGTCATCGCAAAGCCTAGCCTACCATGCGCAGCAGGATGATCTGGACTGGCCATTTCATTTATAATTATCGGGCTCGTTACTCCATCTGAATCGGTAAATGTTATCGTTGGAAACATAGGTCCCATAACTAATATCCTAAATTTAATGAATGTTTATACTAATGCTAATTCAAAATACAAAATAAGCAAGGAAATTGCGCCAACATGCCTGCCTAAAATTGAAATATAGTTATTATCTATTGATATTTTATAACAGTGTAAATTGAGTCAACGCTCCGCGCCATTCGGGCCGCGAACTAGGTTTTTATATGATCGGTAGCAGCCAAAGCTTGCCATTCGATGCGTACGTCCCCATTACCTCATGTTGCGCCTTATCATCGATGATCGAGTGAGCGGCCACCGTTGCATTTTATCAAGCATGGGTATATATATCACGGTATAACGTTTGAGTTATTGCTGCATCGTGTCGCCAAAGCATGTTCTGGCTCGCCAAAATCTTACCATCTTAATCGTTGGGTAGGTGGCTAAAGTATCTAAAATCGGTTGCAGACAATCTGCTCTATAACCATTTTTGGTGGAAAGAATAATCTCCTCTAATTTAAGTCGTCTAAGCGGATCATTGGGGTTTATATTAATACGGAAAACTTTTGCCGTGTGGATAATTTTTCCTGACAACTCAGCAAAATAAACTATGTCACCAACATTTAATAGTTGTATAGTCTCGAATGGTGTTTGACATGCACCAATTTCATAGCATTCATCCTCAAGCGCAAATAAAATATCATCGCCACAGCCCACTGAATATCCGAACCTACGATAAGTACCAAGAGAATGTCCGTGGCAATAGTATTGATTGTACAATGAATTATTTGGATTTGCTTTCCAAACCCCTACCAGACGACCTGTACTTGTCATCGCAAAGCCTATCGTACCATGCGCACCCTCAGGATCTGGACAGTCGGTTTCATTTATAATGATAGGGATCGTTACTTCATCTGGGTCGGTCAATGTTATCGATGGAATGAATGGTCCCATAACTAATCTCCTAAATTAAAGGGATGTTTATATATCACGGTATAACGTTTGAGTTATTGCTGCATCGTGTCGTCAAAGCATGTCAATTTGTCTCGCCAAAATCTCATTTTCGGTGCCTCTGGATATACCGCACGAACAGCTAAAATCGATTGCAAACACTCTGAATCAAGATCATTCTTGGTGGAAAGAATAATATTAGTTAATTTAAGTGGTCTAAGCGGATCATTGGGGTTTATAATAATATAGAAAACTTTTGCCGTGTGAAGAATGTTTCCTGACAAATCTTCAAAAGAAACTATCTCACCAATATTTAATAGTTGTATAGTCTCTAATACTGTTTGCCCTGCACCAAATTCGACATAGTCATCCTCAAGAGCAAATAAAATATGAACGCCACTGCACACTGAATATCCGAACCTGCGATAAGTCCCAAGAGAATGGCCGTGACAAAAGTATTGCAATTTCATTACACCAGATCCAGTTGCTTTCATAACATTTACTTTACGACCTTTACTGGTCATAGCTTGACCTAACGAGCGACGCTTACCATTAGTCATCATATAAGACTCTTCGCCTGCCCAGATCTCGTTCGTTACTCCATATGAATCGGTCAATGTTATCGATGGAATGAATGGTCCCATAATTAATCTCCTAAATTAAATGGATGTTTATATATCACGGTATAACGTTTGAGTTATTGCTGCATAGTGTCGTCAAAGCATGTTTTGGCTCGCCAAAATCTTATTTTAGGTGCCTCTGGATATGCGTCACAAACAGCTAAAATCGGTTGCAAACAATCTGGATCATAACCATTTTTGGTGGAAAGAATAATATTAGTTAATTTAATTGGTCTAAACGGATCACTGGGGTTTATATCAATAAGGAAAACTTTTGCCGTATGAATAATGTCATCTTCGAAGTCACTCAAAGAAATTATATCACCAACCTTTAATCCTTGCAGCGCATCTAATGCTGTTTGCACTGCAACAATTTCGACATAGTCATCCTGAAAAGCCCTTAAAATAGAGCGGCCACTGCACACTGAATATCCGAACCTGCGATAAGTCCCAAGAGAATGGCCGTGGCAAAAGTATTGATCGTACAATGAATCATCAGGATCTGCTTTAAAAACCTTTACTGTATTACCTTTACTTGTCATCGCTTTACCAAACTCGTGACGCGCACCATCAGAACCTTTATAAAACTTTTCTCCTGCACTGAGCGTACGCGTTACTCCATATGAATTTGTCAATGTTATCGATGGAATAAATGGTCCCATAACTAATGTCCTAAATTTAATGGATGTTTATATAAATAGCACGCTATAACGTTTGAGTTATTGCTGCATCGTGGAGTCAAAGCATGTCATTTAAGGCGCCAAAATCTTATTGTCCTACTCATTGAGTAGGCGGCTAAAGTAGTTAAAATAGGTTGCAGACAATCTGCATTATTTATTTTGTGCCATGCTTGTATGTCACTTTGCTAAGTATAGTATCGATATTAATTAATGATCAAATTGTTAAATATTGATGCATAAAATGCCAATAATAAACATGGCAAACGATATTTAATATAGTTACCATTTCCAATTAAATGTATATAAGAAAAATAACCATTCTTGGTGAAAAGAATAATATCAGCGAATATAACTCGTCTAAGCGGATCATTGGGGTTTATATCAATACAGAAAACTTTTGCCGTGTGGATAATTTTTCCTGACAACTCACTAAAAGAAACTATGTCACCAACCTTTAATAGCTATATAGTATCGAATGGTGTTTGCCCTGCACCAATTTCATAGCATTCATCCTCAAGCGCAAATAAAATATCATAGCCACAGCCCACTGAATATCCGAACCTACGATAAGTACCAAGAGCATGTCCGTGGCAAAAGTATTGCTCGTCAAATGGATGATCTGGATTTGCTTTAAAAACCACTACTTTATTACCTTTACTGGTCATCGCGCTACCTAACCCGAAAATCTTACCATCAGAACCTTTATAATACTTTTCTCCGTTACAGATCATCTCCGTTGATCCATCTAAATCGGTCAATGTTATCGATGGAATAAATGGTCCCATAACTAATCTCCGAAATTTAATGGATGTTTATACCCATGCAACGGAAAAATGCAAAATAAGCAAAGAAATTGTGCCGATATGCCTGCCTAAAATTGAAATATAGTTATGATCGTGAGAGATTTTATAACAATGCAAATTGGCTCAATGCTCCGCGCCATTCAGGCCGCGAACTCGGTTTTTATATGAGCGGTAGCAGCCAAAGCTTGCCATTCGATGCGTACGTCCCCATTACCTCATGTTGCGCCTTACCATCGATCATCGAGTTCGCAGCCGACGTTGCATTTTGGGGTAACATGGGTATATATCACGGTATAACATTTGAGTTATTGCAGCATAGTGTCGTCAAAGCATGTTCTGGCTCGCCAAAATCTGACTATATTAATCATTGGGTAGTTGATAAAAGTAGCTAAAAACGGTTCCAAACACTCTACATTAAAACAATTCTTGCTGAAAAGAATAATATCCTCTAATTTAAGTCGTCCAAGCGGATCACTGGGGTTTATATCAATAATGAAAACTTGTGCCGTGTGGATAATTTTTCCTGACAACTCAGCAAAAGAAACTATGTCACCAATCTTTAATAGTTGTATAGTATCGGATGCTGATTGCCATGCAACAATTTCGACATAGTCATCCTCAAGAGCTCTTAAAATATCAGCGTCACTGCACACTGAATATCCGAACCTGCGATAAGTATCAAGGGCAAAGCCATGGCAAAAGTATTTATAGCGCAATGAATTATCTGGATTTGCTTTCCAAACCATTACAGGACGACCTTTACTTGTCATCGCAAAACCTAGCGTACCATGCGCACCAAGAGGATCTGGACAGGCGATTTCATTTATAATTAGCGGGCTCGTTACTTCATCTGAATCGGTCAATGTTATCGATGGAAACATAGGTCCCATAATTAATCTCCTAAATTTAATGGATGTTTATATATCACGGTATAACATTTGAGTTATTGCTACAGCGTGGCGTCAAAGCATGTTCTGGCTCGCCAAAATCTTATTCTCTGAGTCTTTGGGTAGGTGCGAACAGTAGTTGCAAACGATTGCAGACAATCTGCATTAAGACCATTCTTGGTGGAAAGAATAACATCATGTAATTTAATTCGTTCAAGCGGATCTCTGGAGTCTGCATCAATACAGAAAAATTGTGCCGTGTGGATAATTTTTGCTGACAACTCTTCAAAAGAAACTATGTCACCACCCTTTAATAGTGGTATAGCATCGGATACTGTTTGCCCTACACCAATTAAGTCATAGTCATCTATAAGAGCTCTTACAATAGACACGCCACTGCACACTGAATATCCGAACCTGCGATAAGTATTAAGGGCAAAGCCATGGCAATAGTATTGCCTGGACATTGACCTACTTGGATTTGCTTTCCAAACCGCTACAAGACGACCTTTACTGGTCATCGCTGTACCATACTCGACAATATCACCAGTAGTGCTTGTAAAAGTCTCTTCTCCTGCTACTTTCATAATCAAATCCGTTTTTTCATCTGAATCGGTCAATGTTATCGATGGAAACATAGGTCCCATAACTAATCTCCTAAATTTAATGGATGTTTATATATCACGGCATAACATTTGAGTTACGAATGCATCGTGGCGTCAAAGCATGTCAGATAGGGCGCCAAAATTTTATTCTTTCAGTCGTTGGGTAGAGGTTAAAAGTAGTTTCAAGCGATTCCATACTATCTGCATTAAGACCATTCTTGGTTAAAAGAATAACATCACTTAATTTAAGTGCTTCAAGCGGATCGTTGGGCTCTGCATCAATACAGAAAAATTGTGCCGTGTGGATAATTTTTGCTGACAACTCTTCAAAAGAAACTATGTCACCAGCCTTTAATTGTGCTAGACCATCGGATACGGTTTGCCCTACATCAATTAAGACATAGTCATCCATAAGAGCTCTTGCAATAGAAAAGCCATCGCACACTGAATATCCGAACCTGCGATAAGTATTAAGGGCAAAGCCATGGCAATAGTATTGCCTGATTATTGGCAGACTTGGATTTGCTTTAAAAACCTTTACAATACGACCTTTACTGGTCATCGCTAGACCATGCTCGACAAGTTCACCAGTAGTGTTTGTAAAAGTCTCTTCTCCTGCTACTTTCATAATCAAATCCGTTTTTTCATCTGAATCGGTCAATGTTATCGATGGAAACATAGGTCCCATAACTAATCTCCTAAATTTAATGGATGTTTATATATCACGGCATAACATTTGAGTTACGAATGCATCGTGGCGTCAAAGCATGCCAATTTGTCTCGCCAAAATTTTATTCTTTGAGTCGTTGGGTAGGTGTTAAAAGTAGTTTCAAGCGATTCGATACAATCTGCATTAAGACCATTCTTGGTGGAAAGAATAACATCACGTAATTTAAGTACTTTAAGCGGATCGTTGGGCTCTGCATCAATACAGTAAAATTGTGCCGTGTGGATAATTTTTTCTGACAACTCTTCAAAAGAAACTATGTCACCAGCCTTTAATTGTGCTAGAGCATCGGATACTGTTTGCCCTACTACATCAATTAAGACATAGTCATCCATAAGAGCTCTTACAATAGACACGCCACTGCACACTGAATATCCGAACCTACGATAAGTATTAAGGGCAAAGCCATGGCAATAGTATTGCCTGAATATTGGTATACTTGGATTTGCTTTCCAAACCTTTACAATACGACCTTTACTGGTCATCGCTAGACCACGCTCGACAAGTTCACCAGTAGTGTTTGTAAAAGTCTTTTCTCCTGCTACTTTCATAATCAAATCCGTTTTTTCATCTGAATCGGTCAATGTTATCGATGGAAACATAGGTCCCATAACTAATCTCCTAAATTTAATGGATGTTTATATATCACGGCATAACATTTGAGTTACGAATGCATCGTGGCGTCAAAGCATGTCAATTTGTCTCGCCAAAATCTTACCATATGAGCCGTTTGGCAGTTGATAAAAGTAGTTTCAAGCGATTGCAGACAATCTGGATGATACTCATTCTTGCTGGAAAGAATAATATCATTGAATTCAATTGGCCTAAGCGGAACATTGGGGTTTATATCAATACAGAAAACTTTTGCTGTGTGCATAATTCTTCCTGATAACTCAGCAAAAGAAACTATGTCACCACTCTTTAATAGTTGTATAGTCTCGGATACTGTTTGCCCTGCACCAATTTCTACATAGTCATCTATAAGAGCTCTTAAAATAGACTCGCCACTGCACACTGAATATCCAAACCTACGATAAGTACCAAGAGAATGCCCGTGGCAAAAGTATTGATAGTACAATGGATCATTTGGATTTGCTTTACAAACCATTACAAGATTACCTTTACTGGTAATCGCGTTACCTAACTGGAAACTCGTACCATTAGGATTTTTCTCAGTCCTTTCTGCTGTCATGAGATGACTCGTTACTTCATCTGAATCGGTCAATGTTATCGATGGAATCAATGGTCCCATAACTAATCTCCTAAATTTAATGGATGTTTATATATCACGGCATAACATTTGAGTTACGAATGCATCGTGGTGTCAAAGCATGTTCTGGCTCGCCAAAATCTTATTCTTTGAGTCGTTGGGTAGATGTTAAAAGTAGTTTCAAGCGATTGCAGACAATCTGCATTAAGACCATTCTTGGTGTAAAGAATAACATCATGTAATTTAAGTCCTTCAAGCGGATCACTGGGGTCTATACGAATATGGAAAACGATTGCTGTGTGGATAATTTTTGCTGACAACTCTTCAAAAGAAACTATGTCACCAGCCTTTAATTGTGCTAGAGCATCGGATACTGTTTGCCCTACTACATCAATTAAGACATAGTCATCCATAAGAGCTCTTACAATATCAGCGTCACTGCACACTGAATATCCGAACCTACGATAAGTATTAAGGGCAAAGCCATGGCAATAGTATTGCCTGAATATTGGTATACTTGGATTTGCTTTCCAAACCTTTACAATACGACCTTTACTGGTCATCGCTAGACCACGCTCGACAAGTTCACCAGTAGTGTTTGTAAAAGTCTTTTCTCCTGCTACTTTCATAATCAAATCCGTTTTTTCATCTGAATCGGTCAATGTTATCGATGGAATCAATGGCCCCATAACTAATCTCCTAAATTTAATGGATGTTTATATAGATCACGGTATAACATTTGAGTTACGAATGCATCGTGGTGTCAAAGCATGTTCTGGCTCGCCAAAATCTTATTCTTTGAGTCGTTGGGTAGATGTTAAAAGTAGTTTCAAGCGATTGCAGACAATCTGCATTAAGACCATTCTTGGTGTAAAGAATAACATCATGTAATTTAAGTCCTTCAAGCGGATCTCTGGACTCTATATCAATAGCGAAAAATCGTGCCGTGTGGATGATTTTTTCTGACAACTCTTCAAAAGAAACTATGTCACCAGCCTTTAATTGTGCTAGAGCATCGGATACTGTTTGCCCTACACCAATTAAGACATAGTCATCCATAAGAGCTCTTGCAATAGACAAGCCATTGCACACTGAATATCCGAACCTGCGATAAGTATTAAGGGCAAAGCCATGGCAATGATATTGATTGAACATTAGCCTACTTGGATTTGCTTTCCAAACCTGTACAATACGACCTTTACTAGTCATCGCTAGACCATACTCGGCAATCTCACCAGTATGACTTGTGAAAGTCTCATCTCCTGCCACTTTCATAATCAAATACGTTTTTTCATCTGAATCGGTCAATGTTATCGATGGAAACATAGGTCCCATAATTAATCTCCTAAATTTAATGGATGTTTATATATATCACGGTATAACATTTAAGTTATGGCTGCATCGTGTCGTCAAAGCATGTCAATTTGTCTCGCCAAAATCTCATTTTCGGTTCCTCTGGATATACCTCACGAACAACTACAAGCGATTGCAAACAAACTGCATCATAATTATTCTTGGTGGAAAGAATAATATCAGCGAATTGAATTGGTCTAAGCGGATCACTGGGGTCTATACGAATATGGAAAACGATTGCTGTGTGAAGAATTATTCCTGACAACTCAGCAAAAGAAATTATGTCACCAACCTTTAATGGTGGTATAACATCTAATTCTGTTTCCCATGCACCAATTTCGACATAGTCATCCTCAAGGGCCATTAGAATATGAACGCCACTGCACACTGAATATCTGAACCTGCGAAAAGTCCCAAGAGAATGGCCGTGACAAAAGTATTGATAGTTCAATAAATAATACGGATCTGCTTTCATAACCTCTACACGGCGACCTTTACTGGTCATCGCTTGACCTAAATAGCTACACGTACCATTAGTCATCATATAAGACTCTTCTCCTGCCCAGATCTCGTTCGTTACTCCATCTGAATCGGTCAATGTTATCGCTGGAATAAATGGCCCCATAATTAATCTCCTAAATTTAATGGATGTATATATATATCACGGTATAACATTTGAGTTATTGCTGCATCGTGTCGTCAAAGCATGTCAATTTGTCTCGCCAAAATCTCATTTTCGTTGCCTCTGGATATACCGCACAAACAGCTAAAATCGATTGCAAACAAGCTGCATCATAATTATTCTTGGTGGAAAGAATAATATCATCGAATTGAATTGGTCTAAGCGGATCATTGGGGTTTATATTAATATAGGAAACTTTTGCCGTGTGGATAATGTTTCCTGACAAATCTTCAAAAGAAACTATGTCACCAAAATTTAATAGTTGTATAGTCTCTAATACTGTTTCCCATGCACCAAATTCGACATAGTCATCCTCAAGGGCCATTAAAATATGAACGCCACTGCACACTGAATATCCGAACCTGCGATAAGTCCCAAGAGAATGGCCGTGACAAAAGTATTGCCATTGAATTACACCAGATAGAGTTGCTTTAATAACCTGTACAATACGACCTTTACTGGTCATAGCTTGACCTAACGAGCTAACCGTACCATCAGTCATCATATACATCCTTTCTCCTGCCCAGATCTCGTTCGTTACTCCATCTGAATCGGTCAATGTTATCGCTGGAATAAATGGTCCCATAACTAATCTCCTAAATTTAATGGATGTTTATATAAATAGCACGGTATAACGTTTGAATTATTGCTGCATCGTGTCGTCAAAGCATGTCAATTTGTCTCGCCAAAATCTCATTTTCGGTGCCTCTGGATATACCGCACGAACAGCTAAAATCGATTGCAAACACTCTGCATCAAGATCATTCTTGGTGGAAAGAATAATATCAGCGAATTTAAGTGGTCTCATCCGCTCATTGGGGTTTATATCAATATAGGAAACTTTTGCCGTGTGGATAATGTTTCCTGACAACTCTTCAAAAGAAACTATGTCACCAAAATTTAATAGTTGTATAGTCTCTAATACTGTTTGCCCATGCACCAAATTCGACATAGTCATCCTCAAGGGCCATTAAAATATGAACGCCACTGCACACTGAATATCCGAACCTGCGATAAGTCCCAAGAGAATGGCCGTGACAAAAGTATTGCCATTGAATTACACCAGATAGAGTTGCTTTCATAACATTTACTTTACGACCTTTACTGGTCATCGCTTGACCTAACGAGCTACCTTACCATCAGTCATCATATACATCCTTTCTCCTGCCCAGATCTCGTTCGTTACTCCATCTGAATCGGTCAATGTTATCGCTGGAATAAATGGTCCCATAACTAATCTCCTAAATTAATGAATGTTTATATAAATAACGGCATAACGTTTGAATTATTGCTGCATCGTGTCGTCAAAGCATGTAAATTTGTCTCGCCAAAATCTCATTTTCGGTGCCTCTGGATATACCCCACGAACAGCTAAAATCGATTGCAAACACTCTGCTTCATAATCATTCTTGGTGGAAAGCATAATATCAGTTAATTTAAGTGGTCTCATCCGCTCATTGGGGTTTATAATAATATAGAAAACTGTTGCCGTGTGGATAATGTTTCCTGACAACTCAGCAAAAGAAACTATGTCACCAATATTTAATAGTTTTATAGTCTCTAATACTGTTTGCCCTGCACCAAATTCGACATAGTCATCCTCAAGGGCAGATAAAATATGAACGCCACTGCACACTGAATATCCGAACCTGCGATAAGTCCCAAGAGAATGGCCGTGACAAAAGTATTGCCATTTCATTACACCAGATCGAGTTGCTTTCATAACATTTACTTTACGACCTTTACTGGTCATAGCTTGACCTAACGAGCTACCCGTACCATCAGTCATCATATTCATCCTTTCTCCTGCCCAGATCTCTTCCGTAAATCCATCTGAATCGGTCAATGTTATCGCTGGAAACATAGGTCCCATAACTAATCTCCTAAATTAATGAATGTTTATATAAATAACGGCATAACGTTTGAATTATTGCTGCATCGTGTCGTCAAAGCATGTCAATTTGTCTCGCCAAAATCTCATTTTTTGGGTATCTGGATAGACGCCACAAAGATCGAAAATAGATTGAACAAATTCTAAATTAGTACCATTTTTGCTGTTGACCTCGACTCGGTTTAAGACGTTTACTTCAGTTCCAGGAAGACTTACGGGAACATTGACAACAACTCCAGTGTGGAGGATCCATTTTTCCACGTTCGCAAAAGAAATTATGCCGCCAGCGATTAATAGTTTCTTCATTTTCTCTGGTGTTTTCCTTGCGCCAATTTCGACATAGTCATCCTCAAGGGCAGCTTTAACATGATCGCCAGTGAACACTCAATACCCATACCTGCGATAAGTATCAAGGGAATATCCGTGACAAAAATATCTAAGATGCATTGGAGTATCTGTATTTGGTTTCCAAACGTCTACCAAACGACCTCTACTTGGACCTCTACTTGTCATCGCTATACCTATCCTTCCACCCACATTATCCCAAATTTCACAATATTTTGAACTTAGATGAAGCGTGCGCTTCAGTGTATTTGGTCTGGTCAATATTATCGATGGAATAAATGGCCCCATAACGAACCTCCTAACTTTATGTATGTTTTAAAATCATGGCATAGCAGTCATTTTATTATCTTATTATGCACGCATATCATACATGACCTTCTATTTGTTTGAAATACCTTATGCGCATATTTTTAACAAAAATAACTTTTATTAAGCCTTTTTGTATAATAGATATTAATAAATAGAAACAAAACCAGGACGAGTATTGAAATTATTAAATGGCAAATAACATTTAATATTAGCATTTTCATTAATTAACCCATCCTACAAAAAGAAATATATGCCACCATTAAAAGATTTAAAAAATTAGAAAAACTCTAGATTCAAGGTAACTATTTAATATTTTTTATTGTGAGTATAAAAAGATACCTTTGAAAAAGCTAAACTAGCTTTAATTTCTTGAATTTATTGAATTTATTGGAGATAAACATCCATTGGGTTTTTATATTTCAATGTTTCATAAAAACGTATAATGCCCCAAGGAATTTAGTCATCTGCGCCAATCTGGACAGTTTTCTATTTAATTTTCAATTAGTGAAGTAATAGAATTGTCCACAACTGCAACAAGGTGAAAAATCAGTAAGGACAATGGGGCGCGTGACTGGGCATAAAATTGCAGCTCAAACTACTTCAATCAACATTTGTCAGCGGTTAGTTCAAGTTAAAGTTTGCAGATTTATCATCAACTTAATCGTCAATTTCATCGTCAGTGCTAAGCGGAAACTCCTCAGAGCAAGAATCAGAAAATTCAGAGTCATAATCATCTGGAATGTAAGGATAAGGGCCTTCGTGTTTTAAACTGCAAATAAACCAAGCCCAGCAGTCGGCATCCACTAGTGATTTCTCAGGATTTCGCTCCGCGAGCAACAAACTGTAAAGCTTTCCATTACGCCTAGGGTGATCACCTGTAGCTAATATTTTATGTGATAGTTCATGTAGGATAGTCTGTGCGAAATCAAAGGGAGTTTTATGGCCATAGCCAATGTAGATACGCATGCCTGCACCTAGATGTCCTAAACATGTTGAATTTGTATTTCCGAGAGCTTGAAATACAGCTCCAAACATACTCTTTGGAATAATATATTCACGTATTAACTCGCGCTCAATAAAGAAATTATCGGGCATAGCAGCTGGATTATCGATTACTGTGCCCCAAATGTTGCGTATATTTCGCCGTAATTTTCCGCGAATATCAACAAAGGTGATGAGCCTCCCAGGATCATTGAAAGCTGCATATAATGCCCTGACTGCATTGGCTACATGGGATCTCGTCTTACGATCATTTTTTCCAAGCCAGTGTAACATGTAATAAAGATGGTCATCGCCTGAAAAACAACGATCAGCGGCTGCCAGAGCGATTTCTAAAAGCTCCGAGATATACGCCACTGCTTGGCGTATTGCATCTATTTCAAGCGCACTAAATTCACCTTTTGAGCTGCCTAGTTTGATCGGTGGGTGTGAGCCACCAAAAGTATCAAAAAAAATAGTTGGCATTGCTGAGTTTTTCCTATTAATGTCTTTATACTTATGTTTTATTTAATATTACACTAATTGCGTCAACAGGAAAAGTTAAAAATATAGGGCTTGCAGTTCATTAATGCCTGAAATGTCCAAAAAACATGCAAACGTTAATGTATCTCACTTAATTTTTTAAAAATAGCACTGCTTAAATCTATACTTTTTTGCGAACTATCAACAACTATATGAGTCTCTTCTGAAATTTTTTCAACTTTTGGCATCACTCCATCTACCAGTGATAATTGATTATTTGCATTGCTGGACATTTGATTTATGTTATCGAGTAACTAGGCAATTGATTGCATTACCGCATCAGTGTTTTGTTGATCTTGCATATCCATTACCATGCTACTCATTTTTTCTGAAAAGCTAGACACTTTGTCAGAGAGGTTATTGCTTGCAGTTGATAATACTGCAACTAATTTATTTATTACCCCAGCATGTTCTCCAGATTTGTTAGCAAGATTTTTTACTTCATCTGCGCCAATATGGACGGTTTTCTATTTAATTTTCAACTAATGAGGTAATAGAATTGTCCACAACTGCAACAAGGTGAAAAATCAGTAAGGACAATCGGCGCGTGACTGGGCATAAAATTGCAGCTCAAACTACTTCAATCAACATTTGTCAGCGGTTAGTTCAAGTTAAAGTTTGCAGATTTATCAACAACTTAATCGTCAATTTCATCGTCAGTGCTAGGCGGAAACTCCTCAGAGCAAGAATCAGAAAATTCAGAGTCATAATCATCTGGAATGTAAGGATAAGGGCCTTCGTGTTTTAAACTGCAAATAAACCAAGCCCAGCAGCTGGCATCCACTAGTGATTTCTCAGGATTTCGCTCCGCGAGCAACAAACTGTAAAGTTTTCCACCACGCCGCGTGCAATCATCTGTAGCTAATATTTTATGTGATAGTTCATGTAGGATAGTCTGTGCGAAATCAAAGGGAGTTTTATGGCCATAGCCAATGTAGATACGCATGCCTGCACCTAGATGTCCTAAACATGTTGAATTTGTATGTCTGGAAGCATATACAAATCCAAACGTACCCTTTGGAATAATGGATTCACTTATTAACTCGCGCTCAATAAATACATTATTGGGCAGAGCAGCCGGATTATCTATTACTGTGCCCCAAATGTTGCGTATATTTCGCACTAATTTTCCGCGAATATCAACAAAGGTGATGAGCCTTTCAGGATCATTGAAAGCTGCATATAATGCCCTGACTGCATTGGCTACATAGGATCTCGTCTTACGATCATTTTTTCCAAACCAGTGTAACATGTAATAAAGATGGTCATCTCCTGAAAAACAACGATCAGCGGCTGCCAGCGCGATTTCTAAAAGCTCCGAGATATACGCCACTGCTTGGCGTATTGCATCTATTTCAAGCGCACTAAATTCACCTTTTGAGCTGCCTAGTTTGATCGGTGGGTGTGAGCCACCAAACGTATCAAAAAAAATAGTTGGCATTGCTGAGTTTTTCCTATTAATGTCTTTATACTTATGTTTTATTGAATATTGCACTAATTGCGTCAACAGGAAAAGTTAAAAATATAGGGCTTGCAGTTCATTAATGCCTGAAATGTCCAAAAAACATGCAAACGTTAATGTATCTCACTTAATTTTTTAAAAATAGCACTGCTTAAATCTATACTTTTTTGCGAACTATCAACAACTATATGAGTCTCTTCTGAAATTTTTTCAACTTTTGGCAGCACTCCATCTACCAGTGATAATTGATTATTTGCATTGCTGGACATTTGATTTATGTTATCGAGTAACGAGGCAATTGATTGCATTACCGCATCAGTGTTTTGTTGATCTTGCATATCTAATACGCTACTCATTTTTTCTGAAAAGCTAGACACTTTGTCAGAGAGGTTATTGCTTGCAGTTGATAATACTTCAACTAATTTATTTATTACCCCAGCATGTTCTCCAGATTTGTTAGCAAGATTTTTTACTTCATCTGCGACCACTGCAAACCCGCGACCTGCATCTCCAGCCCTTGCAGCTTCAATGGAGGCATTTAACGCAAGTAAGTTTGTTTGGGATGATATTGAGGTGATTGTTTTAGACATTTCTTCTATTTTCATAAATTCTTGAGTGAAGGCTTGCATTTCAGTTAAAATATCATTAGCCCAAGTACTCGCATGTCTAAATTCACTGGTAAATTCAGTTTGCTGCCCTGCAAGTTTTGAAAAACTTGTGTTCACCTCGTCAACACCCTTTAACGAAGCGCTACTAAGATCAACAACCGCATGCGATTCTGTAGCGATCATTTTGACTTCATCAAGTGTTGAATCAACAAAATCGACACGATTAGTTGCGCCTTGATTTATTTTCAGAGAAATGCTTTCAATTTCTTTAGCCTGCGTACACGCCTCTTGGGCAATTTGGTAATAGTGTACATTTTGGTTGTTATGATCTTCGCTTAAGTAGTTTTCTTGGCGTAAATGATCGTCACATTGCTCTGATTGTTTTACAAAAATTAACCAACCTAAAATAATAACCACATAAGTTAACACGACCATTTCCCAGTTTAGACTGTGATCTGTCTGGAAAGCCCGATATTGGTTAATAACATTTACAATAGTTGCGGTGATAATTGACGTTAGCATTGCATTTTTTACTGTCACACTCATAATTTTTCCTTAAAACTACCCAAAAAGGGAAGCTGCTATTAATTATTTAAAAGTCTTGTTTATTGTTTATTGTTTATTATTAACAAAAAATATTCGATAAACGAGCAAAATTTCTCTATCATCAGCATATACTCTTTACCATTAAAGATGCAAAATATCTCTTTGATATTTTGAACTACTTTAAATAAATAGGACATTTATGCCATTAGCCGTTTTAATTTGTGACGATTCTGCGCTTGCACGTAAAGCAATATCTAGATCTTTACCAAAAGATTGGGATATTTCAATTAGCTTTGCACAAAATGGTGAACTTGCCATCACGGCAATAAAAGCAGGGAAAGCAGATATTTTATTTTTAGATCTTAACATGCCTGTAATGGATGGCTATCAAGTACTAGAGACAATAGTAAAAGAGGATTTACCTTCCCTTGTTATCGTTATTTCAGGAGATATTCAACCGCAAGCGTTGAAGCGAGTCAAAGCCTTGGGTGCACTTGATTTTATTAAAAAACCAATCGACGAAAACAAACTTATTACCCTACTGTCTGCTTACGGGATCTACAAAGCAGGCAAGCATCATTCACTACAAAGTGCAAAAACTAATGGTAAAGAGGATGCAACTCAAGGCGCGATTGCCGATCAAATTAGTTTGCAAGAAGTGCTTCAAGAAGTCGCAAATATTGCAATGGGGCGCACGGGCGATCTTTTAGCACGGGTGCTCGATGTGTTTGTTGATTTACCGATCCCTAACGTCAGTACACTTAACAGCAGCGACTTTGATGTGCGATTATCAAAAATCACAAATAACGATAATGTTTCAGGTGTATCACAAGGCTTTATTAGTACAGGGATCCAAGGTGAGGCCTTTATTATATTTTATGATACTTGTTTTAAAACGATGGCTGATTTACTGCATTACCAAGCGCCCATTGATGATAATATCGAAGTTGAAGTGATGAATGACATTTCCAATATTCTTATCGTTTCATTTTTAAATGGCCTTGCAGAGCAATTAGACATTCACTTTAGTCAAGGCCAACCTTATGTACTTGGTCAGCACGAACATATTACACAACTCATTAATTACAAGCAAAACCACGGGCAAAAAACCTTAACGATTGAAGTCAATTACGCCATCAATGAATACAATATAAAATGTGACTTATTGCTACTCTTTACAGAAGACTCAATCAAAACTCTCAATCACAAAATAGGATACCTTTTATAATTATGAGCGCAAAAATTGAAATAAAAGAAATCCACTGGTTAGTTGATATGGTGCAAAATATTGATGTAGGCTTAGTGGTCATGGATTTAGATTTAAACATTAAAGTCTGGAACGGTTTTATGGAAAATCACTCAGGACTATTAACTAAGCATGCTGTTGATAAAAAAATAACAGCGCTATTTCCAGCCATTGATCAAAAATGGTTGCAACAAAAGATTAACACATCATATTTATTAAAAAGTAAAACATTTACAACCTGGGAACAACGCCATTATCTTTTTGAGTTTAAAAACTATCGCCCGATAACAAGCAGCGCACCATATATGTATCAGAATATTACTTTTCTCCCACTGAGCGATATATCTGGCAACATCACACAAATATGCTTAACTATTTACGATGTAACCGATATTGCAATGCATAAATTGGCCTCGATAAAGCAACTCTCGTAATGACTAACTATTGTTGTTAATGTCAATACGCGATAATGTTGGGCGCTTAACCGCCATCCAATAGGTGAAAAAAGCAAGGGTAGAACAAGCAGCCATGGTCAAGATCATTGGCCATACGGTGGTCATTTTAAAGTTTGATATGATGGCAGCAGCTATCGCCCCCATGCCAAACCGGACAGTACCGATCAGGGAAACTGCCGTCCCTGCAATATGAGGGTTGTCTTCTAGTATTAACGCCATGGAGTTACTAGCGATAACAGGTAATGTGCCAATTATCAGCATCACAGAGCTCACCATCGCCCATAACCCTAAGTTTAAAAATTGCCCAGCTAATAATAACAGCCCTCCCGCAAAATGAATTACCAACCCAAATTGTAGCATCCAAGATAACCCTCGCCGTTTTACAAATCGCGCATTAATTACCGTCATTATTATCATGGAAATTATATTTATCCCATATAAATAGCCCACATGCTGAACGGGGATTGCAAACAAATGAATATAAATAAAAGATCCTCCCGTTAAAAAAGCAAACATACTCGCAAAATTAAACCCGCTTGTTAACATAAGCGCCATTGCCCTTCCATTTTTAAACAATCCCCGGTAATGGCGCAGCGAATTGTATACATTAAATGATTGCCGATGTTCATCTTTTAATGTTTCTGGAATTTTAATATATGCCGCTAACAGTGTGACGATGCTAATAACGGACAGCACCCAAAAAATTGAACTCCAACCAAACCAAACCGTAAGATACCCCCCTACGATAGGAGCCACCAACGGGGCGAATATCATGGCTAAAGTGACATACGATATTACCCGCGCAAAATCTTCTTTATTAAATTCATCGCGCAGCGCTGCAAGTAAAGCTATCGATATACTCGCGCCTGCCATACCTTGAATTGCCCGCGCCCATGTCAGCCCTGCAATATTCGTAACTAATGCACTTAAAATAGACATAGCAATAAAAATAATGATACCTGTAACCAAAACAGGCTTTCTACCAAAACTATCAGTGATGGGACCACTAAATAATTGCCCAATTGCGAAAGCTGCCGTATAAGCTGTCAAGGTCAATTGGACCGCGCCAGATGTTACCCCTAATTCATGAGAAATTTGCGACATTGCTGGCACATACATATCAATTGCCAACGGGCTTAATGCCGCAGTCGCAGCAAGCGTAAGAATCACTGATAAAGTAAGTTTTATTGCTTGTGTCATCGGAGTTTTTATCCATTATTTAGTTTTTATCGATAGCGTGTATTCTATACCATGCTATCCCAACATGCAATATCAATGAGGCAAATAGGCAGCTTCGTCTGACCTAAAATTGCAGTGTAATTGTTGTGTAGAGATTTTATAACGATGTAAACTGGGATAGGAGTAGCGCACGTTGGTGGCAAACTCGGTTTTTATATGCAAGAAAGCAGCCTTGAGCTCAACATTAGATGCGGGGTCGCCATAACCTAATCTTGCTCTTTACTTTGATTATCGAGTTCGCAGCTAAGGTTGCATTTTCACAAAGCATGAGTATAAATGGCAAAAAAATATCGTTTTTTGCAAAAAACAAGTAAACTACCCATAAAGCGCAATAAAAATTGCTTTGTTGTTGCCGTTACTCGAACTAAAAAGAGCAAATAATCGATGATGAAACCTGAATTACTTTCTCCTGCTGGCACATTAAAAAATATGCGTTACGCGTTTGCCTATGGCGCTGATGCTGTTTATGCTGGTCAGCCACGCTACTCATTACGCGTTCGTAATAATGAATTTAATCTTGAAAAATTAAACATTGGCATTAATGAGGCCCATGCACAAGGCAAGAAATTCTTTGTTGTCTGTAACATTCAACCGCATAATTCAAAATTAAAAACCTTCATTGACGATATGAAACCCGTGATTGCTTTACAACCTGATGCATTGATCATGTCCGATCCTGGGCTTATCATGATGGTGCGTGAAGCCTTTCCAGAAATGACCATACATTTAAGTGTGCAAGCAAATGCAGTTAATTGGGCAAGTGTAAAATTTTGGGAAGCTCAAGGCATTAAACGCGTTATTTTATCACGCGAATTGTCATTAGATGAAATTGAAGATATTCGCCAACATTGCCCTGATATTGAAATAGAAGTATTTGTTCATGGTGCACTTTGCATGGCCTATTCTGGACGGTGTTTGCTGTCAGGATACATCAATAAACGCGATGCAAATCAAGGCACTTGCACCAATTCATGCCGCTGGAAATATGATGCTCATCAAGCAAAAGAAAACGAAATAGGCGATATTGTTGAGATTTACAAACCTGAGCCAACATTAGGAAAAGGCCAAACAACTGATGAGGTTTTTTTATTGCAAGAAGAAGGTCGCCCCAATGAATATATGCCAGCGTTTGAAGATGAACATGGCACATACATCATGAATTCTCGAGATTTGCGTGCGATACAGCATATTGAACGATTACTTAAAATTGGCGTGAACTCATTTAAAATAGAAGGCAGAACAAAAAGTTTTTATTATTGCGCTCGCACAGCACAGGTCTATCGAAAATCCATTGATGATGCCATTGCAGGACGCCCTTTTGATAAGAATTTACTGGGCACGCTTGAACATTTGGCACACCGAGGCTATACCGAAGGCTTTTTAAGTCGCCATACCCATGATAAGTATCAAAATTATGATTATGGTTATTCAATCAGCGAAACACAGCAATTTGTTGGTGAAATGACAGGACGTAATAAAAATGGATTAGCCGAAGTAACCGTTAAAAATAAGTTTTTAGTGGGTGACCAATTAGAACTAATGACCCCTCAAGGTAATATCAATTTTAAACTTGAAGAGCTGCAAAATAGAAAAGGCGAATTACTAGATGTCGCGCCAGGATCGGGGCATATTTTATACATACCAGTGCCAAAAGAGATTGAGATAAACCATGGACTACTAATGCGTAACCTCCTGCCTGGCACAGATACACGCAATCCGCATAAAAAAGTAGCTTGTTAGATTTAAATGGCGTTGCTTATTAAAGACACTTGCATTAACTGTGATATGTGCGATCCAGAATGCCCTAATGAGGCCATCACATTTACAACAGATATTTATGAAATTGATCCTGATTTATGCACTGAGTGTGTTGGCTTTTATGAACAACCAACCTGCATCGCTGTTTGTCCTATAAAAAACTGTATTATTATCGATCCTGACCACCGAGAAACGACACAGCAGCTATTAGATAAATTTGCAATGAGCCAAACAGACTAACTGAAAATACAACGGCGCATGAGGTATAGCCGAATCAAACAAATAGCAGAAGCGATTACCGAATAAATACAACAACGCATGAGCTATAGCCGCCATAACCGAAGATTATTTATCAAGCGTTTTAGTGGACATCAGCTAAAGCCGCATCGTGGTATACCCATTACTATTTATAAATTGTAATGCATTGTTGCTTTAATCATTTAAACTAACCATGTATTATACCCTTGTTACTTGCAAATATTTTATCGTGCTCGAACCAAAAAAAACAAGCTAACTTGCATAAATTTACCTTACTGACCTTGCATTTCTATAGTCACATAGGTATAAATGTCTTAGGTATAAATCAAAAGGAAATTGACTTTATAATGCGCATTATGTTGATTGTTATCTCTTTTTTTCTGCTCAGTGCATGCCACAAGAGCGAATTTACACTTAAACACAGCTTAGTGTATTGCACTGAAAGTGATCCTAAATCGTTTAACCCACAACTCGCTGATGATTATGCAACCTTAGATGCGACTACCCACCAACTTTATAATCGATTAGTTAAACGCAATCCGATAACTCAAAAAATTATACCTGACTTAGCAACCCATTGGATTGAAAATAAAAAGAAAAATAGTATCACTTTCTTTTTGAGAAAAAACATAGCGTTTCATCACACAGCTTACTTTTATCCTACCCGTAATTTTAATGCCGATGATGTTATTTTTAGTTTCAATAGAATGCTCTCAGCCAAAAATCCGTTTCATGCCACGAGTCCACTTTCTGATAACTATTTTTTTAATCATCCTTTTAACAATTCAATCAAACAAATAATAAAAATTAATGATTATGTCATTACGTTTGTGCTCAAAGGTAAAGTACAATATTTTTTAGATGATTTAACCGAAAACTATAACATTATTTTATCAAAACAATATGCCCAGCAATTGTTAGCACAAGGTGAAACCCAAAAAATAGACTATTTACCTATTGGAACAGGTCCTTATAAATTTAAAAATTTTTCGAATGACAATTTGATACGTTATCAAGCAAACACCCAATATTGGCAGGGAAAACCTTCCATTGATACTTTAATATACTCGATCACACATCAAAGCATCAAACGCTATGCAAAATTTCTCTCAGGCCAATGTGATATAATAACTTACCCATCGCCTATTCAAATAAAAAAAATCTCTTTGAATAAAAACTACACTATCAGTTCGCATGTAACCTCTGATGTTATTTTATTGGCATTTAATACTAAGCATGGAGCACTAAAAAATAACAACGTTAGACGTATTTTATCTCACATGATTAATAAAAAACAAATTCTGCGCTCTATTTTCTTTGATACCACAAAAGCGACAAATTCTATATTAAGCACACACTCATGGGCATTTAACCCCGATTTAAACCATGATAATTATCGTTCTAAAATACCAAAAAAAGACTTAGTCCTACTTTATCACAACTTATCAAAGCCATTAATTATTGTATCGCCTAAAAAAGGCGCGGAATTTGATCCACTCTTTAAAAAAACGGCTGAAATAATAAAACATGATTTGACTTTAATAGGAGTGCGAAGTGAAATTCACATCCTCAGTAGTGTAGCGTTGCATAACAGCTTAAGCACAGGCAACTATGATCTCTTATTAATGAAGCTAAATGGTAATAATGCTCACCCCATTGCTATGTTTAAACCATTATTAAGCTGTGATTCCAACACAGCTGAAGGCAATGCTGCAAACTGGTGTCAGCCAAATACGCAAGCTTTGTTAAATGGTATAATAAATTCATCAACTTTTAGTCAAAAAAAGCAAAAATTTGATCAGTTACAAATGATAATTCAAACAGAACATCTTTACCTTCCAATCGCACATATTTTCCGTTTTCATGCTATGCATAACAATATCTCAGGCATTATACTAAACCAAACAACTGGCATTGATTTTTTTAATGCAAAAATACAAGGTACACGTTAATATGCTAAACTATATTCTACGCCGTTTAGGCCTTTTTATTAGCACCGCTTTTATTCTTACGATCATTGCATACGCGGTTCAATATTGGCTAAATGAGCCGCACTCAGCAGCTTTCGTTAGGGGATACATTACCTATATGATAGAGATTTTAAAAGGAAATTGGGGGGTATCAACCCTTGATCAGCAACCCATTTTAACCAAAGGATTAAAGGCGCTTGCATCAACGCTGGAATTATGTTTTTTTGCTGTAATGATAGCATTTTTTATAGCGGTACCATTAGGCACAATTGCAGGTGTTTACCGAAATAATCAAATAGATTACGTTATTATGACCATTGCCATCACAGCCCTCGCACTGCCAGCTTTTTGGGTTTCTGTAATGATGTCAACCATTTCCAATACATTCCATTTAGCACTACCCATTGACGGTCAAATAAGCCCGCTTTATGAAGTTCCAAATATCACAGGCTTTATATTAATTGATTCTTTATTTACCACTGGCACTTATCATTTAGATGCTTTTTATAGTAGAGTGAGACACCTTATTTTGCCAGGAATCGTACTCTCACTTTTTGTTTGTGCAGAAACTATTCGCCTAACTCGTCATTCAATCGCCCAGGTGATGACAAGTAATTACATCAATGCAAGCTATGCAAAAGGACTCTCAACGACGCAAATAATGCTCTCCCATGTATTTAAAAATATTTATCCATCAATTGTGCATGACTTACGCTCTCAGCTTAGTACACTAATTTCTTTTGCGATGACGGTTGAAATTGTGTTTGCAGCCAACGGGACAGGGCAATGGCTATTAACGAGTATCCAAAAAGGCGATTACATTGTGCTGCCAACGGCAATATTGATTATTGGTGGCTTTATCTTGCTATCTAGTATTCTCATTGATATTTTATTAATGCTGACATCACCAACAAAAAGGGAATCTTTATATGTTGGTTAATGATGAGTTTGATAAGCAGAAGGTAAAAACGCCATTACACTACATTTTAAACATTTTTGCGAAAAAAGTGACCGCTATTATTGCCACTTGGGGAGTCATCGCGCTTTTATTCATCATCATTTTTGCGCATTTTATTGTAGCGCATGCCCCAAATGAGCAAAATATGAACATGTTATTGCTTCCACCGTACTGGCTAAAAGGTGGTAATACATCCTACCTTTTAGGGACTGATCAATTAGGCAGGGATACCTTTTCTCGATTAATTATGGCAATCCAACACACTCTCACTGGGGCATTAATTGTCACTGCTGTGGTAAGCTTTTTCGGGCTGATCATAGGGGCATTTGCTTCCTCGTTAAAAAGTTTTAAAACAAGTATTCTTCATCATTTACTAGATAGTCTACTTGCTATCCCAATTTTATTAACGGCGTTGATCTTTATTGTAATATTCGGAAGCAGTTTCCGAAACTGTCTATATGCCATTGCAATTTCATTACTTCCGCAATTTATACGTGGTATATTTTTAAGCATTGAAAATGAAATAACAAAACCCTATGTAGACGCGTTGAAAATTGATGGCCTGATTGGACTTCGACTCGTTAAAAATGTAATTTATCCTAATATATTAGAGCCATTAGTCACCATCATTAATCGCGTCTTCACCATGGCTATTATCGAAATAACAACTTTAGGTTTTTTAGGGTTTGGTGTACAAACAAACGGGACTGAATTAGGAGCTACCATCGCCAACAATTTCGATTTTATTTATCTATCACCCACACTAGTACTAGCGCCTGGCATTACACTTTTTATTATTATTTTTTCATTTAATATCGTCGCAGAAGGTCTTAGGCACGCAATTTTAGAGGCTGAGCAATAATGGCATTATTGGATATTCGAAATTTAAGTATCGACATTATGACCTCGCAAGGAAAGCGAAGGATCGTAGATAAAGCATCACTCACAATAAACGAGGGCTCTATTCATGGCCTTATTGGTGAGTCTGGATCTGGTAAAAGCTTAATTGCTAAAGCTATTTTAGGAATACATCAAGATACCTGGATCATCACAGCTGATCGTATGTACTTAGGAGAAACTGATTTAACAAAGCTCAGTGGAAACGAGCGGCGTAAAATAATGGGCAATGAAATATCGATGATATTTCAACAGCCAAAATCGTACCTTGATCCAACAAAGAAAATATATTATCAAGTAAAAGAGGCGCTCTCCGACACGTCAATTAGTGATCGTTTAATGCATACAATAAAATACCAAAAAAAATCATCTACCAGGAAACGAATAAAAGAATTATTCCATCGAGTAGGCATTCAAAATGACCAAACAATTATGTCGAGTTATCCACACGAACTATCAGAAGGGATTTGCCAAAAAGTCATGATTGCAATGGCAATAGTAAATAACCCTCGCATACTAATTGCAGACGAGCCAACAATTGCCATGGATGATGACACACAAGCACAAATATTCAGGCTCTTGTATAAATTAAACCAATTACATAAAACCACTATCTTATTACTGAGCAACAGCTTTGCCAGTATTCGTGATATTGCCGATCAAATCACCCTAATTTATTCTGGGCAAACTGTTGAATCAGGAACTTATAAACAAATCACTGAAAAGCCTTTACATCCATATACACAAGCCATGATTAAAACTATCGTCGCTTTTGATGAAGGCATTGAACATAAAAGCCCATTATATACACTACCTGGCAACCTCCCTTCTTCAAGCGAAATTCCAATTGGGTGCCGCTTAGGGCCTCGGTGCCCAATAGCACAAAAAAAATGTGTCACAAATCCGGAACAAGTAAATTATAAAGGCCACCTTATACGTTGCCACTTCAGCCGCCTAGAGCAGGGTAAATATGCAAACACTTCTAAACGTAAGTAATTTATGTAAAAACTATCGCCGCAGCACAGGTTTTTTTACATCACAACCAACAGTGGCATTTGGGCCTGTCAATTTGACACTTAGCCGCGGTAAAACGCTTGCGCTTATGGGGAAAAGTGGATCAGGAAAAAGTACATTAATCCAAACGATTGCAGGCATAAAAAAAGCAACATCTGGCGAAATTTATTTTAAAGGTAAAGCATTAAATTCGCTTTCACAAAAAGAGCGCAACAAATCAATTCGGATGATATTCAATGATCCAAATCATTCTATAAACGCTAAAGCAACCATTGGCACAACACTTTTAACGCCATTAAAGTTAAATACTAATTTACTAGCCATCGAACAAAAACGTGCAATAAAAGACGTCATTAATTTAGTTGATTTGTCCCGTGACTATTTAGCTTATTACCCTAATATGCTGTCAACTGGTCAATTACATCAAGTAGCTATTGCCCGTGCAATGATTTTAAATCCAGAAATAGTGATTGCCGATGAAGTGTTAGCAACATTAGACATTTCCTTACGTTTTAAGATTATGAATCTACTGTTAAAAATTCAAGAACAACGAAGAACTAGCTATATTTTTGTCTCCCATAACATGAAATTAGCCAAACATATAAGTGATAATGTTATCGTGATGGACAACGGCATCATTATTGAAAATCAAGATGTCTAACGCAGATCTACCCAAGTTAATCATCTGATAGCTGAATTTACTAAGCAACACCATATTCCAATAAACAGTTTTTTTAACTCGTCATTTTTTCCTACAACGGGTACAGATCTGAATCATCACTTAATTTGCAAGCCTCAGAAAATCTATCAGCATAGCGATCTCTTGCCTTCATAACACGATTTAGATCTATCATCTGATCTCGAAACGTACCATCTTCATTAAATTTAAAACTATCGAAAAAGTGGGTCCAGCTGCCAGGCAATCTCAATGCTTTATCTGGCCATCGTTGCGCGATGGACAATAAGGAGACATCAGCACCTCCCATGTGTCCAATGTTCTCTAACGGGTTATTAGGAAGCCCTAATACATCATAGGTAAGTTGGTGGAAAATATATCGTGCCATCCCACTCATGCCAAGTTTATCTAACCTCGTCCTGTCATTAATAACTATACGATAGCCGGCAATTGCTTGTCTGTTTGGATATATATAGCCAGTATTTAGATCCTCTTCTGGAGATTCAGGGTAATGTTCCCAAGGCCCAGTCCATTTTTGCATGGAGCAAACATTAACAAATGTTATGATCTCACTGGGATTTTTCAATACCCTATGCATTGTAAACATTCCCTTTCTTACGCGGCGAATAACTTCAGACGATGTTGATCCGAACCATCTATTGAGTTGATATGCAAACATTGCATCTCCATCGTTATCCTTAAGATCATCAGAGGTAGTGTCTAATTTATTTTTCGGCAGGTGAATTACCCGGATCACTCGCTCGAGCATTTCACTGACAAGCTTCAGCGCCAACCTTAGCCTAACTTTTTCGACGTCAGAAAATTGAATGTTCTGGTTTATAAAGCAACTAAACAGAATGCATGGTAAAGCCGTAGCGTGAGCCTCTATGGAAGGTGATCGTATTCCTGGGTTAGATATTGAATCGCGAGGATCATTAAAGCTCTCCGCTGTTTCTTCTATTGTACATCTTTTAACTATTTGCATTTTTCATTTTTCAGCTAATTATAATTATAGTTATGATTATACTCGCAGACACTACCTTTAGCATCCCATTTAGTTATAATCTTTATTTTTTATCGTGTTTTGAGGCTTAGATTCAAATAGTAAGTGCATAACTTGAATAGGTAAGAAAAGTGGTCAGTTGAATATATGCTAATCGCTTTTTCTCCAGCAAGAGATGCAACAATGAAAACATATAAACAACTGACCTGTGAAGTACGATGCCAGATTTATGCACTAAAGGGAATAGGCATGAGCCAAAATAAAATGGCACAGCAATTAAAAATCAGCCAATCTACTATTAGTCGAGAGCTTTCTCGCAATACAGGCAAGCGAGGTAACCGCATTAAGCAAGCCCAATCACTTGCTGAAGCTAGGCGCTTAGGTGCTTCCAAGTCAATCAAAATGACCAATAATTTAATTGCACTAATTAACTCAAAAATTCAGATAGAGTGGAGTCCTGATCAAATATCTGGATGGTTGAGGAAATCTCATAATATCTGCATTAGCCATGAAACTATTTATCTCCATATTTGGGAAGATAAGAGGCATGGAGGCCAGTTATTTCAGTATCTGCGTAGAAAGGGAAAAGCTTACCAATCTCGAAGCAAGGATAAACAAGCAGGCAGGGGTTTTATCAAGAACCGAGTAAGCATTGATGAACGTCCATCTATTGTTGAAGATAAAAGTAGAATTGGAGATTGGGAGATAGACTTAGTCATCGGTAAGGGGCACAGTGGTGCATTGGTTACTATTGTAGAGCGGAAAACTAGTTTTACAGTATCTATGCATGTTAATGATAAGTCTGCTAGATCAGTGACAGCCGCAACTATTGCGTTATTACAGCCATTTTCTGCCGCTGTATTTACTATCACAGCTGATAACGGCAAAGAGTTCGCATACCATGAAATAATGACTAAATATTTAAAGTGTGGTGTTTATTTTGCAGATCCCTATTGTTCATGGCAACGAGGTTTGAACGAAAATACGAATGGACTATTACGACAATATTGGCCAAAATCAACAGACTTTAAAAAGATATCCCAATCAGAAGTTGAAGCTGTAATAGCAAGGCTCAATGACAGACCAAGAAAGAAACTGAATTACCAAACGCCAGCCAAATTAATGGCTGAACATATGGCAGCTATAGCTGCTTAGCCGTTATGCACTTCGAGGTTGAATCTGCCAGGTTTTAAATTTATGTTTATGTTATACCCAAGTTAATCATCAGCGAGCTTAAATTATACCCATGCGCCGATGAAAATGCAACGACTGATGCAAAAAAAAGATCCACAATAGATTAAAGTTAAACGTCTGTATGTTCGGTCTATAAATGAAACAAAACAACAAGCCAGCAAAAATGACTGGCTCTATTTTTATCAACCAATAGCCAACTTGAAGATGAAAAAATACTTGCAGTATATGCACCGGTTATGGAATTGAAGTTGACTTTAAAAAAACGAAACAAAAACTTGGCTTTTTAAAGTCGCTCGGCCGTCACTATGGCGGGTGCATTGCTTCTATTCATCACTTGAGATTAATTTGCCATCACTTGAGATTGATAAGTCATCACTTTAGAGTGATAAGTCATCATCATCAACTAGACATTGGAAGTTCTCAAGATTAAATTCAGCGAATGTTTTCGGGAGGATATTTTCCTGGAGGCCCTCTTCCTGGAGTCTCTCTTCCAGGAGGCTATTTTCCTGGAGGCCCTCTTCCTGGAAGTACGATGCTTGTAAGTTTCCATTTACTGTCCACATCTCAACCTCAGGAAGGTCTCTAGACAGCTCAAAGATTTTCCAAGCAAACTGTGTCCAAAGAGCAGCAACCCGCAATGGACAACATCTAGCCTCATCCGTGAAACGGTTGTCTGTTCTAAAAGACAGACTGTAATCTTTATGATCCTTGGGAAAAAATTTAGGAAGCTTTAATACGTCAAAAGCGAGTTCGTGAAAAATATAGCGCACCATCTCACTCACCCCAAGTTTATCATAATTCTTCAACTCATTAATAGCTATAACATTGCCAGGCGGTACTCTTCTGTTTGCCTCTGGAATGGCAAAATCCTCCTTATCTGCGCTTGGTGCGCCTGGGTATAGCTGGAACCCATCACCAGACCACTTTTTTATAGCGCAATCCTTAACAAATCTTATGATCTCTAAAGGATTTGTCAATAGCGTATGCATTTTAAGCATGCCTTCTCTTACGCTCCTAGTAACTTCAGGCGAAGTTGATCCGAACCAGAACATTAGTTGCTCTTCAAAATGATTAGGTCTAGGATGAATCTTAGAAAGATGATTCTTAAACTGCGGAGGCGGGTCAACATAGTCGAATTGACTGGGTCCTGGCTTAATTACATGTAAAACTTGGCGGGTAATTACGCTGGTAAAACTCACCGCATACCTTAGCTGTATTTTTTCTACTTCAGAAAACTGATTTTCCTCACCCACAAAGTCACTAAACACAACGCATATTAAAGGCTTGCGGGCAACGGCAAAATCAGTCAAATCGTCTAATGGATACTTCTTTCCAGGTGGCCGGCGCTTGCCCTTGGGCGTACCAGGATCATCAAAGCTAGGCTGCCCAAAAAGATTGTAGTGATTAGTTTTTTCTTCCGTATCTGCTTTTTCTGGGTTAACTACTGTATCTGTTTTAGATGTTTTAGATGTTTTAGATGTTTTAGATGTTTTAGATGTTTTAGATGTTTTAGATGTTTCAGATGTTTCAGATGTTTTCATTGTTCATTTCCCATTATCATTGCCATTGTCATTGTCATTGTCATTGTCATTGTCATTGTCATTGTCATTGTCACTGTCATTGTACAATGGATGCAAATCAGAATCATCAGTTACTTTGCAAGCATTCAAGGACTTACTAGCATAATAATCACTTTTTTTCAAAATCATATTTACATTGGTTACGCCATCTTGCAACGACTTACCACCTTTCTTAAGTCTCAAGTTTCGGAGTTAAGATTCAGTGATAAAAGCGTCATAACATGCTTAATGCTTATATAAAAGAAAAAACGCCTAATTATGTTATAATTCTTGTTAACTAAACAAAGAAGAAACACAAAAGGCATAAGATAAAGTCTGACATAAATAATTTTGATTTACCATAGTTTACTGCGAATTTAGTTAATCAAAAAGATTTAAATATTGATAATACATTTAGTACAACATGAAAAAACATTAGTTTTAAAGATCTATTAAAACGCGCAAAATTTAACAAACGATCTGGCACTTCGTCTGACAGCATTGTATTCCTTTTAATGTTGTGGGTTTGGCTAAAAGTAAACTCTGTTTCGATGTTATCAAGAGATGCGTTATTGAATTTCTCATCAGCAAAAAAAGATGCCCTCTACGATTTTCTTAATAATGAAAACTTGGATTGGCGAAAGCTACAATTATTGACAGCAAAAAAATACTTAAGCCTCATAACGAAAATAAATTGAATGCTTTTGTTATTGATGATTCAGTTAAAATTAGACGTGGTAAAAAGATCCAGGTACCTCAATCAGGGCAAGATCACGAATATAAACCTGTATTATTGCTTCCCAATATGATCAAATAGGCTCCTTCATAAATAGGAGCCCCCATGTTATCAGCATTTAACGAACATTTTTCTTCAATCCCAGACCTTCGCCAACAGTCTAAAGTTGAGCATAAGCTGCATGATATTTTATTAACTCTCATTGTGGGCGTTATCTGTGGTGCTGATGGTTGGGAAGCCATAGAAGAAGTTGCTTACAATAGAAGAAAACTACTAGATAAATACGGTTCATTTGAAAATGGGATCCCTGTTCATGACACTATTACCCGGGTTATTTCAACAATCGCTCCTGAGCGTCTACAACACTGCTTTATCAGTTGGATGCAAGCTGCGCACATTGCTACACAAGGTGAAGTGATAGCAATTGATGGCAAAACAGTTAGAGGTTCATTTGATAAGAAATCGAAGAAAAATGCTATTCACATGGTAAGCGCATTTGCAGTAAATAATGGTGTTGTTTTAGGACAAATAAAAACAGAAGAAAAATCAAACGAGATCACCGCTATCCCTCAACTACTTGATTTACTAGACATTGAAGGAAGCATTGTGACAATTGATGCTATGGGATGCCAAAAGAAAATTGCAGAAAAAATAAAATCTAAAGGAGCTGATTATGTACTTGCGGTGAAAGGCAATCAGGGGCACTTGCATCAATCTATTAAAGACTTTTTTGCAATCTGCCAAGAAGACAAGTTTCATAATGTGGCTCATCAATTTCATGAAGAAGTTGATGCTGGTCATGGGCGAATAGAGTCAAGAAGGTACTGGATAAGTGAAGATTTAAGCAGTATTAAAGATTTAACATCACAATGGGATGGTTTAATTAGCGTTGGCATGGCTGAATCTGAGCGTCATATCAGTGGAAAAATGAGTAAAGAGGTGCGTTATTTTATTTGTTCAATCAAAGAAGATGCTAAAACATTTGCTCAGGCTGTTAGAAAGCACTGGAGTATAGAAAATCAGTTGCACTGGGTACTAGATGTTAGTTTCAATGAAGATTTAAGCAGGATCAGGCGACGTAATGCTTCAGAAAATATGTCTGTATTGAGGCATTTGGTGCTTAATCTGTTGCGGCAAGAAACAAGTAGTAAAAAAGGATTAAAAGCTAAACGCTTTAAAGCTGCACTAGATACAACTTACACGGAAAAAATTATGAAGCTCATTTTTTAAACACTCGCAATCTTACCCTGGTACCTCAATCCACTTCTATAATTTAACCTCTCGATGTGTTATGGGGCAACAAATAGTCACGCTATGCCTTACTAATGATAAGTTATTTACACCGATTGATAATGAAATATTTATCAGTTTAAAGATGCTCTCAGTATTGCTGCAAAACGTTATGAGAAGTCGAGAGCAAACTAAGCCTGATATGGTTTGCGATATGATATCAAGAGCGATACGCAATAGTATTAACGCCGAATATTTTTTAGCTGATGCTTGGTTTGCAACTAAACTAATATTAAAAATTACTGTAGAACAATCTCCTGTAGCAATTGCTCGTATGAAACGGAATAAAATGAAGTATCTGTTTACGGTAAATGAAGAGAGTATATTACTTAGTGCTTAAGAGCTATATAAGCAACATATCAAAGGTCAATAACAAAGCCTGAAATAACATTCCTTACCAAAGCAAATCAATTATTGCTACGTTGAATTTAACGACTGATGCGAAAAAAAAGCCTCAATGGATTAAAGTTAAACTTCTGTATGTTCGGTCTATAAATGAAACAAAACAACAAGCAAGCAAAAATGACTGGGCCTATTTTTATCAACCAATAGCCAATTTGAAGATGAAAAAATACTTGCAGTATATGCACCGGTTATGGAATTGAAGTTGACTTTAAAAAAACGAAACAAAAACTTGGCTTTTTAAAGTCGCTCGGCCGTCACTATGGCGGGTGCATTGCTTCTATTCATCACTTGAGATTAATTTGCCATCACTTGAGATTGATAAGTCATCACTTTAGAGTGATAAGTCATCATCATCAACTAGACATTGGAAGTTCTCAATATTAAATTCAGCGAATGTTTTCGGGAGGATATTTTCCTGGAGGCCCTCTTCCTGGAGTCTCTCTTCCAGGAGGCTATTTTCCTGGAGGCCCTCTTCCTGGAAGTACGATGCTTGTAAGTTTCCATTTACTGTCCACATCTCAACCTCAGGAAGGTCTCTAGACAGCTCAAAGATTTTCCAAGCAAACTGTGTCCAAAGAGCAGCAACCCGCAATGGAAAACGTCTAGCCTCATCCGTGAAACGGTTCTCTGTTCTAAAAGACAGACTGTAATATTTATTATCCTTGGGAAAAAAATTAGGAAGCTTTAATACGTCAAAAGTGAGTTCGTGAAAAATATAGCGCACCATCTCACTCACCCCAAGTTTATCATAATTCTTCAACTCATTAATAGCTATAACATTGCCAGGCGGTACTCTTCTGTTTGCCTCTGGAATGGCAAAATCCTCCTTATCTGCGCTTGGTGCGCCTGGGTATAGCTGGAACCCATCACCAGACCACTTTTTTATAGCGCAATCCTTAACAAATCTTATGATCTCTAAAGGATTTGTCAATAGCGTATGCATTTTAAGCATGCCTTCTCTTACGCTCCTAGTAACTTCAGGCGAAGTTGATCCGAACCAGAACATTAGTTGCTCTTCAAAATGATTAGGTCTAGGATGAATCTTAGAAAGATGATTCTTAAACTGCGGAGGCGGGTCAACATAGTCGAATTGCCTGGGTCCTGGCTTAATTACATGTAAAACTTGGCGGGTAATTACGCTGGTAAAACTCACCGCATACCTTAGCTGTATTTTTTCTACTTCAGAAAACTGATTTTCCTCACCCACAAAGTCACTAAACACAACGCATATTAAAGGCTTGCGGGCAACGGCAAAATCAGTCAAATCGTCTAATGGATACTTCTTTCCAGGTGGCCGGAGCTTGCCCTTGGGCGTACCAGGATCATCAAAGCTAGGCTGCCCAAAAAGATTGTAGTGATTAGTTTTTTCTTCCGTATCTGCTTTTTCTGGGTTAACTACTGTATCTGTTTTAGATGTTTTAGATGTTTTAGATGTTTTAGATGTTTTAGATGTTTTAGATGTTTCAGATGTTTCAGATGTTTTCATTGTTCATTTTCCATTTCCCATTATCATTGCCATTGTCATTGTCATTGTCATTGTCATTGTCATTGTCATTGTCATTGTCATTGTCATTGTCATTGTCATTGTCATTGTCATTGTCATTGTCATTGTCATTGTCATTGTCATTGTCATTGTCATTGTCATTGTCATTGTCATTGTCATTGTCATTGTACAATGGATGCAAATCATAATCATCAGTTACTTTGCAAGCATTCAAGGACTTATTAGCATAATAATCACTTTTTTTCAAAATCATATTTACATTGGTTACGCCATCTTGCAACAACTTACCACCTTTCTTAAGTCTCAAGTTTCGGAGTTAAGATTCAGTGATAAAAGCGTCATAACATGCTTAATGCTTATATAAAAGAAAAAACGCCTAATTATGTTATAATTCTTGTTAACTAAACAAAGAAAAAACACAAAAGGCATAAGATAAAGTCTGACATAAATAATTTTGATTTACCATAGTTTACTGCGAATTTAGTTAATCAAAAATATTTAAATATTGATAATACATTTAGTACAACATGAAAAAACATTAGTTTTAAAGATCTATTAAAACGCACAAAATTTAACAAACGATCTGGCACTTCGTCTAACAGCATTGTATTCCTTTTAATGTTGTGGGTTTGGCTAAAAGTAAACTCTGTTTCGATGTTATCAAGAGATGCGTTATTGAATTTCTCATCAGCAAAAAAAGATGCCCTCTACGATTTTCTTAATAATGAAAACTTGGATTGGCGAAAGCTACAATTATTGACAGCAAAAAAATACTTAAGCCTCATAACGAAAATAAATTGAATGCTTTTGTTATTGATGATTCAGTTAAAATTAGACGTGGTAAAAAGATCCAGGTACCTCAATCCACTTCGATAATTTAACCTCTCGATGTGTTATGGGGCAACAAATAGTCACGCTATGCCTTACTAATGATAAGTTATTTACACCAATTGATAATGAAATATTTATCAGTTTAAAGATGCTCTCAGTATTGCTGCAAAACGTTATGAGAAGTCGAGAGCAAACTAAGCCTGATATGGTTTGCGATATGATATCAAGAGCGATACGCAATAGTATTAACGCCGAATATTTTTTAGCTGATGCTTGGTTTGCAACTAAACTAATATTAAAAATTACTGTAGAACAATCTCCTGTAGCAATTGCTCGTATGAAACGGAATAAAATAAAGTATCTGTTTACGGTAAATGAAGAGAGTATATTACTTAGTGCTTAAGAGCTATATAAGCAACATATCAAAGGTCAATAACAAAGCCTGAAATAACATTCCTTACCAAAGCAAATCAATTATTGCTACGTTGAATTTAACGACTGATGCGAAAAAAAAGCCTCAATGGATTAAAGTTAAACTTCTGTATGTTCGGTCTATAAATGAAACAAAACAACAAGCAAGCAAAAATGACTGGGCCTATTTTTATCAACCAATAGCCAATTTGAAGATGAAAAAATACTTGCAGTATATGCACCGGTTATGGAATTGAAGTTGACTTTAAAAAAACGAAACAAAAACTTGGCTTTTTAAAGTCGCTCGGCCGTCACTATGGCGGGTGCATTGCTGCTATTCATCACTTGAGATTAATTTGCCATCACTTGAGATTGATAAGTCATCACTTGAGATTGATAAGTCATCATCATCAACTAGAGATTGGAAGTTATCAGTATCAAATTCAGCGAATGTTTTCTCGAGTCTCCCTTGCGGGACTGGGCAGATCGTTCTTTGCAATTCTCCATTTTCTCTCCACATTTCAACCTCAGGCAGGTCAAAAGAATCTTTAAAGATTTCAAAAGCAAAGTGTGTCCAAATACCAGCAATCTTCAATGGAATTTGTCTACTCAAACGCGAGAAACACAAGTCAGGTGCAAGATTCAGACTGTATGTTCTACTATCGCGATAATAATTAGGAATCTTTAATACGTCAAAAACAAGTTCGTGAAAAATATAGCGCGCCATACCACCCTCCCTAAGTTCAGCAAAATTAGTCAACTCATGAATAGGTATCACATAGCCAGGCTTTACTCTTCTGTTTCCCTCTGGAATAGCAAAATCCTCGGTATCTGCGCCTGGGTATTGATAGAACCCATCACCAGGCCACTTTTTTATGGCGCAATCCTTAACAAATGTTATGGTCTCTAAAGGATTTGTCAATAGCGCATGCATTTTAAGCATGCCTTCTCTTACTTTCTTAGTCATTTCAGGAGAAGTTGACTTGAACCAGCGCATTAGTTGCTCTTTAAAATGATTAGGTCTAGGATGAATCTTAGAAAGAAGCTTCGTAAGATGCGGAGGCGGATTCTTATAGTCGAATTGAGTTGGGCCAGGCTTAATGACATGTAAAACTTGGCGGGTCATTACGCTGGTAAAATTCACCGCATACCTTAGCTGCATTTTTTCTACTTCAGAAAACTCATTTTCCTCACCCACAAAGTCACTAAACACAATGCATATTAAAGAATGCCTGGAAACGGCAAAATCAGTCAAATCGTCTAAAGGGTACGACCTTCCTGGTTTCCGGCGCTTGCCCTTGGGCGTACCAGGATCATGAAAGCTAGGCTGGCCAAAAAGATTGTAGTGATTAGTTTTTTCTTTCGTATCTGCTTTTTCTGGGCTATCTATTTTATTTCTTTCACCTGTTTTCATTTTCATTTTTATTTTCTTTTTATTTTTATTTTTATTTTCATTGTCATTGGATACCATGGATACCATGGATACCATGAATACCAATCATAATAATCAGTTACTTTGCAATTATTCAAGGACTTATCAGCATAATAATACCTTTTTTTTCAGAGCTCTATTTACATTGATTACGCCATCTTGCAACAGCTTACCACCTTTCTTAAGCCTATAATAATCGACAAAATGGATCCAGTAGCTAGGCAATATAAATGATTACCCTGGCATTGTTTCGCGATGGACAATAAGATGACATCTATAATACACCAAAAAATATAAACAGTAAAATTAACACTCTTATTCTGATTTGAGATAATATATATCAAAATATGAGAATCAACATGAGCAAAAAAAGAACAACTTACTCTGCAGAGTTTAAAAGTCAGCTTGTATTGCAGTTATTCGAAAATAAAAAAACAATAGCTGAAATTGCAAATAAAAATAATATCACACCCAAAAACCTTCAGAATTGGAAAAAATATTCTTGAAGAACGCTGTTATTGCAATGCAGCCGGCTAAAGCTGTTAAAGAATATAAGCTGGAGCTTATTGCAGCTTTAGACAAAAATGAAATGCCCCCAAAATTATCGGTAAAATGACATCCTCGAAGGAATGGCCAGAAAAAAACTAAAAAGCTAAAAAACTAAAAAACTAAAAAGTTTGGGAGGATCTGATAAAAAGAAGTTAATTGAGCCTAATCTGAAAAGCCTTTCAGTTTCGCTGCAGTGTGACTTACTAAATTTGAGTCGAAATACTTTTTACTACACTGCAAAAGTGAATAATAAAAAGGACGAGATTAAGATGGAAATAGCTAAAGTATTTGCTAAAACACCAATATACGCTGCTAAAAAGGTACATCAACAGCTTCTCCAAAATGGTGTCAATGCTTGGCTAAAACACGGTTGCAACATATCGAAAGAAGCTGGGTTTAAAGGCTATTTTAGCGGTTAAGCAAGTCACAACAACAATGCCCAATAAACAACACAAGAAATACAGCTATACCCATGCTACCCCTAAATGCAATACCAGGGTAGCAAATTGGCCACTACACCTAGCCTAAAATTGAAGGGAAGTTATTATCGATTGATATTTTATAACGATGCAAACTGTGCCAAGGAGTAGCGCCAGTTGGGGATCTACTAGGTTGCCGCACCCATATTCCATTGAGATAGTTTTAATTTAACCAGTTAGACGTAAACTTTCAGCCTAAAAGCTTTTTAGTTAACCATAAGCTGGGTTTAGATCTTGAAATGTCACAGGTATAAAGTGCTACTTTTAAACTCTATTAAAATTCTAATGGAGAGCCGACAAGTACAGATCGTCACCATCAAATTCAGCGAATGTTTGCTTGCGTATCCCTTGCAGGCAGATCATCCTTTGGATTTTCCATTACTCTCACATCACAACCTCAGCCATGTCAATCGCATCCATGTCAATCGCATCCATGACAATCTCAGCCATGTCAACCTCACGCGTGTTAATAGGCTTGCTATAGAGTGCCCAAGCAAATTGTGTCCAAATACCAGCAACCTGCAATGGAATTTCTTTACTCAAACGCGAGAAACGCAAGTCGGATGCCATAGCCAGCCTGTATACTCTACAATTGTAATAATAATTAGGAAGCTTTAATACATCAAAAGAAAGTTCGTGAAAAATATAGCGAGCCATACCCTCCTCATGAAGTATAGCAAAATCCGTATCCTTATTAATAGGTATAACATAACTAGGGGCTACTCTTCTGTTTGCCTCTGGAATGGCAAAATCCTCGTTATCCGCGCCAGGGTGTTCATAGAACCCATCACCAGGCCACTTTTTTATGGCGCAATCCTTAACAAATGTTATGGTCTCTGAAGGATTTGTCAATAGCGCATGCATTTTAAGCATTCCTTCTCTTACTTTCTTAGTCATTTCAGGAGAAGTTGACCTGAACCAGCGCATTAGTTGTTCTTTAAAATAATTAGGTCCAGGATGAATCTTAGAAAGAAGCTTCTTAATATGCGGAGGCGGATTCTTATAGTCAAATTGAGTGGGTCCTGGCTTAATTACCTGTAAAACTTGGTAGGTCATTACGCTGGTAAAATGCACAGCAGACCTTAGCCTAACTTTTTCGACTTCAGAAAATTGATTTTCCTGACCCACAAAGCCACTAAATACAACGCATGCTAAAGGCTGGCTGGCAACGGCAAACTCAGACAAATCGTCTAAGAGATAATTTTTTCCTTTTGGCCGGCGCTCGCCCTTGGGCCTACCAGGATCATGAAAGCTAGGCTGGCCAAAAAGATTGTAGTGATTAGATTTTTTTTCCGTATCTGCTTTTTCTGGGTTAACTCTTGTATCTGTTTTAGATGTTTTAGATGTTTTAGATGTTTTAGATGTTTCCATTTTCCATTTTACATTTTACATTTTACATTTTACATTTTACATTTTACATTTTACATTTTACATTTACATTTTTCATTTTTCATTTTCTACAATCTACAATGAATACCAATCATAATCTTCAGTTACTTTGCAAGCATTCAAGGACTTATTAGCATAATAATCCCTTTTTTTCAGAGCCCTATTTACATTGGTTACGCCATCTTGCAACAACTTGCCACCTTTCTTAAGTTTCTAATAATCGCCAAAATGGATCTAGTAGCATGGCAATATAAATGCTTACGCTGGCATTGTTTCGCTATGGACAATAAGATGACATCAGCACCTTTCATGTACCTAGTGCTCTCTAACCGGTAATTAGGACGCCCTAATACCCCCCATAGGTAAATTGGTGGAAAATATATTCTAGCATCCCATTCATGTTAAGGTTATTTAAAGTCATCCGATCATTAATACGTATACGATAGCCAGCAATCGCTCGTCTATTTGGGTGTATACCCATGCTACCCCGAAATGCAATATCAGGGTAGCAAATTGGCCGCGGATTTACAGGCTTAAATTGAAGGGAAGTTATTCTCGATTGATATTTTATAACGATGCAAACTGTGCCAAGAAGTAGCGCCAGTTGAGGCGCTACTAGGTTGCCGCACCCATATTCCATTGAGATAGTTTTAATTTAACCAGTTAGACGTAAACTTTCAGCCTAAAAGCTTTTTAGTTAACCATAAGCTGGGTTTAGATCTTGAAATGTCACAGGTATAAAGTGCTACTTTTAAACTCTATTAAAATTCTAATGAAGAGCCGACAAGTACAGATCGTCACCATCAAATTCAGCGAATGTTTGCTTGCGTATCCCTTGCCGGCAGATCATCCTTTGGATTTTACATGTACTCTCACATCGCAATCTCAGCCGTGTTAATAGAATTGCTATAGAGCGCCCAAACAAAATGTGTCCAATTACCAGGAACTTTCACTGCACTGTTGGTAATCATAGCCTGGTAATGCAACTGGTCTCTAGCACTAAGCAGATGTGCTTCCCTATCAAAAGAATACTTAGGAAGTTTTAATACATCATGAGTAAGTTCGTGAAAAATATAGCGCGCCATACCCCTCACCTGAAGTCGAGCTAAAGTCGTGTTCTCATTAATATGTATAACATGGTCAGCCAGTACTCCTCCGTTTGGCTTTGGAAGGGCAAAATCCTCGTTATCTGCGCCTGGGTGTTGATGTACCCCATCACCAGGGTTATTTTTTATGGCGCAATCATTAACAAATGTTATGATCGCTACAGGATTTGTCAATAGCGCATGCATTTTAAGCATGCCTTCTCTTACGCAGCTAGTAATTTCAGGCGAAGTTGATCCGAACCAAAACATTAGTTGCTCTTCAAATTCATTAGGTTTCGGGTGAAGCTTAGAAAGAATCTTCGTAAGATGCTGAGGCGGATTCTTATAGTCAAATTGACTGGGTCCTGGCTTAATGACCTGTAAAACTTGGTAGGTCATTACTCTGGTAAAATTCACCGCAGACCTTAGCTTAACTTTTTCGATTTCAGAAAATTGATTTATCTGACTTATAAAATCACTAAACATGACGCATGTTAAAGGCTTGCGGGCAACGGCAAACTCGGACAAATCGTCTAAGGGATACTTTTTTCCTTTTGGCCTGCGCTCGCCCTTGGGCGTACCAGGATCATGAAAGCTAGGCTGGCCAAAAAGATTGTAGTGATTAGATTTTTTTTCCGTATCTGCTTTTTCTGGGTTAACTCTTGTATCTGTTTTAGATGTTTTAGATGTTTTAGATGTTTTAGATGTTTTAGATGTTTTAGATGTTTTAGATGTTTACATTTTCCATTTTCCATTTTTCATTTTACATTTTACATTTTACATTTACATTTTTCATTTTTCATTTTTCATTTTTCATTTTTCATTTTTCATTTTTCATTTTTCATTTTTCATTTTCTACAATCTACAATGGATACCAATCAGAATCTTCAGTTACTTTGCAAGCATGCAAGGACTTATTAGCATAATAATCCCTTTGATTCAGAACCATATTTACATTGGTTATACCATCTTGCAACGACTTACCACCCTTATTAAGTTTATAAGAATCGACAAAATGGGTCCAGTTGCCAGGCTTATTCAATGCCATCTATGACGATATCTCAGCCACACTCAATAAATTTATTCTAGCACTTTTCATGTATCCATCTCTATCGCAATCAAAAGTAGGAAGATCTAATACGCCATGAGTAAGTTCGTGAAAAATATAGCGCATCATTCCACTCATCTGAAGCTTCTCTAAAGTAGTGCTATCGTTAATATATATCGTATGACCAAGAGTTGCTCGGCGGTTTCTATTTATAAATCCACGGCCAAAATCCTCGTTATCTGCGCCTGGGTGTTGATGTACCCCATCACCAGGGTTATTTTTTATGGCGCAATCATTAACAAATGTTATGATTTCTAAGGGATCAGTCAATACCTTGTGCATTTTAAGTATTCCAGCTCTTACCCGATTAGCAATTTCAGCTGAATCTGATCCGAACCATTTCATTAGTTGAAATTCAAACGTTACATGTTGAGGGTTAATCTTAGGAGCATGCACCGGCGTTAGCTGGTTGAAGTACCTTGGGGTTGGCTTAATTGACTGTAATATTCGCTCTGTCATTACACTGACAAGCTTCACCGCCAATCTTAAGCGAATTTTGGCGGATTCAGAAAATTGCAGTTCCTTGCCTAAAAAGTTACTAAACATAATACATGTTACAGGCTTGTCGTAAAGGTCTAAATTAGACCAATCTTCTAATTCACGCGTTCGTCCTTCTGGCTTGTCGATTGGATAGCCAGGCTCGTTAAAATTAGCTTCACCGAAAAGATGGTCGTAAACAAGTTCTTGGGGATCATTTTTGTCTGCTGTTTCTTCTGGCCCTTCTGGCCCTTCTGGCTCTTCTGGCTCTTCTGGCTCTTCTGGCTCTTCTGTTTCTTTATTTTTTTTTGTTTTAGATATTTCAGGTGTATACATTTTTTATTTATCCACTAATTATCATCATGCCCATAATACGCTCACTCTTTTTAATCACGTTCATCAATATAAATTTTTATCTGTACCAGTTTAAATTTTTAAATTGATGTAACAGCAAGGCATATTAAATCGTCCATAGGTATAAATATACAAACATTTTTTTACTCTTTTTTAACGTTATTCAAGGTAACTAAGATATATTGATGCGTTCGATATAAGCCCATGTTAATCCTCGCCTAGCTAAATTTAGGAACCACACCATATACCCATGCTACCCAAAAATGCAATATCAGGGTAGCAAATTGTACCGATATGCCTAGCCTAAAATTGAAGGGAAGTTATTATAGTAGGTATTTTATAACAATGAAAACTTAAACAAGGAGCCTTGCCAGTTGGTGCCAGGCTCTATTTTTATATCAAAGGAAGCATCCTTACCCACAATATTTGAGGCTGGATCCCCATTACATAGGGTGCGCCTTATCTCTGAGCGTCTGTCCATGCCGACGTTGCATTTTGATCGTCACATGGATATATACCAATAATCAGCTTTTTACTAGACATTTTTATTTTCCTACAACGGGTACAAATCGGAATCATCACTTAACTGGCAAACCTCAGCAAACTTGTTTTCCAAACTATCTTTACTCTTCAAAATCTCATTTGGCTGTGCTACGTCACCTCGCTCTCTACCATTTTTATAAAATCGAAAAGAATCGACAAAGTGTGTCCAGCTGGAAGGTAACGACAATGTCAAATTACAATCTTTACGAGCATGATCAATTATTACCCTTTTAAAATTTGGCAAGTGTCCGGTACTATCCCATTCAAAATAACGAAGCTCTAAGACCTGACGACTAAGTTCGTGAAAAATATAACGCACCATCCCAGACATGCTAAGTATTTGAAAATTCGCCTCACAATCAATATGTATAACATGGCCAACATGGCCTATCCTGGGTTTAACTATAAATCCTTCATAGTTATGGGTGGGAACGTTTTGGTATCTAGGTACCCAACGTTTAGTATTATCTTGCGTGTAGAGATCATTAACAAATGATATGATTTCTAAAGGATCAGTCAATACCTTATGCATTTTAAGTATTCCCTCTCTGACGCGCGTTGCGGTTGTACGCGAATCTGATCCGAACCATCTCAGTAGTTGAAACTTAAACGTCGCATGATCCTCGTTAACCACAGCTGCATGCTCCTGACTGGTGATGTTTGAGTTCTCAGGTGGTGGCTTCATGAACTTTACAGCTCGCTCGATCATTACACTGACAAGCCTCACCGCCAATCTTAAGCGAATTTTGTAGGCTTCAGAAAATTGATCTTCATCGGTTGGAAAGTTACTAAACATAACACATGTTACAGGCTTGTCGTAAATGTCTAAATTAGACCAATCGTCAAAGTCAAGACTTTCTGTTGGCATGAATCCTTGAAAACCAGGCTCATTAAAATGAGCCTTACCAAAAAGAGGATCGTAAACAAATTCTGGCCGCTCATAGTTTTCTGCTTGTTCTTCTTCAACTGTTTTGTATGTTTTAAATAACTGCATTTTCCATTTTCCCACTGATTATCATTAGACTCATAGTCCATCTCCATTTTTAATGCGTCCATCAGTGAGAATAAGGATTTCCATGTAATGGTTTAAATTATTGCATTGATGTAACAACACCAATTTACATAGTAGATCTTTATCTTTTTGACGTCCATTTCATTTGCTTGCGCGCTCGTGCGTTATTCAATATCACGGTAGTGTATTGGCTTAACCAACCATATCTTAATGTACAATTGAAGCTGGTATGTACCCATGTTAATCATCGCCTAGCTAAATTTATGAACCACAACATATACCAATAATCAGCTTTTTAACTAGGCATTTTTCTTTTCCTACAACGGGTACAAATCGGAATCATCACTTAACTTGCAAACCTTAGCAAATCTGTCTTCCAAATTATTTCTATAATGCAAAACCGCATTTGGCTGTTGTACGTCACTGCGCTCATTACCATTTTCATAATATCGAAAAGAATCGACAAAGTGTGTCCAAGAGGACGGTATCCACAATGTCTTATTGTCTTTTTCACTAGCAAAGTCCATCATCTCATTTCTAAAAGTTAACCAGTATCCACGATCATCCCATCCGTGATGAGGAAGATCTAATAACTCACGACTAAGTTCGTGAAAAATATAGCGCACCATCCCATCCATGCCAATTCTAGAAAAATTCGCATCCTTCGTCGCATGTATAACATGGCCAGGGTCTATGCGTGGTTTAACTATAAATCCTTCATAGTTATGGGTGGGAAAGTTTTCGTATCTAGGTATCCAACGCTCCAGACTACTTTTCATGCCGACATTATTAACAAATGATATGATTTCTAAAGGATCAGTCAATACCTTATGCATTGTAAGTATTCCCTCTCTGACGCGCGTTGCGGTTGTACGCGAAGTAGATCCAAACCATTTCATTAGCCTAACATTAAACATCTCATAATCCTTAGGGTCCCAAGCTACTTGCTCCACACTGGGGCTGTGGATGTACTCAGGTGGTGGCCTCATGATCCGTACAACTCGCTCGACCATTACACTAACAAGCTTCACCGCCAATTTTAAGCGAATTTTGTCGGCTTCAGAAAATTGCTCTTCCTCACTTGAAAAGTTACTAAACATAACACATGTTACAGGCTTGCCGTAAAGGTCTAAATTAGAGAACTCGTCCAAGGCAAAACAGTTGTTCTTTTGCGTGGAGCTTGGCGTACCACCTATAAAACCAGGTTGCTCAAACTTAGGCCTACCCAAATCAGGATCGTAAACAAATTCTGGCTGCTCATAGTTTTCTGCTTGTTCTTCTTCAACTGTTTTGTATGTTTTAAGTAACTTCATTTTCCATCTCTCTACTGATTATCATTAGGCTCATAGTCCCTCTCCATTTTTAATGGGTCCATCCGTAAGAATAATGATTTCCATGTAATGCTTTAAATTATTGCATTGACGTAACAACACCAATTTACATAGTAGATCTTTCTCTTTTTGGCGCCCATTTCATTTGCTTGCACGCTCCTGCGTTATTCAATATCACGGTAGTGTATTGGCTTAACCAACCATATCTTAATGTACAATTGAAGCGATGTATATACCCATGCTACCCCAAAATGCTATATCGGCAAGGCAAATTGTACCGATATGCGAGGTATAAAATTGAAGGGAAGTTATTATCGTGGGATATTTTATAACAATGAAAATTGGTCAATGAGTAGCGCCCTTCGGGGCCTGACTCGGTTTTATATGAAATGAAGCAGCCAAAGCTTGCCATTCGATGCGAGAATAACCATTACCTCATGCTGCTCCTTACTCTGATTCTCGAGAGCGCGGCCACCGTTGCATTTTGATCGTCACATGGGTATATACCCATATTAATCCTCACCTAGCTAAATTTATGAACCACAACATATACCAATAATCAGCTTTTTAACTAGGCATTTTTCTTTTCCTACAACGGGTACAAATCGGAGTCATCACTTAACTTGCAAATCTCAGCAAACTTGCTTTCCAAACTAATCTGACTTTTCAAAATCTTATTTGGCTGTGCTACGCCACGTCGCTCTTTACCATTTTCATAATATCGAAAAGAATCGACAAAGTGTGTCCAGCTGGAAGGTACCAACAATGTCATATTGTCTTTTTCACGAACAGAGTCCATCATGCTCTCTCTAAAATTTATCAAGTATCCACGATCATCCCATCCGTGATGAGGAAGATTTAATACATCACGACAAAGTTCGTGAAAAATATAGCGCACCATCCCATCCATGCCAATTCTAGAAAAATTCGCATCCTTCGTCGCATGTATAACATGGCCAGGGTCTATGCGTGGTTTAACTATAAATCCTTCATAGTTATGGGTGGGAAAGTTTTCGTATCTAGGTATCCAACGCTCCAGACTACTTTTCATGCCGACATTATTAACAAATGATATGATTTCTAAAGGATCAGTCAATACCTTATGCATTGTAAGTATTCCCTCTCTGACGCGCGTTGCGGTTGTACGCGAAGTAGATCCAAACCATTTCTTTAGGCTAACATTAAACATCTCATGATCATTAGGGTCCCAAGCTACTTGCTCCACACTGGGGCTGTGGATGTACTCAGGTGGTGGCCTTGTTAACTTTAGAGCTCGATCAGTCATTACACTGACAAGCCTCACCGCCAATCTTAAGCGAACTTTGTCGGCTTCAGAAAATTGCTCTTCCTCACTTGAAAAGTTACTAAACATAACACATGTTACAGGCTTGCCGTAAAGGTCTAAATTAGAGAACTCGTCCAAGGCAAAACAGTTGTTCTTTTGCGTGTAGCTTGGCGTACCACCTATAAAACCAGGTTGCTCAAAATTAGCCATACCCAAATCAGGATCGTAAACAAATTCTGGCTGCTCATAGTTTTCTGCTTGTTCTTCTTCAACTGTTTTGTATGTTTTAAGTAACTTCATTTTCCATCTCTCTACTGATTATCATTAGACTCATAGTCCCTCTCCATTGTTAATGGGTCCATCCATAAGAATAAGGATTTCCATGTAATGCTTTAAATTATTGCATTGACGTAACAACACCAATTTACATAGTAGATCTTTCTCTTTTTGACGCCCATTTCATTTGCTTGCACGCTCCTGCGTTATTCAATATCACGGTAGTGTATTGGCTTAACCAACCATATTTTAATGTACAATTGAAGCGATGTATATGCCCATGCTACCCCAAAATGCTATATCCGCAAGGCAAATTGTACCGATATGCGAGGTATAAAATTGAAGGGAAGTTATTATCGTGGGATATTTTATAACAATGAAAATTGGTCAATGAGTAGCGCCCTTCGGGGCCTGACTCGGTTTTTATATGAAATGAAGCAGCCAAAGCTTGCCATTCGATGCGAGAATAACCATTACCTCATGCTGCTCCTTACTCTGATTCTCGAGAGCGCGGCCACCGTTGCATTTTGATCGTCACATGGGTATATACCCATGTTAATCCTCGCCTAGCTAAATTTATGAACCATAACATATACCAATAATCAGCTTTTTAACTAGGCATTTTTCTTTTCCTACAACGGGTACAAATCGGAGTCATCACTTAACTTGCAAATCTCAGCAAACTTGCTTTCCAAACTAATGTGACTTTTCAAAATCTTATTTGGCTGTGCTACGCCACCTCGCTCTTTACCATTTCCATAATATTGAAAAGAATCGACAAAGTGTGTCCAGCTGGAAGGTACCAACAATGCTATAATGTCTTTTTCACGAGCATAGTCCATCATGCTCTCTCTATAATTTATCAAGTATCCCATATCATCCCATCCGTGATGAGGAAGAGTTAATACATCACGACAAAGTTCATGAAAAATATAGCGCACTATCCCATCCATGCCAAGTCTATGCAAATTCGCCAAACACGTAATATGTATAACATGGCCAGGGTCTATGCGTGGTTTAACTATAAATCCGTCATGGTTATTGGTGGCAAACTTGTCGTATCTAGGTATCCAACGATCAGTATTAGTTGTCATGTCGATATTATTAACAAATGATATGATTTCTGAAGGATCAGTCAATACCTTATGCATTGTAAGTATTCCCTCTCTGACGCGCGTTGCAGTTGCACGCGAATCAGATCCGAACCATTTCATTAGGCTAACATTAAACATCTCATGATCTTTGGGATCCCAAGCTACTTGCTCCACACTGGGGCTGTGGAGGTACTCAAGTGGTGGCCTCATGATCCGTACAACTCGCTGGATCATTACACTAACAAGCTTCACCGCCAATTTTAAGCGAATTTTGTCGGCTTCAGAAAATTGAGCTTCCTCTCTTGGAAAGTTACTAAACATAACACATGTTACAGCCTTGCCGTAATAGTTTAAATTAGACAACTCATCCAAGGGAAAACAATTGTCATTTAGCTTATCGCTTCGCGGATCACCTCGAAAATTAGGTTGCGCAGCATTAGTCATACCCAAAAAAGGATTGTAAACAAATTTTGGCTGCTCATAGTTTTCTGCTTGTTCTTCTTCAACTGTTTTGCATGTTTTAAGTACCAGCATTTTACATCTCTCTTCTGATTATTATTAGACTCATAGTTCCTCTCAATTTTTAATGCGCTCATTAATAAGAATAAGAATTTTCCATGTAATGGTTTAAATTATTGCATTGATGTAACAACGCCAATTTACATAGTCGATATTTCTCTTTTTGACATCCATTTCATTTGCTTGCACGCTCGTGCGTTATTCAATATCACGGTAGTGTATTGACCTAACCAATCATATATTAATATACAATTGAAGCGTTGTATATACCATGCTACGATCAATATCAAAATAGAAGGTTTGAAAGTTGTTATTAATCGTACTAGCTAAAGCATTACCAATTGTTGGGAGCGTTTTATCAAAAAAGTGATTAATACTCTGTCTAAAATCGGTGGATGTTGAAAAATATTTATTATTGCTGGCATATTCGCTCATTAGCTTACACAGTCGATCAATGGGGTTTAAATTGGGGCTGTAAGATGGTAAATAATGTAATTGAATACCAAACTATTTCGCTTTACTTTTAACTATTTCACGCAGGTGATATCCAGCGCCATCAAGTATTAAATTGATGGTATTATTTGCTTTATACTTCTCTTTTATTAGCCCAAAAAAATCAATAATAGACTCGCCATTTACAGTCGCATACTGTTTCGTTATTGCATCTTCTATATGACCCAGTCTGATAGCGCCAACAATGTTCAATCTGGTACGACTGCCTGTTATTTTTATCGGCTTATCAACACCAGTTCGAATCCAACCACAACTTACTTTGGTTGCCCAAGTAGGATGCGTGGCATCCATAAATAAGATAGGCTCATCACTTGTTACAGCTGCTTTTAGCTCGTTATACTCTTTAATAAAAGTATCTTGTTTTTCCTGATCATATTTATGCGGAACGCCTTTAGGCTGCTTGTAACTAAATCCGTTGAGATGAAGCCATTTGTGCAAACCAGGGAGCGAATATTTCACGTCAAAGCACTTATTATATACTCTCGAATATCACTCATTTTAAAGTAAGTTACTTCTCTTAAATGAACAATAACCAGTTTTGTTTGTACTTCACTGAGATGGCTAACTGAACCTCCATTTTCTGAGGTTACTTTCTGATGATATCTGTCGTCATTTAGATGGCGAATGATAGTTGTTTGATGCTTTCGTAAAGCTTGAGAGATCATTGCTAACGACCAACCTTCATCGAACAGTAAAATTGCTTTAATTAGGTCGCACTCACGCTTATCGCTACATTTTTTATGGTGAGATTTTAAAGCTGTTTTTCTTGATAAGTCAGTGATATTTGCATTTTGTTATTGTGATCTTTTTAAATTAACACTCAAGTTTTTTCTAATTGCAAAGCATTATCAAAGATAACGGGTATATACCCATGTTAATCCTCGCCTAGCTAAATTTATGAACCACAACATATACCAATAATCAGCTTTTTAACTAGGCATTTTTCTTTTCCTACAACGGGTACAAATCGGAATCATCACTTAACTTGCAAACCTCAGCAAACTTGTTTTCCAAACTAATTTGACGATTCAAAACCTTATTTGGATGCCGTATGTCAAGCCGCACGGTACCATTTTTATAAAATCGAAGAGAATCGACAAAGTGTGTCCAGCTGGCAGGTGACGACAATGCCACATCAGGATCTTCACGAGCATGAGTCATTATTATCTTTCTAAAAAATGACAAGTATCCACAATTATCCCATTTTTCAAAACGAGTAAGCTCTAAGACTTCACGACTAAGTTCGTAAAAAATATAGCGCACCATCCCATTCATGCTAAGTTTCTGAAGATTCGTCTCATCATCAATATGTATAACATGGCCAATATGGGCTATGAGGGGTTTAACTATGAATCCGTCGTAGTTATTGGTGGCCATGTTTTCGTATCTAGGTACCCAATGAGCAGGACTATTTTGCGTGCCGATATCATTAACAAATGATATGATTTCTAGAGGATCAGTCAATACCGTATGCATTGTAAGTATTCCCTCTCTGACGCGCGTTGCGGTTGCACGCGAATCTGATCCGAACCATCTAATTAGTTGAAACTTAAACGTCACATGATCCTCGTTAACCACATCTACATGCTCCTGACTAGGGATGAATGAGGGCTTAGGTGGTGGCCTTGTTAACTTTAGAGCTCGATCAGTCATTACACTGACAAGCCTCACCGCCAATCTTAAGCGAATTTTGTCGGCTTCAGAAAATTGAGCTTCCTCGCTTGGAAAGTTACTAAACATAACACATGTTACAGGCTTGTCGTAAATGTCTAAATTAGACCAATCGGCAAAGTCAAGACTTTCTGTTGGCATGAATCATTGAAAACCAGGCTCATTAAAATGAGCCTTACCAAAAAGAGGATCGTAAACAAATTCTGGCAGCTCATAGTGTTCTGCTTGTTCTTCTTCAACTGTTTTCACTGTTTTAAGTAACTGCATTTTCCATTTTCCATTTTCCATTTTCCCACTGATTATCATTAGACTCATAATACATCTCCATTTTTAATGCGTTAATCGGCAAGAATTAAGAATAAGAATAAGAATTCCTCCTGTACTGGTTTAAATTATTGCATTGATGTAACAACACCAATTTACATAGTAGATCTTTCTCTTTTTGACGTCCATTTCATTTGCTTGCGCGCTCGTGCGTTATTCAATATCACGGTAGTGTATTGGCTTAACCAATCATATCTTGATGTACAATTGAAGCGGGGTATACAACAATGCTACCACGAAATGCAATATTAGCTCCGCAAATTGTGCCGATATTTGATGCCTAAAATTGAAGGGAAGTTATTACGTGGGATATTTTATAACAATGCAAACGGGTCAAGGAGTAGCGCCCTTCGGGGCCAGACTCGGTTTTTATATGAAAAGAAGCTGCCAAAGCTTGCCATTCGATGCGATGCGATAATAACCATTACCTCACGTTGCTCATTACTCTGATTAGCGAGTCCATGCCGACGTTGCATTTTGATCGTCACATGGGTATACACCCATGTTAATCCGCGCCTAGCTAAATTTATGAACCACAACATATACCAATAATCATCTTTTTAACTAGGCATTTTTCTTTTCCTACAACGGGTACAAATCGGAATCATCACTTAACTTGCAAACCTCAGCAAACTTGTTTTCCAAACTAATGTGACGATTCAAAATCTCATTTGGCTGTTCTACGTCACTTCGCCTATTACCCTTTTTATAAAATCGAAGAGCATCGACAAAGTGTGTCCAGCAGGCAGGTAACAACAATGCCGCATCAGGCTCTTCACCAGCATAAATAATTATGCTCTTCATATAACATGGCAAGTATCCACGATCATCCCATTCTTTATAAGGAAGATCTAAGATCTCACGACAAAGTTCGTGAAAAATATAGAGCACCATCACATCCATGTTAAGTGTATGAAGATTCGACTCATCATCAATATATATCACATAGCCAATATTGGCTCTGCGGACTTTAACTATAAATCCGTCATCGTCATTGATGGCAACCTTTTCGTATCTAGGTACCCAATGAACAGTACTCTTTTGCGTGCCGATATCATTAACAAATGATATGATTTCTAAAGGATCAGTCAATACCTTATGCATTTTAAGTATTCCCTCTCTGACACGCGTTGCGGTTGTACGCGAATCTGATCCGAACCATCTCAGTAGTTGAAACTCAAACGTTACATCTTCCTCGTTAACCACAGCTGCATGCTCCTGACTGGTGATGTTTGAGTTCTCAGGTGGTGGCTTCATGAACTTTACAGCTCGCTGGATCATTACACTGACAAGCCTCACCGCCAATCTTAAGCGAATTTTGTAGGCTTCAGAAAATTGAACTTCATCGGTTGGAAAGTTGCTAAATATAACACATGTGACAGGCTTATCGTAAAGGTCTGAATTAGACAAATCGGCAAAGTCAAGACTTTGTGTTGGCATGACGCCTAGAAAACCAGGCTCATTAAAATTAGCCTTACCAAAAAGAGGATCGTAAACAAATTTTGGCTGCTCATAGTTTTCTGCTTGTTCTTCTTCAACTGTTTTCACTGTTTTAGGTAACTGCATTTTTCATTTTCCCACTGATTATCATTAGACTCATAGTACATCTTCATTTTTAATGCGTTCATCAGGTAAGAATAAGAATTTCCCCTGTACTGGTTTAAATTATTACATTAATGTAACTTCAAAATGCAACGTTGGCTACCCTTATATTGGATTCCGATCGCCATGAGTGCACATGGAAGATCTTTCTCTGTTTAAAGTCCATCACCATTTACTCGCGCTTACGAGCGTTATTCAATATCTCGGTAGATATATAGCCTTAAGCTATCATATCTTAGTCCATGATATGATTAAAGCGTTTTGTATAAGCATTTGCCTGTGCAGAGCATCTTTCCACTGTTATATGTTATAGTGGACAATAGAAATTAAGGATCGTGAGCATGAAGTTAAAATGCAAAGTTTCCACAATTTGTGTTGTTGATTTTGCATCTGCAAGTAACTTGTGGTTATAATCGCTTGATCCAAAAATATGTACAATAATTTTAATACGCAATAACTGAACTATCTATAAAGGGAGAAAACCATGAGAACACCTCTTGTAATGGGTAACTGGAAATTAAATGGTACAAAAGAGTCTGTGCTCGCGCTAATTAACGGCTTAAAAGCCACCGCACAAGCAGCTCAAAATGTTGAAGTAGCCGTTTTTCCTCCGACAATCTTCATTGATCAGGTTGCAAGGCTTGTTGATAATACCTGCATTGAATGGGGAGCACAAGACATAAGCACAAACGTATCAGGTGCATACACAGGTGAAACATCACCAGTGATGGTCAAAGAATTTGGTGCAAAATACAGCCTAGTTGGCCATTCTGAACGACGTCAATACCACAACGAAACCGATGCGGTTGTTGCCGCTAAATTTATTGCTATGCAAAAGCATGGTTTAGTCCCTGTACTTTGCATTGGTGAAACATTAGAACAACGTGATAAAAACGAAACAACTAACGTCATTGACGCTCAACTTGAAGCTGTTGTTTCTCGAGCAGGCATTAAAGCACTCGATAACTGTGTTATAGCTTACGAACCAGTTTGGGCTATCGGTACAGGAAAAGTTGCAACATCAGAACAAGCACAAGAGGTTCATGCTCATATCCGTAACTGGTTAAGCAAACAAGATCAAGCGGTTGCCGAAAAAGTACAAATACTCTACGGTGGCAGTGTAAAAGCTGCAAGCGCTAACTCGCTATTTAAACAAGAAGACATCGATGGTGGCTTAGTTGGCGGGGCAGCACTTATCGTAGAAGAGTTTGTTGGTATTATTAATGGTGCTAAATAAGCGTTCATAACACATATTCATGGTAAGAAAACAGACGCTAAATTAGCGTCTGAGTATATTCCTAGGTCGCTAGCGATGTTACTTGCAAATCTAACGCAGGTTAACTGTATTGCGTCACCATGTCACAAGCCAAGTCATTGTCGCAGGCTCATGACGTTAAGTTTGCTATCAAATGGCGGCTTAAAAAATTAAATCTATGGTGCCAGAAATTTTGATGACTGGTAAGCGCTTCGAGCTTCTCCAGCGACGCTGTTCACCTCACCACTCTCTAAATCTTAGCCATTAAATGATATTAATTCATTACTGGAAAAGTCACTGCGCCAACAAAACCATTATTAACCTTTGAAATTCTGACAACTTGTGCTGTCACTTCTAAGGGACTAAACAGTTTATGTCCTGTGTTAAGTTGTATAAATACTTCATCACCAACACTAAGAAATTTTTCTTCAATCTTAATTTGCATACCAGTACCGCTTATATCAATACATTCGCCTTTCATATCTTGCCCATTATGCGTGATACCAATCGGGATATTAATCCCCATTCGCGCAAATTCACGTTTTTCTTTTAATTTTAAAAGCATACTATACCTCTGTTTTATTTAACAAAAAATACAAGTTTGTCTTCGCAGACAAAGTCTATACTAAAATTCCGTCAAGATGCAAAGCCAACAAGCTAAATTGTGCACAGACGCGTACTATACAATTGAAATAATTGTTGTGATTATTAAAGCTGTAATGCCATTGAGCTGATATCACTGGGGATTTTGTGCAGGCGCTTTTTTTTATCTAAATAAACCATTACCATATCACCAATCACAGCAGGTTTAACAGCATTAGGTCGCCACACTTCATGTCGCCAGAGCGTTTTAAATTTACCTTCTAATTTAAACGTCGTTCTAACGTCACAAATATCCGCGAATTCAACTCCTTCATGAAATATCATATTGGCCTGATAGACAGCAAAACCACATCCTTTTTCTTTCCAAAGCATATCAATCTTACCAGCACCTAAAACATGTTCCCTGGCGCGTTCAAAGTATTTTAAAAAATTAGCATGATATACCACGCCAGAATGATCTGTATCTTCATAATAAATTTGCACTTTATGATGAAATATTTTAGTCATTATTTTTAGACTCTTTAACTGTATTAAGTAGCTTTATTGATGCTGATTCTAAAAGATCTAACACCTCTTCAAAGCCATCATCACCGCCATAATATGGATCTGGAATTTGATTGACATGAGTATTTTTTGTTGTATTTGCCGCATCTAAAAACAAGCTTATTTTATATTGTAAATGTGATGGGCAAATTGCCTTTAAATCCCGAACATTGGCATCATCAGACGCTAAAATCATATCAAAATAATCAAAATCAGCACTCTTAATCAGACGCGAGGTGATCCCTTCAAAACTGTAACCACGTTTGTTACCAGCCACTATGCAGCGACTATCTGGCGATTTTCCTTGGTGATAATCAATCGTACCAGCGGAATCGACCTCAACAGCAATATCAAGCAGTTGTGCCTTGGCTCGCATGACAGCTTCAGCTGTCGGTGAGCGACAAATATTACCTAAACAAACAATTAATATTTTTTTCAATTTTATTTCCTTTTTTAAATTAAATGCTAATTATACCCCAGTGACATAAAAATGAAATGTTAGATTGGTCACATGAGTTAGTAAATTTAAGCAGGCTGATTTTTAAAACTATCCTCCGTTAATCGCGGTGTTTGATAAAACACATGGCAAGCATTAAGTAATTGATTTGTGCGACTTGAAAAACCTTGCTGTAAATATTGATTCACCTGTTTACGTACTTTACCTTTAAAGGCGGCCTGATCAATGGAGATCTCGCTCAAGTTATCGACACTTACCTCAAAAGAAATCCCACAACTACTCGATAATGCCCATTCTATTGCTTGTGGCACAATCTCCACTTTTTCAAATTCAGCCTGCTGCGCGGCATTTCGGCCATCAGGAGCATACCAATAACCATAATCTTCAATTAAACGCCGTTTTTCCCCTGCCACCAACCAGTGCGCAATTTCATGCAACGCGCTGCGATAAAAACCATTGGCAAATAGGATACGATGATATGAACTTTCTGAGTTCGCTGGTAAATAAACAGGCTCATCTGAGCCAAGAACTAGCTGCGTATTAAAGCTTGCACAAAAAGTGTTGTTGAAAATTGTAATCATATCTTGATATTGGTGCTTTAGCATTTTATTCTCTTGAGGTAAATAGTTGTTGATTATACAATAAAGATCAGCAAATTTAGCGTAAGAAGAATGAGACATGTCAATTATTAGTAAAATTAAATGCGCATTAACGCTCGGACAAGGCTTACTCATTGAAAACAAAGAATTAGTAACGTCTGACGATCCTCTTTCATTTTTTAAACAGTGGTTGATTGATGCTCAAGATAGCGGCATCATATTGCCTGAATCCATGTCACTATCAACTTGCACTCCCCAAGGACAACCTTCTTCGCGTATTGTTTTACTTAAAAAAGTTGATCCTAACGGCTTTGTTTTTTTTACTAATTATGGCAGCAGAAAAGCAACTGAACTTAAAGCTAATCCATTTGCTGCATTATTATTTCACTGGAACATCTTACAACGACAAGTCAGAATAGAAGGTCGAATCGAACGAATTTCACAAAAAGATTCTGAAGATTATTTCCACAGCCGAGACAGAGGCAGCCAAATAGGTGCCTGGGCTTCTTATCAAAGCCACCCACTTGAAAGCAAATCATTACTCAAAACCCGTTTTACTCATTTTGAAGATAAATTTAAAAATAAAGTCATTCCGCTTCCTGAATTTTGGGGAGGCTATCGCGTTATCCCTGAGCGCATTGAATTTTGGCAAGGTAAAGCTAATCGACTTCATGATCGTTTTATTTATCAGCTACAAAATGATAGCTGGACAATTACCAGACTAAACCCTTAAAAATGACAACCCCATGCAACTTCAAAGTGCGTTGTTATGCTTGGTCAATGCAATGTTTTCTTATTGTTTTCTTATTTTCAACACCGCAGGGACAATAAGTAGCCACGCAATGATCAAAAGCAACCCGCCTACTGGGGTGATTACACCGAGTATTTTGTGTCCACTCAGCACATATAAATATAAACTACCACTAAAAAAAAGTATGCCGAGGCTCATACAAATTTGACTCGCTAATAAATAACGATTTGTTATCCAAATGGATAATATTGAAATGGCTAATAAGGCAATGCTGTGCAGCAATTGATAAGTGACAGCAAGTTGAAAATAACCTATTTGAGTTGGGCTTGCCCATCGGCTTAAACCATGACTTCCATAAGCGCCTAATGCGACCCCTGTTGCACCGAACAACGCGGCAAGCACAAGCAATAGTTGCACTCTAGTATTGAGAACCATGTTATTGTGTATCAATGACAGCAAAGCTTTTTACTAAATCATCCATTTGCTTCATTTGCGTCAAAAATCCTTCTAGTTTATCTAATGCAAGTGCGCAAGGGCCATCACATTTAGCATTACTTGGGTCGGGATGCGACTCTAAAAAAAGCCCTGCAATGCCTTGTGACATTCCCGCTAAAGCAAGTTGCACAACCTGGCTACGCCGTCCATCAGCACTATCAACATTTCCACCTGGTTTTTGCAATGCATGCGTTACATCAAACATGACCGGATAGCACATATTTTTTAACGTGCTAAATGCAAGCATATCAACCACTAAGTTATTATAACCAAAGCAAGTGCCACGCTCACAAAGGATGATTTTGTCATTCCCTGATTCTTTAAATTTGCCAATGATATGCGCCATTTCGTGTGGTGCTAAAAATTGCGCTTTTTTAACATTGATTACAGCGTTGGTCGCGGCCATTGCTTGCACAAGATCGGTCTGCCTGCTTAAAAATGCTGGGAGCTGAATTACATCAGCAACTTCGGCAACAGGCTTGCATTGAGATGGCTCATGAACATCAGTGATAATTGGCACTTTAAAAGTGTTTTTAATTTCTTCTAAAATACGCAAGCCTTCTTCGAGTCCTGGGCCACGAAAACTGTTCACAGATGAGCGATTTGCTTTATCAAATGAGGCTTTGAATACATAAGGAATATTTAATTTTGTGGTGATTTTGACATAATGTTCGGCCATTTTCATAGCCAAATCGCGTGTTTCTAGTACGTTCATACCACCAAATAGTACGAATGGTAAATCATTTGCAACATCAATATTGCCAACTTTAATTCTCTTCTGACTCATTTAATCGTACTCGTTAATAATATCAATGCCAGCCAATAGATTTTTAAACTTACCCGTTTACCAATCATCTATTAAGATGTTTTGCAAGCAAACGCGGGAAAACAAACCCTAGGTTACAATAATGCGCTTAATGAATAACTGGCTGATTAAAGCGCATCTTTTTAATTTGTTTTTCTAATATACTCACGGTTGGATCATTCGGGTACCTGTCGATAAAAATTTGAAAGTCTTTAACGGCTAAGGCCACACAGTTTAGCTCCTGAAATAAACAACCGCGCTCTCTTCGCTCAAACGCATTATCAGGATCAATTCTTAATAAAATATCACAGCAAATTAGTGCAAGCTCAAATTGCCTAGCTTGCAAATATGCAACTTTCATCACACTGATTAAATTTTTTATAACCATTTCATGCGAATCAACATTCAGCATATCAATATTTAATTTAACATGATTACCTAAATAGCCACGCATTTTCGCTTCGAGTTGATCCCAATTTTGAATCTCACCTGAAAATGGATCGATATAGATGAATTCATTTTCACAATATACTTTAATAATAAGATCTCTAGAAAAACAAACCCCATACGCTTCAAATCCATTAGCCTCTAGGAATTTAATCAATATGATACCGAGCGTAATAGAAACGCCTTTGCGGCGCATAAGCACCTTTGAAATAAAACAATTGGCTATTTTATAAAACGTTTCCCAATCACCTTTGTAACTTTCTGATTGATACACATGATCAAGCAAAGCCGTTAATTTACCTAAATTTGCGTCTTTAAATCGGACCAGCGTAGATTTTAATATCACTTGTTGTAGAAGTAACTTCGAAGCTGCCTCATGAGGACTTTTTTTCGTTAACTCCGATTCAAGTAATAATGCTGCTTCAAACAAGGAATGAGTCTCAAAATCATACCCACTAGGTATACTCCGCAAACTAACTTGTTCACCTTTTTGTACATCCTGTACACGCGTTTTAATTTTTTCAAGTTTCATTTTAAACCAACCAATAAAATAGCCTGATGACTAACAGCAAGCTTACCAATATAAGCGAGCCAGCCAAATGCACCTAAAAATGTTAAATATTGCAATTTTTTTGTCGTTTTTATGTTAAGTGCTACCTTAATCATACCAATATAAAAACCAACAGCAACTATTTTTTCAAGCAACCAATAATTTTGTCGCTCAAAAGGATTTATTTGTAATAAACCCATTAAAGTAAATCCTAAAAGTACCATAACAATATTTGCTATCGTTAATAATTTTTGCAATAAAGGCGTGATGCCACCGTGCAAACTCATTTTAAGGCGTATAAAACACAGTACAAATAAAAAAATCGCAATACCAACAACCAACATATGCGTATGTTTTACTATTTCAATCATTTTTGAATACTCCAATGGTCACTCTGTCGTTGTTCCCATAATCTTTAACTGTCTTAATGGCGTGATAGCCATTTTGTTTAAAAAGTTGTTGCACAACTTGCCCTTGCTCAAAACCATGTTCAATTAATAAATAGCCAGATCCTTGCAAATAATTTTTAGCTTCCTGGATAATAATATCAATATCCGATAATCCTTTATTCTGCGCAACAAGTGCAGATAATGGCTCAAAGCGCATATCATTACAATCTAAGTGGGGATCTTTTTTATCAATATAAGGCGGATTACTCACAATCGTATTAAATTTACCGGTTATTTTTTCAAACCAATCACTTTGATAAAAACAAACATTACCAATATTTAAATTTGCAGCATTTTCTAATGCAAGTGACACGGCATCCGTATTAACATCAATCCCGATACAACGCGAATTGGGTAACTCATGAGCAACTGATAAAATAACCGCGCCAGTACCTGTTCCGAGATCTAAAATATTCGCAGTACTCATACTGCATTGCAATGCTTGTTCAACGAGTATTTCAGTATCTGCTCGAGGGATCAATGTTGAACTATTGACTTTAAAAGGCAAACTCCAGAACTCCCTCGTCCCAGTTAAATAAGCAACTGGCATACCTTGACAACGCTTAGCAATTAATTTTTCAAATGAAGCGTGTTGCTCTATTGTTAATTCTCGCTCAGGCCATGTCATTAAATAAATAGTTTCTTTTTCTAAGACAAAAGCCAGCAACACCTGTACATCAAGCAATGCGCTATCACTGTTAGGTAATGCAACCAACGCTGTTGATAATGCCTCATCAATACGCAAAATTAGAAGTCACTTGTTGATAATTGAGTTAATTTATCTGCTTGATCTTCGAGTAAAATAGGATCAAGTAAGGCATCTAATTCGCCTTCTAAAATTTCATTTAAACGATAAAGCGTTAAGTTGATACGGTGATCACTGACGCGTCCTTGCGGATAGTTATAAGTGCGAATGCGTTCACTTCGATCGCCACTTGCAACAAGGCTTCGCCTGATATCTTGTTGCTCGGCTTGATTTTTTTCATCTTCCACTTTTTGCAGCCGCGCCTGTAAAACAGACATCGCTTGGGCTCGGTTTTTGTGCTGAGAACGCTGCTCTTGGCACTCAACAACCGTCCCGGTTGGCAGATGGGTAATACGTATTGCTGAGTCAGTTTTATTAACATGCTGACCACCAGCACCAGATGCGCGAAAAGTATCAATTTTTAAATCAGCCGTGTTAATACTAATCGCATCAGCTTCTGGAATTTCCGCCATGACCACCACAGTACATGCAGACGTGTGAATACGTCCTTGAGACTCAGTTTCAGGTACACGTTGAACACGATGTCCCCCTGATTCAAACTTCATTAAACCATAAGCGCCATGACCTTCAATTTTGGCAATAATTTCTTTATAGCCACCCTTTTCACTGATATTGCTGGTGATTATTTCTAAACGCCATTTTTTAGCATCTATAAATTTACTGTACATTCTAAATAAGTTACCAGCAAAAATAGCGGCTTCATCACCACCAGCACCCGCACGAATTTCAATGTAACAATTTAGATCATCATTGGGATCCTTGGGTAGCAATAAAATTTGCAACTCATAGGTAAGTTTTGCAACCAACTCTTTTGCATTGGCACTTTCCTCACGCGCCATGTCGCGCATTTCTTGATCGTCATCTTCAAGCATCATCTGTGCAGCTGCAAAATCATCAATAGCACCTTGATAAGCTTTAAAGCATAAAACAACCACTTCTAACTGAGCATACTCTTTAGTCAATGCGCGATATTTATCTTGATTATTCATAGTATCCCGACTGCCAAGCAGTGCTTGTATTTCTTCATAACGCTCTACAAGTCCTTCTAATTTAGCGACTATTGTTGCTTGCATATATTTCCTATTTTGCTAATTTTTCAGCCCCAACGCACAGCGTAAGCTTTGTAATTTATGATCATCACCAGTTTTACCCAATTGTGATAACGCCTTGCTTGGGTGATGAATTAATTTATTGGTTAATTTAAATGCTAAGTCTGAAAGTATTTTTTCTGGACAACCACCTAGATTTAATGCATTCAATGCGCGGAGTAATTCTTCATCTCTGATTTCTTCACATGTGTTTCGATAAATTTTAATACTTTCAACCGCTTTGAGCGACTCCCTCCATTGCACAAAATCGACAACAGAGCTTTCTATTATTTTTTCAGCTTCAAACGCTGCTTCTTGACGTGCTTGTTTATTTTCTTCGATGATCCCATGCAAATCATCAACCGTGTAAAGGTAAATATTATTAAGTGCAGATACTTGCCCTTCAATATCGCGAGGAACGGCAATATCAATAAATAGCATCGGTTGGTTGCGCCGCAATTTAAGGGCACTTTCAACCATACCTTTGCCAATAATGGGTAGCGGACTCGCCGTTGAAGAAATAATAATATCCGCATCGGCTAAATGATTTGGTATTTCCTCCAGTGAAATAGCTTTTGCATTGAGCTGTTCGACTAAATTTATAGCCCGCGAGAGCGTCCGATTAGCAATCGTAATATTAGGTGCATTATGCTCAGCTAAATATTTTCCAACCAGTTCAATCGTCTCGCCTGCGCCAATTAATAAAACCCGGCTACGTGATAGATCAGAAAATATTTGTTTGGCCAAGCACACTGCAGCAAAAGCTACCGAGACAGCATTCGCTCCTATTTGTGTATCTGTGCGCACTTTTTTAGCAACGCTAAAGGCATGTTGGAACCATTTATTGAGCACTTTACCAGTACTTTTTGTTTGATTCGCTGTAGCGAAAGCTTGTTTAATCTGCCCTAAAATTTGTGGCTCACCAAGTACTAATGAGTTTAAGCCACACGCAACCCGAAATAAATGTTGGATCGCAATCTCATTTTGGTAAATATATAAACTCTTTGATAATTCAATGTCATCTACATGATGAAATTTAGACAACCAGCGAATAACCTCTCCGTGATCATTTGAAGTTAAATTGCAATAAATTTCACATCGATTACAGGTAGAAACAATGACCGCTTCCGTCACTCCATTTTGTGTAAGTAATGATTGATGTGCATCAACAACAGCCGCTGAGCAAAATGCCACTTTTTCGCGCAAAACAACAGAGGCTGTTTGATGATTAATTCCTAAAACAAATAAGGACATTTAATAAATAAGTAAACCAATTTTAAATAAATATATGCGCTAAAGTTTACGGAAATTTTAATCATTTAGAAAGGAAAGATGCAAATCCACTACATTTTCTTGCAATTTAAGGCATTTATTTGCACATAGTACCGCGTATATCAAAAAATAAAGCAATTACTATAAAAATATTGATGACAGTTTTCTAAAATGCCGTATTATTCTTAGTCCATTTATTATTTTGAGTATTTATCATCATCATGTTGATCAAAAAAATTATCGTCACTATTTTTCTTATTACATCTCTTTCTGGATGTAGTTTTCTTTACAACAAATTTGTTTATCAAATTGATGTCACCCAAGGCAATTACATTGAAGAAGGGAAAATTAAAAAACTTGAACTTGGAATGACCCAAGATCAAGTCATATTTTTACTTGGCTCGCCAATGCTTATTGATGAGTTTAATCCTTCCAAATGGTATTACATTCGTTATATCAAACCAGGTGGCAAAGCTATTCACGAGAGCAAAGTAGTACTGAGTTTCCATGATAAAAAGCTAATAAGCATCAGTAAAGATGGAAAAATTGAGAAACACCCACTTACTATGCACCCAATGAAAGCAGCACCAAATGCCGCTGCAGAGAATAACAAAGGTGATTCAGGAAGAAGAGCTAAGGTTGATTCTGCGCGGCCAATTATTGAAAATGACAAGCATAAGCCAATATACCACTCACACTAAGTAAGTTTATCAATTGCTTAGCGTCAGGTAGTCAATGCATCACTTAAATGGGGATAAAAATGTGAGCTTAATATACGCTTTCATTTTTACTGGTACGGCCCCATTTTAAAAAACAATGTCATGGTTATTTTTTCTGCAATTTAGCCACACGTAATTTGCGCATTTCTTTTGGATCTGCAATTAACGGGCGATATATTTCCACCCTATCACCTTGCTTCACGCGTGACGATAATTTTTCAACTCGACTAAAAATACCAACTTTTGCCGTATTGGGGTCAATTTGTGAAAAATACGAGACAATACCTGATAATACAATCGCCTCGCTAATCGTTGTTCCCTCAGGCACTAATGTCTTTAATAATACTTGTTTCTCAGGTAACCCATACACGACTTCAATACTTATCATTGACTCTGCTGACATTTACCTCTCTCCATAAATCACCTTGGCACGCTCTGCAAATGATTTAACCATCGCGCCAACAAGATTATTAAAAATACGCCCAAATGTAAATTCAACTAATTTACTACTAAATTCAAAGCTTAAATCAAAATTAACTTTACATGCTTTATCATCAAGTTTAAGAAACCGCCAATTTCCAGACAAATGCTTAAAAGGTCCATCAACTAATTTCATGGAAATACGCTCACCATTGATCAAGGTATTTTCAGTGGTAAAGGTTTTATGGATCCCAGCTTTTGCAACATCAATCGATGCATAAAGTATATTTCCCTGTTTGGAAATAATTTGCGCACCAGCACATCCAGCTAAAAACTCAGGATAAGCATCAATATCATTCACTAATTGAAACATTTCATCGGCACTATACATGAGTAAGGCACTGCGAGAGACTTCAGGCATTTAATTGGTCTTATATAACAATATAAAAATGCAGTTTACACTATTGGACAGGTGATGAAAAAATAAAACGGTAAATTTATACAAGCATTACGGATCTTCGCATTTATTTTCGAATTAAACGATAAATTACTTATCTCAATGCAAAAAATGCATAAAATGAACACCCTTCACGCTTAAAATAAGCTAAAATAGCAAGCAGATCTAAGCTAATTAAACAATGACAGGCCAATACGCAAAAATAAGTTAATGCGACAAACAAGTTACTGTCTTTCGAGTGATTATACCCATAACTTAAACTAAAGACTTTAATGGCGAAGCACTTAACAAGACTTTCAGCGCACCAGCAACGCATTTTCAGGCTGGATCTCAAAAAACAAACGCAATGTCATTGGTATTACCTATTATATAAAAAGGCACAGACGCTTATTATGGCTAAAAATAAATCAAAACCCAAAAATAATTCTAATACTATTGCGCGAAATAAACGGGCAAGCCATGAATATCACTTAGAAGAACGCTTTGAAGCAGGCGTTGCACTGCAAGGGTGGGAAGTAAAATCACTTCGCGCTGGTAAAGCTAATATTGCCGACAGTTATATTTTTTTAAAAAATAACGAAGCATGGCTATTAAACTCGACCATTCACCCTCTCATCAACGCATCTTCTCACGTTGTTTGCGATCCTGTCCGTTATCGTAAATTACTGCTTAAAAGACGAGAACTTAACCAGTTATTGGGTAAAGTCGAACGGCAAGGCTATTCAATCATTCCAATTTCAATGTATTGGAAAAAAGCATGGGTGAAAATATCTTTTGCGCTGGCAAAGGGTAAAAAAGATCACGATAAACGTTCTGATATAAAAGAGCGAGAATGGAAAGTACAAAAAGAGCGCATGATGAAACACAGCGTACGCTAATTATGCCACTTGTTTTTTAAAAATTAATACATTAATAGTCGTTGCCAATATATACCCATGTGACTCATGGGTATATCAATGCTTACATCACGCTAGCAGTCATAGGCAATTGAGATTGGAATGCTTTTAATTTCTCAATTGTGGTGGTAATTATTTTTTGCCGTTCATGTAATATGTGACTATATCACCATACTTCTCACCACGTAAAACGGCAGTATCACCATTTGTATAAACAATATTCATATCAAAGGTGTTTTTATTAACAGCAACCATAGTCGTTGAATAAACATTTTTTGATGAAATCATAGTCATTTTAATCGGTGCTGTTTTGAGGGATTTATCAAGATGTTTATTTAAATCCCACATTGCTTTAGTTTTCATATCGAAGATATGTGGTTTACCATCGATGGGGTTTGTACCAGCCCAGAATTGAATTGAGTTAAATATCAGTACATCTACTGTGACTGACAATGCATAAACAGGTGCGGGAAGCATATTTACGGCACCTCTAGCATAGCGATTATCAACCACTGCAAGGTTAAATTTCATTACCTTTGCTGTGAACTACCAACACATCCGAAGAGAGCCTGCCAGGCTCGCCGTGATTGAAGCCAGCACGACCGCTTTTACTAGTTTTTTTTTCATGATCAATTCTTTTAAATTATTATAAAGTAATTATAAAGTGATTATAAAGTGATTATAAAGTGATTATAAAGTGATTATAAAGTGATTATAAAATTATAATGTATGTGAATGTATGTGAATGTATGTGAATGTATGTGAATGTATGTGAATGTATGTGAATGTACGTGAATGTATGTGAATGTATGTGAATGTATCACAAAAATAAAGCACTTTTTGTATTAAACGCGATCTGAGGGTGTAAACCTAACTATGTAAATACCCTTTTATATATGAGGAGCAATCTCCTCCTCAAATTCGATTTTAAACCGATTCAAAGCTGGTTTCCAATCTCTAATTGGCATGATCCATTTTTTAGATGCTGCCTTAATTGCCAAGTAGACAACTTTGAAGGCGGCGGCATCATTTGGAAACACCTTTCTCGTTTTAACTGACTTTCTTATCACGCTGTTTAATGATTCAATCGCATTGGTGGTGTAAATCACTTTGCGAATATCTGCTGGATAAGAAAATAGCGTATTTAAATTCTCCCAATGAATCTGCCATGAACGGCTTATTTGAGGGTATTTATCATCCCATTTTTCAGAGAAATGCTCTAATTCCAACCTGGCTTCATCTTCGGTAACTGATTGATATATTGATTTCAAATCAGAGGCGACAGCCTTGTAGTCTTTGTAAGGAACAAACTTCATCGAATTACGCACCATATGGACGATACAAAGCTGAATTTTAGTTTTTGGGAAGGTGGCGTTAATGGCTTCAGGGAAGCCTTTTAGGCCATCTACGCAGGCGATTAGCATATTTTTCATGCCTCTATTTTGAAGGTCGGTCATCACTGAAAGCCAGAATTTAGCGCCTTCATTTTCTGATATCCACATAGCCAACAATTCTTTGTGGCCTTCCAAGTTCACGCCTAAAGCAAGGTAAATCGCTTTATTAATGACTCGTTTATCTTGGCGTATTTTTAAAACAATACAGCCCATATAAACGATCGGGTAAGTTGCATCTAAAGGCCTGCTTTGCCAGTCAATCACTTCTTCCATAACCGCATTTGTGACTTGAGAGACAAGCCCAGCAGATATATCAGCACCATACATTTCCTGAAATGTCGCTGTAATATCACGCGTACTCATTCCCTTCGCGTAAAGCGTTAGGATTTGAGGATCCATGCCTGTTATACGAGTTTGACATTTTTTTACAAGCTGTGGCTCAAAGGTTCCCTCTCTATCACGAGGTGTTTGAATTTCGATATTTCCATGATCACCTTTAAGAAACTTGGTGGAATAACCATTGCGATTATTACCACCATTATGCTCCTTAGGCTGATCTTTCTCATAACCGAGGTGATAACTCATTTCAGAACGGAGAGCTGCTTCAACTGTGATTTTGGTGAGCATAGAGCTGAGTTGATTGAGATCTTCAGGTGTTTTTAGATCTTTAGCTAATTCATTAGCGAGGGCCTGCATTTTATCTGTGATCATTATATTACTCATTATTTAGTCCTTTTATAGATTATACATAATAAGTATTTACACAGTTCTTTTTACACCCTCCGCGATCTATTTCCGGATTTTTTAGCCATTTGATCGACGTATGTTGATACGCGCATGAGATATACCCATGCTACCCAGAAATGCAATATCAGAGTAGCCAATTGTGCCTATCTGCCTGGCCTAAAATTGCAGGGAAGTTACTATCGATTGATATTTTATACCAATACACTGGTCAAGGAGTAGCGCCCTTCTGGGCCTGACTCGGTTTTTATATGCAAGCAACCTTGCGCTCAACAATCAATGCGCGAATAACCATTACCTCGTGTTGCACCTTATCTCTGAGCGTCTGTCCATGCCGGTGTTGCATTTTTAGCTACCATGGGTATAAATAACCAACAAGCTGCTACAAAAAACTTGCAAAAAAACTGTTCTTAGTCTTTTTTAGGGATAAAAATGTCCATTTCATTACCAATTTTGTCACGCATTGCCATCAACTTTTTTGCTGTCTCATGTTGAAGCTTATCTTCATCAGATTGCGGGATCCACTCTGGAACCACAACTGATTCGCCATGCGCATCTATCGCAACCATGATAACAATGCAATGTGTAGTTAAGCGGCGATTAAGAGATTTTGGATCGCATGCACAAACTTCAACTGCAATATGCATCGATGAGCTACCTGTATATATAACTTTAGCCTGTACTTCAACGAGGCTACCTACATGAATAGGTGCTACAAAACGAATACCACCTGCATAAGCTGTCACACAATAATATCCACTCCAGCCTGCAGAGCAAGCATAAGCGGATAAATCAATCCATTTCATTACCGCACCACCATGCACTTTTCCACCAAAGTTAACATCTTGTGGCTCTGCTAAAAATCGTAGTGTAATTTCACGTTGTCTATTTTGCATAAAAAACTCTCCTAAGTTTAATCCATTAAAATTAAAACTTTAATTTTTATCTAACTCCATGTTATTTAAAGATGTATATTCATTTTTTGAATGTCACAACGCAACTATGGTGTTTGAGATAACGCCTAGCATGGCAGATCTCTTGCACCAAAGCAACGAAGTTATAACTCACGTTTAAAAACAAATCTACTTAGAATAACTTGTTAGCATTAAAGTTCTTTATTTTAATGCGCAGCGCAGCTGATTAACCTAGTTTATCATAAGAGAGGGGAATGAAAGTATGAAGGATCTTCACAAAAATTATTGGTAAGTACTTGAAAAATATTATTATTTCATTTCATCTAAAATTAACCAATAGGCAAGCACACTAAATTATTCTGTGATTTATTTACTCCTACTTCAAGCACTTTAGATTCGCATATTTATGGTTCATTATTTGACATGACAACCAGTGTTATTAATGGCGCGACTCTTATCTTGCCGCTATTCGAGCAAGCTCTGCTGCGTTAAGACCTTGCATTGAAAAGCAATCAATAAAACATTTAGACCCATGTGACGATCAAAATGCAACGTCGGCATGGACTCGATGATCGATGATAAGACCAACCGATGTAATGGTTATTATCGCATCGAATGTTGAGCGCAAGGTTGCTACCGATCATATAAAAACCGAGTCCAGCCACAACTGGCAAGGCTCCTTGACCAATTTGCATAGTTATAAAATATCGATAGATAGTAACTTCCCTTCAATTTAATCCCGCAAATCCGCAGCCAATTTGCGGAGCTGATATTGCATTTCGGGCTAGCATGGGTATATAACTTTAGTTTTTATTACTTCTACTCATCTTATCCCTCATATGCTCAAAAAAAGTTTTATTAGTAACAATCACTCGCTCCACGGGAGGCTTATTTGATTTTACTGGAGGTGGTGCGGCAAAATGGTTGTCCTTCATTACCATTGCTTCTCCAGGATATCCATTATGTGGGTCCCACGATGCATCATTATGTGGATTTCCCATTGCATCCGCCTCATCATCACTGTATCCGGTGGCCTGTCTATCAAAGTCATCTTCCCATTTAGACTCTTCCTTTGGCCAAAAACTGCGTGAAGTATTTATACCACGTCGTGAAATTGGCTCTCCAAAACTAGTAATAAAGCATCCAAAATTACCTCCATCAGCTAATGTGGCCTCAGGAGACTGAATAGCCTTAAGCAGGCAATTCTTTTGCAACACCGGTTTTGTTCCTATCCCAACACGAGCATTAGGATCATTAACACCGAGCAGTAGATACGCCATTTGATGAAAAATATTTTGTACCAACGCCGTCAATTTTACACCAAGAGCAAGAGCTTCTGGCTCTATATAGATGACACAACCGCCTGCTCCATGTTCAAAAAGATGAGTCGCAGGAGGAGCGCAAAAACGAGTCTCTGCCACACCAACGTCGAAATCACACCTCGGAGTAGTACAAAGCGCAGGGGGCAGAGCAAAATCCTCACCGCCAAACTCTTTACGGCTTCCAGACACATGCTTCAAGCCTTTTTGACTTGCTTTAGCCTTTTCATGTTCATACCTCGTTCCAAACGTGCCAATAAAATTCATTTCGTCATCATCAAAATTATTATCTTCATTATACCTATTTACCTTACTCAAATCTGAACTCGACATTGTAGTATCAAAAAGATCAAAACCAGAATCATGCTCCTTTGTTGGTTTACCGTAAAAAGTCATAAATTGTTGGTTATCAGTCATTGTATTATGAATTCTCTCCACGGCATGTCGTACCAGAGCGCAAACTTCGCGATTATGAACTCCAAACCATAATGACACTCTCGGCAAATCATCTTCAAAGTCATCTTGAGCCGCCTCATATGCAATCTTTATAATTTTAATAGCCGACCTAGTAGCAGCCGCCAATCGTGCTTTTTGAGCAACGCTAAACTGCATACTAGTTTTGTCGAATATAACATTTAAATGATCTTCGGTTGCTTCGCGTCGAGTATCTGGATGAAAGGTCGGCTCATACTGGGATGGCTTCTTAGGCCGTTGTGATTTTTTGCTAGAAACATCAAACATAATAATTCTCCATAATAATAATTCTCCATAATAAGTTATAAAATACTTACATTCTTTATGTCAGACAATATTTCATTGGATAAATTTAATAATACCTCCCCCTATTAAAAATATTAAGATTTCACTTCAGCACAAATTAAAAATTTACCAATTGACAAGCACTCTAAGTTATTATGTGGTTTATTTACTGATACTTCAAGAACTTTAGACACGCTGATTTATGGTTCATTATTGGACATGACACCAGTGTTATTAATGGTGCTACCCTTAGCTGCGGTTATTAGAGCAAGCTCTGCTGCCTTAAGACCTTGCATTGAAAAGCAATCAATAAAACATATCGATAGGCGACTAAGGAATGAAAACTTCAAAAATAACTTGGATTCAAATAATAAGTGCATAACTTGGATAGGTAGAAAAAGTGGTCAGCTGAATATGCTAATCGTTTTTTCTCCAGCAAGAGATGCAACAATGAAAACATATAAACAACTTGCCTATGAGATAAGATGCCAGATTTACGCTTTAAATAAAACAGGTCTGAGCCAAAATAAAATTTCACAGCAATTAAAAGTCAGCCAATCGACTATTAGCAGATAGCTTTCTCGTAATACAGGCAAGCGAGGTTAACGTATCAAGCAAGCCCAATAGTTTGCACAGGAACGCCGTTTACTGGCGCGTAAGGCAATTAAGATGACTAGCTCCCTAATTGCATTAATTGACTCAAAGATTCAAATGCAATGGAGTCCAGAGCAAGTATCAGGATAATTGAGAGAAGAGCACGATATCTTTATTAGTTATGAAACCATTTATCTCCATATTTGGTCTGATAAAAGACGCGCAGGCCAGTTATTGCAACACCTGCGTAGAAAAGCAAAACTTTATCAGTCTGGTCGCAAAGCTAAACAAGCTGGCAGAGGTTTTATCAGGAATCGAGTAAGCATTGATCAACGCCCACAAGTCGTTGAAGATAAAAATAGAATCGGAGATTGGGAGATAGACTTAGTCATCGGTAAGGACAGCAGTTACGCATTGGTCACTATTGTTGAGCGAAAACTAGTTTTACAGTATCGATGCGTGTTGATGATAAATCAGCTCGGTTAGTGACTGCTGCGACTATTGCTTTATTGCAGCCGTTTAAAGGAGCTGTATTTACTATCACAGCCGATAACGGCAAATAATTCGCATATCATGAAGTACTGACTCAATATTTAAAGTGTGGTGTTTATTTTGCAGATCCTTACGGCTAATGGCAACGAGGATTGAATGAAAATACTAATGGGCTATTACAACAATACAGCCCAAAATCAACAGACTTCAAAAAAGTATCGCAATTAGAAGTTGAAGATGTAATAGTGAAGCTTAATGATAGACCAAGAAAGAAACTGAATTACAAAACGCCCGCCAAATTAATGGCTGAACATATGCAGCTATAGCAGCTTAGTGGTTATGCACTTCAACGTTGAATCCGCATCTTACTTTTTATAAGCTACCGACTTAAAGTCGGGAGAAATTACGATTGATGAACGATGTACTTTACCTGAAATCACATGATCCTTATCTTCGGTCTCTGACCACTTTGGCCACATCCTGTTTACACGATCTTGCTCTTTTTTTATAATTGGCTCCGCAAAACTATTAATAAAGCATCCCAAATTACCGCCATCAGTTAATGTGACCTCAGGATTGCTAACAGCGTTCCGTTGGCAATTATCTTGGAGCAATGGTTTTGTTCCTATCCCAACGCGAGCATTAGGATCATTAGCACCTAGCAGTATATAAGCCAGTTGATGATAAATAATTTGTCTAAAATCCGTCTCTCGCACATGAAAAGCAAGTGCATCTGGCTCAATATAGATGGCAGATCCGCCTGCTGCATGTTCAAAAAGATGAGTCGCAGGAGGACGACAAAAACGACTCTTTACCGTACCAACGTCGAAAGCAAGCTTTAGATTATTCGAAGCCGCACTAGGGCTAATGAAATCATCTAAGGTAAACATTCGACGTCTTTTTAGCACATGGTTACAACCACGCACATGTGCTTGTAACCTCTGCTCTTCATACCTAGATCCATACTTTGCGATAAGCCTCTCTTCCGATTTATCAAAAGAATTTTCAGGAACATACATGTCTTCCTTATTCTCTTCACCCGGCAGTGTATAACTAACATGACAATAATACTCATCAAGATCTTGCACAACCTTAGGTTCTGGCTTGCCGTAAAAAGTTATAAATTGACTACGATCAACCATTACCTTATACAATGTCTCCACACTATGTCGTACAATACGCAGAACGTCTGGATGAGGCGCTCCAAACCAAAATGACACTCTCTGCAAATCATCTTCGAAGTCATTTTGAGCCGAATTATATGCAATCCTTAGAACGTTAGTGGCCGACCTAACAGCATTCGCCAATCGTACTTTTTGAGCAACGCTAAACTGCATACTAGTTTTGTCGAATATAACATTTAAATGATCTTCGGTTGCTTCGTGTAGCCTCTTTGAATGAAAGGTGGTCTTATACTCGGATGGCTTCTTAGGTCGTCGTGATTTATGGTTAAAAACATCAAACATAATAATTCTCCATAATAATAATCCATAATAAATTATAAAAATATTCGTCTTTTTATATACGCTAATATTTCATTGGATAAATTTAATAATACCTCCCCCTATTAAAAATATTAAGATTTCATTTAAGCACAAATCAAAAATTTACCAATAGACAAACACTCTAAATTATTATGTGGTTTATTTACTGATACTTCAAGAACTTTAGACACGCGGATTTATGGTTCATTATTTGACATGACACCAGTGTTATTAATGGTGCTACTCTTGGCTTGCGGTTATTCGAGAAAGCTCTGCTACGTTCAGACCTTTCATTAAAAACACTCAATAAAACATATAGATAGGCGACTAGGGAATGAAAACTTCAAAAACAACGAAGATATTTATACAAAGAAATCGCTAATTTTTTTATCAATATGGAAAATCCATTAATTCATATCACTCTGTATTCTTTATATAATTATGATTAACTTATTGTACCACTTCAGAGGTGTCAATTTCAGAGCGCATAGCATTTATGAAGAAGTTTTCAAGAATAAAAACAAAATAATCCCGTAATACCCTAGAGGTTTTTAAGGGATTTATACCCATGTGACGTAAAAATGCAACCTCGGCTACGAACTCGCTAATCGATGATAAGGCCAACCGATATAATGGCGAACCCGCAGCGAATATTAAGAGCAAGGCTGCTACCGTTCATATAAAAACCGAGTCCAGCCACAACGGGCAAGGCTCCTTGACCAGTTTGCATAGTTATAAAATATCGATAGATAATAACTTCCCTTCAATTTAAGCCCGCAAATCCGCGGCCAATTGCGCAGCTGATATGGGTATAAAACTTTAGCGTATATTATCTTGATTTACCTACCGAATAGCTTCGATTTTAAATGACCCAATAAACTTTTATTAGGAATATGCATCCTCGGCGCAAAATCCCTAGCTGTTTTTTCTGGAGCTTGTTCGCCAAAATAGTCGTCCTTCATGTCCATTGGTTCTCCAGGATTTTCATCTTTTGGGTTCCACGGTGAACAATTCATTGGATCCCCAGGTGGACTCACAATTGTATTTTCAATTACATCCTCCCCACAAGGACTGTTTACTGTGATCGGTGTCAAGTTTAATTGCCATTTAGACTTTTTTTTCTCATGCTTCCTCATATCCCTTGGCCACATAGCGTATGCACGCTTTCTATCACTTTGTGAAACTGGTTTGTCAAAACTAGTAATAAAGCATCCTAAATTACCGCCATCAGTCAATGTGACTTCAGGATCGATAACAGCGTTCCGCATGCAATTAGTTTTGAGCAATGGTTTTGTTCCTATCCCAACGCGAGCATTAGCATCAGTAACACCGAGTAGCCTATGAGCCAGTTGATGATAAATAATTTGTCTCAACTCCACCAATTCTACACTCAAAGCAAGTGCTTCATGCTCAATATATATGGGACAACCACCAGCTGCATGTTCAAAAAGATGAGTCGCAGGAGGACGACAAAAACGGCTCCCTACCGTACCAACGTCGAAAGCAAACTTCGGAGTAGTACAAGGCGCATGGGGCAGAGCAAAATCACCGCCAAACTGTGTACTGCTTTCGGACATATGCTTCAAACCCTTATAATTTGCTATTCTATCCTCCCTTTGATACATAGATCCATGCCACTCGATAAGGGACTGTTCATAAGTAGTGAAACTATCATGCTCATCAACATTTTTTGCCCTACCCAAATCTGAACTCGCCATTGCAGTACCAGAAAGATCAAAGGAAGAATCATACTCAATTTTTGGTTTACCGTAAAAAGTTATAAATTGTTTAGGATCAGTCATTGTCGCATGCAGTTGCTCCACGCCATAGCGTATGATCTTGCGAACGTCGTAAATAGGAGCTCCATACCATAATGCCACTCTCGCCAAATCATCTTCGAAGTCATTTTGAGCCGACTTATATGCAATCTTTAGAATGCTAGCAGCCGACCTAGCAGCATTCGCCAATCGTACTTTTTGAATAACGTTAAACTCCATACTAGTTTTGTCGAATATAACATTTAAACGTTCTTCATTTTCTGCGAGCATAGTCTTTGAATTAAAGGTCCTATTCGGTGGCCTCTTTGGTTTTATTTTATCACGATAAATCATAATAATTCTCCATAACAATTACCTCTAATAATTATAAACATATTCATCTTTTTTATATGAGATGATATTTCATTGGATAAATTTAATAATATCGCCATCTATTAAAAATATTGATATTTATTATTTTGCCTCACTAAAACTCGATTACACACCAGTTATACATACTATAAAAAACATTATTTTCACATTATGCGACAAATGTCGCGGTATTGACGATGAAACTCGCATATCCTCTTTTACAATGCCACAATATTATTGTTAAATATATCCTTTTTAAATCTTTTAATAAATAAACCTATTGTTATAACAAATCAAAACTAATCAATTAGCTATAGACATTATCATGCAACATAAAAAGTCAGCAAGATAATTGTGATGAAATGCTATGCATACAATTGAAATAAGAGTTAATCTACTTCAAAATTTTATAACAAACTTGCATTATGGATAAAAATAGCTTTTATTTATAATTAATATATACCCATGTGACGCAAAAATGCTTCCGTCCTTGGAATCGACGGCCAACATACAGGCTCAGCGTATGACCATTTAGTACATCTCCTAACGCACTACTTTACACTCAAAAACTATACGCCTGTTTTTCTTCGTTGCAAGAGCGACGGTATTGAACCTTTCCTGTTTTTCTTTGTGTGTGGCAGGATTGTCGGAAGCAGAGTAATATCCGCCTTTAGTCTTTAAGTATTCCAGATCTGCTTCTGCAACTGGGCCTGCAAAACCAGCAATAAAAAATCCAAAATTACCGCCGTCAGATAATGTCCTCATAGAATCATATGCAGCAGTTTCTAGACAGATTCGTCTGAGATCTATAGCTAGCCCTATTCTACCAGGAGACATATCAGACGTGCCGACTATATTACGCATCATTTGATGAAAAATAATTTCGCAACGCTGCTCCAACGTTGCAGATGGATTAAGCAAATTATCCCCAACTATGATGGTATACCCACCAAAACCTCTATTATCGAAAATTTCAGGCGCGTCTTCACTCTGAAATCCTGTCGAATTTTTAGTTCCTGTATGGTTTAAATACTTAAACGAATCAACACCATGTTCATTATAGCTCCCAGATGTCTCGCCATTTAGCTTATTTACATGACGCCAGCTTTGATCCTCCTCTGATGAATAATCAGGATAATCTTTCTGATTCATGACAATACCCAGCTGACGTTTAGTATTCATATTATTATTCCTAATACGTATAGCCCTAGCCTTTTGATCAGAGCTATCGCCACAAAATTGTAGCAAATTCGCCGTCGCTTGATAACGCTTAAGCCAATCATAAGAATACTTAACAAAATCATCAGGACGCGTAACCAAATCATCAGAATTCTTAAGGTAGGAGGGCCGATTACTCGGAAATTTTGGAATATAAGCAGCTGCCATCTCGGGAGCAAAAGATATGAATTTTGTTCGATCGGTGAATACCTCATACATCCTCCTTACAACCTCTCTTACGCAAGTGATAGTTCCTGGGTCACTATTTCCAAACCATACTTCCACTCTGTCCGTATCATCCTTAAAGCTATTTTCAGCCGCCTTCTGTGCAAGCAATAAAAGGCTAATGGCTTCCCTAACAAAACCTGCTAGTGCTATTTTTTGATGATCCTTGAAGTCCTCAGACCCTTTTAAAAATGTAATATTTAGCGTAGGTTGATCGGGTGCTATAATATTGGGGGCGTTATTCGTATTCTTTGTATAAATTTTTTCATGCATTTTTCCAGGCATTTTTGCAGGCATTGGTGCAACTTTGGGCTTTTTGTTAAAAAATCTACTAAAAAATGACATTTAAAATCTCCTTCTAAAATATTAAGAAATTACCATTACCTTGTATATTCATTGCTATATATAGGTACAAAGTTATACAAACTATCAAGCAAAATAACCAATCTACAGGTTGAATATCCCATTGAATAAATCAACATTGCCTAAGTATTATTTGCATGCTCTCCTTTAACTGACGCTTTAACAACAGCAAAGATATTGACCTACAATGTGCCGATTATTATCTAGTGCGTAAACCACTGCTACGTTACAATATTCGCTATAATCAAAGAATAAAAAAGTTATATTTTTATTTTCTACTTCCTCGTACATAATTAATGCAATAAAAAGTATTTTGCGATTTCTCTTTTTAATACCAGCAGAGGCTTAATAATGCGCAATATTAAACAGCAATCATAACTAGGTAATAACTAGGTAATAACTTGTATCACCAAATTTAAACTACCACACTATAGTTGCTATAGCTAGCATATCGAGACCTTTTAGAAATAATATTTTAAAGATAAATTAATTTTAAGCATAAAAAGAATGTAGAGGATTGTTCTTGCTATAAAATTTTTTATGCCCAAGTTACTGATTTAAACTTATATGATTAGTGATGTTGATTAGTTATTTATGCCATCACCATTCAAAATGCAAAATAAACAAGATAATTATGATGACCTGCGAGGTATAAAATTGAATTTTACAAAAAATTAACTACGTTAATAACTTACGGCGGATTAAAATAAAGGCTTTAATTCACATATCCATAATAAACGCAATTAATAACCTGCTGGTAGTATTAAAATAAATATTTTACTGCTAACTAGTGATTCTTATAGAAATTTTATAACGATGCAAACCTACCCTAGAAGCCGCAACAGTTGGAGGCCATACTTTGTTTTTATATGAAAAGAAGCCTACCTGCATTGCGCCAGCGCTTAGCAAGAGAGCGCCATTAGAGACGGTTGCACCTTGACTTTGCTTATCGAGATAAGCATAACGATCAAGAAAGCATAACGCCAAGAAAGCATAACGCTCAAGAAAGCAAAGAGGTGCTTCTAATTACACAAAGCAAGACTAAAAACAGGATTTGTGTGTTTTGATTTTCTCGCTGAACTCGGTGTTCTCGGTGGTTAAATTTCCAGGACTGGATAACATCAACATCAGCTACATTCGCTATAGTAATACAAACTTACGCAACAGCTCGTGAGGGTTAGGGAAGTGCTTTGTATTTATATGAAAGCCTGCCTTGCGCTCAAGGCTTAGCAAGTTGGCAAGAGAGTGCCATTAGAGACGGTTGCACCTTGACTTTGCTTATCAAGAAAGCATAACGATTAAGAAAGCAAAGAGGTGCTTCGCACTACACAAAAAAAAACTAAAAACAGGATTTGTGTGTTTTGATTTTCTCGGTGAACTCGGTGTTCTCGGTGGTTAAATTTCCAGGACTGGGTAACATCAACATCAACTACATTAGGTTTAAGTAAGCAGGCAACAGTTGCTTAGTTTTAAATAGTAACTGAGCTTATGCAGTTGCAAGAAAAATAACCACAGAGGCAAAAGAGGTGCTTCGCACTACACTGAGCAAGACTAAAAACAGGATTTGTGTGTTTTGATTTTCTCGGTGAACTCGGTGTTCTCGGTGGTTAAATTTCCAGGACTGGGTAACATCAACATCAGCTACATTCGCTATAGTAATACAAACTTACGCAACAGTTCGTGAGAGTTGGGGAGGTGCTTTGTATTTATATGAAAGCCTGCCTTGCGCCAACGCTTAGCAAGAGAGTCGCTTCGCACTACACAAAGCAAGACTAAAAACAGGATTTGTGTGTTTTGATTTTCTCGCTGAACTCGGTGTTCTCGGTGGTTAAATTTCCAGGACTGGATAACATCAACATCAGCTACATTCGCTATAGTAATACAAACTTACGCAACAGTTCGTGAGAGTTGGGGAGGTGCTTTGTATTTATATGAAAGCCTGCCTTGCGCCAACGCTTAGCAAGAGGTGCTTCGCACTACACAAAGCAAGACTAAAAACAGGATTTGTGTGTTTTGATTTTCTCGGTGAACTCGGTGTTCTCGGTGGTTAGGTAATCCCCCCATTTTTAATGGAGTTCAAAAATAGATGTTTCTCTTTTTTTGATGTTTAATTTTTGAATCGGTGTAATACCGCCAATCCCCATGTTAGGTCGTTCATGGTTATAAGTCCATAACCATTTAGTCGCTCTGTCTTGTAACTCTGTAATATCATTGTAAATATACTGGTTCAGCCAGTCATATCTTACTGTTCGGTTAAAACGTTCTATATATGCATTTTGCTGTGGGTTACCCGGCTGAATAAAGCATAGCTCTATATCGTGTTTTATTGCCCAAGCAGCAAGTTTGTGGCTAATATATTCAGGGCCATTATCACTGCGAATACGTTTTGGCTTACCACGCCATTCTATTATTCTATCAAGTGAGCGAATAACACGCTCTGCTGGTAAGGATATGTCTGCATCTATTGCTAATCCCTCACGGTTAAAATCATCAATAACATTAAATAAACGACAACTGCGACCGTCAGACAATTGGTCGTGCATAAAGTCCATTGACCAACACTCATTTATATCATCAGGTACCAACAGAGCTTCAGGTACTTCACGCTTTATGCGGTTGTTAGGTTTTATCCTCATATTCAATTCAAGCGCTCGATAGATGCGATAAACGCGCTTATGATTCCAGTGATACCCTTTCACGTTTCTTAAATACAAAAAACATAATCCAAAACCCCAGTTACGTTGGTTTAGGGTTAAACCTAGTAGTAAATCAGCAATGAGTTCATTGTCACTTTTTAACTTTGGCTCATATCGATAACACGTTTCACTGATAGAAAACGCACGGCATAGCAAACTTATGCTGGTATTATGAATTGTCATTGCTTCTTTCGCCATTAACTTACGCTCAGAAGCTTTTACCACTTTTTTGCCATGGCCTCCTCAATGATTTCAGCCTTTAATCGCTCTTCTGCGTACATCCTTTTTAAACGACGATTCTCTTCTTCAAGCTCTTTCATTCTAGCCATGAGTGAAGCATCCATCCCCCCATACTTTGAGCGCCACTTATAAAATGACGAGTTACTCATGCCGTGTTCTCGACAGAGTACAGGGATAGGAACGCCGCTTTCGGCTTGTTTTAATATTGCTAAGATTTGGCTGTCGCTAAAATGTGCTTTTTTCATGAATATTCTCCTGAGTTAATCATACGAGAAAATTCCACTTTTGACTTCGATTATTTTACGGGGGGATTACCGTTAAATTTCCAGGACTGGGTAACATCAACATCAGCTACATTAGGTTTAAGTAAGCAGGCAACAGTTGCTTGGTTTTAAATAGTAACTGAGCTTATGCAGTTGCAAGAAAAATAACCACAGAGGCAAAAGATGCGCTTCGCACTACACAAAAAAAAACTAAAAACAGGATTTGTGTGTTTTGATTTTCTCGGTGGACTCGGTGTTCTCGGTGGTTAAATTTCCAGGACTGGATAACATCAACATCAGCTACATTCGCTATAGTAATACAAACTTACGCAACAGTTCGTGAGAGTTGGGGAGGTGCTTTGTATTTATATCTCAAGTTTCGGAGTTCATATTTACCAATAAAAATAACCTAACATGCTGATATAAAAGAATAAAATACCTACTTGTGTTATAATTATTGTTAACTAGACAATAAAAAAAACACAAGAGGCATAAAATGAAGTCTGACATAAATGATTTTGGTTTACCATCGCTTACTGCGGATTTACTTAATCAACAAAATCTAAATATAGATAATACGTTTAGTACAACATGGAAAAACATTGGCTTTAAAGATCTCTTAAAACGCGCAAAATTTAACAAACGATCTGGCACTTCAGCTGACAGTGTTGTGTACCTCTTGATGTTGTGGGTTTGGCTAAAAGTAAACTCTGTTTCGATGTTCTCAAGGGATGCGTTATTGAGTTTCTCATCCTCAAAAAAAGATGCCCTCTACGATTTTATTAACCATGAAAACTTGGATTGGCGAAAGCTACAATTATTGACAGCAAAAAAAATACTTAAGCCCCATGAAGGAAATAAATTGAATGCTTTTGTTATCGATGATTCAGTTAAAATCAGACGTGGTAAAAAGATGCCAGGTGTTTCAAAGCACTTCGATCACTTAACCGCTCGATGTGTCAATGGGCAACAAATAGTGACGCTAGGCCTTGCTAATGACGAGTTATTTACGCCGATTGATAATGAAATATTTATCAGTAAAACTGACAGACAGGTTGCTGATTATCAGTTTAAAGATGGTCGTAGTATTGCAGCAAAACGTTACGAAAAGTCAAGAGAGCAAACTAAACCTGATATGGTTTGCGACATGATATCAAGAGCAATACGCAATGGTATTAACGCCGAATATTTTTTAGCAGATGCTTGGTTTGCAACGAAACGAATATTAAAAATGACGGTGGAACAATCACTTGTAGCAATTGTTCGAATGAAGCGAAATAAAATGAAGTATCGCTTTATGGAAAATGGAGAGAGTAAGTTACTGAGTGCTGAAGAGTTATATAAGCAACATATCAAAGGTCAATGGCATAACCTAAAAAATATTCCTTACCAAAGCAAATCAATTATTGTTGAGTTGAATTTAACGACTGAGACTAAAAAAGATCCACAATGGATTAAAGTTAAGCTTCTGTACGTTCGGTCTATGAATGAAGCCAAACAACAAGCGAGCAAAAATGATTGGGCTCTCTTTTTATCAACGGATAGCCTACTTGAAGATGAAAAAATACTTGAAATATATGCACTACGTTGGGGAATTGAAGTTTACTTTAAAGAGGCGAAACAAAAGCTTGGTTTTTTAAAAGAACAAAGCCGCCACTATGGTGCGTACATCGCTTCTATTCATCTAACTGGATTGCGTTTTTGTTTACTATTATTTGCAAAAGAAGAGCAAGTGGGAGCCAAGTTAAGTGAGGTTAGAAATGACTTTGAAGAAAGCCTTACGACGTTGAATTTTGGGTGTAAATTATGGGGTTTATTTAAAGCATTAATTGCAGGCGCTCTCAATGAAATAGGTAATTTAACCGAAAGTAAAAAATCAGAGATCTTAAAAAAGATCGATCAAACTGTTATTGGCTTTTTTACGAAAGCGCTACAAATGGATCAATTCACAATACGGCAAGAGGCACTGATATGATGGAAAATAAAACAGAAAAAGCTATAATTTCAACGAATATGAACTCCGAAACTTGAGTTATATGAAAGCCTGCCTTGCGCCGACGCTTAGCAAGAGAGTCGCTTCGCACTACACAAAGCAAGACTAAAAACAGGATTTGTGTGTTTTGATTTTCTCGCTGAACTCGGTGTTCTCGGTGGTTAAATGTCCAGGACTGGATAACATCAACATCAGCTACATTAGTTTTAAGTAAGCAGGCAACAGTTGCTTGGTTTTAAATAGTAACTGAGCTTATGCAGTTGCAAGAAAAATAACCACAGAGGCAAAAGATGCGCTTCGCACTACACAAAAAAAAACTAAAAACAGGGTTTGTGTGTTTTGATTTACTCGCTGAACTCGGTGTTCTCGGTGGTTAAATTTCCAGGACTGGATAACATCAACATCAGCTACATTCGCTATAGTAATACAAACTTACGCAACAGCTCGTGAGAGTTGGGGAAGTGCTTTGTATTTATACCCATGTAACGAAAAAATGCAACGGTGGGAGCTCACTCGATAATCAAAGTAAGGCGCTGCATGAGGTAATGGTGACGTACGCATCGAATGTTGAGCGCAAGGTTGCTTCCGATCATATAAAAACCGAGCCCGGCACCAACGGGCAAGGCTCCTTGCTTAAGTTTGCATAGTTATAAAATATCAATCGATAATAACTTCCCTTCAATTTTAGAACAGGCATATCGGCACAATTTGCTACCCTGATATTGCATTTCTGGGTTATATGGGTATATAACTTTAGTTTTTCTTTTTACCGAATATCTTAGAGCGCATATGACCAAGAAACGTTTTATTAGTAGGAGCAACCACTTGCGGCACGGGAGCATTATTTGATTTTACTAAAGGTGGTTCGACAAAATAGTTGTCCTCCGTTACCATTGCTTCTCCAGGATCTCCATTATTTTGGTTCCACTTATTACAGTCATCAGGATTATACTCCGACTTTGGCCACATAGCGGCTACACGCAGTATCTCTTCTCTTGTAATTGGCTGCTCAAAACTAGTAATAAAGCATCCCAAATTACCGCCATCAGTTAATGTGGCCTCAGGATTGAAAATAGCGTTACGCATGCAATTAGCTTTGAGCAATGGTTTTGTTCCTATCCCAACTCGAGCATTAGGATCATTAACACCGAGATGTATATAAGCCAATTGATGAAAAATAATTTGCATCAAATCCGGCAATTCTACACCGCAAGCAAGTGCGTCTGGCTCAATATAGATGGCAGATCCGCCTGCTGCATGTTCAAAAAGATGAGTCGCAGGAGGAGCGCAAAAACGCTTCTCTGCCACACCAACGTCGAAAGCAAACCTCGGATTCACCGAAGTCGTAGGAGCCGACACAAAATCATCGTAGGTATACTCTTCTCCATAGCTTTCGCTCGTATGTTTATAACCACGCTCATCTGCTTGTAAAATCTGCTCTTTATACCTCGAACCATACTTTTTGATAAGCCTATTTTCCGAGTCATTGAAAATATTTTCAGGAACAGACCTGTCTTCCTCATTATCTTCTCCACTCGGAATTGGAGCACCAGCAAAATTAAACTCAATTATTGGCTTACCGTAAAAACTTATAAATTGCTCATTATTTGTCATTACCTTATACAGTTTCTCCACGGCATGTCGTACCAGAGCGCAAACGTCGCGTTGAGGAGATCCAAACCATAATAACACTCTCTGCAAATCATCTTCGAAGTCATTTTGAGCCGAATTATATGCAATCTTTAGAACGTTAGTGGCCGCCCTAACAGCATTCGCCAATCGTACTTTTTGAGCAATGCTAAACTGCATACTAGTTTTGTCGAATATAACATTTAAACGAGCTGCATTTTCTTCGAGTAGAGTCTTTGAATGAAAGGTCGTCTTATACTGGGATGGCTTCTTAAGCCGTTGTGATTTTTTGCTTTCAACATCTAACATAATAATTATCCATAATAAATTATAAAAATATTCATCTTTTTTATATGAGATAATATCTCATTGTATAAATTTAATAATGCCTCCAACTATTAAAAATATTAAGATTTCACTACAGCACAAATCAAAAATTTACCAATTGACAAGCACTATAAAAATATTATGTGATGTATTTACTGATACTTCAAGCTCTTTAGACAAGCGTATTTAGGATTCATTATTTGATATAATAACCAGTGTTATTAATTGAGCGACTCTTAACTTGCGGTTATTCGAGGAAGCTCTGCTACGTTCAGATCTTTCATTGAAAAACACTCAATAAAACATATAGATAGGCGACTAGGTAATGAAAACTTCAAAAACAACGAAGCTATTTATACAAAGAAATCGCTAATTTTTTTATCAATATGGAAAATCCATTAATTCATATCAATCTGTATTCTTTATATAATTATGACTAACTTATTGTACCTCTTCAGAGGTGTCAATTGCAGAGCGCTTAGCATTTATGAAGCAGTTTTTCAAGACGAAAAACAAAATAATCCCGTAATACCCTGGAGATTTTTAAGTTATTTATACCCATGTGACGATTGAAATGCAAAATCAGCAAGGCAAATTGTGCCGATATTTGATGCATAAAATTGCAGGGAAGTTATTATCGATTGATATTTTATAACATTGGGCAAGTATCAGCTCCCTTCGGGACAGGACTCGGTTTTTATATGATCGGTAGCAGCCTTGCGATCAACATTAGATGCGATAATAACCATTACCTCATGTTGCGGCTTATCATCGATCATCGAGTCCATGCCGACGTTGCATTTTGAGGTAACATGGGTATATATCACTTTAAATTTACAATTTTAGTTTTAACTTTTACATTGCGTTTCAAAGACAATAGCCTCGAAAAATAACCTGTCTTATCAATTTTCGGAGCGAAATCCTTAGTTTGTTTTTCTGGATTTTGTGCTAAAAAGTCGCCCAACATCTCGATCCGTTCGGCAGCGCTATAGTTAGGTCAGAATCTTCTAGTGGCTCATATGCATCAAAGTCATTAAAAAACGTGGGTGGTGGAACTCTAGATGGATCTGCTACTGGGAATGACTTCCGTAACGAACTTTTCCACCCAGACTCAGCCTTCTTAGGCTTGGCCATTGTATCCCTTGGCCACATAGCGTATGCACGCTTTCTATCACTTTGTGAAACTGGTTTGTCAAAACTAGTAATAAAGCATTCCAAATTACCGCCATCAGTCAATGTGACTTCAGGATCGATAACAGCGTTCCGCATGCAATTAGTTTTGAGCAATGGTTTTGTTCCTATCCCAACGCGAGCATTAGGATCTTTAACACCGAGTAGCCTATGAGCCAGTTGATGATAAATAATTTGTCTCAACTCCACCAATTCTACACTCGAAGCAAGTGCCTCATGCTCAATATATATGGGACAACCACCAGCTGCATATTCAAAAAGATGAACATCAGGAGGAGCACAAAAACGAGTCGCTGCCATACCAACGTCAAAAGCAAGCTTCGGAGGAGTACAAGGCGCAGGGGGCAGAGCAAAATCACCGCCAAACTGTGTACTGCTTTCGCACATATGCTTCAAACCCTTTTGAGTTGCTATTCTATTCTCCCTTTTATACATAGATCCATGCCGCTCGATAAGGCTCTGTTCATCAGTAGTGAAACTATCATGATCATCAACACTTCTTGCCCTAGCCAAAGCTGCACTCGACATTGTAGTACCAGAACCATCAAAGGAAGAATCATACTCAATTTTTGCTTTACCGTAAAAAGTTATAAATTGTTTAGGATCAGTCATTGTCGCATGCAGTTGCTCCACGCCATAGCGTATGATCTTGCGAACGTCGTAAATAGGAGCTCCATACCATAATGCCACTCTCGCCAAATCATCTTCGAAGTCATTTTGAGCCGACTTATATGCAATCTTTAGAATGCTAATAGCCGACCTAGCAGCATTCGCCAATCGTACTTTTTGAATAACGTTAAACTCCATACTAGTTTTGTCGAATATAACATTTAAATGATCTGCCGTTTCTTGTGTAGAGTCTTTGAATGAAAGGTCTTATATGAGATGATATTTCATTGGATAAATTTAATAATATCGCCATCTATTAAAAATATTGATATTTATTATTTTGGCTCACTAAAACTCGATTACACACCAGTATACATACTATAAAAAACGGTATTTTCACATTATGTGACAAATGTAGCGGTATTGACGATGAAACTCGCATATCATCTTTTACACTGCCACAATATTATTGTTAAATATATCCTTTTTAAATCTTTTAATAAATAAACCTATTGTTATAACAAATCAAAACTAATCAATTAGTTATAGACATTATCATGCAACATAAAAAGTCAGCAAGATAATTGTGATGAAATGCTATGCATACAATTGAAATAAGAGTTAATCTACTTCAAAATTTTATAACAAACTTGCATTATGGATAAAAATAGCTTTTATTTATAATTAATATATACCCATGTGACGCAAAAATGCTTCCGTCCTTGGAATCGACGTCCAACATACAGGCTCAGCGTATGACCATTTAGTACATCTCCTAACGCACTACTCTATTATGTTGCTCTAGACGCCTGCATGACTTCGTTGCAAAAGAGAAGTTATCGAACTCTTTCTCTTTTTCTTTGCGTGTGGCAGGATTGTCGGAAGCAGAGTAATATCCGCCTTTAGTCTTTAAGTGTTCCAGATCTGCTTCTGCAACTGGGCCTGCAAAACCAGCAATAAAAAATCCAAAATTACCGCCGTCAGATAATGTCCTCATAGGATCATGTACAGCATTTTCTAGACAGACTTTTCTGAGATGTATAGCTGGCCCTATTCCACCCGGAGACATATCAGTCGTGCCGACTAGATGACGCATCATTTGATGAAAAATAACTTCGCAACGCTGCTCCAACGTTGCAGATGGATTAAGCAAATTATCCCTAACTATGATGGTATACCCACCAAAACTTCTATTATCTAAAATTTCAGGCGCGTCTTCACTCTGAAATCCTGTCGAATTTTTAGTTCCTGTATGGTTTAAATACTTAAACGAATCAACACCATGTTCATTATAGCTCCCAGATGTCTCGCCATTTAGCTTATTTACATGACGCCAGCTTTGACCCTCCTCTGATAAATGAGTAGGATAATTTTTCTGATTAATGGCAATACCCAGCTGACGTTTAGTATACATGTTATTATCAATAATACGTCTATCCCTAGCCATTTTATCAGAGCTATCGCCACAAAATTTTAGAAAATTCCCCGTCGCTTGACTACGCTTAAGCCAATCATAAGAATGCGTAACCAAATCATCAGAATTCTTAAGGTAGGAGGGCCGATTACTCGAAAATGTTCGAGTATAAACAGCAGCTGCCATCTCGGGAGCAAAAGATATGAATTTTGTTCGATCGGTGAATACCTCATACATCCTCCTTACAACCTCTCTTACGCAAGTGATAGTTCCTGGGTCACTATTTCCAAACCATACTTCCACTCTCTCCGTATCATTCTTAAAGCTATTTTCAGCCGCCTTCTGTGCAAGCAATAAAAGGCTAATGGCTTCCCTAACAAAACCTGCTAGTGCTATTTTTTGATGATCCTTGAAGTCCTCAGACCCTTTTAAAAATGTAATATTTAGCGTAGGTTGATCGGGTGCTATAATATTGGTGGCGTTATTCGTATTCTTTGTATACAGTTTTGCAGGAATTGGTGCAACTTTGGGCTTTTTGTTAAAAAATCTACTAAAAATTGACATTTAAACTCTCCTTCTAAAATATTAAGAAATTGCCATTATCTTGTATATTCATTGCTATATATAGGTACAAAGTTATACAAACTATCAAGCAAAATAACCAATCTACAGGTTGAATATCCCATTGAATAAATCAACATTGCCTAAGTATTATTTGCATGCTCTCCTTTAACTGACGCTTTAACAACAGCAAAGATATTGACCTACAATGTGCCGATTATTATCTAGTGCGTAAACCACTGCTACGTTACAATATTCGCTATAATCAAAGAATAAAAAAGTTATATTTTTATTTTCTACTTCCTCGTACATAATTAATGCAATAAAAAGTATTTTGCGATTTCTCTTTTTAATACCAGCAGCGGCTTAATAATGCACAATATTAAACAGCAATCATAACTAGGTAATAACTAGGTAATAACTTGTATCACCAAATTTAAACTACCACACTATAGTTGCTATAGCTAGCATATCGAGACCTTTTAGAAATAATATTTTAAAGATAAATTAATTTTAAGCATAAAAAGAATGTAGAGGATTGTTCTTGCTATAAAATTTTTTATGCCCAAGTTACTGATTTAAACTTATATGATTAGTGGTGTTGATTAGTTATTTATGCCATCACCATTCAAAATGCAAAATAAACAAGATAATTATGATGACCTGCGAGGTATAAAATTGAATTTTACAAAAAATTAACTACGTTAATAACTTACGGCGGATTAAAATAAAGGCTTTAATTCACATATCCATAATAAACGCAATTAATAACCGGCTGGTAGTATTAAAATAAATATTTAACTGCTAACTAGTGATTCTTATAGAAATTTTATAACGATACAAACCTACCCTAGAAGCCGCAACAGTTGGAGGCCATACTTTGTTTTTATATGAAAAGAAGCCTACCTGCCTTGCGCCAACGCTTAGCAAGAGAGCGCCATTAGAGACGGTTGCACCTTGACTTTGCTTATCGAGATAAGCATAACGCTCAAGAAAGCATAACGCCAAGAAAGCATAACGCTCAAGAAAGCAAAGGTGCTTCGCACTACACAAAAAAAAACTAAAAACAGGATTTGTGTGTTTTGATTTTCTCGGTGAACTCGGTGTTCTCGGTGGTTAAATTTCCAGGACTGGGTAACATCAACATCAGCTACATTAGTTTTAAGTAAGCAGGCAACAGTTGCTTGGTTTTAAATAGTAACTGAGCTTATGCAGTTGCAAGAAAAATAACCACAGAGGCAAAAGATGCGCTTCGCACTACACAAAAAAAACTAAAAACAGGATTTGTGTGTTTTGATTTTCTCGGTGAACTCGGTGTTCTCGGTGGTTAAATTTCCAGGACTGGATAACATCAACATCTACATTCGCTATAGTAATACAAACTTACGCAACAGCTCGTGAGGGTTGGGGAAGTGCTTTGTATTTATATGAAAGCCTGCCTTGCGCTCAAGGCTTAACAAGTTGGCAAGAGAGTCGCCATTAGAGACGGTTGCACCTTGACTTTGCTTATCAAGAAAGCATAACGCTCAAGAAAGCAAAGAGGCTTCGCACTACACAAAAAAAACTAAAAACAGGATTTGTGTGTTTTGATTTTCTCGCTGAACTCGGTGTTCTCGGTGGTTAAATTTCCAGGACTGGGTAACATCAACATCAGCTACATTCGCTATAGTAATACAAACTTACGCAACAGCTCGTGAGGGGTTGGGGAAGTGCTTTGTATTTATATGAAAGCCTGCCTTGCGCTCAAGGCTTAACAAGTTGGCAAAAATCGCCCTTAAATAATTAACATCGCTTGGGTTACCAGCAGCAAACGATAAACGCGCCAATGACAGGCATTCACATCGCTCATCGTTAGCTACTCAATGTTGCGCTTTGCACTCATTGCCGAGCTAGCTTAACAATCCATCTGATAATGTACCTGATGATCTATCTGGTAATGCATCTTGAAGTAACTTGCAGATAAGTTAACCTTAACGGCGTAGCCCTAATTCTGCAATTAAAGACTGGTAAGATGAAACATTTTTACGCTTTAAATAATCAAGCAATTTACGACGTTGAGCCACCATACGTAATAGACCACGACGACTGTGATGATCATGAATGTGTGTTTTAAAGTGACCTTGCAGGTGGTTGATTTGCATTGTGTACAATGCAACTTGCACCTCTGGTGATCCTGTATCGCTTTCTTTGCGACCATATTTTTTTACTATTTCAGCTTTTTGTTGCACATTTAGTGACATAACATACTCCGATTTTGTGTCGTTATTAATATAACTCATTAAATTTAAATAATTACCGCCAATCACTAATTCAGCGATAAAGTGAGGAGGAAATTATATAGATAATTTAATTAAAGAGCAAGTAACAGCATTACCTAATTTGAAAAATACTCCAAAAAAGTATTTTTTTAGCCTGCCAAATTTTCTAAGCTGCCTATTAGGCAGTGAACTTCATGTAAAAACCCAAGGCTTGGCGCTGGTATTTCTAAGCTGCCTATTCGGCAGTGAACGCTTTTGGGGTTCTCTTTAAAGCCGCGTTTATTTTCTAAGCTGCCTATTCGGCAGTGAACACTACGGCCAGCGCCTAAAATTATTCAACAGCTTTCTAAGCTGCCTATTCGGCAGTGAACAGATAATAAAAAATAGCATCTACTATTAAAAATTTCTAAGCTGCCTATTCGGCAGTGAACGCTCTTAAGTAAAATATCAACACTTTTTATTGTTTTCTAAGCTGCCTATTCGACAGTGAACATAAAAGATGATGAACCATGTCACACGGTAGTTTTTTCTAAGCTGCCTATTCGGCAGTGAACTAGTTATATATTTCAATTTGTCGATATCATTCTTTCTAAGCTGCCTATTCGGCAGTGAACTGTTTGCAATATGTAATTATTTAAGCAAAGCTTTTCTAAGCTGCCTATTCGGCAGTGAACTTTATTGACACGGTCGCCAAAAAACCTGATACTTTCTAAGCTGCCTATTCGGCAGTGAACCTGATCGATAGTTGCCCCGGTTGTGATTGCCATTTCTAAGCTGCCTATTCGGCAGTGAACTGTGGAATCATGAGCGCGGAGCGGAGCTAGATTACTTATAAATGCATTTTCTAAGCTGCCTATTCGGCAGTGAACTAAATAAATGCGTTGTTACAAATGCAGAATTATTTCTAAGCTGCCTATTCGGCAGTGAACATTTTTTTAATCCCTTTATTATTTATAAAAATTTTCTAAGCTGCCTATTCGGCAGTGAACGTTATTTAACGTTAAAACACGTTGTTTTTTAGTTTCTAAGCTGCCTATTCGGCAGTGAACTTAACAGCAAAAGAAAAAAGATTTAATTTGTTTTTCTAAGCTGCCTATTCGGCAGTGAACTTTACTTGAAAAAGATCAAGACAACATCGCGCTTTCTAAGCTGCCTATTCGGCAGTGAACACACGCTGTCGGGGGGATATTGCGTTCGATCTTTTCTAAGCTGCCTATTCGGCAGTGAACTTCTCGACAATAAAGCATATCATCGACTAATGTTTCTAAGCTGCCTATTCGGCAGTGAACTAGATATTGCATGATTAAGTTAATGTTTAGCTTTTCTAAGCTGCCTATTCGGCAGTGAACGTAATAAAACAGTCCCCTTGCGTGTTGCTGTTTTTCTAAGCTGCCTATTCGGCAGTGAACTTGAAAAAGCAAGTCCAGCGAAGCGGTGAAAATTTCTAAGCTGCCTATTCGGCAGTGAACTATCAATTATCAGATTTAAGTGTAAAAGTTGCTTTCTAAGCTGCCTATTCGGCAGTGAACATGAAAGCGCATCAGTTGAAATTGAAGAACATTTTCTAAGCTGCCTATTCGGCAGTGAACTTTGTACAAGCTCGGGCAACGCGGCCAGTACTTTTCTAAGCTGCCTATTCGGCAGTGAACGACAGCGCGAGAATGTAAAAATATTTATGCTTTTTCTAAGCTGCCTATTCGGCAGTGAACGGCAATAGGAAAAGGAAATGATATAGTTGACTTTTCTAAGCTGCCTATTCGGCAGTGAACAGCTAATATATCCGGAGTGGATGCTGTGATAATTTTCTAAGCTGCCTATTCGGCAGTGAACAATTACTAGAAACTGATTGCAACAGTGAGGAATTTCTAAGCTGCCTATTCGGCAGTGAACAATGACATACTTAGGCAAAAACTTAACTACTTTTTCTAAGCTGCCTATTCGGCAGTGAACTTGAAGTTATCAGCAAGAATAGGAGGGTTATGATTTCTAAGCTGCCTATTCGGCAGTGAACGCGACAGATTGGCGAGCGCTTGGCTATTAAATTTTCTAAGCTGCCTATTCGGCAGTGAACTCATTAATATAGAGCACGAGATAGTTAGATACTTTCTAAGCTGCCTATTCGGCAGTGAACAGTCACCTTGAGGTGAGAGTACGCGATATTCATTTCTAAGCTGCCTATTCGGCAGTGAACGATAAAGAAGCTGTAAAGTTGCGTACTGCACTTTTCTAAGCTGCCTATTCGGCAGTGAACACACGTCAGAGTTTATCGCGCAAGCAAAAGCATTTCTAAGCTGCCTATTCGGCAGTGAACATTCCTCCATAATTTCTTCTTTATCAATTTTTTTTCTAAGCTGCCTATTCGGCAGTGAACGTGTAAATGCAAATAACTATAACTCACACTAATTTCTAAGCTGCCTATTCGGCAGTGAACACAGTTACTTTAAAATTGGGCGCTCTAGGACTTTTCTAAGCTGCCTATTCGGCAGTGAACATATATATTGTTTAAGCTTCTGGATTTTCTAATTTCTAAGCTGCCTATTCGGCAGTGAACGAGCAATTTTTAGCTACTCATGCAAATATATCTTTCTAAGCTGCCTATTCGGCAGTGAACTAATTTGATATTTTTACGACAATTTAATATAATTTCTAAGCTGCCTATTCGGCAGTGAACGAAAATTGCAACCTGTGTATTGTGCACTGCTATTTCTAAGCTGCCTATTCGGCAGTGAACTTGATTTTAGTAAAATAAATGGTGTTGTATTTTTTCTAAGCTGCCTATTCGGCAGTGAACTTTAATCTCACTTGGAATAGTTATATCTTTATTTTCTAAGCTGCCTATTCGGCAGTGAACTAGTTTTAGCATTTATAGACCCCTCGTTCAAATTTCTAAGCTGCCTATTCGGCAGTGAACTTTATAATGTCAGTTTTTTCTTTTTAGAAGAATTTCTAAGCTGCCTATTCGGCAGTGAACAGTATGGGCTTGAAACACTAAGTGGGCACTGTTTTCTAAGCTGCCTATTCGGCAGTGAACAAGCTTACTAATAGAATACTTAAAATAGATACTTTCTAAGCTGCCTATTCGGCAGTGAACTAAGGGGTATAATATGTCAATCACAATCGTATTTTCTAAGCTGCCTATTCGGCAGTGAACGGGATTCATTGCAACAAAAAATCGCGCCTCGGTTTCTAAGCTGCCTATTCGGCAGTGAACGCTGACGTTTGCCGCTCTTCAATTTCTTTTTTTTTCTAAGCTGCCTATTCGGCAGTGAACTACTATGCCCTTTGTGTTAATATCGGCTCTTCTTTCTAAGCTGCCTATTCGGCAGTGAACCAACTATTATCGAAATAAGACCTTTTTTGTAGTTTCTAAGCTGCCTATTCGGCAGTGAACCAGCAATGCAAAGACGCGTTTTAGAAGCTGGATTTCTAAGCTGCCTATTCGGCAGTGAACCACTGTTACTGTCGGTAAGTACACAATGATGCTTTCTAAGCTGCCTATTCGGCAGTGAACAAGCTATCGACCCTTCCATGAATTGACCAGCTTTTCTAAGCTGCCTATTCGGCAGTGAACCATTATTTTACCGTAGTTCAAACTATGTTGTTTTTCTAAGCTGCCTATTCGGCAGTGAACTTGCTTAATAGAATATGAAAAACATGATAAAATTTCTAAGCTGCCTATTCGGCAGTGAACATCATCGCTTTACTCAAAAAAATGTTGTTGCTTTTCTAAGCTGCCTATTCGGCAGTGAACTAGAAAACGCAAGGCCTGCGAAACGGTGAAAATTTCTAAGCTGCCTATTCGGCAGTGAACTGTCTCGAGTTAATGTGAGCCTGAATTCAATCTTTCTAAGCTGCCTATTCGGCAGTGAACTAATAATTTTAAATAAGCGTCATAATTCACAATTTCTAAGCTGCCTATTCGGCAGTGAACTCCATTGTTTTTTCTTTATCGCTTTTTGGATCTTTCTAAGCTGCCTATTCGGCAGTGAACACATTAAAGCGCAGTTAACAAATGTCATCGCTTTTCTAAGCTGCCTATTCGGCAGTGAACAGCTGGCTTGAAAAAAGGTTTTGCAGATACCATTTCTAAGCTGCCTATTCGGCAGTGAACTTTTTTGCATGGATTTTTGCATTTTGCTGATGTTTCTAAGCTGCCTATTCGGCAGTGAACAAATCATTGTAAACTAATAAAACGGCATCACCTTTCTAAGCTGCCTATTCGGCAGTGAACTAACATCGCGCATATTTAAGCGCCAATTTTTTTTTCTAAGCTGCCTATTCGGCAGTGAACTAGCAATAGTAGCAGCCGCCGCTTTACTTGGTTTTCTAAGCTGCCTATTCGGCAGTGAACCTGGGTTTCCATGTCAACCATTTTCGCAAGCTTTTCTAAGCTGCCTATTCGGCAGTGAACAATTTGTGCCAATTAAGATCGTATATTCTGATTTTCTAAGCTGCCTATTCGGCAGTGAACATTGAACGCTCAATTAATGAAGCGGTGCCAGCTTTCTAAGCTGCCTATTCGGCAGTGAACCGTTGTCATGACTTCATCATTTATATATTTCTTTTCTAAGCTGCCTATTCGGCAGTGAACCGCTATTTTTAATCCGATCATGTTCGCTTGTTTTTCTAAGCTGCCTATTCGGCAGTGAACTTGCTGCTTAATATTTAAGCTAAAATTTTATATTTCTAAGCTGCCTATTCGGCAGTGAACGTGCAACAAAGATAAACTTGGATTTTCAATACTTTCTAAGCTGCCTATTCGGCAGTGAACTATGTTGTTGGTCAATTTCTTTTGCGTCAGACTTTCTAAGCTGCCTATTCGGCAGTGAACAAGACAATTAGCGAAATTATAATCAACCGGGGTTTCTAAGCTGCCTATTCGGCAGTGAACAATTTTACAACCTAAAATCTAATTATTTTTTATTTCTAAGCTGCCTATTCGGCAGTGAACCGCCAGGCAGCGGAGCGGCATCACTTCCAAGCTTTCTAAGCTGCCTATTCGGCAGTGAACGTATCATCATAAATAGTAGCTGTTATTGTTTCTTTCTAAGCTGCCTATTCGGCAGTGAACACAAATGTGCGACGCCAAAACGATGAGCACTGTTTCTAAGCTGCCTATTCGGCAGTGAACGGTTAACACTTGCGCTAAAAAAATATTTTAATTTTCTAAGCTGCCTATTCGGCAGTGAACCTGTAAATTTTTTTAAAGGGGCATCACGGTTTTTTCTAAGCTGCCTATTCGGCAGTGAACTTCCAAGTATTACCCGCGTCCAAGCTGTATTCTTTCTAAGCTGCCTATTCGGCAGTGAACATTATATTAACGAAAGACGGCCAAGCGCCAGTTTTCTAAGCTGCCTATTCGGCAGTGAACTACTATCCCAATTGTTATAGATTAATGACACTTTTCTAAGCTGCCTATTCGGCAGTGAACGCACTTGGGAGACGATAATAGTTAACACACTGTTTCTAAGCTGCCTATTCGGCAGTGAACAATATTTTACAGATGCCACAGTTGTAAAACATTTTCTAAGCTGCCTATTCGGCAGTGAACTTGATTTTTAATACAGATGAATGGAAACAAGCTTTCTAAGCTGCCTATTCGGCAGTGAACGCAATCAACATAATAGGCTATTAATGGTTTAATTTCTAAGCTGCCTATTCGGCAGTGAACCCGGGAAACCTTGCAACCGCGCGGCTTCCCTTTTTCTAAGCTGCCTATTCGGCAGTGAACAAGATAATTCATTTAAAAAATAAAATAACTAATTTCTAAGCTGCCTATTCGGCAGTGAACACTAAATACAAATCAGTTAAAGATCTACCCAATTTCTAAGCTGCCTATTCGGCAGTGAACTTGATGATGGCCATGTTTTAGATGCGACGAAATTTCTAAGCTGCCTATTCGGCAGTGAACCACCATTCAATAAATAAACACCGAACAATTGCTTTCTAAGCTGCCTATTCGGCAGTGAACCGCTAACATCAACAGCTAGCACGCTATCAACTTTTCTAAGCTGCCTATTCGGCAGTGAACCCAAAGATCAGCGAGTGCCAAAAAATGTTATGTTTCTAAGCTGCCTATTCGGCAGTGAACATAATTGCATAAATCATACATATATACGTCAATTTCTAAGCTGCCTATTCGGCAGTGAACGGCAATGGGCGATAAAAAATAGGGAACTTATATTTCTAAGCTGCCTATTCGGCAGTGAACCTTTATCAGTGTCCCCACAAGGCGGAGGGCAATTTCTAAGCTGCCTATTCGGCAGTGAACAAATGATTTTCTGTTGTTTGCGCGAATAGATCTTTCTAAGCTGCCTATTCGGCAGTGAACATTGAACGCTCAATTAATGAAGCGGTGCCAGCTTTCTAAGCTGCCTATTCGGCAGTGAACTCGATAATTAGTTTTTTAGGTTTTTTAATAAATTTCTAAGCTGCCTATTCGGCAGTGAACAACGACTTGGAGAATTGCAAGCAGGATCAACATTTCTAAGCTGCCTATTCGGCAGTGAACAATCCGATGTTACAAGCAGCGTTGGCAAGTGCTTTCTAAGCTGCCTATTCGGCAGTGAACCTATAAAAACCCCCCTTGTTTGTTTAGTTGATTTTCTAAGCTGCCTATTCGGCAGTGAACGCTTTAGTTTTTGCGTCTAAGCGTTTTTTTGGTTTCTAAGCTGCCTATTCGGCAGTGAACTCTGGTTTTTTGGCGACCGTGTCAATAAACGCTTTCTAAGCTGCCTATTCGGCAGTGAACAATAGATCATGGTGTTGAATTTAACAAACACGTTTCTAAGCTGCCTATTCGGCAGTGAACGAGATGGAAAAAATGCAGAAAAAAAAGAGACATTTCTAAGCTGCCTATTCGGCAGTGAACAACCAACTATATAAATCCGTTCTCGATTTTGTTTTCTAAGCTGCCTATTCGGCAGTGAACCTGTCGAGTAGGTCAGTAAGTCACTAAAATCTTTTCTAAGCTGCCTATTCGGCAGTGAACCAAAATCACAAGGCGAAACTATCGGATCAATTTTTCTAAGCTGCCTATTCGGCAGTGAACGGTATTGAGCATATAAAATCAGCTCCGATGATTTTCTAAGCTGCCTATTCGGCAGTGAACAATTTTTCCCAGGGCGGTATAAATGCGCAACTTTTCTAAGCTGCCTATTCGGCAGTGAACAAACTGGCAAAATGGCATTGTGGGATGAGAACTTTCTAAGCTGCCTATTCGGCAGTGAACCGCGAAAAATCCTTCGGTATGATCCCAAAAGTTTTCTAAGCTGCCTATTCGGCAGTGAACTCCGCGATAAGCGCATTATTTGCTAAATTATCTTTCTAAGCTGCCTATTCGGCAGTGAACGGGAATTCAAGAATAAACGAGGAATTTTTAAAATTTCTAAGCTGCCTATTCGGCAGTGAACGGTAGAGATGGCGATCCTGTAAAATTGGCAATTTTCTAAGCTGCCTATTCGGCAGTGAACAGTCAGACAAGGAGAGCGAGAGTTTGTAAACTTTTCTAAGCTGCCTATTCGGCAGTGAACTTAAATGAAATTTTACATGCGTAAATCTGGCATTTCTAAGCTGCCTATTCGGCAGTGAACTTAACTAAAATAGCAGACGCAATAAGGCAATGTTTCTAAGCTGCCTATTCGGCAGTGAACAAGAGACGATCAACAAAAAAATGAGTTACAACAAAACTTTAGCTAAATATTTCGGTTTTTACCAAAATATTTAGCATGGTTGTAACTCATTGATCTTTCTTAAATGTTTTTAAAGAACAAATTTTAGGTATTTTAGTCTCTTTCTTACTATCTGATGTTGATGTTACCCAGTACTAAAAATTTAACCACCGAGAACACCGAGTTCACCGAGAAAATCAAAACACACAAACCCTGTTTTTAGTCTTGCTCAGTGTAGTGCGAAGCACCTCTTTTGCCTCTGTGGTTATTTTTCTTGCAACTGCATAAGCTCAGTTACTATTTAAAACCAAGCAACTGTAGCCTGTTTACTTAAATATAATGTAGCTGATGTTGATGTTACCCAGTCCTAGAAATTTAACCACCGAGAACACCGAGTTCACCGAGAAAATCAAAACACACAAATCCTGTTTTTAGTCTTGCTCAGTGTAGTGCGAAGCACCTCTTTTGCCTCTGTGGTTATTTTTCTTGCAACTGCATAAGCTCTGTTACTATTTAAAACCAAGGTACGGTTGCCTGCTTACTTAAACCTAATGTAGCTGATGTTGATGTTACCCAGTACTAAAAATTTAACCACCGAGAACACCGAGTTCACCGAGAAAATCAAAACACACAAACCCTGTTTTTAGTCTTGCTCAGTGTAGTGCGAAGCACCTCTTTTGCCTCTGTGGTTATTTTTCTTGCAACTGCATAAGCTCAGTTACTATTTAAAACCAAGCAACTGTAGCCTGTTTACTTAAATATAATGTAGCTGATGTTGATGTTACCCAGTCCTAGAAATTTAACCACCGAGAACACCGAGTTCACCGAGAAAATCAAAACACACAAATCCTGTTTTTAGTCTTGCTCAGTGTAGTGCGAAGCACCTCTTTTGCCTCTGTGGTTATTTTTCTTGCAACTGCATAAGCTCTGTTACTATTTAAAACCAAGGTACGGTTGCCTGCTTACTTAAACCTAATGTAGCTGATGTTGATGTTATTCAATACTAAAAATTTAACCACCGAGAACACCGAGTTCACCGAGAAAATCAAAACACACAAACCATGTTTTTAGTCTTGCTCAGTGTAGTGCGAAGCACCTCTTTTGCCTCTGTGGTTATTTTTCTTGCAACTGCATAAGCTCAGTTACTATTTAAAACCAAGCAACTGTTGCCTGCTTACTTAAAACGAATGTAGCTGATGTTGTGTTACCCAGTCCTGGAAATTTAACCACCGAGAACACCGAGTTCACCGAGAAAATCAAAACACACAAACCCTGTTTTTAGTCTTGCTCAGTGTAGTGCGAAGCACCTCTTTTGCCTCTGTGGTTATTTTTCTTGCAACTGCATAAGCTCAGTTACTATTTAAAACCAAGCAACTGTTGCCTGCTTACTCAAAACGAATGTAGCTGATGTTGTGTTACCCAGTACTAAAAATTTAACCACCGAGAACACTGAGTTCACCGAGAAAATCAAAACACACAAACCATGTTTTTAGTCTTGCTCAGTGTAGTGCGAAGCACCTCTTTTGCCTCTGTGGTTATTTTCCTTGCAACTGCATAAGCTCTGTTACTATTTAAAACCAAGGTACGGTTGCCTGCTTACTTAAAACGAATGTAGCTGATGTTGATGTTACCCAGTCCTGGAAATTTAACCACCGAGAACACCGAGTTCACCGAGAAAATCAAAACACACAAACCATGTTTTTAGTCTTGCTCAGTGTAGTGCGAAGCACCTCTTTTGCCTCTGTGGTTATTTTTCTTGCAACTGCATAAGCTCAGTTACTATTTAAAACCAAGCAACTGTTGCCTGCTTACTTAAATATAATGTAGCTGATGTTGATGTTACCCAGTCCTGGAAATTTAACCACCGAGAACACCGAGTTCAGCGAGAAAATCAAAACACACAAACCCTGTTTTTAGTCTTGCTCAGTGTAGTGCGAAGCACCTCTTTTGCCTCTGTGGTTATTTTTCTTGCAACTGCATAAGCTCAGTTACTATTTAAAACCAAGCAACTGTTGCCTGTTTACTTAAATATAATGTAGCTGATGTTGTGTTACCCAGTACTAAAAATTTAACCACCGAGAACACCGAGTTCACCGAGAAAATCAAAACACACAAACCCTGTTTTTAGTCTTGCTCAGTGTAGTGCGAAGCACCTCTTTTGCCTCTGTGGTTATTTTCCTTGCAACTGCATAAGCTCAGTTACTATTTAAAACCAAGCAACTGTTGCCTGTTTACTTAAATATAATGTAGCTGATGTTGATGTTATCCAGTCCTGGAAATTTAACCACCGAGAACACCGAGTTCAGCGAGAAAATCAAAACACACAAATCCTGTTTTTAGTCTTGCTTTGTGTAGTGCGAAGCACCTCTTTTGCCTCTGTGGTTATTTTTCTTGCAACTGCATAAGCTCTGTTACTATTTAAAACCAAGCAACTGTTGCCTGCTTACTTAAAACTAATGTAGCTGATGTTGTGTTACCCAGTACTAAAAATTTAACCACCGAGAACACCGAGTTCACCGAGAAAATCAAAACACACAAACCCTGTTTTTAGTCTTGCTCAGTGTAGTGCGAAGCACCTCTTTTGCCTCTGTGGTTATTTTTCTTGCAACTGCATAAGCTCTGTTACTATTTAAAGCCAAGCAACTGTTGCCTGCTTACTTAAAACTAATGTAGCTGATGTTGATGTTACCCAGTCCTGGAAATTTAACCACCGAGAACACCGAGTTCACCGAGAAAATCAAAACACACAAACCATGTTTTTAGTCTTGCTCAGTGTAGTGCGAAGCACCTCTTTTGCCTCTGTGGTTATTTTCCTTGCAACTGCATAAGCTCAGTTACTATTTAAAACCAAGCAACTGTTGCCTGCTTACTTAAAACAAATGTAGCTGATGTTGTGTTACCCAGTCCTGGAAATTTAACCACCGAGAACACCGAGTTCAGCGAGAAAATCAAAACACACAAATCCTGTTTTTAGTCTTGCTCAGTGTAGTGCGAAGCACCTCTTTTGCCTCTGTGGTTATTTTTCTTGCAACTGCATAAGCTCAGTTACTATTTAAAACCAAGCAACTGTTGCCTGTTTACTTAAATATAATGTAGCTGATGTTGTGTTACCCAGTACTAAAAATTTAACCACCGAGAACACCGAGTTCACCGAGAAAATCAAAACACACAAACCATGTTTTTAGTCTTGCTCAGTGTAGTGCGAAGCACCTCTTTTGCCTCTGTGGTTATTTTTCTTGCAACTGCATAAGCTCAGTTACTATTTAAAACCAAGCAACTGTTGCCTGCTTACTCAAAACGAATGTAGCTGATGTTGTGTTACCCAGTCCTGGAAATTTAACCACCGAGAACACTGAGTTCACCGAGAAAATCAAAACACACAAACCCTGTTTTTAGTCTTGCTCAGTGTAGTGCGAAGCACCTCTTTTGCCTCTGTGGTTATTTTTCTTGCAACTGCATAAGCTCAGTTACTATTTAAAACCAAGCAACTGTTGCCTGCTTACTTAAACCTAATGTAGCTGATGTTGATGTTATTCAATACTAAAAATTTAACCACCGAGAACACCGAGTTCACCGAGAAAATCAAAACACACAAACCATGTTTTTAGTCTTGCTCAGTGTAGTGCGAAGCACCTCTTTTGCCTCTGTGGTTATTTTTCTTGCAACTGCATAAGCTCAGTTACTATTTAAAACCAAGCAACTGTTGCCTGCTTACTTAAAACGAATGTAGCTGATGTTGTGTTACCCAGTACTAAAAATTTAACCACCGAGAACACCGAGTTCACCGAGAAAATCAAAACACACAAACCCTGTTTTTAGTCTTGCTCAGTGTAGTGCGAAGCACCTCTTTTGCCTCTGTGGTTATTTTTCTTGCAACTGCATAAGCTCAGTTACTATTTAAAACCAAGCAACTGTTGCCTGTTTACTTAAATATAATGTAGCTGATGTTGTGTTACCCAGTACTAAAAATTTAACCACCGAGAACACCGAGTTCACCGAGAAAATCAAAACACACAAACCATGTTTTTAGTCTTGCTCAGTGTAGTGCGAAGCACCTCTTTTGCCTCTGTGGTTATTTTTCTTGCAACTGCATAAGCTCAGTTACTATTTAAAACCAAGCAACTGTTGCCTGCTTACTTAAAACGAGTGTAGCTGATGTTGATGTTACCCAGTACTAAAAATTTAACCACCGAGAACACCGAGTTCAGCGAGAAAATCAAAACACACAAACCATGTTTTTAGTCTTGCTTTGTGTAGTGCGAAGCACCTCTTTTGCCTCTGTGGTTATTTTCCTTGCAACTGCATAAGCTCTGTTACTATTTAAAACCAAGGAACGGTTGCCCCCTCTTTGCTTAATCCATAGCAATTAAACCCTCCCTCCTTTTTGTTTTTAATTATCTCCCCCTTAATAAACAATTTAAATTGTTCATTTTTAGATAAGCTTTTAAGCTCAATAAAAGGTAGATCCGTTTTTTTATCACTAAAATCAGCATAGTGCTGTAGTGCTTCTGAAAAAGTTTCATTCTTTCGCTTTGCTCTACGCGTTGCTAAACGAAAGATATTGGTTTTAAATTGTTGGCGCGTAAAACAGGCATATTCACATACTCCAGGCACTTCTTTTATACTTGAAACATGGGTATAGTCCGTTAGCCGTTTTAGCCAGCTGGCGAGTGTTAATTTTTCAAGATCACTTTCAGCATCAGAAAACAATCGCAATTTGTTACCGAGAGGAAATATCCCCGCGCCTTTTTCAAATGCGTAATCAGCAAACGATAAGCCAACTTTAGATTTATTTTCGGCGAATTTATTATCAACCAGTGCAAGATGCACTTGCTGATATACTTTTTGCCAAATAAAGCCTAATGATATTTCAGTATCTGGCAATAAGCTGATGTCGAGATAATATTTCATAGGCTAACTCCTATTTCTTTTTCGCTTTACCACTAAATACACCACCACGTATTAAATTCCCGACAACATAAGTTTTATCGTTATCAGCGATGTCTTTATCATTCACCCATGCTTGCATAAGTGTATACAGATCATTATTTTTTTTTCGATAAGCTTGACCTCTTTGCGTAACTGCGCCAAAAGGTTCAATAGCAATAGGTGATTTAGTATCATTTTCTTTAACTGTGTACCAATCATCAATTGTACGGATTGCATTACCTATTTTTACATTGTGCATGGCAGCACAGTTTTCCAACTGAAATAACACCTTGCCTTTCTCATTCATATTCATCTCTTGAGATGGAAATACATGCTGCCCATTACCTATTTTTACATAAGCGTTTATTTCCAACATGGTAAATTCATTTTCACCACTTAAGCCTTTATAAATTATCTCAGTTAATTTATTCAAACTATCGCTGTTGTTATTTTGCTTAAAGTCATTCAATGAAAAGTCATACGCATTAAATTCTTCTTCACATCCTTTAGAGTTAACAGTAATGGAAATATCTTCTGCACCAACACGGTTGCGCCACAAAAAACGCCCATTAACTATATTGTATGCATATCTTTTTGCTAACTCTTTTAATGCTTGCTCTTTGTAATCACTAACTTTTTTAGTAATTGCCACTTCAAAGTCTGGCTCATTACAAGCAAAAGGCTTCCCTACATCACCGACAACTCGCAATGTAAAACTTACCTTTAGAGTGTTTTTATCATGCGGTAAATTGGCATCGTCACTATCCGATGAAACAGGGTTAGGCTTGATTTTATCATCATCTTTTGTACCATAAGCACTTATAGTTGAACGGTTCTGACGCTTGGTTATCGGTATCATTTGCCAATCACTTGCTTTATCTAAAACGTCTCCCCAGCTTCCCGAATACATCAAGGCATCAGAGGTTTCTAGCTTACGCTCAAAAGACAAAAGGCTTGGTAGCGCTATTTCATTGTTTTTACTCATTGTTAGTTCCTTATTAAATTATGTATATTGTTTAATTAAAAATCATCGTTTAAGTTTTCTGTTACCACTTTTTGCTCATGCTCTTCTTTATCTAAAGACAATTTATTTTGCTTGCACAGGTACCAATCTTTCTCATAATGGTAATGCCATAGGCAATGATTTAATTCATCTGTACTGCTAATACGGTGTACGGCTTGCCACTCACCAATACTATGCGCAGACTCAACAAAACAAACTGGTGTTTCATTATCCCGTGTATTTTCTATTTCTTTATTGTCATATATTTCTGATATTGCTTTATAGCCACTCATAATTGGCACTAAATAACCAACGTCTGGTTTTTGCACATATTCCCAGTCTGCCTCTGTCGTGTCATTGGGTGAGCAGTAACTTTGCCACTGATTTAGCAATTTTTCATTCACACTGTTATTTTCTAATTGAGCAAAGTAGCTAAGCAATTCATCGTGTATGAGGCTTTCTTGATACGGCGTTTCTAAGTGTTTATTCCATATTTCCAAAACTTGATTTTCTTGAGAATTATCAGTTTGCTTTATTGACATATCCACCAAGTGTTTAGTGATCAGGTCTGATTTGGGACGCGCTTTTTGTTTAAGTGCAGCGAAGTCTAACCATGCATCGAGTAATTCTGTTTCAGCATTTTGTTTCAGTAAACTCAGGTAATGTTTTTCAAGATATTCCGAACGATCGCGCAGAATAAACCCTGGCAATAATTTACGTTTAATCGAGCGCACGTCATCGGCACTACTAACACCATGAATTTCAACACCGCCAATATCAAGTATGGTTCCACCTGCTAAGCGCTGTAAAAAACTATTTTTTGTTAACCATTCAATAAAAGCATCTTGCCGATTACCAATATAGCCATCACATTCAATTAACAAAGACACTGTCATGTTCATTTTGCCCTCTTCAATAACAGGGGCTGTCTCTCCTTTTTTCGAGCTCTCTAAACCATGTAAATAAGGCGGATTTCTACTCTGTGTAAATTCTACGTTATAAGATGAGCCATAAGTATGCACATGATGCTTATGTGCAATCACAGCGCAGCCTTTTAAGCTAATATCATTAAACTTATCAGCGCTAGAGAGTTTACGCGAAAGGTTATGGCTAAAACCTAAAAAGTGAGTTATCGCAGGAAAACCCCACGTAAAACCAGCAATAGCATTAGCCCCTTGAACTTTTATTCGCTTAATTAAAATATACTGTTTCATGCTTTCACCTCTGCTTGAAATTTCAACTCTACATCAAGCATTTCACTATGCTCTCTAAGTACTGGTTCTAATAACGATACCCACATCAGGAGGTGTTCCGTCTGCGGTGTAAACTGCTTATCTTTACCAATAAGTTTTCGATTAAGCCAATGGGCAAAGTCTTTACAAATAATAGCTTGCCAGTTAGTCCCTTTTCGTGCTGATTGGAATGCGCTATCTTGGCGATAAGGGTCAAGTAAATACTGGTGTGCAGGTTTGAGTTTAATATCCTCAGTCACTGTCCACCCTGATGGCAAGGTTTGTATGTTGCCCACAAAAAATAGGAACTCGTCAATAATATTAGCCAGCCAGCGATCTATCCATTTACGTTTTTCGGGATTTTTAATGCTTAAATCAATACGTTTAAAACGAAGTAAAAAATCTCGGAGATAGTTGATATCTTCTTGCATGTTTTGATAAAAGAAGCTCTCATCGAATAGTGACTTTTTATAAATAGGTGGATTTGACTGGTTTTCCCAGGTTGGAGGCTGTGTTGAAAACAAGTGCAGTTTACCTCCTCTTTTCCCATTTAACTGAGAAGCATTACTGTGATTACTAGCAGTAACACTTATCCGCGATTTCTGTGGATATGTTGTCGTCACACTGGGAGAGTATTTATTTTTTTTGCGCAACGCCATTACACCTTTTTGAGTTATGTCAAATACACTCTCAAAAATCGCATGAGCTAACGATGAAGATTTTATATGGCAAAGTAAGTGATATTTACTTTCATCATTAGGAGTGAGGAAATAAACTTGCTTTGCTAAAAAATGGCTACTTAGTTGCACATTTGACAGCGCCTTTTTAAAGCCTTTATTCCAAATAGTCACGTCTTCATCGTTACTAGCAAAGGGTTCGAGAACCTTAGCCTGCTCAGCAACGAACTCTGTAGCTAATTTATTTCCATTTAACTCCAACTCAAGAAACTGAAAAATAGGTGCGTATTGATTTCCGCTAACTGCACCATCTATATTTTTCTCCCTTAAGCTAGATGTAGTTAAAGTATCAGGTTTGAATGCATCAATTTTGTCATACAGAGATGATGAATCGATTTTTGAATGTGTGAGTTTAATCACATGTGTCGCAAAACTTACACTAGAGGCTTTGGTGGCTGCATCAGTAATCCATTCACATGGTTTATACTTAACTGAAATAGCTTCATGTTTAGCTTTATAATCAGCTTCACATTTATCAAAATCAAATTCAGAGCTAACTTTTCTAAATTTTAAAATTTTATTGAACCTCACCCTTTGGAAGTCAATGGAAGATTGATCTTTTTCCTTTTTTGCAGAAAAAAACTTTTTTACAAATTCTTTTGCATACAATCCATTTTGTCCGCATAACACGCCAATATCTTTGATTATTTCCTTTAAATATTTCTCTTCATCAGAATTAGATTTATCAATAAGAAATTTATTGATCACCGCTTCCCAACTTTCCAATTCTTTATTTTCATCAACCATTTTATTTATTCCCCATTTCTTGATAAATCCCTAAGTTAGGGTGATAACTATATTGTGTTCGCTGTTCGCTATTAAATTCAGTTAAACGAATTTCACCAAACCGCTCGCTTATTTTCGCTAAATCGTACTCAACACCATTGTTTTTAAACTCATCAATCAGTTGTTGGTAAACAGTTTTAGCACTTAAATCAAACCAAAAATGATTACCTTTTGCCAGTAGTATTTCATCATCAGTTTTCTCAACAATCTCCACCAAACTATTCTCACCAAACTCCGAGGGGTAAACATCTTCATTAAGCCATCGCCACTCTATGTGGGAATATTCATCTTTTAGCCACAAATAAAAGGCATTGTCTGATTGAGATTGCCTAAATTTTTGCTGTTTTTGCACTTCTCCACACCAATGAGGCTGTTTTTCCCACCAAACTTTTGCAGGTTTTTCACCTGAAAAGAGCTGTACATTCAACGCTTTGTGCTCTAGTTCATTTAAATTTAAATACTTACCTTCTTCTATTATGACTTTTGGTATAGCAATACGTTGCACTGCATCTATCTTTTCGTATTGCGTTGTAGTTAGAATTTCGCTTAAATCATGCTGTTTAAGTTTTAGCTTAGCAGACTCAAAACCAGGCCGTTTAAAACAAACAGCCTTACCTGATAATGCTTTAAAATTTTTGCTTAGTAATATTATATTTTCAGTTTTTGGCACTAACGACCTATGCCTTAATACCCGCCCTGCAATTTGAATAATTGAGCGCATTGAGCTAGGTTCAATGATTGCCCAGTCATAATCATGATCGCGCCCTACCTCTGCTACTGGCGAGGCTAATACAACAAATATGTGGTGTTTTTGCGAATGAGAGTTTATTTTATTTTTTACTATTTCCCATACACGATCGGGCTGTTTACGATTTAAAATATCGTCTAAGTTATTTTCAATATGCGAGCGTATAGCAAGTGGGTAACGACTATGGTAAATACAATAATGAATGCAGGTATCATTAGGCGCAGCAGTAGCCATCAACTCTTTGGCTACTGCTGCCAGTGGATTGATATTGGCCATACGCACTAGCCCAATTGATATAGTCTGCGCTTTTTCATTTGTCCCATTATTATCGCGATGCTTTTCATCAAGGCCAATAATATTGGCTTGTACTATTTTTGCCATAGACTTAGCAACACTTTCTTCGTCTTTATCAAGCGCTGCAATACAACCTAACTGCTGTGGTGTATTTTTATTTGTAAGATTTTTAATACGTTTTTTTATAAAACTTTCATGCGCCGATATATAGGATTTATTTTCTGTAAGCGTTTTACATAATTCTTCTTTACTTTCCCATTCATCAAACCATGCGCATTGTATTTCACCATTGTATTGCCCAATATTTGCTTTAGCATATTCAGCCCAGCCCGCCTGATAAGATTGAAATAAGGCATAAGCCATCGCGGGCGGCATGGTTGCTGTAGACAGCAGCACTTTACTACCTAGCATAGCCGCCCAATGCACTAATCGGCACAACGCAGGTAAGTCTTCTAAACCAAAATCATCAGGCTCATCAAGAACTAAATCTGACGTTAATAAACGCAACATAGGTGCAATCTGCTTTCCACCTTTTGTACCTTCTGTTGCAGGTATCAAATGATCAATAGTGCTGACCAGTATCGGCGCTTGTATCAGTTGATCTAAACGTTTTTCTTGTTTTGTCCAAGTACTTAAACTGTGCTCTTGAATATTTGCACCATAATCCACATAAAGATCCGCAGCAATTATTTCATTTTGTGATGCACTGCCTGTAGATTCTTCCTGTTCTATTTTGTGAATTGATTGTTGCTGATTTTCAAAGAGATCCTTCACTGCAACACCGCCAACAGCAATAGCGAGTTGTTGCTCATTTAAGTCTAATTTTTTACGGAATTCCTTACCTGTTTGCAATGTTAATGTTCTTAACCCCAACGCAACACTAAAACGAACACCACCAGTTTCATTCCCGAGTGCATACATTATTTTGGCATTCGCTAAAGTCTTACCTTTGCCTGTTGATGCCATATTAATACCAAAAAAACCTTGATTGACTGCTTCTTTGGCTATTTTCTCTGATAGTTTTTTAGCCTTATTTTGCCAACCAAAACTTTCATTAAATTTCTTCGGCACGTTATCTTTCAAAAATTTATTTTCATCTAAAGTAGGTAACGTATTTCTAAGTTTCGGGAGTTTTTGACTGATTGCTTGTGCGGCATAGGCAACGCCAATCAAATGTTCATCTAATTGTTGTTTTGCTTGTTTCGTTTCCCTGTCCGTATTGGCAATAACATTGTACGAAATACTTTGCCACTCTTCCGTTGCGTCTTGGGACGAGTAATAGTGATCTGCAAGCATTAAACTCAACCTAGCAAGATGAGTGGTAAAAAGTTGTTCATGTAACCAGTTTGGTTGTTGTTGAATAATGGGCTTTAATTTTGTTAATGCTTTCGAGGTAATAGCGCAAGCATGTGAGCGCCATTTCATGCTTAAAACGGGTAATTTATTTTCAAAATTCCAATTATTTGCCAATAGGCTTTTCTTATCAGCATCTTTGCATTGGTATGAATTCCAGACAGCTTCAAGAGCATTAAGCCATGATTCTATATTTTCAAAGGACGGCGCGAGATTTACATTATCTTTCCATGTAGGAACTAAAGGGAGTTTATGATGTGTTAAAATTAACCATGCAACTAACTGAGCAAAATAAGATAGCTTATTGATAGGATGATTAAAGTTTTCAGCACTATCTACACCATCTCGGTAACAGCTTGTAATACTGTATTTTTCTATTTCTGTTAACTCTTGTAGCCACTCAAGATCTGTTTTATTTTCAGTAAAATTTTGAAACAATCTTAAAGAAACCCACTCATGACGATAGGGCTCTCCTTTAGACTGGGTTTTTCCCTGTAATTTATTTTGAAACAATAAATTAGCTTTGCCAAAGTCATGAAACAACCCCGCAATAGCAGCTGCCGACTGAATTATATCAATGGTCTGCCATTGATTTTTATCTACAAACATAGTCATTTCTTTACTTGTACTATTCACAGGCACAACGCCCTCGCTATTAAACTTATTTTTATTGCCCACCACCCAAACAAGTTGGCTTCTTGATCTTGAGCGGATCCAGTGGCAACTTACGGCGGTGCTTTTACTGGCAGTTTGCCTAAGCATTTTTTTTACTGTCAAGAGACCGTCTTGGGTAATGAGTGTTTGCCAGGTGTTATCTCCAATGCGATTGGCAAAAGCGTCTAATACCCGCCTAGTTTTTTTGAGGGCATTTTTTTCACATTGCGAAACGAATGTCACCATCATAATTTTTCAGGCTCACTTGCACTGTGATCGCCAAGTGCTACTTGCTTTATTTGACAAAACATAAAATCAAGGGCGCTATGATCGACAAAGGCTTGTAAAATTTGGGCGCGAAACTCTTTTTCGGTGGCGTTTTCACTAGCACAAACAAATGCCCACGGCAGTACTATGGCATCTTTAATAAGATCTGCCACATCAAACACTAACGCGCCGCGCCTGGTTTTACCATGCATGACGGCAAAGCCATGTGGAATACCTAACACCCATAACGCGCAAGCGGCTAAGCCATAGGCTAAATAATTACCGTGATTTAAAAAATCATTGGCAAGATCTGTACTTTGATGTTGTCGTTTAAAACCGTTTTGATTGGTGAGAGTCGCTGCAAATTTATAAAGAGACTTGGTTAGCTGCGCTTCGATTAATAATAGCTCTGCGGGTTTGTTCGCGGCTTGCATGCGCTGATGAAATCGCGCTAATGCTTTTTTGATATTGCCATCATCAGTGCTAAAGCCTTGCATTTTAAGCTCCCTGTCTTTGCCCCAAATTTGATGTAAATAATCGATACGCGCTCCTTGAAACTCTTTGGCAACTTTTAACCTTTTTTTATCAGCAAACCAAAACGCCATCCAACCTTGTAAATATTCTGTTGGGCGATATTCACTTTGCGGGGTAAACCATTCGATGTCATTACCCATATAAAGTGGTGTGCCTCCACCACCTGAAAAACCAATTAATACGCCAGCTTGGGCTAACATTCGCACCGCTGCTTGGGTTATGGACGTGCCATTGCCTAATAATATAACCGTAGTATTAGCGATGGGGATATTAAAATATTGATTGTCTTTTTTAGCCTCCATTAAATAAAGTACGCGACCATCTTTTTGCATTACTCGGCAATATTCAAGATAAAACAAATTAGCACGTTTGGAGTGTAAAATAGATTTTAAATCAGAGGGAGCTAGATCATTCATCTTCATTTAATCACCATTGAAATAAGGCTGTTTTCATCAAGATTAATACTTGTTTTTAGTACATGCAAGTGAAACCTCAAGATGATTTATTAACCGTTAACTGATGCATCAAAACCCAGCACAACATAAAATCTCGCGTAAGGAGCCATTTTATGCTGCAAATCATCAGCCAATTCTCTTTGCTGACTTTGAATATTGAGGTAACATGGATTTAAATAAAATCAAAAAAGGTAAGTGACAATGAAAAAAGTAGGATTAATAGGTTGGCGCGGCATGGTTGGATCGGTGCTGATGCAAAGAATGTCTGCTGAAAATGATTTTGCCACCATAGAGCCGACCTTCTTTAGCACATCGCAAGTTGGTCGTGCTTGCCCTGATGTTGGTCAAGGTGGTGGGATACTCCACGATGCATTTGATCTTGATGCGCTTGCAAAAATGGATATTATCATTACCTGCCAAGGAGGTGATTATACTCATGGCGTTTATTCTCAATTAAGAGCCGCTCATTGGAGCGGTTACTGGATTGATTCGGCGTCTTCATTACGCATGAAAGATGATGCAATTATTATCTTAGATCCTGTTAATAATAACGTGATTGAACAGGCAATTAAAGCTGGTGTTAAAACCTATGTTGGTGGCAATTGCACCGTATCATTATTATTAATGGCATTAGGCGGTTTATTTGCCCATGATTTAATTGAATGGATAACACCGCACACTTATCAGGCTGCATCTGGCGCTGGAGCTAAAAACATGCGCGAATTAATCGCGCAAATGGGATCAATTGCAGAGCAAGCTAAAGATAAACTTGCCGACCCAGCTTCTGCTATTTTAGCAATAGATCAATGTGTCGCTGATCACCTGCGCAGCGACGCATTGCCAACAACACAATTTGGCGCAGCACTTGCCGGCAGTTTGATCCCTTGGATTGATAGCGCAATGCCTTCTGGTCAAAGCAAAGAAGAATGGAAAGCACAAGTCGAAGCCAACAAGATTTTGGGCAGAAGCGCTAAACAAATACCAATTGATGGTTTATGTGTTCGAATTGGTGCCATGCGTTGTCATAGCCAGGCAATTACAATGAAATTGAAAAAAAATATTTCCGTGAGCGAGATTGAAAAGATCTTAGCTTCGCATAATGATTGGGTAAAAGTTATTCCAAACCAGCGGGATGTAACCATTTCAGAACTTTCTCCTGCCAAAGTCACTGGCACATTAAATATACCTGTTGGGCGAATTCGCAAGCTTTCAATGGGCCCTGAATATGTGAGCTTATTTACTGTCGGCGATCAGCTTTTATGGGGAGCCGCAGAGCCACTTCGGCGCATGATGAATATTTTACAAAATACCTCCAATATCGATCAATAAGCTTGTACCAATCGACCCATCATATTAGTTAAATTTTCTGGCTAAATTGTGATGTACAAACTTAATATTATTTAAATTCACTAGACAATATGTGCTAAAATAGGCAGAAAATGAGAGTGAGTTTTTATGGATAATATTGGCTTTAGCGTTATTGTAACTGGCAGAGTTCAAGGTGTTGGCTTTCGTTATTTTACCGCCAGGGAAGCCCTTAAATTAGGGTTAACTGGCCGCGCGCAAAATCTCACCAATGGCACAGTCAAGGTTGAATTGTTTGGTCGACCAAAAGTTGCGGATAAATTACTATCTTGGTTAAAAGTTGGCCCGATATCAGCGCGAGTAGATGATATTAACATCATTCAAATACCCTTTATAAAAAAAACAAAATTTCATGCTAATTAACATTGATATCGTGTGAAGTAAGGCGTATAACAGTGTAATTATAAAAGGCACACAAGATTAACCTTAATAAAACTTTTAATTATTATCTTAACGAGGAGCTAGGATGACACGCTTAAGTAAAAACTTATATCAACTAGCAATTACATAATTAAAAAAATTTGGCCAGATAAGGGCATATTCTCAATTCCGCTTATTCGAGAATTGACAGTGGTGCTGATTATTAAGCTCATCTTTATTGTGGCCTTAAAAGTTGTCTATTTTTCACATCCAGTGCCCTTTAATGCCAATCATTTATTTGGAAAAAGCACAGCTGAACATAATATTATTACTACAAAAAATTCAATAACATAAAACAGAAGGAGAAAAACATATGGAACATCTTGTTGACTTGTCGCGTTTTCAATTTGCGATGACAGCTATGTATCACTTTTTATTTGTGCCACTCACCCTTGGTCTGGCATGGATATTAGCGATTATGGAATCACTTTATGTGATGACTCGCAAACAAGTATACAAAGACATGACCAAATTTTGGGGAAAGCTCTTTGGAATAAACTTTGCACTTGGCGTCACAACAGGTCTAACAATGGAATTCCAATTTGGGACTAACTGGTCTTACTACTCTCATTATGTTGGTGATATCTTTGGCGCACCTTTGGCAATTGAAGGCATGATGGCTTTCTTTTTAGAATCTACTTTTGTTGGGCTGTTCTTTTTTGGTTGGGATAGACTAACGCGTGTCCAACATTTAGCCTCAACTTGGTTGGTCGCTTTAGGTACAAGTCTCTCTGCATTATGGATATTAATCGCCAATGGCTGGATGCAAAATCCCGTCGGCTCTGCATTTAATTACCAAACCATGCGCATGGAAATGACCAGTTTTTCCGATGTTCTTTTTAACCCCGTTGCACAAGTTAAATTTGTGCATACCGTTGCCAGTGGCTATGTTGCAGGGGCAATGTTTGTACTTGCTATTAGTTCATATTATTTATTAAAAGGTCGAGATTTACCATTTGCTAAGCGCTCCTTTGCTATTGCCGCAGCTTTTGGTCTTGCAGGGATCACATCGACCATTATTTTAGGTGATGAAAGTGGTTATGAAGTTGGTGATGTGCAAAAAGTAAAATTAGCCGCCATTGAATCTGAATGGGTTACTCATCCAGCACCAGCTGCATTTACACTGATAGGTCTGCCAAATCAGACAACAGAGCGTACAGACTACGCACTTAGAATTCCTTATGCGTTAGGTATTATTGCAACACGCTCTCTTGATAAAAAAATCATAGGGTTGCAAGAACTAATGAAGATCCATGAAAAGCGAATACGCAGAGGTTTACTTGCTTATGGCTACTTACAAAAAATACGTTCGGGTGATAAATCAGCAAAGACTTTGGCGGCATTTAACAAGGTTAAACATGATCTTGGTTATGGATTACTCGTAAAACCTTATGCACCTAATGTTGTTGATGCGACAGAAGCTCAAATCCAAAAAGCGGTGAAACATAGTATTCCTCATGTTGCGCCAATATTTTATGCATTTAGGATCATGGTCGCTTGCGGCGTCATGTTGCTATTGATTTTCTTGTTTGCATTCTATCAATCTACCAGGAACCGTATTGGCAAAAACCGACTTTTCTTGAGAATTGCCCTGTACTGTTTACCATTACCATGGTTTGCGATTGAAACTGGGTGGTTTGTTGCTGAATATGGCCGACAACCTTGGGCGATTGCTGGAGTATTACCAACGGATATGGGCGTATCAACACTTTCAAGTGCACATGTTCTATCGAGTATTATCGCAATGGCAGTGTTTTATACCATATTACTTATTATAGAGATGTTTTTAATGTTCCGCTTTGCGCGTCTAGGACCAAGCAGTTTACATACAGGAATGTATCATTTTGAACAACTTGAAACTAAACAGGGAGAATAATTATGTTTGAATATGAAATATTAAAAGTTCTATGGTGGGTAATCATAAGCGTTTTATTAATTGGCTTTGTGATAACTGATGGCTTTGATATGGGCGTGGGAACCTTGCTGCCGTTCATGGGAAAAACAGATGATGAGCGCCGTATTTTAATTAATACCATCGCGCCACACTGGGAGGGTAATCAAGTTTGGTTTGTCCTCGCTGCTGGAGCAATTTTTGCCGCTTGGCCTTCTGTCTATGCAACGGCGTTTTCTGGGTTTTATATCGCCATGATGTTGACCTTATTTGCCATGTTCTTTCGGCCTGTTGGCTTTGATTACCGTAGTAAAATACAAGATCCACGCTGGAGAAACGGCTGGGATTGGGGGATCTTTATCGGAAGTACTGTGCCACCAATTATTTTTGGTGTAGCTTTTGGTAATTTATTGCAAGGTGTTCCTTTCGTTTTAGATGAATACTTACGATCAACTTACGTGGGGACCTTTTTGGGCCTGTTAAATCCTTTTGCATTACTTGTGGGTGTGTTTAGCTTATCACTCTTTGTATTGCAAGGATCAACCTGGTTACAAATGAAAACTGAAGGCGAGCTACGCAACAGAGCGCGCCTTGTATCTCTTATATGCGCACCTCTAACGCTTATATTATTTGCCTTAGCAGGATTGTGGATATATTGGGGGATTGATGGCTATGCGATTACTTCTTTATCAAGCTTAAACGGGCCGTCTAATCCTCTACTTAAAACCGCCGTGGAGCAACATGGCGCGTGGTTTTTAAATTATAAAACATATCCACTCTCAAAAATAGCACCAATTGCGGGCTTATTACTGCCAGTGTGCGTTTGGATTGCCAGCAAATTGAACCGCAGTGGATTTGCTTTTTTTGCCAGTAGTTTAACTCAAGTCGCGGTACTGCTTACCTTTGCGTTTAGTACCTTCCCATTTATTATGGCATCAAGTATTAATCCAAATATGAGCTTTACTGTGTGGGATAGTGTTTCAAGTGCGTTGACGTTAAATGTAATGACGATTGCAACGATTATTTTCTTACCTATCATTTTGATTTATACCAGCTGGGGATATTTCAAAATGTTTGGAAGAATTGGCAAAGACTTTATGACTAAATATAAACAATCAGCTTATTAGATTAGAAGGAAATTATTATGTGGTATTTTACTTGGATATTAGGTGTTCTGTTAGCATGCGCCTTTGGTATTATTAATGGGCTATGGTTTGAACAAATGGAAAACAACAACAGTGACGATGACAATAACTCAATTAAATAATAAAATAGACTGGATCCATAAACCCTTTAAGTTGTCATTAATGCGCTTTATTTCACTTTTATTAGCATTAATGATAACGGGTATATTGTTCATTGCTCCAGGCCATATTGCGGGCAATATTGAAGAACTTAATAATGGTTATTTAATGTTAGTAATGCTGGGTCTGAGCGCTACATTTATACATGGCGTGGGGTTTGACCCTATATTTTGGCTTTGGAAAATTCTTTTCTCGCCATATTTGTCATGGGCTATACTATTTAGCTTTATCGCCACTCACTTTATTTGATGAATTTTATCGATACTGCGCTGTGCTTAGCTATATAGCATATTGATAACCCATGAGCTCTCAAAGTACAAAAACAGCAAGATAAATTGGCCGCTACACTCTGCATAAAATCACCCTGACAAGATCAACTACTTTGATTACAAAATGGTGATTTTAATAAAGACTTTAATACTTAACTCGGTTTATAACCATTAAGCTCGCCTCACTATCTTGGCAACAAAAACAGAACTTATGCCCAACATCTCGACATAATGGTCTTGCAGATAAAGTAACTTGGCGGTATACTGCCGCTTGTTGTCGAAAAGTTTTCTTATTTGTAACATTTTAACATCATGATTTTTTTCAAGAAGAAACAAAATGAACATGCCAATTTCGCACTTAAAACTGAGGATCTATTATGAAGATACCGATGCAGATGGCTCTGTATACTATGCAAACTATCTAAAATTTTTTGAACGTGGACGAGCTGAATATTTACGCGAAATAAAGATAAGTCAAAGCGACTTAGTGAAAAAAAACATCTCGTTTGTTGTGAAAAAACTAGATATTGATTATATGAAACCTATCCACTTTGATGATTTGTTAAATATAAAAACATATATTAAATCATATCGAACAACGAGTATGATTTTTGCGCAAAATATCTACCATGAAAATGGTGATCTACTTTGTGAGTCAAGCGCACTGATTGTCTTTATTAACCTTAGCAAAAAAAAAGCTACCGCTATCCCACCTGAAATAATTAAGGAATTAAATCGTGCACTCTAATCTATCTATTATTGGGCTCTTTTTGCAAGCTAGCCTGCTTGTAAAATTAGTCATGTTGTTGTTGTTAGCTATGTCTCTTTATTCGTGGACCATTATTTTTGCCCGCACAACAAAATTTAAATTAGCAAATGTTGCGCTAATGAAATTTGAAGCGAGTTACTCTACTGCCCATGATTTAGCCATACTATATAAACAAACAGCTAAGCACAAAGAGAAATGTTCTGGTGCCGAAAAAATATTTTTTACGGGTTTTAATGAATACTCCAAACTAAATAATAAAGGAATTACAGGAATAGATAGCATTACAGAAGGCTCTCACCGCAGTATGCGCATTGTACTTTCTCGCCAATTAGAAGCGCTTGAAACGGGGCTTCCTGCACTGGCAACCATCGGATCAATTAGCCCTTATATTGGCTTATTTGGTACTGTTTGGGGGATAATGAACTCCTTTATTGCGCTTGGTCAGGTACAACAAGCTACATTAACCATGGTTGCACCAGGTATCGCAGAAGCATTAATTGCAACTGCAATGGGACTTTTTGCCGCAATCCCAGCTGTGATGGCTTATAACAAATTCTCAACTAACGTAACAAAGCTTGAAAATTCTTACGTTAACCTAATGGAAGAATTTACTTCAATATTGCACCGTCAAGCAATAACAAAGCTAGGATAGGTTATGCAACCATTATTTCGTCGCCCGCGCAGACAACTAGTCTCTGACATTAATGTTGTTCCGTATATAGATGTTATGCTGGTGTTATTGATTATTTTTATGATCACCTCACCACTCGTGACACAAGGCGTGAAGGTAGATTTACCACAAGCAGCAGCACAAACATTACCTGATGACAAGAAGCCCCCCATTATTGCAACAATAGATAGACAAGGGCTTTACTACCTATCAACGGGTCAGAGTAGCAAACAAGTATTAAATGCAAAACAAATGACTGCATTAGTAAAAGACGCATTAGCCAAAGACTCAAGCGCTGAGTTTATTGTCAAGGGAGATGGAAACGTACCCTATAAACGCGTGGTGGATTTAATGGTGCTATTGCAAAATGCGGGCGTGCCATCCCTTGGCTTAATGACAGATCCTGAACAGAAATGAAGAATAAAGAAACATCAAGACCATTTTTAATTTCCTTAATGCTGCATGTTCTTATGGCGGCAGTGCTGATCATTTCCGTCAATTTTAGCTTACCAACAAAAAAACCTAAAAAAACAGAGTCGCTCATCCATGCAACAGTGGTGAGCCAAAAATTATTTGATGATTTAGCCGCACGAAAAAAACAAAAGGCATTAAAGAAACAGCGCATTAAAGAGCAAATCAAAAAAGAAAAAGAACGCCTTATACGTAAAAAAGCATTAAAGAAAAAGAAAAAAGCGCAGCGAATTAAAGCGCGAAAATTACTTGCGGCGAAGAGAGCAAAAGCTAAAAAAGATGCAGCTATTGCCAAAAAGAAAGCACAAGAAAAAGCGCGTGAAGATGCAAAATTAAGTGCTCAAAAAGAAGCTCAAAGAAAACATCAAGCTAAGCTTGATAAATTAATGGAAGATACCTTTAATAAGTCGTTTTCTAGTGCACAAAGCACTAAAGAGCTTTCTGAAATAAGTAGATATAAAGCCCTCATTAAAGATAAAATAAGTAGAAATTGGCAAGTAGACTCAAGTATGAAGAATAAAAGTTGTACACTTGCTATTCGTTTATCTGCAGATGGATTAGTATTATCTGCGACAAGAAGCAAAGGAGATCCAGAGGTTTGTGATTCAGCAAAACGGGCAACATTTAAAGCATATACTTTACCTATCCCGAAGGATCCTAAAATTTCTCAGCAGTTTCTTGACTTTGATATAACACTAGAGCCAAATTTATAGGAAATATATAATGCTACTAAGAATTTTACTTTCTTTTTCTCTCTTATTTTCAACTGCTGCCTCAGCGCGAGTCCAAATTTTAATCACTGAAGGAGTCAATAGCGCGAGGCCCATCGCTGTTATACCCTTTAAATGGATAGGCAAAGGCCAAAAGCCTGTTGATATCTCAACTATTGTGGCAACAGATCTACGCAGTAGTGGTTTATTTTCTCCCATGGCATTAACTAAAATGCCCAAGATGGCAGAAAATGACAAGAAGATTAATTATCAAATGTGGCATCATTTAGGTATAGAAGAGCTTGTCATGGGGGAAATAAAGCCAGGGAAAAGTGCTGGGCAGTACGAGATTACTTATAAATTAATCGATATCGTTCGGGGTAATATGGACAATCTAAAATATTCCCCTTTGTTATTAAATATCAGAAGCATTACAAGCAAAAAGCAAATACGGCAGTTTTCTCACCGTATTAGTAATGTTGTATATAAAAAGCTCACAGGTATTAAAGGTGCTTTTTTAACACATATTGCTTATATTATGTTCATTGCAAAAAGCCATTACCCGTATCAATTAAGAGTTTCAGATTATGATGGTTATAACGAAAAAACTATTTTGAGATCAAAAGAGCCTATTATGTCCCCCGCATGGTCGCCTGACGGTCAACAGCTTGCTTATGTTAGTTTTGAAAAACACAAATCGGAGATTTATATTCAAAATGTTTACACGCAAAAAAGACAATTAGTGAGCTCTTATCCTAAAATTAACGGCGCACCTGAATGGTCACCCGATGGAAAAAATCTTGCAATCGTACTCTCAAAAGATGGTGTGCCAGAAATTTATATTTTGAATATTGCAACTAAAGCACTGACTAGAATTACACATGACCTGGCGATTGATACCGAGCCAAGTTGGACTACTGACCAACAAAATATAATTTTTACCTCTGCACGAGGTGGAGCACCACAAATTTATGATATAAATCTTGTAACTCACCAAATAAGCCGTCTTACTTGGGAGGGTAATGCAAACTTCTCTGGCTCTATCACGCCTAATGGGGAAAGCTTAGTCATGGTAAGCCGCAATAATAATGATTACACGATTGCAGTTCAAAACTTGGAATCTGGCGAAATGCGCTCCCTGACGAAAGGGAAACTCGATAAATCGCCAAGTATTGCGCCAAATGGCAGTATGATCATTTACAGCACGCGCTATAAAGATCATCAAGTGCTCGCACTTGTTTCGATGGATGGTCGTTTTAAGGCTAATCTACCAGCAAAAGAAGGCGATGTTAAATCACCTGCGTGGTCACCATTTTAAGTAAAATATCTACTTAGCGAGCATAAAAAAGTTTATACAGCTATTATTACAATAAAAAAAATTGGGCTAACTTAAAAATAATGTTACAATCCGCATAAGTTAGTCACTTTATAATACCGACTGATAAATTTAATCTAAATTAAGGAACTAAAATGAACGTATCTATAGTATTAAAAAGTTTATTGATTACATTACCCCTTTTATTTTTAGGTGGTTGTGCCTCTACGACTCAATCAAGTGACACTAAGACTGCCCACAGTGAAAAAGCAGGTAAGAATGTAGAGACTGGTACACTTAATGACAATAAACTTACTCAAGAAGAAGCTGTTAAAAAATATGGTGATGCTATTCTTAAGACTACAGTGTGGTTTAAATTTGATGACTCAACAATCGCCACAAAATATAATCAAGAGCTCAATGCACATGCTAAACAACTCGTTGACAACCATAATATGAAAATAACGATTGATGGATATACTGATGAACAAGGTACACCTGAATACAATGTTGCACTCTCAGAGCGTCGTGCAAAGTCTGTTTCAAAATATTTACAGGCAAACGGTGTAAGTTCAGATCAGATAAAAATTGTTAGTTATGGCGAAGAGAAACCATTAGAGAAAGGTCATAGCCAAGCCGCGTATGCTAAAAACCGTCGCGCGACTATTATTTATTAATAAATGTCAAACATAGCAACGACTAAAGTGGTCATTTTATTGACCATTTTTTTTTCGATTAACAGCTTTTCGGCCTCAGTTAATGATGTTGTAAGTAACGGTTCGCTAGCACAACAAAAAGTACAAGAGCTTACTCGATTATTAGAAAATAGAAGTAAATTGCTGGTGAATTTGCAAAATGAAGTTGATCAACTTTCTCAAACAGTAAATACACTCACGGGAAAGAATGACCTGCTCAATTATAAACTATCGCAAATCGAAACTCGCCAACGCACCATACTATTGACGATCAGTAATTTACAAGCGCCAAAAACAAAGCAAAAAAATAATGTTGCACCGATAAATGGCAATCAAACAGAACAATCAGCCTATCAAGCTGCTGTTGATTTTATCTTAAAGTCTAAAGACTACGATAAAGCAATTAGCGCATTTACAGCGTTCGTTGCTAACTATCCTAAATCAACTTTAGTTGCTAATTCATATTACTGGTTAGGGCAATTGTATTATAAAAAGCAACAATTTAAAAACGCACAACAATCTTTTGCAGAGGTTGTCAATAATTTTTCTAAATCTGCTAAAAGATCTGATGCAATATTAAAAATTGGTGTGATTGATGAAACATTAGGTGACGTGCCATCTGCAAAAAAAGCATATAACAAGGTACTAAAAGAATACCCTAATTCATCCCCTGCAGAGCTTGCGGCAAAAAGACTAAAAGAGCTGCGCTAGTAAATGCAAATGCAAATGATATATACCCATTTTCATAGTAGAATGGGTATGATTAACGTTAATTACAAAATAAATGCCTTTTATTGTTGCGAAATTATAAATTTTCTATATTATACCCCCCAGTTAAAGTCACTCTGAAAAAGTATTTTAATAATCAAAAGCAAGCCTAATAAATTAGGGCCGTTAGCTCAGTTGGTAGAGCAGTGGACTTTTAATCCATTTGTCGAAGGTTCAAATCCTTCACGGCCCACCACTTTTTTAAAGCTCAGTTGCTAGAGCTAGTTTGAACACTTTTTGCCATTAAAAGCGTATCAAGTAAATTACAACAAAAACCACAAATTATTGTGGGCCGTTAGCTCAGTTGGTAGAGCAGTGGACTTTTAATCCATTTGTCGAAGGTTCAAATCCTTCACGGCCCACCACTTTTTTAAAGCTCAGTTGCTAGAGCGAATTTGAACACTTTTTGCCATTAAAAGCGTATCACGTGACTTGAAACAAAAACCACAAATTATTGTAATACCCCAAGAAATTTAAACAATAAAATTAATATTCTTATTCCTATTTAAGTTAACATTTCCAAAAACAGGAGAATTAAGGCGAGCTTAGCTGGCGTAGTAAAGGTATCTTAAGTGCATAATAAGAAATATTAAATAGTTATCTTGGATCTAGCGGAAGGTATACAATTCATATATTTTACAAGTATATAATATGCTAGCGCAGCAAATAAAAGATACAGAAAACCCAAACGCCCAACTCCTATAAAGGAAATTAAACTGATTATAGATCCTCTAAAAAAAGCCGCCAAGTGTTCCCCACAAGCAAATAAATACCCTGCAGAGCCCCTAACTTTTGTATGTGGCAGTAAAGCAATATACATTGAGTTTGACCTCATGCTTACCTGTGCATATAGAGCAATGAGAACTGAAAACATAAGCATAAAAATGTTCAAACTATTTACAGCTATAGAGATAAGGATCAGCGATCCTGAGAAAAAGAGCAATATAGTACTATATTTCAAAGAAATAAAATTCCCAACTTTATTCGAAATAAAACCATTTGTAAAACGACCCAATATTATTCCTATCCCAACAAGAGAAGTTACCCAGCCATATTGTATTGGCGTTAATTGAAATTGAGTTTGCAGAAGAAAAGGACTGATTGTTACATACAAAATCATTGCGCTCATGCCAATTCCTGAAATAATTACTGAGCTAATAAAATGTGGATCCCTTAACAACTTAAGATATGTCGGCACAACGTCACCTATAAGCTTTATTTTTGCATCTATACGAGTATTAGTTTCCTTACAAAAAAACATATAGAGTATTGTTAAAATCACAAACAACAGCCCTAAAAAAACAAAGTTCGATTGCCACATAAAATAGTGTTGCAAATAGCCACCCAGAACTGGCAAGAAGTGGAGATAATCAGATACATCCAGCAAAATAATATCGCACCCTCTTTAACGACTCAATGTGGAACATATCTACGACCATCGCTCGATCAAGACCAGTACAAGCCCCTGCTGTACAACCTTGAATAAATAGAAGAAATAGGAAATGTGTTATATTATCTACAAATATAGTTCCCAACACGGCTAAGCAAGATAAAAAAAACCAATTGAGACAATCGGCTTTCTGCCATACTTATCAGACAAAGGGCCAGATACAAGAATACTGCAAGCAAACCCAATAAATACAGCGTTATTGATTGTTGCATATGCCATTTGTCAGTATTCATATAGTTTGTCATACTGGGCATAGAGGATAGGTATAAATCAATACCCATCAAACCAGACATTGCGATGAAAATAATAATCAATAAACTAAACATATCATTATATGTTTTTTTTATTCTCATTTTTTTCAGCATTATTTTTTATACAACATAGCAGTCAAAACCTATAAATTATGGAATTCATTTTATGCAATTCTTGAATTGAAGTCACGCAGCATAACATCATAGACTGTTGCAACTCTTTATTCATCTGATTAATAACACCAGAAACTCCAAATTATTATGGGCCATTAGCTCAGTTGCAAGAGCTGTGGACTTTTAATCCATTTGTCGAAGCTTAAAATCCTTCACGGCCCACCTTTTTTATTCACATTACCATTATATCCGCTCATGTAATGCGCTGTGCTAAATATTATCCGCTTTAATAAAATTACATCAATTACATTTTCTTGTTATAATCAGCGTACTAAAAAATATTTACATATTTAGGATAAAAATCATATGACTAAATTATCTCCAGTTGTTAGTTTTGACTATCCAACACTCCCAAAGCTTGCCGTCCTTTCGGATCAAGAAAAAATAAGCTATAAAGAAAAAATTAAAGTGTTACTAAAAGAAAAAAATGCAGTATTGATTGCGCATTACTATACAGATCCTGAAATTCAAGCACTTGCTGAAGAGACGGGAGGCTATGTTTCTGATTCGCTTGAAATGGCGCGTTTTGGGCGAGATCATGATGCATCAACCCTAATCATAGCTGGTGTGCGTTTCATGGGGGAAACTGCAAAGATATTAACTCCTAATAAAAAAGTATTAATGCCATCGCTTGAGGCGACTTGTTCATTAGATGTTGGTTGCCCTATTGGCCCATTTAGTCAATTTTGTGATGAGCACCCTGATCGCACCATTGTTGTTTATGCAAATACTTCAGCGGCAGTAAAAGCCCGTGCTGATTGGGTCGTGACGTCAAGCATTGCACTTGAAATTGTTGACCACCTTGATAGTGAAGGGAAAAAAATCATTTGGGGGCCTGATCGCCATTTAGGTAGTTACATCCAACATAAAACTCAGGCCGATATGCTTATGTGGCAAGGCGATTGTATTGTTCATGATGAATTTAAAGCGCGAGCACTACGCGATATGAAAGCACTGTATAGTGATGCGGCCGTGCTGGTACACCCTGAATCACCACCGAATATAATTAAGCTTGCTGATGTTGTTGGCTCGACGAGTCAATTAATTGCAGCGGCTAAAAACTTAGCGAATAAAACATTAATTGTTGCAACCGATAAGGGTATTTTTTATAAGATGCAGCAAGCTTGCCCAGAAAAAGAATTGTTAGCGGCACCAACAGCAGGAAATGGAGCTACTTGCCGCAGCTGTGCAGAATGTCCGTGGATGGCAATGAATGGTCTCAAAGCAATATTTAATTCGTTAAACGATGCAAACGGACATCAGATTGATGTTGATCCAAGCGTTGCTAAAGGTGCAATTATTTCTTTAAATCGCATGCTATCATTTGCCGCAGAGAATCAATTAAAAACAAAAGGAAACGCATAATTTGCGTGTAAATACATTATGATCACTAACGATATCTTACGTCGAGTGCGCTATGCACTACAGCTTAATGATTCGAAAATGTTAGCTATTTTTTCTTCAGTAGATAATCCCATAGATGAAAAATATTTGCACAATATCATGGCAAAAGAAGGCGAAGAAAATTATGTATTTTGTCGCGATAGCCTACTGTCTTTATTTCTTGATGGATTAATTTATGATAAAAGAGGCCGAACAGAAGGTTCAGTACCAACTATTTTAGCAAGTAAAGCTGTCCTTTCAAATAATGAAATTTTAAGAAAACTTCGTATCGCACTTAACTTTAAAGAAAAAGATATGCTTGATACTTTAAAATCAGCGCAATTATCAGTGTCAAAATCAGAGCTTTCTGCCTTATTTAGACGTGCGAGCCACCGTAATTATAAAGTATGTGGAGATCAATTATTACGACACTTTTTAAATGGCATCACTGATAAATTTAGGCACTAAGTAATTCTAGTTGAAATTTTATCACTGCGTTTATTGCTACACGGGCATTTACGCAAGCTCGCGCTAACAGCTGCTGTATTGCTCCATTTAAAAGTCAATAACAATAATATATGAAATACTTGTATTTCATTTTTTTGCAAATGATAAACCCAGCTAATCCTTGACAAAAATTTCATATCGAGCTGGCGATAATGCCAGAATAACGCATGTTAAATCATCTTACTAATCATGGAGATAGAGATAAAATGAAAAAATTATTCCTAATCACTAGCAGCGCAATTTTATTCACTGTCTGCGCATGTGCGCCAGCAATAAATGCCCATAAAAATATCACCCTTGTGTACATCAATAATGGCGCTATTCAATGTCAAGGCCACGGTAAGTCTGGCGATGTAACCGCTGCTATTTTAGAGAAAGCTCATATCAATGTTCATGCCACTCAATGTGCGCGTTTAACTAATATAGCGGTTATCACTATGTGTGGCAGCCCTGCTACCAATATTAATCTCCATGAAATTAATACTAAAGATTTAGCCGCCGCTCAATTGCTGGGTTTTAAAAATGTCATGACGTTGAAGACAAATAATAATAATAAAGGCTATGAAGTTTTAAAGTGTAAATAATATTAGGTATCTTGCGCCTATCGCCTTACAACATAGAAATGCAAGATCAGAGCGGTAAATTGGCTCAGGATTAGATCCTTAAATTTGCCAGGCAATGAGTGACTCATTTTAAATAACCTGTTTTCTGGTTGGTGAACTATTTTTATATATAATATCAAGGATTTATAATGAATAAACTATCTATTTCTCATGAAAAATTATTAAAAGAAATTTGTTTGGTTTTTGATGTACAAAGTGCTGCGTTATCTGCTCATAGTAAACGCTTAGGCAATGAATATTTAAGCGCCCTCTCTCTTATGGTTAATTGCCAAGGGCGTATTGTTGTCTCTGGTATGGGAAAGTCAGGCCATATCGGTAAAAAAATATCAGCGACATTATCCTCAATCGGCACGCCTGCATTTTTTATGCACCCAGGTGAGGCTTTTCATGGTGATCTGGGCATGTTGGTTAATGGGGATGTGTTATTGCTTATCTCCTATAGCGGTGAAACAGATGAAATCTTAAAAATAATTCCTTCCATTCAATATTTTGGCAACAAAATTATTTCTATTACTGGCAATATAACGTCAACTTTAGCAAAACATTCTGATGTTGTATTAGATGCAAGCATAGAAAAAGAAACATGCCCAAATAATTTAGCGCCAACAACTTCTACCACTTTAGCACTTGTTATTGGTGATGCGTTAGCCTCAGCATTGACGCTTGAAAAACACATTACACCGATGGACTTTGCCCGTTTTCATCCAGGAGGAAGCTTAGGCAAGCGATTACTCACCCATGTTAAACATGAAATGCGATCTGACAATTTACCCATCGTTTGCCCAACAACGTCTTTAACAGATACGCTGATGATAATGACGCAAACAAGGACAGGGATCGCTCTGGCGCTTGTCGATAATTGCTTAAAAGGCGTTATTACCGATGGTGATGTTCGACGCTTCCTTATTTCAGGAAAGAGTATTAATGATGCAGTTGCAAGTGACTTGATGAATAAATCACCGTGTTATATTTCACCAGAGACACGGTTATCAGAAGCGGAAGATTTAATGCGTGAAAAGCATATTAAATGGCTTATTGTCAGTAATACGGGCAGCGATCTCATCGGCATTATTGAATGGGTTCAATAGCTTATACCCATGATAGCTAAAGGTTCCCTAGATATTCAATCCTTGCCAGCTCTTCATTTTGTTAAACAATATACTTGTACCTTGGTAATTTAAAATTAATATATGTCAAACGCAAACTAATTAAATCACCACCGCGCTGATCTCGCATTTGCTCAGGCGTATATCAAGAGTATCGCCAGTATTGAATGGGTTCAATAGCTTATATCCATGAGAGCTAAAGGTTCCCTAGATATTCAATCCTTGCCAGCTCTTCATTTTGTTAAACAATATACTTGTACCTTGGTAATTTAAAATTAATATATGTCAAATGCAAACTAATTAAATCACCACCGCGCTGATCTCGCCTTTGCTCAGGCGTATATCAAGAGTATCGCCAGTATTTAATGGGTTCAATAGCTTATATCCATGAGAGCTAAAGGTTCCCTAGATATTCAATCCTTGCCAGCTCTTCATTTTGTTAAACAATATACTTGTACCTTGGTAATTTAAAATTAATATATGTCAAATGCAAACTAATTAAATCACCACCGCGCTGATCTCGCCTTTGCTCAGGCGTATATCAAGAGTATCGCCAGTATTGAATGGGTTCAATAGCTTATATCCATGAGAGCTAAAGGTTCCCTAGATATTCAATCCTTGCCAGCTCTTCATTTTGTTAAACAATATACTTGTACCTTGGTAATTTAAAATTAATATATGTCAAATGCAAACTAATTAAATCACCACCGCGCTGATCTCGCCTTTGCTCAGGCGTATATCAAGAGTATCGCCAGTATTTAGCGCATCAGTATTTGTGACAACATTTTGTTTATCATCTTTTACAATGGCATAACCGCGCGCAAGGGTCGCAAGCGGGCTTACGCCATTGAGTTGAGCTTGGCTTCTCTGCAAGTCCATCGCATTTTGTTTTAGTTTTTGCAAGATAGCCTGTGTTAAATGATGCTTTAATTGTGCTAATTGCTGATCATAAATTTGAATGGTCTGCGTCGGGCATCTTTGTAATAATATTGCGTGCTGGGCTTTATATTGCTGCGATTTATTATTTAAAATATTGCCTATCGCATGTTGTAACCGCAGGGTTTGCTCATCTAAATACTGGCGTTGTTGCTGTAATTTATAATTTGGATCTTGCTTAAGTAATTGCTCATTTAATAAAGCCAAATGATGTGCTGCTAATTGTATTTTTAACTGAATCGCTTTTTTTAGCCGCTCTGGCATCAAAGCCAATTCAGCTTCAAGCATTTCTTTACTAAGGCTGACAATCTCTGCCGCTGCCGATGGCGTTGCAGCACGAATATCGGCAACCAAGTCGCTAATGCTAATATCAATTTCATGACCAACTGCGCTGATAATAGGCAACCGACTCTGGAAAATAGCATCTGCTACAATTCTCTCATTAAAACACCATAAATCTTCGAGGGAGCCGCCACCTCGTCCAACAATAAGTAAATCACACTCATTTCTTGTATTCGCTATTTGAATTTGAGTGGAGAGTGATTGCGCACTCTCTTTGCCTTGCACCTGGCTGGGATAAATAATGACTTGCAAGCGAGGATCGCGGCGCTTTAATACACTTAAAATATCGTGTAGTGCCGCACCTGTTGACGAGGTAATAACACCCACAACATTGATGTTTTTAGGTAATACTTTTTTATGTTTTTCCTCAAAATAGCCTTCACTCAATAATTGATATTTGAGGGCTTCAAATTGTTCTTTTAAAAGGCCAGTCCCCGCCAGTTGCATACTTTCAACAATCAGTTGATAGTCGCCTCGCGCTTCATAAAGACTTAACGTGCCATGTACTAATATTTGTTGCCCATATTTAGGTATAAAGCCTGTTTTTTTATTATTACCTTTAAACATGGCACATTTTATTTGTGCGCAACGATCTTTTAACGTGAAATACCAATGACCAGAAACTGCCAGCGTGATATTAGATATTTCACCAGACAACCAAAGCACGCCTAAACCCGTTTCAAGCATTGATTTAGCCGCGCGGTTTAAGAGACTAACTGTGTATATTTTTTTATTTTTCGTCATGGGTAATACTTAGTTGAAGACAAAGAGTATTAGCTTATGAGATGAGAAAAAGAATTGCAAATCATTCTATTTTTATTTGTAGTTTTGAGTTATATCCGTTAATATATGTTCGCAATATCCTACCCCAAGTGATGGTGGTAGCGACTTTATCTTCCCAACTAAAAGTGAGATATTGCTATGCTGAGAATTGCCAAAGATGCGTTAACATTTGATGACGTTTTATTAATACCTGCTCATTCAACAATTCTTCCTCATATGGTTGATTTAAAAACCCAATTAACGCCTTCTATTTCAATGAATATTCCTGTGGTTTCAGCGGCAATGGATACTGTTACCGAAGCTCGCTTTGCTATTGCTTTAGCACAAGAAGGTGGCATTGGTTTTATTCATAAAAATATGCCAACTAAATTACAAGCCAAGCAAGTGCGCTTAGTTAAAATTCATGAAAGTGGTGTGATTTTAGATCCAGTGACGGTCTCACCAGATACAACCTTAGCGCAAATTAAAGCCTTAACTACCGAGAATGGTTTCGCTGGCTACCCAGTCGTCGAGAACTCTGGAAAACTAATTGGTATTATTACCGGACGTGATGCTTTATTTGAAGTTGATTTAAATAAAAAAGTAACAGATGTTATGACGAAGAAAGCGGATCTTGTGACTGCTCGCCCTAATACGCCTCGTGATGAAATTGAAGCCTTGATGCATGCTAAACGTATTGAAAAAGTTTTACTAACAGATGATAACTTCAATCTTAAAGGCATGATAACTGTAAAAGATTTTCGCAAAGCTGAGCGCAAACCAAATGCATGTAAAGATGAATTAGGACGTTTACGAGTTGGGGCGGCTGTCGGCGGGAATGCTAGTGCGAGTAATAAAGCGCGCATTGATGCATTAGTTGAAGCAGGGGTTGATGTATTGTTAATTGATTCATCACATGGACACTCCCAAGGTGTACTGGATCGTATTAAAGCTACACGCTTAAAATATCCTGATTTACAAATTATAGGCGGTAACGTTGCAACAGGTGAAGGAGCTAGCGCATTAGCAGACGCTGGCTGTAGCGCAGTTAAAGTCGGCATTGGACCTGGATCAATTTGTACAACGCGTATTGTCACAGGTGTTGGCGTGCCACAAATCACAGCAATTTCAGATGCCGTTGAAGCGCTAAAAGGCACGGGTATTCCGGTGATTGCCGATGGTGGGATCCGTTTTTCTGGCGATATTGCAAAAGCACTTGCCGCTGGCGCTGCATGCGTGATGATGGGCAGTGTATTTGCAGGATCAGAAGAATCTCCTGGAGAAATCATCTTCCATCAAGGGCGATCTTACAAATCTTATCGCGGCATGGGATCGCTCGCTGCGATGTCTAAAGGCTCATCTGATCGCTATTTCCAATCAGATAATGCTGCCGATAAATTAGTACCAGAAGGCGTTGAAGGTCGTGTTGCTTATAAAGGCAAAGTAAAAGAAATTATCCATCAACATATGGGTGGCGTTCGTTCTTCAATGGGGCTCACCGGTTGTGCAACAATAAACGAACTAAATACCAAAACTAAATTTGTGAAAATTACCAGTGCAGGTATGGGTGAGAGCCATGTTCATGATGTTAGCATTTCCAAAGAAGCGCCTAATTACCGGCGCTCTTAATTTTCAATAAATGTACTTAATATTAAGTGAAGATGATAGAAAAATATATCGTCAAGCTTGAATCACTTAAATTAAAAAAGGTCTTCAATAACAATGAATATTCATAAACACCGCATCCTAATTTTAGATTTTGGCTCGCAATATACACAGTTGATTGCACGGCGGATCCGTGAAATTGGTGTCTATTGTGAACTTTGGAGCTGGGATGTTGATGAAAATGAAATAAAAGCATTCAACGCAAACGGTATTATTTTAGCTGGTGGACCGGAAAGCGTCACAAAAACAGATTCGCCTGTCGCACCTCAATATGTGTTTAACGCTGGTGTCCCTGTATTAGGCATTTGCTACGGTATGCAAACAATGACTGCTCAATTAGGTGGAGCTGTTATTAAAGGCGAAGGTGAAGGAGAATTTGGCTATGCACAGATTGAAGTCACATCAGAATCAACATTACTCAATGCAATTGAAGATGGATTAACGAGCAATGGTCATCGACTATTAGATGTTTGGATGAGCCATGGTGACAAAGTATCTTCTATTCCAGAGGGCTTTGTCGCGGTTGCTCATACGACAACCTGTAAATTTGCAGCGATTGCCGATGACAAAAAACATTTTTATGGTGTTCAGTTCCATCCTGAAGTGACTCACACTAAACAAGGTAGCGCAATGCTGCGTAACTTTGTGGTTGAAATTTGTGGCTGTGAAACATTATGGACATCTGCGTCTATTATCGAAGATGCAGTTGCGCAAATGAAGGCGAAAATTGGTGATGATGAAGTCATTTTAGGCTTATCAGGTGGCGTTGACTCATCTGTGGTCGCACTATTGTTACAACGTGCAATTGGCGATAAGCTCACCTGTGTATTTGTTGATAATGGTTTATTGCGCCTTAATGAAGGCCCGCAAGTCATGGATATGTTCGAAGGAAAATTCGGGCTTAAGATCGTTCATGTCAATGCTGAAAAACGCTTTTTAGAGCGCATCATAGGTCAGAGCAATCCTGAAATAAAACGAAAAATTATTGGCCATGTTTTTGTTGAAATTTTTAATGAAGAATCACAAAAATTAACTAATGCAAAATGGTTAGCGCAAGGTACTATTTACCCTGACGTTATTGAATCAGCCGCATCGAAAAATGGTAAAGCACAGGTCATTAAGTCGCATCACAATGTTGGTGGATTACCTGATGATATGGAGATGGGTTTAGTTGAGCCATTACGCGAATTATTTAAAGATGAAGTGCGTAAAATTGGGCTAGCTCTTGGTTTAGATCATGATATGTTATATCGCCACCCATTCCCGGGACCTGGTCTCGGTGTACGGATATTGGGGGAAGTTAAAAAAGAATATTGCGACTTATTACGCCTCGCCGATGCTATTTTCATCGAAGAATTACATAAAGCGGATCTTTACCACAAAGTAAGCCAAGCTTTTGTTGTATTCTTGCCCGTGCGCTCAGTGGGTGTAATGGGTGATTGCCGTGCATATGATTGGGTAGTTGCGTTGCGTTGTGTTGAAACAATTGACTTTATGACCGCCCGTTGGACTCATCTTCCTTATGATTTAATCGGCCATGTTTCAAATCGTATTATCAATGAAATAGACGGCATTTCACGGGTTGTTTATGATGTATCAGGTAAACCACCTGCGACCATTGAATGGGAATAACCAGCTCAACACATTTGCTAAGCAAGCTACTTTAATGTCTTTTTGAGTTTCAAGGAAAGCATAAAATGATTAATGATTTAGGGTGTTATAGCGATGCAACCTTTATTGAAAGTCCACATTATAATGAGCGATCCATTGAAACAGATATTTCATTATTAGTGATCCACTGTATTAGTTTGCCAGAAGGTATTTATGGCGGAAAGCAAATAACACAATTGTTCACCGCTTGCTTAGATTGTAATGAACACCCTAGTTTTGATGGCTTACAAGATGTGAAGGTATCTGCGCATTGTGTTATTAAGCGAGATGGAAAAGTCGATCAATATGTTCCATTTAATAAACGTGCTTGGCATGCTGGGGTGTCTTCTTTTAATGGCACTGATAACTGCAATGATTTTTCAATTGGTATCGAGCTTGAAGGTACTGATAAAAGTACTTATACATCATCACAATATAAAGCCCTTGCGATATTAACCGATGAAATTATGAGTAAATATACTGCCATTACCAAGCAGAGAATAAAAGCGCATAGTGACATTGCGCCAGGCAGAAAAACCGATCCTGGGAAATTATTTGCTTGGAATACTTATTTTAGCTTGTTAAAAAGCTAATTAACCTAAATTTTGCAAAATTACAGCGCATCGTTATTTTTTTTAATTAAGATCCCACACTGAAATAATAGCAGTAACTTGGAGTTATCATGAAAAATAAAGAGTTATCACTACAAAAAGCAAAACAGATGGCAGTTAGCGAGGACATTAATCAACTAGATTTTAATGAACTGATCGCCAATATTGAAAATGATGAAATCTTAAAGAAGTTCGCACCAGATGGTGTTTGTCAAATTGATCCGCGTGATGGAAATTTAGTGATCTATAATGCCTCACGCGCAAAACGTGCGCATTTCATAAAAAATACAGATAACAAAAACAACAAAAAAATATCCTGCCCTATTTGCGCTGGCGATAGCTCTGAAATTTTTGATATTGCGACTCAAAGTGAAGGCTTTTGTTTTATTAATAAAAATATCTATCCTATTTTTCATACCATTGAGAACTTACCAGAAGAGCTGCCAGAATATTTTCTCCATCAAGATTTACATCATAACGGACGAGCGTCCTATGGCTTTCATCTATTGCAATGGACCTCTTCACTCCATGATAAAGACTGGCATTCCCTGTCTCATGCTGATGCACTCATTGCGTTTAACCAACTCACTAAATTAGAAGAAAAGTTGCTTTGTCAGCCCACGGATTTTATGTATCGCTCGCGCATGACAAAAGAGAACAATTGCGTCAGTGGTTACGTTTCAATTATAAAAAACTATGGCGCTGATGCTGGGGCATCTTTAGAGCATGGCCATCAACAAATTGCTTATAGTAATATTTTACCGCAAATGTTTTTTAATAACTTACAATTTAAAAAACGAAATGACATTAGTTTTAGTCATTTCATGCTGAATAGCAATCCTGACGATTTGTTGGTAAAAGACTTTGGTGAGGTGGTTGTTATCGTACCTTATTTCATGAAAAGAGCGTTTGATATGATCATTATCATCAAAAATTACGAAAAACGTTATCTGTATGAACTCACAAAAATTGAGCGGCAACAGTTAACATTAGCAATGCAATATACAATGCAAGCCATCATCGATTTAATGACAGAAATAGATCAGCCTCCTGCTTATAACATGATTATTAACAATGGTCCTGGGTGTGGATTATATATTGAATTTTTGGCGCAAACTCAAAAAATGGGTGGGTATGAGCACCTTGGTTTATATATTTGTCAAGCAAATGCCCAACAAACAGCAAAGCAACTTCGAGCCAAATTTGCAGAATATAATAGCTAAACTAGCACAAAATAATGATCATTCTTTCAAAAATTTAGTAATATGATGCCATACACCATGACATAAATGGAGAAAAATAATGCATCACAGTAAAGGGATTACACTCATTGAGCTACTCATTACACTGCTTATTTTATCTATTTTAGTCGCGATCGGGATACCGTCTTATCATCGCTTATTTTCCCAGCAAGCACTCATCCAGCAAACTGAAAAACTATATCATTTTTTGCAGCTGGCAAATTCAGAGGCTATCAAGCAAAACCAAAAAATGTATGTACATTTTTGCAAATCACCCAGTTCAAATCAATGGAAAATGGCATTGACAAAGCAAACTCATTGCAGCTGTTTTACGCTAAATTCTTGTTTGTTAACCGATATAAATGATGAAAATGGACGAGAGGTGATAGAAGATTTAGCCGATGGAAAACAAGTGACATTGACATCATCCCAAGCATCTCAAACTGACGATATTACCTTTGCAGGCGATCAAGCATCTTATGGACCGATGCGTTTTAGCGTAAACGCAGGCTCTATAATATTAACAGATTTGAATGGCAATCAATTAAAAGTGATGCAATCAACTACTCGACTTAAAATTTGTTCGCTAGGATCTGCAAAAATGGGCTATCCAAAATGCCCATAAATCATGAAAAAAATTATCAAGGTTTTTCACTGATCGAACTTATGCTGTCACTTTTTTTAGGCTCTTTATTATTGGCAATGGTGATTGGATTATACGTTACAGGTGTCTCAAATGGCGCTAAAAATGCTAAATATTCACGACTACGTACTGATTTACAATCTATGCTTAGCATAATGACAACTGATATTCGACGTGCAGGATATGGCGGAGTTGATTTTCTTGTTAAAGATGATGATGGTAAAAACATCAGCGTGAAAATTACCACCCTTTTAGGTAAGCATTGTATTATTTACTCTTATGATCACAAACTAGACCAACAGCTTAATACTGATGATAAAATGGGATTTTGTTATGATCAAGCCCTAAAAAAAGTTCAATTTGTGACCAATGTGGGAGCGGATAAAACTTGGGATGAGATCTGGTCGTGTGTCACTGATGGTGGTACTTGGTCTACTTGTATAGTCGGTGGCAATTGGGTAAATCTATCAGATCCTGATTTTATTAGCATAACCGCACTTACTTTTACTCAAAGCACCTCATCATCAGCAACGGCAACACTGCGTAATATTACCATTAAATTAACAGGTGAACTTAAGGCAAACAGCGATTATACCTATAGTGCCACGAGTACCATTCAAGTGAGAAATGTTGAATTACAGTAAGCTATTTATCTGTTTTCACGCTTTTTGCTGGCCGCTAAATGCAAGCTTAAACTTGATATTATTTATTATTCGCCCATTTATACCCATGTGACGATCAAAATGCAACGGTGGCATGGACTCGATGATCGATGATAAGGCGCAACAGATGTAATGGAGACCACGCCTCAAATGGCAAGCTTTGGCTGCTTGCTTTCATATAAAAACGAGCCCTGCACCAACCGGCAAGGCTCCTTGTTTAAGTTTGCATTGTTATAAAATATAGAGCGATAATAGCTCTACTTCAATTTTATGCAGCAAATATAGGCACAATTTGCTACCATAATATTGTATTTCGAGAGCATGGGTATATACCTCCATGAATTGGTGTACCTTGCCGTGCCGACTCTGCATTATAAATGATAACGAGTATCTCATGGAAAATAATGATAATATGTTCAACTAACTATTGTCACTATTAATTTAAGCAACGGATAGCTAAATTGTAAAAGCCATTAAAATAGATCCTTCATGCTTAATTTTTTCAATTATGCAAAACATTTAAGGATGTCCATCAGTATTTAAACGATCTAAAATATTAAAGGATTTGTATGTTTGCAAAATTATTTTTATTAGTCACCCTTGTATCACTGTTAGAAATTTATATTCTCGTCAAAGTGGGCTCGATTATCGGCGCTGGAGCGACCATTACACTTATTATATTATCTGCATTAATTGGCTCTGCATTGGTGCGTCATCAAGGTTTACAGCTTCTTAGTGATATTCAGTCTCGTCTGGCAAAGCGTGAAATGCCAGGACAACAATTAATTGAAGGCATGATGTTAATTATAACTGGTGTGTTATTAATCGTCCCTGGATTTGTCACCGATTTGTGTGGGATCTTGCTATTACAACCAAGCATTAGGCGAAAATTCTCTCAAGCATTACTCTCAAAAATAATATTGCATAATATGCATAGCGGTTCAGGTGGCAATGGTTTCTATAGCAGCAATTCAAATAAAAATGATGAAGATATTATAGAAGGTGAATTTGAAAGAAAAGATGACAAGCTAATAGATAAAAAATAGCTAAATATTCACTACACAATCTATTGAATAGTCTATACCCGTGCGACGGGCAAGATGATTTATCTCGAAATTACACTACATCTGCTAAATCAAAAGATTGGGCAGTTATTAATAAAATATTTGTTGCTGCTCAAAACGCGGTGGTCGCGCATAAATCATGGCGATATACTACTGATGATGTGTTTTGTGAGAAGCCTCTTTCGTGCCACAGCTCATATAAAAATTGGTCAATGGATAACTCTTCGATTACACTCTCCTGTAATTATTCAATGCTAAGGTGTAAAGGTATGAAAATTGGTTTGTTTTACGGGTCTACAACTTGTTATACCGAAATTATTGCAGAAAAAATTCAAGCTGCAATGGCAAGTGAACATAGTGTTGAGTTATTTAATGTCAAAACCGATCCACTTTGCAAGATAAATGACTACCAAATTTTAATTTTTGGTATTTCTACTTGGAATTATGGTGAATTGCAAGAGGATTGGGGGGATATTTGGGCTTCACTTTCTGCTATTGATATTAAAGATAAAATTATCGCCCTCTACGGTTTAGGGGATCAAGATGGTTATAGTGATTGGTTTGTTGATGCTATGGGTATGTTGCACGATGAGCTTTTTCCTTTATCGCCCAAGTTTGTCGGTTACGTCTCGACACAGGGCTATGATTTTATTAGCTCTAAAGCATTAATCAACGAAGGACGTTTATTTGTTGGATTGCCGATTGATGAAGACTCTCAATATGAAAAAACAGATCAGCGAATTGAGCAATGGTGTCAGCAAATATGCGCAGAAATAAATGAAATTTTTTAATTACCAAGTTCCTGATAATTTAAATTGTTATGACTTAACTTTTTATACCCATGAGTATTGGTTAAATTAATTCATGTTTTTGAAGAAAGTCATCCCCTCCATTTTCAAACGCTTGCTTAAGTAAAAGCGCAAGATCATTATATTTTGGTCTGAAGGATAACACGTTGCTTTTAGCCTGAGGCCGTTTTAATTTTTCTTGAATGGCAAGATACCAAGGCAATATTTTATTTGGTAAAAAGGTTTCTGAGCGTTTCCCTAACCAATATAAACCTTGTGCTGGTAATCCTAATGCAAACAACACAAAGGTGGCCGTCATAGGCCATTTAAAATAAACTGGATGGAACAGGCTTAGGCACATTGCCAACATCACAAATACAGGTAGCAACTTAATCGCTAACTGCGTATAAAAAATAATTTTATTTTCAAGGAATAAGCAATTTAGCACTTTTTGTTTTGGCCAGTTACCTAAATAAATCTCTCCAACTCGAATAATTTCAAAAAATCTGTTCAATGTCATTCCTTTATTAAATGCGCTTAAGTTTTAAAAATTAAATTGATTTAAAAGCAGTTATTTATTAATAAATACAAATATGTATTATAGCATAAAAACGCATTAAGAAAAAAAACATTAATTTATTGCATTTTTGTGAAGCATCTCTGTTTTTTTAAGCATATTTGCCAGCGCACCTACAAAACACACCTCATAGGTTTTGATTCTGATAACAATTTCTATAAATAATTAATTAATCTTACGGCTCAAAATAAGCAAGATCTTTTTTGAAATTTTGTAAATAAAACTCGCCTTATATTGCATTTTTAGATAATACAGGTATGCCTCACAAAGCGTATTATACTACTCTATGATGGTATATTCATACTACCTTAAGCTAACATGGGCAGGGCAAACGGGTTATAAATAATCGATTTCCCCTATAACCCTAGAGTTAGTACTTTCATTAAGTACTTTTCATCCCAACCAGCCCTTAAACGTTTTGATTTAATGCCCATTTTTTCTGTGGTCTCTTTTTTGAGGAGCGCTAAAGCAATCTTATTTAAAAAAGAGAAGTTCGCGGCTGCGTTGCCACTTCTTAAGCGGCAATGATCTTCATCAAAGCTGACATCTAACTGCCAATGTAAATTATTTTCAACTCCCCAATGAGAGCGTACTGTTTCATTAATAAATTCAGCATTTTTTTCAGAATCGCTTGTAATATAATACCTTCGCTCAATTGAGTTTTTTTCACCAATTAGCCGTTCGGATTCAATCACGGCAACGCCTTTTACTGAACTCCATTGCGGATGACGCCTTATTAACCAGTCAATATCAGTGCATAACCAAGATTTTCTTGTTTCTATTCGACCATGATCTCCGCTAACCATTTTATTAAAATTAGAGCTTGATAAACTATCAATATTTGAGTCTAAATAAAGTTTTACATCATCATGAAACTCACCTTGATTACCTTTCAAAGCAAGTACAAAATCCCCACCATGTTCAATGATTTTATCTGCAATTTTTACTTGGCATCCCATTGCATCAATTGTGATAGTTGCCCCTTTAATATCGAGCAATTCAAGTAGTTTAGGTATAGCTGTTATTTCATTGGATTTTTCATCAACTTGGATTTGCCCAAAGCACATATTATTTGCAACAGACCATGCGTTAACGAGCCATATTGCTTTACCGTCTTTTATTTTATCTATAGTTCTTCTCAACACTTTGCCATCAATTGCGATCACACTTTCTGTTTTAGTTGCGAGTTGTTTTATCCATTTCGTGAAGCAAAAAGCAAAAGTATCTTGATCCAGTCTATTGATAACATCATTAAATGTATCATGACTTGGGATGCCATTTGGGAGATCTAAAAATGTTTCAAACCAATCTTTTTTAGCTCTTCCGAATGAAGATATTGTGACAAAGTTATCGGCACCACAAATGACTGCGCACATTGCAATTGTAATGATACTAATAAGCGAGTGTCGCTTTGCGCGATCAAAACGAGGGTCTTTTAAGGTGATAAATGATTCTGACAAAGTGGTTGCTTCCATATTCTAACTTCCAAAGGTTAGAATAGATCAAATTTACAGCTGTACGTCAATGATTTCTTTCCAAAATGTTATAAATAGAAGTTATTGTTCATTTATAACCCGTTTGCCCTGTAACATGGGTATATGCCCATACAACGAAAAAATGCAACGGTGGCCGCGATCTCGATAAGCAGAGTAAGGCGTAGCATGAGATAATGGGGACGTGCGCATAGAATGTTGAACGCAAGTCTGCTACCGATCATATAAAAACCGAGTTGGCACACCAACCGGCAAGACTCCTTGTTTAAGTTTGCATTGTTATAAAATCTCCCACTATAATAACTATACTTCAATTTTATGCAGCAAATATCGGCACAATTTGCCTTGCTGATTTTGCATTTCGAGGTAACATGGGTATATGCCATTATTATTTTAATTTTTTTGATATTGAGGTGTTTCATGAGCAACAAACTTATTTTAGTACTTAATTGTGGTAGTTCTTCTTTAAAATTTGCAGTTATCAACCCAGATACTGGCGAGGATATGTTAAACGGGCTTGCTGAATGTTTTAACTTACCTGATGCTCGTATTAAATGGAACATTGCAAATAAAAAACAAACAGCTCACTTACCAGCTTACAGTGCGCATTCAGCGGCTATTTCATACATAGTAAAAGAAATTATTAATACCATCAAAGGACTGCCAGAGCAGTTTATTGCTGTCGGTCACCGTGTTGTCCATGGAGGTGAAAAGTTCACTCAATCTGTCATTATTAATGAAACGGTACTCGAGGGCATTAAAAATTGCATTTCATTAGCCCCACTTCATAATCCAGCGGCGTTATTAGGTATTACAGCCGCCCAAAAAGCATTCCCAGCACTACCTCAAATTGCAGTTTTTGATACCGCTTTCCATCAAACAATGCCAGCAAAAGCATTTATGTACGCACTGCCTCAGAGCCTTTACAAAGAGCATGCAGTACGTCGTTATGGTATGCATGGGACAAGCCATTTATTTGTAACAAGAGAAGCTGCTAAAGCATTAAATAAACCCATTGAAGACACAAATGTAATCACTGCACATTTAGGTAACGGCGGATCGGTTACCGCCGTGAAAAATGGTAAAAGTGTGGATACAAGCATGGGCATGACACCGCTTGCAGGTATTGTTATGGGAACCCGTTGTGGTGATATCGATCCTGGCATCATAGAATATTTAATATCACGCTGTGGTTACACCCTTGAAGGTGTGATGGATCTATTACAAAAACAAAGTGGTCTATTAGGACTTTCTGGTATTTCAAGTGATTGCCGTGAAATTCAAGAAGCATTTGATGCCGGTCATGAAGGAGCAATCCTTGCACTGAATATATTTAGCTACCACTTAGCAAAATATATTGCAGGATACAGCGTACCACTAGGACGTATTGACGCTATAGTATTTACAGGCGGCATAGGTGAAAACTCAGATAAGATCCGCCTTTGTACACTCGAAATGCTTAGCATATTTGGCTACAAAGTTGATAAAGAGAAAAATTTAGCAATGCGTTTTGGGCACTCAGGCGTGATAACAACAAAAGACTCTCCAATTGCAATGGTTATTGCCACGAATGAAGAATTGGTTATTGCACAAGACTGTGCAGAGTTAGTTGTAAAATAACTATCCCCATGTGGCGTAAAAATACGAGGGTGTAAAAAGAACTGTGTAAATACTTATTATGTATAATCTATAAAAGGACTAAATAATGAGTAATATAATGATCACAGATAAAATGCAGGCCCTCGCTAATGAATTAGCTAAAGATCTAAAAACACCTGAAGATCTCAATCAACTCAGCGCTATGCTCACCAAAATCACAGTTGAAGCAGCGCTCCGTTCTGAAATGAGTTATCACCTCGGTTATGAGAAAGATCAGCCTAAGGAGCATAATGGTGGTAATAATCGCAATGGTTATTCCACCAAGTTTCTTAAAGGTGATCATGGAAATATCGAAATTCAAACACCTCGCGATAGAGAGGGAACCTTTGAGCCACAGCTTGTAAAAAAACGTCAAACTCGTATAACAGGCATGGATGGTCAAATCCTAACGCTTTACGCGAAGGGAATGAGTACGCGTGATATTACAGCGACATTTCAGGAAATGTATGGTGCTGATATATCTGCTGGGCTTGTCTCTCAAGTCACAAATGCGGTTATGGAAGAAGTGATTGACTGGCAAAGCAGGCCTTTAGATGCAACTTACCCGATCGTTTATATGGACTGTATTGTTTTAAAAATACGCCAAGATAAACGAGTCATTAATAAAGCGATTTACCTTGCTTTAGGCGTGAACTTGGAAGGCCACAAAGAATTGTTGGGTATGTGGATATCAGAAAATGAAGGCGCTAAATTCTGGCTTTCAGTGATGACCGACCTTCAAAATAGAGGCATGAAAAATATGCTAATCGCCTGCGTAGATGGCCTAAAAGGCTTCCCTGAAGCCATTAACGCCACCTTCCCAAAAACTAAAATTCAGCTTTGTATCGTCCATATGGTGCGTAATTCGATGAAGTTTGTTCCTTACAAAGACTACAAGGCTGTCGCCTCTGATTTGAAATCAATATATCAATCAGTTACCGAAGATGAAGCCAGGTTGGAATTAGAGCATTTCTCTGAAAAATGGGATGATAAATACCCTCAAATAAGCCGTTCATGGCGGATTCATTGGGAGAATTTAAATACGCTATTTTCTTATCCAGCAGATATTCGCAAAGTGATTTACACCACCAATGCGATTGAATCACTAAACAGCGTGATAAGAAAGTCAGTTAAAACGAGAAAGGTGTTTCCAAATGATACCGCCGCCTTCAAAGTTGTCTACTTGGCAATTAAGGCAGCATCTAAAAAATGGACCATGCCAATTAGAGATTGGAAACCAGCTTTGAATCGGTTTATAATCGAATTTGAGGAGGAGATTGCTCCTCATATCTAAAAGGGTATTTACACAGTTAGGTTTACACCCTCAAAAATACAGCCTACAACCCCAACCAGCCCGTGGTTGCAAACTAGATAATCTGGGTAAAGCGCAACATGAAAACAATACCATACCTTCACGCATGTTATAGTTCATCATACACATCTTGCATGCTGTATATACCTAGCTACCTCAAAATGCAACGTCGGCTACGAACTCGCTAGCCAGAGTAAGGCGCAACATATGTAATGGGGACGTGCGCATCAAACGTTGAGGGCCTGCTGGTTCATTTCATATAAAAACCGAGTCCTTGCACCAATTTGCATCGTTATAAAATCTCCCAAGATAATAACTATACTTCAATTTTAGGCCAGGCATATCGGCACAATTGGCCTGCTGATATTGCATTTCTGGGTAGCATAGGTATATACATTGTGTATTGAGTTTATCACCAGTTTGCTATCACCTTACCTGATTTTATCATATGTTTAAAGACAATTATCGTGCCAGGATCACCATGTTTTATTTGCGATACAATCTGATTAAAGATCTCGCTCGCGCGATCGAGCAGACTTGTTCCAAAGTAAAGCAACTTGTCATCAACTTGTACATTATGCATGAATATATGAGCTTGACTTTCAATGGATAATGCAGTCTCTTGTTCCTCCTCAGTAGTGCTATTGTAAGCCGCGCATTTAAATTTCCAATAGGCTATTGGTGCATGCTTACCAGCTAGCAGATAGGCTTTATTTTTACGCTCAGCTTCAGCTTGTTGTTGTCTAGCAATCGCACATCGCCTACGACAATCAATAAAGGTGAACGTTTTCTGTGGATCAGTCAATATGTTGTACAATTCGAATACATTCTTTTGTAATGTCGGCAGACTAATACCCATTTTTTGGGATTCTAAAAATTTTGGAAATCTAACCTCCATTTTAGAAAACCACACTGCGCAGTATAAATATTCAATTGTACACTTCAGCGCTGCAACAAGTGCAACTTTTTCGTGGTGATTAAAATCAATCTCACCTTTGTTCGCATTTTGAAAGAAAACAAATGGCATCTTGTGATCATTATTCAACTCAAACTTTTTATCCATATTAAAATGCCGGTCGTGCATCTCAAGTACATTTACCATCTCAACCTTCCTAATAGTTCTTCCATACTTATCTAATTCTTCTGCGTCTCCTGATGCTTTATTTTTGAAAAGACGACTAAATTTTTTATTTGTAACAGGATGAGACTCGTTTTTAAACATTATAACTCCCTTTTAACTAGCTTTAACATGCCTTTATTGGTTTTAATACGATTGATAATAAAGATCCATCCATCTTTATTACCGTGTAAAAGTGACATTTTAAGATGGTTGAACCGTAGGTTGACGGTTAGCTCAGTAGGTCAAAAGTTGATCCGTTTTTGCTGGATTAAATTACCATTGCTAAATTAGCGTGTCAATCACCATTGACTTCAAAATACAAAATTATCTAGATAAATTATGCTCAAATACTAGGCTTTAAATTTAAGTTATATTTGTATATATCAATATGTTATAACTATACTCATGTGGCGTAAAAATACAGCCTACAACCCCAACCAGCCAGAGCCTGCAAACTAGATAATCTGGGTAAAGGGCAACATGAAAACCATACCATACCATACCTTCACGCATGTTATAGTTCATCATACACATCTTGCATGCTATATGTACCTTGCGTATTGAGTTCACCAGCAAGCCTAGGTGCTGCATCAGTAGTAATAAAATTCTTGTTATCTAATTTTATCATATGTTAAAAGATATGTAGCATGCTGCTAGCGCAATCGGAAGCACAAACAATTTGTTTAAATATCTCGGTCGCGCGAACGAGCAGACTTGTTCCAAAGTAAAGCAACTTGTCATCAACTTGTACACCATAGAGTATCAGACTACCTTCCCTTGTAAAGCATAATCCAATCTCTGGATCCTCCGCATTCGTGCCATCGTACTTAGCGCATTTTAGTTCCTTCCGCTGAGTGGCTATTCCTTGACGCAGAGCTTCTAGGTGTTGTTTTCTAGCAAACTCACATCGCATACGACAATCAGTAAACCAGAAGAATTCGTTTGGATTAGTCAGTTTTCCACACCAGAGGCATAACTGAACTTGTAATTCAGAGGGACTAACACATAGTTGTTGGGAGCCCATATATGCTAGCAATTTATCTTGGTGCAGAGTAAACAATATTGCTTTGCTTAAATATCTAATTGTACACTCCCGCGCTGCAAAAAGTGCAACTTTTTCGTGGGGATTAAAATCAAGCTCACCTCTGTTCGCATTTTAAAACAAAACACATGGCATCTTGTGATCATTATTCCACTCAAACTTTGCAGCAATATCCAAATGCCGGTCGCGCATCAGATTTACATCGATCATCTCAACCATATCAATTGGTTTTCCATCTATATCTAAGTCTTCAGCATCTCCTGATGCTTTATCTAAGTATTCAACATCTCCTGATGCTTTATTTTTTAAATAACGACTAGATTTTTTATTTGTAACAGGCTGATCGTCGATTCCAAACATTATAACTTCCTTTTAACTAGCTTTAACATGCCTTTATTGGTTTTAATACGATTGATAATAAAGATCCATCCATCTTTATTACCGTGTAAAAGTGACATTTTAAGATGGTTGAGCCGTAGGTTGACGGTTAGGGCCGTCGGTCAAAAGTGGATCCGTTTTTGCTGGATGAAATTACCATTGCTAAATTAGCGTGTCAAGCACCATTAACTACAAAGTTCAGAATTAGCTAGATAAATTAGGCTCAAATGCTAGACTTTAAATTTAAGTTATATTTATTATATATCAATCAGTTATAACTCTATAGAGTGGTTTTAGTGAACTTGGCTCAGCAGGCAGATATGTGGTTTTTATTGACAAAATGGCAAAAGCGCTACCAGTGGACAAAGAAATAAACATTAATAAATTTTATGTCTTACAAACTTTAGAGTTTATACTTTATGAAGCCTTTTCCAGTAACATTGGCGCGGCGCATAGCTATTTGATAACAAGAAAAATAGCTTTGCAAGTTAAGGTACTAGCTCAACAAGTAAAAAGGAAGTAACCATAAAATAATTAACATAGATGGCCTGATAAATCAAACATTGCGCAATATTATGATCCTCGAACTAGCGCCTGACAACACATTTTAAGATAACTTGTGGGTGAGGCTTCCAGAATACTCGCTACCTGATATATTAAATTTATAAGAAGTTAAGCATGTCGGATCTTAGCAATTATTTACTTAGAACTTTGCCACGGGCTAACGTTTGAAATAACACCTCAGCCCAGCATAATAAAAATGAGATTTCAAAATTCTGTTAAGTTACCCATCTTTAATGATAAACAGCCTCAGTTAAAATTATTTAAGTTAGCAAGGATCTATACCCATGTGGCGTAAAAATACAGCCTACAACCCCAACCATCCAGTGGCTGCAAACTAGATAATCAGAGTAAAGCGCAACATGAAAACAATACCATACCTTCACGCATGTTATAGTTGCTCATACGCTTCTTCCATACCAGATGTACTTATCATATTGTGTTCCAAATAATTGTTCTCTGATTTTATTATATGTTCAAAGAGATGTACCAGGCTCTTATCGCTAGATGATATTTTAACTGCAAGCTGTTTAAACATCTCGATCGCGCGATCGCGCCGACTTGTTCCAAAGTGAAGCAAATTGTTATCAACTTCTACACCATAGTATACTGAATCCCTACCCTGAGACACTACATATTCGTATTGTGAGAATCCGTCCGGATCCCTATATTTATCGTAAAAAGCCCATTTTAGTTTCCGCCGCGGAATGCCTATTCCTCTACAGACTCTCCAATCAGTATCATCTTTATCCCAAATAGTATGCTCATCCCAAAAACAAAATTCATCCGTTCTACCGTCTTCCCGCAGATTGCCCATTCCATTGCGCCGAGCTTCTAGGTATTTTGGTCTAGCAAACTCACATCGCCTACGACGATCAAAAAACCAGAATGGGCTCCATTTATTAGTCAGTATTGCGTGCAATTTCAGTAACCCATCTCGTAATTTATCGGCACTAATATCTAGGTTTTGAGTTTCTATATACACCATCAATTGATCTACATTACTAGAATAGAGTATTGCTTTGTCTACATATGCAACTGTACACTGCAGCGCTTCTACAAGTGCAACTTTTTCGTGGGGACTGAAATCAATCTCACCTTTGTGAGCATCTTCAAACATAATCGGTGCCAGCCTGTAATCCGTCTTAAAATACAACGGTGCAATAATTCTATTATGCCGCGGTGCACTACCAACTACACTTGCCAGCTCCATCATCTTAATTGGGTTTCCATGCTTATCTAATTCTCTTGCGTTTCTTGATGCTTTATTTTTATTTTTTACATAACGAAGAAATTTTTTATTTGTAGCAGATTGAGACTCGTTTTTAAACATTATAACTTTCCTTTTAATTCGCTTTAACATGCTTTTATTGGTAATAAAGATCCTCGATCTTTATTACCGTATAAAAGTGACATTTTAAAATGATTTAGCCGTAGGTTAACGGTTATCGGTCAAGAGTTGAACCATTTTTACTGTATGATGCTACCATAGCTAACTTAGCGTGTCAATCACCATTAACTACAAAGTTCAGAATTAGCTATATAAATTAGGCTCAAATGCTAGACTTTAAATTTAAGTTATATTTATTATATATAAATCAGTTATAACTCTATAGAGTGGTTTTAGTGAACTTGGCTCAGCAGGCAGATATGCGGTTTTTATTGACAAAATGGCAAAAGCGCGACCAGTTGACAAAGAAATAAACATTAATAAATTTTGTGTCTTACAAACTGTCTAGTTTATACTTTATAAAGCCTTTTCCAGTAACATTGGCGCATAGCTATTTGATAGCAAGAAAAATAGCTTTGCAAGTTAAGGTACTAGCTCAACAAGTAAAAAGGAAGTAACCATAAAATAATTAACATAGATGGCCTGATAAATCAAACATTGCGCAATATTATGATCCTCGAACTAGCGCCTGACAACACATTTTAAGATAACTTGTGGGTGAGTCTTCCAGAATACTCGCTACCTGATATATTAAATTTATAAGAAGTTAAACATGTCGGATCTGAGCAATTATTTACTTAGAACTTTGCCACGGGCTAACGTTGCAAATAACACCTCAGCCCAGCATAATAAAAATGAGATTTCAAAATTCTGTTAAGTTACCCAGGGCAAGATCACGAATATAAACCTGTATTATTGCTTCCCAATATGATCAAATAGGCTCCTTAATAAATAGGAGCCCCCATGTTATCAGCATTTAACGAACATTTTTCTTCAATCCCAGACCTTCGCCAACAGTCTAAAGTTGAGCATAAGCTGCATGATATTTTATTAACTCTCATTGTTGGCGTTATCTGTGGTGCTGATGGTTGGGAAGCCATAGAAGAAGTTGCTTACAATAGAAGAAAACTACTAGAGAAATACGGTTCATTTGAAAATTGGATCCCTGTTCATGACACTATTGCCCGGGTTATTTCAACAATCGCTCCTGAGCGTCTACAACACTGTTTTATCAGTTGGATGCAAGCTGCGCACATTGCTACACAAGGTGAAGTGATAGCAATTGATGGCAAAACAGTTAGAGGCTCATTTGATAAGAAATCGAAGAAAAATGCTATTCACATGGTAAGTGCATTTGCAGCAAATAATGGTGTTGTTTTAGGACAAATAAAAACAGAAGAAAAATCAAACGAGATCACCGCTATCCCTCAACTACTTGATTTACTAGACATTGAAGGAAGCATTGTGACAATTGATGCTATGGGATGCCAAAAGAAAATTGCAGAAAAAATAAAATCTAAAGGAGCTGATTATGTACTTGCGGTGAAAGGCAATCAGGGTCATTTGCATCAATCTATTAAAGACTTTTTTGCAATCTGCCAAGAAGACAAGTTTCATAATGTGGCTCATCAATTTCATGAAGAAGTTGATGCTGGTCATGGGCGAATAGAGTCAAGAAGGTACTGGATAAGTGAAGATTTAAGCAGTATTAAAGATTTAACATCACAATGGGATGGTTTAATTAGCGTTGGCATGGCTGAATCTGAGCGTCATATCAATGGAAAAATGAGTAGAGAGGTGCGTTATTTTATTTGTTCAATCAAAGAAGATGCTAAAATATTTGCTCAGGCTGTTAGAAAGCACTGGAGTATAGAAAATCAGTTGCACTGGGTACTAGATGTTAGTTTCAATGAAGATTTAAGCAGGATCAGGCGACGTAATGCTTCAGAAAATATGTCTGTATTGAGGCATTTGGTGCTTAATCTGTTGCGGCAAGAAACAAGTAGTAAAAAAGGATTAAAAGCTAAACGCTTTAAAGCTGCACTAGATACAACTTACACGGAAAAAATTCTAAAGCTCATTTTTTAAACACTCGTAATCTTACCCTGGTTAAGTTACCCATCTTTAATGAAAAACATCCTCAGTTCAAATTATTTAAGTTAGCAAGGATCTATACCCATGTGGCGTAAAAATGCAACGGTGGCTGCAAACTAGATAATCAGAGTAAAGCGCAACATGAAAACAATACCATACCTTCACGCATGTTATAGTTCATCATACACATCTTCCATACTATATATAAGTCCATCACCAGTAATAAAATTATTGTTCTCTAATTCTATCATATATTCAAAGAGCGGTACCATGCAGGGATGGCTATATGCTACTTGAAATACAAGTTGTTTAAAGATCTCGCCCGCGCGAACAAGCCGACTTGATCCAAAGTGAAGCAACTTGTCATCAACTTGTGCACCATAGCGTAATGGATTAACTTGCACTGCATATTCCTCTTCAGATTCATATTCATATTCATCTTCATCTTCATCTGCGTAGAATACTGAATCAACAGGCTCTGGATAGCGTAATCCAGTATATGGCTTCTCCGTGGTCATGCCATCGTACTTCGCGCATTTTAGTACCTTCCGCTGAGTGGCTATTCCTTTATTCTGAGCTTCTAGGTGTTGTTTTCTAGCAATCTTACATCGCGTACGACAATCAACAAAGGTGAATGTTCTTATTGGATCAGTCAATAATGAGTAAAGTTCGAATAACTGATTTCGTAGGTCCAGAAGAGTACCGGATGTTGATTGATAGTCTATAACTGCTGCTAATTTATCTATATCATTAGAAAACAACACTGCATAACCTAAATATTCAATTGTGCACTCCAGCGCTTTTGAAAGTACAATTTTTTCGTGACAATTGAAATCAGGCTCACCGTATAGGGTCGCATTTTGAAACAAAACACATATCATACCATGTTCAGGACCCTCCCACTTTTTAGCAAGATCCAAATGCCGCTCGTGACTACTAGTTACATTTGCCAGCTCCATCATCTTAATTGGGTTTCCATACTTATCTAATTCTTCTGCGTCTCCTGATGCTTTATTTTTTAAATAACGACTAGATTTTTTATTTGTAACAGGCTGATCGTCGATACCAAACATTATAACTTTCCTTTTAACTCGCTTTAACATGCTTTAACATGCTTTTATTGGTTTTAATGCTATTGGTAATAAAGATCCTCGATCTTTATTACAGTGTAAAAGTGACATTTTAAGATGGTTTAGCCCTAGGTTAACGGTTAGGGTGCTAGGTCAATAGTTAAACCATTTTTAGCGCAACAAAGCTACCATTGCTAAATTGGTATGTCAATCCCCATTGACTACAAAGTTCAGAATTAGCTAGATAAATTAGGCTCAAATGCTAGACTTTAAATTTAAGTTATATTTATTATATATCAATCAGTTATAACTATATAGAGTGGTTTTAGTGAACTTGGCTCAGCAGGCAGATATGTGGTTTTTATTGACAAAATGGCAAAAGCGCGACCAGTAGACAAAGAAATAAACATTAATAAATTTTGTGTCTTACAAACTTTCGAGTTTATACTTTATGAAGCCTTTTCCAGTAACATTGGCGCATAGCTATTTGATAGCAAGAAAAATAGCTTTGCAAGTTAAGGTACTAGCTCAACAAGTAAAAAGGAAGTAACCATAAAATAATTAACATAGATGGCCTGATAAATCAAACATTGCGCAATATTATGATCCTCAAACTAGCGCCTGACAACACATTTTAAGATAACTTGTGGGTGAGGCTTCCAGAATACTCGCTACCTGATATATTAAATTTATAAGAAGTCAAGCATGTCGGATATTAGCAATTATTTGTTTGCAACTTTGTCGCAGGATAACGTTGCAAATAACATCTCAGCCCAGCACAATAAAAATGAGATTTCAAAATTCTGTTAAGTTACCCATCTTTAATGAAAACATCCTCAGTTCAAATTATTTAAATTAACCAGGATCTATACCCATGCAACGTAGAAATGCAATATCAGCAAGCCTCATTGCCCTCGGACACCAGTTCTAAAAATTAAAGGTAAGTTATTATCGATTGATATTTTATAACAATGCAAACTTAAACAAGGGCCTTGCCCGTTGATCCGCCAACTCGGTTTTTATATCCAAGAAAGCAGCCTTGCGTTGCAACATTCGATGCGTACGTCCACATTACATCGGCTGCGCCTTACTTTGATTATCGAAAGCGTAACTGGCGTTGCATGTTTACGTCACATGGATATAAACTAAAATTTTACGCTATTGAAAAGCAAAAAGTTACAATGTACTCTTAATTATAAATACGAGTAAAGTAATGTTAAATATCGCGCCCCAAGCGCCAGCAAAATGCAAAAATAAGACTGACCTTTTAAGTGGAATTGCAGTTATCTTATTAATTAAAAAGAAGGAATCAACATGACTCGTGCAATAATGCTCATCCCAATGGGAACAAATGTTGGTGTAACATCAATCAGTTTAGGGATGGTTCACGCAATGGAGCGGCAAGGTGTCGCGGTTAACTTTTTCAAGCCAATTGCTCAACCTCGCCTTGGTTATACAGCCACTGAACGCTCAACAGCAACCGTGGTCAATGGCTCAACAGTTAACCCACCTGAACCATTTACAATGCCATATGCTAAGAGCCTTATTACATCTGGGCGCACTTCAGAGCTTCTTGAAAATATCGTAGAGCGTTTTAAAGAAGGCACACGTAATAATGATGTCATGATCGTAGAAGGACTTATCCCCGCCGATAAACAACTCTTTTCAAATGAAATTAACTACTCTATCGCAAAAGCACTCAATGCTGAAATCGTCTTTGTAACACATCCTAGTAATTACTCGTCACAACAGCTAAAAGAGAACATCGAAATTGCAATTTCTACCTTTGGTGGCAAAAAGAATAAAAACATTGTCGGTTGCATCATCAATAAAGTTGGTGCTCCGCTCAATGAGTCTGATAAACAATCTTCAGATATATCAGAAATGTTTGATATTGTGACTGACATGACAACTACTAACCTTGAAGCGCTACAAATATTCAGCAAAAGTCCACTTCCTATTCTTGGCTGTATTCCATGGAATGCTAATTTAAACTCACCTCGTGCACTTGATCTTGTCAATTATTTAAATGCTAAAATACTAAATGAAGGCGATATGAATCATCGTCGTTTAAACAATGTTACTTTTTGTGCGCGTACTATTCCTAATATGATTAAATATTTTAAACCAGGAGCCATGCTAGTGACCTCTGGCGATCGATCCGAAGTCATTATCGCTATTTGTTTAGCTGTGATGAATGGCATGAAGATTGGGTGTTTATTACTGACAGGTAGCTACTCACCAAGAAAAGAAGTAATGAAGCTTTGTGCACGCGCAATGGAATCTGGCTTACCCATTTTATTGGTTAAAAATAACACTTGGCAAACGGCGCAACGTTTGCAAAACTTCAACATGGAAATTCCAGTTGATGATATTGAGCGTATCGAAATAGTGCAAGAATACGTTGCAAGTCACATTGATAAGTATTGGTTAAATAAATTAACAGACAATTCGGCAATATCTCGCCGTTTATCACCACCTGCCTTCCGGTATCACTTAACTGAGCTAGCACGAAAAACAGTGCAACGTATCGTATTACCTGAAGGTGAAGAGCCACGTACAATTCAAGCGGCAGTAATTTGTGTAAACCGTGGCATAGCAATACCTATTTTACTTGGCAATCCGGACGAAATACAGCGCATTGCAGAACAGCACGGTATTAAACTCACAGATGATGTTGAGATAATTGAGCCATTGGGTGCCATTGAAAAATATGTCGAGCCAATGGTTACATTGCGCAAAGCAAAACATCTTACTCCGGTTGTTGCGCGTGAGCAACTACAAGATACCGTTGTGCTCGGTACTATGATGTTAGTAGAAAATGAAGTGGCTGGTCTTGTTTCAGGTGCGATACATACAACGGCAAATACTATTCGCCCGCCGCTACAGTTGGTTAAAACTGCGCCAGGCGTAAATTTAGTCTCTTCAATCTTCTTTATGTTATTACCTGATCAAGTATTAATTTACGGTGATTGTGCCATTAACCCAGATCCAAGCGCTGAGGATCTCGCAACAATTGCAATTCAATCCGCAGAATCAGCGATTGCATTTGGTATCGATCCTAAAGTCGCTATGATCAGTTATTCAACAGGTCATTCTGCCGAAGGAAACGATGTAGAAAAAGTGCGCAAAGCCACGCAAATAGCACAAAAGCGTCGCCCTGATTTACTCATTGATGGTCCGCTTCAATATGATGCTGCTGTCATGGAAAATGTGGCAAAAAGTAAAGCTCCTAACAGTAAAGTTGCCGGTCAAGCAACCGTGTTTATCTTTCCTGATTTAAATACAGGCAATACAACATACAAAGCGGTTCAACGTAGTGCTGATTTAATTAGCCTTGGCCCAATGCTGCAAGGCATGCGCAAGCCAATCAACGATTTATCTCGTGGCGCATTGGTTGATGATATTGTTTATACTATTGCGCTAACTGCAATTCAAGCAACACAGGCAGATGAAGCGCAAATCCCCAAAGAAGCCCTAAAACGCAAAAAAAAATCGCCTAAGCGCAATTAATAAATACGTCAAAAACTTCTAATAATCAACTTCATTGATGGTTTTGATATCTACGTTACTGCAAAATGTAGGGTACATAAGCCAATGCGAGCCTACATTGCTATCAATTATGGCTTCAAGGTGAAAAATCAGAAAGGTCAATTCTCGATGAGATAATGCATAAAATTACCATCTCGATGATTACCTACGTTACTCTCGAAAGGTGAATTAAAAAAACACTTTAATTTTTCCAGCATCATGCTAAGTCGACTTATTTTTGCACATGGCTATACCTTCGTTGGTTGGTCTAGATTACTCCACCAGCGCAGCGGCCTTACAAACTGCAAAGAAACAATAAAAAACACCAAAAAATAAAATAAAAATAATCTCACTTCGTTTACTCAGATATCCATAACACACAAAACAACCTAACCCACTACGGTGCCTAATTTGAATATAGGTAAATACATCGCAACGATAAGCCCCCCCACAACGACACCTAATACAACCATTATCATCGGCTCAAGCAAACTCGTCAGCGCATCCACGGCATCATCAACCTGTTGCTCATAAATATCGGCTACTTTACTGAGCATGCCATCAAGATCGCCTGACTCTTCACCTATCATCACCATTTGCGACACCATATCAGGAAAAATACACGTTGTTTTCATGGCAACATTCATTTGCATACCTGCCATCACTTCTGAGCGGATATTTGCAATAGCGGTGCGATAAACATAATTACCTGATGCGCCACCAGCTGAAATAAGCGCATCAACCAGAGGAATACCTGCCGCAAAAGTTGTTGATAAAGTGCGCGTAAAACGCGCAACAGCAGCTTTATTTAAAATAGTACTAATGACAGGAATTTTTAATACCAATTTATCGGTATTATCGCGTACCTTTTGAGAGTTTAAATGTGCTTTTTTAAAGCCGAACACCAGAGCCGCCACCAATGCGAATATGATATACCAATAATTTTGCACGATCTCAGAAATACCCAAAACAAACAAGGTAAATGCAGGTAATTCAGCACCAAAACCTTTAAAAATATCTTTAAATTGCGGAATAACAAATAATAATAATAGCAAGGTCACCGCTCCAGCAACAGCTAATACTGCCGCAGGATAAAACATTGCTTTTTTAATTTTTGATTTTAGCTGTTCTGATTTTTCTTTATAAATTGAAATGCGATCATAAATCGTTTCAAGAGCACCTGATTGCTCTCCTGCCGCCACTAAATCACAATAGAGATCATCAAAATACTTTGGATGTTGACGAAGGGTTTGCGACATCGGTGTACCTGATGCAACTTCAGTGGCAATACTAGTCATTAAAATACGCACTGAGGATTTTTCACTGCTTTTAGCAATAAGCTCTAAACTCTGAACAAGTGGGACACCTGCACTTAACATGGTCGCAATTTGTCTGGAAATAACAGCAATATCCATGGGCAGAATTTTATCGCCAAACGAAATAAGTGGTTTTGGTTTGTTTTGTATTTTAGTGACATTCACCCCTTGCGCTCGAAGCTCAGCCTTTACCTCAGCTAATAACTCCCCTTGAATTTCACCAGAGACTTTATCGCCTTTGCGGTTTATGCCCTTCCATTTAAAAACATTACTAACTGGAGCTTTAGATTTCTTAGATTTCGTCATTAAAGCCTCCTAAGATTTAATACCAATCACACTCAATAAGCTTATCAATCTTATCCTTAAAATGAGTACGCTATCGTTGAACGTTTTGTAAAAGCCGACCAGTATCAAATTGAGTCATTTTTCTTGCTAAATATTATCAATCTTTTTTACGTTACTCTAGTTACTTCTTTTAGACTAGTGACACCTTCAATTGCTTTTTCTAAGGCTGATTGTCTTAAATTAAACATGCCTTCTGCTTCTGCTACGTCGGCTATTTGTGTCGCATTACCATCGTTTAAGATAACATGTATAATCTTGCCTGACATAACTAACACCTCGTAAATACCAACACGCCCTTTGTATCCGTCACTGCATTTATCGCAACCAACGGGTTTATAAAGCTTAACTTTAGTTTGAATTTGTTGATAATTAAAACCAATTTTTTTTAACTCTGCATCACTATATTGTTCAGCTTCAACTTTACATTCATCGCAAAGCCTTCGCGCTAATCGCTGCGCAATAATTAATGAAACAGATGAGGCAATATTAAACGCTGGAACACCCATATTTAATAATCGCGTTAATGTTTCAGAGGCAGAATTGGTGTGCAATGTTGATAACACTAGGTGCCCTGTTTGGGCAGCTTTAATGCCTATTTCTGCAGTTTCTAAATCTCGAATTTCACCAACCATGACGATATCAGGATCTTGGCGTAAAAATGAACGCAACGCTGACGCAAAGGTAAGCCCAGCTTTTATGTTAATTTGAACTTGATTTATACCAGATAAGTTAATTTCAACTGGATCTTCTGCCGTTGAAATATTACGCTCAACGGTGTTTAAAATATTTAGCCCAGTATATAGTGAGACTGTTTTACCACTACCTGTTGGGCCTGTGATTAAAATCATACCTTGTGGTTTATCAAGCGCATCAAGATATTTTTCTTTTTGCTCGTCAGTATAACCTAATCGATTGATATCAAGACTTGATGCCGAGGAGTCTAAAATACGCATCACTACTTTTTCACCCCACATGGTGGGCAAGGTACTCACGCGTAGGTCGATACTGCGTTTATTTGATATTCTAAGTTTTATTCGTCCATCTTGAGGTAAACGCCGCTCTGCAATATCAAGTTTTGACATTACTTTTAAACGCGCGGAAAAACGATTGGCTAAATTAACCGGTGGCGAGGCAATTTCTTTTAAAATGCCATCAATTCGAAAACGAATACGGTACTTTTTTTCATAAGGCTCAAAATGTAAATCAGAAGCGCCTTTTTTTACTGCATCAACTAGCAAACCATTAATGTATTTTACAATTGGCGCGTCATCACTCACATTCTGTGATTCATCTAGCCTGGAGTCTGAGTCATCAATTTCGACCTCATCAAGATCCGTCATTTCACCCAGACTATCAACATCATCTTGTACAATTTCATCGATTGCTTTTTGCAGTACGGACTCTTCAACTAAAAGCGCTTCGGTATGTATTGAAAAACTAAAGCCAAATTGCTCAAGTGCGCCGCTATTGGTTGGATCTGAGATAGCAAGATAGAGGGTGTTATTTTTGACATAAATAGGCAGTGCGTGATGCATTTCAATGAGTTTATCGTTGCTATATTTTTGCGGAAGGTTATTAAGGTCAATATTCGTTAAGTCAAACCAGGGTATACCATATTCAGATTCACAAAATTCAGCCAATTTCTGGCTAGAAATAAAGTTATTCTCAACTAAATAGCTTACCAATGGCTTTTTTTCACTAATTGCTGCAGTGCTGAGTTGCTGTAATTTATCTGTTGGAAGTAAACCCGCAGCGGTCAAGCTAGAAGCAAGACCGCTGACGTTAATCGTTGCCATTAAATTATTTACAAAGCCCAGAATCTTGATCAGCTACACTATTAATTGTAGCAGGACATGTTCCAACCCATGACACAGTTCCTGTTGTTGTATTTCGCGTGCCAGTTAGGATGTATACTAGGTCAGGGTAACTTGTTGCTAAACTCCCTCCTGCTCTTGCAGCTACTGTAATGATAGGTGCCCCTTCAGTTGCGCCTGCATATGTAACCGTACCTACTTCACCAGTTGTACCACCTAGATTAGATGAATTAGTTGCAGCAGTTGTTGCCGCCGTACAATTAGCAGTAATTACAGATCCACCCACTTGAGAACACACCTCAACTGCTGATTTAACCGACCCTGCAGCAGACACTAAAGCTGAAAATTTAGCTTTATCTGTATACGATTTATAAGCAGGTAATGCTACTGCGGCAAGTATGCCAATAATTGCGATAACAATTAATAATTCGATCAATGTAAAACCTGATTGCATTTTTTTCATAATGTTACTCCGTCAACTTGATTAAAAAAATTAAAATTATTTTCGTGCCATCATTAAGTGTAGACTATTATTGTTATTTATACTAAAAATACGCTAAAAAGTAATTTAATATACATGCTACTGCAAAATATAAAATCAGCAAGGCTAATTGTACTCATATGTGAGGTATAAAATAAATACTTTAAATATTTATAACTGCCGATCGAGTTTACATATTTATCAATCAGTAACATTTTTAGATCTTGATGTAAGCCATCTTCTATTTGATGGCAGAGTCACCTTCGTGATATTGGCAGCTCCCCAAGTTACTTTACCCACACTAGATCAGTACAGGTAGCCCTGCATTGATGCAAACCATGCTTTCCTCACCTGAGTTCAGGTAAAACGTCTACGAAAGTCTATTGCCTGCATTATAAATAATTTACTGTACTTGGTATTATTTCATGCGCAAGCGAGATATATCTTGCTAAATGACAAGTGAGCCCAGACTATTTTACCTAAAATAGCACCTTAGCCAAAAAATAAACGCTTTAACCAGCTTGAATCAAGCTTTTTTTTACATTTTTTGAATTGCGCTGCATATCTTTTTGATCGTTTATCAACTCGTTTGGCAACTTTTATTAACCATGCTTTTTTTTTATAGCTTTTATTGCGGTAACCGCCCCACCCTTCATGATAATTTAAGTATTGTTTGTAGGCATCCCATTTTGAAACGCCGTTTAATTTATAAGTTTTAGCGGTAAACCAGCCCATGAAATCAATCGCATCTGCAAAATCATCACGATCATTCCAGTGACTGTCTGTTTCTCGTTTATAATCATTCCATGTCGCGTTTTTAGCTTGGGCATAACCATAAGCATCACTAGCCCGTCCGATTGGAATAAACCAAAAATATCGCATTGCAGGGGCTGCATTATGCCTAAAACTGCTTTCTTGATACATTATTGCCATTGGCACATGAATAGGCGTACCCCATTTTATATTCATGTCTTTTGCCGCTGTATACCAGCCTCTGTGCTCAAAAAATATATCACAAATATTTTCAGGATTTTTAGGGGGGGGCACTGCACAAGCCGTTAAAAAAAATACGTTAAAAAAAATAATTATTTTATAGATTTTTTTCATTTGGTAGCCTTCAATTTTGTTAAATTACTTTTTTTATAGCAAAATAGGCACTAATTTTTCAATCAACAGTTGTACCGTACACTTGCCTCTAAATTCATTAATATCAAGACGATAAACACAATGTAATGTTTTTAATGATGCATTTGGCCAAATCTTCAAATCAACATTAAAGGCGATTGCATCAACTGTTTTCCCTTCAAGCGACAATACTAATTTCAAGTGTTTTTGACCGAGTAGCTTTTGTTGTAAAATGCTAAATTTGCCATCAAAAAGCGGCGCATTAAATCCTTGTCCCCAAGGCCCTGCATCACGAAGCTCTTGCGCTATTTTTAATGAAAAATTAGACGCACTCAGCATACCATCAGATAAAACAATATTAGTTAATACTTCTTTTTCAATTTGTGATTCGAGTACGTTATTGAGCGTTTTATCAAATAATTTAAAATCTGCCGCGACAAGTGATAAGCCTGCCGCCATTGCATGCCCACCAAATTTTAAAATAGAGCCAGGGATTTTTTTATCAACTAAATCTAATATATCGCGAATATGAACGCCCGCAATAGAGCGAGCTGATCCTTTGATTTCTCCTTCTTTTGATTTTGCAAAAGCAAAGGTCGGACGATAATAACGATCTTTGATCCGCGAGGCAACTAAGCCTATGATACCTTGGTGCCAATCTGCTTGAAACAAGCAAATTGCATAGGGAATATTATCTTCATCAAGTGATAATGCATTGAGTGTTTTGAGAGCTTGCTGTTGCATTCCCTGCTCAATATCTCGTCGTGATTTATTAAGATCATCGAGCTCAAGGGCTAACAGATAGGCTTTGTGATTATCATCACAAAGTAATAACTCTACGCCATAACTCATTTCATCAAGTCGCCCTGCTGCATTGAGTCTTGGCCCTAATGCAAAGCCTAAATCACTGGCAACTAACTGTTTTTGATTTCGTTTAGCAACCTTGATTAATGCACTAATACCAGGCCGGCATTTACCAGCTCTTATTCTTGCAACTCCTTGAAAAACAAGTGTTCTATTGTTTTTGTCTAATACCACAACATCGGCCACTGTACCAAGTGCAACAATATCGAGCAATGACGCTAAGTTAGGCGGAGTTTGATTTTTAAAATAATTTTTGTTGATAAGAAATGAGCGCATGGCCAGCATAACATAAAAAGCGACCCCAACTCCTGCGAGGTTTTTGCTTGCAAAGTCGCACCCTTGTTGATTTGGATTGACTATGACATCGGCATTTGGCACTTGAGATCCAGGTAAATGGTGATCTGTCACCAGCACTTGCACCCCTTTAGTGTTCGCATGGGCAACTCCACTAACACTTGAAATCCCGTTATCAACCGTCATGATAACCTGCGCACCTTTTTTTATTGCTAATTCAACAACATCTGCAGTTAACCCATAGCCATAATCAAAGCGATTAGGCACTAAATAATCAATATTTGTAAAACCTAATGCTTTTAATGCAATGATACTTAATGCGGTGCTTGTTGCCCCATCTGCATCAAAATCTCCCACAACAACTAACCTCTTAGATGACAATAAAGCGCTATAGAGCAGTTCGCACGCTGCATCTATACCTTTTAATTGTTTGGGATCAAGTAATGTTTTTGTGCTGTTATCTAATTCACTATCCTTGATAATGCCACGATTTGCGTAGAGCTGTTTGAGCAAAGGCGAGCAGGTTATGCTCAGCCGCTCACTTGATTTTTGGGGTCTCTTTTTTATTTTAATTGTTAACATAACAGTCGCTTTATTAAAGAGCCCAGAGTCGTAACATTGAGAAGAGTACTACTTGAAATAGCCTAAAACCTAACCTACATCACTTCGCTTTTTTCTCCGATTCAATGACCATTAATAAATTTTGGGGTGGTAAATAGCCTGGTTTTAACGAGCCATCTTCTAAGATAATTGCAGGAGTACCTCTGATGCCCATAGCTACCCCAAGCTCATACTGCTCTTTAACGGTATTTTTACACGTTTTGTCCTTAACTCCTTTACCATTTTTTGAGTTATTCATCGCTAATTTACGATTTTTTGCGCACCAAATTGAGACCATATTGCCGTAAGTTTCAGAATTGATACCATTACGCGGGAAAGCAAGGTAACGAACAGTAATGCCTAAACGATTATAATCAGGTATTTCTAAATGTAATTTTTTACAGTACGCACAACTTGTATCTGTAAAAACTGTTATCACATGTTTCTGCTTTTTAGCTTTATAAATAATCATGTCTGATTTAAATGCTTCAATTTTTTTTAATCGCCATACGCGAAGCGCTTTTTCTGTCACATTTTCCATATCGTTATTTAAATCATAAACTCTCCCATTAATTAAATAACGACCATCCGCACTCACATAGTAAATACCATCGTTTGTTTGCACTTGGTAGAGCCCCTTAACAACGGATTTATTTATCGAGAAAACCTTCATTTTTAACATTTTCATTTTGCCAGTGATATTTTTTGTGATATCCACATCTGTTTTTGCAAATGTTAGCGATGAAGTGACCATAAAAAATATTGCGACGGCTTTAGTGAAAATAGACATATTCCAACCTTTAAATGTTTTATAAGAGCGGCATTATGCCACAATCAGAGTAAAGATCTAGCATAGTATTCAAGATTTTTAGTAATCATCCAACCTTATACACATGTGGGTATATACCCAATTTACCTCACTAATATTGCCTTTCGATATAGCATGGGTTTAAGGGGAACAAGTCGTTACAGCTATTGCTCTCTCCCATTGGCTCTGGTGCAGGTAAGATGTAATAACAAACTTATTGGCAAACTTATTGCCATCAATATTATTTTATTACCATCACTATTATTTTATTACCATTAATATTATTTGAAAACGACAGTTCTATTTTTATATACAAATACTTTATCACTCAGCAATTGCTGTAATGCACGACTTAGCACCGAACGCTCAACATCTCGTCCAGCTTTTGCTAGCTCTTCTGCATTATAAGCATGATCAATATGTGTAATGTCTTGTGAAATAATAGCACCCTCATCAAGATTATCATTTACAAAATGCGCTGTAGCACCAATCATCTTAACACCTCGATCAAACGCTTGTTGGTATGCTTTGGCTCCAATAAAAGCAGGTAAAAATGAATGGTGAATATTTATCAATTTATTTTTATATTGCTTAACAAAATGAGGAGTTAGAATACGCATGTATTTAGCAAGGATCACGTAATCTGGGCTATACTGGGCAATGATCTCAAGAATTTGCATTTCATGCTCTTCACGCGTGAGTTCATTTTGAAAAATAGAGCGAAACGGCACATCAAATTTAGACACTAATTCTTTTAGCGTATCATGGTTGCTAACAACAGCACAAACCTCAACGTCCATGCCGCCATAAATGCTTTTCATTAAAATATCACCGATACAATGCGCTTCTTTTGTGACTAAAACAACAACGCGTTTTTTACTACTTGAAATTAATTTCCGATCGGAGCCTTCTGGTAGGTTAATATCTAACTCAGCCAATAGCTTTTCATCATCGAAATCTCCTTCTATTACCGTTCTCATAAAAAAACGTCCATACGTTTTATCTACAAATTCATTATTTTTGATAATATTCAATTGCTGTTTTTGACAAATATTAGTGATTTTTGCAATAAGTCCTTTACAATCAGGACAATCCGTTAACAATATTTTTTTTTCCATGATTAAATCTCTTTTATTTATAGGCACATTTTTTATATTTTTTACCACTTACACAAAGACAAGGGCGCTTTTTTTAATGTCACTAAATCAGCGGATAAAACTTACCAGAGCAATAAAGCTATTGTTAATTTTTGGATGCAAAGCGTGATAACTTCTGCTGACAACAACGTTTTTCATCTTTAAAATACTACTATTGAAACTCAACAAAGGCGCAATCACCTGATCTTATAGCATCGATAATGTCTAAATTTTGGCGTTAGCTCTAAAAGAGACTCTATCGTCCGTTTATCACAAAAACAAGTCGGATAAGTGGTTGATAAACACTCGCCATTGTGGCAAATAAAAGATCTATAACGCAAAAGCATTAACTGCTCGCAAGGTGGCTGTTTCCTTGAAATTGTGGCATATCTACCAACATTGCTATTTTTTCTATTATATATCCATGCTCAAGATTGTTCTATTTTCATATATTGGCCATTTATTATAACAAGCACATTAAGTTAATTACAAATATTACCCAGAGAAATAGCTAACCCCATCTGACCTTGTTGATTTTCTAGTAATTAACATATACCCACCACCTGAAAATAATTTATCATATATACTTGGACATCAGAGCAAACAGCGATGAAGTCATTATTATTCACTTTATATACCCATGCTACTTCAAAATACAAAATCAGCAAGGCAAATTGTGCCGATATGCGAGGCATAAAATTGAAGTATAGTTATTCTATATAGATATTTTATAACAATGCAAATTGGTGCAAGGAGCCGCGCCCTAGTGGCGCTAACTCGGTTTTTATATGAAAGAAACCAGCCTTGCGTTGCAACATTCGATGCGTACGTCTCCATTACCTCATGCTGCGCCTTACTCTGATTATCGAGTGAGCGGCTGACGTTGCATTTTGATCGTCGCATGGGTATAAATGAAGCCACACAACCAAGATATTTGAACGCGCGTGCAAGGTCAATCACACCAATCAACGAAATTATAAAATTTTAACTAGAATGCCTCATTAATAATTAAAGTATTTATTTTAATTCACATCTTAAAGCATTTATCTTACTTATTTTCATATTGAAGCCACATGGCTATACCACAACAATTTATTTTGCTTGATATGCATCTTCATGTACACCTGCCGCACGTCCAGAAGGATCTGCATTTTTAAGAAAGCTTTCATCCCACGCCAATGCTTCAACCGTTGAGCAAGCCACTGATTTACCGTAAGGCACACATCTGGCGGCACTATCAAGTGAGAATTTATCTGCAAATATACAACGATAAAAATATGCTTCTTTGCTATCAGGGGTGTTAATTGGGAACTTAAACTTTGCACTGGCGAATTGCTGATCAGTTACCTGCGTTTCAATATGCTCTTTTAATGAATCTATCCAATTATAGCCAACACCGTCAGAAAATTGCTCTTTTTGACGCCATAATACTTCATTAAGCAATTTACCTTTAAAGGCTTCGCGCAGAATATTTTTCTCAATACGCCCATCCTTTATCATTTTAAGAGAAGGGTTAATACGCATTGCAACATCCATAAATTCTTTATCTAAGAATGGTACACGCGCTTCAATACCCCATGCTGCCATTGATTTATTCGCACGCAAACAATCAAACATGTGCAATTTGTTTAGCTTCCTGTTTAGCTCTTCATGCAACGCTTGTGCATTTGGCGCTTTGTGGAAATATAAATAACCAGCAAAGATTTCATCTGCACCTTCGCCTGAAAGCACCATTTTAATGCCCATTGCTTTGATTTTACGCGCCATTAAATACATAGGTGTTGATGCTCTGATCGTAGTTACGTCATAGGTTTCTAAATGGTAAATAACTTCACGCAGGGCATCGATACCATTTTGCACAGTAAAGATTATCGGGTGATGCACTGTGCCAATATCATCTGCTACTTTTTGAGCTGCAATGAGATCTGGCGATCCTTCAAGCCCTACAGAAAATGAATGCAGTTGTGGCCACCAAGCATTAGATTGGTTATCATTTTCAATACGCAGTGGCGCACATTTTTTTGTAATAGCAGAAATAATCGAAGAATCTAGACCACCTGAGAGCAATACACCATAAGGCACATCGCACATTAATTGCCGTTTTACAGCAGATTCAAGCGCCTGTGCAATCTCAGCTGCACTGCCAGCGTTATCTTTAACCTCCTCAAAGCTCATCCAATCCCGCGTATAGTATTTTGTTAACTCGCCTATTTCACTATCTAAAAAATGCCCTGGCGGAAATTCTTCTACTTTCGAACAAATTGGAACCAGCGCTTTCATTTCAGAAGCAACATAAAAGTTGCCATGCTCATCCCAGCCCATATAAAGTGGAATAATACCCATATGGTCACGGCCAATAAGGTATTTGTTTTTTTCTTCATCATATAAACAAAATGCGAAGATACCATTAAGATCATCTAAAAATGCATTGCCTTTTTCTTCATACAAAGCCAAAATAATTTCGCAATCGGATTGTGTTTTAAATTGATAACCACAACTGAGCTTTTTTTCAAGATCTTTGTGGTTATATATTTCTCCATTTACCGCTAAAATATGGGTGTTATTTTTATTGTATAACGGTTGCTCTCCAGTATTGATATCAACAATTGACAGCCGTTCATGCACGAGGATTGCTTTATCACAAGCATAAACACCCGACCAATCAGGCCCACGATGACGAAGCAGTTTAGACATTTCAATTGCCTGTTGACGTAATACTGCTACGTCGCTCTTAATATCTAGCACTCCAAAAATTGAACACATATATTTCCTTGCTTTAAAAATTAATTAAATTACTGACGACATGTTATTTGTTACTTATCCCAATCCAACGTAGAAATAAAAAATCAGCAAGGCAAATTAGCAGCGGACACCTGTCATAAAATTGAAGTATAGTTATTCTCGACCGATATTTTATAACGATGCAAACTTAAGCAAGGAGCAGCGCCCTTCTGCCCGCGAACTTGAAAACCAGCTTTACGCTCAACATTCGAGAGCACGTCCACATTACATCGGTTGCCCATTATCATCGATCATCGAGAGCGCATGACGTTGCATTTTATCAGCTTAATAAAAAAGTCTCACTTTATAAATCCTCTTTAGAAGGTTTATCAAGCTTGGGAAGACATAATTCATTACATACGTGCCGCGCAAAGCCAGCCCCCGCTTCTACATACATATTATAAACAGGAGTAACGCCCAGTAAGTTTAGATCTTTTTCATCCGATCTATAACGCGCTAATGCGGATACCTTGAAGTTACAAAATGTCTTTTTGGATGACTTAGGATGGTTATGTATATCACAATTTTGTATTATATTCAATTGTTCTGCAGCAAATAGATTACCATTATGATTAGGCATTGCTAATAAAATAAACTTCACCTTTTCAGTCAGTTGCAATTTGAGCCAAAAATCAGAATCAAGCGCATCGCCTATAATAACGTGGCGTCCTTTTTTTCTGTGCACTAATGCGGTTTCAGGATCGTAATCAACACCCATCACCTTATCGCCATAGACTAATTTTAATGAGTCATAAGCACTTGATCCAACACGCCCCATGCCAAGCACTAATATTTGCGCATCACCAATCATTAACGGCCGATCATCTTTATGTAAGTGTTTAAATTGAAAGCGCTTAAGTGCATGAAAATGACGATTATAGATGCCATCTACATATTTATTTAAAAAAGTTGCAATGATAAAACTCAGCGATACCGCTAATGCTGTAATGGTTAACCAATTCGGCGATAGCCAACCTTGTGATGTGCCAAGTGCTGCAACAATTAGACCGAATTCACTGTAGTTTGCCAATGAAAAAGACGCAAATAATGATGTCCGTGAACGCAATTTAAACGCGTTAAGGGTAAAAAAATAAATCACTACTTTTCCAAGTAAAGCTATTGATAGCAAGCAAGCTATAAGCAGATGACTAGCTGTTGGCCTATCTGACAATCCAATGCTTAGAAAAAAACAAACTAAAAATAACTCTTTCATATTAAACAATTCTTTGGCCATTTTTTTAGCACTCGGATGACCTGCAACGAGCATTCCAGCTATTAGCGCTCCTAAATCTGCTTTTATGCCTAGCGATTGAAACAAACCAGCTCCGATCACTAACGCTAAGAAAAAACCATATAAAAAAAGTAACTCCCCTTTCCTTGCATTATCAAGCAACTTATATAATAGCGGCCTAATTAATGGAAGCCCTAAAAGCAAAAATGACCATACTGATGGAATTTTGTCAACTGAAATCGTTAAAAATAATACCGCGAAGACATCTTGCATAATCAAAATACCAATCGCAATTCTCCCATACAATGAATTTGTTTCATTTTTTTCTTCAAGCACTTTTACCGCAAACACCGTACTTGAAAAACTCAGAGAAAAAGCAAGTAATAATAAATTATGGTTGTTTAATTCATTGACATATTGCAATCCAGATAATTTTAAAATAAAAAGTATTGCGCTAAAAAATAAGATACTTACCACCATATGTATGCTAGCGCCGCCCCATACTTCTTTTTTAAATAAAGTACGAATATTAAGCTTTAATCCTATTGAAAAAAGTAATAATGTCACACCTAAAGAAGCGGCTACATCTAATGGTCTTGAAGTTTGAAAACCTGCCAAATTGAGCGCAAATCCTGCGAACAAAAAACCCAGCATCGGAGGCAGACCTACAAAGTTGGCTATCATCCCTAAAGAAAATGCAGTACCAGTAAATAAAAGTATTGTAATGCTCATTAAGATTCAAAACGTCCTTGATTTATGTACACAGATAAGAATATAAATTTTGTAGGGTATAAAATAGCATTTACATAAGTTTTTTGCAATTAAGCTTATTTTATAGCCAATACCAAAGTCCATCTCTTAAAATTAGAAGCAAAAATAGCCAAATTAAGTAAATGATACTTTTTGTTCCTCGGTAAGCGGTGCAAATAATGTAACAATATATACCCATGTTACTACAAAATAGTAAGATCGTTATCAATAGTGCTACAACAGATTAGGATCTCGTCATTTTTTAGGTAGGCAAGCGGTGAGGTGATATAATTTACTTTACCAAAAGTAACCTTTTTACGACAAGCACCACAGTAACCTTTTCGGCATTGATATTCAACAGCAATACCATGCGATTCTAAGTTTTCAAGGATCGTGTTATCTGGATTGAACACAAACTCAACCCCATTAAAGCTAAGTATTTTTGTCATGGCACTCAATTATAATTAAAGTTAGTTAGCTGCTATAAAAGTCAGCAATCTTGGATTTGCTCTTTCAACGCCCTCGTTAGCGCAGTATAATGATTAATTATACCCATCTTACTATAGTTTAAAATCACTTAAATCATCTGTGTCAATTTTGCTATTAATTTGCCCCACTAAATAAGAACTAATTTCTACCTCTTGAGGAGCAACTTGTACGTTGTCACTCACTAGCCAATGGTTTATCCACGGAATTGGATTGGTCTTTACTTCAAATGGTGCCTCATAACCAATAGCCTGCAGGCGCTGATTTGAAATGAACTCAATATATTGACATAAAATATCTTCATTTAAACCTATCATAGAGCCATCTTTAAATAGATATTTTGCCCAGTCTTTTTCTTGCTCAGCAGCTTTCAAGAAGATCTCTTGAGCTTGACTATGGCATTCAATAGCAATTTCAGCCATTTCTAAATCATCTTTACCATCAGCCCATAAATTTAAAATTTGCTGTGTTGAATTTAAATGTAATGCTTCATCACGCGCAATTAATTTTATAATTTTTGCATTACCTTCGAGTAAATCTCGCTCTGCAAAGGCAAATGAACATGCAAAAGAAACATAAAAACGGATCGCTTCTAATGCATTAATTGAACAAAGGCACAAATAAAGTTTTTTCTTGATAATATGCAGTGTTAATACTTCTTGCTCTCCACTGATATTGATATATGGAATTTCTTTTTGCTCCAGACCGTGTAACTGAAAATATTGAACGGCATGAATTAAGGCGTCATAATAACTGGCAATATCAGAGGCTCGTTTTTGAATTTCTGCGTTGATCACAATATCTTCAAATACTTCACTAGGATCTGTATAAAGATTGCGTAAAATATGCGTATAACTACGACTGTGAATTGTTTCCGAAAATGACCATGTTTCAATCCAAGTTTCAAGCTCAGGCAACGAAACAATAGGTAACAAGGCCATATTGGGGCTACGCCCTTGAATAGAATCAAGTAAAGTTTGGTATTTTAAATTTGAAATGAAAATATGACGTTCATGATCAGGTAAATTTATAAAATCAATGCGATCTTTGCTAACATCAATTTCTTCAGGTCGCCAAAAAAAGCTTAATTGTTTCTCTATTAGCTTCTCAAACACCGCAAACTTCTGAATGTCGAAACGGGCAACATTGACAGGTTTTCCAAAAAACATCGGCTCCTTTGTTGCATCATTATTTAATTTTGAAAAAGTAGTGTAAGACATTAAGTTTCCTTTTTTGATCTTGGTAAATAATATTTTACATCGTATGCAGTTTATAGTGGATTTGCAAATTTAAACAGCACAATATTTATACCCTTAAATTTTACATGCCCCACCAGCACAATCATCTCCTTTAGTAAACACATTTTCATCATCAGCTCCATCTCGCGTGTTATGATAATACAATGTTTTGATCCCCATTTTATAAGCAACCAATAAATCTTTGAGCAAAGTTGTCATTGGCACTTTTCCATCTTCAAACTGATTAGGATCATAATTAGTATTTGCCGATATAGCTTGATCAACAAATTTTTGCATAATGCCGACTAACTCTAAATAACCTTGGTTATTATCAATATCCCACAATAATTCATAGTTATCTTTGTATTTATCATATTCAGGTACAACTTGTTTTAACATGCCATCTTTACTCGCTTTAATACTAATAAAACCACGAGGAGGCTCAATACCATTAGTTGCATTTGAGATTTGCGATGAGGTCTCAGAGGGCATTAACGCTGATAATGTGGAGTTACGCAAACCATGTTTCACAATATCAGCACGCAACACTTCCCAATCGAAGTGATACTCTTCATCGGTTATATTATCTACCGTTTTTTTATAGGTATCAATTGGTAAAATGCCTTGCGCGTAACGTGTTTCATAAAATTTAGGGCACGCACCTAGCTCCATCGCTAACTTATTTGAGGCTTTTAACAAATAATATTGAATAGCTTCAAATGTTTTATGGGTTAAATTATTGGCACTACCATCTGAATATTTAACACCATTTTTAACCAGATAATAAGCATAGTTAATCACGCCTATGCCTAATGTTCGACGAGCCATACTACTCTTTTCAGCGGCTTTAATAGGATAATCTTGGTAATCAAGTAAGCTATCAAGCGCACGAACAGCCAATTCAGAAAGCGCTTCTAGCTCATCAAGCGAATCAATTTTACCTAAGTTCAGCGCGGAAAGTGTACACAGTGCAATTTCACCTGTTGCATCATTAATATGTGTTAACGGTTTTGTTGGCAGAGCGATTTCTAAACACAAATTACTTTGCCGGATAGGTGCAACTTTGCTATCAAACGGACTGTGGGTGTTACAGTGATCAACATTTTGAATATAAATACGCCCTGTACTTGCACGCTCTTGCATTAACAAAGAAAAAAGGTCAACTGCCGAAAGAGTAGATTTACGAATAGATTCATCTTGCTCGTATTTCACATACAGTGCATCAAATTTATCTTGATCTTCAAAAAATGCATCATATAACCCTGGCACATCTGAAGGGCTAAACAGAGTGATCTCTTGTTGATCAATTAAACGCTGATAAAATAAACGCGCTAACTGTACGCCATAATCTAAATGGCGAACACGGTTAGTTTCAATACCACGGTTATTTTTTAGGACAAGCAAAGATTCAACTTCTAAATGCCAGATCGGATAAAACACAGTTGCAGCGCCGCCTCGCACCCCACCTTGTGAGCAAGATTTAACCGCAGTTTGAAAGTGTTTATAGAAAGGAATACAACCGGTATGAAACGCTTCACCGCCTCGAATAGGGCTACCTAACGCACGAATTCGCCCTGCATTAATACCAATCCCTGCACGTTGAGAAACATATTTAACAATTGAGCTTGCGGCTGCATTAATAGAGTCTAGGCTATCATCTGCTTCAATTAAAACACATGAACTAAATTGCCGCGTTGGTGTTCTCACACCAGACATGATGGGGGTCGGTAAAGATATTTTAAATTGTGATGTGGCATCATAAAAGCGTTTTATATAATCAAGGCGCACTGATTTGTCGTATTGCGCAAACAAACAAGCCGCTACCATGAGATACAAAAATTGCGCACTTTCATATATATCACCCGTCACGCGATTTTGGATTAAATATTTTCCTTCAAGTTGTTTTATACCCGCGTATGAAAAGTTTAAATCTCGGTTATGAACAATTATATTGTCCATTTCTTCAAATTCTTGTTTTGTATAATCGATTAGTAAATGGTTATCATATTTCCCTTTCGAACACATTTTACTGACATGCTCAAAAACACTCGGTGGTGTAAAACGTTGGTATGCTTTTTTTCTTAAATGAAAGACAGTTAAGTGTGCAGACAAATATTGATAATCAGGTGACTCTTCTGAAATTAAGTCAGCCGCTGCTTTAATAATGGTTTCATGAATATGATCAGTTCGTATTCCATCATAAAATTGAATGTGAGAATTTAACTCTACTTGCGAGACAGATACATTGTTTAATCCTTCTGCAGCCCACGTAATCACTCGATGTATTTTATCAAGGTCTATATGTTCTCTTTTTCCATTCCGCTTTGTTACAAAAAGGTTATTATTCATGCTAACACCCTGAATTAGTGAAGTTTATTATTCACTGAGTCTCTCATTAAAGAGATACACAGAAGCACTATATGCAGTACTTTATTTTTAAATTTAACACAATATAAAGTATTAAATACTTTTCCTCAAGTGAGAGGCTGTGCTAAAGATGTGAATAATTTGTGGATAAAATGCGTATAATTTAAGTGCGTTTGTACTCACTAACAATTTGAGTTTGATGCTTGTTGCTATAATAAAATCTCAATTTTTTTTTTTTAATAATTTAAAATAATTTAAAATAATTTAAAATAATTTAAAATAATTATAATTTTTGAAATATTAGTTTTAAAAATAAATCTTCACCAAACACTTTCAATGAAAAATTTATACTGTTAATTAAGTATTCAGTGAGTACTACAATTTTAAAATAAACGTCTCTTTATGAAATTACATATCAACGATAAATGCAATGTGATGTGATGTTGGCATTCACAAAAAATAGTTCCACCATAACAACGCTAGTACAACTGCATATATGATATGCTTAGATTTAGGTTGATATTTAACTTATACTCATATCAATGCGATTAATGGTATTAATTCGAATTGGCAGACATTATTTTAATAATAGTAGCATCTGTCGTTGACATTCCTTCGCAAACCATCTTGCCAATATTACGAATAGTTTGCTCTACATCAACAGCGACAATGCCCTGATCTGACGCGTGAATATTATTTAGTGCCAACATCATTGCCCGAACAGATGCCCCAGATGATGTACTGACCTTCATTGCGCAAGATGATTTAGCACCATCACAAACCATACCTGCGCTATCGCTCAATACATTTTGAATAGCGAAACACGATTGTTCAAAGCTTCCCCCTGCCAAATACACCATGGCGATTGAGGCCGCTGCACTGGTGACAGTATTACCACAAAACGCAGATAATACTGGATAGAATGATTTAATATAAACAGCGCTTAAATGGCTCATGATCAACGCACGCGCTAATTGTTCTTGCGTAGCTTTATAATGTTTTGCTGCGACACTGACAGGAATTGTTGCTGCGATACCTTGGTTTCCACTGCCAAAATTACTCATTGCAGGTAAGGTGGCGCCGCCCATTCGAGCATCCGACGCCGCAGCAGTTTGCATAATAACTTGTGCCATTAGACCATCACCAATGATACCATTTTTCATCTCTTTATGCATCGTACGCCCAACCATAAGCCCATAGTTTTTTGTCATTCCCTCTTTTGTAAGTTCACTATTTAACTTATCAGCTTCAAGGATGAAGGAAATATCATCAAAAGATACTTTTGTTGCAAATTCATAGATATTTTTAATACTTAAATTTGCACCTTCACAAATACTACTTGTCGATATTTGGGCGCTACTATCAATGGCAAATATTTGTTGGTTATCAAGTTTTTTTTCAATGACGCGCGTATGTCCTCCACTGATCGTTACTTCGCCTACATGCCCATCTCTGACAGCTTTAACACGGCAAAATATAAATTCATCAGTTTGCGAGTGGGAAATAGTAATATGACCTTGTTCAAGCATTTCCTTTGCTTGTTTGACCTCAGTTTGGTTGATATTTTTTAATACTTCCAATCCAGCCTGTGCATCGCCAGCAATTGCGCCGGCTGCAACAGCAATGCCTAATCCAATCTCCCCAGTGCCAGGCACAAAAACACCCATTGCATTTTTATAAAGATTAGCAGAAACAAAAACCTGGATCGTATCTGGTATCCCTCCCAGTAAATCACTTACAATTGCAGCTGCATATGCGCCTGCAATCGGCTCAGTACAGCCCAATGCAGGTTTTACAACCTCTCGTAAAATGTCAATGTAGTGTTGCCACTGTTGTTGCAGAATAGATTTTTTCATTTTTTTCCAAAATAAATTAAAGGTGATGGCAGATTCCATCATAAATTGCATTACCATTATGCAACGAGCGCGTGGGAGTTCCTACTCAATATGCCAAAAGAGATCCTCAAGTAATTTAAAATTACTTGCGCGGCCTCTGCTCGAATGTCAGTGCAAGTAGCAACATTTAACCGGTCATGGAGCATCATTACTTAGCATTTGTTGCGAAAATTAATCAAAAGAGGCTAATTCTTTTTGCTTACCATTTTGCAAGGGTTGATATTGCAATCTTGTCAACAAAAACTAAGCTTATTTCTCGATGGCAACTTGTACTAATCTAGGTCATTATAAAATTTTTGGATAACCACTCGTTACTTTATCTTTAGAGATTAACCAATCGTTTAGGTGCAATCAAACCATCATCATTCATTTGCCCAACACCAATAAATATTTTTTGCTCGCCCAATGTAATTCTCACCAAGGTATTATCAGGCGCATTAAAAACTTGCACAGCTTGCCCATGCAAAACATAGTCCCCCATTGCCTTGGTTATATTCACCTCAGGGTAATTTTGAACGGCGCTATCCATTGCAAGTAACAGCGGATCTAACAAATCATAAGGGCTAATATTTTCACGTTTAGCTTGTTCTATTAATGTTTCTAATTGTTCAATCGTCACCATTTTTTCATAAGGATAATCAGCAACTTGCGTTCTACGAAGCATGCAAACATGTGCTCCACAGCCTAATAATTCACCTAGATCATCCACAATTGTGCGAATATAAGTACCTTTACTCACATGGATATCTAAATCAACTTCATCACCTTCAAAACGCAATTGCTTAATTTCATAAACGCTAATCTCCCGAGAAGGTCTATCAATAGTGATACCTTCACGAGCATATTTGTAAAAGGGTTTGCCTTGATGCTTTAATGCACAATACATTGATGGTACTTGCATAATATCACCACGAAAAGTATCAAGCGCACTATCGAGTTCTACTTGCGTCACTGATACATCTTTCTCACAAACAACATCACCTTGTGAGTCACTTGTCGTGGTACGAATACCAAGTTTAGCGGTGACCATGTAGCGTTTATCTGCGTTGAGTAAAAACTGCGAAAATTTAGTAGCTTCACCTAAACATAAAGGCAACATGCCTGTTGCAAGTGGATCTAACGCACCAGTATGACCGGCTTTCTGGGCAAAGAATATTTTTTTTACACGTTGCAGGGCTTGATTGGAGCTGATTTCCGTTGGTTTATCTAATAAAACAATACCGCTTATCGCGCGGCCTTTTCTTTTTCTTGGCATTATGATACTTCATCGGTTTTTTCGGCGCGATCTGTTGCATCAAATTTAGCTTTATCGTCACGGACTGCGCTACTGACCAGTTCAGAAATACGTAAACCTTCGGTTAATGTTTCATCAAAACAAAAACGTACTTCTGGCACAATGCGCAAACGCATCGCTTTGCCTAACAGACGACGAATGTAACCAGCTGCCGAGTTTAGTCCTTCTAGTGATTCTTCATTTGTTTGATCGCCAATCGTCAAAAAGGTCACAAAGACCTTCGCATAAGCAAGATCTCTGGTGATATCAACACCTGCAATAGTCACCATACCAATACGCGGATCTTTTACTTCTTGCTGTAAAATACGTGCTAACTCTTTTTGGACTTGCTGTGATACACGCGAAGTACGGCTATATTCTTTTGCCATTTTATTTTCCTATTTTACATATATGCCCAGACATTAATTTTGTCATTCTTACTCGCTAAAATAGCTAATATCAGCGTTGCACTCAACCTCAATAGCCAGCCATTACGCCATCAGCTACCTTGAGCTTGACTATTTTTCGACAAAAGATGCAAATACTTGCAAAGCGTCATGGCGTAACTCTACAACAATATTTTATAACCGCCAAGACAACTCAAGTCATCTTGCGCTGCATACCCTAGGTTTTTTGTTGAATCAATGCCAAGGCCGCTCAACAGTTTGCAAGGTATTAATTTTTAATTCTTGGCAAATATAAATACAACGCCATGTGCTAATCATCAGCTCCCAGCAACTAATTTTTACGTCACATGGATAGCAAATATATTTCAAAAATGATTAAAGTGTGCGCTTAATTTCAATAATTTCATATACTTCTATTTGGTCGCCTACATGTATATCATTGTAGTTTTTAACACCGATACCACACTCCATACCGTTACGCACTGCTTCTGCATCTTCTTTAAATCTGCGTAGGGATTCAAGTACACCTTCGTAAATAACAATATTTTCGCGAAGCACTCGAATTGGATTGTTACGTTTAATTTTGCCTTCTGTTACCATACAACCCGCAATAGAACCAATTTTTGGGGATTTAAATACTTCACGTACATCTGCAACACCAATAATTTCTTGTTTAAATTCAGAAGATAATAAACCACCCAGCGCACTACGAACTTCATCAATCAAGTCATAGATAATGCCATAGTAATGTAAGTCAACTCCTTCATTATCAATTAATTTACGCGCAGGAGCATCTGCACGAACATTAAAGCCAATCACAATTGCACCCGAGGCAGAAGCAAGTGAGGCGTCAGTTTCTGTAATACCACCAACACCATGAACAATAATATTCACCTTCACTTCGTCTGTTGATAGTTTGTTTAATGCCTCAATAATAGCTTCAAGAGAGCCTTGTACATCCGCTTTCAGAACGATATTAAGCTCTGACACTTCTCCTGCTTCCATATTACTAAACATATTATCAAGTTTAGCTTTTTGTTGCCGCGCGAGTTTAATATCGCGGAATTTGCCCTGACGGTACAAAGCAACTTCACGCGCTTTTTTCTCATCACGAACAACTGTCGCTTCATCACCTGCTTGAGGCACACCAGAAAGGCCTAAAATCTCAACAGGGATAGACGGCCCTGCACTTTCCATTGGGCGACCATTTTCATCACGCATGGCACGAATTCGACCATATTCAAGACCACAAAGTACAATATTACCTTGCCTAAGTTCACCGTGTTTAACCAGCACAGTCGCCACTGGACCTCGACCTTTATCAAGACGAGATTCAATAACAACACCCGATGCAGCACCGGTTGCAACCGCTTCGAGATCAAGCATTTCAGCCTGTAATAAGATGCTATCAAGCAAATCATCAATACCATCACCAAATTTTGCAGAAACATAACTAAAGATATTATCGCCACCCCATTCCTCTGAAATAATATCGTGTTGCGAAAGCTCTGTTTTAATGCGATCTAAATCTGCACCTTCTTTATCAATTTTGTTAACAGCAACCATCAACGGAATGCCAGATGCTTTAGCATGCTGAATCGCTTCAATTGTTTGTGGCATCACACCATCATCAGCTGCCACAACTAAAATGACAATATCTGTAGCTTTAGCACCACGACGGCGCATTGATGTGAAAGCCGCGTGTCCTGGTGTATCTAAGAAGGTTATTATGCCTTTGTCAGTTTTTACATGGTAAGCCCCAATGTGCTGCGTAATACCGCCAGCTTCGCCATCGGCTACTTTCGCTTTACGAATATAATCAAGTAATGATGTTTTACCATGATCAACATGCCCCATAATCGTGACCACAGGTGCGCGAGATGTTTTATCTCCATCTTCCTTCGCTTCAGCTAATAGCATTTCTTCTAACTCATTTTCTTTTGTTAGAATCACTTTATGGCCCATTTCTTCAGCAACAATTGAAGCTGTATCTTGATCAATGACTTGGTTAATGGTTGCCATAGCGCCCATTTTCATCATTTCTTTAATCACTTCAACCGCTTTAACCGCCATTTTATTAGCAAGCTCAGCAACAGTGATTGTTTCACCAATTTTAATTTCACGCTCAACAGGAGCTGCAGGTTTTTCAAATGCTTGCAGTAGTGTAGACGGTGCTGCTGCGCGAGATTTCTTAGCACGTTTACCACGCCTGCTTTGGGATTCATAAGCTGGTTGTGCCTGCGACTCTGCTACTTTCTTTTTCTTCTTACGCCGTGAAGGACCTTCTGCTTTTGAATCTAACGCATCTTCGGCTGCTTGAGCTTCTTTTGAAGAGGTTATGTGATAATCAACACCTTCATTTGCTTTTTTACGAGAAGCTTCTTCTGCCGCCCAACGCTCCGCATTTTCTTCGGCGAGTTTTTTCGATTGGGCAGCTTGTGCTGCCGCGTCTTCTTCGGCCTTAGCTTCAGCGGCTATTTCTGCATTTTTTAGGATTTGTTCAGCCTCTTTGTCTATTTTAATTTGCTCTGGCGATTTTTCTTCATTGACCACTTGTTGATTTGCTTTATTTATCGCAGCGGCTTTTTTGGCTTTTTCAGCAGCAAGTTTTTTCTTCTCAGCTTTCTCCGCTTGTATTTTCTCGGCCGCTATTTTTTTTTCAGCTAGCTCTGATTCCAGCTTAAGCTTTTCTGCCTCAATGATGGCTAATTCTTCAACGTTCTCCGTGTTAATTGTTGTCTCAGTACGCTTCATGTAAGAACGTTTTTTGCGTACTTCAACATTCACAGAATTTGTTTGACCTTTAATTTTAAGCTTTGATTTTACTTTGCGCTGCAATGTCATTTTTTTCTTCAATTCACCACCATGTTGATTTTGAAGAAATATTGTTAACATTTGTTTTTCTTTTAGGGTCACACTATCGCCAGCAATTTTTTTTATATCCGCTGCTGCAAACTGCTCAATTAAAAAGTCTATCGATTTATTCAAATCCGTTGCTAGTTGTGTTAATAAAATGTCTGACATGTTTTTCTCCTCTACGATACTTATTCAGCTGCATCGCTAAACCAGCAAATATTACGAGCAGCCATAATTAGTGCTCCTGATCTTTCTTCATTTAACTCTTCAATTTCCAATAAATCATCAACAGCCTGCTCAGCAAGATTTTCTAAAGTGATGATTCCTTTACTTGCAAAAACATATGCAAGGTGAGCTTCTAATCCTTCAAGGGCTAATAAATCCTCTGAAGGCTCAGCTTTACCAATTTTTTCTTCCTGCACTAAGGCGCGTGTTGTTAAAATATCTTTCGCTCGTTCTCGAAGGTTAATAACCATCTCTTCATCTAAGCCTTCAATTTCAAGTAACTCGCCTTTAGGTACATACGCTATTTCCTCTATTGAAGTAAATCCTTCTTCAATTAACACGCTTGCAAATTCTTCATCTATTGCAAGTTCCTCGGTAAAGGTACATATAATAGCGTCTGATTCTGCTTGATGCTTAGCTTGCAACTCAGCAACCGTCATCACATTTAATTCCCAACCAGTTAATTGAGAAGCTAAACGAATATTTTGTCCATTACGACCGATGGCTTGCGCTAAATTGTCTTCTTCAACAGCAATATCCATGCTGTGCGACTCCTCATCAACAACAATAGAAACAACTTCTGCAGGTGACATCGCATTGATAGCAAATTGGGCGGTATTTTCATCCCAAAGGATAATATCTACACGCTCACCATTTAATTCTCGCGTGACTGCTTGAACGCGTGCACCACGCATTCCAACGCAGGCTCCAACGGGATCAATACGTTGATCGTTTGATTTCACCGCAATTTTAGCACGCGAGCCAGGATCGCGCGCAGCGCCCATCAAATCAATCATTTCTTCTGAAATTTCAGGCACTTCTAAACGAAACAGTTCAATCAGCATTTTGGGCTGAGTGCGCGTCATAAATAATTGCGCTCCACGCGCTTCAGGACGAATTTCAAACAATAAACCGCGCAAACGATCGCCTGGGCGAAAATTCTCACCTGGGATCATTTCATCACGGAAAATAATCGCTTCTGCATTTTCACCAAGGTCAAGCAAAATACTATCGCGGTTCATGCGCTTAACCACACCCGTAATAAGCTCTCCTTCTTGATCTCTATATTGGTCAATCACTTGAGCTCGTTCAGCTTCACGCACTTTAGCCACAATAACTTGCTTCGCTGTTTGTGTTGCAATACGGTCAAATTGCACTGAATCTATTTCATCTTCAATATAGTCGCCCACTTCAATATCAGGATCCTCATATTTAGCCGCCTCATATGTCATTTCAGCGCAGTTATTTTCCATGACAGCGTCTTTATCTAGCACTAACCAGCGGCGAAATGTTTCAAAATCACCTGTTTTACGGTCAATAGCAACGCGCACTTCAATTTCTTGAGGAAATTTTTTCTTTGTGGCAATTGCAAGCGCTGTTTCTAATGCTTCGAAAATAGCGTCTTCTGGTAGCCCTTTTTCATTGGATACCGCTTCTACAACATATAAAATCTCTTTACTGTTCATTTACATCACCTTATTTAACTAAATTTAGGGATTATATTCGCTTTTTGTATGTTACTCAGTGCAAAGTGCTCTAAGCTACCATTTACATTAAGACAAATTATTTCACCGTTGACACTGTCAATAATGCCTTGCCATTTGCGTCTATTTTGACTAGGCATACTAAGTTGAACTTTTACATTTTCGCCAATAAAAAATTCATATTGTTGCGCATTAAACAGCGGCCGCTCTAATCCTGGCGATGAAACTTCAAGGGTATACTCATTATTAATTGGATCTTCAACATCCAGCAGCGCACTAATTTGACGACTGACCACAGCGCAGTCGTCAACGACAATACCGTGTTCCTTATCAATGTAAACACGTAACGTTGAGTGCTTACCCGCACGCATATATTCAATGCCCACCAAATCATAACCAAGATCTTCTACACTTGGTGCAAGCATCTGCGTCAATCGTTGTTCTAAACTTGCCACATTCATCTCCTTTTAGGTATAAAAAAAAGGGATTGCAACCCTAGTTTAAAAATAACAACATTGCCTAACTGCTTGTTATTATTGAAGTTTTTGTTTTGTAATGAAACAAAAAAGCCCCAATAAATTGGAGCTTTTCTTTGATCCGCCGACCTGCCATTAGGCATTAAACAGGACAATACTATCAATATTATCGAATGTGTACTAAATCCTACATTGATAATTTGCTGTAAAAATAAGATTTAAACCTACGGGCTTTGCTGTCTTTCGCCCTTTGTGTTTTTCTTATAAAGCGACAATCTCACACCAATCTTACACCAATCGTTTATAACACTATAGATTGGTTGCGAGAGTAGGATTCGAACCTACGACCTTCGGGTTATGAGCCCGACGAGCTACCAAACTGCTCCATCTCGCGTTCATTCATTTTACTTCTAAAAAATTTATTATAATAAACTAAAACGTTTATTTATCTAAAGTAGGCGCATTATAACGAATGATTTTTTAAAAGCAACCATTACAACGCGTAATTATCAACAAACCTTTGTTTGCTTAATATTTATCCACAAAATTTATTGAAAATTTATTTTTTATGACAGTATGCTATAGTTGAGCTCGAAAAGTTTATTTGATTTTTAATGGAAGTAATAAATAATGATCGACTCAACAACGTTAAAATTATCCGTACACGGAATGAATTGTACAAGTTGCGCAGTCGGACTACAAACTGCTCTTAATCAGATCAACGGGATCAGCTCTGAGGTAAATTTTGCGATAAGCGCGGCAATGTTGACGTTTGATTGCAAGGAAGATCACACAGATACCCTCAAACAGGTTTTAGCCGTTTTAGAAAAAAAGGGCTATCAAACAGACACCCAACGCATGTCTTTTTCGGCAGAAGGTTGGAATTGCACAAGTTGCGCTGCCAAAACGATCAAAGCGATATCATTCCATCCTTTTGTTTATAATGGCCAATCTAATCTCGCCACACAAGTCGTGCAAATACAAACTATTCAAGGTGCACTTAACCCACAAGCAATCAAAGACATTATAAAACTCTCTCCTTACCCGCTAACGCGCTTAGAAAAAAACAATGTAAAAGCGCAACAACAAGCAAAAGCTGCCAACGAAAAACGCCAACACAAAAAACAGTTAAACATATTAAGCTCATCAATCGTGCTCAGTATGCCATTTTTAATCAGTATGATTGCGATGGCATTGACGGGCGATCATACTTTATTACCAAACTGGCTTGCATTTACACTTGCCACACCTGTGCAATTTATCATTGGCGCTCGATTTTATAAAGGTGCATGGCAAAGTTTAAAAAGCAAAACAGCCAACATGGACGTGCTTGTGTCACTCGGAACCAGCGCTGCTTATTTTTATAGCTTATATTTGCAGATTTTAAATACAGGTCACGCCCTCTATTTTGAATCTAGTACCTTAGTGATAACCTTAGTAACACTCGGGAAGTACTTAGAACATCGCGCCAAACAAAGCACAACAAGTGCCATCAATGCATTAATGGCGCTGCAACCTGATACGGCAAAAGTTAAAAAAGGAACAGAGTATATTGATATGAATATTGAGGACGTTCAAATCGATGACTTAGTACTGGTTGCTATTGGTGAGAAAGTCCCTGTTGATGGTGTCATCATCGAAGGTGAAAGTTATCTTGATGAATCACTGATCACAGGTGAGAGCAAGCCTCTTTTTAAAAATAGCAAAAGCCAACTGATTGCTGGCAGTATTAATGGCGAAGGGGTTTTATTAATCAAAACAACGGGCGTTGCCGATGCAACAATTTTAAGCAAAATCATTACGCTGGTTGAAAACACACAAATGAGCAAAGCCCCTTTTATGCAATTAGTCGATAAAATTAGCGCCATTTTTGTGCCGATTGTACTTGTGATAGCCACGCTCACCTTTACGATTTGGTATTTACGCGAGGGCAATTTTGATCAAGCATTAATGAGCGCCATTGCGGTTTTAGTCATCGCCTGCCCTTGCGCACTTGGCCTGGCAACGCCAACCGCTGTGGTTGTAGGTACTGGCCTTGCGGCAAAACAAGGTATTTTAATCAAAGATATTAAAACCCTACAACAAGCACATAAATTACAAACCGTTATCTTTGACAAAACTGGCACGCTGACCATCGGACAAGATGAAATCAACACAATTGTAAGCCTTGATCAACAACAAGATAAACTCTTAAGTAAACTCAATGCGCTCCAATCAGGCAGTACCCACCCCATTGCGCAAAGCATCAAAGCATATTGCCTAACAGAGCATATAGCGCCATTGCAAGCAACCAAAATAACAGCAGTCAATGGAGAAGGTCTACACGGAACAGTCGATGGAAAACACCTTATTGCAGGTAACTTAACGCTAATGCGCCGCTTTGATATTACCATCAGTGACATGATATTAAAAGACACCGCTTTGCTTGCTCAAACGTTAGTTTATATAGCTCAAAATAGCACCTTGATAGGCTATATTACCATTAGCAACACTTTGCGCCAAGGCAGTAAAACCGCGATCAAGCAGCTTAAAAAACGCGGCATAAAAACCGTTATTTTAAGCGGTGATAAACAAAATGCGGTTCAAGATATTAGTCAGCAACTAAATATTGATGAAAGCTATTTTGCCCTTAAACCAGAGCAAAAACTTGAGAAATTAAAAGACATACAAAAAACATCTTGTAGCGCAATGGTCGGCGATGGTGTAAATGATGCACCAGCGCTAGCTCAAGCAGATGTCAGTATTGCAATGGGCACTGGCAGTGATGTAGCCAAAGAATGTGCATCAATCACCTTGATGAGAAACGATCCACGCTTAGTACCACTCGCCATTGATATTTCAAAAGCAACCTGGATTAAAATTCAGCAAAACTTATTTTGGGCATTTATCTTCAACATTATCGCCATTCCAGTGGCCGCAATGGGATATTTAAGCCCCGCAATTGCAGGTGGGGCAATGGCGATGTCGAGCATTACCGTATTGAGTAATTCATTGCTACTAAAAGGCTATACATCCATTAAGGAAGATCAATAACAGGAAATAAAAATGAAAAAAGAGCGCACCGTAATACCCCAAACTTTAAATCCAAAACTCAAAAAGAAAAAAATAAAAATAAAAATTGATCCACAAAAATTACTAGACCCAATAGCAACACTCGACGATCTAGATGATATAGATGATATAGATGAGCTAGATAAATTGAAAACTCCATCGAGAATAAAGAGCCACGCAAGCAGTACACCACAAATATACTCGTCAATAAAAAAAATGAGAAAAATAGATGAAAATAACTTTACTATGATGACAATCAAATATGAGGCATATAAACAAAGAAAACCGACGCTTTATAGCCAGTGGCAGAGAGATAATTTAAAAAAATATATAATTAAAACGCCGAATAACAAACTTCAACAGCAGCCCACCATGGATACTTTCAAACAGGAGGGATTTACTGATACCGAAAAAATTGCACTCATGACTGCTGTGAAAGATTGCGTTATAAATTCAACACACGCGTATAATGCTACTTTTTGCCGCTTCGAAGGGTATTTTACTGAATTCATCTTATACTTCGGAACATTTAACAAGCAAACCGTCAACGATGTAATAGTTGGCATACAAAAAATGCATGAAATTCTAAGTGATCCATATCAAATCATAAGCTTTATTGATATGCGTCATCAAAAACCAAAAAATGGGATAACTAGTTCGGTATTAACACCAGCACCTGGTTTATCAACTTGCTATGGACAAGACCCAACTCAGTATGTTGCTCATTCACCAAATTTTGGCACTGGACTGCATATATTGATTGGCGAGCACATGATGCAGCCTTATCAAACCATAGAAAAAAGAGCATTAATTATCTACCATGAATTGACGCATAAAATATTATATACCCACGATACTGCACATGTTCGTTTCAATAGCAATTTGCATTCACATATATCTATATTTGGTGAGGAAGAAACAAAAAAGTTCGCGAGAAATTACCCTGAACAAACTATTATTATTGCCGATTGCTGGGCAAACTTTGTGTCTTCTATTGGACAATCACATAACAAGACACTTAAAAAAGAGGAACCTTGTACAATATTTTAATAGCCTTTAGGCTCCTGTCACCTCAAGATGCAACGGCCACGAGGACAGTTGTCCACGAGGGAAAAGTAAAAAATATACCTAGCCCTAGATTGATAACTTAATTAAAATTTAAATGGTGCGGACGGGGGGACTTGAACCCCCACGACCTAAATCATTAGCCCCTCAAGCTAACGCGTCTACCAATTCCGCCACGTCCGCATATTAAATTTCAACTGTTCATTTTCATAAGTTATCTTGCTAATCTTAAGTGGAATTAGCTAACTTAGCATTTAGAGCGCAGCCACCTCAAGGCGCGTTTCTGCCAAGTACATCATATCCATTACGCCATATCTACATTTTTTTATTCAGGGATATCTGACGATGTATTTTTTTTATTTGTTGAGGTGTCTTTTTTAATTGTTGAGGTATCTTTTTTAATTGCCGAGGTGTCTTTTTTAATTGTTGAGGTATCTTTTTTAATTGCCGAGGTATCTTTTTTAATTGTTGAGGTACCTTTTTTAATTGTTGCGGCTTTATTTGTTTGCGGGATACTTAAATCAGAAAAACTACCAATCCCTGATTTTTTTTGCGATGATAAATTACCTAGTGCTAAACTGATTAAAAAAAATAAAATCGCCAAAACCGCCGTTGTGCGTGTCATAAAATTACCAGCGCCACTCGCACCAAATACAGTGTTTGATGCGCCAGAGCCAAATGAAGCACCCATGCCAGCACCTTTACCTTGTTGTATTAAAACAAAGCCAATTAAGACTACGGATACTACTAAATAAACAATGATCAGCGTTTCATACATAAAGCATACCTACAAAAATAAAAATTAATTTTCTCAAATGTCTTAGCGGTGCAAATATTACCAAAATTAGTGAAAATCACAAGGAAATTAGCTTACTATTTCCTGCTTTCTTCACTTTTTATTGATTAAACTGGCATTTATTTAATTTCTCGATAATTTTCCTGGCAATTCAACATTTTATTTTGTCGGCAATTGCTTGGGCATAATTTTTTACCAGCTCTTCTTTTTCATTTGCCTCCACCATCACTCTAAACACGCTCTCTGTACCTGACTTGCGCAATAAGACCCGTCCTTCATTTTTAAGCAAATCTTCAACTCTTTTAACTTCATTTAATACATCTTTATCATGCATTGGGTCGATTTTATTATTACAACGGACGTTGATTAGCACTTGTGGGTATTTTTTCATGCCTTGGCGCAATTCATATAGCGTCATTTTAGTACTGCAAATAGCCCGCATTACCTGCAAACCTGCAACAATTCCATCACCGGTATTAATATGATCAGCAGAAATAACATGTCCTGAATTTTCAGCGCCAAGACACCATTTGTTTTTCAGCATAAGTTCCACTACATGGCGATCACCAACATCTGAACGTTCAAAAGGAATACCCAGTATCTTAAGCGATTGCTCTAAACCTAGGTTTGACATCTTCGTGCCGATAACACCACCATGTAATTCTCCAGCTCTGAGTTTGTTACGCGCAATGATGAAAAGTATTTCATCCCCGTCTAAGATATAACCGGTATGATCGACCATCATGACACGATCACCATCACCATCAAAAGCAATACCAAAATCAGCTTTTTCTTTCACCACACGCAAAGAAATAGCGTCCATGCTCGTGCTGCCACAATCTAAGTTAATGTTCATGCCATTCGGATTCGCGCCCATCGTAACGACGCTCGCGCCAAGCTCGGCTAACACCAGCGGCGCGATATGATAGGTTGCACCATTAGCACAATCAACCACGATTTTCAAACCTACCAAATCATATTTTGATGGGAATGTACTTTTACAAAACTCAATATAACGCCCTGCTGCATCATCGATTCGGTAAGCTTTACCAAGTTTTGATGATTCAACACAAATAAGCGGTGTATCAATAAGTTTTTCTATTTCAAGCTCAACGCTTTCCGCGATTTTTAAGCCTTTAAAAGAAAAAAATTTGATACCATTATCATAAAAAGGATTATGTGAGGCACTGATCATAATACCAGCTGCTGCTCTAAATGTGCGCGTCAAATAGGCAACCGCAGGTGTCGGCATAGGACCCATGAGTGTTGGACGTAATCCAGCGGCCGCTAAGCCCGCTTGTAGTGCCGCTTCAAGCATATACCCTGAAACTCGCGGATCTTTACCGATTAAAATTGTTCTTTTATTTGCTTTCCCGAGTACTTTACCAGCTGCCCAACCTAATTTTAAAGCAAATTCTGGGGTAATATGAGACTCGCCAACTTTTCCGCGAATACCATCTGTTCCAAAATATTTTTTTTCCATTTGTTCCTCTTTATTCTATTTATGCTCGTCACTATTCCAAGTTACAGTGACTACCTTTCAAGTGATTAATGAATTGGATCATCCATTTAATATACCCATGCTACCCCGAAATGCAATATCAGCAAGACAAATTGTGCCGATATGCGAGGCATAAAATTGAAGGGAAGTTATTATCGTGAGGTATTTTATAACGATACAAACTTAAACAAGGAGTAGCGCCCTTCGGTCCACCAACTCGGTTTTTATATGCAAGGAAGCAGCCAAAGCTTGCCATTCGATGCGATAATAACCATTACCTCATATTGCGCCTTATCATCGATCATCGAGTCCATGCCGACGTTGCATTTTGATAGTTACATTGGTATAAAACCTTTAGCGATGAAGTGACACATTGCATGCGCTTGATATTATTTTTTAATAGCTTGTAATACACGCATCACGTCAACGGTTTCTTTAACATCATGCACACGAATTATTTGCGATCCTTCTTGCATTGCAATCATTGCACCTGCAAGGCTCCCAGCTAATCGTTCGTTTATATCACGATTGAGTAATTTTCCAAACATGGATTTACGAGAAACACCCGTTAAAATCGGATATTTGAGAGCAACAAACGATTTGATTTGAGCTAACAGCGTTAAGTTATCTTCAAGTGATTTTCCAAAGCCAAAACCGAGATCTAAAATGATATTCCTTTTTTGTATTCCTGCCTCTAAACATACATCAATCCGCTTAACTAAAAAGTCTTTTACCACTTCGATCACATTTTGGGCAGTGCTGTGAGACTGTATGTCCCGTGAGACGTCTTGCATATGCATTAAGCAAACAGGTACATTTGTTTTTACTGCGATGGCTAATGATCCCTCATCTCTTAATGCCCGTACATCATTAATAATATCTACCCCAGCTAAAACAGCTTCTTTCATTACCATAGCTTTACTCGTGTCTATGGATAACCAACAATCAATATTCGCAGATATTTTTTCAATAATAGGCATTACCCGCGTTAATTCTTGATCTAAACTGATAGCCTGTGCTCCTGGTCTTGTTGACTCCCCACCTATATCAATGATGCTTGCACCTTCTTCTACCATTTTCAACGCTTGCTTTAGGGCATTATCAACTTGTTGGAAATTGCCACCGTCTGAAAATGAATCTGGCGTGACATTTAAAATACCCATGATTTTAGGCTCACTTAAATCGAGTTGTTTTTTTCCGCTGATTAAACGCATATTTTTTCTTCCGTATTAACAAAAAAACCTAAGCAAGCTTAAGTTTTTTATTAAATGATATCCAAATTAATATCGCGAGGCGCTAATTCATGGAGGGAGTAACTCATTTTAAGTAGTCAAATTGCTAACTTAATTTAATGCTATTGCTATTAAGAAAGTATTTATTGTCACTTTTTATCATCTGGTGTTGCATTTTTTTCGACTGATGTATCGGGCTTAACAGATGTATCGTCAATATCCACAGACCCCTCTTTATCGTTTGTATCATCAGCCTCTGATGCATCCTTCTTAGCAGATGTCTCTGCTCCATCTTTATCATCTTTATCATCTTTATCATCTTTATCATCGGTTGTATCTTGTTGAGTTTGTTTGTCATCTTCAGACCAACTCGACGGCTCTCTTACTTCAACTCGAGCCATTAAATCATCTACTTGTTCACTATTAATAGTTTCATATTTCATCAATGCATTTTTCATTTCATGAAGAATATCAATATTCTCTGTGAGTAATTTTTCAGCACGGCTGTAGTTTTTATCGATAAAAGAACGTACTTCATCATCAATAATTTTGCCAGTTTCGTGTGATACTACATTTGAGCGTAATGTGTTTTTATCCACAGTTAACTGGATCGGACCTAATTTTTTAGAAAATCCCCATTCAGTCACCATTGCCCTTGCAATTGCCGAGGCTTGTTTAATATCTTGCGCCGCCCCTGTTGATACTTTATCACTGCCATAAATTAACTCTTCAGCAATTCGTCCTCCGTAAGCCACTGAAATACTACTTTCAAGCTCTTGACGATTTTGACTGATTTGATCACCTTCTGGTAAAAACTGTGTAACACCAAGTGCCCGGCCACGAGGAATAATGGTGACTTTATGAATGGGATGATGCTGCGGGACTAATTTAGCAACAATAGCGTGCCCAGCTTCATGATAAGCGGTTGCTTCTTTATCTTTTTCAAGTAATACCAAACTACGCCGCTCTGCACCCATTAGAATTTTATCACGCGCGTGTTCAAAGTCATCTTTACTAACCTTACGTTTATTTTCACGGGCGGCAAATAATGCAGCTTCATTAACAAGGTTTGCTAAATCAGCACCTGAAAAGCCAGGGGTGCCGCGCGCAATAATACTTGTTTTAACGTCATCAGATAAAGGTACTTTACGCATATGGACAGATAAGATCTGCTCCCGCCCGCGTACATCAGGCAATGATACAACAACTTGACGATCAAAACGCCCAGGGCGTAATAAAGCCGCATCGAGTACATCAGGCCTGTTGGTTGCCGCAATCACGATAATACCTTCATTACCTTCAAATCCATCCATTTCAACCAGTAATTGGTTTAATGTTTGTTCACGTTCATCATTACCACCACCAACACCAGATCCACGTTGACGACCCACAGCATCAATTTCATCAATAAAGATAATACAAGGCGCTGATTTTTTAGCTTGTTCGAACATATCTCGTACCCGAGATGCGCCAACACCGACAAACATTTCAACAAAATCTGAACCAGAAATAGCGAAAAAAGGTACTTTTGCTTCACCTGCAATCGCTTTTGCAAGGAGTGTTTTACCTGTCCCTGGTGGTCCGACAAGCAAAGTACCTGTTGGAATTCTTGCCCCCAATTTTTGAAATTTAGTTGACTCTTTTAAGTAATCTACAAGCTCTTTCACCTCGTCTTTTGCTTCATCACACCCTGCTACATCGGCAAACATTGTCTTGATTTGGTCTTCGCCTATCAATTTAGCTTTGCTTCTGCCAATTGACATTGGCCCTCCTTTGCCGCCACCTTGCATATTACGCATGAAGAAAACCCACACACCAATTAACAATAACATCGGAAACCAGGAAACAAAGATAGAGGTTAAGAAACTTGTTTTTTCTGGCGCAGTGCCTTCAACTTTTACTTTATTTTTTATTAAATCATTAATAAGATCAAGATCTGGTGCTGGAATATAAGTCACGAATTTATTTTGATCGGTTTGCGTGCCAGTAATCACTTTCCCATCAATCTTAACTTTCTGAATTTGGCCTCCATTCACATCGTTAACAAATGTCGTGTAGTCCAGGGTTGTTTGTTTGGACTTTCCCTTTCCAAAACCTTCAAAAAGTGACATCAATACAACTGCAATGACTACCCATAAGATCAAATTTTTTGCCATATCATTCAATGTGATAAACCTCTGTTATAATTAAATTTTTTTTACTAAACATTACGCAAAGAGTAATGAGTCCATTCGAGACGAAAAGTTAGCGCACGTTAGTTCGTAAAATTAAATGCCTATTTACTTTCATTGATATTAATATTTGAATATAACCTGCAGGTTACTACAGATTAATAATTCTCGCTAGCCATAAAATTATAAAATGATACATTAAATTACCCGTGAAAACCGGTTGCAACAATAAACACTTCTCTGGAACGCGATCGAGATGATTTTGGTTTGCGTATTTTAACCACCTTGAATAAGGTTTTAACATCTCGCATAAAAGCTTCAAAATCAACGCCCATAAACACTTTTACAACAAAACTACCGTCTTTAATAAGCGCAAAGCGACACATATCAAGGGCTAATGCGACTAAATGCATCGATTTGGGTTGATCTATCGCAGCATTTCCACTAATATTAGGAGCCATATCAGATAAAAGCACATCGACATTCTTGCCATTAATGCGCTTTAGCAACGCCGATAAGACAAGATCTTCGCGAAAATCTCCCTGTAAAAAATCAACGCCTACAATGGGATCCATCGCTAAAATATCACACGCAATAACTGTCCCATGACAGCCCACGGTATCAACCGCCCATTGCGACCAACTACCTGGCGCCGCGCCTAAATCAACAATGGTCATACCACGACGAATTACTTTATCTTGCGCGTTAATTTCTTCTAATTTAAAAACCGCCCTGGAACGTAATCCTCGCTTATTTGCCTCTTTAACATACTCATCATTAATATGCTCTTGCATCCAGCGTTTAGAACTCGATGAGTTGTTTTTTTTAGCTGAGGCCGATGAAACCATCCGCGAATTTACTTTTTTCTTCACGATGATCTCCTCATTTTTTTATGGATCCTAAACGCACTGATCCCCATGTTATTTCAAGGTTAATAATAAGTAAGGCAAATTCTTGCGAACGCCCAGTATAAAATGGACCTTTCAGTGATTAACTGCGTGAATCTCTTATCGACACAGTTGCAAGTATTGATTCACAACTGGTATACAGATACAATGCTTGGTTTAAATCTACTCAAAATTAAAAAAATTCTATGACTTTATCAAATAAACAAAAAAAACACCTCAAGCGCCTTGCACATGGTTTGAAACCAGTTGTTTTGTTAGGGCAAAATGGACTAACTCAAGGCGTACTTGCTGAAATAGACATAGCGCTTGATCACCACGAACTTATCAAAGTGAAGATTGCAACGAATGATCGTGAAATGGCACAACGTATCATTGACACAATTATAAGCGAAACAAAGGCGATTAATGTCAACAAAATTGGTCATATACTCGTACTCTTTCGCCAAACCGAACACAAGAAAATCGACTTACCACGAAAATAATAGCGCTTATCTCCAAGTGGCTTCAAACTTCAAAATGCCTTGCCCTAGTTATCGAGCAAGTACCTGACTAAGCATTTTGATTTTGAGGTTACGTAGTGGTGACACTAAGCCGTATAATCCACGCGGATAATATCATATTCAATATCGCCACCAGGTGTCACAATCTTAATTTCATCGTTGAGCATTTTACCAATCAACCCACGAGCAATAGGGGAACTCACCGAAATCAAGTTTAATTTAATATCCGCTTCATCATCGCCCACTATTTTATAAGAAACTTCCTCATCAGTATCAATGTTGACAATAGTAATAGTTGATCCAAAAATAACTTTACCGTTGTTGACAAGTTTAGTTACATCTATAATTTGAACGTTTGATAATTTCGCTTCAATATTTTGAATTCGCCCTTCACAAAATCCTTGCTGTTCACGAGCCGCATGATACTCTGCATTTTCTTTTAAGTCACCATGTTCACGCGCCTCAGCGATCGCTTTTACAATTTCAGGCCGTATGACATTTTTTAAATTTCCTAACTCTTTGCGTAAATTATCCGCACCAGAAATTGTCATTGGATATTGAACCATTAAATAAACCTTATATTCAATTTTAAAAAGGTTAGTATAATACGCAAATTTACTTTAAAAGTCACTCCCATTATGATGAGGATCTTCACACATTAAAAAGAGCATTGACATTTTTTTCAATTTGTAGCCTTATTACCTCGTGACTTTCATTTCTAAGATCATACAATACCGCTAAAATAGGTAAAATATTGAGCGGTGTATTGACGCTTTCTGCTTGATTAAATAAAGGCATGCCAGGTGCATCTGTTTCAAGAACAATTGCCGATAAAGGTATTTGGCTCACAGTTTTACGCGTTTTGACTGAACAAGGGTCGGTGATCACGCCGCCTATACCGAGCTTAAAGCCTAATTTTATAAATTCCTTTGCAATCTCGATACTGCCTGAAAAAGCATGGTAAACACCCCCCTCTTTAAAATTTAATGCTTTTAAAATTTCCAATACGCGCTGTTGTCTTTTCACAATATGCAAAATAACGGGTAACTTAGCTTGAATAGCAAGCTTTAATTGAGCTCTAAAAACTAACTCTTGACGTTGTTCTTTTTCACCAGAACATTTATGTAAGCCAATTTCCCCAATCGCAATACATTTTACAACGCGTGAGTTTAATTTATCTGATAATAAACACAGATCTTGATCAGTAAAATCATTTAAAAATTGCGGATGAATACCAAGCGCATAATAAATTGCTTGGTATTCAAGGCTAAGTCTTTCAATTTTTTGCCATGTGTTAGGAGCCGTTGCTGGAATAATAAAACGTTTTATACCCAGGTGCTGAGCTTGCGTTAACAACGATGCTAATGATTGATCAAAACAAGGGAAGTTTAAGTGGCAATGCGTATCTGTCAGCATACATTCTCGTCCTTGAAAAATATTTTACTCAATCGCAACGCTTTAATTTAACACTTTAAACCTAAATTAAGATATCCTAAAACTGCGGCGGCTTGCTTAAATACTTTTAATGTTCGCGCGTTTTTCGGAAATTAATTGCTGGGTAACGTTCAATAGCAAGGTTTAAATTTACCATTGTCGGCGCCACATAAGTTAAATTGTCACTGCCATCGAGCGCCAAGTTATTGTGAGTTTTTTTCTCAAATTCAGCCATTTTAAGCGCATCTTCACTATCAACCCACCGCGCACTTGAAATGCTTATCCCTTCATAAATTGCATCTACTTTATATTCTGATTTTAAGCGTTGGACTACCACTTCGAACTGCAGCACTCCAACAGCACCAACAAGTAAGTCATTGCTACGAAGGGGACGAAAAACTTGTACTGCGCCCTCTTCTGAGAGTTGCATTAAACCTTTTAATAATTGCTTTTGTTTTAATGGCTCTTGCAAACGAATACGACGAAACATTTCCGGGGCAAAATTTGGAATACCTGTAAATTTCAATTCTTCTTTTGCCGTAAACGCATCACCAATCTGAATTGAGCCGTGATTATGCAAACCAATAATATCTCCTGGATATGCAGCTTCTGTCGCACTACGATCTCCCGCCATAAAAGTGACTGCATCGGAAATTTTGACCATTTTATTAATTCGCACATGATGCATCTTCATGCCTTTTTCATATTTACCCGAGCAAACACGCATAAAAGCAATACGATCGCGATGTTTCGGATCCATATTAGCCTGAATTTTGAAAATAAAGCCCGAAAACTCTTCTTCAAGCGGTTCAACAACACGCTGTTTGGCAATACGTGAAAGTGGTTTGGGAGCCCACTCAATAAGTCCATCGAGCATATGATCCACACCAAAGTTACCTAATGCCGTACCAAAGTAAACGGGTGTTAATTGACCGTTTAAAAATAACTCAGCATCAAACTCATTCGACGCGCCCATTACAAGCTGTATTTCTTCACGTAAATTTTCTATCAATAAAGGCAATACTTCATCAAGCTCAGGATTATCTAATCCTTTGATAATACGAGAATCTTGAATTTCATGCCCATGTCCTGACTTATATAAAATCACTTCATTACGCAATAAATGATAAATACCTTTAAACTCTTTACCCATACCAATAGGCCACGTTATTGGTGCGCAAGCAATATTTAAAACGTGTTCAACTTCGTCCATTAACTCAATTGGATCGCGAATATCGCGATCACATTTGTTCATAAAAGTAAGAATTGGCGTATCCCGCAAGCGCGTGACTTCCATTAATTTAATCGTGCGCTCTTCAACACCTTTTGCCGAATCAATGACCATTAAACAAGAATCTACAGCCGTTAACGTACGGTAAGTATCTTCTGAGAAGTCTGCGTGTCCTGGCGTATCAAGTAAATTAACGATGGCATCATTATAAGGGAATTGCATCACTGACGTGGTGATAGAAATACCACGATCTTTTTCCATTTCCATCCAATCTGATTTAGCATGTTGCCCTGATTTTTTCCCCTTGACTGTCCCTGCTTTTTGCAAGGCATTGCCAAAAAGTAATACTTTTTCAGTAATAGTGGTTTTGCCAGCATCAGGGTGAGAAATAATTGCAAATGTGCGTCTACAATTGACGGCTTCTAAAAACTCTGTGTCTATCATTATATAAATTCTCGTAAGTGATGCTATTGTATTTAATATTATAATTTTAATGCAAGGGTACCATACTATGTGGATGTTACCTCAAAATGCTTGCTCAGGCAGCAACTAAGATGCAAAGCAAAGCTCATTTGATCTAGCAACGATTAGCGCTCCTTATATACCATTTTTGATTATTAAGCTATGCTCTGAGCCAGCATCTGCCAACAACCAACGTGCGATGCCAATTTGCATTGTTATAAAATATCGATCGATAATAACTAGACTTCAATTTTAGGCCACGCACCTCGGCACAATTTGCTACCCTGATATTGCATTTCGGGATAGCATGGGTATAGAATCCATTAGCCAAGAGGTTATGCCCAGCAGAGCAAAGAAACTTACCCCTTTGCATGCCTATAAAACCTTGATGGAGAATAACTATCCAAAAGAGTTAACCAAGTGCCTGCTTGAAGTCATTTATGAGATCTATGGTTTCTTCAATACCAACAGAGCAGCGCACCATCGTTTCACTAATGCCCATTTTTCGACGTATATCTAAGCCAGATTCAGCATATATTGTTGGAGCAACAGGCAATGCAAGTGTTCTATTATCACCTAAATGTGTCGCCATAATAACAATATTAAGCTTATTTAACAGCGCATGACAATCTTCTGATTCAATTAAATCAAAGCTCAAAATCGCCCCAAATTTTTTGAATAATTTTTTAGCACGTTCGTGCTGAGGGTGTGATTTAAGGCCAGGGTAATATACTTTAGCCACTTTGGGATGTGCATCTAAAAAAACGGCGAGTGCCATTGCATTCTCGCATTGGCGATCCATACGCAGCGCCATTGTATCACTACCCACTGAAATTAAATGCGCCATTTGCGAACTTAAGCATCCCCCCATATCACGCAAGCCCTTTTTACTGATCTGCTTTAACCCCCACATTTTTGCATCACCCTGCCTGTAAGAGTCAAAAATATTAGGATAGTTTTGCCAATCAAATAACCCCGTATCTGTAACCGCCCCACCCAGTGCATTACCATGCCCTGCAACATATTTAGAAAGCGATGTCACAATCAAGCTTGCGCCAACTTTTGATGCATCAAATAAATAACTTGATGTGAGCGTATTATCAATCACGTAAACTAATTTTTGCAATGCGCAAAAATCACCTATTTCTTGCAATGCGGCAATTTGTGTTACTGGGTTTGCAATTGTTTCTACAAATACCATACGTGTATTGCTTTGCGTGCTCTCTTTAACTTCTGCTATATTGGTTGCATCGACTAACGTGATTTCAACACCATTGTATTGTAATGTGCTGATCACACTATTTGTACTACCAAACAAAAAACGACTACAAATCAGATGATCACCTGATTTTAATAATGTTAAAAATGTAGCCGAAACTGCAGCCATGCCTGATGCAAACACAAGTGATGAAATACCATTGTCGATTGTCTTTATTTTTTGTTGCAGCGCCGCAATAGTTGGCGTAGATTGCCTTGCGTATGCATACCCAGGCTCGCCTTCAAAAACATCAATCAGCCCTTGCACATCATTAAAACCATACGCAACTGAGTTATGGATCGGGGCATGTACTGCGCCATATTCTAAATTTAGCAAACGATCAGAATGTACTATTTTTGTTGTAAACCCATTGGATGACATAATTAACCCTTACATAGTTTATTTAATTGAACGATAGCAATGGTACTTCAAAATGCCAAGTTGACAAGGTGAATTTTAGCAAATACGGGCCATAAAATAGACTTCTCGATGATAAACGTAGTTAATCAACTCGGGATCAACCATCAAAAAGTGGATAATCATAAACTAGACCCATGTGACTTCGAAATGCAAAATCAGCAAGGCAAATTGTGTCGATATTTGATGCCTAAAATTGAAGTATAGTTATTATCGTGAGGTATTTTATACCCATGATCTTCAAGATTATTTAATATGGGTATATACCCATGTTACTTCGAAATGCAAAATCAGCAAGGCAAATTGTGCCGATATTTGATGCCTAAAATTGAAGTATAGTTATGATCGTGAGGTATTTTATAACAATGCAAACTTAAGCAAGGAGCAGCGCCAGTTGGTGCGCTAACTCGGTTTTTATATGAAAGAAAGCAGCCTTGCGTTGCAACATTCGATGCGTACGTCCCCATTACCTCATGCTGCTCCTTACCCTGATTATCGAGATCGCGGCCACCGTTGCATTTTTACGTTGCATGGGTATAAGCTTCGATCATCACAAACGATAAGCGTTGTTAATCATTGTTAGGTTAAATATGACCTTTTTGACGAAAAAATAAACGCCAATGCTCAGAAAATCATTTACTCATTATCTTCACTAATTCGACTAGATATCGCGCCTTGTTGATTTTTATATTTAGAATTCTTACGTGTATTGTAAGGCCGTGCAGCAGGCGCTGATAAAACTTCAAAATTTAACGCGCCGATTATCATACCAGGTCTTAATGCCAATGGTAATTTCCCGCTGTTATAAAATTCCAATACTATCTTCCCTGACCACCCAGGATCAATTCTATGGGCCGTTGCATGCACCATTAGCCCCAAACGAGCCAATGATGAACGTCCATCAAGCCAAGCCACAATATCAGGTGGAATCGTGACATCTTCGAGTGTCACCGCTAATGCCAATTCACCAGGGTGCAAATAAAAAGCCTCACCTTCTTTGATGATGATCTCTTTACTCATCACATTTTCAAGCGATGCATTTACTTCTTCTCGCGGTCCTGAAAGATCAATGAATGGGGTAGTGTGCTCTTTGAAAACACGAAAACTATTACCTAAACTAATATCAACACTGACCCCTGAAATTGCAGATACCGGGGGGCGCGGTGTAATAACTAATTTTCCATCATCTAAGAATTTTTCAATATCAGTATCACATAAACGCACAAATTTCTCCAAATAAATAATTTGCTATAGCATTACATTAGCATTGCTTAAAATATCACCTAAAAAAAATAAGCCAATGCAAAGCGATAATTGCTCAATATACTCATGTGACATAAAAATGCAACGATGGCTGCAAACTCAATAATCATAATTAAAGGCGTAGCTAATGTAATGGTAACTATCGCATCAAACGTTAAGCTTTGGCTGACTTACTTTCACATACACACCGAGTAGATACCAAATACGCTGCCTGTTGCGCCAATTTGCATCGTTATAAAATATCGATCAATAATGACTAACTAAGCATTAAAGTATTTATTTTAATGCTCCCGCAGGTGATTAACTGCGTTTATCATCGAAAGGGGAATTTTAAGCATTAAAGCTACCAATCTACCAATCTACCAATCTACCAATTTGCCAATCTGATATTGAATTTCTGAGTAGCTGGGTATAGTTGCTCGCTTAACACAACTGCCAACGAGAAATTATCCCTTTAACCTATAGCTTAACAAATTATTTACTATCATTAGCATGCTCAGTGTCTCTCACCTTAATTCTGCATAAGTAACTTACTACGCAGGCGATTTTTTTACCTCTCGGCATTAAAATAACTCACAATACCCCGCTATTCACTTGTTAATTTTCCTTGCGGACTTTACATTTTGAAGTAACTTGGGGGCAATGTGGCAATGCATACTGACAATCAGTGAAATCAATGACTAGCAGCTGATGTTATGAGGTAAAGTTCAAACAAAAAAAGGCAAGCAAAAGCCTACCTAATAAAATATTATGCGCGGTTACTGCACATCACAAGCAATATTAAAGTGCTATGATGTTTTCTGCTTGAGGACCTTTTTGACCTTGCGTTACAGTAAATTGTACTTTTTGCCCTTCAGCAAGTGTTTTAAAACCAGTGCTTGCAATTGCAGAAAAATGTGCGAATACGTCAGGACCGTTTTCTTGTTCGATAAAACCAAATCCTTTAGCTTCGTTGAACCATTTAACTGTACCAGTAGTAGTAGACATATTTGTGTATCCTAAATTTTATTATGAGTTATTAAACCTGTTAACTTTTTGATTAACCCGGCAGTTTGCTAAAAGATATTGCTATTACTTATGAAATATAGGAGCGGTACTGACATACTGATCTTTGTGCATAAATGAAAACATACTTTCAAGCTATCAGCAAGTATATAGTTCTTTTTAGAACTGTCAACATAACTTTACTTATTTTAAGTTTGATGACGATATTTTTCTTAAACTGCGATCTATGGCACGTTTCCATGCTGATTACTGTCCTTTTTGAAGTAAATTGAGGCGATAATTCTCTCACCTAATTGGCAAATAGGGTAACATCTACCACAAATATAATAACAAAATATGATGCCATTGGTTGAAAATATGATAGATCCACGCTCGTTTTTCGCTTGTGGAAAATTAAAAAATAAAGCTCAAGTTATGAGGTATAGGTATAATATAAAATTAGCTGGTATACCCATGAGACCTTAAAGCACTAGAGATTAAACAATACGCTGTTGTTTTTTTAATTTAGCAAGGCGCGTCTCTTCTGCCATTTCTTTATTTTTTTTTATCCGACTATCACACGGCTCCGGGCAATCACATTCTTTATCAATACCAAGAGATGCGAGTCCACCACAACTTCCTGTGATGCTTTTTTTATTAAAAAAATAACCAATTGCCATGGCAACCATGAACAATAAAAAAAAGACAAATGTTGCAATAAAATAAATCATTTTCGCTCTTTTACAAAATACTGTTTAAAGTTATCAGTGTAGTGCTCAATATACTTACCACCTTCTTTGGTTATTAAAAAAACAGCTAATTTATATTTTTTTGCAAAATCAAAGCCAGCCTTAGGCCCTAACACTGTGATTGCAGTTGCATAACCATCTGCCATTTTACAATTGGAATAAACCACTGACACTGAAACTAAATTATGGGTAATGGGACTGCCTGTTTTCGGATCAATGATATGAGAATAACGAATGCCATTTTTTTCAAAATAATTTCGATAATTACCCGATGTTGCAATCGCATTATTACCAATATCGATAACACGCTCTACACTTTCAGATGCGGAGGATGGAGTTTCAACACCTACTTTCCAGCGCTTATGCTCTAGTTTGTGGCCATTTGTGCGTAATTCTCCACCAATATCAACAAGGTAATTTTTAATACCAAGCGATGCAAGGTACTCTGAGACAACATCAACAGCATAACCTTTTGCAATCGAAGATAAATCAATATAGAGGCTAGGTATTGCTTTGTGGATCATATTTCCTTGAATGCTAACATATTGACTGCCAACACTTTTCAGTTTTTTTGCGATTAACGCTGCAGACGGTGCCTTATTAATACGTTTATCTGGTCCAAATCCCCATAAATTAACCAGCGGGCCTATCGTGATATCATAAGCCCCATGAGATTGTTGATAAATTTTAAGTGCTGATTTAATAACATCGCGCGTTGCATTTGAAACGACAACCCCACTACGACTTCTGTTGATCTGTGATAATTCAGAATTTTTTCGAAACGTTGACATTTGATCATTGACCAATTCAAGTTTTTTATTAATAGTGGTTTGCAGCGATTTAATTGAGAGATGTGTATTTGCTAACTGCGCTACATTAAGAACATAGGTCACTTGATAATAAGTACCCATAGTGGAGCCATGCATTTTGAAAAGTTTTGCTGCAGGTTTGCTACACGATGAAACAAAAATGGTTAGTGCAATAAAGCCTAACCATTTATATTTAGAAATTAACTTAATCATCATGATCAGCCAAAATCATCAAGCATGATACTGTCATCTTCAACACCTAAATCTTTGAGCATTGCAATCACAGATAGATTCATGATTGGTGGCCCACACATGTAGAACTCACAGTCTTCTGGTGCTTCGTGATCTTTAAGATATTCTTCAAACAACACACTGTGTATGAATCCTGTATAGCCTTTCCAGTCATCTTCGGCTTGAGGATCACTCAAGGCAACATGCCATTCAAAATTTTCATTATCTTTAGCAATGCCATCAAAATCTTCTACGTAAAACATTTCACGTTTTGATCGAGCTCCATACCAAAAACTAACTTTACGCTTTGTTTTCAAACGTTTAAATTGATCAAAAATATGTGACCGCATCGGAGCCATACCCGCACCACCGCCGATAAATACCATCTCATTTTCACTTTCTTTAGCAAAAAAATCACCAAACGGTCCTGAAATAGTGACTTTATCTCCTGCTTTTAGATTAAATATATAAGATGACATTTTACCACAAGGTAATGTCAAATCATTCGGTGGCGGTGTGGCAATACGCACGTTTAGCAAAATAATTCCTTCTTCCCCTGGATAGTTTGCCATCGAGTACGCTCTAATAGTTTCATCTTTAACTTTTGATTCTAAATCAAAGAAATTAAAGTGCTCCCAATCGCCTCGATATTCGGCTTCAATATCAAAGTCTTTGTATTTTATATCATATGCTGGCGCTTGAATTTGAATGTAGCCACCAGCTTTAAACGGAACTGTTTCACCATCAGGAATTCGTAATTTAAGCTCTTTAATGAAAGTTGCTGTATTATCATTGGAAATAACAGTACATTCCCATTTTTTCACGCCGAATATGTCTTCAGGTAAGTCAATGCTCATATCTTCTTTTACATTCACCTGGCATGATAAGCGTTCACCTGCTTTAGCGTCACGTTTGTTGATATGATCAAGCTCTGTGGGCAGGATATCTCCCCCACCGGATTTCACTTTTACACGACATTGTCCACATGTACCACCGCCACCACATGCCGAAGAAACAAATATACCCGATGCGGCTAATGCCCCAAGTAACTTACCACCAGCTGCTGTTACAATGCTTTTATCTGCATCTCCATTAATCGAGATCATGATATCACCAGAGCTTACCAATTTTGCCTTTGCTGCTAAAATAATAACAACTAACACGAGTACAATGACGGTAAACATGGCAACGCCGAGAAATATTTCCATCGACTTTTTCCTTGTTTTGATGAGGTGAATATCACCTCTTAAATAAATGAAGGTTAATTAATTGTGCTTTAAAGTTTAATACCTGAGAATGACATAAAACCAATGGCCATTAATCCTGCTGAAATAAAGGTAATGCCTAAGCCTCGCAGTCCATCTGGCACATCAGAATATTTCATTTTTTCACGGATACCAGCTAAGGCTACAATTGCAAGAGTCCAGCCAATACCACTACCAACGCCATACACCACTGATTCTGCAAGTGTATACTCACGTTGCACCATAAATGCTACGCCACCAAAAATAGCACAGTTTACAGTGATAAGCGGTAAGAAGATCCCCAGTGCTTGATATAACGCTGGGAAATACTGATCTAAAATCATCTCTAAAATTTGCACGAGTGCTGCTATCACACCGATAAAAGTAATAAAACCTAAAAAGCTTAAATCTGCATGTGGGAAACCTGCCCATGCAAGTGCCCCAGGGGCGAGCAACGAGAAGTAAATAATTTGGTTTAGTGGCACAGAAATACCTAACACCACAATCACAGCAACACCAAGCCCCATCGATGTTTTAACTTTCTTTGATACCGCAAGAAAAGTACACATTCCAAGGAAAAAAGCAAGCGCCATATTTTCAATAAAAATAGATTTAACGAATAAACTGATATAATGTTCCATTGAATTACTCCTTTGGCTCTACTTGTTCAGGCTTGACTGTGCGCAGCACCCAAATGATCCCACCAATAATAAAAAATGCACTTGGAGGAAGCAGTAATAAACCATTAGCCTGATACCAACCACCATTTGAGGTGAGGGGGAAAATGACAAAACCAAATAAAGAGCCTGAACCGAATAACTCTCTGATAACACCGACAGTCATTAAGATAAAGCCATAGCCTAAGCCGTTACCAACACCATCAATAAAGCTTGCAATCGGCGGATTTTTCATTGCATACGCTTCTGCACGACCCATTACAATACAGTTGGTAATAATCAATCCAACATAAACCGTTAAACCTTTTGATACGCCATAAGCATATGCCTTTAGTACTTGGTCAACAACGATTACAAGTGACGCTATGATAGCCATCTGCACAATAATACGCACACTATTTGGAATAATATTACGAATAATGGATATAAAAAAGTTTGAAAACGCAGTGACAACAAGCACCGCTAATGTCATGACTAGGGCGGTTTTTAAATTTGATGTAACCGCTAACGCCGAACAAACACCAAGTATTTGCAATCCAATAGGATTGTTATCAAACACTGGAGATAAAGCAATATCTTTCAATTCACCTAATTTAGTCATTATTTTAGCACTCCTGCTCGAACATTTGAAAGAAAAGGACCAAAGCCATTTTTGCCTAACCAAAATAAAAATGTATTCTCTACACCATCACTGGTTAGTGTTGCACCTGCCAAGCCATCTACTTCATGCACTGCATTTTTAGGTGCATGGCCTTTGATCACTTTAATAGCTATGTCACCTTTTTTATTAAATAGCTTCTTACCAACCCATAACGCAGTCCAGCGTGGGTTCTCTACTTCACCGCCAAGCCCTGGGGTTTCAGCTTGATCATAATAGGTTATCCCCAACACGGTATTTCCATCTGGCTTGAGGGCAACAAATGCATACATTGTTGACCACAGCCCTGCACCATGCACGGGCAAAATAATACGCTGTAATTTATGCTGATTATCATAAACTAAGTAAATCTTCGCGACATTTGCTCGACGTCCAATTTTAGCAACATCTTGCTTAGCAGTGAGCTTAATACTTTTTGCTGGTAATTTAGCAGCTTTACGTTGCTCGTACGTTGCAATATCATCGCCTTTAACAAACTTACCTGTTTTTAAATCAACAAGTTTTGCTTTAATATTTGTGGCAAAAATATCTTTCATTGTTCGATCAGAAGATATACCCGCCACGGCAAGAATATTTTTCTGGGTATCAGCTATTTTGTTTGCTTTTTGCAAACTTCTAAGCCCAACAGCTGATCCAGATACAATAATAGAGCAAACAAGACATACAATGAGCACTATTAGCATTGTGCCGAAGAATGTATCTTTTTTATTAGACATTGCGTGCCAACCTCCGTTTAATATTTCCTTGTACTACAACGTAGTCAAATAAGGGTGCAAATAAATTTGCAAATAAAATTGCAAGCATCATTCCTTCAGGAAAAGCTGGATTAACAACACGAATTAACACCACCATTATACCGATTAACATACCATAGCCCCACTTACCTTTATCGGTAAATGCCGCCGATACAGGATCTGTTGCCATGAAAATCATACCAAAAGCAAAGCCACCCATCACAAGGTGCCAATACCAAGGTAGCGCAAACATGGGATTTGTCGTGCTACCTATCATGTTAAATAACATCGACATAGCAACCATACCAATCATGACACCAGCGATGATCCGCCAAGATGCAATGCCCGTCGCAACAATGAAGACACCGCCGATTAAAATAGCAAGCGTTGATACTTCACCTATACTACCCTGCATGTTACCCAAAAAAGCATTCATCCAAGTAAGACCTGATTGAGCAACCGCATGTAATCCACCTTGTGCCGCAATACTTAATGATGTTGCCCCAGAGAAGCCATCAACAGCCGTCCAAATTGAATCACCTGTAATACTCAGCGGATAGGCGAAAAACAAAAACGCACGGCCTGCAAGTGCCGGGTTTAAAAAGTTACGCCCTGTACCACCAAAAATCTCTTTAGCCACAACAACACCAAAGGTAATACCTAAAGCCACTTGCCACAAGGGCATTGTTATTGGCACGATCAGCGCAAACAAAATAGACGTAACAAAGAACCCCTCATTCACCTCATGTTTGCGTACTGTTGCAAATAACACTTCCCAAAAACCACCAACAATAAATGAAACAGCGTAAATCGGGATGAAGTAAATGGCACCAAAAACGATATTGTCGGTAACCCCTGCACCACGCCCCAAAGTCACGCCAAACAGATGCAAGATGACTAAATGCCAATCATTTATTGCACTATGGCCTGCCACAATCGCAGCATTCGCTTGAATACCTGTAAAATACAGCCCTGCAAATAATGCTGGGAATGTCGATGCCCAAACAAAAATCATCATACGTTTTAGATCAAGCCCGTCACGGACGTGTGTTAAACCTTTTGCAACTAACCCTGGTGTATAAAAAAAGGTCGCCGTTGCTTCAAACAGAGCATAACCTTTCTCAAGATGACCTCCAGGCTTAAAATGCGGCTCCAAATCTTCAAGTATTTTCTTAAGATTTATCATTAGCCTTCCTTCTCTATTTTAATGAGGTTTTCTCGTAAAATTGATCCATAATCATACTTACCAGGGCACACGTAGGTACAAAGTGCTAAATCTTCTTCATCTAGCTCTAAACAACCCAAACTTTGTGCGCCATCAGTGTCGCCGACAATTAAATCTCGTAATAATAATGTGGGAAGAATATCCAATGGCATCACCCGCTCGTATTGACCTATGGGTACCATTGCACGATCACTCCCACCAGTAGATGTAGTTAAAGCAAACTTTTTAGCGCGATTAAATACTGACAAGAAAACATTTGCCACCGAGTGTTTTTCTAGACCAGGAGCCGCCCAACCAAATAATTCTTTTTCATGACCTTCAAGCAATGCAGAAACTTGGTTATGGAAACGCCCTAAGTAGGCTAGTCCACCCTTCGCCCTAACACCACATAAAACAGATCCAGAAATAATGCGGTTATCACCTTCTTTTAATTCATTTTTTGTTAATTCAGCAATCGAAGCGCCAATTCTCGTACGAATGAGACGCGGTGTTTTAACCACAGGACCTGCCAGTGAAATAATTTTATCAGTATAAAGTTCGCCAGTTGTGAAGAGCTGACCATAGCCGATGACATCTTGGTAGTTAATCGTCCAAACTTGCTTAGTTATAGACACAGGATCGATAAAATGAATATGTGTTCCAGCCAACCCAGCAGGGTGCAAACCAGAAAACAATTTTTCTTCAACACTGATAATTGGTGATTTTATAAAACTTGCATTACCTTTACAGACATAAACCTTACCTTGTGTTAACTGCGATAAAATTGCAAGTCCATCAACAAACGCTTGTTCATTTTCAGTAATAATTAATTCTACATTTGCAGATAATGGATTTGTGTCTATTGCCGTAACAAAAATAGAAAAAGGGATTGCATTTATTGCCGGCGCTTTACTAAATGGCCGAGTACGAAGAGCTGTCCATGCGCCAGAATCAATTAAGTTTTTAACAATTACATCACGTTCAATGCTTCCGAGTTGGCTGCTCTCAAATTTAGGAAATGAAATAGATTCATTGCCTTTGATTGAAATAACAACCGATTTCAAAACACGTTTCGCACCACGATTAATTTCTTTTACTATACCCGCAGCTGGCGCGGTAAAATTAATTCCTTCATTCTTTTTATCACTAAAAAGAAGCTGACCTTTCTTTACTATGTCGCCAACTTTAACAGCCATTGACGGGCGCATTCCAACATATTCCTCGCCTAGTATAGCAACTTCAGAAATTGCAGGACCATCCTGAATCACTTGCTCTGGAGCGCCACAAATCGGGAGATCCAGTCCTTTTTTTATAGTAATCATATTTTTAGCACTATATATTACGTGAAGATAAATGAGATACCATCTGGTATAACAAACAATTGCCATTAAGCATCAAACGCGATGTTAAAATGAGCAGATTAAAGATTTTTCGCTATATATACCCATGCAACGTAAAAATGCAACGCCCGCCGCGAACTCGATAATCAGAGTAAGGCGCAGCATGAGGTAATGAGCACGTACTTTTCGAATGTTGCAATTCCTTTCATATAAAAACCGAGTTAGCTCCACAACTGGCAAGGCTCCTTGCACCAATTTGCATTGTTATAAAATATCTATATAGAATAACTATACTTCAATTTTATGCCTCGCATATCGGCACAATTTGCCTTGCTGATTTTGCATTTCGATCGTCACATAGGTATATCTATATAGCTTCAAAATGGACCGCTAGCCACTCGATAATGAGTAAGGTGCTGCATGCGGTAATTGACATTCACCTTCCGATTATTGTAACGCAAGCTTCTTTTTCGAGGCGCAACTTAACAACGCAATTTGAAGTACTTTGAATACAATAACACTTCACCGACTAAAACAGCCAATTTAGTGCCAAGGATTTAATCCTCGTCTCACTTTTTAGGAAAACATTAACAACACACGCATATTACTTGACATTCGCGAATAGTTTTACTCGCTATATTTATAATAGTCAACTAATTTTGGCAACGTATGCGAATTCAAGCATATATAGCTATCTTTTTACGCTAATTTATCAAGCGACGAAGGACAGCAGAGCAAAGCGCGATATATCGTCTATCAATGATTAACTAGGTTAATAATTTGCCGATCTAGCTTTACTCATTGAGGCCTCATGAAATATACCCATCTTACCACGAAATGTAATATCAGGGTCGCAAATTGGCCGCGTATTTGATGCCTAAAATTGCAGTATAGTTATTATAGTGGGAGATTTAATAACAATACAAATTGGTACAATGAGCCTCGCAAGTTGGTGCGCGAACTCGGTTTTTATATGATCAGGCGCAGCCAAAGCTTGCCATTCGATACGCACGTCCCCATTGCCTTATGTTGCGCCTTATCATCGATCATCGAGTCCATGCCGACGTTGCATTTTTCCGTCACATGGGTATAGATATTACGCGAGTTAAGATCTAAGCAGGCATTTTTAAGAATCTCACGGACAATTGACCAGAAAATAGCAAACTATTGCAGTGAAATTTAGGCGAAAAAATATCTGCCTTGGGAGTATTACTTACTCTAGCACTAGCTATTCCCACCACCTAAGCATCTGCTAGAGATTGGCGCAGTATTGTTTTTTGAAACCCACTGCGCCTCTGTATAAGTATGTAATGCAAGGGCGTGCACCCCATTTTCTAATTCATTTTTTAATAAAGTATTAACTAATCGATGCCTTGAAATCAAAGCTACCCCTTCAAAATCATCACTCACCAAGGTTACTTTAAAATGCGTTTGGGAATTGACTGGTACCGCGTGCTGATTACTTTCATTAGCGACTTCTAGGTAGATCACTGAAAATTTATTTTTAATCTTTTTTTCAATTATTGATTGTATATTCACATTTTTTCCTTGGTTCGTGTATTGTTAACGTCAATGTCAAACGAATGGATAATGTATTTGTGTATTTATGTATTTATGTATTTCACTTAAAAAGTAGCATTAAGTTGTTTATGCTTAAAAATTCACTGCTTGCAAGCTCAATTGTAGCAGCTAATCAAGTATAATCGATACATTTATACTCATGTGACTGCAAAGAGCTTATGTGATGCTTCCATTTTTTCATAAAGCATAGAACTTATACTCTGCAGGAGACTTGGTGGTGATAGCAATAGCAATAGCAATAGCAAAGAGGAGGTAAACATTGAAAGAGCAAAATCCACAGTTAAATGTTGGCCTAAGCAAATCATTTAAATGCTCTTATTTGCCCAACCGACAAGAGCGCATTATTGTTTTAATTGACTCAGAGATAAATGCACCGTATTTTTATCCAGTTTTACTCGCCAATGGATTTCGCCGTAATGGCGATCAACTCTACCGTCCACACTGTGAACATTGTCAAGCTTGCAAATCATTACGCATCCCCGTTAAACGCTTTAAACCATCAAAAAGTCAAAGGCGCGTCATCAACAAAAACAAACATCTTTCTTGCCATATTAGTAAACTACCAAAAAAAAGTTACTACAAGCTGTATGAGCGCTATATTAACACCATTCATCAAGATGGCCAGATGTTCCCAGCAACGCAGGAACAATATGATTCCTTTTTGTTTTCAGTCTGGAATATCCCACTATTTTTAGAAATTTATGATGGAAAAAAGTTAGTCTCAGTGACTGTTATTGATCAAATATTTTCTAAAAATACTCGCTCTTGGAGTGCCTCTTATTGTTTTTATGATCCCGATCAGCAAAAAAATTCCATTGGCAAGTATTCTATTTTATCTCAAATAACACTCTCTCTTCAACACGGAATTGACTGGTTATATTTAGGTTATCAAATTGATGATTGCCAAAAAATGAATTACAAAACTAAATTTAAACCTAGTCAGTGCTTTATCGATGATGAATGGAAAAATAATAAATAAGCTCAATTTAATATAAGCAATACTTCACAATACGATTAATATCACTTAATTATAAAAAAAAAGCGCTCCTTAAACGCAGAACTGAGGGTAAATAAAAAATTATGTGTATTTTCTCGCTGAAAAATCGAACAACCCTTTACGCTTGACATTAATTCTGGCATTATGCGCGAACCAAAATACTCAATACTATAAACCTCAAGTCACTACTTTGATGGTAGGATGATATAAAACCAAGGATTTAGCTGAAAATGGCAAAAGAAGACAATATTGAAATGCAAGGCACTATCACAGACACATTACCTAACACAATGTTTCGTGTAGAGCTTGAAAATGGACATAACGTGACCGCACACATCTCGGGAAAGATGCGTAAAAATTACATTCGCATTCTAACAGGCGACAAAGTAACGGTGCAATTAACCCCTTATGATCTGTCAAAGGGTCGGATCGTCTTCCGGGCGCGCTAGTTTTCGCTTATGAATCGCATTTTATAAATATGTGATTACTTAACCTGAACTCGGTTTACTTAGCAATATACCCAGTAAAAATAAGTTTAATCAAAACGACTGGCGTGACAATACGCTCAATGTGATATGTCATAAAATGTAAATTCAGCAGGGTTCGATGTGACTTGGAATATACCCAAGACTCGAAAATATACGTGTTTAATTAAGACTTTTTTATTATTTGTTGCGGCGGATCAATGTTTAACCAATTGATTTATAAAAGTTATTTATTTAAAAAAACAGACAAAATAATAAAGTTCCATTTAATATCTGTCAGTATATAAATTAGTTGGCTATACCAGTTAGTTCTATATACAACTAACTGCTAAAAAAACAACCTTAAAACAGAAAGTCTTGTGCTATTAACTTAGCACAATAATTTCTGCGGGAACTACTTTGAATGGCTTAAACTTACTTTTGTGGACGCTAACTCTTGCTCATATTCAAATTTTATTTCATCTTTTTTCTTATCCAATGAAATGAAAACGCTGCCGCCATTTTGTAATGAGCCAAATAAAATTTCATTGGCCAATGGCTTTTTAAGCTTTTCTTGAATAAGCCGTGCCATCGGCCTTGCGCCCATTGTTTTGTCATAGCCTTTCTCAGCTAACCAAGCTTTTGCACTAGCTGAAACTTCAATCGAAATTTGTTTTTTATCTAACTGCGCTTGTAATTGCGCGATAAATTTATCAACCACTTTATGAGTGACCTTTTTATCAAGGTGATCAAACCAAATAGTGTTATCTAAACGATTTCTAAATTCAGGTGAAAATAGTTTATTAATTTCATCCATCACTTTATAAGAATCTTCTTGATCTTTAAAACCCATCGTTTGTTGTGTTGTTTCTCGTACGCCTGCATTGGTCGTCATCACTATAATGATATTTCTAAAATCTGCTTTACGGCCATTGTTATCAGTTAACGTACCATGATCCATCACTTGCAGAAGAATATTATAAATATCGCTATGCGCTTTTTCTATTTCATCAAGCAATAATACCGCATAAGGATGTTTAACAACGCAATCGGTTAATAGCCCAGCTTGCTCATAGCCGACGTAACCTGGAGGAGCACCTAGCAAACGCGAAACAGTATGTTTTTCCATGTATTCAGACATGTCAAAACGTAATAGCTCAACCCCCAACGCCTTAGCAAGTTGAATTGTAACCTCGGTTTTACCTACTCCGGTCGGTCCTGCAAATAAAAAAGATCCGATAGGTTTATGCTCTTCAGATAGTCCTGAACGATTGAGATGTATCGCTTGTGTCAATGTGTTAATGGCATTATCTTGTCCAAATACGGTGATTTTTAAATGTTTGGACAATTTACTAAGTTGATCTTTATCGCTGGTAGATACTGATTGTTGAGGAACTCTTGCTATTTTAGCAATGACAGTTTCAATATCGAGAACATTGATTGTTTTTTTGCGTTTATTCTCTGGTAACAAACGCATTTGCGATCCTGCTTCATCAATAACATCAATCGCTTTATCTGGAAGATGCCTATCATTAATGTATTTAGCACTTAACTCTGCTGCCGCTTTGAGTGCCTTATTAGTATAACGAATATTATGATGCTTTTCGTAACGAGTACGCAGACCCAATAAAATGTCTCCTGTTTCTTTAATCGATGGCTCAAGGACATCAATTTTTTGAAAGCGACGAGACAATGCATGCTCTTTTTCAAAAATTTGCCCATACTCTTTATAGGTCGTCGAGCCCATACAGCGCAGTTGCCCATTATTTAATAATGGTTTTAATAAATTAGCCGCATCAAGTTGTCCACCAGTTGCCGCGCCTGCCCCAATAATAGTATGAATTTCATCAATAAATAAAATACTATTTTTTTCTTCAGCAAGTTCTTCTAACACTTTCTTGAAACGCTCTTCAAACTCACCGCGATATTTCGTGCCTGCTAACAATGCGCCCATATCTAGGCTGTAAATAACATCATTTTCAATCACATCAGGCACCGTTTTGTTAATAATTCGATAAGCAAGGCCTTCAGCAATTGCCGTTTTTCCAACCCCAGCTTCACCAACTAACAATGGATTATTCTTACGGCGACGACATAAAATTTGAATACAACGTTGGACTTCTTTCTCTCGCCCAATCAAAGGATCTATTTTTCCATCAATAACCAGATCATTAAGGTTAATTAAAAAAGACAGTTCAGAGGCTTTATCTTCTTCTTGCTCTTTATCTTTACTCTCAACTACCTCGACAGTATAATTTGACTCTTTTTTTATTCCATGAGAAATATAATTAACAACATCGAAGCGTGTTAATTTGGCACTTTTAAGTAAATAAACAGCCTGAGATTCTTCCTCACTAAAGATGGCAACTAATACGTTATTCGCAGAAACTTGACTGTTTCCGTATGACTGAACATGAAAAATAGCACGTTGCAAAGTTCTCTCAAAGGCAACGGTTGGCTGAATATCTAATGTGCTATCTTTAACTTCTTCAACTGCTGGGATCTTGTCTAAGAAACTAGTGATTTCAACGTGCAAACTAACCACATCGACCGAACATTCAACAAGTAATTTTTTAACTCCCTTATTTTCAAGCAGTGATAACAAAAGATGCTCCACAGTGATAAATTCATGGGCTTTTTCAAATGCATATCTAAACGCCAAATCCAGACTATTTTCCAATGCTTTATCTAACATATTATCAGCCTTAAAAAGAGAAAGTAATTATTAAACTTGTTTCTTGTTAATATTGTATTTACTTTATCTTTATTGTTAAATTATGATGACTACTCTTTCTCCATGCTACAGAGTAACGGGTGTTCATTTTTCTTTGCGTAGTCCATCACTTGCATTACTTTTGTTTCTGCTATTTCGGCTGGAAATGTGCCACAAATGCCAATGTTGTTATAGTGAACATTGAGCATAATTATATTTGCAGCTTCACTGCTTAGTCGAAAAATTCGCTGTAAAACATCAATAACGAAATCCATTGGAGTGTAATCATCGTTATGCAATAAAACATTATAATTAGCTGGTGGTGTTAATTTTGTTTCCACTCGTTCAATTACTAAAGATTTAGTGCCTGTTGACGGATAATCTTGTTCACTCATATTTTATTCTAGCCTCATTTTTTCAACTTGCGAGAAAACACATGTTAGAATATTTTTACTGATCAAACGAAAATGTGCAAGCAAAGTTTGCTTTATTTTAACCAAAAGCCGTGTATTTAGGCTGTATTGAGCATATCAAAATGCGCTATCAATGCACAAACCAAGATTCCAAGCAAGACGCAACATTTATTAAAAGTTATTCACTGATAAACTGTGAAGCGCTCCTTGTTATTTTTTATAAAAACCCATATTTATTACCAAGAGACGAGCATACAATCATTTAACGTTTAATAAATTCGCACAATAATGACCTAATAACGCTTAAATAAAAATTAAAATATTTATTTTTATGAAATTTTTTTTCAATCACTCTCAATGAGCGCAAATAATTTATTCGCAGCAAGATAATATCTAATCTCACTAGGCAACATTCTCTTTGCAAAGCTCAACATAAAAATTTAACTATTTATATGTCCATGTTACCTCAAAATGCAACGTCGGCTGCGAACTCGATAATCAGAGTAAGGCGCAACATGAGGTAATGGTTATTATCGCATCGAATGTTGAGTGCAAGGCTGCTTCCTTTCATATAAAAACCGAGTTAGCGCACCAAATGGCGCTACTCCTTACTTAAGTTTGCATTGTTATAAAATGTTATAAAATATCAATCGATAATAACTTCCCTTCAATTTTATGCATCAAATATCGGCACAATTTGCCTTGCTGATATTGCATTTATGGGCAGCATGGGTATATATCCGTGACCTAGTAATATCTAAACCCAGCTTGCGCTAATACTTAATATCTTTTAAGCTCAAAGCTTACCGCCCCACGTGTTAAATTAAAATTTCCATTGATTAGATGTTTGCACAAGCGCGTTGTATCGGTCAGACTCTGTTTTGTATATGAAAGGAAGCCTGCGGGCGTTTACGTTTTAGGCTGGAGTAGCCATTACCTCAGTTGCGCTTTTATTTGGACTTAGCTCGCCTAGTTGCGCTGCGTATTTTGCATGATAACGGGTATATTTATTGTCCTTTATTTTCGAAGGTGAGCAGCCCTCGCTTTCAAACCAATACCCAAACAACTAAGGAAAGTTAATACCCATATTGCAACATACATAGTCAAATAACCCTCCATCATTGCAATCACTATGTACACGTCAGACCACATAAATAAAAAGCGATTTAACCACACTTTTTTAATCAAATGATAAATTTACAAGATCTTTTAAGAAAAATATTTTACTATGATAACGTATAAGGTTAGACCTTGCAATTTTACCTAAGCTTGGTTTAAGAAGCGCTTTTATTGATACGCTGACAATATAACAGCCAGTCATGGCCAGCGCTGAAATTTTTGTAATTATCAAGGTAAATTAACGCAGATAGGTGCAAAAAAATAGCGTTTTTGGGAAGTGGTGATTAAGCAAAGCGCAGGTAATTTTATACTTTGATATACCCATGCGACGATCAAAATGCAACATCGGCTAGGATCAGATGTTCAGAGTTAAGGCGCAACATTAGGTAATGGTGACGTGCGCATCAAACGTTGCAGAGCAAGGCAAGTTTTCGAGTTGGCTCCACTCAGGGCGCTGCTTCTTGTTTGAGTTTGCATCGTTATAAAATATCGATCGATAATAACTATACTTCAATTTTAGGCATCTAATCTGGGCACAATTTGCCTTGCTGATTTTTCATTTCGGAGTAACATGGGTAGCAAGCGGCGTTTATTCTATACACATTACCATTTAAGATGAGGCATTCAAAAGCTGGGAAGTCAAACAAATGTGAGGCAAACCATTATCATCGTCTAGGCTGGTTTTTTGCAGCTTACACGAGCCACTGAATAAATCATCTTTATGGATAACAGCAATAGATCCTCTTGCAATACTTTTTAACACAACACCGCTCGAAACGGATGCAATGATGCATAAAGAGCTGATTAAAATGGATACCTTCTTATGAAAAAAAATATTTTAAAAAAAACACTCCTCCTCACCTCAATACTCGCAACCACAGCACAAGTTTCAGCTGGTGGATTTCAATTAAACGCTCAATCAGCAACTGGCCTTGGCCGGGCTTTTGCAGGCGATGCGGTGATTGCCGACAATGCATCGGTGATGGCGCGTAACGCCGCCGCCATGACATTGTTCGATAAAACCGCCATATCATTAGGTGTTACAGCCGTTAATTCCAAAATTAAAATAAGTGATGCAACTTATACCTTTGATACTTTTGGAACACCATCTACTAAAAATGCAGATTTTGATAATGCTGGAGGGTTTGCTGCTATCCCGAATATACACCTCATTGTCCCGATGAAGAATAATCTCTCTTTAGGATTTGATGCTTATACTAACTTTGGCGCAAAAACAAAATTTGATAATAACTATGCTCCCAGTGAATACGGCGGCTCTACAGAGATAAAAACGACAAATTTTGGCCTAGCTGCTGCTTATCGCATTAATCAACAATGGAGCATCGGCGGTGGGTTAGATATTATTTATGGCACAGGAAACTTACAACGCATAGCCCCTGCAAATTTAGCCCACACAAAAATAATCGATATTGATGCCAAAGGTTGGGGACTCGGCTTTAACCTTGGCAGTGTTTATGAGCTTAATAAAAATAATCGCTTTGGACTCGCGTATCATTACAGCCCTAAAATCACAGCAACTGGTGACTTTAGCGGTGTGAGCCCTGCAATGGTCAATGCCGACGAGCTTTATATTCCCCTACCCTCACTGCTGGAGCTCTCAGGATATCATAAAATAACAAACACAAAATTTGCGCTTCACTATAGCGTAGAATGGATAGGCTGGTCTGCATTTGATAGCCTCAATACCAATAAAGGCCAGGTGAAAAACTACCAATGGAAAGATACTTACCACTTGGCAATCGGTAGTACTTACTATTTAAATAATAATTGGACCTTGCGCTCTGGCTACATGTACGACCTGGGAGCGCAAGATGAGCTCACGTCTGTTTCTGTACCAGACTCGGATCGCCAATGGTTATCAGCTGGCGTTACTTATCACCTAAACCAAAAATCAACCATCGACTTTGGCGCCACCTACTTACTTGGTCAAGATACTAAAGTCAATGAAGAGACGAACTTTATACCTAGCATCGCCGATAGTAAAATTAGTGGCACAACAAATACCGATGCTATTTTACTGGGGATGCAATATAGCATGAACTTCTAAGTCACGGGCTGCGGCTGATAGCACTTCAGCAGTCAACATCCTCATAGCAATGTCACTTAATTTGTTATCATATTAAGCGGCATTGCCATATTATTAACAAACGCTGCTTGATAAAAAATTTACCTAAAAAGTAATTCACAACATTACAGCGCTCTAAACGAATGCAATGATGCATAAATAGCGGATTAAAATGGAGGTCTTCTCATGACAAAAAATATTTTAAAAAAAACACTAATCCTCACCTCAATATTTGCCGCCACAGCGCAAGTTTCAGCGGGAGGATTTCAACTAAACGCTCAATCAGCAACTGGCCTTGGCCGGGCTTTTGCAGGCGATGCGGTGATTGCCGACAATGCATCGGTCATGGCAAGTAACGCCGCCGCCATGACATTGTTCGATAAAACCGCCATATCATTAGGTGTTACAACCGTTGATTCCAAAATAAAAATAAGTGATGCAACTTATACCATTGATATTTTCAAGATAGACAAAACTACACCTGCAGATGTTAATAATGCTGGTGGGTTTTCTGCTATCCCGAATATACACCTCATTGTCCCAATGAATAATAAGCTCTCTTTAGGATTTGATGCTTATACTAACTTTGGGGCAAAAACAAAATTTGATGATAACTATCCTGCCGATGAATACGGAGGCTTAACAGACCTAAAAACGACAAATTTTGGCCTAGCTACGGCTTATCGCATTAATCAACAATGGAGCATTGGCGGTGGGCTAGATATTATCTATGCCACAGGAAAATTACAACGCACAGCCTTCATAAACGAATCAGGTGTGGAAGGAAAGGTGCCATTAATAGATATTGATGCCAAAGGTTGGGGAATAGGCTTTAACCTTGGCAGTGTTTATGAGCTTAATAAAAATAATCGCTTTGGACTCGCATATCATTACAGCCCTAAAATCACAGCAACTGGTAATTTTAAGGGTTTTAGCCCTGCAATGATAAATGCAGACGAGCTTTATATTCCCCTACCCTCAATTCTGGAGTTGTCAGGGTATCATAAAATAGAAAGCACAAAATTTGCGCTTCACTATAGCGTGGAATGGACAGGCTGGTCTGCGTTTGATAGCCTCAATACCGATAAAGGCCAGGTGAAAGACTACCAATGGAAAGATACTTACCACTTCGCAATCGGTAGTACTTACTATTTAAATAATAATTGGACCTTGCGCTCTGGATACATGTACGACTTGGGAGCGCAAGATAAACTCACATCTATTTCGGTACCAGACTCGGATCGCCAATGGTTATCAGCTGGCGTGACTTATCACCTAAACCAAAAATCAACCATCGACTTTGGCGCCACCTACTTACTGGGTCAAGATACTAAAGTCAATGAAGAGACGATCTTTATACCAGGCTACATGAATAGTAAAATTAGTGGCACAACACATACCGATGCTATTTTACTGGGGCTACAATATAGCATGAGCTTCTAAGTCACGGACTGCGGCTGAACATACTTCGTCAGTCAACATCCTCATAGCAATGTCACTTAATTTGTTATAATATTAAGCGGCATTGCCATATTATTAACAAGCGACGCTTGATAAAAAATCTAAAAAGTAATTCACAACATTACAACGCTCTAAACCCATACCACCCATAAATGCAATATTAGATCGACAAATTGGCAGCTCCACCTGGCATAAAATTGCTCTATCTATGATTAACTGCGTAATCATTTTGCCTGCCCTAGTTATACGCCAGTACCTGAGCAAGCATCCTAAGATAACTGCTTAATAACAATAAGTTATTTCAAGCAGGTGAACATATTGCCCCACTTCTTGATGAAACACTATACTGCATACAACTTATTCAATATAGCATCTTCAATACTAACTACTGATTCAGCTATTGTGCACTTTATTTAGATAACATACTGATATAAAACATAATTTTCTTTATGAAACTGTATGTTTAGAAAACTAACAGCTATCAATTAGTTACTTATTAGCTGATGCATCATTATACACATTTAATAACTACTTATTTTGACTTTGAAATCATTCATGTCTATCCTAAAAAGACAGGCATTTTATGAACATTTTTTTATGCTTCATACTTGACTGCTTGACTGATTTTTAATAATTATTGGAAAGTTATGATAAAATTATTTATAAAAATGTTCATCGTCTTAACACTTGCTCTGTCTATTGAGCCAACTGCAAACAGTAAAGAAGTGTCTACCTATCCAATTAAAGATCTGATCCATTATTACGACACTATCAATTACACCCCAAAGGCATGGCAAGCAAAAAACTATCAAACACCACGTCTAATATTTGCTTCGATTGGTAAAAATTGGACAAAAGAATCAAGAAGCATTACCGTAAAAGAAAAAAAATCAGTGTTTTTCCGTTTAATGTTACCGCTTATTTTAATGTCAAATGAACAGATCCTCGTTGAGCGAAACCTCATAATGCACAGCGATTTATCCAACAGTAAAGTCATTGAGCTGGCAATCAAATATAAAGTTATCAAGAATTCGGTTGATGCATTAACAGCGCAACAAAAAAAACAGCTCCTAGAAAAAGTAGATATTATCCCACCGACTTTAGCGCTTGCCCAAGCAGCAGAAGAAAGTGGCTGGGGAACCTCACGGTTTGCCTTACAGGGCAATGCTTTTTTTGGACTATGGAACTTTATGGATCAGGGACTAAAACCTGACCAACAACTCAAAAAGCATGGAAATTACCGCGTGTCTAGCTATAAGAGCCCGCTTCAATCTACAAAAAGCTATATGTTTAACCTAAATATTGGCCACGCATACCAAGAATTACGCATCCTACGCGCTGATTTACGCAAAAACAATCAATCTATCACCGGCATTAAATTATCAAACGAATTACTCCACTATTCAGAGCGCGGCGCTGCATATCCCAAGAGTTTACAACACATCATTCAATACAATAACCTAGAAGGTTTAGATTACGCGGTTTTAATTCCAAAATAATCAGCACCAAATTTAATAACAAGACAGATCATTTGAGTTATCTATTACCGATCTAACTATACCCGTGACCTTTCAAGATTTAAAGCCAGCTTGCCGCACCACTGGTTAAATTAAAACTTCTATTGGGTATATGTGTCATTCAATCGCTTTGTAACGGCTAGACTTGGTTTTTATATGAAAGGAGCCTGAGCGGGATCAACGTTTGACACGGAAGTATTACCTCAATTGCTCCTTGATTTGGCCTTAGAACATCGAGCAGATCCGCGCATTTTGCATGATAACTGGTATAGGAGGTTAATTTGTCGACTACTCGATATTTATTTTAACCTTTTAGGTATTTTTTCCAAAAAATAATTAAATAGGCAACTGCTTTTTTTATCAAAAATAAATACCACCACTGATGAAAATATTGCGACTAAAATAGCCCCTAATATATCAAGCGGGAAATGGACACCACAAAAAACTCGCGCGACACCACCGATAAAAGCAAATACACATAAAACACTCCCAAGGGCTCTTGTGGTTTTATTAAATAATAACATCAATGCAATGCAAAAAAGAAACACTCCATGATTAGAAGGAAATGAACTATTGTTAACATGTTGAATTAGCTGCGTGCCTAAGTGCTCAGCAAATGGCCTGGGGTGGTAATACAAAATAGCGATAATATGGTTAGTTACCATGCCCACTATAACCGAAAGACCGGCATTAAAAGCTGGCTTTTTTCTATCGCGCTGCCTATTGAACCATAAGAACAGCAATATCAGTATGAAAACATACGGAGCTACTTTGGCCGCAATTATAAACAGGCTATCCAATAAACTATTTTTACCTGCATATTGATTTATAAATAAAAAAGTTGCTACGTTAAATTCTTCCATCAAAAGTAACTCTCACTCCATTAAATACCTAACATCTAATCGCAATGAACATGAAAATTAGGTGGAAACAGATCCTGTTTGCAGAAAACATGACCTAATATTGATTGATTTTACAGCCATACTATTTCACACTGTATGCCAGCTCACACTGCGTGCTAGGCGCTAGCGACTTTCAACGAAAGCGCCTTTAAATCCGCCAAAATGCAGGTTAGACCAAGCATTTATGCAATTCTTGTAGTGACTTAACCAGCGCATTTTTTGCAGTTGGATCAGCATAATGCGCTTGCGCTGTCGCAAATGCACCATCGAGTGTTGTTGTATAATTCACTTTATAACGCAATGCCGCACGGCGAAGTTGACGAGAATCCTCAATGGCAACGCGCCCTTCTGTGGTGTTAACCATGTAAGTGTATTCGCCATTTTTAGTACGATCTAGCACATGCGGGCGACCTTCACTTACCTTGTTCACCGTGCGCACATAAATACCTGCCGCGCGTAATACAGCGGAAGTCCCGGCCGTTGCATCAATCGCATAGCCTTGATCGATTAATTTGAACGCAAGTTTGGTGATACGTGCTTTATCACTTTTCCTTACCGATAGTAAAACTCGCCCAATAACAGGCATGTCTTTAATAGACGCAAGTTCACCTTTCGCGTAGGCTTCAGCAAAGGTTAAGCCCACCCCCATCACCTCACCTGTTGAACGCATTTCAGGGCCTAAAATTGGATCTGAACCTGGAAATTTATTAAATGGTAGCACCACTTCTTTGACTGAGTAATAAGGTGGAATAACTTCTTTTGTCACGCCAAGCTCTTGGAGTGTTTTACCCGCCATCACACTCGCCGCAATTTTAGCAATCGGCATGCCAGTAGCTTTTGAAACAAACGGCACAGTCCGCGCCGCACGCGGGTTCACTTCGATCATATACACTTGATTGTTTTTTACAGCAAGTTGCGTGTTCATTAAACCAACAACGCCCAATTCTAGCGCGAGCAATTTGATGTAACCACGCATTTCATCTTGAATTTTAGCGCTTAATGTGTAGGCAGGCAACGAACATGCTGAATCTCCAGAGTGGACACCTGCTTGTTCAATATGCTCCATAATGCCACAGATAACAACATCTGTGCCATCACAGATTGCGTCAATATCAACTTCCACTGCATCATCAAGAAACTTATCGAGTAAAACTGGCGTTTCATTTGACACGCTCACCGCCGCGTTAAAATAGCGACGTAGATCAGCTTCATCGTAAACGATCTCCATTGCGCGGCCACCTAATACATAAGACGGTCTAACAACTATTGGATAACCAATTAGTTTTGCCGATTCAATGCCTTGTTGAAGTGTTTTTACCGAATCATTTGCAGGTTGTTTCAAACCTAAACGCTCAACAAGCACTTGAAAACGTTGTCGATCTTCTGCTCTATCAATAGCTTCAGATGGTGTACCTATGATAGGCACGCCTGCGGCTTCTAAGGAGCGCGCGAGTTTAAGCGGTGTTTGGCCTCCATATTGCACGATAACCCCTTTAGGCTGCTCAAGATGGACAATTTCAAGCACGTCTTCAAGGGTGATAGGGTCAAAATAAAGTCTATCCGACGTATCATAATCCGTTGAAACGGTTTCAGGGTTACAGTTAACCATGATCGTTTCATAACCATCCTCGCGCATTGCCATTGCCGCATGTACACAGCAATAATCAAACTCAATGCCTTGACCAATACGATTTGGGCCGCTACCTACGATCATGATTTTTTCTTTATTTGTCGGTGCTGCTTCACATTCATCTTCGTAAGTAGAGTACATGTAAGCCGTGCTTGATGAAAATTCAGCGCTGCAGGTATCAACGCGTTTATAAACAGGGTGCAACGCTAATTTTTCACGCAGTTTACGCACCGCTATTTCTGAAATGCCAATAATGCTAGCAATGCGACTATCAGCAAAACCTTTACGTTTTAGGTGTTTCAGCGCGACTTTATCAAGCGAACGCAATCCTCCTTCTGCGAGTTTTTTCTCTTCTAAAATAAGATCTTCTATTTGGACTAGGAACCAAGGGTCAATCATAGTAATTGCAGAGATTTCCTCAAGCGTCATGCCAAAACGAAATGCATCTCCAATATACCAAATACGCTCAGCACCTGCATCGCGAAGTTCATATAAAATCTTCTTTTTGACATTCGGATCTTTAAGATCAACCATAGGCGTAAAACCATCAACGCCAACTTCTAATGCGCGCAATGCTTTTTGCAGTGACTCTTGTTGGGTGCGCCCAATCGCCATAACTTCGCCCACAGATTTCATTTGTGTGGTCAGACGATCATTTGAATTGGCAAATTTCTCAAAGTTAAAACGCGGAATTTTTGTAACCACATAATCAATTGTTGGTTCAAACGACGCTGGTGTTTTACCACCTGTAATATCGTTTTGTAATTCATCAAGCGTGTAACCAATCGCTAATTTTGCGGCAATTTTTGCAATCGGGAAACCCGTGGCCTTTGATGCCAGTGCCGATGAGCGTGATACACGAGGATTCATTTCAATTAGTACCATGCGCCCATCTTCAGGGTTGACCCCAAACTGGACATTTGCCCCACCTGTTTCAACACCGATTTCGCGCAGTACTGCGAATGACGCATTGCGCATTAATTGATATTCTTTATCTGTCAGCGTTTGCGCAGGGGCAACGGTAATTGAATCGCCCGTATGAATGCCCATTGGATCAACATTTTCAATCGTACACACAATAATACAATTATCATTTTTGTCACGAACCACTTCCATTTCGAATTCTTTCCAGCCAATCAGGGATTCGTCAATTAATACCTCTGTCGTTGGCGAAAGTTCAAGTCCGTTTGCACAAATATCATCGAACTCTTCTTTGTTATAAGCAATACCGCCACCTGTCCCGCCCATTGTAAAAGAAGGACGAATAATACATGGGAATCCAACCATATCTAATACGCCATAGGCTTCTTCCATCGTATGCACAACACCCGCGCGAGGACATTCAAGCCCAATCTTTTTCATCGCAATGTCAAAACGATTACGATCTTCGGCTTTATTAATAGCATCTGAGGTTGCGCCAATCATTTCAACATTGTATTTAGCGAGCACTCCTTTTGCTTCAAGCTCCAACGCACAGTTAAGCGCTGTTTGCCCTCCCATTGTCGGTAACAGTGCATTGGGGCGCTCTTTAGCGATAATTTTTTCTACAATTTTCCAATGAATTGGCTCAATATAGGTTGCATGCGCCATGTCCGGATCGGTCATTATTGTGGCAGGGTTGGAGTTAATTAAAACAACGCGGTAGCCTTCTTCTTTAAGGGCTTTACATGCTTGCGCCCCTGAATAATCAAATTCACACGCTTGACCAATAATAATTGGTCCTGCCCCGAGAATAAGGATCGTCTCTAAGTCATTTCGTTTTGGCATTTGGTTATTTCCATTGTTTCTTTATTTTTTGAGGTTTGGCGAGTATATGCTTCAATCAATTCAATGAAGTGATCAAACAACACAGACGCATCATGTGGTCCTGGACTTGCTTCTGGATGACCTTGGAAGCTAAAAGCTGGTTTGTCTTTTCGATGAATGCCTTGTAACGAGCCATCAAATAATGAAACATGTGTTGCCCGAAGATTATCAGGTAATGATGATTCATCTGTCGCAAAGCCATGGTTTTGACTGGTTATCATCACAGCATTCGTGGCTAAATCTTTTACTGGATGGTTCGCCCCGTGATGCCCAAACTTCATTTTTAACGTTTTTGCGCCACTCGCTAATGCAAGCAGTTGATGCCCTAAACAAATACCAAAAACGGGGATCTCTGTTTTTAAAATGCCTTGAATAGCCTCTATTGCATAAGTGCAAGCCGCAGGATCGCCTGGACCATTGGAAAGGAAAATACCATCGGGATTGAGTGCAAGCGCATCTATTGCCGATGTTTGTGCTGGCACCACTGTCACGCGACAACCTCGATCAACAAGCAAGCGTAAAATATTTCGTTTAACACCATAATCAAAAGCAACCACATGATATTTTGCGTTGCTAATTGGTTTTGGAAAACCGCCTGTTAATGTCCAACTCCCGATGGTCCATGCAAAACTATTTTTGGTGGTGACTTGCTTGGCTAAATCCATATTTTTTAATCCAGGGAATGCTCTAGCCGCTACAAGAGCTTTTTTGACATCAAGGTTTTCACCAGCAATAACAATCCCAGATTGCGCACCTTTCTCACGTAAAATACGTGTCAATTTTCGCGTATCAATATCGGCAATAGCAACAATATTATGCGCCTTTAGATAATCACTCAATGATAGCTGGCTGCGAAAATTATTTGCGGTTAATGAGAGATCTCGAATAACTAAGCCACACGCATGAATCGCTGTGGACTCTTCATCTTCACTATTGGTGCCTGTATTGCCGATATGGGGATACGTTAATGTAACAATTTGCTGTGCATAAGAGGGATCTGTCAAAATTTCTTGGTAACCCGTCATTGATGTGTTAAAAACAACTTCGCCAACGCAGCTGCCTTGTGCGCCAATCGCAATACCTTCAAAAATAGTTCCATCTTCCAACACCAAAATGGCAAAATGGCTCAAAATAATTTCCTCAAACATAAAAAATAAAGGGAGCCCTATTCTATACCCATACTACCTCAAAGTGCAACGCCAGAGCGGTAAATTATACGTAAAAGTAACATAAAATTGACGCGTTAAATTCTCATTCCATCAATAGTGAAAATTTTTATGAAATCCTGCATGTTTGGCTCACAGTAATTTTTATCAATGACCAAGATCCATGCTATTTCAATGGGATGCTGGTGCAAATAGCTAGCAACGAACTAGATCTTGCATCTATCATAGTAACGGGTATATACTAATTTTTTAAATTCTCACGCTCATTATTTTTTAAGAAGAAACATTTATGCAAGCACTACAATCATCAATTGCAAAGTCTGTTTGGGCTTATTTTACGATCATTTGTTCTATCCCTCACCCATCAAAACATGAAGATAAACTTCGCCACTGGATCTTAGCATGGGCAAAGAAAAAAAATATTTCTTGCGTGAAAGATCCTGTCGGAAATTTAATCCTAAACAAATCAGCATCAAGCGGATATGAGCATAAAACTCCTGTTATTTTGCAAGCACATTTGGATATGGTGCCACAAAAAAATAATAACGTTGACCATGATTTTCAGACAGATCCAATCCAACCCACAATAAAAGGCGATTGGCTGCACGCAAAAGAGACAACACTTGGTGCTGATAATGGCATCGGCATGGCATCATGCTTAGCTGTGCTTGCAGATACGACGCTAGCACATGGCCCTTTAGAGGTGTTATTAACCACCTGCGAAGAAGCTGGTATGGTAGGCGCATTTGGTTTAAAAACTGGCGCACTTAAAGGAAAAATATTACTGAACACTGATTCAGAAGATGAAGGAGAACTTTACGTTGGTTGCGCAGGTGGCATTGATATTGATTCATCAATTTCATTTAATACCATAAATGTTGACCCAACGCATGTTGCCTTTGAAATTACGATTACAGGTTTAAAAGGTGGTCACTCTGGCTGTGATATTCATTTAGGCCGGGCGAATGCAATTAAAGTGATTGCCAACACTTTAACAAAAATAGCTACAATTTCTTTCAAACTGGTGAGTATTCATGGCGGAAGTTTACGTAATGCAATCCCGCGTGAAGCAAGTGCAAAAATTGTCTGTAGCCAAGTGGATAAAAATATCCTTAAGGATTTAATTAATAAATTAAACATTGATCTCACCAATAAATATAGCACCAGCGAAGAAAATCTGAAGCTCACTATGACAAGCACCAATTTACCAAGGTATGTTTTAACCGATAGTTCCCAAAAAAATATTATAAAGTGTTTAAATGAGTGTAAAAATGGTGTTTATACCATGGACGATAATTTTACTGATGTAGTGCAAACATCTAGCAACATCGGTGTTTTAAAGCAGGACAATCAAAAAAAAGAATTTAAAATCCAGGTATTACTGCGCTCACAACTAGCAACCGAAAAAGACACTATAAGTTTAAAAATACGCGATCATTTTGCAAAGTTCCATGCTAAGGTTGTGCTAGATGGAGAATACCCAGGCTGGGAGCCTAATATTGACTCAGCTATTTATAAAGTGATGGAAGCGCAATATAAAAAACTATTTGATAAAACACCGAAAACAATGGTGATACATGCTGGCCTTGAATGTGGATTGTTTAGTAATAAGTACCCTGAGTGGGATATGATTTCATTCGGACCTACCATTATGTTCCCGCATAGTCCTGATGAAAAAGTCAACATTCCAACGGTTGACAAATACTGGCAACTATTAATTGCCACATTGGCGGCCATTGAATAGCCTTTAAATCTTAATACTTAACCACCATTTTTTTGCAAATGATTAACGGTGTTAATCATTTAGAGACGAGTTGCCCCATCTTTTTATGATTAACGTGCTAGCTCCTGATAAATCATCTGTTAAAATAAATTTTCACTTAAATCAAAGAGTTCTTGACGAAAAGGGCGTTTCATTTTTTCAATACATTCAATAATATTGTGATGTACCATCTTGCTATGGCTAGCACCGATACAACGAGCACTTTCCCCCTTTATAAGTAATTTAACCGCAAAATCACCCATGCGACTAGCTAACACACGATCAAACGCCACTGGCGATCCGCCTCGTTGAATATGGCCTAGTACAGTCGCGCGCGTTTCTCGACCAGTCTTTGCTTCAATATGTTTTGCAAGTTCAGCGACATCCGTCATGTGTTCTGTAATCACTACGATGGCATGTTTTTTACCATTCATTTCACCGCGTTGTAATGTTTGTAATAACTGCTCTTCATCAAAACCTATTTCAGGCACAATGACATGCTCACATCCTCCTGCAATCGATGCCCATAAAGTCAGGTCACCACAATAACGCCCCATAAGTTCAACAATTGAGATCCTATTATGAGAAGAAGAAGTGTCACGTAACCTATCAATTGCATCGACCACTGTGTTTAAGCAAGTCATAAAACCTATGGTGTAATCCGTACCCGCAATATCATTGTCAATCGTGCCTGGCACACCAATACATGGAAATCCCATCTCGCTCAATTTTTGAGCTCCCATATAAGAGCCATCACCACCAATCACGATTAATCCATCAATACCATGCGCGACAAGGTTTTTAATTGCTTTTTCGCGTATCTCTAATCGTTTAAATTCGGGAAATCTAGCAGAGCCAAGGAAGGTTCCACCACGATTGATGATATCCGCGCCATCTCGTCCCGTTAATCTACGGATATTATTTGCATACAAGCCTGCATATCCATCATAAATCCCAAAAATTTCTATATTATTCAAAAGGCAAGTTCTAATGATTGCGCGTATTGCTGAATTCATTCCTGGCGCATCACCACCACTTGTTAGCACTCCGATTTTTTTTATCACAAGCATCCTCCATCACTTAATTATAATATTCGCAAGACTACAGCATAAAATAATTACAGCAACTATTATATATTCATGCTCCGTAAAAATGCAACGTCGGCCGCGATCTCGATAATCAGAGTAAGGCGCAGCATGAGCTAATAGGCACGTACGCATCGAATGTTGCAACGCAAGGCTGCTTGCTTTCATATAAATACCGAGCCCGGCACCAACGGGCGCGGCTCCTTGCACTAATTTACATTGTTATAAAATATCAATCGATAGTAACTATACTTCAATTTTATACCTCGCATATCGGCACAATTTGCCTTGCTGATTTTGCATTTCGAAATAACATGGGTATATATTCATGCGCCGTAAAAATGCAACCTCAACTGCAATCTCGGTGATCATAGTTAAAGCGCAACTAATGTAATAGTTACTCCATTGCCAAGAATAAGCTATCTTGCCTTGGGGCATAAGCATCTTGTAGTAAATTTGCTATAACTTTGCGCTACAAGGCAGACAAATTCTTTTACGCGAATAGACATACCAAAATCCCCTTAGCAAACTTATTTTAATTACGTTATTAGCCCAAAAGATCTGATGCAACACGGTACGATGGATCTTCAACAAGATTCATTTCAACCAACACACCCGCTTTATGTAGTAGTTTCCGACAATCTCTGCTTAAATGTCTTATATGCAACTTCTTACCTTCGCGGATATAACGATCACTTAATGTGCTGATTGCCTCAATCGCAGATTGATCCAGCACACGCGAAGCTGCAAAATCCACAATGACATGATGAGGATCCCCACTAATGTTAAATATTTCTAAAAAATGAGTGACAGATCCAAAAAATAACGGCCCATTTATTTTATAGGATTTTTGCTTTGCTTCTGCATCAAATGAGCTCACGGCATGAATATCACTCGCATGCTCCCAAGCAAAAATTAATGCTGACACTATTACACCAACTAATACAGCCAACGCTAAGTCAGCCATCACAGTCACTACAGTCACAAGTATAATCACAAAGGCATCTTTTTTAGGTACCCTGCTCATCATTTTAAATGATGCCCATTCGAAGGTACCTAAAACAACCATAAACATCACGCCAACTAACGCCGCAATTGGTACCATTTCAATGAGATTTGATGCAAACAGGATAAAAGATAATAAGACCAATGACGCAGTAATACCAGATAAACGCCCTCGTCCACCTGAATTAATATTTATCATTGATTGACCGATCATCGCACAACCGCCCATACCACCAAACACGCCATTAACCATATTAGAGGCACCTTGAGCAATACACTCTTTATTTGCGCGACCACGAGTGCCTGTCATTTCATCAACAAGTGTAAGTGTTAGTAACGATTCAATTAGCCCAACAGCCGCTAAAATGGCAGAATAAGGCGCAATAATTAGTAACGTTTTTAAATTAAATGGCACAGCTGGTATTGCGAACGTAGGCAATCCTCCAGCAATGGTCGCGTTAGCATTGCCAGTCATAGAGCGTAAAAAATCAACTACTGTGCGAACGCCAAGAGAGGGTATGAAATAAACAAGTAAAGTGATAACCGCAATGGCTATCAATGTTGAAGGCACAGCAGTTGTTAGTTTTGGTAAAAAATGAATGATAAGCATGGTCAATAAAATAAGCCCTATCATAATAAACATAGGAGTCCCTGTTAACCAAACGAGTTTTCCTGCTGCATCTTTAGTTTTAAATTGTCCAAGTTGTGCTAAAAAGATAACAATAGCTAGACCATTTACAAAGCCAATCATCACCGAATGTGGCACCATTCTGATAAATTTGCCTAGATGAAACACGCCAAATAAAAACTGAAAAAAGCCAGCAAGTAATACCGCAGCGAACAGATATTGCACACCATGCTGGGTAACAATCGCGACCATTACAACAGCCATCGCCCCAGTTGCGCCTGAAATCATACCTGGTCGCCCACCAAAAATAGAAGTTATCAACCCAACCATAAAGGCTGCATATAAACCCACAAGTGGATCAACACCCGCGACAAAGGCAAACGCAACCGCTTCTGGTACAAGCGCAAACGCGACAGTCAGCCCTGAAAGAATATCAGTTTTCACACTCTTTTTATTTAATTTGTTTAATTCAAACACGGTTTTTTTCTCTTTTAAATAAAATATTTATACTTATTTTTAGCCACATGTTACCTTGCTAGGCTTATTAACCACGAGAAAGATCATGAGGATCATACTGGGAATAGTTAATGATCTATTCCTCGATGGATGAAAATGCTTTATTGTGTTATTTGACCGATTGCAAAGCCAATACCACTTTAGTAGCGCATATCAACTACATTATCCTATTTTATGCCCTAGCTCATTGTTATTTGTTGACTTAACTGGCACACTACAAGTGTTCAGCTACACACCACTGCAAATAAAATATTTTCCAAGCCTAAGCTTGCCAAGCAAAAGCACAAGGTAGCTAATAACATAGTACATGGCATTTTATACTATGTATTAACTTAATGGAATTAATTAAGCCAAGAGAACAATTAACGTAAACAAGATCAAAATAACACAAAAAAATTTACTTGTGTACTTAGCATGCATCACATTATCACAATATATTTTCATTAAATTTATGCTATTTATGCTATTAATGCTATTAATGCTATTAATGCTATTAATGCATTCTTAACAAAAATTTATTTTTATCCTATAAAAGGAAATACACCATGAAACTTAAATACAAATTACAAGTCGCAGTTTTTTTTATGAGCATGCTCATGCTAACTGCCTGTGGTGGTGGTGGTGAAACAAAAACAGCAACAAACCCAAACTCAAGCCCAAATCCAAACTCAAACCCAAATCCAAACTCAATCCCAAATCCAAACTCAAACCCAAACCCAAACCCAAACTCAAACCAAAACCCACAATCAACCGCGAGTAATGCTCAATGCCGCCCATTAGGTTTATTTAAAGAGGAAGGAATGAATGTTCCTTATTGTGACGTTTATGATACTAACGGTCGTGAAAAAATGGGCACAGATCACCCAAGACGTATTATTGGTTATTTTACTTCATGGCGAAATGGATCAAATGGCCAACCTACATTTTTAGCCTCTGACATTCCATGGCATAGCATCACGCATGTTAATTACGCATTTGCACATATCGATGCTGACCACAAGGTATCAATTGGAGATGTCACTGATATAAATAATCCAGCGGTTGGCATGACTTGGCCTGGTGAAAAAAATAAAATAGATCCTACATTACCCTATAAAGGTCACTTTAATCTGTTACATACTTATGCTAAAAAAAATGGTGTGAAACTATTACTTTCAATTGGCGGCTGGGCTGAAACTGGCGGCCACTTTGGAAAAAATGGCCGTGTAGCCGACGGTGGTTTCTATAACTTAACCATCAATAAAGATACCGGAAAAATTAACTATACTGCAATTAATACCTTTGCAACATCAGCGGCTCTCTTCTTAAAAAAATATCATTTTGATGGCATTGATATCGATTATGAGTATCCATCGTCAATGTCCGATTCAGGAAGCCCTGAAGATTGGGCAATAGCAAATAAACAGCGCGGGCATATCTGGGCAGGTTACTTAGCCTTAATGAAAGCCTTGCGTATTGCGCTTGATAAACAAGCAATTGTCGATCACCATTATTATTTATTATCAATTGCTTCCCCTGCCTCTGGCTACTTGCTACGTGGCTTTAATGGCTTCCAAGCACTTCAATATTTAGACTATGTAAACATTATGTCGTATGACTTACATGGCGCGTGGAATAACTTTGTTGGCCACAATGCCCCACTTTATGACACAGGTAAAGATGCAGAAATTGCAAACGCTAAAATTTATAATGGTACTGATGCGCAATATTATAATGGACAAGGTTATCTAAATATTGACTGGGTATATAAATATTTTCGTACTGCACTCGCAGGAGGGCGCATTAATATTGGGCTACCTTATTATACACGCGGCTCACAAGCGGTTACCGGTGGTGAGCATGGCTTAAATGGTTTATCTACATTACCAGATCAAACCAAATGTTATTTAGGTACTGGTGGAAATTTAGGACCTAACGCATTAAGCCCTAAAGCAGGAGCTCCCTGTGGTTATGGCGCACAAGGAATTGATAACCTGTGGTTTGATCTTGGCAAACATGGTAACGAAATGTTTGCTGGTGTGAACCCGCTATGGCACGCGAATAACTTACGCGATCATTTACCTATGCCGTATCTTGCCGCTTATGGTCATGATCCATCAAAGACAGAAAATAAATACACGGGTGAATACAAAGAATATTATGATAGTGTCGCACAGTCCTCTTGGTTATGGAACCAAACGAAAGGCGTATTTTTATCAACTGAAAATCTCAAATCTTTCCAAGCTAAAGTACAATATGCAATTGATCAAGGGGCAGGCGGTATCATGCTTTGGGAGATGGCTGGTGATTACTCAACACCTGCTAAAAATCGCTTAGGCTATTATTACTTTGGTAGCACACTCACAGATAAAGCTTATGAAATGTTCAAAGACGCGTCGCCCTATGGTGTTAAAGCAGGTGATGTCAACTTCACTGTCCCTAATGATAATCTTGATGTGGCTGTTGATCTTGTTGGTTACTTGCCCAAAGGGGAAGATAACTACCCAATTCAAATTGCACTTAAACTGACCAATAACTCTAGCGTTGATCTAACGGGCGCTAAAATTGCATTTAATGTCACCCCAGCGGTGCCAATGAATACGGGTATTGCAAAGACACTAAAACCCTATGCAGTACCAAACGGCCCTGGCATTGTTAATTTAGTAGATATCTACTCAGGAGTCTTGTGGTCGGTTGAACACCTTGCTACATCAGGAGACACAATGGGCAATGTCGGTGGTTTATCTAATGATTTCCACCGCTTTGCCGCAAAACTCAGCACAACCTCATGGGTAAAAGCTGATTGGGGGCCTGGTAAAACCATTTCAATTGCACTACGCATATTCATGCCAATGCCAGTACCCACTAACTTTACTTTTACAGTAAATGGTAAAACATATGGGCGCAAGTCCGAGCTACATTGATGACTTATGTTGCCCAGTCCTCAAATAGGAAACGAGGATACGGCAAACATCAAGATCTAAAATAGTAACTTATTTATTTATTTATAAATATACATCGCTCGACACCCGCTAATGTATGATGTTAAATGAAAAGGAGCTTATCGCTCCTTTTTTAATTATTAAGCTCAATTCACCTTAAATTAGATTCAACTCTTTTGAATGTCTCAAGTGAATCAGCACTCAGCGGCTTGCCTAATTTAGAGAATAACAAAATTGCAATCCATGAAAATACAAACCCTGGTAAAATCTCATAGAGATCAAATATCCCACCAGAGAGCGGTTTCCAAATAAGCACGGTGCCAGTGCCGACAACAATACCTACAATCGCCCCTGTGATGTTGATGTTTTTATTATAAAGAGAAAGGATAATAAGTGGACCAAATGCTGCTCCAAATCCAGCCCAAGCATAAGAGACTAATGAAAGTACTGATGAATCTGGATCTTTAGAGAGACTAAATGCAATTAATGCAATTAATATAACGCCTCCACGTCCCATCCATACCAGCTCTTTATCAGAGGCTTCTTTGCGTAATAGCGCATGGTAAATATCTCTGCTGAGAGCCGAAGCTGATACTAATAATTGTGAAGAAATGGTGCTCATAATAGCGGCAAGAATTGCTGCTAACAAGAAACCTGCAATCCATGGATTAAAAAGAAGTTGACTCAATACAATAAAAACTTTTTCAGGATCAGCTAATGCCACTCCATTTGAATGTACATAAGCCAAACCAAAGAAACCAACAGAAACTGCACCAACAATTGAAATAATCATCCATCCCATGCCAATACGTCTCGCTATCGGCATATTTTCAGCTTTTCTAATTGACATGAAACGTACTAAAATATGCGACTGACCAAAATAACCAAGTCCCCATGCAAACAAAGACACAATACTCAATGTTTTTGCGCCTGCAAAGATCTTCAAGTGATTTGGATCAATTGATTTAATCGTGTTAACTGTTTGCCAAAACCCACCATCTTTATGCATAACAACAACGGGAAAAATGACAAGCGCTAACATCATCAAAATACCTTGAATAAAATCAGTCCATGAAACGGCGTTATACCCACCTAGAAATGTATATGAAACGATAACAAGCGTACCAATAATAACCGATTGATCATAGCTCATACCAAATGTTGCCTGAAACAATTTAGCACCACTAACCAACCCAGATGAGACATATAATGTATAAAAAAGTAAAATGACAATTGCCATTAATATTTGCAATATATGCTTATGATCTTCAAATCTTTTAGATAAATAGTCTGGAATTGTCAGTGCATCATCGAGCTCTTGGGTATAAACACGCAGCCGCTTTGCAACATAAAGCCAGTTAAGGTATGCCCCAAGACAAAGGCCAAATACAATCCACACACTTGAAAGTCCTTTTGTGTACATCAGCCCTGGCAGCCCAAGAAGCAACCAACCACTCATATCTGAAGCTCCAGCACTAAGCGCTGTGACAGCTGGACCAAGCCTTCTTCCACCAAGCACATAATCACTTAAGTTATTGGTTTTAAAGTAAAAATAGACGCCAATTGCGACCATGACAAGCAGATATATTACGAACGATATTAATATTGGTGTTTGCATATGTTTTATTTCCATTTTATTTGTGCAATTTTTTCATGCTAGGCGAACTCAAGAGACAATACAAGCCTAGTCTTGTAGTAAAATGTTAAGCATAGATGTAATATACCTGAGTTAGGATTGGCTCGCGTTTTATTTGTCTGTATATACCCATGCTACCAAGAAATGCAATATCAACAAGGCAAATTGTGCCGATATGCGATACATAAAATTGAATGGAAGTTATTCTCAATAGATATTTTATAACGCTGCAGACTTTAAACAAGGAGCCTTGCCTCTGGGGAAAGATCCGAAATACCTGATTCGTTACCTAACATTGTCTAGCACAAACTGTCTTACACCTCTTATCTTTTTTTGTGTTTCTCTTTTCCAAGCATGTCTTGAAAAGGCTCTTTGACTTACAAAATGAAGATACAGGCGATTGTTTAATACGCCAGACAATTCATTAAGCTTGGCAGTTTTGCCTCTTTCACCTCCCATTGCCCCCCAAGCACCTGACTGATTACTAAGGATCCATCTACTGCAATTCATCCTTATTTCGCCAGCGATAGTTGCACCATGCATCAAAGCTCCATGCCCAGCTTTTTCGTGCCCGACGAACAAATCATAACCAAATGTAAACAAGAAACAATTACCCCCCATGTCTGCACATGTCCATAACAGAGTTTTATTTTTATTAGCAACAAGCGCAGCTTGCAAACACCAAGAAGCATCAATTTTATTACTGCTAATCAATTCACCATGTTCATATTTATACACTTTTTCATTTGTAAAATAGATGCTTATTAGCCTATTTATACCAAACATTCTATATTCAATTTTTCTTACTCCTCTAGCAGATTCTGTAATACTCATTTTTACCTCTGAAATATAAGCTATAAAGCTAACGCTCCTGTAGAATTACTCATTTTTTATTGTTTTTATTAATGCTAGTGATAGTGATAATGATAATGATAATGATAATGATAATGATAATGATAATGATAATGATAATGATAATGATAATGAACATTATCACTCTAACTCAATTTTATTTATGCTACAAATAAATGATGTTTATAAAAAATTATTTAATCGCGATTTTTTAACTGTATTAGCCTGTTTTAGCAATGGCTGATAAGAATATTAAGCTGTTACTTCTCATGACAAGCTGTAATGGCTATTTCTTAATTTTTCTATATTGTGAACAAGGTAATGCGCAAGCTGGGTATAATTCCAAAAAGATAAGCCTACAAAATAATTTGCCAATAATTAACCTTCTATAAACACTCTATTCTCCTTTATTTTGTAAAATTAGCGCTGATGTATCTAACTGCCCATCACCACTTTTGACTAATTTTTTATATTTGTCATACACTGTTTTTGTAAAAGACAAATTAGTTTTATTGTCTTTTGCTCTATCTAAACAATAACCTAAATCTTTAACCATCCATTTGATAGCAAAACCAAAATCAAATTCTCTTTTACTCATTGTGGTGGCTCTATTGTCCATTTGCCAAGATCCAGCAGCTCCTCCTGATATTGCGCATAATAACATTTCAATATCTATATTTTCATTTTCGGCAAATAAAATCCCATCAGACAACCCTTGCAATACCCCAGCAATGCATATTTGATTCACCATTTTTGCTAGTTGTCCATAGCCACTTGTGCCAATATGGGATATGCTTTTGGCATAACTTGTGATAATTAGCTTTGCAGTTTTTATATCTGCTTCACTACCTCCTGCCATAACACTTAAGCAACCATTAATCGCCCCAACTTCACCACCACTGACAGGGGCATCAACAAACCCCACATTTTTTTCTTTAAACGATAAGGCTAATTTCTGAGCTAATTTATAGGAAGTGGTTGTATGGTCAACTACTAATGCATTATTACTAATATTTTGCAAAATTCCATTTTTCGAATAGATTATTTGTTCCACATCTTCATCTTTTCCAGCACATAAAATTATTACATCAGCATTATCAATAGACTCTTTAATTGATTTGGCAATAGTTCCCTTAAATTCATTACGCCATTTCTCTGCTCTCTCTTTGGTTCGATTCCAGACAGTAACAGAATAATTACTATTTTTTGCCAAATGCCCAGCCATAGGAAAACCCATAACACCCAACCCAATAAAGGTTATATTTTTGATTTTTTTCATTATTAACTCCTTAAAACTAATTTCTTGTGCAAGTCGCTTTTTGGAGTATCTCCTATACCAAATAAACGCATAAGGCACCTTTCTTTGCCATTGTATTTTAGTAAATTGACTGCGTTTATGCATTGATTTTTGAATATCAAAAAAACCAACTGAGTTCATACTTTCTTTTATCTGCCATTAGCGGTGCTCATAAAGGGAATAGGAGTATACGAGATGAACACTTCAGAGCAACTGCGCTTTGACTTTTTATACCAGCAGTATTTACCCAACGAGTCTGTATAATTACTAGTTTTATTTATTTGTTATTAAAAATAACACTTTAACTGAGTTATTTTCTTTTAACAATTAAAAAAGTTTAGGTTATTTGAAATTTTATTTTTCATCAATGAACAGTGAATATTGCTTATATTTAACCTAAAATTAAACTCTTAAGATTCTTTATACTAGGAATTACCAAGGGGATCGTCTTAATAACAGCTACGACTGGTTTACAATAGGTGAATAATATCTATTTGATAGTAATTAAGATCTGCCATCAAAGATTTAAAAACAATAGTCTGAAATAATAAAAGGTACAAAAAATGCACCTTTGAGATAAATTCTACAGCCTCAATACCTTGCTAAGCGGAAAATAATGGTTGTTATAGTCGAGAATCGATGGCCAACTGTTATTTTCGGTTTAAGCAACTTATTAATTTTGTGTTTGTAAAATAAAAACAGGTGTCTCGCCAGATATTCTATCTAGTTGAAATTGACCATTCTTCTTATTTAAAGGTGACTGCAATGTTCCATTACCAAGTTGAAAACTTATAGTTTCAGCCTGTTCTTGCGTATCAGCCTGGATTAAAAATGTACTATTTTCAGCTTCACTTTGAGGTGAAATCATAAAAAATCCATTTTCTGGTTCTACGATGATTTTATACACACTTTCTCCTAAATAAACATAACATTTAGCATAAAGAATAAAGTATTATTACCTTTATATCAGCTATTACAGTGCAAAGTAGCCGCCAACGACAACATATTGAATAATCAAGAAAAGTTTCCTTATATTAAATATTCGAGCAATCTTCATAAGCATAAAATATCGAAAACTCAGCAATTTCCGCTGCATAATATATTAACTTATCTTGCTCTATTGAGTTAATTAAATAACGCGCATTAGATCGAATTTATTGAGTAAAGGCTACTGATTGTGGGGCATCATACACTATCGCGCTTGAAAAAATCCTTCACAAGGCGATTAAATATTTGCGGTTTTTGCGCATGCAACCAATGGCTTGCATCCAAAATTACTTTTAGCTCTGCGCTCGGGAACTGCTTGGTGATTATTTTTTGATATTCTGATGTTATAAAGTCAGAATCAGCGCCTTTTATAAACAGTGTCGGATGGGTAAATTGGCTATTTTTATAAGGCCAACCGCAAATATTGTGATAGTTTTTTTTAATCTGTTGAAGATTAAATAGAAACTCAAACAACTCACCATTTTTATACAATGATTTTAACAAAAATTGCCTAATATCCACCTCATCAACATAGTTAGCTAATTGCAAATCAGCATCCTGGCGGCTATTAATATTAGCTAATTCGATGCTCATCAACCCGTTCAATACCTGCTGATGAAGATCTGGATAAATAACAGGTGCAATATCAACAACCACTATTTTTTCAATGCGATGCGGTTTTTCTAAGGCACACGCCATAGCGATCTTACCGCCCATTGAGTGACCAACAAGCGAAAATGTATTAATGCCCAGTGAATTAGCAAGCTCAAAAAGATCGCCAGCCATTTCATGATAACTCATTGTTTCACTATGTGGGCTTCTACCATGATTTCGTAAATCAACAACAATAACATCGTAATTTTCTTGGAGAACTTTTGCAAGTAACATTAGGTTTGATAAACTGCCAAACAAACCATGCAGGAGAAAAATACTTTCTGTAGCGTTACCCATTGACTGCATCCGAGCCTGTTTTATGTGATAGTTGAGTTGCATAACAATATAATATTTAAAGTAAAATGATTGTTGAATTGTAGCATCATCGTTCAAAAAAATGTATTGTCGTGCTATTTTTAAATAAAAAGGGATTAAAGTGAGAAAAATTGAAATAGATGATGATCTCTTCCAGTATATTTTATCCAATATTGAAGATTTCGGTGAAAGTCCGTCCGATATTTTACGGCGTTTACTGCTCCCTCAGAGTCATATTGGATCTGCAGATCTGCCAAGTCAACGAAGAGCGAACGATAACAAAAAAAAATATAAAAAAATAAATGCTGAACTAGAGCACACAAAAGAAGACAAAAACCCCTCAACTGCCAAGAAAAAACTGCCAAGCACAATTTTTAGCTCAATGGATGTGCCTGAAGTACTTGCAAAAGGGATTGTATTTTTATATCAAAGTAAAAGACTTAAAAAAGAACCATTAATTATCAATAAATTTAAAATGATACTAACAACGCTTTATTTTGAAGATCAGCAATTGTTTTTAAAAGCATCTAAAATAACTAAGGGGGCTACTAGGGCTTACATCGGTGAAAATTTAAATGAGTTGCTTGGATCATCAAATACACAAGACGTTGCTATTTTAGTTGCGAGTAAACCGCGCGATATACCCTATACACCAATGTGGGTGGTGACACATACTAACTCTTCACGAAAACGTATAATTTTAACGCAACTAATGAGTGCAATGGGATATTCAGACGAATTAATAGCCAATATAAGCCAAGAAATATAACACGATCACAGTATTTGTATCTTAAACATGCAACAATTGAACTATATTTATCCATAAATTAAAAAAAGGGAAATGCCACATGAGAATACATCCTCGCGCAGGACAAACTGCCTTAGCAAGTGATTTAGTTAATATTCCTAAATTGGTTTCTGCTTATTACCTAAACGGACCTGATGTTTTTATTTATAGCGAACAGGTTGTTTTTGGTACATCAGGGCACCGTGGAAGCTCGTTTAAAAATGCATTCACAGAGCCTCATATCTTAGCAATTACCCAGGCACTTGCTGAATATCGTATTAAGCAAGGCTACACCGGGCCTGTATATATTGGTAAAGATACACATGCGTTATCTGAACCGGCATTTGCTTCAACTGTACAAGTATTAGTTGCAAATGGCATTAAGGTGATTGTGCAAGCAGGTGGCGGTTACACACCAACCCCTGTTATTTCTCATGCTATTTTACAGCACAATAAAGCGCATCCCAATAATTTAGCAGATGGCATAGTCATTACACCTTCTCATAATCCACCTGAAGATGGCGGTTTTAAATATAACCCACCTAATGGCGGTCCTGCAGATAGTGATGTAACGAAAATCATTCAAGAGCGGGCTAATGAAATTTTAAGCAATCTTTATCCTGATATTGATAATTATATTGATGATATTGATGATATTGATGATATTCACGAGCCGTGTGGTAGCATTAAAAGTTGTGATTTTTCTGAAGCAATGGCCTCTGATTTAGTTGAAGAATATGACTACATCCAACCTTATGTTGACGATCTTAAAAATGTATTAGACCTTGATATTATTGCAAAAGAGGGCATTAAAATTGGTGTTGATGCCTTAAGCGGATCGGGTGTTGCTTATTGGCCTGTGATTGCAAAAACTTATGGGCTTAATATTACCGTGATAAATGATCGTATTGATCCAACATTTTCATTTATGCCACTTGATAAAGACGGTAAAATCCGAATGGATTGCTCATCCCCATATGCAATGGCAAACTTAATCAAATCAAAAGATGATTTTGACGTGTCTATTGCTAACGATCCTGATTATGATCGTCATGGTATAGTAACCAAAAGCTCTGGTTTATTAAATCCAAATCATTACCTTGCAGTGGCAATTAACTATTTATTTACACATCGTAAAGCATGGCCTAGCGATGCAAAGGTTGGTAAAACACTCGTTTCAAGTTCAATGATTGATCGCGTTGTGGCTGATCTTGGTAAAGAAATATCAGAAGTACCAGTTGGCTTCAAATGGTTCGTTGATGGTTTATTTGAAGGTAAATTAGGTTTCGGTGGTGAGGAAAGTGCGGGCGCATCATTCTTGCGTAAAGATGGCACTGTTTGGACCACAGATAAAGACGGTATTATTCTAGGGTTACTTGCCGCTGAAATTATTGCAGTGACCAAGAAAGATCCAGGCGATCATTATGCTGAGTTTACCGAGAAATTTGGCACGCCAGTTTATACCCGTTTTGATGCACCAGCAACCCCTGAGCAAAAAACTGTTCTTGCAAACCTCACAGCGGATATGATCGAAACAACGACGTTAGCAGGTGAAAAAATTACAGCAAAACTAACACATGCATCCGGTAATGATGCGGCAATAGGCGGGCTAAAAGTAACCACAAAAAATGGCTGGTTTGCCGCTCGTCCATCAGGCACTGAAAATATTTACAAAATATATTCAGAATCATTTATCGGCGAAAAACATATCGCTTTAATTCAAAAAGAAGCTCAAGAAATTGTGGCTAAAGCGTTTGCAAAAGCGGGTATAAAAGACACTAAGAGCAAGATTGCTCAATGCATAGAGTAATGACATTACGATTTTTTTATTTTATATTGTCATTAGCAACACGCACAAAATAGTAGAATATGGACATTAACACCGTTGAAATACCGAGCACATCCATTTACATGAAAAGAGGTATACCATGGACAGTAAAAAAAAACCTAAAGCCACACAAAGGGCGAAAAAACCTAAAGCCGCGCAGGTAGCGAAAAAACCGTTAAGCAAAAAAACTAACCAGGTAATACCTGAAATGCAGTGCACTGTAAAAGATATGCAGACGGCAATTATAAATCGTTTGCACAAAGGCCTTGGCACAGATGCTAAAAAAGCAAACAAAAAAGCATGGTGGAATGCCACTTGCCATGCTATTAATGAATTAATTTTTCAAAAACTAACAGAAACACAACAATCCAACAGTTCACACGATGCCCGCGCTGTAAGTTATTTATCGCTAGAATTTTTAATGGGTCGTTTGCTTTCCAATAATCTGCATAATTTAGAGTTATTTAAAGTGACGGAAGAAGCTCTTAAAAATCTTGGGGAAGACTTATACGATCTTTGCGATGAAGAGCCTGATATGGCTTTAGGTAACGGTGGTTTAGGGCGTCTTGCAGCTTGTTTCATTGATTCACTAGCCACACTTGGTTACCCAGCAATTGGCTACGGTATCCACTACGAAAACGGATTATTTAAACAAGAATTTCAAGACGGTCATCAAATTGAACGTCCTGATACATGGCGTGAATACGGAAACCCTTGGGAAATTTGTCGTCCTGAATCGATACAAATGATCCCTTTATATGGTTACGTTGAAACTGTCTTTAAGAACGATGGATCTTCCTACAAAATTTGGCACGCTGGTCAAGAAATTAAAGGCGTACCATGGGATGTACCAATTGTTGGTTACGGCGCTAAAACAGTAAATATTTTACGCCTATGGGAATCTCGCTCTTCTGAAGCATTTAACTGGGATGTATTTAATGCCGGCGGTTATATTGATGCACAAGCTGAAAAATCAGCCGCAGAAACAATCTCTAAAGTACTTTACCCGAATGATTCAACAGCGGCTGGTAAAGAGTTGCGCTTTATCCAACAATACTTCTTCTGTGCGTGTTCTATAAAAGATATTCTGCGCCGTTTTCAACGCCATAATTCAGATTGGAAAAAACTTCCAAATAAAGTGGCAATTCAATTAAATGATACACACCCAACAATTACTATCCTTGAATTAATGCGCATTTTAGTTGATAAAAATTGTGTAGAATGGAATGTTGCATGGACAATTTGTAAGAAAATATTTTCCTATACTAACCATACTTTATTACCAGAAGCACTAGAGAAATGGCCTGTTGCACTATTTGAAAAAGTACTTCCGCGTCACCTTGAAATACTCTATGAAATCAACCGTCAATTTATGGTAGTTGTTGAAAAAAAATGGCCTGGCGATGATGAGAAGAAAGCAAAACTTTCAATCATTGAAGAAGGTCATGATCGTTTAGTGCGTATGGCAAATCTCTGCGTGATCACATCTTACAAAGTAAACGGTGTAGCAGCTGTTCATTCCGCGTTAGTAAAAACAGATTTATTCCCTGAATTTAATGAATTATTCCCAGGTAAACTGGTTAACGTTACAAATGGTGTTACGCCACGGCGTTGGTTAAAAGCATGTAACCCTCCATTAGCTCAGTTGTACACCGAAACTGTGGGGCCTGATTGGGTTGTAAACCTTGATAAGCTCAAAGATGCACGACCAAAAGCAAAAAATAAGGCATTTCAAACACGATTTATGAGCATAAAACGTGAAAACAAACTTGCACTGGCTAAGATCATCAAAAAAATATTGGATATTGATGTTAATGTAGATGCAATCTTTGATATTCAAATCAAGCGCCTACACGAGTACAAACGTCAGCAATTAAATTTGCTCCATATTTTAACGCTATACAAACGTCTGCTTGGAGATCCAAAACTCGATATAGTACCTCGTGTATTTATCTTTGGCGCGAAAGCAGCACCTGGTTATCACATGGCGAAGCAAATAATTTTTGCATTAAATAAAATCGCGGATAAAATCAATAATGATATGCGTATTAAAAACAAACTAAAAATTGTATTTGTACCTAACTACCGTGTTTCTCTTGCTGAAAGAATGTTCCCTGCAGCGGATGTTTCCGAGCAGATCTCGACAGCTGGTCTTGAAGCATCAGGCACAGGTAACATGAAATTCGCATTAAATGGTGCATTAACTGTTGGTACAATGGACGGTGCAAACATTGAAATGGCCGAAGAAATTGGCGCTGAAAACATGTTTATTTTTGGCTTGAGTGTCGCTGAGGTTAAAGCACTTAAAGCTAGTGGTTATCATCCTCATGATTATTACTACAACAATCCAGAGCTAAAAGCGGTACTTGATTGGCTAGATACAGATTTCTTTACACCAGGTTGCGCCGGAGCGTTGTCAGATATCAAACGTAGCCTGCTTGATTGGGGCGATGAATATTTATGTTTAGCAGATTATGCTTCATACATTAAAGCACATGAAGATATTGATAAGACATACCGCAACAAAGCACTGTGGGCAGAAAAAGCAATCTTAAACTCAGTTGCAATGGGTAAATTTAACTCAGATCGTTCAATTGAAGACTACGCATCAACAATTTGGAAGTTAAAAAAAGCGCCCTTAAAATAAGTATTATCAACTCCTCCTTGGCAAAACTTAACAACACGGTGGCAATTTTTGGGCAAAATATAATATTCACAACTGAGCAAATTTTCGTAAAATATTATTTATACCCATGAATTGCAAAGAGTACAAACAGCAAGGTAAATTGTGCTAAGATACTCGGCATAGAATTGACCTCAGAGAATTAACTGAGTTAATACTCTGATGCTTATGAATACCCTCTAAACATCACTTGCTTTATGTTAAATATTCACTCTGGAGGAACCTTTGATAATTACTGATTTACCCATTGATCGACGTTTAATAACGTCGCTTGCGCATTTGGGCTTTACGAAAACTACAGAAATTCAAGCTCGCGCAATTCCGATTGCTCTATCAGGCAAAGATTTACTAGCATCATCAAAAACAGGATCAGGTAAAACGCTAGCTTTTTTACTACCAGCAATGCAAAGAGTATTAAAAACACGTGCCTTAACCAAGCGTTCTTTACGTGTACTTATCTTAGCTCCCACCAGAGAGTTAGCAAAACAAGTTTATTCACAATTACGGTTGCTGGTCTCAAATACCAATTTAAAGTCAACATTGGTATTAGGTGGAGAAAATTTTAACGATCAAGTAAAAAAAATCGATAAAAATCCGCATTTTGTAGTGGGCACACCTGGGCGTATTGTTGATCACCTAAAAAAAGGCTTGCTACACCTTAGTGGGCTAGAGCTACTCATTTTAGATGAAGCGGATCGCATGTTAGATCTTGGCTTTGCTGCGCAATTAAAAGCGGTAAATGAGCATGCAAATCATCGTTTACGACAAACTTTATTTTTTTCAGCAACGCTTGAACATGCAAAAGTGAACCAGTTTGCCGCACAATTATTAAAAGCACCAGTACATATTACCATCGATAATGAAACACAGCTGCATAGCGACATAACACAACGCTTTTATTTAGCTGATAACCTTAATCAAAAAGAAAAATTACTGTTTAGTCTAATACAAAATGAAACCATAAACCAAGCAATAATATTTACCGCAACACGTAAAGATACTGAACGACTAAGTGCAATGTTACTCGAAAAAGGCTGTTCATCATTAGCGCTACATGGCAATTTATTACAATCTCAGCGTAATCAAATCATGGATTCATTTGCTCGCAGTAAACACAAAATTCTGGTGACAACCGATATCGCATCACGCGGCCTGGATCTACTTAATGTGAGCCATGTTTTTAATTTTGATCTTCCTAAACATACCGAGGAATATATTCATCGTATTGGCAGAACAGGAAGAGCTGGCGCGAGTGGCGATGCGGTTTCTATGGTAGGGCCTAAAGATTGGCTTAACTTTCAAAAAATAGAAGAATATGTTGCACAACCCATTAGCTTTAGTCGTATTGAGGGGATAAATCCAAAATTTAAAGGCTTACAAAAAAATCCAGCAACGGTAGATAAAAGCAAAGTGCCACATAAAGTAATCAACAAACAAGTAACGAATAAAACCACAAAAATAAAAAAATTAATGGATAAAACCTTTCACGAAGCAAAAGATGTCGGCTTTGCCCCGATGCGCCGAAAAAAGAAAAAATAACAATGATAACTTATACAATGACCTATCAAGATCTATACCCATGTTACGTTGCATTTTGAACTAACATGGGTATGCACTCTTGGCAAAGAGAGCAGCATCTTAATTGGTATAGATATACAGAGGGCGCAGTATGCTGGTTATTTATCCTCTTTTAACCATTTTGCGACTTGTTTTGCAAAATAAGTTAACACACCGTTTGCGCCTGCACGTTTAAAGCACAGCAATGATTCTAAAACGCATTCTCGCTCTTTTAACCAGCCGTTGTCTATGGCGGCTTTATGCATGGCGTATTCACCACTAACTTGATAGGCAAAGGTTGGTATTTGTAATTCTTTTTTAACACGGCTCACAATATCAAGATAAGGCATACCAGGTTTGATGATAACCATATCTGCACCTTCTTGAATATCTAACGCAACTTCATGAATTGCTTCATCACTATTGGCAGGATCCATTTGATAGGTTGATTTAGTACCGCCTTTAAAATTACTAGCATTACCCACGCAATCACGAAATGGGCTGTAGTAACTCGATGCATATTTTGCACTGTAAACCATAATCTTAGTATTGATATATCCTGCATTTTCAAGTGCTTTTCTTATTTCACCAACTCGACCATCCATCATATCTGATGGAGCAACAATATCAGCACCTGCGTGCGCATGTGATAATGCTTGTTTCACTAATATTTCTGTTGTGATGTCGTTAAGTACATAGCCATTATCATCAATAATACCATCTTCCCCGTGCGTGGTGAATGGATCGAGTGCAACATCTGTTATCACACCTAACGCTGGACACGCCGTTTTTATCGCAATCACGGCGCGTTGTACGAGTCCATTGGGGCTATAAGATTCTTCAGCCATTTCAGTTTTTATATCATCAGGGGTAACTGGAAATAATGCAATCGCTGGAATGCCTAATTCAACCAGTTCAAGCGCCTCTTTTACTAATAAATCAATTGAATAACGTAAAATACCTGGCATTGAGACTATTGTTTGTGTTTTATTTTTACCCTCAATAATAAACATGGGATAAATCAAATCATTCACAGAAAGTTGACTTTCAGCAACAAGGCGACGAGAAAAGTCATGTTTACGCAAACGACGTAAACGCCGCGCAGGGAAAGCTTGAAGTGTGATCATATGATTCCTTAGTTCATTGAAGATGAAACTGCATTTTTTAAAATAAAGGCTTTTCATATCTATAGCTACACGTAACTTCAATATACGCAGTCAGCATGGCCATTATGTCCAGACGTGAAGCTTAAATTCTTAACTAGTTATTTCACCTAACGATTTTATAACAATACAAATTGCTCCAAGTGACCACTCCCATTAGTGCGCGGCTCGAGCTTAACTGCTCCATCACTCAGTGGAAATGGAGTAACCATAAAAGAATTAACATTTTTTGTTTAATTTTACCGACAGACTATTAGCTTAGCTAATCGTTAATAGAGCAAAGGTTGCTCCTTGTATTGATTGTTCCCGCTCCCCTAACAAAGTCTAGTGCGTCAACTTGCACAAATAATTATCTTATTTATAAGCCAGAAATTCAATCACTAACAGCCTCAAAGGCAATTTTAATATATTTTATTAAAATAATTACTAAATTTAACTAAAGAAATTTATTACATGGGCGATAACTATTTTAAGTCAGCACATCGACTGTTTCAAAAATGAATCGTAAACAACTTATCAAATATTTTTTGAAGTTATTTTTTAAGCAGTCGATATCAATATTACACGTACTTAAACCTGATGAAAGTATATTTAATAATTAAATAACTCAAATCAGATAACTATAAACCAAGGGGTAAATCATGGCTTCAATAATAAACACAAATGTAATGTCATTGAACGCACAACGTCAATTAGGCAAATCACAACAAACAAGCAACCAGGCGATGGAACGTTTATCTTCTGGTTTACGCATCAATAGTGCAAAAGATGATGCTGCTGGTCTTGCAATTTCAAACGGAATGGTATCACAAATCAAAGGTATTAACCAAGCTGTTCGTAACTCGAACGATGGTGTATCTATGGCACAAACCGCTGAAGGTGCAATGAGTGAAATGACTAACATATTACAACGCATGAGAGAGCTATCAGTTCAATCTGCAAATGACACAAACTCATCTTCAAACAGAGTGGCAATTCAAAAAGAAGTTGACCAACTTCACTCTGAACTTGATCGTATCGCTGATACAACTGCATTTAACGGCATTAAATTGTTAGATGGTAGTGGTGGTAAGACAACACTGCAAGTAGGTGCTAACGCTGGCGAAACATTATCATTCTCTATTAATGCTGTAACCACTAATGATCTTGGATTAAATGGTAACTTGAATAAAGGAGATCTTAATGGTGGCCGTGTAGAAGGACTTGTTGGACAATCTTCTGTATTGGTTAATGGTGTAGCACTAGGTGCTGGAACAGCAATAGCTGGTAATCAAGCATTAGCTAATGCCAACGCTTTTAATGATAAAACTTCCGAAACTGGCGTATCGGCTGAGGCTTATAATGTCGTACAAGGTATGCATACAGATGGTGGAGGAAAAGCGTTAACTGGTATTACTGAAGGTATACAAATTACCATTGGAGATGCAAAAGCTGTGACATTAGGAGTTACATCATCAATGAGTAATTTGGTTAGCACTATTAATCGTGATGTTGCAGGAGTAACTGCTTCACTTGATAACCAAGGTGGCTTAGTATTAACCAATAATACAGGTGCTGATATAGCAATTAGTGGTGGAGAAGGCAGTTCACTAAAAGATTCAGGCTTAACTAGTGCTGCATCTACTCACAAAGGCTACTTAGCACTTAAAAGTCAAGATGGTGGACCGATTAGTATTAGTGATGGAACATCTGTAAAAGCGACTCCTGATGTCGGCGTTAAGATAAAAGAACTTGGATTTACAATAGCAAACGGCTCTGGATCATTTAAAACAGATTCAACTGGAACTGTAGCTGGTGGTATAAAAGCAAGTGATGCAATACAAATTAATGGTGTTGATTTCGTTGTAACTTCAACCGAAATATCGTCCGTAGTCACTTCTATTAATGCATTATCTGGGCAAACAGGTGTTAAAGCTACAGAAGTAGGATCTCAAATTCAATTTTCTAGCATGGATGGAAAGGCTATTGAAATTATCTCTAAAGCCGATGGTCAAACTAAGCAAGAAACAGCCTTAGAAAAACTAGGTATCATGAATGAAATGGGCGGAAAGGTTATAGACTCTTTAGGTACCAATGTAACCACTATGCAAGGAGCCGCTGACACTATTGGTAAAATTGATAGTGCACTAGAGAAGATCAGTGAATCACGAGCTAATCTAGGTGCGATTCAAAATAGACTTGGATCAACCATTTCAAACTTAGAAAATGTATCACAAAACTTATCGGCTTCGAACTCTCGAATCCAAGATGCTGACTTTGCTGTAGAAACATCAAAAATGAGTAAAGCGCAGATCTTACAACAAGCAGGTACATCAATGCTAGCACAAGCAAATGCATCAGCGCAAAGTGTTCTTTCTCTTCTAGGATAATAAAAGGAGTTTGAACATTGTATTAAGCTCCTATGTTAGGAGCTTCTACAACTTATAAAAGTGTAAAGTAGGAGTTGTTGGTTAGAACTTAGTTTATACGTGAGAGGTAAGCTAAGTTTTAAACCACCAATACAAATAAAAATAAAATTAGGGGGTATTTATGTCGGAGTTAAATATGTCAATACCAGCCTCTGGGCTACCCGCTCTAGATAACAATAGCGGGAAAGTCGAGTCTAACCCAATCGTTAAAGCAGAAGCTAAAACAGAAACCGAAGCCAAGCAAGTAGCGAAAGTAACACCACCAACGAAAGAGGAAGTCGAAATTGTAATTAACGAATTGAATGAATTTATGGAAACCACGCAACGCGGTTTATCATTTTCAGTCGATAAGCAATTAGGCATTGAAGTTGTATCGGTTACGGATTTAGAAACAGAGGAAGTAATCCGCCAAATCCCATCAGAGGAATTGGTTGTTTTAAGAAAGAAAATGAATGATATCGCAGGAGTATTATTCGAAACAAAAGTGTAAAAAGAAAGTAAACTAAATAAAGAGGCTCCGGCCTCTTTTTAGTTTTTAGTTTTTAGTTTTTAGTTTTTAGTTTTAGTTTTTAGTTTTTAGTTTTATTATTAATAATGGTCTGATTTTTGCACTATTATTCAAAGGCAAATTTAAAAAAGAATTTAAAGAAGAATTTAAAGAAGAATTTAAAGAAGAATTTAAAGAAGAATTTAAACTTTAAATTAAATAAATGCTAAAAAGGGAACGAGATATGCCACCAATCACATCAACAGGGCTTGGAACTGGTCTAGATATCAATAGCATTGTGAATGCTATTGTTGACGCAGAAAAAGATCCAATCATTTCAAAAGTAACTAAAGAATCAGCTAAAGCCACTGCCGCTATTTCAGCTTACGGCTTATTAAACAGCGACCTTTCTGCATTTAAATCATCCTATAGCGACTTAGGTTACGATTCTACCTTCGCTGCAGCTAAGGCATCATCAACTGATAGTGATATTTTAGATGCCAAATTAGGTATTGGTGCAGAGATTGGCACTTGGGAATTCGAAGTTAAACAACGCGCACAAGCGCAAACATTAGTATCAAGCACTGCAAATTTTACAAAGGTTAGCGATCAGGTAGGTGAAGGTATTATTTCATTACGCTTTGGTAGTTATAGCTCAGACGGCAATACTTTTAATGTCAACGCTGATAAAGCGATTGAAACAATTACCGTTAATGGCGAAAATAATTCCCTTGAAGGACTGCGCAATACCATAAATGATGGTGATTATAGTGTTAATGCCTCGATCATCAATGATGGTACAAATTATCGATTAGTATTAACCAGCAAAGAAACTGGTGAAAAAAATTCTGTTGAAATAACATCAACAGATGCTAGTGGATCGACAATCCCAGCTGGAACAGGCCTTGATCGTTTTACTTACAGTGCAACGACAAAAAATATTGAGCAAACATCGGCGTCCCAGGATGCAAAGATCATCATGAATGGCATTACTATCACGCGAGGAAGTAATGAAATAGACAGTGTTATCCAAGGGGTAACGCTAAATATCAACGGTGAAACAGAGATCGGTAAAAAAGTTTCTTTAACAATTGATACCGATACCAGTAACGTCGAAGAAAAAATCAAAGCCTTTGTTGAAAATTACAATGCAACTATCACTAAGATGAATGATCTGACCAAATTTAATGGTGCTGGGCAATCAAATGGTATACTAAATGGCGACTCTACCATTCGAAATATTCAAGGAATGTTGCGTAGTGTACTTAATACACCCGTTGATCATATCCCAGGGTCGATCCACAGTTTTGCTGATTTAGGCATGCTTACCAACAGAGATGGCACATTAGAGTTAAACGCAACAAAGTTTGCAGAGGCTTTAAAAAATGATATGGCAGGGATAGCTGACTTTTTTACAGCATCAGGCGGCTCAAACGATCCTTTTATCACATTTGAAGGCAGTAATAGCTTGACAAAACCAGGAACTTATCCTGTTGAAGTTACACAATTAGCAACACAAGCAAGTTTTATTGGTAGCGCAGTTGACAGTGCCACGCCGACTGTAAATGCAGATAATGACACGTTTAAAATACGTTTAGATGGCATTTTATCAGATGATATCGTGTTATCACAAGGATCGTATGCGTCCATTAGTGAGCTTGCCAATGAATTGCAACTACAAATAAACTCAGATAAAAACTTATTGGAAAATAGCATTAGTATCCAAGTAATTGACGATGCAGGCAAACTATCTTTTACATCAAGTAAATATGGCTCTGAGTCAACTATCGCATTTACTGAAGTTGATATTAACTTTTTGGCAGACTTTGGAATAGATGTACTATCCGGCTCAACTGGGCTCGACGTTGAAGGTTTGATTGATGGTAAAATCGCTTCAGGCTTTGGGCAAACATTACTTTCAGACAACGGCGATTCAACTGGCATCAAATTATTAATTGAAGGCGGATCATTAGGAGCTCGATCTGATGTTACTTTTGCCGAAGGGATGAGTTTTGCCATGAGCAAGGTCTTATCGGGTATTATTGACATCAACATTTCTGGTTCAACTGGTGATGTAGGCTCAAGTACCACAATTATCGATGGTAAACTTGATTCTTTATATAAGGGAATTGCAGCACTTGAAGAAAAACAAAAAACAGCCATCTATCGAGCAGATAAATTAGAATCGCGTTTATTCAAAGAGTTCAATGCTATGGATATAGCCGTTTCTAATTTAAATAGCACAATGGAATATCTAAAAAGTGCACTTGATGCACTCCCAGGCTATACAAGAGACTAGGGCTGTTGCTCTTTTCCAATTTTATATTTTCAATTTAAAAACATTCTCAAAGCAAAAATATAAGCTTACCTAGCCTCAAGTATCGCTTTTATTTATAATTAACAGATATTACGCGTATCAGTAACCAACTACAGAAATTTTTATGATTATCAAGGCAAATGGATGAGACAATAACCTACACTCGTAAATCCATTTAACATAGATAGGTTAAAAAATGTCCAGTTTGAAAAGTGTTACTTATCTAGAATTGAGGTTATGCCGTTTTATTTTTTTGTTTCTGTGATTTCTAATACGCCTTTTCCAATTGTTTTTTTATATAATCGCTAAGGTAATTAGCTTTCATATAAGGTGTTTCGATGACCTCTAAGTTAGATCCTCTCATGGTGAAAATCCAGACTCAACTTTTACGAGCAACTTTCATAAAAAATATGACCTTTTTACAGAAAAAAATGCCTGATATTTATAACTATTATAAAAATTATACAGCAACAAAAGTACAATTAATGTTAGATGACAATGGCCATGTTAATTTATTTGCTAACGATCAATTTGTTTATCAAGGAGATCCGCAATTAGAAAGTCAAATGCAAGTTGATGAATTTTTTAAAGCTCCTGCTAATTTTGATTTTGAAATCATTCCGCAAGAAACTTATTTCTATCAGCATGAGCAAGTCATGCATGAAATTTTTAATACCCGAATAGAAAAAATGGGGTCAACGAGACCAAGTATCCTACACAAAAATGGAGATATTACATTTCTTGCCATCATGGGTGCTGGTCTAGGCTACCATATTGAAATTTTATTAAATCAATTTTCAATTCGTAGTGTTTTTTTATTTGAACCTGAGCCTGATTGTTTTTTTGCGACATTGCACTGTGTAGACTTTGAGCCATTACTCACGCATTGCACAATACGCGGCGGAGAATTTACTATTAAAATCAGTGGTGATGAATTTGAATATGTTAATGACATTAACGCTTCTTTTAAAAGTCGTGGCTATTTTAATAGCGTAAAAATGTATTTATATCGTCATTATATGAGCGATAAAACAACCGATGCTTTTAAAATGATTAATGAACTTGGTTACCGATATCAAAGTGGCTGGGGATTTTGTGAAGATGAAGTAATTGGTATTAGCCATACGCTCACTAATATATCGGAAAATAACGCGCCAATATTATTAACCTCGGCGAAACAAAAAAAAAGAAACATACCTGTTTTTGTGATAGGTAATGGCCCCTCTCTAAATACCTGTATCGAGTATTTAAAAACAAATCAAAACAATGCTATTATCATTTCTTCAGGTACGACTTTAAAACCATTATTAAATAATGACATAATACCTGATTTTCATGTTGAGCAAGAGCGCCCTGCTACTATTTATCAATGGGTTAAGAAAGTTGGCCATGAAAAAACAATGAAACAGATAGACTTAATTTGTCTTAATACTGTTTACCCTAAAATTTTAGCTTTATTTAAAAAAGCACACATTGTATTAAAAGCTGGCGATGCTGGGACCACTTTCATTCACGACTCAATTTCTAAAAAATATGCAGAGCTCTTTTTTTCTAACCCGACAGTAACGAATGCTTCAACGGCTATCGCTATCGCAATGGGTTTTAAAAGTATCTATTTATTTGGCCTTGACTATGGCTTTAAAGAAGAAAGCGCACAGCATGCAGAAGGTAGTATTTATGATGATATAAAAGGATATAAACTAAACAAACACTTAGAAGTACCAGGCAATTTTGGTGGGAATATTTCAACTACTCGCACATTTGATTTTTCGCGGGGTGTGTTAGAAATGCTACTTGTTGAAAATGCAGATGTCCAGTGTCTAAATACCAGTGATGGCGCTAAAATAGCACATACAATCCCAATAAAAATAACAGATATGCCAATATTCCCAGCACTAAAAACTAAACAAAAATATGTTCAAAAAGCATTATCAAGCAGTTTTAATAACAATTATTGGCAAAAAAGCAATATAATGGCATCGTTTCAAGCATTCCAGCCCAAATTTCAACAATACATAAAACAACTTATTGTATTTACTGAGAATGTAAAAACACGCTTAGAATTAGTCAATGCGTTTACTATGCAATATCAGTTTTTAAATGATTTTGAAAATGACAGCACAAAAAAATTATTTTATCGTTTTATGGGCGGTTCGCTTAATTACTTGCAATCAACGGTGGTGAGTAACGTATATTATTTTTCCAAGCCCGCAGAGCAAACAGAATTTATTGCATTTTGTTTAGATAAAATGAATAAACATTTCATTTGGCTGGTCAATGATCTTGCCCAAAATTATAATCAACCAGCCAAAAGATAGCAGGAATAAAACTGATGAATTCGATGGTTAAAAATAATCCAAATTCGATAAAAAAATTAAAACAAGCAACTCAAGAGGCAAATAAGGGAAACTATCAAAAGTCCATAACTTTATGTCATAAAATAATAAAAAAAATGCCGAGCGATGCGGTTACGTATAAATTGCTTGCGACTAATTTACTTGAATTGAACCGATTTTCTGAAGTTGAAATAGCATTAAAAAAAGCCATTAGCCTTAGTGATGAAGTGGAATCTCCACCGCTGATACATCTACTGGGTTGCAATTATTTAAACCTTGAATCCTATCAAAAAGCACTGAGTCTATTTGAAGACTTATTTAATAAAACTGGAGACAGTAAGATTTTGCTCGATATAGCACTTTCTTACTTTAAATTAGGTGATTATGAGAATGCACGCGATGTTTACTATAAATTGCTCGAGTTAGAGCCCAATAATAATCAAGCTAAATTTAATTTATACCCTATTCTTATCTATTTTCAAGACTATAAAAATGCTTGGACTTGTTTTCATAGCCGTTTTGAACACCAAGAAATGAAAGATCAAGTGCATTGGTTTGCACCTGCATGGAATGGTGAATCACTGATAGGCAAAAATATACTGATTTATCCGGAGCAAGGAATTGGGGATAATCTTTCTTATACAAGCTGCTTTGCTGAAGCCGTTTCTGATGCTAAACATGCGCATATTGTTTGTGATGACCGTTTAAAAGGTCTTTATAAATATAACTTTCCAACTGCCACTATTCACTCCTACCAAGAGGTCAATAAAAAGCAATCGGTGAGCACTAATCTAGATGTTCAAATTTTAGCTGGATCATTAACTTATTTATATAGAACCACAGAGGCTTCTTTTAGCAACAATAAATATTTAGTGGTTAGTGAGCAATTAAAACAACAAAAAAATAATTACCTTTCTAAGACAAAACTACGCATAGGTCTGTCTTGGTTTCATGGCCGAGTTAATGATGGTAATCAATACTCAATGAAGCTTGAGGAGTTATTACCGCTATTAAAAATAGAAGGTGTTGAATGGGTTAACTTGCAATTTGGTGAGTGGAAAAAAGAAGTTGATAACATGCAAGGCAAACACAATATTTGTATTCATCATTTTGATGATTGTTCTGCCGCAGGTGATTTTGAGCATTATGGCGCATTGATTGCTAACTTAGATTTAGTGATATCTGCAAGTAATGCAGCGCTTATGTTGTCAACACGGCTAGGGGTGAAATCCTGGATGTTTTTACCGTTAAAAAATTTTTCCAAACAAGGTCAAGAGTTTCAAGATACTTTATCATTTAAAGGGCAACGTAATTTCTATAAAGATTTTGCTTCTAATTGGCGCGGTGTTATTAAGCAATTTTGTGAAGAATTAAATAGCTTATTAAAAAGAGATGTACAATGAAAAATATTGCAATTATTCCAGCGAGAGGAGGTAGTAAACGGATCCATTCAAAGAACATAAAACTTTTTTGTGGAAAACCGATCCTTGCTTATAGTATTGAAGCAGCTTTACAATCAAAAATTTTTGAGACGGTGATTGTCTCTACCGATGATGAAAAAATTGCAAAAATCGCAAAGAAATTCGGTGCAGAAGTACCTTTTATGCGCCCTAAGCATTTAGCCGATGACTATACTAGTACTTCCAGTGTCATTAAACATACCGTTATAGAATGGGAGATATTAGGCAATGAAATTAATTTAGTTTGTTGTATTTATGCAACCGCACCTTTTTTGCAAAAAGAATACATTGTCAAAGCGGTCAATGAACTAAAAAAACAAACAAATAAAACCTCAGCCTTTACCGTGTGTAAATTTAATTACCCTATCCAACGCTCATTTACCATTGAATCGCCTGATCAAAACGTAACCCCAGTTGATAGCAGTGCGCTGCCTAAACGTTCACAAGACTTACCAAGTGTTTATCATGATGCCGGGCAATTTTATTTGGCACAAAAAAACGATTTTTTACATAACAGTTTCAATGTGTTTTCTCCAAATTCAATACCCATCATTTTGCCCCATTATTTAGTGCAAGACATTGATGATGAAGATGATTGGCGCAGAGCTGAATATATGTATCAAGCCTTTATTTTAGATAATGAAGCGGCTGGTAAAAATGAATCATAACGTTCATATAGCGGGCAGGAAAATAGCTCAAACTGAGCCACCCTTTGTGATTGCCGAACTATCAGGTAATCACAACCAATCGTTAGATCTTGCGTTGAAAATGATAGAGGCCGCAGCACTGGCAGGAGTAGATGCGATTAAGCTACAAACCTACACCGCCGACACCATGACACTTGACTGTGAGTTAGATGATTTTCAAATATTAGCAGAGAACAACCTTTGGAAAGGTAATTCTCTTTATGAATTATATCAAAAAGCGCACACCCCTTGGGATTGGCATAAAACGCTTTTTGATAAAGCAAAATCATTAGGTTTAATTGCTTTTAGCTCCCCTTTTGATATCAGCGCTGTTGATTTTTTAGAAACATTAGATGTGCCTTGTTATAAAATAGCCTCCTTTGAAAATAATGATATTCCGCTTATAAAGCGCATTGCAGAAACGGGAAAACCTGTCATTATGTCCACGGGTATGGCCTCTCTTACAGAGATTTCAGAGGCTATTGATTGCCTGAAAAATAATGGCTGCTCACAAATTATATTATTAAAATGCACCAGTGCTTATCCTGCATCCCCTGCGCACGCAAATTTAAAAACCATTGCGCATCTGCGTGAAACATTTAAATGTGAAGTGGGAATATCTGATCATACATTAGGTATAGGTGTAGCGTTAGCAGGCGTTGCATTAGGCGCATCTATCATTGAAAAACATTTTGTATTATCAAGAGATGCTGGTGGTATTGATGCGGCCTTCTCATTAGAGCCTGCAGAATTAATGATGCTAGTTAATGAAAGTAAGACGGTAGCTTTAGCGGTTGGACAGATATTATATGGTGGAGCAAGTAGTGAGCAAGATGCTAAAAAATATCGGCGCTCAATTTATATTGCAAAAAACATAAAAAAAGGTGAGATGCTAACAAGCAAAAATACGCAAATAATACGCCCAGGATTCGGGCTTGCACCTAAGTTTCATCCATTGATATTAGGCCAACAAATAATTAAAGATGCTATTAAGGGGACGCCACTCTCTTGGGACTTATTAAAAAAATGAATAACTCATGACATCCCCTATTCTTTTTAGGTTTGATGGTGGAAAAAAACTTGGACTAGGTCATGCTTATCGTTGTTTTGCTTTGATTGAATATTTAGCAAAACATCATCAAATTGTCTGTTTGATTATGGTAAGGCAATTACCAGAATTCCTATGTGCCAAGCTAAAAGCACTTAATTGTTCGCTGTTAACATTTAAAAAAAATGATGATGAAATAGCGATCATTAAACGCTGCAGCGTACAAAATAACAGCACAGGATTAATTTTAGATGGCTATCAATTTGATCAAACCTATAGGCTGAATCTTGCGCGTTTAGCTTTAAAAATTATTTGTTTTGATGATACCAATTCATTACAAAAATTACATTGTGATATTGTCATTAATGCGCAGCTGCAGGCTAAGCAATTAGGCTACCAATATTCAGCACCTTATGCATTACACTTGCTTGGATTATGTTATAGTATTGTACGTGAAGAGTTTACCGCCAAATGCAAGCTTAATTTTAATAACCGAAAAAAAATTCTGATTAATTTTGGTGGCAGTGATTGTGCTAATTTAACAATATTATTTATGCAAAAATTGACTCTAGCTCAAGATATTATTGACCCCATGGATGTTGTTATTGTCACAGGAGGAGCTTATCCAAAGCCTGATAAAATTGCGAGTCTGTGTCAAGGTGCAGGTTTTGAACATATTCATAATAGCCAAGATATGGCCAAACTTTTAAGCAGATGCCGCATGGCTATTTGCGCTCCAGGAGCAATTATTTATGAGCTTGCTTATTGTGGTGTGCCAAGTATTTTCTTAACCGTTGCAGATAATCAACTGCTTTCTGCTCAATCACACCAAAAAGCAGGTTGGTGTTATGCTTTTAATGGGCTAGAGAATCATGGATTACGCGCTGCCTTTTCGCGGGCAACCGATCTTTGGGTAGATCAAGTTCAATTAACTGCCATGTCAAATATTGCGCTACAACTCATTGATGGAAAAGGTGTTAAACGGATCGCAGAGCAGATATTGAAAATCCTAGATTAAAGATAAAAAAACAGCGCGAGAAATTTTTTAAATGATTAATACACAAAGCTCTACTCGAAAATGGGATTTTCATCGCTATGGTGTTGGCCTTAGCCGGTTCGTTGAATCTGATATTGAAATGGTTAGACAATGGCGAAACTCGCCTAAAATTTCTCAGCAAATGCTCGATAAAACCTATATCAGCGAAACGCAACAACAGGCCTGGTATCAACGACTCAGAGAAGATGAAAGTCAACAATACTTTCTCGCTTTTTTTAAAGATCAAGCTATAGGCGTTGTATCACTGATTAAGATTGACAGGTTAAGTGGCACGGCAGAGCCTGGAATGTATATTTATAATGATGACTTTATCAATAATATCGTCCCTTTTTGCGTGGCATTTGCACTCAATGATTTCGCCTTTGAGGCACTACAATTAACGCGTTTGTTGGGTAAGATTTACCTGAGCAATAGCGCATCTATACGCTTTCATAAAGCATCAGGTTATCAAGTTGATAATATTGATGAAAAAAGATGCTTGCAGCTAATGCATTTGGATAAATCAACCTATGACTTAGCAAAACAAAAAATAACCAAGTTTATAAGGTATTAATTTGAAAACTATTAATGACATATTTGCAGAAAGTTTAGATATTCCCATCGCTGATGTAACAGATGATTTAAGCTATCAAACAATCGCACAATGGGATTCAACTGCGCACATGGTATTGATCGCTGCCATTGAAAATCACTACGATATAATGATGGATACCGATGATATTATTGATATGAGCTCTGTTGCTAAAGCTAAAATCATCATTAAAAAATATCAAGAGTAGATTAAAAGAATATGAAACTGCTTGAAAATAAAAATATTATTGTCACCGGAGCATGTCGCGGCATCGGCCTTGCTACCTGTGAATTATTTGCTCAACATGGTGCAAATTTATGGCTCAATGGGCGTGACGAGCACGCATTACAAGTGCTTAGTGAAAAGCTAACTTCACAATTTCAAAATAATAATCATGTTTGTTGTTTTGATGTTTCTGTCTATGAACAGGTTAAAAGCGGCTTTCAATCTCTTTTTAAACAATGTAAAAACCTTGATGTATTAGTTAATAATGCAGGCATATTAGACGATGCCTTAATCGGTATGGTGAGTCAAAAACAAATTGCTAACACATTTTCAACAAACACTTATAGTGTGCTTTATTGTAGTCAATATGCAGAGCGGTTAATGAAACGAAATGGCGGTGGCTCTATTATTAATTTAACGTCTATTGTCGGCGTTACTGGCAATGCTGGGCAATCTGTCTATGGCGCGAGTAAAGCCGCTGTCATTGGCGCTACATTATCTTTAGCAAAAGAATTAGCAAGCGCTAATATACGCGTAAATGCCATTGCACCTGGGTTTATTGATACGGATATGGCACGCTCAATCGGTGACGAGTTATATCTACAACGTGTTGATAGTATTGCAATGAAACGTGTAGGTAGAGCACAAGATATTGCCAATACGGCGCTTTATCTTGCATGTGATTTGTCAAGCTATGTGACAGGACAAGTTATCGGTGTGGACGGTGGCATGTTGATTTAGTTATTGATTTAGTTATACATCTCTTATACCCACGCATCTCTTATACCCATGTTACTGGAATTGTATGAATAATGAATAATAAATTTTGGCAAACCGAGCACTTAGCGGCACAAAAGCAAGAAAATGCCGCCTTAATAATGCTTGATAATATCCAGCTTGACAGCGACCCTATTGAACAAAAAGTCACCTATTCAGCGTTAAATTGTCTTGTCACTAAAGCTAAAGAACAAATTCGCACGCAATTGACAATATATTCATCAAAAAAACAATTATTAATGCTGGTCGCTCACTATACCATTAATAGCATAGTTTATTATTTGGCCGCGTTGCAATTAAAGCAGGTTGTGTGGTGGGTAGATAAAGATTTATCAGCAAAGAAACAGCAAAATTTATGTGCGCATTATCATGTTAATTTATTGATAAACAATGGTCATATAACCCAACTTGGAGAATTTGAACATACGATACATCCTGATCTCGCCTTATTGATGACAACCTCAGGCAGCACGGGTAGTCCGACATTAATTCGCCTTAGCTATGATAATTTACGCAGTAATTGCCATGCTATTTGCCATGCTTTAACATTAAAAAGTAATGATAGTGTGATAACCACATTACCTTTTCACTACAGTTTTGGTTTGTCTATTTTAAACTCTCATTTAAGTCAAGGCACAACAATAGTTTTAAATAAAGATGCCCTTTTAACGCGTGAGTTTTGGCAAAAAATGCAGCGCTATGACATTCGCTGTTTATATGGAGTGCCTTATATTTTTGATATGCTATTGCGCCTTGGTTTTGAGCGTCTATCGCTACATTCCTTACGATTTTTAGCCGTTGCTGGTGGAAAACTAGCCCCTGAAAAAGTAACTCGTGTCAATGACTGGTGCTTAGCTGAGCAAAAACAATTTTTCGTGATGTATGGCCAAACAGAGGCAACCGCAAGGATCAGTGTATTAGATCCTAATCAAGTAAAATATAAGCCTCACTCAATTGGTAAAGCCATTTTAGGTGGCTCTCTTTGGATAGATAACAAGCAAGGAACTCAAGCAGGCGAACTTTGTTATTTAGGTGATAATGTAATGATGGGCACGGCGAATAATATTGAGATGCTCAGTTTACCATCAACTCATGAAATATTACGCACAGGTGATCTTGGCGTTTGCGATAACGAGGGAGATTTCCAAATTGTCGGACGCTTAAAACGCTTTATAAAAATAGTGGGAAAACGCATTAATTTAGATGACGTTGAAATGTTTTGCAACGAAAATAAACTCAACGCTGTATGTTGCGGCGAAGATGATTTGATAGTCTGTTATATTTTAAACGCATCATTAAAAGAACAAACTACTCAGCAGGTGAAGCGCATGTTATGCCATTATTTACAAATACACAATAGTTATGCTCAGGTTGTGACGCTAGATGCTTTCCCTTATTTATCATCAGGAAAAATTAATTATTCTTTTTTATTGCCGAGTGAAAAAAATGAACTGGGATGAATTGCTAGAGCTACCTGTTTATCGCTTATCGACACAACAAAAAACGCCTTTATTTCAACAGGCATTACAAGAATTAGCGCAATACCATTTTGAAAAAAGTGAGGATTATTGCTCAATCATACAATTTTTATATCCAGCTCAATGGCTAAATAAAGAAGTCCCACCACTGGCTGTTGGTCTTTTTAAACACCACCTACTCAAAAGTATCACCGATGAGGATATTTTTAAAATAACCACGTCATCAGGCACAACCTCTGAGCAAGTGTCGCGTATTGCTTTGGACAAAATAAATATTGTCAGACAACAAAAAGTATTGTCAAAAATAATGCAACAATGGCTAGGATCAAAGCGATTACCCATGTTAATTATCGATCACGCCAATGTCATAAAAGATAAATTTAATTACTCCGCAAGAGGTGTCGGCATTCAAGGGTTATCTTTATTTGGTTATGATCATACCTATGCTTTAAATGAAGATATGAGCATTAACATGAAAGCGATAACTCAGTTTTTTGAAACGTATCAAGACCAACCTATTTTTATTTTTGGCTTTACTTTTATTATTTGGCAATACTTTATTGAGGTATTAAAAACACAACAAAAACATTTTCATCTCAGTAATGTTATCTTGCTTCACAGTGGTGGTTGGAAAAAACTACAAAAGTTGGCGGTGTCAAATAAAGCGTTTACAGAACAAATTCAAGCGCAATTAGGCCAAGTTTCAGTGCATAATTTTTATGCGATGGTGGAGCAAACTGGCACTATTTATGTCGAATGTGCTGCTGGGTATCTACATTGCCCAGTTTGGAGTGATGTTATCATTCGCAGTAAAAAAGATTTATCCGTCATAGAAAACCAAGGAATAGAAGGCATTATTCAAGTAAATTCATTGCTACCAACAAGTTATCCAGGACATGCTCTATTAACAGAAGATCTCGGGGTTATCTTTGGAGAAGATAACTGCAGTTGTGGCCTAAAAGGTAAATATTTCCAAGTAAATGGCCGTTTAAAAAAAGCACAAGTCAGAGGCTGTAGTGATACTCAATCTTAAACAATATCCCTTAAAAATATTATTGCCAATCTGTCGAACAACTCACATAGAGACGACTTTTTGTGTGCCTCCATTTTCAGCTGATCTGTTAAAAGAATTAACGCTCCTTGGCGATTTTTTAATGCAGCATGGTAGGGCTGTGCCTAGTATTGTGGCGGCTGGGTATTGGCTAAGAAAAAGTAATCTTTTAACGATTAAGTCGCAATATCCGACACCGCAATTACAGGCAGCTGGGTGTGTTTTTCATATTGCGCCAGGCAATGTCGATACACTCTTTTTTTACTCAATGATAGTATCGGTTTTATGTGGTAATCAAACAATATTGAGATTGAGCAATAAGTTAACGGCAGATAGCCAAGTTTTACTCGATTTAATCAATCAATTCTTTGCTAAATCGCACCCCACTAATCTTATTTTTTCATTAATAACGGTGCTCCAATATGAGCATAACGATCTTATTAGTGCAAAAATATCTTCTGTTTCAAGCGCAAGAGTTATCTGGGGAAGTGATCAAACCATTAAGCATCTTAGTCAATTTCCTTTGCATCAATCAAGCAACAATATTTGTTTTCCAGACAGATATTCAGTAGCCATCATTCAAATCAGCAGCGAGGCGCAAATTGAACCAGCAGTTGATAATTTACTGCGCGATATTCAACCCTATTTTCAACAAGCCTGCTCATCACCTAAAGTCATCTATTGGTTGAATACCAAAGAATGGATCCAAAATAAATTTTGGCGGTTATTGGCCAAACAATTAAATGAGCAAGAAATATTAGATGCAAGCGATCTTATGGCGCAATTACTTTATACACAAAGCTTGCCATTATTACTTAATACATCTGTGAATAAAAATAAATGTTTATTCTCAAAATGTGACCTATTGCAGCTAATAGAGCTTGAATTTATCACCCTTGATAGCATACAGTCACATTGTGGGTTATGGGTGTTATTTAGTATACAAATTAATAGATTAGGTGATATCAAACTATTTGAGCATTGTCAGAGCGTCACCATCTCTGGGCTTGAACCATCACTATGTAAAGACTGGCAAAACAGCACACAGCAACCGATGAAGCGCATGATACCCGCAGGGCAAGCATTGGCTTTTTCGCATATATGGGATGGGGTAGATTTAATTGAGTGCTTATCGGTTATTTGTTAGCTGTGCTTTACTCACCCATGTGACCGGGATATACCTTGTTACCCGCGTTATAAACAATCAAGTTTATGCCTCACTTTTACGGCTCGTTGTCGAACTGAGGTTTTATTCTGCCGTCACATGGGTATAAACCTTTGGCTAATAATATGAATATCAACCCAAGTGAAATGTATGTTGCACCTGCAAACCCTGCAGGCCGGCAATTAATGAAAAAATTAAAGGCAAAGGGCCTAAATATCGTTGGCTTGATGGACAATATAAAGGTCGGTGAAGGTATACTCTCCCCGTCACAGCCCACTCGCTCATTTACTGTTATTGTCGCAAGTGGCGGCTTTCAATTAAATGTTGCAGAGGGCTTGATTAACAACGGCCTTGATATAGAGCAAATTCAAATTGCTTCAAAGCAAGAATATATTAGTCAATACTCGCGCAGTTTTACGCGGCTTCTTCGGGCAAAACTGACCACTATTTTCGTCTTAGCTATCAAATTATTACGTTTAATTCCTTACCGTCATTGTAGAGTGTATTACGCAGAATCATTTGTTGATGCTAATATCCTTATCCTTTATGCAAAGGATCTGGCAAGCAATAAAAATGCAGTGCTGATCGTGGATAAACCTAGCGCCATATCGGGTGAACTCAATGCGATCAGCATTAAGCGTCAGCCTTTGCTTGCATTTTTCTCGATGCTCTTTGCTCGCTCTTTTATTATTGATCATGAATACCAATCTTTACTGTTCTCAACATTAAGAGGCTCTGTACCAGTTGTGCAACTTTGGCATGGTTTGCCTTACAAACACCTTTCTGGAAACGCACATTACCGCAATATTAATGATGCGTGCTTTATATCCAGCTCCACTTGGTTTAATGAGCGTGTCTTTAGGAAAATATTTAACAGTAAACAATTTTCAAGCATAGGTTATCCACGTAATGATGTTTTTTTTCAAAAAAAAACGCAGCGCTGTTGGCTTAATTCAGAGCCTTTAGCGACCCTGGAAAAAACTATTAAAAATACCGGACAGATCATAATTTACGCACCGACCTATAGAGACAGTCAAGATAACAATTACCCACTAAACTTAGTTGACATAAATGTTTGGTGTCAACAACACGGCTGTAGTTTTATCTTGAAATACCATCCATTTATTTACCGAACAATGATGGAGAACATGGGGATATCTGATACCGATGAGCTTTTACAATTACCAAAGTTTAGTCATATCTATATTTTTCCAAACGGAAAAAATGTATACCCTTGGTTAGCTGACGCTGCAATGCTAATTACCGATTATTCATCAATTGCTTTTGACTTTATGTTATCAGAAAAACCTATTGTATATTATCAATTTGATAAAGCAGAATATCAAAAAATACGTGGAGAGCCTTTAATTACAGACGATATTTTCATAAACGGAGTAGTTGTGACAACCTTTGCCCAATTATTACCTGCAATGACTCATTCTCTTCAAAGCGCGGCAGATCCAAAAGAAAAACGCAATAAATTAATTATGAATGATCAACATCAAGCCTGCTCACCTGCAATTTTGGCGCTGGTTAATGAAATAGAGCAACAGGGATAAATATGCCAAAAAAAATTGTGGTAACCTATGGTACATTCGATCTTTTTCATATTGGTCACCTGCGCCTGCTCGAGCGTGCTAAACAGTACGCAGATACATTGATAGTGTTTGTATCCTCGAATGAATTTAATCAACAAAAAGGTAAGCAATGCTTGTTCCCTTATGAGCAACGCGCTGAAATTATAGCGGCCTGCCGCTATGTTGATAAAGTTTTTCCAGAGCATTGCTGGGAGCAAAAAATTACAGACATTAAAAAACTTGGGGCATCAACTTTCGTGATGGGCGATGACTGGCAAGGGGAATTTGATTTTTTAAAACCTTATTGCGATGTTGTCTATTTACCACGTACCTCTTGCGTATCATCAACTCATATAAAGCGCTCCATGCGCTTAATTGCCAATTTTAATAAATCTATAGAAGCAACCTATGCAGAATAAAACATCACCAGAATTTACTCAATTAATCAAAGCCAGTCGTTTGTATCAAGATTTTGTTAGCGCGATTAGTGCACCTGAGATAACGCATGTCTCTTTTGATGTATTCGATACGCTACTCAGGCGAAAGTGTCATTATCCTAAAAACATTTTTTCTCAAGTCATTGAGCGCCTTCCTGCTGATATTTTGACTGATTTTGTACTAACCGCTACTGAATATCAACATATGCGGATCTCAGCAGAACGATTAGCGCGGCAAAAGATTAACAGCGAAAAAATTAGTTTTGATGATATTTTCAAACAAATGGCGCTACCCCAAGCACATATTGATGCACTGAAAACTAAAGAAGTAGAACTTGAATTAGAACAAAGCTTTGCAGATCCTTTTTGTGCATTATTAATCAAAGCAGTACAAAAGCTTGATAAGCAAGTGCTATTTATTTCCGATATGTATCTACCTCATGCCATTATACAACAGTTAATTGACAATGCTTGTCAGTTAACTGATTACCAATTATTTGTATCCTCTGAGTTTGGAAAAACTAAGTTCACAGGGCAATTATTTGTGCATGTTTTAGCCGAACTTGGTATTAATGCAGATAAACTCGTGCATATAGGCGATCATCCAACCTCAGATGTACGCTTACCACGACTACTGGGTATCAATAGTTTTTTATTTAATCTCGACAAAAATTTTATCGATGTTTTGCGCCGAGAAAGACATTATCGAGTGGATTTACCAGCTAAAGTGAGATTAGCAAGGACGCTCGCAAGCTTGTTAATGCCAAAGTATGAAAACGATGATCTACAAATATATTATCAGATGGGAGCTCGCTTACTTGGGCCAATATTAACACAAATGAGTCAGTGGGTAATTGATAGTTGTTTACAATTAAAGATAGGTACCATATTAGCCATGATGCGTGAAGGAGAAATATTTGATGAGTGCATAAACCGCCATATTAACTGGAAGTCTATTAGCACACTGACAAGTGTCAAATTTTATGTCTCGCGAAAGTCTACCTACTTGCCATCAATGATAAATGCTGATATTAAAGATGCTATCGCTAAAACATTGACTCGCAGGAGTTACACAGTAGGAGATTTAATTAACGAATTTGCGATTAATACCTCTGAATTAATGCCCTTATTATCATTGCCAATGAATGGCTTAAATAAGGTCGATGTGTCTGGTCAAAATGCGTTGACCCTCGTGAATCAAGTCTTTGATAATGCAGCTGCTGAGGTGGACACCCATATTCGAAAAAATCATCAACTATTTATTGAATATTTAAATCAAATCTTAGATTTGCAAAATGTCGAGCAATCTTTTGCAAGCTTAGATTTAGGTCCTGGCGCCACGATAGCGCACCAATTATCAAAAGCCGCGACGTTGCAAGCAAAAGTCAATTACCAGTTGTTTTCTAGCGAGCGCGGTTATGCAAAAACAGACGATATCATGATTAAGTCCTTTCTGCCGTTCATCGACAAAACTCAAGAAGCCAATAGCATTTTAGCGCGTTCGCCAGAAGTGTTTGAGTATTTTCTGGTGGGCAAATCAGGGACAACCTTAGGTTATGAGCGACACAAAGGAAAGGTCCAACCAGTGTGTGAAGAAAGACACTTAACTAACGATAAAACTCTTCAATATCAAGCGTTTAGCGAAGGGGTTCGAGCCTTTCAAATTGCGGCTCAATCATTAAATATAGAGCCTGCAGATCTAAACGAGCGGGTGAGTTATACGCAAATGTTATGCCGATTAATTGATTGCCCGACAAGTGAAGAAGTCGAGATGATAGGGCAATGCCAACATGAGGATAATTTTGGCTCGCAACACACGTACAATATTATCAAAGCCAACAATATTACTAAGGTTGAAGCGCAAGGCGTAAATGACTTTTACCTCAGTTTTTGTAAACAAATGGATGCGCTGCAGCGAGAAATGCCTTGGCCACAAGGCGTAATAACTCATCTGTCAACTAATTATTTAAGTGACATTACCCGTGCCAACGCCCAAGAATATGTACACTTTAGTGCCGTTAATACCTTAATTGATATTTTGCTCGCGAGTAATATTACCGAGATCATAGTTTATGGTGCTGGCGATTTCTTTATTTATCTTTATGATTTTTTAATTGAAAATAATATAAAAGTACGCCGCTTAGTAGACAGACAAGCAGAATTTATAGACTTTAATCTCAATGAGATTCATGTCGAGAGTTTACATGAATGCGACTTTAGCGGGTGCAGTACTATCGTTATCGCCTCGGGGGCTTTTATTGATGAAATAAAAGCAGATCTTAGTCAAAAAATAGATCTTAAAAAATATAATATTATTAATATTTAAAGGAATGCCACCATGGGTTTAAACTCTCTTGTCAGTATTGTTATCCCTTGTTACCAGCAGCAAGATTTATTATTTCGGGCTTTAAACCCACGCAACGTAAAAATGCAACGTCAGTGCTAACTCGAGAATCTTCACACGGCGCCGCATTAGGTAACATGGGTATAGTAATTATTATCTCCTGTGAAAAATGATTAAGGGAAAGTATATGAATAGAAAAATTCTTTTTGATGTGACAACTCCTTTTCAATTGCTGATAGCTTCTGCTATTACGAAAATAAATTATAAGCATGACATAACAACTATCCTATTGAATAATGCTTTTTTTGATAATGTAGAAGAACTAAAACAAAGAATTATTAAGTCTGTTCTATTTTCAAATGTCTTTATCATTAATGAAATAGCTGATAAAAATATTATTACCGACAGCGTTGATAGTTTAGAATTAGAAAACACTGATATATTCCATTTTTCCAGTTACTCTTCAGTATTTAGTTGTTACCTGTATAATAAATTAATCGATAGTGCTCAAGTGATTTTAGATGAGGAAGGAATGGGCACCTATAATTTGTATGATAGCTATGCTAAATATAGAGCTTTATTTCCAGATAATATTTCAGATAGTATTGATTTAACAAAACTGTCTAAGATATTGGTCTCAAATAAAGAATTATATATATCTAATAGTAAAGAAATAGTACAAGAAATTAATTATATAATGATTTGTGAGGATGGTACGTTTGTAGATCAGTTAAATATAATATTTAATTATAAATTTAAAGAAATAGCAGAGAATAATATTTTTTTCACACAAAACTTTCTTGATTATAACGTTGTTACCGAATACGAAATCGAATTGTTCTATCGGAATGTAAAAGATGTATATGGAGATGATATTATTTTTAAACTTCACCCTTTTGATAAAAATCACGATATGTATAAAAAGCTTAATATTAAAACCTTGGAAAGCTACACTCAAATACCTTGGGAAGTCATAATGTATAACCTTATTGTCAAAAATAAATTTTTCAATAAATCGCTCATAACGATTGGTTCTAGTATTCTAAGTTCTAGCTCTTTGTACTTAAAGCACAAAACAAAAAACTTACCAATTAATCATGTGATTTTAACTAAATTGTTTTATACTCCTTTTAATGACTCGATAGAGATTTTGTATGCCAACTTACGTGATAAAACTGATTTTAGTTATTCTTTACCTGAGTCATTTACCGAATTGAAAAATTTAATTCAATAATATTTTTAATTTATATACCCGTTATCTTTGATAATGTTTTGCAATTAAAAAAGACTTGAGTTTTAATTTAAAAATATCACAATTACAGAATGTAAATATCACTGACTTTCCAAGAAAAAACAGCTTTAGGATCTCGCCATAAAAAATGCAGCGATAAGCGTGAGTGTGATCGAATTAAAGCAATTTTACTGTTAGATGAAGATTAATCGTTAACAATATAATGCCCCAGGAAATATAAAAAGTAAAATTAAGATTCTTATTCCTGTTTGAGATAGTATCTATCAAAATAGGAGAATTACCATGAGTAAAAAAAGAACAACTTATTCTGCTGAGTTTAAAAGTAGACTTGTACTGGAGTTATTGGAAAATTAAAAAACAATAACTGAGATTGCAAATGAAAATAATATCACCCCATTGATCCTTCAGAATTGGAAAAAAATATTCCTGGAAAATGCTGTTATTGCAATGGAGCCAGCAAAAGCGTTTAAGGAATATAAGCTAGAGCTTGTTGCGGCTAAAGAAGAAAACGAAATGCTAACAAAAATTGTCGGTAAAATGACTGGTGAAAAGGAGTGGCTTGAAAAAAAGCTAAAAAGCTTGGGCTTATCTAATAAGAAGAAGTTAATTAATCCCAAGCTAGAAAACCTATCTGTATCACAGCAATGTGAGCTATTGAATTTGAATCGGAGTACTTTTTACTACACTGAAAAAGTGAATAATAAAAAGCATGAGATTCAGCAGGAAATAGCCAAAGTGTTTGATAAAACACCAATTTACGGCACTAAAAAGGTGCATCAACAGCTTCTGGAAAATTGAGTCAAGGCATCTTTAAACACGGTAGCAACATATCGAAAGGAGCTGGGTTTAAAGGCTATTTTAGCGGTTAAGCAAGTAACAACCACCGTACCCAATAAGCAACATCAGAAATACAGTTATAAGCTTAGAGGCCTTAATATTTCACATGCTAATCAGGTATGGAGCACAGATATAACCTACATCAAAATCAAGGGTGGAATGGTTTACCTTGCTGCGGTCATTGATTGGCATTCGAAAGCCGTCCTATCACACAAAATATCGAATACGATGGATTGTGCACTGAGCATTAACGTCTTGGATGCGGCCTTAGATCTCTATGGAAAACCTGAGATATTCAATACAGATCAAGGAAGTCAGTATACAAGCGATGTGCATACTCAAAAATTAAAACAGAACGGGATCTCGATATCAATGGACGGGAAAGGCCGTGCCACTGATAATATTTGCATTGAAAGATTTTACGACGCGCAAAATGCGAGCGTATTTATCTAAATGAATATGAAACGGTTAAAGAGTTACCAGAAGACCTATCCGATTACATTGAGTTTTATAATCACGAACGATTTCACGAAACATTGAAATATAAAAAACCAATGAATGTTTACCAAGAAGGAATTAAGGCGAGCTTAGCTTTACCAAAGGTCTCTTAACTGTGGAATAAGAAATATTAAATAACTGTCTTGACTCTTTGGGTAGGTATACTTTAGATCTGTATAAAAATAAACGATTTCTAAAAATAATTATTTTTTGCTAAAAAAAATATAGAAAACCAAAAGGAGAGAAAATGCCATTACCAAATTTTTTAAAGTCATTGTTTACAAAGACACCGAAGAAGTCAACTAAGCCTCTGGTGTCGCGAAATGGACAGCAGATGGCTCAGCAGAGTCAGCCGATGGCTCAGCAGAGAAAAGAAATAAAACATCCAACAGCTAAAACATTTGGTACAATATGTATTAATTTTAAGTCATTTGAAAATAAATATATGACTAAACCTCCCAACATACAATCTCCCTACCATTTATATCCCTTCAGTGTACCTATAAGACCAGAAGTGAGCGAGTTTACTGCAACTGAAAAAGTGAAGATAAGAACATCTGTGCTGGATGCCATTGAAGATTCAACTAGCATGATGGCTATTTCTGAAATGATGATGCCCATTAAACCTGGTAAAAAAATAGAGAAAGGTAATAATCTAATGATCTCAGGACAAACCTTTACTAAGGACCAAAACATTGGCTTTTATAAACATAGGGTAAGACTAAAATGGTTTTTTGGATCAAACTCCACGTGGCTTCAGCAGCAAGTGCAATATGGTCTACGGCAAATCCATTATGTATTAACAAATAATACAGAGTTAATGATATTTACTGATATTCGCGGTGCAGACATTCCCCCCTATCTCACGCATCCGAACACAACTGGCTATAATATATATGTAGGAAAGCATTTTTTGGGACCGATGACAAATCGACAACACAGAACACGGGTTATCTATACTGATATGCTTAACCAGGTATTAAATACGTCTGTACAATTCTCGTCAGAGGCAGATGATTATGTTCGAAATAGACCATGTCACAATGATAGACCATATTTCTGCAGTGGCTCTAAAGATAATATCAAACCAGATAGAGCACTGTTAAATACCAACTCCTGGATCGACTTTATTGATAGTTGTTGCCAATTACCTCAGGCTAAAAGATGGCATCAGATTGAAGTAAAGGCACTCGGCTCAGAGAACATCACTACTGAAACCGCTTTTGAGGCAGTGGACTACTATACTCGCGAAGGTGAACTCGTCGATTAACGAGGGTGTAAACCTAACTATGTAAATACCCTTTTAGATATGAGGAGCAATCTCCTCCTCAAATTCGATTTTAAACCGATTCAAAGCTGGTTTCCAATCTCTAATTGGCATGGTCCATTTTTTAGATGCTGCCTTAATTGCCAAGTAGACAACTTTGAAGGCGGCGGCATCATTTGGAAACACCTTTCTCGTTTTAACTGACTTTCTTATCACGCTGTTTAATGATTCAATCGCATTGGTGGTGTAAATCACTTTGCGAATATCTGCTGGATAAGAAAATAGCGTATTTAAATTATCCCAATGAATCCGCCATGAACGGCTTATTTGAGGGTATTTATCATCCCATTTTTCAGAGAAATGCTCTAATTCCAACCTGGCTTCATCTTCGGTAACTGATTGATATATTGATTTCAAATCAGAGGCGACTGCCTTGTAATCTTTGTAAGGAACAAACTTCATCGAATTACGCACCATATGGACGATACAAAGCTGAATTTTAGTTTTTGGGAAGGTGGCGTTAATGGCTTCAGGGAAGCCTTTTAGGCCATCTACGCAGGCGATTAGCATATTTTTCATGCCTCTATTTTGAAGGTCGGTCATCACTGAAAGCCAGAATTTAGCGCCTTCATTTTCTGATATCCACATAGCCAACAATTCTTTGTGGCCTTCCAAGTTCACGCCTAAAGCAAGGTAAATCGCTTTATTAATGACTCGTTTATCTTGGCGTATTTTTAAAACAATACAGTCCATATAAACGATCGGGTAAGTTGCATCTAAAGGCCTGCTTTGCCAGTCAATCACTTCTTCCATAACCGCATTTGTGACTTGAGAGACAAGCCCAGCAGATATATCAGCACCATACATTTCCTGAAATGTCGCTGTAATATCACGCGTACTCATTCCCTTCGCGTAAAGCGTTAGGATTTGAGCATCCATACCTGTTATACGAGTTTGACGTTTTTTTACAAGCTGTGGCTCAAAGGTTCCCTCTCTATCGCTAGGTGTTTGAATTTCGATATTTCCATGATCACCTTTAAGAAACTTGGTGGAATAACCATTGCGATTATTACCACCATTATGCTCCTTAGGCTGATCTTTCTCATAACCGAGGTGATAACTCATTTCAGAACGGAGCGCTGCTTCAACTGTGATTTTGGTGAGCATAGCGCTGAGTTGATTGAGATCTTCAGGTGTTTTTAGATCTTTAGCTAATTCATTAGCTAGGGCCTGCATTTTATCTGTGATCATTATATTACTCATTATTTAGTCCTTTTATAGATTATACATAATAAGTATTTACACAGTTCTTTTTACACCCTCTACATGCTGTTTAAAAATCAGTCTTTAAAGTTCAACACACCCGAATAATGCACTACTTTACAATAAAAAAATTAAACAGATAAAATACTTTTCGCTAGATTAAAATCCATTTGTTCATCAATATCCACCGAAGGTTCCCGATTCATTTTATAGGCAAATATATTACTCTTTAAGAAAAATCCTTTATTTTCTAAAAGCTTATCTGCTTTACAAATGTAAATAGCACCATTTACTCGATAATAGGTTTCAAGATCTTGGCTTCGTTTATTTAGCACATCAGCTTTTAAGAAGTTATCCATGGATAAGTTCTCAGCAAGTATATTTGACCATAACGGAGAGTGACACATTTCACAAACTGACACTATTGAGTCTGCGTTTTTTGCTGACAGTAGCTCTATTGCTTCATCAATATTCTTGCTAGTTCTTAAAGGTGATGTTGGTTGAAGTAACACTATATAATCATAGTTAGCACTGTTCTCTATTACGTGCTTCAGCGCATCAAACGATGTTGCAGTATCCGTTGCTAGTTCATCAGGTCTTTTAATTATATTTGCTTGATAGGCTTCAGCTACACCTAAGATCTCATTGTCGTCACTTGTAACGAGCACATTATCAATATAAGAACTTTTAAGGCCTGCCTCTATGCTCCATGCAATTAAAGGCTTTCCAGCTAAATCAAGCACATTCTTCCTCGGTAGTCTTTTACTACCACCACGAGCAGGTATGATTGCTAAATAAGTTTTATTTTTATAGATTAAAACACCTCACTATATTCAATATTTGCTTTTTCATATTCATCCATTCTTCCTATGTCCATCCAGTATTCTTTTAGTGGGAATGACATGATCTTTTTATTTTTCCCGATTAGTTTTTCAAATAGTGTTGGCATATCATAAAATTTATCTTCTGGGATTTCATCAATACATTCGCGATTTAAAATGTAAATTCCAGCATTGACATAATATTTTTGTATTGGTTTTTCATCAATAGATAATATTGTTCCATTATTTACATTTACCACACCATACGGTACTTGAAATTCATATTCTCGTAAACACATTGTTGCCATTGATTTGTTTTCTAAATGAAAATCTAAAATGTGCTCAAAGTTTGCATTGGTTAGTAAGTCACCATTCATGACGAAAAAAGGTTCTTTGGGCTTGTCTTCCAGTAGCGTTAATGAGCCAGTTGTACCCATGCGTTTGTCTTCTAACACATATTTAATATTTGCACCGAAATCACAACCATCTTTAAAAAAGTCTTTAATGATGTTTGATTTATACCCCACGCACATTACAATATTAACAAAACCATAGCTTACAAATTTTTCAACAATTGTTTGTAAAATAGGTTTTCCAGCAACAGGTAACATTGGTTTGGGGGTTTTATAGGTAAGTGGCCGTAAACGAGATCCTAGCCCTCCAACCATTAAAATAATTTTATTAGGTTTATACTGTGGCCTTAATAGCTCATCAATAAATTCTACTTTAATGACTCTATTATTAGAGTCGACTACTGGTATTTGGTGAATTTGCTTATTTTGACAAAGCTGAATAATTTCTTCTTTACTTTGGCTTTGATTGGCAACGGTTGGTGTTTTAAAGTAAACATCTTCAATTTTATCACTTAATACTTTTTCTGATAAGATTGCGCGTCTTATATCACCATCGGTTAATGTGCCGAGTAGCTTCTCATTTTCATCAACAACGATTGCAAATTGAACCGCTGCTTTATCTATGACTTCTAAGGCTTCTTTGATCGTAGATTTTATTGTCAGCTTTAATTTTTGGATGTTTTTCATTTAACCTCTTTTAATAATACAAAGCTTTCTGCATAATCACAGCCAGCAGTAGCCCCTCTTAGGGTTGCTAACGCTAGAAGGTTTCTTTCACTTCTTGGGAATGGATGCTCTCCCATTTCACTTTTAAATACCCGCATGATCTCTAGTTTTTTATCCATAAAATTAGAAATATCTACGAACACATTTGGAATAAAGCTATCTTCTTTTGTGCTTGGTGCAAATTCTGTCTCACTTAAGGTTTCTACCATATATATTTTTTTAATAAATGGGTATCTAAAGGACTTAGTACAACTATATGAAGCATCAAAAACATGTCGATGATCACTATGGACATCACTTTTAAAAGGTAAATAAATAATATTTGGTTTTACCTCGTTAATAACTTTAGATATTTTTCTTATTAATTCACTCATGCTATATTCATCTACAGTCATGGTAGAAAGACCAAGTTTATGAACAGAGTCAAAGGCATACATCTTACTGACCTTGTTAATTTCGTTATTTCTACGGGTAACTAAATCTTTTTGAAAACCATCTGATTCTTTTATATTTGTCACGATTAGCCAATGAATTTTGTCTCCATTTGCTTTGTGTTTAAGAAGTGTGCCTCCACATCCTAATGTTTCATCATCAGGGTGTACTGCAATAATGAGTGTTTTATTCATTGCTTATTTCCAATATATCTTCATCCTTAAATAACAAATCTTTAAAAGTGTGATTCTTAATAATATCAACTGCTTTTTGTGAGCTTTTTCCATCGCCATATATATTGACCGCGTTGGTTACAATTTTTTGAAACTCTTTTGTTGAAATTTTATTAATAGCACTTGTTATAAATGCTTTATCTCCACCAATAAAGAGAACATTTTCATTTGCATCACGTCCTGTTTGTCTGTAGCCCACATTAATGGCAGCTATTGGTACGGATGCAGCTTCATGAATACCAGATGATGAGTTTCCTATTATAAATTCAGCATTCTTATAAATAGAAACAAAAATATTTCTAGGCTGGTTTCGATAGAATATAAAGTTGTCATCGTCTTTATATTTCTCAATGACTTTTATGATCTCCCTGTTTCCTGGGTCGATATTTGGATAACTTACAAATGCGTTGATGCCTTTTTCTTGCAACGCAAGTAAAATATTTTCAAAAATTTCAGCTGATTGGCTACTCTCTTTAGGAATAGGATGAAAAATCAAAATCGCAAAGGAATCAAAGCCTTTTTTAATGTTAAAATACTTTTTAATTTCTTTTTTTGATTTGATAGATTCATTAATAAATTTATCTAAAGCAACACTACCTATATTGTAAACTCTTTCTTTTGCTTCACCCATCTTAACAAGCCTTAGCGCATGCGCCTTGTTTGAAACCATATGTATAGTGGATAATTTTGAGGTGGCGTGTCTTATAGGGTTATCTATATGAGAATCTTTAACATGATCCCCACCAAAAAAATGGATTGTTGGTATCTCCAAGTATCCTCCAATTATTGAAGCAACTATTACCTCTTCTCTATCTCCTGCATAAATAATAATTTCTGGGTCATAATTGGCGACTATATCTATTGCATTTTGCAGAAGTATAGCCCCAGACTTAATTCTTGAGGCTTTAGTGTCAGAATCAATAAGTGTTTCTATTTTAGCTAAAATTTTTAAACCATCATTTTCTATATCTTGAACTGTATATCCGTAATTTTTAGAAAGGTGTGCGCCTGAGACAATCAACTGTAATTCAATCGTTTTATCTTTTTCTAATATTTTATATAAGGTACTCAATAAATCATATTCTGAACGTATGGCAGTAAACGCTAATATTTTTTTTTTCATTTTGGCATCTTAATTATATTATAAACTTTTTTAAATTGCATAGTCATAAGAAAATGCAAAGGTTTCATCTTTCCTTCTAGCTCCCAAAAACACACTCTGTAGTATCAATTTATAAGAATTGTGAAGATTTATTACTTGGTTATATGGTATTTAGAGCTATATTTTCCAGTTAAGATAACATTTCCTGATTTAAAATATCTATACCCATGCAACTTCAAAATGCAACGTCAGATACGAATTCTATAATCAGAATAAGGCGCAGCATGAGGTAATGGTTATTCTCGCATCAAATGGCAAGCTTTAGCTGCGCCCGATCATATAAAAACCGAGCCAGGCACCAACCAGCAAGGCTTCTTGTATCAATTTGCATCGTTATAACATATCAATAGATAATAACTTACCTTCAATTTTATGCATCACACCTCGCCACAATTTGCATAGCTGATATTGCATTTCTGGTTAGCATGGGTATATATCATTATATAAAGCATTCCGCATAGTATCTTATCATTTTTAAACCGTAGTTAATTTTTTTGGGCTCTACCTTCTTATGCTCTATGAAGTTTTGAATTATTAAATCAATCCAATTTTCGCTTGCAGCTATCCCCAAGGCCATACCTCCAGCTATTCTGGGATTGACCTCTAAAAAGTATAATGACTTATCTTCTTTTTCGATAAATTGAAAGTTTATAGGGCCAATAAACTTAACGTGCTGCGCCATCTGTTTAATATATTTTACAATAAGTTCCTGCTTGGTTACTATGCCTTTTGTAGATTTCCCATCCTTTACATCCATACGTATTCGCGGAATGATATAGATAGGTTTACTATCTTTATCAAACAAGCAATCCACGGTATACTCGTCTCCATTAATAATCTCTTGAGAGATCATTTCATGCATATCTTGTTCTTCATCACCTATATATACGCCACTACCACCTCTGCCAAATCGAGGTTTAACCAATGAAAAATCCTGGCTTAATGATGTTTTTGGAGTTAATATATTGTGTGTATTACAAAATAGATAAGCCTTATATTTATCTAAAAAAATACTTAAACTATTTTTTTCTGAAATAAGAATAAAAATACCTTTTTCTTTAAAATATTCTTTTCTTTCTGCCCAACCTAAAAGGGTTCCATCGAATGACGGAATAACTATATCAATCTTATATTTAAGTAATTTCTCTTCTATAGTTTCCCACAAATTAGGATCGTTACTATAAGGAAAAACAATAAATTCATCAGCAAGACACATTCCATGGTTTTCTTTATTTACATCTGAGGCGATGGCAGTATGTCCACTAGACTTTATTGCTTTAATCAAATATGCAGAAACCAGACTGCCACTTGCTTCGGTCAATATTCTCATTGTATTTTCTCTATCACAATATGGTATCTAGCCAGCTTAATCTTATTTACTAAATCAAAATTTATTTTTTCACTTATTTCTAATATCCTAAATAAGCCTACCAATAAAGCATTTATTCTTTTTTTATCAAAATATAATTGGATAGTTCCTTTTTCATGTTTTTCGCTTACAGTTCTTTCAAAATGGCGACCATTAAAGGTATGGTCTGAAGTCGATATTAAATCCAAATATATTTTCCCATTATTTTTAAGGCATCTATGTAATTCATGCATGCCTTTCTTTGCAATAGTATATGGCATACTATCTAATACTCCATGGGAAAGCATAAAATCAAAAAAATTATCTTCATATGGTAAATTAATAATATTAGCTACTTCCATCTTATCTGCTATATTACTCAAGTTCTGTTTTTTGAAATTGTCTTTTGCGATATCTATGGCTTCATTAGATAAATCAAATCCATAGCCATCAAGTTTAAATTCATGAAGAAGCTTTACATGTCTACCTATCCCGCACCCAAAATCCAAAACTTTAGGGCTTTCATTATAAATATTTTGATCAACAAATTCATTCAAACCGATTCTTTTTCTAATATATTTAGATATAAATCTAACTATATCTTCTTGTGGATAAAAAATAAAATTATCTTTATTTGTATACGCATTATTCCATTCTTTGATTTTTATATTTTCAATTAAATCGCCCATTGAATAATCTCATCTTTTTGATAGTCTTTTGACGCAAGACTACCGACTACTTTATCCCATTGCATCGGAGAAATTCCAGTGCCAGGTCTTTTTATTGTAATATTCTCTTTTGTTAAAATATCACCTTTATTGATATCTAAATTCGCGACGATAGATTTTCTTGCCACAACAATGTTAGGAATTTCACTTGGTCTTGGTTTTTTGACTTTAGATCCAAGTGCAAGTTCAATATTTCTTATGCTTGTCACCATTGCTTTTAATTCATCTGGCTCTAATGATGCTTTGTGATCAGGACCTTCCATTTTTTTATCAAGTGTAAAGTGTTTTTCTATACAACATGCGCCCATTGCAACCGCTGCGATATCAACTTCAATACCTAATGTGTGGTCGCTATAACCATAAGGGATATCAAAGGTATTTCCGATGGTTACCATAGCCTTTAAATTAACGTCGGTCATTGGTGTTGGGTACATAGTATTCGCATGTAAGACGGTAATATTCTCTTTTTTTGTTCCTGCATTAATAACAACCTCTAAAGCACTTTCAATTTCACCAATATTAGCCATTCCCGTAGACAAGATCACTTTTTTATTGAGGGAACCAATATGGCGAAGATACGGTAGGTTGGTGATTTCGCCGCTTGGAATTTTAAATATTTCAAGGCCTAGATTGTTTAGGAAGTCTATACTTGGGTGGTCAAATGGAGTCGAAAGGAAAATGATTTTTTTATCATTACAGTAAGTGTATAGGATTTCAAAATCAGCATAAGACAGTTCCAATTTTTTAACCATTTCAAATTGACTTTCTTTACTGCTAGTAGTCTTTTTTTGATACATAGCTTTTTCTGTACCCTTAGAAATGCACAACTCGGTTTTAAAGGTTTGAAATTTTATTGAGTCAGCTCCAGCTCTAACTGCTACGTCAATAAGTTTTTTAGCTATTTTTATGTTTCCATTATGGTTAACACCAGCTTCTGCAATTATAAATGTTTTTCTCATTAGCCATCCTTTAAAAGCACCTTGAAGTTTATTTTTTACTAGAAATTTTTAGATTGGAATGTAAGAAATCATTTTCCATAGCTAATAATTTTTTAGAGCGTTTCTTTAATTTTTTAACTGGGGAACCAAAATACATCCCCCATTCATCTAAATTTTTCATAACAAGAGATAATGCTCCAACTGAAGATCCCGTCCCTATAATTACATTTGGAAGAATTATTGTTCCAGATCCTATTATTGCGTGTTTTTTTATTAAAATCGGGCCAGAATCACCACCTGTAAATTTATCTGGGATTGTGGGGTTTGTCATAAATGCACCAGAATAATCATCTGTTTTGCTGTAAAGTCTCACCCCTTGTGAAATTCCAGAAAAATCCTCCATGGTAATTCCTCGCCCTCCAGACAGAAGAGAGTAAGCACCTATATGGATGAAATTTCCTAAGGTAATTCCATAATATGAGTTGGCGATAAGAGTGCAATAACCATCTATTCTCACATTATTCCCAATGGAGATATTGTTCATACCAATCACTGTACAATTTTTTTCTATTAAAACGTTTTCTCCAACATTTTTAAAGCCGGCATCCCTCAGCTCTTGTGAAGTATAAAAACCAGAATTAAGAAACATGCATACCTCTATTAAATTACACTACTAGGAATATTAACCACGCGCTGTTCAAGCCATTTTGCATTCGCTAGATCGCCACATTGATTGTTTTTATACATATCAAGCTCATTCATTAATTTCCAAATTGGTCGTGTCATTACACCACTGGCATTTGTTTCATCAAGAAATGCGTTTCTGGTTGTTTCATCTTTTAAAATAATCGCATTTAACCAATAGTTAACTGTTGAGTCTGTTTTTTCAGTTATAAACTCAACATCACACTCTTTAAAGAAAGCTGTATATTTTTCTGCTGTACCGCGTTTTGATGCTAGAATTTTTTCAAGTTGCTCCATTTGAGCGCAACCCAATGCCGCATTCAAATTAGCTAGGCGATAATTATATCCCACCATATCATGAACATATTCCCATTTATGAGGGATTTTTGCAGTGGTTGTTATGTGTTTTGCTTTTTCTGCGAGTAATTTATCATCAGTTAAAATCATTCCTCCACCCCCACAAGTAATGGTTTTATTACCATTAAAGCTGAGCATGCCAAATGTACCAAATGTGCCAGTATGCTTACCTTTGTAAAACGAACCGAGTGATTCTGCCGCATCTTCAATTAAAATGAGGTTATATTCATCACAAATGGCTTTGATCTCATCAATTCGACAAGGGAAACCAAAAGTATGCATTGGAATAACGGCTTGTATTCTTTTTCTTGTTGCTTTGTTAATACAATACCCATTTTCTTGAAATGTTTCATTGTCTAAAAATAGTTTTAGACTTTTTGGTGAGAGTCCCATTGTGTCTTTATCGACATCAATAAAAATGGCTTTCGCCCCTGTGTAGGCGATTGCATTTGTTGTTGCGATAAATGTAAGAGGTTGTGTAATGACTTCGCAGTCATGATCAACACCAGATAAGACTAATGCCATATGCAACGCTACTGTGCCGTTAACGGCTGCGATTGCATATTTAGCACCTGTATACTCTGCACACATACCTTCAAATTGAGTTACAAACTTACCGACACTTGATACAAATGTTGAATCAATGCATTCATTGACATACTTTTTTTCATTGCCTCTAAAAACAGGCGCATGCAGCGGGATAAACTCGTCTGTATTGTAAAGATCAGGACCTTTAACTAAATCAATAAATTTTTTATTGTTCATGGTTTACCTACATTTTAGAGTCTAAATATTTCCCATTATCTTGGTGACTAAAGTTAGGGATTAAGTCAAAAAACAGTTCAACTATGGCATCTTTTTTCCAATCGCCAGATGCTTTCATTGCCTCTATTTGAGTTAAAAAGTTAGCGAGCTTTTCATTATTTACATTTGAGTTGTTTTTGACAATCCCTAAGGTTTTAAATCGGACGAGATCAAGCTCTTCACCTTCAACAAAAAATGCTTCATAATCTTTTTCACCTGCCGTGTTTGATGGAAAGAAAGCACATGGCCATTTATTTTGCTTAGCCAGTTCATCTATTGATTTTCTTGCCTCATCTTCTGTTTGACATGCAACAGCCTCGAAGCCTCTTGCTTTTAGGTATTTCTGTGCAATTGAACTAAAGGTAACGAGGTTTAATTCTTCATTTAATTTAGGGAAAACGATATCACCATTATCACCTAAAAGCGTTGATATAAGACAAAGTTCCCCAGATTCTTTGGGGGTGACAAAATAGCGGCGAACATCATTAGGCGCGGCAATAGGTTGTTTTTTTAATAGCCGTTGGTTAAATCCGTGTAGGAGAGATCCATCTGAAAATGCGACGTTAGCAAAACGTGCTGTTGATATATCGATCTTTTTTCCTTTTTGAATCAAATACATCTCCATGATGCGTTTTGATCCACCCATCATATTAACTGGGTTAGCGGCTTTATCAGTTGAAACACAAAAATATTTTTTAGCGCCTGTTTCAATCGCTAAATCAATTGTTTTTATGGTATTTATGATGTTTGTTTTAATCATACGCATAAGAGTGTAGGGATCTTCTTCAGATCTCACATGCTTTAATGCCGATAAATTTAAGACATAGTCATAAGTGCCTTCCGCTCTAAACATAGCTTCAAATTCAATAGAGCCGCAATCAAGCGCAAATGTTTTGAAGTCACCATCAGTATAGCCAAAAGAGCTACGAATATCACGAACCAGTTCGACAAGGTTGTTCTCTGAAATATCGACAACATGCAGTTTTTTCGGCGCGCGAAAAAAAATTTCTTTCGTCACAGCTTGCCCAATAGAGCCCGCACCTCCAATTACGCAAAAAGAACTTTGTTGAACTTTTTTAGTAAGTATATCTTCAAAATCGTTAATATCCTCTCCAAGAAGAGGTTTGGTTCTACCGATTAGGTTTAGTATGTTCATGATATCCCTTAGATTCAACTCAGCAGGGCATATTATACTTTGTTTGCATTTTGACCAAACAAAATATCCGCCCTAAATTTACCATCCCAACAAGCTTTTTGTATTTTTCCTGCAACACTATCCTATAATGTATCCTCTTTTTATTAAATTAAATAGAGCTCGTCTAAATGTACACAAATCTCTAGCTCCACCACTGCATATATACCCATGCTACCCCGAAATGCAATATCAGCAAGGCAAATTGTGCCGATATGCGATATCAGATCCGCAAATTGGCAGTTACACCTGCCCTAAAATTAAAGAGAAGTTATTCTCAATAGATATTTTATAATAATGCAAACTTAAACAAGGAGTAGCGAGAGTTGGGGCAGGAGATAGTTTTTATATGAAAGCAAGCTTGGGCTTGCTTTTAACGTTTGCTGCTGGGTCGCCATTACATCAGTTGCGCCTTATCTCTGATTATCAGATCGCATCACGTTGCATTTCGATCGTTGCATGGGTATACACCTTATAATAAGCATTTTATGAAAATTTTGTGATAAGAATGTATCATAAACTTCTGGCTATTTATTCCTAGCAACAGCTGCCAGGCTTGCCATGCGTTCCTGAAGTTCCTTAATTTCCGTAAGATCCATAATCTGAAGCTCTTTCAATTCATTAGGTGTTTTAGGTGCTATATTAGTTAGGCGCTCGCTATGTTGCATGCGTTTTTTGAGATCGAAGAGTTCTGTACGCTCCTGATAGCCTTTGTTATTATTTATCTTTTCAACCTCATCTGTGAGGCTGTCCAAATATATCTTGCGTGAGATATGTGCATTATATGCCCTAAGCTCTTTAGATTCTTTAGCCTCCCAAGCAGCTTCAAGTGCTTCAAAATTTTCAAGATCGCTAAATGTTTCATGGGTTTTATATGATGAAAATGTTTGAAAGTACCGACATCTAATGCGACCTTTATCGCCAGCTGTAATTACATATTCACCTTGATAGGCATATTCTACTTGATCTGAATAACATCCAAAGCTCATATAAAAATAACCCCAGTTGTCTGCAATAGTAACGGCCTCGAGAGGAAAGTTATCAGCAAATACTTTGCTGTCATTATAGTAGATATTCCCCATAGATGATTCATCAACAGTGCCTAATATTTTATGAGATAATTCATGAATTAACGTCTGCACAATAAAATTAAAGCTATTCTTAAATAGCACAGGGTTGATATAAATCCTCATACCCGATATGGTTGTTGGGATGACTATGGTATATACAGTAGCCGCAGAGTCACCTGGTGATAATGGTGTTATTTCAAAATTTTTAAAATCTGTATAGTGATTATACGCTGGCGTGTTTGGCGTATCTATCATGGTTATCTCAGCCGTACAAGTAATCCTTCTTTGATTTTGCTCATTAACAAAGGTAATAAATGTTTCTGGATCCTGTAATGTATCTTGCATTAGTCTCATCTTGGCTGTTAAAGCAGCTATAAAATTCGGATCATCACACCCGAACCACGCTTTCACTCGCTTTTCAAAAAAAATAACATCATCATTATCTGGAGCGTTTATAAAGCGTAGATAATTGCACATAGCCTTATATCCATCTGCTACAATGTCCATTGCAAGCCTTGCAGCATTTCGTAATTTCTGCTTCTCATGCACAGTAAATGCCACTGGATCATGAGGATTAGCTCCATATTTCTGATTTTCTCTATAAGCTGGTGCTCTAAAGTCATAATCTGGGTGTTGAGGCGTAAGTGAACTAAAATCAGCAATTTCTTTTATCCTAGCGTATCGCGCAGTTGATGATGAACCGAAAAGATCAAATCTAATTTTTTCATGTTGAGTTATACTATCAAAAAAAATAGTAGGCATTTTATGTTCCTTTATGTTGATAATATTTATGTTAGTAGTGCAAATTTACGCCCTTCTCGAGTTTGGCGTTTTTTTAGTAAATGTTAACTTCATGTTTGCTAATATATATACCCATGCTTATGCCACTGTGCTTAGGCTGATGTACATAAGCCCTAAAATTGCATGGTATCATTTTTATATTAAAATTAGTAAAATATAAAAAGTGCAAATACTCTCCCATGCTTGGCGTATCTATCATAGTAAAATACCAGTCACAGTTAATCATTCGTTGGTTTCGCGCATTAACAAAGGTAATAAATGTTGCCCGATCCTGTAATGTATCTTGCATTCGTCTCATCTTGGGTGTTACAACACTTATAAAATTTTCAGTATCGCAGCCGAACCACACTTTCACTCAATTTTTAAATTTAATAACATCATGGTTATCTGGATCGTTCATAAAGAGTAGATAATTGCACATAGCCTGATATCCATTTGCGACAATGTGCATTGCAAGCGTTGTAGCACTTCGTAGTTTCATTTTTTGGATTTCAGTAAATGCCACCAGCTCATTAGGATTAGCTTCATATTTCCCAGCCTCTCTATAAGCTGGTAGGCGAAAGTCATAATTTGAATGTTGAGGCGTAAGAAAGCTGAAATCTGCAATTTCTTTGGTTTTAACGTGGGGCATCATTTTTGCGTTACCGAAGATATCAAATTTAATTTTTTCATGCAGAGTTTGCAGAGTTTGCAGAGTTTGCAGAGTTTGCAGAGTTTGCAGAGTTTGCAGAGTTTGCAGAGTTTGCAGAGTTTGCAGAGTTTGCAGAGTTTGCAGAGTTTGCAGAGTTTGCAGAGTTTGCAGAGTTTGCCGAGTTTGCCGAGTTTGCCGAGTTTGCAGAGTTATACTATCAAAAAAATAGTAGTAATTTTATGTTACTTTATATTAACATCCTTTATGTTAACATAATTTACATTAATAACATTATATTAATAGTGCAAATTGACTCCTTTATCAAGTTTGGCGTTTTGTTAATAAATAGTAACTTCACGGTTGCTAATATATACCCAATGTTACCTGCGCGTACTGCGTTTCATGCGAGCCATGCGTTGCCTGCGCTGCCTACCTTCCCTGCTGTCCATAGCTTCTATATGTGCCATGTGTTGTTCAAGTTTTTTAAGTTCCTTAGGTGTTTTAGGCTCTATATTAGTAAGGCTCTCGCTATATTCCATACGTTGTTTGAGATCGAAGAGTTCTTTTCGCTTAACATAGCCTTTATTTTTATTTCTCGTTCCAACAGCTGTCAGGTTATCCAAATAGATCCTGCGTGAGATATGTGCCTTAAGTGTCCTAAGCTCCTTAGCACTTTTAGGCTCATTATCTGCTGCAAGTGCTTCCAACGCTTCAAGCTCGTCAAGATCGTTAAATGTTTGATATTTTTTAGATGTTGCAAATGTATGCAGGGTTCGAGCTTTCTTCTGACCTTGATCGCTAGCTGTAATTTCATATTCCGCTTGATAGTCATATTCTTGTTGACCTGGATAACATCCAAAGCTCATATAAAAAAAAGCCCAATTGTCTGCAATAGTAACTGCTTGGTGAGGCTCGCTAAAGGTGAGATTTCTGCATAACTTGGCTCCGTAGATTGGTTGCTCGTCATGAATTTGATCCTTAGTCATTAATATTTTATGAGTTAATTCATGAATTATCCCCCGTGCAATCTGATTGATGTTCTTAATACATAAATTGACTATATAAATCCTAATCCCCATGCTTATGCCACTGTGCCTACCCCGCTTTACATAAGCCTCACAGCATAATGGCATCGTTTTTATATTAAAATCATAAAAATCTTTATAGTTCCTATACTCTGGCATGTTAGGCGTATTTATCCTAGTGAAACAATGAGCACAGCTAATAGTTCTTTGGTTTTGCGCATTAACAAAGGTAATAAATGTTGCCCGATCCTGTAATGTATCTTGCATTAGACGCATCTTGGGTGTTACAACACTTATAAAATTCTCAGTATCGCAGCCGAACCACACTTTCACTCGCTTTTTAAATTTAATAACATCATGATTGTCTGGATCGTTCCTGAAGCGTAGATAATTGCACATCGCCTGATATCCATTTGCGACAATGTGCATTGCAAGCGTTAGAGCCCTTCGGAGTTTCATTTTATCGATAGCGGTAAATTCCTCAGGCATATTAGGATTAGCTCTATATTGCGCAGCCTCTCTATAAGCTGGTAATCGAAAGTCAAAATCTGGATGTTGAGGCGTAAGGAAGCTGAAATCAGCAATTTCTTTGGTTTTAACGTGGGGCATCATTTTTGCGTTACCGAAGATATCAAATTTAATTTTTGCATGTTGAGTTATACTCTCAAAAAAAATAGTAGCCATTTTATGATCCTTTATATTAATCGTCTTTATGTTAATAGTCTTTATGTTAATAGTCTTTATGTTAATAGTCTTTATGTTGACAGTTTTTAGGTTAAAGTGTAGATTTACTAACTTCTCAAATTTGGCGTTTTTTAGTAAATAGTAACTTCACGGTTGCTAATATATATACCCAATGTTACCTGCGCGTACTGCGTTTCATGCGAGCCATGCGTTGCCTGCGCCGCCTACCTTCTTCCCTGCTGTCCATAGCTTCCATGTGTGCCAAGTGTTCCGCCTCTTTTTTAAGATTTTTAAGTTCCTTAAGTGTTTTAGGCTCTATATTTGTAAGGCTCTCGCTATATTCCATTCGTTGTTTGAGCTCGAAGAGCTCTTTTCGCTCTTTTCGCTCTTTTCGCTCTTTTCGCTCTTGGTAGCCTTTCTTTTTATCTTTCTTTTTTATACACATCAGAGAAGCCCCAGCTGTCAGGCTGTCCAAATAGACCCTGCGTGAGATATGTGCCTGAAGTGCCCTAAGCTTAGCTCTTTTAGGATCATTACCTGCTACAATTTCTTCCAGCTCTTCAAGATCGTTAAATGTTTGATATTTTTTAGATGTTGTAAATGTATGCAGGGTTCGAGCTTTCTTCTGACCTTGATCGCTAGCTGTAATTTCATATTCCGCTTGATAGTCATATTCTTGTTGACCTGGATAACGTCCAAAGCTCATATAAAAAAAAGACCAGTTGTCTGCAATAGTAACTGCTAGGTCAGGATCGCTAAAGGTGAGATTTCTGCATAACTTGGCTCCGTAGATTTGTTGCTCGTCATGAATTTTATCCTTAGTGATTAATATTTTATGAGTTAATTCATGAATTATCCCCCGTACAATCTGATTGATGTTATCGATACATAAATTGACTATATAAAGCCTAATCCCCATGCTTATGCCACTGTGCCTACCCCGCTTTACATAAGCCTTATAATTGCATGGTATCGGGTTTATATTAAAATTATCAAAATCTACATAGTGCAAATACTCTCCCATGCTTGGGGTATCTATCATAGTAAAATACGAGTCACAGCTAATCATTCGTTGGTTTCGCGCATTAACAAAGGTAACAAATGTTGCCCGATCCTGTAATGTATCTTGCATTCGTCGCATCTTGGGTGTTACAAAACTTATAAAATTATCAGTATCGCAGCCGAACCACGCTTTCACTCGCTTTTTAAATTTAATAACATCATGATTGTCTGAATCGTTCCTGAAGCGTAGATAATTGCACATCGCCTGATATCCATTTGCGACAATGTGCATTGCAAGCGTTAGAGAGCTTCGGAGTTTCATTTTATCGATAGCGGTAAATTCCTCAGGCATATTAGGATTAGCTCTATATTGCGCATCCTCTCTGTAAGCTGGTAGTCTAAAGTCAAAATCTGGATGTTGAGGCGTAAGGAAGCTGAAATCAGCAATTTCTTTGGTTTTAACGTGGGGCATCATTTTTGCGTTACCCCAGAGAGCAAATCTAATTTTTTCATGAGGAGTTATACTATCAAAAAAAATAGTAGGCATTTTGTGTCCCTTCTGTTAATAGTCTTTATGTTAATAGTATTTATGTTAATAGTTTTTAGGTTAATAGTCTTTATGTTGACAGTTTTTAGGTTAAAGTGTAGATTTACTAACTTCTCAAATTTGGCGTTTTTTAGTAAATGTTAACTTTATGTTTGCTAATATATATACCCAGTGTTACCTGCGCGTACTGCGTTTCATGCGGGCCATGCGTTGCCTGCGCCGCCTACCTTCTTCCCTGCTCTCCATAGCTTCCATGTGTGCCAAGTGTTCCGCCTCTTTTTTAAGCTTTTTAAGTTCCTTAAGTGTTTTAGGCTCTATATTTGTAAGGCTCTCGCTATATTCCATTCGTTGTTTGAGCTCGAAGAGCTCTTTTCGCTCTTGGTAGCCTTTCTTTTTATCTTTCTTTTTTATACACATCAGAGAAGCCCCTGCTGTCAGGCTGTCCAAATAGACCCTGCGTGAGATATGTGCCTGAAGTGCCCTAAGCTTAGCTCTTTTAGGATCATTACCTGCTACAATTTCTTCCAGCGCTTCAAGATCGTTAAATGTTTGATATTTTTTAGATGTTGCAAATGTATGCAGGGTTCGAGCTTTCTTCTGACCTAGATCGCTAGCTGTAATTTCATATTCCGCTTGATAGTTATATTCTTCTTGACCTGGATAACGTCCAAAGCTCATATAAAAAAAAGACCAGTTGTCTGCAATAGTAACTGCTAGGTCAGGATCGCTAAAGGTGAGATTTCTGCATAACTTGGCTCCGTAGATTTGTTGCTCGTCATGAATTTTATCATTAGTGATTAATATTTTATGAGTTAATTCATGAATTATCCCCCGTGCAATCTCATTGATGTTATTAATACATAAATTGACTATATAAATCCTAATCCCCATGCTTATGCCACTGTGCCTACCCCGCTGTACAAAAGCCTTATAATTGCATGGTATCGGTTTTATATTAACATCAAAAAAATCTACATAGTGCAAATACTCTCCCATGCTTGGCGTATCTATCCTATTGAAATGGCCCGTAAAGCTAATCATTCGTTGGTTTCGCGCATTAACAAAGGTAACAAATGTTGCCCGATCCTGTAATGTATCTTGCATTCGTCTCATCTTGGGTGTTACAAAACTTATAAAATTATCAGTATCGCAGCCGAACCACGCTTTCACTCGCTTTTTAAATTTAATAACATCATGATTGTCTGGATCGTTCCTGAAGCGTAGATAATTGCACATCGCCTGATATCCATTTGCGACAATGTGCATTGCAAGCGTTAGAGCCCTTCGGAGTTTCATTTTATCGATAGCGGTAAATTCCTCAGGCATATTAGGATTAGCTCTATATTGCGCATCCTCTCTGTAAGCTGGTAGTCTAAAGTCAAAATCTGTATATTGAGGCGTAAGGAAGCTGAAATCAGCAATTTCTTTGGTTTTAACGTGGGGCATCATTTTTGCGTTACCCCAGAGAGCAAATCTAATTTTTTCATGAGGAGTTATACTATCAAAAAAAATAGTAGGCATTTTGTGTTCCCTTCTGTTAATAGTCTTTATGTTGACAGTTTTTAGGTTAAAGTGTAGATTTACTAACTTCTCAAATTTGGCGTTTTTTAGTAAATGTTAACTTTATGTTTGCTAATATATATACCCAGTGTTACCTGCGCGTACTGCGTTTCATGCGGGCCATGCGTTGCCTGCGCCGCCTACCTTCCCTGCTGTCCATAGCTTCAATGTGTGCCAAGTGTTCCGCCTCTTTTTTAAGCTTTTTAAGTTCATTAAGTGTTTTAGGCTCTATATTTGTAAGGCTCTCGCTATATTCCATTCGTTCTTTGAGCTCGAAGAGCTCTTTTCGCTCAAGATAGAGTTTATTATTATTTATCTTTTCAACCTCATCTGTGAAGCTGTCCAAATAGACCCTGCGTGAGATATGTGCCTGAAGTGCCCTAAGCTTAGCTCTTTTAGGATCATTACCTGCTACAATTTCTTCCAGCGCTTCAAGATCGTTAAATGTTTGATATTTTTTAGATGTTGTAAATGTATGCAGGGTTCGAGCTTTCTTCTGACCTTGATCGCTAGCTGTAATTTCATATTCCGCTTGATAGTCATATTCTTGTTGACCTGGATAACGCCCAAAGCTCATATAAAAAAAAGACCAATTGTCTGCAATAGTAACTGCTAGGTCAGGATCGCTAAAGGTGAGCTTTCTGCATAACTCGGCTCCGTAGATTGGTTGCGTGTCATTGATCTCATCCTTAGTGATTAATATTTTATGAGTTAATTCATGAATTATCCCCCGTGCCATCTCATTGATGTTATCGATACATAAATTGACTATATAAAGCCTAATCCCCATGCTTATGCCACTGTGCCTACCCCGCTGTACAAAAGCCTTATAATTGCATGGTATCGGGTTTATATTAACATCATAAAAATCTACATAGTGCAAATACTCTCCCATGCTTGGCGTATCTATAATTTTGGCATCAATCACACAGCTAATAGTTCTTTGGTTTTGCGCATTAACAAAGGTAACAAATGTTGCCCGATCCTGTAATGTATCTTGCATTCGTCTCATCTTGGGTGTTACAAAACTTATAAAATTATCAGTATCGCAGCCGAACCACGCTTTCACTCGCTTTTTAAATTTAATAACATCATGATTGTCTGGATCGTTCCTGAAGCGTAGATAATTGCACATCGCCTGATATCCATTTGCGACAATGTGCATTGCAAGCGTTAGAGCCCTTCGGAGTTTCATTTTATCGATAGCGGTAAATTCCTCATGCATATTAGGATTAGCACTATATTGCGCAGCCTCTCTATAAGCTGGTAGTCTAAAGTCAAAATCTGGATGTTGAGGCGTAAGGAAGCTGAAATCAGCAATTTCTTTGGTTTTAACGTGGGGCATCATTTTTGCGTTACCCCAGAGAGCAAATCTAATTTTTTCATGAGGAGTTATACTATCAAAAAAAATAGTAGGCATTTTGTGTTCCCTTCTGTTAATAGTCTTTATGTTGACAGTTTTTAGGTTAAAGTGTAGATTTACTAACTTCTCAAATTTGGCGTTTTTTAGTAAATGTTAACTTTATGTTTGCTAATATATATACCCAGTGTTACCTGCGCGTACTGCGTTTCATGCGGGCCATGCGTTGCCTGCGCTCCCTACCTTCCCTGCTGTCCATAGCTTCCAGATGTGCCATGTGTTGTTCAAGCTTTTTAAGTTCCTTAGGTGTTTTAGGCTCTATATTAGTAAGGCTCTCGCTATACTCCATGCGTTGTTTGAGATCGAAGAGTTCTTTTCGCTTAACATAGCCTTTATTTTTATCTCTCGTTTTAACAGCTGCTGTTAGGTTATCCAAATAGACCCTGCGTGAGATATGTGCCTTAAGTGTCCTAAGCTCCTTAGCACTTTTAGGCTCATCACATGGTGCAAGTGCTTCCAACGCTTCAAGCTCGTCAAGATCGTTAAATGTTTGATATTTTTTAGATGTTGCAAATATGTTACCTACCCGAGAGGGATTGTGACCTTGATCGCTAGCTGTAATTTCATATTCCGCTTGATAGTCATATTCTTGTTGACCTGGATAACATCCAAAGCTCATATAAAAAAAAGCCCAATTATCTGCAATAGTAACTACTAGGTCAGGATCGCTAAAGGTGAGCTTTCTGCATAACTCGGCTCCGTAGATTGGTTGCGTGTCATTGATCTCATCAACAGTCATTAATATTTTATGAGTTAATTCATGAATTATCCCCCGTGCAATCTCATTGATGTTATCGATACATAAATTGACTATATAAAGCCTAATCCCCATGCTTATGCCACTGTGCCTACACCGCTGTACAAAAGCCTTATAACTGCATGGTATCGGGTTTATATTAACATCATAAAAATCTACATAGTGCAAATACTCTCCCATGCTTGGCGTATCTATCCTCCTGAAACGGCCCGTACAGCTAATCATTCGTTGGTTTAGCGCATTAACAAAGGTAACAAATGTTGCCCGATCCTGTAATGTATCTTGCATTCGTCTCATCTTGGGTGTTACAAAACTTATAAAATTATCAGTATCGCAGCCGAACCACGCTTTCACTCGCTTTTTAAATTTAATAACATCATGATTGTCTGGATCGTTCCTGAAGCGTAGATAATTGCACATCGCCTGATACCCATTTGCGACAATGTGCATTGCAAGCGTTACAGCCCTTCGGAGTTTCATTTTATCGATAGCGGTAAATTCCTCAGGCATATTAGGATTAGCTCTATATTGCGCATCCTCTCTGTAAGCTGGTAGTCTAAAGTCAAAATCTGGATGTTGAGGCGTAAGGAAGCTGAAATCAGCAATTTCTTTGGTTTTAACGTGGGGCATCATTTTTGCGTTACCCCAGAGAGCAAATCTAATTTTTTCATGAGGAGTTATACTATCAAAAAAAATAGTAGGCATTTTGTGTTCCCTTCTGTTAATAGTCTTTATGTTAATAGTCTTTATGTTAATAGTCTTTATGTTAATAGTCTTTATGTTAACAGTCTTTATGTTGACAGTTTTTAGCTTAATAGTCTTTATGTTGACAGTTTTTAGGTTAAAGTGTAGATTTACTAACTTCTCAAATTTGGCGTTTTTTAGTAAATGTTAACTTTATGTTTGCTAATATATATACCCAGTGTTACCTGCGCGTACTGCGTTTCATGCGGGCCATGCGTTGCCTGCGCTCCCTACCTTCCCTGCTGTCCATAGCTTCCAGATGTGCCATGTGTTGTTCAAGCTTTTTAAGTTCCTTAGGTGTTTTAGGCTCTATGTTAGTAAGGCTCTCGCTATACTCCATGCGTTGTTTGAGATCGAAGAGTTCTTTTCGCTTAACATAGCCTTTATTTTTATCTCTCGTTTTAACAGCTGCTGTTAGGTTATCCAAATAGACCCTGCGTGAGATATGTGCCTTAAGTGTCCTAAGCTCCTTAGCACTTTTAGGCTCATCACATGGTGCAAGTGCTTCCAACGCTTCAAGCTCGTCAAGATCGTTAAATGTTTGATATTTTTTAGATGTTGCAAATATGTTACCTACCCGAGAGGGATTGTGACCTTGATCGCTAGCTGTAATTTCATATTCCGCTTGATAGTCATATTCTTGTTGACCTGGATAACATCCAAAGCTCATATAAAAAAAAGCCCAATTATCTGCAATAGTAACTGCTAGGTCAGGATCGCTAAAGGTGAGCTTTCTGCATAACTCGGCTTCGTAGATTGGTTGCGTGTCATTGATCTCATCCTCAGTCATTAATATTTTATGAGTTAATTCATGAATTATCCCCCGTGCAATCTCATTGATGTTATCGATACATAAATTGACTATATAAAGCCTAATCCCCATGCTTATGCCACTGTGCCTACCCCGCTGTACAAAAGCCTTATAACTGCATGGTATCGGGTTTATATTAACATCATAAAAATCTACATAGTGCAAATACTCTGGCATGTTAGGCGTATTTATCCTAGTGGAACAATGAGCACAGCTAATAGTTCTTTGGTTTTGCGCATTAACAAAGGTAATAAATGTTGCCCGATCCTGTAATGTATCTTGCATTCGTCTCATCTTGGGTGTTACAAAACTTATAAAATTATCAGTATCGCAGCCGAACCACGCTTTCACTCGCTTTTTAAATTTAATAACATCATGATTGTCTGGATCGTTCCTGAAGCGTAGATAATTGCACATCGCCTGATATCCATTTGCGACAATGTGCATTGCAAGCGTTAGAGCCATTCGGAGTTTCATTTTATCGATAGCGGTAAATTCCTCAGGCATATTAGGATTAGCTTCATATTTCCCAGCCTCTCTATAAGCTGGTAGTCTAAAGTCAAAATCTGGATGTTGAGGCATAAGAAAACTGAAATCTGCAATTTCTTTGGTTTTAACGTGGGGCATCATTTTTGCGTTACCCCAGAGAGCAAATCTAATTTTTTCATGAGGAGTTATACTATCAAAAAAAATAGTAGGCATTTTGTGTTCCCTTCTGTTAATAGTCTTTATGTTAATAGTCTTTATGTTAATAGTCTTTATGTTAATAGTCTTTATGTTAATAGTCTTTATGTTAATAGTCTTTATGTTAACAGTTTTTAGGTTAATAGTCTTTATGTTGACAGTTTTTAGCTTAATAGTCTTTATGTTGACAGTTTTTAGCTTAATAGTCTTTATGTTGACAGTTTTTAGGTTAAAGTGTAGATTTACTAACTTCTCAAATTTGGCGTTTTTTAGTAAATGTTAACTTTATGTTTGCTAATATATATACCCAGTGTTACCTGCGCGTACTGCGTTTCATGCGGGCCATGCGTTGCCTGCGCTCCCTACCTTCCCTGCTGTCCATAGCTTCCAGATGTGCCATGTGTTGTTCAAGCTTTTTAAGTTCCTTAGGTGTTTTAGGCTCTATGTTAGTAAGGCTCTCGCTATACTCCATGCGTTGTTTGAGATCGAAGAGTTCTTTTCGCTTAACATAGCCTTTATTTTTATCTCTCGTTTTAACAGCTGCTGTTAGGTTATCCAAATAGACCCTGCGTGAGATATGTGCCTTAAGTGTCCTAAGCTCCTTAGCATTTTTAGGCTCATTATCTGCTGCAAGTGCTTCCAACGCTTCAAGCTCGTCAAGATCGTTAAATGTTTGATATTTTTTAGATGTTGCAAATATGTTACCTACCCGAGAGGGATTGTGACCTTGATCGCTAGCTGTAATTTCATATTCCGCTTGATAGACATATTCTCCTTGACCTGGATAACATCCAAAGCTCATATAAAAAAAAGCCCAATTGTCTGCAACATTAAGTGCTTGGGAAGGAAACTCAGAGGCTAACGCTTTGCTGGACTTGGCCCCACAGATTACTCGCCCTCCATAGACATCATCCTCAGTCGCTAATATTTTATGAGAAAATTCATGAATTAACGTCTTTACCATATTATTGGTATTATTACCTGTTAAACTTATTAAATGACCTATATAAATCCTCATTCCCATGCCTATACTTGTTGGAAAACATGGCCTATATACAGAAGCATTCCTATACGGTGTTGGTATTATTGCAAAATTGTTAAAATTTGTATAATGCTCATACTCTGGCTCGTTTGGCGTATTTATCATCGTGACATCAGGCATACAGGTAATCGCTCTTTGGTTTAACTCACTAACAAAGGTAACAAATGTTGCTGGATCTTGTAATGTATCTTGCATTCGTCGCATATAGGATATTACAACCGCTATAACATCCAAATCGTCATTCCCGAACCACGCTTTAACTCGTTTTTTAAATTTAATAACATGATGGTTGTTTTGATCGTTTATGAAGCGTAGATAATTGTACATCGCTTGGTATCCATTTGCGACGATGTGCATTGCAAGCGTTACAGCACTTCGTAGTTTCATTTTCTCAATAGCAGTAAATGCCACTGGTGTATTATGATTAGTTCTATATTGCGGATCATCTCTGTAAGCTGGTAGTCTAAAATCAAAATCTGGATGTTGAGGCGTAAGGAAGCTGAAATCAGCAATTTCTTTGGTTTTAACGTGGGGCATCATGTTTGGTGAACCGAAGAGATCAAACCTAATTTTTTTAGGCGGATGTATACAATCAAAAAAAATAGTAGGCATTTTATAATCCTTTATATTAATAGTCTTTATGTTAATAGTCTTTATGTTAACAGGTAATTATATTAACGGCATTTATGTCAATGGTATTTATGTTGACAGTTTTTAGGTAAAGTGTAGATTTACTAACTTCTCAAATTTGGCGTTTTTTAGTAAATGTTAACTTTATGTTTGCTAATATATATACCCAGTGTTACCTGCGCATACTGCGTTTCATGCGGCCATGCGTTGCCTGCGCTCCCTACCTTCCCTGCTGTCCATAGCTTCCAGATATGCCATGTGTTGTTCAAGCTTTTTAAGTTCCTTAGGTGTTTTAGGCTCTATGTTAGTAAGGCTCTCGCTATACTCCATGCGTTGTTTGAGATCGAAGAGTTCTTTTCGCTTAACATAGCCTTTCTTTTTATCTTTCTTTTTTATACACATCAGAGAAGCCCCAGCTGTCAGGCTGTCTAAATATTTCCTGCGTGAGATATGAGCCTTGAGTGCTCAAAGATCTTTAGCTTTTTTAGGCTCATTACCTGCTGCAATTGCTTCCACCTCTTCAAGATCGTTAAATGTTTGGCATGTTTTAGGTCTTTTAATTATGTTACAGACCCGAGATGGAGCGCGACCTTTATCGCCTGCTGTAATTTCATATTCAACTTGATAGGCATATTTTTGGTGATCTGGATAGCATCCAAAGCTCATATAAAAAAAAGCCCAATTGTCTGCAACATTAAGTGTTTGGGAAGGAAACTCAGAGGCTAACGCTTTGCTGGACTTGGCCACACAGATTACTCGCCCTCCATAGACATCATCCTCAGTCGCTAATATTTTATGAGAAAATTCATGAATTAACGTCTTTACCATATTATTGGTATTATTACCTGTTAAACTTATTAAATGATCTATATAAATCCTCATTTCCATGCATATACTTGTTGGAAAACATGGCCTATATACAGAAGCATTCCTATACGGTGTTGGTATTATTGCAAAATTGTTAAAATTTGTATAATGCTCATACTCTGGCTCGTTTGGCGTATTTATCATCGTGACATCAGGCATACAGGTAATAGCTCTTTGGTTTAACTCACTAACAAAGGTAACAAATGTTGCTGGATCTTGTAATGTATCTTGCATTCGTCGCATATAGGATATTACAACCGCTATAACATCCAAATCGTCATTTCCGAACCACGCTTTCACTCGCTTTTTAAATTTAATAACATGATGGTTGTCAGGATCGTTCCTAAAGCGTAGATAATTGCACATAGCCTTATATCCATCAGCTACAATGTCCATTGCAAGCGTTGCCCCACTTCGGAGTTTCATTTTATCGATAGCTGTAAATGCCACCGGCTCATTAGGATTAGCTTCATATTGCTGATTTTATTTATAGGCTGGTAGTCGAAAATCATAATTTGGGTGTTGAGGCGTAAGGAAGCTGAAATCAACAATTTCTTTGGTTTTAACGTGGGCATCATTTTTGAGTTACCCCAGAGAGCAAATCTAATTTTTTCATGAGGAATTATACTATCAAACAAAATAGTCGGCATTTTGTGTTCCCTTCTGTTAATCGTCTTTATGTTAATAGTCTTTATGTTAATAGTCTTTATGTTAACAGTTTTTAGGTTAATAGTCTTTATGTTGACAGTTTTTAGGTTAATAGTCTTTATGTTGACAGTTTTTAGGTTAAAGTGTAGATTTACTAACTTCTCAAATTTGGCGTTTGTTAGTAAATAGTAACTTCACGTTTGCTATCTATACCAAGTGTTACCTGCGCATACTGCGTTTCATACGGGCCATGCGTTGCCTGCGCTCCCTACCTTCCCTGCTGTCTATAGATTCCATGTGTGCCAAGTGTTCCGCCTCTTTTTTAAGCTTTTTAAGTTCCTTAGGTGTTTTAGGCTCTATGTTAGTAAGGCTCTCGCTATATTCCATGCGTTGTTTGAGCTCTAAGAGCTCTTTTCGCTCTAGGTAGCCTTTCTTTTTCTCTTTCTTTTTTATGCACATCAGAGGAGCCACAGCTGTCAGGCTGTCCAAATATTCCCTGCGTGAGATATGTGCCTGAAGTGCCCTAAGCTCCTTAGCTCTTTTAGGCTCATTACCTGCGGCAAATGCTTCCTCAGCTTCAAGATCGTTAAATGTTTGATATTTTTTAGATGTTGCAAATGTATGCAGGGTTCGAGCTTTATTCTGACCTAGATCGCTAGCTGTAATTTCATATTCCGCTTGATAGTTATATTCTTCTTGACCTGGATAACACCCAAAGCTCATATAAAAATAAGACCAGTTGTCTGCAATAGTAACTGCTAGGTCAGGATCGTTAGAGGTGAGCTTTCTGCAGTCCTCGGCTCCGTATATTTTTTTCTCGTCATTAATTATATCCTTAGTTATTAGTATTTTATGAGTTAATTCATGAATTATCACCCGTGCCATTTCATCGATGGGAGAACTACATAAATTGACTATAAAAATCCTTATCCCCATGCTTATGCCACTGTGCCTACCCCGCTTTATATAAGACTTAAAATAGCATGGTATCGTTTTTACATCAAAATTAGGAAAATCTAAAAAGTGCAAATACTCTCCCATGCTTGGCGTATTTATCCTCCTGAAACGACGCGTACAGCTAATCGTTCGTTGGTTTCGCGCATTAACAAAGGTAATAAATGTTGCCAGATCCTGTAATGTATCTTGCATTAGTCTCATCTTGGCTGTTATAGCAGCTATAAAATTCGAATCATCACACCCGAACCACGCTTTCACTCGCTTTTTAAATTTAATAACATGATAACTGTCTGGATCGTTTATAAAACGTAGATAATTGTACATCGCCTCATATCCATCATCTACAATGTCCATTGCAAGCATTGTAGCACTACGTAATTTCATTTTCTCGATGTCAGTAAATTCCACTGGATCATGAGGATTAGCTCCATATTTCTGATTTTCTCTATAAGCTGGTAGTCTAAAGTCATAATTTGGATGTTGAGGCGTAAGGAAGCTGAAATCAGCAATTTCTTTTGTTTTAACATGGGGCATCATTTTTGGGGACCCGAAGAAATCAAATCTAATTTTTTCATACTGATTTGTACTATCAAACAAAATAGTCGGCATTTTGTGTTCCTTTCTGTTAATAATATTTATGATAATAGTGTTTATGTTAATAGTGCATATATACCCATATTACCTACGCTCCATGCGTGCCAAGCGAGCCATGCGTTGCCGGCGCTGCCTACCTTCCCTACTGTCCATAGCTTCCATGTATGCCAAGTGTTCCGCCTGTTTTTTAAGCTTTTTAAGTTCCTTAGATGTTTTAGGCTCTATATTCGTAAGCAGCTCTTTATATTCCATGCGTTCTTTGAGCTCGAAGAGCTCTTTTCGCTCTAGGTAGCCTTTCTTTTTCTCTTTCTTTTTTATACACATCAGAGAAGCCCCAGCTGTCAGGCTGTCCAAATATTCCCTGCGCGATATATGTGCCTTAAGTGCCCGAAGTTCTTTAGCTCTTTTAGGCTCATTACCTGCTGCAATTTCTTCCTCAGCTTCAAGATCGTTAAATGTTTTATATTTTTTAGATGTTGCAAACGTATGTAGGGTTCGAGCTTTCTTCTGACCTTTATCGCTAGCTGTAATTTGATATTCATCTTGATAGGCATATTCTACTTGGCCTGGATAACATCCAAAGCTCATATAAAAATAACCCCAGTTGTCTGCAATAGTAACTGCCTCGAGAGGAAAGTTATCAGCAAATACTTTGCTGTCATTATAGTAGATCTTCCCCATAGATGATTCATCAACAGTGCCTAATATTTTATGAGATAATTCATGAATTAACGTCTGCACAATAAAATTAAAGCTATTCTTAAATATCACAGGGTTGATATAAATCCTCATACCCGATATGATTGTTGGGATGACTATAGTATATACAGTAGCCGCAGAGTCACCTGATGATAATGATGTTATTTCAAAATTTTTAAAATCTATATAGTGATTATACGCTGGCGTGTTTGGCGTATCTATCATGGTTACCTCAGCCGTACAAGTAATCCTTCTTTGATTTTGCTCATTAACAAAGGTAATAAATGTTTCTAGATCCTGTAATGTATCTTGCATTAGTCTCATCTTGGCTGTTAAAGCAGCTATAAAATTCGAATCATCACACCCGAACCACGCTTTCACTCGCTTTTCAAAAAAAATAACATCATCATTATCTGGATCGTTTATAAAGCGTAGATAATTGCACATAGCCTTATATCCATCTGCTACAATGTGCATTGCAAGCCTTGCAGCATTTCGTAATTTCTGCTTCTCATGCACAGTAAATGCCACTGGATCATGAGGATTAGCTCCATATTGCTGATTTTCTCTATAAGCTGGTACTCTAAAGTCATAATCTGGGTGTTGAGGCGTAAGTGAACTAAAATTAGTAATTTCTTTTATCCTAACGTATCGCGCAGTTGATGATGAACCGAAAAGATCAAATCTAATTTTTTCATATCGAGTTATACTATCAAAAAAAATAGTAGGCATTTTATGTTCCTTTATGTTGATAATATTTATGTTAGTAGTGCAAATTTACGCCCTTCTCGACTTTGGCGTTTTTTTAGTAAATGTTAACTTCATGTTTGCTAATATATATACCCATGCTTATGCCACTGTGCTTAGACTGATGTACATAAGCCCTAAAATTGCATGGTATCATTTTTATATTAAAATTAGGAAAATATAAAAAGTGCAAATACTCACCCATGCTTGGCGTATTTATCCTACTGAAACGGCGCGTACAGCTAATCATTCGTTGGTTTCGCGCATTAACAAAGGTAATAAATGGTGCCCAATCCTGTAATGTATCTTGAATTAGTCTCATCTTGGCTGTTATAGCAGCTATAAAATTCGAATCATCACACCCGAACCACGCTTTCACTCGCTTTTTAAATTTAATAACATGATAACTGTCTGGATCGTTCCTGAAGCGTAGATAATTGCACATCGCCTGATATCCATTTGCGACAATGTGCATTGCAAGCGTTAGAGCCATTCGGAGTTTCATTTTATCGATAGCGGTAAATTCCTCAGGCATATTAGGATCCGCTCTATATTGCGCATCCTCTCTGTAAGCTGGTAGTCTAAAGTCAAAATCTGGATGTTGAGGCGTAAGGAAGCTGAAATCAGCAATTTCTTTGGTTTTAACGTGGGGCATCATTTTTGCGTTACCCCAGAGAGCAAATCTAATTTTTTCATACTGATTTGTACTATCAAACAAAATAGTCGGCATTTTGTGTTCCTTTCTGTTAATAATCTTTATGATAATAGTGTTTATGTTAATAGTGCATATATACCCATATTACCGACGCTCCATGCGTGATAAGCGGGCCATGCGTTGCCTGCGCTCCCTACCTGCTCTACTGTCTATAGCTTCCATGTGTGCCAAGTGTTCCGCCTGTTTTTTAAGCTTTTTAAGTTCATTAGATGTTTTAGGCTCTATATTCGTAAGCCGCTCTTTATATTCCATGCGTTCTTTGAGCTCGAAGAGCTCTTTTCGCTCTAGGTAGCCTTTCTTTTTCTCTTTCTTTTTTATACACATCAGAGAAGCCCCAGCTGTCAGGCTGTCCAAATATTCCCTGCGCGATATATGTGCCTTAAGTGCCCGAAGTTCTTTAGCTCTTTTAAGCTCATTACCTGCTGCAATTTCTTCCACCGCTTCAAGCTCTTCAAATGTTTGGTATGTTTTAGGTCTTTTGATTATGTTACATACCCGAGATGGAACGCGACCTTTATCTCTAGCTCTGATTTCATATTCAGCTTGATAGCCATATTCTTGTTGATCTGGATAACACCCAAAGCTCATATAAAAAAAAGCCCAATTGTCTGCAATAGTAATTGCCTTTTTAGGATCGCTAGAGCTGAGCTTTCTGCATAACTTGGCTCCGTAGATTTGTTGCACATCATTTATATAGTCCTCAGTCAGTAATATTTTATGAGATAATTCATGAATTAACGTCTGCACAATAAAATTAAAGCTATTCTTAAATAGCACAGGGTTGATATAAATCCTCATACCCGATATGATTGTTGGGATGACTGTGGTATATACAGCAGCCGCATTCTCACCTGGTGATAATGATGTTATTTTAAAATTTTTAAAATATGTATAGTGATTATACACTGGCGTGTTTGGAGTATCTATCATAGTTACCTGAGCCGTACAAGTAATCCTTCTTTGATTTTGCTCATTAACAAAGGTAATAAATGTTGCCCGATCCTGTAATGTGTCTTGCATTAGACGCATCTTGGGTGTTACAACACTTATAAAATTTTCAGTATGGCAGCCGAACCACACTTTCACTCGCTTTTTAAATTTAATAACATCATGATTGTCTGGATCGTTCCTGAAGCGTAGATAATTGCACATCGCCTGGTATCCATTTGCGACAATGTGCATTGCAAGCGTTAGAGCCCTTCGGAGTTTCATTTTATCGATAGCGGTAAATTCCTCATGCATATTAGGATTAGCTTCATATTTCCCAGCCTCTAAATAAGCTGGTAGTCTAAAGTCAAAATCTGGGTGTTGAGGCGTAAGTGAACTAAAATTAGTAATTTCTTTTATCCTAACGTATCGCGCAGTTGATGATGAACCGAAAAGATCAAATCTAATTTTTTCATGTCGAGTTATACTATCAAAAAAAATAGTAGGCATTTTATGTTCCTTTATATTGATAATATTTATGTTAGTAGTGCAAATTTACGCCCTCCTCGAGTTTGGCGTTTTTTTAGTAAATGTTAACTTCATGTTTGCTAATATATATACCCATGCTTATGCCACTGTGCTTAGGCTGATGTACATAAGCCCTAAAATTGCATGGTATCATTTTTATATTAAAATTAGGAAAATATAAAAAGTGCAAATACTCACCCATGCTTGGCGTATTTATCCTACTGAAACGGCGAGTACAGCTAATCATTCGTTGGTTTCGCGCATTAACAAAGGTAATAAATGTTGCCCAATCCTGTAATGTATCTTGCATTAGTCTCATCTTGGCTGTTATAGCAGCTATAAAATTCGAATCATCACACCCGAACCACGCTTTCACTCGCTTTTTAAATTTAATAACATGATAACTGTCTGGATCGTTCCTGAAGCGTAGATAATTGCACATCGCCTGATATCCATTTGCGACAATGTGCATTGCAAGCGTTAGAGCACTTCCGAGTTTCATTTTATCGATAGCGGTAAATTCCTCAGGCATATTAGGATCCGCTCTATATTGCGCATCCTCTCTGTAAGCTGGTAGTCTAAAGTCAAAATCTGGATGTTGAGGCGTAAGGAAGCTGAAATCAGCAATTTCTTTGGTTTTAACGTGGGGCATCATTTTTGCGTTACCCCAGAGAGCAAATCTAATTTTTTCATGAGGAGTTATACTATCAAAAAAAAATAGTATGCATTTTGTGTTCCCTTCTGTTAATAGTCTTTATGTTAATAGTCTTTATGTTAATAGTGCATATATACCCATATTACCGACGCTCCATGCGTGATAAGCGGGCCATGCGTTGCCTGCGCTCCCTACCTGCTCTACTGTCTATAGCTTCCATGTGTGCCAAGTGTTCCGCCTGTTTTTTAAGCTTTTTAAGTTCATTAGATGTTTTAGGCTCTATATTCGTAAGCCGCTCTTTATATTCCATGCGTTCTTTGAGCTCGAAGAGCTCTTTTCGCTCTAGGTAGCCTTTCTTTTTCTCTTTCTTTTTTATACACATCAAAGAAGCCCCAGCTGTCAGGCTGTCCAAATATTCCCTGCGCGATATATGTGCCTTAAGTGCCCGAAGTTCTTTAGCTCTTTTAGGCTCATTACCTGCTGCAATTTCTTCCACCGCTTCAAGCTCTTCAAATGTTTGGTATGTTTTAGGTCTTTTGATTATGTTACATACCCGAGATGGAACGCGACCTTTATCGCTAGCTGTGATTTCATATTCAGCTTGATAGGCATATTCTTGTTGATCTGGATAACACCCAAAGCTCATATAAAAAAAAGCCCAATTGTCTGCAATAGTAATTGCCTTTTTAGGATCGCTAGAGCTGAGCTTTCTGCAATCCTCGGCTCCGTAGATTTGTTGCACATCATTTATATAGTCCTCAGTCAGTAATATTTTATGAGATAATTCATGAATTATCCCCCGCGCAATATCACCAATGTGATCGCTTTTACATAACTCATTTATATAAATCTTAATACCCATTCCTATGCTTGGTTCACACCGCCAATTCACCTTTACATACGCAGCATGAGCCGCTCGTATTGGTGTTATATTAAAATCACAAAAATCTACAAAGTCTATATAGTCTTCCATATTTGGCATATTTATATTCTTTCTTTTTCGCGTACAGCTAATCATTCGTTGGTTGCGCGCATTAACAAAGGTAATAAATGTTTCCAGATCCTGTAATGTGTCTTGCATTCGACGCATCTTGGGTGTTATCCAACTTATAAAATTCTCAGTATTGCACCCGAACCACGCTTTAACTCGCTTTTCAAAAAAAAGAACATCATGATTATCTGGATCGTTTTTGCAGCGCAGATAATTGCACATCGCCTGATATCCATCAGCTACAATGTCCATTGCAAGCTTTGCCGCATTGCGTAATTTCATTTTCTCGATGTCAGTAAATTCCACTGGTGCATTAGGATTAGCTCCATATTTCTTATCTTCTCTATAAGCTGGTAGTCTAAAGTCATAATTTGGATTTTGAGGCGTAAGGAAGCTGAAATCAGCAATTTCTTTTGTCCTAACGGGTTTCATCATTTTTGTATTACCAAAGAGAGCAAATCTAATTTTTTCATCTTGAATTATACTATCAAAAAAAATAGTAAACATTTTGTGTTCCTTTATGCAATGATATTTATATAACAATATTTATTGTCAATAATCTTTATGTTAATAGTGCAGATTTACACCCTTCTCGACTTTGGCGTTTTTTTAGTAAACGTTAACTTCAGGTTTGCTAATGTATATACCCAATCAGCGCTATCATTCATACTTCTTACTCCTAGAAATATTTACCCTTCCTCTACCAATATAATTATCTTTATTTGAAACTTCAGGAACAATTTCAGCTTTATGTTCATTCAATCGCCTCCCAAAGTAGTCACTTCTATCCTTGACCTTTTGTTCCTTATTATGGACAGCTACCAGAAGTTCCATGCGATCCTCAATTTCCGTAAGATCCATAATCTTAAGCTCTTTCAATTCATTGAATATTTTAGCTGCTATATTCGCGAGGCTTTCCCTATATTCCATGCCATGACTATATAAAGCATCATCCGTATATTTATACTTACTAGGCCTAAAAATGCGCGATATACAGCACACCCACTATGTACTAGTGCCAGCGTTATTTTAAATTCTTTAAAATCTGTATAGTATAATACCCCAAGTAATTTAAACAATAAAATTAACACTTTTATCACTATTTAAGTTAACATTTCCAAAATAGTGCATTAAAATGATAAAAAAAACAACATATTCAGTTCCATTTAAAAGCCCGCTTGTATTAGAGTTATTGGAAAATGAAAAAACTTGAGCTGACATTGTAATGTTCGAATAACAGAACACCATTGATCCTTCATGGGTTGGAAAAAATATTATTGGATAATACTGTCATTGCAATCTGGCGCGCAAAGGCCGTTAAAAAATACAAGCAAGAACTTATTGCGGCGCAAGACAAAAATGAAACGCCCCCAAAAATTGTAACTAAAATGACAGCTTTGATAGAATGGCTCAAAAAAAAGCTAAAGGCTCAAAGCTTAGGCTTATCTGATAAAAAAACAATTAATTGCTGATATCCAGTCTCGCAACCAGAGGCTTACTGAGCTTGAATCAAAGTTCTTTTTATTACACTGCAAAAGTAAATAATAAAAAGAAAGATATCAAGATGGATATCTCTAAAGTGTTTGAAAAAATACCGATTTATGGAGCTAAAAAGGTACATCAACAACTGCTTGAAAATAGTGTTAACGTTTGTTTAAATAGCGTTGCGACATATCAAAAGGAGTTATGTTTAAAAACTATTTTAGCGGTCAAAAAAGTGACACTGACAATACCTAATAAACAGCATAAAAAATACAGCTTCAGGCATCGATGGCTTGTTATATCTCATGCTAATCAGGTTTGGAGCACAGATATTACCTACATAAAAGTTAAAGCCGCAATGGTTTATCTTACAGCTGTTAGTGATTGGTTCTCGAAAGCAGTTTTCGCACATAAGATAGCAAATACAATGGATTACGCACTTAGCATTAACATTTTAGACCCGCACTCAATCGCTATGGAAAACCTGAAATATTCAATATTAGTTATGGAAGTCAATATCCGAGCGATGTCCCCACCCCAAAATTAAAAAAGCACTGGATCATTATTTCAATAGATGAGAAAGGCCGCGCCATAAAATTGCCCTCTCGATGATAAACGTAGTTAATCACCTACTGGAAGCATTAAAATAAAGATTTTAATGCGACTAGTTATTATCGCAACAGTATACCATGCAAATTTAAACAAGGAGCCGCGCCTGCTTGGTATTAGCCCAAACAACATAGCTGTGCTCAACATTCAAAAAATAAATAGCAATAGTATATGAAATACTTGTATTGCATTTTTTGCAAATTATTAACGCCGTTAATCATTGAGAGATACGATATACGTGCCTTGCGAAGATGTCAGAACTAGCACCTGATAAATAATTTTCTAGATCATAAGTATATCCGTAAATACTGTTGGCTATTACAAAACTGAGAAGAGTCTAATAAAAAGAATACGCATATTCAACACTAAAATTATTAAAATGATTAAAATGACTAAAATGATTAAAACACCAGTAGTTGGTGTATTAAAACAACCAAAGCTGGTATATTAAAATGAGCTAGTTGGTGTGTTAAAAGATAAATGCCAGACAATTTATTTTTACTAAATGTCAAATTACATTAAATAATAACCATGATTATTTGAGCCTTAAACTAACTCATATACCCATCCTAAATCATCTTGAGGTATCATGGGCATATAATGGAGCCTAAGGCTTTTTATGCCAAAATTTAGTTTCCTAGCCAATGCTATTTGGGAACGCTATAGAAACATCTTATTGTGGAAATATAAATCATTTAATGAATCAATAATGCCACAAATACAACCTTATTCACTTTTAGTGATACTTTACTATAATAATGTCAATTAATACGCTTCAAAAATGAAGATAATATTTTTTTTTGCAGCCATACTCTCTAAAATATTCCCTGATATTAATCGAGCTAAACAAACAGGATATAATGAAAATGAAAAAACCTAAAGTAGAACCACTAAGGCTCCCTACGATAGAAGAAGAGGTTGGAAAACTCACTCTTTCGAGAATGAAAGAGCAAAAAGAAATGAACGCATTATTAAATTCTATGGAAGTCATAAATGTAGCGCCACCTAATATGATGACTATTTTATTTGACCAATTTGCAGCAAAACAAATGTATAATTTCACCGCTTGGCAAAGATATACTAATCGACAGTATCTTGCTAAAAATACCAAGGAGTCGAAAAAGCAACATCACCAACCCATATATGATGATATCAAGCATACCGGATTTAGTCCTAGCGAAAAAGAATCACTAAGGAATGCTTTAAGAACATGCGTTATAAATTCAAGACTAACCTACCAAGCTGCTAAACTAGACTTCGATGGTTATGAGGATGAACTTAAGTTATGGTTCGGAACAAACAATTCTCAGCTAGTCCAGAAAATAAAAAATGGCATATATAAAATGCATAAGGTGTTATGTGATCCAAAACAAATCATCGACTTTATTGATATGCGCCATCAAAAATCTAAGAATACTGTACCTAGTTCGGTAGTAACACCAGCGCCTGGTTTATCAACTTGCTATGGAATAAGAGCTAGCAATTTTGTTAATGAAACCACCAATCCACTCTTACCAAAACATCTTGGCAAGGGACTGCCACCAAATAGTGGCCCAGGAATACGTTTATTGGTTGGCGAGCACATGATGCAACCTTATAAAACGATAGATGAAAGAGCATTAATTATCTATCATGAAGTGACGCATAAAATATTATCTACTTACGATGCTGGACATGTCTGTCTTTCTGGCTCTGGCTCTCAACTTATGCCTATATTTGGTGCAGATGCGAGTAAAAATATAGCGAGAGAAGATCCTATGCAGGCAATTTATATTGCCGACTGCTGGGCCAATTTTGTGGCTCATGTTGCAGAATCAGTTAAGAGCCCGCCAGGATGGGAAATGATTTAATAGATTCTATACCCATGAAATAAAAAGTTATCATATAATTTTCTTCTACTACAAAATGAAGCTCACACTCAAAGGAGCACCAAAACTCGACGTAAAAAATGCAATAACGGCACTACTGGGCTAACGATTGCATTAGCCTGCGACTTTAGCATAATAGTCGAATCTGATAAGCTTAAACTGGGCTCCACAAGTAATGCGCTTTACATTAATATTGGTTGCTGGTTGCTGGTACTGCGTTATTACGCATGCCACTTAAAATTGCGCTGAAATTTAACATAAAATCATAACAACAAAAAGCCGCGAACTATAAAATGAATCGTTGGCAAAATAATAATAAAAATCAAAATTTATTTGCATAATTTTACTTTATTACCTTCCCTAGCTCACAAATTACGTTTATACTTGTGTAGCTTTGTAGCTTAGTTCTGCGTTTGACTTTATTATCTGAGTATATCAACTATCGGCAATAATTTATCAATCTTACAGGATAAGAAGATTCACTATTTTTTAAAAATATTACACGAAGAACAACCAATTATAAAAATTTTTGAATGAAATCAACTTGTGGATCTAGGCGCATTTACTAATAAACGTGATGAAAATGGTATAATCATTTAACTGGCTTGTGCTGTATTCATTACATTAAAATAATACCAGCTAACACAATTGAAAATTTTACGCCATCTGGTATGAATAGACCAAAACATTAACCACAGGAAATATATAAATGAAGAAGATATTCTTACTATTGAGTATGTTAACGCTTGTTGCATGTACAACAACAGAAAACATTAGTCCTCCAGCAATTAAAGTGGCTCAATCGCTATCTAAACAAGACACTGAATATGCAATTTTGTTTGCTTTAACAAACGCCCCAACAGCAAAGCTATCACCTAAAAAAATACAGATTTTAAACGCAGCTGTTAATGAATACGGCTCACAAAAACAATATTGGTTTTATGACGGACAAGGCAAAGATGTAATTAATGCTTCGTTCAAATACAGATCTTACTATATGCGGGTTAAAATAAGTTACAAAGATAAAAATATCAACCTTAAAATAGTTAACAGTAGAAATTTAAAACAAAAAAATGATCCGATTAATGGTGGTAGGATTCATAAAAAAGCATTAGTTTATCTTGGTGGCCTCGATAGAAATATTCGATCAACATTGGCAGGCTTTGAGCGTATAAATTATCAACAAAAGTCTAACAAAAAAATAAAATAAAAGTCGCAAATATAGCTAACAACCGCATTAAATTAAACGCTAACAATTGATGCGGTGGTTATTACTATACCCAATTTACCTAAAAATACATCGCAGGCGCATAGATCAGCACACTAACAAAAAATTTTCAGTTATTGATCAATAATTTGTTTTTTAAAAAAAATACCTATATTATTGTAAATTGTTGAAAATAAATAATTTATCTGACAATTTTACTCGCTAAGGGGTAAGTATGATTAATATTGAAATGCTAGAAGAAATGTTTGATGGCGACAAAGAGTTTATCAGTGTTCTTTTTGGGCAATACTTGCAAGATAACATCGACATCAAGGAAAAGATTCAATCTCAATTTGATGCAAACCAATTATCCGATCTATTTCATACCGCTCATACTTTAGCTGGTGCACTTTCTAACATTTGTGAAACAGACATAGTGCCCGTCATTAAAAAAATAGAATTATCATGTAAAGAAAATAAAAAACCGAGTGCAGATGACATTGAGTTAACCAAGGTGTCGTTAATTGCCATCTTTAAACAAATGCAAGAATATTTAAAAACAATCTAAAAACCAACTCGGCGTTACAACATTCTACAATGCCGAGCCATTCCCTACATGTTGCCCCTTGATTTGCTCCCAAAGCTTACAGTGCTGATCCGCATTATGAAATGATAACGTGTATACCAATGTTACCTCAAGATAAAAAATAAGTAAGCTAAATTGATGAGACAATAGCTGGCTATTATGAGTCAATTTAACGCAAATAGCTGCAAGAATAACAGGTTTTGCAAGTATGGCTTATCCAGAACTCATGGGACCTAACATTTAATAAAAAACTTCTTGTAATTGGTAGTCTCATTAAGCATAAAAACAAAAAAAGGTAGCCTAAGCTACCTTAAAATGAGTGAAAACAGAGGAGAGTATGAGAGTAAAAACCAACGAATGTTCACCCATTTTTGCCCAGTTTGATAAAATTTATTTTAAACTAACAATGTATTATTAGCTAAAATTACTTTATCAATTAATTTACCCTTGTAGCAATGACAATACGCTTTGTGCGCTGGCATTTGCTTGTGCTAACATTGAGGTACCAGCTTGCTGAAGTATCTGCGCTTTACTCATTTTAGATGTTTCTGCAGCAAAATCTGCATCTTGAATACGCGAGTTAGAGGCTGATAAGTTTTGCGATACATTCTCAAGGTTTGAAATGGTTGATGATAACCTGTTTTGTATTGCACCTAACGTTGCACGAGATGAAGATATCTTTTCCAGTGCCGCATCAATTCTATCTAGACCTTCTATTGCACGCTTACTAGTTGAAACAGTCAAATCAAGCTCTGTTACAGAGGTTCCACCAACTTCATTCATGCCCAATTTATCAAGAGCTGTTTTTCTATCTGCTACCGTATTTGCACCACTTGCGATAACAATGTCTCCGCCATCTTCAGCAGTTAACAGTAATTTATCAGTGCCTGATGCTGTTGCAGTAACACCTGTTTCACCAGTTAAGTTGTTAATTGCAATAATCTTAGCGGCGACTGTTGTAGCAGCTGTTGCAACTAACTCAACACCATTAATAGTAATTTTATCAGCAGCTGATATTGCGCCCGCCGTTGTCGCTTGTCCTGTCACAGCAGTATCATTGGAAATTAAAAATCCAAATTTAAGCGTATCTACTGGAGATCCTGCAGTACCTTCTACGCCAGAATTAACAGTTATTGGTTCATTATTTAAACTTTTTAATCCTAAATAACCTTCAAAAGTTGCAGCTTCTAAACCTGAATTTTCCACATTTCCGCCAACAACAATTGCCATACCTGTGTCATTATTTAGAATAAGATTACCTTGCTGACCAACAGTGGCGCTTAATCCTGCAACATCTCTGTTAATTGTTTCGGCCAAATTAGCCATTGATGATGTTGCACCTAAAGTAACAGTGAGATCGCCACCAATTTTAATTTCTAATCCAGAAGTAATGCCTGAGACAGATAATCCTGTAGTCGTATCAACAGAAAGTCCTTCAACGACATTATATGCGCTGGCAAGTACACCTGTTTTTGCTGTTTCTAGGTTGATAACTTTTGCCATATTTGCAGCCGCACCACCTGGAGTGCTCTCAACTTTCGAAATACCTATCCCATTGATTGATATTTTCTTAGCATCAACACCAACATCAGTTACGCGACCACTGTTTAAATCACTTTTATTGACGCCACCATTTAGCCCTAAATCCGCTGTAGTAACAGCAGCAATTGTAAAAGTCAGGCTTTCACCAGAGTTTGCGCCAATTTGTAGAGTGGTTGTAGTATTTGAACCGTCAAGTAATTTTTGTCCATTAAATTCTGTGGTTTCAGCAATTCTGTCAAGCTCTGAATACAACTGATCAACCTCTTTTTGGATAGAGGCTTTATTCGCACTTGAATTAGTATCATTTGCTGCTTGCACAGCCAGTTCACGCATACGCTGTAAAATATTTGTCATTTCATCCATAGATCCTTCAGCAGTTTGCGCCATTGAAATGCCATCATTTGAATTTCTTACTGCTTGATTAATCCCTTTTATTTGAGATTGCATGCCAGTTGAAATAGCAAGACCTGCGGCATCATCTTTTGCACTATTAATACGAAGGCCAGAAGAAAGGCGCTCCATCGCCTCATTTTGAATTAATTGACTTTTATTCAATTGTCGTTGTGCATTCAACGACATTATGTTTGTATTTATCATTTGCGGCATAATATACTCCTTTGTTATTGTCAGCTCATTTACTGAGTAAGTGGCAAATATTAATAATTTGCCATTAATTTTTACTCTCGGAATATATCTTGCGAATTTTGTGCCAAATTGTTTGTTTAATGTGTCAAAAAGTTAACCGAGCGAAAATTAACAATTAAAATCAATCAGTTATATTGATTTTAAAATAAAGTTTTTTTATTGAAAATCGAATTGTTAAATAAAATATTATCTATTATCATCAGGGAAGATGAGAAATAATGAGGAAAAGTGGCAATTATTTACATATTTATTGCCACTTATTTAAACACATTTAGGAGGAAATTAAATTATCAATCAATATTATCGAGAAAAATAAATCAATTTAAGGCAATTATTGCCGTATTTTTAGTCATTAACACTCGCAATTATCATTCAAGATCCAAAAAATAGCACGTGAAGAAAGCAAATTATAGGCAGGTGTAGCTGCCAATTTGCGGATCTGATATTGCATTTCTGGGTAGCATGGGTATAGAAGCATACGAAGTTAATCTCATAAAAAACAACCAAGATTGTTGCCCAGCGTATGTCCTGCGTGGTGTTTACCTGTTTGTTCATGAAAAGATGGCAATTGCGCGTTATAACATTCGATACTAGCTAGCCATTATCAATGCAGCGCCTTGACTTTATGTTAGAACTTGTGTCTGATAAAGTATTTTGAAAGGATCCTACGACTCAACTCGGTAACACAACCCCCTGATCTTTCATTTTTGCGATTTTATAACGCAGTGTACGAGGGCTTATTTTGAGTAGCTCTGCAACGTCTTTTCGCTTACCTTTACAAACATTAAGTGCATCTAAAATAGTTTGTTGCTCTTGCACTTTCAACCCATTTTCATTGTAGATTTTTTTCGATACCGCAGTGACTTCATCATTATGGCCTTGTTCACTGTTTGTAACGTCTGTCTCTAAAACACTTTCAAATGAATTGCCTTCTAAATTAGCGAGACTGTGAATATCAACATCTTCTAAAATAATGTCATTGACCTCTATTTGATCACTATTTGATAAAATAAGCGCACGTTGTATTACATTATCTAACTCTCGTACATTTCCTGGCCACGCATAATCTCTCAGCAAATTCTTAGCGTCTTTTGATAACGTTTGAATTGTTTTAGATCCCTGTAATGCATGCGCTTTTATTAGATGGCAAGTAAGGGGAATAATATCGTCTTTGCGCTCATTTAAAGGCAACCAAGTCAATGGGAAAACATTTAATCGATAATAAAGATCTTCACGAAATTCGCCAGCTTCAACCGATTTTTTTATATCTCGGTTACTAGTTGCTATCACACGAATATTTAACTTAATCGTTTTGCGTGAACCTAATCGTTCAACTTCTCGCTCCTGTAATACACGCAACAGCTTGACTTGCAATTCTAACGGCAATTCTGTTATTTCATCAAGTAAAATAGTACCATTTTGCGCTTGCTCAAATTTACCAGGACACGCTTGGATAGCGCCCGTAAAAGCGCCTTTTTCATAACCAAACAGTGTTGATTCAAGCATGGTATCGGGAATTGCACCACAGTTGATTGCAACAAATTTTTCATCGCAACGTTTTGATTTATCGTGTATATAACGTGATAACACTTCTTTTCCGCTACCGCTTGGCCCTGAAATTATCACCGACGCATCACTCATAGCTACTTTCTCTGCCATTTTTAATAATGCCCCAGTTGAAGCATCTCCAAAAATAGGTGTACATGATTCAACTTTATTCACAGGAGCATAGCGACTGACCTGGCTTAATAACACTTCAGGAGAAAACGGTTTAGCTAAATAATCAATTGCGCCATCACGAATAGCACTCACCGCATCATCTATTTTGGCATAGGCTGTCATTAACAATACTGGCAATAGCGGAAATTTTGCTTTTATGCTTTTCAATAATGATAAACCAGACATTCCGCCCATTTGAATATCACTGATAACCAAATCAAATGATTGTTTATTTAATAACAATAGTGCAGCTTCTGCGCTGTCAACTTCATTGCATTTATAACCTGCAAGTACCAAAGTATCTACTAATGCTTCACGAAGCCCTGCATCATCTTCAACAATTAATAATTGACCTTGTGCCATGTTACGCTCCTATTACTTGATTAATTTCAACTTTATGTTGTAACTCACTCACTCTGTGTAATGGTAATATAAGGGTAAAGCAACTACCTTTACCAAATTCTGATTTTATTTCAACACTGCCATTATGGGATTTAATAATAGATTGAACAACTGCCAATCCAAGCCCTGTGCCATGCGATTTGGTAGTATAAAAAGCTTCCATAACTTTAGAAATATCTTCTTTTTTAATACCTGGCCCATTATCCATCACTGAAATTTCAACTAGTTCATCAGTTCTTCTAATCGCTCTAATATATAATTTTGTCCCTTTTCCTGTTGCTTCAGTGGCATTTGAAATAAGATTGGTAATTGCACTAGAAAGTGCACTTTTATTAGCTATAATATGCAGATCTGGATCGGGTAAGAGACAAGTAAGATGCCCATCTACTTGTGAAATTATACTTTCACTTGCATTGTGCACATCTTCAAATAATGACACGATAGACACTTCTTCAATAATTTTTTGATCGCCACTACGCGCAAACAGAAGCATATCATTCACTTGTGTCTCAAGATCAGTCAAACGATTCATTAATTTACCTTGAAAACGATGCCGAGAAGATTTATTCAAGGTTTTATTGGCAAGGTTAGCGCCATATAACATTGCAGCAGAGAGCGGTGTTCTTATTTGATGAGCTAATGAAGCAACCATTTTCCCAAGCGATGACAAACGTTGTAATTTCGCAACATGATCTTGTAATTCACGGGTAGCGGTCAAATCAGTGAGTAAAATAAGCTGCCCTGGTTGGCCATTAAGTGAAGAAATTGATAATTGAATTTTACGGGAATTTTTTAGCGATATTTCATGACCATCATCATTTTTTGGCGAAAATGAACGTTTTATAATGTCATTCCAAAGAATACCTTCAAGTGGCTCATCCAATAAAGTCGATGCCACGCGATTCGCTTGTATGATACAACCATTACCATCAATAACAATTAATCCAGAAGGTAATTCATTATATAGTTGCTCCAGATAGCTTGCCTGTGCACGTAATTGATCAAGTTCTCCCTGAAAAGATTCTGTTGCCAGTGTAGTACACTCATTATTTAAATTATTCATCACATCTGCCTACTATTGTTAAACATAGTAAACATATAAGCAAAAATCACGCCAATGAATATTTTATTTATATTACAATGCGTTACGAACTATATTGCCTAAAAATGACATACTTATCATTACTTTTAATTTCACAAAATCCAAGAAAAAAGTGTTGTCATACCCGTAACAAAAGAAGCTTTATTGTTCGCTAACTAACCCATTCGTATTAATCCGCGTTTTTACTCAATATTATGTACACAAACAGAAAATAACCATGAAATAGATACTTTATTTTAACTTTCAATTTGAAAATGATGCTTTTTAGCTTTAATCAAGAAATCTTGTCGTGCATATTCATTTGCTACTATTACCAAGCTACATCAAAATCCGCAGTAAGAAATTTATACTAACCTGTTGAGCTAAAACTAAAAATAAAAAAAATTGCTATTTATTTAACCCATATTTTTTCATTTTTTCAACAAGCGTTGTACGCTGCATTGATAACAATTTAGCAGCATGAGAAACAACCCCCTCTTGAGAGTCAAGTGCTTGACGAATCATATCTATTTCAAATTCAGCAAGTTTATCTTTAAGATCAATCCCATCTTCAGGTAAACTACCTACAAATGCGCTTGGCTCACTAACTTTTTCATTTAAGAGAACATCCCCATCAACAAACATGTCATTTAACGCTTCACGCTCTGCAATGGCTTCTTGCTCAGCATTCAATTCAATCGGCACAGTCTCTTCGCGTTGCCCATCAAAATAACGATATTGAATAGGTAAATCAGCCAAATCAACTATTTTATTAGGATATAAAATCAATAGTCTTTCCAATAAATTAGATAATTCTCGGATATTACCTTCCCATGTATGTTGCATTAGAGAATCTAAAGATCGCTGGGTAAAACGTAATGAAACATGGTGATCTTTTTCTAATCTCAATAATAATTCTTGTACCAATAATGGGATATCCTCTGTTCTATCTCGCAGCGCGGGTTTTTCAATTGGAAATACATTTAAACGATAAAAAAGATCTTCTCTAAAGGTACCCTCTTTAATTAATTTTTGAAGATCTCTATGAGTGGCAGCAATAATGCGAACATCTGCTTTAATAGTTTTAGTGCCACCCACTCGCTCAAAAGAACGTTCTTGTAAAACTCGTAATAACTTCACTTGCATAGGCAGCGGCATATCACCAATTTCATCCAAAAATATCGTGCCAGCAAAGGCTAATTCAAAACGTCCTTTTCGCCCTGTAAATGCACCAGTAAATGCACCTTTTTCATGCCCAAACAACTCACTTTCAAGCAATTCAGCAGGTATTGCACCACAATTAATCGGCACAAAAGGCCCCTTCTTACGTTCAGATAAATTATGTATCGCGCGGGCAACCACTTCTTTGCCTGTGCCAGACTCTCCTAGTATAATTACGTTTGCATTAGTCGTTGCAACTTGCTCGACTAAATAACGGATTTTCTGAATTTTCTCCCCTTGACCGACAAGCATGGCACTAAGGTATGCACTTGATTTTTTTGATTTACCTGTAGAGTGACGATACGACTGGCATTGGTATAACAACTCCATTAATTTTGTATGTTTTATTGGCAACTCTAAATGACCAATATGATTTTCAAATGCTAAGTTGCTAAACTGAAATAAGGTAAGAAAAGGTGTCTGCGGATAATTAGATAATACCTCATCAGCGCCAGCTACGCCTAAAATAATAAAAGAAGGCGCCTCTTTTGTCACTTGATTATATAAATCATCAAAATCCACCACTAAAATCCTTTCTCCAATAAAATGAAAAATAGTTTTTAGCTCATTTTGCTGCTGTTGATCACATTTAACTAAATAGACAGGTGATTTTATTTCCATATTTATCCTGATTAATACGATTATTTATAACATAGCAAACATTTTGATTAATTCATTTATAATTAATCGTATCTAATAAATTGATATATAACGCATTTAAAAAATTACACTATGAATAGTCAAAAAATTGGCTTTAACTATTAGACGACAATTCATATTTATCTCACTTCACAATATATTGTCAAGATCCTTATTGAAAATATCAACGTTTTAAAGAAGTTAGCACCTTAATGTACTTCCGAATAACGCCAAGTTACCTCAAATTTCGTTGTCAGGTATATCTGAACATAAATCTTTAGTAAGTGCTTGAAAAATAGTATGATTTCATTTTAGCACAAATTGAAAATTTACCAAGAGACAATACACTGACACTATTATCTGATTTATTGACACCCGATTCAAGTATTTTAGACACGCGTATTGCTAACTCCTTATTTGACATGGCAACCAGTGTTATTAATGGTGAGCCTATTATGCTAGATCCATTGAAAAAAAATATGTGACTTTATGAGCAAAAATATAAAAAAATCCATAAAACTAGCTGATCGGATAGATGGAAATAAAAAACTACCAGCCAAAAGAGCTGATTTTTTGTCAATATTGAAAACCAACTAATTCATATTAATTGCTCTGCTTTTTGCAATGATAATTTTTTCATTTACGCACTTTAATTTTATGCCTCACATTCGCGACCAATTTGCCTTGCTTATTTTTTACATTGAAATAACATACCTATAGAATGACTTTAAAGAGATAACAAGTAAAGCTATCGAAAGCTTACAAATAATTTAACTGATTGCTTTATTTTATTAAATTACGCGAACAAAAACTGGAAGGTAATGCAAAATAAGATTGATATCAATTGCATGAGGATCAATTTCTACAAACATTGATAGATCTCATTGAGGCGACAATGAGGTGACAAAATATACTTGAGCCTAATCGGCTCTTTCCGATTAAAGTCTTTATTTTAATTGATCCTAGATTATTAACTTGGTTAATCTTCAAAAGGTAAATTTTATAACGAGGATCTCAGCAAAATTTACTTTACTGACTTTACATCTTAAGGTCATATGAGAATATGCTTGATTTTACATTAAAATAACATTATTTAAAAACTGTTCTACACTAGATAAAAGTAACTGGTCTATTTATTGCAAGATCTAATAATCATAATTCAATATTAGGAATATGTTATGCGTTCATCACTCAAGCAATATCAAAATAGTAATATGGCTCATCTTGAGCATGCTGATCCACACACGCTTATTTCTCTTGTACTCCAACATATACTTGGCAACTTAGCTGGAGCGAAAGGTGCGATAGATAGAAAAGAAATTGAAACTAAAAACAATATGCTTAGTAAAGTTATCGGGCTAATTGGTGAACTACAAATGAGTTTAGATATGAAAGATGGCGGAGAAATTTCGCAAAATCTTTATGATTTGTACGGCTATATGGTTTCACAAGTCAACAAAGCCAATTTAAAAAATGATAATTCATTACTTGATGAAGTAGCTACACTCATTATAGAAATAAAATCGGGTTGGGATGCTATCCCACACGATGTCCGTAAACAATACAGCTAGTTAGAACATAATGGATATTAATACTCAACTACGACAATTATTTACACTTGAACGTGAACTCACAACATTGCTTAAAAATAAACAGGTTGATAAATTTTATCAACGACAAATGTTTTTTTCCGATCAAATCAGTACGCTCCTTAAAAAAAATAGCCCAGATGTTTTAACGGCCATAATAGAGGATCTTAAACGACTTGAAAAAAAAGTAGGTCTACTTTGCTCACAAGCTGACATTTATTTGCAGCAATTAAAAGAAAAGTCTTTATTGCAGCAACGTAATAAAAGTAAAATGAAAGCTTATAAATAAATACGCTAGAAAATAAAAAGAATGATCCTTCTATCACGCAACTCACTCAAACAATTTAAAAGACAACAAATTATGAATATGTATTGCACTCGCTACGTTATAACTCACATGAGTTCTGGTTAGCTAGGTTGATGACACTATTCATGCCAAGCAATGGCTGCCACATTAAATATAAAAATAATCTCCATGAGTCAAAGCTAAAAATCACAGGATGTAATGTGACCTCTCAATGACTCGTATCACACTTACAAATAACAAAATCACTTCAATATTGCAGCCACCATGGATTTTTTTTAATTGTAGTAATGAGTTCCCTATTAATAATATAATATTTAAAACCTATATAATATACCCTTCACTAAGCTTAATGATAAATACAACTAAAAAAACAAATGAACACTTTTTAACAAAAGAACAATTATTACATTTAATGAGCTAAAAAAATGATCCCTTACGGAAAACAGAATATAAATCAGCAAGATATAGATACGGTTATGCAGGTATTGCAATCTGACTACCTAACACAAGGCCCACAAGTTCCTTTGTTTGAGCAAGCCGTTCAGCAAATTACGCAAAGTCAATATGCCGTTGCTGTTAATTCAGCCACATCAGCGCTCCATCTCGCCTGTTTGGCATTAGATGTTGGCAAAGGAGATATCGTCTGGACAAGCCCAATAAGCTTTGTTGCCTCAGCTAATTGTGCGTTGCATTGTGGCGCAAGTATTAATTTTGTTGATATTGATCCAGAAACTTATAACCTGTGTCACATTGCCTTAGAAAAAAAACTACAACAAGCCAAACAACAAAATAAATTGCCTAAAATAGTCATCCCAGTGCATTTGGCTGGTCAATCTTGCGACATGCACAAGATCCATCATCTAAGCCTTGAATATGGTTTTAATATCATTGAAGATGCCGCCCATGCCATGGGAGGAAAATATCAAGATCAGCCAATAGGCAATTGTTTATACAGTGATATTACCGTATTTAGCTTCCACCCCGTTAAGGTTATAACAACAGCAGAAGGTGGAATAGCAACGACAAATAGTATGAAACTCGCTCAAAAAATGCAATTACTGCGCAATCAGGGTATTACCAGAAATGAATCCTTAATGACTGGAAAAACCCATGGCGATTGGTACTACCAGCAACTAGAATTGGGCTTTAATTACAGAATGAGTGACCTGCATGCCGCACTGGGCGTAAGTCAGCTTAAGCGTTTAGATGCATTCTGCCGTCAGCGAAAAGCGCTGGCTCACAACTATGATCAACAGCTCAATCAACTCCCCCTTATTTTACCTAAACAGCTAGAATCGACAACGTCACCTTGGCATCTTTATATCATTAAGCTAAAGCTCAATAAAATAAATAACACACATCAGCACGTTTTTCAGCAATTAAGAGAAGCTGGAATAGGTGTAAATTTGCATTATATACCAATACACTTGCATCCCTATTATCAATCCATGGGATTTAAAAAAGGGGATTATCCCATTGCCGAACAATATTATTCAAAAGCTATGAGTATTCCGCTTCATACACAGCTCACATCGATACAACAAGCAACAATTATCAGTGAACTCAAAAAAGCGCTCGTCTAAACAGGCGTTGTGCAAGCGACCAAAAAACTTGTTGACCAAAACGCTTACTCGGGATTATCCATGATCGAGGTAGAGCCATTTTTGGCAATGCAAGCGAGATCTTTATCTACCCAGAACAGCGCTTTACCATCTTCTCCAACCAGTTTTATTTTATCTAAAATACTTTTAAAGAGTTTTTCTTCTTCGTGTTGTTCAGCGACATACCACTGCAAGAAGTTAAACGTTGAATAATCGTGAGTACTAAAAGCTACATGCGTTAGCTGATTAATCGCTTTAGTGATTAAACACTCATGTTCATATGTTGCGGTAAATATTTTTTTAAGTGATTTATAACCATGTGGTGGCGCTTCAATCGTCCCTAGTAGCGGCATTCCACCTGTTTCACTAACATAAGTAAACAGACGGTGCATATGAGTCATCTCTTCTGCCGAATGATCACGTAACAAAAGCGCTGCACCTTCAAATCCGTTATCGTCACACCACGCGCTCATCTGCAAATATAAATTAGCAGAATAAAACTCCAAGTTAATCTGCTCATTTAGTTTTTCTATCATTGTTTCTGCTAGCATTTTATACTCCATAATTGTTGTATCTAGTTGATCCATTGTCCATTGCCCTAAGAATATTACAAAATTTTGTTAAACACCTCAGAAAACAACAACGCCATGACAATATTTGATAAGGATCCTTCATTAAATGATTTATTTTAATCCTAAAAATTTATATTATGTCGTGCATTAGTTTTCGAGCTAACGACACAATAAAACATCTCCAATATATAGCCATGATAACGTAAAATTCAACGTCAGCAAACAAAATTGTGCCTAAATATGAAATGAAATTACCTTACTACTTTTCATTTTGAGGTAACATGGGTATAGTATGATAATAGAAAATTAAATTGGGTTATATTCTCTTTAAAAATAGAGCAGGTTTAATATCCCTATGTTACAACAATACACCGAGCAAATAGAAACGATTGGCTTATATGGCTTTTATACAGTGCTATTTTTGTTAATGGGTATTTCTATTCAAGAGATATTAAAACGCAGTGACGTTCCTAAGTTTGGTCGATATATTGTCTGGGCTGTATTACTATTCGGATGTGTCGGTTTCATTTTCAAAGGGCTCTTTGAAATTATTTGGAATTCAACGCATTAAAAATAAAACGATATCTTCACGACAATACTAATAAAGATGAAAAAACATTCTTAAATATAAGCTGAGAAGGTAAATAGCAACAGAAACTTATACCCATGCTACCTCAAAATGCACTATCAGTAAGGCAAATTATCCACAAGCGCGAGGCATAAAATTCTTAAATAGTTATTCTTTAATAGAAATCAACCCATGCAATAAGTGCAAATGGCCTTGCCCTTAGCGTATAATTAGCTTTTAAAAAAAACAAAATATCATGTGTGCAGAGTTCATTGTTCCTATTCTCCACACACAAATCAACCACATAAAAGGTATTAATATGTCGAGCGTCGGTATTTTCTTTGGCAGTGATACAGGTAATACAGAAGCTATTGCTAAAATGCTGCAAAAAGAATTAGGTAAACAGCTTGTTGAAGTTAAAGATATTGCAAAATCAACAAAAGAAGATATTGCAGAATTTAGCTTGTTACTTTTTGGTATTCCAACTTGGTACTATGGTGAATCACAATGTGATTGGGATGATTTTTTCCCAGAGTTAGAAGAAATTGATTTCACAGACAGATTAGTCGCTATTTTCGGTTGTGGCGACCAAGAAGATTACGCCGAATACTTCCTTGATGCAATGGGCTTCTTAGGCTCTATTGTTGAACGTAAAGGGGGCATTATTGTTGGACACACATCAACAGAGGGGTATTATTTTGAAGACTCAAAGGCACTGATTGATGAAAATACCTTCATTGGCTTAGGTATTGATGAAGATCGTCAACCAGAATTAACTGCAGCACGCGTGCAAACATGGGCAAAACAAATCCATGACGAAATGTGTCTTGCTGAATTAGCATAATATAGATAAGTTGACGTGATTATGATTGATCAAAGTGATTCCATAGAAAATCAAGCATTAAAAAAGGCGGGTTTAAAAATAACCTCCCCCCGCTTAAAAATATTAAAATTACTCAAAGCACCTAGCCTCCAACATGCAAGTGCTGAAGATATTTATAATAAATTATTAACGCAAAAAAGCGACATTGGTTTGGCAACCATTTATCGCGTATTAAACCAATTTGACGATGCTGGCATTGTCACTCGACACCAATTTGAGGCAGGTAGATCAGTTTTTGAATTAGCCAACAAAGAGCATCATGACCACCTTATTTGCTTAAAATGCGGTGAAGTGATCGAGTTTAATGATGAGCTTATCGAAGCACAACAAAAACTAGTCGCTGAGCACTATGGCATCTCTTTATCAAACCACAGCTTATTTCTTTATGGCAAACCAATTGATGGTCAATGTAATCATAAAAAAGATAAGCTTGTGAAAAAAGTTTCGAGAAAAAAACATCTCTCATAACGGGGATATATCACAGGTAACTGTTGATATTCTGCTGCAGGACTCTCAAAGCCAGTAAGACCCAGGGTAAGATTACGAGTGTTTAAAAAATGAGCTTTAGAATTTTTTCCGTGTAAGTTGTATCTAGTGCAGCTTTAAAGCGTTTAGCTTTTAATCCTTTTTTACTACTTGTTTCTTGCCGCAACAGATTAAGCACCAAATGCCTCAATACAGACATATTTTCTGAAGCATTACGTCGCCTGATCCTGCTTAAATCTTCATTGAAACTAACATCTAGTACCCAGTGCAACTGATTTTCTATACTCCAGTGCTTTCTAACAGCCTGAGCAAATATTTTAGCATCTTCTTTGATTGAACAAATAAAATAACGCACCTCTCTACTCATTTTTCCATTGATATGACGCTCAGATTCAGCCATGCCAACGCTAATTAAACCATCCCATTGTGATGTTAAATCTTTAATACTGCTTAAATCTTCACTTATCCAGTACCTTCTTGACTCTATTCGCCCATGACCAGCATCAACTTCTTCATGAAATTGATGAGCCACATTATGAAACTTGTCTTCTTGGCAGATTGCAAAAAAGTCTTTAATAGATTGATGCAAATGACCCTGATTGCCTTTCACCGCAAGTACATAATCAGCTCCTTTAGATTTTATTTTTTCTGCAATTTTCTTTTGGCATCCCATGGCATCAATTGTCACAATGCTTCCTTCAATGTCTAGTAAATCAAGTAGTTGAGGGATGGCGGTGATCTCGTTTGATTTTTCTTCTGTTTTTATTTGTCCTAAAACAACACCATTATTTACTGCAAATGCGCTTACCATGTGAATAGCATTTTTCTTCGATTTCTTATCAAATGAACCTCTAACTGTTTTGCCATCAATTGCTATCACTTGACCTTGTGTAGCAATGTGCGCAGCTTGCATCCAACTGATAAAGCAGTGTTGTAGACGCTCAGGAGCGATTGTTGAAATAACCCGGGCAATAGTGTCATGAACAGGGATCCCATTTTCAAATGAACCGTATTTATCTAGTAGTTTTCTTCTATTGTAAGCAACTTCTTCTATGGCTTCCCAACCATCAGCGCCACAGATAACGCCAACAATGAGAGTTAATAAAATATCATGCAGCTTATGCTCAACTTTAGACTGTTGGTGAAGGTCTGGGATTGAAGAAAAATGTTCGTTAAATGCTGATAACATGGGGGTTCCTATTTATTAAGGAGCCTATTTGATCATATTGGGAAGCAATAATACAGGTTTATATTCGTGATCTTGCCCTGCAGTAAGACCAGCACTGGCTAATATAAAAATAACACCTATATTCAATTCACCAGCGCATAGCTTTTAGTTAGCTTAAAAAGTAGTCAATGGAACATATTATTCACTACTTTTTCTGCGACAAGAGATGCAATAATAAATAGTTATCAGCAATTATTTGCGTTTGATAGCTTTAGCATTTGGCATATCTGTAATTGAACCTTCGTAAACTTCTGCCGCTAGACCAATTGTCTCGTATAATGTTGGATGGGCATGAACTGTTAATGCTAGATCTTCTGCATCACAGCCCATTTCAATGGCTAGGCCAATTTCTCCTAACAATTCGCCCGCATTTGTACCAATAACAGCACCACCGATGATACGATCTGTGTTTTTATCAAAAAGCAGCTTTGTTAAACCATCAGAGCAATCAGATGCTATTGCACGACCTGAAGCCGCCCACGGGAATACTGATTTTTCATAGTTTATGCCTTGCTCTTTTGCTTCTTTTTCTGTTAAACCCGCCCATGCCATTTCTGGATCGGTGTAAGCAATTGCAGGTATTGTTTTAGGATCAAAATAATGTTTTTTCCCTGAGATAACTTCCGCTGCAACATGGCCTTCATGCACACCTTTATGTGCAAGCATTGGCTGCCCAACGATATCACCAACCGCGTGGATATGTGGGACATTAGTTTTCATTTGTTTATCAACTTCGATAAAGCCTTGATCTGTTACTGTAATACCAGCTTTTTCAGCGTCAAATAAAAGACCATTTGGAACACGTCCAACAGCAACTAAGACAGCATCGTAAGCTTTTGGTTTTTTTGGAGCCGCTTTACCTTCAAATGAAACATAAAGCGCATCTTTTTTTGCTTCAACAGCGGTTACTTTTGTTGACAACATGATGTTGAATTTCTTTTTAACCTTACGAGAGTAAAGTTGTACGATGTCTTTGTCTGCGGCAGGCACAAGTTGATCTGCAAATTCCACAACATCAACTTCGCTGCCAAAAGATTGATATACCGTCCCCATTTCAAGACCAATAATTCCTCCCCCCAAAACAAGCAGACGTTTAGGCAGGCTTTTAAGCTGTAGTGCATCTGTTGAATCCCAAACGCGAGGATCATCATGTGGAATAAAAGGTAATGTGACTGGACGAGATCCTGCGGCAATAATTGCATTATCAAATGTAATCGTGGTTGTTTCTTTTTCACCTGTTACGACGATTTTATTTGCCCCCGTAAATCGACCGAAACCATTAATGACAGTCACTTTACGCATTTTAGCCATGCCTTGAAGACCGCTCGTTAATTGGCTCACCACTTTTTCTTTCCAAAGACGTACTTTAGAAAGATCTATTTTTGGTTTAGCAAACACTATCCCATGAGCAGAAATAGAGTTTGCCTCTTCAATTACTTTTGCTATATGTAAAAGTGCTTTCGATGGTATACAGCCAACATTCAAGCAAACACCACCTAGCGTGCTAAATTTTTCAATGATAACTACTTCAAGGCCTAAATCTGCGGCGCGAAATGCAGCAGAGTAACCAGCAGGACCTGCACCTAATACAACAACTTGTGCTTTGATTTCTTTACTCATTTTAACCTCTTATAAATGATCTTTTATTAAACATCATTTTATTTAATTATTTGCAAATACAAAAAAAGATCGGCAAAGACCAATCTGGTAACATTCTTATAAAATTAGTGTGCGTAAATCAGATAAATAGTGATTGATAGCGGTAATAAAGCGCGCACCATCAGCACCATCAACAACGCGGTGGTCATAAGAAAGCGCAAGGGGCACCATTAAGCGAGGCGAAAATTGTTTTCCGTCCCATACAGGTTTAATTGCTGATTTAGACACACCTAAAATAGCAACTTCAGGGGCATTAACAATCGGTGAAAACTGTGTACCACCAATTCCACCAAGACTAGATATTGTCATACTTCCACCTTGCATATCTCTTTGAGTTAACTTACCAGCGCGGGCTTTTTTGGAGATTTCACCGAGTTCTCGAGAAAGATCATAAATCCCTCTACTAATAACATTTTTAATAACAGGCACAACCAGTCCATTTGGTGTATCAACTGCAATACCGACATTGATATATTTTTTAAAAATTATGCTTTCACCATCTGATGATAAAGATGCGTTAAAATTGGGGAAATCTTGTAGCGCTTTAGCGACTGCTTTCATCATAAATACAAGCGGACTAATTTTAAGTCCTAAATCTTGTTTCACTGCAATAGCGTTCTGGTCTTTACGAAAAGCTTCTAAATCTGTGATATCAGCTTCATCAAATTGCGTCACATGTGGAATGGTTACCCAGTTTCTGTGCAGTGTTGGCCCTGAGATCTTTTGGATGCGTGAGAGTGGTTTAATTTCAATTTCACCAAATTTAGCATAATCAATTTCAGGGTAAGGCATCACGTCCATCCCAGTACCGCCACCAATATTTGCTCCATTGCCTTTAGCACGGGATAATTCATATTTAACAAATGCTTTTACATCTTCTTTTACAATCCTATTTTTTCGTCCAGTACCCTCAACTTGTCTTAAATCAACGCCAAATTCACGGGATAAACGGCGCACAGACGGTGAAGCGTAAATAGCTCCTCCATTGCTTTGTGATCTATCAGAAGTATGATCAGCCACTACTGGCGTATTGCTAACCGGCACTTTCGCTGCTGGCGCGTTTGGAACTGCCACCTCTGGTGCTGGCTTGTTTGTAACCGCCACGTCAGGTGCGGACTTAGAAATTGGCGCAGTAGCGGCAACACTTGTAGCAATGAAAAGGACAGTCCCTTCCGAGACTTTATCACCTACGGCCACTTTTACTTCAACAACAGTACCAGCAAAAGGTGCTGGTATTTCCATAGAAGCTTTGTCTCCTTCAACGCCAAGCATATCTTGCTCTGCTTCAAAGAAATCGCCAACAGCCAACATAATGTCGGTGACTTCAACTTCATCTCCGCCAATATCAGGCACACAAATCTCTTGTGTTGCAGGAGCAACTGCAGTTATTTTTTCCACTGATTTTTGTGTTGCAGGAGCAACTGCAGTTATTTTTTTCACTGATCTAGCTACAGAGACTTTCACTGCTTTAACGTCTATTACTTTTTTGCTTGTAACATTCGCATCCGCTACTGGTGTATACATGAAGATCAAGTCGCCCTCGGATATTTTATCACCCATTACAACATTAACTTCTTTTACAACACCTTTAACAGACGAAGGAACATCCATTGAAGCTTTATCACCTTCAACACTTAAAATATCTTGTTCGCATTCGATACTATCCCCCACTGAACAATAAACTTCAGTTATTTCAACTTCATCCATACCAATATCAGGCAGTAAAAACTTTTTTAATTCCGACATGTTTTTTCCTATAGAAAGAAAGTATCGCTTATACCAAAATTATATCACTAATGCTTTGGCAGGCATAAGCTTAAATGCTAAAGAGCTCCAAACATTTGGCATATTAACTATTAGAGACGCTAATAGCTTGCCTTTAAAATTCACCATTAGGCGATTAACGCAGTTAATCATTCCAAAGGTGATTTTTATGTCTAGCACCTTAGCACAATTCACAGAACTGATTTTGCATTTCTAAATAACCTGGCTATAAAACACCCTACTTTCGAATTTATTACGCTAAGAAAAGATTGATTTTGCTTACATCAATAGCAAATTTAGTAATTCCTTGCGTTATACTTGAGAAATTGCCGCCTAAGCCTCGACACTTGTCGCAACAAAAAGGGCAGTTCCTTCAGATACTTTATCACCTACGGCCACTTTTACTTCAACAACAGTACCAGCAAAAGGGGCTGGGATCACCATTGAATTTGGGCCATCTTCAACTCTGAGCATCTCTTGCCCAGCTTCAAAAAAATCGCCAACAGTCAACAAAATATAGATGACTTCAGCCTTATCCCTGCAAATATCAGGCATACAAATATCTTGAGTTACAGAATCATCTGCTGTTATTTCTGCCACTGATGCGTCGCCAGATGCTTGCGCTGTTTTAACTTCTCTTACTTTTGTTTGTATATCATTGCTCATTTTCATCCTCATCTGGTGTTACCAGTTATCATTCAAAATGCGCGGCAGCCCTTAGTTCGAAGATCCAATCAAGCCGCAACTTGAGCTAATGGTTACTACCTTGTCAAACGTTGCACACAAGCCCTAGGTTTTCGAGTCCAGCCGATACCAAGCGACTCAGCAAATATATACCCACTGAGAGTTTTAATTTAACCCGTGGGGCGGCAAGCTTTTGCCTAAAAACTTTTTAGTTCACAGCTTGAAATATGCACTTCTTTTGCAACACCTGCAACAGACGAACAAACATCCATTGACGATATATCATCTTTAACATAAAAAGAACTCGAGATCGTTTGCTACTACCCTCCACTAAACTTCAGTTATTTCAACTTCCTCCATACCAATATCAGGCAGTAAAAATTTTTTTAAGGCCAGCATGGTTTTACCTATAGAAAAGAAAGAATCGCTTATAACAAAGTTATCTCAATAGACTGTCCCTGGCATAAACTTAAATGCTAAAAAGCGCACAACATTTGCCATGTCAGCTATTAAAGGCACTAATAGTTTGTCTTTAAAATTCACCCTCAGATGATTAACTCAGTTAATCATTGCAAAGGTAATTTTTATCTCTAGAACCTTCGCACAATTTATCAATATGAGTTTGCCTTTTAACATGACTTGACTATAAAACACCCTACTTTCGGATTTATTACGCTACTAAAGGATTAATTTTGTTTACGTCAATATTAAATTTAACAATTGCTTCTGCTACGGTTTCTCGATCAATTACATCCATTTTTGCGAGTTCATGTAATGCTGCAACCACAACATAACTTGCATCAACTTCAAAATGACGACGTAGATTTTCACGACTATCACTGCGACCAAAACCATCGGTGCCTAATACACGGTATGGCCCTGGAATATATGCGCGAACTTGCTCTGCATATGACTTCATGTAATCTGTGCAAGCAATCGTTATCACACCTTCTTCAAGCTGTTCTGTGATGTAAGCTTGTTGCTCAATATATTCAGGATTAAAGGTGTTTATACGATCAATTTCTTGCCCTTCTCGTGCTAATTCATTAAACGAGGTAGTGCTAAATATCGTCGAATCGATACCATAATCATTTGCTAAAATATCAGCAGCTTTACGCACTCCAAGCATAATAGTACCTGAACTTAGCAATTGAATTTTCGCTTTTCCAGCACCCGTCACAGTATCAAGCTTGTAAATACCTTTTCGAATACCTTCTTCGATACCTTCCGGCATTTCTGGTTGCACATAGTTTTCATTCATCACAGTAATGTAATAAAAAATATCTTCTTGATCGCCATACATCCGCTTCATACCGTCTTGTATAATAACGGCAAGTTCATAACCGTAGGTTGGATCATAAGTAATACAACTGGGAATAACGTTTGCTTGGATATGACTCTGACCATCTTCATGTTGCAAGCCTTCACCATTGAGTGTTGTGCGACCAGCGGTACCACCTATCATAAAGCCACGCGCACGTTGATCGCCAGCAGCCCAAGCCAGATCACCAACACGTTGGAAGCCAAACATAGAGTAGTAGATATAAAACGGAATCATTGGCAGATCATTTGTACTGTAAGACGTAGCTGCAGCAATCCAATCAGCCATCGCACCTAATTCATTAATACCTTCTTGAAGCACTTGGCCTTGCTTATCTTCACGATAATAAGCAACTTGCTCTCTATCTTGAGGTGTATATTTCTGACCTTCTCGCGAATAAATACCAACTTGCCGGAATAAACCTTCCATCCCAAAAGTACGCGCTTCATCAGGAATGATTGGCACAATATATTTACCGATCGCTTTATCTTTTAATAATATCGTTAAGATGCGGACAAAGGCCATTGTTGTTGAAATTGTACGGCCATTAGAGCCTGCAGTAACCGCTTTAAACTCACTGAGTTTCGGAATTTCAAGCTCAACTGATGTTTTCCGACGGCGTTTTGGTAAGCAACCATTTAATGCTTCACGCCTCTTTAGCATATATTTAACTTCGTCAGAGTCAGCACCAGGATGATAATAAGGAAGCGATTCTAAATCTGCATCCGCAACTGGGATATTGAAACGATCTCGGTAATGTTTAATGGACTCCAAAGGCATTTTTTTAACACCATGCGCAATGTTTTTTCCTTCACCAGCATCCCCCATCCCATAACCTTTCACGGTTTTAATTAAGAGTACACAAGGGCGATCTTTTATTTCAGTTGATTTTTTGTAAGCGGCATACACTTTCATAGGATCATGGCCACCACGGTTCAAACGATAAATATCACCATCGGACATATTTGCAACCATTTCTGCGGTTTCAGGGTATTTTGCAAAGAAATGCTCACGCGTATAAGACCCACCTTTCGCTTTATAATTCTGATATTCACCGTCAACTGTTTCTTCCATTAATTGCAGTAACTTACCTGTTTTATCTTGTGCAAGTAAGCTATCCCAATAACGTCCCCAGATAACTTTAATCACTTCCCAGCCAGCCCCACGAAATGTACCTTCAAGCTCTTGGATAATTTTTCCATTGCCACGAACAGGGCCATCAAGGCGCTGTAGATTACAATTAACAACAAAGACTAAGTTATCAAGTTTTTCACGCGATGCCAGACCAATTGCGCCTAACGATTCTGGCTCATCAACTTCGCCATCGCCAAGATACGCATAAACTTTTTGCTGTGAACAATCTTTAATACCGCGATCTGTCAAGTATTTAAGGAAACGCGCTTGATAAATTGCAGAAATTGGACCAAGCCCCATCGATACCGTTGGGAACTGCCAATATTCAGGCAATAATCTTGGGTGTGGATATGAAGGGATCCCTTTACCATCAACTTCTTGGCGGAAGTTATCAAGTTGCTTTTGCGAAATGCTCCCTTCTAAAAATGAACGAGCATAGATACCTGGTGAAATGTGCCCTTGGAAATAAACTAAATCACCGCCATCTATATCATTTGGTCCACGGAAGAAGTGATTAAATGCAATGTCATAAATAAGCGCTGACGATGCAAAGCTAGAAATATGCCCGCCTAATTCCAAGTTTTTTTTCGACGCGCGTAAAACTGTTATTAATGCATTCCAACGAATAATTGCACGAATTCGACGTTCTAACGGTAAATCACCAGGATATTTCGGCTCTTGTGCTGGTGTAATGGTATTTATATAAGCAGTTGTTGAATTAAAAGGTAAATGACCACCGCTACGACGGGTTTTATCAATTAATCTATTAAGCAAATAATGGGCTCGATCTGTCCCATCCTCTTCAATAATAGCTTCAAGTGCTTCAAGCCATTCAGATGTTTCTTCTGGATCAATATCGTTGTTCAAGATATCAGGCATGCTCATTCCTCATTAAATGACTCAAAATAGGTAGGGCTCAGGTTAGTTAATCATCAAAGGTCATACGCACCTTGTCGTTAGATCCGCGTGAGTGACCAGCTAAAACATTTTGAACTATAATACGTTTCAATGATAACAAGTTTCAATGATAACAAGTTTCAATGATAACAAGTTTCAATGATAACAAACCATGGCATAATTCAAAATTATTTTTTACTTTTTTTTTGCTATTTTAAAATAATCGCCCACCGCAAGCTGAGTTAAGCGATTTTATCACTAAATTTTAATATACCCATCATTTTTCATCTTGAAATAGCATGGGTATCGAGGCAATAGCCACGAAGTAGGAAGTTGATAGTATATATTTTCTCGGCCAGTAAAATTATTACCAGCAGCTAACTTATTTTAGCATTTAAATTTATTTGTCATGAGATCATATTTGAAAAAGAGAATCTATTGTTAAACCTTCTGCAGCGAGCACTTCTCGCAAAACTTTGAGTGCTTCAACTTGAATTTGACGTACTCGCTCACGCGTCAAGCCAATTGATTTTCCAACATTTTCAAGCGTGTCCGCTTCATAACCAAGCAAACCAAATCGTCGTGCTAATACTTCTCGTTGTTTTGGCGATAAATCTTCTAGCCAATCAATAATTCGTAACTTCATTCCGTTATCTTGAATTTTATTTTCAGGATTTTGCTCTCGGTGATCTGGGATAATATCTAATAACTCTTTATCAACACCCCCGTTAACTGGGGTATCAACAGAACAAGTTCGCCCGTTAATTTTTAAAATTTTGGCGACATCTTCGACTGGAACATTTAACTCTCGAGCAATATCTTCAGCAGTTGGCTCTTGATCTAATTTATGGGCTATTTCACGAGATGTTCTTAAATATACATTTAAGCGTTTGACAATATGAATTGGTAGCCGAATTATCCTTGTTTGATTCATAATAGCACGTTCAATGGTTTGCCGGATCCACCAAGTTGCATAAGTTGAAAAACGAAAGCCTTTTTCAGGATCAAATTTTTCCACCGCGCGAATGAGACCTAAATTTCCTTCTTCAACAAGATCAAGTAATGAAAGACCACGATTATTATATCTACGCGAAATTTTAACAACAAGTCGCAGATTACTTTCAATCATCCTTTTTCGAGAAGACATGTCCCCACGTAATGCTTTACGGGCAAAATAAATCTCTTCCTCAGCACTCAGAAGAGGAGCAAAACCTATCTCCCGCAAATAAATTTGAGTAGCATCCATGACTTTTATTTTTGGTTTATGCTTATTCTCAATTTCAGACTTACCTACTGACTCATGTTCAGTGAAATTATCTGATGGAGCGATCTCTGTCATCCATAACACCTTATTCATTATGCTATTTTATTAGCACTTATTTTTTAGGTAAATAACGTAAAGGGTCAACTGATTTTCCTTTATAGCGAATTTCAAAGTGTAAATACACTGTACTTGCACCTGTATCTCCCATTAGCGCAATTTTTTGCCCTTTCTTGACCTTCTGGTTTTCTTTTACAAGTAATTTGTCATTGTGAGCATAAGCACTTAAGTAATCATTATTGTGCTTAATAATGATCAATTTACCATAGCCGCGTAAACCACTACCTACATAAACTACCTTTCCATTTGCAGCAGCATTGACCGCGCTATCACGTTCAGCTACAATGCGAATGCCCTGCAATCTAGTATCAGAAGATGAAAACCTTTGAGTCAGCTTGCCATTCGAAGGCCAAGCCCATCCAACTATTTTATTAGTATTTTTTTCACTCTTCCTATAGCCCATAGAGTATGATTTTGCTTTTTTAGGTTCAACCTTTTGTTGTCTTTTTTGCGTTTTTTTACTATTTCTTGGAGATTGATCACTGTATTTGCGTTGTTTAACCAATTGATTTTCATTTAAATTTAAAACTTGACCTTTTTTTATAACATAAGGCGCTTTTAAATTATTGTATGATGCGATCTCATTAACACTAAGATCTGTTTGCCATGCAATCGCATAAAGTGTATCTCCAGAGTTAACAGTATAAGTAGCATCACCACGGTAACTTCCCTTTTTATGGTACTGACTCTTCTTAGTATTTTTTGTTATATCTCGAACAATGGCATGATGTGTTGTTGACGTGCAACCAGCAACAAAAAAAAACAGTATAAGTGATACGCTATATTTTTTCATTGATGAGCTATCTTCCTATAACCAAATTATTCAACAACAAGGCCACGCTACAAAAAAAATATTTTTCATTCATTCTTATATGCCCATTCCCCATTCCCCATTCCCTATTCCCTATTAACCATTCCCCATTAACCATTCCCCATTAACCATTAACCATTCCCCATTAACCATTCCCCATTAACCATTCCCCATTAACCATTAACCCCATTAACCATTAACCATTAACCATTAACCATTAACCCCATTAACCATTAACCATTAACCATTAACCATTAACCATTAACCATTAACCATTAACCATTAACCATTAACCATTAACCATTAACCATTAACCATTAACCATTAACCATTAACCATTAACCATTAACCATTAACCATTAACCATTAACCATTAACCATTAACCATTAACCATTAACCATTAACCATTAACCATTAACATCAAGATTCACCCACTTGTAAATTGATATCAACAAGCTTAATTTTTTAGCGAAAAATAAAGGATGATTGCGACTATAATGGTGATCCATCCTAAAACATCAATATATTTACTTAATTTATCTGCCATTTTTTCACCACCTATTACCACCAAACCTGTCACTAAAAAAAAACGTAAACTACGGCCAATTAATGCTGTAAACATAAAAGGCAGAAAAGCCATATTGATGATGCCTGCTGTCAGGGTAAAAATTTTAAAAGGAACCGGCGTAAAACTTGCGATAAAAATAACCAATATGCCCCATTTGCTAAACCAGTTTTTAGCCAGGACTAATTTATCTTGGTAGCCCATAAACTCTATAAACGGATGCACAACTGGATCATAGAGCGCATGCCCCAAATAATAGCCAAACGCACCGCCAAAAACAGAAAAAAATGTCGCGCCTGCGGCATAACGCCAAGCTTTCTCTCGATCAGCAATCGCCATAGGAACAAGCATAATATCAACAGGTATTGGCCAAAAAATAGCTTCTGAAAAGGCAACTAAATAAAGGATCAATGCTGCATGCTTATGTTTAGACCAAAGAATAACTTTTTCATAAAGTGGGGAAAATATTTTCATTGAAATCTCTTTACTTTCATAAGCTTAAATCCAACCAATCCTGCACAACTTGTATTTGGTCTATTGCAGTTAAGTCTATTTTTAACGGTGTAATTGATACATAACCCTGTTTAATTGCGTGAAAATCAGTGCCATCACTATCATCACTTATCTCACCGCTTGGCCCGATCCAAAACATTTCTTTATTTCTTGGATCCACTGCTTTTACTATTTTATTTGCAGGAAAGCGTTTTCCAAGCCTAGTTACTTTAATCCCTTTAATTTTATCAAGCGGTAAATCAGGTACATTTATATTTAATACTTGATGACTTTGAAGAGGTTCATTGAGCAATTTTTTTACAATAATTTGTGCATAATGTGCGGCGCTTTCAAAATACTTGTTTCCGACCAATGAGACAGCTACCGCTGGCAATGCAAGAAAGCGCCCTTCTATTGCGGCGGCAATCGTACCTGAATAGAGCACATCATCTCCTAAGTTTGCTCCGTCATTAATACCAGAGACAACTATTTGAGGGCGCACCTTACAGAGTTTATTTAACGCCAGATGTATACAATCTGTGGGCGTGCCAGAAACCGTATTAAAACCATTATTTAACTTTTGAACGCGCAGCGGATTTTCAAGAGTTATTGCACTACTGACCCCGCTACGATTGCTCTGAGGTGCATAAACTTCAATATCATCTATTTGCGCTAATGCCTCAGATAAGCTAGATAAACCTTTGGCAAAAACACCATCATCATTACTTAATAAAATCATCTAATTATCTCTCTTAAAATTGACGTTGCATAACTACCAGCAGGTAAGTAGAAATTTATTTTAACACTTTGTTCATCTAACCATTCTGATGAAAATTCAGTTGGCACTAACATTAACGGACGACGAGCTTGTTTTAACTTGTTTTTAACAAGTCCAGCTTGTAGTGCTGAAAAATCAGCAAGTATACTCATTTCATATTGCAGTGCATCTAACGCTGATCTCAAATTGCCTGCTCCCCAAAGCGGAGCGGTCAAGCAAATTTCGCCACTATCAAGCCGATACTGGTTAATTTCATTAAGTTCAAGCAGTGGAAAAAAAGATCTATTCGTCGTAAATTGAACACAATCTCCAACGATGGGACTCAAGAATCTCTTATCTTTAATACGCATTGATAGCACATAATTAAATAAGTAACTTCGCGCAGCACTTAAATACATCCCTCTCTTAAAACGATCTTTAATATTACGCCCTGTAAACATTTTCAGCGCCGAACTAACATTATGCCCTGCATGGCCAAAGCGTTGCAGACCAAAGTAATTAGGCACACCTTTAGATACCCTCTGTAAAGACTCTTTTACCGCTTCTTTATCACTAATATCTCGCAAAACAATGGAGAAAAAATTTCCAGATAATGCGCCAATTTTTATTTTTTTATTATGACGAATTATTTTAAGAATGCTAACGCCTGCAAGTTCAACTGCCGAGAAATTAGGTGTTGCTTTTCCAGGAATATGCAATGAAAACCATTGGGTTGTGTTGCCTTGACGATCTTTAAGTCCTGCATAGCTAACATTTTTAGCGGGAATATTTGCAAATTTAGCGAGTTGCTTGGCAATATATTGGGTATTTTCGCCAACTTTATTTACCCATAAACAAACATGCTCTCCATCACCTGATAACTCAAAACCTAAATCTTCCACGACATTAAAATCTTCACATGATCCTTTAAACAACCCCGTACTAACTGGCATCCCATACAAGTATTCAAAATTAAGAGGGAATTGATCCTCTTTAATCACACTTTGTGCAATGTGGTTATCAATATTCATCTATTATTCTTTTCGTAATAACACAACAGCATATGTTGCAATGCCTTCTTTTCTGCCTGTATAACCAAGCTTTTCAGTCGTAGTTGCTTTAATATTTACATTATCAATATCAGTGTCTAATGTTGCGGCAATTTTTGTTCGCATTTGCTCAGTATAAGGCGAGATCTTCGGTGTTTGGGCAACGATTGTAATATCAAGGTTACCAATTTTATAGCCCTTCGACATGACTTTTTGATAAACATTTTTCAATAACTTTAGGCTATCGATACCTGCAAAAGAAGCAGAGCTATCAGGAAAATGCGTTCCAATATCACCTAATGCCAATGCCCCTAACAAGGAATCACAGAGCGCATGTAAAGCAACATCACCATCAGAGTGTGCAATTAATCCCTCATCATGTGGGATAGCGACTCCCCCTAGGGTAATTGGCCCCTTGCCACCAAATTTATGAACATCAAAACCATGCCCGATGCGCATCATATAAATACCTTTTGATTTTGGGTTAAAAAAAACTCGGCAAGTGATAAATCTTCTTGTTGAGTTACTTTTAAATTATTGCTTTGCCCTTCGACAATAACAACCGCAATGCCAGCCATTTCCATTGCAGAAGCCTCATCTGTTATTTTACCTGGTGTTTTGTTTTGCTTAATTGCATCCGTAAGTAATTGGTTTGGAAAGATTTGAGGTGTTAGTGCATGCCATAAATCATTGCGTTCAACGGTATGTTTAACTTGCCCATTTGTAGAAGTACGCTTCATCGTATCACGTACTTTTAATCCTAAAATTGCACAAGCATTATTTTTAGTCACTTGCGAGATTAGTTTGTCAATATCACTTTTACAAATACACGGCCTTGCCGCATCATGCACTAATACATAATTTTCTTTGGCAATTACATTCAGTGCAGCAAGCACAGAGTCTACACGCTCCTCACCCCCAATAACAACGCGTATCTTGCTATGTTTAGAAACAGTTAATTTATCAAACCATTGATCGTTTTTTGCGCGTGATACAATCACTTCACCAATTTGAGGATGCTCTAAAAAAGGACGTAAACTGTGCTCTATGATAGTACGATCAAGCAGTTGTAAATATTGTTTGGGAATATCTGCGCCCACGCGCTTGCCAACACCCGCAGCAACAATAACAGCGCTGAAAAAATGTTTAGTCATATTTCCCTTCGTGCGGCACGATCCTAAAAAACGTCTCACCTTTTTTAATTAAACCAAGTTCATTTCGCGCATTCTCTTCAATAGCGCCTTTTCTATTTTTTAGATTATATATTTCTGCATACATTAATTTATTTCGTTCAATCAGTGCTTTATTTCTGTTTAATGCAACAGTAACTTTCGCTGCAACACGATGATTTTCTTTTATACCGTTTTTCCCAAACCACAGTGTATATTGTTGCAAGCCTAGTAAAACCAATAACACATACATAAATAAGCGCATAAAAATTCCGAAAATTAAAAAAGTATTTGAGCTTAGATTAAAAATCTCTTTTATTTATATTCAATCAATAGGATAGCCAGTAATACTCGGTGCAAAATAAGGATACCCAGAGGTGTTGTTTATTCCGAACTCAGGTTAACTAGGTTTTATCAAAAAATAAAATATAACACAGTTTACACTATGATTAAGGTTGTTATCTTTAAAATCGTTAACTATACCGATCACATTACTCTCGCAAGAAAACATTACCCATATAAAATTAGCGTATTAGCTGGATAGTTGCTGCCTTTTTAATGATCAATAGCAATGATCGTAAATAGTGCCAATAGCAGTAATACCTATAATATTATTGTAAATAGCATAAGCACTGACGCAAAGCAATTCACAACATTTGACCTAGTAACGATAATGATTGCTAATCGTTGCTAGGTCTCATTACCCAAAATGTTTTTTGGTTATGACCTTGAAAATGGCAGCTCGTAGCGAGCCATCTTGTTAACTAAAAGCGCGTTTCTTCCCAGCATGGCAAAGTACGTTGAACTAATCTAGGTCGTTATAACATCTTGATGTGTAATAGGTGTCAATTTAGAAGTTAAAAGTACCTTTAACTTCAACAAGACCTCGGTATGGCGCTTTTTGACCTAAAACCTCTTCGATACGTAGAAGTTGGTTGTATTTAGCAACACGATCACTGCGGCTTAGTGAACCAGTTTTGATTTGTCCTGCAGACGTCCCAACCGCTAGATCAGCAATGGTAGAGTCTTCAGTTTCTCCAGATCGATGAGATATAACAGCCGTGAAGCCTGCATCTTTAGCCATTTTTATTGCCGCAAGCGTTTCTGTTAAAGAGCCAATTTGGTTAAATTTGATTAAAATTGAGTTGGTAATACCTTCATCAATTCCTCGCTTAAGGATTTTAGTGTTTGTCACGAATAAATCGTCACCAACTAATTGAATTTTATCACCCAGAAGTTCAGTTTGATGCTTAAACCCAACCCAATCAGACTCGTCAAGACCATCTTCAATCGATACGATTGGGTAATCTTTAACAAGGTTTTCAAGAAAGTAGTTAAACTCTTGAGATGTAAATGTTTTACCCTCACCTGTTAGCTCGTAGTTACCCGTTTCTTTGTTGTAGAACTCAGAAGCCGCACAATCCATTGCTAGTGTGATATCTTTACCTAACTTGTAACCAGCCTTTGTAACCGCAACTTTAATTGCAGCAAGCGCTGCCGCGTTAGATGGCAGGTTTGGTGCAAAGCCACCTTCATCACCAACAGCCGTTGAATGACCGTCAGCTTTAAGTACTTTCGCCAGGCTATGGAATACTTCAGCACCCATCCGCAGACCTTCTCGGAAAGTAGCAGCGCCAACTGGCTGAATCATAAATTCTTGAATATCGACAGAGTTATCTGCGTGTTCACCACCATTGATGATGTTCATCATTGGAAGTGGCATCGAGTAAACCCCAGGGGTGTTATTTAAGTCCGCAATGTGCGCATATAGAGGTACTTTTTTATACATAGCGGCCGCTTTCGCCGCTGCTAAGGAAACCGCTAAGATTGCATTTGCACCAAATTTAGCTTTGTTTTCAGTGCCGTCTAAATCAATCATTATTTGATCAAGCTCAGATTGTTTGAGTGCATCTTTACCCATCAGCGCATCAGCAATTGGACCGTTAACAGCCGCAACCGCTTTAAGAACACCTTTACCCAAATACCGCGTTTTGTCGCCATCACGTAATTCTAGCGCTTCACGAGACCCAGTCGATGCACCAGAGGGAGCCGCAGCCATCCCGAATGAACCGTTTGCTAAATGAACTTCAGCTTCAACAGTTGGATTACCGCGTGAATCCAAGATTTCACGCCCATGTACTTTTACAATATTAGACATATATTGTCTCCTTTATATTAAATAAAAAGTAGTAAATTAAAATTATTTTCAATTTGTAACAAATTTTTTAATGCCATCCTTTCTAACAAAAACGACTGCTCTGGTCAACAAAAATTAAATGATTGTGTTAATTAAATTTACTCTGCTGGTGATCTATCGCCGCTTTTATGAAACCTTTAAACAATGGATGGCCATCCCGTGGTGTTGATGTAAATTCAGGGTGAAATTGAACAGCAATAAACCACGGATGATCTGCATATTCAATTATCTCAACTAACTTTTTATCTTCTGATAAGCCAGTCACCATCAAGCCTGCTTTTTCTAAAATAGGTAAGAGGTTATTATTCACTTCATAACGATGGCGATGGCGCTCAAATATTTTTTCACGACCATACATTTCAAGGACTTTAGATCCAGCTTGTAAATGACAAAGTTGAGTGCCCACACGCATTGTTCCGCCTAAATCAGAGCTTTCACTACGCTGTTTAACTTCACCTGATTTATCTGTCCATTCAGTAATCAAACCAACAATGGGTTGCTCACAGTTTGGTTTAAATTCTGTTGAATGTGCCTTTGTCAAGCCTGCGACATTTCTGGCAAATTCAATTAGAGCAACTTGCAGCCCTAAACAAATACCCAGATAAGGTATTTTATTTTCTCGTGCATATTGTGCGGCAAGAATTTTACCTTCAATGCCTCGCGCACCAAATCCACCTGGCACGAGAATAGCGTCAACATCATAAAGGACTGAAACACCTTTAAATTCTACATCCTGTGCGTCAATATATTTAATTTTTATTTTTGCTAAGTTTTTCAAGCCACCATGCTTGAGTGCTTCATTAACTGATTTATAGGCATCTGGTAATTCAATATATTTACCTACCATGCCAATCACGACTTCGATTGCTGTATTAGCTTCTTCATAAACGACCTCCTCCCACTCGCTTAAATCAGCTTCATCACAAGTTAATCCAAAGCGATTAACGCAAATTTCATCTACACCTTGTGCTTTTAATATGGCAGGGATTTTATAAATAGAGTCAACATCAAGTAATGAAATAACAGCTTTATCTTGAACATTACAAAAAAGTGCAATTTTAGCTCTTTCATTGGAAGGGAAACTTACTTCACTTCGGCAAATTAAAATATCAGGCTGAATACCTAAACTACGCAATGCTTTTACTGAATGTTGTGTAGGTTTTGTTTTTACTTCACCTGCCGTTTTTAAATAAGGTAATAATGTAAGATGTATATAAATTGCATTTTCAGGACCAATTTTTAAGCCTAACTGACGAATAGCTTCTATAAATGGTTGTGATTCAATATCACCAACAGTGCCTCCAAGCTCGACAATAGCTATATCATGCCCTTCACCACCTTCTTTAATTCGCGCCTGTATTTCATTGGTGATATGAGGAATAACTTGAATAGTTGCTCCAAGATAATCACCACGACGCTCTTTGGCTAATACGTCTGAGTAAATACGTCCTGTGGTAAAGTTATTACTCTTGGTCATTTTGGTACGAATAAAACGCTCATAATGGCCTAAATCTAAATCTGTTTCAGCGCCATCATCGGTAACAAAAACTTCACCGTGCTGTGTTGGACTCATCGTGCCTGGATCAATATTGATATAAGGATCTAACTTAAGAATAGTGACATCAAGACCGCGCGCTTCAAGAATGGCGGCAAGAGAGCCCGCAGTAATGCCTTTACCAAGAGACGAAACCACGCCACCTGTTATAAAAATATATTTAGTTGTCATAGTGACCTTGAAATTTCGAAGGAAAAGTAGATAGTTAAAACTGTCTCTTTATTTTTTATATTCACAGAGCAAAGTAAATATTCGATGGGTAAGCAGTTTATCAAATCAATAGCATTTGAACAATCAACTTCAGACTTTTATGAAAAATTAACAAGATATCATTTTCAATTTGCCATAACTCCATATTATGTCAAGATACAAAATTCAGGAATTTGTGAGGTGAATAACATCGTAGATGAAGTTGAAGGCTCACTATCTGCCACAAAACGTTCGACCTGTCAGTCATAGTTGCTGCTCTGCAAGCTTAAGATCAAGCGTTGCTTTTAGCAGTTTAAACAGCAAAATAGCCGCATCTACTTCTTCTTTACGATGCGTTAAACTTTCAATATTAATACCTAGCGGAATACCAAACGGCAAACATGCCTGCACGACTTGTTCAAAGTTGTTTCGACTAATGCATAATGATTCCTTTAGCGGATCATCTGCCTGCAAAATACGTAATTTTGTCGCCTCAGGCACTGAAATACCCAACCACTCGATAAAGGATAGTGTTTTGGCACTTCCACAAGGAGAAAAGGTCAGAATAATACGCCTAGGTGCAATACCTTTTGCTTTACATTCAATTGCATAACGCGTCAAAAAATCGATAGTCGCTTGTGAATTATAAATGGCTTGTGTAATAAAATATTCACAACCATGTTTCTCTTTAGCCAATATCCTTGAATACTCATCATTTTTTTTGATGTGCCGCTCTGCAATTGTCACCCCTCCTAAATAAAAATTACACGTATGCGCCTTGAGTGTTTTGTAAGCATTTACCAGTGAAAGTTTTATTTTACCTTCTAGCGACGGGCTCCCGACTAAGACTAAATCTCTTACTGCATATCGATGCCATGCTTCAGAGAGCCAATGAGAAAACTCATCGGCATTATCTTGTGAGACACTTTTGTAGGTAATGATTGGTTTGCCACTTTTATCATGTAAAATTTGCGAATACAGTCGAGGATCATGCCTTGGGCTATAAGGAAATGGCCGAGGAACTGATGTGCGAGTTGCCTCATCTTGAATATCATAAACAATTACTCCGTCATAATCCAATGATGCAAGCCGTGATAATAAACGATCTGCAATGCTGGCAACTTCATCTATTTCAATATTTTTTTTAGGAGGATTGGTGCCAAAAAAATAAACTCCATAATTTGCATCTCGTGATTTTTTTTCTAATTGTGAGCTATACATTAACATCCCATTTTAAATATCTTAAAACTAACATTACCACATATCGATAACCATTACTGCAAAATACTTTGCTTGCACTCTCTCAATAATTAAGACAAGGTACAACATATACTCATGACCTTGCAAAATCTAAACCCAGCTTGCGGTGATACTAAACGCTATACACTTCAAAATTAAATCTTGGGAGTTAAATTAAAACTTTTCATTCGCTAGATGTTTGCCAAGTCGCGTTGTATCAGCCTAACTAGGTTTTTATATAACAGGAAGCCTGTGGGGCTTAACGTTTGACTAGAGATTCGCCATTACCTCATGTTGCGGCTTGGTTTGATCTTATAGCTAATGGCTGCGCCGCGCATTTTGAATGATAACGGCTATACTCACAGGCGTGGTTTATTGGAGTGTTTATTTATTAGACAAGGTACATCATGTTTTATAGCAACTACAAACGACTAGGATTAGAACTAATTATATTGATTGTACTAACTTTTTTAGTCTATTTATTTGCGCCACAATCAAGCCTGTATTTTGCATATTATCGCAGTAGCATCGCACAGTTAGAAGTTTGGCGTTTTTTTACGACAAGTTTTTGTCATACAAATTTTAACCATTTTTTAATGAATGTGATAGGCCTTACCATTACCCCATTGTTGTTTCTTGAAACTTACCAAAAATTTTCACTTTGGCCTTTGATTTTATTTAATAGCCTAGTTATTGGTTTAGCCATTTTTTTCATAGATCCTACTATTATTAGCTATGTCGGATTATCGGGAGTTCTACACGGATTGTTCAGTTATGGAGTAATCAATGATATTTCTCGCAAAGATAAATGGGGCTGGATCTTGGGTTTTTGCTTAATTACAAAAATCGCGTATGAGCAATACTTTGGGGCAGCGCAAGTCACTATTGCTATGATTGGCGCGCCAGTTTTAATTAATGCTCATCTTTACGGCGCCATTGCTGGTATTTTGTTTTATGTTATTTTATTAATTAAAAATAAAACCTTAAATATGTTATCTCGTGTCTAATGCCGCAAACCACTCATAGTAATTATAACTTTTACCAGATGTTTTTATGAAGAAAATAACTTTATAAATCAACGCTGGATATACTTCGGCGCAATGACAATTAAATCAATTTAAACAAACTCAATGATTGCATTTGTATAAAAGTTTGTTGACTGATTTCTAATAAGCTGGTTTGCATTTTAAAATCACTGATTGCCGCCGCCATATCAAGATCTTCAATGTTTGAAAGTGTTTTTTGATTGGTCAGTGTGAAATCTAGGGTGGCTTCACGTTGATTTTCAATTGTACGCATTCGCGCCCCTACAGTGGTTCTTACCTGTGAGATATTTTTCATCGCGCTATCAACCTGCAAAAGAGACATATCAAGACGCATTTTTCTTTGCGCTGCAAAAACTGCTTGATCGCCTGGGATACGTAATGCATCAATGCTACCTTGAATTGTTGAAAATATATCCTCATTATCACTTTTTGTTAAGGAGAACGTGTCGCCATTATTTGGATTTCCTTTAAGCGATGTTTTCACACCATTAAATTCAACAGACTGCCCTTCTGTGTAATTTGTTGGCGCTTGATAATTGGTTAGCGTATAAATATCCGTAGCGGCTGGCAGTCCTTCAATCTCAATTGACATACCATCAACCGTCACTGTTTGTAAGCCTTGCGCTGGATCGTAAGTTGGCAAGGCGCTCTCCCCATTAATTGTAATATCAAATCCCGCGCCGTTAGCAATAAATTGAATATCAACATTGCTGTTCGTATTTGGATATACATTGGCAGGAAGAACATTACCTATGTTCGGATCGCTTAAATCAATTTGTGATATTTTAATACTTGCGTTACCCGTTATTGCTGAATCATTGATCCCATAAACTGAGTATTGCACTGGATCTGTTCCTGATTGGTTAATTGCTATCGTATAATTTTCATCTGCAAATTTTCTTGCCACGACTTTATCTATCACTGATCCTGCATCGATGATGCCAGATCCTGTATTTGAATTACCACCTTCGGAAAGATAAGTTCCGTTGCCATTGGAAATATTACTAAAAACAGTCGAGCCAGAATCATTTACTTTGACCGAAACTCCTGAGCCAATTCGAAATGATTTACTGCCTTCATCACCATGGTATTCAATACTACCAAATTCATTTTTTTGAAAAGGTTTTGTATCAACTTCATACCCAGCAAAGATGTATTGACTGTTTCCATCTCTTGTATTTGCAATGCCAATTAATTCATCGCGTAAACCTTCAAGCTCTGTAGCAACAGCTTCACGCGCATCGGTGTTATATGTTCCATTTATTCCAGAGACCGTTAATTCGCGCACCCTTTGCAAAATGTTAGTGGCTTGCCCTAATGCAGTGTCTTCAATGGCATTAGCTGTTTCTGCCTTTTCTCCACTTTGTATATTTTGAGTATTGACAGACAGTTGCTGATTTATACGTTGAATAGCCGAAATTGCGACAGGATCATCAGCACCACTCATCACTCGTTTTTGTGTTGATAAATGCATATTTTGTTGGCTCAACTCACTTTGCTGAGTCATAATACTTGCAGTGTTACGCTGGAAAAATACTTGAGTTGAAATACGCATGACAATTGCCTCTTAAGTAACAACTAATTTATTCATTTATTTATTCATTTATTTATTTATTTATTTATTTATTCATTTATTTATTCATTTATTCATTTATTTATTCATTTATTCATTTATTCATTTATTCATTTATTCATTTATTCAGTCCTAAATAATAAGCAATTAATATTCCAAGTTATCGAGATGCATTTAAAATAGTATCAAATAATTCACTCGCCACACTGATAATACGTGCCGCAGCACCATAATGCTGCTGAAATTTCAATAAATTAGCAGCTTCTTCATCCAGATTTACACCAACAGTATTTTGTAATCGTTCAAAAGACTGATTTTTTAAGATGCTAGTTGATTGCATGGCAACATCTGCATTTGCCGTTTTCGCACCTTGTTCAGACACTATATTGCTATAAACATCTAAAAATGTTAATTTATTTCTGCCCATTATTTTTTTATTTTGCAAGTTTGACATTTCAAGCATATTTCTATTATCACCATCACCAGTTTCATTAAAATTAAGCGTAAATTTATCTCCATCTGAAAACGCACCAGAAACAAGTTCTATTTCAACCCCAGCATAACTAATTTGTCCTTTGCCTGTTAGTGAATCAACCGATAAAACCGAACTACTAAGAACATTAACACTGTTTGCATCCAAAATTTGATAAGTAACATTTCCGCTAGTATCAACACTAAATTCAAAAGTGAGTGGCTCATCTTTTTTGACATAAGATGCATCTAAGCGATTAACTATCTCGCCCACCCTAACCTGCGCAGTGCCTAAGTTGCTATTAGCTGCTACAAGCTTTACTTCAGCATCTGCAACAGCAACTAATGCAGGATTAGTCATCTCAACCTTTGTTTGCACAGCACCCATACGAGTTGGCCTCAACGTAAATGACTTTCCTTCTTCTAAGTTACTGATATTATCTAGGCCAAGGCTAATACCTGCATTAGGAAGCGCAACTCGCAAAGATTTCGTGGTATCATGTGAAATTGTTTGCACCTCCCCAGTAGTAGCATTCGTCATGCGCAGTTGTAGATTTCCGCTTATGCCATCATAATGAGTCACTTTTAATTCAAATTCATCTGCAGATAACTGAGTTAAATCATCAATTCGTACACTTAAATTAACGTCATTTGATAGCCCATCATTTCGTATTAATACACGTCCTTCCATTGCTGATTCCGAGTTAATATCATTAAAAATATTCCCCCCAATTTTGCCTTCAAGTGTTTGTCCTGATTGTTGTTGCTCGTTAATAGCATGTGTTAACCCGATTACATTCTGCCCTAGTTGATTAAATCCTCGTTCTACACCATTTAAACGCGAGTCAAACAGTGCCGCAACTTTACCACCTAAATTAGCACCATTGAGATAAGATAACTTTCCGTTGCTGCTAATGGCAAGCTCTTTTCGGGATGGATCAGCAACACCCGCAACACTAACAATCTCCAGAGATTCGCCGCCCATCACCAATCCTTGCCCATTACCAATATAAACATTAATCATGCCATTCTCAGCAGGTAACACAGAAACATTAGCAAATTCACTCAGTGAGGATATAAGTCTATCCCGAGTATCTAACAAATCATTTGCATTACTTTTGTTACCACTACCAGTAGCGGTAGAAATTTGCTTATTAAGTTCTGCTAAATTGTTTGCTAATACGGTCATTGTTTCTGCTGAATTAGTAATATCGTTATTAATTGCGCTGTATTGAATTTCTAAATTTGCATAAAGACGATTATATTGGCTTGCCATATTATTAGCCGATTCAAGCAGCCCAATACGAGATTCTACTAAATTAGGGTTAGTTGCTACCACACTCATTGAACTAAAAAAATTCAATACAGGCTTAGTCGCTGATGTATACTCGTTTGAAAGAAGTTGATCTAATTGACTATTTTGACTAAAAGATACTTCAGCATAACTTGATAGCGACGTATTCATTACATTTTCATTAAAAGCAAATTGGTCGTAGGCACGTTCAATACCTTGGATCATTGAACCACGTCCAACAAAATAATTTCCGTGTTGACTAGCCCCTGCAGTAGCAACGTCTACGCTTTGCCGTGAATAACCTTCGGTATTAATGTTGGCAACATTATGCCCTGTTGTTGACAGGCTTGCTTGCGCAGAATAAATACCTGATAAGCCAATTTGAAAAAGATCTGACATTAGAATTCACCTCGTTCGAGTATTGTTTGAAAAGAGCTACCTTTCATAATGTTTTTAATTTTTTCTGCATAGTGCGGATCTGTTGCATACCCTGCTTTTTGTAACTCTTCAACATAACGATCGGCATTATTCCCCTGTTTAAGGGCTTCAGCATAACGCTGATTTTTTTGAATAACAGATTGATAATCATTAAAACTTTGCTCAATATTATCGTAGACACGAAAACGTGATTTACGCTTAATTCCAATGCCATTTTCAATTTCCAAGCTATTTTTTGAAATATGCTCACCCTGCCATGCATCATTGGCTTTAATATTAAACAAGTTAAAACTACTTGTTTTATTAGTCGCAGGAATAACTTTTTTACCCCAACCTGTTTCAAGCGCCGATTGAGCAATTAATGCGGCAGGTGATACGCCCAATACTTTTGCCGCTTTTTTTGCATAAGGCAATAATTTTTCAATAAATGATTGCTGATCTGGAAACGCTAATGCTTTATTTTCAGACATAATAGCAACACTGGCAGATGACTTGTCAGGCTTATTAAAATCAACAGGCGCTTGAGTTTTTGTTAAATCCATCATGCTCGATTGTTTAACACCTGGCATAATCAATTTATCTGGATTAATTGGACTTGCTGTTAGTATTGATGTTGGATCAAGCTGTCTGACTAATGCATCTGCTAAGCCTAATGCACCATGGCGACTAATATCTAATGCAAGTTGTTTATCTTGCATATCGGTATAAAATTTAGTGTCTTTATTATTGAATGGGCTATCTGTTTCAAATGCTTCATTGGCTTTGCGCATTGATTTGATCAGCAAGGTGGCAAACATTGCTTCAAACTGATTTGCAACTTCTCTAATCGCTTCTTTTTCATTACCTAATGCTTTTTTACGTAATTGATCAAGCGAGTTTAAATCAAAATAATTACTTGCTTGTGTCACTCTGTAATCAGTCATTACTCACCCCCTCATATAAAATCTTCTATAAAAGATAAGCAAAATTAGTGCCATATAAAAAATGTGCCGTATTTATGTCTCTATTTTTTAAATTATAAAAGCCTAAATATGATCATGGGTATAGTCTTTTAAGATAGGGGGAAGAATGACGGTCATTGACCGTAGTTGATAGATGATTTTACTACGTGTCTACAAAAAATCGTAATTAATTGCTTTATTATTTAAGTTATTCTTTCAGTAAAGAAAGAATGGTGCGGAAAGAGAGACTTGAACTCTCACACCTTACGATACTAGAACCTAAATCTAGCGCGTCTACCAATTCCGCCACTTCCGCAACAAATGTGGCTGGGATAAGAGGATTTGAACCTCTGAATGCCGAGATCAAAACCCGGTGCCTTACCGCTTGGCGATATCCCAGTTGCTATTTTAAAGAGTTTGTTTCTCTATAACTAAATCATCAAAAATAATTAGTGAATGTGGCTGGGATAAGAGGATTTGAACCTCTGAATGCCGAGATCAAAACCCGGTGCCTTACCGCTTGGCGATATCCCAGTTGCTATTTTAAAGAGTTTATTTCTCTCTCATTTGGCTTTTCCAGAGATGCTAAATTAAAATCTAGCGAACCCTAGCGCTTGGCGATATCCCAGTTGCTATTGAATATATAATAGAGTTAGTTCTCTAAGGTAATTCATCTCAAAAAAATGGTGCGGAAAGAGAGACTTGAACTCTCACACCTTGCGATACTAGAACCTAAATCTAGCGCGTCTACCAATTCCGCCACTTCCGCACAAAAAATAAATTAATAAATGGTGGCTACACCAAGATTTGAACTTGGGACCCCATCATTATGAGTGATGTGCTCTAACCAACTGAGCTATGTAGCCATATTATTTACTTTTTTATCTTAACTCAAGTAACTCCTTGATGCCATTGTCCCAATAGGGGCGAATTATGCGGATATCGATCACACTCGTCAACTGTTTTTTATAAAAGAAATCAATTTTATTTTATTTACATGTTCGTTTATCAATCTGGGCATGTGATAAATAAAATCGCTTTTTTTTGATTTATAGCCAAATTTCTTCAAAAAGCTTTATCTGGTATCAGTATGGATGGCAAAACAAGCCGCTATATTTTCAACAATTACGCGAAATGTTTGCGATTAAAAAACATTTATGTAGGCGCAATAGATACTTTCAAGCCCTTAGATCCAAAATTAATAAAAACATTACGGTTGGTAATGATCGTGAGTTTGCTTATTTCAAACTACTAGAAAAAGCAATCCAAAGTCGCGTCTATTTTGCCAAACCCTATTGCCTTAGCAAAGATAATTAAATAAAAAGACTAACGAATCATTGCGCAGATATTTCCCTAAAGGTTGCAACTTTCATAAGATAAATGATATTCTTATTCAAGAGGGAGTTAGCAAACTTAATCATCGCCCAAGGAAATGCCTAAAGTACAGAACACCTTCCTAGATTTTATTTAAAACAGCGAGTATTACACTTAAAAGTTGGATTCACCAAATATAAAAAGGAGCATTAAATGAGCAAGAAGCCATTAGTGTTAATCGTTGAAGACATCACTGTTAACTCACAAATTATAAAATGGTGTATCAGTTCCGAGTATGACTCTCTTTGCGTTGAAAGTGGTGAGGAATGTTTAGAAATTATTAAAAATGGCCCTCTGCCAGATCTTATTCTGCTTGATGTAACTATGCCTGGTATTGGGGGGCATGAAACATGCCGTCGATTAAAAAAAAATGAGAAAAGTATTGATATTCCAATTATTTTCATTACTGCCTTAACGGAAGGCGGTGATGAAAAATTAGGCTTTGATCTTGGGGCCGTGGACTATATTGCAAAACCCGTCAACCCAGCTATTGTGAAAGCACGCATTCATACTCATATCACCATGAAGCTTCAAAGAGATCAATTAAACCATATTGCATTTCATGATCAATTAACTGGACTGTATAATCGTTATTATTTATTAGAAACTGCTGAAGATAAAGTTAGTGAAGTATTGCGGTCTAAATCAGGACTTTGGCTGCTAATGATAGATATTGATAACTTTAAAAAAATTAATGATATGCACGGACATGCAATAGGAGATTTGATTTTACAAAAGGTTGCGCATACTCTACAATCTGAGCTTCGCTCCCATGATTTGGTTTCTCGCTTTGGTGGAGAAGAGTTTATTATATTATTTTCTCCTTGTAATAAAAAAGACGCCCTAATAAAATCCAAGAAATTAATTAAACAGATTGAAGCATTAAAACCTAATGATATTACCGTTACTATTAGTATTGGGTTATCAAAGTTATTACTCGATAATAATGATAATTTAACTTCGTTACTAAAACGTGCAGATGATGCATTGTATATTGCAAAAGAAAACGGTCGAAATAGAGTGGAAATACGCTAGGTCTTGATTGTTTTATTCATTGAGCAAAAAATTCTCATCAAACATGCACACCTAAAAAACGCACAGTTTCCATCCAACTTTCTAAAATTAATGCCGCTGATACGCTGTCAATTTTACCTTTATTAAGTGCTTTATAACCACCATACTCGAAAATGAATTCTTTTGCACTAGCAGTTGTCAAGCGTTCATCTTGTAAAGCAACCTTTACACCAAAACGACCATTTAATCTGTTTGCAAACTTTTTAGCACCTTGTGTTATCGCTTGCTCGCTACCATCCATATTTAGGGGGAGTCCAACAACTACCAAATCAGGTTTCCACTCGTTAATTACTTTGCTAACAACATCCCAGTTAGGGATACCATCATTTGCTTTAATTGCAGCAATGGGTTGTGCTGTGTTGGTTATCATTTGACCAGTTGCAACACCAATACTTTTCGTACCAAAATCAAAGCAGAGTAAAATGGATGGATTTTGATCCGTCATTCATGCATTACCTGTCATAGTTGAAAGTTGATTTGGAGAGATACCAAGCACTCGTAATGATTCTTCCCAGCGATTTTCTGGCGAAGTGTTGAAAATTATATCATTTTCACAATCGATGGTTATCCAGTGATTATTATTCATTTCTTCTTCAAGCTGCCCTGAATCCCAACTTGAATAACCCAGTGCAACAAAGTAATTGTCAGGCGCATCATCAGTCCCGAGAGAAGCAAGTACTGTTTTTGAATTTGACATCATTAATGCATCATTGAGTTTGGTGCTTTGGCTATTTTCTTGTGTTGGGCTGTGTAAAATAAAACCACGCTCTAAATCGAGTGGTCCCCCTAAAAAAACAGGGCTAAGCAATGACGAGTCAGAGTTAGGTGTCGGTTTAATTTGTTCTACATTTTTTATTAATTCTTGAAGTGTTAGCTTAACAGGAAAATTAATAATAAAACCCATTGCACCTTTATCATCATGCTCGCAAATATAAACAACCGACTTTTTAAAATAAGGATCAGTCAATGCTGGCATTGCAATTAACAAATGATTTTTAAGTGTCTTTAATGCTTCTATTTTGGTGGAATCAATCATAATTCACCCTTTTGGTTTAGTGCGCTTTTTGTATTATACGCGTTTCAATGGCATCCATTAAATTGCTTGCAATGTTTATGCCATATGCTTTATCAATTTCTTGAATGCACGTAGGACTAGTTACGTTTATTTCAGTCACTTTATCCCCAATCACATCTAATCCAACAAAAATAAGACCTTTTTCTTTTAATGTAGGCCCAATACTACGGGCAATATGCCAATCATTGTCAGATAAAGGTTGAGCAACTCCTCTCCCGCCAGCGGCTAAATTTCCGCGCGTTTCACCTTTTTGAGGAATTCGTGCAAGACAATATGGCATAGGCTCTCCATCAACAATTAAAATACGTTTATCACCCGCTATAATATCGGGAATAAAAGCTTGGGCCATGGTATAGCGTTCTCCATGCGCAGTTAACGTTTCTATGATCACTCCTATATTTGGATCATTTTCTTTTATTCGAAAAATTGAAGCGCCACCCATACCATCAAGTGGCTTTAAAATAACATCTTTATGTTTTGCATGAAAATCACGAATACGCTTTTCACAACGTGTTACTAATGTGGTTGCAGTAAACTCACTAAACCATGCTGTAAAAAGTTTTTCATTGGCATCTCGTAAACTTTGTGGTTTATTTACAATTAAGCAGCCTTCAGCTTCTGCTCGCTCTAGCATATATGTAGCGTAAATAAATTCAGTATCAAATGGAGGATCTTTTCGCATAAGCACTACATTTAAGTCACTAAGTGGATGATCAGTAGCAGTTGCTAATTGATAGAAATTATTTTTTTTACGCTGAACAGTTAATTTTTGCGTTCTTGCAAAACAACGACCATTCTCTAAATAAAGATCATTCATCTCAATGTAATACAGCTCCCAACCACGAGATTGCGCTTCTAGTAGCATTGCAAAACTTGAATCTTTATCAATATTAATTTGTGAAATTGGATCCATAACCATGCCTATTTTAATAGTCATTACTCTTTCTTCCTTATTAATTAAACTAAACAACTAAACCACATTGTAATTGAGTGTTTGCGGTTAAGATAGTTGGCTATACTCATGCGACTTTAAATGAAACGTCAGAAAGGTAAATTGTGCTATGATACAAGGCATAAAATTGACCTCTCGATGATTATACCAATGTTACCTCAAGGTGAAAAATCAGCAAGGAAAATTGGCAGCTACACTCGGCATAAAATTCACCTCAAATAATTAACTACGTTGATTTCAAAAGGTCAATTAAAAAAGACTTTAATGCTTAACTAGTCCTTTGTCGAATTCTTTCTAGTTATCAGTCTCTGAGCAGAGGATCCTTTATTCAATCTAACTACGATAAAGAAAGCTTAAATTGCAACTTAAGCCTGAACCTCACATTGCCGAAAATGAGTATATACCCATACAAGTTCTGCTTCGTCGACTTATTTTTGTTCATAAGTTATAACTGCATTGATTAGTGCAAGTGCCTTTATGTTACTAGCATCACTCAATGTTTGTTGACAAAAAAACCATCGCGTTCAACAAACACAAAGAGAATAACCATAAAAAAATCAACATCTTTTGGTTGATTCTCTCTACAAACAATAGGATATCTAACCGTTAATTGGTCAAATATTTCTCTGAACTATGATCCTAGCATACGCAGTCAACGTTTCATTTTTGGCAAGCATGAGTATAATACCTAATTTAACTGCTATCACAATTCAACATTATTGGATGAAATAACCGCATAATGCTTAGAATATCAAATGCTATAGTTTTAGCTAAATGGGAAATAGAATTCACTGCTATTTTGGCAATGGGAGCAGGCGGCCAGAAGGTAAATAAAACCTCATCTGCTATCCATTTGCGCTTTGATATAAAATCCTCAAAATTACCGCATTTTTATAAAGAACGCCTATTAAAATTAACTGACAAACGCATTACAACAGATGGCGTAATCATCATCAAAGCTCAAAACTACCGCACACAAGATAAAAACAAATCCGATGCGCTACAGCGCTTAAAAGAACTCATTTTATCAGCTGTCGTTATTCATAAAAAACGTCGAGCCACCAAACCCACGCGAAATTCTCAAAAAAGAAGAGTCGATACAAAAACAAGAAAAGGTAAGACCAAGATGCTAAGAGGCAAAGTTTTTGATTGAATTTTACATATTAAATGATAACTGGTATATACCCATGTCACCGCAAAATGCAACGCTGGCATGGACTAGATGATCGATGATAAGGCGCAACATGAGGTAATGATTATTATCGCATCGAATGTTGAGCTTTGGCTGCGCCAGATCATATAAAAACCGAGTACTGCCCTGACTGGCTCAGATACTTGCACCAATTTGCAGCGTTATAAAATATCTATAGAGAACAACTATACTTCAATTTTAGGCCCAGTGTCCGTGCACAATTTGCATCGTTATAAAATATCCCACGATAATAATCAATTAAGCATTAAAGTCTTTATTTTAATACGACTTCAGGTGATTAACTAGGTTAATCTCCAAGAGGGAAATTTTAGGCAGCAAATACGCGGCCAATTTACAAATCTGACAAGTAGTTGATATCTAATATTTCAGCTTCAAATTTTTGCTTTTTGTTAATAACTATTGTTTAATGTAGTACAATATCTTTAATTGCGACATAACCACGGATAAATATCTCTTTATTAGATAGTTCCATACTACATGTACATGAAAACATCTGCCCTGATAATTTAAAGTACCCAGGGCAAGATCACGAATATAAACCTGTATTATTGCTTCCCAATATGATCAAATAGGCTCCTTAATAAATAGGAGCCCCCATGTTATCAGCATTTAACGAACATTTTTCTTCAATCCCAGACCTTCGCCAACAGTCTAAAGTTGAGCATAAGCTGCATGATATTTTATTAACTCTCATTGTTGGCGTTATCTGTGGCGCTGATGGTTGGGAAGCCATAGAAGAAGTTGCTTACAATAGAAGAAAACTACTAGATAAATACGGTTCATTTGAAAATGGGATCCCTGTTCATGACACTATTGCCCGGGTTATTTCAACAATCGCTCCTGAGCGTCTACAACACTGCTTTATCAGTTGGATGCAAGCTGCGCACATTGCTACACAAGGTGAAGTGATAGCAATTGATGGCAAAACAGTTAGAGGTTCATTTGATAAGAAATCGAAGAAAAATGCTATTCACATGGTAAGCGCATTTGCAGTAAATAATGGTGTTGTTTTAGGACAAATAAAAACAGAAGAAAAATCAAACGAGATCACCGCCATCCCTCAACTACTTGATTTACTAGACATTGAAGGAAGCATTGTGACAATTGATGCCATGGGATGCCAAAAGAAAATTGCAGAAAAAATAAAATCTAAAGGAGCTGATTATGTACTTGCGGTGAAAGGCAATCAGAGTCATTTGCATCAATCTATTAAAGACTTTTTTGCAATCTGCCAAGAAGACAAGTTTCATAATGTGGCTCATCAATTTCATGAAGAAGTTGATGCTGGTCATGGGCGAATAGAGTCAAGAAGGTACTGGATAAGTGAAGATTTAAGCAGTATTAAAGATTTAACATCACAATGGGATGGTTTAATTAGCGTTGGCATGGCTGAATCTGAGCGTCATATCAATGGAAAAATGAGTAGAGAGGTGCGTTATTTTATTTGTTCAATCAAAGAAGATGCTAAAATATTTGCTCAGGCTGTTAGAAAGCACTGGAGTATAGAAAATCAGTTGCACTGGGTACTAGATGTTAGTTTCAATGAAGATTTAAGCAGGATCAGGCGACGTAATGCTTCAGAAAATATGTCTGTATTGAGGCATTTGGTGCTTAATCTGTTGCGGCAAGAAACAAGTAGTAAAAAAGGATTAAAAGCTAAACGCTTTAAAGCTGCACTAGATACAACTTACACGGAAAAAATTCTAAAGCTCATTTTTTAAACACTCGTAATATTACCCTGTTAAAGTACCCCTTACTAGGTTTTATTTTGCTAATAGTGTTAAACGTTATCAAGAGAAATAAAAATAATTAGGAAACAATATGGGATTAAATGCAATTAATTTAAGTGGGCACGATCAAGTGCATATCCCAAACTTGGGGGATGAGATTTGTAGAACCATTCGGTTGGCCATAAAGAGTCTAACTACTGTCGATGAAGACGATGATGGCTATTCTAGCCGCGTCTATCTCAGCAATAAGTGGTTCGGCAAATATGAGGAAAAGAAATGGTTTCCTCTTATGCTAGGCAAGCTTAGCCGTATGGCTACTATCATAAGCACTGAGGAGATCAATGTTTATGGTAAGATCCCTTCTGAAGATAAGCCGCTCAAAAAATACCCAGAAAATGTAAAGTTCAACATTGAGCTTGACGATGACTGGGAAACTTTGCCTACGTATACGTTTTTAAGCAATAATTCAGACTATGACAAGTCCAGTAAGTTCCATACTCTCGTTTGCAAACTCTCTCAAATTATTATTGATACGCGTGACATACGTAAGGGCTGCGTAACTTGCAGGGGATCTGTCGGATGCGGTAAAAATGGAGGGCGAGTAAATGCTGATAACTGGGGGTTTTTCCTCGAAGATTATAGAATGTTTTAGTAGGGGGTAAACCTAACTGTGTAAATACCTCTCTTTATTTTATGCCACCCAGCAGTTAATCATCGAGAGGGAAATCTTAGGCAGCAAATCCGCTGCCAATTTACAAATAGGACAAGTTAGTTGATGTCTAATATTTCAGCTTTAAATTTTTGATTTTTGATTTTTGTTAATAATTTCTATTAATGTCAAAAAATATATTTAATTGCACCATCACCACGAATAAATGTCTCTTTATTAGGCTGCTCCATACAACATATCTATAAAAACATGTGCCCTGAGAATTTAAAGTACCCCTTAGCAGGTTTTATTTTGCTAATAGTGTTAAACGTTATCAAGAGAAATAAAAATAATTAGGAAACAATATGGGATTAAATGCAATTAATTTAAGTGTGCACGATCAAGTGCATATCCCAAGCTTGGGGATTGAGATTTGTAGTACCATTAAGTTGGCCATAGCACGTATAACTGCTGACGATGAGGACGATAACAGCTATTCTAGCCGCGTCTATCTCAGCGATAAGTGGTTCGGCAATCTTGGAGAAAAGAAATGGTTACCTCTTATGCTAGGCAAGCTTAGCCGTATGGCTACTATCATAAGCACTCAGGAGATCAATGTTTACGGCAAGCTACCTTCTGAGGATAAGCCGCTCAAAGAATACCCCAAAAATGTAAAGTTCAACATTGAGCTTGACGATGACTGGCAAACTTTGCCTACGTATATGCAGTCACCACCGCACAAGTACAGTAAGTTTCATACTCTCGTTTGCAAACTCTCTCAAATTATCATTGATACTCGTGACATACGTAATGGCTACTCAAATTGCAAGGGCCATATTTACAATGGAGGGCGAGAAAATGCGCACAACTGGGCTTACTTCATCGAAGAATATAGAGAGTTGGAGTAGGGGTAAACATAACTGTGTAAATACCATCTCTTTATTTTAATGCCCCCCGCAATTAATCATCGAAAGGGAAATTTTAGGCAGTAAATATGAGCTGATTTTTCGATCTGATATTGCATTTCGATATATCATGGATATAGATGAATTCAATTATAAATTTAATGCTTGATATGTTTCCATTAATTGATGATTAATACCTGGAAGAGACTTTTTGTTGTTATCATTATCTTCATATTTATCCACTAATGATTTTTCAAATGATTCCTCAAGCCTTTCTTGCAACAAGGGGGAAAGATTATCAACAATATCATCAGGTATCTCTGGATCATATGTTCTCGAAAGTACAGCTTCGTTATTTAATAAATACTGTAGGCGAATACTATCGAGCCTGCTTTCATGCAAACTTTTATTTAAATAATCAGCTTGTTGTAATGAAATACCTTCATTAATTAACGGTTGTGAGTCTGATAACTGTAATGAATCACGCAAACCTTGCGCTGAAAGTTGTGACTGTTTTGCATTAGATAAACTAAATTGTGCAAAGTCTTGTGCGTCACCTGATAAAAAACTTAACAATAAATTGAATTTCTCTCGCGTGCCATTATGGATCGCAACATTTAATTGCTGTCCAAGTTGCCATTCATTAACTAAGAGTGTTGATTCAATTTTCATATTGCCCTTCTTACGATAATATACTTTTTTAATCTAAAAATGTGCTGCTAATAACTTATCGGCAATGATTACATTTTATTTACTATTTAATCTAACTTTTAAATAAATAACACTTCCCAAACCTGCTATTTTTGCACCTATCTAGATTAAATTGACTAACAATAATCAAAAGAATAGTCAACTATTTTTTCGTTAATTTACTTGCTATTATCTGTGTAAATAACATAACATACTGATATTAAATAATATTTTATAGTGGAGCCAAATTATAAATCGATGGCTTATAAATTTAGGAAACATTGCAGATTTACCATTTTAAAAATGATAAACTGACTGTTCTTTATTTAGCATCTTATGAGAGAATTAATATATGAAACCTGGAAAAACAGGTATCACGCGCATTATTTATGCAACTAAATATTCAATGAAAGGCTTAAAAGCAGCATGGATCTACGAGTCAGCTTTTCGACAAGAGCTTGCGTTGCTAATTGTTATGTCGTTTATCACTCTATTTTTGCCCGTAAGCATATTAGAACAGCTTGCCCTGATCGGTGTGTTTTTTATCGTCTTAATTGCAGAATTAACCAATTCAGCGATTGAAACCGTTGTGGATAAAACAGGAAGTGAATGGCACGAACTCAGTGGCCGTGCAAAAGACATCGGCTCTGCCATAGTTTTTGTTGCCTTGGTTTTTGCATGCTTAACTTGGGCGATGATATTATTACCCAAGTTTTTTTAGGATCTTAGGTGGCTTGAGCTTTGTCAGGTTAATTTTGTTCAATTATACTCATATGACTCCAATTCAAGATATTACAACCACCTTAAGATTTCAGCTGCCTCTAGCCTTTTAATTCCGCTAACTTTAATTTAACCCGCTTTGCCGACACTCGATACGCTACGCCGATTTGTTGAGCAAATAATGACACGCGGAGCTCTTCGATCATCCAAAAAATATTCGCGAGTTGAGGATCGCATCTTTCATTACGGTGCAAGATGTTGCATAAGTTTTTATAACGCGCCTCAAGTTCATTTAATTCAAGTGTATGCAATCTATCCCGATTGGGATCAACCGGTAATTTCTCTAAGCGTTTTTGTAAAGCGAGTAAATAACGCTTTAAATCCGCTAAACGCCCCTCACCAGCATGGCAAGCAAAGCCTGGGTATATTAATCGTTCTAACTGGGCTTTGATATCTGCTTTGGCAAATAACATGCTTAAATCCAAGCCACCTTTTAATGCTTTATTAACGTCATATGCAAGCGTTAAAACGCTTTCAACTAATTGCGTAATATGCAGTGTTCTATCGGCTAATTCAGAGCGGACCTTTTCTTTTTGCATTTCAAATTGATCTGATGTCTTCGGAGCTAGCGTTTTTTTTAAAATTGCATCAACAGCACAAGCAATGCAGTCATCAATAAGATCTTTGACTTGACCAAATGGGGTAAAGTAAAGCCCTAATTTTGCTTTATTAGGTAAATTTTGTTGTAGATATTTAATTGGTGATGGCACATTTAATAACACTAAGCGGCGCACGCCTTCTTGATTTACTTGTTGTGCTTTTTCAATGCTATCAAATAATTCAATTGCGACGCTTTTCTTTTTATCAACCAACGCTGGAAAAACCTTTACTTCGAAGCCGCCGTGATTTGTGGCAATTGACCCAGGTAACTTTCCAAAATTCCATTCAATGATATTTTCTTTTTCAATACCTTGTTTAGATACTTTTGCTAGCGTTTGTTTCATTTCATCTTTTAGATTATTTTGCAAAGAGACAATGTTAACTCCAGTCGCTAAGCTTTTTTGCTCATCATTAATGACATTAAATTTTATTTTTAGATGCGTTGGTAGACTTTTTAAATCCCACGCATTTACAGGTATACGTACACCTGTCATGCGCAATAATTGTTTCTCAAATGCTTCAAGTAAAGGTGTTTGAAAAGGGATCATTGCCGCCATTGCCGCTTGGGCATAATTAGGGGCAGGCACAAAATTTCGACGTAAAACTTTAGGCAGTGTTTTAATTAAGGCAATCAACAACTCTTCACGCAAAGCAGGAATTTGCCAATCAAAACCGTCATTGGTCATTTTATTTAGCAATACAGCAGGCACATCAACCGTCACACCATCTTGCTTTGTACCTGGTTCAAACGCATAATTTAGTTTTAATTTCAGTTGACCATGTTGCCAAAAATCAGGATAAGCATTTTCGGTGATTTTATCGGCTTCATGTACCATCACATCATCACGCTTATAATTTAAAAGATTAGGATGTGTTTTCTTTTCTCTATTCCACCAACTATCAAATTGTTGAGTGCTGGCAATGTGACTGGGCAGGAGGAGATCGTAAAAGTAGAAAAGTGTTTCATCATCAACCAAAATATCTCTGCGGCGCGATTTATGCTCAAGCATTTCAATATCTTCTAATAACGCTTGGTTATCTTTAAAGAATTGATGCTTGGTGATGAATTCACCTTCAACTAACGCGTGGCGAATAAATAACTCACGGCATAAAATAGGATCGATAGTGGTATAGGTCACTTTGCGCTTACTAACAATCGGCACACCGTATAAAATTTGTTTTTCAAATGCGCCAACAACACCTGTTTTCTTTTGCCAATGTGGTTCACTATAACTACGTTTAATGAGGTGCTGCGCTTGATCTTCAATCCATTGCGGCTGAATTTTTGCAGCAATTCTTCCAAATAAACGCGATGTTTCCACCAATTCGGCAACAATTACCCACTTAGGTTGTTTTTTAAATAAGCCAGATCCTGGAAAAAGAAAAAACTTACTATTACGAGCCCCTAAATATTCAACATCTTTATCTTTAAAGCCAACATGTGATAAAAGCCCTGCTAATAATGCTTGGTGAATAGCATCAAAATCAGCTTTGCGCTCATTTATTTTTAAATCAAGCTCATCAATCACTTGTTTAATTTGTGCATAAATATCTTGCCATTCACGCACGCGCATATACGCTAAGAAATTTTTCTGACACATTTTTCTAAACTGGTTACTCGATAATACATTGCGTTGTTCTTGGATGTAATTCCACAAATTAACAAATGCCATAAAATCTGACGCTTTGTCGTAAAAACGGCGATGTTTTTCATCTGATGCTTGCTGCTTATCTATCGGACGTTCACGCGGATCTTGAATACTTAACGCCGCACTGATCACCATCACTTCATGTACACAGTGGAACTCTTTTGCCGCTAAAATCATGCGTGCCAAACGCGGATCAACAGGCAATTTAGCCAATTGTCTCCCCAGTGGTGTTAGCTTTTTACGCGTATTTTTCACTGTTAAATTAACAGCACCTAACTCTTCAAGTAATGATAATCCATCTTTAATATTACGATCATTGGGTGGCTCTACAAAAGGAAATTTATTTAGCTCCCCTAAACCTAAGGCCAACATTTGTAAAATAACCGATGATAAATTTGTACGTAGAATTTCAGGATCTGTAAATTCAGGGCGAGATGAAAAATCATCTTCATCATACAAGCGAATACACACACCTTCACTCACACGTCCACAGCGCCCTAAACGCTGATTTGCACTTGCTTGTGAAATAGGCTCAATAGGCAAACGTTGCACTTTAGTTCGATAACTATAACGACTAATACGCACAGTACCTGTATCAATAACATATTTAATACCAGGAATGGTTAATGATGTTTCTGCAACATTAGTTGCTAATATTATCCGTTGCCCGCGATGAGATTGAAAAATATTGTTTTGCTCAGCAACACTGAGCCGAGCAAATAAAGGTAGCACCTCTGTATCGCGTAAATTTCGTTTTTGGAGCGCCTCTGTGGTATCTCTTATTTCGCGTTCACCATTCATAAAAATAAGAATATCACCACGCCCTAAACTCTGTAATTCATCAACAGCATTAAAAATTCCTTCAATTTGATCGCCTCCAGAATAATCTTTTAATGCACGATAAAGTGTTTTAACAGGGTATGTACGACCAGAGACTTCAATAATAGGTGCATCTTTTCCATTTATGTTGAAATGTTTTGAAAATCTCGCAACATCAATGGTTGCAGAGGTGATAATTACTTTTAGATCAAGCCTGCGTGGTAATAAACGTTTTAAATAACCTAATATAAAATCGATGTTTAAACTACGCTCATGTGCTTCATCAATAATAATTGTATCGTATTTATTTAAAAAACGATCATGCTGAATTTCAGCGAGTAAAATACCATCGGTCATTAATTTTATATAAGATTGATCACTGACTTTATCCGTAAAGCGAACACGATAACCGACAGTTTCTCCCAATGCAGAATCAAGCTCTTTTGCAATACGCGTCGCAACTGTACGCGCCGCAATTCGCCGCGGTTGCGTATGACCAATTAAACCACTCACACCACGTCCCAGATCTAAGCACATTTTAGGAATTTGTGTTGTTTTACCAGATCCAGTTTCTCCTGCAATTATAACCACTTGGTTATCGCGGATCGTGTCCAAAATTGTTTGTTTTTTATGACTAATTGGCAGGCTTTCAGGATAATTAACACTCGGCAAATTATCATGTCGCAGCTGCCTTTTATCCATTGAAATTTGAATGTCGCAGGCTATTTTGACTAACGCTAGCTCTCTTTTTTCACCAGTATTATTTTTTAAAATGCCATCAATGCGCTGAAAAAAACGGAATTGATCTTTACACATTGCTTTAGATACATGATTTTTTAGCGTGGAAGCCGTTACAAATGCAGTCAAAATGAAAACCTTACGACAATCAAAAATAAGATCTTAGCAAGGACTATCCCAAAAATACACAAGCACCAAAAATTAATTATATTACGACCAATTACAAACAATAACTTATCAATCTTACTCATTAGTATCTGACACTACTTTGGTGGGCGTTTATAAAGGGCACATATCACTTACAGTTAAGCTTAAGCAATTCAGCTGCCCATTGACGACACGCCTTAGATCTAGCAATTACATACTCCAGATACTGAAAATTAATAAAAAATTGGGCTAAGTTCTGAGCAGTTTCCATTGCATGGGAATAGTTCATATACGCGAACCTTTTGCAAGGGAAACATCCATATATAGAGTGCGCATCTACATCAGTAGTTCCTGGCATTTCTTGAGTTTTTCATGACTGATAAAATGGCTTCTGAACTCCACAGGTACCTAGGTCGATAATGGCGTATTACCTAAATAGATACTATATCCTGAACCTATATATTCGAATCAAAAGCCGAAAAGAATAGAACCCAGTCCATGTTTAGTATTACTCTTCAGGTGCGAACCAACGAAGAGAGATAAAATCATGAACTGGGAAGACAAATTAATATCATTATATTTGATAATCTGCAATGAATATCAAGATATAATTCATCCACATGTTGAAAGATTTACCAACGGGAAAAACATTTCATTTACTGATGAAGAAGTAATGGCAATATATTGTTACGGTATATTAAGGGGCTACCGAACAATCTTAGTCATACATCACTATGCTTAAGATCATTTTAGTTATAATTTTCCAAAACTCTGTGGTTCCTGAGCGTTCATACATCGAGTTAACAAGTTGTCAAATGGATTCATTGCATTGATATCTTTTTTGCAAGAAAAAAAGATATCGGCAGATGATGACAGTGTTTATCTTATTGATTAGTTTCCTATTACGCTTGCTAATAATAACTATGCTTACACTGCTAAAGTTGCACCAGAGCTTGCAAGTAAAAGCTACAACTCAACTAAGAAAATGTATTACTACGTCGTCAAAGCACATGTTGTAGCGCGCAAACGAGAAGCTAGATTACCAGACATTGAAATAATATTTATTGAGGAAGCAAAGAGGCAGGATGGGCCAGTTTTTGATCAAATTCGCCCAATGCTTACAGCTAACTTGCTATTTGGCTATCAAGCATACAAAAGACCAGATGAAGGCAAAGTTGAGCTAGAGCAGGAATTAAAGGTTTTGACACCTATAAAAAAACAAATAGGGCAGAAGGAGTTATCAGCAGAGGATAAGAAAGATTCAAATGCAGTATCACGCATGAGGTCGCCGATTGAAGCATTATTTGGTTGGCTCAATAAAGTTACAGACATTGAAGATGCATCAAACGTCCGTTTATCAAAGGGGTTACTTACACATATTTATGGAAGACTGGCAGCTGCGATGATGCTTCATAGTTATCCTGAACTTGGCTTTTGATTCGAATATATTCCCATGCTACTCCGAAATGCAATATCAGCAAGGCAAATTGTGCAAAGACACCTGGCCTAAAATTAAAGTATAGTTATTATCGATAGATATTTTATAACGATGCAAACTTAAACAAGGAGCCTCGCCCGTTGGTGCGCTAACTCGGTTTTTATATAAAAGGAAGCAGCCTTGCGTTGCAACATTCTAAAAGTACGTCCCCATTACCTCATGCTGCGCCTTACTTTGATTATCGAGTTCATGCCTGACATTGCATTTTGAGGTAACATCAGCAAGGCAAATTGTGCCGATATGCGAGGCATAAAATTGAAGGAAAGTTATTCTCTATAGAGATTTTATAACAATGCAAATTGGTCCAATGAGCCGCGCCAGTTGGTGCGCAACTCGGTTTTTATATAAAAGGAAGCAGCCTTGCGTTGCAACATTCTAAAAGTACGTCCCCATTACCTCATGCTGCGCCTTACTTTGGTTATCGAGTTCATGCCTGACGTTGCATTTTGAAGTAGCATGGGTATATAGTATTTAATATCTTATGCGCGAGACTGGTTTTGAGTACCAATTAATAACAGCAGCAAGATAAACCATTGCTCCGTTAACTATTATACCCATGTGGCGATCGAAATGAAAAATAAGCAAAGCACATTGCCCGCAGATGCTATGCATAAAATTACCCTCTCGATGATAAACGTAGTTAATCACTTATGTGCAGCATTAAAATAAAGATTTTAATGCTTTTCTAGTTATTATTTATAGAGATTTTATAACGATGCAAACTTACACAAGGCGCCGCGCCGTTGGGGCGGCGCCCTCTAAATATCTGCCATGCGCTCAACGTTTGATGCGCACGTCCACATTACCTCATGCCACGGCTTGATTTGGGCTTCGAGCAAAGAACGCAGTGAAGCATTTTAAATGATAACGGCTATATACTCCATTCTCATCGTGGTCATTTATAAGATATTAATATTTGATCACCAATGTCGTTTATTAAAGTCTATTTTTAATTAAATCATCAAGCACCTCAGGATCGGCCAAAGTGGAGGTGTCGCCTAAGTTATCGCAGTTGTTTTCGGCAATCTTTCTTAAGATCCGGCGCATGATTTTACCGCTACGTGTTTTAGGTAGTCCAGGGGCGAATTGAATTTTATCAATTGTGGCGATCCCGCCAATTTCGTGACGAACGAGTTTAATGAGTTCTTTTTTTAGTTCGTCTGTTGGCTCTACACCATTTATGATTGATACATATGCGTAAATACCTTGCCCCTTAATGTCGTGTGGAAAGCCAACAACTGCTGATTCTGCAATACTTTCGTGCAAGACCAATGCTGATTCGATTTCGGCGGTGCCTAGGCGGTGGCCTGATGTGTTTAAGACGTCGTCCACACGACCTGTGATCCAATAATAACCATCTGCATCGCGCTTTACGCCGTCTCCTGTGAAATATTTTCCTGGAAAATCTGAAAAATAAGCCTGCAAAAAGCGTTCGTGGTTATTGTAAAGTGTGCGCATTTGTCCTGGCCAAGATCTAACTAACACTAAATTACCCTCTGCCTCTCCTTCTAAAACCTCCCCTTGTTTGTTAACTATTTGAGGTTCAATACCAAAAAAAGGCATTGTGGCTGAGCCAGGTTTTTGAGCTGTTGCAAATGGAAGTGGAGTTATCATATGTCCGCCTGTTTCGGTTTGCCACCAAGTATCGACAATTGGACATTTATCTTCTCCGATAATATGATAATACCATTCCCAGGCTTCTGGATTGATTGGTTCTCCTACGCTGCCAAGTACCTTGAGGCTAGTTCTGCTTGTTTTTTGAACAAATTTATCGCCGGCAGCCATCAATCCACGAATGACCGTGGGGGCGGTATAAAAAGAATTAACTTGATGTTTATCAACTATCTGCCAAAAACGTGAGGCATCTGGATAAGTTGGTAGACCTTCAAACATTAAAGTGGTTGCGCCATTGGCAAGTGGACCATAGACAATATAAGAATGACCAGTTACCCAACCAACATCAGCAGAGCACCAATAAACGTCACCATCTTGATAATCAAATACGTATTTATGCGTCATCGCTGCATACAATAAATAACCACCACTTGTATGTAGCACACCTTTTGGCCGTCCTGTTGAGCCAGATGTGTAGAGAATGAATAATGGAGTTTCGGCATCAAAAGACTCACAAGGACATTCACTTGACATATCTGCTACTAACTCGTGGTACCAAATATCACGATCGCCCCATCCAATATCTCCGCCAGTATTTTTAACAACAATAACACTATTAACACAATCACATTTAGAAATTGCTTCATCAACATTATGTTTAAGCGCAGTTGCGCGACCGCCACGAATACCCTCGTCCGCTGTAATAACAATACTACATTCAGAATCCAAAATGCGATCTTTCAACGCATCAGGCGAAAACCCACCGAACACCACGGAGTGGATCGCTCCAATACGCGCACAAGCCAACATAGCATAACTCGCCTCCAAAATCATCGGCATATAAATACAGACTCTGTCGCCTTTTTTAACCCCTAGTTTTTTTAATCCATTCGCAAGTTTTGCAACCTCATCGTGCAACTGTTGATAAGTAATTTTTTTGCTAATCGCTGGATCATCTCCCTCCCATATAATAGCGATTTGCTCTGCACGCTCTGGTAAATGACGGTCAATACAATTATAAGCAACATTAAGCTCTCCCCCTTTAAACCATTGTATTTTGCCTTGACTATAATCAACATCTGACACCTGCGTCCAATTTTTAGTCCAGTCCAAAAACTCACGCGCTTGATCCGACCAAAATTGATCGGGATCATTAATTGAAGCTGCATACATAGATTGATACTGTTTTTCATCACATATAGGCTTTCTTGTAGGTTTGATAATTGGATACATAATATAAGCTCTCCAGTTTTAGAATTCAGGATTAAAATTTAGCAAAAAATAAATTAATTCCTTCGATTGTGATAAAACACTTGTTAACTAAAAAATTACACGACACATTAAATAACGTCTGGCACACACAACTTAAATTCACAGTCGTTACCATTGCATTCATCTTGCTTAAAAATATTACTTCGTAAAAATACGTTCATTCAAAAGAAAATTACAGCCTTGTAATTGATCTGCAAGCTTAATAATCATAAGATCAGATTGATCCTCGTCTTGACATCCGACCTAGCGCCACAATAAAGCATATTAATGACAACATGGTATAGGTAATAACTACCTACATCGCAGTGACATTTATATTATTTATGTTTTTTTATTGTCTTATAAACAGCTTGTTAGTCATGCTTTGCAATTATAGCTGGGATGTTAGGATGGTTTACTATATTACATAAGTTTCTAGCTGTCAAGTCATATTTAATGCTTTATAAGCTTGTTTTGTAGTGGGTTACTTTTCCATATTTTTACAATAACCAAACAAGTGTCCTCCGATATAACCTCAAGTTACTTCAGTACGTAAAGTTCATAAGGCAAATTATCCGCGAACGCGATGCATAAAATTAACCTCCATAATTAACTGCATTAATCTGCTAAGGTGAATTAAAATAAAAACTTTAAGACTTAATTAGTTATTCTCAATAGAGATCTTATACGGCGCGGTATGTTCAAGTAGCCTTGCATGTAGTGAGATTAGTGCTAACAGCATAGCTGCATTGCGATATTTAAGAAGTGAATAACAATAATATATTATACCCATGCAACGTCATCTGCTTTCTCGATAATCAGAGTAAGGCGCAACATATGTAATGGTTACTCCCTTGTCAAACGCGGATCGCAAGGCAGGCCTTTATCGGGAGCCGCCCAACTAGGCGCAGCTCCTTGTTTAAGTTTGCATCGTTATAAAATTTCTAGAGAATAACTACACTTCAATTTTATGCAGCAAATCCGCTGCCAATTTGCCAATCTGATGTTGCATTTCTATATAGCATTGGTATAAGGGGTAATACGATTCAAAATGGTAAATATAATGCCCCAGGAAATCTAAACAGTAAAATTAAGATTCTTATTCCTGTTTGAGATAATATCTATCAAAATAGGAGAATTACCATGAGCAAAAAAAGAACAACTTATTCTGCTGAGTTTAAAAGTAGACTTGTACTGGAGTTATTGGAAAATGAAAAAACAATAGCTGAGATTGCAAATGAAAATAATATCACCCCTAAGAATCTTCAGAATTGGAAAAAAATATTCCTGGAAAATGCTGTTATTGCAATGGAGCCAGCAAAAGCGGTTAAGGAATATAAGCTAGAGCTTGTTGCTGCTCAAGAAGAAAACGAAATGCTAACAAAAATTGTCGGTAAAATGACTGTTGAAAAGGAGTGGCTTGAAAAAAAGCTAAAAAGCTTGGGCTTATCTGATAAGAAGAAGTTAATTAATCCCAAGCTAGAAAACCTATCTGTATCACAGCAATGTGAGCTATTGAATTTGAATCGGAGTACTTTTTACTACACTGAAAAAGTGAATAATAAAAAGCATGAGATTCAGCAGGAAATAGCCAAAGTGTTTGATAAAACACCAATTTACGGTGCTAAAAAGGTGCATCAACAGCTTCTAGAAAATGGAGTCAAGGCATCTTTAAACACGGTAGCAACATATCGAAAGGAGCTGGGTTTAAAGGCTATTTTAGCGGTTAAGCAAGTAACAACCACCGTACCCAATAAGCAACATCAGAAATACAGTTATAGCTTAGAGGCCTTAATATTTCACATGCTAATCAGGTATGGAGCACAGATATAACCTACATCAAAGTCAAGGGTGGAATGGTTTACCTTGCTGCGGTCATTGATTGGCATTCGAAAGCCGTCCTATCACACAAAATATCGAATACGATGGATTGTGCACTGGTAATGAACGTCTTGGATGCGGCCTTAGATCGCTATGGAAAACCTGAGATATTCAATACAGATCAAGGAAGTCAGTATACAAGCGATGTGCCTACTCAAAAATTAAAACAGAACGGGATCACGATATCAATGGACGGGAAAGGCCGTGCCACTGATAATATTTGCATTGAAAGATTTTGGAGAAGCGCAAAATGCGAGCGTATTTATCTAAATGAATATGAAACTATCAAAGATTTACAAGAAGATGTATCCGATTACATTGAGTTTTATAATCACCAACGATTTCATGAAACATTGAAATATAAAAAACCAATGAATGTTTACCAAGAAGGAATTAAGGCGAGCTTAGCTTTATCAAAGGTATCTTAACTGTGGAATAAGAAATATTAAATAACTGTCTTGACTCTTTGGGTAGGTATAAAAGATGGCAAACAATTTCTATATAGCATTGGTATAGGGGTATACATGAGTTACCTAATTCAGCAACGCAACGAGGTAACTTATAATATTTTTGTGGGGGACTTTCAGTATTAAATGATAATTAACTCACCTTGAAGAGCACCTGCTTGTTTTAAAGCTTCTAAAATTGCCATTAAATCACCAGGTGCAAGCCCAACCTCATTTACTGCTCTGACAAGATCATTTAAGCTCACACCAGTATCAAACTTAAACATACGGCTATTTGCCTCGGTAATTGTTATTTCACTGTTATCCACAACTTCAGTTGTTCCTTCTGAAAATGCATTAGGTTGGGACACTTCTTTATTTTCGCCAATCGTAACACTAATACCTCCATGTGTGATAGCCGTTGGTAATAATTTGACGTTTTGTCCGATAATAATGGTACCAGTTCTTGAGTTTACAATAATTTTTGCACTACTACGCGCAGGTTCAAACTCTAAATTTTCAAGCGTTGATAAATATGAAACACGTTGCGACCTATCTCGCGGTGCAAGAACCTTTATTGACGTACCATCTAACAACATCGCCGTATTTTTACCAACTAAGTTATTGATCGTATCGGCGAGTCGTTTAGCGGTTGTAAAATCAGATTGGTGTAAGTTAAAAGTAATTGTATCGCCTTTTAAAAATGGTGAAATTATTTCTCGCTCGACAATCGCACCATTTGAAATGCGGCCAACGGTTGGTGTATTGATCACAACTTTTGAACCATCAGCACCTTCTGCACCTAAACCACCAACAACAAGACTACCCTGTGCCAGTGCATAAACATTACCATCGACACCTTTTAAAAATGTTTGTAATAATTCCCCACCTCGTAAACTTTTGGCTTCACCAATAGCCGATACAGTTATATCTATCTTCTGACCTCGCTTAGTAAACGGCTTTAATTCTGCTGTTATTGCAACTGGAGCTACATTTTTAATTTTGAGTTTTTGCCCTTGTGGAATATTGATTCCAAAATTACGCAACATAGTTGCGAATGCTTGCTCAGTAAATTTACTGCTTTTTTCGCCAGTACCTGGTAAACCAACCACTAAACCATAACCAATCAATTGATTACTACGCACCCCGGCAACACTTGCCACATCTTTTATACGAGCAGAATAAAGCGGGCTTGATAGAACTATAATTAAAAAACTAATGATTATCTTTTTGATTGGAAACATAATTACCACCTAATCTTAAATAAATTACTCATTCTATATTGGCCAGAACGCGCCACTGAAAAATGAACTGAACCAACCTTGATCCTGCGTATTTGCAAAATCGCCAGTTCCTCCATATTGAATTTCAGCATTCGCGACATGCCTTGACGAAACAGAGTTATTGTAACTAACATCTTCTGAGCGTATGATCCCTTTAATACGCACAAACTCTTCACCATTATTAAGCATTAGCCATTTTTCTCCACGAATTTCTAGATTACCATTACTTAGCACCCTCACCACATTAACTGTGATACTCCCCTGCAAGCTGTTACTTTGATCAGCACCTGAATCGCCTTCAAACTTGCTTTGTTGATTATAACCTGCCTTAATACCTGATGTTGTGATTGGCGCAGTGCCTGACCATGGGGAAGTTATTGCATCAATCACTAAACCAAAGGCATTTTTTTTCTCTAAACTAGTGCTTGCTTTTTTATTGGCTGAGGTTGATTCTTCAAGATAAACCGTAATAATGTCGCCAACACGATGAGCTTTAATATCTGAATATAAATTATTAGCATAGCTTGCTTGAAACAATGATCCAAAATTATTAACATTAACACTTGGATCTTGGGGCTCTACACTCGCAAATGCAGGATCATTTTTTACTGCTTGATCGGGCAATGTAGTGCAACCGCCAAGCAGAAGAAAGCTACTAAATAATATTAATTTAAACATAAATAACTCCTTTAAAGCTGCTGTCCAACATACGATAGCATTTCATCAACCGCAGAAATAACTTTAGAGTTCATTTCATAAACACGCTGGCTTTCAATTAAGTTTACTAACTCTTCGGTCACATTTACATTAGATGTTTCAAGCGATCCTTGACGCAAAAATCCCATTCCATCGCCACCAGGTATACCTTGTAATGGTGCACCACTCGCACCTGTTTCTGAATATAAATTTTCACCTAATGGCTGCAACCCTGCTGGATTGATAAAATCATTAGTATTTAGCTGTCCTACCACCTGATTTTCAGCTTGCCCGGCAATGCGTACTGACACTTCACCTTCTGAGCCAATACTAATTGATAAAGCGTTCGTTGGAATTTGAATTTGTGGTACCAGCGGGTAACCAGATCCTGGGGTCACAATGATCCCCTCTTCATTTAACTGGAATTGCCCATTTCGACTAAATGCTGAGCTTCCATCTGGCATTTCAATTTCAAAAAAACCTCGACCATCAATCATAATATCGAGTGAATTATTTGTACTAAGGGCATTCCCTTGAGAAAAATCTTTTTGTACCGCAACAACCTTTGCCCCTGCACCAATCATTAATCCCGATGGAAGTTTTGAATTTTGTGTAGCGTTGGCACCAGGTTGGTTAATGTTTTGATACAATAGATCTTCAAAAACCGCACGGCTTTTTTTAAAACCAACCGTGCTTGCATTCGCAAGGTTATTTGAAATAGTTGACACATTCATTTGTTGGGAATCTAACCCTGTTTTACTTATCCAAAGTGCAGGATGCATAATATTTCTCCTTTACATAATACGTAATAAAGAGTCAGAACTTTTGTCCATCTCTTCTGCGTGTTTCATCATTTTAATTTGCATTTCAAATTGTCGCTGCAAATTAATTAAACTGGTTAATTCACTGCTTAAATTGACATTCGAGTTTTCAAGCGCACCAGATACAATAGAAACTTCTAAAGACTCCTCTGGAATACCACCATTATTCATTCGAAATAGACCATCATTACCTCTTATTAAACCTTTTAAAGGTGGATCTACTAATTTCAAACGTCCAATTTCTTCTAGTGCTTCAGGTGGAGCACCTTCTGGCCGAACTTCAACGATACCATCGGATCTAATATTCATTTTTTCAATTGGCAAAGGTAATTGAATAGCGGCTCCATTATCATAAATAACTTTATTGCCACTGGCATCTATCAAATAACCTTCAGGATCAATCCTAAACTCACCGTTGCGAGTCATTCCTTCGCCATTTGTTTTCGACTCAACCACAAACCAGCCGCTTCCTCGGATAGAAACATCCAGATCGCGACCAGTGGTACGTAACAAACCACTTTCAAAATTTTGACCAGGTGATTCAGTAAGCGAAAACACACGTGTTGGTAAACCTTCACCAAAAGCTTGCATACTACGAGCTTGTTCAAAACTTGATTTAAAAGCCGTAGTTCTTGCATTGGCAATATTATTACTGTGTATAGCAAGTGCATTCATCGTTTCTTTCGCACCTGACATTGAAATATAAAGAAACTTATCCATTTTGACCTCTGTTGTGTAATCAACGATATAAATAAAATGCAAAATATATGCCATAATTATTAAAACAACCAAAGTCAGCAGGCAAAAAAAAATACACCTAAAAGGTGTATTTTTATGTTTAAGAAAAATAAATTTAATAAAAAGAAAGTATTAGCGGATCTGTAAAATAGTTTGCTGCAATGTATTGTTAACTTCTAGTGCACGCGAGTTTGCTTGGAAATTACGTTGCGCTGTAATTAAGTCAAAAAGTTCTGTCGTTAAATTGACATTTGACTGCTCCAATGCAGATGAACTGATCGAACCAAATGAGCCAGATGCAGCCTCTCCAGCAATAGGAATACCTGACTCTTCTGAAGAGCTCCAAGATGAGCCAGTTTGTGATAACCCTTGATCATTACGAAAACGCACCATTGCAATACGCGATAAGGGTTGAGATGTTCCGTTACTATAGGTTGCTTTTACTAATCCATCACTGTCAATATCAACCCCAGTTAAACGTCCAACAGTTAATCCATTTTGTTCTAAATTTGTCACTTCAAAAGCCGCAGAGAATTGTGTTGGCTTTTGATAATTCAATGTAAGACGTTGGCTACCATCTGCACCTGCTGGTAAAACGTTAGCTCCATCAGCTAGCGTTGCTATCGACGTTGGATCATCAATACCTAAAGCTTGTAATGTTAAAACCGCTGGTGAGCTACCTTTATATGCTCCTAACGCATCAAAGGTCAACACTGCACCAGTAACTGTATCACCGTTTGCATCTGTATATTCAGCTGCTCCTTGAGCTCCATCAGAAGTTGCTTTCACAACTAAAGCAAATGCATCAGCACGCGCCTGAAGTGCATCTGTTTCCTTCTGCTCATCAACTGATGCAATCACGGCATTAATTGTAGCCGTTTGTTGGGAGCTCGCAGCCGTCGCAGCAGTTGAAAGTACTAAAGCCGCACTCGCTGTAGTGGGGTTTGCTGTATCGTCTGCTACAGCTGCAGCGGCAGTAGCTGCAGCGGCAATCGCCGTCGCATTACTTGCAGTAGAAGTCGCGGCAGATGTAGCAGCTGTAGCTGTAGCTGTGGCTGCAATGGCTGTTAACTCAGTCACTGATTGGTTTAAATTAGCGATAGTATCTGCAGTACCGTCATCATTAACATCTTTCGCGTATGTACCTGCAACAGCCGTTCCAGATAATTCATTCCACATTGATACAGGCTTTCCATCTACTGTGACGAAAGTTACCCAGTGGTTATTCCCTGTATAAGACGCATAATCTGGTTTTATGTAGAAAGTTGACGTGATATGAGATTCACCTAAAGAATCATATATCGCAACAGACGTTGCATGATTATAAGTTTTTGGATCATTAGGATCAAAATTAGCGGGATTATGAGTTGTACCTCCTGACGGAAGATTTAATGCTATATCAACCCTATTTGTCGGGATAGGCTCTCCTGCCGTTTCTGGAATTTGTATTGGCTCTGTAGTACTTAAACTAATTGAGGATGACGAGCCATCCAAATTAACTGGAAATGCTTGTAAGTAATGCCCTTCATTATTTACAATATAGTTCTCACTGTCTAATTTAAACGTGCCTGCACGTGTAAAAGTAAAGTCTCGATCAACTGGATCACTGGTTGTTGTAAAAAAACCTTGCCCAGAAATAGCTAAATCAAGAGCATTTTCTGTAAATTTTAAACTGCCTTGATGAAACTGTTGAGCGACAGTTGTCGTCTCAACTCCATCACCTGTTTTATCTTTATTATTAGAATGAGCATAAATACTATTGAATTCAGCTCGTGATTCTTTAAAGCCAACAGTGCTTACATTCGCAATATTATTTGCCGTTGTATTTAAATCTGTTTGTGCGGATGCTATCCCGCTTAATGCTACATTAAATGACATGATCTTTCCCCTTAATTATTTTCGGAAACTTCAATGGCTTCTGAGAGTTTAATCCCACCTAATCCTTGAAGATTTAAATTGACACCTGCAGTTCCACCACCTAGGCTTACACTTTGAACGTGCGCGTAAGAAGCTGTAGTTAACTCTTCTCCTTGCCCATTCACCATGCCCGTTGTATTAAACGAGTATTTTCCTTCTGGTAATCTATCTCCATTTTGCGATAATCCATCCCATGAGAAACGTCGATTTCCTGCACCAATATCACCAAGTGACAAACTACGCACCACAACACCAGCTTCATTTTCAACTCTAACCATTACATTATAGGCACCTCTGTCAGTAGTAACAGCTCCTGATAAATTACCATCTTCAGGAAGGTAGCCTTCACTACTTGGGATTAATACTTTTTTACCCACTAATGTAGATGCTTCTAATGCTTTGCTTGAATTTAAAACTTCTTTCATACCGGCAAATTCAGCGCCCATTGTTGTGATACCTTCAGCAGTTGTAAATGATGCCATTTGTGCAATCATTTCTGAATTGTCTACTGGTTTAAATGGGTCTTGATATGCAAGTTGCTGAGAAAGCAACGAAAAAAAGTCATCTTGTTGTAATTGTTGTTTAGCATCAATTTGTTTGTTGGCTTGGACTTGTTCATCAGTCAAAGGAACACGCAAATTCAAAGAGCTAAAGTCAGAAATTGAAGTCATATTTTACCCCTTAATTTTTACCCATTTGCAAAGTACGATTTAGCATTTGTTTCGCTGCATCTGCAATTTGCACATTGGTTTGGTATGAACGGGAAGCACTGATCATATTCGCCATTTCTTCCATCACATTGACGTTGGAATGGTAAATAAATCCATTTTTATCTGCTTTTGGATGATCTGGTAAATACTCTTTATTTAATTCTGCCTCACTTTCAATAATACTTTCAACATTCACACCCACATTATTATTGATTGTATTTGTCGCTCTATTTAATTCCGCAGAAAAAACAGGATGACGAGCACGATAAGTTTCCTCGGAGCTACTACTAACACTGTTAGCATTTGCCAGGTTACTTGCAGTTGTATTCATACGAACTGATTGCGCACTCATTCCTGTTGCAGATATATCTAATACTCTTAATAAACTCATAACAGCTTCCTTATATTTAATTAGGCTTATTTACTGGCCTTTGATTGCCTTGCGTAAATTTGATATTTTACTGTTTAAAAAATTTAAACTAGCTTGGTATTCAAGACTATTTTTCATAAATAAATTACGTTCAACTTCCGAATCAACCGTATTTCCATCACCTACATCTGGTTGATTACCAGTTCTAAACATGGACGATTCATCAGTAGATAATTGACTTTGAGCAAATTGATGCCTGCTATCGGTCATGTTCAAGTTACCGTGTTTACTTCCGGATGACATTGCATTATTTAATTCTGTTTTAAAATCAATATCTTTTGCTTTATATCCAGGCGTATCACCGTTTACAATATTGCTTGATAATACTTCACCGCGTCGTGCTCGAACACCAACTGAATACTGATGAATACCAAATGCTTTCTCAAAGTTAATAGCCATAAATTTCTCCTATGACTAAAAGTATGCAACAGTTATGCCAATAATAGTTTGCAGGAAGGCCTAATAGCGTGAGTATTTAACAAATATTGAGTGAAAATGTGACTGTAACAATAGCCTGTGAATTGAGTCATTTCCTATGGCAAATAGCTAATACCTGTCTTGCGCTCAATCGAGAGAGCCAGATATTACTTAATTATACGCATTCTACTTGACTATTTTTTCTACGAAAATTTTAACCACTTTGTTAAGTACAACGGTATGATTATGTTGCCATTTATTTATAAAAATAAAAAAAGAGGCAATACTTGCCCCTTTTTAATTAATCGCGGTCAATTATTTAAGTTGATAAATAATACCAGGATTGCACCTGATCATTTCAAATTTATCGCATAAACCTGTCATTGATTCTGACGCGCCTAATACTAAATATCCTTTAGGGTTTAACGCACCAGCAAATTGGTTTAAAATTTTAGACTTAACATCACTTGAGAAATAAATAAGGACATTACGACAAAATATAATGTCAAACTTTCCTAAAGCTCCATAACTATCAAGTAAATTATAACTTTTAAAATTAGCTAATCTTTTAACCTCTGGTTTCAACTGCATTTTTCCAGTGCTATCTGATAGTTTATTAAAATAAAGATTTTTGTGTTCAGACGTTAAACCCCTTGATAATGCAAGCGTATCATAAGTGCCTTCTTTACATTGATTGAGCATACTAGTCGAAATATCAGTACCAGTTATTTGCACACTAAAATTTGCTGAGTAGCGCTTTTTAAAATCTAATGCCGTCATTGCAATAGAATAAGCTTCTTGTCCTGACGAACTAGCGGCTGACCACATTTTAATATTTTTCTTCTTTTCACTCATTTCAGGAAATATTTTTTTAGTGAGCAATTCAAACGGATATTTATCACGAAACCAAAGCGTTTCGTTTGTTGTCATAGCATCTATAACAGCCGCTCTTAAATCACGGTTTCGATAACTCATAGATTCATGAATTAAATCAGACAAACTCTCGCTTGAGAATTGATCCATTAGAGGAACTAAGCGACTTTTTACTAAATATTGTTTGTTAGCGCCCAATACAATGCCACATTGCACCTCTAAAAAATCTGAAAATTGTTTATATACATCGTCACAAAGAGATCTCACTGGTTATTTCTCACTTATGTTAGTTTGTAAGTTAATCACTTTTTGAACAGTGACTGCTAATTCATCAGGATTAAATTTAGCAATAAAATCATCAGCACCAACTTTTTTTACCATTGCTTCGTTAAATATACCACTCAAAGATGTATGTAAAATAATATGCAGTCCTGCCAAATCTTGATCTGCCTTAACTTCTGCTGTGAGTGTGTAGCCATCCATTTCAGGCATCTCAACATCAGAAATCATCAGTGCATATTTATCAGTAATAGGCTGCGTTTTAGAGAGTGTTTTCAATAAAACAAGTGCTTCCTTGCCGTCTTTTACCATATCACATTCAATGCCTAATGCTAATAATGCTCGCTCGATTTGTCTTCTTGCTACCATTGAATCATCTGCAACAAGGATTTTTTTATTCGCCATTTTTTCAATGATTGTAGGATCAATCACATCTTCTGCAACATCTGTTGCAATCGGGGATATTTCATCAAGAATTTTTTCAACATCTAACACTTCAATAAGTGATCCTTCGAACTCTGTCACCGCAGTAAGGTAATTACTGCGTCCCACGCCATTAGGCGGCAGTAAAATATTTTCCCAATTAATATTAATAATTCGCTCAACTGATCCGACCAGAAACGCCTGGACAGATCTATTATATTCGGTGATGATAATAAAACGCGTTTCAAGATCTTCTATTGGCGCCCCTCCTGTTGCAAGATTCATATCAATAATAGAAATAGTTTGCCCGCGAATATGCGCAATACCACGTATTGACGGGTGAAGTTTAGGTAATGCAGTTAACGGTGGGCATTGTAAAACCTCACGCACTTTAAATACATTAATACCATAAGTTTGATTATCTAATAACTTAAACAATAATAGCTCAAGTCTATTTTGCCCAACTAATTGTGTTCTTTGATTTACAGAATCTAGCACGCCCGACATATTTTATATCCTTTCCTAGTATGTGTATTAAACAAAATATCATATAATCTGTTATTTATGGGTTATTTTACTACTTATTGGAGTTGTCATTGTGAAACGCTTTCTTATCCTTTTCCTTAGTTTAGGTTGTAATTTTATTTTTGCTGAAACTAATTACAATAAAACGCTAGAAAACTTTGCTGAAACACTAATTTTGAAAAAATATAATACTGGCGAAAAAAAAGAATCAAACGAAAAAATTTATATTAAAGCACATCCCCTTAGTAAAATAAAAACTTACACAATGTGCAATAGCCAGCTTAAAGGACACATTGTTGGCGAAAAGCTAAAACCTCATACTACCGTAAAAATCACTTGTTCTGATCCCACATCCTGGTCTATTTATATTCGCGTTAAAATAAAAAAATTATTGCCAGTAATAGTAGCTTCACAGAGTTTAAGCAAAAATCAAATTTTAAACAAAAACAATATTAAAATTCTTTACCTCGAAAAATCTCGTATTAAAAGTGGTGCATTCTCATTACCAAGCTCATTATATGGTAGCCGTTTAAAACGAAATATTACTAAAAATAGAACAATAAAAAATCGTGATATTTGTGTCGTTTGTAAAAATGATAAAGTTAATATTTACGCTAAAAATGGTGGTTTATCAATTAAAACATCGGGAATTGCACTTTCTGATGCTAATATTGGCTCAACAGTTAGAGTGAAAAACACACAAACTCAGCGAGTTGTTGTAGGTGTTGTACGGGGATTAAAAAATGTTCAAATAGCCTTTTAGGCCATTTCCCTCTGCCAACGCTCAAAAATAATAAAAACAATGATAAAAATTTGACGAAACCGCTAAAAACGATTAAAACATTAATAAAATAAAAAAAAATGTAAAATTAATTAAAGAAATTTAAAGCTTGGCCGATACTACCGTTTGAGAGTAAATAAAGGAGAACCATTATGAATATGAATGTTAACAATCAAACTGCGCAAAACCAAGTTGCTATTGATAAAAATAAAGGTAAAAATCAACTTGATACAAAAAAAGAAGGGCAAGCAAACCCAGTCGCAAAAAGCCAAGACTCTGTGCAACTAACACAGCAAGCTAAAAAATTACATAACGTACAGAATAACAATAATAATGAAGTTAATACAGTACGCATTGAAACATTAAAAGCTGCAATTATTAATGGCGATTATAAAATAAATGCTGAACGTCTTGCTGAAAGACTTAGTAAATTTGAAGGTGATTTTTCTAAGTATCATCCAACTAATAACAATTAGCGAGTAGGCATAATGACAGCAACTCAATTTAAAGATCAAATAAATGCACTTGTACAACTTCAACAAATTCTTGAAGAAGAAACCGACTGCCTCAAAAATAAAAACTTTTCATCGCTTAATGAAATTTTATTCAACAAACAAAAACAGCTGCAAGATATTGCCACGCGAGACAGCGACATTGCATCAACAACTACATTAACCGACATAGAAAATAACGAAGAACTTTCAACATTAAAACATCAAGCTGATAAGGCATTCAAAGATTGCCAAAAAATAAACGATATTAACGGACAACTCGTACAACTTAGCATGAAAAGTAATAAACATTTAATGCAGTTGATGACTCACGCAACAGGAAAGAATACAGTTACCTACGATCAAAAAGGGATATTAACTGGTACATCTTTACTAGGTAAGAACATCCAAGCATAATATTGTACGCAATACTGTTCCAAGGACAAAGTACTAGAAAATTTTCGGTATAGTTCTTTTGAATTGAGCCCAATTACCCATAATTGCGCTATTTTAATTGTCCTTTATAATAATCCAAATATTTTTCAAAATATCTGCTTAATCTAAGTGAGCGTAATCTTAAAATTATAATGCCCCTGTTAATTCAAAGTGAATAATAAAATCTGCAAATAGCACCTCGTGTCAATGTAAATATGTCTTTATAACTTTGCATTTTGAGGTAACTTGGCCATATACTCATGCTACCCAGAAATGCAATATCAGCAAGGCAAATTGTCCCGATATGCGAGGCCTAAAATTGAAGTATAGTTATTATCGTGGGATATTTTATAACGATGCAAATTGGTGCAAGGAGTAGCGCCCTTCGGGCCGCTAACTCGAAAACAAGCCTTGCGTTGCAACATTCGATGCGATAATAACCATTACCTCATGTTGCGCCTTACTCTGATTATCGAGTTCGTACCTGACTTTGCATTTTGAAATGACATGGGTATAGTGTTAAATCGCACCTATGTAATCAAGTTGACGCCAAGCCTCATAAACAAAGACAGAAACCGCATTGGCAAGATTCATCGAACGGCTTTTAGCTTGCATTGGAATCCGCAATTGTTGTTCATGCGATAGTGGATCTCTAATTTCTGCAGGAAGCCCTCTTGTTTCAGGCCCAAAAAGTAGCACGTCATTGCTTTTAAAGCTGGCATCACTGTGATGCTTAGTCGTTTTTGTGGTGCAAGCAAAAATTCGTTGACCCTCAACTGCTTTTAAAAATGCCTCATAATTTTTATGAATATGAACATTGACCATCTCTTTATAGTCAAGCCCAGCCCGCCGTACCTTCTTTTCACTTAAATCAAATGCAAGCGGTTCAATAAGGTGTAATGTGCAACCCGTATTTGCACACAAACGAATAATTGCGCCCGTATTTTGGGGGATCTCTGGCTCATAAAGTGCAACTTCAATCATCAGCATTTATCTTCATTATTTATAAAAAATCATAATAGCGTAAAATGCCTTCCCATTTCAATGATATTAAATTTTTTAATCAATAGATCCAAGTTATCTTCAACTTTCGCGCTAGGAGATCTTCACCTGACAACTTGCTCCGTTTTTAATCTTGAATGATAGCGTGTATATACCTTATACTGTTAAATTTCAGCAATTAAACCATTATCGAGACTTATCTATGCAACAAGATATTAGTAAAGAAAAATATGAACGCCTTGTAAAACTTGCAGGAAAAGCAGCCATAACCGCCGCATCTATATTAATTGTTGTGAAACTTATTGCTTGGTTTATGACGAGATCATCAAGTATTCTGGCCGCTTTAACTGATTCATTGATGGACGTAACAACGTCTATCATAAACTTATTTGCAATCAAAATTGCTTTACAGCCCGCTGACGACAACCATCGTTTTGGTCACGGAAAGGCTGAAAGTTTAGCTGGTCTTGCACAAGCCGCATTTATCGCTGGATCCTCTATCTTTTTAATGTTTTCAAGCATGTCGGCAATAATTCATGGCAACAAAATTACCTCCACATTTTTTGCTGTTGGTGTGATGATTTTTTCGCTGGTGATAACATTATTATTAGTTTTTTTTCAATCTTATGTGGTAAAGCAAACTAACAGTATGGCAATTAAAGCCGATTCATTACATTACAAAACTGATATGATACTCAATGCAGCTGTGTTACTTGCTATTGTATTGACTGGACTGGGATGGCACTGGGCAGATGGCTTTTTTGCCATTTTAGTCAGCTTTTATATCTTACATAGTGCCTGGGAGATTGCTTCCCTATCGATTAATTCGCTAATGGATAAACAACTTCCAAAATCAGATGAAGAAAAAATTATAAAAATAGCCTATCACGTTAATGGAGTTCATGGTGTACATGATCTTAGAACTAGAGAGTCGGGCAATACCAAGTTTATCCAATTTCATTTAGAATTAGATGATGATCTGAGTTTATTGATCGCACATGAAAAAGCAGACAAAGTAGAGGAACACCTGAGACTTGAATTCCCCACTGCGGATATTATTATTCATCTAGATCCCCTATCAATCGTTTCAATTGAAAAGCGCAATAAAAAACTGCACTTTGAATGTCAGCCTGTAAATGAAAACAACCAGCGAGAGGAGCATGAATGAAAAACATAAAACATCTATGGAAAAAAATACGCGAAGAAGCTAAGAAAAACGCTGCAAGTGAGCCTATTCTTGCCAGCTTTTTTTACTCCTCTATTTTAAACCATTCAAACTTACAGGGTGCATTAAGTTATTTACTTGCCAGTCGGCTAGATAGCGAGACTATGCCAGCAATTTTAGTTAGAGAAGTAATAAAAGAAGCATTTAGCAAATCCCCCTCTATAATCACTGCTGCAATGAACGATATTGTAGCAGTGCAAGAGCGAGATCCAGCTGTTAATGATTATTCAACGCCTTTGCTTTATTTAAAAGGATTTCATGCGATTCAAATTCATCGTGTAGCAAATTGGCTCTGGCATTCAAAACGCATTTTGCTTGCACAATATCTCCAAAATAGAAGCTCAGAGATATTTAGCGTTGATATTCACCCCGCGGCTACCATTGGTCAAGGCATAATGTTTGACCATGCAACAGGAATTGTTGTTGGTGAAACCACAGTTATTGAAGATAATGTATCCTTATTACAAGATGTTACACTTGGTGGAACTGGGAATGATTGTAATGACCGACATCCTAAAATTAGACAAGGTGTCATGATTGGTGCTGGCGCAAAGGTGCTTGGAAACATTGAAATTGGTGCCGGTGCAAAAATTGGCGCAGGTAGCGTAGTACTTGCGGCTGTGCCAGAGCACACCACTGTCGCTGGTGTTCCTGCAATTATTGTCGGAAAACCCTCTTGCGAAATGCCATCGATATCAATGGAACAAGATCTTTAACATTAATTAATGCCATAAATATCACAGCACAACTCCAAAATGCACAATCATCAATACCATTGCCACAAAATACTAACAACGGTTGATCTTTGCCAGTTTAATTTTGTTGTATACTCATGTCAATTAAAAATGAAACGTCAACAACTTGTCATGCTAACAACTAAATTAAAGTTATTCACTCCAGAATTGAATCTAGACCTTAAAAACCACACATATCAGCAGATTTGCTCCTATTATTTTAGTAATACAAAGAATTTATAGATTGATCACACATATTTAACAAAATATAAATATCTTAAATTTATTTTATGTATTAGTATACTACAAACATATCATGTCAAGATGCAAGAGTAGCAAGAAAATGGTGCACGGACACAAGGCATGAAATCGACCAGTAGATGATTAACTGCCAGGATTAAAATAAATACTTTAATCTTTTAATTACGAGTCATTATCAAATGTAACAATGCAGTATTGATTCTTGAGCTAGCAAACTGTACATCATGCTATGAGGTAAACATATTCGTTGTCATTAGAAAGCCTTGATTGAAGCCATTAACCTTTATCTTCCATCTCGAAGTTATTCCCTCACAACTTGCTGAATTTTGTATCATGATTAACAATAGGTATCGTTTTTATTTTCTTATTTTTTATTGGAGTTTATTATGAAAGTTGCTGTTTTAGGTGCGGCTGGTGGAATTGGCCAAGCCCTCGCGTTGTTATTAAAACTAAATTTACCTCAAGGTTCTGAATTAGCACTATATGACGTAGCACCTGTTACCCCAGGTGTTGCAAAAGATCTAAGTCATATTCCAACAAGTGTTAAAGTGACAGGCATTGGGGGCATTGATCCAACAAAAGCACTTCAAAATGCTGATGTTGTTCTTATTTCTGCAGGAGTTGCACGTAAACCTGGAATGGATCGTGCTGATCTTTTTAAAATAAATGCAAATATCATTAAAACTCTTATTGAAAAAGTGGCCAAAACGGCTCCAAAAGCTTGTATTGGTGTTATTACAAATCCTGTCAATACAACCGTAGCAATTGCCGCAGAAGTACTTAAAAATGCAGGTGTTTATAATAAAAACAAACTCTTCGGTATCACAACATTGGATACTATCCGCGCTGAAGAGTTTATTGCTCATCGAAAAGGTCTAAAAGCTGAAGATCTTTGTGTAAACGTTATTGGTGGTCATAGTGGAACAACGATCCTCCCTCTCTTATCGCAAGTACAAGGTATTGAGTTTAGTACACAAGACATTAGCGATTTAACTGATCGTATTCAAAACGCTGGTACCGAAGTTGTTTTAGCAAAAGCAGGTGGAGGATCTGCGACATTGTCAATGGCGCAAGCCGCCTGCTTATTTTGTGTGAACCTTATTAAAGCATTATCAGGAAAACAAGGTATTGTACAAAACGCTTATGTTGATGGTGGCAATAAAGCTGCAACATTTTTTTCCCAACCTTTATTGCTGGGTCTTAATGGTGTTGAGCACGTTTTGCCTGAAGGATCTTTAAGTGATTTCGAACAACAGAAAAAGCAAGCAATGCTAGAAACACTTAATGCTGATATTGCTCTTGGCATAGAGTTTGCCAATCGCTAGTTTTAACGGCTAATATTACCTTAGTCCCAAAAAAACCAGATATTAAAACTGGCTTTTTTAAGGATTAAAAGATTATACCCATGAGCTCAAAGATGATTTATCATGGGTATACTCGTAACCTATCAAGATCTATACCCATGTTACCTGACGTCACCTATGTACTTATAAATAATTTCATACATGATTTGGATGTTTTCTACGCATCCAACTAGGCAAATATTTGATATGGACGCCATTTTCAAGTGTTTGACTTTTATTATCTGCAATTATTTTTGTTGTTTTTTAGTGTAAAGTGCATTGTCGGCACGCGTAAACATTGATTCCGCAGTATCGCCCACTTCCCACTGACTAAATCCTGCTGAGCATGAAAAGTTACATTCTTTTAACAGCCTATTTTTTTCTATTGCCGTTGCCACACGGTTCAACACCTTAGTAATTGACAATTGATCGCCTGGTTGAAGTAAAAGCGTAAATTCATCGCCACCAATTCGAAAAACCGCATCTGAAGATCGCACAACCCGATTTAATATTTGGGCAAATTCAATGAGTACGTTATCACCTTGTAAATGACCAAAAGTGTCGTTAATTTCTTTAAAATCATCCGCATCTAACACAATTAATGCAAGTCCTTGATGAGTACGGTTGCTTTGCTCAATGGCGCGTTGGATACTTTCAGTGTAATAAGCACGGTTACTAACTTTAGTAAGATGATCTTTAAAAATAAGTTTGTTTAGCTCACTAAGTTGCAATGCTTGGCGAAGGCATGGGATAAGTAATTTATGAAACTCAATAAGTTGTTTATTTTCTTTAGCAGAAAGCGGTTTGTTACTTTGATAGGTAATTGTACCTACTCTTTCCGCTGTTGATGAAAGAGATAAATTATAACTATCGCTATAAAGATACTTAGCCATACTATTGTGATCAAATGACCCTTGAGCTGATTGAAATATAAGAGAAAATTCACGAATAAATTTTTTAATCAAATGAGAAAAATTTATTAACATTTTTTCAAGATCAAAACTTTCCTGAATAACAGAAAGGCAAACAGTTTTATCTTCAAAACTTAATAGATCATTACCTTTAAAAATATCATAAATATTTTCTTCATTATTTGTGTATAAAACATTCGTTTTGATCGTTTCCATAATAATTTCCTCTTAAGAAAGTATGACGTTTTGCTATAGTTTGTATTGGTTATAAAGCAAGCACAATTTATGCCAAATATTAAACTTTCTTTATTTCAATTTTAAATTTCCCAAAATAGAAAGTTTGGTTAATACTTATAGACGCTTTATTTTTCAATGATGAAGGGTTATTCTTCAAGATCTTATTATCTGTTTTTATTTGTTTTTATTTGTTGTTATTTGTTGTTATTTGTTGTTATTTGTTATTATTTGTTATTATTAACGTCATTACTTTGGCAGTAATGAAGATCCAAAACATTATGTACTACTTATTTACGGAGTTTATTTTTGGGCTTCATTACTTAATATTTTAAGCTCGTGTCATGATATTCAACTTATTGGCGAATTTTGTATTGTATTTTTAATGTCTTAATTAGGTTTGGAATTCTCTATTAATAAGCCCTATATTCAATTCTGAAATTTTTTATCTTTTTTAAGTCACCCTTTCGCGGTTGTTATTTTATCTACACTTTTTGGGGACATTGCATTTTCTTTTTGGCCTGCAATAAGTTCTTGTTTGTATTATTTAACGGCTTTAGCTCTTTCCATTGCAATAACAGCATTATTAAAGAATATTTTTTTCCAATTATGAAGCGGGCAGGTGTTATGTTATTTTTACTTGCAATGTAAGCTCAAGTTTTTTCATTTTCAAATATCTTCAATACAAGCCTGCTTATATACCCATGCTACCCCGAAATGCAATATCAGCAAGGCAAATTGTGCCACGATATGCGAGGCATAAAATTGAAGTATAGTTATTATCGATCGATATTTTATAACAATGCAAATTGGCACAAGGAGCCGCTCCCGTTAGGGCGCTAACTCGGTTTTTATATGAAAGGAAGCAGCCTTACGTTGCAACATTCGAAAAGTACGTCCCAATTACCTCATGTTGCGCCTTATCATCGATCATCGAGATCGCGGCCACCGTTGCATTTTGAGGTAACATGGGTATAAATGTCGCTGAATATGTTGCTCTCATTTTATTTCTCCTATTTTGGGGGGTATTATCTTAAATAAGAAGAAGTATGTTAATTTTATTGCTTAAATTTCTTGGGCCATTGTAAGGCAATAACTTCGATCTCGATTGGACTCATTGTCCCACGCTAATATTCATGCCAATGGTATTATCAGTCTCAGCTTGATTAATGTATTGTACTAACCTGGCTTTTTATCGATCCTCGCACTTAATAACAGTTTTGAATAAAACAAAATAAAGAGCATAAAGCCTAGTATCCAACATACAATACTGATCCAATATGTCATTAATGGCAAATTAGGCATAAAAGTAGGGAATAACACACGCACCACAGCAGCGAGTACGAGTGCAATAAATGCTAAACTCATCCATTTTGAAGGGGTAAGTGTACGTCCTGTATGACCTAAAGAAACGCGACTTATCATAGCTAAAATAACCCCTGAAACACCACCTATAGTCGTTAAATGAATCATTGTTATGGCATTCAATGCTGGCACAAATAGCGAGATGGCATAGACTATCAACCCTAAAGACAACAATAAATAGCTCAAATGTAATGACCAAAGCAATGGTACTGACAACGTTATCATTGGTTTCCATCTTCGCAAACGCAATATATTTGCACAACCACCTATTAAGGCAATAACACCTGAAACGAGCACTAAATTTGGAAACCAAGCTAAAACAGCAAGCAACATTACTGGCGCAATGGACATGTATTCTAATGCTAAGATTGGCTGAACTTTATTGCTATGAGTACCTTTTGAGGTAAAAAAAGGAATAACACGCCCCGCCAGTACCGTAATAAGAAAACATACCAGAAATAACATCGACCAAATAGTATTTTGGCTCAAAATATAATCGTTATTTTTGAAGCCAAACATAAAAATTACATTAAAAATAGACATTACAAGCAATAACGGTACAAAAAATAAATTCCGCCATTGCTTGGCCTTAATGACTGGAACAGCAAATGCAATTGCAGCAAGTGGCATCCAAGTTAACTCAAAAATCATGGTCAACCAAAAAAATTTAGGCGGTAAAACAAACATGGCAATACGCGCAAGTAGCCAGATAATAAAAATGCACGCCAGTGTTGGACCTTTAATGCCTGGATAGCCTGTCCAATTTTGCACTGCTGTAAGTAAAAAACCTACGATAATGGCACCTGAAAAACCAAATAACATTTCATGAGCATGCCACATAGCAGGTGGAAACATTGAAATAATTGAAATCTTACCTGATAAAACAAGTCCCCATAAAATCATGTTAACTACCGCAAAAATTGTCCCAGCTAAAAAAAAAGGCCGAAAAGCAAGCCGAAACAGTGGCATTGATTGCGGTTCTTTAGCAAAGTCGGTAATCTGTATCATATTTAACCTTAATTAACGGTAATATTGTTTATGTCTGAAAACTTATCCGAAAAACTTTTCTCTCGCAAATACAAGGTACAAGAAACATCTTCTATCATACCTAATTCATCAACAAAGAAAAAGCATATGATAGATAATGGGGTAATGGAGGGTGAAGAAAAAGAAAGCTGGTATCGCTTATTAAAATTTCTGCAGTGGGCGTGGCAAGGTGTAGAAATTATTGAGTGTTACGAAGTTCTGGCTAAAATTGCCGCTTCTAAAAATAAGAGAACGGATGACTGCTTGCTTGATTCTGTAATAGATTTTCATTCAGGAAACTGGGCATATGAATGGATTCAACTGGGAATGAAGCATCAAAAACAAGGCGCAACATTTGCCAAAAATAAAGAGAATGAAAAGGCTCAAAAAAGTTATTACATCTCATCACAGTTTTATAGCATTGCAAGTTATCCGCATTTAAAAACCGATGAACTTAGTATCCAAGCACAGGTTATGGCATTTAGCAGCTATAGAAAGTCATTTGAATATAATAACAAGGCATTGTTAAAAGAAGTAAAATTTCAATTTCAAAAAAAAGACGTGACCTGTTTTTTACATCTACCAGATGATACTCAAATTCATTCGGTTGTTATTGTCACAGGCGGCCTTGAAGCTTTGCAGTGTGATTTTTTTAAAATGTTTGAAGAACATTTAGCTCCTGCAGGCGTTGCCATGCTTACCATTGATTTGCCTGGAGTAGGATTTTCTTCTCATGTGAAGTTAGAGCAAAATTCCTCAAATCTTCATCAAGCACTTGTTGAACACATTAAAGATGTACCGTGGATTGATCATGATAGGATTGCCTTGATGGGGATCAGATTTGGCGGAAATATATCGACACGCCTTGCATTTCTTGAGCCTAAAATAGTGAAGTCGGTTGTTGCTCTAGGTCCTCCTGTTGACAGTATTTTTGATAAATTTGAAAATTTTAAAAAACTACCACCAATGCTTTTAGACTGTATTGCATCTCGTATGCAGCTCCCCAATTCTGATCCAGCAACGTTATACCATAATTGTGTTCCGTTTTCATTGGTCAAGCAAGGTCTGCTTTTTAGTCGCAAAATTAAAACTCCTTTATTAAGTGTTGGCCATAAGCATGATCTTTTATGTAATGATAAAGATCTTCAGCTCATAGCAAACTCAAGCAGTAAAGGAGAAACACATATTATTAACAAAACTCCCATTTTTGACTCTTATTTGAAATCTCTCATCTATTCTACGAAGTGGTTAACAAAATATCTTAAAGAATAAATGTTAGTCTAATAAAAATTTTTTTAATAGCCGAACTAGTCTGAATTTTAGATAAGCAATACTTCTCAATACTGTTATTTTTGCACGTATCTACGTTAACTTACAATAGTCAGCTATATGTAAGTTAATTTTCCATGATAATTACAAAAAATTGCAGCGCTGGCTATTAGTACTGTAATATTGATTGAATATCAATAAAAGTGTTCCTTAGCCAGAATTCAGGTTAATTATCATTATGTAAAATTATAATACAAAATAGTATTTGAATTTTGTAGCTAGTTCATGACAAATAACATTATAAATCAAAATATTACGTATTAATGCAGGATAATGTATACTAATAATGCATTTACTAATATCAATTACATCCGATTTGTGTTCAAATATTGTACTTGAAAAAAGAGAATTTCCTAACCACTTATCCTGAGTTACGAACTCGATTTTTATGGAAAAATGCCAATTGCGTGTTGTAACATTTGATTACAAACTTATTGTAATTGGTATCTACCCATGTTACTTAATAAACAACATTGATAAAAAGGCAACTCATTATGACAACATCACAAATAAAAAATCCAACACGCGGTCGTTTATTTAAAATGTTCGCTGATTTAGGCCCTTATTTTAGACCATTGCAGTCAACAGAAACATCATTATTTTTTGATACATTAGAAATTTGTTTAGATGCAAAGCAAGAGCCAGAACTACGCATATTTCATGGTTGGTCACTGGTACTCAATATAAATGAATTGCACTTCAATTTTAAGCGATTCGACGGTTTATACAACCTTGCAGGTGAATGGGTAAATGCTGAGATTAGCGATGCCAATCAAAAAAAAATAAATAGCTCATTCGAGATTTTCATCGCTCTCTTGCAAAAACTGCTAACAGTAGAGTTGGGACTATCATTGACGGAGGCTAATGTATCGACAACGCCTATAAAAAATCCAGCCACATCAACTCCCACAACCGTGTTACAATAAATTTAGTGATTGCTTATATATACCCATGCGACGTAAAAATGCAACGTCAGCCGCAATCTCGATAATCAGAGTAAGGCGCAGCATGAGGTAATGGAGACGTGCGCATCGAACGTTGAGCCAAGGCTGCTTCCTTACATATAAAAAACCGAGTTCGCGCCCCAACAGGGAAGGTAAATTGTGCTAAGATCTGCGGCATAAAATTGACCGATCGATGATTAACGGCGTTAATCGCCTGAGATGAATTAAAATAAAGACTTTAATTCCTAATTACTTGTTTTACTATAAGATTTTATAACGACCTAGATCAGCGAAAATCTCCCTGCAAAGCATTTTAAAATAACTTGGGATGATCTCAATACGAATATACATAACTATGGCGCTTTAGCAATGCAAATGAAAACCATCGTCATCAAACTTGGCACAAGTGTATTAACAAATAACACTTCAAAACTTAACCGCCCTCAAATGGTTGAAATTGTACGACAATGTGCAATATTGCATCAGCAAGATCATCAAATTATCGTGGTAACATCTGGAGCAATTGCGGCTGGAAAAGAACACCTTGATATGCCACATATAAAGCCTACTATTGCAAATAAACAAATGCTAGCCGCCGTTGGTCAAGGACAATTAATACGTCAGTGGGAAAATCTTTTTCAAATATATAATTTGCACGTTGGTCAGATGCTATTAACGCGTGCAGACTTTGATGATCATGATCGCTTTTTAAATGCTCGAGATACGTTAAAAACTTTACTAAAGCATCGCATAATTCCTATTATCAATGAAAATGATGCCGTCGCAACAAGTGAAATAAAAGTCGGTGATAATGATAACCTGTCCGCATTAGTTGCATTACTAGCAGATGCTGATCAATTATTATTATTGACAGATCAACAAGGTTTATTTAACGCTGATCCACGCAATGATCCAGAAGCAATATTGATAACAGAAATAACAGAAATAACAGATAAAATTTATGCGCTAGCTGGTACTAGTGTTGGTGATTTAGGCACAGGAGGAATGACCACTAAAATAGAGGCTGCAGCAGTGGCACATCGCGCTGGTATTGAAGTTATTATCGCATCTGGACAGCGCAAACAAGTTATCATCGATACGCTTAACAATAAACCAGTAGGTACGCGATTTATTACAACAAACACTTGCCTAGAAACGCGAAAAAATTGGATTTTTGCAGGAGCTACAAGTATGGGGGAAATCATAGTTGATCACGGCACTGAAACTGCCATTATTAATACTGGTAGCAGCTTACTTGCCAAAGGTATTATAGCGATTAATAAACACTTTTCCCGTGGCCAAATCGTGACTATCTTAAATGACACTAACAAAGAAATAGCACGCGGGATCACCCGTTATAAATCATCGGATATAAAAAAAATTAAAGGCTTACACTCAAAAGAAATTGAAACAAAATTGGGCTTTGAACACGGTAAAGTAGTTATTCATCGTGATGATTTAGTCCTCCTTTGTCGTTAAAGAGAACATAAAATGAATTTAAATAAAATGGGTCAATTAGCACAACAAGCAAGTTATGAACTAGCCAACACAAAAAGCAAAGACAAAAACAATGTTTTAAAGGTGATTGCAACTGCACTTGAAGAAAATAAAAGCAAAATTGTAGTCGCCAATCAACTTGATATTGAAGCTGCTAAAAAAGCAGGTTTAACAAACTCTTTATTAGAGCGTTTATTATTAGATGCACCGCGCATTACTGCGATTACAGCCGATTTACATGCTATTGCAAAACTTGCTGATCCCGTTGGCGAAGAGTTTCATAGTAAATTACTCGAAAATGGCTTAAAGCTATGTAAACGCCGTGTGCCAATCGGTGTTATTGGCGTTATTTATGAAGCGCGTCCCAATGTAACCATTGATATTGCAGCGCTTTGTTTGAAAACTGGTAACGCCTGCATCTTACGCGGTGGAAAAGAAACGATAAATTCAAATTTAATTTTAGTCGATATTATTCAACAAGCACTAATGCATTGCAAGCTCCCTAAAGCAGCTGTTCAATATATTGAAAATACAGATCGTTCACTGGTTGGCCAATTATTAAAAATGGATCAATTTATCGACATGATCATCCCACGCGGGAATTCAGGTTTACAACAATTTTGCAAAGAAAACAGTACGATCCCCGTGATCATTGGCGGTGTGGGTATTTGTCATTTATATGTTCACGAAACAGCAAACTTAAATAAAGCATTGGCGATCATCGAAAATGCTAAAGTACAACGGCCAGGTGTTTGTAATGCGCTAGACACCCTGCTAGTAGACGAAAGTATTGCTACGATTTTCCTCGATAAAGTTGCCAAGCATTTAATACCATTAGGAGTAACATTAATTGCCGATAAAAAAGCAAAACAACATCTACAAAATCAAGCCATTGATGCACAGCCAGGGGATTTCGATAAAGAATGGCTATCGCTAAATTTAGGGGTGAAAGTTATTTCAGGGTTAAACGAAGCATTAGCACATATCAAAAAGCACAGCACACAACATTCAGATGGCATATTGACCAATGATTTTAGCATCGCTAATGACTTTATTAATGGTGTTAATTCTGCAGCTGTTTATGTTAATGCAAGTACACGCTTTACCGACGGTAGTCAATTTGGATTAGGCGCAGAAGTTGCTGTTTCTACTCAAAAATTACATGCAAGAGGCCCGATGGGATTGCAAGAATTAACGACCTATAAATGGATTGGTATTGGTGATAATTTGGTTAGAAGCTAATCACTAAGAAAAATTCCAGCTAGAGGCTCTGGAAGTTATTTTGAAATTAAACAATAAACACTAAAAAATTAAAGTACAACATTCCAGCTAGATTAATAGCTGAACACTCCCATGGCAATCGTCTCTGAGCGGTTATGCACTTCAACGTTAAATCTGCCTAATTAAAGTCTGCATTTTTATTTTCCCCAAATGATTAACCAAGTTAATCATTTGAGAAATTTTGTTCCGCAAGTCTGTGCAAAATGGCCGATTTGACGTTTCATTTTGCAATGACATGGGCATCAGTATTACGCAGTGAAACGACCATATTTAAGAAAAAATACCTATAACTACTTGTTATTTATATAAATAATTTCAAGTCCACAGTTCATGATTTTAAGTAGTAAAATTGATAAGCTTATTTAGTGCAGTTTGCTATTAATTAGAATGTAGCATGCTGTTAAGCTCAACTGTACTTTTGTTCGCCAGACATTCAATTTCTCCTGTCGTTGAATTTCTTCTAAATAATAAGTCATTTTTGTTTGCCAATTCGAATGCTTTTAACAAACCAGCTTCTTTACCTTCTTTATCGAGTAATTTTATTTTTGATCCTGCAGTGACATATAAACCAGCCTCTATTGTGCAACGATCACCAAGTGGAATACCAAGCCCTGAATTTGCGCCCAATAGGCAAGATTCACCAATTGAAATAACCATTTCACCACCGCCACTCAATGTGCCCATAATCGATGCTCCGCCACCGATGTCGCTTCTCTGCGCAACCATAACCCCAGCTGAAATACGCCCTTCAACCATGCTTACCCCTGCTGTTCCAGCATTAAAATTAATAAAGCCTTCATGCATAACAGTCGTGCCATTACCAACATAGGCCCCTAAGCGTACACGCGAAGTATCTGCGATACGTACCCCAGCTGGCACAATGTAATCGGCCATTTTCGGAAATTTATCAACACAATCAACATTAATTATTTCACCTTTTAAGCGCGCTTCACTTTGATGTTCAGCAAGCTCTGGCAGATCTATTGCACCTTTATTCGTCCAAGCAATATTGTGCAAAACATTAAAAATACCATCGAGTACTAAGCAATGCGGTTTAACTAAGCGATGAGAAAGAAGCTGTAATTTCAAGTATGCTTCCGCAACTGTCGTAGGCGCGCTATCTATTTCTAGAATAGTTAAAACCAGCGGTTGTGATGAGCAAGATGCCGCTTGCGTAAAATCAGCGTTGTTATTATCATTTTGACCATAAAATGCAGCGCTAAGTTGTTTCGCAATGTCTGTACCTACTTCATGGTTTTTATTACCACCTTGATAGCCAATCATTGCGCCAATAACAGCAACAAGATCATCGCTAGGATTTAATATTGGGTGAGGGAAAAAAACTTCAATAATTTTATTATCACGATTTTTGGTAGCTATACCAAAACCAAGTGCAAATGTAGACATTTATTCAATTCCATATTGTAAGGCCAATAACATCAAATAATTTATCAATCTTACTGATTAAAATGATTCACTCCTTGGTTGAAATTTTTATAACGCGGATCACCAGTTACAGATATTTCCTCTTCAGATTGACTCACTTTTCTGCGTAATATTTAATAAAAACTTAATGTCATTGGTATAAGATGGACGTTATCATACCCGTTACCCTACAAAATGCAAAATTGTATCGCCAGCTCGCAAATAAAGACAATGTATAGCATGCGATAAAGACCAGTCTTTTTCAATTATTGAGCGCGCACTACTCTCGATTCAACAAAAATCGAGTACGCGGCCAATTTTCCGATCTGGCGATTCATTTTACGTCACATGGGTATATACCCATGTGACCTCAAAATGCAATGTCGGCATGGACTCGATAATAAGAGTAAGGAGCAACCGATGTAATGTGGACCCCGCCTCAAATATTGAACGCAAGGCTGTTTCCTTTTATATAAAAACCGAGTTCGCTACCCAACAGGCAAGGCTCCTTGTTTAAGTTTGCATTGTTATAAAATATCAATCGATAATAACTTCCCTTCAATTTTAGGCATCAAATATCGGCACAATTTGCGGATCTGATATTGCATTTCGGAGTGGCATGGGTATAGTTGCTATTCAAGCATTTCTTAGACGTGCACTTTTTGATTTTAAAAGGGTGATAACTAAAAACAACATTTCAACGCATAAAGAACACAATAATGCTAATAACAAACCTATGATAATAGCATCCTTATTCAATACTATTTCTGCCTTGTAACTTGCGTTGGTTTCTTTAAAAAGCGGTGTATTTATTTTGGTAATTAAAAAATAAAGTTTATGCAGTAATCCGCCTTTTAAATCGTTCTTTTCTTTATTTAACACATTAAAACTCTTTAACGTGTTTTCGATAACCTGCACTTCAGCTTTAAAAAGTGGAATATTACTGTCTTTATGTTTTTGTATCAAGGCCTTAATATCACCATCAAAAAATAAATCTGCTAATTTTTGATATTGTAATAATTGATTTTTAGATTCAATATAATGAGCATCAAGCCGCAATTCATATTGTGCTAAAAAATTAGGAAGTTGCATACCAAGTATCAAGGCAAAAACAAAAACAACGTTTAAAGTGTAACGTTTAAATATTGAAGCAAGCATTTATTTAAAACCTCTCTCTTTGCGTAATATTTCATAGGATCTTTGAATGTCCTGTGCTTTTTCATTAGCAAGGATCATCATTTCTTCAGGTAAACCTTTCGAGGCAAGTTTGTCTGGATGATTTTGACTCATTAGTTTGAGGTAAGCACGCTTAACTTCTTTGTCCGTAGCTGTTTTATCAATGCCAAGTACACTGTATGCACCTTCAATACTTGTTTCTTTTTGTTGGGCAGTTTGCCCGCTATAGTGACCTTTACCACCTTTATGAAAATAACTCTGTGCTTCTACCATTTTAATTAATCGATCTAAATCGATCCGATACAAACCCAATTTTTCTGTTATGGTATATAAAATGGAGATTTCTTTGTCATCAATATGTCCATCTATATAAGCAACTTGCACTTGAATAGCTAAAAACATTTTAATCACATTGCGATCACGACCCATCTTTTCTGCAAATTCACTCACTTTTTCATGCAGAGGAAATATAGACGATTTACCATCAGCAAATGCTTGTTGCGCATTAGCGCGGGCAAGACCTTGCAAATGCATTTGATCCATAAATGTATTAGCAACTTGAATATCAGTTTGTGTTATTTTACCTTTAATTTTGGCAAGGTAGCCCATCACAGAAAATGTTGTATAAAAAAATAACTTTTTCTTTTCCTGACTTGACACTGATTCGCCAAAAATACCTTGCCGTGTATTAAAATTTAGAGAGCGTGCCCGATCAAATTTATGCCCTAACCAGATGCCAAATACCATCCCGATCACATGACCAAACAAATACCCAAAAAAAGCACCTAAAATTTTTCCCATAATTTGCATTTATGAAAGCCTTACTTTTGTTAATAAACTCTAACTGACAGCCAATTATTTTGGTCTTTTAAGCAGTTAATATGATACCATTTCGTTACTTCAAAGTACTTTATTAGGTGTTAACTACAATCTCAAAACGAAGCATAATATTTGCCATGCTATTTCAATTGTTGCAAAAACGAACTACTTTGTCTTTCGATGTATCCCGTGTAATAAATTATTATACAAAAGACAACAATATAATACATTTTTTATTTAGCAATAATTACTTCAAATAAGATGTTATACCCGTTACCTATCAAGATCCTTAATACCATAGCGACTCTGATACCAATATAGCCATATATACCCATGCTACTATCATTAACCTAGGTGTTATACCCATGTTACCTCAAAATGCAACGTCAGCCACGATCTCGATAATCAGAGTAAGGCGCAACTGATACAATGGGGACTATCTTTTCGAATGTTGCAACGCAAGGTTGCTTCCTTTCATATAAAAACCTAGCCCAGCACCAACTGGCAAGGCTCCTTGTTTAAGTTTGCATTGTTATAAAATACCTCACGATAATAACTATACTTCAATTTTATGCCTCGCATATCGGCACAATTTGCCTTGCTGATATTGCATTTCTGGGTAGCATCGGTATATATGATCTTTATCGATTCAATTTTGTTAAATATAACATATTTTTGATTGAATTGAGTGAGATAGTGCCTATTCATATAAGCACATTTCACTCAACAAAGAACAAAACTAGTTGAGATAAAACCCAAAGACGGCAACTTTTACCTTGCATTAACTCAATTTTCTAAGTTATGTTAGTGCGAATGGTATTGCTTTATTATATACTCATTATGTTTTTCTGCTTAGTAACATTGAATTATTTTCTAAGCTACCATTTGTAGGCCAGGATGATTAAATACTTAATACTCTTCACCGCTCTTTTTTCGCAGCTTATTTTTGCACAACAAAACGTGCTAAATAACAAAGAAAAAAATAACCTTGCGAGCCAAAAGAATTTAGCTCAACATGATAATGGTAAATCATTCCATCCTAGCAAAACCATAAAATCACCTCCAGACAAACAATATTACTTTGGCAAATGTTACCAAGCTGTACCACCTGTGACCACTCCATCTAAAACCAAAGGTTTAGATAATATACCAGTTTATATCAACGCTTTAAAGTTCTCAGGAGCTTATAATCGTTATATTTATAAAGGTGGTGTAGATTTAGTGCAAGGCAACAAATATCTAGCTGCAGATTCGCTAACCTATTACAAATTGAAAAATATTGTAAAAGCACAAGGCAATGTTAACTTTATTAATGGCGATCTAACCCTTTACGCTAACTCTATTCAATCTGACTTAAAAACCAAAAAAGCTACTTTTTATAACGTAGATTACCAATTTCATGGCCAAGGAGGACGAGGTCACGCGAAGCGTATTTATCATAATGGAAAAAATGTTTTTGAATTAAACTCTGCAAGCTACACTTTTTGTCCACCCAATGACACAACATGGACATTAAATGCGAGCACCTTCTATATTGACAAGCCAGAGGAACTAGGCACTGCTTGGAATGCGGTATTAAAATTGAAAAAAATACCTATATTTTATTTTCCCTATATTTCTTTTCCGCTTACACATAAACGCAAAACTGGGTTCTTATCTCCAAAGCCAGGGTACTCTGGTAGCAACGGATTTACTTATAAACAACCAATATACCTTAATATTGCACCTAATATGGACGCCACAATCACACCAATGTATTTGCAAAAGCGTGGCACGCTACTTTCAACAGAATTTCGTTATTTATTTGATATTGGTACTGGCGCACTAGCAACTCAATATATAAACAATGGTAAGCTACACGAAAACTTAACTCGAAAAGGAAAGCCAATCGATGGCACGGCGCGTTACCTCTTGCACTCGAATCATAATGTCACATTCGCAAAACACTGGAACTTTAGTGAACACTACACCAAAGTAAGTGATGATTCCTATTTCAATGATATTCCTACCACTTATGGCACTCGGAGTGACAACCAATTATTACAAACTGCACAATTAAGCTACCGTAAAACAAACTGGAATAGTCAGGTTGAAGTCAGAAATTTTCAAATCCTTGGCAGCGGCGATACCCCACATAAAGTATTGCCTAAACTTGCCTTTAATGCTTATAAACCATTGGGCTGGCGTAGTTTGCAATTTGATCTATACAGCGAAATAACTAAATTCGTACATAATGATCCGACGGTTTACCAGGGGACACGAATTTATGTCGAGCCTAAACTTTCTCTCCCACTTGACTTTAACCGGTTTTTTGTCAATTCTCAATTTAAATATATGCTCAGTTACTACCAACAAACATTGCCTGATGTCGATAAAGAAGCTTGGTATAATGATTTAACTAAAAGAGCAAGTAGAGCACTACCTTCACTCAAAATTCATTCGGGTATTAATTTAGAGCGCAGCTTTTCCGCTTTTAATGAAAACTACACACAAACATTAGTGCCACAATTTCAATATTTATATGTGCCTTACCAGAATCAAAACGCAATCGGTCTTTATGATACAACCACTTTATTTCAAGACTATTACAGCCTATTTAGAGACAACATATACTCAGGATATGATAGAATAGCCGATGCTGATCAATTTACTCTTGGTTTGACTACAAGCTTTTTTGATCCACACGGAAAAGAAAAAATGCGTTTTGTTGCTGGTCAAAATTATTATGTAAAACAAAGTCAAGTCACTCTTCCTGGCGAAACAGCGCAAAAAATATCACGCTCATCAATTATCGGTGAGTTCGATGTAAAAGTCGCCAATGCATATTTTTTACATTCAGGACTTGAATGGGATCAAGATAATAATATTATCAAAAAAGGCAATACAACAATTGAAAAACGCTGGCTTCACAATACCTATGCACAATTAAATTATCGCTATATTTATATTTCCGATGAAAGGAAAAAAAAAGAGAATATAAAAGGCTTTGTTAACCAATTAGGCAGTAGGGTGAATTGGACTATTAATACGCAATGGACCACTTATGCAGATTATTACTACGATCTCGAATATCAACACACTTTTGAAAGTATTATTGGTGTACAATACCAATCGTGTTGCTGGTCACTGGGATTGAGCTTCGATAAACACATGCTCGCGTATTATGGTGATAACGCCAATCTTCAAGATGGCTATGAAACAGAACACTCATTCCAGTTTACCTTTTCGTTAACTGGTCTTGGTGATGTTGGATCTTCAGTAGGCAAAGCAGGAGCTGCAGACCTGTTTAATTACGGCCGGCCTTTTTATTTACAATAACGGATAACCAATGAAACTAATTAAAAACATCATTTTCTCATTGCTTTTTTTAGGACTTACATCTACGTCGACTTTGGCAGAAAAAAAAGTAACCTTAAGCACAGCTGCCGTGCCCATTGATAAAATAGAAGCCGTCGTTAATCAGCAGGTTATTTTAACCAGCGACATGACGCGCCTGCAAAAAAATATTACCAAACGTTATGCTCAGCTAGGAAAGAAACTGCCGCCTGATAATATATTAAAGCCGCAAATTCTTAACAAACTCATCACTGATTGTCTGCAATTACAAATTGCAAATAAAATAGGACTGCACATTAATGATGCGCAAATCGATCAGACACTGCACGAAATAGCCGCTAAAAAAGGGCAAACAATCATGCAAATGAAAGCAAAAATGAAGCTAAAAGGTGAGAGTTACAATGCTTTTGCTGACAATGTTCGCAATGAAATAACAATCAATGAATTACGCCAGATGGAAGTTAGCCACCGGATAAATATACCTGATCAAGAAGTCGAGCAAATGATTAAACTCATACATAAACAAGGTGATAAAACAACTAAGTTTCATTTTGTTCACATAATGCTTAAAAAAAGTAAAGATAATAGCCCTGCCGCAGCTAAAAAAATTGCAGACAAGGCAAATTTAATTGTTAAGAAAATAAAAGCTGGTGACAATATAAATGCCTTAGCAATTAAGTACTCACAAGGTCCTAAAGCCAGTAAAGGTGGAGACTGGGGATGGCGAACAATTAATGATATCCCGTCATTTATTGTCGGTGCTTTTAATGATATAAAAACAAAAAAAGGGGATATAATCGGTCCTTTCAAAAGCAAAATAGGCACACACATTATCAAAATTATTGGTAAAAAAGGATCTAACAGTGTGATGACATTAGAGGTAAAGGCTCGGCATATTTTAATAAAACCCAGTATTATTTTAAGCGATGATAAAGCGATCGCGCTACTAAACAAATACCGTCAACAAATTATCGATGGAAAAAAAACTTTCGCCAAGTTAGCAGAAGAACATTCACAAGATCCAGCATCTGCGGTTAAAGGTGGCAATCTAGGTTGGTCTGATCCAACCATATTTGTACCTGCATTTAAAGAAAAAGCAACCACACTGGCAATTGGTAAAATTTCACGTCCTTTCAAAACAATCGATGGCTGGCATATTCTTGAAATACTTGCTCGGCGCAAGGCCGATACAACACAAGAAGCCATCAAACGAAGAGCTTACAATATTTTGTTTAAGCAGCGTTTCCCAATTGAAGTGTATGCTTGGTTAAATGAAATTCGACAACAAGCTTACATTAAAATTACTAATCCTAATTATATTATTAAGACAGAAGAATGATCAAACGTATTGTCATTACCAGTGGCGAACCAGCTGGCATTGGCCCGGATCTTATGCTGGAAATTGCTAAGCACGATTGGCCGTTACAACTTGTCGTTTGCGCGGATAAAAATCTGCTTAACGCACGTTTTTCATCTGCCCAAAATAAACCGACATTGCTTGAATTTGATGAGCAATTAAGTGCAACTAAATCAATGCGTGGCACATTAACCGTAGCGCACATTCCATTAGCGAAAAACGCGGTGGCTGGCACTTTAAATAAACAAAATGCGCAATACGTTTTAAACACATTGAAATATGCCAGTAAAAAGTGTTTATCTGGGCTGTTTTCTGCCGTGGTGACGGCGCCGGTACATAAAGGCATTATTAATGATGCTGGCATTGCTTTTAGCGGACACACTGAATTTTTTGCAGAGCAGTCTAAGACCGACCTTGTGGTGATGATGTTAGTGACCACTGGCTTGCGTGTGGCCTTAGTCACCACTCATTTAGCGTTAAAAGATATTCCAGCGGCCATCACAAAACAACGGCTAACCGATATTATTACAATACTCAATGCTGATTTAAAACAAAAATACGCCATCACCACACCGAAGATCTATGTCTGTGGTTTAAACCCACATGCAGGAGAAGGCGGCTACATGGGCACTGAAGAAATAGAAATCATTGAACCAACGCTCCAAAAATTACGCAAACAAGGCATAAATCTTATCGGCCCTCTCCCAGCTGACACTATTTTTCAAGATAAATACCTTCAAGAGGCAGACGTTGTACTCGCCATGTATCACGATCAAGGGCTACCCGTCTTAAAATATAAAGGCTTTGGGAAAGCTGTCAATATTACACTTGGTTTACCTTTTATCAGAACATCCGTTGATCATGGCACTGCCCTTGATCTTGCAGGTACTGGCAAAGCAGATCCTAGCAGCCTATACTGTGCAATCGATGAAGCAATCAATATAATCAACAATCATAGTTAAAGGCCATTTATGAACGATAAAACCTACATGGGCCATACCGCTCGTAAACGATTTGGACAAAACTTTTTGCATGATGACTATATTATCGATTCAATTGTCGCTGCAATCGCGCCACAATTTGATGATAATATCGTAGAAATTGGCCCAGGATTAGGTGCATTAACCCATCCTATGGCTGAAAAAGTAAAATGCTTAAATGTTATTGAATTAGACCGCGATTTGGCAGATCGTTTAGCAAAACAGCCAACGCTTGCAGCAAACCTCAAGGTAACTCAGGCTGATGCGTTGCAATTTGACTTTGCAAAACTTGCCAATGAAAAAAAACAATTGCGTGTTTTTGGTAACTTACCTTATAACATTGCAACGCCACTTATGTTCTACCTTTTTGAGTTTGCAAGTAAAATAAAAGATATGCATTTTATGCTGCAAAAAGAAGTAGTAAATCGTCTTTGTGCGGCTCCTAACTGCAAAGCTTATGGTCGTTTAACGGTGATGGCGCAATATTATTGCAAAATAATTCCAGTGCTCGAAGTGCCTCCAAGTGCATTTAAACCTGCACCTAAGGTTAATTCTGCTGTAGTGCGTTTAGCTCCTTACCATACGCGGCCTTTTATTGCTAAAAGTATGAAAATATTAACCCAAGTTTGTTCTATGGCATTCAATCAACGGCGAAAAACAATTCGAAATGGACTACGCAATTTGTTATCTGTTGAACAACTACAAGAAATTGGTATCGATACAACTAGCCGTGCTGAAAATATCAGCGTTGAACAATATGTGAATATCGCCAATTACCTCTACGATCTCAAAGCGACTGAAAAGGTTGATAAATAATGTCTACTTACATTGTTGGTGATATTCAAGGCTGTTATGACGAATTAATCGCACTACTCGATTTAGCGCACTTTGATAAAAATAATGATGAACTTTGGGTAACTGGCGATCTCGTTGCACGAGGCCCAAAATCACTAGAAACATTACGTTTTATAAAAGGGTTAGGCAATAGCGCAAAAGTAATTTTAGGAAATCACGATCTCCATTTACTTGCTATCTCAGAAGGTATTCACCCGATAAAAGAAAAAGATCAATTAACAAAATTGTTACATGCAAGCGATAGTAAAGACTTACTTAATTGGCTCCGTCAGCAACCCTTATTTTTACGGAGCACAGAGCACAACTTTGTAATGGTTCACGCAGGAGTGTCTCCTCAATGGACAATTGATCAAGCTGAGGGCTACGCTAAAGAAATTGAGCAAATACTACAGGGGCCTTATTTTGTGAAATTATTAAAAATAATGTATGGCAATACTCCTGCGTCATGGTCGAATTCATTAATCGGTAATAAACGCTCGCGCTTTATCATAAATGCTTTTACCAGAATGCGATTTTGCTTCTTAGATGGCTCACTCGAACTCAAAAATAAACTTTCACCAGAAGAGACCAATAACAGTAAACTAAAGCCGTGGTTTGAAATTGAATCATTAGATAAAAGTACTAATATTGTTTTTGGGCACTGGGCGGCATTGAAGGGAATTAGCAGCGCAAAAACAGTATATGCCCTTGATACAGGCTGTGTTTGGGGCAATTCACTCACCATGCTACGCTGGCAAGACAAACAGATCTTCTCCCAACCTTGCCCTGTACCACAAAAAAAGTTGAGCGCTGGAAAATAAACCCAAGTTACCACAAAATGTTTTCGAGCATGGTCTCTGTGATCCGAATATCGATCAACATTCCCGAGTGGTAAATTACAAACTTTTTTATGCTGATAACGATTTGCAGCGCAATTAATATTATTTAGCTTGCGAAGTATTCACAATTTTAGTAGGAAAATAGTTAAGGGCAACATGGGTATACGCGCTTGAATACGCAGGAGTTTCCAGAATTAGTTAACCACTACAAATGGAGTTAAAAAATGCTAGAAAATTCGCAACTTGGAAAACAATCTAACTACATCGATCAATATGATGCATCCATTTTGTTCCCCATACCAAGACAAATTAAACGTGATGAACTTAATATCAGTCAAGACTATAAGTTTAATGGTGTTGATATATGGACCGCTTTTGAGGTGTCGTGGTTGAATCTTAAAGGAAAGCCTTTAGTGAGATTATTTAAATTTACTATCGATAGCAACAGTACCAACATTATTGAATCTAAGAGTTTTAAGCTTTATTTGAATTCGTTTAACAATACTAAATTTGCATCAGAAAATGATGTTATTAAACAAATGAAAATTGATTTAGAAAAATCTGCTGATGGAAAAATTTTGCTTGAGTCATGTCGAGTCGATAATTTTTCATCTGATTATCAAATCCAGCAATTAGTTTCAACGGATCTCGATGAAATGGATATTGATGTTGATGATTATGTTGTTAATGATGACTATTTAAAAGCAGAATCAAATGAAATTGTTACTGAAACTCTAACAACTAATTTACTAAAATCGAACTGCCTAGTGACAGGGCAACCTGATTGGGGAAGCGTAATAATTCAATATAAGGGGGAAAAAATAAATCGTGAAGGTTTATTAAAATACATTATTTCATTTAGAAATCATAATGAATTTCACGAGCAATGCGTAGAGCGCATCTACATCGATATTATGAAAAAAATCAAACCTGAAAAATTACTTGTTTACGCACGATATACCCGAAGAGGTGGGCTGGATATTAACCCACTTCGAGCTAATTTTGATTACGATGTAAGCCTCACAAAAATGCGCTTAGTGAGACAATAAACAGCTATAAACAGCTATAAACAGCTATAAACCTATGTTAAAAATAACAAAAATTAATTCTCAAAGCAATACTGTTTTTTATTAATACGGATATGTCCCCATGTTACCTGAAAATAATTTATGATGAATATATCATCGAGTTCGTGCCTGACTTCGCATTTTGAATTATAACAATCAAAATAAATAACTTATCCATCTAGTGTTTTACTAAGTCACTGGCTAGTTATAAATTTCATCAAAAAAACAAAAAGTTATATAAACTTCCCCCTATCATCAACTCATTTTTCTACGAAATGTTTGACAATAAATTTAATGTAATTTATATTACGATTTGAATCCAAGTTGAGGCACAATCAAGCACTTTGATTGATGGAGGCCTAAATGAAATATATACCAGTGACCCATCAAGATCTAAACCCAGCTTGCGGTGATACTGAAAATATTTTAGCACCAAATATTACTGCCTAACGGGTTAAATTAAAACTCACTCAATGGATATATGCTGGCTTTATCGCTTTGCCTCTGACCGCTAGCTAGAAAACTTGGCTGGCGCATAACGTTTGATAAGGGAGTAACCATTACCTCCGTTGCGCCTTGATTTGATCAATGAGCAGCGCCGCACATTTTGAATGATAACTGCTATAGCTATTAATGGGAGCATTACAATGACAAAAAAATCAAACTGGATTTTTACAATCTCCATTTTAGTCATTTTGACACTTTGGGGTATCTCAATCTGGTGGAGTTGGATGCCTCCCATCTATAATGTAAAACAACGTGCAATTGATACCGCCAAACAACTAAAGCAAAAAATGGTTCCTGGATATACAACCACCACCACCTTGATTGATATGACAGAGTGGCTGATCCATAAACACGGGGGATTTTTATCCAACGATATATCGCCCCCTGGAATTTTTATGGATAACATGCCCTCTTTTGAATACGGTGTACTAGAGCAAATAAGGGATTTATCCCTAGTAATGCGTTTGGATTTCAGCCGTTCTCAATCGCAATCAAATTCTAATCCAGACTTACAAACCGCTCAAACAAAATTATATATTTCTCGCAAAAGCTGGACATTACCCAGCTCAGAACAACAATATTCCGAGGCCGTAACCGCACTTAAACAATACAGAGCACACCTTGTTTCTCACGATTATCCTAATGCACAATTTTACCCTCGAGCTGATAACCTTAATGAATGGTTAAGAGTGATTGAAAAGAGCCTGGGTTCAATGTCACAACGATTAAGCGCAAGTGTCGGTCAAGAGCGTTTTAATGTTGATTTAGCATCTGACACAACGGCTAAACAGTCAACAAAAACACCAGCTGAGGAGTTCACCAAAACACCTTGGTTGCAAATAGATAATGTATTTTATGAAAGTCGTGGGGCATCATGGGCTATTTTGCACTTTTTAAACGCAATTGAGATTGATTTTGCAGATGTTTTAAAAAAGAAAAAAGCAACAGCAAGTATGAAACAAATAATTAGAGATCTTGATTATACTCAAACACAAATCTGGACACCTATCCTATTAAATGGCAGTGGTTTTGGGATCCTCGCGAATCATTCACTCGTAATGGCAAACTATATATCGCGCGCGAATGCCTCAATCATAGACTTACGCAATTTACTTAAACAGGGGTAGTATTCACTATGCACTAGGGCTCTCAAGCTACTCTTTTTATTGTTGCTTTTTATTGTTAGCTTTTTATTGTTAGCATAATTAACTTCATAAGCCACTTCAAGGTGATGCATGATCCTCTAATCAAAGGTTTGTTTTTTAGCTCAAGGCTATCTGTTTTGTGGATCCCATCGTGCTATCATTATGCCAAGAATAACATTTATTTTGTCATTTTTATCGTAAAATGATTAATAGTAAAATTTACAGCTTTTTTTTAACAATTATTCGCGTATTATTAGGATTTAAGTTTCTCACCAGTATAATTAGTATTTACTAATATATATTATTTCAAATAGTAAAGGATTATTAAATGAAACACTCTTTCGCCATTAAATCTACTTTACTTCTTTGTATAACATTATTTTATAATAGTTTTACCATTGCAAGTGATACGCCGAAGCAATTATTTAGAGTTAGAAATGAACCGAAAGATTATAATATTACACTCAATGCGACAATTGAAGCCGTAAATGAGGCAACTCTTTCTGCTCAGACAACAGGCAGGGTGAGCAAAATAAACTTTGATGCAAATGATTACGTTAAAAAAGGGGATGTTTTACTTGAAATAACAAACAAAGAGCAATCTGCACAACTTGCCGAAGCAGAAGCTAAGATACGAAGCGCAAAAGCTCAATATAATGAAGCAATGCTTGGCTATAATCGATATAAAAAACTCTACCCACAAGGAGCAATTGCAAAAGGCGAATTAGACAAATCAAAAACTGATGCGGCCACCTCAAAACAAAACCTGAAGGCTGCAGAAGCAAATCTTGTTCACGCAAAAGAAGCTCTAAACTATACGATAATCAAAGCACCTTTTTCTGGTATTATCACCAAAAAAGATATCGAAGTAGGCGAAACAGTGTCCCTCGGTCAGGCTTTATTTTCAGGGATGTCACTCGATAAATTACGTGCTGTCACTGAAATTCCACAGCGTTACATTAAAGCACTACGCAAACACCTTGAATTTACTATTATACTAAACGATGGAACTAAACTCATCTCAAACGATATCACCCTTTTTAGCTATGCTGAAAATAAATCTCATTCATTTAAAGTACGTATTAATTTACCTAAATCAGATAAAGTATTATTACCTGGCATGTGGGTTAAGGCGCAATTCTTAAAAGGATCCCATCGAACAATTTTAATTCCGACAACTGCCGTACTTACTAACAAGGAATTAACTGGTGTCTACCGCGATGTAAATGGCAAAGCCATATTGACGCAAGTTCGCTTAGGGAGAAAATCTAATGGTAATATTGAAGTACTCTCCGGACTTATTGATGGCGATATGATCTACCTTGACGCTTACAAAAAGTTGCAGCTGTTGGGAGCTAAATAATGCCTACTCAGCTTAATAGCTCTGGAAAAATTGCCAAAACTTTTCAAAAATCAGCCATTACCCCTCTTCTTGCGATTGTCGGCTTATTACTGGGTATTTTTGCAATTATTATTACGCCTAAAGAAGAAGAGCCACAAATAAATGTTACTTTTGCAGATGTATATATTCCTTTTCCAGGCGCATCACCAAAAGAAGTTGAAAACTTAGTGACTACACCACTCGAGCAGGTCATTAACCAAATAAAAGGGGTAGACACAACTTACTCGTATTCGGACAATGATGGCGCAAGGATCATTGTGATTTTCAAAGTTGGAAAAAATCGCAATGATGCCATTATAAATTTGTATAATCAGATTTATTCCAACATGGATAAACTGCCTAAAAATGCAGGTATTGGAGAGCCATTAATAAAACCAAGATCGATTGATGATGTGCCTATTTCAACACTTACTTTATGGTCAAAAAATAAGAATGTCACACCAGAGAGCCTCACTCAGATTGCACATGGACTTGAAAGTGATTTACAACGCATAAAAGGCACGCGCAATATATTTACTATCGGGGAACATATATTAACACTTAATATTCGTATTGACCCTGTAAAGATGAATAGTTTTAATGTTAGCTACGATCAGATAAACAAAATATTATCAAGTAATAATACAACCTCTGTGTCAAGCAATTTAGTGCAAAATAATCGCCAAATAAAAGTAAAAACAGGCCAATTCTTACACAATATTTCTGATGTTAAAAATTTAATTGTATCTGTTAATGATGGCTATCCTGTTTACTTACAAGATGTTGCCGATGTAACACTTGCCGCTGACATACCAATACACAATGTAATCCATGGTATTAATGGCCACTTATATCCAGCCGTCACTATCGCTATCTCTAAAAAACCAGGGACAAATGCCGTTGATGTCACTAACGCGATTGAAGAACGTATTTCTAAGATAAAAAATGTATTAATTCCTAATGACATTCAAGTCAGCATTTCACGAGATTATGGTAAAACTGCAGAGAGTAAATCAAACCTCCTAATAGCTAAACTTATTTTTGCAACCACAGGGGTTATTCTACTCGTATTGCTTACAATGGGATGGCGTGAAGCTATCATTGTTGGTATTGCTATTACCGTTACGCTTGCAATCACCCTCTTTGCTTCGTGGGCATACGGCTTTACTCTGAACAGGATTTCACTTTTTGCACTAATTTTTTCTATAGGCATCTTGGTTGATGATGCGATTGTTATTGTTGAAAATATACATAGACACATGCAACTTGGAAAAAAATCATTAACTGAATTAATTCCAATTGCAGTCGATGAGGTTGGTAGCCCCACAATTCTCGCGACATTTACCGTAATAGCCGCCCTTTTGCCAATGGCCTTTGTGAGCGGTTTAATGGGGCCTTACATGAGCCCTATTCCAATAAATGCAAGTATGGGAATGTTAATATCATTAGCAGTTGCATTTACATTATCACCCTGGTTGTGTCACAAATTTTTGGTATTTCACCCTAAAAAAGAACAACAAAACAGTGACAATACCCATGGAGAAAATAACGCCTTTATGACGCGTTTATTTACCAGAATACTAGGACCGTTTGTATTAACGCAAAAATCTCATATTGCTCGATGGATCTTACTATGTGTCATTTTAATATTAATTGCGATTTCAATTTTATTACCGTTTTACGAGCTAGTCATAATGAAAATGCTCCCTTTCGATAATAAATCTGAATTTCAAATCACCGTCGATTTACCAGAAGGCAGCCCGCTTGCCATGACTCAACGCCTATTAGTTAAACTGAGTCACGAGGTCGAAAAAATTCCAGAATTAAAAGATTTTCAAATTTATGCAGGCACTGCTGCGCCAATCAACTTTAATGGGTTAATTCGTCACTATGATTGGCGAAAATCTTCCGAATTAGGTGATATTCAAGTAAATTTAGTTGATATAAAAAATAGAAAGCGTGATAGCCATGCCATCGCAAGTAGCGTACGCTTTGCGTTACAAAAGATAGCAAAACCTTTTAACGCAAATGTAAAAATTGTCGAAGTACCGCCAGGTCCACCAGTTTGGTCACCCATCATGGCTGAGGTTTATGGTCCTAATGCACAAATTAGGGAAGAAACTGCGCACAAATTATTATCTATTTTAAAAGAAACTCCAGGCGTCGTTGATATTGATATAATGCTCCCCGATCCTCACGAAAAATGGTTAGTGAAAATTGATCGATCAAAAGCTGCTAGACTTGGTATCGCTTATAACAATATTGTTGATGCTATTAGCACTTCTGTTGGTGGAAAAGATATCAACATATTGCACAGTGATAAACAAAGGTATCCAATTCCTATCCGTTTACAATTAAAAGAAGGTGATAAAGTCAATTTGGATCAACTACGAAATTTAAAGATTGAAAATAAAGCTGGCGATAAGATCCCCTTGGCAGAAGTCATTAATATTCGCAAAAGCTATGTAAGCTCCCCTATTATGCATAAAAATATGATACCCGTGATAATGGTTACCGCAGACATGGCCGGTAAAATTGACAGCCCACTTTATGGAATGTTTGAAGCATCAATGCAGATGCCTAAAAAAGGGCTTGATATTAATCAGTATTTTATTCATCAGCCTAAAGGCACATCTGCGCGTGCTGTTTTATGGGATGGCGAATGGAAGATAACCTATGAAACCTTCCGGGATATGGGAATTGCCTATTTGTTTGGAATGATATTAATTTACTTGCTTGTTGTCGCGCAATTTAAGTCATACATAGTGCCGCTAATTATTATGGCTCCCATTCCATTAACTATCATTGGAGTTATGCCTGGTCATGCCTTGCTTGGACAAGAATTTACAGCACCATCAATGATTGGTATGATAGCACTAGCTGGGATAATAGTGCGAAACTCAATTTTATTGGTTGATTTTATCAACCATGAAACGGCAAAAGGTATGCCATTTAAACAAGCGGTGATACATTCTGGCGCCGTGCGCGCAAAACCAATTATTTTAACGGGACTAGCTGCAATGATTGGTGCATTTTTTATTCTCGGAGATCCGATTTTTGCAGGGCTTGCTGTCAGCCTTATATTCGGTATTATGATTTCAACCGTTTTAACCTTGCTAGTTATTCCTGTTCTTTATTATGCAGTTATGCATAAAAAATTCGAAGCAAATGAAGAGTAACGCTACAAATAATATTAATGGTTAAGCAAAATAATGCGAACAATAGCTTCTACCCATGATGCCTCAAAACGAAACATTCCTGTTTGGTGATTAACTGAGTTGGTCGCTAATATATCATCAACATTTGCCTTTAATTAACTAATTTTACCAAGTAATATTTGTTTGCTAACTATTACCATGTGACGATCGAAATACAAAATCAGCAAGGCAAATTGTCCGTCGACACAAGGCATAAAATTGCCCTCGATGATTAACTGAGTTAATCACCTGCCGGAGCATTAAAATAAAGACTTTAATTCTTAACAGGTTATTCTAAGTAGATTTATTTTTTGAGCATATGTTATAGTTCCGTTGCTTGGTGCAAGAGGAGTGCAGCTTGGCTAACCATTTGCCTTGCCATTTGCATAGCTTTGCTTAACGCTCAAAAAATCAGTAACACTAATATATGAAAGACTTGTATGTTATTTTTTTGCAAATGATTAGCTCAGTCAATCATTTAGAGAGGCGATTGCTCGCACCATGATTTGATATCTGCGCGGCCAATGATACATGTTCCAGTGTCATAGCCATATATACCCATGCTACCCCAAAATTCAATATCAGCAAGGCAAATTGTGCCGATATTTGATGCCTAAAATTGAAGTATAGTTATTATCGTGGGAGATTTTATAACAATGCAAACTTAAACAATGAGTAGCGCCCTTCGGGCCAGGACTCAATTTTTATATGAAAGGAAGCAGCCTTGCACTTAACATTCGATGCGATAATAACCATTACCTAATGTTGCGCCTTATCATCGATTATCGAGTTCGCAGCCGACGTTGCATTTTGACATAACATGGATATAAAATAGCAATTTATAGCAGATAAACCTAGCCATTTAATACTAGGTAGTATTGGCTATCATCTTCGTAACAAGGTTAAAAAAAACCATAAAAAATAAGCAATAGTACTGCACTGCTTATCACCTTAGCGTCAAAATTTAAACACCATTGAATGATGCTGAAAGATAATGAATGAATACGCAAAAAATAATAAATATTTGCCCGCGTAAAAAAAGTTTACGCAAAACATTGATGAGTTTTTTAATGAAATATTCCCCAAAATTTGGCATACTTTAACGGGTAGAATGAATGACAACTTTCAAACCTTCAATTTTGCATTTTATATCACATAGGAATAAGGTTAATTAAATGGAAAGAGAACAATGGGGATCAAGATTTGGCTTTATTTTAGCTACCATCGGATCCGCAATAGGATTAGGTAATATATGGCGTTTTCCATATATTGCCTACGAAAATGGCGGTGGAGCTTTTTTGATTCCTTATTTATTTGCAATGATCACCGTAGGAATTCCATTTATGATCATGGAATTTGCCATGGGCCATAAATACAAAGGCACTGCCCCGCGTGTTTTTGCCCGTTTAAATTCAAAGTTTGCATGGCTAGGTTGGTTCCAAGTACTTATCGCCATAACTATAAGTGTTTATTATGTTACTATTATTGGCTGGACTATTTCCTACCTAGGTATGTCATTCACTCAAGCTTGGGGCACAGATCCTAATACATTCTTTTTTACTCAATACTTACAACATGACGGCCATCATAGTCCAAGCTCACTAGGATCACTTCAACTTCATATTGTGATCCCGATGATGAGTGCATGGGCTGTCAGTTTCAGCGCTATTTTCACTGGTATAAAAGGTGGCATTGAACGTATAAACAAAGTAATGATGCCTTTATTATTCATTCTGGTTATAGCGCTTATCTGTAAAGTTATCACCATGCCAGGTGCTATCAATGGAATTAATTATTTATTTCAACCAGATTTTAGTAAAATAACCGATTCTAAGGTATGGTCAGCAGCTTACGGGCAAATGTTTTTCACATTGGGTGTAGGTTTTTCAATTATGATTGCTTACTCAAGCTATCTACCTAAAAAATCTGATATTACCAATAACGCATTTATAACAGTGCTTATCAACTGTGGTTTTTCCATTCTAGCCGGCATTATGATTTTTGCAATTTTAGGTAATATGGCATACGAGCAATCAAAACCAATAGCTGACGTAATAGCATCAGGTATTGGTCTTGCTTTTGTGACCATCCCAAGTGCGATTAATTCTCTACCTGCTCCGTATATTATTGGGCCTCTTTTCTTCTTCGCCTTGGTAATTGCAGGCTTAAGTTCGCACCTTTCAGTCGTTGAAGCAATAACATCTGCAATCATAGATAAATTTAAAATTTCAAGAAGAAAAGCTGCAATCATTGTATGTGGTCTAGGTCTTGTTGTTTCACTTGCATTTGCGACTAATGGCGGATTATCATTACTCGATATTGTTGATTACTTCATAAATAACATCGCCCTACTTTTAAGCTGCCTTATTGAACTAATTATTATGGGCTGGATCATTAAGCTTAACGATATTCATAAGCATGTTGATAACATTTCAGAGTTTAAAATTGGCAGTTGGTTTGAACTTTGTTTACGCTTCATCAGCCCGCTATTATTAATCATCATTATCACTAGCAACATTTACAGCACACTAACTAACGGCTATGATGATTATTCACAATCAGACCTAATAATATTTGGTTGGGGGATAACTGCACTGCTATTAGTCATTGCCGTTATTATCAATAAAATGAGCCAAGAGGAGATAACATGACAACTAGCGCGATTATTATGATGCTATTTGGATTAGGCATCACATGGGGTGGTGCCGCATTTTGTATCCTTCGTGCAATAAAGAGCAAATAACCTTAAACGATACCCTTCATCATGCAAAATTCAACAATTATTGTAGGGTAAGAGAATTCAACAAATGGATCATCTGGTTAATTAAGATAAAAACTTTAATCTTAAGTCGCCTGGCGCTATAGCAATCGAAAAGCCAATAACCACTACCTGATGCATCCCTTGCCCTACTTAGAGCGTTCTAGGCTTATACCCATGTGACGTAAAAATGCAAAATCAGCAAGCAAATTGGCCGCGGACACCTAGCCTAAAATTGAAGTGAAGTTATTATCAATAGAGATTTTATAACTATGCAAACATCAACAAGGAGCAACGCCATTCGGAGCCTCCCTCGGTTTTTATATGAAAGGAAGCAGCCAAAGCTTGCCATTTAATGCGCACGTCTCCATTGCCTCATGCTGCTCTTTATCATCGATTATCTGTTCCATGCCGACGTTGCCTTTTTACAAAGCATGGGTATACAACCATCTTTGAGGTGACATCGCTATAAAGATATTACTACAAGATGAAAATTAAATGGGTAACGGCTATAAAATGCTATTAATAGTACTTGCTAACACATCGACAATCTTAATTAATTTATTTTAGAGAATTAACTCGCTGGTAAAAAAATATTTGCTATCTTTTTGGTAAACCTGTACGCTTAAAATATTATTTAAATTACACACACGATAAACTTGCTGATAGTAAAGTGCTACATTAAGAATTTTTATTTATCAAACAATCATAATACTGTGCTCATGAAACATTATGAATTATTTTACTCCACCACTAAATTTATTTATCTTAAATTTAACATTCTATTCGAAATTAATTATTTAACTGATCTTACATAAGATACGTTATAAGTTACAATGTTAAGTTGAACTGTTGATATAAAAAATATCCATTTGCAATTAAGTATTGATACGTTTTTTGATCATACCTAATCTGATATTGGAAGTACTTTAACGAAGAGAATTAATAATACCTTGCAAACATTTGATTTTGTGAAATAAAAGGAAATGGTTAAAATTTTAAAGTTAAATTTTAAAGTTAAATTTTAAAGTTAAATTTTAAAGTTAAATTTTAATCACTATAGTAAAAGGAAGATAGCATGAAACTTAAAAACAAATTACAACTAGGTACTTTTTTTATTAGCATACTAATGCTAACTGCCTGTGGTGGTGGTGGTGGTGGAACTGATTCATCGCCGAATCCTGTAACACCAGCAGTAACTCCGCCAGTAACTCCGGCAGTAACTACACCAGTAACTCCGGGAGTAACTCCGATAGTAACTCCGGCAGTAACTACGCCAGTAAGTCAGGCAGTAACTCCGCCAGTAACTTCGACTGGAAATCCGCCAGCAAAACCGTCTCTAACAAACAAATACGCCAACTACAATGGCGCAGGTTTTGTAAAATTACATAAAGAAACAGGTGCTTATACAGACGCGGTAACTCGCGTTAATGTTGTCAAGCTACCTGTCTCTTGGACTTCATATGGTGGTGCACCCGCTACCTCTTGGCAAGTTCTAGTTGATGGCACCGTTAAAGCACAAGGATCTGGCTCTGGAGGACGCACAACAGTAGATATCAATAGTGGTGGCGAAAAGCAGATTATTGTGCGGGCTTGTAATAGTGATGGTTGCACAGACAGTACACCTGATAAAGTCATTATAGCTGATACAGATGGTTCGCATCTACGGCCTCTCACATCTCATGTTTTACTTGGCAACAAAGAATACGTACAAACAAACAAAATTGTTGGTGCTTATTTCGTCGAATGGGGCATTTATGCTCGAAAATACTTTGTTGAAAATATTCCAGCAAAAAATGTAACACATCTTATTTATGGCTTTATTCCGATATGTGGAGCAAATCAATCACTTAAAGATGCAAATCCAAATGGTTGGAGGACATTACAAGCCGATTGTGAGAAGAGTAAAGACGGTGAATTAGTTATTCATGATATGGGGGCTGCACTTTATCGGCAAAATGGCCAAGAAAAAGCAATTAAATTAGATGGGACACGAGTTGGCTATGGCGAACTTGGTGCGGGTAACTTTGGCCATTTAATGGCACTTAAAAAAGCCAATCCTAACCTTGAAATATTACCTTCTATTGGTGGTTGGACATTAACAGATCCATTTTTTAAAATGACAACTAAAGCAAACCGCGATACTTTCGTCGCAAGCGCAAAAGAATTCTTAGAAACCTGGAAATTTTTTGATGGTCTTGATATTGACTGGGAATTTCCTGGTGGTGGCGGTGCAAACTCTAAATTAGGTGACCCTATAAACGATGGTCCAGCTTATGTGGCATTAATGAAAGAATTACGCGCAATGCTCGATGAGCTAGGCATAGAAAAGCATCGTACATATGAACTTACCTCTGCAGTTGCTATGGGATATGACAAAATTGAAAAAGTAGACTATGCTGAAGCCTCGAAGTACCTAGACTATATATTTATGATGACTTACGATTTTTACGGGGCATGGGAAAACAAAACTGGTCATCAAACTGGTCTTTATTGTGGCAGTACTATATCGGCAGCTAAATGTAACGGAACAGGAGAATTTATAAGGAAACCAGAGTATACAGCAGCTAACGGAGTACAGATTTTATTAAATCAAGGAGTTCCAGCTAACAAGCTCGTGCTTGGTGCTACACAATATGGCCGTAGTTGGGTCGGTGTTGAACCAGGCAGTAATAACCCAATTTCCCCAATGGGTAGTTTAGGAACTGGCGGTACTCTTAAAAATCAAGCTAATTTTGCGTGGGAAGATGGTATTATGGATTATCGAGGTGCGCTTAAATTCATGGCAAATAACCCTAGCGCAAAAATGATTTGGGATGATACGGCTAAGGCTGACTATATTTATGATCAGCCTACTAAAACACTTATTACCTTAGATACTCCGAGGTCAGTTGCAGAAAAAGGGCTGTACATAAAGGAAAAAGGTCTTGCTGGTATTTTCTCTTGGGAACTTGATGGCGATGGAAATGGTGACATTTTAAATGCAATGAACGAGGCCGTTGGAAACAAAGTCCGCACCACATCAAAAAATAACAATTAGCAAAAGTTACATTGGGCTAGTAAAGGTTATTTATTCACTATAGTAAGTAGCCTATTACTGCGACTTTCATTTTTTCTCATGTGGCCTATTCAAGCTCGAAGTGTATAACTACTCTGCGACGAAGTCTGGTGTGTATTTCTTCATTATTTCAATGGGTGTTTTATACCCATATTACCTCAAAATGCGTATATACCCATGCGCTGATTAAAATCGAAGGTTTGAAAGTTGTCATTAATCGTACTAGCTAAAGCATTACCAATTTTGTGGAGTGTTTCATCAAAAAAGTGATTAATACTCTGTCTAAAATCGGTGGCTGTTGAAAAATATTTATTATTTCTGGCATATTCGATCATTACCTTCCACAGTCGCTCAATGAGGTTTAAATTGGAGCTATAAGATGGTAAATAACGTAATATAATGCCAAATTCTTTTGCTTTACTTTTAACTATTTCACGCAGCTGATACCCCGCTCCATCAACCATTCAATGTATGGGCTGATATGCTTTATACTGCTCTTTTATTAGCCCAAAAAAATCAATAATAGACTCTCAATTTACAGGCGCATACTGTTTCGTTATTGCATCTTCTATGTGCCATTGTATGTTAGCGACCACTATGTTCAATCTGCTACGACTGGCTGTTGTTTTTATCGGCTTATCAACACCAGTTCGAATCCAACCACAACTTACTTTGGTTCCCCAAGTAGTATGCGTGGCATCCATAAATAAGATAGGCTCATCACTTGCTACAGCTGCCTTTAGCTCGTTATACTCTTTAATAAAAGCAGCTTGTTTTTCTGAATCATATTTATGTGCAACGCCTTTGGGCTGCTTGTAACTATACCGACCCAAAGAGTCAAGACAGTTATTTAATATTTCTTATTCCACAGTTAAGATACCTTTGATAAAACTAAGTTAGCCTTAATTCCTTCCTGGTAAACATTCATTGGTTTTTTATATTTCAATGTTTCATGAAATCGTTCGTGATTATAAAACTCAATGTAATCGGATACATCTTCTTGTAAATCTTTGATCGTTTCATATTCATTTAAATAAATACGGGAACATTTTGCGCGTCGTAAAATCTTTCAATACAAATATTATCAGTAGCTCGGCCTTTTCCGTCCATTGATATCGAGATCCCGTTCTGTTTTAATTTTTGAGTATGCACATCGCTTGTATACTGACGTCCATGATCTGTATTGAATATCTCAGGTTTTCCATAGCGATCCAAGGCCGTATTCAAGACGTTAATGCTCAGTGCACAATACATCGTACTCGATATTTTGTGCTATAGGACGGCTTTCGAATGACAATCAATGACCGCAACAAGGTAAACCATTCCACCCTTGACTTTGATGTAGGTTATATCTGTGCTCCATACCTGATTAGCATGTGAAATATTAAGGCCTCTAAGCTTATAACTGTATTTCTGATGTTGCTTATTGGCTACGGTGGTTGTTACTTGCTTAACCGCTAAAATAGCCTTTAAACCCAGCTCCTTTCGATATGTTGCTACCGTGTTTAAATATGCCTTGACTCCATTTTCTAGAAGCTGTTGATGCACCTTTTTAGCGCCGTAAATTGGTGTTTTATCAAACACTTTGGCTATTTCCTGCTGAATCTCATGCTTTTTATTATTCACTTTTTCAGTGTAGTAAAAAGTACTCCGATTCAAATTCAATAGCTCACATTGCTGTGATACAGATAGGTTTTCTAGCTTGGGATTAATTAACTTCTTCTTATCAGATAAGCCCAAGCTTTTTAGCTTTTTAGCTTTTTAGTTTTTTTCTGGCCATTCATTAGAGGATGTCATTTTACCGACAATTTTTGTGAGCATTTCATTTTTGTCTAAAGCTGCAACAAGCTCCAGCTTATATTCCTTAACCGCTTTTGCTGGCTCCATTGCAATAACAGCATTTTCCAAGAATATTTTTTCCCAATTCCCAAGGATCAATGGGGTGATATTATTTTCATTTGCAATTTCAGCTATTGTTTTTTCATTTTCTAATAACTCCAGTACAAGCTTACTTTTAAACTCTGCAGAGTAAGTTGTTCTTTTTTTGCTCATGTTGATTCTCCTATTTTGATAGATACTATCTCAAACAGGAATAAGAATCTTAATTTTACTGTTTAGATTTCCTGGGGCATTATAGTTTTTTTGCTCATTTTATTTTTTTTAGGTAACTTAGAAATATCGTTTTTTTAAAATAAACAATTTAACAGAATAAGGTTAAGCCATTTTTTGATTGACTTGTGACATAATAACCGCTATCCTGTGGTGGTTTTTTGAGATTATCCTTGTCATATTACATCCCTTTATCTTATGGAGAAATTATGAAAAAATATTTACTTACTGGCTTAACTATTACTCTTTTATCATGGGAGGTATTTGCGGCTGCACCGACAAAACCTGTCCTGACTAACCAATATGTCAACTACCATAATGCTGGTTTTGTGAAGCTAAATAGTGAAACAGGATCTTATAAAGATGCGATCACTCGCGTTGACGTTGTCAAGCTACCTGTATCTTGGATGGGCGCTGATGGTGCAACCTCTTGGCAAGTACTCGTTGATGGTAAAATTAAAGCAAGTGGCAAAGGCTCTGGTGGTAAAACAGCAGTTCCTATTACAAGTGGTGGTCTAAAGCAAATTATTGTTCATGCTTGCAATAGTGATGGGTGCACAGACAGTGCACCAGATAAAGCCATTGTTGCAGATACAGATGGCTCACATCTACAACCCCTCAAATCTGATGTATTACCTGGCAACAAAGACTATAAACAACAAAAAGACACAGTTGTTGCTGGTTATTTCGTAGAATGGGGTATTTATGCTCGAAAATACTACGTTGAAAATATTCCAGCAAACAATTTAACACATGTTATTTATGGATTTATTCCGATGTGTGGAGAAAATAAATCACTTAAAGATGCAAATCCAAGTGGTTGGGCGATATTACAAGCCGATTGTGCGAAGAGTAAAGACGGTGAATTAGTTATTCATGATATGGGGGCTGCACTTTGGCGTCAAAATGGCAAAGAAAAAACAATGAAATTAGATGGTACACCCGTTGGCTATGGCGAACTTGGTGCGGGTAACTTTGGCCATTTAATGGCACTTAAAAAAGCCAATCCTCACCTTAAAGTATTACCTTCTATTGGTGGTTGGACATTATCAGATCCATTTTTTAAAATGACAAATAAAGCAAACCGCGATACTTTCGTCGCAAGCGCAAAAGAATTCTTAGAAACCTGGAAATTTTTTGATGGTCTTGATATTGACTGGGAATTTCCTGGTGGTGGCGGTGCAAACCCTGCATTAGGTGATCCAGTTAAAGATGGTCCAGCTTACATTGCATTAATGAAAGAATTACGCACAATGCTTGATAAGCTAGGTCAAAAAAACCATCGAACATATGAACTAACATCTGCAATTGGTGTCGGATATGACAAACTTAAACATGTAAACTACGCAGAGGCATCGAAGTACCTAGACCACATATTTATGATGAATTATGATTTCTACGGGGCATTTTCAAACCAAACTGGTAATCAAACGGGCCTTTATTGTGGCAGTACTATATCTCCAGATAAATGTAACGGGACAGGCGCTTACCAAGGGAAGCCTGAATATACAATGGCAAATGGAGTAAAAATTCTATTAAAACAAGGAGTACCAGCTAAAAAACTTATAGCAGGTGCTGCAGCGTATGGTCGTAGTTGGGTTGGCGTTAAGCCTAACGGTGGCCATCCAATGGGCACCATGGCAACAGGTCCGACGAAAGCTGACCCTGCTGATTTTGCATGGGAGCCAGGCGTGATGGATTATCGTGGTGTAATGAAATTTATGCAAAAAAACCCTAGCGCAAAAATACTTTGGGATGATAAGGCTCAGGCTAGTTACGTTTATGATGCCCCAACGACAACGCTTATTTCCTTTGATACCCCTCGTTCAATTGCAGCAAAAGGAAAATACCTAGAATCTTTAGGTCTTGGTGGTATTTTCACTTGGGAACTTGATGGCGATTCAAATGGCGACATCTTAAATTCTATGAACAAAGCAGTTGGAAACAAGCCTGGTAAAACAGACTCGGCGCCAGCAAAAAATAAATAAACAACAGGATCTATATTAGGTGAGTAAAGGCTACTTATTCGCTAGGGTAAGTAGCCTATTACTGCGACTTTCATTTTTTATCATGTGCCAGATTCAAGCTCGAAGTGCATAGCTACTATCCGACGAAGTCTGGTGTGTATTTCTTCATTATTTCAATGGGTGATTTATACCCATATGGTAATCCCCCCATTTTTAATGGAGTTCAAAAGTAGATGTTTCTCTTTTTTTGATGTTTAATTTTTGAATCGGTGTAATACCGCCAATCCCCATGTTAGGTCGTTCATGGTTATAAGTCCATAACCATTTAGTCGCTCTGTCTTGTAACTCTGTAATATCATTGTAAATATACTGGTTCAGCCAGTCATATCTTACTGTTCGGTTAAAACGTTCTATATATGCATTTTGCTGTGGGTTACCAGGCTGAATAAAGCATAGCTCTATATCGTGTTTTATTGCCCAAGCAGCAAGTTTGTGGCTAATATATTCAGGGCCATTATCACTGCGAATACGTTTTGGCTTACCCCGCCATTCTATTATTCTATCAAGTGAGCGCATAACACGCTCTACTGGTAAGGATATGTCTGCATCTATTGCTGATCCATCACGGTTAAAATCATCAAGAACATTAAATAAACGACAACTGCGACCGTCAGACAATTGGTCGTGCATAAAGTCCATTGACCAACACTCATTTATATCATCAGGTACCAACAGAGCTTCAGGTACTTCACGCTTTATGCGTTTGTTAGGTTTTATCCTCATATTCAATTCAAGCGCTCGATAGATGCGATAAACGCGCTTATGATTCCAGTGATACCCTTTCACGTTTCTCAAATACAAAAAACATAATCCAAAACCCCAGTTACGTTGGTTTAGGGTTAAACCTAGTAGTAAATCAGCAATGAGTTCATTGTCACTTTTTAACTTTGGCTCATATCGATAACACGTTTCACTGATAGAAAACGCACGGCATAGCAAACTTATGCTGGTATTATGAATTGTCATTGCTTCTTTCGCCATTAACTTACGCTCAGAAGCTTTTACCACTTTTTTGCCATGGCCTCCTCAATGATTTCAGCCTTTAATCGCTCTTCTGCGTAGATCCTTTTTAAACGACGATTCTCTTCTTCAAGCTCTTTCATTCTAGCCATGAGTTAAGCATCCATCCCCTCATACTTTGAGCGCCACTTATAAAATGACGAGTTACTCATGCCGTGTTCTCGACAGAGTTCAGGGATAGGAACGCCGCTTTCGGCTTGTTTTAATATTGCTAAGATTTGGCTGTCGCTAAAGTGTGCTTTTTTCATGAATATTCTCCTGAGTTAATCATACGAGAAAATTCCACTTTTGACTTCGATTATTTTACGGGGGGGGGGACCATACCACCACGAAATACAATATCAGCAAGGCAAATTGGCCACGGATTTGATTCCTAAAATTGGACGGAAGTTATTATAGTGAGATATTTTATAACGATGCAAACTTAAACAAGGAGTAGCGCCCTTCTGGACGCTTCCTCTGTTTTTATATGACCTGAAGTTTGCCCAAAGCTTAACATTTGACAAGTGAGCAACCATTACACCTGTTGCGCCTTACTCTGATTATCGAGTCCATGCTGGACAAGGCATGGGTATATATTTATTCATTATACATCCCTTGCGGGGAAAGTAGTGAATAATATATTCAACTGACTACTTTTCAAGCGAACTAAAAGCTATGCACTTCTAAATTTAATCTAGGTAATAGCTTCTACTGGTGGCTCGACTTGATCTAACATTTCACCATTAACAATGCGCGTTAGTTTTGCTGCAAATAATAAAGTGATGATTGCGATGCCCGCTGTTACGTAACCAATCTTAGCAAACACATCAGCATAGATCATCAGTGTTTGATGTGAACCAGTTACTCCTTTAGGTGCTGCGGTAAATGTTGCTACCCAACCAGCAATAACGGCGGAGACTGATGATGATAAGTGCCACATGCCCATCCCGAAACCAGTTATCCGCCTTGGTACAAGTTGAGCTATCATAGCAATACCAAGTCCTGAAATAAGTAACTCACCAACTGATTGGAAGCCATAACTAACTATTAACCAATTAGAACTTACAATCCCACTTGTATTAGGAAAAATTGCACTAATCTTTAACACCAGGAAAGACAAAGAAGTAAGCGCCATACCAGTAGCAAATTTATATGGCATCGAAAAACGATCGCCTAACTTATGATAAAGAATTGCTAATATTGGACTTGCAGCTATGATCCAAACTGAATTTAATGCTTGGAATTGTTCAGGGGCAACTGGTATACCCCAAATATTGTGCTCGACATTATGAATAGCAAAAAAAGTTAACGATGTTGGCGTTTGGAAATAAAGTACAAAAAATACAATACCTTGCACAAATAATATAAAAGCCACTAGCATTTTCGATCGTTCTAATCCATGACATTTAAAAGTTTCTTTCAAAAAAAGGCTAATGATTATTGCTCCTGAAACAAATATTATCAAGTTGCCATAATATAGATGCTCTAATAATTCAGAAGATATAAAACTCAATAACACAACACCGACAACAATAGCTAAATAATGTACTTTATTTAAAGGTTCAAGATCTGGCTTTGATCCAATTTTTTTGACCATATTATGGCAACTTAAAAAATTTAGCAGTGTAACAAATAAACCAATCGCACTAACACCAAACGCCTCTCCATAGCCAAATTTAACAGCGACCCAAGGTACTATTATCATTCCGACCAAACCGCCAATATTAATTGCCATGTAATACAGGGTGAAGGCACCATCCAAGCGAGGATCTCCTTCTTTATATAATTTTGACAATAAGCTTCCTGGGTTAGCTTTAAATAAACCAACACCCATCGCAATAAAGCCCATCGCAAGATAAGTCTCATATCGCCCACCAAAATTATATGCAGATGCTGAAAAACCTAATAAAGCATAGCCAATCATGAGAATAATTACACCAAGTGTAATAGCGCGTTTGGTGCCAATAATTTCATCGCCCAGCCACCCGCCAAATGCAGCGGTTCCATAAACCAACCCAGTGAAAGCCCCCCAAAGAAGAAATGCTTTAGACTCTCCCATGCCTAATATTTTAACAAAATAAACGGTTAAAATTGCCCCCATTGCGTAAAAACCAAAACGCTCCCAAAATTCAATAGAAAAGATTAAATAAAATTGCTTTGGTTGCTTTAGTAAAGCTAGATTTGACATAATATATTTACCTATTCTCCTTAATTTAATGATCTAAAAATATACTCAAGTTACTTCAAAATGCGATGTGAAAGTCATTCGATAATAGGAATAAGGCGCAACATGAGGTAATGGTTACTCCTTTGTCAAACGTTGATCGCAAAGCAGTCTTCATTTCATATAACAACCGAGTTCTCTCCTCGAAGGGCCTGCTCCTTGTACCGATTTGCATCATTATAAATTATCATAAAAATAGCTAATTAAGAATTAAGAATTAAAATATTTATTTTAATGCCCCAACAGATGATTAACGCTGTTAATCATCTGTGAGCAGTTCTATGCATAGCATATGAGGCCAATTTGTCTTGCTGGTTTTGCATTTCAATAATCACATGGGGATAGAATGTAATAACGAGGTAGTGAATCATTAGAGGCGTATCTTTTGACTCTTATTAGTAATCAATTTTTCATAGAATTTTATATTTTAAAGTGACTTGATTTTGAAAATTATACATTATAGAAAATTAAATTCAACCTTCAAATTTATATACCCTCAACTAGGTCTAAATGTTATTGTTTTTATTTTTTATTATAATCGGTAAATAAATGTTTGCATGAATATTGAAAATTAACCACACTCACGTAGATTGTAATATTTACATCCATCAGCACATATCATTTCAATATGCAAAGATCGAAATGAGGTTTAAGCATAAAAAATATTAGCAGGTCAAGCAGCTATTATCGTATTTATATTAAAACTTTTTATCAATATTTATTATCTTAAATAGGTTATATTGGTAAGTTTCATAGTAAATGGCTTATTTGACACACGAAATACCAACCACAAATGACTGGTTTTTAATCAATAATTTATGTACGCAATCCCTAAACAGAATGCACCTCTCCGTAATGTTAAGCGTTAACTTGTTTATTAATAGCTGTTTTTGTTGATGTATATCAGTACGATCTAAAGCTATTTATTGCCCTTGGTATTATTCTCCTTACCTTCAATGATTTATATTTAGGCGGTTATGACATGTCTAACTTATCGGGACAAAGTTTAAAGTCTAACTGGTTCAAGCAACACTTTTAACGACTGGTTAGATTATTGTATTTATACCCATATAGCGTAAAATGCATACTTTAGTTGCAAGCTAACAACTCAATTAAGTATTTTTAATATGCCACCTCAATACTCGGGCGTGTTGATATTCCAATAGTGAGTTTTAAATAGCATAAGGCTATGTGTAATTGTTTCATCAAAAATCAACATACAAAAATAGCACCATGCTAATAACAATGTTAGCAGATGCACTGTGCCTAGAACTATCACAGTTAATGAAGGACAAGCAAAGAGTTTATAATAAACACAAACATCGAATACCTTTGAAGAGATCATTTATCGGATGCATCAGGCTGTCCATGGCGGCTTTACCAACAGAATTTGAAAAATAGAGTGCTGTATTTAGTCATTTTAATCTATGATTAAAAAAGATATTTTACTTAATTTATTAAATTGGTTATCAAAATATACAGTCTTAGAATGGTTGTTCATTGATGTAAGTATTGTCCGTACTCATCACCGTGGAATAGGAGCAACTTTAAGTTGTGATGAACCAATAGATAAAAGATAGGTGGTAACTCAACAAAAATTTATTGATCGGTGATAGTTACGTCTGCGCGTTTATTTTTCATTATCTGGTGGTCAAATACATGATATTGTCCATGCCAAAGAGATGATAAATAAATCACTTAAATCATTTTACATCATGCAGATAAAAGCTCTAACAGTGAAAAGCTGCACAGAGCATATACAAAAAAATGGGCAATTTCAGTAATTCATCAGCGAAAAAATAATAAAACAGGAAATGATGACATAGATTGGCGACTGTATATACCCATGTGACTGAAAAATACAACGTCAGCTGCGATATAAATAATTAGAGTAAGGCGCAACCGATGTAATAGGGACTTACGCATCGAATGTTGAGCGCAAGGCTGCTAACAGGATAACTCTCTTGCGAGTCTTCAATTATTTTAAATTGTCAAGACTGTCCGATACCAAGAGAGTTACATTCTTTATGATTTAATTCTCCAGCTCAATTCGTTTTATTTCCTTTCAAGCTCTTTAATTTGCATCTGCATCATTTGTGTTATTTCTGTTATTTATGTTATTTCTGTTATTTGTGTTATTTGTGATATGCCTAAAATCACCTCTGCCTAGGTGGACAAAATAACGCAACACTAAATACCTGATAAATTATCTTCTAATCACATAGCTATAAATTAGTAACATAGATGCAATAATTTAATGTTTTTTGTCTTAGATATTTAACTTTATATTTAAATTCAATAATATGCATGTTTAATTGTTTAATTATTTAATTATTTAATTATTTAATTATTTAATTTACAAATTAAAAATAATAACTATATTTAAAATTAATAAACAATGATAGTTATTATTAATTAAATGGATTTGCTCATGATCTTATGATTCTTAAACATTAATTTATTTTCTAAAACTAGTCTGGTAAAGTGCCTTACAAAGATACGCTGGTAATGAGTCATAAACTTTCATTAGAATTTAGAAGTTTTTAAATTCATTAAATGCAATGAGAATTCATTGCTATGCAAAAAGGAAATGAATATGCGTATGCCAACACTGCTTTTTGACAAATGTAACCTAGATATATACGGTGAACCAGGTGTACCTGATTTTACTCCTACTGAAAGAATGAAATTAACTAGGGTTTTTAAAAATATTTCAATCGCTACAAGCAGGTTCCATGAAGCTTCTCAATCCATATTTGAGGAGGATGATTATGCTATGGAGCAAGTAGAAACATGGTTTGGGGTAAGACCTTCTCAAAATAGTAGAGAAGAAAAGAAAAATACAAACATACTGAGCAAGGTTGTATCAAAGGGAGCTCGAGTGCACCATATAGCGACTTCTCCTAAGCAAATCATCACGTTTATTAACCAGCGTGCTGAAAAATGGCCACATGCTCAAATGAGCCCACTTGGTAAAGGTTCTATCGACGCGCAGAACGAGCAACGTATAAAAGTAGAGAGGTTGGGGCGGTATGAAGACGCGATTGTTAAAAAGACGTTTTCAGGACACGGCATACTGGTAAAAAATGACCCCATCCACACTACTAATGATGACAATACGTATTACCTAATTCTTGAAAATCTGGTAACGAGTATACTAGATACTGATGACGGCGCGCACCTCAAGCCAAAATTTCTAGCGCGCGCTGATCCTGCTCTGGCTCTAGACAATACTAAGAGCTGGGTAAGCTTTTTTCTTGCTTTTCTGAAAGATGGTGCCTTGACTAGGTTGTCCAATTACCAGGATAGAGTAATTTGGTAATGAATGGTAAAGGAATTTGGTGTACTTGACTCGGTGGTCCAATCAAAATGATAAATAAGCTACTTCCCATTAACGAGCGTCTTCTGCTAGTCTTGGGAGGTAGTGAAGTCATGATGTTTCATCATAATAATTAAGCATCAAGATGGGCATTTTAAAGTAATTTTGCTATGTACTCAAATTACTTCAGAATACAATGTCAGCCGCTACTACAAATGCGAGCAAGGGGCTGAAAATGAGGCTGCTAATAAGGCTGCTAACAGGATAACTCTCTTGCGAGTCTTCAATTATTTTAAATTGTCAAGACTGTCCGATTCCAAGAGAGTTACATTTTTTATGATTTAATTCTCCAGCTCAATTCGTTTTATTTCCTTTCAAGCTCTTTAATTTGCATCTCGTACCTTCTGCCATTTGTATTATTTGTATTATTTGTATTATTTGTATTATTTGTATTATTTGTATTATTTGTATTATTTGTATTATTTGTATTATTTGTATTATTTGTATTATTTGTATTATTTGTATTATTTGTATTATTTGTGTTATTTGTGTTATTTGTGTTATTTGTGTTATTGTGTCATTTATGATATGCCTAATATCACTTCTGACTAGGTGGAAAAAATAACTCTACCACTACTAAACATGACAAATCATCTTCTAATCACATAGCTATAAATTAGTAACATCGATGCAATAATTTAATGTTGTTTTTCTTAGATATTTAACTTTATATTTAAATTCAATAAGATGCATGTTTAATTATTTAATTATTTAATTATTTAATTATTTAATTATTTAATTTACAAATTAAAAATAATAGCTATATTTAAAATTAAGCAACGAGGATAGTTATTATTAATCAAATGGATTTGCTCATGGTCTTATGATTCTTAAACATTAATTTATTTTCTAAAAATAGTCTGGTAAAGTGCTTTACAAAGATGTGTTGGGAATGAGTCATAAACTTTCATTATAATTTAGAAGTTTTTAAATTCATTGCTATGCAAAAAGGAAATGAATATGCGTACTCCAACACTGTTATTTGACAAATGTAAACTAGATATAAACGGTATGCCAGGTGTACTTGATTTTACTCATACTGAAAAAGTGAAATTTACTAGGGTTTTTCAAAATATTTCAATAGCTACAAGCAGGTTCCATGAAGCTTCTCTATCCATATTTGATGAGGATGATTATGCTATGCAGCAAGTAGAAACATGGTTTGGGGTAAGACCTTCTCAACATAGTAGACAAGAAAAGAAAAATGAGGACATACTGAGACTTGTTGTAGCAAAGGGAGCTCTAGTGCACCATATGGCGACTTCTCCTAATCAAATCATCACGTTTATTAACCAGCGTCCTGCACAATGTCCTGCACGATGGACAGAGCCAGGATCAATTCCCACCTTTCCCAGCGCCTTTAACCAGCGTCCGGCACCATCGCCAGTTTTAAAACAGGGCCAACCTAGTGAAGGTATTACCGACGAGCAGAACCTTCTGCGTATAAAATTGGATGCGGAGACGCGGGATGGAGACACGATTGTTAAAGATACGTTTTCAGGACACGGCATACTGGTAAAAGGTGACCGCCTCCACCCTACTAATGATGACGATACGTATAGCCTAATTCTTGAAAATATGGTAACGAGTGTACTAAAAACTGATAACAGCGCGCACCACTCGCCAAAATTTTTAGCGAGCGCTAGTCCTAATGATGCTCTAAAAAATACTAAGAACTGGGTAAACTTTTTTCTTGGTTTACTGGCAGATGGTCTCTTGGCGGATCCCGATTACCGATTACCATAGTAGACTAACTTGACTCGGTGGTCCAATCAAAATGATAAATAAGCGGCTTCCCATTAGCGAGCGTCTTCTGCTAGTCTTGGGAGGTAGTGAAGTCATGATGTTTCATCATAATAATTAAGCATCAAGATGGGCATTTTAAAGTAATTTTGCTATGTACTCAAATTACTTCAGAATACAATGTCAGCCGCTACTACAAATGCGAGCAAGGGGCTGAAAATGAGGCTGCTAATAAGGCTGCTAACAGGATAACTCTCTTGCGAGTCTTCAATTATTTTAAATTGTCAAGACTGTCCGATACCAAGAGAGTTACATTTTTTATGATTTAATTCTCCAGCTCAATTCGTTTTATTTCCTTTCAAGCTCTTTAATTTGCATCTCGTACCTTGTGCCATTTGTATTATTTGTATTATTTGTATTATTTGTATTATTTGTGTTATTTGTGTTATTTGTGTTATTTGTGTCATTTGCGTTATTGTTTTATTGTGTCATTTATAATATGCCTAATATCACTTCTGACTAGGTGGAAAAAATAACTCTACCACTACTAAACATGACAAATCATCTTCTAATCACATAGCTATAAATTAGTAACATCGATGCAATAATTTAATGTTGTTTTTCTTAGATATTTAACTTTATATTTAAATTAAATAAGATGCATGTTTAATTATTTAATTATTTAATTATTTAATTTACAAATTAAAAATAATAGCTATATTTAAAATTAAGCAACGAGGATAGTTATTATTAATCAAATGGATTTGCTCATGGCCTTATGATTCTTAAACATTAATTTATTTCTAAAACTAGTCTGGTAAAGTGCTTTACAAAGATGTGTTAGGAGTGAGTCATAAACTTTAATTATAATTTAGAAGTTTTTAAATTCATTAAATGCAATGAGAATTCATTGCTATGTAAAAAGGAAATTAATATGCGTAATGCAAATTACCCCGATCATACTCCAGATAACCCCTATGCTAGCAAAAATAAAGATGCAAAAGGTGTTGATGTTCCGAAAAACATGGCTTCTACTGCTGTTCTTTCTAACGATATGGCAGTACTGTTTTTTGACAAAACTAACCTAGATATAAACGGTAATCCAGGTGTACTTGATTTTACTCCTACTGAAAGAATGAAATTAACTAGGTTTTTTAAAAATATTTCAATCGCTACAAACAGGTTCTTTGAAGCTTCTCTATCCGTATTTGAGGAGGATGCTTATGCTATGGAGCTAGTAGACATATGGTTTGGGATAAAACCTGCTGATACCATAGCCCATAGACAAAACATACAGACTCCGCGTGAAGCTCAAGACATATACAATCAGGTTGTACGCAAGGGAGCTCAAGTGAACTATATGGCGAGTTCTCCTAAGCAAATAATCACGTTTATTAACCAGCGTCCTGCAAGCATAGGTGACCCTACGGGGCTCCCCATAGATAAAAGTGGTACTGACGACGAGCAGTGGAAGCGACGTACACAACTGGAGAGACGGGTGCGGCATGAAGACTCGATTGTTAAAAAGACGTTTCCAGGACACGGCATACTGGTAAAAAATAATAAAATGTCCTACTCAGGGTATCTGAATGACGATATATATTACCTAATTCTTGAAAATCTGGTAACGAGTGTACTAAATACTGATGACCAAGCGCTACTCAAGCCAATATTTCTAGCGCACAGTGATCCTTATCATGCTCTAGACAATACTAGGAACTGGGTAAACTTTTTTCTTGGTTTTCTGGCACCTGGTCTCTTGACGGATCCTGAAGGTTACAATAATCAAATAATTTGGTAACTTGACTCGGTGGTCCAATCAAAATGATAAAGAAGCGGCTTCCCATTAACGAGCGCCTTCGTCGGCTAGTCTTGGAGGTAGTGAAGTCATGATGTTTCCTCATAATAATTAAGCATCAAGATGGGGATTTTAAAGTAATTTTGCTATGTACTCAAATTACTTCAGAATGCAATGTCAGCCGCTACTCCAAATGCGAGCAAGGGGCTGAAAATGAGGCTGCTAATAAGGCTGCTAACAGGATAACTCTCTTGCGAGTCTTCAATTATTTTAAATTGTCAAGACTATAATGCCCCAGGAAATCTAAACAGTAAAATTAAGATTCTTATTCCTGTTTGAGATAATATCTATCAAAATAGGAGAATTACCATGAGTAAAAAAAGAACAATTTATTCTGCTGAGTTTAAAAGTAGACTTGTACTGGAGTTATTGGAAAATGAAAAAACAATAGCTGAGATTGCAAATTAGCATAACATAACACCATTGATCATTCAGGATTAGAAAAAATATTCCTGGAAAATGCTGTTATTGCAATGGAGCCAGCAAAAGCGGTTAAGGAATATAAGCTAGAGCTTGTTGCGGCTAAAGAAGAAAACCAAATGCTAACAAAAATTGTCGGTAAAATGACATCCTCGAATGAATGGCCAGAAAAAAACTAAAGAGCTAAAAAGCTAAAAAGCTTGGGAGGATCTGATAAAAAGAAGTTAATTGAGCCTAAGCTAGAAAACCTATCTGTATCACAGCAATGTGAGCTATTGAATTTGAATCGGAGTACTTTTTACTACACTGAAAAAGTGAATAATAAAAAGCATGAGATTCAGCAGGAAATAGCCAAAGTGTTTGATAAAACACCAATTTACGGCGCTAAAAAGGTGCATCAACAGCTTCTAGAAAATGGAGTCAAGGCATCTTTAAACACGGTAGCAACATATCGAAAGGAGCTGGGTTTAAAGGCTATTTTAGCGGTTAAGCAAGTAACAACCACCGTACCCAATAAGCAACATCAGAAATACAGTTATAAGCTTAGAGGCCTTAATATTTCACATGCTAATCAGGTATGGAGCACAGATATAACCTACATCAAAGTCAAGGGTGGAATAGTTTACCTTGCTGCGGTCATTGATTGGCATTCGAAAGCCGTCCTATCACACAAAATATCGAATACGATGGATTGTGCACTGGTAATGAACGTCTTGGATGCGGCCTTAGATCGCTATGGAAAACCTGAGATATTCAATACAGATCAAGGAAGTCAGTATACAAGCGATGTGCATACTCAAAAATTAAAACAGAACGGGATCACGATATCAATGGACGGGAAAGGCCGTGCCACTGATAATATTTGCATTGAAAGATTTTGGAGAAGTGCAAAATGCGAGCGTATTTATCTAAATGAATATGAAACGATCAAAGATTTACAAGAAGATGTATCCGATTACATTGAGTTTTATAATCACCAACGATTTCATGAAACATTGAAATATAAAAAACCAATGAATGTTTACCAAGAAGAAATTAAAGCTAACTTAGCTTTATCAAAGGTATCTTAACTGTGGAATAAGAAATATTAAATAACTGTCTTGACTCTTTGGGTAGGTATAAATCTTCAATTATTTTAAATTGTCAAGACTGTCCGATACCAAGAGAGTTACATTTTTTATGATTTAATTCTCCAGCTCAATTCGTTTTAGCTTCCTTTCAAGCTATTTAATTTATATCTCTAAACTTATATTATTTATGTTATTTGTGTTATTTGTAATATTCCTAATATCATCTCTGCCTAGGTGGACAAAATAAAGCTACCACTACTATACCTGATAAATTATCTTCTAATCACATAGCTATAAATTAGTAACATCGATGCAATCATTTAATATTGTTTGTCTTAGATGTTTAACTTTATATTTAAATTCAATAAGATGTATGTTTGATAAAAATAACTATTTAATTATTTCTTTTACAAATTAACAATAATAACTATATTTAAAATTAAGCAACAATAATAGTTATTATTAATAAAATGGATTTATCCATGGTCTTATGATTCTTAAACATTAATTTATTTTCTAAAACTAGTCAGGTAAAGCTCTTTATAAAGACGCATTGGTAATGAGTCATAAACTTTCATTATAATTTAAAAGTTTTTAAACTCATTAAATGCAATGAGAATTCATTGCTATGTAAAAAGGAAATTAATATGTCTTAGATTCAAATAGTAAGTGCATAACTTGAATAGGTAAGAAAAGTGGTCAGTTGAATATATGCTAATCGCTTTTTCTCAGGCAAGAGATGCAACAATGAAAACATATAAACAACTGACCTGTGAAGTACGATGCCAGATTTATGCACTAAAGGAAATAGGCATGAGCCAAAATAAAATGGCACAGCAATTAAAAATCAGCCAATCTACTATTAGTCGAGAGCTTTCTCGCAATACAGGCAAGCGAGGTTACCGCATTAAGCAAGCCCAATCACTTGCTGAAGCTAGGCGCTTAGGTGCTTCCAAGTCAATCAAAATGACCAATAATTTAATTGCACTAATTAACTCAAAAATTCAGATAGAGTGGAGTCCTGATCAAATATCTGGATGGTTGAGGAAATCTCATAATATCTGCATTAGCCATGAAACTATTTATCTCCATATTTGGGAAGATAAGAGGCATGGAGGCCAGTTATTTCAGTATCTGCGTAGAAAGGGAAAAGCTTACCAATCTCGAAGCAAGGATAAACAAGCAGGCAGGGGTTTTATCAAGAACCGAGTAAGCATTGATGAACGTCCATCTATTGCTGAAGATAAAAGTAGAATTGGAGATAGGGAGATAGACTTAGTCATCGGTAAGGGGCACAGTGGTGCATTGGTTACTATTGTAGAGCGGAAAACTAGTTTTACAGTATCTATGCGTGTTAATGATAAGTCTGCTAGATCAGTGACAGCCGCAACTATTGCGTTATTACAGCCATTTTCTGCCGCTGTATTTACTATCACAGCTGATAACGGCAAAGAGTTCGCATACCATGAAATAATGACTAAATATTTAAAGTGTGGTGTTTATTTTGCAGATCCCTATTGTTCATGGCAACGAGGTTTGAACGAAAATACGAATGGACTATTACGACAATATTGGCCAAAATCAACAGACTTTAAAAAGATATCCCAATCAGAAGTTGAAGCTGTAATAGCAAGGCTCAATGACAGACCAAGAAAGAAACTGAATTACCAAATGCCAGCCAAATTAATGGCTGAACATATGGCAGCTATAGCTGCTTAGCCGTTATGCACTTCGAGGTTGAATCTGCCTGTTAAATACATCTTAATTATTTATTTTACAAATTAAAAATAATAACTATATTTAAAAGTAAGAAACAATGATAGTTATTATTAATAAAATGGATTTGTTCATGGTCTTATGATTCTTAAACATTAATTTATTTTCTAAAACTAGTCTGGTAACGTGCTTTACAAAGATGTGTTGGGAATGAGTCATAAACTTTCATGATAATTTATAATTGATGAGTTTTTAAATTCATTTGATGCAATGAGAATTCATTGCTATGTAAAAGGAAATTAATATGTTTAATCTATTTAAAAATAAGAAGAAGAAGAAGAAGGCATTTAAGCCTAAATCTATTTCTAATGCGATGACTAATGGCACGATGACGATGTTGTTTGGAAAACAATATAGTAAGGATGTAAACAATTTTACTGCTGCTGAAATATACTTCTTGGAGTCATGTATGAAAGAGATTGCAGGGCAGACAAGCAGGGTGATGGAAGTTACAATGTTACTGATGGGTATGAGAGAAAAGACTAAAGATAAGCCAGACAGTTTAGATGGCACTGAGTTAGATGACTCTGCGCCTGGTATGTATTGCATAGAAAGATGGTTTGGTACCGACGGTCAAGAAAATAAAAGAATAATCGGAAATGTTGTGAAAAATGCATCTCAAATACACCGTCAATTAAATAATCCTTCGAACATAATCACGTTTATTGATATGCGTATTCCTAACAAGCCCGTGGTAGAACCTAACGATCCTGGACTTTCACGTCAAAATGCTATGCATCATCACCACAAACCTTGGTTTTCTCCATTTAAACGTCGAAATGCTATGCGATCTCCTATATATGATCCATCTTCAGGGCCGGTGTCGTGGCTTCCACTAAAGCATCCAGGATACAACATGCAGATTAACTCTAGTTATGCATTCACTCCATACGATAACGGTCAGATGCTGAGAGATATTCTTCATTTTATGATACCTGAAATACTAGGAACTACTGATTCAGATTCACAGGCATATACGTTACTGGCGCAGTCGTCTCCTGATCTAGCAATGAAAAATACTTCGTGTTGGGTAGAGTTTATTCTTGATTTTAGTTAACCTGGTTCTGAGGATTAACCATAATTCTGATACTGCTAGTTTAGATAAGTCATTCTTTTAATAAGCGGCTTCCCATTAGCAGGTGGCTGCTGCTCGTCTTTGGAGGTAGTGAAGTCTTGATATTTAATCATAATAATTAAGCATCAAGATGGGGATTTTAAAGTAATTTTGGTATGTACGAGGGTGTAAACCTAACTGTGTAAATACCCTTTTAGATATGAGGATAGATCTCCTTCTCAAATTAGATTATAAACCGATTTAAAGCAGGTTCCCAATTCCTAATTGGCATTGCCGACTTTTTACATGCAGCCATCATCGCTAAGTAAACAACGTTGAACGCAGCATCATAACGAAGAAATACATTTCTTGTTTTAACTGACTTTCTTATAACGCTGTTCCGCGATTCAATCGCATTGGTGGTGTAAATCACCTTGCGAATGTCTTCTGGGTACGCAAATAGCGAATTTAAGTTTTCCCAGTGAGCCTGCCATAACCGCTTATTTGAGGGTATTTATCATCCCACTTATCTGAGAAGTTATCTAACTATACTTCAATTTTAGTCCATGCACTTCGCCACCATGATATTGCATTTCGGGGCAGCATAAGTTGTCCAAGCTCATAATGCAGTTGGACAACTTACAATGTTTTTACACTCTTTGGGATATATCTTATTCTTGGAAGATAACCGTTAATTTTTCTTTAGGAACATGCGTTTCACCATTTATAATGCGCGTTAATTTTGATGCAAACAAGAAAGTGATGACTGCAATACCAGCTGTTACGTAGCCAATCTTAGCAAACACATTAGCATAGATCATTAGCGTTTGCTGTGGATCAGTTATGCCTTTAGGCGCAGCTGTGAATGTTGCGACCCAACCAGCACCAACTGCTGCAATGGCTGATGATAAATGCCACATCCCCATTCCAAAACCTGTCATACGACTTGGTACAAGCTGCGATATCATGGCAAGACCAAGTCCTGAAATAAGTAACTCACCAACTGATTGGAAGGCATAACTCGCTATTAACCAATTAGCACTTACAATACCACCTGTACTAGCGAAGCTTGCACTGATCTTTAGCACAATAAAACTAATTGCGGCAAGTACCATACCGCTAGCAAATTTATACGGCATTGAAAAACGATCGCCTAACTTATGATAAGCAACGGCTAATAGTGGGCTTGCAAGGACGATCCAGAACGGATTTAATGATTGGAATTGCTCAGGTGCAACTGCCCAACCAAAGACATTATGCTCAACATTATGAATAGCAAAAAAGGTTAGCGACATTGGCATTTGGAAATAAAGTATAAAAAATACAATACCTTGTAAAAATAATACTAAAGCCACCACCATTTTCGCCCGTTCTAACCCATGACAATTAAATGTTTCTTTTATGTAAAGGCCAATGATTGCAGCCCCTGCAACAAATATCATCATATTGGCATAAAATACATGCTGTAATAACACTGAAGCTAAATAACTCAATATAAAAGTACCGACAACAACAGCCAAATAATGTAGTTTGTTCAAAGGGACAAGATCTGGTTTAGAGCCAATTTTTTTGAGTATATGTAAGAAACTTATAAAATTTAATACGGTAAAGAATAATCCAACAGCACTGGCAGCAAACGCGAAGCCATAGCCATATTTTACTGCTATCAACGGTACGAAGAACATCGATAAAAAACTTCCAAGATTGACTGACATATAAAACATGGTGAATGAACCATCAATACGAGAGTCTCCTTCTTTATAGAGTTTTGCCAATAAGCTTGATGGGTTAGCCTTAAATAAACCATTACCAATCGCAATCAAGCCCATCGCAATATAAATAAAATGTGACTCTCCAAGATAATGTGCAGATGCAGAAAGCCCTAACAACATATAACCAATCATGAGGATAATAGCCCCAAGTGTAATAGCGCGTTTGGTGCCAATAATTTTATCACCAAGCCAGCCGCCAAGTGCAACTGTTCCATAAATCAATCCAGAAAAAGCGCCCCACAGAAGAAATGCTTTCGCGGCTGGCATGCCTAATATTTTAACAAAATAAACGGTTAAAATGGCACTCATTCCGTAATAGCCGAAACGTTCCCAAAATTCGATAGAAAAGATTAAATAAAATTCCTTAGGTTGATTAAGAGGATTTGAATTTAGCATTGATATATTTCCTTATATGCAAGTAATGTGGGTATCCACTAACATGCATGAGTATACATAATCTATGGGTAGTTTCAATATCTATGTTTATGTTGCATGGAATGGGTCACGTTCTTGATGTTTTTATTTTTAAGTCGCTCAAAAATAAGACTGTACATGAGCGTTTAAAAATCAATACGCGCACTGAACTTGAAAGTTTTATATCCATCAACTTATCTGCTCTAAAAATATTTTAGCAACCACGCGAACGATTATTCGCGTAAGGCGAAGCATCATGTAATGGGTGCCACCTTTAGCAATGACTGGTTAATTTTTGAGCTATCCACCAAGCTACAAAAGGTCCCTTGTACAAATTTTAGCCATTATAAAATCGCTATGTTTAAATAACTTTCGTTAAATTTTATGCATCGCATCCATACTAAATTTACTTTGCTTACTTAGCATTTACATGCATTTGGCGATGCAAGGTAGTAAAGCAACTACATTTTTTATTTTAGTTTCTTAACACTAAAAATATCAGTTCATCAACAACATATCAGATCACTTACATTAATGCACATTTGCATATTAATTATGCAAAATAAGTCATTTTTTAACTAAACTTGTAACAAATCGTTGTTTTCTTAACGAAATTTTTAAATTAAATAGTTTATTTTAATCAGCTGGGTTGAAAAACTATTTAACCTAATGTTTAAATAATCAACGCTTCCCAAGCCTGCTATTTTTGCACTGCTGTTAATGCGAGTAATAACGTTGGCCGCGAACTCGATTTTTGTTGAAAAGAAGATAGCTTTGCTCTTCAACAATCTAAATGGTAATAACCATCAAAAAATTAACATTTTTTGCTTAATTATAGCGACAAACGATTAGCTTCGTTAATCGTTTGTCATGCCCCTTACTCTTGAAAGATCATGGTTAATTTTTCTTTTGAAACACTCGTTTCACCATTAATAATGCGAGTTAGTTTTGGTGCAAAGAATAAAGTGATGACTGCAATACCTGTTGTAACGTAACCAATGTTAGCAAACACATCCGCATATATCATCAGCGTTTGTTGTGGATCCGTTATGCCTTTAGGCGCTGCGGTGAATGTTGCTACCCAACCAGCAATAACGGATGCAACGGCTGTTGATAAGTACCACATGCCCATCCCAAAACCCGTCATTCGCTTTGGTACAAGCTGCGTTATCATGGCTAGACCAAGTCCTGATATAAATAATTCACCAATTGATCCTAAGCCATAACTCGCGACCAACCAGTTAGCACTAACAATCCCACCTGCACTAGCAAAGCTTGCACTGAGCTTTAACACAAGAAAACTCATTGCGACAAGCACCATACCGCTAGCAAACTTGTGTGGCATTGAAAAACGACCACCTAATTTATGATAAGCAATAGCTAATAGTGGGCTTGCAAGGATGATCCAGAACGGATTTAATGCTTGGAATTGCTCAGGAGCAATTGCTATACCAAAGATATTGTGCTGGACATTATTAATGGCAAAAAAGGTTAACGATGTTGGCATTTGGGAATAAAGTACAAAAAATACAATACCTTGTAAAAATAATACTAAAGCTACCAGCATTTTTGCCCGTTCTAACCCATGACAATTAAATGTTTCTTTTATGTAAAAGCTAATGATTGCTATTCCTGCAACCAATAACATCATATTGGCGTACATTACATGTTGTAATAACACTGAAGCTAGATAACTCAATAGAAAAGTGCAGACAACAACACCCAAATAATGTAGTTTGTTAAAAGGAGCAAGATCTGCTTTAGAGCCAATTTTTTTGAGTATATATAAGAAACTTACAAAATTTAGTACAGTAAAAAGCAAACCAATCGAACTGGCAGCAAACGCCATGCCATAGCCATATTTTACTGCTAGAAAAGGTATGATAAGCATACCTAAAAAACTACCAAGATTAATTGCCATATAATACATGGTGAAAGCTCCGTCAATACGAGGGTCTCCGTCTTTATATAGTTTTGCCAATAAGCTTGATGGGTTCGCCTTAAATAAACCATTACCAATCGCAATAAAGCCCATAGCAAGGTAAATCAAATGAGACTCTGCAAGATAATGTGCAGATGCAGAAAGCCCTAACAAAGCATAACCAATCATGAGCACAATACCGCCAAGTGTAATAGCGCGTTTGGTGCCAATAATTTTATCTCCAAGCCACCCGCCAAGTGCAATTGTTCCATAAACTAATGCAACAAAAGCGCCCCAAAGAAGAAATCCTTTGGCGACTGGCATGCCTAATATTTTAACAAAATAAACGGTCAAAATTGCCTGCATGCCATAAAAGCCAAAACGTTCCCAAAATTCGATAGAAAAGATTAAATAAAATTGCTTAGGTTGGTTGAGAGGATTTGAATTTAACATTGATATATTTCCTTATATTCAATTAATATGAGAGCCCGCTACAGAATCATAATACATGATCAACCGCTTAGTTCAATGTTTAATATTCTTTTATATGAAACGTGTCACATTTTTGGGGTTTTTGTTTTTTGATTAGTCACATAAATCAAGACGTTAGATAAATATTTAAAAATTAACCACAATAACTGAGTTTGAAATATTCATATTCACCATTCTATATTACCTAAAAATATTTTAACTGCCCCGCGAACGATTATCCGCATAAGGTGAGGCATGAAGTAAGGGTTACTCCATTTTTAATTGTTGCAACGACATGCCTACTTTACGCTACAACTCTGTTTTTAAAGGGATAATGTGCAATTTTGTGGCGTTATAAAATAGCTATGTCACAATAACTATCATTCTATTTTATACCTAGCATCCATGCAAAATTTACTTCTCGATCTTAGTATTTTGAGGGGTAATGTACATACATGGGGCGATACAAGCTAGTCAAGCAATCTCGTTTTTTGTTTTAGGTACCAAGCATTAAAAATAGCGGATCATCAACAATATATAATATAACTCAAATTGAGTTTATTATAAAATATATCGCACGGGATGAGTCAGTTTTTTTAGTGTGATTGCAGTAAATAGTTGTTTCATTTGCAAAATTTTTAAAATGAAATGACTTTTCGAAGATGCAATCTTGCAAGACTATTTAACCTAAATTCGCCAGACGAAATACTACCCAATTTTACTATTTTCGCTTGAATTGTAATGGCGTAGTATCTGTTAATTATACTATAGCCATGTAACTGGAAGATACATTGTAAGACATAACATATGGCGCAATATAAGGCGCAATATTTATTAATAACTATTCATTTTTAACTGTGCGAGCGTATTGACATCTTATCAACAACAAAATGGATCCTCCTTATACTACGGATGTTGATCTTTACTGCTTTAATTTTTTTAAATATATACCCAAAATGACGCACACTGACGAGATTATGAAATTGTGAAATTATGAGATTGTGAGATTGTGAGATTGTGAGATTGTGAGATTGTGAGATTGTGAGATTGTGAGATTGTGAGATTGTGAGATTGTGAGATTGTGAGATTGTGAGATTGTGAGATTGTGAGATTGTGAAATTGTGAAATTGTGAAATTGTGAGATTGTGAGATTCTTAAATTTTCAATAATGCAATAATATTGATCAATGCATTGATAAATGATTTGGCTTCATCAAGGGTGTTGTAAATAGCAAATGAAACGCGTACTGAACCTTGATAATTTAGTGCTTGAAATAATGGCATTGCACAATGCCGGCCACTGCGCACTGCAATACCTTGTGCATCAAGCAACGTGGCAATATCACTAGGATCCTCTCCTACAACACTAAAACTAATTGATCCACATTTAGGCTATTTACTGGCAAAAATAGTGACCTCAGGTATGCTTTGCAGGGCTTTTTCTGTAAATTCCATAATTTCATTTTCTTGCTGTTGTAATGCTTGTCGATCAAGAGAATTGATAAAGTCAATCGCACTCGCAAGTGCAATGGTACCTGAAATATTTGGTGTGCCAGCTTCAAATTTAAAAGGAAGCTGATTATATTGAGTTTCTTCAAAAGTAACCGAGCGGAGCATCTCCCCTCCTCCTTACCAAGGCACTAGCGCTTCAAGTAAATGTTTTTTACCGTATAAAACACCAATACCTGTTGGTGCAAAGACTTTATGTCCCGAAAATACATAATAATCACAATCAAGTGTTTGTACATCAATGCATAAGTGTGCAATCGCTTGTGCGCCATCAATGATATACCGACCCAAAGAGTCAAGACAGTTATTTAATATTTCTTATTCCACAGTTAAGATACCTTTGATAAAGCTAAGCTCGCCTTAATTCCTTCCTGGTAAACATTCATTGGTTTTTTATATTTCAATGTTTCATGAAATCGTTGGTGATTATAAAACTCAATATAATCGGACACATCTTCTTGTAAATCTTTGATCGTTTCATATTCATTTAAATAAATACGGGAGCATTTTGCGCGTCGTAAAATCTTTCAATACAAATATTATCAGTAGCTCGGCCTTTTCCGTCCATTGATATCGAGATCCGATTCTGTTTTAATTTTTGAGTATGCACATCGCTTGTATACTGACTTCCTTGATCTGTATTGAAGATCTCAGGTTTTCCATAGCGATCTAAGGCCGCATCCAAGACGTTAATGCTCAGTGCACAATCCATCGTATTCGATATTTTGTGTGATAGGACTGCTTTCGAATGCCAATCAATGACCGCAGCAAGGTAAACCATTCCACCCTTGACTTTGATGTAGGTTATATCTGTGCTCCATACCTGATTAGCATGTGAAAGATTAAGGCCTCTAAGCTTATAACTGTATTTCTGATGTTGCTTATTGGCTACGGTGGTTGTTACTTGCTTAACCGCTAAAATAGCCTTTAAACCCAGCTCCGTTCGGTATGTTGCTACCGTGTTTAAGATGCCTTGACTCCATTTTATAGTAGCTATTGATGCACCTTTTTAGCCCCGTAAATTGGTGTTTTATCAAACACTTTGGCTATTTCCTGCTGAATCTCATGCTTTTTATTATTCACTTTTTCAGTGTAGTAAAAAGTACTCCGATTCAAATTCAATAGCTCACATTGCTGTGATACAGATAGTTTTTCTAGCTTGGGATTAATTAACTTCTTCTTATCAGATAAGCCCAAGCTTTTTAGCTTTTTAGCTTTTTAGCTTTTTAGCTTTTTAGCTTTTTAGCTTTTTAGCTTTTTAGCTTTTTAGCTTTTTAGCTTTTTAGTTTTTTTCTGGCCATTTATTCGAGGATGTCATTTTACCGACAATTTTTGTGAGCATTTCATTTTTGTCTAAAGCTGCAACAAACTCCAGCTTATATTCTTTAACAGCTTTAGCAGGATCCATTGCAATAACAGCATTTTCCAGGAATATTTTTTTCCAATTCCCAAGGATCAATGGGGTGATATTATTTTCATTTGCAATTTCAGCTCAAGTTTTTCCATTTTTTAATAACTCCAGTACAAGCTTACTTTTAAACTCTGCAGAGTAAGTTGTTCTTTTTTTGCTCATGTTGATTCTCCTATTTTGATAGATACGATCTCAAACAGGAATAAGAATCTTAATTTTACTGTTTAGATTTCCTGGGGCTTTATATTTAGACTAAACTTTATCAGAACCAAGGCGCGGGCAAAGTTCTGATCGTAAAGCGGCTTCAACCGTGATTTTGGTAAGCATAGCGCTTAACTGATTAAGATCTTCTGGTGTTTTAAGATCTTAATAAGTTCATTTCTAGGGCTTGCAGTTTATTTGATATCATTGTGTTACTCATTATTTAGTCCTTTTATAAATTATACATAATAAGCATTTACACAGTTCTTTTTACGCCCTCGTTTTCTTATATTGGTGAAACTCGGTGCCGTTATCTGATGTAATGGTTTTAAATTGCTCAGGAATTTTACTCATTAATTTTATCGTCCTCCTGTTGGTTGCCTTGGTAGTTCTATCGTTTAATTGGCCTATCATTGTGTAACCCGTTTTTCGCTCAACCAGTGTGACTACGCAGTGTTTAAACCCTATACCCATTACGGTATCTATTTCCCAATGGCCTAGTGTTTTACGCGTTTCTACTTCAGCTGATCGCTCTGCTATATTACGCTTATTGGCAAGTCTGCCACGACTATCATAAGCCTTGTAGTGTTCACGTCTTCACTATTAAGCACAACACAAGTGCTTGCATAGTAAGCAGCCTTTCTTTTTATCACGTCAAATATATCGATAAATAATTTTATGGCTAAAGCAACATACACCTAAGCGCTTTAAGTAACCCGTAATCTGTTCATGACTCCATTGTTTACGTAAGAGTTGACTAACGATCGCGTAATCCTTTTCTGTCAAATGTTAGTTTCGCCTTGAACGTCTACGTCGAGCTCTTGTCTTCGCTGTGCTTGGATAGGTCGATATGAACCATCTTTATGCCAACAAGCATTGCGTTTAAATTCTCGATATATGGTACTTCGGTGTTTTCCTATGGCTTTGGCAAAGTTTGTAAAACTTAATCCTTGCCTTTTTAGCGCGACTATCACCCTCGAGGAGTTGTTGATAATTCATAGCTTTTTACTTCCTGGTCGGAGTAGAGCACTAAGGGTATCGCAGTTCATCGTTTTTATTAAATTGGCTGTGCACTTAGTATATGAATTCGTCCTATAACCATCAACGATTATAAGCTTCAAATTATTTTACAAGCTCGCAGATGTGGCTCATATGGGTATAAGACCTGCGAATACGCAGTAAAATAATTTGCCATGCTGTTATGAAATAATGCGCCGATGAGTGGTCGTGTTACTAGCACCGCAGTGATGTACTTTAGTTTAGATCAAGCTATAAAATGAAATTATTATGTATTTTTTAGCAAAAGATTTGCTATTGTAATCAATTATAGGAAAATCCGCTTCCATTGTTAGTAATATAAATGTGCTCTCATTTATTTTGTATAAAATAGCCTGAGATGCCTGAGCGGAGTAAAAATAGGTGTACTTTTCTCCCTAATGGTGCAAGTAACACAGTGTAAATGTTGAACAAACTCTTCGTCTTGATTAATGCGTGCAATTGAAGCTGGATGGTGAGGTCAAAAAATATTAGCACTTGATCATGCTAAACGCACGGGGAAAACTAATAATGAGTGGCAGTGACCACCGTGATTTCAGCAAGCTTTAGATTGAGAGTAATAAGTATGCGCCAGATAGATAACACGAATAAGACTATAACACTCGCATTTGTAGGGGTTGGGTTTAGTGCCCATTCAATAATATATAATTTAAATAGATATATAAATACTGGGAGTAATATTCGAATATTACTATTTGATAGGAGATCATTATTTGGTTATGGAGTACCGTACAATACAGATATAGACCATGTTTTACTTAATAGACCTTCAAAATTAATGTCATTAGATTATGAAAGCACCAATGATTTCTATGAATTTCTATTAAACGACAAGAATAAATACAATTACCATACGAGAAAGCAGTTTGGTTATTACCTCAAAGCAAGATGGCAAACACTTTTAACTAGCTTGACATGTAAGGGTGTCTCATTTGATTTTATTGCTGATAATGTGAGTAAAATTATAAAAAATATTGATGGTTTTTCCATTTTAACGGACAACTCTGGGCAATACTGTTCTGATGTCACAATTTTAAGTAGCGGTAACAATCGACAAAATAATATTTTTAATTTAAGTGGTAGTCATTATGTTAATAATCTATATGAAAATTTTCAAGTACTAAAATATATAAAGTCAAATCATAGAGTGCTTATAATTGGCACAGGACTATCTGCTATTGATTGCATAAATTTTTTAACCAAAAATGGTAACTTCAAAGGTAATATATATTGTTTTTCTAGAACAGGCATGATTCCTAGCACCAGAAATATAAGCAACTCAAATCTAAAACTTGTTGAAATACCAAAGCTATTAAATAAGAAAGATATTAAGATTAGTCATATTATTAGGGCGTTGGATAAAGAATGTAAAAAAATTAATCCTAATTGCTCTTGGAAAGAATTTATCACAAACAGCAATTATTTTAATACCAACGCTATCAAAAGAGATTTAGAGATTAAAGAAAATACCATTCAAAGTATCCTGGTATCTACCAACCAAGCAGTGGAAAAAATTTGGGAAAAGATGACAATAAATACAAAAAAAACCTTCATGAAAAAATATTATCGTAGGTATATGATGCAAAGAAATCCCATGCCTAAACAATCAGCTTTAATGTTATTAAATTTAATAGAAAAAGGGCAAGTAAAATATTTGGCTGATGAAATAGATAGTATTGATTTTAAAGATGAAACATATTTAGTTAAAACCAAAAATAATGCATTGCGATTTGATTATATTTTAAATGCTACTGGACAAGACTTGAACGCATCAAATTACGACTTATATAATGATCTACTGAGTGAAGGTTTAATTACAAAAAATATTTTAGGTGGCATAAATGTATGCCTAGAGACCCAAAGAACAATAAACAATAAGGGGGACGTGAATGAAAATTTATATTGTATAGGAGCCAAAACAATTGGAACATATATTAATGTCAATTCGGCTGAAATGATCTCCTATAGAGCGAAAGACATCGCAAGATTGATAGTTAAAAACATGAAATTAGTTAAACTGCAAGAAAACAGTGTGGTTGTGTAGATTAAACTATTGTGATTAATAATCCTCTTTAGATTTTCTAGGATATTATATTATTGAGGCTGCATCATAAAGGTAGGCTATGCCAACTAGGAATGGGAAACCGACTTTAAATCTGTTTATAATCGGATTTGAGGAGGCTATCGCTCTTCATATCTAAAAGGGTATTTACACAGTTAGATTTGCACCGTCAATTATTTAGGATCAAATATGGAAAAAGTTATTTTTGTTGGTGTAAAACACTTTGAATTCTTCTCAAATGAACTGCTCGGTAGCATTGATATTGTGATCCTTACAGATTATATCAGTATTGTGCCATTATCTTTACAACCTCGTTCTCAAATCATTCTTATAAAGCGAGAATATGATCCAGTTTCATTAACATATTCCTTGCGAGTAGATGACTGCATTAAAGCTCTTCATCCACATATAGACCAAAACCAAAACGTTAGAGTGTTCTGCAATCAAGAATCTGATTTGATTGTAGCTGAAAATATACGTCTTCATTTTCAACTATATAGTCATATTACTGGAAGTTTTGATCGTTTTAGAAATAAAGATCTAATGAAAACTATCGTGAAAAATAAAGGTCTTAGGGTGCCTAATTTTATTACATTTGATAAATCATGCCTGCCAAAATACCATGTTATACAAAAGAAATTAGGTGAGACATCTATCGCAAAGCCTTTATCATCGGTTGGATCAAGAGCCATTAGTAAAATTGAGAATGAACAAGATTATGAGGCGTTCATTAGGGATAACTATGCGATGCTTGAGCATTTTGAAATTGAAGAATTTATTGATGGCACCCTTTATCAATACGACTTTGCAATCAGGAATGGAGATATTCTCTATTCTACTGTTAGCCAGTACAGTTGCCCACTGGCCTTGCTACAAAAAGGTTATACATTTGCGTCTATCAAGGTAAAAAATCCTTCATGGGAATACAATACTATTTCGACTTTTGGTCGTAAGTGTGCGCAGGCTCTTTCGGCAAATAATGGGTGCTTTCACATGGAAGTTTTCATCTCAGCCAACCAGAGTGAGATCGTATTTCTGGAAATTGCGGCGCGCTCTCCGGGGGTGTTAACCGTTCCAGCTTATGTCAATTGGGATGGTTTCAATATGTATGATGCTGAATTGATGATACAGGCTAACCTATCCAGCATGCCAGAAACCCCATCTAACTGGGTATCTTCTCCTTCATTTCTTGTTATTATTCCTAAAATGGATGGGGTGGTAAAGGAAATTCGCCAACCAACAACACTAGGTTTGTTCGATATAGATTGGAAAATAAAGCCTGATGATAAAATTGACGGCACTCAAACGAACATTGATAACGCGGGGACTGCTCTGGTAATTTGTAATACTGAAGACGAAGCGAGAATAGATTTTAAACATATTACCGAAAATTACACACCAGTAATCTACTACTGAGGTTGGTTTTATGAAAAAGATGAGAAACTTTTGTGGGGAATTATCGCCACCACTATTTGAACTTAGTAATGAAACTATTGAACAGGTACTAAAAAGACTCGGTATTAAAAAAGATGTTGAATGTTCTCTGGAGAATCTTGCTCAACTTTATCAAGCGTGGTGTACCTTAATTCCATTCGACAACTTAATGAAAACTTATCGTTTAGCAATAGATATAAACGCACCATTGCCTGGAATCACAGCGGAAGAATTCTTTTATGATTGGTTTAAACATGGTGTTGGCGGCACGTGTTGGGCTGGGAACGGGGCTTTATTTGCACTATTAAAGGCTCTAAAGTATAGGGCTGAATTTATAGCAGGATGCATGTTAGCAGATCCATTAGACACTAGTTCATCCTTGGGGCATTGTTCTGTAGTAGTAACATTAGATGAAAGGGAATTTATAATTGATGCAACGCTGTTGCATGAAATTCCAATCCCTCTCATCCCAAATGAGTCAATTAGCCCTACATTCTATTTTAATGTCAAAAAACAACGAGAAACTTTACAAATAAAATGGAAACCATTAGGTCGAAAATACTCTTATTTCCAAATAAATAAACGCAATTTAGCTCAAAGTGAGATATTTGCTTTGCATAAAGCAAGTAGAGGCTTAAGTAAATTCAATGGATCACCTCTCATCAGAATGGTAAAAGAAAATACTATGATAGGGATTGTGAAGGGGGTGCTAATAGTTAGGGATAACAAAGGCGTTGAGGGATTTCAAAGCCATGATCAGTTCCATTTTTCACAGACCTTAGTTAATGCCTTTGGTATAAAGCAAGAATTTACCAATCAACTTATTACTTCTTTAAAGCAAATGGATACATAAAATGCAAACAAAAGTTTCTCTTTTGACTCCTTTAAAAAATACTGACTTCAGGCACTTATTTATTGCAAATTTCTTTTCTAACATAGGAAATTGGATACAAATTTTTACTACAGGTTTAGTTGTAGCAAGCTTGTCAAGAGATCCAGAAATTGCGGCATTGTCTCAGACGGCAACACAACTACCTATATTTTTACTTGCGATTTTAGGTGGTGTCATCGCTCACAAAATTAATGTTGCAAAATTTCAATTTATTACCAATACTGGTATGGCCTTGATAGCATGTTGCTTTGTTATTATCTCAGCTATCGGCTTGAAGAACCCATACGCCTATTTGCTATTAACTCTTTTTATAGCGAGTTTTATCGCACTAAACTTTCCTGCTAGGTTAGCGCAAATGTCATCAATTGTGCCAAATAGACAAATAGAAGCTGCGGCAACACTCAATGGACTGAGTTATAATTTAGCATCAGTGCTTGGACCAATATTAGCTTCAGTGGCATTTGCCTGGGGTATTCCCACTCTATATGCTTTAAATGTATTATCATTGATTTTCCCGATTTACTTATATTTTATGATGAGTCGCCGACCTGTTGCGGTCAAACCAAAAGTATCTCTCTCCAAATCTTTAGCCGAAGGCGTTCGTACCGCCATGAGCTCTAAAATATTTATCCGCCATGCATTATTTGCCGGGATAATATTTATTCCAATTTCAGGATACAATGCGCTTTTGCCAATATTTATTGTAGAAAAAGGAGGGGGATCAGATGCGACTCTTGCAGCAATGATGTCATCTTTTGGCATTGGGGCTGTCATCTCTGGATTTTTGATCCAAAGGGTGCGACATATAATTGATCGCCGTATCATAATAGCTATCTGTCTGTTTGTATTGGGTATTTTTTATATGCGAGTCTCAATAGGTGTTTTTAATATATCTACATATATATTCTGTGCTATTGGAGGTACGGCGTGGGCCAGTATTATTTCCACAATGAATGCACACACACAACGTATGTTTCCGCCTGAGTTGCGTTCACGTGTTATCGGTATTTACATGATGGTGTTCTATGCGGCTTTAACGCTAGGTAGCGTACTTTCTGGTCGAGGAGCCCAAAAAATTGGCATAGGAAACATTTTATATGAGCTGGGAATGCTGTTGATTTTTATTGGCATATTAACTTTAGCGTTGCGTTTTTTTTCAATCAAGCGTTTTACTCAAAGAGGAGCTGAATAAATCAAATATAATTAATTACTAGGATCTGTTGATCTGTCTATAGAAAATTTGATCGCATGACTCGCTGTAGAAGTGTTCCGCTAAAAATCAATAGCCAGGCGGCTCATCAATAAGCTTGTTTCTAAAAAGGCAAAAAGACGAGTCATCCATCCTTTGCTTGTTAAGCCTTTAGTCAGATGTGGCCTAGATGGGTATAAGACCTGCGCATACGCAGTAAAATAATTTGCCATGCCGTTATGAAATAATGCTCAGATAGATGTTCGTGTTACTGGCGCACCAATGATGCACTTGCGATTACATCTGCCTATAAAATATAAAATGAAATTATTATGTATTTTTTAGCAAAAAGATTTGCCTATTGTAATCCATTACTGTAAAATCCGCTTCCATTGTTATTAATATAAATGTGCTCTCGTTTATTTTGTATAAAATAGCCTGAGATGCCTGAGCGGAGTAAAAAACATGTATGCTGTTATCCAGAGTGGTGGCAAGCAACACCGTGTTGCTGTTGAACAAACTCTTCGTTTGGAAAAGCTAGATATTGAAGCTGGTGCAACTGTAGAATTTGATAAAGTTCTTTTAGTCGCAAATGCTGGAGATGTTAAAGTTGGTGTTCCATACGTAGATGACTGTAAAGTAACGGCGCAAGTAGTTGCTCATGGTCGTGATAAAAAAATTAAAATCGTTAAGTTTCGTCGTCGTAAACATTCACGTAAGCAAGCTGGTCATCGCCAGTGGTTTACTGAAGTTAAAATTACAGCGATTAGCGCTTGATATAGGAGTTATTAAAAATGGCACATAAAAAAGCTGGCGGTAGTACTAATAACGGTCGTGATTCAGAAAGTAATCGTTTAGGTGTTAAACGTTTTGGTGGCGAATCTGTATTAGCAGGTAATATCCTTGTACGTCAACGTGGCACTAAATTTCACGCGGGTATAAACGTGGGTCTTGGTAAAGACCATACTCTTTTCGCGAAGTTAACTGGCAGAGTTAAATTCGAAAAGAAGGGTAAACCTCTACGTTCTTTCGTGAGCATTGTCGCTGAATAATTCAGACAAATTTAGCAACTAATAAAGCCTCGCAATGCGGGGTTTTTTTATTTATTTTTATTCGCCACGTTGCATTTTTCGTTGCATTTTTCGTTGCATTTTTCGTTGCATTTTTCGTTGCATATAGTACATATACCCATGCTACCCAGAAATGCAATATCAGCAAGGCAAATTGTGCCGATATTTGATGCCTAAAATTGAAGTATAGTTATTATCGTGAGAGATTTTATAACAATGCAAATTGGTGCAAGTAGTAGCGCCCTTCGGGCCGCGAACTCGGTTTTTATATGATCGGGCGCAGCCTTGCGTTGCAACATTCGATGCAATAATAACCATTACCTCATGTTGCGCCTTACTCTGATTATCGAGTCCATGCCGACGTCGCATTTTTAGGTAACATGGGTATAACTGCTTGTTTTTTGCAAAACATCTGCGACGAAGTGAATAATTTTAAACACTAAAATTGATATGCTATTTATAGTCATTGGTATGATTGATATTTAAGCTGGATTTTGTTTAATGGTGCTTTTATTGATACTTGGTTAATTTAACGTAACTATATGTAAAAACAGCTGGTTTGGGAAGTGCTGCTTATCACTACTCAGGTAATTTAACGTTAAATATACTTTTTTTTGGAGATAATTATGAAGTTTGTTGATGAGGCTAAAATTAAAGTAGATGCTGGTGATGGCGGCAACGGCTGTATTGGTTTTCGCAGAGAAAAATATGTTCCGCGTGGTGGCCCTGATGGTGGCGACGGCGGTGATGGTGGTGATGTTTACTTCCAAGCTGATGAAAACTTAAACACCCTGGTTGATTTCCGTTTTATTAGGTTTTATGCAGCAGAGCGTGGCAAAAATGGTCAAACACGAGATTGTACTGGTAGCCGTGGTAATGATTTAGTGATTCCTGTGCCTATTGGGACACGAACGCGTGATGACGATACAAATGAAGTAATAGGCGATTTAACTCGCCATGGACAAAAACTGTTAGTTGCGAAAGGTGGTTACCATGGTTTAGGTAATGCGCGCTTTAAAACAAGTATAAACCGCGCACCAAGACAGAAAACAGATGGTACGGCAGGTGAAATTCGTAATCTTCAACTGGAATTATTGTTGCTTGCTGATGTGGGTATGCTAGGGCTGCCTAATGCTGGTAAATCAACGTTTATTCGTAGTGTTTCGGCGGCAAAACCAAAAGTGGCTGATTATCCATTTACAACACTTATCCCCAATTTAGGAGTGGTCAGTATGGGACACGGGAGAAGTTTTGTAATTGCAGATATTCCTGGCCTTATTAAAGGAGCTTCAGAAGGAGCAGGCTTAGGAACGCGTTTCTTACGTCATTTAGAGCGTTGTCGTGTGCTTTTACACATGATTGATCTTTTGCCAGTAGATGGTAGCTGCCCTGCGGATAACGCAGAAATCATTCTTGCTGAGCTTGCAAAACACAGTCCTAAATTAGCAAGTAAACAGCGTTGGTTAATTTTCAATAAAATTGATTTAATGCATGAGGATGATGCTGAAATAGTTATCCAAAAGGTGATTGATCGCCTTGAATGGGTTGGCCATGTTTACAAAATAGCGGCAATTTCTAACACTGGAACACAACAAGTTTGCCAGAATGTAGCCAATCATTTAGAAGAAATGCCAATAGAATTTATTGCACAGGAAGATCGTCAACAATGTGAATTCCAATGGGATGATTACCATGATTCAGCAATAAACGATGCAAACGCTCAATATCATGATGTAAATGAAGATCATGATGGTTGGGATGCCAATAAAGAAACATTAGAAGTCATCTACGTTCAAGATTAATTGCCATTATTGTTACTATAATCTATTTATACCCATTTATACCCATTGGGCGATCGAAATGCAAAATCAGGGTAGCAAATTGGCCGTGTATTTGATGCATAAACTTGGAATATAGTTATTATCGCTCGATATTTTATAACAATGCAAACTTAAACAAGGAGCCTTGCTAATTGGGGCCGGACTCGGTTTTTATATGATCTGGCGCAGCCAAAGCTTGCCATTTAATGCGCACGTCCCCATTGCCTCATGTTGCCACTTACTCTGATTATAGAGAGCGCTGCCACTGTTGCATTTTATCAAGCATGGGTATAAGTCGCGCACTAAAATAATTGCAAGACCCATCATTTGTAAGAAAGAAACCAAGTTAGTAGGCTTGATATTTCTTGTTCTAAGTTTGCTTTTAGTTAAGAAAGCTCTAGGTTTAACATGAAATTATAATCAGTGTCATCGCGTAATTTTTCTTGAAAGTATATATTTTTTATCGATGAGCTATAGGTATAAAGAGCTCCTTAACGCATACTTAGGTTAACTATGTTGACAGAGACTAAATTGAGATTATTATAGAAGATATATACTCATGTGGCCTCAAAATGTAACGTCGGCATGAACTAGGTAATCAGAGTAAAGCGCAACATGTGGTAATGGTTATTCTCGCAGCGAATGTTGAGCGCAAGGATGGTGTCCGATAACCTCTGATAAATTATCTTCTTGGTCATGGGTAAAAGATATGTTTGTAATAACAAAAGACTCATAACCGAATGTGATTTTAAAATAATTATTGAAATTGCAGTATAATTTGGGGTTTTTCTACATTAATTTTTTCCAGCAATTTTAAGAATACTATAACGTATGATATTTTCAGATCGTTTTGTGATCCGTAATCAGCGACCTTTACATACTTTAAGAGTGGTGATGGCTTGTGCGATCGCTTTCGGATTAATTAGTATTTTTAAAATCCCGCACTCATATTGGATTGTTATTACCATTGTTGTGGTCATGGGGCCATTATTCTATTTTGGAGCAGTGATAAAAAAAGCAAGCCAGCGTTTATTGGGCACCATTATTGGAGCATCGCTTGGACTTTCCTTGTTTTTGTTGCCTCTGTCTATTGATACTATACTTGTCCATAACCTAGCAATTTTATTTATACTGGCCATTATTATGATGCAGGTGATCGGTCCGAATTCCTATGCTGCAGTTATGGCTGGTGTTACTTTGATTATAGTGGCAACGGCAGGTATCGGAAATGTAGATGTGGCAGTATGGCGTGCTGTGAATGTTATTTTGGGATCGCTACTTAGCATGGTGTGTAGCAGATTATTTTTTCCTTCGCGTGCTTTTATTCATTATCAAGTGCTTATTGCTACATTTTTAGAAGCAGTTGGAGATTATTATTTAATCCATACTAAAAAAATATTAGGTAATGAACAACCCATTCATAATAATTTTGATAAACTGATAGAAAACCTAGTACAGCAACAATCTCTTTTAGACCATTTAGCAAAAGAGAAAAAGCGATTTAAAAAAATTTCATCAGAGGTGCTAAATATAGAACGTCGTATCCTGAATATGTTAGAACTGTTAATAGGTAAAAAATGGGATGATGAAAAGTTTTTTGAAAAAATTCAAGCATATTCAGATTTATCTGTTTCTGGTCTTGAGTTGTCTAAACAAATCAACAAACTAAGCAAAGATGTTGATAAAGGTTATTTAAAATCAATTCCGAAGGATAAAATAAAGGTGTTACATATTCAAGAACATTTTGAAAACATTACAAAAAATAATGATCATCATAGCAATGTGAATTTTTTTGGTTATTTTTGGCTTAATAATGAATTGGCAAGAAATATTTTCAAATTATCGATAGAGTTAAGCAAGATGTTTAATCACAATAGCAGTCATTAATGTTTGCATGGAAACATACTTATACCATATAAATTTATTATCACCCACTATGAATGTATTGACATTGTTGAACAGAATTAATATTTTGTTAGATATTTGCAAGCAATTAAAATCAAACCTAAAGCAAGCACAACACACTTCACGGATCCACATCAATGCGCTGGTTGAAAAGGTGCTTTAAGCCAAACCTCGGCCATGCCAGAGTTACTAGGTTTAAGTTTTTATTTCACTCTGCCATGGAAAATAAAATCTACTTCTATTTTTTAAAAGCAATCTATGTCTGGCTATAGACGTGTCCCATTGTATTTTCAGCTTAAAATTATTTATTTAGCGCATGAAATCATGTATGATTTCATCAGCGCCTAAATGCACATGGATGTGCATTTAGGTGCGATGCATTAAAAAGTGCTACTTTTTAGCAGATCGAAAAACACCTAGAGATGCTACTTTTGGTTACTTTTCTTGCCACAAAGAAAACCCACTCTCCTTCAAGACTAAAAAATAACTCAACGTAACACTGAAAATAATAAATAAAAACTAGTGATACACGCGCCTACAAAGGCTATACATTACCATGCCAGGCTTGCCGCCAATTTATCAAGTAATGACGGTCACTGCACTAAGTCCGCTTGAAGTTATCAAGAATAATACCAGTTGCCATGGCGACATTTAATGATTCTGCACAGCCAAAATTAGGGATGGTTATTTTTGTATTGATAAACTTGTTCACAGGGGCTGAAATGCCGTGAGATTCACTTCCCATAACAATAATCGCGCTCGGTGCAAGTTGTGCTTTGTGAATGTTTTCGCCTTGTAAAAATGCGCCATAGATTGGTTGTTTTTGCTTTTCTAGGTATTGAGTTAATTCAGTATGACTAATTAATACGCGTGTAAAAGCGCCCATGGTTGCCGCGATAACTTTAGGGTTATAAAAATCAGCGCAATCGGGACTACAAACAATTTGTTTAATACCATACCAATCGGCAACGCGAATTATGGTGCCTAAATTACCTGGATCGCTGACCTGATCTAACACTAAAACAAGCTCTTTGTCAGTTATTTTAGGTGGCAGACTGATTTTACATTGGGCAATTGCAATTACGCTGTTATTCGAGTTTAATGTGCCTGCTTTTTTTAATTCTTGAGCGGTTGCCTCAACTGTTATCTTACTCAGCGATTGTGCAGTTAATGTGGATGCCGTTATATTAAGATACTCATGGGTTGCAAAAATGTGTTTAATGGTAAAGCTTGAATGCAATAATTCTGCAACGTTTTTTTGACCTTGCACTAAAAAAAGGCCTTGCTTTTTTCGCTCCTTTTTCTGTTCAAGCGAATGCATTAATTTAAATTGATTTTTTGAAATCATATTGAGCCTTAAACGCTTTGAAGTAGTTCATAAACAACTTAAGTTTATGTTAAATAACAGCACATTATCAGGGCATCTTCTTTGCCATTTTTGGTCGGATAATAATTTTTTCGAACATCAACCTCAACAAAGTTAATGGCTTTATAGAGAGATATAGCTATTGTGTTTGATCTGCGTACTTCTAACCAAATTTCTTTTTCACCTTGGCTACTTGCTAACGCACATAAAAAAGACAGTAGTTTTTTACCATGGTGTTTTCCTTGAAATAAAGGCGAAATAGTAAGGTTCAGCAGAGCTACGTTTCCAGCCACCGAACTACAAACAAAATAGCCGATCACCTGTTTATCTTTTATCAATACATGATTAAAATAACGCTTACCAAAATTACTTAAAAACAAATTTTTAGACCATGGATGAGGATAAGATATTTGCTCAATGCGATAAACAGTATCAAGATCTGACAATACCATTGGGATTATTTCAATACTATTTTTTTTGTTTTTTGCAGGCACAAAATTGCTCCCATAATGATTTTTTGGCAAGTGGATCTTGGCTTAATTGTGCTAAAGGTGGGGAGATAATAATTTGATGTTCTTGTAGTTGTGAAACGCGACCTATCGTAGACCAAATCATTGTTGGGAATGTCCCTTGGTGATCTTCAAATTCTTGCATTGAAAAATATTGCACTTGATTGGCTTGCACATCAAATGCGGATAATATCTTCGCCATTAATGGGTGAGTAATATCATATTTAGAGCAAATAACCAGTAAGGTGGCGTGGCTAATCTCTTTCACTAATGGGCAACTTAAAAATAGCTGTGGCTTGCGCAATTGCCACTGAGTTATGCCCATCTCCTGTAAATAAACTGCTTTTCGATGTTCCATGAGTGGCAAGCCTTATGTTTTTAAATCATGTAAATAATAACAGGTATTGAACGATACGTTAATCTCTGAGCGCAATATTTGCTGAGTATTTTGAATTAGCCTCGCGCCAGGCAACGCAAAAGTACGACGTGATAAGCTTTCTGAGCTACTTCTAGTTAAATAAATCATCGGTATAAGATATACATCACGTTTGTATTAGCTTAATTTGCGGCGGAAATTAAAACAAGTTAGTATTTGCTCAGGTTCGTGATATTTTGTGTTTGTATGTAATACTCATACGTTTAACAATTGATGAAGACTTCGTTGGAAATTTTGTCGCGTCAGTGATTATTTATAGTAGCGTCTGTCTTGAATTCATTGGTTTTACCTGCTTAACATAAGTTGGATGGGATATACCATAGATTTTTATCAATTCTTAAATTTTAAATTAAATTAGGAGGGTTTTAACGTGAATATTTTAGGTTATTTACAAAAAGTAGGTAGAGCCTTAATGGTGCCTGTGTCTGTTTTACCAGCAGCGGCAATTTTAATGGGTATCGGTTACTGGATAGATCCAGGTGGTTGGGGTGGCCATTCTGCACTGGCTGCACTTCTCATCAAAGCAGGATCTGCTGTTATTGAGCACATGTCCATGCTATTTGCAGTGGGCGTTGCTTATGGCATGTCTAAAGATAAACAAGGCGCGGCTGCACTTTCGGGTTTAGTTGGTTTCTTAGTTGTGACGACACTACTCTCGCAAGCTGCTGTCACTCAAATCGCAGCATCTTTGCCTAATGTCTTAAAATCAATGATATTATTGCCTAATGGCTCGGCGCCTTTTGCGTTTTCTAAAATAGATAACCAATTTATTGGTATCTTGGTCGGTATTATTTCTGCCGAACTTTACAATAGATATTCAAGTGTTGAATTGCATAAAGCCCTTGCCTTTTTCTCGGGCCGTCGTTTAGTGCCTATTTTAGTGTCTTTTATCATGATTTTTGTGTCCTTTATTCTTATGATACTATGGCCAATCATTTTCGGCGGTTTACAACACTTTGGTGAAACTATCGCATCAATGGGTAGTGTCGGTGCTGGTATTTATGCATTCTTTAACCGTTTATTAATTCCCGTGGGCTTGCATCATGCACTTAACTCGGTCTTCTGGTTCGATGTTGCGGGTATTAACGATATTCCTAACTTCCTAGCTGGTGAAACAGGTATTAAAGCGGGTACCTCAATTGTTGGTAAAACTGGTATGTACCAAGCGGGATTTTTCCCAATAATGATGTTTGGGCTACCAGGGGCCGCACTTGCAATCTACTCTGCAGCAAAACCTGAACACAAAGAGCGTGTTGGCTCTATGATGCTCGCGGTTGCATTAGCTTCATTTTTCACTGGTGTCACTGAGCCATTAGAATTTTCATTCATGTTTGTGGCGCCGCTCCTTTACTTTATCCATGCGGTGTTAACTGGTCTTTCAGTATACATTGCGGCATCTATGCACTGGATGGCAGGGTTTGGTTTCTCAGCAGGTCTTGTGGATCTGGTGCTTTCTTCGCGAAATCCACTCGCGGTTAAGTGGTACATGCTAATTCCACAAGGCATTGTATTCTTTTTTATTTACTACTTTGTTTTCTTAACATTGATTAAAACTTTGAATCTTAAAACGCCTGGCCGTGAGGATGATGAAGTTGTTAAAGTATCTAAAAAAGAAGACGCTGATGAACTGGCCACGGCTTATGTTGCGGCGCTTGGTGGTATTGATAATTTAGTCGTCATTGATGCCTGTATTACTCGTTTACGTCTTACGCTCAATGATCGTAGCCTTATTCAAGAAGCTGAACTAAAAGCATTAGGTGCAATGGGTGTTGTTAAACTTGGAGAACAAAACTTACAAGTTATTATTGGTCCGGAAGCCGAAAGTATTGCCGACAAAATGAAAACAGTAAAATAGCATAAGGGCGTTGCATTTTTACCATTGATGGTGATAAATAATAAAAAGGCACTCATGTAAGTGTCTTTTTTTTGCTTTTAAAACAGGTGAATAATCCAAAGTTATTTAAAAATTATTGTCAGTTTTATAAAGAAAACACCCACGATAGCGCCCAGCTTCGTGTATTGACTTATTTTCAAAAATAATAATTTGTCGCTAACTCAAGACAATTGATATAAGATGATTTTTTGTTTATTTTTTCGTGTTTTTAGAGGTAACTATGACCCAGGGCGACACTACCCCAAGTAACTTTATACGTAATATTATTGATGATGATCTGGCATCTGGTAAACACCAGTCAATTCATACGCGTTTTCCACCGGAGCCAAATGGTTATTTGCATATTGGCCACGCCAAAGCTATCTGCTTGAATTTTGGATTGGCAGAAGACTATCCGAATGGAAAGTGTAATTTGCGTTTTGATGATACCAACCCTTTAAAAGAAGATGCCGATTATGTTGCTGCCATTAAAAAAGATATTTCTTGGTTAGGCTTTAAATGGCACGGCAATATTCACTATTCTTCAGATTATTTTGAACAACTCTATGGCTATGCTGTTGAATTGATAGAAAATAATAAAGCGTATATCTGTGAGCTAAATGCGCAGCAAACGCGCGAATATCGTGGCACATTAACCCAAGCTGGCAAAGATAGTCCTTTTCGAAATCGGCCAATTGCTGAAAACCTTGCATTATTTGCAAAAATGCGAGCAGGTGAATTTGAAGACGGAGCAATGATGTTACGTGCGAAAATTGATATGTCCTCGCCTAATATCAAAATGCGGGATCCTGTTATTTATCGGATTCGATTTGCACATCACCATCAAACTGGTGATAAGTGGTGTATTTACCCTATGTATGATTTTACGCATTGTATTTCAGATGCACTAGAAGAGATAACCCACAGCTTATGCACGCTTGAATTTGAAGATCATCGCCCGCTATATGATTGGGTACTTGATAATATCAGCATTAAAGCAAACCCACGTCAAATTGAGTTTTCGCGTTTAAATCTTCAATATACATTGACCTCAAAACGTAAATTGAGTGCATTAATTGCGGAAAATATTGTCACTGCGTGGGATGATCCGCGTATGCCAACTATTTCAGGTATGCGTCGTCGAGGCTATCCAGCGGCTTCATTACGTGAATTTTCAAAGCGCATTGGCGTGACTAAACAAGAAAACACAGTTGAGCTTGCCTCATTAGAAGCCTGTGTTCGTGAAAACCTTGAAGAAAATAGCCCGCGTGCTATGGCGGTGCTTGATCCTATTAAAATTATCATTAGCAACTATGATGAACATAAAAGTGAGCAATTAATAGCACCTTGCCATCCAAAAAAAGAAAGTATGGGCACGCGGCTTTTACCTTTTTCTAGTGAAATTTATATTGATCGTGCTGATTTTAGAGAGACAGCGAACAAAAAGTACAAACGCTTAGTGTTAAACAAAGAAGTGCGTTTGCGTAATGCTTATGTTATCAAAGCAAATGAATTTAAAAAAGATAACGATGGCAATATTACTGAAGTTTACTGTACTTATGATGATCAAACGCTAGGAAAAAATCCAAGTGATGGTCGCAAGGTGAAAGGGGTTATTCATTGGGTTGATGCAAGAGAAAATAGCGCGGCTGAATTTAGAGTGTATGATCCTTTATTTTTACTTGAAGCTCCAGCAGCAGCAGATGATATTCATGATGCAATTAACCCTGACTCTCAGCTTATCAAACACGGTTTTGTGGAAGTTGGCTTAGCTAATGCCTTGCCAGAAAAAGCATATCAATTCGAACGCGAAGGTTATTTTTGTGCCGATAATAAAGATTCTAGTCGTGAGCGTTTAGTGTTTAACCGCACACTTGCATTACGATCGAGCATATAATTACGATTATGGGCAAGTAGACAACACCATTTTGGCTAGTGGATTGAGTTGAAAATAAAATACAACTTTATACCAATGCTTTGTAAAAATGCAGCTTAACGCCAAATACGCATTGCCTACGCTATAGAGCATTGCAAATTAAGTGGCGTTAGTGTTCATGTTTTAGGTATAGTTAAACATGTTAAAGCGGTTAAAAATCAGGAACAAGTCAGCGTCTACGCGGTACAAACGGCAAGCCTATATACCATTTGTAGATCTAACATTGCCTTTTGAAGTAAACTGGAATTTACATCGTTAGGATTGCATCCTCTGCTTCTAAAACGGCTTTTTGTAAGTTATGGTTTGCTGGACTCATTGAGTAGGTCCCTACGTGTGATGAACTCGCAAGAATGTGACCCTTCATTTCCTGTTGTGCGTTTTTGCCAGTGAAATCGCCTTTTATATTCAGTGTTTCAATATCAAGAGCAAACATTTGGAAGTGGTAATGGTGCACAATACTGTCATTCCACGGCGGACATGGTCCGTCATAACCACCATAGATGCCTTCCATTTCTGGATCACCAGCGAACCACTCCGTAAAGCCGTTCATACCAGACATGCCGAGTGTGGTCTGACCTACAGGTTTGCCTCGAGGGGTAATACCACGACTGGCTACTCCCTCGTTTAGCTTGGACACATCAGCAGGAATATTGACAAGAACCCAATGAAAGAAGTCCACGCGAGGTAAATCCGCTGGTATTATCTTGCCTTGTTGATTTACGTCCTTATTTGACGATGGGACATCAGGATCGTGACAAATGATAGCAAAAGATTTCGTGCCTGTTGGTGCATTAGACCACCGAATGGCAGGACTTATGTTATTACTTGGTGCAAAGGGGGTATTGTTCCCTGGCTGACCAAAAGCGAATTTAGCTGGAATATTCATACCGTCTGCCCAAGCGTCAATATGAAGGGTAAATTGTGTTTTCATGTTTGTACTCTCTGTTTTTGGTTGATATTAAATGTAAAACAATAATTGCCATTTAGATTAATGTCAATTTAAGAGGATAAAATTGTATAATGAGTGCAACGTAATAAATTTCTTTATACTGTTTAAGGTATTAGCAAATCATACACAAGTCATTTCAAAATTAACAGCAGTACGAATATATAATGAGCACATTGATCTCATTTCATAGACTAATTTTTAAGGTAATTAGATACTTCAATTAGATTTTTATCTGGATCTCTAAAGTAGACAGAAATAATAGGCCCTGTTGCCCCAGTTCTATTGACTGGACCTTCAATGACCTTAATACCTTTTGATAATAATTGCGAGATGGCTTGATCAACGGGTGTTGATATAATAAAACACAAATCTGCGCTACCATTCATTACATTTTGCGCTTTAGGTTCAAATTCATTACCCAATTCATGAAGATTAATCTTTTGCTGTCCAAAAAGTAAAGCGATACGATTTTTTGCAAATGTAATCCTTTGCATACCAAGGATCGATTCATAAAATGTCGCGGTAACTTCAATATTTTTGACGGTTAAGACCAGGTGATCTAATCTATCAATTTTCATGGCGCATCCTTGTGCATATTTATTTAGTTCAATACTGTTAAATTAAGGTGAAAAATAGTCCATTCCCATAAATAAACCATGAAAAATGCCCCCAAAGATCCCCCCTAGTAGCATAATAATAAACCAGAAAATAATGCAGGCTGGAATTGAAGCTATTGCAAGTTTGACTAAAAAAATAACCATAGATATAAATGGCATTTTTATATTAACAACCGTTACTTCTTGTTTTTGATTACTTTGTAGATCTGACATATCAGTTCCTAGTCCGTGATGTTATTTTATACGCAAGTGCACTTAGCGCCTGTTGCGCCTTACTCTGATCATCTAGTTTGCACCTAATATTGCATTTTTACGTCACATGAGTATTGTTACTCTACACTTATTATATTTAATTACAATCCATGATTAAAAGTCACCGTCCATATCAATGCGGATAAGAACAATAAGTTACTTGGGATGTAGTGATCGAGTTATTTTTGCTTAGATTGAGACGTGTCACTTTGATGACCATCACGCTTCCAATCCAAATTGAGTAGCTCAGATCCTGTCAGACTAAATGCTTGTCCGATGCCTTTGACATAAAGGCCATGATATGGTGTTAGTTTGAACAGGTTAAAATCTTTTAATATTGATAGTCTATCTATCACCTCACCGAAACGAGCTGCCATTGCCTCAATACCCTTGGTAAAGTTTTGGGTATTTTTGTTAAGCATTGTCGTATGCGCATCAAAAGTGAGACGTTTACGGGCGAAAATGTTTTTCGCTTCCACCTCATCTTCAATTAGCATAACAGATACTTCAGGTGTTTCTTTTAAGTTAATGCCGTGCCTTGCAATATCGCTAACTAATATATAGAAGCCATCACCGGCTAGGGAAAAAGGGGCATAACTTGCATTGAGATTGCCAGATGCGCTTTGAGTTGCAAGTTGCAATGAACGACGACTTGCTTTAAATTCTTCAATTTCAGACAGTAATTTTTCGCGCAATTTTTGCGCTTTAGCTTTTGAAAAGTCTTCTTCAGGCTCAGCTGCTTTTGACATGATAGATTTCTTTACCTTTAAATAGTCGTATTTGACAAGCATGGGTGTATATTTATAAGTTTAGTTACCTTCTTTGTTGCCTCAATATTGCTCTTTAATTATTGAAGATCCGCAAATATGCCTATTATTTTAAGAAATTTTCAGATCTTGTGCTTAGTGAAATGTCATTAATTAAGTAAAGAAAGTGGATCTGTAAATTCCAGATCATGGGCGTCTGCAACTTCTTGTAATGTCACTTTTCCATGACAGATATTTAATCCATTCATTAAATGCTTATCACCTAACAATGCGGCTTTGTACCCTAAGCTTGCAATTTTGAGTGCATACGGCAAGGTTGCGTTATTTAAGGCCTGTGTAGAGGTTCTTGCAACAGCACCTGGCATATTAGCGACACAATAATGCACGACATTATCAACAATATAAATAGGATCTTCATGCGTTGTTGCATGTGATGTTTCAAAACATCCCCCCTGATCGATTGCAACATCGACAACAGCCGATCCTTTTTTCATTAATTTAATCATCTCTTTGGTAACAAGTTTAGGCGCAGCTTTCCCAGGAATAAGCACCGCGCCTATCACTAAATTCGCAGTTAAAACATGCTCCCTTAGTGCTGCTTGTGATGAGTAAAGTACATTTGCTCTGCCAAAAAATTGATGATCTAATTGCCGTAAGGTTTCAATGTTACGATCTAAAATAACAACATTTGCGCCTAAACCAACTGCCATTTGGGCAGCATTGCTTCCTACAATACCACCACCGATAATGACTACTTTGGCAGGTTCAACGCCTGTCACACCAGAAAGTAACACACCAGATCCGCCATTTGATTTTTGCAATGCGGCAGCACCTGCTTGAATTGACATTCTACCCGCAACTTCTGACATAGGAGTCAACAAAGGCAAATGTCCGAAATTATCAGTGACTGTTTCATAAGCGATGCAAATAGCGCCACTTTTAATAAGCGCCTGAGTTTGAGGTAGATCTGGCGCAAGGTGTAAGTATGTAAATAATATTTGCTGAGGACGTAACATTGCGCATTCGATTGCTTGTGGCTCTTTGACTTTTATAATCATTTGCGCATGCTCAAAAACAGAAGCTGCGTCAGATAAAATTTCTGCGCCAACATTTGTATAATCTCCATCTTCAAAGCCGATGCCACTGCCAGCCTGTGTTTCTACAAATACTTGATGACCTTGAGCAATGAGTTCAGCAACACTAGATGGTACAAGCCCTACACGGTATTCATGGTTTTTTATTTCTTTTGGGATACCGATAATCATTTTTAAATTCCTATTTAATTCATTAGTGATGCTATTATACCAATGACATTAAGTAGCTTACAAATGTTAATGAAATGCTATAACAGTCATTGGGAGTAATTATTTTGAGCGCAGTCTATCTGATTAAGCACTGCTATAGTGTGATTTATATCACATAAATATTGCGAGGTAAACAAGTAAATTTATTTTGTTTGCTGGTGTATAAAAATAAAAAAGCGCTGATATTCAGCACTTTAAGCTATCAGGGTACAATCTTTCAATTGTTAAGTTACAGCATAAAATGAAAGACTTTAATTTTTTAATGGTTGCTTGCTTTATAAAACTGTTCACGAAGATCCGATCATCTTAATGGGTAATATTGATTTGTTCATCAAATGTGATTGTCATCATGCTGCGTGTTCAAAACGCGGCACTCTTTCATTTGCTTCACGTACTTGTAGCGAACGGCCTTGAAACTCTTTTTCGTTTAATTGTTCAATTGCGTATTTTGCATCTTTTTCTGACATTTCAACAAAGCCAAATCCACGCCGTTTTCCTGTTTGTTTATCTTTCATCAAACGAACGGATAAAACTTTTCCATATTCAGCAAATAATATGCGAATTGCTGTTTCATGAGCACGATAAGGAAGATTTCCAACATAGAGAGTTTTTGCTGACAATATTTCTTTAGCAGAAATTTCTCCGTTATTTGATTTTTTTAAATTAACAAATGCCATAAAAAAACCTGTTAAGATAGCGCCCACGCTAAATGCTGTACTTGAAGAAATAACTAAATTTGATTTTGCAAGAATAAAAAAACCTGTCACTGCGATTGCAGTTGATATTATAACCGAAGTATTTGACTTCATAATAAATAACCTCAAAAAAATAAAAATAAAAATAAAAATTTATAATCTTTTTCGCGCTTAAGGTTTTAGCATTTAACCCTGTTGCTTAAACCATTTATCATCCATGAAAAAGCTTAATAACTTATGTACGCAAAATATATTTAATCTGAATCAGGGGTTAATAAGCGCTTTACTGATTAATGTAAAGATATTACTGGTATTAACACTCAAATGATGAAATTTTTGTGATTATCTAGGTAAATTGACTGGTGAATAGTTGCCTATTTTGAGTCAATTTAAGCTAGTTTTATGCAAAAAAAACTGTCTTGGAAAGTGTTACTTTGCCCTAGTTTTGATTATCTATTCTATATTAAGCAGATGTATTATAAGGGAAAAAAGTTTATATTTCGAAAATTTGTTGCTTAAATCGTCAAAATATAGGTAAAAAGGCTAAAAGCGTGAATTAGCGCACGCTATTATTATATATCCAGGTTACTTGAAAGAGCATGATCATAAGGTACATGCCTAAAATACCGTGCCTAAACTTGAGAGGTAGAATTAAAATGAATACTTTATACTGTCCTAAATTAGAACAAGTGGTATGACGATGGTAATTTTTAGCATTGTTATAATGTTTATAATGTTTATAATTTGGGATGTTTATTATAAAAAGAAAATAAAAATGGTTGTAGCTGAATACGAAGAGCACTGATAACAATGATATTTAACACGTTTCGAGAATGTTTTTGTAAGTTTAGTCCATTGTGAGTAAGTTTTCTTTGCTTATAAATAACAAGTCTAAGCATCGCAATGAGTGAGGATATTAAATCTTCAGCAGAACTACTAAATAGTTATATTCACGACCTGAAGATGATTTATCAGATGTTTGCTGGTGTAATTTACGCTCAGCAAACATTTTTAATGGCTGGCAATTGGCGCTTCTTTTTTAGTCTTAGCGATAAGTAAATGTGAGAGAATAGTGAAAGTTTGGTTGAAGCAAAAATTAACTGTTCGTTAGTGAGCAATAAGACAGAGGTGAAACCACTAATTGAGATGTCTAGTGGGGATGGCAAGATCTCAATGAATGATATTTGCTTATGAAAAATCAGATATGAAAATATATATGCGGGATCCGAGGAAAGAAGGAAGAAAATTTAACGATTGAAGATTAAAAAAGAGCTAGTTTGGCGGTGTATCTTGTAAATTTTACACTTGTTAGCGCATGATATTTTAAAATGAAACGTCAGGTGGGTAATTTGTGCTAAGATACTCGCCATAAAATTGAGATATTGATAATTAACGGCGTTAATCATTCGAGCTTATGCCTGATAAAATATTTTGTAGGCGCGGTGATTATCTCTTAGGAAAAGAGATGATTTGGCGAAAACATCTTAATAACATAAAAAATAGGTATTTAAATTGTTAATGAAGCATATTCGTAACTTTTCTATTATTGCTCATATCGATCACGGAAAATCAACACTTTCAGATCGGTTGATCAGCGCATGTGGTGGTTTAAGTGATCGAGAAATGACAAAACAAGTTCTTGATTCAATGGATATTGAACGCGAGCGCGGTATTACTATCAAAGCCCAAAGTGTCACGCTTGATTATAAGGCGAATAATGGTGAAATTTACCAGTTAAACTTTATCGATACGCCAGGTCATGTTGATTTTTCTTATGAAGTCTCACGCTCGCTTGCGGCTTGTGAAGGCGCTTTATTAGTAGTAGACGCAGGGCAAGGTGTTGAAGCCCAGACACTTGCAAACTGCTACACTGCGTTAGAGATGGATTTAGAAGTTATTCCAATCCTAAATAAAATTGATTTACCAGCAGCTGAGCCTGATCGTGTTGCTGAAGAAATCGAAGATATTATTGGTATTGACGCAACAGAGGCGGTGCAATGTAGTGCGAAAACAGGTGTTGGTATTGATCTTGTTTTAGAACAAATTGTCCGTGCTGTACCGCCGCCAGAAGGAGATGTAACTGCGCCACTTCAAGCGCTTATCATTGATTCATGGTTTGATAGCTATCAAGGTGTTGTCTCATTAGTGCGCATTAAAAATGGCCAAATTAAAGTTGGCGAGAAAATGAAAGTAATGTCGACAGGAGATGTTCATTTAGTTAGTAAAGTGGGTTGTTTTACCCCTAAACAACTTGAAAAAGGCATGTTAAAAGCTGGCGAAGTTGGTTATGTGATTGCAGGTATTAAAGATATTCTTGGCGCGCCGGTGGGAGATACATTAACGACACTAGTAAACCCTGCAAATGAGGTATTGGCTGGATTTAAACGTGTTAAACCGCAGGTTTATGCTGGACTTTTTCCAGTTAGTTCAGATGATTACGAAAACTTTCGAGATGCCTTGGGAAAATTAAGTATTAATGATGCGTCGTTATTTTATGAGCCTGAAAATTCCTCTGCGTTAGGTTTTGGTTTCCGATGTGGTTTCTTAGGTATGCTACATATGGAAATCATTCAAGAGCGTCTAGAGCGAGAGTATGATCTTGCGTTGATAACAACCGCACCAACGGTTATCTACGAAATTGAAACATCTAAAGGTGAAGTTATCTATATTGATAGCCCAGCTAAATTACCAGCCATAAATGACATATTAGAAATACGCGAGCCAATTGCAGAGTGTAATATTCTTGTGCCGCAAGAATATTTAGGCAATGTCATTACACTTTGTATTCAAAAACGTGGTATGCAAATCAGCATGGTTTATCATGGCAACCAGGTTGCGGTAACATATCATATTCCAATGGGTGAAGTCGTCATGGATTTTTTTGACCGTTTAAAATCAACTAGTCGAGGGTATGCATCACTGGAATATAACTTTGTTAAATTCCAGCAAGCCGACATGGTGCGTGTCGATGTCATGATTAATGGCGATCGTGTTGATGCACTTGCATTAATTACCCACAGAGCAAACTCTGAAAATTATGGGCGTCTGCTTGTTGAAAAAATGAAAGAGCTTATTCCGCGACAAATGTTTGATATTGCAATTCAAGCTGCTATTGGCGCTAAGGTAATAGCACGTTCAACGGTTCGGCAACTGCGTAAAAATGTTATCGCTAAATGTTATGGTGGCGATATTAGCCGTAAGAAAAAACTGTTGAAGAAACAAAAAGAAGGTAAAAAACGGATGAAATCAGTTGGCAACGTTGATGTTCCTCAAGAGGCATTTCTTGCGGTTTTGCACATTGGCAAAGATAAATAACTTTACGCTTTACTCAACACGAAAGTAGCGAAAATAGCCCTACTTTTATCAACATAATTATAATAAAGGAAAAAAAATGGCAAATACATTTGCACTTATCTTAACTGTTGTGACCTTGTTTACAGGCATGATTTGGGTAATCGATAAATTTAAATGGGCAGCTGCGCGTAATAAGGCAATAGCTGCTGTGCAAGCTCAATCAGCAAAAAAACTGGATGAAAAAACGTTAGAAAAAGTATTTCCAGAAAACCCAATTGTACGCAATGCCCGAACTTTATTTCCTGTGATTGCATTCGTTTTTATATTGCGCTCTTTTATCTATGAGCCTTTTCAAATTCCATCAGGCTCAATGATGCCAACACTATTGATCGGTGATTTTATTTTAGTTGAAAAATTTTCATATGGTATTAAAGATCCCATTTGGCAAAATAAACTCATTAGTGTAGGTGAGCCAAAGCGTGGTGATGTTGCTGTGTTCAAATACCCCAAAAATCCGAAGATTGACTTTATTAAGCGCGTCGTCGGCTTACCTGGCGATCATATTGTTTATAAAGATAAACGTTTGTATCTTATTCCTGCTTGTGCAAGTGGTGATTGCGGAAATTATAAAGAAGTTGATATTACCTTTAAAGGCTCTCGTTATTTTAGAGATGAAAATGCTGATCTCGGTGTTTATATTGAAAAATTAGGTAAAGTAAGTCATAAAATTCTAATCAACCCCAATCGCCAAGATGAGGTTGTTCATTATTACCAGCAAAACAATGTGCCAACCACTGAATATGAATGGGTGGTTCCAAAAGGGCATTATTTCATGATGGGAGACAATCGAGACAACAGCGACGACAGCCGTTATTGGGGATTTGTCCCTGAAAAGAATTTAGTTGGTAAAGCGGTTGCAAAATGGATTAGTTTTGAATTTTATCGTAGCAAAGATGGTTTATTGCCGACATGGGTACCGAGCAAAATTCGTTTTAATCGTATCGGAGCAATCATATGATAAATAACATAAAAGTAAATGCCCTTAAACGATTAGAAAGTACAATTGGCTATACTTTTAGTGATTTTGAACTATTAAAGCAGGCGTTAACGCATTGTAGCGCATTAGGATCTGATAATGAGCGTCTAGAGTTTTTAGGTGATTCTATTTTAAACTTTGCTATTACAGCTGATATTTATATGCGATTTCCCAACGTTGATGAGGGTGATTTAAGCCGTATGAGGGCAACCCTTGTTTGTGGAAAAATGTTAGCAGAAATTGGTCGCGAATTTGATTTAGGCGAATGTTTGATTTTAGGTCTTGGAGAATTAAAAAGCGGTGGGTTTAGACGTGGATCTATTATTGCAGATGCTGTTGAAGCTATTATTGGTGCAATATTTTTAGATTCGGATATTAATACTGCCAAAACGAGAATTTTAGCTTGGTATGAACTTCGATTAAATACTATTGAGCCTGGTATCGGGCAAAAAGATGCGAAAACGCAGTTGCAAGAACATTTGCAGTCTCGCAAGCAACCTCTTCCTATTTATGCAGTCATTGAAATAAAAGGTGAAGCTCATAATCAGCAATTTACAATGAGCTGCTCAGTGGAAGGCTTTGAATCGGTGCAGGCACATGGATCGAGCCGCCGAAAAACAGAGCAAATTACCGCAAAGAAAATGCTATCTATGATAAAGGCCGCTCAATAATGGTAAAAAAATGCGGCTTTGTGGCGATTGTTGGTCGACCTAATGTGGGCAAATCTACTTTAATTAATGCGTTACTCGGGCAAAAAGTAAGTATCACATCCCGCAAGGCACAAACAACGCGGCACCGTATTTTAGGGATTGATACGCGAGGCGATCATCAAACGATTTTTGTCGATACGCCAGGGCTTCATATTGAAGAAAAACGCGCGATTAACCGCTTAATGAACCGCGCAGCATCAAGTTCAATTAATGATGTTGAAATGGTTGTTTTTGTTGTTGAAGGCACGCATTGGAATGAAGACGATGAGATGGTGCTGGGCAAATTCAAATATTTAAAATGCCCTGTTATTTTAGCAATCAACAAAATCGATAATGTTGAAGATAAAAAATCGCTGCTGCCGCATTTAAAACAATTAGGCGAACGTTACAACTTTAAGCATATACTGCCAATGTCAGCTAAAAAAGGCGACAACATAGAGGAAATTCGCCGCTGGGCACAAGAAATTTTGCCAGAATCTGAGCATTATTTCCCTGAAGATTATATTACAGATCGTTCTTCTCGTTTTATGGCCTCTGAGATTGTCCGCGAAAAATTGATGCGTTTTTTGGGGGAAGAATTACCTTATTCTGTGACCGTTGAAATTGAACAATTTAAACAACAAGCCAATGGGACATTGCATATTAATGCACTTGTGCTTGTTGAGCGCGACGGGCAAAAACGCATGGTCATTGGTAATAAGGGTGAAAAAATAAAATCAATCAGCAAGCAATCTCGCCTTGACATGGAAGAGCTCTTTGACGCTAAAGTGTTTTTAGAGGTTTGGGTAAAAGTAAAATCAGGTTGGTCTGATGATCTCAGAGCGCTGCACAGCTTGGGTTACAGCGATGATTATAATAAATAAGTAACATGGGTCTATCACCTCTGGCTAGGTGGCAAAAATTAGTTGACCACTACAATTAGATATATTAATTAAAGAGAAAAATCATGGGTAAACTATTATTAGGTGTAAACATTGATCACACTGCAACGATACGAAATGCACGCGGAACGTGTTACCCAGAGCCTGCTCATTTAGCGGCTATTGCGGAGAACGCCGGCGCAGATGGAATTACGATCCACCTGCGTGAAGATCGCCGCCATATTAAAGATCGTGATGTCGCTGTGTTAGCACAAACGTTGCAAACACGCATGAACCTTGAAATGGCAGTGACTGACGAAATGGTTGATATTGCAATTCAAACACAACCTACCTTTGTTTGCCTTGTGCCTGAAAATCGTGAAGAGCTGACAACAGAGGGGGGATTAGATGTTGTAGGATCATTTGAAAAAGTAGAGTCAGCTGTTAAGCGTTTGAATGCCGCAAATATTCAAGTATCCCTGTTTATCGACCCTGAAGCGCCACAAATTGATGCGGCTATCAAAACTGGTGCGCCTTACATTGAACTTCACACTGGCGCTTATGCGAATGCTGAAACAGAGGCGTTGCAAGATGTTGAGTTGCAGCGTATTGCAACTGCGTCAACATACGCACATAAAGCAGGGATTAAAGTAAATGCAGGGCATGCTCTTAATTATCATAATGTGAAACCCATTGCCGCCTTGCCTGATATAATAGAGCTTAATATTGGTCATGCGATTGTTGCCAGAGCATTAATTGATGGATTTGCAGTCGCGGTGAGGGAAATGAAACGTCTGATGATTGAAGGGCGTAATGGCCTTTAATATTATGGGCATTATTTATTTTTGTTGGTATTTATGAGCACAAAAGCGCTAACGATACCTTATGTAACTTATTTTATGGGATGTTATGGCACACCAAACACTCGGTATTAATACATTGCGCGAGCAGTTTCCAATACTTAAACAAAGCATTAATTCTCATCCACTTATCTACCTTGATAACGCGGCGACCACTCAAAAACCGCAATCTGTGATTGATACGCTTTCTTCTTATTACCAAAACAATAATGCGAATGTTCATCGGGCAAGTCATCAGTTGAGCAACCGTGCAACTTGCGCGTTTGAAAAAAGCCGCCGTATTGTTAAAACCTTTATTAATGCGAGCTGTGAAAAACAAATAATATGGACAAAAGGTGCGACAGAGGGAATTAATTTATTGGCAAACAGTATTGGTAGTCAACTAACTAAAGGTGATGAGATAATTATCTCTTCACTTGAGCATCATGCCAATATTGTACCGTGGCAAATGTTAGCAAAACGAACGGGGATTATTTTAAAAGTTATCGCTTTAACAGCAAATCAAACCCTTGATATGGACGACTTTGAGCGATTATTAACGGCAAAAACAAAACTCGTTTCGATAGCACATGTTTCAAATGCACTTGGTATCATCAATCCGGTCAAAAAAATAATCGCATTGTCACACGCAAATGGTGCCCAAGTCATCATTGATGGCGCACAAGCGGTTGCACACTTATGCATTGATGTACAAACACTTGATTGTGATTATTATGTATTTTCGGGACATAAAGTCTTTGCACCAACAGGAATTGGTGTTTTATACGGTAAAAAACATTTACTTGAAGCGCTAGTGCCTTGGCAAGGAGGAGGTGAGATGATCCGCTCGGTTACTTTTGAAGAAACTCAATACAATCAGCTTCCTTTTAAATTTGAAGCTGGCACACCAAACATTTCAGGTGCCATTGCACTTGCGAGTGCGATTGACTTTATCAATTCTCTTGATCGACAAGCATTACAACAGCAAGAAAATGAAATTATGGAATTTACAGAAAAAGCCTTGCAAAGCATACCTGAGGTCACTATTTTTGCCAGTAAACAGCCTAAATGTGGATCAATTAGTTTTAGTGTTGCAGGAGAGGCCCCTAGTGATATTGCCACGTTGCTTGATGCACAAGGTATTGCAGTGCGCAGTGGCTGGCATTGTGCAATGCCATTATTTCAAGCACTAAATTCTCAAGGTTCAGTACGCGTTTCATTTGCTATTTACAACACCCTTGATGAAGCCAAATCATTTATCAACGCATTGATCAATATTATTGCATTATTGAAAATTTAACAATCTCATAATCTCCTAATCTCATAATCTCATAATCTCATAATCTCATAATCTCATAATCTAATAATCTAATAATCTCATAATCTCATGATCTCATAATCTCATAATCTAATAATCTCATGATCTCATGATCTCGTCAGTGTGCGTCATTTTGAGTATAAAATACGATGGCTCGCTTTTTCTAGCTTACTTTGCTATCAAGCAAGCTCCTCAAATGTTCCACTCCACTCATTGCTAGCATTAGACTTTATTTTACCACCATCAATAGCAAACATGTTTTGGCCAATTAAGCCTTCTTCATAGCAAATCATTAAAACTTGAGTAAATAATGATGCTATTTGTTCGCTCATCTTACAGACAAAGGAGGCAATAGAGGTGAAATGCGGCTGAACGTCACCAGATAAACTCATCAAGATAATATTAGTTGCACAGGAGTCTGCAATACGACGACTAGATATTAATCCTCTAGAATAAGAAAAAAGAATTATTTTCAGCATAACCGCTGGAGAATAAGCTGCAGGATCTTTTTTATCATTGTGAAACAACCAATTAAATGGCTCTAAATCAAGTCTAGTATCAACAATATTAGATAGTGCAGATGCAAAGGTACCTGGCACAATTTGTGGTGAAAAATCAATTGGAATGAACTTACTTTGCTAGGATAAATAAGGTTTGTAGTTAACTATGACTTGTTTAGAGTAGGCGACTAATATCTATTAGATCATAATTAAGATCAGCCATCAAGGATTTAAAAGAAATAGCCAAAAATAATTAAGGGAGCATAACAATGTCCCTTTTTGGATAAATTTTACAGCCTCAACGGCGCAAATAACCTGGCCACAAAAGGAGCTAGCCTTTTGTGGGTCAGTATTAATTAGTCTTGTTAGGCGATTACCAGAAAAGGTATCTGACCCATTTTCTCCTGCATAATCTATCCTTATTCATTAGGCAATTCATTATTTGACTTAATTCTTTTTCCGAGCATTCTCTTTAAAGTGTTATCTTTATCAATAATATGGTGTTTAAGAGAGCCAGCAAAATGTAAAACAATAGCGATAATCAACACCCAACCTGATATTTCATGAGTTTTTCCCAAAAAACCAGCAAGTGCCGCATTATGTGGAATAGCTGCTTTAGCAATTGGATCAAATTGTGCCGCAACAATTTCTAAACCAAATACTGATACACCATTACCACCTGCCCAAGACATAATAAAACCTGAAATTGGCATGACCATAATTGCAATTATCAATATCCAGTGTACTATTTTTGCTAGATTTTGCTCTATAGTACTGTAATCAGAAGCAGGTTGTAACCAACCATTGATGAGACGCCAGTAAACTCTAATAATTATAAAGATAAAAAGCAAAACGCCAATGGACTTATGAATAGGGTAGAGTTCAAATACTTTGTTTTCACTCATATAAACCCCAATAGCTGCCATTGTAATAACGCTTAAGCCTACCATCCAGTGTAGAGCTATCGTTAAAGTAGATAATTTCTCTTTTGTGTCTCTCATGTTTTTTCTCTCCTGTTTATTTTTGAAGGCTAACGCCTTGCTCGCGCACTAAGTAAGTTGATGCGTTTTTTTGCGGATTTTTTACAAAAAACGCGACAGCTTGACCAGTCCGCGTGCAGCAACTTGTTAGGTGACCTTTAATGGCTGATTACTCTAAATGTCAAATTGAACCTAGAGCCTTTTACCTTTTTTCTTTTTGGTACTGAGTGTTGCCAGAAATGCTGAAGTTCGCCACTCATTATTAATACCGTTCCGTGCTTTAAAGGAATGGTTATTTTATTCAATTTATTGGTATTATCTCTAATAATGAAATCACGAGTTTCACCAAAATTAACGGATGCAATTACAGGGTTTTTACCTAATTCTTTTTCATCGTCAGCGTGCCAATTTAGATAGTCTTCGCCATCCCTATACCAATTAATTAATACACTATTGAACTTTACATTTGAGATGCTTTCAATTTTTTTCTTTATGTACAATAGCCCTTTATTCCACTCATTTGGATTAGAATTTATTCCTGAATAAGTATATGATTTCCCTTTGTCGCCATACCAAGTTGTAAGCCTTGGGAGAGGAATATCTTTTCCGTATAGTTTTATACTGTCTTGCTTCCATTTTATATGTTCAAAATTTATTTTTACAAAATCCTCTGCGCTCACTTGACGCCAGTTAGTAACATCACTATTCATAGTGTCGTTTTCTAAAAAATATTCAACGCTTCTGTCACTTATTTTTTTATTAAAGAAGCACTGCGAATAAAACAACTCGCCGTTAGGTATTTTTATATCGAACCCTTTGTTATCTTCATTCCATCGTATAGAGTATCCATCTTCTTTAGGGATACTAAACGGAGGAAGAAGATTGTCTTGCTCGCTAAATAAATCCACTTTTAAACCTCAACTTTCATACAAAATGAAATTGCTGGCTGCCCATTAGAGCACTGAAAAGTATAAATTGAATAATCAACAACTGTAAATTCCACTTAGTGGCTGTATATATTTATCGATCTGATTTAAATACTTTATACACAAAGGACAATGCTTTCCTCGATAAACAATCAACAACTTCCAATCAGCATCTCCTCTGGGTTTTGAAACATTTACTTTGCTTCAATCGAGATTTTTCGCCATGAGTCCCGAAAATACAGAACCAGCTTAGATTTTTGTTGTATGCATAATCTACCACTTTAGATAAATAGAAATCTAACGACCCAAATAACCAGTATTTGCGAAGCGTAAGCGTAGCAAATGTCCGTGTTGATTTGACTTGTTATACCATTTCATTTACTAGACGCTGATTTAGCTATGTTGGCTAATATTTTACCTACTTTTAAAATTACTTTTTCGCAGCCTTGAACATTATGCCTGTTTTTTAAATACACAATATCATTATATGAGATCCATACCTGATTACTGTTATCTTTCCAGATTAGAGCCTTTAGCGGCAAATCTAAGGCTATACTTTGCTGGCATTTCATAAGTGGACTTCCAGCCTTAGGATTACCAAATATTATTACTTCAGTTTCACGTAATTGAATGCCAATTTTGGCTGCATTTTCAGAATGTTTAATTCTATTGAAAATAGTCATTCCTTTTTCATGTAATATTTTTTCAAATCTATCAGCAGTTGTTTTGGCATCAAATTGACTTTTTACATCAATCATTCCATCTACTGCACCAGCAGATGGAATGATTAGCATTATAAATAGTGCAAATATTATTTTCTTCACTTAATCATCCTTTTGGGTATAATGCCTTTGTTATGGGCTAAATTCGAGTGGAGCTTTTTGGCATATAATTTCGAAACAATGCCAAAAAGCGGAATGGAAATTTAGTCCGGTGCACAAACTTGTTATACTGAGCACCACTTATTTAGGCTTTTCTTCATGAACAAGCATTGCCATGTATTTTGTAAACCTCCTTTGTCTGGTTTCGGTTTTTTTTGCACTTGTTAAACCATAAGCGATTACATAACGACTCGACTTATTAAGTGTTTCAAAAAACTCTTTCACTTTCGGCTGACTTTCCAGTGCAACTAAAAAATCTTCGGGCACTTCCATTTCACTTACCACATAAGCGTTTTCCCAACGACCGTCTGCTTTCGCTGCACGAACATGCACAAGCCCAGACTCCTTGATTCGGTCTTCGCTTATCAAACGTTCAACATGCTCAGTGTTCCTTTTGGACCAGTTGCTTCGTGCTGATCTGGGAGTTATGAGCTGAAGATAGGCTTGATCATCAATTGACTTTTTTACACCGTCAATCCAACCCCAGCATAAAACCTCTATCACTACATCATTCCAAGTAACACTTTGAATCCCAGTGTTTTTTTTAAATATCTTTACCCATAACTCACTTTCAGTTGCGTAATTAACCTTGAGCCACTCGTGGAGATCTTTCGGTGCTGCAAATGTCATGATTCTTAATGGATTTGATTCAGGCATCTAAATAGATTCTCTTCGGCATAACGAGGCTGTAGAATTAACCTCTATTTATTGTTTTTGATTAACATTTATACTGTACCGATAAGTTACTGCTTTAACAATTAGAAACATTCAATTATCCAAATTAAGTTTTATTGTTAATATTATTTAGGATAAATAGAGATTACTTGGATTATCATGACTATTTAGGCGGTCTCGAGAGAATACTACTGGCTATAAGTGGGTAACGTGGCTCTAGTGAAGTGCTATTCTGAGCTTTTCTATATTATGAACAAGACAGTACATCTGCCATTGGCTATTTACTTTTTCTTGGCCTCTAAGCGTAAATTTATTCATGCCTTTATTTACGGTAATATTAGTAAATACCGGCTCAATTGTGCCTAATCTTTTACTGTATTGCCTTCTACCCATTGGACTATCTATCTTTATGCGCATCTTATCGGTCTACGATAGTTTTTCTTCTTTACAATTGTTTTTGAATTGCACTTGCCTACCTATTTTTAAAGGTGCTTTACCCATGCATTGGCTTTGTAATGGGCAAGCCTTACAATCTTTTAAGTAACCAACGAAGCTAATATATAGTCGCTCTCCACTTTTGAAGTAATCACCACTACACCACATAATATTACCAGCAGGACAACGACAAGATTTGTCTTTCTCATCATAATGGAAGTCGGCTGAGCTAAAGCGTCTTGGTTTACCTTTACTAGGTTTTAATCGTCGTTTCTCTTGTTCTGTGTGGTACGTTTCACTCACTTTAAATAACGGATTTCGACTTCTAAATTGAGTGTCTGCAACATAGCTATCAAGTCCTGTACCCGCAAGATATTTCATATTAGCTTCACTGTGAAAACCACTATCTGCTGTAAACTTTGCTTTAGATAAACTATCCGAAGTACCTAGTCTCAAAAATTCAGCATCGAGTTGCTTGATGGCAGGTGCTAACGTTTGTTGCTCTCCCACAGAGCCCCATGTTTGGGCTTGTAGAATGACTTGGTGTTTATCATCATTAATAGCAATACCATTGTAGCCTTGAATAGTACCTTTCGATGTCGTCATTTTGGCACTGTCAGGATCGCTAATATTACTTTTAACCGGCTTACCTTTACTGCCATATTTTTGTTCTTTTGTTGCGAGATAATCAGCAATTTTAGCAGCACTTCTATCAAGTTTAGCTTTTTGTTTTAAGTCATGCTCTATCTGCTCTTCACCACAATCATCTTGTGATTGATGCCTCTCAAGAATACGTTGGCTCGCTTTGTCTAACTTAAGTTGCTTGCGCTCTAACTCTGCAAAAGTACCACTCCACTCTTTACTTGCATTAGACTTTATTTTACAGCCATCGATGGCAAACATATTGCGAGCAATTAATCCGTCTTCATCACATATCATCAACACTTGCGTAAATAGAGGCGCTATTTGTTCGCTCATACGAGCAACAAAAGAAGCGATAGAAGTATAGTGAGGTTGCACATCTCACGATAAACTCATAAATAAGATGTTCGTTTCACAAGCCGTTGCAATTTTACCACTCGATACTAAACCATGAGCTTCGCCTAACAAAATTATCTTTAACATCACTCGGGAGGATATGCTGCGGCTGCCTTTTTATCATTGTTATACATTTTTCTGAATTACATATTCACTGGTAATAAAATCATAGAACACTCTCAAATTACTTTTTGGAATTCCAAAGTCAAATGTAAATTTGTGGACTATTTCATCTGGGTTAGGATTTACAATTACAACATTAGGAATGGAGCTTCGTCTACTGAATGCTTTTTTAAATAGATCTGTGCTTGGTTTGTCAGTTGCGGGAAATGAATAGCCCAACACATAAATATTATCAGCATCAGCTAATGAATCTTCAGCCTCTTTCCATATTGAGGGAAATAAGTTTCCATAAAATTCATAAGATTTATTCTTAACTGGTGGAATAATAATTGGCAGAGATACAATACCTTCACTTGAGCTAGTGCCTTTGGGGTTAATACCGTTACGAAAGATTTTTTGCATTACGACATGGTTATCAGGAACCTTTCTTTTATCTTCGATTGAAGGAATATTCGGCGGGTAATACCCCATTGAAAAATCTTCGTAACCAGCCATATATCTACCGTCATAACATGGATATGGCTTTATTGTGCTTTCGTAAATATAAATTAACTCATTAGAACCAGCATGTTGAAATGCTATTTTCTCTTCTTGAAAGTCATAACTAATATAGCTTGAAATCCAATTTGTCGAACCATGTAGTTTTAATAATTTATTTTTTGTACCGCTAGCGACTCCTTCCACCCATCTATCACAATAGACTTTTTCGGGTGATAGAGAATATCCATCTTTTACTGTCCAATCTGTATTATTTCTTAAAGATTTGTCTATAAGAGTATCCCAGTTAAATGTAATTATTACGTCATCTTCATCTAATCCTAAAACTAGATTTTTATGGAACTCAGACTCATCTCCATTTTGTATCTCATTAATTACTGAGCAAAATAAAGAAATTAACTGGCTATATGCTCTCCCATACCTGTAAATATCATAATTATCTTTCTTACTAATTGCTTCTAAATAATGCTCTTGAATTTCTGTATGTAGTTTCTCGATATCTTCATTATATTTTGAGAATTCTGAAAATGAGATATTTCTTTTATCTTTTACGTAGCCTATTAAGTCGCTAATGATAACCCAACCATTAGCAGATATTTTTAATTTATTAAATGTTGTAAAAAAATCAACTGCAAGTGGGAGCCGCTCATTCGTCTTAGATATTTCGTATGATTTAGATGCTCCTGCACCTAATAAATAAACATTCATTATAAAATATCTCCGCAATTATTTTATTTTGTATAACGAGGCTGTAGAATTAACCTCTATTTATTGTTTTTGATTAACATTTATACTTTAACGATAAGTTACTGGTTTAACAATTAAAAACATTCAATTATCCAAAATAAGTTTCATTGTTAATATTATTCAGGATAAATAGAGATCACTTGGCTTATCATGACTATTTAGGCTGCCTCGAGAGAATACTACTGGCTATAAGTGGGTAACGTGGGTCTAGTGAAGTGCTATTCTGAGCTTTTCTATATTATGAACAAGACTGTACATCTGCCATTGACTATTTACTTTTTCTTGGCCTCTAAGCGTAAATTTATTCATGCCTTTATTTACGGTAATATTAGCAAATACCGGCTCAATTGAGCCTAGTCTTTTACTGTATTGTCTTCTACCCATTGGACTATCTATCTTTATGCGCATCTTATCGGTATACGATAGTTTTTCTTCTTTACAATTCTTTTTGAATTGCACTTGCCTACCTATTTTTAAAGGTGCTTTACCCATGCATTGGCTTTGTAATGGGCAAGCCTTACAATCTTTTAAGTAACCAACGAAGCTAATATATAGTCGCTCTCCACTTTTGAAGTAATCACCACTACACCACATAATATTACCAGCAGGACAACGACAAGATTTGTCTTTCTCATCATAATGGAAGTCGGCTGAGCTAAAGCGTCTTGGTTTACCTTTACTACGTTTTAATCGTCGTTTCTCTTGTTCTGTGTGATACGTTTCACTCACTTTAAATAACGGATTTCGACTTCTAAATTGAGTGTCTGCAACATAGCTATCAAGTCCTGTACCCGCAAGATATTTCATATTAGCTTCACTGTGAAAACCACTGTCTGCTGTAAACTTTGCTTTGGATAAACTATCCGAAGTACCTAGTCTCAAAAATTCAGCATCGAGTTGTTTGATGGCAGGTGCTAACGTTTGTTGCTCTCCCACAGAGCCCCATGTTTGGGCTTGTAGAATGACTTGGTGTTTATCATCATTAATAGCAATACCATTGTAGCCTTGAATAGTACCTTTCGATGTCGTCATTTTGGCACTGTCTGGATCGCTAATATTACTTTTAACTGGCTTACCTTTACTGCCATATTTTTGTTCTTTTGTTGCGAGATAATCAGCAATTTTAGCAGCACTTCTATCAAGTTTAGCTTTTTGTTTTAAGTCATGCTCTATCTGCTCTTCACCACAATCATCTTGTGATTGATGCCTCTCAACAATACGTTGGCTCGCTTTTTCTAACTTAAGTTGCTTGCGCTCTAACTCTGCAAAAGTACCACTCCACTCTTTACTTGCATTAGACTTTATTTTACAGCCATCGATGGCAAACATATTGCGAGCAATTAATCCTTCTTCATCACATATCATCAACACTTGCGTAAATAGAGGCGCTATTTGTTCGCTCATACGAGCAACAAAAGAAGCGACAGAAGTATAGTGAGGTTGCACATCTGCCGATAAACTCATAAATAAGATGTTCGTTTCACAAGCCGTTGCAATTTTACCACTCGATACTAAACCATCAGCTTCGCCTAACACAATTATCTTTAACATCACTCTGGAGGATATGCTGCGGCTGCCTTTTTATCATTGTTATAGCATTTATCAAACGATGTTAAATCAAGTTTATTATCAACAATATGAGATAAAGCATACTCAAAAGTACCAGCTAATATTTGTGATGAGAAATCAATAGGAATGAACTTACTTTGGCAGGACAAGTCGGGTTTATAATTTGCCATAAAAGTTTTCGATGAGTGAATAATATCTATTAGATAGCATCGATGAACTACAAGCAAGGTTAATCATTAAACAATTCACTAAAATAAGAAAATACACTGAAAAGTGTCTTTTTGGATAAATTCTACAGCCTCAACGCCTCAAACACCGGTTTGGTGAAGCTGGCGCATTTTTTGGAACAAAAAACGTGCCAGCTTTGACAAGTCCGAGTGCATTGACTTGTTATATTGGCCCTTTACCTGTGCCTACGATTATACTGCCTGCTTTAAATCATTCGCCTTTAAGACGAAGCAATGCCTTCCTTTTGAAAATACCCTTATGCCATCACTACTCTTTTTAATTACACATAAGAGATCATTAATAGTCATTAAAACTCTAGTGTATGAGTGCCCTTAGGATAAAATGGACCAACACAATTAGGTGTATCATTTAGATCGTCAGCAATCATTGAAGTAGTAAATATAACCTGATAATCATTCTTCAAGCCATTACATGCATTAATTAGCGAATGTTGGAAATTTTGACTTCTCTCAGGAACCATTCCTTTATCTTCAATATTATCCATAATTAAAAGGTTTGGTAACCTAGATAAAGCATCATCCACAGCATGTAAAAATATAGATAGGCGAATACTGTTCTTCATCACAACCATGGAACTAGCAGAGAACTTACTACGCCCATTAATAGCCATTCTATCTTTTGAGAAATCAATTAATACTTCAGAAGGGTTGTCAAAATTACTCTCGTTGCCGCCATCAGCGACTAGTAAGTCCGCTGTATGCTTCTCTATAGATTCAAACACATTCTCATATCTGCTCTTATTCTGTTCCTTTATTTGATCCAGTCTTTCTTCTATTGCATTAATCCGGTTCTGAGCTTTCTGCTTCAATTCAATTAAGCCTTCAACCTTATCAACCAACTCCATCTTTTCTTCTATATTTACAAGCTGGCTTTTGTAAAATCCAATTTCGGTTGACACATCTGCGATCAAAGCACTTCGGCTGTCTGAATAAGAGACCAATTCAGAGTATTCATTCTTGGCAATTTCAACTTGTCGATTGATAGCTGGAAGCTTTGAATTTAAATTGTCAACTTGTCGTTGAAAATATTTAATAAGAAATTTACTTTCCCGTATCTGAAAATTGAGTTCATTGCTCATTTGCACATAAGCAAAGTCCCGCTCTCTATCTTTAATACTTGTTTTACACAGCCCACATGAATCATGGCTTTCACCAATTTCTATTGGACTAAGGCAAGCAGGGCAGTATTTGAAACTTAAACCACCAAGTTCATTATTTATAAGCTTTGATTGAGATAAACCAATTTTTCTTTGCTCTAAGGCCTCTAAAAACTGCTGAGTATCAATCAGCTCGACTTTGGTCGAGTGGCGTATATTGGTGATGTCTGAGATCTCAGAATTGAGCCTTTCAATCTCTTTCTGTAACACTTTAAGCCGTTCCTTAGCCTGAGCATCGACTTGCTCTTCTTCTCCTCTTTGGATGGAGCCTCGCTTCTCCACAAGCCCCCTAATTGTGTCCTTCGCGTCATTTACCTCATTTAAAAGAGCTTGTCTATTGATTGAAGATGCATCATTGCCGAACATTTTATAGATGGCTTTAAGTTCTCCATTAAACTTTTCAAACTCCTTGTTTTCAAATATTAAATCTTGCCGTAAGTTATGCGATTCCAAATCATCTAAACCTAGTAAATACTCACCTATTGCACGCCTAGTTGTTACATTGTCATAATTCAAATCAGCGTTTAGAAGCTTCTCAGTAGCTGAAAGTTGGTCAACATAGATGAGCCTTAGAATTTGATGCATAGTTAAATTCTTAGAGTCATCGGTTTTATGCTGTGGAAGTCCTAACATTTCGAACAACTGCTGAGAATAACTATGTTTTTCTGCTGAACGACGATTAGGAAAACGCTGCCAGTTTTCAGCATCTTTCTTTGATTCATCAATAGTCCCTTCAAAGAAAAACATAGGGGATTTTCCAGAATCAGTTATTTCCCGTTTGACGGTCAGAATCAAACCATTAAGCGTTATCTCGACAATAACAAAACTACATTTACTTTGATGTTCATTCCAAGAAGTGATTTCAGCACCTAAGCCAAAAACAAGCAAATCCATTACAGTAGATTTACCTGTAGTATTCGTGCCCCTCAAGATATTAATACCAGAATGAAACGGCTGGTCGTAAATTCTTTTACTACCAGATAAAATCACGAGCCTTTTTACAAACAACTTTGACTTACTCATAATTTCTCCAGATCATATCTAAATTCCATTAAACCAGTCCTAGATTTCAAACCAGTCTTTCCTTTCATTTCAACATTGCTCAATTTATTCACAAGCATATGAAACCATTCAGCTTTAGTGACTTCATTTTCATTAACTTCTTGCGCTAAATCTGAGGGTAATTCTGCGTCAGAGCGACGAATTTTCTTTTCTTTAAAAGCCTCTAAGTCAATAAACCCTTTCGCGAGTAGATTTTGTAGTGCAGTTGTTTGAACAGCTTCAAGTTCGAACACTATTCTTTTAATATTAATAATTCGTTCATAAGGTTCAGGAATTCCCTTAAGCACCTTCTTGTATTTATTAAGCTCCATAGGAAAAGGCTTAATTTTTTTAATAAGGTGAGGAAACACTGTATAAAAATCTATTATTCGGAATAAGTCTAATTGTATTTCATCATTCTCACTGGCTTCCAAAATCATTAATGTCCTAAACAGGCTATGATTCAAATCGTAAACAGGGTGGTATATCAGCATGATTTATCCCATACCACATGGCATTTCCCAGTTAAAAAATACAACATTCCAGATACTAGCTCTTTAGTTATACAATCATCAAAATCAATGATTGCTTTATGTACAGGCTCAATAATTTTTTCAAACACGGCTGCATCGACTATATTTTTTGATTGTTCGCCTAGAATTTGCGGCCGGATATACTGATCGAAAGCTGAAAGGATATGTGAAAGAACCTGTATATATACTTTTTGCTCCACTATTGATAATTGAGCCTTCGCAATACGACGCTCAAAACGATTCTTGAGCAAAACGGCCTTAGGATATAAATCCGAGCGTTCACCATTCTTTAGCTTTGATTCAAGGCCTATGACTTCTCTATTAGGATGATCAGTAATGTAGTCATTTAAATCATCAATAATATTAACTAACTCATTGTGTTTATCTCCGGTAGCGACTATTTTTTGTACCACTTTTTCAAGTGCTGATTTATCCGACTCAAATACGTTGTTCCCATTATGGGCTGCTTTATCTTCATAATTAACTTGATTACCCATGATTAAAACCTGTTATCGCCATTATGTGTTGACGAATCTTTATAGTTAACTATTGGGCCATTTGCAGGTGGATTAGGTGCACTGCTATCTGATTTTGAACACCTAGATAATATGACTGCAGTAACAATAACTCCCAAAATCACGAGCAATAGGATAAATATTTTTTCACTTCCCAAAAACTGATAAACAGGCTCTTTAAAAAGATTATCAACTACAAAATATAATACGAAGAATGCGGAACCGACTGCACCTCCTGTTTTAGTAAAAGACTTAATAACCTCAACATCCATATTCACACCCTAATTTTTCTTGATATAAGATTCGGTAAAGCATATCTCATTGCTGCTCGATATTTCTATTTTTCATGCGCCTTTCTTATTATTTCTGAACATGATAATGCGTTATCAGAGACAATAGTCTTTCAAAAGAATTCGAATTCTCTCATTGATTAACTCTATACTTGGAAGCGCTATAACAGTATTATTAGTAGGAAGCTTTCCTTCTAATTTACAGAACACATTCCTGCCTATTTGCAGATTACTCTTTTGCTGTTTCTTGTCAATATCATTAAAAACAAGCGCTTAAATAAACTTCCTGAGATTGAATAAGATCAAATCAGGAACCTTTCCTCTCTAATTTATATTAGCAGGATAGGCCTCGTTTAAACAAAAATACCATAAGAAATTAACTTCTATGGGATTTTAATCGCTACATTCAAGGCAACCTACTTTTTCATCTTTGACATTAAATCAGCGAATGGATTGTAAGTAGCGCTAACGACTTCATCTTCTTTGCTTGATGTTGTGCCAAGGGAACAACCATTAGCCGCAACTTCCACCTCGAATTAACTAATTTTCCACATGCCAGATTTTGATCATAATATTAATGCGAATGGGAGAAGGTTACAACCATAGCTACACTTCCGCTTAAATTAACTAATTTTCATTTCACCATGTTTGATCATAATATTAATGGGACTGGTATAAGGTATGCCAGTCCCATTTCTGTTTTCTTTTTAGCCGAGTCTATGATGGCAATAATCGTTCTATTAGTGTAATAACTTCCGCGGACAATCCGAGTAGCACTTCATATTCGGATTCAGCCTTCATCATATTATTGCTTTCTTTGAAATTAATAATGTCATGTACTGATTGATGTAATTTTCGATGTGTGTCTTGAATTTCTGTTAGGTTATATCCTTCAAATATTTTGCTCGCTTCAGTGCTATTCAACCATTGTCCAAAGGTACACTGTTGATGATCTCCAGCGGAATGTTTATCAAGAGAAATGTATCCATTAAGATAATTTCTTACTTTAATCTTCCATAATGAATGCATCGATTTTGCACGCATTAATTGTAAAACATGATCACCATTACATTTAAACTTGCTCAGTTGCAGTAATATTTTTTCAATATCAGCACTAATTGTTATTGACTCCAACATACTTTGCTTGGCATTTTCATTAGTGTGTTGTGATTCCATATTGATTTCTGTGACATTATTATTGATATCTTCTGTTACAGTAGATTGCTCTTCAGAAGCCGTTGCAATTTGAGTAGTCATGTCATCAATTGTGGTTATTGATTTACTGATTTTATTCAAGCGTTTTTCAGTGTCAGAAACTAAAAAGTGCGTCTCTTGAACCTGTTTAAAGCTTTTGTCCATAATCGAAGTACTATTATTTACAGCTTCCTGTAGTGAGCTAATCATATCGTTAATTTCAGCGGTTGAAGACTGTGTTCGTGATGCTAATGTACGCACCTCATCGGCTACAACTGCAAAACCTCGTCCGTGCTCACCTGCGCGAGCGGCTTCAATGGCTGCATTAAGTGCGAGTAAATTGGTTTGTTCAGCGATCCCTTTAATGACATCGAGTACACTTCCAATTTTCTGGGTGTCTTTCTCTACTTTTTTGATGGACTCGACTGCATTATTAATGTTTTGAGAAAGCGATTCAATGGATTCTGCCGCCTCTTGTGATGCTTGCATTCCTTTATTCGCCTGTTCATTTGCACTACTTGACTCCGTGGCCGCTTGCACTGTATTTTGCGTTATTTCATGCACCGTTGCTGACATTTCATTGAGGGCGGTCGCAACTTGTTCATTTTTTTCTTGTTGTAAGCTCACTCCTTCACGAGTGGAGTTTGCTAGCATCGATTGATCAATGATATTCATAACCAAATTGCTAGTGGAATGGTTAATTGTAGCAATGGTCGAGCTGACTTTATCGGTGACTTGATTAATCGCTTTTGCTAATAATGCCACTTCATCTTTACCTGTTTCATTCAGCTTTACTGAAAGATCGCCATCTCCTCGGCAGATGTTTTCAAGCGAATCGATCATTTCATTAAGTGGACTAACAATACTCTTGCTGACGATGAAAATGATAAAAATTAATACAATAAGTGAAATGATGGTGATCGCAATTTGCACTAAATAAAGGTTAGAAAGACTCACTTCATAATGATGTGCATCACGCGTAATTTCGACAACACCAATTACTTTTCCTTTGTAATTAGTGAGTGTAGTCGTCACCACAAACACCATTTTTCCATCAAGCATTCTTTCTGTAAAGATAGGCGCTCCAGATAACGCCGTGATTAATTCATCATTGCTAAATAGGCTCTTTGTTTGATTACTTTGCGCAAACGTGGACAATTTGTTGTTTTTTAACAAATGGAAAATAATGCCAATATCATGCTGATTTGAAAACTGATCGAAGAAATACTGATCAAGTGATAAGCCAAATTCAACTGTCCCTTGATGTTGTCCGTTATAAAACATCGGTGTCACGCCACGAATGCCGATACCTGCTACACCAACCTCAAGGCCTGCAATTGGTTTTTTTGTTTTATTGGCTTCAACAACCGTAAAACGAAACCCTGAAAGATCGTCACCCCGTTTTTTAAGCTTATGAATTCGTAAAAAAGAAGTTGCTGGGGGAAGGTGAAATTGAAATTGTCGCACGCCATAATTTTTTTTCATTTTCGCAAACTGCTTAGCAAATAAGACCTCAAGCGTTGCGCTATCTTTTTGTGCAAAGGCTTTTTGTACTTCGGGAATATCGGCGACAAATTGCGCCATCATTAAAGCATTTGTTTTCTTTGTATTGAGTTGTTCATGTAGATTTTCTGAGATCTCTGTAGATATGTTTTTTTCAGACTCTAACAAGGCGGTTTTCATAAATGAATAGGAAATATATACACTCGCAAGTAATAGAATGAAAATAGCAATGACGGTAGTGATCATAAACTGATAAGTAAGCTTAAATGAACGTAGCATAATAATCTCTTTATTTTATATGACAAAAGGGTATATCATCTTATTGACCGAAGCCGCTGCGCGCAGAAAAACAAACTGCGTTCATACTTTTTTTATGCACCATTCTCGGTGCGCATAAAATGAGTATACGCCATGAACATTTCAGATCAACTGAGCTTTGACTTTTTATATCAGCAACATTTAACCAACCTTACTTTACAGGGAATGCGCCCAACTACCATTGATGCTGATTCACGGGCAGTGCGGCGGATTGCAGACTATTTTGAGAGTGCCTTAGTGAATTAACTAAAATTGGTACAGATATCACAATATTTTGATCGTGCACCCGATGCCTTAGATAAAGCTGATTTGAAATTGTACTTTGCAAGCTTAATCAAAACTCACTCTTGGAGTACGGTAAAACTAGATAGCAATGGCTTGCAATTCTTTTATCGTCATACCCTAGAAAAAGAGTGGAAATGGCTCAATATAGTTAAACCCCCTCAGGTAAAACGTATCCCTGATATTATACCATTCGCATTAATATTATGATCAAAATCCGGCGAAGTGGAAAATTAGGTAATTCAAGGCGGAAGTTGTAGATAATGGTTGTTTCCTTGGCAAAACTTCCAACACAGAAGTAGCTGATTTTACCAAGCTAGATGAGCACATATTTAATGCGATTGGTATTATTACCAATCAGCAAATTGGGGCGCTTATATCCCATATAAAATCATGACGACAAGGTGTTCTTTCTTGTCCTATATAGTATTGGTTTGCGATTAAGTGAAGCGCTTGAGTTAACAGTCAATGAGATTGATAGTGTCACAATCACGGTGCATATTCGCAATGGTAAAGGTGGTAAAGATAGGTTGTTACCTTTGACTCACCGAACTTTAATCGCACTTCGCTATTATTGGAAAACGCATAAACATCCACACTTATTATTTCCCAGGAAAGGTAAGAATAAGCAAACGCCAATGGATAAAGGTGACTGCAGAAGAAAAATAGGTGCCCCGTGTGAAGCACAAAAGATCAAAAGATAACCTTATCAACTAATTGCACCAATGACGCTAATTTTAAAAGCAAAGATAAAAGACAAACCAAACCTCAATCAAGGGCTCTCATCTAATTACACGGATTTCGCTGATTAAAGGAAAGAGCAATTTACCACCGAGCGCTGCGCTACACAGAAGGCTTTGCTAGCCTACACTGGAAAATGATTTCGAGAATTAAGTGTAAAAGCAATCTCACAAAGAGAACTGAATGAAAAAACAATGAGCAAGAAAAATTAAAAGATTAAAGACCTCAGCGAATTAAACGAATTAGGCAAAATAGCGGTGGTGTAAAAAGAACTGTGTAAATGCTTATTATGTATAATCTATAAAAGGACTAAATAATGAGTAACACAATAATAGCAAATAAACTGCAAGCCCTCGCAAATGAACTGATTAAGATCTTAAAACAGCAAAAGATCTTAATCAGTTAACCGCTATGCTTACCAAAATCACGCTTGAAACCGCTTTACGTTCAGAAATTTGCCCGCACCTTGGTTATGATAAAGTTGAGTCGAAAGAATATAGCGCTGGGAATAGCCGTAACTGTTATTCTAACAAATATCTGAATGGTGACCGTGTGAATATCAAAAGACAAACACCTCGTGATAGAGAAGAAAGTTTTGAGCCTCACTAGTAAAAAATGCCAAACTCGCATACTTGCATGGATGAACAAATTCTAACGCTGTATGCAAAAGGAATGAGCACTGGTGATATAGCTGCTACATTTCAAGAAATGGTGAGTGTTGACGTGTCAGAGCGCTTGTCTCTCAAGTAACAAATTCTGTTATGCAACAAGTGGTTCAATGGCAAAGTCGACCTTTAGACACCACTTACCCTATTGTGTATATGAACTGTATTGTTTTAAAAATCCGTCAAGATAAACGCGTTATAAATAAAGCTATTTATCTTGCTTTGGGTATAAATATTGAAGGCCACAAAGAATTACTGGGCATGTGGATATCAGAAAATGAAGGGACTAAATTCTGGTTATCAGTGATGAACGACATTCAAAATCGAGGCATGAAAAACATGTTAATAGCCTGTGTTGATGTGCTAAAAGGATTTCCTGATGCAATCAATGCAACCTTCCCCAAGACAAAAATACAGCTCTGTATTGTGCATATGGCTGGTCACTCACTCAAATTTATACCATGGAAAGACTACAAAGCAGTATCTTCTAATTTAAAATCTATATATCAATTAGTGACTAATATGAAGCAAAGCTGGAGTTAGATAACTTCTCAGATAAGCGCGATGATAAATACCATCAAATAAGCAGATCATGGCAAGCTCACTGAGAAAACTTAAATACGCGATGCATACCCAGAAGACATTCGCAAGGTGATTTACACCACCAATGCGATTGAATCGCGGGGCAGCGTTATAAAGACGTCAGTTAAAACAAGAAATGTATTTCTTCGTTATGATGCTGCGTCAAAGTTGTTTATTTGGCGATGATGGCTGCATCCAAAAAGTCGGCAATGCCAATTTAGGCATTGGAAACCTGCGTTAAATCAGTTTATAATCGAATTTGAGGAGGAGATCTATCCTCATATCTAAAAGGGTATTTACACAGTTAGGTTTACACCATCTTATCCAGAAAAGAGTTGTAACTCTTTGTAAATATCATATTTTTGGGCTAAAGCATGTAGTGCTACAATTCAACGCCCAGATAATGTGCCGGCTGCTCGACACCTATCTTATATGGACTCCCTATTTCTTATATGGACTCCCTATTTCTTGTTTGTTAACTCTCTTTGTCTACATAATTACGAGATTTCTTTAATCCATAAGCCGCGAAACATAGTGATAACAATTGCTGTGCCATAAGAATTGGCTTACCTTGTAATATCATCAATCCTGCCATGCTAAGGTTCATCAACATAAATAAATACCACCCTGCTGGGTTGTTCCTAGCCATTGCATAACTCCCCAACAAGAAACCGAACATAACACCAATTTCTAATCCTTGCGAAATAGACGTTATTCCACCGTAATGTATAACACTAAAACCAAGTCCAAATATTAAAGACATATAAGTAGATAAGGCGGCAATTATATTAAACAATTTATTTCGTTTTTTATTATCATGATAAGTGTTGTATAGACCCAATAACATTGCAGGAACACCTCCAGCTTCGATCGATGCTGCAATCCAATCATTATGGTGTACTAATATAGTTACCCAAGGAGGAATTCCTAGAATGTAAATAACCCAACCCTTAATTTTAAGGTTTTTTTTAGCCTGCCCGTGCATCCCCTCTGAAAGAGCAAACATTATTTTGTTGCAGAGAGAGAACAGCCCACCCCAAATCTGAAATATTAAATCCATAAATCGTATCTCTTTAGTAACCCAATTAACAATTCTTATAATTGCTAAACCTTTTCAACACAACCTCATTGTATATGAAAAGAATTTAATGGCAAGTGACTTCATTACGGTGATTTATAGCTAACAGAGTATTAGACGGGAACTTTCCTTCTAATTATGCATAAATTTTACGCATAATTGCAAACTACTCTTTCCCTTTTATATATCAATATCATTAAAAACAAACTGTTAGCTAAACTTATGAATTTTGAACAAGAACAAATCAGCAAAGCCTCCTTCTAATTTTCAGTTAGTCAGGAAAAGGTACTACAATGCCTATTTGCTATGAATGTGAAACGGATATGACCTCCACTAAACCTAATAAAAGGTCCGCGCCTCATTATTGCTGGCCAGTATGCAGGCTGTTGTGTGGCTGTAGGCTAAACACCTTCGGCACCAGATTCTGTAGCCTTGGAGCATAACCGTGCAGGGCTATCTATTTTAAGGACATATATTTTGCAGCATCAAAAGCTGGATTTAAATGACTCTTTGAATCTGAAATTGCTATCAATAGCACTATATACCCATACAATTTCAACACACGCTAATAAACCGTGGTGCTAGGCTTTATTTAAGCGCTTAGCTAATGTATCAAGCAGTTGCGATGATTGTCGTTCTAACGCTTTGAGTTGCTCTTCAGATGCGTATTTATCAAACTCTCCTAACTCTGGAAATAACTTACAAAACATCGGTAATGGATGCATTTGAATGGTATCTATCGTGATAGAGCTTGGTATTTTAAAGAAGACGAATAAACTAATTTCATCAAAAGATTGTAGCTTTTCAATCAAACGTTCAGCGGTTAGCGCATCAATAAAAAATTCTTCTTCTTCACCGCGACTATTCCACTCAGCAACGGTAATGAGTGCGCGGAAAGGCGGATCTTCAGAAACATCCTCTTTTTCAATGTAGATAGAATGCAAAACATTTTTATCTGCTTCTTGATTTAGTTTTAGCCCGATAAACTTAAATGTTGGATGATCAATAAGTAGTTTTGGTAATTGTACTGATAAATAAAGTGATAAATCTTGACTTTTTTTCATATAAACAGCTCCAAATAGCTTGAGATTTTTACTCAAGTCATACAATATAAAATGAAATATTAGCAGCAGGAGGTAATGGTGCAAACATTAAATGCAATATATATCTATCCGATCAAATCAGCAAGGGCTATTCGCCTTCCTTTTTCCAAGGTTGAAGAAAAAGGCCTGCAATTTGATCGCCGATTTATGTTGATTAATAGCGATGGAAAATTCATAACAGGACGAACTAACCCAGAATTAACGCAAATTAGTGTTGAGTTGTTAGCAAATGGTTTGCTGATTAGTGCGCCAAAAATGAAAAAATTAACCATTTTATTTGATAAATTTAGCCACTCTAGTATCGCATCAACTATTTGGCTCGAAGTTGTCGAGGCACAGCACTGTCATGTCGAATACGACGCTTGGTTCTCGCATTTTTTAAAGCAACAATGCCAACTAGTATACTGTGCTCAGACAAGCGTTCGTTTTGTTGAAAATAAAAAAACACAACTGTCGTTTGCCGATGGCTACCCTTTGTTATTAATAAATCAGCGCTCGATTGATCAGCTCAATGCTCGCCTGAAAATACCCGTTTCAGTATTACAGTTTCGACCTAACATAGTGATTACCGGTGATTACCCTTTTGTAGAAGATACTTGGCATAAAATAAAAATTGGTGACGTAGAATTTGAGGTAAGTAAACCCTGTAGTCGTTGCTCTTTTATTAATACAGATCCTAACACGGGCGTGGTATTGAATAATGAACCACTAGAAACGTTAGCTAAATTTCGATTTTTTGAGGGAAAGGTAGACTTTGGCCAAAATCTCATTGCACTTAATTCAGGTGTTATAAAAGAGGGTGATGCAATGCAAGTACTGGAGACAAAAGGATCTCCTTATTATGGTAGTGTTGATGATCACCAAGATGATAATGAGAAAACTGTACAAATAAAATATCAAAATAATAATCTACAATTTTCAGGTAATAATAAGCAGCTTATATTAGATCAACTAATGAAAGCGGATATTTACCTTCCTTATTCATGTAGAGGTGGTTTATGCGGGTGTTGTAAAATCAAGCTTATTGCTGGAAGTGTTAACATCCTAAACGATGATGCTTTAACCGATGCAGAAAAAACAGCAGGGTATATTTTAGCCTGTAGCTGTATTCCATCTTCTGACATCACGATTGCACAATGCTGATTTGAATGTGATACCCATGTAACCCCAATATGAACAATCATCTTGTGGATCATAAAAATATATCATTTTCATTCAAGTCACTTTACGATAACTAGGCTTAATGTTTTTTTATAGGCCATATTTCCAATAATCCAGCAGAACTTTCACTAACAATTTTATCTTTGTCCCACCTGGTTGCAGAAAATACTACTGCCGTTTTAGGGCGTCTTTTTTTACGTGTTGTAACTTTCCAGTGCTGTAGCGATAAGCCTGTATTTACATCCCAAAGGGTGATATTTCCAGATGGGCTCCCTGTGAGTAAATATTTTCCATTATCGATAAACCGCACGCTTGAAAAAATAGATTGACGTGCCTTGTAGATAAGTGTGCTTTGTAACTTACCTGTTTTAAGGTTCCAAATTTGAGATGCTTTTTGCGTATCTGCAATAAAAGCAAACCGTCCATTTTCCTCGAACTTCACCATCGACACACGGTGTTTAAAATTAAATTGTTGAATAATTTGCGCTGTTTTGGTATTCCATAAAAAAGCTCGGTGATCGTTACCTCCTGATAGTGCATAAAGTCCATTAGCAGAAAGAGCAACGCTATTAATTTTGCCTGTGTGGATTGGCATTTCTAATCGACGCCCTGTTTTTAGATCAATAAAGACTAATTTACCGTTTACTTGCCCATAGAGTACATATCGGCCGCTTGCAGAGAATTGAATATCGCGAATGGGTGATTCTGTTACTTTATAAAAACCTACCGACTTTCCTGTTTTAGTATCCCAAAGTGCAAATTCAGTGCGTGTGACGGATAATACACGACTATTATCTCCTGAAATACGTAAAATAAAGACATTATTATTTAATATCTTGTTATGTTGCCATTGATATAGTACCCTATGCGCTCGATTGTCCCAAAAAGATAGGCCATGATGGATTGATGAGATTACGGAATAATCACCATTTTGAGATATTTCAGCAGCAAATGCTCCTTCTATGGCGTGTTCTTCTTGTTGCTCTGGTATGTCAGATTGAACACAAGCCCCTAAAAAGGCAATTGAGATAACAAACATAAACCTAATAAATAATTGCATATAACGAATATATATTTGATGTGTGATAACAATAAGATTAGTATAGACCGTGAAATTAACCATTTAAAAACCGATAATTTTGGAGTAATAATGAAAAATATATTGAAAGTTTCTTTGCTAGTATCTGCGATTGTGCTGCTAGCTGGATGTGATAATAAAACCAACAAGGCAGCAGATCATGCTACACAAAATGGTACTGCTACTAAACAAGTAAAGACTAGCAAAGCACAATTTGCAAATTCTCAGGACAAAGCCGCTTACGCAATTGGCGCGTCGTTTTCTCGTTATGTTGACACAACATTAGAAAAACAAGCTCAATTGGGTCTTAAACTTGATAAAGAAATTATTTTACAAGGTATTTCAGATACTCTGCGCGGTAAGTCTAAGATGACTGAAGCAGAAACGATGAAAACTCTCAAAGAGTACGATACGACAGTACGAGCCGCTGCAAAAAAAGAAATGGCAACTAAAGAGGCTAAAAGTGCTAAGGAATCAAAAACACTTTTAGCTACTAATAAGAAAAAAGCAGGCGTTATTGTCACTAAATCAGGCCTTCAATACTCGATTGTAAAAAAAGGTAAAGGACCTAAACCTACAGCACAGGACACTGTCACCGTAAATTATGTAGGAACGTTAGCTGACGGGACTGTGTTTGATAGCTCTATTAAGCGTGGAGAGCCTGCAACGTTTCCATTAAATCGTGTCATTCCAGGTTGGACCGAAGGAATACAGTTAATGCATGTTGGTGATAAGTTTGATTTTGTTATTCCTGCTCATCTTGCTTATGGAAATCAAGCTGTGGGAACAATTCCACCTGGATCAGCGCTTAAATTTGAAGTTGAGTTGTTAAGTATTGCAAAACACAACACTGCACAGCAGCACAACATTCCAGCACAAAATAAAAACTCTGGACACTCTGGACACATTAGATCTAACAAATAAGTTTTAATATCCATAGAGGCCGCATTAAGCGGCCTTTTTTTTTGCTAAAAATAGGTAGATCATGTGGGATGTGATTATTATTGGCGCAGGCGCATCTGGCTTAATGTGTGCAATTGAAGCTGGAAAGCGAGGAAAAAAAATATTAGTGCTTGATCATGCCAAACGAGCAGGGAAAAAAATAATGATGAGTGGCGGTGGACGCTGTAATTTCACCAATCTTTATATCGAGACTAATAATTACCTTTGTGATGACCTTAACTTTGTAAAATCTGTACTAAATAGGTATACGCAGTGGGATTTTATTGCCATGGTGGATAAACATAATATTAATTGGCATGAACGCGATAATGGTCAATTATTTTGTGATGATAGCGCCAAACAAATTATTAAAATGTTGTTAGACGAGGCACAATCTGCGGGTGTTCACATTGAGCTAACGAACACAATTTTTTCACATTTAAAAATATCGGAAAAACATTTTTCAATCAATACCTCAAGCGGCCAATTTGAAACGCAAGCACTTGTTATTGCAACGGGCGGGCTATCACTACCTAAAATGGGGGCGACACCATTTGCTTACAAAGTGGCTAAGCAATATAACCTTCCCTTAAACGCTACAAGAGCAGGGCTAGTACCACTTACATTGCATAAGATGCAAAAAGAAAAACTTTCAGATCTAGCTGGTATTAGCCTTCTTGCGGTGGCAAGCTGTGATGCGAAGAGGGGCAATAAAACAACGCTTGTGAGTTTTACGAATGCGTTATTATTTACTCACAGAGGATTAAGTGGACCTGTTATTTTACAAATTTCTAATTACTGGAAAGTAGGCTCTCCGCTTTATTTAGACTTGTTACCAGAATTAGATTTACAACATGTCTTACTTGAAACACGGCAAAAAAGACCTGAATTAGGGCTTAAAAAATTACTTTCATATCATCTTCCCAAACGAGTTGTCGAGTGCCTATTGCAACTCGGCAAGTTAAAAAGTGTCGCGCTAAAACAATACAATGAAAAACAACTTAAAGAAATTGCTAATTTATTTCATGAATGGAAACCTGAAATCAATGGAACAGAAGGATATAGAACAGCAGAAGTGACGCTAGGCGGTATAAATACCGATGCAATTTGTTCAAAAACAATGCAAGTAAAATCGGTTTCAGGATTGTTTTTCATTGGTGAAGCACTTGATGTAACAGGCTGGCTTGGTGGGTTTAACTTTCAATGGGCATGGTCAAGCGGCTGGGCTGCAGGACAAGTTGTTTAATTAATACCATTTATACCCATAATACTTGGTATATTCAAGCTAAAAGTACATCACCGCTATACGGATAAGGCTGGTATATGTTTCTCCATTATTTCAATAGCTGATTTATACCCATGTTTTGTAAAAATGCACCGTCAGCATGGACTAGATGATCGATGATAAGGAGCAACATGAGGTAATGGTTATTATCGCATCGAATGTTAAGTGCAAGGCTGCTACCGATCATATAAAAACCGAGTCAGGCCCGAAGGGCAAGGATCCTTGCACCAATTTGCATCGTTATAAAATATCTATATAGAACAACTATACTTCAATTTTAGGCCCGGTGTCCGTACACAATTTGCCTTGCTGATATTGCATTTCTGGCTAGCCTGGATATATATAGCCTTAATTTTAAGGGCGCTGATCAACAAGTTAAATATTGCAAGTCACTAAAGCGTTACCTCACACGCTTAAACAGTAGATCCCAAACGCCATGACCTAATTTATTGCCTCTATTTTCAAATTTGGTCAGTGGCCGCCAATCTGGACGTGTTGCATAATCTGTTTCACTACAATTTTTCAGCCCTTTCGCCACTTTTAATACTTCAAGCATGTGCTCTGCATAATTTTCCCAATCGGTTGCCATGTGAATAACACCACCAATAACTAATTTTTGACGCATATCTTCCATAAAGGTTGTTTGTACAATGCGGCGTTTATTGTGACGTGCTTTATGCCAAGGATCTGGGAAGTATAGTTGGAATGTTGAAAGGCTATTATCAGGGATCATAAACTCTAATACTTCAACTGCATCGTGATTTATAATGCGTAAGTTGGTAAGCTCAGCTTGTGCTGCATCAGCAACACAAGCACCAACACCTGGCGTATGCACTTCAATACCTAAGAAGTTTTTTTCGGGTGACGATTTCGCCATTTCAACAAGCGATTTACCCATACCAAAACCTATTTCTAACACAACCTGATTGTCATTTTTAAATAATTTCGAAAAATTAATCATCGATGGCTGATAGTCAACACCAAAATCAGGCCAAAGTGTGTCAATTGCTGTTTGTTGACGATTAGTTATACGACCTTCTCGTTTTACAAAAGAGCGAATTTTACGCATGTATTTTTGTTTTTCTACTGCTGGATCATTATTTTCTTTGTGCTTGCTCATTGGTGCCTACATCCCATATTATATTTTCCCATTATAACAATTCTGCTATCATCTATAGCAATAAAATTTGCATCATGACTATATTTAACCTCAATCGACATCAGGCTAGGCATAAAGTAAATGCCACAACGCTAGATTGCCATCGTTACATCAAAAATAGCAGTTGCTATTTATACCCATGTTACCTCAAAATGCAACGTCAGGTACGAACTCAATAATCAGAGTAAGGCGCAACATGAGGTAATGGTTGTTATCGATCGAATGTTGCAACGCAAGGCTGCTTTCTTTCATATAAAAACCGAGTCCTGCCCCGAATGGCGCTACTCCTTGCACCAATTTGCATTGTTATAAAATATCTTGCGATAATAACTATACTTCAATTTTATGCCTCGCATATAGGCACAATTTGCCTTGCTGATATTGCATTTCGGGGTAGCATGGGAATATACTCATGTGACTGAAAAATGCAAAATAAAATCGGCAAATTAGGTACAAGCGCTCTTAAACCAGAATTCAAGTTATTGAATTTTAAAGGTGATTGCCAAAAAAATGAGTTTAGTTATCGCATCATAAATGGGATCATACATTTAGATATAAAACCTTGCCTTGGCATATAAACAAAAGTCTCTATAAAATATGGATCAGCTAAATCATGTAACAACAAACACAAATTGCAACAAATATTGCTTATTTAAATAAATTTATGCGTTGATATCCAACCATAGATTCCAGACCAATGCATCACTTGTTGATATTTTACAGCATTGAACAGAGCTTGGGTATTACTCAGTGCAAGAAACCTCTATAAAATGGCGCAATTTATTTGCGATCATTATAATAATGAGTTGCAAATTAATTTCGACCAAGTTATTGCATTTTCTGGGATTGAAAGCTCAACTGCTGTGACTATTTTCCACCACATCAATAAACATTACGCAATTCTCGGTGCTAATGTAAAGCTGCTATTAAAACGTCATCAAATACTTGAGGGTTGGACTGGAGAGGCGTGTCTTGAAAATAAACTATGGGCATTAGCCAAAATATATACCCCTCAAAAAGACCATGTAGTTAATCAAGCTATTATGTATTTTCACGCAACTATCTGCGCACGTCGTCAACCTAAATGCAATAAATGCCCAGTAAACCTTGATTGCCTAGCATTTAAAGCACAACAATGCATGATCATCCGCCCCTAAAACCAAAAAAAAATCCCAGTAAAAACCGCTGTTATGTTGATGATTTACGAAAATAAGTAAACTGTGCAACTAACTCTGTGCCATCCTGCGGGAATTTGGAGAACTTATAGTGCTTTGATGAGTTTGCAAGTTAATAATTATATAGCGAATATTGAGAAAGCCTTGATCTATCCTGCCATAAGAAAATAGAACAGCCTTCCTTTAGCCACTTTCATTTTGCTCTAACTCACGTTTTAATTAATGTAAAAGTAATCAAAACTAGACAAATGATGCAAAAAATAAGTATAATAAGCTAAAATTTTTATTATCCTCCAAAAATTACCTGCGCTGCTGAGCCTAAAAAAATATTAATAACTATTAAGAAAAGGAATAATAATGCCTAGAACCATATTTTGCACTTACTTACAAAAAAAAGCGGAAGGGCTTCCTTTTGAAATTATTCCAGGTGACATTGGAAAGCGTATTTATGATAACATTAGCCAAGAAGCATGGGACGAATGGCAAAAAAAGCAAACCATGTTTATTAATGAACATAAATTAAATTTATTGAATCATGATGATCGCCAAAAAATTCAAACAGCGATGGTTGGCTATCTTTTTGAAGGCCGAGACATAAAAATAAAAGGCTATACAGAAACAAAGTAATTATATACCCCATGCTACCCCTAAATGCAACGTCAGCCGCGATCTAGCTAGATAATCAGAGTAAGGCGCAGCATGAGGTAATGGGGACGTACGCATCGAATGTTGCAACGCAAGGCTGCTTTCTTGCATATAAAAACCGAGTTGGCGCACCAATTTGCATTGTTATAAAATCTCCCACGATAAATAACTATACTTCAATTTTATGCCTTGCATATCGGCACAATTTGCCTTACTGATTTTGCATTTTGAAGTAATATGGGTATGTATACCCATGTGACTGAAGGTGAAAATCAGCAAAGCAAGGAGCAACATTGAGCATATCAGCTATTGCTGGACCAATAATTAATGGTTGTTACCTTGAAAACTATTGAATGCGAGCTGACTCTTGTCAACACAAACCCGCGATCATACCTTGCAGGGCTATTTGTACTAAGATTAGGCAGGTATAAAATATTATTGTAGAACAACTAACTAAGGATTAAACCCTTTATTTTAATCCACTTGCAGATGATTAACCAGCCTAATGTTATTTAAAGAAAATAAGCCACAAATCACAAGCAAACAAATAATAAACGCTAAATTTTTAAAAATAGGTTAACCTTTCTTTGAAACATCTATTCACTACACTCCGTTGATCGAGCAGAGGATTGAAAATCATCCTGTCCTTGGTTCAATTCTGAGACTAAGCACCATATTTTAGTGTACTCCTTGTTATTTAGAATTTTAAAAAGTGATTTTAAAAGAAAAATGCTGTAAAACGAAATAAAAGAGGCCATTTTTTCATGATATTATTAAATTTTTTTATAGGATTTTTAGCACTTTTTATTGCTCCACAAATATTTATACATTGTAAATATGCGAATATTAAACACTCTATTCTTCTCATGTATGGCCTTATTGCTTCTTTTACTCTCAGTTGGATCTTTTTTTTAATTATTTTCTACCTTAAATTAGCTAATGTTTTTATCTATCTAATTTCAATATTTATGGTTATAGCTTCTTTCACTTACATGTGTGCAAATAAAACAACAAAAGGTGTAAATCGCCCTGCCCTAGGCTATCTTATTTGGTTAATTACCATTATTGCAATGATGCCTTTATTATTGCATATCGGTGATGGTTTCAGGGGCTGGGATGCTATTGCGTCTTGGAATAGATGGGCAATAGAGCTTTTTAACAACGAATATCAGCCTATCAATGCTGCCTACCCTATTCTCCTCCCCGCAGTATGGTCATTAATATACAAGATGCAAGGTACCAGTGAAATTTGGTGGACTGCGCAAGTAACAATATTTGTCATTCCAGTACTAACTTTAGCCATATTATTGACTCTTTATACAGAAAATAAAAATAAAGCTTTTATCTTTATGGCTATTTTACTTTATCCATATTTAATTTGGACAAATGTGGTAAATGGCTACATGGATATGCCTGTTATGATGCTAGGTACGCTTAGCTTAATCATTCTCTATGCTGCTGAAATAAATAAAGATAAAAAGGAGTTTACACTTTATATCTATGGTGCGTTATTGATCGCAGCATTAGCGACTATTACAAAACAAGCAGGTTTTGCATTTCTTCTATTTTCTTTCATCTACATATTACTAAACTTAAATCTATTTAAAAACAAAAAGAAATTAATGCAAATATCTATAGTATCTTTACTCTATTTTGTAACATACTTAACTATTTTTTATCAATATAAACACCGTATTGCTGGCAATTTTGATTATCTTCACAAATTATCTTCACAAAGAAATTTTTTAGGTCAAGATATGCCACAGAGCCTTAAATATATTAGTGGGCTTTTCTTTTCATATCCACCCTATATAAGTTGGCTATCATCAGTAATAAAACCTTTAAAAATCACCCCAAGACCAATAACACCCTACCTTATTGGCCTTGGACTAATTTTATTTGTTTTTAAAGATTTACGAAAGTATAACTCTGTTGGCTTTTTAAGCGGGATATTCTTTGTTTTAGGGTTATGCACATGGATTAGATATTTCTCTTATGATCCAAGAAATAGTTATTGGGTTAAAAGTTTTTTTATTATATTTCTATCAATTAATTGTGGTTATATCAGTAACAAATATGCAAAAAAACATTTGCCAACGCGCTTAGTTTACTTAATTGTAGTCCTTGCAGTAGGCATTTATTTATATAAACTTGGCAATGACTTCGCATATGAAAAGCAGGCCGCATTCCAAAGTAAAATAGGAAACCCTCATATCGCAAAAACGATAGTCAAATTACTCAAGGGTAAAAATGTCTGTACTAAATTATATACAAATAATACGCCTTTACAATACAATTATTATCTCCGAAAAATACAAAAACAAATAATTATCGGTAGATGGTACGTGCCAGGCTTTCTTCCTCATTTAAAGCATACTTGTAAAGATGGGCGATATTTTTTATTTGGAGCATGGACAGTCACAAGAAAAAATACAGGTTGGAAAAAAATAAAAGGATTGGTAAAATCTGGAAAAATAGTCCCTGTAGGACATAAAACTGATTTGATTTATTTTGTCCCTCCTTCACGTCAAAGAAGATAAGTAAATGAATAATAGCCTGTATATATTTTTAATACCTGCATCTAATCCTGACCAAAAATTAATTGAAATTGTTAATGCACTAAAAAAATATGCTTATCAAATTATTATTATTGATGATGGTAGTCGCCTAGAAACACTGCATATTTTTCAAGAACTAAAAGACAATGTAAATAATGAAAATATTGTTTTTTTGAAACATGCCATTAATTTAGGAAAAGGTGCCGCACTTAAAACTGCATTTAATTATATTTTAGTTAATTTTCCAAATGTTAAAGGAGTTGTAACGCTCGATAGTGATGGACAGCATCCCGTAGCTAGTTGTTTACATGTCCTAGAAGCACTAAAGAAGGGCCGTGCTTTTGTCTTGGGGTATAGATCCTTTAGCAAAAATATTCCTTGGAAAAGCTACCTTGGAAATAATATCTCTAAATTTATATATAAAATGGCATTAGGCAGAAGCTTTAAAGATACGCAAACAGGATTAAGAGGCCTAAATAAATCATTTATGCTTCAATGCCTTACAATTAAATCAAATCATTTTGAATTTGAAACAGAGCAACTAGCCTTAGCAATAAATCACCATATTGATATTGATGAAGTGCCTATCGAAACTATTTATATTGAAAAGAATAAAGCCAGTTCTTTTAGACCATTGGTCGACTCATTTAAAATATATTTTGTGTTATTCAGATATGGTTTGTCATCAATAATAACCGGATTAACCGATTTCATTGTGTTTATGATTGCATTATATTTTGGCGTAAGTGTATTCCATGCAAATATGCTTGCCAGAACAGCATCTATTGGTATTCAATTTAATCTGTTAGATAAATTTGTATTTTATACTAAAACAAAATTAAGGAACTTTGTTTTATTTGCATCGTACGTTTATATTATGGGCATTATATCTACATGGGCGCAAATAAGTGCTAAGGATCATTTACATATTTCAATAATAAGTTCAAAAATAATCATTGAAACAACACTATTTTTTGCCAATTTTGCAGTTCTAAGGTTATATATATTTACGCGAGAAAAATAATTTTAAAAAACAAACTGCAATAAATATCTTGAGAGTGCTTGCTTATTTCATTTTGTAACATCGCGCCAAAGAGCTTGCATTTAAACCGAATTACGTACTATTTGCGAGCAATTAAACAAAAAAAACGATAAATTTACAAAATAGGTTGACCTTTCTTTGAAAAATCTATTTAATACGCCTCGTTCCTGCTTCGTTAGCTCAGTCGGTAGAGCAGAGGATTGAAAATCCTCGTGTCCTTGGTTCAATTCCGAGACGAAGCACCATATTTAAGCCTTAAGTACTTGTTATTTAAGGCTTTTTACTTTCCAACCCTTGCTTGTCGCACTTAAGCCCATGCAACGTAAAAATGCAACGGCAGCTGCTAACAGATGATCAAAGTTAAGCCGCAACTGATGTAATAGGAACGTGCGCATAGAACGTTGAACCGAATGCTGGTATTTAGGTTCTGGCCTCGAATGGCAAGTCTCCTTGTTTAAGTTCGCATCGTTATAAAATACTGACTGATAATAACTTACCTTCAATTTGAAACCATAAATCCGCGCCCAATTTGCTACCCAGATTTTGCATTTCGATATAGCATGAGTATAATTACAACATGATACTCGTATGAACTGCCAATGCTGACATCTTTGGAATCATCAAGAAAAATTGCCACGTCAATCGCTAGCTATTCTGAATAAATTTAACACAGATAGATACAAAATAGCAGATTTGAGAAGTTTTGCTTATCCAAAATTCAGGTTATATGTTAATGTGAAATAAAAAAGGTACTATGAAACAAACAAAAGCTTTTACTTTAATTGAGTTATTAATTGTCATCGCTATCGTTGGTATTTTAGCTATGATTGCTTACCCTTCACTTCAATCGTATTTGATAAAAAGTCGTCGTGCTGAGGCGCAAAACTCCCTAATTAAAGCACAGATGAAGCAAAGCAGCCTACACATATTAAATCCAACTTACTCATCTGATAAATCAGCAATTGGTCTCATTGACAGTAAATATTATACTTTCTCAATAGTTTCTGCTGCGACAAGTACATTTGTGCTAAAAGCCGTGGCTAAAAGTGATTCAGATCAAGATCACGATAATTCTGCATGTACAACCATGTTTATCGACCAAGACAGTAACCACACCTCAGATGGCAGCATCAGTAATGACAGCTGTTGGTAGTCACAGCTCGATGATTAAGCCTCTTGCAAATTTGCAATGACAGTAACATTTATTTTTTTAATAACGATCGTTGAGCTCTTTGCTATTAAAAAATTTTAAAGGCTTTTTTAGAATATACTGATAAATCACATTATAAGCTAACACGTTTTTTACATAGTCTCGCGTTTCTTTATAAGGGATAGATTCAATCCAACTATCCATGGCTAAAGGAACAGAATCACGTCCTTTTTGGTCTTTTTTCCAACGATCAACTATCCTAGGACCAGCATTGTACGCAGCTGTTGCTAGCACTCGATTACCATGATAACGCTTTAGCATTATTTTAAAATAAGCAGCTCCTAACTCCACATTTATTTTGCCATCATGTAATTGGGATGCCTTAGAGTAATTTTTTAAACCAATTTTTTTAGCCGTATATTTAGCGGTGTAAGGCATTAATTGCATGTAACCTTTCGCACCGGCAGGTGAGTTTGCGGCTTCGTCAAAAGCACTTTCTTGACGAACAAGCGCATATATATAAGTACGCTCTAAACTATATTTATCGGCCTGCTGAGTAAAAATTAATGGCGCGGCTTTAGGAAACCGAATATTCAGCGCGCTCCAGCTTTTTGAGCTAATACTTGCCTGTATAGATAAATGTGTCCAGCCTTTATTAAAAGCATATAAACCCAATTGCTGCTTGGTCGCTGTATCACTACTTTTCAATAATGACTTCCATTCTCTTTTTAAACGATTATGATCTCCTTGATAATTTAATTCTTCAATCTTTGCCAATACGCCCTTTAATAGCAACAATCCCTTACCTTTCTGCGTAATCAAATTTTCATTAAATTTATAATTTGAGCCTACTTTTTGTGCCGATACAAAACCATAATAACTGCGTTTTTTTGCCAATTTAGCATAAATTTTATTCGCTTGTTGATATTTGTTTTTGCGCTCTAGCGAGCGTGCGTGCCAATAAAGCCAACGCGGATGCCTTTGTAATACTGGGGAAAGTTGAAGGATCCAATAATTAATATCATTCCAATTATTAAAGCGGATGGCATAACGTAGGCGTTGTTCAATCAAGTGATCTGAACCAAGATCGCCAAGAAAAGTATCTACCCAGTAAAGGTAATTTTGTTTATCGTTTTGTATAATGAGCTCAGCAAAATAACCCTTTAGCGTTTTATTTTCTTCTTTTGTGAATATCAGTTTTTGATCAAAAGCATAGTATGCCTCAAATCCTTTATCAAAATTTTTGCGTGAAAGTCGCTCTATAAACGTCAGCAGAAAAGGAAAACTGTCACTGTTTTTACTTACAAAAATATTTGTCGTTAACAAGCCGTCTAACTGCTTATTTAGCCTCATAACACGATGTGCTAATACCTTTTTATCTCCTTTTAACAAGTTTGCCAAATGAGTCATCATCAATTCTTCATTTGCTGTAAAAGCAAGTTGAAAACGTTGCAAAATTAACTTTTGATCTATTTTTCCATTAAGAATATAGTGATCAATAACAACATCACAACTATCAGGAATTAAGTGCCCAGTTAACCATATTTTACGCATCCCCTCCCATGCCGCATTAAATTTCCCTTGAGATATTTCCGCCTCAATATGAAAACAGCGCAACTCCGTCAATCTAGGAAAATTAGGATAAAATGCTAAATAATCATCCCATCGCTTTTGATTAGCAAGATAATATAAATAAGCGCGTTCTAAATCATTACTTACGCTAGATTGCGGGTTATCATGAATAAATTGATTTATTTGTTCACTACTCACTACATCAAAGTGAGTTTTTAAATATTTATATTGTAACAAATAAACTAAAGGATATTTTGAGATGAGATGTGCTTTTTTATTCGCTTCGTCCCAATTTTTGTTATTTTGTAAGTGGACTGCTTTAGCGTAAACATCACGTTGTGCAGAAAGATTTAACGCAAATAATATTTGAGGAATAAAAGCAAGAAAGACAGCAAAAATAAGCAATTTTTTCATATTAATAAAATCACAAATAAAATAAAAATTAATAGGTTTTCGATGTATTTGTTTAGCGATCTAAACAAATATGAAAATTAAGAAATAAAATGGCATTTTAAACAATCAAAGTAGGGTAAGTATACTCATTATCAATCCAGATGCAAAAATTAGCTACAAATATTAAAGTAAAAGGTGTGTCACAACAGTGCTCCCTACTGATATTAAATCGAAGTTCTTTTTATTGCACTGCAAAAGTAAATAATAAAAAGAAAGATATAAAGATGGAGATATCGAAAGTATTTGAAAAAACACCGATTTACGATGCTAAACAGCCTTTGAACCTACTCCTTTCGATATGTCATAGGGCTGTTTAAACAAACAGTTAAATGCATCTCATCGTCTCTTGTACTAACTCTAGGTCGTTATAAAATATTGTTGTAGACTTAACATTGATTTAATTGGGTTGAATAAACACCTAAAAAATGGCTTGTTATTTAAAACTGCATTTGAAATAATAAATGTACTCAGTATTAAGTTAGCTGCAAAATAATAGTTGCGCAGCATAACAGTTATGCACTTCGCTGTTGAATTTGTCAATTAATTAAAAAATAAAAGCTTAAAAATAAAAACCTAAGCAAAAAAACATGATAAAATAATGTACGCTGGAGCACACTAAAAAATTTATACAGGTTTATCATAATGTAAGCGCATAATTTTATGCTAACTAGAAGGTGTCCTATATGAGAATTGAAATTACAAGCAAACAAATCGCAATCACTGACTCAATGCGCAGTAAAATTGAAGAACGTTTCGAAAAATTAGAAAAGCTGCAAATCTCACTGATCAAGCCCCACTGTATTATTACTAAAGAGCATAAAAATATTAAAATTGAAATGACAATTGGGGTTCCACATGGTCAAGTATTCGCACATGCAGAGCACACCGACCTTTATGTCGCCATTGGCCAGCTATTCCACAAAATAGAACGTCAATTAAACAAACACTTGCATAAGCCTGAATCAGCTAGAGCTAAAAATAATGGTAAAGATATGTGCCGAAGTGGTGAAATATCAGGAGAAACGCCAACAATAGTTGAATCTGATGAAGAAATTAACATGAATGGGGGGGTTGTTTAGCCGCCAGTTATATTAATTTACAGGCAATCATAAAAGATTAAAAAAGAAGTCATTGGGTTTCTTTTTTATCATAAGACATCATCAGTTATGCCCATGTAACTAGCAAAATGAAGCTCCTCCAATATATATTATGCACAACCGCGAGTTTCTTGAGGGTGTAAAAAGAACTGTGTAAATACTTATTATGTATAATCTATAAAAGGACTAAATAATGAGTAATATAATGATCACAGATAAAATGCAGGCCCTCGCTAATGAATTAGCTAAAGATCTAAAAACACCTGAAGATCTCAATCAACTCAGCGCTATGCTCACCAAAATCACAGTTGAAGCAGCGCTCCGTTCTGAAATGAGTTATCACCTCGGTTATGAGAAAGATCAGCCTAAGGAGCATAATGGTGGTAATAATCGCAATGGTTATTCCACCAAGTTTCTTAAAGGTGATCATGGAAATATCGAAATTCAAACACCTAGCGATAGAGAGGGAACCTTTGAGCCACAGCTTGTAAAAAAACGTCAAACTCGTATAACAGGCATGGATGCTCAAATCCTAACGCTTTACGCGAAGGGAATGAGTACGCGTGATATTACAGCGACATTTCAGGAAATGTATGGTGCTGATATATCTGCTGGGCTTGTCTCTCAAGTCACAAATGCGGTTATGGAAGAAGTGATTGACTGGCAAATCAGGCCTTTAGATGCAACTTACCCGATCGTTTATATGGACTGTATTGTTTTAAAAATACGCCAAGATAAACGAGTCATTAATAAAGCGATTTACCTTGCTTTAGGCGTGAACTTGGAAGGCCACAAAGAATTGTTGGGTATGTGGATATCAGAAAATGAAGGCGCTAAATTCTGGCTTTCAGTGATGACCGACCTTCAAAATAGAGGCATGAAAAATATGCTAATCGCCTGCGTAGATGGCCTAAAAGGCTTCCCTGAAGCCATTAACGCCACCTTCCCAAAAACTAAAATTCAGCTTTGTATCGTCCATATGGTGCGTAATTCGATGAAGTTTGTTCCTTACAAAGACTACAAGGCTGTCGCCTCTGATTTGAAATCAATATATCAATCAGTTACCGAAGATGAAGCCAGGTTGGAATTAGAGCATTTCTCTGAAAAATGGGATGATAAATACCCTCAAATAAGCCGTTCATGGCGGATTCATTGGGATAATTTAAATACGCTATTTTCTTATCCAGCAGATATTCGCAAAGTGATTTACACCACCAATGCGATTGAATCATTAAACAGCGTGATAAGAAAGTCAGTTAAAACGAGAAAGGTGTTTCCAAATGATGCCGCCGCCTTCAAAGTTGTCTACTTGGCAATTAAGGCAGCATCTAAAAAATGGACCATGCCAATTAGAGATTGGAAACCAGCTTTGAATAGGTTTATAATCGAATTTGAGGAGGAGATTGCTCCTCATATCTAAAAGGGTATTTACACAGTTAGGTTTACACCCTCAATTTCGTAATTAATGTATTTCAATTTTACAGCTAATCGGTTTTATTGCTTTTTATTTTGTCCACAGACCATTGAGGTCTTCCTTTTGCTTTTTTATCACGCAAACGTTGTTTGCCCTTTTCTTCTTTTTTTTTCTTTCTCGTGCTTATTTGTTGCTCTTTAAGTTCAAATAACCGTGTCTTACCTTTTTTATTAACTATTTTTTTTGTTTTACGTTGACTTAACTTGGCCTCTTTATGTTGAGGGCGCAATGCTTTGATCACTCTTCGCTTTAAGCGCTGATCGGTATAACGTTCTATTTTCGCAAGTATATCAACATCATGTGCTTCAACAAGCGAAATAGCATTACCCTTTTTGCCGCCACGCGCAGTACGCCCAATGCGGTGTACATAAATATCAGCACTGCGCGGCATATCATAATTAATTACGTGCGTTATGTCTGGTACATCAATGCCACGCGCGGCAACATCTGTTGCGATCAATATATTGATCGCTCCTTCCTTAAATTGTTTGAGCGATTGCGTGCGATTTTCTTGACCCATTTCGCCACGGAGGTAGTTACATGAAATGTTGCGCTCATTGAGTTGGCTCACTAATTGTGTTAAACGTTCTCTTGTTTTTACAAATACAATAATTTTATCTGCTTGCTCGTATTTACATTCTTGTTGTAAAATAGCGCTTAGCAAATCTAATTTATGTGCTAGATCGTCGGCAAGATGAACCCATTGTGTTATTTTTCCACTTTCCCTACGCGATACTACCGCTTTTAGCTTAACAGGATCAGTTAATACAGCTTTGCAAAATTCGATTAATCCTTTGCCTTCTAATGTTGCAGAAAATAATGAGGTTTGTTTACGCCAACGTGTTTCACCGACAATACGATCCATTGCATTGATAAATCCCATATCAAGCATGCGATCTGCTTCATCAAGAATTAAACTTTCAACTTCGCGGCAATTAAATGCTTCTGAATCGATGTATTCCATTAAACGCCCAGGAGTTGCTATAACAATATCAACGCTTTTGAGTAGAATATTTTCTTGCTCTTGGTAAGGTACACCACCAATAATAGTGCCCACAATTAACGGCGTTTTTTGTATTAATTGCTTTGCTACCATATTAACTTGTAACGTGATCTCTCTGGTTGGAGCTAATATTAAAATGCGCGCTGAGCCCCCTTTACGACGCGGGAAGTCAATCAGTCGTTGCACTGCAGGCAATAAAAATGCGAGTGTTTTACCTGTACCAGTTGGTGCACTTGCCATGATATCTTGTTCATTCATCGCAGGGGGAATTGCCAATTGTTGAATACTTGTTGGACGCTTGTGACCCATAGCAACCAGGGCATTTAAGAGTTGTTGATCAAGTTCAAGCTCATCAAACGACATAGTGTTTTCCAGTAAAAGATAATACAGAATGATAACCACATATCAACATGTGAAGTCGTTATTTAGCACTTGATTTTGGTACCCCCTGCGAGATTTGAACTCACGTCTAAGACTTAGGAGGTCCTTGTTCTATCCAGCTGAACTAAGGGGGCGTAACAAAAGTTTGGGAAGTATACCTATTTGCTCGAGAGAGTTCAATATTGTATGAAACCAATTACCTGAAATTGACCAATAAATTTTACACCTGAAAAACACGCCAATTGAAGATGGTTTAACCTAGATGATAAACTTGAAAATTTAAGATCTATCGGGTTCAATTAAAACGTCTTCACAATTAGAGTCTGTTGAATCTTGTCTAAACTAATCTAAGTTCGGATTAATCAACATTTTTAATACCCATGCTACCTCAAAATGCTTAGCCAAGCATAAACTCTGATACATGACAAAGCAATAGGAAGTAACTTCAATATATACCCATATTACCTCAAAATGCAACGTCAGCATGGACTCGATAATCAGATATAAGGCGCAACATGTGGTAATTGGGACGTGCGCATCGAATGGCAAGCTTTGTCTGCTTCCTTTCATCTAAAAATCGAGTTCGCGCCCAGAAGGGAAAGAAAACTTGCACCAATTTGCATTGTTATAAAATATCTATAGAGAATAACTTCCCTGCAATTTTATGCCTCGCATATCGGCACAATTTGCCGATCTGATATTGCATTTCGGGGTTGCATGGGGATAGGTGTTATGAAAATTGGCGATCCTAAGCTCCTTATTTATTTAATACGTGCAAGATCGTTGATTTGAATGTTACCTAGTGGATAGTCATTTAATGTCCTTAAAATTGCGCTTGTTTTGTGTAATTCAATGACTTTCATCGCACCTTCATATTGATGCTCTGATTTTCTTTCTATACCAAATTGATCTTTATAATTGCTCGAGTAGCTAAGCGTCAAAACCTTATCTTTTGTTAATCCGTTGCTACTACCCAAATTAATTTGAATACTATTACCACGTACTGAAACTATTTTTGCAATGGGTGTTAAGCACTGAATGTTTTTTTCTATATCAATATTAATATCATTTAGAGTTGTTATAATCGCTTGACCATATTCTTGCTGCCAGAAATGCTTGCTATCAACATCTGCTTTTTCATGTTTGTTATATGACCACTTAGCCTCAGTTTTGTAATGCTTTTTGAAAATCAACTGACTTTGTAAGGCGTCATAAATATAAACAGTTATATTGAAATTTCTTGGTGGATCTATAAGCCAATAACTTAATGAATTCTTACTTTTAAATTGTACTGAAAGATCGTTAATTTCACCATATACGATATATTGACTGTCTGTTTCAGTGGAAAGTGTTTTTAATGTATCGGTAAGATGGTTGTACTGAATATCGTTATACCTGTCACCAAGACGGGTTGGAATATTAATATATCGTCGAACATTCACAGAGTTAGGCGATAGCTTTAACTGTTCATAAATTATTTTGCTTATATTTTGATTTATTTTATCTATAGCACCATCCACTGCGTGAGTTGGTCTGTTTAATTTAAACAACGCAACAGCTAATGATTTTGGATAGCGGGCAGTCACACATGCGTTATTTACTGGTTGAATATCGACTTGAACCGTCACATAAAAAATATTATTTTTTTGTTGTTCATCAGTGATTAGCAAGGCTTTAATTTCTCCTTCACTATTTAAAATTAATTCGGTTTTAGTTAATACTCCGTTACTGACTTGTTCTAAATTAGATATTTTACCACCCGAAAAAGATAAAGCAGTTTTAACCGCTTGCTTAACAGCATTTTCACGAGCTGCTTCTGTATTTCCTCGAATAATTCCCGCACTACCTGAAGCTTCAAACCATTCGCCATAGATGCTACGAGAGAAAAGTAATAAGCAAAAAAACATTGCTTTGAGCATCAAATTTATCATGGCTACACCTTAAAATTGTATGTGTTAATAATATCTTATTTAAACTAGCAATCTTTGTGCCTAAATATCTTTGCCAGTGTGAATTTTAATATAATCTAAAGTCTTTCAACTTATTGCCGATAATGGGGTAAGTTTTATTTTATTAAGGATATTGGATATGAAACAGCTACTATTTTATATTTGTACTGTTTTTTTTATTTCTGCATGTGCTAGTTTAGATACATCAACGCACGCTGCAACTGAAAAAAATCAAGCAACGAATGAAGATGTCAATAGCAAAAATGTTGCAGGTACGAAACTTCAACCTTTGAATATTATTGTTCAAAACACACAGCTATCAGATATTGTTTCTGGTATGGCAGAACAGCTATTAATGAGTTTTCCAAAAGATAAATTATCAGAAAGTATCGTGATAACGTCACTTGTTAATTTAGATGATTATACAAAAGCAGATAAATTAAGCCTGATATTGTCAGAACAATTTATGCATCAACTGCATATTCGAAAGTTTACTGTTATTGATTATAAAGTTTCAGAGTCAATTAAAATTTTGCCAAAAGGTGACTTCGCATTAACACGCGATATTAAACGAATAAAACCACTTACTGATGTTGATCGGATGTTAGTCGGAACTATTTCAAGAAATGCCTTTGGCGCCATGGTCAATGTCCGTATTTTGAATATTAATCAAAATAAAATTGAAGCAACCGCAAGTGCATTAATTCCAATTACCTTATTAAAAGAACAGCCAAAAAAACTGAAACAGAATCAATATTTAATTAGAAATAGCAAACTACCAAATGAAACCGTCTCATTATTATTGCAGTAATACAAATTTGATTAAATTTAATCACTAAATTCATGATGAGTATAAATAGAAATATCTTAATCGTTTATTGCAAAAAAGTAGATGAATTAAAGTATTAAATAAACTCAATTTAGACCATAAAACATGTAAGGAATGACCATGAAAAATGTTAATTTATTTTTAATAAGGTTGCTATTAATTGTCAGCAGTACGTTCATACTGATTGCATGTTCGTCACTAAAGACTAACAATTACTCAGAAAAAATTGTTTTAACTGCAGTAGGATATGCGCCAATAGCGTCTCAAAAAGGAAAAACATTTAATCACAAAATGCTCAATGCAATTAAGGCCTCCAAAATAGAAGCATATAAAGAATTAGCTGAACAAGTATATGGCGTGGTATTAACGTCTGACAATACAGTGATCGATGCACATTTACAAAATGATACTATCCAAAGTCATGTTTCATCAGGTCTCATTCGTGGTGCTGCAGTTACAAAAAGTTATCATCGAGGCGCTTTTTATATAACTGAATTAGAGTTAAAGATGACAGTTTTACCTGCAATTAAACGACTAAATAGCAAAGTGAAAACTCAAAAGCGCTTAGTCACTAAAACGACTAATAGCCATGTGAATTATTAAGTCATGTGTACTTATTAGATCTTTTCTTATAATGCATCAAGGAATATAAACAATAAAATATATCTCACAAAAGTGTCAAGACAACTATTTATACCCATGCAATACACTAAATTATTCAGACCAAACGGCAAATTCATTTCCACTGGGCTCTGTAAAATGAAAACGGCGACCGCCAGGGAATGCAAATATTGGTTTAACTATTTCCCCGCCTGCTTTTTCTATTTTTTGCTGGGTTGTTTCGATATCATTACTGTAAAATACTAATAATACACCTTCATTGTTTGCCACTGAAGATTGTACGGACTTGAAAATACCACCATTTAGTCCTTGATCGACAAATGAGCTATAATCATCTCCGAAATCTTTAAAGGACCAACCAAAAACGGCACTAAAAAACGTCTTGGTTGCTGATATATCATTAGCAGGAAACTCCACATAGTTTAATTTTTCATGCACATTCATATTTAAATCCTAATTTTGGTTAAAGAAGATTGATCTTTTAATGGGGCTTTGCCACAGTTTTTTGAATTATACTCAAGTCACTCGCCCAATCAAAATGCTTTTAGATTAAACAAAATTAAATATGCAAGATCAACAGATCCTAATCGTCATTTAAATAAATAAGTTTAATAATTCATTTAAGTATCTATGGCCAAGTGGGGTAACTTTCCAGTGCCCACTGTATTTTATAAGTAATTTTTTGTCAATTGCGCGCGTAATCGGCTGTTCAATGTCCTTGAGAGTTAACCCTGTATATGCTTGAAATTCGTGAAAAGGAATTGGTTTAAATAACCTTAAACGATTCATCATATACTCAAATGCAATTTCATCACGAATAACACTTATTTTATTGTTTAAAAAAGGACGTTGCTTATCTAAATAACCTTTGGGATGCTTTATTTTAGTTGTGCGAAATATTTTTTTTTCAAGTGGTAGGCTGAATTTTCCATGTGCTCCACAGCCAATACCGATGTAGTCACCAAATGACCAATAATTTAGATTATGTTGGCATTCAAAACCTTGCTGACTATAACCTGATATTTCATATTGCCGATAACCATTTTCTGCCAATAATTTTTGTCCCGCCTCTTGAATATCCCATAACAAATCATCATCTGGCAGTATTGGTTGGGAATAAAAATATTGGGTATTTGGTTCGATTGTTAACTGATACCATGAGAGATGCATTGGTTTTAAATCGATAGCGGTTTGTAAATCGTTTAATGCATCGCTTAAGGTTTGTAATGGTAATCCGTGCATTAAATCAAGATTAAAACTATTAATTTTCACCTTTAATGCATTAATAGCCGCATTTTTCGCTTCTTGAGGGGAGTGTATTCTACCAAGATTTGTTAATTTATCTTGCTGAAAACTTTGTATACCAAAAGAAAAACGGTTAACTCCAGCCTCTTTAAAATCGCATATTTTTTTATTTTCAATGGTGCCAGGGTTTGCTTCTAATGTAATTTCAATTTCATTTTCAAACGGGATAAGCTCTTTAATATTTTTTAATAACCACTCAATGCCATTAGCAGATATTAAACTTGGCGTTCCACCACCGATGAAAACAGAATGTAATACTCGCCCTTGAACATAAACTAAGTCCTGTTTAAGATCTTCAATTAAGGCTTGTAAGTAATCACCTTCAGGAATATTACCTTGTAATTTATGTGAATTAAAATCACAGTAAGGGCATTTTTCGATACACCAAGGGATATGAATATAAAGGCTTAACGGTGGAAGCTGTAACATTGATGACTAACCTAATTCAGCTTTAAGTTGTGGCGCTAATAATGCAAGGGCTTGCCCACGATGACTTAATTCTCGCTTGCGTTGTTTAGATAGCTGCGCAGATGAACATTGATCACTTTCCACCCAAAAAATTGGATCATACCCAAAACCGTTCCTGCCTAGTTGAGTCTCCATTATCCGCCCCTCCCATGTGCCTTGACAAATAATAGGTGTCGGATCAAGGTGATGGCGCATGTTGACAAGTACACAGCGAAAACGAGCACTACGTTGTTTTTTTTCGACTCCATGGAGATTAGCAAGCAGTAAATCAATATTTTGCTGGTCACTGGCATCTTGTCCTGCAAAACGTGCAGAATAAATACCTGGTTTACCGAGTAAATAATCGACTTCTAAACCAGAATCATCAGCAAGTGCAGGAAGTCCGGTCATTTTTGCTGCATGGCGAGCTTTGATAATGGCATTTTCAACAAATGTTGTTCCTGTTTCAGAAATGTCTGCTACATTAAAATGAGCTTGTGGAAACACTTCAATCGATAAACTGTTTAAGATTTCCCTCATTTCTTTTACCTTGCCTTCGTTACTCGTAGCAAGTACCCATTTTTTTTTCATTATAAATTCTTTATTCGACGTAAAATGTATGTTGAAATGTTAAGTTATTATTTTTATTTGCTGTTTTTATATAAATATCAAAATTGACCATTTCTTTATTGGTAAATCGATACTGTGCAATATAATAAATTGCATCACCTTCAGTGATTTTTTTAAATTTAAGTGGGATTGATTGGCCAATAAGATTTCTGCCATTACCCGTTATTGTCGCTTTTTTTGCTTTTAAGTGTTGGTATTTATCAAGTATCGTAATGTTCACTAAGCCTATATATTCGCTACGTTGAATGCCGTAGTTTTTAGCTATATTAGCTTGTATAAATGTTGATGGTAACGCACTATAGTGAACTTCTAAATTGCCAAAGTCACGTGACTGAGCAAATAGCGAAGCACTCATGAACAGCGTAAGCATAATGATTACTTTGATCTTTTTCATTGCTATATCCTTATATTTTTAGAAAGATGCCAATGAGTCCAGACAATTTGATCTTAATTAATTTGTGCCTCGCATTCGCGCTCAATTTAACGTTTCACTTTGATAGTCGCATGGGTATAAAGCTGACTAAGAAATAAAACGACTAATCAAATCGCTGGTTAAATATTCTACAAATTGTAGCGCTATTAATACCACTATCATTGAAAGATCTAGTCCGCCCATCGGTGGAATAACACGCCTAACTGGCGATAATAATGGCTCAGATAATTGAATCATAACAGCTTCAATCGGATTATTTCCACGACTCACCCAGCTTAATATTGCCCTCAGTATTAATACCCAAAATATTAATTTAAAAACGGCTGTAATTACAACAATGACACCAGAAATTAAAATAACCTGCCAATTAAAGAGAGCATTCATTATCATGGTTAGCGTCAACACTTTTAAGCAGGCAACGACAAAAGCAAAGAAAATAGTCGCTAAATCCCAGCTTGCTATACTTGGGATTACTCGTCGAAGTGGGCCTACGAATGGGTGTGTGACCTTGACAACAAATTGACTAAAGGGGTTGTAAAAATCAGCGCGGGCAATTTGTAGCCAAGCACGGATTAGCACAAGCATAAGGTATATATCAAAAAGGGTTTTGACTAAAAAGTTAATTGCATTCATTCTTTTCTCGTTGTTGTTAAATTAAAAGATATCTGGTGTTTAATAATAGTAAAAGAAATTATAACTGAATTTCCATTTCTTCGCCACGATCTACTGCTGCTTGCATTGCTTTCTTAATGGCCTCTGGCAGTTTAAGTGTTGACAGTATGTTTACGGCATCAGCCGTTATGCCGCCTTGAGAGGTTACATTTTGACGTAATATTGCTAAACTAAGATGCGTGTTTTTAACGACCATTTCAGCACTTCCAATTGCCGATTGCTGCACTAATAACCGCGCTTCTTGCTCGCTAAATCCCATTTCAACTGCTTTTTCTTGCATGGCCTGCATAACTAAAAAAAAGTAGGCAGGCGAAGAGCCTGATGTTGCAGTAATGGCATTGATCATACTTTCTTTTTCAACCCAAAGTGTTTTACCTACTGCATCCATTAAATTGGTCGCAAAATCTCTATCTGCCTGTGATACTCCAAGAGGGGCGAAAAGACCTGTCATTCCTTTTTGTAATAAAGCTGGTGTATTTGGCATAGTACGAATAATCGCCACATTACCTAATAACGATGCTAGGCGATCAACACAAACTCCTGCGGCAGTTGAAATAACCAGTTTATTTTCAAAATTAGCTCCCTCAGCAATCATTGTTTGGCAAACTTCTGCCATTATTTGAGGTTTAACCGCTAAAACAATAACATCAGCCCAATTCACGGCTTGTTGATTATACTGGCTTGTTTTTATCGCTAGCATATCTGCTAATTTTTGCGTGTGGTTAAGACTCGGGGCGCTGGCCAAAATACAATCAGCCATATAACCACCTTTCACCATACCATGAATAATGCTTGATGCCATATTGCCTGCGCCAATAAAAGCTATTTTTTTATGCTGCATATTTCTGTACCTGTGCTAATGACAATAAATAGGTACTCATTCTTACCAGATAGAATAAGCAACTTATTTGTTGGATGTTTTTAAAATAGGACGTTAATTATCCCGCCAGATGATCAACCGAGTTAATCGCTGCAAAGCCAGTAACCTTCCTCGCAAATTGATTCATTTTTCCTGTATATACCCATGCTACTTCAAAATGCAACGTCTGCACGAACTCGATAATCAGAGTAAGGCGCAACATAAGATAATAGGGACGTGCGCATCGAATGTTGAGCGCAAGGCTGCTTCCTTTCATATAAAAACCTAGTTAACGCTCCAACGTGCAAAGCAAATTGACTGCGGATGGAATGCATAAAATTGCTCCATCATTTGATTATGCCCGAGCTAACACCTGCTAAATCATATTCTGGAGCATGAGTATAATATTTAATCATAAACTTAAATGTAATGGAGATTGTTAATTTCTTGACCCAAAAATATCAGTACCAATTCTTACCATTGTACTGCCGCATTTAATCGCAGTGTATAAATCACGGCTCATGCCCATAGAAAGTGTATCAACATTAGAGTATGTTTCTTTTAATGTCGTAAAAAGAGCGTGCATGAGATTGAATTGCTCCTCGAGCTCCATCAAATTATCTGTATTTTTAGGGATTGCCATGATACCACGTAAGATGATATTCGGCAGACTACTAATTTGTGATGCAAGTTCAATAATTTGAGATAAACTAGCGCCTGATTTAGTTTGCTCTTCACTGACATTAACTTGCAAGCAAATGTTTAATGGCTTTAGTGTTTGCGGGCGCTGATCATTTAAACGACGGGCAATTTTAATGTTCTCGACACTTTGCACCCAATCAAAATGCGTAGCAACAAGTCGTGTTTTATTTGATTGAAGTGACCCGATAAAATGCCAAACGATATCACTAAAAAACCCATCATCTAATCGGAGCTCTTTTATTTTTTCAATGCTTTCTTGCACATAATTTTCGCCAAATTGACGTAATCCAGATTTATAAGCTTGCTTAATGTCGGCTACAGGTTTAGTTTTACTTACACTAAGCAGTTGAACTGAATTATTTATTCGACCTGCATTTTTAGTCGCATGAGCTATTCTTTGTTTAACGTCTATTATTTGCTTAGATATTTTATTCGTCATAATCAACAAGGCTAAAGTTATGGATATTACGGAGTTATTAGAGTTCAGTATAAAGCATAATGCATCAGATCTACACCTTTCAGCGGGTATTTCACCAATGATTCGAGTAGATGGTGACGTTCGCAAGATAAATATACCCGCTTTAGAGCATAAAGAGGTGCATAGTCTAATATATGACATAATGAATGATAAACAGCGCAAAGACTTTGAAGAAAAATTAGAAACCGATTTTTCATTTGAAATTCCTGGAATGGCACGCTTTCGTATTAATGCATTTAATCAAAAACGAGGGGCAGGTGCTGTATTTCGTACCATTCCTAGTACCGTTTTGTCACTTGAAAATTTAAATGCTCCAGATATTTTTAAAACAATTTCTGAATTTCCGAGGGGCTTAGTGTTAGTCACAGGTCCAACAGGATCTGGCAAGTCAACAACACTTGCAGCGATGATTGATTACATTAATAGCACGCGCAATGAACATATTCTAACCATTGAAGATCCGATTGAATTCGTGCACGAAAGTAAAAAATCACTAATTAATCAACGCGAAGTTTATAAAGATACATTAAGTTTTGACAATGCACTTCGCAGTGCACTTCGTGAAGATCCTGACGTTATTTTGGTTGGTGAATTACGTGATTTAGAAACAATTCGCTTAGCATTAACTGCGGCTGAAACAGGCCATTTAGTATTTGGAACTTTACACACTACCTCTGCTGCTAAAACCATTAACCGTGTAATTGATGTATTTCCAGCCTCTGAAAAAGATATGGTGCGCTCTATGCTCTCAGAATCATTACAGGCGGTTATTTCTCAAACTTTACTCAAAAAAATAGGCGGAGGGCGTGTTGCCGCACATGAAATAATGATGGGCATCCCTGCTATTCGAAACCTCATTCGTGAAGATAAAGTTGCTCAAATGTATTCTGCAATACAAACTGGCATGATACATGGTATGCAAACATTAGATCAAAATTTACGCATTTTGGTTGATCAAGGCATGGTAACTGAGCAAGATGCAAAGAAAAAAGCTGCCGATCCGAAAACATTTTAAGGAATTAATTTATGCTCGATAAATTATTGAAAAAAGTATTTGATGTAAAAGCGTCAGATCTTTATATTTCTGTTGGACTACCTCCAACAGTTAAAATTAATGGCCAATTAGACACATTGACTTCGCAAGTTTTAACCAGCGAGCAAGTCTTTGCGATATTAAAAACCACAATGGGAGACGCTCGTTTTGCTGACTTTAGAAAAAGTAATGAAGCTAATTTTGCACTTCAAAATAATGAAATAGGCCGTTTTAGAATAAGTGCTTATATGCAAAAAGAGGAGCCAGCCATGGTTGCAAGGCGTATTGAAAGCATTATTCCTACATTTGATGATTTATATCTTCCTGAGCAATTAAAGAAAACATGTCTAGTGAAACGCGGGTTAATTCTTTTTGTTGGGGCAACAGGCTCTGGTAAATCAACCACACAAGCCGCCATGATTGGATATAGAAATCAGCATCAGTGCGGACATATATTAACCATTGAAGATCCAATTGAATATGTACATTGCCATGGTAAGTCGGTCATTACTCAACGTGAAGTTGGCATAGATACCCAATCTTATGAAGTTGCACTGAAAAACGCCTTACGACAAGCGCCTGATGTTATTTTGATAGGAGAAGTGCGCGACAGGGCTACCATGGAGTTTGCGATAACCTTTGCTGAAACTGGCCACCTTTGTTTAGCGACATTGCATGCAAATAATGCAAACCAAGCGATAGATCGTATTTTACACTTAGTGCCTGAAGATAGACATCGTCAATTTTTGTTTGATTTAGCAGTTAATTTAAAAGCCATAGTTGCTCAACAGTTGATACCCAAAGCCGATGGAAAAGGCCGCATAGCTGCATTCGAAATTCTCTACAATACCCCAAGGATGGCCGATGCTATTCAAAAAGGTAAATTAGAATCATTAAAAGAAATTATAAAGCAGTCTACTGAGCATGGCATGCAAACATTTGATCAAGCTTTATTTGACTTATACGAACAAGGCACAATAGGGCACGACGAAGCATTAGCACACGCCGATTCAATGAATGACATTCGCTTAATGATAAAACTGCACTCTACAAAAAAAACTGAAACTTTAGGCACCAGTGGTCTAGAAAATGTTACATTAGACACTTAATAAAAAATAAAAGGAAGTCAAATGCTTGTTGTAATTTCCCCGGCTAAAACCCTTAATTTTGAAAGTTCCCCAACTACAACTCAATTCACGCAAAGCGAGTTACTTGACGAGAGTAAGTTACTTATTAAGCACTGCCAGCAACTATCAATGCAAGACATTGCTTCATTAATGAAAGTAAGCGATAAAATAGCAGGGCTTAATGTCGCTCGGTTTTCACAGTGGTCTCAACCTTTTACACTTAACAATGCCAAACAGTCAATTTTTGCGTTCCAAGGTGATGTTTATACTGGATTTGCCGTTACCAGTTTGCCTAAAAAAGCATTGGATTATGCGCAGACTCATTTAAGGATTTTATCTGGTTTATATGGCGTGTTAAAACCGCTGGACTTAATGCAAGCTTATCGATTAGAAATGGGAACTCGGCTTGAGAATGAACGCGGCACAAATTTATACCAATTTTGGGGTGAAATCATCACAGTGACGCTTAATAAAACATTAAAAGAACAAGATGCAAAGCTATTAATTAATCTCGCATCAAATGAGTATTTTAAATCGGTTAATCAAAAAACACTCAACGCTAAAATTATTACCCCTATTTTTAAAGATCAAAAAAATGGCAAGTACAAGATCATCAGCTTTTATGCCAAAAAAGCACGCGGGCTAATGGCGCGATATATTATGCAAAATGAAATAAAAGACATTGAACAGTTAAAAGCGTTTGATGTAGCAGGCTATTACTTTGTTGAAAGCGCATCGACTGCAACACAGCTTGTCTTTTATCGCAATGAAATTTGAATTTCAATGCCTACACGTTATTGGTATGTATATACCCATGCTACCTAAAAATTCTTCAGTAAGCAGTTCACATGCAAGTTTAATATAAACAACATTTTCTTGCGCAAAATATGAACATTTTCAGGTAGATTAAGCTACAAAATATTAACACCTGAATTAAGTATGTTTGTTAAAAAATTGTTTAAAAATAAGCCATTGCAACTTGAGTATTTAATTTGTATTTAAAATCTCTTTTGCCAAAAACTTTAGCAAAAAAGTATTAACTTTAATCAACAATAATACACAGGAAAAAAATGAAGAAAAAATTAAAGTATTTATTTAGCTTAAAAATAAATCACTGTCTATTTTTTTTGCTTGACATGTTTAAGTTGTTGTTTTTAAAGTTATTTTTTTGTGACTTATTTTCGTTTGATTTAATAACACATTAACAACCATCGGCTTCGCATCAACTTATAATATTTTACCCACAAAGTTATCCACAGAAAAAGTGGATAACCTTTCCTAGTATAGATGGCAACTAGATCTCAGGCTTTGTGTATAATCTTCGACACGCGACATTTTAAATTTAGTCCTCAAAATTCTTGTTTAAAAAAAAGATTGATCTCTCAATTTACCTATTAATTTAAGTTTAAATAATGAAAAAAAGCGTACAATATATAACCTTAAAAAAAAAGCGTACAATGTATAACCTTGTTTTTATCCTTCACTCGGCAAGGTTTATACCCATGTGAACTGAAGCTACAAAATCAACAAGGCAAATTGTCCGCAAATACGCGACAGCAAATTTAAGATAAATCATTATAAATCGAAAGTTTATAACTTCGCCCCTTAGTGCAAGGGGCAGACCTGCTGCGCGTTATGCACACTAGGAGACAATGTATGAATAAAATTATCTTATTTTTATGTTTGCTATTAATTCACTCTAATGCTTTAGCTTACAAAAAAGCGCAAGAACTATTATGAGCATGTAAACCCACCACATCTACTGCCACAACGAAAGAGATCCTACGCAAAGTTCATTGTATTGGTTACATTACAGGCATACTTGATGGTATACCGCTGGTGTTTGGTATCAGGCCTGAATTTAGGTTTTTCTGTTCTCCAACAGGTGGTATCTCAGCAGGTCAGCAGGTCAGCAGGTCAGCAGGTCAGCAGGTCAGCAGGTCAGCAGGTCAGCAGGTCAGCAGGTCAGCAGGTTCGAATTGTCGTCAAATACCTAGAAGACAATCCTGAAAAACTACATGACAGCGCAAGAATGCAAGCCTTACTTGCATTAGCTCAAGCATTCCCATGCAAGGCATCGCCTAATGCTAAAGGTAATCGGAACTACTAGAAACAAAGACAAACACAATACCATCTTGGATCTATGGTGAAATCACCGACCCTAAAATCCTTGCTCAACTTAATGCAAGTATTCCAAAAGAAGGAGCACCACAGGAAGACGCTACACAGGCAGCATCACAAGAAGATGCACCAGTACAAGAACAGGGTTTTATTGATAATGTAGGCTACTATGTTCTCTAACGCTGCAAACATCGTTAGAGACCAGTTTAGCTAAGTCAAACAAGGCTGAGATGAACATAATATAGATATAAAGACAAAATCATACAGAAACTTGTTTGCTGAGGAAGATACAAAAGCTTTAAATTATCTTGATAATGAAGCCCGTGTACTTAAGAAGCAAAGTAGATACGAACTTAAAAAGCAGATGTCTGAAACACAAGCTGGCCTTGAGTCTCAATCTGGTGGATGGCAAACAGCTTCACACGTAACTGCTGAATTGGCCACAATAGCTCCAATATTATTACTAATGGTAATTATATACCTAAAGTTAAGGTCTAGGAACAAATACACTATTGTAAAGCAGAAGAAAAAGTTGGGCCAATTAAAGGCATAACTTTGGTACAAATAGCGACAAAGCAAGTGTCACAGATAGTATAATACCTAAAGGTTATTTATTCTGGATATAGAGCAAACTGGAGAAAATACAGTTACCTGTTTTCACCGTAAATATTTTAACTAACTATATTGTTACCACTTGCTAGAGCGGAGCAGTCCAAGGAGAAATTAGTATGGCGCAAAAAAATAAAATACAAGTATTTTCATGTCTGCCAGTTACCATTTTTGTTCGCCATTTTGCCAAATTCTATAGACATAATCGATATTTGACCTAAAACTTTGTTCAAATACCTTTTGGTAATTTGCTGGGATTGAAGGGAAATATATATCTCCTTCAATTTCAGTACAAACCGTAGAAATATGTAAAGTGTCCACTTTATTTATAAGCGCCTTGTATATTTCACCTCCGCCAGATACAAAGGCATGATCTGTTAACGATGCTAAAGATGACAATGCGTGATCTATTGAAGAAAAATACATAACATCTTTATCATCTGAAATGATATTAGCACGAGTAATAACGGCATATCTTCTATTTGGAAGTTTTCCCATGGCCACAAATGTTTTTCTACCAACTATAAGCCACTGATTGAATGTCATCGCTTTAAATAACAGTTGTTCACCCTTAACTGACCAAGGAATATCCATTCCTGAGCCAATGATGCCATTTTCAGAAACAGCAGCGATTAGTGATAATTTCATGCGACTCCGTTGCAAATTAAGAGAAAGGTAACGCAAGAGAATAAACTTTCCGTCTAGCATCTGGTTATTATACCGTTATCATAAACTTCTGGCTATTTATTATTAGCTTCAGTAAAAAGTCACTTCCTATCTTTAATGCGCTCACTACTGACGTTAGCTAAAAAACCAACTCAGTGTGACAACATTCGATGCGGCGTCACCATTACATTGGTTGCGGCTTGATTTGCTCTTCGAGCGTCGAGCTCAGTGAAGCATTTTGAATAATAACAGTTATATTATCTTAAATAGGAATAAACATGTTAATTTTATCGTTTAAATTCCTTGTGACATTATAGTATGTTCAATGAGAGTGCTCAGTGTGATTGATCTGATTCAATAGTTAACGCATAAAGGAATGCCTATACCTCAGCAGCTTTTTTCACAAACTTCCAAACCTTATTCTCTTGATTCGAATCGAATTTTTTGGCAATAGTGATATAACCTGCTACATCCGCATGATCTGAAGTAAACCTATAATCGCTTGTACGAAGCAAATTGGCACTGTAATCTTTTAGTGAGTCAAGATATTTGACACCTTGATCAAATTTATTTTGCCTGATAGCCGTCCCCTGCTCATAATCAAATACATGAAGAAAATGCATTTTGTCGCCACAAATACCAGAATTTAATGTCAGGGCGATGAGTTCTGGTGCGGTTCGCGCTATTTCACGGTACCATGTTGCAAACCGCTTACTGTCTTCATGAAACAATGCTTCTTTTTTACTTCTGCTCAGCTCTTCATTTTTTTTATATGCTTTCCATAAATACTGACATTGATTAATAATACCGCGTATGTTCTTTACTACTATGCTATGTTCCATCATGTTATAAATAGTTTCAAGGACGCTAATAATAATATTACTAAGCGCTCTTATTACACTCCCTAATCCTGGAAGTACTACCTGGATTGCTATTCCTGCAGAAGCCTTCAGTACGTTGTATATCCCTTTTTTAAACTCACCAGCCATATGTGCTTTGAGTGTATCGCATATAATTGTTGGATGACCGTTGAGTATACTCACGCTCCGCGAGCGCCACCAACTTCGAATGCCATCCACTGCGACATCTGCAATACGAGTAAGATGTCGTATAAGCCTAGTACCGTCTGTCGCAAATCCTGCAATGCTTTGACACAGTGTAATTGCTCCCATCGTAATTGCTGCTTTTACTGTTGTTAATAGCATCGATATTTGTATTACATGTGGCCCATCCCTCATTTCTTGTCGATAAAAAAGCTCTTTTAGATTTTGTGCTAATTTACGAGCAAAATTTGTCAGCCAGTCAACCATTTGCCTAAATAGTTTGGTTGATTGCACGTTTGTTGCATTCGCATGTATAATACCCCCCTCAATTGCGCTCCCAGCTTCTATTAAGGGCTCACCTACAAACCTAATACCATGCATTACATCCGTACTCACAATACCAGTACTGTTGTTCGCCACATTAGCAAACATATTATTGCCGTTTGGAGAAACTGGACTGAATATATCCGAAGCAATTGAGATGGCAGGTAATATAAGCATCCTCGCTATTGATCCATTGACATTTAAGCGCGAAAAAAGATAGATAATTCCAAGCCGAGCATGTATTAAAGCGGCTTCGTAGCCTTTTTCAGGGAGGATCCTCTCACGCCCCATATTTACGTTAAGCTTGGTGATCTCACCAGTTTTATTTCGAGGGTGGACTTTCCACTCTTCACCAGATCCTTGCGCTTTTTTCCAGGCCGTTAGTGCCATCGCGATGTCTTCATTAGTCTTAAATGAATTTTGAGGTTCAGGAGCTACCCCCCAGCATTTTGTTTTTTGCATGTGTACTCTACTAGCCATCTCATGGCGTTGTATTGCAGAGTCTATCGCTCGAAGTTTTGCACCTCTCACCGAAAAACGAATACTAGTATTGCGTAACCAAACACTCAACGAGGACATCTCCGAAGTCATCATTATATTTATCTCCATAAATTAATTATTATAAAATTATTGACACATATGCACTTATATTTAAGCTTCTTATATAGGTGGTTTGTTCACAATATTACATGATGGATTTTTACTCTGAGGGTACTTGGGTATATAATAGTAAGGTTTTTATTGATTTTATCCTTCTTGCTGTATTATTATTATTATTACCATGCCGATCCTCGGTTTCGGTTTTAATAAATCAACTCATCCCTGATTAATAAATCAACACATCCCAAGCAGAATTCTTATGCGCAACGAAAATTAACATTAGCATAAATTATTTTCCAACTCAACTTTAAACAAACAAATTTATAACCTCACATAAGTAAGGCAGACTTACTGTTATATAAAAGCCTAATTTCACCCCAACGGTCGGCCCTTGTTTAAGTTTGCATTGTTATAAAATCTCAATAGAGGATAACTAATTAAGCATTAAAGTCTTTATTTTGATGGGATGGTAAGTTATTAACTGCGTTTATTATCAGTAGGCAATTTTAAGCTCCAAATAGCTGCCAATTGCCTTGCTTATATTGCATTTCTATATAGCATGGGTATAGTATAGTTGTTCTCTTTATGCTCATACATTAATATTGTATGCAAATATTAATGTATAAATTCAATACGTTAATGCTTCAAATTTTATAATGGCACAAAATGCCCATGATAGAATAGGTTTATTTTAAGTCACTATGGGATGATTAATCAGTATCGCAGGTATTAATACCCAGTACTGAAATTTTTGTAATTATAAAGACAATTTAACGCAGACAAGTGCACAAATTGCCGATCTGACGTTTCATTTTAAAACACATGGGGATAACCACTTCATAATGATCATATATTTATTCGTATTGATATTACGAGTATGATTATAAATTATTACAGCAAAATATGTAAAGAGAAAAACATGAAAGAAATTTGCATTATTACCGGTGGCAGTTCAGGCATAGGCTTAAGCATCGCTAAGTTATTTGAACAGAATAACTATCTTGTTTTTAATTTAGATTTAACACCATCAACCATCGGCACCTTTCATCAGTGTGATGTAACTGATATCGCAGAAGTTAAAAAAATCATCGATGGTATCGCTAAACACCATGCTATTAATGTTCTAGTGTCAAATGCTGGGATTCATTTTTCAGCAAATATAGAAAATACATCAGAAGATGATTTAGATAACGTCTTTAATATTAATGTAAAAGGTGCTTTTGCATCCATAAAAGCGGTTTTACCACATATGAAACATCATAAAAATGGGGCAATTATATTGATGTCTTCTGATCAAGCGCTGATCGCTAAAACTAATTCATTTGCTTATAACTTAAGCAAAACCGCCCTTGCCTCTATGGCGAAAACAACTGCACTCGATTACGCACCATATAACATTAGAGCCAATGCAGTGTGCCCTGGCACAATAGAAACACCTTTATATCATAAAGCAATCGATAATTATTGCCAAAAATCTGGGGCTGATAAAGCGCAAATTCATCAACAAGAAGAAAACTTACAACCGTTAAAACGCTTAGGGAAACCTGAAGAAGTCGCTGAGCTTGTGTTATTTTTAGCGTCAAGTAAAGCAAGTTTTATTACTGGTAGCCTGCAAGTGATCGATGGTGGCTACACTGCTCAATAATAATGCGCGAATGGGAATAATAATGCGCCAGTTTAGCAAATATTTACCCTCTCAATGTATAATTACTCACTTTAATACTCAATTGTGAAGTGCTTTATGCTCAAAAAAACAATAAATATAATCGATACCCATCTGCATTTATTTAATTTATCCCAAGGTGATTATCATTGGTTAAAAACTGAAAAACCTCCTTTTTGGCCAGATAAAAGCCACATTAATAAAGACTTTACTCAAAAAGATCTTCACCTTAATGAAACAATTTTTTTAAGTGGTTTTGTGCATATAGAAGCGGGCTTTAATAATGCAAATCCTTGGCTAGAATTAAAATATTTAGAACAAGCAAATGCACCATTAAAAAATGTAGATGGTAAGCACTCTCCGTCAATGCGTACGATAGCTCTATTAATGTTATCACTAGCGCCAGCGGTATTTACTAAGCATTTAAATAATTGCCTAAAATTTAAATCTTTTGTTGGTGTAAGACATATATTAGATGAACAAGCTCTAGATATATTATCAAGCGATAACGTCAGTTACAACATGCAAACATTGCATAACGCTAAACTTATCTTTGAGGTACAAATCGCTTTTTATGATCCTCAAACAAACGATAACACAAAGACACGTCAAAGCATTCGCGCCGGAATAAATACATTAAGTGAGCTTATAAAAGTGAACCACAACATTCGCTTCATTATTAATCATGCAGGACTGCCACCAGAGAACGCAAAGCAAACCGCATGGCGAGAGTGGCAGGACAATTTAAAAATGCTCGCTGGCTATCCAAATGTTTTTTTGAAATTTTCAGGTGCAGAAATGACCAACAGACAATACACTGAGCAGTGGCTTAATCACGTATTAGCTCAATGTATAGCGGCTTTTGGAGACCAGCGTGTGATGCTTGCGAGTAATTTCCCATTGTGCTTATTTAGCAAGGATTCTTATCAAGATTATTGGCAAACATTGTTAAATTTAACAGTGTTTAAAGCGCTTTCAACATCGCAAAAAAAAGCCCTGTGCCATGACAATGCTTTTAAGATATACAAATTTTAACTGCTCGTTTAAAGATCTGGCGTAAAGCTTGATGACTAAAAGGATCGTTACTTGTCACCTCCTCATGGTAAAGAGAGCTTCCAAGTAAATATATGCCAATGGAAAGTTTTAATTTAACCAGTTAGACGGTAAGCTTTCTTCTGAGCGCTTTTCAGTATCACCACTCACTTGGTTTAGATCTTAATAGGTCACTGGTATAGCAGGTATAGCAGGTATAGCAGGTATAGCAGGTATAGCAGGTATAGCAGGTATAGCAGGTACAGGTATAGCAGGTATAGCAGGTATAGCAGGTATAGCAGGTATAGCAGGTATAGCAGGTATAGTAGGCATAGCAGGTATAGCAGGTATATACCCAGTTCTGAAATTTGTGTCATTATCCAGACAAATTAACTTACAATAGCTCGCTATTATAAGTCAATTTAACACAGATAGGTAAAACAATAGCAGACTTAAAAACTGTTACTTATCCATAATTCAGGTTACTTAACCACAATATGAGGCGAGCGTTTAACCACTTCATCATTTAGTTCAATACCTAATCCTGGCTCTTCACTCACCTCAAAAAAACCATTAATCGGTTGCGGATCTTGCAAACACAACTCTCTATTCCACTCTTTAATAGCATACGTGTGATGCTCATGAATTAAGAAATTAGGAATGGCTGTTTCTAAATGCAAAGAAGCAGCGGTTGCAACAGGGCCACCACAAACATGCGCTTGAATACGAACATCATATACATCGGCATAATCACATACCTTTTTAGCTTCAGTAAATCCACCACATAAGCCAACGTCAGGTTGTAATACATCAATACTTTGATCTTCAAAATAAGGACGAACATCCCAACGGTGATATAAACGTTCACCGCCAGCAATAGGAACATTGACGTTATTCGAAACTTTTTTATGCACCGCACTGTTTAAATAATTCACTGGCTCTTCATACATCATACAACCAACTTCTTGTACAATACGCCCCATTTGAATAGCCGATGCTGCGCCCATTAAAGAATGAGACTCAAAGATAATATCAACCTCTTTACCCACTGCATCTCTTATTGCGTGGAGTCTATCGCCAAACAACGTCATTTGTGCATTGGTAAAGAGTTTTGTTCGGTCAAAAGAAGAGCTACCGTCTTTATTATAAACAATAGGATCAACCTTCACTGCGTCATACCCTTCGCTTACCGCTTTTAAAGCAGCGTCCGCGTACTCTTCTGGCTCAATTAATTTATTAATTTCGCTATCCCAATCAAATTGTAATTGGCTTGCGTAAGTACGCAATTTTGTATTTACTTTTCCACCTAATAATTGATACACGGGAACTCCAAGGGCTTTTGCTTTTATATCCCAAAGCGCGGTATCAATAGCGCTCATTGCTGAATATAAAACAGGCCCACCACCGAGACCCCAAAAACTTTCACGCAACATTTTTGACCATAACAACTCAGTATTAAAGGGGTTAAAACCAATAAGTACCGCTTGGGTAATTTCTTTAATCATTGCAGCGGCTGCACTATGTCCCCAATCGTATGCTAAGCCTGCTTCACCCACACCAGTAATACCTTCATCGGTATGAACTCGAATGAAAACAGGATGCCAAGCTAATCTGTTGGGGCAATCAATATCGAATATTTCTACGTGAGTTACTTTCATTTTTATCTTCTATCTTTTTAAAGGAAGGGGGCATACGAAACAGCTATTGATAGCCTACTCATTTAAATGCTTTTAATTAAATGTGTTTATTTTTAGCAAAGTTACTATGCAAATGCAAAGTTATCAAAGCATTTTGCAGTAGCATAGGTGCCGTGATCTTAAAAGATTATTTTGCAAATCCTGGGCATTCTCGCTGTACTCTTCTCATCATGGCAGGCCAAACTTTTTCGCCACCTGTCAAACCACTGTGAACAATATTAGCCTGTCTCTTAATGTCATCAACAATCCTTTGCTCAATATAAATAGGCTTCATTCCCGTAGACATCACTTGTAATTGAACTTGGCAAGCGCGAACTAAATCATACATATGCATAAAAGCATCGCCAATAGTTTTTCCCATGGTTAACGCGCCATGGTTACGTAAAAGCATAAAATTAGCATTGCCTAGATCATGTTGAAGCCTTAGTTTTTCTTCATGATTTACCGCCAAGCCTTCGTAGTCATGGTAACTCATTGACGCTAATGCAAACATTGAGTATTGACTTAAAGGCAATAACCCGTCTTCAAGTGAAGCAACAGCAATTGTTTCATTCGTATGAACATGCAAAGCACATTGATCACTATGTCTTACTTCATGCACTGCACTATGAATAGTAAAGCCTGCTGGATTTATTTCAAATGGACAGTCTTTATCTATAATATGACCATTTATATCTATTTTTACTAGGTTAGATGCTGTTATTTCCGCGAAAGTTAAACCAAAAGGATTAATCAGGTAATGATCTGATTGGGGAATTCTAGCTGAGATATGCGAATGTATTAAATCATCCCACCCCTGCAGTTTCAATAATCGATAGCAAGCTGCAAGTTCTAATCGTGTTTGCCACTCCTGTGGACTTACTTTATTACATAGATTTATTTCTGGTAGTTGATACATATTACTCGTTACTCTGCATTAATGGTCAATGGAGATAATAAGGCGTGTACTAAAAAGTAAAGCCAACAAAAATTTAACAAAAAGTTGTTTATCTAGCAACATGATAACTGAGTCGCGTATGCATTTAAAGACATACCTTGCATACAAGTCTCACTCTTATTGTTTGAAATATGTTGGATCATGATAGACACAGCCATCACGATTTGAAAAACCTTGAGGAAAAGTTAGTTAAGAACTCATTTTGGTATGTAAATTCATTAATAATTCAGCTTCCGCTTTTGGCAATTCGCATTCTATCATAACTTCCTCAAGAGTGGCTCCGAGCTCAACCATTTTAGTTGCTCGACTATAAAGTCTATTTTCAGGTGTTTGAGCTGCTAAATTGAACTGATTTTCTTGTGTTGATTGGATTACACTATCAAGTTTAAGCATCTTTTTACCCATACCGACAGCGCCAGAATGAATTTCACAAAGCTCTTTTTTAAACTCGATATTACTTGCAAGCAATGACTGAAGCATATTTTCAAGCTCCTCTATTTGTCTTTTTTGCTTATTAATAAGAAAAAGACATATGCCAAAAAGGATAATTGCAACAAGTAAAATTCCCCAAGGCAATAAGATCAAATACATTATAATAACCCTACCTCATCCCATTCATCCTCACTCAATAATTTATCTAAATCAACCAGAATAAGCAAACCATCTTCGCGGTTTGTTACTCCTTGAATATATTGCGAGGTTTCTTCTGTACCAACATGAGGTGCCGCTTCCATATCTGATTTTTTCAAATAAACAACTTCCGCCACACTATCAACTAAAATGCCAATAACTTGTTTTTCTGCTTCAATAATAACAATACGGCTATTATCCGTTATTTCACTTGGCATTAACCCAAAACGAGACCGCGTATCAATAACGGTGACAACATTGCCGCGTAAATTAATGATTCCAAGCACATAATCAGGCGAGCCTGGCACAGGCGCAATGTCACTATAACGCAAAATTTCTTGTACTTGCATTACATTAATACCGTAGGTTTCATTTTCCAATTGGAACGTCACCCGTTGCAATATCTCATCTTCTTGATTGGATTTGCTTTTTACTAATTTTTCATCGGTCATATATTGCCCTGTTTAATTGCCTAAATGATCACTTGTTTCTTACCACTTGCAACGAAGCTGCGATCATTATGTTGCACATTATCTTGATATCGACGCTAGTACTCAATAAAACATTTTGAATGATAACGACTATCATTGATATTACTCTTTCATTAATGCTAATCTTGTTATAGTAGTAAGTAAATTTTATTTTGCTAAATTTTTTAATTTAATCGCATTAAATTCTCAGGATCCATGATCTAGATCCTCTTATTTACGCCACTTAATTTGGGGCTGGTGATTATTTGTGCTCCATTAAATTGTCGCAAGCGATATCCAGTGCGTATTTTGTAAAATAATATACTTTGCTTTATATTATCTTTGTGCAGCCACTGCGCTGGACTATAACCATCTATTTTAGATGATGTGTTTTGGCGGGTAAATCTCCAAGTAAGCCTGCTAAACCCACACTTTTGCAAGTAAAATCACGGGGCTGTTTTTCCTGCCCCACCTTTTTGATTGGTAATGATCCAGACCAACACGTTTATTCCTGCCTTGTGGTAATGATTAATTGATTTGGCGAAGGACGGAGTTCATGCATATTTTCACTATCTTCTCGCTCATGTGGCAGACTGGTTTTATCATTCTTATCGACGGCAAACACATCCTTTGAGATAGCAATGACGACTCGCCTGCTTTTTCTTTTATCAACATTACCGATGTTATTTATAATGGGCCCATATTCACCATAAGCTTCCACCACCATTCTTCGCCCAGGGATACCACGTTTTTCTAACGCATGCACAACACTAAATGCACGTGCTCCCGAAAGCTCCCAATTCGAAAAATATATTTCATCTGCAAAAATTGTGCTATCAGTATAGCCTCGCACTCTTAGTCTATTCTTAAGCGGTTTTAATATTTTAGCAAGCTTATCAAGTTGTATTTGCGATCTTTTTAGCAAGGTGTGGCTTCCACTAGCAAAAAGGATCCCGTCACCCAGTTCAATAGTAAGCCAGTCTCCATCAACATCCAATTTAATTTGTTTATTACTTATCTCACTACTAAAGGTATCTTCAAGCGAAGTTTTTAGTGCGTTTAATTCTCCGCCTGATTTTGCAATATTATTTAACGATTGTTGAGCAAAAGGATATCCAGCGTCATTATCAGAGAATAATGCAGGTCCCATTTTATCAAAAATATTATTACTGTTATGTGTTAATATACCGTCATTATTTGATGAGAAAAGTTGTTTATTTAGCAGTTTAGTACCATTTTTAATGCCTTCTAATACCGCTTTATAACGATCATCATTATTCGCGGCAACGGCATATAAAACCACAAAAACAGCAAACATTAATGTCATGAAATCTGCAAATGAAACAGTCCAACGAAGCAAATCATTGCCCTTATGCATCTGCATACGACTTCGGGGACGAAATCGCATTAATAAGAAGCCTTATCAATATAATTTTGTAAACGCCTTTCTAATAACAAACTGTTCTCGCCTTTTAAAATAGCAAGGATACCGACTAAAGTCATTTCTCGATACAAGGCAACATATTGATAATGCAACCGAATTTTATTGGCGATAGGCAAAAATAAAAAATTAGCAAAACCTACTCCATAAATAGTCGCGAGAAAAGCGACTGCAATACCAGCTCCGAGTTGATCTGGTTTGTCTAAATAGTTCATTGCCTGAATTAGTCCTAAAACAGCACCAATAATCCCAATTGTCGGACTATACCCCCCCATAGACTCGTAAATTTGTGCGCTGCGCTCATTGTGCTCACACTCTAACTCGATATCTTGTTGCAGAATGTCTTGTAATGCATATTTATCACAGCCGTCAACCAACATCGCAATACTTTTTTGTGTAAAATGATCAAGTTTTTCTAAATTTTCTTTTTCGAGAGTTAACAACCCTTTTTTGCGTGATTGCTCAGACCACTGATGCAAACGCTTGGATTGCTCTGAGAGTGAAAGGTGAGAATATAAAAAAATCGAAGGTAATAAGGATAGCGCATGAAAAAACTGTCTAGCAGATGTTTGGATTAAAATAGCACCAATAGTACCGCCTAAAACAATCACTAACGCCGGCAAATCAAACAACGCAGCAACAGATGACCCATGATACATTTGTGTAAATGCAATACTAAATAAAATTATAAAAGCACCGACAAAACTTAGTTTATTCATGCTTTAACTCTATTTTTATATACTGAGCAATATCATCAAGCGCAATCGATTGAGTTGATAACCCTGCTCTATCAACCGCCATTGGCATCCCGTAAACAACACAGCTTTTTTCATCTTGAGACCAAATAACAGAGCCTCGATCTTTGAGCATTCGCGCGCCATCTTTGCCATCTGATCCCATCCCAGTTAAGACAATTGCCAATACTTTATTACCATACATTTTAGAGAGAGAGGCGAACGTTAAATCTACGCTTGGTTTATAATGTAATTTTTCACTTCCTGGATGTATTTTTATGCGTACATTTCCAAGGCGACCATCGAGTAACATCTGTTGTCCGCCAGGCGCTAAATAGGCACAACCAGCTTGTAATAAATCACCATCGCTGGCTTCTTTAACACTAATTTGACAAATAGAATTTAAACGTGCTGCAAATGCCTTGGTAAACGTGCCTGGCATATGCTGAATAAGTAAAATTGGTAATTTAAAATTTCGCGGTAATTTTGTTAATAGCGTTTGTAAGGCAACAGGCCCACCAGTCGATGTACCAATGGCTAACACACTATATTGCTTTCCTGATGATTTGAAAGTCGATGTTACTCGTCTTGCTGGGACACCACGATCTGCTGCATTTTTCGCATTAACTCTGGTAGAAGACGCCGCATTCACATTGATTGCTTGTTTTTTGTTGATTGATAAATCCGCAATTTTGGATCGCCTCGCTATATTCATGTCATGAGACGCATTTGCGGCAGGATTGGTATTTATTTTTGATGATGGGCTTGTTTTTGATGGTGCTCTCGTCGCATCTGCAACATCGCGCTTGGGGAGATAAATACGTCGAGAAGCAATACTTTGGATCCGCTGTTGCAGTAATTTTGTCGCTTCATCTTTACTACGTGCTATATCTTCAAATTTTTTAGGCAAAAAATCTACAGCACCAGCTTCAAGTGCATCAAGTGTTGCTTTTGCACCTTTATGAGTGAGTGACGAAAACATTAAAATAGGTACCGGCGTACTAGCCATTATTTTTTTTACTGCTGTAATACCATCCATTATTGGCATTTCAATATCCATCGTCACGATATCTGGTTTGATTTTGGCAACCATTTGCACAGCTTCTGACCCATTATTTGCAGTACCTATCACTTCAAGCGCTGGTGACGCATTGATGATTTCACTTACTCTGCGCCGAAAAAAACTAGAATCGTCAACTACTAACACTTTTATAGCCATGTTTGTACCTACTATTTATATCAATTTATGCATAATGTTTTAGTAAACTTGGTAAGTCTAAAATCAATGCAATACTGCCATCACTAGTTATAGTCGCACCAGCCATCCCTGGAGTACCTGTTAATAAGCTATCTAATGCCTTTATAACGACTTCTTCTTGACCAAGCAATGCATCAACAACAAAAGCAACTTGTTTCATCCCTAGCTGGACAATAACAATATTTCCTAATCCCTTTCTTTTATCTTTCTTCGCAGCATAAGGCGCTAGCCAATCCCGTAAATAGAATAAAGGAATCGCCTGATCGCGAATAACGACTGTTAATTGATTATTTACTATATTAGTTTTGCTGAGATCTAAATGGAATATTTCATTCACATTAGTCAGCGGCAAAGCAAACGTTTGCTCTGCAACAACAATCATTAACGTCGGTAAAATTGCTAACGTCAGTGGTACTTTGATTTCCAAGCGTGTCCCTTTACCCAATTCAGAATCAATTGAAATAGTACCATTTAATTTTGCAATACCGGTCTTAACAACATCCATGCCAACGCCTCGACCAGAAATATCAGAAATTTCAACTTTAGTTGAGAATCCTGGCGCAAAAATAAGAGAGAAAGCATCAGTATCAGACATTCTGTTCGCCCCTTCTTGATCCAAAATTCCTTTCTCAATTGCAATGTTTTTCAGTTTCTCAGCATCCATGCCAGCGCCATCATCTTCAATAACTAATAAAATGTGATCACCCTCTTGTGAGGCGGATAAAAGCACTCTACCTTCTTTTTCTTTGCCTTGTTGCAGGCGCACGTCAGGCATCTCAATTCCGTGATCTAACGAATTTCTTACTAAATGCACCAAAGGATCAGCTAATGCCTCAACAAGATTTTTATCTAAATCGGTGTCTTCCCCTTCAACATCTAAACGAATATTTTTACCAAGCGTTCTTGATAAATCTCGTACTATACGAGGAAATTTTCCAAATACCTTTTTGATAGGTTGCATGCGAGTTTTCATTACCGCACCTTGTAAATCACCCGTGACGATATCAAGGTTGGCCACCGCTTTTGAAATTTGTTCATTGTCAGACTCTGTTTCTAAACTCATCAACCGATTTCGGACTAACACCAGCTCACCAACCATGTTCATAATTTCATCAAGCGTTGCAGTATCAACTCTTACTGTTGACTCCGCTTTTTTAGAAGATGATTTTTTAGGTGCATTGGTATCTTTAGCTCTGGTAGCATGCTTAGCAACAGCTTTCTCTTGGATATCAGATTTGGTTTTTTCTTTTTTAGCAACGTCAACGGTAGGTGTCACAGGAGATTCATTGTTTTTGCTTTGCGCGCTTTTTCCTACACCATGCAATTCATCTAACAATAATTCAAACTCATCATCTGAAATTTCATCTGGTGATGACTCGCTCACTACTGTAGATTTTTTCGTTTCTACGCACGCATGTGCGCCTTTTCCATGTAATTCGTCAAGTAATGCTTCAAACTCATCATCGCCAATATCTTCATTTGAATCATTTTTGGATAGCGCTTTTTCAGTGCTATTATGCTGACCTACACCGTGTAATTCATCTAATAATGATTCAAATTCATCATCACTTATCTCGTCACTCGCATTATTATTATTTTCTGCAATCGCAGTTTGCTCGCCATCGACATTAACTTGAGCAGGTTTTTCATCAAGCTCAGTTTGAGCAACTTCATCCTGCCCAGCAGATGGAATTTCTGCAATTGCCCCTTCAGCATCAAGGCCCGCAGGCTTACTTAAACGATGTAATTCCGCCAAAATTTTCGCAGGCGCTCCGATGGCTTCGGTGCCATCTTGCACTGCTAGAAATTGTTCATTAATAATGTCAAGCGATGCGAGAATAGTGTCCATTAGATCAGCTTCTACACTGCGCTCACCTTGACGCAAGCAATCAAACACATTTTCAGCACCATGACATGTTTCAACAAGGTCAGTTAACGATAAAAATCCAGCCCCTCCTTTAACCGTATGAAACCCTCGAAAAATAGCATTAAGTAACTCTGTATCGCTCGGGTTATTTTCAAGTTCAACAAGTTGTTCTGATAAAAGTTCTAAAATCTCCCCCGCTTCAACTAAAAAATCTTGGAGAATATCGTCATCTACTTCAAATGTCATTTCCCATATCCTTAAAATAATCAGCTATAAATTAGATCATCAACATCATTTTGATCATTTACCACATGATCACTACATTGACAATCAGTCCTTAAGCGTCCATATCCATACGTTTGTTCTCTTTAACTGTGCATTTATTGTTCTTATTTTTGATGTTGGCAAACAGTTAAAATATCCACTAATTTATTTTCAATTCCATACTCTCATTCAATCAACACTGGTATTTATTGAACCATTAAGTCAAATTCGTGCGTATCTATTTAAAAACCACGCAATCCATCATGTACATCACGCGTTAATTCACGCGCTTTTCTAAATACTATTTTTTCATTGTTTTTTGTTCGATTAACATTTTAATTAATTCATTAGCCACTTTGTTTTTGGTTTTTTTTAATCCTACAGGTTATCTCGCTTGCTCTGGTGTCAACAATGATTTTATTTGCATAGCCATAGCTATGCTATCTAATCCAGTCTCTCAAAAATTTTATCTAATTTTGTTTTTAGTGTGCCGGCGGTAAAAGGCTTGACAATATAACCATTAACGCCTGCCTGTGCTGCTTCAATAATTTGCTCACGTTTCGCTTCTGCCGTGACCATTAAAACAGGTAAGTGTTTTAATTTAGGATCTTTTCTTATTTCTTTTAATAAATCGATCCCTTGCATGATCGGCATATTCCAATCCGTGACCACAAATTCAAAGTCCCCACCTTTGAGCAAAGGCAATGCACTATTCCCATCATCCGCTTCAAAGGTATTAGTAAAGCCAAGATCTCTTAGTAAGTTCTTTATTATTCGTCTCATTGTTGAGAAATCATCAACAATTAACACTTTTATATTTCTATCCAAAACATTCCCCTAAGCAAACATGCTTTTTCCTTAAAATAAATATTACTAACATGTGTAAAAAATACAAATTTATTTTTAAATGAATAAATACTTTCTAAAAAAATATCGGTTATTAGCTATTATCTCGTATTTATTACTTTACATTGAATTTTTAAAAATCAATACCATCACACTAAATAAGTTTATCAATCTGACGCATTGCGCTCCGTTACTTTTGCATTGAAAATACTGCCAAGAGTAGTCATTTAAAATTTAAAATCTTTAATTTAATGCTTACATCATCATTCGGTAGGCCAATTTGATGCCTAACCGCTGTACAAAATTTCCCTTGCTGATTTTGCACTTTAAAATTCTTACACCATTTCAGCTTTTGCTTTTAATCGATGCAACGCTTGGCTGTGAATTTGACTAACTCGTGATTCACTAACTCCTAGCACTGAGCCTATTTCTTTTAGATTAAGCTCTTCATCATAGTAAAGCGATAATACTAAGGTTTCTTTCTCTGGCAGCTCTTTGATCATATCGAGTAATTTTGATGAGAATTCATTGCCGCTTACTGAGTGAAAAACCTCATCTTCGCTAGAATCAGTACTACACATCCCAGACTCAGAGGTCACCAAATCTTCAAAAGGAATAATTTTTGCACAACTAACATCGCGGAGCATCTGCTGATAGTCATCGATGCTAATATCAAGCTCACTTGCAATTTCACTAGCTGAAGCATTTTCACCTGTCTTTTTTTCAATCATTGCGATAGCAGCACTAATCATACGACTATTTTTATGCACTGAACGGGGAACCCAATCACCCTTGCGTAAGTCATCAAGCATCGCACCACGAATACGTATCCCCGCAAATGTTTCAAAGCTCGCCCCTTTAGTAGCATCATATTTTTTAGCTGATTCAAGTAATCCAATCATTCCCGACTGAATAAGATCATCGACATCCACCGATACAGGTAAACGCGCAAGCAAATGAAATGCTATTTTTCTCACAAGATCAGAATGAAGATCAATTAGTTGTGTTGGATGAATAAAATAACCTTGTACTTTAAGCACTTAACACATCTCTTCATTATGTTGCGTTTCATTTTTATGGAGTAATTTTTCAATAAAGAACTCTAAATTTCCCCTTGGATGCTGAGGAATTGGCCAATTCATCGCCCTTTTTGCCAGCATAGCAAGCCCGATAGAAGCAGGTGAGTCAGGAAATTCTTCAATAACCAATTTTTGCTTTTTCACAGCTTGCCGGACATTAGTGTCAAAGGGAATACAACCAATTAGTTCAAGTGAGACATCTAAAAATCGATCGGTAACCCGCGTCAATTTGGTAAATAAATCACTCCCCTCTTTTAAACTTCTCACCATATTAGCAACAATTTTAAATTTAAATGCGCCATGATCTTTACTTAATAATTTAATGACCGCATAAGCATCTGTGATAGACGTTGGTTCATCACAAACAACCATGACAATATCTTGTGCTGCTTGAGCAAAACTCAATACCATATCTGAGATCCCTGCAGCTGTATCAATAAGTAAAAAGTCAATCGGAGTTTGCAAGCTGCTAAAAGCTTGAATTAGCCCAGCATGCTCAACTCCAGTTAATTCAACCATCGACTGCGTTCCCGATGTTGCAGGAATAATCATCACACCGAATGGACCTTTAACAATCACTTCATCAAGCGTACACTCGCCAGATAGCACATGTGATAAATTTTTTGTGACACGTATTCCCAGCAAAACATCTACATTTGCCAAGCCTAAATCGGCATCAAGCACTAACACGCGTTTGCCTTGCTTTGCTAACGAGACAGCCATATTGAGCGTAATATTAGTTTTGCCAACACCACCCTTACCACCAGTCACGGCAATTACTTTAACTTGACTGTTTGTCATATTCCTTAAACCGCTTGCTTGATCTAACATAATGGGCTCTCGTTATTTATACAGTTTTAAATTCATTGTTACACGAAAAAGCATTATTGCTCTGCAGCTCTTCTTCTAGGACTTGACTCATCACTTGAATTGTCTCGTCTACCAGCCGTTGCTTGGTCGCTATTTCGATATCTTCTGGCACTCTTTGACCAGTTGTAATATATGAAATAGGCAGCTTTTGTTGCATAGTAACACTCAATGCTTCACCCAGTCCGATACTTTCATCAACTTTTGTTAAAATACATCCAGTGAGTGGGATCTGTTTAAAATGATCAATTGCCTCTTGAACAACACGCCGTTGCGCTGTAGCCGAAATAACTAAATAACTGCGAATATTTACACGGCTATTTTCCATTAAGGTATCTAATTGTTCGGTTAGCCTGACATCTCGCTGGCCCATCCCTGCCGTATCAATCAGTACTAATCGCTTTTCTCTGTATTGATATAAAATAGTTGATAATTCCTCCGCATTTTTTGCAACACGAACATCACAGCCCATGATTTTTCCATAAGTTGCTAATTGATCATGCGCACCAATTCGATAAGTATCAGTTGTAATTAACGCGACTTGATCTGCACCATATTTCATCGCAAATTGTGCTGCTAATTTTGCAATAGTCGTTGTTTTACCAGCACCTGTCGGGCCTAATAAAGCAATTGCCCCACCTTGTGAAAGAATTTCATTGTTGCCAGTGTAAATCTTATCCTGTAAAAGGCTAGGTAAATATGTCTGAAGTTGTCCAGCTGATGCCTGTTCTGGGATACAACTTGCAAGATAGTCAGCAATACTTTCTGAAAACCCTGATTTAGTGAGCCATTTAATTGTCATTGCCCGAATCGGTTCATTGCGTTCCATCTCCTGTGACATAAGCCCAGATAATTGATGTTCAAGCAATTTTCTTAACGAGGAAACTTCTTTACTGATTTTAGCAATTTCTTCACTATTGACTCGATTCTTTGAGTTTGTCTTTGGCTCTTGACTCGGTGATTTTATACTATTATCCTGACCTGCCTGCCAGTTTTGTTGCTCGCCAATGGTTCTGGGTTTGCTACTTTTTTCGCGAAGTTTTAATGGGGAGAATCCTTTAGCTTGCTCGGTATTTACTTTATCAAAAAAAGAATTCAATGATTTGGCAAATTCTTCTTTCCTAGTTTCATCTTTTTGTTTATCTACCTGTGCCGTATTTGATTTTGGATTTTTAATGATATTTTTTTGTGATGACAGCGATACAGTATCATCTTTAAAATTTGAAAATAAGTCATTAGAGGTGGATGTGTTTTGTTCGTCTTTTGATTGGCTTTTATAATCACTGGCCGCTACAATTTCAATGCCACCAACAACTTGTTTGTTCGACATTATGACAGCTTGATCACCCAAGACTTTTTTCACCTCAGTCATTGCTGAGCGCATATCTTTTGCAAAAAAACGTTTTATTTTCATATTGTTACTCACATAACCATTTTATTGCCCAATTGAGCTTATGATTTTAATTTGTTTATCATCAGGAATTTCCTGATAAGAAAGAACATGCAACGTGGGGATAGTGTGTTTCACAAATTTCGACAAGGTTCCCCTTAGTACGCCAGACGTCAATAAGATCGCTGGTTGTCCTAATAGTTCTTGTTGTTGTGATGCATTAACCAAGGATGTCTGAATTCGCTCAGCAAGTCCAGGTTCAATACCTGCACCTTCACTTCCACCAGCTTGCATTGATTGATGCAAAACTTGCTCAAGTTCAGTTGACAGTGTAATTACTGGTAATTCAGTTTCTCCAGAAATAATTTCTTGTACAATCATACGCTTAAGTGAAATTCTACAGGCTGCAACCAATACTTCTGGATCTTGGCTTCGTGGCCCATAATCAACTAATGTTTGCACAATAGTGCGTATATCGCGTAATGATACATTTTCAATGAGCAGACCTTGTAATACTTTAACCACAGTACTCAAGGTCAATACATCAGGGACTAACCCTTCAACCAATTTAGGGTGATTGTTAGCAAGTAAATCCAATAAACTTTGCACTTCTTCATGGCCTAATAATTGCGAGGCATTATTACTTAAAATTTGACTTAAATGTGTTGCAACAACAGTTGCTGTATCGACAACAGTGTAACCAAGTGTCTGGGCTTGTTCGCTTTGTGTCTCATCAATCCAAGTGGCTTCTAATCCAAAAGCAGGATCTACACCAGCAACACCTTCAATCGGGCCAAAAACTTGTCCTGGATTAATCGCAAGATTTTTATCATGATAAATATCAGCTTGCCCACAAGTCACCCCCATTAATGAGATAGTATAAGTATTTGGCGATAAATCAAGGTTATCGCGAATATGGACCGCTGGAATTAAAAATCCCAATTCTTGGGAAAGCTTTTTACGCACCCCTTTAATGCGATCTAATAATTCTCCATTTTGTCCTTTATCCACTAGCGGAATTAAACGATAACCTACTTCAAGACCGATAGTATCAACAGTGCGTACATCATCCCAGCTCAGCTCTTGCATAGACTCAGCTTTTGCCTCTTCAGTAATCACTTTGTCTTGCGTTTGTTTTTCTATTTTATCTGTTTTAACTTTATTTATTTTCCAGTATGCAAATCCTGCCATTGCACCACCTAAAGTAAGAAAAGCAAAATGTGGCATCCCTGGTACGATCCCCATCACCAATAAAATAGCTGAAGAAATAACAAGCACTTTAGGATCGTCAAACATTTGACCCAGCATACGAGAGCCCATATCTGCTTCAGTATTTTCACGAGTTACGGTAATTGCAGCAGAAATAGATAATAGCAGTGACGGTATTTGTGCAACAAGTCCATCACCAATCGTTAAGATAGTATAAATTTCAGCGGCTTGTGCAAATTCTAAATCATACTGCACCATACCGATAACAAAACCACCAATAATATTAATAAATAAGATCATGATCCCAGCAATTGCATCTCCTTTTACAAATTTACTTGCACCATCCATTGAACCATAAAAATCAGCTTCCATCGTCACGTCTGCACGACGCTCCTTCGCTTCCAATTGATCAATGAGTCCCGCATTCAAATCCGCATCTATGGCCATTTGTTTCCCTGGCATTGCATCAAGTGTGAAGCGTGCGCTAACCTCAGAGATTCGGCCTGCACCTTTGGTTACAACCACAAAGTTAATTATCATTAAGATAAGAAATACAATCAACCCAACCGCAAGATTACCACCGATAACAACAGATCCAAAAGCTTCAATAACATGTCCAGCTGCATCACCACCTTGATGTCCTTCGAGCAACACAATACGAGTCGATGCAACATTTAATGCTAAGCGTAATAGGGTTGCAATCAATAACACAGTCGGAAAAGCAGCAAAATCAAGGGGCCGTTTAGTATAAATTGAGACAAGCAATACCACTAAAGCAAGTGCAATATTAAAAGTAAATAACATATCTAGTAATAAAGTTGGCATCGGTAAAATAACCATGCCTAAAGCTGCAAGAATGAGTATTGGTGTACCTAAACCCTTTGCAATATTAGTTTTATTTACCTTAAGATTTCCGATGATAGAATTGATAAGCTTATCCTACTTTAAGAGATTCGATATAACCTACAAAGCAAGAAGTATACCCATTATTTTATATTGCAGCGGAGCCCTTCTTTTGAGTGCTCCACCATAGCAAGCATGCGCACAGCAAAAACATTAATTCTTAAACATGAATTCTTGTGGAATTTTCAAGTCACTCGGTAATGCGCGAGGCCGCCCTGACTTTCCTTTTCTATACTGATTAAGCTGATAAATGTAGGCCAAAATTTGAGCTATCGCGACAAATAACTCTTCTGGAACTTCCTCATTAATTTCTGTTGTATGATAAATTGCACGACATAAAGGCGGACTTTCCATGACAGGTACTTCATATTCCCGGGCAATCTCTCTTATTTTAAGCGCAATAACATCAACACCTTTTGCAACGACATAAGGCGCTTTATCACTCGTTGTATCATATTTTATAGCAACCGAATAATGCGTCGGGTTGGTGACAATGACATCTGCATCAGGTACATCGCCCATCATTCTTCGTTGTGATGCATCATATTGCAGTTGGCGAATACGCTGTTTAATTTCTGGTTTTCCTTCTGAATTCCGAAATTCATCTTTAACTTCTTGCTTGGTCATTTTTAGATCTTTTTGATGTTTATAGATATTATACGGAACATCAATCGCAACAATTACTAATAGTGAAAGGCACAACAACAAAAACATCCACGAGATCATGTGCAACGCTTCAAAAATACTACCTGGCAACATGCTCATAGACAAGTGCAAAATATGCTCAAATGTTGTGGAAAAAATAAATGCCACCATGCCCACCACAATCAGTATTTTTAATATAGATTTTAATAAGTTAACCCAAGCCTCCAGACCCATCATGCGTTTTAATCCAGCTTTAGGACTGAGTTTACTAAATTTAGGCTTCATGGGCTTGGTGCTAAATATAATGCCTCCCAATAGAGTACTGCCCAGTAGAGAAATAGCAAACAGCATGAATAGAATAAGAAACATAGGAAAAGCAAGCCCTGAAAAACTATTTGCTAAATGTAGCCACATATAGTCAGGAGAAAATAAAACCTTTCGATCAAAAGAAAAACCATTGGTCATCATTAGAACTAATTGATGCCCAAGTACACCCCCAAAAATAATAAAAGAGAGGGCTGCGGAGATCAGCACTGAGGCTGTTGCTAACTCTTTAGATCGTGCAACCTGTCCATCAGCTTTAGCTTTTTGAAGCCGCTCTCCGGTCGCTTGCTCTGTCTTTTCTGTACCGTTTTCATTTTCAGCCATAATTTACTCTTCCTTATCACGTAGGGCCACAAGCACCATTGAGTATTTCACACATTGAAGCAACGCTTTTAAGCCATTGCCTTTCAAAATGCAAAGGCACATTAATCAATGTAACCCACAATACATACAGACCAAATACCATGCTAATTGAAAACCCCAGACTAAATATATTCAATTGCGGTGATACTTTTGTCATAATACCAAATGATAAATTAACCAATAACATCGCCACCGTTGAAGTTATTGAAAATGCAAGAGCTGCATGTATCATTAACGAAAGCCAACCCGCAAGTTGATGATAATTTAACGCTAATAAACCCGTTGAAGATATCGGTAATGTGTGAAAACTGCGCACAATTAACTCAATCATTAAAAGGTGTCCATCAACACCTAAAAAAAGCAAGGTTACAAATATAATATAAAATTGTCCGACAACTGGGGTTGATTGCCCATTCATCGGATCAGCCATTGATGCAAAACCTAAACTTGTTTGCATCGCAATAACTTGCCCTGCGATAACAAACGTTTGCACAGCAAAAATAGATAGCGTACCAATTGCAATACCAATCAACATTTGCTGCATAACCACGATGGCGCTTGTCAGTGAAAATAATTCAATGTGAGGGCTCATGGGCGGGATCATCGGCACTGCAACAAGAGTTACCGTTAACGCATAAAATAGACGCACTTTAACAGGAGTCATACGAGATCCGATGGCAACCATCACCATTAGCATCGAAGCAATCCGCGTAAATGCCCATAAATAAGTGCCCAGCCAATCAAGCAAAAAATCTGCTGAAAATTGCATTAGCCAACAACTAGTGGGATTTGATGAATCATTGAAATAAAGAATTGCATTAGTTGGTTAAATCCCCAATGTGCACCAAATGCCAATGCAGTTAAAGTCATCATTAAACGCGGTAAAAAACTTAATGTTTGCTCACTAATTGACGTCGCCGCTTGAAAAATAGCAACAATTAATCCGACAATTAAGCTCGGGACAATAACCGCAGAAACCAGTATTAACACCATCCATAATGCTTGTCGAAAAATACCAATAAAAATTTCAGGTTCCATCTTTCCCCCCTATAAGCCAAAACTATTGGCAAGACTACCCATGATCAAATTCCAACCATCAACAAGTACAAATAACATCAGCTTAAACGGAAGTGAGACAATCATAGGTGAGAGCATCATCATCCCCATTGCCATCAAAATACTCGCCACGACAAGGTCAATAATTAAAAAGGGAATAAAAATCATAAAGCCGATTTGGAAAGCCGTTTTCAATTCACTGGTGACAAAAGAAGGAATTAGCACTGTCATTGGGACATCTTGGGGCGACTCTACTTGCACATTTGCAATTTTAATGAATGTCTCTAAATCTTTAACACGCGTTTGTGCAAGCATAAATTCGCGCAATGGCTCTTTGCCAACCTTAATCGCCTCTTGCATAGTGATTTTTTCATGAAGATAAGGCTGTAGCGCAATATCATTTATTTTTGTAAAAACTGGCGACATAATAAAAAATGTTAAAAATAGCGCAATGCCATTAATGACTTGATTTGAAGGTGTTTGAGCCAAACCAAGCGCTTGACGTAAAATCGACAGCACAATAACAATACGCGTAAATGATGTCATTAAAATCAACATTGCTGGCAAGAAGCTCAATGCAGTCATAAAAGCAAGCACTTGCAATGTCACACTATATTCTTTATCTCCCCCACTATTTGTTGTAACGGTTAACGCAGACAATGCCCCTGGCTCAGCAAATGCGTGAGCACTGCTAAATAATAAGAGAGTGACAATGATCCACAAATATTTATTCATTTTTTTTCTTATTTAGCTTAGATAGTATTGCAGAAAAACCCGTCACCTGCTCCGAGTTTTCGCTAAGATCCATCACTGACACATCAAACTTATCAAGTAAAGTGATATTTTGCTCTGTCACCCCCAATAAATATTGCTGTCCATTGCATTCAATAATTTGCAAGCGCCCTTTGTTAGTTAAAGGGTACGTAGAAACAATTTTTAGGTGATGATTGTGACTGTTTTTCATCAAATTTGTTTTTTTTACAAGATAAGCAAAAACAAAAATACAGCTGATGACAAGCAGGAAAGATCCAATGAGCGGAACGATCGCAAAATCAGGCACAGAAACATCCTTGTTTAAAGCCACTGCATAAGAAGAATAACAGCAAAGCAATAAACAGAAACTAAAAATCCCTTCACGTTTCATTTTAATTTTTTAACCCTTTCTGTTTGACTAATAACATCGGTTAAACGAATACCAAATTTATCATTCACAACAACCACTTCACCGTGCGCTATCAAGGTGCCATTTACCATCACATCAAGCGGTTCCCCAGCGAGTCGGTCAAGTTCAACCACTGAGCCTTGATTTAATTGTAAAAGATTACGAATGTTAATTTTACTGCGTCCAACCTCCATTGAAATAGTCACTGGAATATCTAAAATACTGTCTAACCGAGCATGCTCTTCAACACTAATAGGATCCGCGCTATCTTTGAGCTTATCAAACTCAACGGCAGCTGGCTCATTGTCTGCATCACCCGACTCTTCCAATGCAGCCGCCCACTCGTCGGCCATTTCTTGCTCTGCGCTGACCTCATTTTTTTCACTGTCCACATCATTTTTTTCAGTGCTCACCTGATTTTTTTTAGTGCTTTCCTGTTCTTCTTCTTCGCTCATCTTATTACCTTATTTCATCGTCTATTTCTAGTTTCATCTTCGAGTTATGAATTTCTGGGCGATCTAATTTTTTTACTATTTTAAACGCTAAATTATTATGGGACTGCCCTAAAATTCCTCTATAAGTTGGCAGGCCTTCAACACTAATTAGCATTGATTCTGGAAGATCAACAGGGATAATGTCACCCGCTTTTAAATCAACAAGGTATTTTAAAGGCAATTTTTTTTCTAACAACTGGCAACCTAATTCCACCTCCACATCCATAATTTCATCTTCAAGCGCCTGATTCCATCGCTTATCGGTATCTTCCGTATCACTTTGCACTCCAGCATCGAGTAAATCTCGAATAGGCTCTAACATCGCATAAGGTGTAGCAATATGGAAGTCACCGCCACCGCCATCAAGGTCAATATGAAATGAATTGACAACAATTACTTCAGTCGGACTAATAATATTTGCCATCGCAGGGTTTACCTCTGAATCTATATATTCAAAATCAACATTCATCACAGGTGCCCACGCATCTTTGTAATCTTCAAAAATTATTTTCAATAATATTTGTATAATACGGCGCTCTGTAGGGGTAAATTCACGGCCTTCAATCTTAGCGTGATATCGCCCATCACCACCGAAAAAATTCTCCACTAAAATAAAAACAAGCTTTGCCTCCATCGTAACCAGTGCCGTACCTTTTAATGGCCTAAAACGTATCATATTTAAACTAGTTGGCACAAAAAGAGTATGAATATATTCACCAAACTTCAACATTTGCACACCATTAATCGAAACTTCCGCATTGTGGCGTAACAGATTGAATATACTGATGCGTAAATGCCGTGCAAAACGCTCATTAACTAACTCAAGCGTTGGCATTCTTCCCCGAACGATGCGATCTTGTGATGAAAAATCAAAATGGACTAAGCCACTTTGATCTTTCTCACCATCAATGTCGGTATCCTCAGGAACATCATCACTGCCATCAACACCTTTTAAAAGTGCATCAATTTCATCTTGAGATAATAAGTCAGCCATAACAAACCTTAACTATTGTAAAATAAAACCAGTAAACAACACATTATCAACAATTTTTTTCCCTTCTAATTTTTTAATTGCTTCATTTACCGCGTTAAGAGCTTCTACTCTTAATTGTTTTTTACCGTCTGGGCTACGAAGTTCCTCAATACCAGCATTAGTAAAAACGTGAAGCAATGCTCCTTCAAGGCTAGGGATATGCTTTTTAGCAATCGTGCTATTATCGGCACCACGTACCATTAATTGCACTTTGATTTGTACTAAACGTTGACGCTTCCCGTCAATGACATTAAAAACAAAAGGACGTGGCATGGCAACATATGTCGCCACAACGACAGGCTCTGCAGCTTCTGCGTCTTTACCTTCTGTAGATTCTGGAGTTTCTTTTGTCACATTTTTAGCAGACTCATCACCCATCAAAAAGAAATAGCCACCAGCACCCACTGCTGCAAGTATTACCACAACAGCAACAATTAAAATGATCAGCTTTTTCTTATTTTTAGGATTTTCCTCGTTCTTTTTTTCTTCATCTTCTGGTACATCTTTTTTATCGTTTGCCATGGCCATTTCCTATTTTAAATTTGATCTTCACACTAAGCGTAATAATCTACTTTTTGATCTGATCCTGCAACTGGTGAATTTTCCCACACTGCAATATCTTCTGAATTTTCTTGCAAAAGCTCATTCTCTCCTTCATTTATAGCAGATAAATTCGATGAATCACTTTCTTTTCCAGAATTTTTTTGACTTTGCTGTTCGATATTTGCCTCGCCTAAATTGATACCTTGCTGTGCAAGTTGATCTCTTAAACGGGGTAAGTTTTGCTCTAGTAAGTCTTTTGTTTGACCGACATTGGCTTGAATAGACAACATAACCTGATCGTTGTGAACTCTAACTTTTACATGCATAGAGCCAAGCTCTGCTGGATCTAAGCGAATAGTAACCTCTTGTTTATTCTGATTTATCATCATTAAAATACGGCCACTTAATATCATCGATGCTTGTTTAGATTGTAGATCTAACGGTTGCTGCAATTCCGATGATTGCATAATTTTGGTGGATAATTCTGGTTGTTTTGACGTTAAAGCATTATTCATATTTGTGATCTTAGTCTCTTTTGTAGTAAGCTCATCTCCGTCTGTAGTCTCTAATATCTGAGCGTTAGCTGCCTGAACAGATTGTAAATCTAATATTTTCACATTCGATTGCGGTTTTAATAGCGTGCTAACTTGGCTTATATCTTCGCTTTTATCTCCACCATGTTTCATTGCTAACTCTTTAGCATCGGTTAATTGTGTATCAATTTGACGGGCAGTTTCTATTTTTAGCAAAATAGGGCTAACTGGCCTTTCTTTTAAGACCAATGTTTCATTGGCTGGATCTTTAACCTGTTTTTCTTTTAAGTTCAGTATTTCATTAGCTGATACTTTTACTTGATTTTCTTTTAAATCAAATGCTTCATTAACAGGATCTTTTTTTCCAGAAAACAACATCTGCTTGCCTTCATCTGCCGACAGCTTCGCATCATCATTGAGTACAAAATCATCTAGATCGCTAATAGCTACTGTATCTTTTATGCTTGTTGGATTTCCCAGCTCTGCTGATTCTTCTGATTGTGCTGATTGTGCTGATTGTGCTGATTGTGCTGATTGTGCTAACTCTGCTGACTCTGCTGACTCTGCTGACTCTGCTGACTCTGCTGACTCTGCTGACTCTGCTGACTCTGCTGACTCTGCTGACTCTGCTGACTCTGCTGACTCTGCTGACTCTGCTGACTCTGCTGACTCTGCTGACTCTGCTGACTCTGCTGACTCTGCTGACTCTGCTGACTCTGCTGACTCTGCTGACTCTGCTGACTCTGCTGACTCTGCTGACTCTGCTGACTCTGCTGACTCTGCTGATTGTGCTGATTGTGCTGACTGTGCTGACTGTGCTGACTGTGCTGACTGTGCTGACTCTGCTGATTCTGCGGACTCTGTTATGCCTGTTAGATCTGTTAGTGCTGTTGTATCTGACGTTTCTATTTTATCCTCGCCATTAGTATCAACTAACTCCACATCAAGTACATCACCCTCTCCCTCTCCCTCTGTTTTATTTAACAGATCAAAGAGCATCTCATCAACAGATGCATCCGTTGCTCCAGCCTCTTTAGTTTCATCCTCAGCTATTGTTAATTGTTTAAGAATTGATGAAAAAGAGTCTTTTGTTTCTAGCTCTTTATCCGAAGTCGCATCAGTACTGATTTTTGGATCCTTAACCGCATCGTTTACTTTAGCGGCTTTGCCATCCGTTAATAAAATTGATTGCATCATTACGTTATACTCTCTTTTTAAAGTAAAGTGGCAACTCGTTTGCCACCTTTAAAAAATAAAGCAAAATTCAGACCAGTTTAGACTTTTTAGTCAAATTCGAGAGAAACTAAAAATTCCTTTTTTTAACATAGTTTGGTCGGTAAGCTGCATTACATACCGATGTTAACTAAAAATGGTTTATCAACCTAGTTCTTGTCAATCAATCCAATGGGCAACATAAGGTAATAATGGTCACTCCATTTTCAATCTGTAAGCGCAAGCTCCCTTCTTTTCATTAAAAAAGAGAGCGCCAGCAACCCCTGCCCATAATATTAAAAGGTTATTTACTTTAATTAATATTACTTAACCTCAGTACTAGTTAAGGAGTCTTTTTATTTATACCCAATAGACATTATCTATAATAACATCCAATACTTAATTTTTTGGGATCATCTAAGCAAATTGACGAGACAATAGCTAGCTATTGTAAATCAATTTGACGCAGATAAATGCAAAATGGCAAGATTGAGAAGTGTTTTTTATCCCAAATTCAAGTTAAATAATTGTCATGACTCTTGGGGAAACATAAAGACTTTTGCAAGGAGATAAATGACGGAAATAATATATTTTTATCTTTTATGATGAAATTTTGAAAGGCTAAATTCATCGAGTAGTTGTTGCTCTTTTTTGTCTTCTAGGCGTTGTTTTTTAAGTGCTTTTTTTTCTATTAGCATGGCCATTGCTTTACATTTTACCTGACAATCCAACCACATTTTTTTATGCGCTTGAACATCATACTCAAACCTGACAAGACTTTCTTGCTGCTTTGTTGCCCCTAAATCTATTTGCACAATAAATTGCTGATATTTATTTAAATCTGTAATTGATAACCCTTGCTCGCCTTTTAAACTCAATTGATCGATGTATTGTTGACGATATTGATTCAAATTGTGGAGTTGTGCACGTTGTTCAAACAACAATTGTTGTGATTTTTGATAAGCTTGTAATGCTTGATTAACTTGTTTTTCTCTTTGCTCATAAACGAGTTGTAATGCATTATTGGACATATTCAACTCCTTTTCAGTTTATTAATATTAGTCGTAAATTATCCCTGCACAAAAACTTGTGTGAGCATTGCAAGTAGTGTCAAGCAATCTTTATAATTGATATTCTCTTTCATTCCTTGCTGCAAAAATTGATCCAGTTGGGGTTTAATGAGGATAGCTTTCTCAATATTAGGATCACTGCCTTTCGCATAAGCCCCTATTGAAATTAACTCTTTGTTATCTTGATATGTGCTGTAGGCTTGCTTCAATACGCGAGCAAGCGTTTGGTGCTCCTCTGAAGTTATCATGGGCATGACTCTACTGATTGATTTGCCTACATCAATTGCGGGAAAATGCCCCGCATCTGCAAGCTCTCTTGATAATACAATATGCCCGTCAAGAATAGCCCGAGCAGCATCGGCAATGGGATCTTGTAAATCATCGCCTTCGGTTAACACCGTAAAAAACGCGCTGATAGAACCTTGGGCATCATTACCATTTCCTGCCCGTTCAACGAGTGAGGGCAATTTTGCAAATACAGAGGGTGGATAGCCTTTTGTTGCAGGAGGCTCACCGATGGCTAATGCAATTTCACGCTGAGCTTGTGCAAAACGCGTTAATGAGTCTACCAGCAACAAAACATTTAAACCTTGATCGCGAAAATATTCCGCAATAGTTAAGGCGGTTTCACACCCTTTTAAACGCATTAACGAAGAAGCATCCGCCGGTGCGGCAACCACTACCGCACGTTTTCGCCCTTCCTCTCCTAAAATGTCATCAATGAATTCTTTTACTTCTCGTCCACGCTCGCCAATTAAACCAACCACGACAACATCAGCTGTAGTACCGCGTGTCATCATGCCTAATAACACACTTTTGCCTACCCCTGATCCAGCAAACAGTCCCATACGTTGTCCTTGCCCAATCGTTAATAGCGCATTAATTGCTTTGATACCAACATCAAGTGGCTCAGAGATGGCTTTGCGAGATAATGGATTGATACGCGGGTTTTGATATTGCGCAACATCAGCGCTAAGTATTTTGCCTTTACCATCAATTGGGTTGCCTATTCCATCAACGACGCGGCCAAGTAATTCCATGCCAATTGGAAAACCTTGCATTCCATTCTGCGGAATAACTTTTGCGCCTGGTAATACGCCTGTTAAACGTTCGCTAGGCATTAAAAACAAACGTTCATCAGAAAAGCCTATCACTTCCGCATCGATATACCCATCGGCGGTTTCTACTGTACATAAACTACCCACAGCCGCACTACACCCGATAGCTTCAAGTGTTAATCCCACTACACGAACCAGTTTCCCTGACACCGTTGGCTGTGTTACAAACCCTTTTGAATCATATTGTTTCAAACGTTGACTAAGGCTGTTCATTAGCATCGCCTGGCATTGTTTCTTCAGTGGATTTATTAGTTGTATTTTCGCTCTCTGGTGTTTGCGCGGCGTCCGTACTAGGCTCATCTTCAGCAGTAGCCAACATTACCTCATTGGTAAGTAAATTAGCCTCGCCTAGCATTGTTTCTTCATTGGCTTTATTCGTTATATTTTCGCTCTCAGCTGTTTGCGCGTCGGCCGTACTAGGCTCATCTTCAGCAGTAGCCAACATTCCCTCATTGGTAAGTAAATTAGCCTCGCCTAGCATTGTTTCTTCATTGGATTTATTCGTTATATTTTCGCTCTCAGCCGTTTGCGCGTCGGCCGTACTAGGCTCATCTTCGGGCACTACTACCATTGGCTCGTCATTAAGTAAATTAGAGTCATTGTTTTTTGTGGGCATAGTGTTAAAATTTTGTCTAAAAAACTGTGATAAGATCTGTTTTATACGCGCATTAAACGTGTAATCAATACTCGAGGTTTGGGTATGTATTTGACAATCACCACGAAATAATGTTGGCTCAGCTTGTAAAAACCATTTTCGCTCAAGACAGGTTTCTTTTGAATAAACTTGCTGCACAAAGCTCAAATCATCTGGATGTAATAAAATCGTCAATTTTTGCTCGTTAACAGGCAATGCTTCAACACATTGCTTGAGCGCTTGAAGAATAACTTTGGGATTTTGTTCAACTTCACAACGTGTTATTTGCTCTGCCAACTCCGTTGCTAAATTAACAAGCTGGTATTCTACGTTATCATCCAATTTTTCCAGAGGACAATGCAAACGAGTGATCAAGCTTTCCCACTGACGAGCCAGCTCATCAGTGCGTATTTTTCCTTCATCAAGCCCTTGTTGCTCACCTGTGCTAAAGCCTTGCTCTGTGCCTTGTTTAATACCTTCCAGCGTTCCTTTTTCAAGGCCTTGTGCAAATCCAGCTTCGTTGCCCTCATTGAAACCATCATCATAAGCTGATTGTCTAATTTCCTCTACATCATCTAATGTTAATGCTTTTTTTGCCTCTTTTTTGGGCGAACTTTGTTTTTTATCTTGTGTGTACCACTTTGCGGGATTGCCAAGCAGTGAAGATACCTGTTTGGTGCCTTGACTGTCATCTTTTAAATCAGGTATATTCCACGCGTTAAAATCATCTTCATCATTTATCATAAGAAATCATCACCTCCACCACCACCAAGCGCAATTTCGCCTGAATCGGCCAAACGACGTGCAATAGTGAGGATTTCTTTTTGCGCCGCTTCCACTTCACTAACACGAATAGGAGCCATTGCTTCAAGATCATCCAGAAGCATTTCAGCTGCACGTTTAGACATATTACCTAATAGTTTCTCTTTAAGACCTTCATCCGCACTCTTAAGTGCACGCTGTAACTGCTCCGATGGTATTTCTCGTAGTAATGCTTGAATACCTCTATCATCAACATCAATAAGGTTTTCAAATACAAACATAAGCTCTTGAATTTGCTGGCTCATATCTTCATCTGCATCGCGTATAGATTCCATTAATGGTGCCTCAACACCGCTTTCAAGGTAGTTCATAATATCAGCAGCCGCTTTCATACCACCCATTTTCGCAGCTTGTGCCCCAGCTTGTCCAGCAAATTGTTTTTCCATAATATCATTTAACTCTTGCAATGCTGCCGGCTGAACTTCCTCTAAATCAGCAATACGCATCATCAGATCTAAACGATTTTTTTCAGGAAATTGAGTTAATATTTCGGCCGCCTGCTCTGGATCTAAATAGGATAAAACAATGCCTTGAATTTGTGGATGCTCATTTTGAATGATAGAAGCAACTTGACGTGCATCCATCCATTTTAATGAATCAAGCCCTGATGATCCACACCCTAAAATAATTTGATCAACAAGATTGCCTGCTTTATCTTCACCTAGGGCTTCAACAAGTGAGGCACGCACAAAATCTTCACTATCAAGCCCTATATTACTGTGCTTTTGAATATCCTCCACAAAACCACGATGAACACTCGACACTTTATCTTGTGATGAATCATCAAGTGCTGCCATTTTCATGCCCAAACGTTGCACTTGTTTCGGCTCTAAATTACGAAAAATTTGGGCTGCATCTTCTGGTGTTAAACTCAGCATTAAGAGTGCTGATTTTTCAATACCAGGGAGTTCTGCAACATCAAACAAAGCAACCGCTTTGTCGTTTTTAACTGCAACTTTGTCGGGAGCTTTAAGCTCTTTTTTATTGCTCATCTTCAATTAACCACTCTTTAATTACTTGTGCTGATAAACCCGGCTCATTAGAAACCAATGACCGAACCGCCTTTAATAAATCTTCGTCTTTATGCAAATCAGGTAATGTGATTTGCCCATGATTCATGCCGAATTCAACGCCTGACTCATCATTCTCTTCTAATACGCTTAAATTATCGCCATGCACCGCGCCAATTGCACTACCAAACTCGAACTCACTCTCATCCTCAATCTTTTCAGGGTAAAGCAGTTTTTTCATAATAGGTCTTACTATCAGCAATAGTGTTAAAATGATGATGAACATACTACCACCAAAACGCACATAACCTTGAAATGTTTCTGTTTTCCAAAATGGAACAGCTGTAAGTGCATCAATATCTGGCCGATTAAAGTTGACTGAAATGATCTCTAATATATCACCTCTTTTTTTATCTATTCCTAATCCTGCCATTAATAAACGTTTAATATTTTCAATTTCTTTAGGATCTCTTGCTTTATAGGTTGTTTTACCCTTCTTATCTGTTGTCGCTACATAGTCAACCCCAACAGACACTGATAATTTATCAAGCTTGCCAACTTTATGTTTAATATGAGTAACCGTGGTATCTACTTCAAAATTACGTGTTGCCTCACTGCGACTTGAACCACTTCCTTTTGAACTAATATTATGACCTTTGGCAGATTTTTCTGGTATTTTACTGTCTATAGGTGGCTGATTGCTTAGTGCGCCAGGTACATTGCCTACTTTCTTTCCATTTGAATTGGTTTCGATGACAAATTCACTGCGTATCGTTTTGTTGTTAGGATCGAAACTTTTTTTCGTTTCTTCTACCTCGGTAAAATCCATTGTTAAATCAACTTCAGATGTATAGTTAGTAATCCCGATGATGGGGATCAAAATCGTATCGATTTTTGATTTATATTCTTCTTCACGATCACGCTCTAATGCCGACTCTTTACTTGATATCCCTGTTGCGCCATCATCACTTCCTGAATGTAATCGCCGTCCTCTTTGATCTGTCACTGTGACTGAATTAGGTGATAACCCTTGTACAGCAGAGGAAACAAGATCAACAATAGAGTCGACTTCGCTGGGCGATAGCGCATAAGATCGCGTTGTTGTTACCACTACGGTTGCGCTTGCTTGACGTTCTTTGCGGGCAAAAACACTTTGTTTTGGAATAGCAAGCAACACTTGTGCTTGGGTTATATTTTTCATTGCTTGAATGGCAATAGAAAGCTGACGCTCTCGGCTTAATTTTAAACGTTCTTGTTCAACGCGCTGACTAACGCCAAATCCCATATCTTGTAATAAAATATCATCGCCAGTTTCATTATTCTCGTGAGCCAATCCTGCTCTGGTCATTAATAATTTAGTTTTTTGATATTGATCTGCGATAACCAGCACAGAGTTTCCTTCAATTTTGTAATGCAGTTTTTGTTTATCAAGGAAATCAAGAGTCGCAATTAAGTCATCTGTTTTGTAAGTTCCCAGTGGACGATAGTCATCTTCTTTTCCCCATGTCCAAAGAATAACAACAATAGCCAATACAATTAACAAGCCAATAATCATACTGATTTGACGCAATACGTCAACATTTGAGAAAAAAGAAGCTAACATCCCTTTCTCAGGCACAGTTATCATATCATCAGAGGTTTCAAAATTTCCTCCGTCTACTTGCGTATCTAACTTATTTTCCAAATTCGCCACAATAAATCCTTAGTTCAATGACTTCTTAAACAGGCATGCTCATAACTTGTTTGTATGCTTCAACCATTTTATTTCGTATTTGAATAGTTGCATCAAACGCAAGTCCTGATTTATTTGCAGCGATCATAACTTCGCTTAAACTTACATTTTTATCGCCCATTTCAAATCGATTACGAAGATCTGAAGTGGTCGACTGTAGGCCATTAACATTATCAATGGCTTGCTGTAGCATATTCGAAAAGTTAGGGTTTTCTGTATCTAGCTTCATACTCGCCGTAGTATCTAGCTTGGTGCTTGGCATAACATCTTTTGCAAGGGATAGATTATTTGCCCCTTGAGTTGGTAAGTTATTAAATAAAGCGGATGTATTTAAATTCATAATATGTTCTCCATTAGTTATATTTTGTTCACATAAAGAAGGAGTAGCAATATTTATGCCAAAAAAAATGCCAACAATGTGACACTTTTTATATAAAAGATAAAAGATAAAAGAAAGGTGGTTTAACGCTTATTAAATCGCATCTTCGTCTTCTTCGCCTGTTCGAATGCGAATAACACGCTCAATAGGTGTTACAAAAATTTTACCATCGCCAATTTTTCCTGTTTGAGCCGTGCGTATAATAGCTTCAATACAACGTTCAACATTTTCTTGCTTAACTACAATTTCAATTTTTACTTTTGGCAAAAAATCCACCATATATTCAGCCCCACGATAAAGCTCAGTATGACCTTTTTGACGTCCAAAACCTTTAACTTCAGACACCGTCATCCCAGTTACATCGATATCTGCTAATGCTTCACGAACATCATCAATTTTGAATGGTTTAATAATCGCTTCAATTTTTTTCATTTGTATTCCTATAAAATTTAATTGAGTTCTATACCTATCACACGAGATAACCTGAATTCTGGTTAAATTTTCTTAATATTTACAAGCAGTTACATCTGCATTAAACATTTTGTCGAGGGAATAATTTTAATGCTGTGAAACTAATTGACTTCTTTAATGCGTAATTCTGGTGGCACATCAAAAACAGTGACTTCTTGTACACCTGGATTTTCAATAATAATGTCTCCCCCTAGCGATTGTAAATGCGCCACAACGGCTTCCACCAACACCTCTGGTGCCGATGCGCCAGCGGTAACACCAACAGAGTTTACACCATCAAACCAGTGGCTATCAATATCTTTGGCATTATCTATAAGATAAGTATTGATTCCTTCACAACTCGCTTTTTCTCGTAAACGGTTTGAATTCGATGAATTAGGCGATCCCACCACTAAAACTAAATCCGTTATTTTCGCTAGCGCTTGCACTGAATCTTGACGATTCTGCGTCGCATAGCAAATATCATTTTTGCGCGGCCCTGTTATTTTTGGAAATTTTATTTTCAGCGCCTTAACAATCTCAACAGTATCATCAATCGATAAGGTAGTTTGGGAGCTAAACGTCAATTTAAGAGGATTTTTGACCATTAATTTAGCAACATCTTCAATAGATTCTATTAAATAAATGCCCGCATTATCATTATCATTATCATACTGGCCCATTGTACCGATAACCTCAGGGTGTCCTGCATGACCAATAAGGATGCATTCAAGCCCTTTTTTGCTGGCGCGGGTAATTTCCATATGAACTTTTGTAACCAACGGACAGGTAGCATCAAATACTTTTAACGCACGCGATTTTGCTTCATTTTTCACTGCTTTGGAAACACCATGCGCACTAAAAATAACAATATTATTGTCAGGTATTTCATCAAGAGTTTCAACAAAAATCGCCCCACGCTGCTTTAAGCGGTCAACAACAAAGCGATTATGGACAACTTCATGGCGTACATAAATGGGGGCTGGGAAAAGATCTAAAGCGCGCTCTACAATATTGATTGCGCGGTGAACACCAGCGCAGAATCCTCGTGGATTTGCTAAAATAACTTTCATAAAACGTTCTCTTTATTTTATTATTTCTAATACATCAACATCAAAAATGAGTGTTTGCCCAGCCAGCGGGTGATTAAAATCAACCGTCACACTATCGGCGATGATTTCACGAATAACACCAGGTAATTCACTGCCATTAGGTTGTGTAAAACTAATGATTGATCCAACCAAAGCAGGTGTCTCACTGTTGAATTTATTCAAATCTACATAATGAATATTATCAGGATTTGATAATCCAAATGTGGATTCTGGAGAGAGCGTAAAAGAAGCGGATTTTCCTTCTTCAAGCCCCATTAAAGATGCTTCGAAACCCGCAGTTAAACTGCCATCACCCAGCACAAATTTAGCTGGTTTATTATCAACTTTAGTGCTATCAACCGCACTGCCATCAGCAAGCTTGATAGAAAAGTGCATCAAAACTTCGCTGTTATTTTTTATTTTTTTCATTTGTTTCTTCTTTAAATGAATTTGTTTTTTCTTTAATGATTTTGCTTTACTCACATTGCATTAATATTGCTTACAAATATTATCTAGCCTAAATTCGTCTTAACTGGGTTTTTACTTATCAACAGATGCTACACAGTCCGTCAATAGAATACGGCTTACATCAAGATATAAGAATTGTAACTTATTGATTTATAAAGATGCTGTACATGATCTCAGTTATCAAGAATAGATCTTCATTTTGGGTCGATTTTATGCCTCGTAGCTCGGCATAATTTACCGAACTGACCCTGCCCTTCAAGTAAGATGCTCTAAATGACCCATTTTAAGTTGTCAAATTGCTAAACTTATTTCAGGCGATCTCTATCATTGAATCCCTCAGTTGCAAAAAAAGGCTCGAGAATAATCATTACGGCGCCAATGCAAATCGAGGTATCAGCAACATTAAAAGTCGGCCAACGATAAAATCCAAGATTAAAATCTAAAAAGTCCACAACATACCCAAAAATAATACGATCAATAACATTGCCTAATGCCCCTGCAAGTATTAATGCAAACGCTATATTTTGCCAACGTTTTTCCGACTTATTGCTGTGTAATAAATAAACAAGGTAAATCGACACAACAAGTGCAATGCTTGTGAATAAATATTTTTGCCAACCTCCAGCATTACCTAAAAAGCTAAAAGCAGCACCATAATTTTGTACATAGGTGAAATGAAAAAATGATAACACTTTATAAGACTCATAAAGTCCTAATGATTGCACTGTCCAATATTTGCTAAGTTGATCAATAATTATCACCATTGCTGTTAACCACAGCCAAGCTAATCCAGATTTTTTATGTTGAGGTTTCATTTGGTTCCTATATATCAGTTATATTCAGTTAGTTTACAAAAATACCTATAGTATTAGGTTAGTTAAAGTATTAGGTTAGTTAAAGTATCAGGTTAGTTAACATTTCAACGTTATTTTGACAGTCGCTTATTGAGTAAAATTAGCTTATGCCATGCGCTGCAAAGTAGCTTGGTGGTTATCTAGGCCACATATACCCATGTTACGCGTTGCAATCAAAACGCTTTTAATTAACCTACAAAGATCAGCTCACCAGAATCAAAACACAGTCGTTTAAGCAAAGTTTCTTATTTCGCCTTCTCCTTCTATATTAGTAATACAGCGAGCACATAATAAAGAGTGTGTGTCACTTGCGCCGACCGTTTCATTGTGATGCCAACAACGGTCACATTTTAAAGCAGTGCTTTTTTTAATCAGCACAGCCAATCCTGCAACATCTGTTACAACCGCTTCATTTGGCGCCTCAGACATTACTTTGACCGTCGTTTTTGAGGTAATAAGTACAAATCGTAATTCATCTTTTAGTGATCTTAAAAGCCTAGCTAATTCATCCGATGCAAATAAAGTAACTTCTGCTTCAAGACCTCCACCAATGATGTTTTCTTTACGAGCAAGCTCTAATGCCTTATTAACCTCAGCACGCACTACAATTAATTGCTCCCAAGATGCGCAGCTCAACACTTCATTTTCAGTCAGTGAAAACAACCCATTATACCAAGTTTCGGTGAACACAAATTCACTGCGAGATCCAGGCATATGACCCCAAATTTCATCAGCAGTAAAGCTTAAAATAGGTGCCATCCAGCGCACTATCGCTTCAATTAAATAATACATTGCAGTTTGACAACTACGGCGTGCAAGCCCATCTGATTTTGCGGTATATTGGCGATCTTTAATAATATCAAGGTAAAAACTACCTAATTCAATTGAACAAAAATGCGTTAGCCCTTGATGCACACCATGTAAGTTATACTCCTCATATGCACTTACAATGTCACTTTGTAACAACTCAGCTTTTGCGACAATCCAGCGATCTAGCGCTATCATATCTTCATTAGCCACCCTATCGGTTGCTGGATCAAACTCATTTAAATTTGCTAATAAAAAACGTGCAGTATTTCGAATTCGGCGATAACTATCTGCACTCCGGTTTAATATTTCATTTGAAACTGTCATTTCTCTCGTGTAATCAGTTGAGGCTACCCATAAACGTAAAACATCGGCGCCTAAGCTATTCATCACTTTTTGCGGTGACATAACATTACCTAATGATTTGGACATTTTTTTACCGTTACCGTCGACCACAAAACCATGCGTTAGCACTTCTTTGTAGGGGGATTTATGATACATTGCCATACTCGTCATCAATGAAGATTGAAACCAACCTCGGTGTTGATCTGAGCCTTCAAGATAAAGGTCTATATCAACTTGTTTGCCATCACAATCTGTATATTCAGGCCGAGCATTAACTACAGTCGAATGCGTTGTACCAGAATCAAACCAAACATCTAACGTATCTGTAACTTTACGAAATTGAGCAGCTTCAGCACCCAGTAAACTCTCTGGCGCTAAATCCCACCACGCTTGAATACCTTCTTTTTCAATTTGACAGGCAATAAGTTCCATCATCTCAATGCTATTTTCATGCAACTCATCTGTTTCTTTGTTGACAAATAACGTAATAGGCACGCCCCATGTACGCTGACGTGAAACACACCAATCTGGGCGATTCTCAACCATTTTTTGAATGCGTTGTTGCCCCCAACTTGGTATCCATTTAACGTTTTTAATCCCGCTGAGAGCCTCATCACGCAAGCCGTTTTGATCCATTGAAATAAACCATTGAGGCGTTGCTCTAAAAATAATCGCGGTTTTATGACGCCAACAATGTGGGTAACTGTGATTGAGAGGAATATGACACAACAGAGCGTTATGATCTTCAAGTACTTCCAGTACGCGATCGTTTGCTTTAAATACATGCAAACCTGCAAAGTATTGAGTACCTTCACAAAATACCCCATTATCCGCAACAGGATTTGCTACCTCTAAATCATATTTTAGCCCAACGGCATAATCGTCTTGACCATGTCCAGGAGCGGTATGTACACACCCTGTCCCCACGTCTATCGTGACATGATCCGCGATAATCATTGGTACTTCCATTTTTAAAAACGGATGGTTGAACAATTGTTTTTCAAGATCTAAACCACTGCAAATTGCTAATGTTTTCGCATCGTTTATCTTATAACGCGCCATGGCATCAGCAACTAAATCAGTGGCTAAAATTAAACGCCGCGAGCCTGCTTGAATCAATGAATATTCAACTTTAGCCGCTAGTGCAATCGCTCGGTTGGCAGGTAATGTCCACGGTGTTGTTGTCCAGATCACAGCACAAATCTCGCCATCACCTAAGTCATCACTTTGTAGGTTAAAACAGTTAATCAGCGCTTGTTCATTGACCGCCGTAAAGGCTACATCGATTGCAGGTGATTTTTTATCTTCATATTCAACTTCCGCTTCCGCAAGCGCCGACCTACAATCTGTACACCAATGAACAGGTTTTGATCCTTTATGCAAATGCCCATTTTTAATGATTTTAGCCAACGCGCGCACAATGTTTGCTTCAGTATCAAAATTCATTGTTAGGTAAGGTTTTTCCCACTCGCCTAACACGCCTAAGCGAATAAAGTCTTTACATTGCCCATCAACTTGCAGCGCGGCATATTCACGGCATTTTACGCCGAATTGTGCATGGGTTAATTTTTTACCAGCCTTGCCATATTTTTGCTCGACTTTCAATTCAATTGGCAGTCCATGGCAATCCCAACCTGGCACATAAGGCGCATCAAAATCGGACAATGTTTTTGATTTTATTATAATATCTTTTAGAATTTTATTCACTGAGTGGCCAATGTGAATATCACCATTTGCATAGGGCGGGCCATCATGCAAAATAAATGTTTTTTTAGCTTTTTTAGCCAAGCGTATTTTTGTGTATAGTTCATTTTTATACCAGTTTTTCAGCGTGTGTTGTTCGCGATTGGCAAGATTTGCACGCATCGGGAAGTCTGTTTTTGGTAAGTTTAATGTACTTTTATAGTTACTCATTATTATTTTCCGTGTTAACTTATTTCATCAAAAATTTAATATTATTTTTTTAGCTTCTTTTATATCTTTTTCTATCTGATTTTTCAATTGATCAACTGAATTAAAACACACCTCATCCCGCAATTTTTTTTCTAAGGTTACTTCTATCTGCTGTCCATACACATTTTTATCGAAATCAAAAATATGCACCTCCAATTGCGCTTGTTTTTCATTTTTTATCGTTGGACTATTACCAATATTAGCAACCCCATAATAAATTTTATTTTCAAACACTAAAGAGATCAAAAACACACCTGAGACAGGCGATACCTTACGTTTTAGCATAACATTAGCGGTTGGCACACCTATCGTTCTGCCGAGTTTTTTCCCGTGGCAAACGCGGCCTGACACACTAAATTTACGGCCTAACATTAAACTTACTTTGTCAAGATCACCTATTGATAGCGCCGCGCGGATCCTAGAACTGCTCACGCGTGTATTACCATGGTTTAAGCTTTTAGTATCGATAACTTCAAAGCCAAATTTTTTTCCTGCTTGCTGTAGCAGTTGAAAATCACCTTGGCGTTTATAGCCAAAGCGAAAATCATCACCTATCACTAAAAATTTAACTCCAAGTTGGTTGATCAATAGTGATTGAACAAATTCATCAGCACTCATACTGGCAAATTGGGAAGAAAAAGAAAGACAAACTAATCGATCTAACTTAAATTTTTTAAGTTGTATATATTTATCGCGTAAACGACATAGTCTAGCAGGTGCTTGCGATCCCCGAAATAACTCCGCTGGCTGCGGTTCAAAAATTAACACTGTCGATGGCAAATTCAAACGCTTCGCTTCAAACGACAAACGTGAAAGAACTAGTTTGTGACCCAAATGTACACCATCAAAGTTGCCAATACTTAAAACACAGTGTTTATGCTCTGATTTTAAATTATGAATACCTCGAATTAATTCCATAATTAACTTTAATTTAACTCATTTAAAAAAATGATAGAAGTATACTATTTTTAGCTGAAATGCTAAAGCCTAAATAATATATTTCTTGACCTATCTTAAAACAAATTACCTTGCCTATATACCAATGTGACGTAAAAACGTACAAATGCAACGTTAGCTCTGATGTCTATAATCAGAGTTAATGCTCAACATTTGTCCTATCAACGATTATCATTGTAAGCATTTGCTGGTAGTATTAACGAGAAGGTATGAAGTTTCTTACGTTACTCTCTTCTCGATTATTACCCCACAAATTTTCGATCTCGCGCGCAAGCGTAAATATAGAACTAATATAAGGATCTTATGATACTTTAAAATGACTCAACCTAACACCTGTCAGACCAAGTGCTGTAAAATAAACAACAACTGCCACGACAATAATTTTTATCAATTTTAGCACCGCTAGGTATAAAGGAAGTTGTATCCAAATAGTCAAATATGGTGTAAAAATAAGCAAAGAGCCACCCATTATTACTCCCGCAAAGACAATACGTAATAACACTGAATAGGTATTTTTTTGTCTTTTATAAACTCCGCGTTTATAAAGACCAAACCACAGCAATGATGCATTTAATGTCCCTGATATCGACGTCGCAATGGCAAGCCCAACATAACCATAAGGGAAAACAAATATGAGATTAAATAGCATATTTGACACCATAGCAATAATACCAAACTTAACTGGCGTTTTAGTATCTTGGCGAGAGTAATAACCAGGAGCCAACACTTTTACCATCATAAAACTCAGTAAACCACTACCCAATGCCCATAGACTCATTGCGGATCTCGATACATCTTGCATGTCAAATTCTCCGCGCATAAATAGCACACGTAGCAAAGGCTCGGCTAAAACAATTAACCCCAACATCGCAGGAAAGCCTAAAAGCACCACAATGCGGATCCCCCAATCAAGCGTTTTTGCAAAATTATCGCCTGATTTTTTAACATGAAAGGCTGATAAGCTTGGCAAAATAACTGTGGCTATCGCAATGCCGAACAAGCCTAAAGGAAACTCTAATAACCTCTCTGAATAGTAAAGCCAACTTATTGATCCAGTTTTTAAAAAACTGGCAATAAAGGTGTCTAACAGTAAATTAATTTGGTTAACAGAAACTCCAAATAAAGCTGGAATCATCAGTGTTCTAATTTTAACAACACCTTCATGGTGCCAATTCCAAGTTGGCCTCACTAATAAACCTTCTTTGCGTAAAAACGGTATTTGAAAAGCAAATTGCACCATTCCGCCAATCAAAACACCAATAGCCAAGCCAAACTGAGGCTTAACCATATGAGGGGCCAGAAATAATGCACAGCCGATAATAGCAACATTAAGAAAAACTGGCGTAAATGCAGCCACTGCAAATTTACCAATCGAATTTAAAATAGCCCCTGAGAGTGCAGTTAATGTAATAAACCACAAATAAGGAAATGTGATTTTCAACATGTCACTGGCTACGACAAATTTATAAGCCTCCGGCTCACCATGGTACCAGGATAAAAACCAACCAAATCCAAATAAAGCCGTAATAACACCAGATCCAAGTACACCAACAATAGTAACAACCGTCACAATTGTACCCAATGTACCAGATGTCGCTGCAATTAGTTTTTTAACTTCACTGCGCGATTTGGTTTTTTCATATTCAGTAAACACAGGTACAAACGCTTGCGCAAAAGCGCCTTCTGCAAAAAGACGCCTTAAAAAATTAGGTATTTTATTAGCAAAAAAGAATAAATCTGCTGATGCACCAGCACCTAATAAATTCGCGATAACAACATCACGCACTAGGCCTAAAACACGAGAAATCAGTGTCATCGAACTGACTATCATGCCAGATTTTAATAATTTTTTACTCAAAATAGCTCCTTTTACAAACAGATAAATCACGACTTATCACTAAGTTACCTCACTCTAGCGGTTTTTGAAATGAAAGTTTAGTATGACGGCTTAACATCAGTTAAGTAAGTACCATTCTACTCTGCATCTTAATTATTACCTTAATATTTTATAAAATATACCCATGATACCTAAAGATAATTTATCAGGGGTATATATCCGATTATGGTATAAAAAAACATCACAAATAAAGGATCTACTATGTTACTTGCACATGCTTTTATGTCACTACCACGGTAAGACGCAATTTACCTTGCGCACTGTGAATTTCGACGTATGATGGATAGATAATGCAAGAAAAATGCGCCCCTTCGAGCTGGAAATTTTATCAATGGTTTTTTCCTTTACAAAGCTTTTAGCAAAAGAGTCTTTCATTTTGACCCATAAAATTGATAAGTTATTTACTGTCATTGGTTTTATTAATCATTGAGACGCCAACATGTTTAAATATCTTCGCTTTCGTTTTCCACCTCTCGCTATTGTTTTGTTTGCCTTAGGTAGTGCCAACAGTTTTGCAAAACAGAAAAATAACCAAGCAGCGTCTGAGCCTAAAACAACGAAGCGGATGAATATCACCATTACCAAGAGTTACACAAACTTAATTACCGATGATAAAAGCCGCACCCAAACTGGTACTGCAATTACTGTACTTGATGAAAAATATATTAAAAATACACAAGCTAAAACAGTCGCAGAACTGCTACAAATAGCACCTGGTGTTTCAGTTGTAAATAGCGGCGGATTAGGCCAAAAAACCTCAGTGTTTATTCGTGGCGCATCATCTGAAAGTACTGTTGTTGTCATTGATGGCATTAGGATGGATGATAAATCAAATGCTGCTGGGGGCTTTGATTTTGCAAATTTGATGGCTGACGGCATTGAACGTATCGAAATTATTAGGGGAGCTCAAAGTGCGCTTTGGGGAAGTGATGCTCTCGGCGGTGTTATTAATATCACCACTAAAACAGGCTCTAAAGGCTTTCATCCTAATGCAAGTTTAGCATATGGCTCGCGGCATTATAGCAAACAATTTATTAATGTTAATGGTGGCAACGATAAAGCGCTTTATTGTGTTTCTTTTGCCAATTTAAGTGCCAATGGTATAGATATTAAAAAAGATCCAAACTCAGATCCTGATGACGATGGTTATAAAAATAAATTAATTAATGCCAAAGCAAGTGACAAATTTAATGAAATTTTTTCACTCGATGGTGTTGCTCGCTACACTGATGCAACGAATGACTTTGATAGTGCAACATATACATCAGGAAAAGATAACCACGCATTTGCACGACATAAACAACTGACCGGTAAACTTAATGCGCGTATAAATTTATTTGCTAAGCACTGGTTAAATAGATTATCCGTTTCTTATTCAAAAATTCAAAGCGCAACAACCGATCCACAAAATACATTTACAGATCCCCATACAAAAAATGAAGGAGCAACAAACAAAGCTGAAATACAAAGTGATTATTTATTAACCACAGGTCATTTTCATCATCGTTTTACCTTGGTAAGTGAACTCGAAAAATCCATTTACACACCATGGAATGGTGGTCACTCACCCGAACAGAAAACAATGGATAATAGCGCAATTATTGGCGAATATGGATTAAACTACCTGCAGAAAATATTTTTAAGTGGTTCATTGCGCCATGATATAAATAGCGGCTTTGATAATACAACCACCTATAAACTCGCTCTTTCAGCTTGGGCAACAAAGCAAATTCGGCTACATACTACCTATGGTACAGGCGTAAAAAACCCAACATTTAGTCAACTAGATAGCCCAGCTCAACTAGCATTAAACCCTGAAACAAGTAAATCATGGGATAGCGGTATTGAATATAACTTTCGCCATTTTAACAGTTATGTAGACTTAACTTATTTCAATGCAAAGTATAATAACAGAATTATTTATGTCCCTGGAACTTGGCCTGCTAGCTACGAAAATCAAGACGAAGAATCACAAGGCATTGAGCTGAGTGCATTCACTAAAATAACCGCTGATCTTAGCATAAATGGGCAATATACTTACCTTGACAGTGACGATGGCACAGCTCAAAAAAATGAACTTCTTCGCAGACCTAAGCACAGTGCCAGTATTAATAGCAACTACAGGTTTACAAGTAAACTATCTTCTAATTTAGGTATCACATACAGAGGAAAAAACCTAGATCTAGGGAGTCCTTCATCTGCTCCAAATTCATATCTTACTGGCTATACACTCGTCAACCTTGGTGTCTCTTATCAATTTACAGATAATGTTAGCATGATAAGCAGCATTGAAAATATGCTAAATAAAGATTATGAAACCGTTAGAGGTTACGCAACTGACCCCATTTCATGCTATGTGGGTATAAAAGTCAAATAATCAAAACCTCAACCGCTGTCAACTTAACGGCCAAATACACTCATTAGAAAAATTCTTCGATAATCGCAAATAAAACGCTAATATTTATACTCATGTCACATGCTCGCTTGCTTTTACATGTAAAATTGGTATTGATGATCTATCACAAATACTTAGTTGCGTTTTGATTAACAACAAATCTCTATCTAAAACCTTAAAATATCCCATTAAAGTTTGCCAATAAATACAGTTTTTTTATTCAATAAAATCATAAATAAAGAAATTATTATGCTTAGATTTATTTTAAAACGACGAAATAAAAATAGATCTTCTCGTAAATGATACACCAATGGTTAAAATGTAGTGCCAGGATCATGGCAACTTGTTTGACCAGCCAAGTTACCTTTAAAAGCTAACGCCTTACGCTATGTCGCATATGCTCTTTACAGAAACATTCGTAATAAATTTTCAGCTGTCACAGAGTATATGATATTATTATTTTAGGAGAGAGTGATACGCTTAACCACCGTCCAGTGGGATGTTTAAAGTACAGCACACCTTATGAGATCTATCTAAGACTACAAATGTTGCACTTAGGCCTTGAATTCATATTTACATTTTAATCAGTGGTGAGTTTTCCATTTTAGGTTGTGTGTTCAGAGCAGCTTTGTTGCGTAGCCCCATTGATGCTGTTTTAGCGGCGATGATGAAGATCGAGCTTGGACTCATTTCAAGCAGAAATTCAAATTGGAGTTTGAATCATTCGAGGATCTGGTAAAAGCGAATGTGAAACAGGCTATGATTTTTGTATTAACAAGGCATGAAAAGCGTTTGAGTTCTTGCAAGAGCCAAAGTGAACACTCAAGACTGGATCCCCTCCGCACCGCTGTAAGTAGAAATTCTGATGATGAACATTCAGCTCATTCTATATAAAAACATGGGGAATACAATGAAATATATCAATCTATACACATTAAGAAATGTAGCTGTTGAAGAGAAAGAACCTAAAGCTGTATTAGCCTCTAAGTAGTTACTATGACAAAAAAGAGGTTGATTTTCTTTTGATAAAAATTAACAAATCACTGGGGACAGAACTGAAAAGTCGTCAATTTGAGTGTTTATCACTGAATTTGTTTAACTTAACTAACAAAGAAGCTGCAAAAATCCTTAACATTTCTGAGTATACGGTGAAATCTCATTTGTATTCTGCTCTTTTATACTTAAACATAAGTAAGACAGATTTTTTCAATTTTGTTATAGAAAAAAACGTGTTCGAAATATTAACATATTATGGAAGCCAGCTTGTAAAGGCTAAGTGTAGTCGCTCAAACCAGAAAAAAAATTAATTTTATCTAAAAATCATCCGTTTCGGATGATGCTCTTTCTCGATTAAACAGATATATTAACTCTACCATCAATGGATACATCAGTAACATCTCGAGAAATAGCAGGAAAATTACCTTGGCAGGAGAAATTATCCACCGCCAGGGTAATCCCCCCGTAAAATAATCGAAGTCAAAAGTGGAATTTTCTCGTATGATTAACTCAGGAGAATATTCATGAAAAAAGCACACTTTAGCGACAGCCAAATCTTAGCAATATTAAAACAAGCCGAAAGCGGCGTTCCTATCCCTGTACTCTGTCGAGAACACGGTATGAGTAACTCGTCATTTTATAAGTGGCGCTCAAAGTATGGGGGGATGGATGCTTCACTCATGGCTAGAATGAAAGAGCTTGAAGAAGAGAATCGTCGTTTAAAAAGGATGTACGCAGAAGAGCGATTAAAGGCTGAAATCATTGAGGAGGCCATGGCAAAAAAGTGGTAAAAGCTTCTGAGCGTAAGTTAATGGCGAAAGAAGCAATGACAATTCATAATACCAGCATAAGTTTGCTATGCCGTGCGTTTTCTATCAGTGAAACGTGTTATCGATATGAGCCAAAGTTAAAAAGTGACAATGAACTCATTGCTGATTTACTACTAGGTTTAACCCTAAACCAACGTAACTGGGGTTTTGGATTATGTTTTTTGTATTTAAGAAACGTGAAAGGGTATCACTGGAATCATAAGCGCGTTTATCGCATCTATCGAGCGCTTGAATTGAATATGAGGATAAAACCTAACAAACGCATAAAGCGTGAAGTACCTGAAGCTCTGTTGGTACCTGATGATATAAATGAGTGTTGGTCAATGGACTTTATGCACGACCAATTGTCTGACGGTCGCAGTTGTCGTTTATTTAATGTTATTGATGATTTTAACCGTGAGGGATTAGCAATAGATGCAGACATATCCTTACCAGCAGAGCGTGTTATTCGCTCACTTGATAGAATAATAGAATGGCGTGGTAAGCCAAAACGTATTCGCAGTGATAATGGCCCTGAATATATTAGCCACAAACTTGCTGCTTGGGCAATAAAACACGATATAGAGCTATGCTTTATTCAGCCGGGTAATCCACAGCAAAATGCATATATAGAACGTTTTAACCGAACAGTAAGATATGACTGGCTGAACCAGTATATTTACAATGATATTACAGAGTTACAAGACAGAGCGACTAAATGGTTATGGACTTATAACCATGAACGACCTAACATGGGGATTGGCGGTATTACACCGATTCAAAAATTAAACATCAAAAAAAGAGAAACATCTATTTTTGAACTCCATTAAAAATGGGGGGATTACCCCAGGATTAATAACTATCTGTAGAGGTTAGATAAGATTTAGGTTGAAAACGTGAGTGATTATAACAAGATAAATAAAATCTAGAACTTAAATTGATTGTGAAAGGACAACCATTGAAGGGTCGTTAAAACTTGAGATAGAACCAAAAAAAGCAACAACTAAGATTTTTATGAGCAAGTAAAGTGGCTACATTTAATTCATCTATAAAAATAAAACCATTACAAGGGCAGAGTTATGATTCTCAGTTGTTTAAAGCAAACCTAATGCCTACTAAAATAGTGAATGGTAATTTAATTTATTTGGATGAACCTCAACTTTTCCAAGGCGGACAGAATATTTCATTTGGCATGGCAGCTCTTTCTCTGGAATATATTACAAAGATTGAGAAAGTAGTGGAGGAAGTTTCTTGCTTAGATTGGAAATTACGTTCTGGGTTTAAACAATTGTTTCTCGATTATCCAGATGTTGCAGGAAATTTACTTAGGACCTCCCAAAATAAAGAAAAGGGGCAAAGTAAATACCTTGAAACACTAATACTTATATTGTCTCAAGAACCTGGTCTGTGCATGAGTGAAAGCCCTATTTATCGCATTGATGGACTGAATGGTGGAGATCTCATACTAATCAATGAATTAAATGCCAACCCAGTAGGCGGTTTTTGGCTTGGAGAGCTAGCAAAGCAGTGCCAAGATCAAGCCCAATCACTAGGAATTTTGAACCTTAAGAATGAGGTAACCAAAAAAATTATTCAGCATACTCCTCAGGGAGGGGTGTATTTTCACCCGGTACGTGAAGTCACTCAGTCAACAAGTTATTCAGAGAAATTGATTTTAAATAAATCTTTGAGAAAGCACGGTATTCACTTTTATATGGGTACATTGGATAGCTTAGATGTAACCGAACACGGAGTGTTTATTTCTGATGGGGATAATAATTTTAGGGTTGATATGATTGGAGGCCTATCCAGTCCAGAGATATTTGAGAATAGAAGTGATTTACTTAGACCTGTAGCAAGTAAACAGGTTCATTGTCCTTCAAGTATCAGTAGTATTTTGAGCCTCGCAAATAAAGGAATGTTAATACTTTTAACTGAGATGATGGATGGCAATATAGATCCAAGTTTAATTGGGTTAACTGGTTCAACACTGAATGCACTTCCATTTCCAAAAACATATTGGTTAGAAAATATAAATGGCAATAATAAAGTTAGCTACTTTAAAAACAATCATGTAGTGGTAAAGCCACTTGATGGAGTTGGGGGGAAAGGAGTTATATTCTCAGATTCAATCAAGGGACTCTCACAAGTGCCTATGTCAGATTTTAGAAAATATCTAATACAAGAATACTGCCAACCATTTAAGGTGGAAGACCAAGATGGTTACCAACTTGAAGGAAGTGTTGATCCATATTTTACCTTCTCTAATGATGGAAAAGGTAAGTTTTTAGGTGTATTAATACGTGGTGCTGAATCAGGTTCATTGCCTAACCTAACGGCAAATATTAAAGATTCGGATGTAAGGCACACCTTTTCATTAGGAGTAAGGCTATGAAGATATCCGTAATCAATGATAAAGAGACTCTAGAAATAATTTATAAATTGCGATATGAGGCATCGGAAATTCGTAGAGATCTACATGAACATTACCAAGATAAACGCTTTGCAGACACCTACGATGAGGCAGGTATTCACTTCGCACTATACAAAGATGAAGCATTATTAGGAAGCGCCAGAATCAATATTTCATCTAATCTGGAGGAGATTACTTATGGCCATTTGATTGAGAATTATATTCATAATCTTCAAAAGCCTTTTGCGATGATTAGCAGACTTGTGGTGGCTCCTAAAGCCAGGAGAAAAGGCTATTCAAACTTTCTAGATGAAAAACGACTAAATTTTCTGAAAAAAAGAAATGAGGGTACAGCCATGGTTGTTACATCCTGTATTTTTAGAATAGAAAAATTGATACGACTGGGATTTAGACTAGCCTCTGAAGTTGAAGAAATAAATACATTCCCTGGTGGCAAAAGCACGTTGCTCTATTTACCATTAGATTTATTATAGGGTCTAATATCATTAGTAAAGCTAACATATATCATATTGAATAGAGATTTCTAAAAAAATGAAAAAAGAGTTAAAAACATATTGGTTAATTATACTAGTGTCATTAGGCGCTTTCTCGATTGGCGTAGATGCATATTTGGTTGCTGGATTGCTCTCAAGTCTCTCTCAAAATCTTCATATTACAGTTGCAAATATCGGCATACTAATCTCATGCTATATGTTGTGCTATGGAATCTTCTCACCGATATTCAGTGTCTTCTTAACCCAAGTGAATGTTAGGCTCGTATTGTGTTTAGCCCTAGTTATTTTTATTGCAGGAAATACTATTTGTGCGATATCTTCAGGTTACTTGAATTTAATTTTGGGACGCGTGCTTGCTGGTCTTGGTGCTGGCATTTATATGCCATTCTCAATTTCACTAATTGTAACGCTCTCAGAGAAAAATAAAAAAGGCCGATCACTGGGTTATATATTTACTAGTATGGCATTAGGTACAATAACTGGTGTGCCGATTGGTATATTGATTGCACAACATATCAATTGGCAGGCTAGTTTTATTTTTGTCTGTATCCTTGCGTTTATCTCACTCATTTTTCTTTGGTATGGTGCACCTTCAATCAAAATTAAATCGCCACCAACACTATCACAGCGGATAGGTATCCTCAAAAACAAAAAAGTTGCTGCTATTACTTTCGTGTCTAGTTTCTGCGCCATGGGCGGTTTAGCGGTCTACTCATTTTTACCTCTGCTTTTGTCTACAATGCTAATTGATAAAAATAAGATTATTTTTGCGACCTTTATGTGGGGTTTGGGTGGAATATTAGGAAGTTTTTTAAGTGGCAGAATTTTAGACAAATACAATAAACCCGCGCTTATAGTTGCATTTTTGATCGCCTCTATCATTTTAATGATCAACCTTATCGTTCACGTGGCTGTCGTATTCCCACTGCTCATGATTTGTATGTTTATTTGGGGATTTGCTGGATGGGGTCTTCAAGCGCCTCAGCAGTTCTTAATTCATCAGCACGCACATGAATATGGTGCAATAGCAATGTCACTTTCTTTATCAATGAGATATACAGGTATAGCCATAGGCACGGCCCTCATAAGCGGACTAATGAACTCTGGCATGAGTATTAATTCTATCCCTATACTGGGATCTGCTTTTGTTTGTATAGCTCTGTTGGTTCATGTGATTTTTGTTTGGAAACCAATTAATCAATGTAATAAAATTTAGGAAAAAAAATGAGTAAAGTTTTTGTTATTGGCACAGGGAATGCTGCTTTACTTGCGGCTCTTTCTGCGCATGACGCTGGTACAAATGTAGAGATATTTGAGGCTTCTACAGAAGAAAAAATGGGTGGAAATAGTCGTTTTACATTTGCTGGATTCAGGTTTGGTATAACAACGCCCTCTCAAATTAAAGAGCTTATCCCCAGTATAACTGAGGCCGAGCTTGACTTGGTTTGAGAACAACCTTACACACCAGATGACTTTTTTAATCATTTGATGAGCACCTCAAACAATAAAGCAGATAAAAAACTTTGCCGCCTATTGGCCTGCACATCATTTGAAACACTTAAGTGGTTAAAAAAATTGGGCGTGAAGTGGGGATTATGCATTTCCCAAGTTCCTTCAGAACCCCTTTGGAAATTATCTCCAGGCAGTATTTTTGTCGAGGGTCGAGGCAAGGGGTTAATTAAAATTTTAATTGATATGGTAAAGGCTGCAAAGATTCCTGTGCATTATGAGTCGTCGTTAGAGCAAGTGGTAAAAAGCTCAAATGGCACAGTTGAAGGGATAGTTGTTAAGAGAAATGACACTTTAGAAACAATTAGGTGTGATACAGTAATTCTTGCCTGTGGGGGGGTTGAGGCAAGTAAGGAAATGAGAAGCAAGCATATGGGTGAGAGCTGGGCAAACATGAAAGTTCGAGGCACTCGTTACAATACAGGTAACGGGCTAAAGGCAGCGCTAAATATTGGAGCACAGATGCATGGAAACTGGAGTGGCGGTCATGCGGTACCTATAGCAGCAGGTTCAGATGATTTTGGTCTCCTTTCTCTTGGTGAGACGACAAGAAGATGTCTTTTTCAATATGGTGTCTCTGTAAATATTGATGGCAAGCGATTTATGGATGAAGGCGAAAATAAAAAGATTCTTATGTATGGTAAGACAGGTGTTGCAGTATCTAGCCAAAAAAATCAAACAGCTTTTCAGGTTTTTGATGCAAAAATTATGACATCAAACTTTGAGAAACTTTTTTATTATGCTGGCAATTATCTTGTTGCTAATACCTTGGAAGAATTATCTGACTTGATGAAGGTGCCAAAAAATTCCTTTTTGAAGGAAATTAGAGAGTATAATCTAGCCATAGATACCTCTAAAGAATTCAATACAGCAATTTTGGATGGTAGGTCTACAAATGGAATATCGCCTAAAAGAAGCAATTTTGCGTTAGAAGTAGATATGGCCCCGTATTTTGCCTTTCCTGTAACAGGAGGTATTACTTTCACATATGGCGGCGTAAAGGTAAATCTAAAAGCTGAAGTTGTCGATGAAGAAAATAAGCCAATTACAGGTTTGTATGCTGCAGGAGAGATGACTGGAGGTTTTTTCATAGACTCATATCCGGCAAACGCTGGATTAGTTAGAGGCGCTGTTACAGGGTATTTGGCTGGCAAATCTGCAGTAGAGTACGTGTGTAAAAATAACGAAGTCTAGAACTTATTTGTTACAACCCTTGGGTTGACTGTGATTCATGCTCGCACTGTGTGTAGCGTATAGCAATGAATCACATTAATCGCTCATTCGTCTACCCACAGCTAAAGACCGTGGTACTCTTTCTACGACCGTATAGAAAATAATGTGTTTGAAATATTCACATATTATGGAAGCCAGCTTGTAAAGGCTAAGTGTAGCCGCTCAAACCAGAAAAAAAATTAGGTATTTTATTAGCAAAAAAGAATAAATCTGCTGATGCACCAGCACCTAATAAATTCGCGATAACAACATCACGCACTAGGCCTAAAACACGAGAAATCAGTGTCATCGAACTGACTATCATGCCAGATTTTAATAATTTTTTACTCAAAATAGCTCCTTTTACAAACAGATAAATCACGACTTATCACTAAGTTACCTCACTCTAGCTGTTTTTGAAATGAAAGTTTAGTATGACGGCTTAACATCAGTTAAGTAAGTACCATTCTACTCTGCCTCTTAATTATTACCTTAATATTTTATAAAATATACCCATGATACCTAAAGATAATTTATCAGGGGTATATATCCGATTATGGTATAAAAAAACATCACAAATAAAGGATCTACTATGTTACTTGCACATGCTTTTATGTCACTACCACGGTAAGACGCAATTTACCTTGCGCACTGTGAATTTCGACGTATGATGGATAGATAATGCAAGAAAAATGCGCCCCTTAGAGCTGGAAATTTTATCAATGGTTTTTTCCTTTACAAAGCTTTTAGCAAAAGAGTCTTTCATTTTGACCCATAAAATTGATAAGTTATTTACTGTCATTGGTTTTATTAATCATTGAGACGCCAACATGCTTAAATATCTTCGCTTTCGTTTTCCACCTCTCGCTATTATTTTGTTTGCCTTAGGTAGTGCCAACAGTTTTGCAAAACAGAAAAATAACCAAGCAACGTCTGAGCCTAAAACAACGAAGCGGATGAATATCACCATTACCAAGAGTTACACAAACTTAATTACCGATGATAAAATCCGCACCCAAACTGGTACTGCAATTACTGTACTTGATGAAAAATATATTAAAAATACACAAGCTAAAACAGTCGCAGAACTGCTACAAATAGCACCTGGTGTTTCAGTTGTAAATAGCGGCGGATTAGGCCAAAAAACCTCAGTGTTTATTCGTGGCGCGTCATCTGAAAGTACTGTTGTTGTCATTGATGGCATTAGGATGGATGATAAATCAAATGCTGCTGGGGGCTTTGATTTTGCAAATTTGATGGCTGACGGCATTGAACGTATCGAAATTATTAGGGGAGCTCAAAGTGCGCTTTGGGGAAGTGATGCTCTCGGCGGTGTTATTAATATCACCACTAAAACAGGCTCTAAAGGCTTTCATCCTAATGCAAGTTTAGCATATGGCTCGCGGCATTATAGCAAACAATTTATTAATGTTAATGGTGGCAACGATAAAGCGCTTTATTGTGTTTCTTTTGCCAATTTAAGTGCCAATGGTATAGATATTAAAAAAGATCCAAACTCAGATCCTGATGACGATGGTTATAAAAATAAATTAATTAATGCCAAAGCAAGTGACAAATTTAATGAAATTTTTTCACTCGATGGTGTTGCTCGCTACACTGATGCAACGAATGACTTTGATAGTGCAACATATACATCAGGAAAAGATAACCACGCATTTGCACGACATAAACAACTGACCGGTAAACTTAATGCGCGTATAAATTTATTTGCTAAGCACTGGTTAAATAGATTATCCGTTTCTTATTCAAAAATTCAAAGCGCAACAACCGATCCACAAAATACATTTACAGATCCCCATACAAAAAATGAAGGAGCAACAAACAAAGCTGAAATACAAAGTGATTATTTATTAACCACAGGTCATTTTCATCATCGTTTTACCTTGGTGAGTGAACTCGAAAAATCCATTTACACACCATGGAATGGTGGTCACTCACCCGAACAGAAAACAATGGATAATAGCGCAATTATTGGCGAATATGGATTAAACTACCTGCAGAAAATATTTTTAAGTGGTTCATTGCGCCATGATATAAATAGCGGCTTTGATAATACAACCACCTATAAACTCGCTCTTTCAGCTTGGGCAACAAAGCAAATTCGGCTACATACTACCTATGGTACAGGCGTAAAAAACCCAACATTTAGTCAACTAGATAGCCCAGCTCAACTAGCATTAAACCCTGAAACAAGTAAATCATGGGATAGCGGTATTGAATATAACTTTCGCCATTTTAACAGTTATGTAGACTTAACTTATTTCAATGCAAAGTATAATAACAGAATTATTTATGTCCCTGGAACTTGGCCTGCTAGCTACGAAAATCAAGACGAAGAATCACAAGGCATTGAGCTGAGTGCATTCACTAAAATAACCGCTGATCTTCGCATAAATGGGCAATATACTTACCTTGACAGTGACGATGGCACAGCTCAAAAAAATGAACTTCTTCGCAGACCTAAGCACAGTGCCAGTATTAATAGCAACTACAGGTTTACAAGTAAACTATCTTCTAATTTAGGTATCACATACAGAGGAAAAAACCTAGATCTAGGGAGTCCTTCATCTGCTCCAAATTCATATCTTACTGGCTATACACTCGTCAACCTTGGTGTCTCTTATCAATTTACAGATAATGTTAGCATGATAAGCAGCATTGAAAATATGCTAAATAAAGATTATGAAACCGTTAGAGGTTACGCAACTGACCCCATTTCATGCTATGTGGGTATAAAAGTCAAATAATCAAAACCTCAACCGCTGTCAACTTAACGGCCAAATACACCCATTAGAAAAATTCTTCGATAATCGCAAATAAAACGCTAATATTTATACTCATGTCACATTCTCGCTTGCTTTTACATGTAAAATTGGTATTGATGATCTATCACAAATACTTAGTTGCGTTTTGATTAACAACAAATCTCTATCTAAAACCTTAAAATATCCCATTAAAGTTTGCCAATAAATACAGTTTTTTTATTCCATAAAATCATAAATAAAGAAATTATTATGCTTAGATTTATTTTAAAACGACGAAATAAAAATAGATCTTCTAGTAAATAAGACACCAATGGTTAAAATGTAGTAGCATAATCATGGCAACTTATTTTACTAGTAAAATTAACGCCTTACGATATGTAGCATATGCTCTTTAAAGAAACATTCGTAATAAATTTTCAGCTGTCAGAAAGTATATGATATTATTATTTTAGGTGATTATAGTACGCTTAACCACATTTTGATTATGAACGATACGCTATACATGTGACGTAAAATGCAGCGTTAGCTGCGAATTCCATAATAAAAGACTGGCACAACGTGAAATTATGACTGTAGCATTCGCATTAATATAGTGATTAAGATTAAATAGCACAAAATAATACTCAGTTAATTTAAGCATAAAATTCCAGTAAATGGTGATTTCCTTGATAAGACTTTCAACAAAGACGCTGCTGATTTTAACAAGTAATAAGATACCTTAATTTGCAGAGTTTGGTATTATTCACGTGTCTAATACTCCAAAAAAAGGATGGCATTTCGAGCTTTTGGTCAACTGGTTATGAGACTTGGATCAATTTTAGGCATCAAATCTTCGCCTATTTACCAATCCAGCATTGCATTTCCATCTGCTCATAAGTTTATATATAAAATATTAAAATATGTCACTCAACTCTGGCAAGAAATACATCTTTTAACTCACTACATTAACAAAGGAATCATAATGCTTAGATACCTAACAAGACGACCAAATAAAAAAGTAACAAAAGTAGATCCTTCAGTTAAAGATAGCTCAATCACTCAAATGATTGATACGGTTGAGCTAAAAGACAGACACAGAACAATCGAGGATGGTGATCTAACAATCGAGGATGGTGATCTATATAAATATGAATCTGAATCTGAGAAAATAACTATTTTATTTCAAAACTCTCAAGCAAATGAACCTCCATTTTCGGCTAGCGAAAGAATCAAATTAACCAACTCTGTGCAAGAGATAATTAACTATGTAGTCGATGCAATAACACTTTGCCGCTATGAAGACTGTTTGAAAATATTTTTTTTCCAGTCAAAGCTGACTATCCCTCCTGAGCAGCTAAAAAATGGAATAAAAAAAATGTATTCAGTATTGACTGATCCGTGCAAGATAATGACATTTTTTGATGTTCGGAAACGGCGTAGAATCATTGAACAGAACCGAGCTAGCTTAACAGCTAGACAAATACCCGTTTCTCCGTGGAAATCAAGTGATTACAATCAGACGCCTAATCAGCCGATCATTCAGAGAGCAGGTTATCCAGTAGCAGTAACTAATGAGATGATGCTCTTTAAAACACCGAAGCGCACAACAATCTGCCAAGTCTTTCATCAGCTTCTTAGTAATATATTACTTGACAATACCGACGTAAATGCCATATTTTACTTATTTCAAAATGTTTATGATACATCTATGTTAACTACTTGAATCCAAGGGATAAAAAAAGAAAAAATATTAATATTATTAACTCGAGAGCAGCTTAATGTATCCCCTTAACGAAATATTGGTTAAGGAGAAATCATGAAAGCTCCGACCGATAAGGACTTTCCCGACAGAGCTTATATTTTTATTCGCCTTTTTTAATTTTCGTCTCCTGCTTGCTTTGAATGATTGCTCATTTTTCAATAAATTAATTGCACTATACCCATGTGACTATCGAAATAAAAAATCCGCAAGGCAAATTCCCACGGATTTGATGCCTAAAATTGCCCTCTAGATGATTAACTGAGTTAATCATCTAGAGGAGCATTAAAATAAAGACTTTAATGCTTAGCAAGTTATTATCAAGAGATATTTTATAACCATCTAATTGGTACACGGAGCCGCGCCCTACGCTCTCGGACTCGAAATACCTGCCTTGAGCTAGGCATTCAGAAGCACGTCTCCATTACCTCATGCTGCATCATGCGTTGATTATCGAGTTAGCTACTCACGTTGTTTTTTTACGTTGTATGGGTTAACCGATTGTTTCACGATCTGGACATTCAAATTAAATGTCACTTAGATTGTGCAATACCCTATTATGGAGAGTCTCTACTCTCACTTCAATTTATTGCTTTGAATCTTTGAGTAGGTAAAGCGATTCATTTTCTTCTTGGGCTGCAACAAGTTCTTGCTTGTATTCTTTCACAGCTTTTGCTGGCTCCATTGCAATGATGGCATTATCCAAGAATATTTTTTCCAATTTTGAAGGCTCGCAGGTGTTATGTTATTTTATTGCATTTTCAGCTATTGTTTTTTCATCTTTCAATAACTCCAATACAAGTCGACTTTTAAATGTCGCTGAATATGTTGTTCTTTTCTGACTCATTTTAATTTTCTTATTTTTGGAAATGTTAACTCAAATAGGAATAAGAGTGTTAATTTTATTATTTAAATTTTTTGGGGTATTATACCCCAAAATTGGTAATGCTTTAGCTAGTACGATTAATGACAACTTGCAAACCTTCGATTTTGCATATTAAAGTATCACTCTACCACTACATGATAAGCAATCTGAATATTGTTGTTTAGATTTGTTGGAGTACTATATAAAAAATAATATCTTCTCAATCTCATTCAACACGCGTGGGCATGCTAGAATGTATTTGCTACAAAAAATGAGGAGTAAACATGAATAATCTAAAACTCGTCATTTTTGCACTTTTATTTGCATCGTTAGTTGCCATCATTCACTTTAACAAACAAGATTTTATAGTTTTATTTACTGAGCCTAAAGGCTCTTTGAGCACACAAATTATTGGTGATCACTTTCCACTTATCTTGCGTGACAAAACGGGAATTTCCTTTACTTTAAAGAAGCCGCCTATGCGTATTGCTTCTACGACTTTAATGACGGATAATATTTTATCTGTCTTAGTTGAGCAAAATAGACTGGTCGCAGTGAGCAATTTAGTAGACATCCCTAGCCTTTCAAATATTGTCCATTTTTATGCAAAATCAATCCCACGTATTCGCGCTGAAATTGAATCTATTTTAGCATTACAACCAGATTTGATTTTTATTGCATCCTACACCTCACCTGATACAGTACGTTATTTATTACATAGCCACATTGCAGTTGTCCGCTTAAGTCAATTTAATTCCGTTGCCGATATTTTAAATAATATTCGCTTGATTGGCCTCGTAACCAATACACAGACAAAAGCAAAAGTATTAATTACAATCCTTCAAAATAAATTAAATAAATTAGCAGAACAAATTAAAAACAAACCCAAACCTCGGGTACTTTATTACGATTTGAATGGTTATAGCGTGGGCAAAAATTCATTAATGGACGAGTCCATTCGACTTGCAGGTGGGATCAACGTAACCTGCGGGATTTTGCCAGATGGTGAAAATAAAATCAGTGAAGAGCTTGCTGTATCACTCCAACCTGATGTTATTATTTTAAATCAAGGGCTCTTCAATCAAAGCAAAGGGCAATCGACACCTCAAACCATTTTAAAAAATAAAAAGGCTTGGCAAAATGTGCCCGCGATTAAAAATAACCGTATTTATACTGTTAAAAGCACTTGGCTCACAAGTACATCACAAGCACATATTAACGGTATTATTGCTATCGCAAAGTTACTCCATCCCAGTATTGATATGCAACTTCCCACTAAAATAGAAAAAAAGGATGATCATGTTCAATAATCATAAAGCAAAAATTGTTTTTTTTATTCTACTGATAACTTTATTTATCATATTGATTATAGCCAGTATTTTACATGGTCCTGCGAATATTCCTCTTATTCATATCGCCCCTATTTTTAAAAATTATCTTTTAAAAAATAATGAAACAAGCTTCCCGCTTTGGCAAGCAGATATTATTTTAAATGTCAGATTACCGCGCTTAATTATTGCAAGTTTCGCAGGGGCAAGCCTTGCATTATGTGGAGTTGTCATGCAAAGTATATTTCGCAATCCACTGGCAAGCCCCTCAATATTAGGCGTTTCTTCTGGCGCATCGGTCGGCGCAGTACTTGCAATTTATGGTGGATTTTCTCTTATGTCAGCGTGGTCAATACCATTTTTTGCGTTTATCGGTGCAGCCTTGTCGTTATTTATAGTTTATAAAATTTCACTGACGCGTGGTGAAACTAACATCGCGACATTATTACTTTCAGGTATCGCGATGAGTGCGCTCAATGTTTCCGCAATGTCACTTTTATTAGCATTATCATTAAACAATTGGGATGTCGCGCGGATGATAATTTACTGGACAATGGGCAACCTTAACGGCAGAACTTGGAATGATGTTTTAATAATTTTGCCTATCGTTATCTGCGCATTTGGTTTATTACTTTTTTATAGCAAACCGCTCGATGTTCTTTTATTAGGTGAACAACACGCGTTATCTGTAGGCATTGATGTCGCTCGTACGCGGCGTAATTTATTAATCATTAGCAGCACAATGGTTGCGGCGTCTGTTTCTGTTGTCGGGGGCATTGGCTTTATTGGCTTAGTGGTACCACATATTTTACGATTATTACTTGGTCCATCACACCGTTACTTAATTCCTGCAAGCTTATTTGGGGGCGCGATAGCCTTATTAGCCGCAGATCTTTTTGTACATACCTTGTTTGCCGATCAAGCCATTCCACTTGGGGTGATAACCGCAGCCATTGGAGCTCCTTTCTTCTTGTTTTTATTAGTAAAGCAACGCACGTCACTTCATTAAGGAAAAATATGAATAGATCTTTATACGCCAAACATGTTTATTTTTCTTATAATAATACTGCGTTGTTCGAGGATATTAACCTTAATTTCAAACAGGGCGAATGTGTTGCATTAATTGGCGCAAATGGTGCTGGGAAAAGTACTCTTTTACAACTTTTACTGGGATTTGTTAAAGCGCGCTCTGGGGAGATATTCTTAAATGACATACCTATTTTTAATCTCCCACGTAAAAAAATAGCACAGCAAATTGCATTTGTCCCACAATCAATTGACCTACCTTATGCCTTTAGTGTACAAGATTTAGTTGCAATGGGCAGAAACCCTTATTTAGGCGCATTTGAATTTGAAACAGCGCATGATAAATCTATAATTACCCAATCACTTAAAAAAACAGATACTAACCATCTGCAAAATCGTTTAGTTAATACACTATCAGGCGGTGAACGCCAGCGCGTGCTTATTGCCCGTGCTATTGCCCAACAAACACCTGCTATTTTATTTGATGAGCCAATCGCAAGTTTAGACATTTGCCATCAAATTGAAACACTGCAATTAATTCGATCACTTTCCCAAGCAGGAAAGTTAACAATAACTGCATTGCATGATTTGAACTTAGCAGCGCACTATTGCCAGCGTTTAATTTTAATTGGTACAAAAGAAAATGGCATAAAAACAATCATTGCAGATGGATCTCCAGAACAAGTGCTTACCGCTCAAAATTTAGCGCGGCAATTTTCAATCACTGCCGAAATTTGTAAAACAAAACAAGGGGTAAGTTTAAATAATATTCATCCTATTAAAATTAGATAACATGATATGACAGTGCATGGAATTATAAATAGACTAAAATTAGATAGAATAATTAACTATTTAATAAAAAGGAAATAGGTAAAATGGCTATTGATGTCGTCGTCAGCTATCCTGTAGAAATTGGCTTATTAACGCAATTGACCCAAACAATGCCAACTTGGTTTTTGCAAGGTGGCGTGGTGATGTGGGTATTGCTTATACTGTCATTTATAACCACAATTTTGACCCTTGAGCGATTATTAACCTGGATCACTTATTTTCCTAAAAAAGAAGAATATGCATTACAAGATTGCTTTGCAGCTCTCAATAATAATCAACAATCAGAAGCGTTCATTTTTACTCAACAACTCAACACCCCAGCACTTGTAATGTTAAAACAAGCCATTTTAGCACTGCCTTTCTCACCACAAGCACAGATGAACGCATACGCAGCGAAAGAAATGAGTTTAATGTCTAAAGGGCAATCCTGGCTACGCCTAATTTTTCATAGCGCGCCTATTGTTGGACTTCTCGGTAGCACAATCATTGCAAGTAACGCATTAGCCACCCCAGGGATCCTTACAAATCATGCCCTAAGCCTTGCTTTAATACCACTTTCAACAGGATTAGTTGTTGCCATTTTTGCTCAGCTTCCTTATCATGTATTTCAAATGTTTCTTAAACAACTCAGCCTGCACCTAACGCAGGTACAAAGTGATTTTTTATATATTTGTCAGCAAAAAGAATTAGTTACAAATAAAATAAGCAGCATAATGCAAACGCAAAAGGATTGCCTCAACTCAAAAAATGATAACATAAATGCACAAACAGATACTGTTGCAGGGCACCATGAAATGCCTTACCACTATGATTTCGAAGACGGAACAGATAAAGTGCAGGTGACTATCCACCCTGAAGAAATGCTTGATATCAAAAAACCTTCACAAGCATCATTAATAGATATGTACGAAGAATCAGCCTGCGAGCATGAATATTATGGTGTCGATGAAGTTGCCTTACAAAAACAGCAAGAAAAACCCCAAAAAAACAAGAAAATAAAAATCATGAAACTAAAAATAACTAACAATTTAGGCAGCAAGCGAAGTAATGAGCAATTTTAGTCGTTATCTACCTTTTTTTATCATTACATTAGTTGTTTACGGATCATTTTTCTACCTAAAAAATGATCCAAAAACAGTAAATCAGCATGCCTTATCTAAAAAACACATTGTACAATTGAGCACTCTTAAACAAAATCAAAAAAACTCTTCAACTGAAAATATCCAACATCCAGCGCTGAGCAAACATAGCGAAGCTCCAATTGAGCTAAATAAAACAACCAAAGCCACAAATAATCGCTTAACCACAAAAATAAAACAAGCACCCGCAACTAAAAATGCGCACAAATCAGAGAGCAATACAAACACAACATTGAACAAAAGTCATCAAACAGCACGCTCTGCAAAAAAGCCACTAAAAATAACAGCCACAAGTAAAAATAAAATAAACCAACCACTTGATTTTACAACAAGCAAAGCAATTGATGCCGCCACACTAAAAGCCTTCATACTCGATAGAATGCTATACCTCGATTTAGATTTACCTAAACGACCACTTTCTCGCAAGAAAAAAAGAAGCACAGATCCCAATGTTTACAAACAATCCTCCATAAAAATCGCAGCAAGTAAGGCTCCACGCGACTCATTATCAGCGAACGTATTAAATACTCCTCAAAAAGAAAAGCGACTATTCAAACCCACGCCTCAAAATGCTATGCCAAAAATTAGCACAAAAGATAACCCTCAAAATTTACAAGAAGCCATTTCAATAACAAGGAAAATGCCAAAAAATCCACCACAAGCATTAAATCAACATGGTCTCGTTGTGATAAAATTTCTTGTTACCTCGAAAGGAGAAACGCGAAACCCAAGTATTATGGTATCAAGCGGCCACAGTGAATTAGATCGCACAGTTATTTCATTTGTCATTAGAGAGCGCTTTATGCCTGCATTAAAAAATGGAAAAAAAGTATCATCAGAGCAAATTTATTCACACATTTTTTAAAAAAATAATCATAGAGAAGTTATAATCATGCGCGTTTTCATGATACATTGAACTATAGAAAACCAATGGATGTTTACCAATAAAAAATTAAGGTGAACTTAGCTTCAAGCAAGGGTATCTATACCCATGCGACCACGAAATGAAATATCAGCAAGGCAATATCAGCAATGCAATATCAGCAAGGCAAATTGTCACGAGGTGCCTGACCTAAAATTGAAGTATAGTTATTATCGTGGGAGATTTTATAACGATGCAAACTTAAGCAAGGATCCTTGCCCTTCGAGGCGCGAACTCGATTTTTATATGATCGGTAGCAGCCTTGAGTTCAACATTCAAAAAGTACTCCCCATTACCTAATGTTGCGCCTTACTCTGATTATCGAGTTCGCAGCCGACGTTGCATTTTGAGGTAACATGGGTATATAAGTACAAAATAATAAATAGTTGTCTTGAATCTAGAGGTAGAAATATACTTGGTGGGATAAATTTACTTGGTAATGGAGCAGATCAAGGTAAAATATTCGGCGTTAATTCAAACCGTTGGCTCACGAATAAAGGAGTTTTTACACTCGATCCTCCAGGCCAGTTTTATCTATGGAAAGCTAGATCATTAGAGATTAACCATAAAAGCTACAGAGTAGCTTCTAAAAAAGAAATAAAAAAAATCAATTGATTTCAATCGTTACAGCAATGGTTAATTGCCATGTGGTAGGTTATTGTCAGTAATGCTATTTTAAATCTCAAAGGAACTTCAATGAAAATATTTGTTATTAGCTTGAAAAATTCTATTGATCGAAGAGAAAGCATTACAAAGCAACTTGCACTTTTTAGCGGCGAGTGGGAGTTTTTTGATGCGGTTAACGCCAAAGAAGGCTTGCCTGAGCGACTAGAAAGCATGCAAGCGGATAAATATAGAAAAATTTTCAGGAGCCGGCCATTATCCGTGGGTGAAAAAGGCTGCTATGCAAGTCATTATTTACTTTGGGAAAAGTGCGTAGAGATTAATGAAAATATAGTAATATTAGAGGATGATATAATTATTACAAAACATTTTCTTGATACCATTCAGCATTTACATGAATACCATAAATTGTATCAATACATCAAAATAGAGCCAGCAAATTGTCAGTTTAAAAAAGTTAACTATGATGGAACTTTTCAAATTGCACGTTTGTTAGATAATGACGTAAGAACAAGTGCCTATAGTATTACACCAAAAGCAGCAGACCAATATCTGAAGCACAGTCAAAAATGGCGTTGCGCTGTTGATAACTATATTGGGCAGTCATACTTACATAATATCGCAAGTTATACGATACTCCCATACGCTGTTTACCCAAGTGATTACTTAAACTTATCTCTTTTTGAATCCACGATACAATTAGAAAAAACATCAAAAGTGATCCTTCCTTTGAAAGCGCCTAGAGAAATAGCTAGGTTTTATCGTTTTATACGCTTAAATATCTGGAACTTTCTTTATAAAGAGCCTAAAAACCATAGTGAGAATGGGGAATGAAAAAAATTCTTATTGTTCGTAATGATAAAATTGGCGACTTCATGCTTGCATGGCCTAGTTTTGCTATGCTTAAAAAATCATTACCAAACGCACAAATAGATGCCCTGGTTCCTGCATATACCAAGCAATTAGCAGAGCTTTGCCCGTGGATTAATAATGTTATTATTGATAGTGACAAAAAAGAAGATCAAAAACAGATTATCGAATCCATCAAGACTGAAAAATACACTGATTACATTTGTTTGTTTTCAACCACTCGAAATGCTCAGCTAGGGCGAAAAGCTAAAATACCTTATCGTTTAGCACCAGCAACAAAATTGGCGCAATTTTTATATACAGACAAGTTAAAACAACGACGCTCACAATCAGCAAAACCAGAGTTTGAATATAATTTAGACCTTATCCGCTATTTTTTAAAAGTACAAGGCATCGAAATTAAAGAGCATAAAGCTCCTTTTTTACAAGTTGATAAAGAAATTAAAACAACATTAAAGTCATCACTTATTTCTAAATTCAACGATTCAATAGAGCATCTTTATTTTGTTCATGCGGGATCTGGCGGTAGTGCGAATAACTTATCTATTGAGCAATACTCGCAATTGATAAACCTTTTAAATCAAAAAATTGAAAAAATAGGGTTTGTATTGACAGCCGGCCCAGGAGAAAAAGAGAAAGCTAAAGAGTTGCAAAATAAACTTGATCAAAATGTACAAAGCTATCTTTATGAATCTAAAGACGGTTTGATCTCTTTTTGCCAAATAATTAGCTGTGCAGATCTCTTTATAGCTGGCTCAACAGGACCGTTACATATCGCTGGTGCATGCGATGTGCCAACCGTTGGCTTTTATCCTGCAAAACGCAGTGCAACTGCATTACGTTGGCAAACGTTGAATAGCAAAGATAACTATTTACATTTTTCAGCAGAAAATAACAAATATGATACTTTAAAAATATATATTGATGATGTAATTGAAGGTATCATGGAAATATCTTAATAACCTCAATTTAATATAAATAAGGAAAATAATGAAGCTAGTATTATTAACGTTTGGTGATAACTTAAACAATCACAATCAAGCAATATTTTCTATATTGAGCTTTTTGTCAAATGATTATATTACAAGTGTAGTCGTCGTTACAGACAAACCATCTTATTATAAATACCTTGGTAATTCGATTGAAATTGTAACAATTGATGATAAAAAAATGCTGACCTGGAGAGGTCCTTATGACTTTTTTTGGCGAATAAAGATGAAGGCAATAGAAACCGCAATAAAAGCTGGCGATGAGGATATTTTATACGTTGATTCAGATACGTTACTTGCTGGTAAATTACTTGAAATCAAGAGTAGCTTAGATCGTGGCTTTGCAGGAATGCATGAAAAAGAAGGTTGTTTGTGCCAATTGAAGAGTAAAACAGAAAAAAAAATGTGGAAAAGCTTAAACGGTAAGACATTTTCAGGTATTAAAGTATCAGAAAAAACAGAAATGTGGAATGCAGGTGTGATTTTTATGCCTAAAGAAAGTGCATTAGAAATGGTTAGGCTTGCTATCAAGGTTTGTGATGAAATGTGCCAAACAAAATGCACTCGAAGGTTAATTGAACAATTTTCTTTTTCAATTGCTTTAGGCTCATTTAACCCACTTGTTCCAGCTCGTAGTGAAATAGCTCACTATTGGGGCAATAAAGAAGAGTGGAATAAGTCTATCTCTACTTTTTTAACTTATTCAACATTATGTAAAACCTCTTTATCCGAGGATCTTTTGCGTATTAAGGATTTTGATTATACTAATTTGGCGACGGTAATTAAGGAGAAAAACTCTAAATATCGACTTCTAAAATTAATTAATAAATTAATGCCGCCAAAATTAGTTAGGTTTTTTCCTCACTAAAATAGTTTAAATAGCTCTTTCATCATTATTCCTAACCCAAAGATCTGCATACTTTATAAATGCTGAGTGTGCAGATAAAACGGCAATCAAAAAACCTTGCTTGCCATCTAAAAATCCTTTTTTAAGAATGTACATTTTCAAAAAACAACCCATACCGTGTAATAGTGCTTGTGTGATACTGGCTGTTTTCCCTCGAACTTGCTTTCCATCAGCCCAGGCTTTGCCGTAGCTTGCTGATTTAACTAGATAATTTTGCATGTCGCTATAGGAGTAATGATAAAGATCTCCGACCAACAATTTGGCTTTGATCTCTTTGTTAAACTCAACTTTTTCGTGGACTAGTGCATCGTTGTAATTGGCGAGTTGCTTAGGATAAACACGAATAATTTTATCTACCCAACCAGAATGCTTTAAAAAACGCCCAAAAACCCATGTTGTTCGCTGAATTTTAAATACAGTGTTAGACATATTTTCTTGTAAAGCTAATTTTATAGCGGCTTGTAATTCATCTGATACCACTTCATCTGCATCAATTGCAATAACCCAGTCACTTGTTGCATAGCTTTGCGCTAGTTGTTTTTGTTTGCCAAAGCCTTGCCAGTTGGTATGTGAATAAAAATTAGCGTTAAAACTGTCTGCAATTTGTTTTGTGTTATCTGTACTGCCAGAATCAACGATAATAATTTCATCAACCCAGTCTAATGATGTTAAACAGTTTGCTAGATTGTTCTCTTCATTTTTGGTAATAATAATTGCGCTAATTTTGCTCATTTTATTCCTTGCTGACTCTGAGTAACTTTATCAAACATTTTAATAACAGATTCTACACTAATTGATTGCATTGCACTTTTGTTTTTTACTCTTGTTGCCCATGGAAGAGAAGCTGTTTTTTCTCCTGTTTGCTTGTGTATCTCCTTTTCATAGACTGATACGATTGTATTTTGGCTTAAATAAGGGCCTGTTCGGTTTGGGTTGCTATGTGCATATAAACCTATGATAGGCGTTCCTTGAGTTGTTGCTATGTGAGCAGGGCCAGAGTCGGGAGCAAGTACTATTTTCGCTTCTTTTAAAGTAGCGGTTAACTCTTTTAAAGACGTTTGCCCTATCAAGTTAATCACACCCTTATTTACTAATGCCTCAATATCTTTTCCTAATTTCATTTCTCGGATCGCTCTCGAACCGCACAGAACAACCTGATAGCCCTTGATTGAAGCGTGATCTGCTACTTTTGCATAAGATGATGTTACCCAATTTCTTTCAGCCTTACTCGCTGCAGGGCAAATAACAAATAAAGGCTTGTCTAAAGAAATAGCTTGTGCAAACTTAACCGATTCTTTGGGTAATGGAATATTCCAACTAGGTATTGTTTTTTCTATTCCTAGGAAATAAGCAAACTCAAAAAAGCTGTCGAGTACATGTGCTGAAGTTGTATCAGCTATTTTTTTATTGGTAAATAGCCATTGGCCCTCTTTTGCTCGCGTAAAGTTAAATCCAACTTTGTATTTTGCTTTTATACCTAGCGTTAACAAGCTAGAACGCAATGCTAATTGCATATGTAAAAGTACATCAAAATGCTGGTTTGACAACTCTTTCCAAAGTGCTCTTATTCCTGAAAATCCTGTTTTCTTATCAAAAATAATCACATTTATATTAGGTAAATCATATAATAATTGAGATTCAACTTTTCCCATGATCCATGTAATTTTTGTTGTCGGCCATTGCTTTTGAATTGCTTGTACAACGGCTAAACAGTGGCACACATCACCAATAGCAGAAAGGCGTAAAATGCAGATAGATTTAGGTGCACTGATAAATAAAGGCATTAAGTAAGCTCTCTTATATAATCAATTTTATTAATTATAGAGATAATTTTAAATCTTTAAAACTGTTAATTACTGATCAATAGTGGTAACAACAATCACTTCACCACGGAAACAGCATGGATCCAGACTAGCTGACTTTTATTGATAAGGCCTGCTATACCCATGTTACTTCGAAATGCAAAATCAGCAAGGCAAATTGTGCCGATATGCGAGGCATAAAATTGAAGTATAGTTATTATCGTGAGAGATTTTATAACAATGCAAATTTGTGCAAGGAGTAGCGCACGTTGGTGGCAAACTCGGTTTTTATATGCAAGAAAGCAGCCTTGAGCTCAACATTAGATGCGGGGTCGCCATAACCTAATCTTGCGCTTTACTTTGATTATCGAGTTCGCAGCTAAGGTTGCATTTTGATCGTCGCATGGGTATATAAAGCCCCAATGTACTGTCCATTGCTTACTAATTAAAGATTTCCTCCATTTTTTGTGTAAAAAGAGTATAAAAAAGGCCACTAAGATAATTTTAATAATTGAATATACAAAAGAAGCATTAATTATTTCGACGATCGGTAATCCCCCCATTTTTAATGGAGTTCAAAAATAGATGTTTCTCTTTTTTTGATGTTTAATTTTTGAATCGGTGTAATACCGCCAATCCCCATGTTAGGTCGTTCATGGTTATAAGTCCATAACCATTTAGTCGCTCTGTCTTGTAACTCTGTAATATCATTGTAAATATACTGGTTCAGCCAGTCATATCTTACTGTTCGGTTAAAACGTTCTATATATGCATTTTGCTGTGGATTACCCGGCTGAATAAAGCATAGCTCTATATCGTGTTTTATTGCCCAAGCAGCAAGTTTGTGGCTAATATATTCAGGGCCATTATCACTGCGAATACGTTTTGGCTTACCACGCCATTCTATTATTCTATCAAGTGAGCGAATAACACGCTCTGCTGGTAAGGATATGTCTGCATCTATTGCTAATCCCTCACGGTTAAAATCATCAATAACATTAAATAAACGACAACTGCGACCGTCAGACAATTGGTCGTGCATAAAGTCCATTGACCAACACTCATTTATATCATCAGGTACCAACAGAGCTTCAGGTACTTCACGCTTTATGCGTTTGTTAGGTTTTATCCTCATATTCAATTCAAGCGCTCGATAGATGCGATAAACGCGCTTATGATTCCAGTGATACCCTTTCACGTTTCTTAAATACAAAAAACATAATCCAAAACCCCAGTTACGTTGGTTTAGGGTTAAACCTAGTAGTAAATCAGCAATGAGTTCATTGTCACTTTTTAACTTTGGCTCATATCGATAACACGTTTCACTGATAGAAAACGCACGGCATAGCAAACTTATGCTGGTATTATGAATTGTCATTGCTTCTTTCGCCATTAACTTACGCTCAGAAGCTTTTACCACTTTTTTGCCATGGCCTCCTCAATGATTTCAGCCTTTAATCGCTCTTCTGCGTACATCCTTTTTAAACGACGATTCTCTTCTTCAAGCTCTTTCATTCTAGCCATGAGTGAAGCATCCATCCCCCCATACTTTGAGCGCCACTTATAAAATGACGAGTTACTCATGCCGTGTTCTCGACAGAGTACAGGGATAGGAACGCCGCTTTCGGCTTGTTTTAATATTGCTAAGATTTGGCTGTCGCTAAAGTGTGCTTTTTTCATGAATATTCTCCTGAGTTAATCATACGAGAAAATTCCACTTTTGACTTCGATTATTTTACGGGGGGATTACCGATCGATTACAACTGAGGTTTCCATTTTATGAGGTATGACGACAGATATTGCCCAAAGAAAAATCAACATAGTTGGTTGAAATCCATTTTGGTTACTATAAAACATGCCAATAAGAAGATAGGCCGTAAGTACGAGTAAACTTGATTGAGCAAGCTTATCACCTGTGATGGCTAACCGAAAACTATGTTTAAACATATATAAGAGCAGCCCATAAAATACAATAAAAAATATCAGACCTTGTTTATTTAATGTATTTAAATAAGCATTGTGATGATCATTAAAAGAGAACTCTCCTGCTGATTTAATTAATATTACCTCTAATCTACCAGTTTGTGCTAAATACTTTTTAAATAACGTTTCAGATTTAGAGTCCCCCATGCCACATAGTGCTTTTACTGGGGATTGCTGTAGGTTATATTTAAAAAATTTAAAACCTACGGACCACATTTCTAGCCGCGCAAGGTTAGAACGATCTGTTCTTGTGTTTGAAATAGACTCTGTTCGGTGTATTAAATTGTTTGAAATTTTATTCGGGAATAAAAAAAGACTACCGACAAGTAATATTACAACAATCAGTGATTTTAGGAATGCTTGGCGCTGAAAAATAATAATGTAGCAAGGGATTATAATAATTAAGACTAGGTATGCGGCTCGTCCGCTTGTTAAAAACAATATAAAAAAGCTAACAGCTAACAAAATAGTAGACAGTCTTTGGTATTGCCGTTTTTTAGAAAAAAGAAAAGGAAACATAAATAATATAGAATAAGCTAATAACTCTCTCCAACGTCCAATATCCCAAAAAGGACTAATATTAAATCCACCACTATCTATAAATAAATAAAGGGCATAGAGGAGGGAAATAATTAAGCCAATTAGTAACCCATAAAGAGCTACTTTCTTGTTTTCTTGTGGTTTCAATAAAATAAGTAGTACGGGAAGAAAAACAATAAAAGATAACTTTCTTAAATAAAATTCAATGTTTTCAATGCTAAAATCGGCAATTATTGTAGTGATTAATCCTACTAAAAATACACAAATTGAATAATATGCTATTTTTTTTTCCATGGATGATAAGCATTTTTTATCTTTATAAAAAATAAAAGAAATAAAAATTAATACGGGGAAAAGGTACAGCCCACCTTTAAATACATAAATAGAGACTGCTAAAAGGAATAATAAAATTTGAGAAATTAACTGTTGATTAGTTTTCATTAAAAGCTTGCTCCAATCCATTTTCCGCGATAGCTTTTTTCGTTATCATGAGTTTTTCATAAAGATCTCCAGCTTCTTTTAAGCGAGGTAGCTCTTCATGTATTAAATGCAACATATTAGCTTGATAGAAAATATTTGTAATGTGAATATTATTTAATCTTAGCCGGTATTCAATATCAGAGTCTTCACCAAAGCCAGCTACTTCGTATTGGTTGTCAAAACCATTTACCGATTCTATATCGGATTTATGAATAGAAAAATTACATCCAACAATTCCTTTATTGCCTTTATTTAGATAGCGAGAAAGTAGACTATTTTTTATGCGTAGTCCTTTTTCAATATTCTTGCCCTGTTTAAAAAAGAGATAGCCTGCAAATATTTTGATGACATTATCTTTAAAAAAGTACTGAGGCGCTTTACTTGCTAATAATTGCTTAGCAAAAGATGCTGGTAAATCAACCCTGCGGCCATTTAATATATGTTGTTTTTGCTTGTTTTCAATATGATCTTCAACAAAGTACTCTTGTGGAATACAATCACCATCAATTAAAATTAAATAATCACTCTTTGAAATAGAAATAGCTTTATTTAGGATCCTATTTTTTCTAAATCCTTTATTCAGTTGATGTATATGCTGTACTGCAAGATGGCTATTTGCAATTATTTTATTTAATTCTTTTACTGAGCCTTCATTTGAACCATCATCTGCCACAATGATTTCAATACGATATTTAGACTGCCCCTCTAAAGCTTTAAAAATTGTATTAAGCGCAATAGTGTTATTATAAAATGCAATAATAACGGATGCTGAAAAATAATTATTCATTTTAATAAATCCTACTAAATACTTAATAAAAAGATGACCTGTAATCTTTAGATCATATCCATCCTTTGTAATAATTATTGACGCCAATAAATAGTTTTTAAACCAAAAATTTCTTCCGAGGCAAGTTTATCAATGATAAAAAATAAAGTCTATTAGCTGATGTTGTATAGCCATCATACTTCAAGTTATTGCAGATAAGTAGGTCATCCACATCCAATTGAAAAGTGTTAGAGCTCATTTAAAACTTGCTCTGGGGAAAGCTTTTGTAAGCAATCCAAATGTCCAAGAGGGCATTCTTTTTTAAAGCAAGGTTGACACTCAAGTTTATTTTGAACAATGCTTACCTTATTCGTTAAAGGAGGCGTATAACTTGGCGAACTTGAACCATAAATAGCGACAAGTTTACACCCAACTGCGGCGGCAACATGCATAAGCCCTGAATCATTGCATACCACAGTAGTGCAGCATGATAACAAATCAACCGCTTCATTTAAACTGGTTTCCCCAGCTAGGTTTACAACAAGGTGTTGATTTGATTCTGCTACAAACGATTTTATATTAGAGGTTATTTCTCGATCTTTAACTGATCCAAATAACCAAACTTGCCTACCTTGCTCGGTTAATTGCTTTGCAACTTTAGCGTAATGCGTTTCTGGCCAGCGCTTTGCAGGGCCAAACTCTGCCCCAGGACAAAGTCCGATGATATTACTCTCGAAAGCTAAGTTGAACTTTTCTAAAATTAAATCGCGCTGGAATTTATCAATGCTTAACATTGGACGTGGTAATTTATGAATGTCGCCTAAACTACCACTGCCTACTGCCATCTCACCTTTAGGGTGAGCCAAAGAAACATAGCGTTCAACCATATATTGGAATATTTTTTTATCTGGACGAAGGTCGGTTAATAGCCCGTAACGAAATTCACCTTTCCAGCCTGTTCTTTCTGGGATCTTTGCAAAAAAAGGGATCAGGGCTGACTTTGCTGAGTTAGGCAGGATATAAGCATGCGTATATTGTTCAGCGCGTAATGATTTACCTAGTTGGTAGCGTGTTTTAATATCAAGCACACCATGACCTAATGGCATGTCAATCGCTTTATTAATTTCAGGCATTTTTTTTAAAATAGGTTTACACCAAGCAGGCGCTAATACATCAATAACGACATCAGAATGTTGCTTTTTGAGCGTAGCGTAAAGTGATTGTGACATTACCATATCGCCAACCCACGAGGGGCCAATGATTAATATTTTTATAACGTCAGCTCCTCATTCCAAGCGATATTTTCTTTAATTATTTTAGCTGGATCACCAGCTGCAATACTATTATTAGCCACTTACTTCGTAACAACTCAATGAATACCGATTATTGAGTTGTTGCCAATATTATTGCCTTTCAGAACAATACTGTTGTCTGCGAGCCACACATGATTTCCTATTGCAATGCTCCGATTGGGTTTATTAAACATTGCTCGTGTTTTATAGCATGCAATCAGAACTCATTATTTTAACATTACCAGACAGCATACAGTAGTCCCCAAGCGTTACTCAAATCTTTGCCCTCTCGCTGAAATATAACAAGCCTCAGCAATAACACAGTTCATGCCAATTTCAATCAAGCAATGACCACCATCTACTTCAATCGAAACGTCTTTTAAATTAGCACCATTTTTAAAAATTAACTTATTATTTTTACCACGTAGGCTAATATCACAGTAACGAATGCGATTTTTATCGTTTAAGATTATTTGATTGTTACAATCCTTTATACGCAGTCTATTTCTAAAATTCAATAAAGGTGTTTCAATATCGTTATTTAGCTTTTCTAAAATTATAGTTCCCACGAATTTTTCGCCATAAAGCAAATACATCAGTGCGCGGGAAAATCGCAATTCTACGAATTTGCAAAAGATCATCATTCATGACAAGCGGACCACTATTAGTTGCTACTGCAAAGTCAAAACCAAGTTCTTGACAGATTTTTTTTGAATTTTGATCATGAATACCATAAGGGTAGGCAAATGAAACAAGTTTTTTAGCAATGATACGCTCTAATTGCTTTTTATTTTCAGATATTTCATGCAATTGTGCTTGATATGAAAGTTTATCAAGCATAGGGTGAGTGAGCGTGTGCCCCCCTATTTCAACGAAGCCTGAATCACTTAATGTTTTTAATTGCTGCGCATTCATTAACTCCACGCGTTTTTCTGGCGCGCTGGTATTTTCAACGTCCCAACGGTTATATATTTCACCAGTTACGGCATACACAATGGCTTTGAAATTGTATTTTTTAAGCAAAGGCAGTAATAATTCTAAGTTATCTTTGTAACCATCATCAACCGTAATCATAATGTAGCGCTTATTTTCCTGAAGACGAGAAATAACACCTTTTTCTTTTAAATCGGAAAAAGTGAGCGTTTCAACGTTAAGCCGTTTTAATAGTTTAAAATGCTTTTCTAACATTTTAATGTCGAGATACGTCCCGTGTACCCCCTTTTCATCGTCATTTGTAATAAAACGATGATACATAATGATAGGCATTTCACGTTTTTTCTTGCGAACATAAAGGCGTTGATAAAGCGATTCTAGCGTTGTAACAATATCCTTGAGTTCATAGTTATCTTTAATTATTTGTGTTATCTCAAAAGCGCATTGCGTGTGCTGTAATGCTTGTTCTATTTGCTTTTTTAAAATTGAAAAATCAATGTTTAAACTACTGCCTTGTGCGTTAACATCGCCGAAATTACTGGCCATTGCCTCCTGAATATTATCAAGCGTTAATTCGCCAATAACATGCGCTTCACCAATTGCAAAAGTGGGCCGTGCGCAAAGCAGAGACTCCATTGCGACTCTTCCAGCGCCAATGACTAAATCAGATTGTGCCATTATTTTTTGCACGTGATCGCTATAACCACAAAACTTAACGCGCGGTTTAAATTTTTCAAAGCGCTTATCTACGGTTGAAGCACTAATTATTTGCACCTGAAATTTATCTAAATCAAGACATTTACTGAGTAGTTCATAGCAAACATCTCCTTTTGGACCACTTAATCTGCCAATAATAGAAATAACTTTTTTGCTATTTTGCGGTGGATCTGTTGGACTAAAAAATTGTGTTTCAATGCCATTGCGTAAAACAATTGTTTTATTTTTATCAACCCCTAAATCATTTGTTATTTGAGTTTGGATAGCTTCACATACACAAATTGCTTGATCGCCCATCGCATTAAATTTTTTACTAGAGCGATGGATTGATTGGCGACCGTGAACGGTAGTAATTAAAGGAATGTTGGTAAGTTTTGCTGCAATATGACAGATCCAAGCAGATGCACGAGAATGCGCTTGAATTAATTGTATTTTGTGTTTTTTAATTAAATAAATAAGATAAAAAACATGAAAAAAGCGACGAAAAACACTGCGTTTGTTAAAACGTAATTTAAAAAAAACGCCTTGATGAGCTTTGCTTAGCGTATCTGAAACATAAAAAACTTGATGACCTTTTTCAGAGAGCTTATTACCAATACTTGTAGCGTAGACTTCTGCACCTGTAATTTCAAGTTGTGAAAGCGCCATCAAAATATTCATATATACCCATGTAACTATCAAGGTGAAAATAAGATCTGCAAATTACCTATGATGTGATGCATAAAATTCTACCTAGCAAGCATACCGGTGATGTCCGAGCTAACGCCTGATAAATTATTCTCTGGATCATGGGTATAATTTTTCTGCAGAGTTACGCCATATTATTTATTTCTTTATTTATTTCTTTATTTCTTTATTTCTTTATTTCTTTATTTAGCAAAGCCATATATTGTGCAGTGCCTTGTGCAACAGACTTAAACTCACTAGTATACCCAGCCGCTCTTAAATTGCTTAAATCTGCTTCTGTGAAACTTTGATAAAAACCTTTAAGGTTATCAGGAAATGCAATGCGTTCGATTGATGCGCTAGCGCCCTTGTTGTCATTATGGTATTTTACCACAGCTTTTCCAACTTCTAAAAATGATTCTGCTTTTCCAGTACCTAAATTAAAAATACCTGATACATTGTTGTCAAAAAACCAAAGATTTACTTTGCAAACATCACTGATGTAAACAAAATCGCGTTTATGCTCGCCTGCAAATAATTTTGCATTTTCACCTGCTATTATCTGATTATTAAGGTGAAACGCAACGCTTGCCATACTGCCTTTGTGTTGTTCGCGTGGACCATAAACATTAAAATAGCGAAAACCTGTTATTTGAGGCAGTGTTTCGTGATCCTCTTTTGCGTCAACCCAAATGCGCCGGACGTAGTTATCAAATAGCTGTTTTGAATAACCGTAAACATTTAATGCTCCTTCGAATTCAACCTCTTCTTTAAAGGTATTGTGAGCGCCGTATGTTGCCGCAGATGAAGCATATAAAAAGGCAATATTACGTTCAATACAATAGTGAAGTAGATCTTTTGAATATTCATAATTATTTCCCATCATAAATTTTCCGTCCCACTGCGTTGTTTGGGAACAGGCACCTTCATGGAAAATAGCCTCTACCTCGCCAAAATTTTCTCCTGAGACTATCTGAGCAATAAAGTCATCTTTATCCATGTAATCCATAATTTGTAAATCGACTAAATTAACAAATTTAGTCCCGTCACTAAGATCGTCAACGACTAAAATATCGCTAATACCACGATCGTTTAATGATTTAACTATATTGCTACCGATAAAACCCGCGCCGCCAGTAACGATAAACATGTGCATTTCCTTTTAACAATTAAGATTATCACTGGTCATTCTAATTTAAATTAGCAAGACTTCAAGTGATAAAAAGCAAGATCCTAAAGAGTGATACACTGCTAGCTGCAAAATTCAACATACTCAAGGTAAATTATGGGCAGTGACTCTCCGTTCAATAAGAGTCACTTGGCGTTAGTTGTACAATGTGGGATGATAGCATTTGTGTCATCATTGATGTGTGCTTAATCTAGCTTTTTATTTAAAGGTATTATTATGAAAATTATTATTGCCCCTGATTCGTACAAAGAGAGCCTTACTGCAATTGAGGTTGCTATAGCCATTGAAGCTGGTTTTAAAAAAAAGATCCCAGATGCACAGTATATTAAACTGCCGATGGCCGATGGTGGTGAAGGCACCGTTCAAGCGCTTATTGATGCAAGCAACGGACTTATTAAAAAATGCACAGTGACCTCTCCATTGGGCGAGCCAATACAAGCCTTTTATGGATTACTGGGAGATGAAAAAACGGCTATTATTGAAATGGCGGCTGCATCTGGTCTCCACCTTGTGAAACCTGCATTACGTGATCCATTATTAACCACGAGTTATGGCACTGGAGAGTTGATTAAAGCTGTGCTAAATGAGGGCTGCACACATATTATCCTCGGGATTGGCGGCAGTGCAACCAATGATGCTGGCATTGGGATGGCGCAAGCTTTGGGAGTAAAAATGCTTGATAAAGACGCTAACGAAATTGCATTTGGTGGCGGCGCAATAGCCTCACTCGTCACAATTGATAGAGCAAATATAGATCCACGCTTAAATGACATTAAATTTGAAGTTGCCTGTGATGTTGATAATCAACTTTGTGGTTCTCAAGGCGCAACATGTGTATTTGCTACGCAAAAAGGAGCGAGCACTGAAATGATAGTACAGCTTGATAACAACCTCAATCATTATGCAAACTTGCTAAAAACACAAATTGGTTGCTCCGTTAAAAATAGTGCTGGCGCAGGTGCTGCTGGTGGCATGGGGGCTACATTATTGGCCTTATTTAACGCAACCCTGCGCCCTGGAATTGATATTGTTATAGACGCAATTAATTTAGATCAAATTGTTTCTGACGCTGATTTAGTTATTACCGGTGAAGGTCGCATCGATAGCCAAACTATTTTTGGAAAAACTCCAATCGGCGTTGCGCGTACTGCAAAGAAATATAATATACCTGTTATTGCCATTGCAGGATGCTTAGCAAACGATGCCAATCTTGTTCATGATCACGGAATTGATAGTGTATTTAGTGCGGTGTCTTCTGTTACCACACAAGAAAATGCCTTAAAAGATGCCGCAGTCAATGTTGAAAATATAGCCTGCAATATCGCTGCATTATATCAATTACGTTAAATAACCAGAACTCAGTTTATACCCATGTTACCCAGAAATGCAAAATCAGCAAGGCAAATTGGCCGCGTATTTACGGCCTTAAATTGAAGGGAAGTTATTATCTATCGATACTTTATAACAAAGCAAACTTAAACAAGGATCCTTGCCAGTTGGGCCAGCACTCGGTTTTTATATGATAGGTAGCAGCCAAAACTTGCCATTCGTGGAGCACGTCCCCATTACCTCATACTGCGCCTTACTCTGATTATCGAATTCGTGCCTGACGTTGCATTTTAATCATAGCATGGGCATATACCAATGTTACCAGTAATGACAAGCATCCATGGCGATTAATCTACGCTTAACATATCACCTCGATCTTCAAGCCATGCTTTGCGATCGCCAGCACGTTTTTTTGCCAGCAACATGTCCATAATTTCAAGCATATTTTCAGCGCCGTCTGTGCTCAGTTTGACCAAGCGACGCGTGTTGGGATCCATGGTCGTCTCACGTAGTTGATCTGGGTTCATTTCACCCAAGCCTTTAAAACGTTGCACATTCACTTTACCGCGTTTTTTCTCTGCTTCAATGCGATCAAGAAAACCATTTTTTTCTTCTTCATCAAGTGCATAAAAAACCTCTTTACCCACATCAATACGATATAAAGGTGGCATTGCAACATAAAAATGCCCTGCATCAGCAACCGCACGGAAATGACGCACAAAAAGCGCACAAATTAATGTCGCAATATGTAATCCGTCTGAATCGGCATCGGCTAAAATACAAATTTTCCCGTAGCGCAAACCTGACAAATCAGATGACGCTGGATCAATGCCTATCGCCACTGAAATATTATGAATTTCTTCTGAATTTAAAATAATATCTGAATCGTCTTCCCATGTGTTTTTTATTTTTCCGCGTAACGGCAAAATAGCCTGGAAGTCTCTATCTCGCGCTTGCTTTGCCGAACCACCAGCTGAATCGCCTTCCACTAAAAATAATTCACCGCGCAAAGGATCTTCTGTTATGCAATCGGTCAACTTTCCAGGTAATGCAGGTCCTTGTGTGATTTTTTTACGCGCGACCTTGTTAATTTTTCTGATCCGCGTTTGAGCATTACTAATACAAAACTCAGCCAGTTGCTCCGCTTCATTCACATTCGAATTTAACCACAAACTAAAGGTATCTTTTACAAGACCAGAGACAAAGACTGCGCATTTTCTTGATGACAAGCGCTCTTTGATTTGCCCTGCAAATTGTGGATCTTTAATTTTAACCGATAAGACATAAGCGCATTTATCCCAAATATCTTCTGGTGAGAGTTTGATTCCACGCGGTAACAAATTTCTAATATCACAAAATTCACGCATCGCATCAAGCATGCCTTGCCTAAAACCATTGACGTGTGTCCCACCCTGTATCGTTGGAATAAGATTCACATAACTTTCTCTAACAAGGCTTCCTCCTTCAGGAAGCCAAACAACCGCCCAATCAACTGTTTCACGATCAGCGCTAAACTGCCCGATAAAAGGTCTTTCAGGGAGCATTGTGCTCTCTTCAAGTGCTTCAAGTAAATAATCATTTAAACCATCTTCATAACACCATTCGTAGTCATTGTTGTTCACTTTATCTTTAAATTTAATGGTTAAACCGGGACATAAAACAGCTTTTGCTTTTAAAAGAAAAAGTAACCGAGAAACTGAAAATCGATAAGAATCAAAATAATTTGGATCAGGATGAAAATGGACACTTGTACCTGTATTTCGTTTTCCACAACTGCCTACAATGTGCAATTGTTGAACTTTTTCACCATTTTCAAATGCAATTTCATAAACATTAGCATTACGACGAATACTCACATCAACACGCTTTGATAATGCATTGACAACAGAGATACCCACGCCATGCAGTCCACCTGAAATTTCGTAGTTTTCTCCTGAAAATTTTCCGCCCGCATGCAGTTTACAAAAAATAAGCTCAATACCCGATATTTTTTCTTCTGGGTGAATATCAACTGGCATGCCCCGTCCATCATCAATCACTTGAATAGACTGATCCTCATATAATATCACCTGAATATTGGTAGCATAGCCTCCAAGGGCTTCATCAACACTATTATCAATCACTTCTTGTGCAAGATGATTCGGTCTTGAGGTGTCAGTGTACATACCAGGCCGATGCCGCACAGGGTCAAGCCCATTTAAGACTGTAATGGAATCTGAATTATATTGTTCGCTCATATAGCACCTAAATTAACTAGGAAAAAGAAAATGCATAATATCTGATAAGTGCCTCTCAAATCCAATAAAACTATGTTCTCCACCTTCTTCGCAAGATATTTTGCAATGCTGATATTTTTGCATTGCTTGTCGATAATCTAATACTTCATCACCTTTTTGCACCAACGCCCAAATTTTTGTCGGATATTTAATATCATCTGTAAGCAAGTGCTCTAACTGCCGCAAATAATTTTTACCAATACAATAGGTTTCATTTAAATACGGGTGAATATGCTCACCTGCGTATTCCTCTAGCAGGTGAAAGGCACCAACCATAGGGTTTATAACAACAGCGTTCACATCATATTCATTAACAACTTTAGTGGCTAAAAAACCACCTAATGAGCTTCCCATCACAGCTATATCATCATTTTTATACTGAGTAAAAACATCATAAATAACGGACCACATGTTTTTTGGTAGACAAGGGAGCTGAGGCGCAATTACTTTTATATCTGGCTGATGTAATGAAATATACGATTTAGTTTGCTGCACTTTTAATGATGATGGAGAGCTTTGAAAACCGTGTAAGTAAAGCAGCACCTTAGCCATTTAATACCCTTTGTAGTTTGCATCACAAAGAAATAAACCCTCTGGTATTCTCAATACCTGCGTGTCTATTTTACCTGATGATCGTAAAATTAGGTGTCGATACCCAGGCGCTTTCGAGTCAGTTGCAAAAACTGGTGAGTTCGCTTTGAATTGCACGCAAGTCGAAGGAGTCGTAATAAAACGCACTCCATCAAACTGCACATCATTTTCTTGATGTACATGCCCAGAGAGCACAGCTTTAATACATTTGTATTTGTTTATTAATGATAAAAGGGATTTTCTATTGCTTAATATATGTTTATCAAGCCACTCACAGTGCACTTTTAAAACGTGGTGATGAACACAAATGAGTACATTTTTTTTGTCGTCTTGTGAGGCTTTTTCAATTAAAAATCGTTCAAGAAATTCAAATTGAAAATCGTTCAAAAAACCATGAGACTCACCAGATACATGAGAATCCAACAAGATAATCGACCAAAACTCACTTTCAATGACCTGAGGGTGTAAAATACCTTCTGGTAATAAGCTATTTTGCATTATCAGATGAATATCATGATTACCTAGTAGGCTATAACACGGTAACAAAAAACGATTTATTTGTTTAGCAAAGTGAGTATATGAGTTTATTGATTGATCTTGAGAAATATCTCCTGTTGCTAGTACCGCGCAAGCTAAAGGCGCATATTCTAACGCATGATCAATAACGGCATTAAAACTTGAAAAGGTTTTAATACCGAGTAAATCATCCTCTTTATCTGCAAATAGATGCGTATCAGTGATCTGTAAAAATGATACGTCACCATTTGTGTCTGCTTGGAGATCTACAGTATCTATTTTCATCATGCCTTAAAAAATTTATTTTACTCAGATTTTAAATTATTATTATACCATTTAGTTATCTGGAAAAAAAAAACAATTCTAAAAAATGTAGACTATCACGCATAACTTGCGCTTTTATGTCCAAATACTGTGCCTATTAACCGATTTGACCATCTGTCGGTACCTTTTGAAGTTACCACAAGCTACTTGATATTGAGCCTCATGTAGGTTGCCGTGTAAGCTATCACCCAATAGATGACGCCTAAAGAATGAGCCAACAAATTTATATTTGTTATTTTAAAATAATATGAGCTTACAGACACTTGTATAACGCTTGCACTGCGTGTTACAACTAATTGGTATTATTCAAATTTAAACCCTGAAATAAGGCTTAATTCAAGCCATTGCAATGCAATTATAGTGGCGGCATTATTTATTTTCCCTTGGCTAACCCATTGATAAGCCAATTTTCGTGGGAAAACATGTACGCGAATGTCTTCGCCTTCTTCTGCAAGTCCATGTAAACCACCTGCATTTGATGCGTCAACTTTTCCAATAAAAATATCCAATTGTTCCGTCGTACCGCCAGGGCTTACTAAATAATTACAAATAAATTGACTCGCTAAAATATCCAGCCCAGCTTCTTCTTGCGCTTCACGCTTAATCAATGCTTGTGATGTTTCCCCTTTTTCAAGAATACCAGCAACCAATTCTAATAACCAAGGCGACTGCTTGCTTTGCATCGCACCAAATCTAAATTGCTCAATCAGTACAACCGAATCTGTGTTAGGATCATAAGGTAAAATAGCTGCAGCATGCCCTCGTTCAAAAAATTCTCGGTGAATTTCTTCACTCCAACCACCTGCAAAAAGCTTATGCTGAATTGTATATTTATTACATTCAAAGAAACCTTTATACAAGCGCTCTTTTTTAATGATTTTTACATCTTTTTGTGTATACTGACTTTCGAAATAGTTATTGTCATCAACATTGGATTTTATCACTTAATTCACCTCTACATCACAAAACATCACAAAACATCACAAAACATCACAAAAAAATTATTCTTACATTGCAACATTATAAAAAAATATGCTAACTTTAAAAAAAATATTACTAGGCCTTGCACTCATGTTACTTCAAAATGAGTAAACAATGGAAAGTTTAACATTAAACTATGGATTAGGTATTCATTATGAAAATAAAATACACAACACTTACCAAAGCAATGTTCCTCGCATTTTCAATGAATGCTGTAAACGCTGGCGCAGATACCTTATTGCAAGTTTATCAAGTCGCGAAAGTAAACGATCCTAAAATATTAAAGAGTTATGCGCAATATCAAAAGTCCGAAGAAGCTATTACAAGTAAACAGGCAAAATTATTACCGCAAATTTATTTCTCGATGAAAGCAGGCTACACACATGGCTTACATTTCCAGGATCAAAATGATCCAACGCCTGATGAACGGACATTGAACAATACCAACGGCAATGCACAACTTAAATTAACACAGGAACTTTACAATGATGCTTATTGGCAAACCATGGATATCCAAGAAAAAATAGCAACTGAAGATGAAGCTAAATATGGCTATGAAGAGCAAGATCTATTACTAAGAACCGCTTCGGCGTATTTCAGTGTATTACGTGCAGCTGATGCCGTAACAGCCATCAAAGCAAACAAACGATCAGTCGCGCGTCAACTTAAACAAACCAAGCAACGTTTTAATGTCGGCTTGATAGCCATTACCGACGTCCATGAAGCACAAGCCGAGTATGATAGAACCGTATCAGAGGAAATTACTACAAAAAACGGTTTAGTTAACGCATACTATGGATTACGTGAGTTAACTGGTCACGATGTCTTACAAGTAAATTACCTCAATGGAAAGACTTTTTCACCTGAAAAGCTTGAAGGCTCCGTAAAAACTTGGCGTAACAAAGCACTAGAATACAACCTCAATTTACACAGTAAACGCATTGCGAAAGAAATCGCAAAAATGCAAATTGACTCAGCGCGAACGGGTCACCAACCAACATTAACGTTCTCTGCAGATACAACCTCAGATACAAACAATTTTACAAAGACTGATGACCGCACCTTCTCAGACAAGTCAACTGCAAATGCAGCGATTAGCTTAAGTGTACCAATTTACTCAGGTGGGGAAACGACATCTATGGTTGAGCAAGCAAAATATGGGTATGTTATTGCCAGCGAAGATTTAATAGAAAACTTCCGGCGCACCGAAGCGCAAATAAACAGCGGTTACAACAATGTTCGCGCATCAATAAGCATAATTACCGCTACTGAGCAAACTGTAAAATCATCTGAGAGCGCATTAAAAGCAGTACAAGCAGGCTTTGACGTCGGTACACGTACCATTGTTGACGTGTTAAATGCAACACGTGATTTATACAAAGCAAAAAATGACCTCTCTAAGGCCCGTTATGATTACATTCTAAACATACTAACCCTAAAACGCGACGCAGGCACACTTGAAGAAAAAGACATTGCCAACGTTTCAGACCATTTAGTTTCCTCTACCCCTGATATTAAATAAAAGTTACCGACGCACCAAGTTGCCTGAAAATACTTTGCTAGACGCTAGAGGGAATATTAAAGCAAGGCATAGCAGCAGGTAATTGTGCTCTAAAACGAAGTAAATAATTGTTAAGTACTTCTGTTCACAATCACCTACAGTTGCTGTGGATTAAATCATTTCCTGCGCAATACTTAATTTATTTGCGATTTTTCCTTGAAAATTAATTAAGCACTGCTTGGCTGGTTAACATCTTTGCATTTATACTCATGCTACCCATAAATGCAATATCAAGGCGACAAATTGACAGTTGCGATGCATAAAATTTCCCTCTTAATGATTCACTGCGGTAATCACCTCCCGCGCATTAAAAAAACTTTACTGCTGGACTAGTTATTATCGATCGATATTTTATACCCATGCTACATGCTAATTGAGCACCTATATTTACTCACTCGCGTTTTATAATTTTATCTAAAAAGGCATAATAACTCTTAATTTTATTATTTAGATCTCTGCCAACATTGTAGTCTCATGGGGATAAAAGGTCGCACTATGAATATTTTTATCAAACCGACTGAGTAAAATATTATCTTACCCGTTTCATTTTATTTTCCATAAAAAACTCTTTGAAATTCCTTTTAAATCTATGGCAAAAACAAGCGCCACAAAGAGTAAAATTAACCATATTATTTGGCAAACAAACCATTCCAATAAATAAACATTACCAGTCTATTAGAATTATTTATTTAATCGGCTACTGTCTCTTAGTTATGAATATCGTTATATCAGCACTGCAGATCGCCTGATATATATAAAATACCACGCCAAAAATTTATGAAGCTGACGGTCAATTAAATGATGGCGCAGCTCAAGTTGATTTATGGCGGCTTTGTGTATTATATAAATAAGGTGGTATTTATTTAGATATTGATGCCAACTTTGTGTGCCTCTCGCTTACATATTAAAAGGTAGTTCACCTGCTGTTTATAGCCATGCTACTTCGAAATGCAACGTCAGCCGCGATCTCGATAATCAAAGTAAGGCGCAGCATGAGGTAATGGGAACGTACTTTACGAATGTTGCAACCCAAGGCTGGTTTTCGAGTTAGCGCTCCAACGGGTGCGGCTCCTTGCACCAATTTGCATTGTTATAAAATATCTCACGATAATAATTATACTTCAATTTTAGGCCTCGCACATCGGCACAATTTGCCTTGCTGATTTTGCATTTCGATCTCCACATGGGTATATATTAAAATTAAAAATAAAAATAATACCCACTATACTAACTATTTTTTAGCAACTGAACCTAATAATACTCAATTCGCTGAAATGATTGATCTTGTAGTAGAAAACATTCAAAATAAAAAAGTAGATGCTCATGTTTATGCCATGACAGGTCTAGGCATACTCAACGAAAAACAAAAAACCAATCACCAGCTCTCACAGAGAAACAGCTATTCAAGGCTCTTTTACGAATGAATACTTTCAATATTTAGATAAACCAGGTGGAAAATGGACACATCAAAAAAGAGATAATTTATTAAAAAAAATAATTCCAATATGTTTTATTTATGCTTAAAATTCCTGTATCTTTTGTTATTTATACGCTTTGATATTGAATCTCAATTAAGTTGATTTATGTTAAAACTAATTTATTCATTTTTTATAACCCTTATCTCTCCATTTTTTTTATATTCACTCTATAAAAAAAATGCATGTAAACCTGCCATTGACAATCGCTGGAAGGAATATTTTGGTGTTACATCGACACTCGCAGATCCAACAAAAGATATTATTTGGTTTCATGCGGTATCTGTTGGTGAAGTCATTGGTGCAACACCCTTAATAAAACGCTTGAAAGAACACTACCCTAATAAAGCAATTCTTGTCACAACCACAACCAGCACAGGAGCTACAGAAGTTGCTAAACTTGGAACCCTAGTCGAACATCGCTTTATGCCACTTGACTTTAGTTTTGCAATAGAGCGTTTTATCCACACGATCAATCCCAAAGTTTTACTCCTTATGGAAACAGAGCTTTGGCCAAACACACTTCATGCGGCAAAAAAACATAATATCCCAGTGACCATTATTAATGCACGTTTATCTAAGCGATCTTTTAAGCGTTACCAAAAATTTCCTTTTATTTTTAGTTTATTATTTAAAAATATTACCGCCATTTATTGCCAAACTAATGAAGATGCACAACGATTTATTGCATTAGGTGTAAAGCCACAAAACGTACAAGTAACAGGATCCATTAAGTTTGATATTTCAATTCCAAACGAAATCAACAAAAAAGCTGACAAGTTACGAAGCGCACTAGGCACAAACCGCCCTATTTGGATAGCTGCAAGCACCCATCAGGGAGAAGATGAACAAATACTAACAGCGCATCATAAACTATTAGCAAGACTGCCAAATGCGCTATTAATATTAGTACCCAGGCATCCTGAACGTTTCTTAGCGGTCATCGCGCTAGCAAATGCTCGCAGTTTTAACACTGTTAATCGCACTAGCAATAATGAATTTACAGCAACAGATAATGTCTATATTGCAGACACAATGGGGGAAATGTTATTGCTTATCGGTGCCAGTGATATTTGTTTTATGGGAGGGAGTTTAATCGGCAGTCAAGTTGGTGGGCATAACTTGTTAGAGCCAGCATCCCTTTCAAAACCGTGCTTGATAGGCCCGAGCTTTTATAATTTCAAGCTCATTACAGATCAACTGGTTGCAAATAAGGGTGCTATTATCTGCCAAAATACTGAAGATATTAGCAATCAACTCATTTTACTTTTTGTAAAACCAGAAAAAATGAAAGCAATGGGTATAAATGCACTTGCGACTGTCAATAAAAATCGCGGTGCACTTGAGAAAACGCTGAAAAGTTTGCTACATAATTTTTAAATATTTACTTATTGTGAGCATAAGACGCAACGTCAGACACGAACAAATCATCAAATTAAAGCGCGACATTTGGCATGGAGACGATTATCTATCCTAAAGTCAGTTATTAGCGTCTCAATTGCCTGGCGGCAGAATTAGCCCAAAGATACTAATCACCGATAGGCTACTCATTTTTCGATTGTGTGGCGCAAATTTAACTTCTTTTCATAAAAATATGAGTTCACCCACCAACATAAAAGCAACTTGCAACCATTTGCCTCGTAATAACATCTCAAACGAGAATAACTACTTAGCCTTAGTTCGAGTAAGTGTATTGATGCTCAATCAATAGTACTCATACTAAGTAGTAGTGCTAAAATAGCAGGTTTATGGCGTGTTGCTTATCCAGAATTCAGCTTAAATAGTCAGATGTGGCGTAATTTTCGCAAGCATACTGTGACCTATTCCTCTAACTTTTATTAGCTGTTTAATATCAGTAAAATCGCCTTTTTTCTTACGGTAGTCAACAATAGCTTGTGCTTTTTTAGAACCAATTCCCTTGATCGATGACAGCTCAGCCGCGCTAGCTTTATTAAGATTAATTTTTCCAGTAACTTTAACTTTTTGTGCGCTCTGTGTATTTTTAGCTACGGCAATCAAAGGTGTTACAAAAAGTGGCATCAGTAATAACCCAGCCAAAACTAATTTTTTTATAATTTTAATAAACATTATTAATATTCCTTGTTAAATGTTAGTTGACAAAAAACCTCACCACTCATTTCACTATCATGCCATTTACTACTATTAAAAAGGCTTATAGAAAATCGTATAAAATCTAAAATAGCAATTCAGCGGCTTGTTCTTATTGCATTTGTTTTTTTACTTTCCAACGTGAAATTGGCATGCTAGATATGTAAAAAGCTCATAATACTGCAAAATATTTCAAAAATCTTATTGCCACACATTTTATTTTATAAATAATTAAATTTTTTGTGATTCGAAGCAAAGTTTTTACATTTATTTAATAATGTCATCAATATATTTAATAATGTCATCAATATATTTAATAATGTCATCAATATATTTAGTCAGTAATGATCTTTATCATACTCTAAATTACAAAATTAGCTAGGCACAAATTTACTTACTTATTTTTCACATTGAAGTCACATATATTTAAAATGAATTTAAATAAACATCGAAGCACGCTATAGAAAAATTACAAATAATTTTATTTCTTGCAGTGCTTGCATAATTTAATTTGGCTCGTAAAAGCAGGCGACCATATTAACTTTCAAGCAAATACAATAAAAATATAAACTAGTATTATCATCTACTTAACTTGACACAGTTTGCTATTCTGACGTTGCATCTTGAGATAACATGGCTTATAGATGAAAATTATAGACAAATCTACTCCTACATCTGCTGCAGAACATCAAATAAAAACAGTTTAAACTTTTAATGAGGTGCGGGAAATACACCAAATATCAACCTGTTTTGCATTTTTTTCAAAAAGTACTTTACATAAACTATTAACCGTAGCGCCTGTTGTAACCACATCATCAATAATGACAATATGCTTCTCTTTTAACGTCTGAATATTGTTAACCGAAAATGCTCCCTGTAGATTTTTTTTGCGCTCATTTAAAAACAATCCTTCTTGTGGAATTGTTTTTTTATTACGAATAACAGTGTTATCTAAGATGGGAATAGTTAATGCTTTTGATACGACTTGTGCAATAAGCATCGCTTGATTGAAACCTCGTTTTCGTAGTTTATCAAGATGTAATGGCACGGGTAAAAGGTAGTCAACGTCGCCAATTTTATTGTCAGAAAAATTAAATAAGATTGATCTCACCAGCAAAATACCCAATAATTCGCCTTCTAATAGGTTTTGACTGTATTTAAATTTCTTGATTAACGATGAAAATGGAGAATGATAATCACCAATCGCATGAATACTCGAAAAATAATGAGGCTGTTTAAGGCAGTCTCCGCAGAATGCTTGTGATTTAGGCAATGATAGCGAACAATGCTGGCAGCAAGCTCTTTCTTTTATCATTGAATCTGAACAAATGTCGCAAATCAGCTCAGTATCAATACTATTCTTTAAATGATGTACCCTTGTTTTATCGCAAGGCTCATTTTTCAAACCACAGAGTAAACATTGAGCGGGTAATATAAACTCAACTAGCCTTGATAATTGTTGCTTGATAAACTCTAACATACATACACCCTACGAAATTAACTATTATGAGTATAGATCATATTGTGCATTGTCAGTCTGTTGGTCAAGGAGAAGATCTTGTTTTGATCCATGGTTGGGCTGTTAGTCTCGCTATTTGGCATCCGATTGTTAAACGATTGAGTAAACATTTTCGATTACACCTTATCAATTTACCAGGCTTTGGTGAAAGTGAAATGATTACGCCTTATACACTCGATACGCTGGTGGCTACGATTTTAAAAGCGGTGCCAAATAAAGCGATTTGGTGTGGTTGGTCATTAGGCGAATTGGTGGCAACACATGCAGCCTATTTACATCCTGATAAAGTGGTTAAATTAATACAGGTATGTAGCACGATGAAATTTGTCAGCGCTCATGACTGGCACGGTTTGGAAAGTGATGTTTTTGAGCGCTTCAAAATAGAAATTGAACAAAATCCAAAAAAAACACTTATACGTTTTATAAACTTACAAGCATCTGGCAACTGTTCAACGAAAAAAGATATTTTATTGATAAAAAAATAACTTTTCAATGAGAAAATTGCATCAAAAAACGCTTTACTTGCTGGATTATTACTTTTAAATGATACTGATTTACACCTTGAATTCTCAACGATTAGCCAATCTTGCTTATCTATTTTTGGACGCTTTGATAGTTTAGTACCCGTTGGAATAAGCGAGGCAACACAACAATTACTGCCAGATTCACAGCAGCTGATCTTTGAGCGTTCATCACATACCCCTTTTATAACAGAGCCAGATGGTTTTTGTGATGCTGTGATAGAATTCGCGTTGACATAAATAAAAGCCTTATAATAGGCGTAAATACTGGCAATAATATGCTTTTATGCCATACTTAAAGGTACTTGTTTTATTATTGGAGGTGTGCTATGGAAATTAACTCTACATTTAATCAAGCTGTAGTCGGTTTTAAAAATGCTTTGGTACAAGTTAGCCAAGCAAGCGAAAATATTGCCCATGTCTCAGCGAAAAGTGACTATCAAGTTATCACAGACAGATCGCCAACTTCAATTACAACTGAACTTATCAATATGAAAGTTGCCGAACACCAAGCCGTTGCTTCAGCAAAAGTTATCCGCTCTGCCGATGAAATGATCGGATCTTTGATTGATACCAGGGTATAAGTTGTGGTAAATATTAATACCGCACTTCCATCGGCTACTGCGGCGCATTTTAACCCAGGCACCGAGTCACTACAACGTGATAACGCCTTACGTCCAGCTATCCCCAAAACTGAAGTAATTTCTTCTTACGCAAAATTTAAAGAAAATAATGAACAACTAGCCTCATTACGAGATCAACATATTATTGTCCAAGATGAACATAATAAAAAACAGCAAGGAGGCGATAAAAACAACTCCACTGAAGAAAAACGTAGCATATTTTTCGCCAAAAGAGGAGAACTCTCTGAAGTTGTCGACGCACCGCAAATACCAAGTGTAATTGAGGACTTCAAAGTCGTTCTAACCACCATACAAATGCGTTACCAAAACAGTGTAACCCCTTTTCCAAATCCTTCAATACAACTGGCAACTTAAAAAGATGTAAAATAATACACGATACCCAAGTAGTACTTGCTGTACTAAGTTTTCTTGGTATTTACCCTAAGTTAACGCTTGATAAATAATCTTCAGGATCATAGATATAAGTTTTACTTTAAATTTATCAACAACCTCTTTACTTTCAAGGTTAGGAACCAAATAACCAGCAGCTTAAATATAATCAAATAGAATTGCATTTTTCTGTACTCCAAGTAAGCCACTCACCTGCTGTAAACTATAATGATTACAATGACTAAGTATTTTATTACACTTATTTTATTTATCTTCTTGCGCTGTTGGATTAAATAAACCAATGATTTGCTCAAATTGGCGTGTGGCACTTTTTGCTTGTGTAGGTGTTTGTGTTTGTTTAAAGCCACAATTAATACAAGTTAATGTTTCAACCGTATTTTCTAACGTTAGAGCAATAGTATCAAGGGCATTACATTTTGGGCAATTTGCTCCCGCAATAAATCGTTTTTTATTTTTTGATAAAGCCATTTTAATTTCCTATTACAATTTATTGTTTTTTATGACAATTTTTTTGAATACTAACAAATATACTTATTTTTACAGCTAGAATACCATGCATTTTATCATTTGAATGTTATGATCACCCTTTAAATTTTAACAAAAGAGCCAAACAATGATTGTTGTAAGCAATATTGAATTTATCCGAGGTGGAAAATCATTACTTAAAAACGCCAATGCGACGATCAATCCGAGGCAAAAAGTGGGATTAGTCGGTGGAAATGGTTGTGGTAAATCGAGTTTTTTTACTTTACTTAAAAAAGAAACCCATATTGATTCTGGAGAGTTAACTATTCCGCAACATTGGCACCTTGCAAGTGTTGCGCAAGAGACACCTGATCTTGATAAAATTGCATTAGAATATGTGATCGATGGCGATAGCACCTTTAGACATTTACAGAAACAGCTCAGCAAAGCCGAAAATGAAAATAATGGCACTAAAATAGCAGAAATGCATATTCAACTTGATAATGCTGGGGGATATACCATTGGATCTCGCGCGGCTGAATTATTGGCAGGTCTTGGATTTTCACAACAAGCACAAGGGAGAAACGTCAGTGATTTTTCCGGTGGGTGGCGTATGCGTTTAAACTTAGCACAAGCCTTGCTGTGTCCTTCTGATTTATTATTACTTGATGAGCCGACCAATCACCTAGATTTAGATGCAGTAATTTGGCTTGAAAAATGGCTTAAACAATATCCAGGGACACTTATTCTTATTTCCCATGACCGAGATTTTCTTGACTCCATCGTAACTAAAATCATTCATATAGAGCAAGGCTTACTCAACGAATATACGGGTAACTACACAAGTTTCGAACGTCAACGTATTGAAAAATTAGCACAGCAACAGTCTTCATTTATAAAGCAAAAAAAACAAATGGATCACATGCAAAGCTATATCGACCGTTTTCGTTATAAAGCAAACAAGGCAAAGCAAGCACAAAGCCGAATTAAAGCTTTAGAAAAAATGGAACAATTATTACCCGCACATGCTGATAGCAATTTTAGTTTTTCATTCAAAAAGCCAGATTCATTGCCGATGCCTTTGTTGACACTTGAAAAAGTTAGTGCTGGATATGATGACTTGCTTATTTTAGAAAAAATAAAATTAAACCTTGCCCCTGGGAGTCGCATCGGGCTGTTAGGGAGAAATGGCGCTGGTAAATCCACATTGATTAAATTACTTGCTGATCAATTACAACCTAAATCAGGTACATTAGAAATTAATTCTAATGTAAAAATAGGCTATTTTGCGCAGCATCAACTGGAATTATTACGTATTGATGAAACACCATTACAACATTTAGCAAGACTCGCGCCTAATGAAAAAGAATTGTCTTTAAGAAATTTTTTGGGCGGATTTGGTTTTCAAGGAGACAAAGCACTTGAAAAGGTTGCACCATTTTCAGGCGGTGAAAAAGCGCGATTAGTTTTAGGTTTATTGGTGTGGCAAAAACCAAATTTATTGTTGCTCGATGAGCCGACCAATCACCTTGATTTAGATATGCGACATGCGTTGATCATGGCTTTACAATCATTTGAAGGGGCAATGGTTATTATCTCGCATGATCGTCATTTATTACGTACGACGACCAATGATTTGTATTTGGTTCACGATAAAAAAATAGAGCCTTTTGTTGGTGATTTAGATGATTACTACAAATGGCTAGGTGATCAACAGCGTACTGAAAAACAACGTCAGCAACAGTTTACTAAGCCTGTGGTTTCTGCGAATGTTGATCGTAAAAATCAAAAGCGCATTGAAGCTGAATTTCGTAAAAAGCTTACCCCATTTAAAAAAATACTGATAAATGCTGAAAATTTAATGCAAGAATGCTCGGAACAACTGTCACAAATTGAAGTTGAATTAACCGAATCTGAGCTTTATGAACACCAGCAAAAATCGCGATTAGCGCAGTTATTGGAAAAACAACAGCATTTAAAAGCGTCACTTGAAAATGCAGAGGTGGAATGGATGGATGGACAAGAAAGTATCGATACATTACAAGATGAATTTGATAATGCAAATGCAAAATAGCGTAATTTTAATATGAGATTAAAAAAGACAGTACTCTATACCCATGCGACTATCAAAATGCAAAATCAGGGTAGCAAATTGAGCGCGGATTTGAGACCTAAAATTGAAGTATAGTTATTATCGTGGGAGATTTTATAACGATGCAAATTGGTGCAATCCGTAGCGCCCTTCGGGCCGCGAACTCGGTTTTTATATGAAAGGAAGCAGCCTTGCACTTAACATTCGATGCCATAATAACCATTACATCATGTTGCGCCTTATCTCTGATCATCGAGTCCATGCCGACGTTGCATTTTGAAGTAGCATGGGTATATATAGAGATTTTAAAACGATTGCTACAGGTTGTCTTGCCCGTTGAGCCGCTAACTCGGTTTTTATATGAAAGGAAGCAGCCTTGCACTTAACATTCGATGCCATAATAACCATTACATCATGTTGCGCCTTATCTCTGATCATCGAGTCCATGCCGACGTTGCATTTTCACAAAGCATGGCTATAAAGGTTGCCGCCTTACACGCGTAGAACCGTTTTAAAATAAGGGATGGCCAACATCACTTATTTTATTAGCACTTGCTACCATTAGTAATTAACAAAGTAGCTAATTTTGTAACGAACTGATGGCTATTTAGTGGCTGAATTTACCCGCAAATATTATGTCTGATGGACCTGCAAATACAGCTATTATGTTGTTATCAAGAAAAATAGGTCGCTTATCTGGATCTAGATCATTATTTTTATCACCCAGTTTGAGCATTCTTACCTTTGCATCCTTAAGATCTTTAGAAACCTGGAAAATATCAGGCATTGACTTTCTAATATTAAAGACTTTTATGGCTCCTGGTATATTAGACACATCTTTCCAATAATTAACCAACCAGTCTGTTTGCCTCAATCCAGTATAGATGCCGGCCTTCCAATCAGGATCATTAAAGTGAGCAACATGCGCAGCGTCCATTGGCTTAAGCTTGACTTGCGTCGTGGTGATATTTATATCAGTATGCTCATCTTTTGAGCCTGGTGATGTTACCTTACCCAAGTTAATCTGAGAATCTAACTCTGCGCTAAATCCAGAAGATTCTGGTGTACACTTATCGCTACCTGGCGTACCTTTTTTATGATAAATAATTCTTGTGAGTAGGATGTTATCCTCGAAAGTAAACGTTTCGTTATAATAATAACCTGTAACGTCCTTTGATTCTATACATTTAATCACCCATTTACCGAGAAGCCCTGCTTGTTTGGGCGTTGGTGGTTCTGGCGGCGTTGGTCCTGGCGGCGTTGGGACTGGCGGTGCTAGTGCTGCTGTATTTTCATCTTTTACTGTACAGGCAGTTAGCATGAGTATGCCCATAAAAAAGGCAGCGAGTTGTAATTTATTTTTAAGTTTCATTTAGTATATTTCCTTATATATTTCCTAGTGAGCAAAATAAAAGACCATTGTAGAGTATATTAAATAGATAAATTACACACGCTTATATTTGTAGAGTGTGATCTGCCCAGTATTATATACCACATAATAAATCATCTTCCAAATAATGGGTATATAGCAGGGCAAGATCACGAATATAAACCTGTATTATTGCTTCCCAATATGATCAAATAGGCTCCTTAATAAATAGGAGCCCCCATGTTATCAGCATTTAACGAACATTTTTCTTCAATCCCAGACCTTCGCCAACAGTCTAAAGTTGAGCATAAGCTGCATGATATTTTATTAACTCTCATTGTTGGCGTTATCTGTGGCGCTGATGGTTGGGAAGCCATAGAAGAAGTTGCTTACAATAGAAGAAAACTACTAGATAAATACGGTTCATTTGAAAATGGGATCCCTGATCATGACACTATTGCCCGGGTTATTTCAACAATCGCTCCTGAGCGTCTACAACACTGCTTTATCAGTTGGATGCAAGCTGCGCACATTGCTACACAAGGTCAAGTGATAGCAATTGATGGCAAAACAGTTAGAGGTTCATTTGATAAGAAATCGAAGAAAAATGCTATTCACATGGTAAGCGCATTTGCAGTAAATAATGGTGTTGTTTTAGGACAAATAAAAACAGAAGAAAAATCAAACGAGATCACCGCCATCCCTCAACTACTTGATTTACTAGACATTGAAGGAAGCATTGTGACAATTGATGCCATGGGATGCCAAAAGAAAATTGCAGAAAAAATAAAATCTAAAGGAGCTGATTATGTACTTGCGGTGAAAGGCAATCAGGGTCATTTGCATCAATCTATTAAAGACTTTTTTGCAATCTGCCAAGAAGACAAGTTTCATAATGTGGCTCATCAATTTCATGAAGAAGTTGATGCTGGTCATGGGCGAATAGAGTCAAGAAGATACTGGATAAGTGAAGATTTAAGCAGTATTAAAGATTTAACATCACAATGGGATGGTTTAATTAGCGTTGGCATGGCTGAATCTGAGCGTCATATCAATGGAAAAATGAGTAGAGAGGTGCGTTATTTTATTTGTTCAATCAAAGAAGATGCTAAAATATTTGCTCAGGCTGTTAGAAAGCACTGGAGTATAGAAAATCAGTTGCACTGGGTACTAGATGTTAGTTTCAATGAAGATTTAAGCAGGATCAGGCGACGTAATGCTTCAGAAAATATGTCTGTATTGAGGCATTTGGTGCTTAATCTGTTGCGGCAAGAAACAAGTAGTAAAAAAGGATTAAAAGCTAAACGCTTTAAAGCTGCACTAGATACAACTTACACGGAAAAAATTCTAAAGCTCATTTTTTAAACACTCGTAATCTTACCCTGGGGTATATAGCCATATTACCTCAAAATCCAACGTCGGCTGCGAACTCGATAATCAGAGTAAGGCACAACATGAGGTAATGGTTATTATCGCATCGAATGTTGCAGCGCAAGGCTGCTTCCTTTCATATAAAAACCGAGTCCGGTCCAGAAGGCCGCGGATCATTGCACCAATTTACATTGTTATAAAATCTCCCACGATAATAACTATACTTCAATTTTAGGCATCAAATATCGGCATAATTTGCCTAGCTGATATTGCATTTCGGGGTAGCATGGGTATATGACCACCTGATGGCTATGTAGTACCTATTTATGACTGTATAAACACCAGAATAAGCAATCACCTTATTATCAAGAAAAAGAGGTCGCTCATAGCTATCTACTTGCCTCAAGCCAGTATAGATACCTGCATGCCAACTAGGATCATTAAAGTTATCAACATGAGCCACGTCCATTGGCATCAGCTCTACTTTTATCATGGTGATATCTACATCGGTATACTCATCTTTTGAGCCTGGATTTGTTGTCTTACCCACTGTAATGTAGGTGTCAAATATAACGCTAAACCCAGAAGAGTCTGGGGTACACTTATCGAAGCCTGGTACACCTACCTTATTGATAAGTAATTTTTATTTGTAGTACCCTGCCTATAAATTTAAGAGTTTCATAATAATAATAATCTGGCATATAACCTGGGTTGTTTTCACATGAAATAACCCCGTCACCAAAAAGTCGTGCATCTTTTGGCATAGGCATTAGATTTAATTCATGGCTGTAACAAACAGGTAGCATTAGCATGCCTATAAGCAAGACTATGAGTTGTAATTTGTTTTTACGTTTCATATGATATTTCCTGAGACTAATTGATTGGTTTTAAGAGTTAAATGGCTAAATAGCAGTTTTTTAAGCGCTAGATATGTAAATATTTTAAACAATTGGAATTGCGTAGCAAAGGATAATACTGTTTTAAATACAAAAAACTTAAAACTTTTTTAGGGTGTAATGCTGCTTTTAATAACGATTAAATTGTTTTACGGGGCGCACCTTGTTACCCATGTGACGATCGAAATGCAAAATCAGATCCGCAAATTGCGGCCATCCACCTGACCTACTTTGCATTGCTGATATTACATTTCCTGGTAGTATGGGTATATAGCAACATTCCTTAATTAATTAGCACATAATTTTACTATAAATTAAGCTACCAACGAGTTTTGTAAGATCATGATAACTATTTAATGGCTATTTACGGCTGGTAATCAGAGTATACAGCGACTGATTTATTATCAAGAAAAATAGGTCGATTATCATAATCTATATCACCATCTTTATCACCCATTTTGAGCATTCTCACCAGCCTATTCCTAGTCACTACTGAAGAAATTTGGAAGATATCAAACATAGGCGTGCCAATACGAAAGCTTTTTATCGCCTCTGGTCTAGTCGAAACGTCTTTCGGCATACACAATTTCCAGTCTGTTAGCCCGAATCCCGTATATATACCAGCCTTCCAATGGGGATTATTAAACAACCTAACATGCACTTCGTCATCTGGCAGCAACAGTACTGTTGTCGTCATGATATTTATATCGGTATGCTCATCACCAGAGCCAGGATTTTCTGTCTTACCTAACACAAAGTGAGTAATGAATTCCGCGACAAACCCAACAGATTCCATTGTACACTTATCGGCGCCTGGCTCACCATCCCTAGAATAAAAAAGTTTTGCAGTTCTAGTGTTGCCCTTGAACGTAGATTCTTGGATATAATAATAGCCTGCAAGAGTTAATGATTTTTTACAGTTAGTCACCCATCTACCAGAAAGTGCTCTAGTTATTGGGATTGGTATTGGCGTTGGTGTTGGTATTGGCGTTGGTGTTGGTGTTGGATTTAATTCCTGCCCGGTGCAGACAGGCAGCATTAGCACGCCGATAATACATAAAGCTATTTTTAATTTATTTGCATGTTTCATAATTTATTCTCTGAGACTAATTAATTGGTTTTATACATTAAATGGTAAAGTTGCATTTTTTAATCGTAAATATGCCAAAGTAACAGCAGTTTAAACCTACGTGCCAAAACATATTAATACTTTAAATACAAAAAGCTTAAAACTTTTTTTAGAGTGTGATGTTACTCGTATAATGATTAAATTGTTTTGCTTTGTCGCACCTATTAAGTATAAAAAAACACAACATGAGAAAATGGCTATTTTATTTTCATTGATAAATTGTTTTGACGTATTAACGATAATACCCACCATACCTTAAAATTATTTATCAGGCGTGTACTCGGACATCAGAAAACTATTGGCAAATCATTTATAGGTGAATTAAAGTCTTTATTTTAATGCTCTCAGCAGTTAATCTCCGATAGGGCAATTTTAGACATAAAATCAGCAACCAATATGCGAGGCATAAAATTGAAGTATAGTTATTCTCGTCGGAGATTTTATAACAATGCAAATTGGTGCAAGGAGCCGCGCCCGTTGGTGCGCTAACTCGGTTTTTATATAATAAGGAAGCAGCCTTGCGTTGCAACATTCGAAAAGTACGTGCCCATTACCTCATGCTGTGCCTTACTCTGATTCTCGAGATCGCGGCTGACGTTGCATTTTTTCGTTGCATGGGTATATTAGTGGTTATGGATGTTTAAATAACGCGACTGTATCTTCATTACTATCAAGAGTTTTAGGGCGCCCTGTTTTATCTAAAAAGCCTTGCATATCACCCATTTTGAGTGTTCTATTCATAGTCTTAGGATTTTTAGAAACTTGAAAAATATCAGGCATTGACTTTTCAATGTTAAAGGCGATTACTGCCTGTGGCAACTCTGTAACGTCTTTCCACTTATCAAGCGCCCAGTCTGTTCTCTCCAATCCTGAATATACACCTGCCTTCCATTTAGGATCATTAAACTTCTTAACATAAAGTTTGTTCATTGGCACCAGCTGTACTTTTGTTGTAGTGATATTTATATCGGTATGCTCATCTTTAGTTTTTGGATCTGTTGTCGTACCTAGTACAATGCTGGTTTCGAACTTCGCGGTAAACGCAGTAGATGCAGGTAAACACGCCTCGCTACCTGTTACGCCTATTCTATGATAAGTGATTTTTGTGTTTAGTTTGTTGTCATAGAATTTAAAGGTTGTTTGATAATAATATTTTTTCATAAAAGTACTTTTGTTTACACATCCTGTCTCCCATGTACCAATAAGTCCTGCGTCTCGCGGCGTTGGTGGTATCGGCGTTGATGGCCGCGCATGTGCTGATTTTAGCGTTGGCGTTCCTTTGACCTTCACTTCATCAGGTCCTTTACAGGCAGATAGCAATAGAAGACCCATAACAAAGACAGCGAGTTTTAACTTGTTTGTCTGTTTCATAATATATTTCCTGAGACTAATTGATTGCTTTTTAAGCATTAAATGATGAAGCTGCAGTTTTTAACCGTAGATATATCAAAACAACAGCAGTTTGGAAATGCCTGCCAAGACATTTTAATGTTTTAAATACAAAAATCTTAAAACTTTTTTTAGAGTGTGAGACTGCTCTTATTAACGATTAAATTGTTTTGCTTTGGCTCACCTTAAGTTAAGCGCAAAAAAACACAACATGAAGAATGGCTATTTTATTTTTATTGATAAATTGTTTTGAAGTATTAACTATTATACCCCCATACCATAAAATGATTTATCGGTAGTTAGCTCGGACATCCTCAAACTATGGGGAAAATAATTGAGAGAGAAATTAAAGTTTTTAATTTTAATACTTCCAGCAGTTAAGCGCCGAGAGGGGAATTTTAGGCATCAAATTCGCGGCCAATTTGCCTCCCTATATTGCATTTCGATATAGCATGGCTATAAAAGTTGCTACGGATGATACTCGCGGGAGATGAGTTTTAAAATAAGGGATCTAAAATGATCCCTTATTTTATTAGCTCTTTATTTTATTAGAAATTAGGTTCGCTGGTGAATGTTGTGACTGCGTTAAAAATTATCAAACGTAGCGTATATTTTCTCAAGCATCAAAGGTCGCCCATCTTGGTCAAGATTGCCAAGCTTATCACCCATTTTGAGGATCCTAAGATCATTAGGATCTCTAGAAATTTGGAAAATATCAGGCAAAGAAGTGCCAATATGAAATTCTATTATCGCCGCTGGGACATTAGATATGTTTTTAAGGTCATTCTTCTTCCAGTCTGTTTGCCCAAATCCTGAATATACACCTGCATTCCAACCAGGCCTATTAAAGTCAGCAAGATGCTCATCATCCATTGGAGCTAGCCTTACTCTTGTCGTATTGATATTCATATCGGTATGCTCATCTCTCGTGCCTGGTGATGTCGTCTTACCCAACACAATGTAAGAATTGAATGTTGCGAGAAAGCCTAGAGCCTGTGATCGACACGTTTCTCCACCTTTCGTAGTATCTTTATAATAACCCAATGTTGTCTGTAGTGAATTTTTCTCGAAAGTAAATACTTTTTTATAATGATAACCATAAACAGTTTTTGATTGCTCACATTTCATTGACCATTGACCAGTAAGTCCAGCTTCTTTTGGCGTTATCGTTGCCATTATTTGATTAGGTTTACAAGCAGCTAGCATTAGTATGCTCATAAAAAAAGCAGCGAGTTGTAATTTGTACTTACATTTCATTTACTATGTCCTTTTATAGAGTGATTAAAATTAAATAACCTTGATAATATATTTACAGGCAGAAATTTAATACAAATATATTGTGATAATGTGATACAACAAATAAGTTTCCACAAGTCAGTTGTTTATACCCACACCTTGATTTATAAGCACTTGATGTCATTATAAATTAAGCTCACTGGCGAGTTTTATAACGGTCTGATAAAAATTTAACGGCTCTTTATAGATGGCTTGTTTTATCAGATAATACCGCGATTGTTTTATTGTCAAGAAAGATAGGTCGCCCATCTGGATCTAAATCGCCCAACTTATCACCCATTTTCAACATAGCAAGCTCTGGAACATCAGGATTTGTACAAACTTGGAAGATATCAGGCAAAGACGTTCCGATATGAAAGTCTTCTATAGCCTGTGGTAAATTGGTAACGTCTGTCAACTCACCCTTCTTCCAGTCTCTCTTGCCTAATCCAGTATAGATGCCTGCATTCCAATCAGGATCATTAAAGTTCTTTACATGAGCCATATTCATTGGCATCAGCTCTACTTTTGTCGCCATGATATTTATATCGGTATGCTGATCTGTCGTTTTTGGATCTGTTGTCTTACCCAAGACAATGTTCGTTTCGAACGTCGCACTAAACCCAGCAGACTCTGGTGAACACCACTCGCTACCTGCTACACCTATCTTATGGTAAATAATTTTTGTGTCGAATGTTTTATCCTTAAAATCAAAAGTTTTTTGATAAAAATACCCTGGAACATCCATTGATTCTTGACATATAATCATCCATTTACCAAGAAGTCCTGCTTGTTTTGGCGTTGGAGTTGGCGTTGGAGTTGGCGTTGGAGTTGGCGTTGGAGTTGGCGTTGGAGTTGGCGTTGGAGTTGGCGTTGGAGTTGGAGTTGGCGTTGGCGTTGGTGTTGGCATTGGCCGTGCCGGTAGGATTGGCCATTGCATTGTTGGCATTAAAAGTTTGTCATGTATTACACAGCCAGTTAGCATAAAGATGCTCATACAAAATAAAAATAGTTTTAATTTGTTTACTTGTTTCATGATATTCCTCATAATTTTAATTTAGTGATTTTAAGCATTAAATGGATAAATCATACGTTTTAGGAATTAGATATATAATACAAAGTATTTAAGTCAAAAAATATATTAATACTTTGAACACAAAAATGCAATATTTTTATTGTGAGATGTTGTCCTAATTAACCAACAAGTTGCTTAGCTGTGTTGTACCTTAGGTACACAAAACTGCAACATGAGAGGAGGGCTATTTTATTTTTATTGATAAAGTGTTTTGAAGCATTAACTATTAAACAAATATGAGCTGGATAAGTGCCCAGTTATAGATTGATGTTACTTAGAAACTAGTAGCTGATTAGTTTTAAATTAAGGGATCTAAAATGATCCCTTAATTTATTACCGCGTGATGATATTATAAATTAAGCACGCTGGCGAGTTTTGTAACGCCATGAAGGCGATTGTAGCACGCTTAGTTAGCTGATTTAGTGTTATGGCTGGATTGAACAGCTGAACTAGGGACAAATTCAGCTGTTGATCCCCCCCACCAAAGGGTGATAGGTCGCCCATCTGGATCAAGATTCCCATCCGTATTTCCGAATACAACACCTTTCACGCCTGTAGCGTTGTGCTTGTTAATGTTGTAGATATCAGGCATCATGGTATTAATATGCAAGGCTTTTATCGCATCTGCATTAGTACTCACGTCTGTTGCAGTATTCAATTTCCAGGTTTTTATTCCATATCCTTTATATGGCCCCAACAATGAATCAACATTATTATTCAAGACTTGAGTAGCACTAGCGTTCAATGGCGTAAGCACTACTTTGGTTTTGGTAATATTTATATTGGTATGCTCATCTGACGATCCTGGGTCAGTCACTTTACCTATGCTAAAGTTAGAAACGAAATCCGCTTGAAGCACCTTACCTACGTCGGCACACCTAGCTCCTGTTTTCGTTAGAGCGTCGTCATAATAAGTAATATTTGTTATTAGCTGGTTCTGATCGAAACTATAGACTCTTTTATAATGATGCCAATAGGCACCAAGTGATTCGTAACATTTTGATTCCCATTTACCCTGAAGTGCAGTTTTTACTGGTGGTACATTGGGAGTGGGAGTTGGATTAGATGTCGAAGAATGAAACTTACAGCCAGTTAGCATAAGAGCAGCCATAAGAAAGAATCCAAGTTTAAATTTATTTGTTGGTTTCATAGAATATTTCCCCATAGAATTAAGTGGTTATATAATATTTTAAATTTAAAATAGCAAACGATAGTATTTGCCTATCATATAAGTCATATTTGCATAGAAAACATGCAAAGTACTGCGTAGAATAATGGACACACAAGAAAAAGTCAATACTTTTCTTAATTTGTGACGCGCTTCACATCAACTTCCATCTAAACATGGTAGGCGCATGCTTCATATGTTAAGTAAATATAGAGTTGGGATCGATTTTTAATTAAGTGAATTATTTGCAAATGAGTTGATTATTAGTTTCTTGGATTCAAATAATAACTGCATAACTTGGATAGGTAGAAAAAGTGGTCAGATGAATATATGCTAATCACTTTTTCTCCAGCAAGAGATGCAACAATGAAAACATATAAACAACTGACCTATAAGCTAAGATGCCATATTTACGCTTTAAATAAAACATGTCTGAGCCAATGCAACGAAAAAATGCAACGTCAGCTGCAATCTAAATAATAAGAGTAAGGTGCAACCCATGTAATGGTTACGCCCTTTTATAATTTTGCAACGCAAGCCGGGTATTTAAAGTCAGACCCAGAAGGGATCTGCACCTTGCTTAAGTTTGATTGTTATAAAATATCGATCGATAATACCTAATTAAGCATTAAAGTCTTTATTTTAATGCTACGGCAGATGATTAACTCAGTTAATCATCAAGAGGCAATTTTATACATCAAATACGCGACCAATTTGCATTGCTTATTTTGCATTTCGATCGCCTCATAGGCATAAATTGGTTGAAGTTTTATATGATGATATTTTCAACAATTAATGAATTTTTTCATTAGAAAGGCAAATAAATAAAAACATGTTATTTCCATGCTTTCCAAGCGTTAATTAGTCCATTAGTAGAGCTATCGTGTGCATCAACGTTGTCTTCATTGTTTAGTGTTGGCAAAATTTTCCCTGCTAGTTGTTTACCTAACTCAACTCCCCACTGATCGAAGCTGTAAATGTTCCAAATAATGCCCTGAGTGAAGATTTTTTGTTCGTACATTGCGATTAACTGCCCGAGTGTTTTAGGCGTGATTTTTTTTACTAAAATAGAGTTCGTTGGTTTATTGCCTTCAAATACTTTAAACGCAGCTAATTTAGCGATGTCGTCAGCTGATTTGCCATCCGCCACAAATTCAGCTTCAACTTGCGCCTTTGTTTTACCAAATGCTAATGCTTGTGTTTGTGCAAAAAAATTAGAAAGCAATTTTTGGTGGTGATCACCGACAGGGTTATGACTTACTGCTGGCGCAATAAAATCACATGGTATTAATTTAGTGCCTTGGTGAATTAATTGGTAAAACGCGTGTTGACCATTGGTCCCTGGCTCTCCCCAAATAATAGGCCCTGTTTGATAAGTAACCACATGACCATTACGATCAACATTTTTGCCGTTTGATTCCATATTACCTTGCTGAAAATAGGCCGAAAAACGATGCATATATTGATCGTAAGGTAAAATAGCTTCTGATGCTGCTCCATAAAAGTTGTTATACCAAATACCGAGCAGCGCTAAAATAACGGGGATATTATCTTCAAATGCAGTTTCTGCGAAATGTTTATCCATCTCATGTGCACCTTCAAGCAATGCTTGATAGTTATCATAGCCGACTGTTAATGCAATAGATAAACCAATAGCAGACCAAATAGAGTAACGTCCTCCAACCCAATCCCAAAATTCAAACATATTCTCAATATCAATACCAAATTTTACAACGGATGTTGCATTGGTTGATAATGCGGCAAAATGCTTGGCAATGTGCATTTCATCTTGTGCATAATTGAGAAACCAATCACGCGCACTGTATGCGTTGGTCATTGTTTCTTGCGTTGTAAATGTTTTAGAGGCGATTAAAAATAGCGTGGTTTCTGCATCAATTTTTGCGAGTGTTTCAACTATATGTGTCCCATCGACATTTGATACAAAGTGCGTTGTAATCCCTTCAAGCTTGTAAGCGCCCAATGCTTCAGTCACCATATAAGGGCCTAAATCTGATCCACCGATACCGATATTGACAATATCGCTAATTCGTTTGCCTGTGTAGCCTCTCCACTTTCCAGAGTGTATCTTATGGCAAAATGATTTCATTTGATCTTGTACTTTATTGATAGCAGGCATGACATCTTTACCATCTACCATCACGGGGGTGTTACGTCGATTGCGCAATGCACAGTGCAAGACCGCACGACCTTCAGTAACATTAATTATTTCCCCTGAAAACTGCGCTTTAATTGCGCTTTTCAATGCACTTTCATCAGCAAGTTTGATCAGTGCTTTAAAAATATCTGTTGTGATTAAATTTTTAGAAAAATCAACGAGAAAGTCAGCATTAAATTGCCGAGAATACTCAGTAAAACGATTACTATTTTGTGCGAAAAGCGTGGCTATTTTCATATCAGCATTTTGATCAAACAGTAATTGTAATTCAGACCAGGCTTGCGTTTGTGTTGGATTAATATTTTTTAGCATATTGATTCCCAAAAGGTAGAAGATAAGGTAATCGCTTCGTGCATTAAAAAATCTAATTTCCGCTATATTCTGTAGCGGTCACTTGATTAAAAATGATATATATAGGCTCATTCTTACACTCATTGAGTCGACACGATAAAATAAAACGCTATTAGTTTAACATTTATCAAAAAAAAGTTATTGATTTTATATAACAGTTTTTAAAATATGTGTATATTTCTAGCACATTATACAATTTACTAGTATTTAAGATCCTTTTTAGATAAAAAATTGTTATCATTGTTTTTGATTTTTAAAAAAGAGAGTCTAATGAGTAACGCGTCAGAAAATACAACCCATTTTGGTTTTAAAACGGTTGAGAAAGATAAAAAAATAGATCTTGTTGCGGGAGTGTTTCACTCGGTTGCAACAAAATATGATGTCATGAATGATATTTTATCATTAGGTCTGCATAGGCTTTGGAAACGCTTTACAATTAATTGTTCAGGCATTAGACAAGGGCAACAGGTATTAGATTTGGCAGGTGGAACGGGCGACTTAACGGCTAAGTTTTCGCGCGTTGTTGGCAAAACAGGGCGAGTTATTTTAGCCGATATTAATGACTCAATGCTCAAAGTTGGTCGTGACAGACTACGCGACTTAGGCATTCATGGCAATGTTGACTACGTCCAAGCAAATGCTGAAGAGCTGCCTTTTCCTGATAATCATTTCGATTTGGTTACCATTGCTTTTGGTTTGCGCAATGTGACAGATAAAGACAAAGCATTAGCGTCAATATATCGCGTTTTAAAGCCTGGTGGACGTTTATTGATATTAGAGTTTTCAAAACCGATTTATAAACCACTTTCTGATTTTTATGATTTTTATTCCTTTAATATTTTGCCAAAACTTGGGAAGATTATTGCCAATGATAGTGAAAGTTATCAATACCTTGTAGAAAGTATTCGTATGCATCCTAATCAAAATACGCTTGAGGATATGATGAAACAAGTTGGCTTTGAAGGCACTGAATACTTTAATTTAGCGGCGGGCATTGTGGCTTTGCACCGCGGTTACAAATATTAAGCAGAGAAAATAATGTCCTTAAATAACTTAGCTTGCGCCTTCATTGAAATCAGTATTAATAAGCTACAACAGCTCGACCCAAGCACCCAAAAAAAACGCAAGCAACTTGAAAATACAATAATTGGCGTTGTATTAAAAGAATTCGATAAGCCACTTTATTTTGTTATTTCACTGCATAAAATTGATATTTTAAGCCAGTTTGAAGGTCAATGCGATTGCTTTATTCACGTTAGCCTCTATGCAATTAGTGAGCTAAAAAACAACCAACAACTCACAACGCTGATTAAAAATGGCAAATTAGACATTGAGGGAGATATTGAAATAGCTCAACAATTTGCACAACTCATGACTAAAATGGAGATTGACTGGGAAGAGCATTTATCTCACCTACTAGGAGATGTACTTGCACATCAACTTTGTTATTGTGCCAGAGAGTTGCATAAATACAATTGCAAGCAACTTAATAACCTTAGCAATCATACTGCAAACCTGATAACGGATGAGTTAAAAATTGCGCCGAGTGGGCTCCAAGTTGCTTATTTTTGTGAGCAAGTTGATGATCTTAATAATCAATTTTCACAGCTTGATATAAGCGTTCAAAGAATAATTAGAAAAATATGATTAAATTCAAAGAAATAGCACGTCTATATCGCATAAGCAAAACCGTTATTGAATACGGTTTGATCGAAATAATTCCCCAGAATAATTCCCCTTTTAGCTATTATTTCATACGGTTATGCTTGTTCTGGCTTCACGTAAGGCATAAAAATAAAGATCCAGCCACTCGCTTACGTTTAGCATTAGAGTCTCTCGGGCCTATTTATGTTAAATTAGGTCAAATGCTCTCTACTCGACGCGATATTTTACCGCCTGAATTTTCCGATCAACTTGCTTATTTACAAGATAATGTGCCGCCGTTTTGTGGTGAAATAGCGATCAAGATAATTGAAAAGGCATTAAAATGCCCTATCGATAAGAATTTTTTAAATTTTGAAAAGAAAGCTCTCGCTTCTGCCTCCATTGCACAAGTACATACCGCGACATTAATTAAAGATGATCGAGAAGTTGTGATCAAGGTTATTCGCCCAAACATTGAAAAAACCATTAAAGCAGACTTGCAATTAATGAAATGGATAGCATCATTAATACAACGTTTTTTCAAAGAGGCGGATCGTTTGCGGCTAGTTGAGGTGGTTTTTGAATATGAAAAAACTATTATCGATGAGTTAGATCTCAGGCGAGAAGGGGCAAATGCAATTCAACTTCGCCGTAATTTCATTGACTCTAAACTGCTTTATGTGCCTGAAATATATTCAGATTATTGTACAAAAAATGTGTTAGTCATGGAGCGTATTTATGGTATTCCTGTTTCTGATATAACAGCACTTGAAGAGCAAGGAACCAATTTAAAATTACTGGCAGAGCGTGGTGTTGAATCCTTTTTTACCCAAGTTTTCCGCGATAGTTTTTTTCATGCAGATATGCACCCAGGCAATGTTTTTGTATCCCATAAACATCCTGAGGATCCACTGTGGATAGGTATTGATTGTGGTATTGTTGGCACATTGAATAATGCAGATAAACGCTACCTAGCTGAAAATTTTTTAGCATTTTTTCATCGAGATTATCGGCAAGTCGCGCAATTGCACGTTGATTCTGGATGGGTGCCTGAAAATACGCCTGTTGAAGAGTTTGAATTTGCTATTCGTGCTGTTTGCGAACCAATTTTTGAAAAACCACTGTCTGAGATATCATTTGCGGCGGTGCTCATCAATTTATTTAATACTGCTCGCCGTTACAATATGAAAGTACAACCCCAGCTGGTTTTATTACAAAAAACATTGTTTTATATTGAAGGGCTTGGCAGGCAATTATATCCTCAACTTGATTTATGGGATACCGCAAAACCATTTTTAGAAAACTGGATGAAAGAGCAAATTAGTCCGAAACGATTAATCAAGAGAATAAAACAGAAAGCGCCTTTTTGGCTAGAGAAACTGCCCGAGCTACCTGAGATAATTTATCACAACCTAGTACACGCTAAAGGGCAACAAAAACAGCTTTTATTATTGACACAATCACTTGATCAACATCAAAAAAATCACAGTAAAATGATGCTTTATATTGTAGCTGGAATGACCACAAGTATCATAAGTTGCTTACTTTATTTTAATGCTGACGTCAAATTATCCGTATTAACGGGGGTTTTTAGCCTTTTTATTTGGCTACGAGCTTGGCAAAAGAGTAATTTTTTGTTATGAAATAGAGTATACAATATGTATATAATATGAAGACCATTAATTGATATGAAAAGGAGAGTATGATGGGTGGAATTAGTATTTGGCAGTTAGGAATTATTGCTATTATTGTTGTTTTATTATTTGGTACTAAAAAACTACGTGGTATAGGAGACGATTTAGGCGGTGCAATTAAAGGCTTTAAAAAAGCCATGAAAGAAGACGACAAGCCAGTAAGCAGTCTTGATGAAACAAAAGATGCGACATTTTCAGCAGAAAAACAGACATCTAACACTGCAGAAAAAAAAGCTAAAGTTGAATGATTTGGACTACGATAATTTGCTAGGCAATATCATTTTATCTACTTTTATAGCGATGCTACCTCAAATTGTAAAATGTAAAATGCAATCGCTGATGCACATCTCAAGACGGCACATTATGACAATAACTAGCTCTAAGCGAATTTTGTAACGCATTTTCCTTTTCAGCCCTAACCTACTATAGGGAGCGGCTCGTTGGCGCACGTTATAAAATCTTTATGTTCGGCCGTGCGCCTTTAAAATGTGGCTAAAAGCGAACTCAACGCGCAACATTTATACCCATGTTACCTCAAAATGCAACGGTGGCACGGACTAGATAATCAGAGTAAGGCGCAACATAAAATAATGGGTACTTACGCATCGAATGTTAAGAGCAAAGCTGCTTCCTTGCATATAAAAATCGAGCCCGGCACCAACGGGAAAGGATCCTTGTTTAAGTTTGTATTGTTATAAAATATCGACCGATAATAACTATACTTCAATTTTATGCCTCGCATCTCGGCACAATTTGTATTGCTGATATTGCATTTCTGGGTAGCATGGGTATAGTCTCGCAATGATTAACCAAGCTAATAGGTTGTTATTGATTCGCTAATCGTTCAGCATGATTATATTTTCATTGCAAAGCACTGTTGCTATCATTTTATGAAAAATTGAGCTTATCCCCAATGAACAAGCTCACTTGGCTATAAGATTGCTGCACATGGTCTTGCTTAATCATTAAGAGGTTACTGCATGTTTGATATCGGTTTTTGGGAAATAGCACTAATTTTTGTCATTGGGCTTGTTGTCTTGGGTCCGGAACGATTACCTGTTGCTATTCGAAGCGTTATAAAATGGATAAATGCGGCAAAATCAGTAGCAAACACTGTAAAATCAGAAATTAGCCAAGAATTAAAAATTCAAGAAATGAATGAAAACATGATTAAAGCTTCTAAAAAAAATTTGTGTGATCTCGATCCTGACTTGCAAAAGTCCGTTGATGAAATGAAACAAGCCGCTCAAGAATTGGTTCATCCTTACAAAAAAGATATTACAGAAACTAAAGATGCAATGCATGACACAGACACAATAGCCACGCCAGAAACTCCCTCTCAAGGCCAGAAATAATGGATGCTGAAAAAGAAGCACCGATCAATGACGTTCCACCGACAAGCGAACATTATACTGAGCAAGGGTTACCACTTATTAGTCATCTTTTAGAATTACGTACACGCTTATTACGTGTGATCATAGTGATCACAGTGGTTTTTTTGAGCATGGTTTATTTTTCAAATAATATTTATCATTACATCGCCATTCCACTGACAAGCCAATTGCCAAAAGGCTCAAGCATGATTGCGACAGGCGTTGCAACACCGTTTTTTACGCCCATTAAGCTGACCATGGTGTTATCTATTTTTATTAGTATCCCAATTATTTTACATCAAATCTGGGCATTTATTGCACCAGGTTTATACAAACATGAACGTAAACTTATCGCGCCACTTGTGGTCAGTAGTGCATTACTCTTTTATGCGGGTATGACGTTTGCGTATTATGTGGTGTTTCCACTGGTCTTTAGCTTTTTCACCTCAACCGCTCCAGAGGGTGTGACCATTGCGACCGATATCAGTAGTTATTTAGATTTTATTCTTAAGTTGCTTTTTGCTTTTGGGTTGGCATTTGAAATTCCTATTGCGACACTTCTTTTATGCTGGACTGGGGCAACCACAGCTGAAAAATTAAAGGCGAAACGTCCTTATATCATTGTTTCAGCTTTTGTTATTGGTATGTTACTCACACCACCTGATGTTATTTCTCAAACATTACTCGCTGTTCCAATGCTTATTTTATTTGAACTAGGATTACTATTTGCTAATTTTTATGTCCCCAAAAATGAGAAAAACGATGAAAAGGTAAAAAATGAATACGATAAAATTTAAACATGATTGATATTGGCATTAATTTAACCAACAAACGTTTTGATAAAGATCGCCAACTTGTTATCAACGCTGCCAAACAATCAGGTGTCAAAGGTCTGATTATTACAGGTACTAACCTTCGAGAAAGCGAAAAAGCGCTTAAGCTTGCCAAAACTGATCCTGAGTTCCTTTATTGCACCGCGGGTATACATCCTCACGATGCCAAAACATGTGACCAGAAAAGCTTACAAAAATTGCGCCAAATTGCCGAAGATCCACACGTAAAAGCCATTGGCGAATGTGGACTGGATTTTAATCGTAATTTTTCAACTGCTCATGAGCAAGAATATGCTTTTATTGAGCAACTTGAGCTTGCAATCGATTTACAACTTCCTGTTTTTATGCATGAGCGTGACGCAAGTACACGATTAATAAGCTTATTGAAGCCTTATTTAGCACAATTATCCAATGTTGTTTTGCACTGCTTCACTGGCTCTAAATATGAATTAAATCACTATATTGAACTGGGATTATACATTGGCATAACTGGTTGGATCTGTGATGAACGGCGAGGCAAAACATTATTAGAAATAGTAAAGTTGATCCCAGATGATCGTTTAATGATAGAAACTGATGCGCCTTATTTATTGCCGCGTAATATGCAAGAAAAACCAAAATCAAGTCGTAATGAGCCGAAATATTTGCCTTATATTGCACAAACTATTGCTAATGCTAGAGGCCAATCCGTTAATGAATTACTCATCAATAGTACACGAAATAGTTTATTATTTTTTGATCTTTAGGTGCGGATCTCCAAGTATTGTACATAATATTTGTTAATTGCTGCTCGAATATAAAAGCAAGGTGTAACAAATAAAAAGAGGAAATTTTTGGCGTTTTTTTTAAAGAAAAACAACCAGCATTTACCGCAATTTAATCTGGATTTTGGTTAATTAGACCTTCTTCATAACTAATTATTTGCGACGCTTTTTAATAGCCGATCCATTGCGCGATACGACAATGATTCCATTAAATGTACTCGCTGAACTGTTTGAGAATCTCCTAAATCGGCAATTGTTCGCGCCACTTTTAACAAGCTATGCCATGCTCGGATAGAAAGTCCCATTGTATTAATAGCCTCTTCTAAAAATTGCGCATCTTCGATTGTTAATTGACAAAATTTAGTTAACTCTTTGGTAGATAGTCCATGGTTAAACTTTTTCTGCCGTTTCAGCTGTAAATTTCTAGCACCCTCAACGCGTTTTTTTATGAGCAAACTGCTTTCACTTTTTTTCTTCATCCCAATTTGGGATTGTGCGAGCATTCCTTTGGGCAGTAATGGCACCATAATAGACAAGGCAAAACGATCAATAAATGGTCCTGATAAACGTCCTAAATAACGCAAAATTTGATCTGGTGTGCTACGGCATAAATCACCACTGATGTGACCACAAGGAGATGGGTTCATTGCGCCAATTAAAGTAAAGTTTGCAGGGAATGTTATTTGATTTGCAGCACGAGAAATAGTCACTTCATTTGTTTCTAAGGGTTGGCGTAAACTATCAAGCACGGCTCTTGGGAACTCTGGTAATTCATCTAAAAATAAAACGCCTCTGTGTGACAATGAAATTTCTCCAGGTTTCGGTTTTCCACCACCTCCAACAAGCGCAACCGAAGATGCACTATGGTGTGGTGATCTAAATGGTGGCTTATACCAATCTACTCTGCGTTTACCACAGACCGAATAAATAGCCGCCGTTTCTAACGCATGGCTTTCAGCCAATGGCGGTAATAATGTCATAAATCGCTCTGCAAGCATGCTTTTACCAGTTCCAGGAGGACCAATAAGTAATAAGTTATGTCCGCCAGCAGCAGCGATTTCTAGCACACGTTTAGCTTGCTCTTGCCCTAGCACATCACTCATATCAACTTTATTTAGCATGATTGGTGCATTTTGTTTTTCAGCTAACGGTAGTTTTACAACACCTTGTAGAAAAGCACACACATCAGCTAAGTTTTTTGCTACATACGTTTTAGCGCCAGTTAATGCACTTTCATTTTGATTTTCAGGGCAAACAATCAGCGCTCGTTGATTGGCTTTTGTCGCTAAAGCACAGGGGATAATACCATCAATAGAGCGTAAATCTCCCGATAATGCAAGCTCTGCAAAACATTCAAATTGATCTATTTGACTGCCATTAATTTGATCAGATGCTATTAATATGCCTAATGCAATCGCTAAATCAAAGCGGCCACCTTCTTTAGGCAAATTAGCAGGTGCAAGATTAACCGTGATCCTTTTATTGTTTGGAAATTTAAAATTGCTATTGATAATGGCACTACGTACACGCTCTTTCGCCTCTTTTACCGATGTTTCAAGTAATCCTACCAATGAAAAGCTAGGCAAACCAGTGCCAAGGTGGACTTCAACGGTAATACTCGGCGCGCTTACTCCTGATAAAGCGCGACAATATAATGTGGATAATGCCATCGTTTTCCTTAAATACGCTGAAGAATAATTTATTAAGTAACCTGAGCTCTGCTTAAGTATATCCCGTTATCAATCTATTTCCTAATCATCAACCACCAAGTACACATCAACAACATTAGGTTTCATTGGTATATACTTTAGAATTGCAACTACTATGCTGTTACATTTAAGGTGAAAATTAACTCCTTTAGTCTATCATTTTTATTAAAACTTTTTTTTGTTGGAATGATAACTTTTGTCACCAAATCTACATCTTTACTACTGTCAACCCATGTCCTATGGGTGCTGGTTAATTGTATTATTTTAATTGCACTACAATCCACATAATCATTAATGTGGTTATCGATTGTTTTATTGTAATAACAAGCAAGGGCCTCATGAGCTTTATACAATAATTTTTCATCTGTATCTTTAGCAATATCTTCCAACTTGATTTTGTCAACTTTTGAAAACTTAAATAAAACTATTTTGGCACTTGTTCGATATTTACCACTATTACATTGATACTTAGCATTAATATTCTTTTGTAATTTTTTGTTTATTAATGGTGAAAATTCATGGCATTGCGCTTTGATTGCTTTTTTATAATTAAAGTAGGAATCAACTAAAATGATTTTTGCAATCGTATCGCCATTATTTTCCAGTTGCCGTGCTATTTCAAAAGCTAACACACCACCAAAACTCCAACCAAATAATTCATAAGGCCCTTTAGACTGTATCTTCTTAATATATTTAATGTATTGAGAGGCAAGTGTTTGAAAAGTATAATAATTTTGAGCATTATCATTTTTTAAATAGCTTTCATGGTAGAAGTTATTAAATAGAATTATTTTTTTGTCTTTTAATCTGGGGATTACATTATTTAAATAACTTTCAGCGCCTCCTTCGCCTGGAGGTAGAAAAAAAATAGGAGCCTCATTTGCTGTTTCATTCACGGTCAAATATATTTCTTTTAAGTCGCTTAACGTGTTAACTCCGCCATTTTTTGCTTTAAGAGCTGCTTGCTCAATAACCTCAACTAAAGCGCTGTGAAAGTGCTCCTCAAATGCATCTGTTAATATACTTGATAACCGTGAGGCAATATTAAACGTTAATATACCAGATTGAACCGCGCCATTAATATTAACTAATAAGTGATCGGTGTTGTCACTGGCTATCATTTGACCTGCATCTTCTTGACTAATCTGCCAAGTCGAGCTTTCCTCATCGTGGCTTCGCGCGCCTAATTGACCTAAATAATTAAAACTTATTTTAGGCAGGCTCATAGCAAATGCTTGTTGCTTATGCAGCGCGCCATAACCAATCCCTTTGTTGGGAATCGCGCTTAACATCTCCTTGGTGTGAATGATGCTCGCAGATATTGTTTTATGGGCCTTAAGCCTAACCGGATACATGCTGGTAAACCAACCAACAGTATTGCTCACATCAAGTGTTTCATCGATAACTTCCCGGCCGTGGCCTTCAAGTGTCACATGATTAACATCACTGCCAAGCACTTCAAAAAGGCTAATTGCCAGGGCGCTTAGTAATAAATCATTAATTTGCGTATGAAAACCAAGGTTTGCTTGATGTAATAAAATATCTGTTTGCTCTACTGATAGGCTAACTGTATGATATGCAACCGTGCCTAAAGCTGGTAAGCCCGCCTGATCTGTACAGACGCCTTGCCAATATGCACGCTCATCTTGATGATTTAACGCATAATGCTGCACGGCTCTTACCCATTGACGATAACTACTGCCTTTAGGGGGAAGTGCTTGTTTTGTTAGTACTTGTTTTGTTAGTAGTTGCTTTGTTAATAGTTGCTTTGTTAATAGTTGCTTAATATCTTGGGCAATTATTCGCCATGATACGACATCGATAATTAAATGATGGAAGGCAAAAAATAAACGAGCTCTACCATCGGTATGACCAGTTAAGTGCGCTGCCTGCCATGTTGGGCCGTTAATATAATTAAAGTTACTTTGTAGTTGCGTAAGCTTTTTACAAAGCTCCTCAGAATTTAAATCCGCTATATTTAATGCGTATAAAGGCTCACACATGCCATCTATATTATCGCGATATTGTTGTTGGTAACTCTTTGTTTTTGAAGATGCTTTTTCTGAAAACACGCAGCGCAACATATCGTGCTGCGCTGTTAATGCCTGCAATGCTTGTTCAATTTCAGCGTATTTTATTATCCCTGGAATTTTAATTATAAAAGACTGATTAAAGTGGTGAGGATTTGCTAGTTTTTGCTCAAAAAATGAGTCTTGTATTGGTAATAAATCAAAAGTGCCGGTTAACACGCCCAGCTCAGTTTTAATTTTTATGCGGGTGTTAGACTCATTTAACAAACGACTCAACTGGGCAACGGTTGGCGCATCAAAAATATCTTTCACTTGTAAGCTAAAGCCTTCTCTACGCATTTTAGAGACCAGCCCAATACTTACTATAGAATCGCCACCAATGCGGAAAAAGTTATCATCAATACCAACTTTTTTAACGCTCAATACTTCTTGCCAAATATTACAAAGCTGCTCTTCAAGCTCATTTCGCGGGGCTACATATTTATCAGTACTTACAAATTCTGGTGTTGGCAGCGCGCGTCTGTCAAGTTTCCCATTAATGGTTAATGGAATGCTATCGAGCACGGTGAAAGTAGCAGGCAGCATATAGTCTGGCAGTTTAAGCGCTAGGCTATTTCGACATGCCTCAATATCAATTTCAATATCAATTTCAATATCAATATCAATTCCCATGCCAGAAGCTTTTATTAAATAAGCAGCTAAGTATTTATTGCCATCCTTTTCAAGGTCAACAACTACGGCTTGTTTAACATCTTTTAATGCTATTAATGCACTTTCAATCTCACCTAGTTCAATACGATAACCGCGTATTTTAACCTGACAATCATTACGCCCTAAATATTCTAAGTTGCCATCTGGTAGCAAGCGTACCAGATCGCCAGTTTTATAAAGCCTGTCATAACCTTTAGCTTTATCATCAGTTGTGGCAAACGGATTATCAATAAAACGCTCACTAGTTAACTCAGGTTGATTGAGATAGCCCCTTGCAAGGCCAGCACCACCGATATAAAGCTCGCCTGGGGCGCTTATCGGGACAATGTTTTTTTGCTGATTTAACACATAAGCATGGGTGTTATTTATCGGGCGACCAATGCTGTTAAGCACGCCATCTTGACCATATTGAGGTGCTTGTATGGAAATAACAGTCGATTCAGTCGGTCCATAAGCGTTTATCAATAAATTACCCCAACAGGCGACTAATTTTGCAGAAATACGCTCCCCTCCAGACATGACTCTTTTTAAATAATGTGACTCTTCTAGTGCGCCTAATGCATTTAAGTATTGAGGGGTGGCATGCAAATAAGTAATGGATAACGCTACAATTTTTTGCTTAATAACCCCTACATCTTTAATATCTGACTTGGTTGGAATATGTAACATGGCGCCATTGAGCAATGATAAAAATAACTGCTCAACAGAGGCATCGAAAATATAATCAGCGAGCCAAAGAATGACATCATTTTCATCAAAATTCATGCAACATGTTTGACTAAAAATTAGGTTAGATACTGAACATTGTTCTATCATAACGCCTTTCGGAGTGCCTGTTGTACCAGAGGTATAGATGACATAGGCTAAGTCTTTTGATATATTTATCGAGGCTAAATTAACACTCGAGGTATTTTCACTTACATCATCGAGGGCTAATAGCGTAGCCGTAATATCCAGTTTTGAGCTCCACTTGTTTAATTGCTGCTTATAATGTGGCTGGGTAATAATCAGTGAAGTTTGTGTATCGCCCAATATATATTGCGCTCGCAGCTGTGGATATTCTGGTGATATTGGCACATAAGCGCCGCCTGCTTTAAGCACTCCCAGAATACTTATTACCATTTCTAAACTTCGATCTAGATATAAGCCAATCAGCGTATCGGGCTTAATACCTTGAGAGTTATTATTTTGATAATGCGCTCGAATAGCATGAGCTAATTGATTTGCTTTGTTATTTAGCTGACGATAGGTAAGAGACTCCTCTGCAAACACCAGGGCAATATTATCAGGAGTCTTATCGACCTGCTCCTCAAATAATTGCGCTATGGTTTTATCCATTGGGTAAGGCGCATCAGTATCATTCCAAGTATGTAAAAGAGTATGGCGCTCGATTTCTGACAATAATGATATTTCACCGATTGGGAGCTGTTGATTTGCAACAACAGCCACTAAGACTCGTTTATAGATTTCTGATATGCGTTTGATCGTCTCTTCATTAAACAAACTCAGCGCATAGTTAAAAGAGCCCTTAATAACCGCTTCACTGTCATCGACAAGCAAACTTAAATCAAACTTTGCAGTGCGATAAAAATCATCAGAGCTTGCAAACTCTGATGACATAAACGGCAGGTCATTATTGCTCTGGTAACTCGTATCGAAAGAGTCAATGGCAAACATCACTTGAAAAATAGGGTGACGTAAGGCGTCGCGCTCAATCTTTAACACATCCACTAAGCGCTCAAAGGGAAGCGCTTGATGAGACTTAGCTTGTGTTACAATGCCATGCACTTGGCTAATAAATTCCTCAATGGTCATTGTTGCTTGAACACCTGCTCGCAGCACCAAGGTATTTACAAAAAAGCCGATTAATGATTGCGTTTGCGCATGATCTCGATTATCAGATGGAGTGCCGAGTAATACATCTGTTTGGCCGCTCATTGCTGATAGGCTGACATAAAAACTGCTCAGCAGCACGGTATAGAGTGTTGTATCGTTTGCTTTGGCAAGCGTTCGCAGTTGCTCCGATAAACGGGCATCTAATTGAAAATCTATATTTCTTCCCTGATAATTAATTTGTTTAGGACGAGGATAATCGGTCGGTAATTGCAGCTGCTCATACCCTGATAATTGCTGCTGCCAAAAATCTAATAACTTGGTCAGATTTTCTCCTTGCAGATAAGAACGTTGCCAGAGCGCATAATCTCCATAACTGATATCCAGATGAGGGAGCACTACAGAAGCTCCTTGGCACAAGCCGCGATACGCTTGCGCTAATTCGTCCATAAATATGGTAGTAGACCAGCCATCAAAGGCGATATGGTGGAATAACATCAATAAATAGTGGCGCGCATTTTTCTCATAACAGTGCAGGCGAATACTTGGCTCAGTAGTTAAATCAAAAGGGCGTGATATCTCTTTTTCAAGCTCTGCTAATAATTCATGACTCTCGGTTAATACATGCATGTGTATTGCAATATCACCACCGAGTTGTACCTGGTAAGCTTTATTTTGCTCATCACGACGATAAACACTGTTAAGTACAGGATGACGGTGAATAACAACATTAAAAGCCGCTGTTAATGCGCTTAGATTGACATCTGCTAATTGCACAAAATAAGGGATATGATATGCATTTGATCCTTGTTCAAAATTTTCAATAAATAACAGTCGCTCTTGAGCAAAAGATAATGGATATTGAGCTCGCTCTACATGAGGAATAACCAACATCTGCAGTTTATCTAAACAACCTGACAATGCCTCAATTGTTTTCTTCTCAAATAACAAGGCAAGCGGAATATCTATCTTGAATTGCTGGCGGCAAGCAGCGGTCAGTCGAATCGCTGTGATAGAGTTCCCACCAATACCAAAAAAGTTATCAGCAATACCCACTTTTGTAACGCTCAACACTTCTTGCCAAATATGACAAAGTTGCTCTTCAAGCTCATTTCGCGGGGCTATATATTTATCAGCATTTTCAAATTCTGGTGTTGGCAGCGCGCGTCTGTCAAGTTTACCGTTAATGGTTAATGGAATGCTATCGAGCACAGTGAAGGTCGCAGGCAGCATATAATCTGGCAGTTTAAGCGCTAGGCTATCTCGGCATTTATCAATATCAATTGGAATGCCAGAAGCTTTTATTAGATAAGCAGCTAAGTATTTATTGCCATCCTTTTCAAGGTCAACAACTACGGCTTGTTTAACGCATTTTAATGCTATTAATGCACTTTCAATCTCACCTAGTTCAATACGATAACCGCGTATTTTAACCTGACAATCATTGCGACCTAAATACTCTAAATTACCGTCAGGGAGCAAGCGTACCAGATCGCCGGTTTTATAAAGCCTGTCATAACCTTTAGCTTTATCATCAGGCGTGGCAAATGGGTTATCAATAAAACGCTCACCAGTTAACTCCTCCTGATTAAGATAACCTCGCGCAAGTCCTGCTCCGCCAATATAAAGCTCTCCTGGCGTGCCTATCGGAAGTAGGCTCAATGATGGTGATAAATTATATAACTTGATATTCGAATAAGATTTACCAATCCCCTTGGACATTAAAGGAAGTACATTCGCAATCAATGCGCCTACGGTGGATTCTGTAGGGCCGTATTCATCACAAATAACGTCAACATTGTTTGATAACTGTGCAACACATTGCTTAGATAAGATTTCACCACCCAATAAAAGTGTTTTTACTTTAATTTCTGTGTTTGCGAAAATTACAGATGCAAGACTTGGTGTTGTTTTCACAAAATCAATTTCATTTGCCCTAATGTGTTGTAAATAACTTTCAATGTCAGAGATATTTTTGCCAAAAATATAAATACAACTCCCAACCAATAAGGGACATAAGTTGGTTGTAATCGAAAGATCAAAACAATAATTTGCTGAAAAATCTACTCGATTAAATAAGTCTCCAACATGTTCTGTCAACGCATATAAATAATTAACAACATTCTTGTGCTCAATCATAACGCCTTTCGGGGTGCCTGTTGTCCCAGACGTATAGATGACATAAGCTAAGTCTTTCGCTCCATTAATTGCTGCTAAATTAACACTCGAGGTATTTTCACTTACATCATCGAGGGCTAACAATGTAGGCGTAATATCGAGTTTTGCAGTCCACTTGTTTAATTGCTTCTTATAATGTTCCTGAGTAATAATAAGAGACGTTTGTGTATCCTCAAGCATAAAGCGCACTCGCAGCTGTGGATATTCTGGCGATATCGGCACATAAGCGCCTCCTGCTTTAAGCACGCCAAGAATACTTATCACCATATCTAAACTTCGATCCAGATATAAGCCAATCAGCGTATCGGCCTTAATACCTTGAGAGTTATTATTTTGATAATGCGCTCGAATAGCATAAGCCAACTGATTAGCTTTTTCATTTAATTGACCATAGGTAAGCTTATGCTCTGCAAATACCAGGGCAATATTATCAGGGGTTTTATCGACCTGCTCCTCGAATAATTGCGCTAGGGTTTTATCCATTGGGTAGGGAGCATGCGTATCATTGTATAAGCGTAAACTCTGACAATCTTTTTTTGTTATATTGATAAATTGTTTCGATATATTTAAATGCTCAATACTGAGCATTTTTAAGTTTTCTTTAAAATATATAAATAATTGTTCTAAAAAAACATCATCTACAGCTTCTGGCAAAGATGATATACGAAGGTCAAAATTGTTATTGCTTCTTGAAACAGATAGCGTTAAAGGATTATTTGTTTTTTCATACCCACCTCTTCCAAGGAGCACACTATCATTATTATTGTCAACATCATCGGCGATATGAAAATGAACATAATTAAATACACAATGGTATAAACTTTTGTTATTCAATAACTTAGATTTAATAAAAGCAAATGGCAGCGATTTATAATTTAATAGTTTATTTTTTTCTGCCACTATATTTTGGATCCGAGAATAAACATCACTCTCTTCAACAGGCAAAATATAACGGAAAGGGATGGTATTTAAAAATAATCCAAGTAATTGGTCACCCCCTTCAACTTCTAAACGATTATTTACTACCAAGCCTATCACAACGTCCCTAGTATTTTGTAGCAAGCATAAAATATGGTGTAATAAAGTGAGAAATACGTTATCTACGGTGCATTCCAAACTATTTGACAGTTCAAGCACCGCTGAACACTCTCTGTTGCTTAATGAATAATTTTTAGATTTAACCTGGGAAGTGTTCTCTTTAGCGTCTTTAAAAAAAGATACGTTAGGCTCCTCATAACTTGCTAAATAATCTACCCAAAATGTTTGAATATTTGCGTTGCTACAAGCGAATCTTTCGTTACGAGCAAATTCTCCATACAATGGCATGGAATGCGTCATAACAAGGTTTTTTGATTTTTTAACATACGCTCTGCATAATTCAGACATCATAGAAGCTACACTCCAACCATCCATAATTGCATGATGACATGAAAAAGTAAGACGAAAATATTTTGCCTGAACATCACTAATAATAAACCGAGATAAAGCGCCAGAAACAGCCGAAAACGATTTCTGATGTTCACGTTCAACAAGACTGCGGCTTGAATTATCAGCGTGATAAAAATCAATGTCGACTTCTAAATGAGGCAGTACCAGTGCAATATACCCTGATAGCTGATCATCGATGAAAGTGGTCCTTAATGCTTCATGCCGATTAACAAGGCCTTGCAATAATTTAGTGAGTAACGCGGCATCAAGTTTCCCTCTGATCTGATAGTGCAATACATCATGATAAGTGCCTATACTACGTGATGATTCTAGTAGCATTCCCATCTGCAAATAGGTGGCAGGATATGCATCAACAAGATTTACATAGCCTAAGCCCGCAATTCTTTTTAACTGTGGCGACTTTAACAATGAAAATGGGATATATTTAACTTTTGATGTGGTCAAAATTGCTTTAGATAAAACGCCAGCGACTGTAGGATAAGAAAATAGATCTGCTACAAAAAAAGACTTCCCTAACAATTTCATTTTAGCTATTACTCGTATTGCAATAATAGAATCGCCACCGATGCGGAAAAAGTTATCAGCAATGCCAACTTTTTTAACGTTCAACACTTCTTGCCAAATATTACAAAGCTGCTCTTCAAGCTCATTTCGTGGGGCAACATAATTATCAGCACTTACAAATTCTGGTGTTGGTAGCGCTCGTCTGTCAAGTTTCCCATTAATAGTTAGTGGAATGCTATCGAGCACGGTGAAGGTAGCAGGCAGCATATAGTCTGGCAGTTTAAGCGCTAAGCTATCGCGACATTTATCAATATCAATATCAATATCAATATCAATATCAATATCAATATCAATATCAATATCACTTACCATGCTGGAAGCTTTTATTAAATAGGCAGCTAGATATTTATGACCATCCTTTTCAAGGTCAACAACTACTGCATGTTTAACATCTTTTAATGCGCTTAATGCACTTTCAATCTCACCTAGTTCAATACGATAACCGCGTATTTTAACCTGACAATCATTACGCCCTAAATACTCTAAGTTACCATCATCGCGCCAGCGAACCAGATCGCCGGTTTTATAAAGCCTGTTATAACCTTTAGCTTTATCATCAGTTGTGGCAAATGGGTTATCAATAAAACGTTCATTGGTTAACTCAGCCTGATTGAGATAGCCCCTTGCAAGTCCAGCACCACCGATATAAAGCTCACCAGGGGCGCCTATCGGCACAAGATTTTTTTGTGTATTTAGCACAAATGCTTTTAAATCATTTAAGGGTTTCCCTATATTTGCTGCTTTTAAATTATTTTTGGGGCTTAATGATTTATAAGTAACATGTACTGTCGTCTCAGTAATTCCATACATATTTACAAGGAGTGGCGCATCTTGCGCATAACAATTCCACCAAGGTTTAAGCCGTGATAAATTAAGTTTATCTCCTCCAAAAATCACATTACGCAGGCAAGGAAACTTTGCAGCAGCGCTTAATGATTCCTCGATAAATAGGTAAAAAGCTGCAGGTGTTTGGTTTAAAATAGTAACCTGTGAATTAACGCAAAGCTGTACAAATTTACAAGTATCTTGTGTTAAACTTTTTGTGGGGATAATTAACTGTCCACCATAGAGTAAAGCGCCCCATAATTCCCAGACACTAAAATCAAAAGTGTATTCATGAAATAGTACCCATGTATCCTTATGCGTAAATCGAAAATATTTATCAGTCGATTCGAATAAGCTCACCACATTTGTATGTAATTGCAACACCCCTTTCGGCGTGCCTGTTGTCCCAGATGTATAAATCACATAAGCCAAGTCTTTCGGTCCATTAATTGCTGCTAAATTAGCCGTTGGGTTGTCATCACTTACATCATCTATGGCTAAAAGATTTGGCACAAGGTCGAGTTTTGCAGTCCACTTATTTAATTGCGGCTTATAATGTGGCTGGGTAATAATCAGCGAGGTTTGTGTATCCTCAAACATAAACTGCACTCGCAGCTTAGGATATTCTGGTGATATAGGCACATAAGCGCTGCCTGCTTTAAGCACGCCCAGAATACTTATTACCATCTCTAAACTTCGATCTAGATATAAGCCAATCAGCGTATCGGGCTTAATACCTTGAGTAATATTTTGTTGATAATGCGCTCGAATAGCATAAGCTAATTGATTAGCTCGCTGATTTAACTGACGATAGGTAAGCTTCTGCTCTGCAAATACTAAGGCGACATTATCAGGGTTTTTATCTACCTGCTCCTCGAATAATTGCGAGATGGTTTTATCCATTGGGTAAGGCGCATCGGTATCATTCCAAGTATGTAACAACGTGTTGCGCTCACAATCATCCATTAAAGAGATTTGTTGATGTGATTGATCAGTATTTTTAGCAATAGAGGCTAATATTAATTGTATTTGATTTAATAACCGCCTAGCTTGATTTTGACGAAGCCATTCTTCACTATAATGTAGCTTGACAACCAAGCTTTCATTTTTCTCATAGGCCGTCACTGAAAGAGGATAATCAGTTTTCTCAATAGCTGCTCGAAACGTTAAATGATTTTCTATCCCTAATGTATTTGTATCAATAGGGCTCGGATAATTTTCAAAAACAAACAGGCTATGAAACAATCGCTGCCCATTTGTTTGTAAATCTGCCAAACAGACATGACTGTAACTGTTAATCTCTGCTATACTTTTTTGAATATTATTTAAGATTGCCGAGACGCTGATGCTATTATCCCAATCAACCGTAAGCGGCAATGTATTAATATATAATCCGACACTACTTTCAATACCGTCAACGGGAAGGTCGCGACCTGAGACTGTTGTGCCGACAATCGTTTGCTCATCACCGCTATAAATATGTAATAATTTATGCCAGGCAAATTGCACGGCAACATTTAAGGTTATTGCTTGATTTCGACACATTTGCTTTAACTGCTTGTATAAATCACCCTTAATAATAAGCTCACTCGCGCATGGCTCTGCAATTGTTTTTAGCTGCGCTAAATCAACTGGCGTGGTGAATAAAAAATTAAGATCATTGGCGGCCTGAAACCGCTCTTTAGCTTTTTCCCAGTGTTTTGTCGCGGCGCTTTTTGCTTTGCTATAATACTGCTGCGCATCAACAAATGCGCGCTCGACCTTTATTTGCACCTGCATGCCTACCACAAGCTGATTGTAGTACTCATGTACTTGCTGTAATAAAAGCGGGCCGCTCCAACCATCACTGATACTATGATGAGTTGTTTGCATTACACTCACCAAGTTTGCATGTTGTTTTATCACGGTAAAGCGCATTAAGCCAGGTGTCGATAGATCAAAAGGAACTTTTCTATCGAGCTGTTGAATTTTAATGATCTCTTGCGCGCGAGCAGCTTGTGGTAGATGACTGATATCCTTGAGGGTGAAATTATCAAGGTTAATACTCGAATCTGCCGTTATGATCTGCACAAGACCATCACGCCAATCAAAACAAGCTCGCAGCGCAGGGTAGCGCTGTGCGGCTAAGCTCCACGCCTGCTGGTAACAATTTATATCAAGCGCTTCATTATAGTCTAATAATAATTGCACACGATAAGCATCATCTTCTGGGTAATGCAGCGCGTGTGATATAAAGCCTTGCTGCAAGCTATTTGCAGGAAAAATAGCTACAATTTTATTGGTAGTGAGGCGGCGCTGAAGAAAGTCTAAATGGTCAATGGATAGCCCTTTAACAGCGTAATCACTGGGCGTGTTAACTCCTCCACTTTTTGCTTTAAGAGCTGCTTGCTCAATAACCTCAACTAAAGCGCTATGAAAGTGCGCCTCAAATGCCTTTGCTAATATACTTGATAACCGTGAGGCAATATTAAACGTTAATATACCAGCTTGAACCGCGCCATTAATATTAACTAATAAGTGATCGGTGTTGTCACTGGCTATCATTTGACCTGCATCTTCTTGGCTAATCTGCCAAGTAGAGCTTTCCTCATTGTCACTTTGCGCGCCTAATTGACCTAAATAATTAAAGCTTATTTTAGGCAGCTTCATAGCAAATGCTTGTTGCTTATGCAGCGCGCCAAAACCAATCCCTTTATGAGGTACTGCGCTTAACATCTCCTTGGTGTGAATGATGGTCGCTGATATTGTGTTATGCGCCTTAAGCCTGACCGGATACATGCTGGTAAACCAACCAACAGTATTGCTCACATCAAGTGTTTCATCGATGACTTCCCGGCCATGGCCTTCAAGTGTCACATGATTGACATCACTGCCAAGCACATCAAAGAGGCTAATTGCCAGGGCGCTTAGTAATAAATCATTAATTTGCGTATGAAAACCAAGGTTTGCTTGATGTAATAAAACATCTGTTTGTCGCTCCGATAGGCTCACTTTATGATATGCCACCGTGCCTAAAGCTGGTAAGCCAGCCTGATCTGCACAGACGCCTTGCCAATATGCTCGCTCATCTTGATGATTTAACGCATAATGCTGCACGGCTCTTATCCATTGACGATAACTACTGCCTTTAGGGGGAAGTGCTTGTTTTGTTAATGCTTGTTTTGATAGTAGTTGCTTTGTTAATAGTTGCTTTGTTAATAGTTGCTTAATATCTTGGGCAATTATTCGCCATGACACGACATCGATAATTAAATGATGGAAGGCAAAAAATAAACGTGCTCTACCATCGATATGACCAGTTAAGTGCGCTGCCTGCCATGTTGGGCCGTTAATATAGCTAAAGTTACTTTGTAGTTGCGTAAGCTTTTCATCAAGCTCCTCAGAATTTAAATCCGCTATATTTAAAGCGTATAAAGGCTCACACATGCCATCTATATTATCGCGATATTGTTGCTGGTAACTCTTTGTTTTTGAAGATGCTTTTTCTAAAAATACGCAGCGCAGCATATCGTGCTGCGCAGTTAATGCCTGCAGTGCTTGTTCAATTTCAGCGTATTTAATTTCCCCTGGAATTTTAATTATAAAAGCCTGATTAAAGTACTGAGGCTTTGCTAGTTTTTGCACAAAAAACCAAGATTGTATTGGTAATAAATCAAAACCGCCGGTTAACACGCCCTGCTCAGTTTTAATTTTTATGCGAGTCGCCTTAGAGTTTAACAAACAGCCCAACTGAGCCACGGTTGGTGCATCAAAAATATCTTTCACTTGTAAGCTAAAGCCTTCTCTGCGCATTTTAGAGACCAGCCCAATACTTACTATAGAATCGCCACCGATGCGGAAAAAGTTATCATCAATACCAACTTTTTTAACGCTCAATACTTCTTGCCAAATATTACAAAGCTGCTCTTCAAGCTCATTTCGCGGGGCAACATATTTATCAGTACTTACAAAGTCTGGTGTTGGCAGCGCGCGTCTGTCCAGTTTCCCGTTAATGGTTAATGGAATGCTATCGAGCACGGTAAAGGTAGTAGGCAGCATATAGTCTGGCAGTTTAAGCGCTAGGCTATCTCGACATGCCTCAATATCAATATCAATATCAATTCCCATGCTGGAAGATTTTATTAGATAAGCAGCTAAGTATTTATGACCATTATTTTCAAAGTCAACAACCACTGCTTGTTTAACGTCTTTTAATGCGCTTAATGCACTTTCAATCTCACCGAGTTCAATACGATAACCGCGTATTTTAACCTGACAATCATTACGCCCTAAATACTCTAAATTCCCATCATGGGCCCAGCGTACCAGATCGCCAGTTTTATAAAGCCTGTCATAACCTTTAACTTTATCATCCGGTGTGGCAAATGGGTTATCAATAAAACGTTCATCAGTTAAATCCTCCTGATTAAGGTAACCTCGCGCAAGGCCTGCTCCGCCGATATAAAGCTCGCCAGTGGCGCCTATCGGGACAATGTTTTGTTGCTCATTTAACACATAAACTTGAGTGTTACTTATCGGGCGACCAATCGGAATAAATTTATTAGTCGACTCAATAATATCAAAATAAGTAACCTCAATAGAAGCTTCAGTTGGTCCATAAAGGTTAGTTAATAAAGTGCTGTCATGATTTGTTTTTATAAACCTATCGACATGACTAACGGTTAACGCTTCACCACTGCAAAATACCTGTTGTACATTTTTAGGAAACGAAAGCTGCAACTGCTGCAAATAATCACAAAAAGATGCAAACATTGATGGCACAAAATGTAGAATCGTTACGCCAGACTTAATGATCAATTCATTTAATTTATCTGGCTCTTTATGAATCTCTGGTGCCGCTATAATAATGGTGGCGCCTGTTAAATTACCCCATAATAATTCCCATACCGACACATCAAAGATATAGGGCGTTTTTTGAAGAACACGGCTTGAGCTCGATAATGGGTATTTTTGCTGCATCCAAACTATTCTGTTAACAACTCCTGAATGTTGAACCATAACGCCTTTTGGGGTGCCTGTTGTCCCCGACGTATAAATAACATAAGCCAAGTCTTTCGGTCCATTAATTGCTGCTAAATTAGCCGTTGTGTGATCATCACTTACATCATCGATGGATAACAGCGCCAGCGTAATATCGAGTTTTGAGCTCCACTTGTTTAATTGCTGCTTATAATGTGGCTGAGTAATAACTAGTGAAGTTTGTGTATCCTCAAACATAAACTGCGCTCGCAACTGTGGATATTCTGGTGATATAGGCACATAAGCGCCGCCTGCTTTAAGCACGCCCAGAATACTTATGACCATCTCTAAACTTCGATCTAGATATAAGCCAATCAGTGTATCGGCCTTAATACCTTGAGAGTTATTATTTTGATAATGCGCTCGAATAGCATGAGCTAATTGATTAGCTTTTTCATTTAATTGCCGATAGGTAAGCTTCTGCTCTGCAAATACCAAGGCAATATTATTTGGAGTCTTATCGACCTGCTCCTCGAATAATTGCGCTAGAGTTTTATCCATTGGGTAAGGCGCATCAGTATCATTCCAACTGCGCAAAAGTGTATGACGATCTTCTCTTGAAATAGTTGTGTTCTTTAAAGTATTATTTTGCTCTTTTGTTAATAATTTTTTTGACATTTTAGACCTATTTTATTTGGCATTTATTAATTTTATCCAATGCAATATGAGTCATTGACTTTTTAGTCAAGAGAAATATCTTGGACGATAAACTTTGATCATTGGCAAAGTGATAATGCGAGATAAGTTTTTTTAGGGGCGCTTAATAAAATAGTATTGTGTCAAATTCTCTTAAAAAGGACTTGCTGCCTATTTTTAGGCCCATCATTTGCCAGGGTAGGTAAGCATTTATCCCTTTTCTTAACGTTTTTCTTTGTTTAACAACCGCAGTCTTTTATTTGCTAATAAGACCGTATCAGGTTAGAAGGGCGTTGATAATACTTAGCAAATAAAAAAAAGCAATCATTTTTTATTTACATCATTTTTATTAAAACTTTTTTTTGTTGGAATGATAACTTTTGTCACCAAATCTACGTCTTCACTATTATCGACCCATGTATAATGTGTACTCGTTAATTGTATTATTTTTATTGCGCTACAATCCACATAATCATTAATATGGTTATCGATTATTTTATTGTAATAACAAGCAAGGGCCTCATGAGCTTTATACAATAATTTTTCATCTGTATATTTAGCAATATCTTCCAACTTAATTTTGTCAACTTTTGAAAATTTAAATAAAACTATTTTAGCACTTGTTCGATATTTACTACTATTACATTGATACTTAGCATTAATATCCTTTTGTAATTTTCTGTTTATCAATGGTGAAAATTTATGGCATTGCGCTTTAATTGCTTTATTATAATTAAAATTGGAATCAACTAAAATGATTTTTGCAATATTATCGCCATTATTCTCCAGTTGTCGTGCTATTTCAAAAGCTAACACACCACCAAAACTCCAACCAAATAATTCATAAGGACCTTTAGGCTGGATCTTCTTGATATATTTAATGTATTGAGTGGCGAGTGTTTGAAAAGTATAATAATTTCGAGCATTCTCATTTTTTAAACGGCTTTCATGGTATAAGTTATTAAATAGAATTATTTTTTTGTCTTTTAATTTGGGGATTATATTATTTAAATAACTTTCAGCACCTCCTCCGCCTGGAGGTAGAAAAAAAATAGGAACATCATTTGCTGTTTCATTCACGGTCAAATATATTTCTTTTAAGTCGCTTAACGTGTTAATACCGCCACTTTTTGCCTTGAGAGCTGCTTGCTCAATAACCTCAACTAAAGCGCTATGAAAGTGCGCCTCAAATTCCTTTGTTAATACACTTGATAACCGTGAGGCAATATTAAACGTTAATATACCAGCTTGAACCGCGCCATTAATATTAACTAATAAGTGATAGGTGTTGTCACTTGCTATCATTTGACCTGCATCTTCTTGACTAACCTGCCAAGTCGAGCTTTCCTCATTATCACTTTGCGCGCCCAATTGACCTAAATAATTAAAACTTATTTTAGGCAGGGTCATAGCAAATGTTTGTTGTTGATGCAGCGCGCCATACCCAATCCCTTTATGAGGTACTGCGCTTAACATCTCCTTGGTTTGAATTATGGTCTCAGATATTGTTTGCTGGGCCTTAATCCTGACCGGATACATGCTGGTAAACCAACCAACAGTATTGCTCACATCCAGTGTTGCATCGATGACTTCTCGCCCGTGGCCTTCAAGTGTCACATGATTAACATCACTGCCAAGCACCTCAAAAAGGCTAATTGCTAGGGCGCTAAGTAATAAATCATTAATTTGCGTATGAAAACCAAGGTTTGCTTGATGTAATAAAACATCTGTTTGGTGCACTGATAAGCTAACTGTATGATATGCAACCGCGCCTAAAGCTGGTAAGCCCGCCTGATCTGCACAGACGCCTTGCCAATATGCACGCTCATCTTGATGATTTAACGCATAATGCTGCACGGCTCTTATCCATTGACGATAACTGCTGCCTTTAGGCTCAAGTACTTGTTTGGTTAGTGCTTGTTTTGTTAATGCTTGTTTTGTTAATGCTTGTTTTGATAGTAGTTGCTTTGTTAATAGTTGCTTAATATCTTGGGCAATTATTCGCCATGATACGACATCGATAATTAAGTGATGGAAGGCAAAAAATAAACGTGCTCTACCATCGATATGACCAGTTAAGTGCGCTGCCTGCCATGTTGGGCCTTTAAGATAGCTAAAGTTACTTTGTAATTGTGTAAGCTTTTCATCTAGCTCCTCAGAATTTAAATCAGCTATATTTAATGCGTATAAAGGCTCACACATGCCATCTATATTGTCGCGGTATTGTTGCTGGTAACTATTTGTTTTTGAAGATGCTTTTTTTAAAAATACGCAGCGCAACATATCGTGCTGCGCTGTTAATGCCTGCAATGCTTTTTCAATTTCCGTGTATTTGATTTCCCCTGGAATTTTAATTATAAAAGACTGATTAAAGTGGTGAGGCTTTGCTATTTTTTGCGCAAAAAACCAAGATTGTATTGGTAATAAATCAAAAGTGCCGGTTAACACGCCCAGCTCAGTTTTAATCTTTATGCGAGTCGCCGGCGCGTTTAACAAACGACTCAACTGGGCAACGGTTGGCGCATCAAAAATATCTTTCACTTGTAAGCTAAAGCCTTCGCTGCGCATTTTGGAGACCAGCCCAATACTTACTATCGAATCGCCACCGATGCGGAAAAAGTTATCATCAATACCTACTTTTTTAACGCTCAATACTTCTTGCCAAATATTACAAAGCAGCTCTTCAAGCTTATTTCGCGGGGCTACATATTTATCAGCATTTACAAACTCTGGTATTGGCAGAGATTTTCTGTCCAGTTTCCCGTTAATGGTTAATGGAATTCTATCGAGCACGGTGAAGGAGACCGGCAACATATAATCTGGCAGTTTAAGCGCTAGGCTATCGCGGCATGCCTCAATATCAATCTCAATATCAATTCCCATGCCAGAATATTTTATTAAATAAGCAGCTAGATATTTATTGCCATCATTTTCAAGATCAACAACCACAGCTTGTTTAACGTCTTTTAATGAGCTTAATGCACTTTCAATCTCACCGAGTTCAATACGATAACCGCGTATTTTAACCTGACAATCATTACGCCCTAAATATTCTAAGTTACCATCATGCCCCCAGCGAACCAGATCCCCAGTTTTATAAAGCCTGACATAACCTTTAGCTTTGTCATCAATTGTGGCAAATAGGTTATCAATAAAGCGCTCACTAGTTAACTCAGGTTGATTGAGATAGCCCCTTGCAACCCCGGCTCCTCCTATATAAAGCTCGCCTGGGGCGCCTACCGGCACAAGCATATCTTGCTTATTTAACACATAAACTTGAGTGTTGCTTATCGGGCGACCAATCGGGATGAATTTATTTGCGGACTCAATAATATCAAAATAAGTAACCTCAATAGAAGCTTCAGTTGGTCCATAAAGGTTAGTTAATAAAGTGCTGTCATGATTTGTTTTTATAAACCTATCGACATGACTAACGGTTAACGCTTCGCCACTGCAAAATACCTGTTGTACATTTTTAGGAAACGAAAGCTGCAACTGCTGCAAATAATCACAAAAAGATGCAAACATTGATGGCACAAAATGTAGAGTCGTTACCCCAGACTTTATGATCAATTCATTTAACTTATCTGGCTCTTTATGAAGCTCTGGTACCGCTATAATAATGGTAGCACCTGTTAAATTACCCCATAATAATTCCCATACCGACACATCAAAGATATAGGGCGTTTTTTGAAGAACACGGCTTGAGCTAGATAATGGATATTTTTGCTGCATCCAAACTATTCTGTTAACAACTCCTGAATGTTGAACCATAACGCCTTTTGGCTTTCCTGTTGTCCCCGACGTATAAATGACATAAGCTAAGTCTTTCGCTCCATTAATTGCTGCTAAATTAGCCGTTGGGTTATCATCACTTACATCATCAAGGGCTAACAGCATAGGCGTAATATCGAGTTCACCGATCCACTTATTTAATTGTTGCTTATAATGCTGCTGGATAATAATCAGAGAAGTTTGTGTATCCTCAAACATAAACTGCACTCGCAGCTGTGGATATTCTGGCGATATCGGCACAAAAGCGCCGCCCGCTTTAAGCACGCCAAGAATACTTATTACCATATCTAAACTTCGATCCAGATATAAGCCAATCAGTGTATCGGGCTTAATACCTTGAGAGTTATTATTTTGATAATGCGCTAGAATCGCATAAGCTAATTGATTAGCTTTTTCATTTAACTGACTATAGGTAAGCTTCTGCTCTGCAAATACCAAGGCAATATTATTCGGTGTTTTATCGACCTGCGCTTCGAATAATTGCGTGATTGTTTTATCCATTGGGTAAGGCGCTACGGTATCATTCCAAGTATGTAACAACGTGTTGCGCTCACAATCATCCATTAAAGAGATTTGTTGATGCGAGTGATCAGTATTTTTCGCAATAGAGGCTAGTATCAATTGTATTTGATTTAATAACCGCCTGGCTTGATTTTGACGAAGCCATTCTTCGCTATAATGTAGCTTGACAACCAAGCTTTCATTTTCCTCATAGGCCGTCACTGAAAGAGGATAATCAGTTTTCTCAATAGCTGCTCGAAACGTTAAATGATTTTCTATCCCTGATGTATTTGTATCCATAGGGTTCGGATAATTTTCAAAAACAAACAGGCTATGAAACAATCGCTGACCATTTGTTTGTAAATCGGCCAAACAGACATTACTGTAACTGTTAAGCTCTGCGATACTTTTTTGGATATTATTTAAGATTGCCGAGACGCTGATGCTATTATCCCAATCAACAGTAAGCGGCAATGTATTAATATATAATCCGACACTACTTTCAATGCCGTCAACGGGAAGGTCGCGACCTGAGACGGTTGTGCCGACAATCGTTTGCTCATCTCCGCTATAAATATGTAATAATTTATGCCAGGCAAATTGTAAGGCAACATTTAAGGTTATTGCTTGATTTCGACACATTTGCTTTAACTGCTTGTATAAATCACCCTTAATACTAAGCTCACTCGCGCATGGCTCCACAATTGTTTTTAGCTCTGCTAAATCAACTGGCGTGGTTAATAAAAAATTAAGATCATTGGCAGCCTGAAACCGCTCTTTAGCTTTTTTCCAGTGTTTTGTCGCGGCGCTTTTTGCTTTGCTATAATACTGCTGAGCATTAACAAATGCACGATCGACCTTTATTTGCACCTGCATGCCTACCACAAGCTGATTGTAGTACTCATGTACTTGCTGTAATAAAATGGGGCCGCTCCAACCATCACTGATACTATGATGAGTTGTTTGTATTACAGTCACCAACTTTGCATGTTGTTTTATAAGGGTAAAGCGCATTAAGCCAGGCGTCGATAGATCAAAAGGAACTTTTCTATCGAGCTTTTGAATTTTAATGATCTCTTGCGCGCGAGCAGCTTGTGGTAGATGACTGATATCCTTAATGGTAAAATTATCAAGGTTAATACTCGAATCTGCCGTTATGATCTGCACAAGACCATCACGCCAATCAAAACAAGTTCGCAGCGCAGGGTAGCGCTGTGCGGCTAAGCGCCACGCTTGCTGGTAACAATTTATATCAAGCGCTTCATTATAGTCTAATAGTAATTGCACACGATAAGCATCATCTTCTGGGTAATGCAGCGCGTGAGAGATAAAGCCTTGCTGCAAGCTATTTGCAGGGAAAATAGCTACAATTTTATTGGTAGTGAGACGGCGCTCAAGAAAGTCTAAATGGTCAATGGATAGCCCTTTAACAGCGTAATCACTGGGCGTGTTAACTCCGCCATTTTTTGCTTTAAGAGCTGCTTGCTCAATAACCTCAACTAAAGCGCTATGAAAGTGCTCCTCAAATGCATTTGTTAATATACTTGATAACCGTGAGGCAATATTAAACGTTAATATACCACCTTGAACCGCGCCATTAATATTAACTAATAAGCGATCATCGTTCTCACTTGCTATCATCTGACCTGCATCTTCTTGACTAATCTGCCAATTTGAGCTTTCTTCATGGTCACTTTGCGCGCCTAATTGACCTAAATAATTAAAGCTTATTTTAGGCAGGCTCATAGCAAATGCTTGTTGCTTATGCAGCGCGCCATAACCAATCCCTTTATGAGGTACTGCGCTTAACATCTCCTTGGTGTGAATTATGGTCGCAGATATTGTTTTATGTGCCTTAAGCCTAACCGAATACATGCTGGTAAACCAACCAACAGTATTGCTCACATCCAGTGTTTCATCGATGACTTCTCGCCCGTGGCCTTCAAGTGTCACATGATTAACATCACTGCCAAGCACATCAAAGAGGCTAATTGCCAAGGCGCTAAGTAATAAATCATTAATTTGCGTATGAAAACCAAGATTCGCTTGATGTAATAAAACATCTGTTTGTCGCTCCGATAGGCTCACTTTATGATATGCCACCGCGCCTAAAGCTGGTAAGCCCACCTGATCTGCACAGACGCCTTGCCAATATGCTCGCTCATCTTGATGATTTAACGCATACTGCTGCACTGCGCTTATCCATTGACGATAACTACTGCCTTTAGGCGCAAGTACTTGTTTTGTAAATGCTTGTTTTGATAGTAATGGCTTTGTTAATAGTTGCTTAATATCTTGAGCAATTATTCGCCATGATACAACATCGATAATTAAGTGATGGAAGGCAAAAAATAAACGAGCGCTGCTATCGGGATAACCGGTTAAGTGTACTGCATGCCATGTTGGGCCTTTAATATAATTAAAGTTACTTTGTAATTGTGTAAGCTTTTCATCTAGCTCCTCAGAATTTAAATAAGCTATATTTAATGCGCATAAAGGCTCACACATGCCATCTATATTATCGCGGTATTGTTGTTGGTAACTATTTGTTTTTGAAGATGCTTTTTCTAAAAATACGCAGCGCAACATATCGTGCTGGTCAGTTAATGCCTGCAGTGCTTTTTCAATTTCCGTGTATTTTATCATCCCTGGAATTTTAATTATAAAAGCCTGGTTAAAGTGGTGAGGATTTGCTAGTTTTTGCGCAAAAAATGAAGCTTGTATTGGTAATAAATCAAAAGCGCCTGTTAACACGCCCTGCTCAGTTTTAATTTTTAGGTGAGTTGCCGGCGCGTTTAACAAACAGCCCAACTGAGCAACGGTTGGCGCATCAAAAATATCTTTCACTTGTAAGCTAAAGCCTTCTCTGCGCATTTTGGAGACCAGCCCAATACTTACTATAGAATCGCCACCGATGCGGAAAAAGTTATCATCAATACCTACTTTTTTAACGCTCAATACTTCTTGCCAAATATTACAAAGCTGCTCTTCAAGCTCATTTCGCGGGGCTACATATTTATCAGTACTTACAAATTCTGGTGTTGGCAGCGCGTGTCTGTCAAGTTTCCCATTAATAGTTAATGGAATGCTATCGAGCACGGTAAAGGTAGAAGGCAGCATATAATCTGGCAGTTTGAGCGCTAGGCTATCTCGACATGCCTCAATATCAATATCAATTGCCATGCTGGAAGATTTTATTAGATAAGCAGCTAAGTATTTATTGCCATCATTTTCAAGGTCAACAACCACTGCTTGTTTAACATCTTTTAATGCGCTTAATGCATTTTCAATCTCACCTAGTTCAATACGATAACCGCGTATTTTAACCTGACAATCATTACGCCCTAAATATTCTAAATTACCATCATGGTCCAAGCGAACCAGATCACCGGTTTTATAAAGCTTGTCGTAACCTTTAGCTTTATCATCAGTTGTGGCAAATGGGTTATCAATAAAACGCTGGTGAGTTAACTCAGCCTGATTGAGATAACCCCTTGCAAGGCCAGCACCACCGATATAAAGCTCACCAGGGGCGCCTATCGGCACAAGATTTTTTTGTGTATTTAGCACAAATGCTTTTAAATCATTTAAGGGTTTTCCTATATTTGCTGCTTTGAAATTATTTTTGGGGCTTAATGATTTATAAGTGACATGCACAGTCGTCTCAGTAATTCCATACATATTTACAAGGAGTGGCGCATCTTGCGCATAACAATTCCACCAAGGTTTAAGCCGTGATAAATTAAGTTTATCTCCTCCAAAAATCACATTACGCAGACAAGGAAACTTTGCAGCAGCGCTTAATGATTCCTCGATAAATAGGTAAAAAGCGGCAGGTGTTTGGTTTAAAATAGTAACCTGTGAAGTAACGCAAAGCTGTACAAATTTACAAGTATCTTGTGTTAAACTTTTTGTAGGTACAATTAACTGTCCACCATAGAGTAAAGCGCCCCATAATTCCCAGACACTAAAATCAAAAGTGTATTCATGAAATAGTACCCATGTATCCTTATGCGTAAATTGAAAATATTTATCAGTCGATTCGAATAAGCTCACCACATTTGTATGTAATTGCAACACCCCTTTCGGCGTGCCTGTTGTCCCAGATGTATAAATCACATAGGCTAAGTCTTTTGATGTACTAATGGGTTCTAAATTAACTATTGGGTTATCATCACTTACATCATCCATGGCTAATAGCGCTGGCGTAATCTCGAGTTTTGAGCTCCACTTGTTTAATTGCTGCTTATAATGTGGCTGAGTAATAATCAGAGAAGTTTGTGTATCGCCCAATATATATTGCGCTCGCAGCTGTGGATATTCTGGTGATATTGGCACATAAGCGCCGCCTGCTTTAAGCACTCCAAGAATACTTATCACCATCTCTAAACTTCGATCCAGATATAAGCCAATCAATGTATCAGCCTGAATACCTTGAGAGTTATTCTTTTGATAATGCGCTCGAATAGCATGAGCTAATTGATTTGCTTTGTTATTTAGCTGACGATAGGTAAGAGACTCCTCTGCAAACACCAGGGCAATATTATCAGGAGTCTTATCGACCTGCTCCTCGAATAATTGCGTGATGGTTTTATCCATTGGATAATGAGAATACGTATCATTCCAAGTATGTAACAGCGTGTGGCGCTCACAATCATCCAGTAAAGAGATTTGTTGATGTGATTGATCAGTATTTTTAGCAATAGAGGCTAATATTAATTGTATTTGATTTAATAACCGCCTGGCTTGACTTTGACGAAGCCATTCTTCGCTATAATGTAGCTTGACAACCAAGCTCTCATTTTCCTCATAGGCCGTCACTGAAAGAGGATAATCAGTTTTCTCAATAGCGGCTCGAAACGTTAAATGATTTTCTATCCCTGATGTATTTGTATCAATAGGGCTCGGATAATTTTCAAAAACAAACAGGCTATGAAACAATCGCTGCCCATTTGCTTGTAAATCGGCCAAACAGACATGACTGTAACTGTTAATATCTGCGATACTTTTTTGAATATTATTTAAGATTGCCGAGACGCTGATGCTATTATCCCAATCAACCGTAAGCGGCAATGTATTAATATATAATCCGACACTACTTTCAATACCGTCAACGGGAAGGTCGCGACCTGCAACGGTTGTGCCGACAATCGTTTGCTCATCACCGCTGTAAATATGTAATAATTTATGCCAAGCAAATTGCACGGCAACATTTAAGGTTATTGCTTGATTTCGACACATTTGCTTTAACTGCTTGTATAAATCACCCTTAATAATAAGCTCACTCGCGCATGGCTCTGCAATTGTTTTTAGCTCTGCTAAATCAACTGGCGTGGTGAATAAAAAATTAAGATCATTGGCAGCCTGAAACCGCTCTTTAGCTTTTTCCCAATGATCTAAAGCCGCGCTTTTTTCTTTAATATAGTAGTGCTGAGCATTAACAAATGCGCGCTCGACCTTTATTTGCGGCTGCATGCCTAGCACAAGCTGATTGTAGTACTCATGTACTTGCTGTAATAAAATGGGGCCGCTCCAACCATCACTGATACTATGATGAGTTGTTTGCATTACAGTCACCAAGTTTGCATGTTGTTTTATCAAGGTAAAGCGCATTAAGCCCGGTGTCGATAGATCAAAAGGAACTTTTCTATCGAGCTGTTGAATTTTAATGATCTCTTGCGCGCGAGCATCTTGTGGTAGATGACTGATATCCTTGATGGTAAAATTATCAAGGTTAATACTCGAATCTGCCGTTATGATCTGCATAAGACCATCACGCCAATCAAAACAAGCTCGCAGCGCAGGATAGCGCTGTGAGGCTAAGCTCCACGCCTGCTGGTAACAATTTAGATCAAGCGCTTCATTATAGTCTAATAATAATTGCACACGATAAGCATCATCTTCTGGGTAATGCAAATGATGAGAGATAAAGCCTTGCTGCAAACTATTAGCAGGGAAAATCTCTACAATTTTATTGGTAGTGAGGCGGCGCTCAAGAAAGTCTAAATGGTCAATGGATAGCCCTTTAACAGCGTAATCACTGGGCGTGTTAACTCCGCCACTTTTTGCTTTAAGAGCTGCTTGCTCAATAACCTCAACTAAAGCGCTATGAAAGTGCGCCTCAAATTCATTTGTTAATACACTTGATAACCGTGAGGCAATATTAAACGTTAATATACCAGCTTGAACCGCGCCATTAATATTAACTAATAAGTGAGCGGTGTTGTCACTGGCTATCATTTGACCTGCATCTTCTTGGCTAACCTGCCAAGTCGAGCTTTCCTCATCGTGGCTTTGCGCGCCTAATTGACCTAAATAATTAAAGATTATTTTAGGCAGACTCATAGCAAATGCTTGTTGCTTATGCAGCGCGCCATAACCAATCCCTTTATGAGGTACTGCGCTTAACATCTCCTTGGTGTGAATTATGGTCGCAGATATTGTGTTATGGGCTTCAAGCCTGACCGGATACATGCTGGTAAACCAACCAACAGTATTGCTCACATCAAGTGTTTCATCGATAACTTCTCGGCCGTGGCCTTCAAGTGTCACATGATTAACATCACTGCCAAGCACATCAAAGAGGCTAATTGCCAAGGCGCTAAGTAATAAATCATTAATTTGCGTATGAAAACCAAGGTTTGCTTGATGTAATAAAACATCTGTTTGTCGCTCCGATAGGCTCACTTTATGATATGCCACCGTGCCTAAAGCTGGTAAGCCAGCCTGATCTGCACAGACGCCTTGCCAATATGCTCGCTCATCTTGATGATTTAACGCATAATGCTGCACGGCTCTTATCCATTGACGATAACTACTGCCTTTAGGGGGAAGTGCTTGTTTTGTTAATGCTTGTTTTGATAGTAGTTGCTTTGTTAATAGTTGCTTTGTTAATAGTTGCTTAATATCTTGGGCAATTATTCGCCATGACACGACATCGATAATTAAGTGATGGAAGGCAAAAAATAAACGTGCTCTACCATCGATATGACCAGTTAAGTGCGCTGCCTGCCATGTTGGGCCGTTAATATAATTAAAGTTACTTTGTAATTGCGTAAGCTTTTTACAAAGCTCCTCAGAATTTAAATCCGCTATATTTAATGCGTATAAAGGCTCACACATGCCATCTATATTATCGCGATACTGTTGTTGGTAACTAGTTGTTTTTGAAGATTCTTTTTCTAAAAATACGCAGCGCAGCATATCGTGCTGGTCAGTTAATGCCTGCAGTGCTTGTTCAATTTCAGCGTATTTGATTTCCCCTGGAATTTTAATTATAAAAGCCTGATTAAAGTACTGAGGCTTTGCTAGTTTTTGCGCAAAAAATGAGTCTTGTATTGGTAATAAATCAAAAGCGCCGGTTAACACGCCCTGCTCAGTTTTAATCTTTATGCGAGTCGCCTGCGCGTTTAATAAACGACTCAACTGGGCAACGGTTTGCGCATCAAAAATATCTTTCACTTGTAAGCTAAAGCCTTCGCTGCGCATTTTGGAGACCAGCCCAATACTTACTATAGAATCGCCACCGATGCGGAAAAAGTTATCATCAATACCAACTTTTTTAACGCTCAATACTTCTTGCCAAATATTACAAAGCTGCTCTTCAAGCTCATTTCGCGGGGCAACATATTTATCAGCATTAACAAACTCTGGTGTTGGCAGAGAGTTTCTGTCAAGTTTCCCATTAATAGTTAGTGGAATGCTATCTAGCACGGTGAAAGTAGCAGGCAGCATATAATCTGGCAGTTTAAGAGATAAGCTATCGCGACATGCCTCAATATCAATTTCAATATCAAGGTCAATTCCCATGCCGGAAGCTTTTATTAAATAAGCAGCTAAGTATTTATGACCATCCTTTTCAAGGTCAACAACTACTGCACGTTTAACATCTTTTAATACGCTTAATGCACTTTCAATCTCACCTAGTTCAATACGATAACCGCGTATTTTAACCTGACAATCATTACGCCCTAAATACTCTAAGTTACCATCATCGCGCCAGCGAACCAGATCGCCAGTTTTATAAAGCCTGTTATAACCTTTAGCTTTATCATCCAGTGTGGCAAATGGGTTATCAATAAAACGTTCATCAGTTAAATCCTCCTGATTAAGGTAACCTCGCGCAAGGCCTGCTCCGCCGATATAAAGCTCGCCAGTGGCGCCTATCGGGACAATGTTTTGTTGCTCATTTAACACATAAACTTGAGTGTTACTTATCGGGCGACCAATCGGAATAAATTTATTAGTCGACTCAATAATATCAAAATAAGTAACATCAATAGAAGCTTCAGTTGGTCCATAAAGGTTAGTTAATAAAGTGCTGTCATGATTTGTTTTTATAAACCTATCGACATGACTAACGGTTAACGCTTCACCACTGCAAAATACCTGTTGTACATTTTTAGGAAACGAAAGCTGCAACTGCTGCAAATAATCACAAAAAGATGCAAACATTGATGGCACAAAATGTAGAATCGTTACCCCAGACTTAATGATCAATTCATTTAATTTATCTGGCTCTTTATGAATCTCTGGTGCCGCTATAATAATGGTGGCGCCTGTTAAATTACCCCATAATAATTCCCATACCGACACATCAAAGATATAGGGCGTTTTTTGAAGAACACGACTTGAGCTCGATAATGGGTATTTTTGCTGCATCCAAACTATTCTGTTAATGACTCCTGAATGTTGAATCATAACGCCTTTCGGAATACCTGTTGTCCCAGACGTATAGATGACATAAGCTAAGTCTTTCGGTCCATTAATTGCTGCTAAATTAGCAGTTGGGTTATCATCACTTACATCATCAAGGGCTAACAGCGTAGGCGTAATATCGAGTTTTGCAGTCCACTTGTTTAATTGCTTCTTATAATGTGGCTGAGTAATAATCAGAGAAGTTTGTGTATCGCCCAATATATATTGCGCTCGCAGCTGTGGATATTCTGGTGATATCGGCACATAAGCGCCGCCTGCTTTAAGCACTCCAAGAATACTTATTACCATATCTAAACTTCGATCCAGATATAAGCCAATCAGTGTATCGGGCTTAATACCTTGATAGTTATTATTTTGATAATGCGCTCGAATAGCATGAGCTAACTGGTTAGCGATTTCATTTAATTGACGATAGGTAAGAGACTCCTCCTCAAATACTAGGGCGACATTATCAGGAGTTTTATCGACCTGCTCCTCGAATAATTGCGCGATGGTTTTATCCATTGGGTAAGGCGCATCGGTATCATTCCAAGTATGTACAAGCGTGTGGCGCTCTAAATCATCCATTAAAGAGATTTGTTGATGCGAGTGATCCGTATTTTTAGCAATAGAGGCTAATATCAATTGTATTTGATTTAATAACCGCCTGGCTTGATTTTGACGAAGCCATTCTTCGCTATGATCTAGCTTGACAACCAAGCTCTCATTTTGCTCATAGGCCGTCACTGAAAGAGGATAATCAATTTTCTCAATAGCTGCTCGAAACGTTAAATGATTTTCTATCCCTGATGTATTTGTATCAATAGGGCTCGGATAATTTTCAAAAACAAACAGGCTATGAAACAATCGCTGCCCATTTGCTTGTAAATCGGCCAAACAGACATTACTGTAACTGTTAATCTCTGCGATACTTTTTTGGATATTATTTAAGATTGCCGAGACGCTGATGCTATTATCCCAATCAACCGTAAGTGGCAGAGTATTAATATATAATCCGACACTACTTTCAATGCCGTCAACGGGAAGGTCGCGACCTGAGACTGTTGTGCCGACAATCGTTTGCTCATCACCGCTATAAATATGTAATAATTTATGCCAGGCAAATTGCACGGCAACATTTAAGGTTATTGCCTGATTTTGACACATTTGCTTTAACTGCTTGTATAAATCACCCTTAATAATAAGCTCACTCGCGCATGGCTCTGCAATTGTTTTTAGCTGCGCTAAATCAACTGGCGTGGTGAATAAAAAATTAAGATCATTGGCGGCCTGAAACCGCTCTTTAGCTTTTTTCCAATGATCTAAAGCAGCGCTTTTTGCTTTAATATAGTAGTGCTGAGCATTAACAAATGCGCGCTCGACCTTTATTTGCACCTGCATGCCTAGCACAAGCTGATTGTAGTACTCATGTACTTGCTGTAATAAAATGGGGCCGCTCCAACCATCACTGATACTATGATGAGTTGTTTGCATTACAGTCACCAACTTTGCATGTTGTTTTATAAGGGTAAAGCGCATTAAGCCAGGTGTCGATAGATCAAAAGTAATTTTTCTATCGAGCTGTTGAATTTTAATGATCTCTTGCGCGCGAGCATCTTGTGGTAGATGACTGATATCCTTGATGGTGAAATTATCAAGGTTAATACTCGAATCTGCCGTTATGATCTGCACAAGACCATCACGCCAATCAAAACAAGTTCGCAGCGCAGGGTAGCTCTGTGAGGCTAAGCGCCACGCTTGCTGGTAACAATTTATATCAAGCGCTTCATTATAGTCTAATAGTAATTGCACACGATAAGCATCATCTTCTGGGTAATGCAGCGCGTGAGAGATAAAGCCTTGCTGCAGACTATTAGCAGGGAAAATAGCTACAATTTTATTGGTAGTGAGGCGGCGCTGAAGAAAGTCTAAATGGTCAATGGATAGCCCTTTAACAGCGTAATCACTGGGCGTGTTAACTCCGCCATTTTTTGCTTTAAGAGCTGCTTGCTCAATAACCTCAACTAAAGCGCTGTGAAAGTGCCCCTCAAATGCCTTTGTTAATATACTTGATAACCGTGAGGCAATATTAAACGTTAATATACCAGCTTGGACTGCGCCATTAATATTAACTAATAAGTGATCGGTGTTGTCACTTGCTATCATTTGACCTGCATCTTCTTGACTAATCTGCCAAGTAGAGCTTTCCTCATTGTCACTTTGCGCGCCTAATTGACCTAAATAATTAAAGCTTATTTTAGGCAGCTTCATAGCAAATGCTTGTTGTTGATGCAGAGCGCCATAACCAATCCCTTTATGAGGTACTGCGCTTAACATCTCCTTGGTTTGAATGATGGTCGCAGATATTGTTTGCTGGGCCTTAAGCCTAACCGGATACATGCTGGTAAACCAACCAACAGTATTGCTCACATCAAGTGTTTCATCGATGATTTCTCGGCCATGGCCTTCAAGTGTCACATGATTAACATCACTGCCAAGCACTTCAAAAAGGCTAATTGCCAGAGCGCTAAGTAATAAATCATTAATTTGCGTATGAAAACCAAGATTTGCTTGATGTAATAAAACATCTGTTTGCTCTACTGATAGGCTAACTGTATGATATGCAACCGTGCCTAAAGCTGGTAAGCCAGCCTGATCTGCACAGACGCCTTGCCAATATTCCCGCTCATCTTGATGATTTAGCGCATAATGCTGCACGGCTCTTACCCATTGACGATAACTACTGCCTTTAGCCGCAAGTACTTGTTTTGTTAATGCTTGTTTTGTTAATGCTTGTTTTGTTAGTACTTGTTTTGTTAGTAATGGCTTTGTTAATAGTTGCTTAATATCTTGAGCAATTATTCGCCATGACACAACATCGATAATTAAGTGGTGGAAGGCAAAAAATAAACGTGCGCTGCCATCACGGTGCCCTGTTAAATGCGTTGCCTGCCATGTTGGACCTTTAATATAGCTAAAGTTACTTTGTAATTGTGTAAGCTTTTCATGTAACTCCACAGAATTTAAACCAGCTATATTTAATGCGTATAAAGGCTCGCACATGCCATCTATATTATCGCGGTATTGTTGCTGATAACTCTTTGTTTTTGAAGATCCTTTTTTTAAAAATACGCAGCGCAACATATCGTGCTGGTCAGTTAATACCTGCAATGCTTGTTCAATTTCAGCGTATTTTATTATCCCTGGAATTTTAATTATAAAAGACTGATTAAAGTGGTGAGGATTTGCTAGTTTTTGCGCAAAAAATGAGTCTTGTATTGGTAATAAATCAAAAGAGCCTGTTAACACGCCCTGCTCAGTTTTAATTTTTAAGTAAGTTGCCTGCGCGTTTAATAAACGGCTCAACTGAGCAACGGTTGGCGCATCAAAAATATCTTTCACTTGTAAGCTAAAGCCTTCTCTGCGCATTTTAGAGACCAGCCCAATACTTACTATAGAATCGCCACCGATGCGGAAAAAGTTATCATCAATACCTACTCTTTTAACCCCCAACACTTCTTGCCAAATATTACAAAGTTGCTCTTCAAGCTCATTTCGCGCGGCAACATATTTATCAGCATTTATAAATTCTGGTATTGGCAGCGCGCCTCTGTCAAGTTTCCCGTTAATGGTTAGTGGAATGCTATCGAGCACGGTAAAGGTAGAAGGCAGCATATAATCTGGCAGTTTAAGAGATAAGCTATCGCGACATGCCTCAATATCAATATCATTTGCCATGCTGGAAGCTTTTATTAAATAAGCAGCTAAGTATTTATTACCCTCATTTTCAAGGTCAACAACTACGGCTTGTTTAACGTCTTTTAATGCGCTTAATACACTTTCAATTTCACCCAGTTCAATACGATAACCGCGTATTTTAACCTGACAATCATTGCGCCCTAAATATTCTAAGTTACCGTTTTGATCCCAACGAACCAGATCGCCAGTTTTATAAAGCCTGTCATAACCTTTAGCTTTATCATCAGTTGTGGCAAACTGGTTATCAATAAAACGCTCATTGGTTAACTCAGGCTGATTTAGATATCCCCTTGCAAGGCCAGCACCACCGATATAAAGCTCTCCTGGCGCGCCTATCGGAAGTAGGCTCAATGATGGTGATAAATTATATAACTTGATATTAGAATAAGATTTACCAATCCCCTTGGACATTAAAGGAAGTACATTCGCAATCAATGCGCCTACGGTGGATTCTGTAGGGCCGTATTCATCACAAATAACGTCAACATTGTTTGATAACTGTGCAACACATTGCTTAGATAAGATTTCACCACCCAATAAAAGTGTTTTTACTTTAATTTCTGTGTTTGCGAAAATTACAGATGCAAGACTTGGTGTTGTTTTCACAAAATCAATTTCATTTGCCCTAATGTGTTGTAAATAACTTTCAATGTCAGAGATGTTTTTGCCAAAAATATAAATACAACTCCCAACCAATAAGGGACATAAGTTGGTTGTAATCGAAAGATCAAAACAATAATTTGCTGAAAAATCTACTCGATTAAATAAGTCTCCAACATGTTCTGTCAACGCATATAAATAATTAACAACATTCTTGTGCTCAATCATAACGCCTTTTGGCTTGCCTGTTGTCCCAGACGTATAAATCACATAGGCCAAGTCTTTAGGACCATTAATTGCTGCTAAATTAGCCCTTGGGTTATCATCACTTACATCATCGAGGGCTAACAGCGTAGGCGTAATATCGAGTTTTGCAGTCCACTTGTTTAATTGCTTCTTATAATGTGCCTGAGTAATAATCAGAGAAGTTTGTGTATCGCCCAATATATATTGCGCTCGCAGCTGTGGATATTCTGGTGATATTGGCACATAAGCGCCGCCTGCTTTAACCGCGCCAAGAATACTTATCACCATCTCTAAACTTCGATCTAGATATAAACCAATTAGTGTATCAGCTTGAATACCTTGAGAGTTATTATTTTGATAATGCGCTCGAATCGCATGAGCTAATTGATTTGCTTTGTTATTTAGCTGACGATAGGTAAGAGACTCCTCTTCAAACACCAGGGCAATATTATCAGGAGTCTTATCGACCTGCGCTTCGAATAATTGCGTGATTGTTTTATCCATTGGGTAGGGCGCTACGGTATCATTCCAAGTATGTAAAACAGTATGGCGATCAAAATCTGACAATAATGATATGTCACCGATAAGGAGCTGTTGATTTGCAACAACAGCCACTAAGACTCGTTGATAGATTTCTGATATGCGTTTGATCGTCTCTTCATTAAACAAACTCAGTGCATAGTTAAAAGAGCCCTTAATAACCGCTTGACTGACATCGACAAGCAAACTCAAATCAAACTTTGCAGTGCGATACAAATCATCTGAGCTTGCAAACTCTGATGGCATAAACGGCAGCCCATTATTGCTCTGGTAACTCGTCTCGGAAGATTCAATGGCAAACATCACTTGAAAAATAGGGTGACGAGAGGGATCGCGCTCAACATTTAACACATCCACTAAGCGCTCAAAGGGAAGCTCTTGATGAGCCTTGGCTTGTGTTACAATGCCATGCACTTGGCTAATAAATTCCTCAATTGTCATTGCTGCTTGAACATCGGCTCGCAGCACCAAGGTATTTACAAAAAAGCCTATTAATGATTGCGTTTGCGCATGATCTCGATTATCAGATGGAGTGCCAAGTAATACATCGGTTTGACCGCTCATTGCTGATAGGCTGATATAAAAACTGCTCAGCAGCACGGTATAGAGTGTTGTATCACGAGCTTTTGCAAGCGTTCGCAGTTGCTCCGATAAACTGGCATCTAATTGAAAATCTATATTTCTGCCCTGATGATTAATTTGTTTAGGACGAGGATAATCGGCCTGTAATTGCAGCTGCTCATACCCTGATAATTGCTGCTGCCAAAAATCTAATAACTTGGTTAGATTTTCTCCTTGCAGATAACTACGTTGCCAGAGCGCATAATCACCATAACTGATATCCAGATGAGGGAGCACTACAGCAGCTCCTTGACACAAGCCGCGATACACTTGCGCTAATTCGTCCATAAATATGTTAGTAGACCAGCCATCAAAGCCGATATGGTGGAATAACATCAGTAAATAATGGCGAGCATTTTTCTCATAACAATGCAGACGAATACTTGGCTCAGTAGTTAAATCAAAAGGGCGTGATATCTCTTTTTTAAGCTCTGCTAATAATTCATGACTGTCGTTTAATGCATGCATATGCATTGATATATCAACACCGAGCTGTACCTGGTAAGCTTTATTTTGCTCATCACGACGATAAACACTGTTAAGCACTGGATGACGGTGAATAACAACATTAAAAGCCGCTGTTAATGCGCTTAGATTGACATCATCTGCTAATTGCACAAAATAAGGTATATGATATGCATTTGAGCCTTGTTCAAAATTTTCGATAAAGAACAACCGCTCTTGAGCAAAAGATAATGGATATTGATCTCGCTCTACATGAGCAATAACCAGCATCTTCAGTTTATCTAAACAGCCTGACAATGCTTCAATTGTTTTCTTCTCAAATAACAAGGCAAGCGGAATATCTATCTTGAATTGCTGGCGGCAAGCAGCGGTCAGTCGAATCGCTGTGATAGAGTTCCCACCAATACCAAAAAAGTTATCAGCAATACCCACTTTTGTAACGCTCAACACTTCTTGCCAAATATGACAAAGTTGCTCTTCAAGCTCATTTCGCGGGGCTATATATTTATCAGCATTTTCAAATTCTGGTGTTGGCAGCGCGCGTCTGTCAAGTTTACCGTTGATGGTTAGTGGAATGCTATCGAGCACGGTAAAGGTAGTAGGCAGCATATAATCTGGCAGTTTAAGCGCTAGGCTATTTCGACATGCCTCAATATCAATATCAATATCAATATCATTTGCCATGCTGGAAGCTTTTATTAAATAAGCAGCTAAGTATTTATTACACTTACTTTCAAGGTCAACAACCACTGCTTGTTTAACGTCTTTTAATGCTATTAATGCACTTTCAATCTCACCTAGTTCAATACGATAACCACGTATTTTAACCTGACAATCATTACGCCCTAAATATTCTAAGTTACCGTCAGGGAGCAAGCGAACCAGATCCCCAGTTTTATAAAGCCTGTCATAACCTTTAGCTTTATCATCAGTTGTCGCAAATGGGTTATCAATAAAACGCTCACCAGTTAACTCCTCCTGATTAAGATAACCCCTTGCAAGCCCTGCTCCTCCTATATAAAGCTCGCCTGGGGCGCCTATAGGCGCAAGATTTTGTTGCTTATTTAATACATAAACTTGGGTGTTATCTATCGGACGACCAATTGGGATGAACTTATTTGCTGACTCAATAATATTAAAATAAGTAACGTCAATAGAAACTTCAGTTGGCCCATAAAGGTTAGTTAATAAAGTGCTATCATGATTTGTTTTTATAAACCTATCGACATGACTAACGGTTAACGCTTCACCACTGCAAAATACCTGTTGTACATTTTTAGGAAACGAAAGCTGCAACTGCTGCAAATAATCACAAAAAGATGCAAACATTGACGGCACAAAATGTAGAGTCGTTACGCCAGACTTAATGATCAATTCATTTAACTTATCTGGCTCTTTATGAATCTCTGGTGCCGCTATAATAATGGTAGCGCCTGTTAAATTACCCCATAATAATTCCCATACCGACACATCAAAGATATAGGGCGTTTTTTGAAGAACACGGCTTGAGCTCGATAATGGGTATTTTTGCTGCATCCAAACTATTCTGTTAACAACTCCTGAATGTTGAACCATAACGCCTTTTGGGGTGCCTGTTGTCCCCGACGTATAAATAACATAAGCTAAGTCTTTCGGTCCATTAATTGCTGCTAAATTAGCCGTTGGGGTATCATCACTTACATCATCGATGGCTAAAAGATTTGGCACAAGGTCTAGTTTTGCAGTCCACTTATTTAATTGCGGCTTATAATGTGCTTGGGTAATAATAAGAGACGTTTGTGTATCCTCAAACATAAACTTCACTCGCAACTGTGGATATTCTGGTGATATAGGAACATAAGCGCCGCCTGCTTTAAGCACGCCCAGAATACTTATTACCATCTCTAAACTTCGATCCAGATATAAGCCAATCAGTGTATCGGCCTTAATACCTTGAGGAAAATTTTCTTGATAATGCGCTCGAATAGCATGAGCTAATTGATTAGCTCGCTGATTTAATTGACGATAGGTAAGAGACTCCTCCTCAAATACCAGGGCAATATTATCAGGAGTCTTATCGACCTGCTCCTCGAATAATTGCGCTAGGGTTTTATCCATTGGGTAGGGCGCTACGGTATCATTCCACGTATGTAACAACGTGTTGCGCTCACAATCATCTATTAAAGAGATTTGTGTGTGTGATTGAGTCGTATTTTTAGCAATAGAGGCTAATATTAATTGTATTTGATTTAATAACCGCCTGGCTTTATTTTGACGAAGCCATTCTTCGCTATAATGTAGCTTGACAACCAAGCTTTCATTTTGCTCATAGGCCGTCACTGAAAGAGGATAATCAGTTTTCTCAATAGCTGCTCGAAACGTTAAATGATTTTCTATCCCTGATGTATTTGTATCCATAGGGCTCGGATAATTTTCAAAAACAAACAGGCTATGAAACAATCGCTGCCCATTTGCTTGTAAATCGGCCAAACAGACATTACTGTAACTGTTAAGCTCTGCGATACTTTTTTGGATATTATTTAAGATTGCCGAGACGCTGATGCTATTATCCCAATCAACAGTAAGCGGCAGAGTATTAATATATAATCCGACACTATTTTCAATGCCGTCAACGGGAAGGTCGCGACCTGAGACGGTTGTGCCGACAATCGTTTGCTCATCACCGCTATAAATATGTAATAATTTATGCCAGGCAAATTGCACGGCAACATTCAAGGTTATTGCCTGATTTTGACACATTTGCTTTAACTGCTTGTATAAATCACCCTTAATAATAAGCTCACTCGCGCATGGCTCTGCAATGGTTTTTAGCTGCGCTAAATCAACTGGCGTGGTGAATAAAAAATTAAGATCATTGGCCGCCTGAAACCGCTCTTTAGCTTTTTTCCAATGATCTAAAGCAGCGCTTTTTTCTTTAATATAGTAGTGCTGAGCATTAACAAATGCGCGCTCGACCTTTATTTGCACCTGCATGCCTAGCACAAGCTGATTGTAGTACTCATGTACTTGCTGTAATAAAATGGGGCCGCTCCAACCATCACTGATACTATGATGAGTTGTTTGCATTACAGTCACCAACTTTGCATGTTGTTTTATCATGGTAAAGCGCATTAAGCCAGGTGTCGATAGATCAAAAGGAACTTTTCTATCGAGCTTTTGAATTTTAATGATCTCTTGCGCGCGAGCAGCTTGTGATAGATGACTGATATCCTTGATGGTAAAATTATCAAGGTTAATACTCGAATCTGCCGTTATGATCTGCACAAGACCATCACACCAATCAAAACAAGCTCGCAGCGCAGGATAGCGCTGTGAGGCTAAGCTCCACGCCTGCTGGTAACAATTTAGATCAAGCGCTTCATTATAGTCTAATAATAATTGCACACGATAAGCATCATCTTCTGGGTAATGCAAATGATGAGAGATAAAGCCTTGCTGCAAACTATTAGCAGGGAAAATCGCTGCAATTTTATTGGTAGTGAGGCGGCGCTCAAGAAAGTCTAAATGGTCAATGGATAGCCCTTTAACAGCGTAATCACAGGGCGTGTTAACTCCGCCATTTTTTGCTTTAAGAGCTGCTTGCTCAATAACCTCAACTAAAGCGCTGTGAAAGAGCTCCTCAAATGCATCTGTTAATACACTTGATAACCGTGAGCCAATATTAAACGTTAATATACCAGCTTGAACCGCGCCATTAATATTAACTAATAAGTGATCGGTGTTGTCACTTGCTATCATCTCACCTGCATCTTCTTGGCTAATCTGCCAAGTAGAGCTTTCCTCATTGTCACTTTGCGCGCCTAATTGACCTAAATAATTAAAGTTTATTTTAGGCAGCTTCATAGCAAATGCTTGTTGTTGATGCAGAGCGCCATAACCACTCCCTTTATTAGGTACTGCGCTTAACATCTCCTTGGTGTGAATGATGGTCGCTGATATTGTGTTATGCGCCTTAAGCCTGACCGGATACATGCTGGTAAACCAACCAACAGTATTGCTCACATCAAGTGTTTCATCGATGACTTCCCGGCCATGGCCTTCAAGTGTCACATGATTAACATCACTGCCAAGCACTTCAAAAAGGCTAATTGCCAGGGCGCTCAGTAATAAATCATTAATTTGCGTATGAAAACCAAGGTTTGCTTGATGTAATAAAATATCTGTTTGCTCTACTGATAGGCTAACTGTATGATATGCAACCGTGCCTAAAGCTGGTAAGCCCGCCTGATCTGTACAGACTCCTTGCCAATATGCACGCTCATCTTGATGATTTAACGCATAATGCTGCACGGCTCTTACCCATTGACGATAACTACTGCCTTTAGGTGCAAGTGCTTGTTTTGTTAATGCTTGTTTTGATAGTAATGGCTTTGTTAATAGTTGCTTTGTTAATAGTTGCTTAATATCTTGAGCAATGATTCGCCATGATACGACATCGATAATTAAATGATGGAAGGCAAAAAATAAACGAGCGCTGCAATCACGGTGCCCTGTTAAGTGCGCTGCTTGCCATGTTGGACCTTTAATATAGCTAAAGTTACTTTGTAGTTGTGTAAGCTTTTCATCAAGCTCTTCAGAATTTAAACCAGCTATATTTAATGCGTATAAAGGCTCACACATGCCATCTATATTGTCGCGGTATTGTTGCTGGTAACTCTTTGTTTTTGAAGATGCTTTTTTTAAAAATACGCAGCGCAGCATATCGTGCTGGTCAGTTAATGCCTGCAATGAGTTTTCAATTTCAGCGTATTTAATTTCCCCTGGAATTTTAATTATAAAAGACTGATTAAAGTGCTGAGGCTTTGCTAGTTTTTGCGCAAAAAATGCAGCTTGTATTGGTAATAAATCAAAAGCGCCGGTTAACACGCCCTGCTCAGTTTTAATTTTTATGCAGGTGTTAGACTCATTTAATAAACGGCTCAACTGAGCCACGGTTGGCGCATCAAAAATATCTTTCACTTGTAAGCTAAAGCCTTCTCTACGCATTTTAGATACCAGCCCAATACTTACTATAGAATCGCCACCAATACGGAAAAAGTAATCATCAATGCCTACTCTTTTAACTCCCAACACTTCTTGCCAAATATTACAAAGCTGCTCTTCAAGCTCATTTCGCGGGGCTACATATTTATCAGCATTAACAAACTCTGGTGTTGGCAGAGAGTTTCTGTCAAGTTTCCCATTAATAGTTAGTGGAATGCTATCTAGCACAGTAAAGGTAGCAGGCAGCATATAATCTGGCAGTTTAAGAGATAAGCTATCGCGACATGCCTCAATATTAATTTCAATATCAATTGGAATGCTGGAAGCTTTTATTAAATAAGCAGCTAAGTATTTATGACCATCCTTTTCAAGGTCAACAACTACTGCATGTTTAACATCTTTTAATGCGCTTAATGCACTTTCAATCTCACCTAGTTCAATACGATAACCGCGTATTTTAACCTGACAATCATTACGCCCTAAATACTCTAAATTCCCATCATGGGCCCAGCGTACCAGATCGCCAGTTTTATAAAGCCTGTCATAACCTTTAGCTTTATCATCAGGTGTGGCAAATGGGTTATCAATAAAACGCTCACTAGTTAACTCCTTCTGATTAAGATAGCCCCTTGCAAGCCCTGCTCCTCCAATATAAAGCTCTCCAGGGGCGCCTATCGGGACAATGTTTTGTTGTTCATTTAACACATAAACTTGAGTGTTACTTATCGGGCGACCAATCGGAATAAATTTATTAGTCGACTCAATAATATCAAAATAAGTAACATCAATAGAAACTTCAGTTGGCCCATAAAGGTTAGTTAATAAAGTGCTGTCATGATTTGTTTTTATAAACCTATCTACATGACTAACGGTTAACGCTTCGCCACTGCAAAATACCTGTTGTACATTTTTAGGAAACGAAAGCTGCAACTGCTGCAAATAATCACAAAAAGATGCAAACATTGATGCCACAAAATGTAGAGTCGTTACCCCAGACTTAATGATCAATTCATTTAATTTATCTGGCTCTTTATGAATCTCTGGTGCCGCTATAATAATGGTGGCGCCTGTTAAATTACCCCATAATAATTCCCATACCGACACATCAAAGATATAGGGCGTTTTTTGAAGAACACGGCTTGAGCTAGATAATGGGTATTTTTGCTGCATCCAAACTATTCTGTTAACAACTCCTGAATGTTGAACCATAACGCCTTTTGGGGTGCCTGTTGTCCCCGACGTATAAATAACATAAGCTAAGTCTTTCGGTCCATTAATTGCTGCTAAATTAGCCGTTGTGTTATCATCACTTACATCATCGATGGCTAAAAGATTTGGCACAAGCTCGAGTTTTGCAGTCCACTTATTTAATTGCGGCTTATAATGTTCTTGGGTAATAATAAGAGACGTTTGTGTATCCTCAAACATAAATTGCACTCTCAGCTGTGGATATTCTGGCGATATAGGCACATAAGCGCCGCCTGCTTTAAGCACGCCAAGAATACTTATTACCATATCTAAACTTCGATCCAGATATAAGCCAATCAGTGTATCGAGCTTAATACCTTGAGAGTTTTTATTTTGATAATACGCTCGAATAGCATGAGCTAATTGATTTGCTTTGTTATTTAGCTGACGATAGGTAAGCTTATGCTCTGCAAATACCAGGGCAATATTATCAGGGGTTTTATCGACCTGCTCCTCGAATAATTGCGCGATGGTTTTATCCATTGGGTAGGGGGCATGCGTATCATTGTATAAGCGTAAACTCTGACAATCTTTTTTTGTTATATTGATAAATTGTTTCGATATATTTAAATGCTCAATACTGAGCATTTTTAAGTTTTCTTTAAAATATATAAATAATTGTTCTAAAAAAACATCATCTACAGCTTCTGGCAAAGATGATATACGAAGGTCAAAATTGTTATTGCTTCTTGAAACAGATAGCGTTAAAGGATTATTTGTTTTTTCATACCCACCTCTTCCAAGGAGTACACTATCATTATTATTGTCAACATCATCGGCGATATGAAAATGAACATAATTAAATACACAATGGTATAAACTTTTGTTATTCAATAACTTAGATTTAATAAAAGCAAATGGCAGCGATTTATAATTTAATAGTTTATTTTTTTCTGCCACTATATTTTGGATCCGAGAATAAACATCACTCTCTTCAACAGGCAAAATATAACGGAAAGGGATGGTATTTAAAAATAATCCAAGTAATTGGTCACCCCCTTCAACTTCTAAACGATTATTTACTACCAAGCCTATCACAACGTCCCTAGTATTTTGTAGCAAGCATAAAATATGGTGTAATAAAGTGAGAAATACGTTATCTACGGTGCATTCCAAACTATTTGACAGTTCAAGCACCGCTGAACACTCTCTGTTGCTTAATGAATAATTTTTAGATTTAACCTGGGAAGTGTTCTCTTTAGCGTCTTTAAAAAAAGATACGTTAGGCTCCTCATAACTTGCTAAATAATCTACCCAAAATGTTTGAATATTTGCGTTGCTACAAGCGAATCTTTCGTTACGAGCAAATTCTCCATACAATGGCATGGAATGCGTCATAACAAGGTTTTTTGATTTTTTAACATACGCTCTGCATAATTCAGACATCATGGAAGCTACACTCCAACCATCCATAATTGCATGATGAAATGAAAAAGTAAGACGAAAATATTTTGCCTGAACATCACTAATAATAAACCGAGATAAAGCGCCAGAAACAGCCGAAAACGATTTCTGATGTTCACGTTCAACAAGACTGCGGCTTGAATTATCAGCGTGATAAAAATCAATGTCGACTTCTAAATGAGGCAGTACCAGTGCAATATACCCTGATAGCTGATCATCGATGAAAGTGGTCCTTAATGCTTCGTGCCGATTAACAAGGCCTTGCAATAATTTAGTGAGTAACGCGGCATCAAGTTTCCCTCTGATCTGATAGTGAAATACATCATGATAAGTGCCTATACTACGTGATGATTCTAGTAGCATTCCCATCTGCAAATAGGTGGCAGGATATGCATCAACAAGATTTACATAGCCTAAGCCCGCAATTCTTTTTAACTGTGGCGACTTTAACAATGAAAATGGGATATATTTAACTTTTGATGTGGTCAAAATTGCTTTAGATAAAACGCCAGCGACTGTAGGATAAGAAAATAGATCTGCTACAAAAAAAGACTTCCCTAACAATTTCATTTTAGCTATTACTCGTATTGCAATAATAGAATCGCCACCGATGCGGAAAAAGTTATCATCAATGCCAACTTTTTTAACCCCCAGTACTTCTTGCCAAATATTACAAAGTTGCTCTTCAAGCTCATTTCGCGGGGCAACATATTTGTCAGCACTGACAAAATATGGTGGTGGTAGCGAGCGTCTGTCAAGTTTCCCGTTTATGGTTAGTGGAATACTATCGAGCACGGTAAAGGTAGCAGGCAGCATATAATCTGGCAGTTTGAGCGCTAAGCTATCGCGGCATATCAATATCAATATCAATATCACTTACCATGCTGGAAGCTTTTATTAAATAGGCAGCTAGATATTTATGACCATCCTTTTCAAGGTCAACAACTACTGCATGTTTAACATCTTTTAATGCGCTTAATGCACTTTCAATCTCACCTAGTTCAATACGATAACCGCGTATTTTAACCTGACAATCATTACGCCCTAAATACTCTAAGTTACCATCATCGCGCCAGCGAACCAGATCGCTGGTTTTATAAAGCCTGTTATAACCTTTAGCTTTATCATCAGTTGTGGCAAATGGGTTATCAATAAAACGCTCATGGGTTAACTCAGCCTGATTGAGATAACCCCTTGCAAGGCCAGCACCACCGATATAAAGCTCACCAGGGGCGCCTATCGGCACAAGATTTTTTTGTGTATTTAGCACAAATGCTTTTAAATCATTTAAGGGTTTCCCTATATTTGCTGCTTTTAAATTATTTTTGGGGCTTAATGATTTATAAGTAACATGTACTGTCGTCTCAGTAATTCCATACATATTTACAAGGAGTGGCGCATCTTGCGCATAACAATTCCACCAAGGTTTAAGTAGTGATAAATTAAGTTTATCTCCTCCAAAAATCACATTACGCAGGCAAGGAAACTTTGCAGCAGCGCTTAATGATTCCTCGATAAATAGGTAAAAAGCTGCAGGTGTTTGGTTTAAAATAGTAACCTGTGAATTAACGCAAAGCTGTACAAATTTACAAGTATCTTGTGTTAAACTTTTTGTGGGGATAATTAACTGTCCACCATAGAGTAAAGCGCCCCATAATTCCCAGACACTAAAATCAAAAGTGTATTCATGAAATAATACCCATGTATCCTTATGCGTAAATTGAAAATATTTATCAGTCGATTCGAATAAGCTCACCACATTTGTATGTAATTGCAACACCCCTTTCGGAGTGCCTGTTGTCCCCGACGTATAAATAACATAAGCTAAGTCTTTCGCTCCATTAATTGCTGCTAAATTAGCAGTTGGGTTCTCATCACTTACATCATCAAGGGCTAACAGCGTAGGCGTAATATCGAGTTTTGCGCTCCAGTTATTTAATTGCGGCTTATAATGTGGCTGGGTAATAATCAGCGAGGTTTGTGTATCGCCCAATATATATTGCACTCGCAACTGTGGATATTCTGGTGATATTGGCACATAAGCGCCGCCTGCTTTAACCGCACCAAGAATACTTATTACCATATCTAAACTTCGATCCAGATATAAGCCAATCAATGTATCAGCCTGAATACCTTGAGAGTTATTCTTTTGATAATGCGCTCGAATAGCATAAGCTAATTGATTAGCTTTCTGATTTAACTGACTATAGGTAAGCTTCTGCTCTGCGAATACCAGGGCAATATTATCAGGGTTTTTATCGACCTGCTCCTCGAATAATTGCGTTATGGTTTTATCCATTGGGTAGGATGCAGTCGTATCATTCCAAGTATGTAATAGCGTGTGGCGCTCTAAATCATCCATTAAAGAGATTTGTTGATGCGAGTGATCCGTATTTTTAGCAATAGAGGCTAATATCAATTGTATTTGATTTAATAACCGCCTGGCTTGATTTTGACGAAGCCACTCTTCGCTATAATGTAGCTTGACAACCAAGCTCTCATTTTCCTCATAGGCCGTCACTGAAAGAGGATAATCAGTTTTCTCAATAGCGACTCGAAACGTTAAATGATTTTCTATCCCTGATGTATTTGTATCCATAGGGCTCGGATAATTTTCAAAAACAAACAGACTATGAAACAATCGCTGCCCATTTGCTTGTAAATCTGCCAAAGATACATTATTGTAACTGTTAATCTCTGCTATACTTTTTTGAATATTATTTAAGATTGCCGAGACGCTGACGCTATTATCCCAATCAACCGTAAGCGGCAATGTATTAATATATAATCCGACACTACTTTCAATACCGTCAACGGGAAGGTCGCGACCTGAGACTGTTGTGCCGACAATCGTTTGCTCATCACCGCTATAAATATGTAATAATTTATGCCAGGCAAATTGCACGGCAACATTTAAGGTTATTGCTTGATTTCGACACATTTGCTTTAACTGCTTGTATAAATCACCCTTAATAATAAGCTCACTCGCGCATGGCTCTGCAATTGTTTTTAGCTGCGCTAAATCAACTGGCGTGGTGAATAAAAAATTAAGATCATTGGCGGCCTGAAACCGCTCTTTAGCTTTTTTCCAGTGTTTTGTCGCGGCGCTTTTTGCTTTGCTATAATACTGCTGCGCATCAACAAATGCACGATCGACCTTTATTTGCACCTGCATGCCTAGCACAAGCTGATTGTAGTACTCATGTACTTGCTGTAATAAAATGGGGCCGCTCCAACCATCACTGATACTATGATGAGTTGTTTGCATTACAGTCACCAACTTTGCATGTTGTTTTATCAAGGTAAAGCGCATTAAGCCAGGTGTCGATAGATCAAAAGGAACTTTTCTATCGAGCTGTTGAATTTTAATGATCTCTTGCGCGCGAGCAGCTTGTGGTAGATGACTGATATCCTTGATGGTAAAATTATCAAGGTTAATACTCGAATCTGCCGTTATGATCTGCACAAGACCATCACGCCAATCAAAACAAGCTCGCAGCGCAGGGTAGCTCTGTGAGGCTAAGCACCACGCTTGCTGGTAACAATCTATATCAAGCGCTTCATTATAGTCTAATAATAATTGCACACGATAAGCATCATCTTCTGGGTAATGCAGCGCGTGTGAGATAAAGCCTTGCTGCAAACTATTTGCATGGAAAATCTCTACAATTTTATTGGTAGTGAGGCGGCGCTCAAGAAAGTCTAAATGGTCAATGGATAGCCCTTTAACAGCGTAATCACTGGGCGTGTTAACTCCGCCACTTTTTGCTTTAAGAGCTGCTTGCTCAATAACCTCAACTAAAGCGCTATGAAAGTGCGCCTCAAATTCCTTTGTTAATACACTTGATAACCGTGAGTCAATATTAAACGTTAATATACCAGCTTGGACTGCGCCATTAATATTAACTAATAAGTGATCAGTGTTGTCACTTGCTATCATCTGACCTGCATCTTCTTGACTAATCTGCCAAGTCGAGCTTTCCTCATTATCACTTTGCGCTCCTAATTGACCTAAATAATTAAAACTTATTTTAGGCAGGCTCATAGCAAATGCTTGTTGCTTATGCAGCGCGCCATAACCAATCCCTTTGTTGGGAATCGCGCTTAACATCTCCTTGGTGTGAATGATGGTCGCAGATATTGTTTGCTGGGCCTTAAGCCTAACCGGATACATGCTGGTAAACCAACCAACAGTATTGCTCACATCCAGTGTTTCATCGATAACTTCCCGGCCGTGGCCTTCAAGTGTCACATGATTAACATCACTGCCAAGCACCTCAAAGAGGCTAATTGCCAAGGCGCTAAGTAATAAATCATTAATTTGCGTATGAAAACCAAGGTTTGCTTGATGTAATAAAACATCTGTTTGTCGCTCCGATAGGCTCACTTTATGATATGCCACCGTGCCTAAAGCTGGTAAGCCAGCCTGATCTGCACAGACGCCTTGCCAATATGCTCGCTCATCTTGATGATTTAACGCATAATGCTGCACGGCTCTTATCCATTGACGATAACTACTGCCTTTAGGGGGAAGTGCTTGTTTTGTTAATGCTTGTTTTGATAGTAGTTGCTTTGTTAATAGTTGCTTTGTTAATAGTTGCTTAATATCTTGGGCAATTATTCGCCATGACACGACATCGATAATTAAGTGATGGAAGGCAAAAAATAAACGTGCTCTACCATCGATATGACCAGTTAAGTGCGCTGCCTGCCATGTTGGGCCGTTAATATAATTAAAGTTACTTTGTAATTGCGTAAGCTTTTCATCAAGCTCTTCAGAATTTAAATCCGCTATATTTAATGCGTATAAAGGCTCACACATGCCATCTATATTATCGCGATACTGTTGTTGGTAACTAGTTGTTTTTGAAGATTCTTTTTCTAAAAATACGCAGCGCAGCATATCGTGCTGGTCAGTTAATGCCTGCAGTGCTTGTTCAATTTCAGCGTATTTGATTTCCCCTGGAATTTTAATTATAAAAGCCTGGTTAAAGTGGTAAGGCTTTGCTAGTTTTTGCGCAAAAAATGAGTCTTGTATTGGTAATAAATCAAAAGTTCCTGTTAACACGCCCTGCTCAGTTTTAATTTTTATGCAAGTTGCCGGCGCGTTTAACAAACAGCCCAACTGAGCCACGGTTGGTGCATCAAAAATATCTTTCACTTGTAAGCTAAAGCCTTCTCTGCGCATTTTAGAGACCAGCCCAATACTTACTATCGAATCGCCACCAATGCGAAAAAAGTTATCATCAATACCCACTTTTTTAACCCCCAACACTTCTTGCCAAATATTACAAAGTTGCTCTTCAAGCTCATTTCGCGGGGCAACATATTTGTCAGCACTGACAAAATATGGTGGTGGTAGCGCGCGTCTGTCAAGTTTCCCGTTTATGGTTAGTGGAATACTATCGAGCACGGTGAAGGTAGCAGGCAGCATATAGTCTGGCAGTTTAAGCGCTAAGCTATCGCGGCATTTATCAATATCAATATCAATATCAATATCACTTACCATGCTGGAAGCTTTTATTAAATAGGCAGCTAGATATTTATGACCATCCTTTTCAAAGTCAACAACCACTGCTTGTTTAACGTCTTTTAATGCGCTTAATGCACTTTCAATCTCACCTAGTTCAATACGATAACCGCGTATTTTAACCTGACAATCATTACGCCCTAAATACTCTAAATTACCATCATGGGCCCAGCGTACCAGATCGCCAGTTTTATAAAGCCTGTCATAACCTTTAGCTTTGTCATCCGGTGTGGCAAATGGGTTATCAATAAAACGCTCACCAGTTAACTCAGACTGATTGAGATAACCCCTTGCAAGCCCTACACCTCCGATATAAAGCTCTCCAGGGGCGCCTATTGGGACAATGTTTTTTTGCTGATTTAACACATAAATTTGGGTGTTATTTATCGGGCGCCCAATATTGTTAAGCACGCCATCTTGACCATATTGAGTCGCTTGTATGGAAGTAACGGTTGATTCAGTCGGTCCATAAGAGTTTATTAATATTGGCCCCCAAATTGAAACTAATTCTTTAGAAATAGCCTCCGCGCCAGAAATCACTCTATTTAAATAATGTGGCTCTTCTAGTGCGCCTAATGCGTTTAAGTATTGAGGAGTGGAATGCAAATGGGTAATACCTGACTGAACAATTTTTTGGCTAATAATGCCGATATCCAGAATTTCCATTCGGCTCGGAATATGTAGCACAGCGCCATTGAACAATGATAAAAATAACTGCTCAACAGATGCATCGAAAATATAGTCCGCTAACCAGAGTACTGATTCATCTTGCTTGAAATCAAGGGAAGAGATTTGACTAAAAATTAAGTTAGTAACACCAAGATGCTCAATCATAACGCCTTTGGGAGTGCCTGTTGTCCCAGAGGTATAAATCACATAAGCCAAGTCTTTCGGTCCATTAATTGCTGCTAAATTAGCAGTTGGGTTATCATCACTTACATCATCGATGGCTAACAGCATAGGCGTAATATCGAGTGCACCGATCCAATTATTTAGTTGCCGCTTGTAATGTGGCGGAGTAATTACAAGTGAAGTTTGTGTATCGTCCAACATAAACTGCACTCTCAGCTGTGGATATTCTGGCGATATTGGCACATAAGCGCCGCCGGCTTTAAGCACGCCAAGAATACTTATTACCATTTCTAAACTTCGATCCAGATATAAGCCAATCAGCGTATCGGGCTTAATACATTGAGAGTTATTATTTTGATAATGCGCTCGAATAGCATGAGCTAATTGGTTTGCTTTATTATTTAGCTGACTATAGGTTAATTCTTCACCTTCAAACACTAAGGCGACATTATCAGGGGTTTTATCGACCTGCACCTCGAATAATTGCGCGATGGTTTTATCCATTGGGTAGGATGCAGTCGTATCATTCCAAGTATGTAAAAGAGTATGCCTATCGATTTTTGACAATAATGATATGTCACCGATTGGGAGCTGTTGATTTGCAACAACAGCCACTAATACTTGGTGATAGATTTCTGATATGCGTTTGATCGTCTCTTCATTAAACAAACTCAGTGCATAGTTAAAAGAGCCCTTAATAACTGGTTGACTGACATCTACAAGCAAACTCAAATCAAACTTTGCAAGGCGATACAAATCATCTGAGCTTGCAAACTCTGATGGCATAAACGGCAGGCCATTATTGCTCTGGTAACTCGTCTCGGAAGATTCAATGGCAAACATCACTTGAAAAATAGGGTGACGAGAGGCGTCGCGCTCAACATTTAACACATCCACTAAGCGCTCAAAGGGAAGCTCTTGATAAGCCTTGGCTTGCCTTACAATTCCATGCACTTGGGTAATAAATTCCTCAATTGTCATTGCTGCTTGAACATCAGCTCGCAGCACCAAGGTATTTACAAAAAAGCCGATTAATGATTGCGTTTGCGCATGATCTCGATTATCAGATGGAGTGCCAAGTAATACATCGGTTTGACCGCTCATTGCTGATAGGCTGATATAAAAACTGCTCAGCAGCACGGTATAGAGTGTTGTCTCACAAGCTTTGGCAAGCGATCGCAGTTGCTCCGATAAACGGGCATCTAATTGAAAATCTATATTTCTGCCCTGATAATTAATTTGTTTAGGACGAGGATAATCGGTCGGTAATTGCAGCTGCTCATACCCTGATAATTGCTGCTGCCAAAAATCTAATAACTTGGTCAGATTTTCTCCTTGCAGATAAGTAGATTGCCAGAGAGCATAATCTCCATAACTGATATCCAGATTAGGGAGAATTTCCGCCACTCCTTGACACAAGCCGCGATACGCTTGCTCTAATTCGTCCATAAATATGTTAGTAGACCAGCCATCAAAGCCGATATGGTGGAATAACATCAGTAAATAATGGCGAGCATTTTTCTCATAACAATGCAGACGAATACTTGGCTCAGTAGTTAAATCAAAAGGGCGTGATATCTCTTTTTTAAGCTCTGCTAATAATTCATGACTGTCGTTTAATGCATGCATATGCATTGATATATCAACACCGAGCTGTACCTGGTAAGCTTTATTTTGCTCATCACGACGATAAACACTGTTAAGCACTGGATGACGGTGAATAACAACATTAAAAGCCGCTGTTAATGCGCTTAGATTGACATCATCTGCTAATTGCACAAAATAAGGGATATGATATGCATTTGATCCTTGTTCAAAATTTTCGATAAATAACAATCGCTCTTGAGCAAAAGATAATGGATATTGATCTCGCTCTACATGAGCAATAACCAACATCTGCAGTTTATCTAAACAACCTGACAATGCCTCAATTGTTTTCTTCTCAAATAACAAGGCAAGCGGAATATCTATCTTGAATTGCTGGCGGCAAGCAGCGGTCAGTCGAATCGCTGTGATAGAGTTCCCACCAAGTTGGTAAAAGTTATCAGCAATACCCACTTTTGTAACGCTCAACACTTCTTGCCAAATATCACAAAGCAGCTCTTCAAGCTCATTTCGCGGGGCAACATAATTATCCGCACTGACAAACTCTGGTGTTGGCAGCGCGCGTCTGTCAAGTTTCCCGTTAATGGTTAATGGAATGCTATCGAGCACGGTGAAAGTAGCAGGCAGCATATAATCTGGCAGTTTAAGAGATAAGCTATCGCGACATGCCTCAATATCAATATCAATTTCAATTTCACTTACCATGCCAGAAGCTTTTATTAAATAAGCAGCTAAGTATTTATGACCATCCTTTTCAAAGTCAACAACCACTGCTTGTTTAACGTCTTTTAATGAGCTTAATGCACTTTCAATCTCACCGAGTTCAATACGATAACCGCGTATTTTAACCTGACAATCATTACGCCCTAAATACTCTAAGTTACCATCAGAGCGCCAGCGAACCAGATCGCCAGTTTTATAAAGCCTGTTATAGCCTTTAGCTTTCTCATCAGGTGTGGCAAACGGGTTCTCAATAAAGCGCTCACCAGTTAACTCAGGTTGATTAAGATAACCTCGCGCAAGTCCTGCTCCACCAATATAAAGCTCGCCTGGGGAGCCTATCGGGACAATGTTTTGTTGCTGATTTAACACATAAGCATGGGTGTTATTTATCGGGTGACCAATACTGTTAAGCACGCCATCTTGACCATATTGAGTCGCTTGTATGGAAATAACAGTCGATTCTGTCGGTCCATAAGCGTTTGTCAATAGCGCCCCCCAACAGGCGACTAATTTTGCAGAAATACGCTCCCCTCCAGACATGACTCTTTTTAAATAATGTGACTCTTCTAATGCGCCTAATGCGTTTAAGTATTGAGGGGTGGCATGCAAATAAGTAATGGATAACGCTACAATTTTATGCTTAATAACCCCTACATCTTTAATATCTGACTTGGTTGGAATATGTAGCATGGCGCCATTGAGCAATGATAAAAATAACTGCTCAACAGAGGCATCGAAAATATAATCAGCTAACCAAAGAATGGCATCACTTTCATCAAAATTTATGCAAGATGTTTGACTAATAATTAAGTTAGATACTCCCAGATGTTCAATCATAACGCCTTTTGGCTTGCCTGTTGTCCCTGACGTATAGATGACATAAGCTAAGTCTTTCGGTCCATTAATTGCTGCTAAATTAGCCGTTGGGTTATCATCACTTACATCATCTATGGCTAAAAGATTTGGCACAAGGTCGAGTTTTGCAGTCCACTTATTTAATTGCCGCTTATAATGCTGCTGGGTAATTACAAGTGAAGTTTGTGTATCGTTCAATATATATTGCACTCGCAGCTGTGGATATTCTGGCGATATCGGCACATAAGCGCCGCCTGCTTTAACCGCGCCAAGAATACTTATTACCATTTCTAAACTTCGATCCAGATATAAGCCAATCAATGTATCAGCCTGAATACCTTGAGAGTTATTCTTTTGATAATGCGCTCGAATAGCATGAGCTAACTGGTTAGCGATTTCATTTAATTGACGATAGGTAAGAGACTCCTCCTCAAATACTAGGGCGACATTATCAGGAGTTTTATCGACCTGCTCCTCGAATAATTGCGTTAGAGTTTTATCCATTGGGTAAGGCGCATCGGTATCATTCCAAGTATGTACAAGCGTGTGGCGCTCTAAATCATCCATTAAAGAGATTTGTTGATGCGAGTGATCCGTATTTTTAGCAATAGAGGCTAATATTAATTGTATTTGATTTAATAACCTCCTGGCTTGATTTTGACGAAGCCATTCATCGCTATAATGTAGCTTGACAACCAAGCTTTCATTTTTCTCATAGGCCGTCACTGAAAGAGGATAATCAGTTTTCTCAATAGCTGCTCGAAACGTTAAATGATTTTCTATCCCTGATGTATTTGTATCAATAGGGCTCGGATAATTTTCAAAAACAAACAGGCTATGAAACAATCGCTGCCCATTTGCTTGTAAATCGGCCAAACAGACATGACTGTAACTGTTAAGCTCTGCGATACTTTTTTGGATATTGTTTAAGATTGCCGAGACGCTGATGCTATTATCCCAATCAACAGTAAGTGGCAATGTATTAATATATAATCCGACACTATTTTCAATGCCGTCAACGGGAAGGTCGCGACCTGAGACGGTTGTGCCGACAATCGTTTGCTCATCACCGCTGTAAATATGTAATAATTTATGCCAAGCAAATTGCACGGCAACATTTAAGGTTATTGCCTGATTTTGACACATTTGTTTTAATTGCTTGTATAAATCACCCTTAATAATAAGCTCACTCGCGCATGGCTCTGCAATGGTTTTTAGCTCTGCTAAATCAACTGCCGTGGTGAATAAAAAATTAAGATCATTGGCGGCCTGAAACCGCTCTTTAGCTTTTTTCCAATGATCTAAAGCAGCGCTTTTTGCTTTAATATAGTAGTGCTGAGCATTAACAAACGCGCGATCAACCTTTATTTGCACCTGCATGCCTACCACAAGCTGATTGTAGTACTCATGCACCTGCTGTAATAAAATGGGGCCGCTCCAACCATCACTGATACTATGATGAGTTGTTTGCATTACAGTCACCAAATTTGCATGTTGTTTTATCACGGTAAAGCGCATTAAGCCAGGCGTAGATAGATCAAAAGTAACTTTCCTATCGAGCTGTTGAATTTTAATGATCTCTTGCGCGCGAGCAGCTTGTGGTAGATGACTGATATCCTTGATGGTAAAATTATCAAGGTTAATACTCGAATCTGCCGTTATGATCTGCACAAGACCATCACGCCAATCAAAACAAGCTCGCAGCGCAGGGTAGCGCTGTGAAGCTAAGCACCACGCTTGCTGGTAACAATCTATATCAAGCGCTTCATTATAGTCTAATAATAATTGCACACGATAAGCATCATCTTCTGGGTAATGCAGCGCGTGTGAGATAAAGCCTTGCTGCAAACTATTTGCAGGGAAAATCTCTACAATTTTATTGGTAGTGAGGCGGCGCTCAAGAAAGTCTAAATGGTCAATGGATAGCCCTTTAACAGCGTAATCACTGGGCGTGTTAACTCCGCCACTTTTTGCTTTAAGAGCTGCTTGCTCAATAACCTCAACTAAAGCGCTATGAAAGTGCGCCTCAAATTCCTTTGTTAATACACTTGATAACCGTGAGGCAATATTAAACGTTAATATACCAGCTTGAACCACGCCATTAATATTAACTAATAAGTGATCAGTGTTGTCACTTGCTATCATCTCACCTGCATCTTCTTGGCTAATCTGCCAAGTAGAGCTTTCTTCATTGTCACTTTGCGCGCCTAATTGACCTAAATAATTAAAGCTTATTTTAGGCAGGCTCATAGCAAATGCTTGTTGTTGATGCAGAGCGCCATAACTAATCCCTTTGTTTGGAATAACTCTTAACATCTCCTTGGTGTGAATTATGGTCGCAGATATTGTTTTATGTGCCTTAAGCCTAACCGGGTACATGCTGGTAAACCAACCAACAGTATTGCTCACATCTAGTGTTTCATCGATGACTTCCCGGCCATGGCCTTCAAGTGTCACATGATTAACATCACTGCCAAGCACTTCAAAAAGGCTAATTGCCAAGGCGCTAAGTAATAAATCATTAATTTGCGTATGAAAACCAAGATTCGCTTGATGTAATAAAACATCTGTTTGGTGCACTGATAAGCTCACTTTATGATATGCCACCGCGCCTAAAGCTGGTAAGCCCTCCTGATCTGCACAGACGCCTTGCCAATATGCTCGCTCATCTTGATGATTTAACGCATAATGCTGCACGGCTCTTATCCATTGACGATAACTACTGCCTTTAGGGGGAAGTGCTTGTTTTGTTAATACTTGTTTTGTTAGTAGTTGCTTTGTTAATAGTTGCTTTGTTAATAGTTGCTTAATATCTTGGGCAATTATTCGCCATGACACGACATCGATAATTAAATGATGGAAGGCAAAAAATAAACGTGCTCTACCATCGATATGACCAGTTAAGTGCGCTGCCTGCCATGTTGGACCGTTAATATAATTAAAGTTACTTTGTAGTTGTGTAAGCTTTTCATCAAGCTCTTCAGAATTTAAACCAGCTATATTTAATGCGTATAAAGGCTCACACATGCCATCTATATTGTCGCGGTATTGTTGCTGGTAACTCTTTGTTTTTGAAGATGCTTTTTTTAAAAATACGCAGCGCAGCATATCGTGCTGGTCAGTTAATGCCTGCAATGAGTTTTCAATTTCAGCGTATTTGATTTCCCCTGGAATTTTAATTATAAAAGCCTGGTTAAAGTGCTGAGGATTTGCTAGTTTTTGCGCAAAAAACCAAGATTGTATTGGTAATAAATCAAAAGCGCCTGTTAACACGCCATGCTCAGTTTTAATCTTTAAGCAAGTTTGTTGCTCGTTTAACAAACGGCTCACTTGGGCAACGGTTGGCGCATCAAAAATATCTTTCACTTGTAAGCTAAAGCCTTCGCTGCGCATTTTGGAGACCAGCCCAATACTTACTATCGAATCGCCACCAATACGGAAAAAGTTATCATCAATACCCACTCTTTTAACGCTCAATACTTCTTGCCAAATATTACAAAGCTGCTCTTCAAGATCATTTCGCGGGGCAACATATTTATCAGCACTGACAAAGTCTGGTGCTGGCAGCGCGCGTCTGTCAAGTTTCCCGTTAATGGTTAATGGAATGCTATCGAGCACGGTAAAGGAGACCGGCAGCATATAATCTGGCAGTTTGAGCGCTAGGCTATCGCGACATGCCTCAATATCAATATCAATATCAATATCAATATCAAGATCAATTCCCATGCCGGAAGCTTTTATTAAATAGGCAGCTAGATATTTATGACCATCCTTTTCAAGGTCAACAACCACTGCTTGTTTAACGTCTTTTAATGCGCTTAATGCACTTTCAATCTCACCGAGTTCAATACGATAACCGCGTATTTTAACCTGACAATCATTACGCCCTAAATATTCTAAGTTACCATTTTGGTCCAAGCGTACCAGATCCCCAGTTTTATAAAGCCTGTCATAACCTTTAGCTTTATCATCAGGTGTGGCAAATGGGTTATCAATAAAACGTTCATTGGTTAACTCATGTTGATTGAGATAACCTCTTGCAAGGCCAGCACCACCGATATAAAGCTCTCCTGGCGTGCCTATCGGAAGTAGGGTTAATGATGGTGATAAATTATATAACTTGATATTAGAATAAGATTTACCAATCCCCTTGGACATTAAAGGAAGTACATTCGCAATCAATGCGCCTACGGTGGATTCTGTAGGGCCGTATTCATCATAAATAACGTCAACATTGTTTGATAACTGTGCAACACATTGCTTAGATAAGATTTCACCACCCAATAAAAGTGTTTTTACTTTAATTTCTGTGTTTGCGAAAATTACAGATGCAAGACTTGGTGTTGTTTTCACAAAATCAATTTCATTTGCCCTAATGTGTTGTAAATAACTTTCAATGTCAGAGATGTTTTTGCCAAAAATATAAATACAACTCCCAACCAATAAGGGACATAAGTTGGTTGTAATAGAAAGATCAAAACAATAATTTGCTGAAAAATCTACTCGATTAAATAAGTCTCCAACATGTTCTGCCAACGCATATAAATAATTAACAACATTCTTGTGCTCAATCATAACGCCTTTTGGGGTGCCTGTTGTCCCCGACGTATAAATAACATAGGCTAAGTCTTTTGATGTACTAATTGCTGCTAAATTAGCCGTTGGGTTATCATCACTTACATCATCGATGGCTAACAGCGTGGCCGTCATATCTAGTGCACCGATCCAGTTATTTAATTGCGGCTTATAATGCTGCTGGGTAATAATCAGCGAGGTTTGTGTATCCTCAAACATAAACTGCACTCGCAGCTTAGAATATTCTGGTGATATAGGCACATAAGCGCCACCTGCTTTAAGCACTGCAATAATGCTTATCACCATTTCTAAACTTCGATCCAGATATAAGCCAATCAGCGTATCGGGCTTAATATCTTGAGAGTTATTATTTTGATAATGCGCTCGAATAGCATAAGCTAATTGATTAGCTCGCTGATTTAACTGACGATAGGTAAGAGACTCCTTTGCAAATACCAGGGCAATATTATCAGGCTTTTTATCTACCTGCTCCTCGAATAATTGCGCGATGGTTTTATCCATTGGGTAGGATGCAGTCGTATCATTCCAAGTATGTAAAAGTGTATGGCGATCAAAATCTGACAATAATGATATTTCACCTATAGCGAGCTGTTGATTTGCAACCATAGCCACTAATACCCGTTGATATAACCCTGATATACGATTTATAGTCTTTTCATTAAACAAACTCAGCGCATAATTAAAATCACCATTAATGGTCGGTTGGCTGGTATTTAGATTCAAATTCAAATCAAATGGTGCTCGCGTATACAATTTTTTTGAATCTTCCCTAGAAATCGATTTAAAAGGGATGTGTATATTCTTCTCGTGGCTCTGCGTAAAGCTTTTGACACTAAGCATAACTTGAAAAATAGGGTGACGAGATGGATCTCGTTCAACCTTTAACGCATCCACTAAACGCTCAAATGGCAACGCTTGATGAGCTAATGCTTGTCTTACAATGCCATGCACTTGTCTAATAAATTCCTCAATTGTCATTGTTGCTTGAACACCTGCTCGCATTACCAAGGTATTGACAAAACAGCCTATTAATGAGCGTGTTTGCACCTGTTTTCGATTGGCGACGGCAGTGCCTAGTAAGATATCTGTTTGCCCGCTCATTGCCGATAAAGTAATATAAAAACCACTTAGCAACACGGTATAAAGTGTTGTTTTTTGCACTTTGGCAAGCTTTCGTAATTGCTCAGATAAACGGGCATCTAGCTCAATATCGATACTTCCCCCTTCATGATCACTTTTAATAGGTCGAGAATAATCGGTTGGTAATTGTAACTGCTCATACCCTGATAATTGCGTTTGCCAAAAATCTAATAACTTGGTCAGATTTTCTCCTTGCAGATAGCTGCGTTGCCAGAGCACATAATCACCATAACTGATATCTAGATGGGGGAGCTCTACAGCCGCTCCTTGGCACAAGGCTTGATACGCTTGTGATAATTCATTAATAAATATTTTCCAGGATAAGCCATCAAAAGCAATATGGTGGCATAATATCAGTAAATATTGGCGAGCATTTTTTTCATAACAATGCAAGCGAAGACTTGGCTCAGTAGTTAAATCAAAAGGTCGTGATATCTCTTTTTTAACCACGGCTAATAATTCCTGACTCTCGGTTAATACATGCATATGGATTGGGATATCACCACCGAGCTGTACCTGGTAAGCTAGATGGTGCTGATCGGTACGATAAACACTGTTAAATACAGGATGACGGTGAATAACAACATTAAAAGACGCTGTTAATGCGCCTAAATTGGCATCATCTGCTAATTGCACAAAATAAGGAATATGATAGAGATTTGATCCTTGTTCAAAATTTTCGATAAATAACAGTCGCTCTTGGGCAAAGGATAATGGGTATTGTGTTAATCCTACATTGGCTTTAATCCGCATCTGAAGTTTATTGATACAAGGTGCTAAGCGCTTAATTGTTTTCTTTGCAAATAACAAGGCAAGCGGAATATCTATCTTGAATTGCTGGCGGCAAGCAGCACTAAGTCGAATCGCTGTGATAGAGTTACCACCAAGTTGATAAAAGTTATCATCAATACCAACTTTTTTAACGCTCAATACTTCTTGCCAAATATTACAAAGCTGCTCTTCAAGCTCATTTCGCGGGGCAACATATTTATCAGCATTAACAAACTCTGGTGTTGGCAGAGAGTTTCTGTCAAGTTTACCGTTAATGGTTAATGGAATGCTATCGAGCACAGTGAAGGTAGCAGGCAGCATATAATCTGGCAGTTTAAGCGCTAGGCTATCTCGGCATTTATCAATATCAATTGGAATGCCAGAAGCTTTTATTAAATAGGCTGCTAAGTATTTATGACCATCCTTTTCAAGGTCAACAACTACGGCTTGTTTAACGCATTTTAATGCTATTAATGCACTTTCAATCTCACCTAGTTCAATACGATAACCGCGTATTTTAACCTGACAATCATTGCGACCTAAATACTCTAAATTACCGTCAAGGAGCAAGCGTACCAGATCGCCGGTTTTATAAAGCCTGTCATAACCTTTAGCTTTATCATCAATTGTGGCAAATGGGTTATCAATAAAGCGCTCACTAGTTAACTCAGGTTGATTAAGATAGCCCCTTGCAAGTCCTGCTCCTCCAATATAAAGCTCGCCTGTGGCGCCGATTGGAAGTATGGTCAATGAAGCTGATAAATTATATAACTTAATATTAGGATAAGATTTAGCAATTCCCTTTGATGTTGACGGATATATATTAGCAATACATGCGCCTACGGTGGACTCTGTAGGGCCGTATTCATCATAAATAACATCAACATTGTTTGATAACTGTGCAACACATTGCTTAGATAATATTTCACCAGCCAATAAAAGTGTTTTTACTTTAAGCTCTGTGTTTGCGAAAATTACAGATGCAATACTTGGTATGGCTTTAATAAAATCAATTTTATTTGTCTTAATATGTTGTAAATAAGCTTCAATATTGGATATATCTTTGCCAAAAATATAAATACAGCGCCCAACTAATACTGGACACAAGATGGTTGTAATAGAAAAATCAAAACAATAATTTGCTGAAAAATCTACTCGATTAAAGAAGTCTCCAACATGTTCTGTCAACGCATATGAATAATTAACAACATTTTTGTGCTCCACCATGACGCCTTTGGGTTGACCTGTTCTAGCAGAGGTATGCATAACATAAGCTAGGTCTTTTGATGTGTTTATCGAGATTAAATTAGCTGTTGGGGTTGCTTGACTCACATCATCGAGAGCTAACAGCTCAGCCGCAAGGTCGAATTTTGTAATCAACTTGTTTAATTGCTGTTTATAATGTGGCTGGGTAATAATCAATGATGTTTGTGTATCGTCCAATATATATTGCGCTCGCAGCTGTGGATATTCTGGCGATATCGGCACGTAAGCGCCACCTGCTTTAAGCACTCCAAGAATACTTATTACCATTTCTAAACTTCGATCTAGATATAAGCCAATCAGCGTATCGGGCTTAATACCTTTCGAGTTATTATTTTGATAATGCGCTCGAATAGCATGGGCTAATTGATTAGCTTTTTCATTTAATTGACCATAGGTAAGCTTCTGCTCTGCAAATACCAAGGCGATATTATTCGGTGTTTTATCGACCTGCGCTTCGAATAATTGCGTTATGGTTTTATCCATTGGGTAAGGCGCATCAGTATCATTGCAACTGCGCAAAAGTGTATGACGATCTTCTCTTGAAATAGTTGTGGTCTTTAAAGTATTATTTTGCTCTTTTGTTAATGATTTTTTTGACATTCTCGACCTATTTTATTTGATATTTATTAAATTTATCCAATGCAATATGAGTCATTGACTTTTTAGTCAAAAGAAATAGCTTGGACGATAAACTTTGATCATTGGTAAGGTGATAATGCGAAATAAGTTTTTTTAGGGGCGCTTAATAAAATAGTATTGTGTCAAATTCTTTTTAAAATGGCCTGCTGCCTATTTTTATATCTCTCATTGGCCATGGTACGCAAGCATTTATCACTTTTCTTAACTTTTTTTCTTTGTTTAACAGCCACAATTTTTTATTTATTAATAAGACAGTATTAGCTTCGAATGCCATTGATAATACTTAGCACATAAAAAAAAGCAATCATTTTTTATTTATATCATTTTTATTAAAACTTTTTTTTTGTTGGAATGATAACTTTTGTCACCAAATCTACATCTTCACTACTGTCGATCCATGTATTATGGGTGCTGGTTAATTGTATTATTTTGATTGCACTACAATCCACATAATCATTAATGTGATTATCGATTGTTGTATTATGAAAACAAGCAAGGGCCTCATTAAATTGACTTAATAATTTTTCATCTGTATTTTTAGCTACATATTCTAACTTTATTTTATCAACTTTTAAAAATTTAAATAAAAATATCGGTGCGCTTGTTATATATTTACCATGGTTACATTGAGACTGGTAATGAAGCATATATTGTGTGTGTTTTTCTTTTAATAGCGGCCAATATTGCTCTAAATCTTTCATGGCTTCCTTATTCTGAAAGTTCGGATCAATTAAAATTATTTTTGCAATCTTATCGCCATTATTTTCCAGTTGCCGTGCTATTTCAAAAGCTAACACACCACCAAAACTCCAACCAAATAATTCATAAGGCCCAACAGGCTGTATCTTCTTAATATATTTAATGTATTGAGTGGCGAGTGTTTGATAAGTATAATAATTTTGAGCATTCTCATTTTTTAAACAGCTTTCATGGTATAGGTTATTAAATAGAATTATTTTTTTGTCTTTTAATCTGGGGATTATATTATTTAAATAACTTTCAGCTCCTCCTCCTCCTGGCGGTAGAAAAAAAATAGGAGCCTCATTTGCTGTTTCATTCACGATCAAATATATTTCTTTTAAGTCGCTTAACGTGTTGAGACCACCACTTTTTGCCTTGATCGCTGCTTGCTCAATAACTTCAACTAAAGCGCTTTGAAAGTGCTCCTCAAATGCATCTGTTAATATACTTGATAACCGTGAGGCAATATTAAACTCTAATATACCATTTTGGACTGCTCCATTAATATTAACTAGTAAGTGATCGGTGTTGTCACTTGCTATCATCTGACCTGCATCTTCTTGACTAATCTGCCAAGTCGAGCTTTCCTCATTGTCACTTTGCGCGCCTAATTGACCTAAATAATTAAATCTTATTTTAGGCATGCTCATAGTAAATGCTTGTTGTTGATGCAGAGCTCCATAACCAATCCCTTTGTTTGCAATAACTCTTAACATCTCCTTAGTTTGAATGATGGTCTCAGATATTGTTTGCTGGACTTCAAGCCTGACCGGATACGCGCTGGTAAACCAACCAACAGTATTACTCACATCAAGTGTTGCATCGATAACTCCTCGGCCATGGCCTTCAAGTGTCACATGATTAACATCACTGCCAAGCACTTCAAAAAGGCTAATTGCCAGAGCGCTAAGTAATAAATCATTAATTTGCGTATGAAAACCAAGATTTGCTTGATGTAATAAAACATCTGTTTGCTCTACTGATAGGCTAACTGTATGATATGCAACCGTGCCTAAAGCTGGTAAGCCCGCCTGATCTGCACAGACGCCTTGCCAATATTCCCGCTCATCTTGATGATTTAACGCATAATGTTGCACGGCTCTTATCCATTGACGATAACTACTGCCTTTAGGTGCAAGTGCTTGTTTTGTTAATGCTTGTTTTGTTAGTCCTTGTTTTGTTAGTGCTTGTTTTGTTAATGCTTGTTTTGATAGTAATGGCTTTGTTAATAGCTGTTTAATATCTTGAGCAATGATCCGCCATGACACGACATCGATAATTAAATGATGGAAGGCAAAAAATAAACGAGCTCTACCATCGGGATAACCGGTTAAGTGTACTGCCTGCCATGTTGGGCCGTTAATATAATTAAAGTTACTTTGTAATTGCGTAAGCTTTTCATCTAGCTCCTCAGAATTTAAATCCGCTATATTTAGTGCGTATAAAGGCTCACACATGCCATCTATATTATCGCGGTATTGCTGCTGGTAACTCTTTGTTTTTGAAGATCCTTTTTCTAAAAATACGCAGCGCAACATATCGTGCTGGTCAGTTAATACCTGCAATGCTTTTTCAATTTCCGTGTATTTTATCATCCCTGGAATTTTAATTATAAAAGCCTGGTTAAAGTGCTGAGGATTTGCTAGTTTTTGCGCAAAAAACCAGGATTGTATTGGTAATAAATCAAAAGTGCCTGTTAACACGCCCTGCTCAGTTTTAATTTTTATGCAAGTTGCCGGCGCGTTTAACAAACAGCCCAACTGAGCCACGGTTGGTGCATCAAAAATAGCTTTCACTTGTAAGCTAAAGCCTTCTCTGCGCATTTTAGAGACCAGCCCAATACTTACTATAGAATCGCCACCGATGCGGAAAAAGTTATCATCAATACCTACTTTTTTAACGCTCAATACTTCTTGCCAAATATTACAAAGCTGCTCTTCAAGCTCATTTCGCGGGGCTACATATTTATCAGTACTTATAAATTCTGGTGTTGGCAGCGCGTGTCTGTCAAGTTTCCCATTAATAGTTAGTGGAATGCTATCGAGCACGGTGAAAGTAGCAGGCACCATATAATCTGGCAGTTTAAGAAATAAGCTATCGCGACATGCCTCAATATCAATTTCAATATCAATATCAATATCAATTCCCATGCCAGAAGATTTTATTAAATAAGCAGCTAGATATTTATTGCCATCATTTTCAAGATCAACAACCACTGCTTGTTTAACGTCTTTTAATGCGCTTAATGCGCTTTCAATCTCACCGAGTTCAATACGATAACCGCGTATTTTAACCTGACAATCATTACGCCCTAAATATTCTAAGTTACCATCATGCCCCCAGCGAACCAGATCCCCAGTTTTATAAAGCCTGACATAACCTTTAGCTTTGTCATCAATTGTGGCAAATGGATTATCAATAAAGCGCTCACCAGTTAACTCATCCTGATTAAGATAACCTCGCGCAAGTCCTGCTCCTCCTATATAAAGCTCGCCAGTGACGCCTATCGGGACAATGTTTTGTTGCTCATTTAACACATAAACTTGAGTGTTATTTATCGGGTGACCAATACTGTTAAGCACGCCATCTTGACCATATTGAGTCGCTTGTATGGAAATAACAGTCGATTCTGTCGGTCCATAAGCGTTTATCAATAGATTACCCCAACAGGCGGCCAATTCTGCAGAAATACTCTCCCCTGCGGACATGACTCTTTTTAAATAATGTGGCTCTTCTAATGCGCCTAATGCGTTTAAGTATTTAGAGGTATAATTCAAATGGGTAATACGTAACGCTACAATTTTTTGCTTAATAATACCGACATCCAAAATATCCATTCGGCTCGGAATATGTAGCACGGCGCCATTGAGCAATGATAAAAATAACTGCTCAACAGATGCATCGAAAATATAATCAGCGAGCCAAAGAATGGCATCACTTTCATCAAAATTCATGCAAGATGTTTGACTAAAAATTAAGTTATATACTGAACATTGTTCTATCATCACACCTTTTGGGGTGCCTGTTGTCCCGGACGTATAGATGATATAAGCCAAGTCTTTCGGTCCATTAATTGCTGCTAAATTAACCGTTGAGTTATCATCACTCACATCATCGAGGGCTAACAATGTAGGCGTAATATCGAGTTTTGCAGTCCACTTGTTTAATTGCTTCTTATAATGTGCCTGAGTAATAATAAGAGACGTTTGTGTATCCTCAAGCATAAAGCGCACTCGCAGCTGTGGATATTCTGGTGATATCGGCACATAAACGCCGCCTGCTTTAAGCACTCCAAGAATACTTATTACCATATCTAAACTTCGATCCAGATATAAGCCAATCAATGTATCGGCCTTAATACCTTGAGGAAAATTTTGTTGATAATGCGCTCGAATAGCATGAGCCAACTGATTAGCTTTCTGATTTAACTGACTATAGGTAAACTGCTGCTCTGCAAATACCAGGGCAATATTATCAGGAGTCTTATCGACCTGCTCCTCGAATAATTGCGCGATGGTTTTATCCATTGGATAGGTGGCTACGGTATCATTCCAAGTATGTAATAGCGTGTGGCGCTCTAAATCATCCATTAAAGAGATTTGTTGATGCGAGTGATCCGTATTTTTAGCAATAGAGGCTAATATCAATTGTATTTGATTTAATAACCGCCTGGCTTGATTTTGACGAAGCCACTCTTCGCTATAATGTAGCTTGACAACCAAGCTCTCATTTTTCTCATAGGCTGTCACTGAAAGAGGATAATCAGTTTTCTCAATAGCTGCTCGAAACGTTAAATGATTTTCTATCCCTGATATATTTGTATCCATAGGGCTCGGATAATTTTCAAAAACAAACAGGCTATGAAACAATCGCTGCCCATTTGCTTGTAAATCGGCCAAACAGACATTACTGTAACTGTTAAGCTCTGCGATACTTTTTTGGATATTATTTAAGATTGCCGAGACGCTGATGCTATTATCCCAATCAACAGTAAGCGGCAATGTATTAATATATAATCCGACACTACTTTCAATGCCGTCAACGGGAAGGTCGCGACCTGAGACGGTTGTGCCGACAATCGTTTGCTCATCACCGCTGTAAATATGTAATAATTTATGCCAGGCAAATTGTAAGGCAACATTCAATGTTATTGCTTTATTTTGACACATTTGCTTTAACTGCTTGTATAAATCACCATTAATACTAAGCTCACTCGAGCATGGCTCCACAATGGTTTTTAGCTCTGCTAAATCAACTGTTGTGGTTAATAAAAAATTAAGATCATTGGCGGCCTGAAACTGCTCTTTAGCTTTTTTCCAATGATCTAAAGCAGCGCTTTTTGCTTTAATATAGTAGTGCTGAGCATTAACAAATGCGCGCTCGACCTTTATTTGCACCTGCATGCCTACCACAAGCTGATTGTAGTACTCATGCACCTGCTGTAATAAAAGGGGGACGCTCCAACCATCACTGATACTATGATGAGTTGTTTGCATTACAGTCACCAAGTTTGCATGTTGTTTTATAAGGGTAAAGCGCATTAAGCCAGGTTTAGATAGATCAAACGGGACTTTTCTATCGAGCTGTTGAATTTTAATGATCTCTTGAGCGCGAGCAGCTTGTGGTAGATGACTGATATCCTTAATGGTAAAATTATCAAGGTTAATACTCGAATCTGCCGTTATGATCTGCACAAGACCATCACGCCAATCAAAACAAGTTCGCAGCGCAGGATAGCGCTGTGAGGCTAAGCTCCACGCCTGCTGGTAACAATTTATATCAAGCGCTTCATTATAGTCTAATAATAATTGCACCCGATAAGCATCATCTTCTGGGTAATGCAGCGCGTGAGATATAAAACCTTGCTGCAAGCTATTTGCAGGAAAAATCTCTACAATTTTATTTGTAGTGAGGCGGCGCTCAAGAAAGTCTAAATGGTCAATGGATAGCCCTTTAACAGCGTAATCACTAGGCGTGTTAACCCCGCCACTTTTTGCTTTAAGAGCTGCTTGCTCAATAACCTCAACTAAAGCGCTGTGAAAGTGCTCCTCAAATGCATCTGTTAATATACTTGATAACCGTGAGCCAATATTAAACGTTAATATACCAGCTTGAACCGCGCCATTAATATTAACTAATAAGTGATCGGTGTTGTCACTTGCTATCATTTGACCTGCATCTTCTTGACTAATCTGCCAAGTCGAGCTTTCCTCATTATCACTTTGCGCGCCTAATTTACCTAAATAATTAAAACTTATTTTAGGCAGGCTCATAGCAAATGCTTGTTGTTGATGCAGCGCGCCATACCCAATCCCTTTATGAGGTACTGCGCTTAACATCTCCTTGGTGTGAATGATGCTCGCAGATATTGTTTTATGGGCTTCAAGCCTGACTGGATACATGCTGGTAAACCAACCAACAGTATTGCTCACATCAAGTGTTTCATCGATGACTTCCCGGCCATGGCCTTCAAGTGTCACATGATTAACATCACTGCCAAGCACTTCAAAAAGGCTAATTGCCAGAGCGCTAAGTAATAAATCATTAATTTGCGTATGAAAACCAAGGTTTGCTTGATGTAATAAAACATCTGTTTGGTGCACTGATAAGCTCACTTTATGATATGCAACAGCGCCTAAAGCTGGTAAGCCCTCCTGATCTGCACAGACGCCTTGCCAATATGCACGCTCGCAATGATTATTTAGCGCATACTGTTGCACGGTGTTAACCCATTGACGATAACTGCTGCCTTTAGGCGCAAGTACTTGTTTTATTAATGCTTGTTTTGATAGTGCTTGTTTTGTTAGTGCTTGTTTTGTTAGTGCTTGTTTTGTTAGTGCTTGTTTTGTTAATGCTTGTTTTGATAGTAATGGCTTTGTTAATAGTTGCTTTGTTAATAGTTGCTTAATATCTTGAGCAATGATTCGCCATGATACGACATCGATAATTAAATGATGGAAGGCAAAAAATAAACGAGCGCTGCCATCACGGTGCCCTGTTAAGTGCGCTGCTTGCCATGTTGGACCTTTAATATAGCTAAAGTTACTTTGTAGTTGTGTAAGCTTTTCATCAAGCTCTTCAGAATTTAAACCAGCTATATTTAATGCGTATAAAGGCTCACACATGCCATCTATATTATCGCGATATTGTTGCTGATAACTCTTTGTTTTTGAAGATCCTTTTTTTAAAAATACGCAGCGCAGCATATCGTGCTGGTCAGTTAATGCCTGCAATGCTTGTTCAATTTCAGCGTATTTAATTTCCCCTGGAATTTTAATTATAAAAGCCTGGTTAAAGTGGTAAGGCTTTGCTAGTTTTTGCGCAAAAAATGAGTCTTGTATTGGTAATAAATCAAAAGTGCCTGTTAACACGCCCTGTTCAGTTTTAATTTTTATGCAAGTTGCCGGCGCGTTTAACAAACAGCCCAACTGAGCCACGGTTGGTGCATCAAAAATATCTTTCACTTGTAAGCTAAAGCCTTCTCTGCGCATTTTAGAGACCAGCCCAATACTTACTATCGAATCGCCACCAATGCGAAAAAAGTTATCATCAATACCCACTTTTTTAACCCCCAACACTTCTTGCCAAATATTACAAAGTTGCTCTTCAAGCTCATTTCGCGGGGCAACATATTTGTCAGCACTGACAAAATATGGTGGTGGTAGCGCGCGTCTGTCAAGTTTCCCGTTTATGGTTAGTGGAATACTATCGAGCACGGTGAAGGTAGCAGGCAGCATATAGTCTGGCAGTTTAAGCGCTAAGCTATCGCGGCATTTATCAATATCAATATCAATATCAATATCACTTACCATGCTGGAAGCTTTTATTAAATAGGCAGCTAGATATTTATGACCATCCTTTTCAAAGTCAACAACCACTGCTTGTTTAACGTCTTTTAATGCGCTTAATGCACTTTCAATCTCACCTAGTTCAATACGATAACCGCGTATTTTAACCTGACAATCATTACGCCCTAAATACTCTAAATTACCATCATGGGCCCAGCGTACCAGATCGCCAGTTTTATAAAGCCTGTCATAACCTTTAGCTTTGTCATCCGGTGTGGCAAATGGGTTATCAATAAAACGCTCACCAGTTAACTCCTCCTGATTAAGATAACCCCTTGCAAGCCCTACACCTCCGATATAAAGCTCTCCAGGGGCGCCTATTGGGACAATGTTTTTTTGCTGATTTAACACATAAATTTGGGTGTTATTTATCGGGCGCCCAATATTGTTAAGCACGCCATCTTGACCATATTGAGTCGCTTGTATGGAAGTAACGGTTGATTCAGTCGGTCCATAAGAGTTTATTAATATTGGCCCCCAAATTGAAACTAATTCTTTAGAAATAGCCTCCGCGCCAGAAATCACTCTATTTAAATAATGTGGCTCTTCTAGTGCGCCTAATGCGTTTAAGTATTGAGGAGTGGAATGCAAATGGGTAATACCTGACTGAACAATTTTTTGGCTAATAATGCCGATATCCAGAATTTCCATTCGGCTCGGAATATGTAGCACAGCGCCATTGAGCAATGATAAAAATAACTGCTCAACAGATGCATCGAAAATATAGTCAGCGAGCCAGAGTACTGATTCATCTTGCTTGAAATCAAGGGAAGAGATTTGACTAAAAATTAAGTTAGTAACACCAAGATGCTCAATCATAACGCCTTTGGGAGTGCCTGTTGTCCCAGAGGTATAAATCACATAAGCCAAGTCTTTCGGTCCATTAATTGCTGCTAAATTAGCAGTTGGGTTATCATCACTTACATCATCGATGGCTAACAGCATAGGCGTAATATCGAGTGCACCGATCCAATTATTTAGTTGCCGCTTGTAATGTGGCGGAGTAATTACAAGTGAAGTTTGTGTATCGTCCAACATAAACTGCACTCTCAGCTGTGGATATTCTGGCGATATTGGCACATAAGCGCCGCCGGCTTTAAGCACGCCAAGAATACTTATTACCATTTCTAAACTTCGATCCAGATATAAGCCAATCAGCGTATCGGGCTTAATACATTGAGAGTTATTATTTTGATAATGCGCTCGAATAGCATGAGCTAACTGGTTAGCGATTTCATTTAATTGACGATAGGTAAGAGACTCCTCCTCAAATACTAGGGCGACATTATCAGGAGTTTTATCGACCTGCTCCTCGAATAATTGCGTTAGGGTTTTATCCATTGGGTAAGGCGCATCGGTATCATTCCAAGTATGTACAAGCGTGTGGCGCTCTAAATCATCCATTAAAGAGATTTGTTGATGCGAGTGATCCGTATTTTTAGCAATAGAGGCTAATATCAATTGTATTTGATTTAATAACCGCCTGGCTTGATTTTGACGAAGCCATTCTTCACTATAATGTAGCTTGACAACCAAGCTTTCATTTTCCTCATAGGCCGTCACTGAAAGAGGATAATCAGTTTTCTCAATAGCGGCTCGAAACGTTAAATGATTTTCAATCCCTGATGCATTTGTATCAATAGGGCTCGGATAATTTTCAAAAACAAACAGGCTATGAAACAATCGCTGCCCATTTGCTTGTAAATCGGCCAAACAGACATTGCTGTAACTGTTAATCTCTGCGATACTTTTTTGGATATTATTTAAGATTGCCGAGACGCTAATGCTATTATCCCAATCAACCGTAAGCGGCAATGTATTAATATATAATCCGACACTACTTTCAATACCGTCAACGGGAAGGTCGCGACCTGCAACGGTTGTGCCGACAATCGTTTGCTCATCACCGCTGTAAATATGTAATAATTTATGCCAAGCAAATTGCACGGCAACATTTAAGGTTATTGCCTGATTTTGACACATTTGTTTTAATTGCTTGTATAAATCACCCTTAATAATAAGCTCACTCGCGCATGGCTCTGCAATTGTTTTTAGCTCTGCTAAATCAACTGGCGTGGTGAATAAAAAATTAAGATCATTGGCGGCCTGAAACCGCTCTTTAGCTTTTTTCCAATGATCTAAAGCAGCGCTTTTTTCTTTAATATAGTAGTGCTGAGCATTAACAAATGCGCGCTCGACCTTTATTTGCACCTGCATGCCTACAACAAGCTGATTGTAGTATTCATGTACTTTCTGTAATAAAAGTGGGACGCTCCAACCATCACTGATACTATGATGAGTTGTTTGTATTACAGTCACCAACTTTGCATGTTGTTTTATCAAGGTAAAGCGCATTAAGCCAGGTGTCGATAGATCAAAAGGAACTTTTCTATCGAGCTGTTGAATTTTAATGATCTCTTGCGCGCGAGCATCTTGTGGTAGATGACTGATATTCTTGATGGTGAAATTATCAAGGTTAATACTCGAATCTGCCGTTATGATCTGCACAAGACCATCACGCCAATCAAAACAAGTTCGCAGCGCAGGGTAGCGCTGTGCGGCTAAGCGCCACGCTTGCTGGTAACAATTTATATCAAGCGCTTCATTATAGTCTAATAGTAATTGCACACGATAAGCATCATCTTCTGGGTAATGCAGCGCGTGAGAGATAAAGCCTTGCTGCAAGCTATTTGCAGGAAAAATCTCTACAATTTTATTTGTAGTGAGGCGGCGCTCAAGAAAGTCTAAATGGTCAATGGATAGCCCTTTAACAGCGTAATCACTAGGCGTGTTAACCCCGCCACTTTTTGCTTTAAGAGCTGCTTGCTCAATAACCTCAACTAAAGCGCTATGAAAGTGCGCCTCAAATTCCTTTGTTAATACACTTGATAACCGTGAGTCAATATTAAACGTTAATATACCAGCTTGGACTGCGCCATTAATATTAACTAATAAGTGATCAGTGTTGTCACTTGCTATCATCTGACCTGCATCTTCTTGACTAATCTGCCAAGTCGAGCTTTCCTCATTATCACTTTGCGCGCCTAATTGACCTAAATAATTAAAACTTATTTTAGGCAGGCTCATAGCAAATGCTTGTTGCTTATGCAGCGCGCCATAACCAATCCCTTTGTTGGGAATCGCGCTTAACATCTCCTTGGTGTGAATGATGGTCGCAGATATTGTTTGCTGAGCCTTAAGCCTGACCGGATACATGCTGGTAAACCAACCAACAGTATTGCTCACATCAAGTGTTTCATCGATGATTTCTCGGCCATGGCCTTCAAGTGTCACATGATTAACATCACTGCCAAGCACTTCAAAAAGGCTAATTGCCAGAGCGCTAAGTAATAAATCATTAATTTGCGTATGAAAACCAAGATTTGCTTGATGTAATAAAACATCTGTTTGGTGCACTGATAAGCTCACTTTATGATATGCAACAGCGCCTAAAGCTGGTAAGCCCGCCTGATCTGCACAGACGCCTTGCCAATATGCACGCTCATCTTGATGATTTAACGCATAATGCTGCACGGCTCTTATCCATTGACGATAACTACTGCCTTTAGGGGGAAGTGCTTGTTTTGTTAATGCTTGTTTTGATAGTAATGGCTTTGTTAATAGTTGCTTAATATCTTGGGCAATTATTCGCCATGATACGACATCGATAATTAAGTGATGGAAGGCAAAAAATAAACGAGCGCTGCCATCGGGATAACCGGTTAAGTGTACTGCTTGCCATAGATGGCCTTTAATATAGTTAAAACTGCTTTGCAATTGCGTAAGCTTTTCATCAAGCTCCTCAGAATTTAAACCAGCTATATTTAATGTGTGTAAATGCTCACACATGCCATCTATTTTATCGCGGTATTGTTGCTGGTAACTATTTATTTTTGAAGATCCTTTTTCTAAAAATACGCAGCGCAACATATCGTGCTGCGCTGTTAATGCCTGCAGTGCTTTTTCAATTTCAGCGTATTTTATTATCCCTGGAATTTTAATTATAAAAGACTGATTAAAGTGGTGAGGCTTTGCTAATTTTTGCGCAAAAAACCAAGATTGTATTGGTAATAAATCAAAAGCGCCTGTTAACTCGCCCTGCTCAGTTTTAATTTTTAGGTGAGTCGCCTGCGCGTTTAACAAACGACTCAACTGGGCAACGGTTGGCGCATCAAAAATATCTTTCACTTGTAAGCTAAAGCCTTCTCTACGCATTTTAGAGACCAGCCCAATACTTACTATAGAATCGCCACCTATGCGAAAAAAGTTATCATCAATGCCTACTCTTTTAACTCCCAACACTTCTTGCCAAATATTACAAAGTTGCTCTTCAAGCTCATTTCGCGCGGCAACATATTTATCAGCATTTATAAATTCTGGTGTTGGCAGCGCGCGTCTGTCAAGTTTCCCATTAATAGTTAGTGGAATGCTATCGAGCACGGTGAAAGTAGCAGGCAGCATATAATCTGGCAGTTTAAGAGATAAGCTATCGCGACATGCCTCAATATCAATTTCAATATCAATTTCAATATCAAGATCAATTCCCATGCCGGAAGCTTTTATTAAATAAGCAGCTAAGTATTTATTGCCATCCTTTTCAAGGTCAACAACCACTGCTTGTTTAACGTCTTTTAATGCGCTTAATGCACTTTCAATCTCACCGAGTTCAATACGATAACCGCGTATTTTAACCTGACAATCATTACGCCCTAAATACTCTAAATTACCATCATGGGCCCAGCGAACCAGATCGCCAGTTTTATAAAGCCTGTTATAGCCTTTAGCTTTATCATCAGGTGTGGCAAATGGGTTCTCAATAAAGCGCTCATCAGTTAACTCAGGCTGATTAAGGTAACCTCGCGCAAGGCCTGCTCCTCCGATATAAAGCTCGCCAGTGGCGCCTATCGGGACAATGTTTTGTTGCCCATTTAACACATAAACTTGAGTGTTGCTTATCGGACGACCAATGCTGTTAAGCACTCCATCTTGACCATATTGAGGTGCTTGTATGGAAATAACAGTCGATTCAGTCGGTCCATAAGCGTTTATCAATAAATTACCCCAACAGGCGGCTAATTTTGCAGAAATACGCTCCCCTCCAGACATGACTCTTTTTAAATAATGTGACTCTTCTAGTGCGCCTAATGCGTTTAAGTATTGAGGAGTGGAATGCAAATGGGTAATACCTGACTGAACAATTTTTTGGCTAATAATGCCGATATCCAGAATTTCCATTCGGCTCGGAATATGTAGCACGGCGCCATTGAGCAATGATAAAAATAACTGCTCAACAGATGCATCGAAAATATAATCAGCGAGCCAAAGAATGGCATCACTTTCATCAAAATTCATGCAAGATGTTTGACTAATAATTAAGTTAGATACTGAACATTGTTCTATCATCACACCTTTTGGGGTGCCTGTTGTCCCAGAGGTATAAATCACATAAGCCAAGTCTTTCGGTCCATTAATTGCTGCTAAATTAACCGCTGAGTTATCACCACTTACGTCATCTAGGGCTAACAATGTAGGCGTAATATCGAGTTTTGCAGTCCACTTGTTTAATTGCTTCTTATAATGAGCCTGAGTAATAATAAGAGACGTTTGTGTATCCTCAAACATAAACTGCACTCGCAGCTGTGGATATTCTGGCGATATCGGCACATAAGCGCCGCCTGCTTTAACCGCGCCAAGAATACTTATCACCATATCTAAACTTCGATCCAGATATAAGCCAATCAGTGTATCGGGCTTAATACCTTGAGAGTTATTATTTTGATAATGCGCTCGAATAGCATGAGCTAATTGATTTGCTTTGTTATTTAGCTGACGATAGGTAAGAGACTCCTCTTCAAACACCAGGGCAATATTATCAGGAGTCTTATCGACCTGCTCCTCGAATAATTGCGCTAAAGTTTTATCCATTGGGTAGGGCGCTACGGTATCATTCCAAGTATGTAACAACGTGTTGCGCTCACAATCATCCATTAAATAGATTTGTTGATGTGATTGAGTCGTATTTTTAGCAATAGAGGCTAATATTAATTGTATTTGATTTAATAACCGCCTGGCTTGATTTTGACGAAGCCATTCTTCACTATAATGTAGCTTGACAACCAAGCTCTCATTTTCCTCATAGGCCGTCACTGAAAGAGGATAATCAGTTTTCTCAATAGCTGCTCGAAACGTTAAATGATTTTCTACCCCTGATATATTTGTATCCATAGGGCTCGGATAATTTTCAAAAACAAACAGGCTATGAAACAATCGCTGCCCATTTGCTTGTAAATCTGCCAAACAGACATTACTGTAACTGTTAAGCTCTGCGATACTTTTTTGGATATTATTTAAGATTGCCGAGACGCTGATGCTATTATCCCAATCAACAGTAAGCGGCAATGTATTAATATATAATCCGACACTACTTTCAATGCCGTCAACGGGAAGATCGCGACCTGAGACGGTTGTGCCGACAATCGTTTGCTCATCACCGCTATAAATATGTAATAATTTATGCCAGGAAAATTGTAAGGCAACATTTAAGGTTATTGCCTGATTTTGACACATTTGTTTTAATTGCTTGTATAAATCACCCTTAATAATAAGCTCACTCGCGCATGGCTCTGCAATTGTTTTTAGCTGCGCTAAATCAACTGCCGTGGTGAATAAAAAATTAAGATCATTGGCGCCCTGAAACCGCTCTTTAGCTTTTTTCCAATGATCTAAAGCACCGCTTTTTGCTTTAATATAGTAGTGCTGCGCATCAACAAATGCGCGCTCGACCTTTATTTGCACCTGCATGCCTAGCACAAGCTGATTGTAGTACTCATGTACTTGCTGTAATAAAAGGGGGCCGCTCCAACCATCACTGATACTATGATGAGTTGTTTGCATTACAGTCACCAAGTTTGCATGTTGTTTTATCAAGGTAAAGCGCATTAAGCCAGGTGTCGATAGATCAAAAGGAACTTTTCTATCGAGCTGTTGAATTTTAATGATCTCTTGCGCGCGATCAGCTTGTGGTAGATGACTGATATCCTTAATGGTAAAATTATCAAGGTTAATACTCGAATCTGCCGTTATGATCTGCACAAGACCATCACGCCAATCAAAACAAGTTCGCAGCGCAGGGTAGCGCTGTGAGGCTAAGCTCCACGCCTGCTGGTAACAATTTAGATCAAGCGCTTCATTATAGTCTAATAATAATTGCACACGATAAGCATCATCTTCTGGGTAACGCAAATGATGAGATATAAAGCCTTGCTGCAAGCTATTTGCAGGGAAAATCTCTGCAATTTTATTGGTAGTGAGGCGGCGCTGAAGAAAGTCTAAATGGTCAATGGATAGCCCTTTAACAGCGTAATCACTGGGCGTGTTAACTCCGCCATTTTTTGCTTTAAGAGCTGCTTGCTCAATAACCTCAACTAAAGCGCTGTGAAAGTGCGCCTCAAATGCATCTGTTAATATACTTGATAACCGTGAGGCAATATTAAACGTTAATATACCAGCTTGGACTGCGCCATTAATATTAACTAATAAGTGATCGGTGTTGTCACTTGCTATCATTTGACCTGCATCTTCTTGGCTAATCTGCCAAGTAGAGCTTTCCTCATTATCACTTTGCGCGCCTAATTGACCTAAATAATTAAAGCTTATTTTAGGCAGCTTCATAGCAAATGCTTGTTGTTTATGCAGAGCGCCATAACCACTCCCTTTGTTTGGAATAACTCTTAACATCTCCTTGGTGTGAATGATGGTCGCTGATATTGTGTTATGCGCCTTAAGCCTGACCGGATACATGCTGGTAAACCAACCAACAGTATTGCTCACATCAAGTGTTTCATCGATGACTTCCCGGCCATGGCCTTCAAGTGTCACATGATTAACATCACTGCCAAGCACTTCAAAAAGGCTAATTGCCAGGGCGCTCAGTAATAAATCATTAATTTGCGTATGAAAACCAAGGTTTGCTTGATGTAATAAAACATCTGTTTGCTCTACTGATAGGCTAACTGTATGATATGCAACCGTGCCTAAAGCTGGTAAGCCCGCCTGATCTGCACAGACGCCTTGCCAATATGCACGCTCATCTTGATGATTTAACGCATAATGCTGCACGGCTCTTACCCATTGATGATAACTACTGCCTTTAGGTGCAAGTGCTTGTTTTGTTAATGCTTGTTTTGTTAGTGCTTGTTTTGTTAGTAATGGCTTTGTTAATAGTTGCTTAATATCTTGAGCAATTATTCGCCATGACACAACATCGATAATTAAGTGATGGAAGGCAAAAAATAAACGAGCGCTGCCATCGGGATAACCGGTTAAGTGCGCTGCCTGCCATGTTGGGCCGTTAATATAATTAAAGTTACTTTGTAATTGCGTAAGCTTTTTACAAAGCTCCTCAGAATTTAAATCCGCTATATTTAATGGGTATAAAGGCTCACACATGCCATCTATATTATCGCGATATTGTTGTTGGTAACTAGTTGTTTTTGAAAATGATTTTTCTAAAAATACGCAGCGCAGCATATCGTGCTGCGCAGTTAATGACTGCAGTGCTTGTTCAATTCCAGCGTATTTAATTTCCCCTGGAATTTTAATTATAAAAGCCTGGTTAAAGTGGTAAGGCTTTGCTAGTTTTTGCGCAAAAAACCAGGATTGTATTGGTAATAAATCAAAAGTGCCTGTTAACACACCCTGCTCAGTTTTAATTTTTATGCAAGTTGCCTGCGCGTTTAATAAACGACTCAACTGAGCCACGGTTGGTGCATCAAAAATATCTTTCACTTGTAAGCTAAAGCCTTCTCTACGCATTTTAGAGACCAGCCCAATACTTACTATAGAATCGCCACCAATACCAAAAAAGTTATCAGCAATACCCACTTTTGTAACGCTCAATACTTCTTGCCAAATATCACAAAGCTGCTCTTCAAGCTCATTTCGTGGGGCAACATAATTATCAGCATTAACAAACTCTGGTGTTGGCAGCGCGCGTCTGTCAAGTTTCCCGTTAATGGTTAATGGAATGCTATCGAGCACGGTGAAGGTCGCAGGCAGCATATAATCTGGCAGTTTAAGCGCTAGGCTATCTCGGCATTTATCAATATCAATATCACTTACCATGCTGGAAGCTTTTATTAAATAGGCAGCTAGATATTTATGACCATCCTTTTCAAGGTCAACAACTACTGCATGTTTAACATCTTTTAATGCGCTTAATGCACTTTCAATCTCACCTAGTTCAATACGATAACCGCGTATTTTAACCTGACAATCATTACGACCTAAATATTCTAAATTACCATCATGGTCCAAGCGTACCAGATCGCCGGTTTTATAAAGCCTGTCGTAACCTTTAGCTTTATCATCAGTTGTGGCAAACTGGTTAGCAATAAAACGCTCATGGGTTAACTCAGCCTGATTGAGATAACCCCTTGCAAGGCCAGCACCACCGATATAAAGCTCACCAGGGGCGCCTATCGGCACAAGATTTTTTTGTGTATTTAGCACAAATGCTTTTAAATCATTTAAGGGTTTCCCTATATTTGCTGCTTTTAAATTATTTTTGGGGCTTAATGATTTATAAGTAACATGTACTGTCGTCTCAGTAATTCCATACATATTTACAAGGAGTGGCGCATCTTGCGCATAACAATTCCACCAATGTTTAAGCCGTGATAAATTAAGTTTATCTCCTCCAAAAATCACATTACGCAGGCAAGGAAACTTTGCAGCAGCGCTTAATGATTCCTCGATAAATAGGTAAAAAGCGGCAGGTGTTTGGTTTAAAATAGTAACCTGTGAATTAACGCAAAGCTGTACAAATTTACAAGTATCTTGTGTTAAACTTTTTGTAGGTACAATTAACTGTCCACCATAGAGTAAAGCGCCCCATAATTCCCAGACACTAAAATCAAAAGTGTATTCATGAAATAATACCCATGTATCCTTATGCGTAAATTGAAAATATTTATCAGTCGATTCGAATAAGCTCACCACATTTGTATGTAATTGCAACACCCCTTTCGGAGTGCCTGTTGTACCAGAGGTATAGATGACATAGGCTAAGTCTTTCGGACCATTAATTGCTGCTAAATTAACGCTCGAGGTATTTTCACTCACATCATCGATGGCTAACAGCGCCGGCGTAATATCGAGTTTTGCGCTCCAGTTATTTAATTGCGGCTTATAATGTGCATGGGTAATAATCAGCGAGGTTTGTGTATCCTCAAGCATAAACTGCACTCGCAACTGTGGATATTCTGGTGATATTGGCACATAAGCGCCACCTGCTTTAAGCACGCCAAGAATACTTATTACCATTTCTAAACTTCGATCCAGATATAAGCCAATCAGCGTATCGGGCTTAATATCTTGAGAGTTATTATTTTGATAATGCGCTCGAATAGCATGAGCTAATTGATTTGCTTTGTTATTTAGCTGACGATAGGTAAGAGACTCCTTTGCAAATACCAGGGCAATATTATCAGGCGTTTTATCTACCTGCCCCTCGAATAATTGCGCGATGGTTTTATCCATTGGGTAGGATGCAGTCGTATCATTCCAAGTATGTAAAAGTGTATGGCGATCAAAATCTGACAATAATGATATTTCACCTATAGGGAGCTGTTGATTTGCAACCATAGCCACTAATACCCGTTGATATAACCCTGATATACGATTTATAGTCTTTTCATTAAACAAACTCAGCGCATAATTAAAATCACCATTAATGGTCGGTTGGCTGGTATTTAGATTCAAATTCAAATCAAATGGTGCTCGCGTATACAATTTTTTTGAATCTTCCCTAGAAATCGATTTAAAAGGGATGTGTATATTCTTCTCGTGGCTCTGCGTAAAGCTTTTGACACTAAGCATAACTTGAAAAATAGGGTGACGAGATGGATCTCGTTCAACCTTTAACGCATCCACTAAACGCTCAAATGGCAACGCTTGATGAGCTAATGCTTGTCTTACAATGCCATGCACTTGTCTAATAAATTCCTCAATTGTCATTGTTGCTTGAACACCTGCTCGCATCACCAAGGTATTGACAAAACAGCCTATTAATGAGCGTGTTTGCACCTGTTTTCGATTGGCGACGGCAGTGCCTAGTAATATATCTGTTTGCCAGCTCATTGCCGATAAAGTAATATAAAAACCACTTAGCAACACGGTATAAAGTGTTGTTTTTTGCGCTTTGGCAAGCTTTCGTAATTGCTCAGATAAACGGGCATCTAGCTCAATATCGATACTTCCCCCTTCATGATCACTTTTAATAGGTCGAGGATAATCGGTCGGTAATTGTAACTGCTCATACCCTGATAATTGCGTTTGCCAAAAATCTAATAACTTGGTCAGATTTTCTCCTTGCAGATAGCTGCGTTGCCAGAGCGCATAATCACCATAACTGATATCTAGATGGTGGAGCTCTACAGCCGCTCCTTGGCACAAGGCTTGATACGCTTGTGATAATTCATTAATAAATATTTTCCAGGATAAGCCATCAAAAGCAATATGGTGGCATAATATCAGTAAATATTGGCGAGCATTTTTTTCATAACAATGCAAGCGAAGACTTGGCTCAGTAGTTAAATCAAAAGGTCGTGATATCTCTTTTTTAACCACGGCTAATAATTCCTGACTCTCGGTTAATACATGCATATGGATTGGGATATCACCACCGAGCTGTACCTGGTAAGCTAGATGGTGCTGATCGGTACGATAAACACTGTTAAATACAGGATGACGGTGAATAACAACATTAAAAGACGCTGTTAATGCGCCTAAATTGGCATCATCTGCTAATTGCACAAAATAAGGAATATGATAGAGATTTGATCCTTGTTCAAAATTTTCGATAAATAACAGTCGCTCTTGGGCAAAGGATAATGGGTATTGTGTTAATCCTACATTGGCTTTAATCCGCATCTGAAGTTTATTGATACAAGGTGCTAAGCGCTTAATTGTTTTCTTTGCAAATAACAAGGCAAGCGGAATATCTATCTTAAATTGCTGGCGGCAAGCAGCACTAAGTCGAATCGCTGTGATAGAGTTACCACCAAGTTGATAAAAGTTATCATCAATACCAACTTTTTTAACGCTCAATACTTCTTGCCAAATATTACAAAGCTGCTCTTCAAGTTCATTTCGCGGGGCAACATAATTATCAGCATTAACAAACTCTGGTGTTGGCAGCGCGCGTCTGTCAAGTTTACCGTTAATGGTTAATGGAATGCTATCGAGCACGGTGAAGGTAGCAGGCAGCATATAATCTGGCAGTTTAAGCGCTAGGCTATCTCGGCATTTATCAATATCAATTGGAATGCCAGAAGCTTTTATTAAATAGGCTGCTAAGTATTTATGACCATCATTTTCAAGATCAATAACTACGGCTTGTTTAACGTCTTTTAATGAGCTTAATGCACTTTCAATCTCACCTAGTTCAATACGATAACCGCGTATTTTAACCTGACAATCATTACGCCCTAAATACTCTAAGTTACCATTTGAAGCCCAGCGTACCAGATCGCCAGTTTTATAAAGCCTGTCATAACCTTTAGCTTTATCATCAATTGTGGCAAATGGGTTCTCAATAAAGCGCTCATTGGTTAAATCTGAATGATTTAGATAGCCCCTTGCAACCCCGGCACCACCAATATAAAGCTCTCCGGTGGCGCCGATTGGAAGTATGGTCAATGAAGCTGATAAATTATATAACTTAATATTAGGATAAGATTTAGCAATTCCCTTTGATGTTGACGGGTATATATTAGCAATCCATACGCCTACGGTGGACTCTGTAGGGCCGTATTCATCATAAATAACATCAACATTGTTTGATAACTGTGCAACACATTGCTTAGATAATATTTCACCAGCCAATAAAAGTGTTTTTACTTTAAGCTCTGTGTTTGCGAAAATTACAGATGCAATACTTGGTATGGCTTTAATAAAATCAATTTTATTTGTCTTAATATGTTGTAAATAAGCTTCAATATTGGATATATCTTTGCCAAAAATATAAATACAGCGCCCAACTAATACTGGACACAAGATGGTTGTAATAGAAAAATCAAAACAATAATTTGCTGAAAAATCTACTCGATTAAAGAAGTCTCCAACATGTTCTGTCAACGCATATGAATAATTAACAACATTTTTGTGCTCCACCATAACACCCTTGGATTGACCTGTTATAGCAGAGGTATACATAACATAAGCTAGATCTTTTGATGTGTTTATCGAGGTTAAATTAGCTGTTGGGGTTGCTTGGTTCACATCATCGATGGCTAAAAGATTTGCCACAAGGTCGAGTTTTGCAGTCAATTTGTTTAATTGCTGCTTATAATGTGCTTGGGTAATAATAAGAGACGTTTGTGTATCCTCAAACATAAACTTCACTCGCAACTGTGGATATTCTGGTGATATAGGCACATAAGCGCCGCCTGCTTTAAGCACGCCCAGAATACTTATTACCATCTCTAAACTTCGATCTAGATATAAGCCAATCAGTGTATCGGCCTTAATACCTTGAGGAAAATTTTCTTGATAATGCGCTCGAATAGTATGAGCTAATTGATTTGCTTTTTCATTTAATTGCCGATAGGTTAATTCTTCCCCTTCAAACACCAAGGCAATATTATTTGGAGTCTTATCGACCTGCTCCTCGAATAATTGCGCTAGAGTTTTATCCATTGGGTAAGGCGCATCAGTATCATTGCAACTGCGCAAAAGTGTATGACGATCTTCTCTTGAAATAGTTGTGGTCTTTAAAGTATTATTTTGCTCTTTTGTTAATGATTTTTTTGACATTTTAGACCTATTTTATTTGGCATTTATTAATTTTATCCAATGCAATATGAGTCATTGACTTTTTAGTCAAAAGAAATATCTTGGACGATAAACTTTGATCATTGGCAAAGTGATAATGCGAGATAAGTTTTTTAGGGGCGCTTAATAAAATAGTATTGTGTCAAATTCTCTTAAAAAGGACTGGCTGCCTATTTTTATACCCCTCATTGGCCATGGTAGGTAAGCATTTATCACTTTTCTTAACTTTTTTTCTTTGTTTAACAACCGCAGTCTTTTATTTGCTAATAAGACCGTATCAGGTTAGAAGGACGTTGATAATACTTAGCACATAAAAAAAAGCAATCATTTTTTATTTATATCATTTTTATTAAAACTTTTTTGTTGAAATGATAACTTTTGTCACCAAATCTACGTCTTCACTACTGTCGACCCATGTATTATGGGTGCTGGTTAATTGTATTATTTTGATTGCACTACAATCCACATAATCATTAATGTGGTTATCGATTGTTTTATTGTAATAACAAGTAAGGGCCTCATGAGCTTTATACAATAATGTTTCATCTGTATCTTTAGCAATATCTTCCAACTTAATTTTGTCAACTTTTAAAAACTTAAATAAAACTATTTTGGCACTTGTTCGATATTGACCATGGTTACATTGATACTTAGCATTAATATTCTTTTGTAATTTTTTGTTTATTAATGGTGAAAATTCATGGCATTGCGCTTTGATTGCTTTTTTATAATTAAAGTAGGAATCAACTAAAATGATTTTTGCAATCGTATCGCCATTATTTTCCAGTTGCCGTGCTATTTCAAAAGCTAACACACCACCAAAACTCCAACCAAATAATTCATAAGGCCCTTTAGACTGTATCTTCTTAATATATTTAATGTATTGAGAGGCAAGTGTTTGAAAAGTATAATAATTTTGAGCATTATCATTTTTTAAATAGCTTTCATGGTAAAAGTTATTAAATAGAATTATTTTTTTGTCTTTTAATCTGGGGATTACATTATTTAAATAACTTTCAGCGCCTCCTTCGCCTGGAGGTAGAAAAAAAATAGGAGCCTCATTTGCTGTTTCATTCACGGTCAAATATATTTCTTTTAAGTCGCTTAACGTGTTGAGACCACCACTTTTTTCCTTGATCGCTGCTTGCTCAATAACTTCAACTAAAGCGCTTTGAAAGTGCTCCTCAAATGCATCTGTTAATATACTTGATAATCGTGAGGCAATATTAAACGTTAATATACCAGCTTGAACCGCACCATTAATATCAACTAACAAGCAATTGGAATTCTCACTTGCTACCATATCACCTGCATCTTCTTGACTAATCTGCCAAGTCGAGCTTTCTTCATTGTCACTTTGCGCGCCTAATTGACCTAAATAATTAAAGCTTATTTTAGGCAGGCTCATAGCAAATGCTTGTTGTTGATGCAGAGCGCCATAACCAATCCCTTTATGAGGTACTGCGCTTAACATCTCCTTGGTGTGAATGATGGTCGCAGATATTGTTTTATGGGCTTCAAGCCTGACCGGATACATGCTGGTAAACCAACCAACAGTATTGCTCACATCAAGTGTTGCATCGATGATTTCTCGGCCATGGCCTTCAAGTGTCACATGATTAACATCACTGCCAAGCACTTCAAAAAGGCTAATTGCCAGAGCGCTAAGTAATAAATCATTAATTTGCGTATGAAAACCAAGATTTGCTTGATGTAATAAAACATCTGTTTGCTCTACTGATAGGCTAACTGTATGATATGCAACCGGGCCTAAAGCTGACAAGCCAGCCTGATCTGCACATACGCCTTGCCAATATGCACGCTCATCTTGATGATTTAACGCATAATGCTGCACGGCGCTTACCCATTGACGATAACTACTGCCTTTAGGCGCAAGTACTTGTTTTGTTAATGCTTGTTTTGATAGTAATGGCTTTGTTAATAGTTGCTTAATATCTTGGGCTATTATTCGCCATGATACGACATCGATAATTAAGTGATGGAAGGCAAAAAATAAACGTGCTCTACCATCGATATGACCAGTTAAGTGCGCTGCCTGCCATGTTGGGCCTTTAAGATAGCTAAACTTACTTTGCAATTGCGTAAGCTTTTCATCTAGCTCCTCAGAATTTAAATCCGCTATATTTAATGCGTATAAAGGCTCACACATGCCATCTATATTATCGCGGTATTGTTGCTGATAAACAGCTGTTTTTGAAGATGCTTTTTTTAAAAATACGCAGCGCAACATATCGTGCTGCGCTGTTAATGCCTGCAGTGCTTGTACAATTTCAGCGTATTTGATTTCCCCTGGAATTTTAATTATAAAAGCCTGGTTAAAGTGCTGAGGATTTGCTAATTTTTGCGCAAAAAATGAGTCTTGTATTGGTAATAAATCAAAAGAGCCTGTTAACACGCCATGCTCAGTTTTAATCTTTAAGCAAGTTTGTTGCTCGTTTAACAAACGGCTCAACTGAGCCACGGTTGGCGCATCGAAAATAGCTTTCACTTGTAAGCTAAAGCCTTCTCTGCGCATTTTAGATACCAGCCCAATACTTACTATAGAATCGCCACCAATACGGAAAAAGTTATCATCAATGCCTACTCTTTTAACTCCCAACACTTCTTGCCAAATATTACAAAGTTGCTCTTCAAGCTCATTTCGCGGGGCTATATATTTATCAGCATTTTCAAATTCTGGTGTTGGCAGCGCGCGTCTGTCAAGTTTACCGTTGATGGTTAGTGGAATGCTATCTAGCACGGTGAAGGTAGCAGGCAGCATATAGTCTGGCAGTTTAAGCGCTAAGCTATCTCGACATGCCTCAATATCAATATCAATATCATTTGCCATGCTGGAAGCTTTTATTAAATAAGCAGCTAAGTATTTATTGCCCTTATTTTCAAGCTCAACAACTACGGCTTGTTTAACGTCTTTTAATGAGCTTAATGCACTTTCAATTTCACCCAGTTCAATACGATAACCGCGTATTTTAACCTGACAATCATTGCGCCCTAAATATTCTAAGTTACCGTTTTGATCCCAACGAACCAGATCGCCAGTTTTATAAAGCCTGTTATAACCTTTAGCTTTATCATCAGTTGTGGCAAACGGGTTGTCAATAAAACGTTCACGAGTTAAATAAGGTTGATTGAGATAACCCCTTGCAAGCCCTGCTCCTCCGATATAAAGCTCTCCAGGGGCGCCTATCGGGATAATGTTTTTTTGCTGATTTAACACATAAACTTGGGTGTTATTTATCGGCCGACCAATATTGTTGATCACGCAATCTTGACCATATTTAGCCGCTTGTATGGAAATAACGGTCGATTCTGTCGGTCCATAAGCATTTATCAATAAATTACCCCAACAGGCGGCCAATTCTGCAGAAATACACTCTCCTGCGGACATTACTCTTTTTAAACAATGAGGCTCTTCTATTGTACCTAATGTATTTAAGTATTTAGAGGTATAATTCAAATGGGTAATACGTAACTCTACAATTTTTTGTTTAATAATGCCAACATCTAGAATATCCATTCGGCTCGGAATATGTAGCACGGCGCCATTGAGCAATGATAAAAATAACTGCTCAACAGATGCGTCGAAAATATAATCAGCGAGCCAAAGAATGGCATCACTTTCATCAAAATTCATGCAAGATGTTTGACTAAAAATCAGGTTAGATACTGAACATTGTTCAATCATAACACCTTTCGGAGTGCCTGTTGTCCCGGACGTATAGATGATATAAGCCAAGTCTTTCGGCCCATTAATTACTGATAAATTAACACTCGAGGTATTTTCACTCACATCATCGATGGCTAACAGCGTAGCCGTAATATCGAGTTTTGCAGTCCAGTTATTTAATTGCTGTTTATAATGTGGCTGGGTAATAATCAGCGAGGTTTGTGTATCCTCAAACATAAACTGCACTCGCAGCTTAGGATATTCTGGTGATATCGGCACATAAGCGCCGCCTGCTTTAAGCACTCCAATAATACTTATTACCATCTCTAAGCTTCGATCTAGATATAAACCAATTAGTGTATCAGCTTGAATACCTTGAGGATTATTTTTTTGATAATGCGCTCGAATTGTATGAGCCAACTGATTAGATTTATTATTTAGCTGACGATAGGTAAGAGACTCCTCTGCAAACACCAATGCGATATTATTTGGTGTTTTATCGACCTGCGCTTCGAATAATTGCGTTATGGTTTTATCCATTGGGTAGGGGGCTACGGTATCATTCCAAGTATGTAAAAGAGTATGCCTATCGATTTTTGACAATAATGATATGTCACAGATTGGGAGCTGCTGATTTGCAACAACAGCCACTAAGACTCGTTGATATAGCTCTGATATGCGTTTGATCGTCCCCTCATTAAACAAACTCAGTGCATAGTTAAAAGAGCCCTTAATAACTGGTTGACTGACATCGACAAGCAAACTCAAATCAAACTTTGCAGGACGATAAAAATCATCTGAGCTTGCAAACTCTGATGACATAAACGGCAGGCCATTATTGCTCTGGTAACTCGTATCGGAAGATTCAATGGCAAACATCACTTGAAAAATAGGGTGACGTGAGGCGTCTCGATCAACCTTTAACACATCGACTAAGCGCTCAAAGGGAAGCTCCTGATAAGCCTTGGCTTGTCTGACAATGCCATGCACTTGGCTAATAAATTCCTCAATTGTCATTGTTGCTTGAACATCGGCTCGCAGCACCAAGGTATTTACAAAAAAACCGATTAATGATTGCGTTTGCGCATGATCTCGATTATCAGATGGAGTGCCAAGTAATACATCTGTTTGGCCGCTCATTGCTGATAGGCTGATATAAAAACTGCTCAGCAGCACTGTATAGAGTGTTGTCTCACGAGCTTTGGCAAGCGATCGTAATTGCTCCGATAAACTGGCATCTAATTGAAAATCTATATTTCTGCCCTGATAATTAATTTGTTTAGGACGAGGATAATCGGCCTGTAATTGCAGCTGCTCATACCCTGATAATTGCAGCTGCCAAAAATCTAATAACTTGGTTAAATTTTCTCCTTGCAGATAAGAACGTTGCCAGAGCGCATAATCTCCATAACTGATATCCAGATGAGGGAGCACTACAGAAGCTCCTTGGCACAAGGCATGATACGCTTGCGCTAATTCGTCCATCAATATGTTAGTAGACCAGCCATCAAAAGCGATATGGTGGAATAACATCAGTAAATATTGGCGCGCATTTTTCTCATAACAGTGCAGGCGAATACTTGGCTCAGTAGTTAAATCAAAAGGATGGGATATCTCTTTTTTAAGCTCTGCTAATAATTCATGACTCTCATCTAATACATGCATATGTATTGCAATATCACCACCGAGTTGTACCTGGTAAGATTTATTTTGCTCATCACGACGATAAACACTGTTAAGCACTGGATGACGGTGAATAACAACATTAAAAGCCGCTGTTAATGCGCTTAGATTGACATCATATGCTAATTGCACAAAATAAGGGATATGATATGCATTTGATCCTTGTTCAAAATTTTCGATAAATAACAATCGCTCTTGAGCAAAAGATAATGGATATTGATCTCGCTCTACATGAGCAATAACCAGCATCTGCAGTTTATCTAAACATCCTGACAATGCCTTAATTGTTTTCTTCTCAAATAACAAGGCGAGCGGAATATCTATCTTGAATTGCTCCCGGCAAGCAGCAGTAAGTCGAATCGCTGTGATAGAGTTCCCACCAATACCAAAAAAGTTATCAGCAATACCCACTTTTTTAACGCTCAATACTTCTTGCCAAATATCACAAAGCTGCTCTTCAAGTTCATTTCGCGGGGCAACATAATTATCAGCATTAACAAACTCTGGTGTTGGCAGAGAGTTTCTGTCCAGTTTACCGTTAATGGTTAGAGGAATGCTATCGAGCACGGTAAAGGTAGCAGGCAGCATATAATCTGGCAGTTTGAGCGCTAGGCTATCGCGACATGCTTCAATATCAATATCAATATCAATATCAATATCAATATCAATATCAATATCAATATCACTTACCATGCAGGAAGCTTTTATTAAATAGGCAGCTAGATATTTATGACCATTATTTTCAAGGTCAACAACTACTGCATGTTTAACATCTTTTAATGCGCTTAATGCACTTTCAATCTCACCTAGTTCAATACGATAACCGCGTATTTTAACCTGACAATCATTACGCCCTAAATATTCTAAATTACCATCATGGGCCCAGCGTACCAGATCGCCGGTTTTATAAAGCCTGTCGTAACCTTTAGCTTTATCATCAGGTGTGGCAAATGGGTTATCAATAAAACGCTGGTGAGTTAACTCAGCCTGATTGAGATAACCCCTTGCAAGGCCAGCACCACCGATATAAAGCTCACCAGGGGCACCTATCGGCACAAGATTTTTTTGTGTATTTAGCACAAATGCTTTTAAATCATTTAAGGGTTTCCCTATATTTGCTGCTTTTAAATTATTTTTGGGGCTTAATGATTTATAAGTAACATGTACTGTCGTCTCAGTAATTCCATACATATTTACAAGGAGTGGCGCATCTTGAGCATAACAATTCCACCAAGGTTTAAGCCGTGATAAATTAAGTTTATCTCCTCCAAAAATCACATTACGCAGGCAAGGAAACTTTGCAGCAGCGCTTAATGATTCCTCGATGAATAGGTAAAAAGCTGCAGGTGTTTGGTTTAAAATAGTAACCTGTGAATTAACGCAAAGCTGTACAAATTTACAAGTATCTTGTGTTAAACTTTTTGTAGGTACAATTAACTGTCCACCATAGAGTAAAGCGCCCCATAATTCCCAGACACTAAAATCAAAAGTGTATTCATGAAATAATACCCATGTATCCTTATGCGTAAATTGAAAATATTTATCAGTCGATTCGAATAAGCTCACCACATTTGTATGTAATTGCAACACCCCTTTCGGAGTGCCTGTTGTCCCCGACGTATAAATCACATAGGCTAAGTCTTTTGATGTACTAATGGGTTCTAAATTAACTATTGGGTTATCATCACTGACATCATCGATGGCTAATAGCGCTGGCGTAATCTCGAGTTTTGAGCTCCACTTGTTTAATTGCTGCTTATAATGTGGCTGAGTAATAATCAGTGAAGTTTGTGTATCGCCCAATATATATTGCGCTCGCAGCTGTGGATATTCTGGCGATATTGGAACATAAGCGCCGCCTGCTTTAAGCACTCCCAGAATACTTATCACCATTTCTAAACTTCGATCTAGGTATAAGCCAATCAGTGTATCGGGCTTAATACCTTGAGTAATATTTTGTTGATAATGCGCTCGAATAACATCAGCTAATTGATTAGCTTTCTGATTTAACTGACTATAGGTAAGCTTCTGCTCTGCAAATACCAAGGCAATATTATTCGGTGTTTTATCGACCTGCGCTTCGAATAATTGCGTGATTGTTTTATCCATTGGGTAAGGCGCTACGGTATCATTCCAAGTATGTAACAACGTGTTGCGCTCACAATCATCCATTAAAGAGATTTGTTGATGCGAGTGATCAGTATTTTTCGCAATAGAGGCTAGTATCAATTGTATTTGATTTAATAACCGCCTGGCTTGATTTTGACGAAGCCATTCTTCGCTATAATGTAGCTTGACAACCAAGCTTTCATTTTCCTCATAGGCCGTCACTGAAAGAGGATAATCAGTTTTCTCAATAGCTGCTCGAAACGTTAAATGATTTTCTATCCCTGATGTATTTGTATCCATAGGGTTCGGATAATTTTCAAAAACAAACAGGCTATGAAACAATCGCTGACCATTTGTTTGTAAATCGGCCAAACAGACATTACTGTAACTGTTAAGCTCTGCGATACTTTTTTGGATATTATTTAAGATTGCCGAGACGCTGATGCTATTATCCCAATCAACAGTAAGCGGCAATGTATTAATATATAATCCGACACTACTTTCAATGCCGTCAACGGGAAGGTCGCGACCTGAGACGGTTGTGCCGACAATCGTTTGCTCATCTCCGCTATAAATATGTAATAATTTATGCCAGGCAAATTGTAAGGCAACATTTAAGGTTATTGCTTGATTTCGACACATTTGCTTTAACTGCTTGTATAAATCACCCTTAATACTAAGCTCACTCGCGCATGGCTCCACAATTGTTTTTAGCTCTGCTAAATCAACTGGCGTGGTTAATAAAAAATTAAGATCATTGGCAGCCTGAAACCGCTCTTTAGCTTTTTTCCAGTGTTTTGTCGCGGCGCTTTTTGCTTTGCTATAATACTGCTGAGCATTAACAAATGCACGATCGACCTTTATTTGCACCTGCATGCCTACCACAAGCTGATTGTAGTACTCATGTACTTGCTGTAATAAAATGGGGCCGCTCCAACCATCACTGATACTATGATGAGTTGTTTGTATTACAGTCACCAACTTTGCATGTTGTTTTATAAGGGTAAAGCGCATTAAGCCAGGCGTCGATAGATCAAAAGGAACTTTTCTATCGAGCTTTTGAATTTTAATGATCTCTTGCGCGCGATCAGCTTGTGGTAGATGACTGATATCCTTAATGGTAAAATTATCAAGGTTAATACTCGAATCTGCCGTTATGATCTGCACAAGACCATCACGCCAATCAAAACAAGTTCGCAGCGCAGGGTAGCGCTGTGCGGCTAAGCGCCACGCTTGCTGGTAACAATTTATATCAAGCGCTTCATTATAGTCTAATAGTAATTGCACACGATAAGCATCATCTTCTGGGTAATGCAGCGCGTGAGAGATAAAGCCTTGCTGCAAGCTATTTGCAGGGAAAATAGCTACAATTTTATTGGTAGTGAGACGGCGCTCAAGAAAGTCTAAATGGTCAATGGATAGCCCTTTAACAGCGTAATCACTGGGCGTGTTAACTCCGCCATTTTTTGCTTTAAGAGCTGCTTGCTCAATAACCTCAACTAAAGCGCTATGAAAGTGCTCCTCAAATGCATTTGTTAATATACTTGATAACCGTGAGGCAATATTAAACGTTAATATACCACCTTGAACCGCGCCATTAATATTAACTAATAAGCGATCATCGTTCTCACTTGCTATCATCTGACCTGCATCTTCTTGACTAATCTTCCAAGTCGAGCTTTCCTCATTGTCACTTCGCGCGCCTAATTGACCTAAATAATTAAAGCTTATTTTAGGCAGCTCCATAGCAAATGCTTGTTGCTTATGCAGCGCGCCATACCCAATCCCTTTATGAGGTACTGCGCTTAACATCTCCTTGGTGTGAATGATGGTCGCTGATATTGTGTTATGCGCCTTAAGCCTGACCGGATACATGCTGGTAAACCAACCAACAGTATTGCTCACATCAAGTGTTTCATCGATGACTTCTCGGCCGTGGCCTTCAAGTGTCACATGATTAACATCACTGCCAAGCACTTCAAAAAGGCTAATTGCCAGGGCGCTAAGTAATAAATCATTAATTTGCGTATGAAAACCAAGGTTTGCTTGATGTAATAAAACATCTGTTTGCTCTACTGATAGGCTAACTGTATGATATGCAGCCGTGCCTAAAGCTGGCAAGCCCGCCTGATCTGCACAGACTCCTTGCCAATATTCCCGCTCGCAATGATTATTTAGCGCATAATGCTGCACGGCTCTTACCCATTGACGATAACTACTGCCTTTAGGCGCAAGTGCTTCTTTTGTCAATAGTTGCTTTGTTAATAGTTGCTTTGTTAATAGTTGCTTTGCTAATAGTTGCTTAATATCTTGGGAAATTATTCGCCATGACACCACATCGATAATTAAATGATGGAAGGCAAAAAATAAACGTGCTCTACCATCGATATGACCAGTTAAGTGCGCGGCCTGCCATGTTGGGCCGTTAATATAATTAAAGTTACTTTGCAATTGCGTAAGCTTTTCATGTAGCTCCTCAGAATTTAAATCCGCTATATTCAAAGCGTATAAAGGCTCACACATGCCATCTATATTATCGCGATATTGTTGCTGGTAACTAGCTGTTTTTGAAGATGCTTTTTCTAAAAATACGCAGCGCAGCATATCGTGCTGGTCAGTTAATGCCTGCAGTGCTTGTTCAATTTCAGCGTATTTAATTTCCCCTGGAATTTTAATTATAAAAGCCTGATTAAAATGCTGAGGCTTTTCTAGTTTTTGCACAAAAAATGAGTCTTGTATTGGTAATAAATCAAAAGCGCCTGTTAACACGCCGTGCTCAGTTTTAATCTTTAAGCAAGTTTGTTGCTCGTTTAACAAACGGCTCAACTGAGCCACGGTTGGCGCATCAAAAATAGCTTTCACTTGTAAGCTAAAGCCTTCTCTGCGCATTTTAGAGACCAGCCCAATACTTACTATCGAATCGCCACCAATGCGAAAAAAGTTATCATCAATACCTACTCTTTTAACCCCCAACACTTCTTGCCAAATATTACAAAGTTGCTCTTCAAGCTCATTTCGCGCGGCAACATATTTATCAGCATTTATAAATTCTGGTATTGGCAGCGCGCCTCTGTCAAGTTTCCCGTTAATGGTTAGTGGAATGCTATCGAGCACGGTAAAGGTAGCAGGCAGCATATAATCTGGCAGTTTAAGAGATAAGCTATCGCGACATGCCTCAATATCAATTTCAATATCAATTTCAATATCAATTTCAATATCAATATCAATTCCCATGCCAGAATCTTTTATTAAATAAGCAGCTAAGTATTTATTGCCATCCTTTTCAAGGTCAACAACTACTGCTTGTTTAACGCATTTTAATGCGCTTAATGCGCTTTCAATCTCACCGAGTTCAATACGATAACCACGTATTTTAACCTGACAATCATTACGCCCTAAATACTCTAAGTTACCGTCAGGGCGCCAGCGTACCAGATCGCCAGTTTTATAAAGCCTGTCATAACCTTTAGCTTTATCATCAGGTGTGGCAAACGGGTTATCAATAAAACGTTCATTGGTTAACTCATGTTGATTGAGATAACCCCTTGCAAGCCCTACACCTCCGATATAAAGCTCTCCAGAGCCGCCTATCGGGACAATGTTTTTTTGCTGATTTAACACATAAATTTGGGTGTTATTTATCGGCCGTCCAATATTGTTAAGCACTCCATATTGACCATATTGAGGCGCTTGTATTGAAGTGACGGTTGATTCAGTCGGTCCATAAGAATTAATTAATAGCCTTCCCCATAAGGGGACTAAGTCTGTAGAAATTGCTTCCCCTCCAGAAATAACTCTTTTTAAACAATGTGGATCTTCTATTTCTCCCAATGCGATTAAGTATTTAGGGGTGGCATGCAAATGAGTAATGGATAACGCTACAATTTTTTGCTTAATAACGCTTACATCTTTAATATCTAACTTGGCTGGAATATGAAGCAGTGCACCATTAAGCAATGAGAAAAACAACGTTCTAACAGATGCATCGAAAATATAGTCAGCTAACCAGAGTACTGATTCATCTTGCTTGAAATCAAGGGAAGAGATTTGACTAAAAATTAGGTTAGATACTGAACATTGTTCAATCATAACGCCTTTCGGAATGCCTGTTGTCCCAGACGTATAAATCACATAAGCCAAGTTTTTAGGCTCATTAATTGCTGCTAAATTAGCTATTGGGTTATCATCACTTACATCATCGATGGCTAACAGCGCAGGAGTAATATCGAGTTTTGCAGTCCAGTTATTTAATTGCGGCTTATAATGTGGCTGGGTAATTACAAGTGAAGTTTGTGTATCGTCCAACATAAACTGCACTCGCAGCTGTGGATATTCTGGCGATATCGGCACATAAGCGCCGCCTGCTTTAAGCACGCCAATAATACTTATTACCATATCTAAACTTCGATCCAGATATAAGCCAATCAGCGTATCGGGCTTAATACCTTGAGAGTTATTATTTTGATAATGCGCTCGAATAGCATGAGCTAATTGATTAGCTAGCTGATTTAATTGACTATAGGTTAATTCTTCACCTTCAAACACTATGGCGACATTATTTGGTGTTTTATCGACCTGCTCCTCGAATAATTGCGCTAGGGTTTTATCCATTGGGTAATGAGCAGTCGTATCATTCCAAGTATGTAAAACAGTATGGCGATCAAAATCTGACAATAATGATATGTCACCGATAAGGAGCTGTTGATTTGCAACAACAGCCACTAATACTCGTTGATATAGCTCTGATATGCGTTTGATCGTCTCTTCATTAAACAAACTCAGCGCATAGTTAAAAGAGCCCTTAATGACTGGTTTACTGTCATCTACAAACAAACTCAAATCAAACTTTGCAGGGCGATAAAAATCATCTAAGCTTGCAAACTCTGATGACATAAACGGCAGGTCATTATTGCTCTGGAAACTCGTCTCGGAAGATTCAATGGCAAACATCACTTGAAAAATAGGGTGACGAGAGGGATCGCGCTCAACATTTAACACATCTACCAAGCGCTCAAAGGGAAGCTCTTGATGAGCCTTGGCTTGTCTGACAATGCCATGCACTTGGCTAATAAATTTCTCAATGGTCATTGTGGCTTGAACATCGGCTCGCAGCACCAAGGTATTTACAAAAAAGCCGATTAATGATTGCGTTTGCGCATGATCTCTATTATCAGATGGAGCCCCAAGTAATACATCGGTTTGGCCGCTCATTGCTGATAGGCTGATATAAAAACTGCTCAGCAGCACTCTGTAGAGTGTTGTCTCGTTTGCTTTGGCAAGCGATCGTAGTTGCTCAGATAAACCCGCATCTAATTGAAAATCTATATTTCTGCCCTGATAATTAATTTGTTTAGGACGAGGATAATCGGCCGGTAATTGCAGCTGCTCATACCCTGATAATTGCTGCTGCCAAAAATCTAATAACTTGGTCAGATTTTCTCCTTGCAGATAGCTGCGTTGCCAGAGCGCATAATCACCATAACTGATATCCAGATGAGGGAGCACTACAACAGCTCCTTGGCACAAGCCGCGATACGCTTGCGATAATTCGTCCATAAATATGGTAGTAGACCAGCCATCAAAGGCGATATGGTGGAATAACATCAATAAATATTGGCGCGCATTTTTCTCATAACAGTGCAGGCGAATACTTGGCTCAGTAGTTAAATCAAAAGGGCGTGATATCTCTTTTTTTGCCGCGACTAATAATTCATGACTCTCATCTAATGCATGCATATGCATTGATATATCAGCACCGAGCTGTACTTGGTAAGCTTTATTTTGCTCATCACGACGATAAACACTGTTAAGCACTGGATGACGCTGAATAACAACATTAAAAGCCGCTGTTAATGCGCTTAGATTGACATCATCTGCTAATTGCACAAAATAAGGGATATGATATGCATTGGATCCTTGTTCAAAATTTTCAATAAATAACAACCGCTCTTGAGCAAAAGATAATGGATATTGATCTCGCTCTACATGAGCAATAACCAGCATTTGGAGTTTATCTAAACATCCAGACAATCGCTTAATTGTTTTCTTTGCAAATAACAAGGCAAGCGGAATATCTATCTTGAATTGCTCCCTGCAAGCCGCAGTAAGTCGAATCGCTGTGATAGAGTTCCCACCAATACCAAAAAAGTTATCATCAATACCCACTTTTTTAACGCTCAATACTTCTTGCCAAATATTACAAAGCTGCTCTTCAAGCTCATTTCGCGGGGCAACATAATTATCCGCACTGACAAACTCTGGTGTTGGCAGCGCGCGTCTGTCAAGTTTCCCGTTAATGGTTAATGGAATGCTATCGAGCACGGTAAAGGTCGAAGGCAGCATATAATCTGGCAGTTTAAGAGATAAGCTATCGCGACATGCCTCAATATCAATATCATTTGCCATGCTGGAAGCTTTTATTAAATAAGCAGCTAAGTATTTATTACCCTCATTTTCAAGGTCAACAACTACGGCTTGTTTAACGTCTTTTAATGCGCTTAATGCACTTTCAATTTCACCCAGTTCAATACGATAACCGCGTATTTTAACCTGACAATCATTGCGCCCTAAATATTCTAAGTTACCGTTTTGATCCCAACGAACCAGATCGCCAGTTTTATAAAGCCTGTCATAACCTTTAGCTTTATCATCAGTTGTGGCAAACGGGTTATCAATAAAACGCTCATTGGTTAACTCAGGCTGATTTAGATATCCCCTTGCAAGGCCAGCACCACCGATATAAAGCTCTCCTGGCGTGCCTATCGGAAGTAGGCCCAATGATGGTGATAAATTATATAACTTGATATTAGAATAAGATTTACCAATCCCCTTGGACATTAAAGGAAGTACATTCGCAATCAATGCGCCTACGGTGGATTCTGTAGGGCCGTATTCATCACAAATAACGTCAACATTGTTTGATAACTGTGCAACACATTGCTTAGATAAGATTTCACCACCCAATAAAAGTGTTTTTACTTTAATTTCTGTGTTTGCGAAAATTACAGATGCAAGACTTGGTGTTGTTTTCACAAAATCAATTTCATTTGCCCTAATGTGTTGTAAATAACTTTCAATGTCAGAGATGTTTTTGCCAAAAATATAAATACAACTCCCAACCAATAAGGGACATAAGTTGGTTGTAATCGAAAGATCAAAACAATAATTTGCTGAAAAATCTACTCGATTAAATAAGTCTCCAACATGTTCTGTCAACGCATATAAATAATTAACAACATTCTTGTGCTCAATCATAACGCCTTTTGGCTTGCCTGTTGTCCCAGACGTATAAATCACATAGGCCAAGTCTTTAGGACCATTAATTGCTGCTAAATTAGCCCTTGGGTTATCATCACTTACATCATCGATGGCTAACAGCGTAGGCGTAATATCGAGTTTTGCAGTCCACTTGTTTAATTGCTTCTTATAATGTGCCTGAGTAATAATCAGAGAAGTTTGTGTATCGCCCAATATATATTGCGCTCGCAGCTGTGGATATTCTGGTGATATTGGCACATAAGCGCCGCCTGCTTTAAGCACTCCAAGAATACTTATTACCATATCTAAACTTCGATCCAGATATAAGCCAATCAGCGTATCGGCTTTAATACCTTGAGAGTTATTATTTTGATAATGCGCTCGAATAGCATGAGCTAATTGATTTGCTTTGTTATTTAGCTGACGATAGGTAAGAGACTCCTCTTCAAACACTAGGGCAATATTATCAGGAGTTTTATCGACCTGCTCCTCGAATAATTGCCAGATGGTTTTATCCATTGGGTAATGAGAATACGTATCATTCCAAGTATGTAACAACGTGTGGCGCTCTAAATCATCCATTAAAGAAATTTGTTGATGTGATTGATCCGTATTTTTAGCAATAGAGGCTAATATCAATTGTATTTGATTTAATAACCGCCTGGCTTGATTTTGACGAAGCCATTCTTCACTATAATGTAGTTTGACAACCAAGCTCTCATTTTCCTCATAGGCCGTCACTGAAAGAGGATAATCAGTTTTCTCAATAGCGGCTCGAAACGTTAAATTATTTTCTATCCCTGATGTGTTTGTATTAATAGGCCTCGGATAATTTTCAAAAACAAACAGACTATGAAACAATCGCTGCCCATTTGATTGTAAATCTGCCAAAGATACATTATTGTAACTGTTAAGCTCTGCGATACTTTTTTGGATATTATTTAAGATTGCCGAGACGCTGATGCTATTATCCCAATCAACAGTAAGCGGCAATGTATTAATATATAATCCGACACTACTTTCAATACCGTCAACGGGAAGGTCGCGACCTGAGACTGTTGTGCCGACAATCGTTTGCTCATCACCGCTATAAATATGTAATAATTTATGCCAGGCAAATTGCACGGCAACATTTAAGGTTATTGCTTGATCTCGACACATTTGCTTTAACTGCTTGTATAAATCACCCTTAATAATAAGCTCACTCGCGCATGGCTCTGCAATTGTTTTTAGCTGCGCTAAATCAACTGGCGTGGTGAATAAAAAATTAAGATCATTGGCAGCCTGAAACCGCTCTTTAGCTTTTTTCCAGTGTTTTGTCGCGGCGCTTTTTGCTTTGCTATAATACTGCTGCGCATCAACAAATGCACGATCGACCTTTATTTGCACCTGCATGCCTAGCACAAGCTGATTGTAGTACTCATGTACTTGCTGTAATAAAATGGGGCCGCTCCAACCATCACTGATACTATGATGAGTTGTTTGCATTACACTAACCAACTTTGCATGTTGTTTTATCAAGGTAAAGCGCATTAAGCCAGGTGTCGATAGATCAAAAGGAACTTTTCTATCGAGCTGTTGAATTTTAATGATCTCTTGCGCGCGAGCATCTTGTGGTAGATGACTGATATCCTTGATGGTGAAATTATCAAGGTTAATACTCGAATCTGCCGTTATGATCTGCACAAGACCATCACGCCAATCAAAACAAGTTCGCAGCGCAGGGTAGCGCTGTGAGGCTAAGCGCCACGCTTGCTGGTAACAATTTATATCAAGCGCTTCATTATAGTCTAATAGTAATTGCACACGATAAGCATCATCTTCTGGGTAATGCAGCGCGTGAGAGATAAAGCCTTGCTGCAGACTATTAGCAGGGAAAATAGCTACAATTTTATTGGTAGTGAGGCGGCGCTCAAGAAAGTCTAAATGGTCAATGGATAGCCCTTTAACAGCGTAATCACTGGGCGTGTTAACTCCGCCACTTTTTGCTTTAAGAGCTGCTTGCTCAATAACCTCAACTAAAGCGCTATGAAAGTGCGCCTCAAATTCCTTTGTTAATACACTTGATAACCGTGAGGCAATATTAAACGTTAATATACCAGCTTGAACCGCGCCATTAATATTAACTAATAAGTGATCGGTGTTGTCACTTGCTATCATCTGACCTGCATCTTCTTGACTAACCTGCCAAGTCGAGCTTTCCTCATTGTCACTTTGCGCGCCTAATTGACCTAAATAATTAAAGATTATTTTAGGCAGACTCATAGCAAATGCTTGTTGCTTATGCAGCGCGCCATAACCAATCCCTTTATGAGGTACTGCGCTTAACATCTCCTTGGTTTGAATGATGGTCGCAGATATTGTTTGCTGGGCCTTAAGCCTAACCGGATACATGCTGGTAAACCAACCAACAGTATTGCTCACATCAAGTGTTTCATCGATAACTTCCCGGCCATGGCCTTCAAGTGTCACATGATTAACATCACTGCCAAGCACTTCAAAAAGGCTAATTGCCAGGGCGCTTAGTAATAAATCATTAATTTGCGTATGAAAACCAAAATTTGCTTGATGTAATAAAACATCTGTTTGCTCTACTGATAAGCTCACTTTATAATATGCAACAGCGCCTAAAGCTGGTAAGCCCGCCTGATCTGCACAGACGCCTTGCCAATATGCACGCTCATCTTGATGATTTAGCGCATACTGTTGCACGGTGTTAACCCATTGACGATAACTACTGCCTTTAGGCGCAAGTACTTGTTTTGTTAATGCTTGTTTTGATAGTAATGGCTTTGTTAATAGTTGCTTAATATCTTGGGCAATTATTCGCCATGATACGACATCGATAATTAAATGATGGAAGGCAAAAAATAAACGAGCGCTGCCATCACGGTGCCCTGTTAAGTGCGCTGCTTGCCATGTTGGACCGTTAATATAATTAAAGTTACTTTGTAGTTGTGTAAGCTTTTCATCAAGCTCCTCAGAATTTAAACCAGCTATATTCAAAGCGTATAAAGACTCACACATGCCATCTATATTATCGCGATATTGTTGCTGATAACCAGCTGTTTTTGCTGATGCTTTTTCTAAAAATACGCAGCGCAACATATCGTGCTGGTCAGTTAATACCTGCAATGCTTTTTCAATTTCCGTGTATTTGATTTCCCCTGGAATTTTAATTATAAAAGCCTGGTTAAAGTGGTGAGGATGTGCTAGTTTTTGCGCAAAAAATGAAGCTTGTATTGGTAATAAATCAAAAGCGCCTGTTAACACGCCCTGCTCAGTTTTAATTTTTAGGTGAGTTGCCTGCGCGTCTAATAAACGGCTCAACTGAGCCACGGTTGGCGCATCGAAAATAGCTTTCACTTGTAGACTAAAGCCTTCGCTGCGCATTTTGGAGACCAGCCCAATACTTACTATAGAATCGCCACCAATACGGAAAAAGTTATCAGCAATACCCACTTTTTTAACTCCCAACACTTCTTGCCAAATATCACAAAGCTGCTCTTCAAGCTCATTTCGCGCGGTAACATAATTATCCGCACTGACAAACTCTGGTATTGGCAGAGATTTTCTGTCAAGTTTCCCGTTTATGGTTAGTGGAATGCTATCGAGCACGGTGAAGGAGACCGGCAACATATAATCTGGCAGTTTAAGCGCTAAGCTATCGCGGCATGCCTCAATATCAATTTCAATATCAATATCAATATCAAGGTCAATTCCCATGCCGGAAGCTTTTATTAAATAAGCAGCTAAGTATTTATGACCATCCTTTTCAAAGTCAACAACCACTGCTTGTTTAACGCATTTTAATGCGCTTAATGCGCTTTCAATCTCACCGAGTTCAATACGATAACCACGTATTTTAACCTGACAATCATTACGCCCTAAATACTCTAAATTCCCATCATGGCGCCAGCGAACCAGATCTCCAGTTTTATAAAGCCTGTCATAACCTTTAGCTTTATCATCAGGTATGGCAAACGGGTTATCAATAAAACGTTCATTGGTTAACTCATGTTGATTGAGATAACCCCTTGCAAGCCCTACACCTCCGATATAAAGCTCTCCAGGGGCGCCTATCGGGATAATGTTTTTTTGCTGATTTAACACATAAGCATGGGTGTTATTTATCGGGCGACCAATGCTGTTAAGCACGCCATCTTGACCATATTGAGGCGCTTGTATTGAAGTGACGGTTGATTCAGTCGGTCCATAAGAATTCATTAATAGCCTTCCCCATAAGGGGACTAAGTCTGTAGAAATTGCTTCCCCGCCAGAAATAACTCTTTTTAAACAATGTGGATCTTCTATTTCTCCCAATGCGATTAAGTATTTAGGGGTGGCATGCAAATGAGTAATAGATAACGCTACAATTTTTTGCTTAATAACGCTTACATCTTTAATATCTAACTTGGCTGGAATATGAAGCAGTGCACCATTAAGCAATGAGAAAAACAACGTTCTAACAGATGCATCGAAAATATAGTCAGCTAACCAGAGTACTGATTCATCTTGCTTGAAATCAAGGGAAGATATTTGACTAAAAATTAAGTTAGTAACACCCAGATGCTCAATCATAACGCCTTTTGGCTTGCCTGTTGTCCCAGACGTATAAATGACATAAGCTAAGTCTTTCGGTCCATTAATTGCTGCTAAATTAACACTCGAGGTATTTTCACTTACATCATCGATGGCTAATAGCGCTGGCGTAATCTCGAGTTCACCGATCCAATTATATAATTGCTGCTTATAATGTGGATGGGTAATAATCAGCGAGGTTTGTGTATCCTCAAACATAAACTGCACTCGCAGCTGTGGATATTCTGGCGATATTGGCACATAAGCGCCGCCTGCTTTAAGCGCGCCAAGAATACTTATTACCATATCTAAACTTCGATCCAGATATAAGCCAATCAGCGTATCTGGCTTAATACCTTGAGAGTTATTATTTTGATAATGCGCTCGAATAGCATGAGCTAATTGATTAGCTAGCTGATTTAATTGACTATAGGTTAATTCTTCACCTTCAAACACTATGGCGACATTATTTGGTGTTTTATCGACCTGCTCCTCGAATAATTGCGCTAGGGTTTTATCCATTGGATAGGGGGCTACAGTATCATTCCAAGTATGTAACAACGTGTGGCGCTCTAAATCATCCATTAAAGAGATTTGTTGATGTGATTGATCAGTATTTTTAGCAATAGAGGCTAGTATCAATTTTATTTGATTTAATAACCGCCTGGCTTGATTTTGACGAAGCCATTCTTCGCTATAATGTAGCTTGACAACCAAGCTTTCATTTTGCTCATAGGCCGTCACTGAAAGAGGATAATCAGTTTTCTCAATAGCTGCTCGAAACGTTAAATGATTTTCTATCCCTGATGTATTTGTATCCATAGGGCTCGGATAATTTTCAAAAACAAACAGGCTATGAAACAATCGCTGCCCATTTGTTTGTAAATCGGCCAAACAGACATGACTGTAACTGTTAATCCCTGCGATACTTTTTTGGATATTATTTAAGATTGCCGAGACGCTGATGCTATTATCCCAATCAACCGTAAGTGGCAGAGTATTAATATATAATCCGACACTATATTCAATGCCGTCAACGGGAAGGTCGCGACCTGAGACGGTTGTGCCGACAATCGTTTGCTCATCACCGCTGTAAATATGTAATAATTTATGCCAAGCAAATTGCACGGCAACATTCAAGGTTATTGCCTGATTTTGACACATTTGTTTTAATTGCTTATATAAATCACCCTTAATAATAAGCTCACTAGAGCATGGCTCCACAATTGTTTTTAGCTCTGCTAAATCAACTGGCGTGGTGAATAAAAAATTAAGATCATTGGCGGCCTGAAACCGCTCTTTAGCTTTTTCCCAATGATCTAAAGCAGCGCTTTTTGCTTTGCTATAATACTGCTGCACATCAACAAACGCGCGATCAACCTTTATTTGCACCTGCATGCCTAGCACAAGCTGATTGTAGTACTCATGTACTTGCTGTAATAAAATGGGGCCGCTCCAACCATCACTGATACTATGATGAGTTGTTTGCATTACACTCACCAAGTTTGCATGTTGTTTTATCAAGGTAAAGCGCATTAAGCCAGGTGTCGATAGATCAAACTGGACTTTCCTATCGAGCTTTTGAATTTTAATGATCTCTTGCGCGCGAGCAGCTTGTGGTAGATGACTGATATCCTTGAGGGTGAAATTATCAAGATTAATACTCGAATCTGCCGTTATGATCTGCACAAGACCATCACGCCAATCAAAACAAGCTCGCAGCGCAGGGTAGCTCTGTGAGGCTAAGCGCCACGCTTGCTGGTAACAATCTATATCAAGCGCTTCATTATAGTCTAATAATAATTGCACACGATAAGCATCATCTTCTGGGTAATGCAGCGCGTGTGAGATAAAGCCTTGCTGCAAGCTATTTGCAGGGAAAATCTCTACAATTTTATTGGTAGTGAGGCGGCGCTCAAGAAAGTCTAAATGGTCAATGGATAGCCCTTTAACAGCGTAATCACTGGGCGTGTTAACTCCGCCACTTTTTGCTTTAAGAGCTGCTTGCTCAATAACCTCAATTAAAGCGCTGTGAAAGTGCTCCTCAAATGCATCTGTTAATATACTTGATAACCGTGAGCCAAGATTAAACTCTAATATACCACCTTGAACCGCGCCATTAATATTAACTAATAAGCGATCATCGTTTTCACTTGCTATCATCTCACCTGCATCTTCTTTGCTGATCTGCCAAGTTGAGCTTTCTTCATTGTCACTTTGCGCGCCTAATTGACCTAAATAATTAAAGCTTATTTTAGGGAGGGTCATAGCAAATGCTTGTTGTTGATGCAGCGCGCCATAACCAATCCCTTTATTAGGAATAACTCTTAACATCTCCTTGGTGTGAATGATGGTCGCAGATATTGTTTTATGTGCCTTAAGCCTAACCGGGTACATGCTGGTAAACCAACCAACGGTATGGCTCACATCCAGTGTTTCATCGATGACTTCTCGGCCATGGCCTTCAAGTGTCACATGATTAACATCACTGCCAAGCACTTCAAAAAGGCTAATTGCCAGGGCGCTCAGTAATAAATCATTAATTTGCGTATGAAAACCAAGGTTTGCTTGATGTAATAAAACATCTGTTTGCTCTACTGATAGGCTAACTGTATGATATGCAACAGCGCCTAAAGCTGGTAAGCCCGCCTGATCTGCACAGACGCCTTGCCAATATGCTCGCTCATCTTGATGATTTAACGCATAATGCTGCACTGCGCTTATCCATTGACGATAACTACTGCCTTTAGGCGCAAGTGCTTGTTTTGTTAGTAGTTGTTTTGTTAGTACTTGCTTTGTTAATAGTTGCTTTGTTAATAGTTGCTTAATATCTTGGGCAATTATTCGCCATGACACGACATCGATAATTAAATGATGGAAGGCAAAAAATAAACGTGCTCTACCATCGATATGACCAGTTAAGTGCGCTGCCTGCCATGTTGGGCCGTTAATATAATTAAAGTTACTTTGTAATTGCGTAAGCTTTTTACAAAGCTCCTCAGAATTTAAATCCGCTATATTTAATGCGTATAAAGGCTCACACATGCCATCTATATTATCGCGATATTGTTGCTGGTAACTAGTTGTTTTTGAAGATCCTTTTTCTAAAAATACGCAGCGCAGCATATCGTGCTGCGCAGTTAATGCCTGCAATGCTTGTTCAATTTCAGCGTATTTGATTTCCCCTGGAATTTTAATTATAAAAGCCTGGTTAAAGTGGTGATGATTTGCTAGTTTTTGCGCAAAAAACCAGGATTGTATTGGTAATAAATCAAAAGAGCCTGTTAACACGCCATGCTCAGTTTTAATTTTTATGCGTGTGTTAGACTCATTTAACAAACGACTCAACTGGGCAACGGTTGGCGCATCGAAAATAGCTTTCACTTGTAAGCTAAAGCCTTCTCTACGCATTTTAGAGACCAGCCCAATACTTACTATAGAATCGCCACCTATGCGAAAAAAGTTATCATCAATACCCACTCTTTTAACGCTCAATACTTCTTGCCAAATATTACAAAGCTGCTCTTCAAGCTCATTTCGCGCGGCAACATAATTATCAGCATTAACAAACTCTGGTGTTGGCAGAGAGTTTCTGTCCAGTTTCCCATTAATGGTTAGTGGAATGCTATCGAGCACAGTGAAGGTAGCAGGCAGCATATAATCTGGCAGTTTGAGAGCTAGGCTATTTCGACATGCCTCAATATCAATTTCAATATCAATATCATTTGCCATGCTGGAAGCTTTTATTAAATAAGCAGCTAAGTATTTATGACCATCCTTTTCAAGGTCAACAACTACTGCATGTTTAACATCTTTTAATGCGCTTAATGCACTTTCAATCTCACCTAGTTCAATACGATAACCGCGTATTTTAACCTGACAATCATTACGCCCTAAATATTCTAAGTTACCATTTTGGTCCCAACGAACCAGATCGCCAGTTTTATAAAGCCTGTCATAACCTTTAGCTTTGTCATCAGTTGTGGCAAACGGGTTGTCAATAAAACTCTGGTGAGTTAAATCAGCTTGATTGAGATAACCTCGCGCAAGGCCTACACCTCCGATATAAAGCTCGCCAAGGGTGCCTATCGGCACAAGCATAGCTTGCTCATTTAACACATAAACTTTGGTGTTATTTATCGGACGACCGATACAGTTTATTGTACTATTTTGTCCATAGTCAATTGCTTGTATTACAGTAACGGTAGATTCTGTAGGACCATAAGAATTCATTAATAACCTCCCCCAACAGACGACTAACTCTGCAGAAATAGCTTCACCGCCAGAAATAACTTTTTTTAAATAATGAGGCTCTTCTAGTCTCCCTAATGCGTTTAAGTATTTAGAGGTATAATGCAAATGGGTAATACGTAACTCTACAATTTTTTGTCTAATAATGCCGACATCCAGAATATCCATTCGTGTCGGAATATGTAGCACTCCGCCATTGAGCAATGATAAAAATAACTGCTCAACAGATGCATCGAAAATATAATCAGCGAGCCAAAGAATGGCATCACTTTCATCAAAATTCATGCAAGATGTTTGACTAAAAATCAGGTTAGATACTGAACATTGTTCAATCATAACGCCTTTCGGAGTGCCTGTTGTCCCGGACGTATAGATGATATAAGCCAAGTCTTTCGGCCCATTAATTGCTGATAAATTAACACTCGATGTATTTTCACTTACATCATCGAAGGCTAACAGAGTAGCCGTAATATCGAGTTCACCGATCCATTTATTTAATTGCGACTTATAATGTGGCTGGGTAAGAATAAGAGCCGTTTGTGTATCGTCCAATATAAATCGCACTCGCAGCTGTGGATATTCTGGTGATATAGGCACATAAGCGCCGCCTGCTTTAAGCACGCCCAGAATACTTATTACCATCTCTAAACTTCGATCTAGATATAAGCCAATCAGTGTATCGGCCTTAATACCTTGAGGAGAATTTTCTTGATAATGCGCTCGAATAGCATGAGCTAATTGATTAGCTTTTTTATTTAATTGTATATAGGTTAATTCTTCCCCTTCAAACACCAAGGCAATATTATTCGGTGTTTTATCGACCTGCTCTTCAAATAATTGCGCTAGGGTTTTATCCATTGGGTAAGACGCATCAGTATCATTCCAACTGCGCAAAAGTGTATGACGATCTTCTCTTGAAATAGTTGCTTGCTTTAAAGTATTATTTTGCTCTTTTGTTAATGATTTTTTTGACATTCTCGACCTGTTTTATTTGATATTTATTAAATTTATCCAATGCAATATGAGTCATTGACTTTTTAGTCAAAAGAAATAGCTTGGACGATAAACTTTGATCATTGGCAAAGTGATAATGCGAGATAAGTTTTTTTAGGGGCGCTTAATAAAATAGTATTGTGTCAAATTCTCTTAAAAAGGACTTGCTGCCTATTTTTATACCCATCATTTGCCAGGGTAGGTAAGCATTTATCCCTTTTCTTAACGTTTTTCTTTGTTTAACAACCGCAGTCTTTTATTTGCTAATAAGACCGTATCAGGTTAGAAGGACGTTGATAATACTTAGCAAATAAAAAAAAGCAATCATTTTTTATTTACATCATTTTTATTAAAACTTTTTTTTGTTGGAATGATAACTTTTGTCACCAAATCTACATCTTTACTATTATCGACCCATGTATAATGTGTACTTGTTAATTGTATTATTTTTATTGCGCTACAATCCACATAATCATTAATATGGTTATCGATTATTTTATTGTAATAACAAGCAAGGGCCTCATTAAATTTACTTAATAATTTTTCATCTGTATTTTTAGCAACATCTTCTAACTTTATTTTATCCTTTTTTAAAAATTTAAATAAAAATATCGGTGCGCTTGTTATATATTTACCATGGTTACATTGAGACTGGTAATGAAGCATATATTGTGTGTGTTTTTCTTTCAATAGCGGCCAATATTGCTCTAAATCTTTCATGGCTTCCTTATTCTGAAAGTTCGGATCAACTAAAATGATTTTTGCAATCGTATCGCCATTATTTTCCAGTTGTCGTGCTATTTCAAAAGCTAACACACCACCAAAACTCCAACCAAATAATTCATAAGGCCCAACAGGCTGTATCTTCTTAATATATTTAATGTATTGAGTGGCGAGTGTTTGATAAGTATAATAATTTTGAGCATTCTCATTTTTTAAACAGCTTTCGTGATATAAGTTATTAAATAGAATTATTTTTTTGTCTTTTAATCTGGGGATTATATTATTTAAATAACTTTCAGCGCCTCCTTCGCCTGGAGGTAGAAAAAAAATAGGAACATCATTTGCTGTTTCATTCACGGTCAAATATATTTCTTTTAAGTCGCTTAACGTGTTAATACCACCACTTTTTTCCTTGATCGCTGCTTGCTCAATAACTTCAACTAAAGCGCTGTGAAAGTGCTCCTCAAATTCCTTTGTTAATACACTTGATAACCGTGAGGCAATATTAAACTCTAATATACCATTTTGGACTGCTCCATTAATATTAACTAATAAGTGATCGGTATTGTCACTTGCTATCATCTGACCTGCATCTTCTTGACTAATCTGCCAAGTCGAGCTTTCCTCATTGTCACTTTGCGCGCCTAATTGACCTAAATAATTAAATCTTATTTTAGGCATGCTCATAGTAAATGCTTGTTGTTGATGCAGAGCTCCATAACCAATCCCTTTGTTTGCAATAACTCTTAACATCTCCTTAGTTTGAATGATGGTCTCAGATATTGTTTGCTGGACTTCAAGCCTGACCGGATACGCGCTGGTAAACCAACCAACAGTATTACTCACATCAAGTGTTGCATCGATAACTCCTCGGCCATGGCCTTCAAGTGTCACATGATTAACATCACTGCCAAGCACTTCAAAAAGGCTAATTGCCAGGGCGCTTAGTAATAAATCATTAATTTGCGTATGAAAACCAAGGTTTGCTTGATGTAATAAAACATCTGTTTGGTGCACTGATAAGCTCACTTTATGATATGCCACCGCGCCTAAAGCGGGTAAGCCCACCTGATCTGCACAGACGCCTTGCCAATATGCCCGCTCACAATTATGATTTAGCGCATAACGCTGCACGGCTCTTACCCATTGACGATAACTGCTGCCTTTAGGGGGAAGTGCTTGCCCTGCTAATAGCTGCTTAATATCTTGAGCAATTATTCGCCATGACACAACATCGATAATTAAGTGATGGAAGGCAAAAAATAAACGAGCGCTGCCATCTGGATAACCGGTTAAGTGTACTGCATGCCATGTTGGGCCTTTAATATAATTAAAGTTACTTTGTAATTGTGTAAGCTTTTTACAAAGCTCCTCAGAATTTAAATCCGCTCTATTTAATGCGCATAAAGGCTCACACATGCCATCTATATTATCGCGATATTGTTGCTGATAAACAGCTGTTTTTGAAGATCCTTTTTCTAAAAATACGCAGCGCAGCATATCGTGCTGCGCTGTTAATGCCTGCAGTGCTTGTTCAATTTCAGCGTATTTTATCATCCCTGGAATTTTAATTATAAAAGCCTGGTTAAAGTGGTGAGGATTTGCTAGTTTTTGCGCAAAAAATGAGTCTTGTATTGGTAATAAATCAAAAGAGCCTGTTAACACGCCCTGCTCAGTTTTAATTTTTAGGTGAGTTGCCTGCGCGTTTAACAAACGACTCAACTGGGCAACGGTTGGCGCATCAAAGATAGCTTTCACTTGTAAGCTAAAGCCTTCTCTACGCATTTTAGAGACCAGCCCAATACTTACTATAGAATCGCCACCGATGCGGAAAAAGTTATCATCAATACCCACTTTTGTAACGCTCAATACTTCTTGCCAAATATTACAAAGCTGCTCTTCAAGTTTATTTCGCGGGGCAACATATTTATCAGTACTTACAAAGTCTGGTGTTGGCAGCGCGCGTCTGTCAAGTTTACCGTTAATGGTTAGTGGAATGCTATCGAGCACGGTAAAGGTAGCAGGCAGCATATAGTCTGGCAGTTTAAGCGCTAGGCTATCGCGACATGCCTCAATATCAATATCAATATCAATATCAATATCAATATCAATTCCCATGCCAGAAGCTTTTATTAAATAAGCAGCAAGATATTTATGACCTTCACTTTCAAGGTCAACAACCACTGCTTGTTTAACGCATTTTAATGCTATTAATGCACTTTCAATCTCACCTAGTTCAATACGATAACCGCGTATTTTAACCTGACAATCATTGCGACCTAAATATTCTAAATTACCATCATCGCGCCAGCGTACCAGATCGCCAGTTTTATATAGCCTGTCATAACCTTTAGCTTTATCATCAGGTGTGGCAAACGGGTTATCAATAAAGCGCTCACCAGTTAACTCATACTGATTGAGATAACCCCTTGCAAGCCCTACACCTCCGATATAAAGCTCTCCAGGGGCGCCTATCGGGACAATGTTTTTTTGCTGATTTAACACATAAACTTGAGTGTTATTTATCGGACGACCAATCGGGATGAATTTATTAGTCGACTCAATAATATCAAAATAAGTAACCTCAATAGAAGCTTCAGTGGGTCCGTAAAGGTTAGTTAATAAAGTGCTGTCATGATTTGTTTTTATAAACCTATCTACATGACTAACGGTTAACGCTTCACCACTGCAAAATACCTGTTGTACATTTTTAGGAAACGAAAGCTGCAACTGCTGCAAATAATCACAAAAAGATGCAAACATTGATGGCACAAAATGTAGAGTCGTTACGCCAGACTTTATGATCAATTCATTTAACTTCTCTGGCTCTTTATGACGCTCTGGTGCCGCTATAATAATGGTAGCGCCTGTTAAATTACCCCATAATAATTCCCATACCGACACATCAAAGATATAGGGCGTTTTTTGAAGAACACGGCTTGAGCTAGATAATGGATATTTTTGCTGCATCCAAACTATTCTGTTAACAACTCCTGAATGTTGAACCATAACGCCTTTTGGCTTGCCTGTAGTCCCAGACGTATAGATGACATATGCCAAGTCTTTTGATGTACTAATTGGTTCTAAATTAACTATTGGGTTATCATCACTTACATCATCCATGGCTAACAGCGTAGGCGTAATATCGAGTTCACCGATCCAATTATTTAGTTGCTGCTTGTAATGTGGCTGAGTAATTACAAGTGAAGTTTGTGTATCCTCAAGCATAAAGCGCACTCGCAGCTGTGGATATTCTGGCGATATCGGCACATAAGCGCCGCCTGCTTTAAGCACGCCAAGAATACTTATCACCATCTCTAAACTTCGATCCAGATATAAGCCAATCAGCGTATCGGCCCTAATACCTTGAGAGTTATTATTTTGATAATGCGCTCGAATAGCATAAGCTAATTGATTAGCGATTTCATTTAATTGACGATAGGTTAATTCTTTTCCTTCAAACACCAAGGCAATATTATCAGGGGTTTTATCGACCTGCTCCTCGAATAATTGCGCTAGGGTTTTATCCATTGGGTAAGGCGCATCGGTATCATTCCAAGTATGTAACAGCATGCGGCGCTCTAAATCATCTATTAAAGAGATTTGTGTGTGTGATTGAGTCGTATTTTTAGCAATAGAGGCTAATATTAATTGTATTTGATTTAATAACCGCCTGGCTTGATTTTGACGAAGCCATTCTTCGCTATAATGTAGCTTGACAACCAATCTTTCATTTTTCTCATAGGCCGTCACTGAAAGAGGATAATCAGTTTTCTCAATAGCTGCTCGAAACGTTAAATGATTTTCTATCCCTGATGTATTTGTATCAATAGGCCTCGGATAATTTTCAAAAACAAACAGACTATGAAACAATCTCTGACCATTTGCTTGTAAATCGGCCAAACAGACATTACTGTAACTGTTAAGCTCTGCGATACTTTTTTGGATATTATTTAAGATTGCCGAGACGCTGATGCTATTATCCCAATCAACCGTAAGTGGCAGAGTATTAATATATAATCCGACACTATTTTCAATGCCGTCAACGGGAAGGTCGCGACCTGAGACGGTTGTGCCGACAATCGTTTGCTCATCACCGCTATAAATATGTAATAATTTATGCCAGGCAAATTGCACGGCAACATTCAAGGTTATTGCCTGATTTTGACACATTTGTTTTAATTGCTTATATAAATCACCCTTAATAATAAGCTCACTCGCGCATGGCTCTGCAATTGTTTTTAGCTCTGCTAAATCAACTGGCGTGGTGAATAAAAAATTAAGATCATTGGCGGCCTGAAACCGCTCTTTAGCTTTTTTCCAATGATCTAAAGCAGCGCTTTTTTCTTTAATATAGTAGTGCTGAGCATTAACAAATGCGCGCTCAACCTTTATTTGCACCTGCATGCCTACCACAAGCTGATTGTAGTACTCATGTACTTGCTGTAATAAAATGGGGCCGCTCCAACCATCACTGATACTATGATGAGTTGTTTGCATTACAGTCACCAACTTTGCATGTTGTTTTATAAGGGTAAAGCGCATTAAGCCAGGCGTCGATAGATCAAAAGGAACTTTTCTATCGAGCTGTTGAATTTTAATGATCTCTTGCGCGCGAGCAGCTTGTGGTAGATGACTGATATCCTTAATGGTAAAATTATCAAGGTTAATACTCGAATCTGCCGTTATGATCTGCACAAGACCATCACGCCAATCAAAACAAGCTCGCAGCGCAGGGTAGCGCTGTGCTGCTAAGCGCCACGCTTGCTGGTAACAATCTATATCAAGCGCTTCATTATAGTCTAATAATAATTGCACCCGATAAGCATCATCTTCTGGGTAATGCAAATGATGAGATATAAAACCTTGCTGCAAGCTATTTGCAGGAAAAATCTCTACAATTTTATTGGTAGTGAGGCGGCGCTCAAGAAAGTCTAAATGGTCAATGGATAGCCCTTTAACAGCGTAATCACTGGGCGTGTTAACCCCGCCACTTTTTGCTTTAAGAGCTGCTTGCTCAATAACCTCAACTAAAGCTCTATGAAAGTGCGCCTCAAATTTCTTTGTTAACAAACTTGATAACCGTGAGCCAATATTAAACGTTAATATACCAGCTTGGACCGCGCCATTAATATTAACTAATAAGTGATCGGTGTTGTCACTTGCTATCATTTGACCTGCATCTTCTTGACTAATCTGCCAAGTAGAGCTTTCCTCATTGTCACTTTGCGCGCCTAATTGACCTAAATAATTAAAGCTTATTTTAGGCAGCTTCATAGCAAATGCTTGTTGCTTATGCAGCGCGCCATAACCAATCCCTTTGTTGGGAATCGCGCTTAACATCTCCTTGGTGTGAATGATGGTCGCAGATATTGTTTGCTGGGCCTTAAGCCTAACCGGATACATGCTGGTAAACCAACCAACAGTATTGCTCACATCAAGTGTTTCATCGATAACTTCTCGGCCGTGGCCTTCAAGTGTCACATGATTGACATCACTGCCAAGCACTTCAAAGAGGCTAATTGCCAGGGCGCTCAGTAATAAATCATTAATTTGCGTATGATAACCAAGGTTTGCTTGATGTAATAAAACATCTGTTTGGTGCACTGATAAGCTCACTTTATGATATGCAACCGTGCCTAAAGCTGGTAATCCAGCCTGATCTGCACAGGCCGCTTGCCAATATGCACGCTCATCTTGATGATTTAACGCATAATGCTGCACGGCTCTTATCCATTGACGATAACTACTGCCTTTAGGTGCAAGTGCTTGTTTTGTTAGTACTTGTTTTGTTAGTACTTGTTTTGTTAGTAGTTGCTTTGTTAATAGTTGCTTTGTTAATAGTTGCTTAATATCTTGAGCAATTATTCGCCATGATACGACATCGATAATTAAGTGATGGAAGGCAAAAAATAAACGAGCGATGCCATCGATATGACCAGTTAAGTGCGCTGCCTGCCATGTTGGGCCGTTAATATAATTAAAGTTACTTTGTAGTTGTGTAAGCTTTTTATCTAGCTCTACAGAATTTAAATCCGCTATATTTAGTGCGTATAAAGGCTCACACATGCCATCTATATTATCGCGGTATTGTTGTTGGTAACTAATTGTTTTTGAAGATCTTTTTTCTAAAAATACGCAGCGCAGCATATCGTGCTGCGCAGTTAATGCCTGCAATGCTTGTTCAATTTCAACGTATTTGATTTCCCCTGGAATTTTAATTATAAAAGCCTGGTTAAAGTGGTGATGATTTGCTAGTTTTTGCGCAAAAAACCAGGATTGTATTGGTAATAAATCAAAAGAGCCTGTTAACACGCCATGCTCAGTTTTAATTTTTATGCGGGTGTTAGACTCGTTTAACAAACGGCTCAACTGAGCCACGGTTGGCGCATCGAAAATAGCTTTCACTTGTAAGCTAAAGCCTTCGCTGCGCATTTTAGAGACCAGCCCAATACTTACTATAGAATCGCCACCGATGCGGAAAAAGTTATCATCAATACCTACTCTTTTAACCCCCAACACTTCTTGCCAAATATGACAAAGTTGCTCTTCAAGCTCATTTCGCGGGGCTATATATTTATCAGCATTTTCAAAATATGGTGTTGGTAGCGCGCGTCTGTCAAGTTTACCGTTGATGGTTAGTGGTATGCTATCGAGCACGGTGAAAGTAGCAGGCAGCATATAGTCTGGCAGTTTAAGCGCTAAGCTATCTCGACATGCCTCAATATCAATCTCAATAGCATTTGCCATGCTGGAAGCTTTTATTAAATAAGCTGCGATATATTTATTACCCTTATTTTCAAAGTCAACAACTACGGCTTGTTTAACGTCTTCTAATGCTATTAATGCACTTTCAATCTCACCGAGTTCAATACGATAACCGCGTATTTTAACCTGACAATCATTACGCCCTAAATACTCTAAATTCCCATCATGGGCCCAGCGTACCAAATCGCCAGTTTTATAAAGCCTGTTATAGCCTTTAGCTTTATCATCAGGTGTGGCAAATGGGTTCTCAATAAAGCGCTCACCAGTTAACTCAGGTTGATTGAGATAGCCCCTTGCAAGGCCAGCACCACCAATATAAAGCTCGCCTGGGGCGCCTATCGGGACAATATTTTTTTGTGTATTTAGCACAAATGCTTTTAAATCATTTAAGGGTTTCCCTATATTTGCTGCTTTTAAATTATTTTTGGGGCTTAATGATTTATAAGTAACATGTACTGTCGTCTCAGTAATTCCATACATATTTACAAGGAGTGGCGCATCTTGCACATAACAATTCCACCAAGGTTTAAGCCGTGATAAATTAAGTTTATCTCCTCCAAAAATCACATTACGCAGGCAAGGAAACTTTGCAGCAGCGCTTAATGATTCCTCGATAAATAGGTAAAAAGCGGCAGGTGTTTGGTTTAAAATAGTAACCTGTGAATTAACGCAAAGCTGTACAAATTTACAAGTATCTTGTGTTAAACTTTTTGTAGGTACAATTAACTGTCCACCATAGAGTAAAGCGCCCCATAATTCCCAGACACTAAAATCAAAAGTGTATTCATGAAATAGTACCCATGTATCCTTATGCGTAAATTGAAAATATTTATCAGTCGATTCGAATAAGCTCACCACATTTGTATGTAATTGCAACACCCCTTTCGGCGTGCCTGTTGTCCCAGATGTATAAATCACATAGGCTAAGTCTTTTGATGTACTAATGGGTTCTAAATTAACTATTGGGTTATCATCACTTACATCATCGATGGCTAATAGCGCTGGCGTAATATCGAGTTTTGAGCTCCAGTTATTTAATTGCTGCTTATAATGTGGCTGGGTAATAATCAGTGAAGTTTGTGTATCGTTCAATATATACTGCGCTCGCAGCTGTGGATATTCTGGCGATATTGGCACATAAGCGCCACCAGCTTTAAGCACTCCAAGAATACTTATTACCATTTCTAAACTTCGATCCAGATATAAGCCAATCAGTGTATCAGCTTTAATACCATAATAGTTATTCTTTTGATAATGCGCTCGAATAGCATGAGCTAATTGATTAGCTTTCTGATTTAACTGACTATAGGTAAGCTTCTGCTCTGCAAATACCAGGGCAATATTATCAGGGTTTTTATCTACCTGCTCCTCGAATAATTGCGCGATGGTTTTATCCATTGGATAGGTCGCTACGGTATCATTCCAAGTATGTAATAGCGTGTGGCGCTCTAAATCATCCATTAAAGAGATTTGTTGATGTGATTGATCAGTATTTTTAGCAATAGAGGCTAATACCAATTGTATTTGATTTAATAACCGCCTGGCTTGATTTTGACGAAGCCATTCTTCACTATAATGTAGCTTGACAACCAAGCTCTCATTTTCCTCATAGGCCGTCACTGAAAGAGGATAATCAATTTTCTCAATAGCTGCTCGAAACGTTAAATGATTTTCTATCCCTGATGTATTTGTATCAATAGGGCTCGGATAATTTTCAAAAACAAACAGGCTATGAAACAATCGCTGCCCATTTGCTTGTAAATCGGCCAAACAGACATGACTGTAACTGTTAATCTCTGCGATACTTTTTTGGATATTATTTAAGATTGCCGAGACGCTGATGCTATTATCCCAATCAACCGTAAGCGGCAATGTATTAATATATAATCCGACACTACTTTCAATACCGTCAACGGGAAGGTCGCGACCTGCAACGGTTGTGCCGACAATCGTTTGCTCATCACCGCTGTAAATATGTAATAATTTATGCCAAGCAAATTGCACGGCAACATTTAAGGTTATTGCCTGATTTTGACACATTTGTTTTAATTGCTTGTATAAATCACCCTTAATAATAAGCTCACTCGCGCATGGCTCTGCAATTGTTTTTAGCTCTGCTAAATCAACTGGCGTGGTGAATAAAAAATTAAGATCATTGGCGGCCTGAAACCGCTCTTTAGCTTTTTTCCAATGATCTAAAGCAGCGCTTTTTTCTTTAATATAGTAGTGCTGAGCATTAACAAATGCGCGCTCGACCTTTATTTGCACCTGCATGCCTACAACAAGCTGATTGTAGTACTCATGTACTTGCTGTAATAAAATGGGGCCGCTCCAACCATCACTGATACTATGATGAGTTGTCTGCATTACACTCACCAACTTTGCATGTTGTTTTATCATGGTAAAGCGCATTAAGCCAGGTGTCGATAGATCAAAAGGAACTTTTCTATCGAGCTGTTGAATTTTAATGATCTCTTGCGCGCGAGCATCTTGTGGTAGATGACTGATATCCTTGATGGTGAAATTATCAAGGTTAATACTCGAATCTGCCGTTATAATCTGCACAAGACCATCACGCCAATCAAAACAAGCTCGCAGCGCAGGGTAGCGCTGTGCGGCTAAGCACCACGCTTGCTGGTAACAATCTATATCAAGCGCTTCATTATAGTCTAATAATAATTGCACCCGATAAGCATCATCTTCTGGGTAATGCAGCGCGTGTGAGATAAAGCCTTGCTGCAAACTATTTGCAGGGAAAATCTCTACAATTTTATTGGTAGTGAGGCGGCGCTCAAGAAAGTCTAAATGGTCAATGGATAGCCCTTTAACAGCGTAATCACTGGGCGTGTTAACTCCGCCATTTTTTGCTTTAAGAGCTGCTTGCTCAATAACCTCAACTAAAGCGCTGTGAAAGTGCGCCTCAAATTCCTTTGTTAACAAACTTGATAACCGTGAGCCAATATTAAACGTTAATATACCAGCTTGGACTGCGCCATTAATATTAACTAATAAGTGATCGGTGTTGTCACTTGCTATCATTTGACCTGCATCTTCTTGACTAACCTGCCAAGTCGAGCTTTCTTCATTGTCACTTTGCGCGCCTAATTTACCTAAATAATTAAAACTTATTTTAGGCAGACTCATAGCAAATGCTTGTTGTTGATGCAGCGCGCCATACCCAATCCCTTTATGAGGTACTGCGCTTAACATCTCCTTGGTGTGAATGATGGTCGCAGATATTGTTTTATGGGCTTCAAGCCTGACCGGATACATGCTGGTAAACCAACCAACAGTATTGCTCACATCAAGTGTTTCATCGATGATTTCTCGGCCATGGCCTTCAAGTGTCACATGATTGACATCACTGCCAAGCACTTCAAAGAGGCTAATTGCCAGGGCGCTCAGTAATAAATCATTAATTTGCGTATGATAACCAAGGTTTGCTTGATGTAATAAAACATCTGTTTGGTGCACTGATAAGCTCACTTTATGATATGCAACCGTGCCTAAAGCTGGTAATCCAGCCTGATCTGCACAGACGCCTTGCCAATATTCCCGCTCGCAATGATTATTTAGCGCATACTGTTGCACGGTGTTAACCCATTGACGATAACTGCTGCCTTTAGGCGCAAGTACTTGTTTTATTAATGCTTGTTTTGATAGTGCTTGTTTTATTAGTGCTTGTTTTGTTAGTGCTTGTTTTGTTAGTGCTTGTTTTGTTAGTAATGACTTTGTTAATAATTGCTTAATATCTTGGGCAATTATTCGCCATGACACGACATCGATAATTAAATGATGGAAGGCAAAAAATAAACGTGCTCTACCATCGATATGACCAGTTAAGTGCGCTGCCTGCCATGTTGGGCCGTTAATATAATTAAAGTTACTTTGTAATTGCGTAAGCTTTTTACAAAGCTCCTCAGAATTTAAACCCGCTATATTTAATGCGTATAAAGACTCACACATGCCATCTATATTATCGCGGTATTGTTGCTGATAACTCTTTGTTTTTGAAGATACTTTTTTTAAAAATACGCAGCGCAGCATATCGTGCTGCGCAGTTAATGCCTGCAGTGCTTGTTCAATTTCAGCGTATTTGATTTCTCCTGGAATGTTAATAATAAAAGCCTGGTTAAAGTGCTGAGGCTTTGCTAGTTTTTGCGCAAAAAACCAAGATTGTATTGGTAATAAATCAAAAGAGCCTGTTAACACGCCCTGCTCAGTTTTAATTTTTATGCGGATGTTAGACTCATTTAACAAACGACTCACCTGGGCAACGGTTGGCGCATCAAAAATATCTTTCACTTGTAAGCTAAAGCCTTCGCTGCGCATTTTAGAGACCAGCCCAATACTTACTATAGAATCGCCACCTATGCGAAAAAAGTTATCATCAATACCAACTTTTTTAACCCCCAATACTTCTTGCCAAATATTACAAAGCTTATTTTCAAGCGTATTTCGTGGGGCAGCATATTTATCCGCACTTATAAACTCTGGTCTTGGCAGAGATTTTCTGTCAAGTTTACCGTTAACTGCTAATGGAATGCTATCAAGCACGGTAAAGGTAACTGGTATCATGTAGTCTGGCAATTTAAGCGCTAAGCTATCGCGACATGCTTCAATATCAATTTCAATATCAATTTCAATATCAAGGTCAATTCCCATGCCGGAAGCTTTTATTAAATAAGCAGCTAGATATTTATGACCATCCTTTTCAATATCAACAACTACTGCATGTTTAACATCTTTTAATGCGCTTAATGCACTTTCAATTTCACCGAGTTCAATCCGATAACCGCGTATTTTAACCTGACAATCATTACGCCCTAAATATTCTAAGTTACCGTCAGGGTGCCAGCGAACCAGATCGCCAGTTTTATAAAGCCTGTCATAACCTTTAGCTTTATCATCAGTTGTGGCAAATGGGTTATCAATAAAACGTTCATTGGTTAACTCATGTTGATTGAGATAGCCCCTTGCAAGTCCAGCTCCTCCGATATAAAGCTCTCCTGGGGCGCCTATCGGAACAATGTTTTTTTGTTCATTTACCACATAAATTTGGGTGTTATTTATCGGGCGACCAATATTGTTAAGCACGCCATCTTTAGCATATTGAATAGCTTGTATGGAAATAACAGTCGATTCTGTCGGTCCATAAGCATTTAGCAATAGATTACCCCAACAGGCGACTAAATTTGCAGAAATACTCTCCCCTCCAGACATGACTCTTTTTAAATAATGTGGCTCTTCTAGTGTGCCTAATGTGCTTAAGTATTGAGGGGTAGCACTCAAATGTGTCACTTTACATTTAACGATAATGCGTTTAATTTTATCTATTTGCTTAATATCATGTAGCGTAGGAATAATCAGTTTAGCACCAGTTAAAGCACTCAAAAAAAGTTGTTCAATTGATAAATCAAAGATATAAGAGACTAACCAAAGAGCGACATCTTTTGATGAAAATTTATATTTTTGAATCTGATTAGTGATAAGATTGACAGTTGCTATATGCTCAATCATAACTCCGTTAGGAGTGCCTGTTGTCCCCGACGTATAAATAACATAAGCCAAGTCTTTCGGCTCATTAATTGCTGCTAAATTAACCGTTGAGTTATCATCACTCACATCATCGAGGGCTAACAATGTAGGCGTAATATCGAGTTTTGCAGTCCACTTGTTTAATTGCTTCTTATAATGTGCCTGAGTAATAATAAGAGACGTTTGTGTATCCTCAAGCATAAAGCGCACTCGCAGCTGTGGATATTCTGGTGATATCGGCACATAAGCGCCGCCTGCTTTAAGCACGCCAAGAATACTTATTACCATCTCTAAACTTCGATCAAGATATAAGCCAATCAGTGTATCGGGCTTAATACCTTGAGAGTTTTTATTTTGATAATACGCCCGAATAGCATGAGCTAATTGATTAGCTTTTTCATTTAGCTGTATATAGGTTAATTCCTCCCCTTCAAACACCAAGGCGATATTATTTGGTGTTTTATCGACCTGCTCCTCGAATAATTGCGCTAGAGTTTTATCCATTGGGTAGGGCGCTACGGTATCATTCCACGTATGTAACAACGTGTTGCGCTCTAAATCATCCATTAAAGAGATTTGTGTGTGTGATTGAGTCGTATTTTTAGCAATAGAGGCTAATATTAATTGTATTTGATTTAATAACCGCCTGGCTTGACTTTGACGAAGCCATTCTTCACTATAATGTAGCTTGACAACCAAGCTCTCATTTTGCTCATAGGCCGTCACTGAAAGAGGATAATCAGTTTTCTCAATAGCGGCTCGAAACGTTAAATGATTTTCTATCCCTGATGTATTTGTATCAATAGGGCTCTGATAATTTTCAAAAACAAACAGGCTATGAAACAATCGCTGCCCATTTGATTGTAAATCTGCCAAAGATACATTATTGTAACTGTTAAGCTCTGCGATACTTTTTTGAATATTGTTTAAGATTGCCGAAACGCTGACGCTATTATCCCAATCAACCGTAAGTGGCAGAGTATTAATATATAATCCGACACTACTTTCAATGCCGTCAACGGGAAGGTCGCGACCTGCAACGGTTGTGCCGACAATCGTTTGCTCATCACCGCTATAAATATGTAATAATTTATGCCAGGCAAATTGCACTGCAACATTTAAGGTTATTGCTTGATTTCGACACATTTGCTTTAACTGCTTGTATAAATCACCCTTAATAATAAGCTCACTCGCGCATGGCTCTGCAATTGTTTTTAGCTGCGCTAAATCAACTGGCGTGGTGAATAAAAAATTAAGATCATTGGCGGCCTGAAACCGCTCTTTAGCTTTTTCCCAATGATCTAAAGCAGCGCTTTTTTCTTTAATATAGTAGTGCTGAGCATTAACAAATGCGCGCTCGACCTTTATTTGCGGCTGCATGCCTAGCACAAGCTGATTGTAGTACTCATGTACTTGCTGTAATAAAAGGGGGACGCTCCAACCATCACTGATACTATGATGAGTTGTTTGCATTACAGTCACCAAGTTTGCATGTTGTTTTATCACGGTAAAGCGCATTAAGCCAGGTGTCGATAGATCAAAAGGAACTTTTCTATCGAGCTGTTGAGTTTTAATGATCTCTTGCGCGCGAGCATCTTGTGGTAGATGACTGATATCCTTGATGGTGAAATTATCAAGGTTAATACTCGAATCTGCCGTTATGATCTGCACAAGACCATCACGCCAATCAAAACAAGTTCGCAGCGCAGGGTAGCGCTGTGAGGCTAAGCGCCACGCTTGCTGGTAACAATTTAGATCAAGCGCTTCATTATAGTCTAATAATAATTGCACACGATAAGCATCATCTTCTGGGTAATGCAGCGCGTGTGAGATAAAGCCTTGCTGCAGACTATTAGCAGGGAAAATAGCTACAATTTTATTGGTAGTGAGGCGGCGCTGAAGAAAGTCTAAATGGTCAATGGATAGCCCTTTAACAGCGTAATCACTGGGCGTGTTAACTCCGCCACTTTTTGCTTTAAGAGCGGCTTGCTCAATAACCTCAACTAAAGCGCTGTGAAAGTGCGCCTCAAATTCCTTTGTTAACAAACTTGATAACCGTGAGGCAATATTAAACGTTAATATACCAGCTTGGACTCCGCCATTAATATTAACTAATAAGTGATCGATGTTGTCACTTGCTATCATTTGACCTGCATCTTCTTGACTAATCTGCCAAGTCGAGCTTTCCTCATCGTGGCTTTGCGCACCTAATTGACCTAAATAATTAAAACTTATTTTAGGCAGGCTCATAGCAAATGCTTGTTGCTTATGCAGCGCGCCATAACCAATCCCTTTGTTGGGAATCGCGCTTAACATCTCCTTGGTGTGAATGATGGTCGCAGATATTGTTTGCTGGGCCTTAAGCCTAACCGGATACATGCTGGTAAACCAACCAACAGTATTGCTCACATCAAGTGTTGCATCGATAACTTCCCGGCCATGGCCTTCAAGTGTCACATGATTGACATCACTGCCAAACACTTCAAAGAGGCTAATTGCCAGGGCGCTCAGTAATAAATCATTAATTTGCGTATGATAACCAAGGTTTGCTTGATGTAATAAAACATCTGTTTGGTGCACTGATAGGCTAACTGTATGATATGCAACCGTGCCTAAAGCTGGTAAGCCCGCCTGATCTGCACAGACGCCTTGCCAATATTCCCGCTCGCAATGATTATTTAGCGCATAATGCTGTACGGCTCTTACCCATTGACGATAACTACTGCCTTTAGGGGGAAGTGCTTGTTTTGTTAGTACTTGTTTTGTTAGTAGTTGCTTTGTTAATAGTTGCTTTGTTAATAATTGCTTAATATCTTGAGCAATTATTCGCCATGATACGACATCGATAATTAAGTGATGGAAGGCAAAAAATAAACGAGCGCTGCCATCACGGTGCCCTGTTAAGTGCGCTGCTTGCCATGTTGGACCTTTAATATAGCTAAAGTTACTTTGTAGTTGTGTAAGCTTTTCATCAAGCTCTTCAGAATTTAAACCAGCTATATTTAATGCGTATAAAGGCTCACACATGCCATCTATATTATCGCGATATTGTTGTTGGTAACTAGTTGTTTTTGAAGATCCTTTTTCTAAAAATACGCAGCGCAGCATATCGTGCTGGTCAGTTAATACCTGCAGTGCTTTTTCAATTTCCGTGTATTTTATCATCCCTGGAATTTTAATTATAAAAGCCTGGTTAAAGTGCTGAGTATTTGCTAGTTTTTGCGCAAAAAATGAAGCTTGTATTGGTAATAAATCAAAAGCGCCTGTTAACACGCCCTGCTCAGTTTTAATTTTTAGGTGAGTTGCCTGCGCGTTTAATAAACGGCTCACCTGAGCCACGGTTGGCGCATCGAAAATAGCTTTCACTTGTAAGCTAAAGCCTTCGCTGCGCATTTTGGAGACCAGCCCAATACTTACTATAGAATCGCCACCAATACGGAAAAAGTTATCATCAATACCCACTCTTTTAACGCTCAATACTTCTTGCCAAATATTACAAAGCTGCTCTTCAAGCTCATTTCGCGGGGCAACATATTTATCAGTACTTACAAATTCTGGTGTTGGCAGCGCGTGTCTGTCAAGTTTCCCATTAATAGTTAGTGGAATGCTATCGAGCACGGTAAAGGTAGCAGGCAGCATATAATCTGGCAGTTTAAGAGATAAGCTATCTCGACACGCCTCAATATCAATTTCAAGATCAAGATCAATTCCCATGCCGGAAGCTTTTATTAAATAAGCCGCTAAGTATTTATGATTATCATTTTCAAGGTCAACGACTACTGCATGTTTAACGTCTTTTAATGCTATTAATGCACTTTCAATTTCACCTAGTTCAATACGATAACCGCGTATTTTAACCTGACAATCATTACGCCCTAAATACTCTAAGTTACCATCTGGTAGCAAGCGTACCAGATCGCCAGTTTTATAAAGCCTGTCATAACCTTTAACTTTATCATCAGGTGTGGCAAATGGGTTATCAATAAAACTCTGGTGAGTTAACTCAGGCTGATTAAGGTAACCCCTTGCAAGCCCTACACCTCCGATATAAAGCTCTCCAAGGGTGCCTATCGGGACAATGTTTTTTTGCTCATTTAACACATAAACTTGAGTGTTATTTATCGGGCGACCAATGCTGTTAAGCACGCCATCTTGACCATATTTAGGCGCTTGTATGGAAATAACGGCCGCTTCTGTCGGCCCATAAGCGTTTGTCAATAAATTACCCCAACAGGCGACTAATTTTGCAGAAATACGCTCCCCTCCAGACATGACTCTTTTTAAATAATGTGACTCTTCTAGTGCGCCTAATGCGCTTAAGTATTGAGGGGTGGCATGCAAATAAGTAATCGATAACGCTACAATTTTATGCTTAATAACCACTACATCTTTAATATCTGACTTGGTTGGAATATGTAACATGGCGCCATTGAGCAATGATAAAAATAACTGCTCAACAGATGCATCGAAAATATAATCAGCGAGCCAAAGAATGGCATCATTTTCATCAAAATTCATGCAAGATGTTTGACTAAAAATTAGGTTAGATACTGAACATTGTTCTATCATAACGCCTTTCGGAGTGCCTGTTGTACCAGAGGTATAGATGACATAGGCTAAGTCTTTTGATATATTTATCGAGGCTAAATTAACACTCGAGGTATTTTCACTTACATCATCGAGGGCTAATAGCGTAGCCGTAATATCCAGTTTTGCAGTCCAGTTATTTAATTGCCGCTTATAATGCTGCTGGGTAATAATAAGAGACGTTTGTGTATCCTCAAACATAAACTTCACTCGCAACTGTGGATATTCTGGTGATATAGGCACATAAGCGCCGCCTGCTTTAAGCACGCCCAGAATACTTATTACCATATCTAAACTTCGATCTAGATATAAGCCAATTAGTGTATCGGCCTTAATACCTTGAGAGTTATTATTTTGATAATGCGCTCGAATAGCATGGGCTAATTGATTAGCTTTTTCATTTAATTGACCATAGGTAAGCTTCTGCTCTGCAAATACCAAGGCGATATTATTTGGCGTTTTATCGACCTGCTCCTCAAATAATTGCGCTAGAGTTTTATCCATTGGGTAAGGCGCATCAGTATCATTGCAACTGCGCAAAAGTGTATGACGATCTTCTCTTGAAATAGTTGTGTTCTTTAAAGTATTATTTTGCTCTTTTGTTAATGATTTTTTTGACATTATCGACCTATTTTATTTGATATTTATTAAATTTATCCAATGCAATATGAGTCATTGACTTTTTAGTCAAAAGAAATAGCTTGGACGATAAACTTTGATCATTGGTAAGGTGATAATGCGAAATAAGTTTTTTTAGGGGCGCTTAATAAAATAGTATTGTGTCAAATTCTTTTTAAAATGGCCTGCTGCCTATTTTTATACCCCTCATTGGCCATGGTACGCAAGCATTTATCACTTTTCTTAACTTTTTTTCTTTGTTTAACAGCCACAATTTTTTATTTATTAATAAGACAGTATTAGCTTCGAATGCCATTGATAATACTTAGCACATAAAAAAAAGCAATCATTTTTTATTTATATCATTTTTATTAAAACTTTTTTTTTGTTGGAATGATAACTTTTGTCACCAAATCTACATCTTCACTACTGTCGATCCATGTATTATGGGTGCTGGTTAATTGTATTATTTTGATTGCACTACAATCCACATAATCATTAATGTGATTATCGATTGTTGTATTATGAGAACAAGCAAGGGCCTCATTAAATTGACTTAATAATTTTTCATCTGTATTTTTAGCTACATCTTCTAACTTTATTTTATCAACTTTTAAAAACTTAAATAAAACTATTTTGGCACTTGTTCGATATTTACCATGGTTACATTGAGACTGGTAATAAAGCATATATTGTGTGTGTTTTTCTTTTAATAGCGGCCAATATTGCTCTAAATCTTTCATGGCTTCCTTATTCTGAAAGTTCGGATCAATTAAAATTATTTTTGCAATCTTATCGCCATTATTTTCCAGTTGCCGTGCTATTTCAAAAGCTAACACACCACCAAAACTCCAACCAAATAATTCATAAGGCCCAACAGGCTGTATCTTCTTAATATATTTAATGTATTGAGTGGCGAGTGTTTGATAAGTATAATAATTTTGAGCATTCTCATTTTTTAAACAGCTTTCGTGATATAAGTTATTAAATAGAATTATTTTTTTGTCTTTTAATCGAGGGATTACATTATTTAAATAACTTTCAGCTCCTCCTCCTCCTGGCGGTAGAAAAAAAATAGGGACATCATTTGCTGTTTCATTCACGGTCAAATATATTTCTTTTAAGTCGCTTAACGTGTTGAGACCACCACTTTTTTCCTTGATCGCTGCTTGCTCAATAACTTCAACTAAAGCGCTTTGAAAGTGCTCCTCAAATGCATCTGTTAATATACTTGATAACCGTGAGGCAATATTAAACTCTAATATACCATTTTGGACTGCTCCATTAATATTAACTAGTAAGTGATCGGTGTTGTCACTTGCTATCATCTGACCTGCATCTTCTTGACTAATCTGCCAAGTCGAGCTTTCCTCATTGTCACTTTGCGCGCCTAATTGACCTAAATAATTAAATCTTATTTTAGGCATGCTCATAGTAAATGCTTGTTGTTGATGCAGAGCTCCATAACCAATCCCTTTGTTTGCAATAACTCTTAACATCTCCTTAGTTTGAATGATGGTCTCAGATATTGTTTGCTGGACTTCAAGCCTGACCGGATACGCGCTGGTAAACCAACCAACAGTATTACTCACATCAAGTGTTGCATCGATAACTCCTCGGCCATGGCCTTCAAGTGTCACATGATTAACATCACTGCCAAGCACTTCAAAAAGGCTAATTGCCAAGGCGCTAAGTAATAAATCATTAATTTGCGTATGAAAACCAAGGTTTGCTTGATGTAATAAAACATCTGTTTGGTGCACTGATAAGCTAACTTTATGATATTCCACCGCGCCTAAAGCGGGTAAGCCCACCTGATCTGCACAGACGCCTTGCCAATATGCTCGCTCATCTTGATGATTTAACGCATAATGCTGCACGGCTCTTATCCATTGACGATAACTACTGCCTTTAGGGGGAAGTGCTTGTTTTGTTAGTACTTGTTTTGTTAATAGTTGCTTTGTTAATAGTTGCTTAATATCTTGGGCAATTATTCGCCATGATACGACATCGATAATTAAGTGATGGAAGGCAAAAAATAAACGAGCGCTGCCATCGATATGACCAGTTAAGTGCGCTGCCTGCCATGTTGGGCCGTTAATATAATTAAAGTTACTTTGTAGTTGTGTAAGCTTTTCATCAAGCTCTTCAGAATTTAAACCAGCTATATTTAATGCGTATAAAGGCTCACACATGCCATCTATATTATCGCGGTATTGTTGCTGGTAACTCTTTGTTTTTGAAGATGCTTTTCCTAAAAATACGCAGCGCAACATATCGTGCTGGTCAGTTAATGACTGCAGTGCTTTTTCAATTTCCGTGTATTTTATCATCCCTGGAATTTTAATTATAAAAGCCTGGTTAAAGTGGTGAGGATTTGCTAGTTTTTGCGCAAAAAATGCAGCTTGTATTGGTAATAAATCAAAAGCGCCTGTTAACTCGCCCTGCTCAGTTTTAATTTTTAGGTGAGTCGCCTGCGCGTTTAACAAACGACTCAACTGGGCAACGGTTGGCGCATCAAAAATATCTTTCACTTGTAAGCTAAAGCCTTCTCTGCGCATTTTAGAGACCAGCCCAATACTTACTATCGAATCGCCACCAATACCAAAAAAGTTATCAGCAATACCCACTTTTTTAACGCTCAATACTTCTTGCCAAATATTACAAAGCTGCTCTTCAAGCTCATTTCGTGGGGCAACATATTTATCAGCATTTATAAATTCTGGTATTGGCAGCGCGCCCCTGTCAAGTTTCCCGTTAATGGTTAGTGGAATGCTATCGAGCACAGTAAAGGCCGCAGGCAGCATATAGTCTGGCAGTTTAAGCGCTAGGCTATCGCGACATGCCTCAATATCAATATCAATATCAATATCACTATCAATATCAATTGCCATGCTGGAAGCTTTTATTAAATAAGCAGCTAAGTATTTATTGCCATCATTTTCAAGATCAATAACCACAGCTTGTTTAACGTCTTTTAATGCGCTTAATGCACTTTCAATTTCACCGAGTTCAATACGATAACCGCGTATTTTAACCTGACAATCATTACGTCCTAAATACTCTAAGTTACCGTCAGGGAGCAAGCGAACCAGATCCCCAGTTTTATAAAGCCTGTCATAACCTTTAGCTTTATCATCAGTTGTCGCAAATGGGTTATCAATAAAACGCTCATTGGTTAACTCAGACTGATTAAGGTAACCTCGCGCAAGGCCTGCTCCTCCGATATAAAGCTCGCCAGTGGCGCCTATCGGGACAATGTTTTGTTGCTCATTTAACACATAAACTTGAGTGTTACTTATCGGGCGACCAATATTGTTAAGCACGCCATCTTGACCATATTTAGGCGCTTGTATGGAAATAACGGTCGATTCTGTCGGTCCATAAGCATTTATCAATAGATTACCCCAACAGGCGGCCAATTCTGCAGAAATACTCTCCCCTGCGGACATGACTCTTTTTAAATAATGTGGCTCTTCTAATGCGCCTAATGCGTTTAAGTATTTAGAGGTATAATTCAAATGGGTAATACCTAACGCTACAATTTTTTGCTTAATAACCACTACATCTTTAATATCTGACTTGGTTGGAATATGTAACATGGCGCCATTGAGCAATGATAAAAATAACTGCTCAACAGATGCATCGAAAATATAATCAGCGAGCCAAAGAATGGCATCACTTTCATCAAAATTCATGCAAGATGTTTGACTAATAATTAAGTTAGATACTGAACATTGTTCAATCATAACGCCTTTCGGGGTGCCTGTTGTCCCGGACGTATAGATGATATAAGCCAAGTCTTTCGGCCCATTAATTGCTGATAAATTAACACTCGAGGTATTTTCACTTACATCATCGATGGCTAACAGCGTAGGCGTAATATCAAGTTTTGCGCTCCATTTATTTAATTGCTGTTTATAATGTGGCTGGGTAATAATCAGTGAAGTTTGTGTATCGTCCAACATAAAGCGTACTCGCAGCTGTGGATATTCTGGTGATATCGGCACATAAGCGCCGCCTGCTTTAAGCACTGCAATAATACTTATTACCATCTCTAAGCTTCGATCTAGATATAAACCAATTAGTGTATCAGCTTGAATACCTTGAGGATTATTCTTTTGATAATGCGCTCGAATAACATGAGCCAACTGGTTTGCTTTATTATTTAACTGTATATAGGTTAATTCTTCCCCTTCAAACACTATGGCTATATTATTTGGTGTTTTATCGACCTGCTCCTCGAATAATTGCACTAGGGTTTTATCCACTGGGTAGGATGCAGTCGTATCATTCCACGTATGTAAAAGAGTATGCCTATCGATTTTTGACAATAATGATATTTCACCTACCGGCAGCTGTTGATTTGCAACAACAGCCACTAAGACTCGTTGATAGATTTCTGATATGCGCGTGATCGTCTCTTCATTAAACAAACTCAGGGCATAGTTAAAAGAGCCCTTAATAACCGCTTGACTGACATCTACAAGCAAACTCAAATCAAACTTTGCAGGGCGATACAAATCATCTGAGCTTGCAAACTCTGATGCCATAAACGGCAGGTCATTATTGCTCTGGTAACTCGTATCTAAAGATTCAATGGCAAACATCACTTGAAAAATAGGGTGACGAGAGGCGTCGCGCTCAACATTTAACACATCCACTAAGCGCTCAAAGGGAAGCTCTTGATGAGCCTTGGCTTGTCTTACAATGCCATGCACTTGGCTAATAAATTCCTCAATTGTCATTGTTGCTTGAACATCGGCTCGAAGCACCAAGGTATTTACAAAAAAGCCGATTAATGATTGCGTTTGCGCATGATCTCGATTATCAGATGGAGTGCCAAGTAATACATCGGTTTGACCGCTCATTGCTGATAGGCTGATATAAAAACTGCTCAGCAGCACGGTATAGAGTGTTGTCTCACAAGCTTTGGCAAGCGATCGCAGTTGCTCCGATAAACGGGCATCTAATTGAAAATCTATATTTCTGCCCTGATAATTAATTTGTTTAGGACGAGGATAATCGGCCGGTAATTGCAGCTGCTCATACCCTGATAATTGCGTTTGCCAAAAATCTAATAACTTGGTTAAATTTTCTCCTTGCAGATAACTACGTTGCCAGAGCGCATAATCACCATAACTGATATCCAGATTAGGGAGAATTGCCGCCACTCCTTGACACAAGCCGCGATACGCTTGCGCTAATTCGTCCATCAATATGTTAGTAGACCAGCCATCAAAGCCGATATGGTGGAATAACATCAGTAAATAATGGCGCGCATTTTTCTCATAACAATGCAGACGAATACTTGGCTCAGCAGTTAAATCAAAAGGGCGTGATATCTCTTTTTTAAGCTCTGCTAATAATTCATGGCTGTCATTTAATGCATGCATATGCATTGATATATCAGCACCGAGCTGTACCTGGTAAGCTTTATTTTGCTCATCACGACGATAAACACTGTTAAGCACTGGATGACGGTGAATAACAACATTAAAAGCCGCTGTTAATGCGCTTAGATTGACATCATCTGCTAATTGCACAAAATAAGGTATATGATATGCAGTGGAGCCTTGTTCAAAATTTTCGATAAATAACAACCGCTCTTGAGCAAAAGATAATGGATATTGATCTCGCTCTACATGAGCAATAACCAGCATCTGCAGTTTATCTAAACAGCCTGACAATGCTTCAATTGTTTTCTTCTCAAATAACAAGGCAAGCGGAATATCTATCTTGAATTGCTCCCGGCAAGCAGCTGTAAGTCGAATCGCTGTGATAGAGTTACCACCGAGTTGGTAAAAGTTATCATCAATACCCACTTTTTTAACGCTCAATACTTCTTGCCAAATATCACAAAGCAGCTCTTCAAGCTCATTTCGCGGGGCTATATATTTATCAGCATTTACAAATTCTGGTGTTGGCAGCGCACATCTGTCCAGTTTACCGTTAATGGTTAGTGGAATGCTATCGAGCACGGTAAAGGTAGCAGGCAGCATATAATCTGGCAGTTTGAGCGCTAGGCTATCTCGACATGCCTCAATATCAATTTCAATATCAATTTCAATATCAAGGTCAATTCCCATGCTGGAAGCTTTTATTAAATAGGCAGCTAGATATTTATGACCATCCTTTTCAAGGTCAACAACTACGGCATGTTTAACGCATTTTAATGCTATTAATGCACTTTCAATTTCACCGAGTTCAATACGATAACCGCGTATTTTAACCTGACAATCATTACGCCATAAATATTCTAAGTTACCATCATCGCGCCAGCGTACCAGATCGCCGGTTTTATAAAGCCTGTCATAACCTTTAGCTTTATCATCAGTTGTGGCAAACGGGTTATCAATAAAACGCTGGTGAGTTAACTCAGCCTGATTGAGATAGCCCCTTGCAAGGCCAGCACCACCGATATAAAGCTCACCAGGGGCGCCTATCGGCACAAGATTTTTTTGTGTATTTAGCACAAATGCTTTTAAATCATTTAAGGGTTTCCCTATATTTGCTGCTTTTAAATTATTTTTGGGGCTTAATGATTTATAAGTAACATGTACTGTCGTCTCAGTAATTCCATACATATTTACAAGGAGTGGCGCATCTTGAGCATAACAATTCCACCAAGGTTTAAGCCGTGATAAATTAAGTTTATCTCCTCCAAAAATCACATTACGCAGGCAAGGAAACTTTGCAGCAGCGCTTAATGATTCCTCGATGAATAGGTAAAAAGCTGCAGGTGTTTGGTTTAAAATAGTAACCTGTGAATTAACGCAAAGCTGTACAAATTTACAAGTATCTTGTGTTAAACTTTTTGTAGGTACAATTAACTGTCCACCATAGAGTAAAGCGCCCCATAATTCCCAGACACTAAAATCAAAAGTGTATTCATGAAATAATACCCATGTATCCTTATGCGTAAATTGAAAATATTTATCAGTCGATTCGAATAAGCTCACCACATTTGTATGTAATTGCAACACCCCTTTCGGCGTGCCTGTTGTCCCCGACGTATAAATAACATAAGCCAAGTCTTTTGATGTACTAATTGGTTCTAAATTAACACTCGAGGTATTTTCACTTACATCATCGAGGGATAACAGCGCCAGCGTAATATCGAGTTTTGAGCTCCACTTGTTTAATTGCTGCTTATAATGTGGCTGGGTAATTACAAGTGAAGTTTGTGTATCGTCCAACATAAACTGCACTCGCAGCTGTGGATATTCTGGCGATATCGGCACATAAGCGCCGCCTGCTTTAAGCACTCCAATAATACTTATTACCATATCTAAGCTTCGATCTAGATATAAACCAATTAGTGTATCAGCTTGAATACCTTGAGGATTATTTTTTTGATAATGCGCTCGAATAGCATGAGCTAATTGATTAGCGATTTCATTTAATTGACGATAGGTAAGAAACTCCTCTGCAAATACCAATGCGATATTATTTGGTGTTTTATCGACCTGCTCCTCGAATAATTGCGCTAGGGTTTTATCAATGGGATAGGGAGCTACGGTATCATTACAAGTATGTAATAGCGTGTGGCGCTCTAAATCATCCATTAAAGAGATTTGTTGATGCGAGTGATCCGTATTTTTAGCAATAGAGGCTAATATTAATTGTATTTGATTTAATAACCGCCTGGCTTGATTTTGACGAAGCCATTCTTCGCTATAATGTAGCTTGACAACCAAGCTTTCATTTTTCTCATAGGCCGTCACTGAAAGAGGATAATCAGTTTTCTCAATAGCGGCTCGAAACGTTAAATGATTTTCTATCCCTGATGTATTTGTATCAATAGGGCTCGGATAATTTTCAAAAACAAACAGGCTATGAAACAATCGCTGCCCATTTGCTTGTAAATCTGCCAAACAGACATGACTGTAACTGTTAAGCTCTGCGATACTTTTTTGAATATTGTTTAAGATTGCCGAGACACTGATGCTATTATCCCAATCAACCGTAAGCGGCAATGTATTAATATATAATCCGACACTACTTTCAATACCGTCAACGGGAAGGTCGCGACCTGAGACGGTTGTGCCGACAATCGTTTGCTCATCACCGCTGTAAATATGTAATAATTTATGCCAAGCAAATTGCACGGCAACATTTAAGGTTATTGCCTGATTTTGACACATTTGTTTTAATTGCTTATATAAATCACCCTTAATAATAAGCTCACTCGCGCATGGCTCTGCAATTGTTTTTAGCTCTGCTAAATCAACTGGCGTGGTGAATAAAAAATTAAGATCATTGGCAGCCTGAAACCGCTCTTTAGCTTTTTTCCAATGATCTAAAGCAGCGCTTTTTGCTTTAATATAGTAGTGCTGAGCATTAACAAATGCGCGCTCGACCTTTATTTGCACCTGCATGCCTAGCACAAGCTGATTGTAGTACTCATGTACTTGCTGTAATAAAATGGGGCCGCTCCAACCATCACTGATACTATGATGAGTTGTTTTCATTACAGTCACCAAGTTTGCATGTTGTTTTATCAAGGTAAAGCGCATTAAGCCAGGTTTAGATAGATCAAAAGGAACTTTTCTATCGAGCTGTTGAATTTTAATGATCTCTTGCGCGCGAGCAGCTTGTGGTAGATGACTGATATCCTTGAGGGTGAAATTATCAAGGTTAATACTCGAATCTGCCGTTATGATCTGCACAAGACCATCACGCCAATCAAAACAAGCTCGCAGCGCAGGATAGCGCTGTGAGGCTAAGCTCCACGCCTGCTGGTAACAATTTAGATCAAGCGCTTCATTATAGTCTAATAATAATTGCACACGATAAGCATCATCTTCTGGGTAATGCAGCGCGTGTGAGATAAAGCCTTGCTGCAGACTATTAGCAGGGAAAATAGCTACAATTTTATTGGTAGTGAGGCGGCGCTGAAGAAAGTCTAAATGGTCAATGGATAGCCCTTTAACAGCGTAATCACTGGGCGTGTTAACTCCGCCACTTTTTGCTTTAAGAGCGGCTTGCTCAATAACCTCAACTAAAGCGCTGTGAAAGTGCGCCTCAAATTCCTTTGTTAACAAACTTGATAACCGTGAGGCAATATTAAACGTTAATATACCAGCTTGGACTGCGCCATTAATATTAACTAATAAGTGATCATCGTTTTCACTTGCTATCATCTCACCTGCATCTTCTTTGCTGATCTGCCAAGTAGAGCTTTCTTCATTGTCACTTTGCGCTCCTAATTGACCTAAATAATTAAAGCTTATTTTAGGCAGGCTCATAGCAAATGCTTGTTGTTGATGCAGAGCGCCATAACCAATCCCTTTGTTGGGAATGCGCTTAACATCTCCTTGGTGTGAATGATGGTCGCAGATATTGTTTTATGGGCCTTAAGCCTGACCGGATACATGCTGGTAAACCAACCAACAGTATTGCTCACATCAAGTGTTTCATCGATGACTTCTCGGCCATGGCCTTCAAGTGTCACATGATTAACATCACTGCCAAGCACTTCAAAAAGGCTAATTGCCAGGCGCTAAGTAATAAATCATTAATTTGCGTATGAAAACCAAGATTTGCTTGATGTAATAAAACATCTGTTTGCTCTACTGATAGGCTCACTTTATGATATGCAACCGTGCCTAAAGCTGGTAAGCCAGCCTGATCTGCACAGACGCCTTGCCAATATGCACGCTCATCTTGATGATTTAACGCATAATGCTGCACGGCTCTTACCCATTGACGATAACTACTGCCTTTAGGCGCAAGTGCTTGTTTTGTTAGTACTTGTTTTGTTAGTAGTTGCTTTGTTAATAGTTGCTTTGTTAATAATTGCTTAATATCTTGGGCAATTATTCGCCATGATACGACATCGATAATTAAATGATGGAAGGCAAAAAATAAACGAGCGCAGCCATCACGGTGCCCTGTTAAGTGCGCTGCTTGCCATGTTGGACCTTTAATATAGCTAAAGTTACTTTGTAGTTGTGTAAGCTTTTCATCAAGCTCTTCAGAATTTAAACCAGCTATATTTAATGCGTATAAAGGCTCACACATGCCATCTATATTGTCGCGGTATTGTTGCTGGTAACTCTTTGTTTTTGAAGATGCTTTTTTTAAAAATACGCAGCGCAGCATATCGTGCTGGTCAGTTAATGCCTGCAATGAGTTTTCAATTTCAGCGTATTTAATTTCCCCTGGAATTTTAATTATAAAAGACTGGTTAAAGTGCTGAGGCTTTGCTAGTTTTTGCGCAAAAAACCAAGCTTGTATTGGTAATAAATCAAAAGCGCCTGTTAACACGCCCTGCTCAGTTTTAATTTTTAGCGTGAGTTGCCTCGCGTTTAATAAACGGCTCAACTGAGCCACGGTTGGCGCATCGAAAATAGCTTTCACTTGTAAGCTAAAGCCTTCTCTGCGCATTTTAGAGACCAGCCCAATACTTACTATAGAATCGCCACCAATACGGAAAAAGTTATCATCAATACCTACTCTTTTAACGCCCAACACTTCTTGCCAAATATTACAAAGCTGCTCTTCAAGCTCATTTCGCGGGGCTACATATTTATCAGTACTTATAAATTCTGGTGTTGGCAGCGCGCGTCTGTCAAGTTTCCCATTAATGGTTAGTGGAATGCTATCAAGCACGGTAAAGGTAGAAGGCAGCATATAATCTGGCAGTTTGAGCGCTAGGCTATCGCGACATGCCTCAATATCAATATCAATTGCCATGCTGGAAGCTTTTATTAAATAAGCTGCGATATATTTATTGCCATCATTTTCAAGGTCAACAACCACGGCTTGTTTAACGTCTTTTAATGCGCTTAATGCACTTTCAATCTCACCGAGTTCAATACGATAACCGCGTATTTTAACCTGACAATCATTACGCCCTAAATACTCTAAATTACCATCATGGGCCCAGCGTACCCGATCGCCAGTTTTATAAAGCCTGTCATAACCTTTAGCTTTATCATCAGGTGTGGCAAATGGGTTATCAATAAAGCGCTCACCAGTTAACTCCTCCTGATTAAGATAACCTCGCGCAAGTCCTGCTCCGCCAATATAAAGCTCTCCTGGCGTGCCTATCGGAAGTAGGCTCAATGATGGTGATAAATTATATAACTTGATATTCGAATAAGATTTACCAATCCCCTTGGACATTAAAGGAAGTACATTCGCAATCAATGCGCCTACGGTGGATTCTGTAGGGCCGTATTCATCACAAATAACGTCAACATTGTTTGATAACTGTGCAACACATTGCTTAGATAAGATTTCACCACCCAATAAAAGTGTTTTTACTTTAATTTCTGTGTTTGCGAAAATTACAGATGCAAGACTTGGTGTTGTTTTCACAAAATCAATTTCATTTGCCCTAATATGTTGTAAATAACTTTCAATGTCAGAGATGTTTTTGCCAAAAATATAAATACAACTCCCAACCAATAAGGGACATAAGTTGGTTGTAATCGAAAGATCAAAACAATAATTTGCTGAAAAATCTACTCGATTAAATAAGTCTCCAACATGTTCTGTCAACGCATATAAATAATTAACAACATTCTTGTGCTCAATCATAACGCCTTTTGGCTTGCCTGTTGTCCCAGACGTATAGATGACATAAGCTAAGTCTTTCGCTCCATTAATTGCTGCTAAATTAGCCGTTGGGTTATCATCACTTACATCATCAAGGGCTAACAGCGTAGGCGTAATATCGAGTTTTGCAGTCCACTTGGTTAATTGCTTCTTATAATGTGGCTGAGTAATAATCAGTGAAGCTTGTGTATCGCCCAATATATATTGCGCTCGCAGCTGTGGATATTCTGGCGATATTGGCACGTAAGCGCCACCAGCTTTAAGCACGCCAAGAATACTTATTACCATATCTAAACTTCGATCCAGATATAAGCCAATCAGCGTATCGGCTTTAATACCTTGAGAGTTATTATTTTGATAATGCGCTCGAATAGCATGAGCCAACTGGTTTGCTTTATTATTTAACTGTATATAGGTTAATTCTTCCCCTTCAAACACTATGGCTATATTATTTGGTGTTTTATCGACCTGCTCCTCGAATAATTGCGCGATGGTTTTATCCATTGGGTAGGGGGCATGCGTATCATTGTATAAGCGTAAACTCTGACAATCTTTTTTTGTTATATTGATAAATTGTTTCGATATATTTAAATGCTCAATACTGAGCATTTTTAAGTTTTCTTTAAAATATATAAATAATTGTTCTAAAAAAACATCATCTACAGCTTCTGGCAAAGATGATATACGAAGGTCAAAATTGTTATTGCTTCTTGAAACAGATAGCGTTAAAGGATTATTTGTTTTTTCATACCCACCTCTTCCAAGGAGCACACTATCATTATTATTGTCAACATCATCGGCGATATGAAAATGAACATAATTAAATACACAATGGTATAAACTTTTGTTATTCAATAACTTAGATTTAATAAAAGCAAATGGCAGCGATTTATAATTTAATAGTTTATTTTTTTCTGCCACTATATTTTGGATCCGAGAATAAACATCACTCTCTTCAACAGGCAAAATATAACGGAAAGGGATGGTATTTAAAAATAATCCAAGTAATTGGTCACCCCCTTCAACTTCTAAACGATTATTTACTACCAAGCCTATCACAACGTCCCTAGTATTTTGTAGCAAGCATAAAATATGGTGTAATAAAGTGAGAAATACGTTATCTACGCTGCATTCCAAACTATTTGACAGTTCAAGCACCGCTGAACACTCTCTGTTGCTTAATGAATAATTTTTAGATTTAACCTGGGAAGTGTTCTCTTTAGCGTCTTTAAAAAAAGATACGTTAGGCTCCTCATAACTTGCTAAATAATCTACCCAAAATGTTTGAATATTTGCGTTGCTACAAGCGAATCTTTCGTTACGAGCAAATTCTCCATACAATGGCATGGAATGCGTCATAACAAGGTTTTTTGATTTTTTAACATACGCTCTGCATAATTCAGACATCATGGAAGCTACACTCCAACCATCCATAATTGCATGATGAAATGAAAAAGTAAGACGAAAATATTTTGCCTGAACATCACTAATAATAAACCGAGATAAAGCGCCAGAAACAGCCGAAAACGATTTCTGATGTTCACGTTCAACAAGACTGCGGCTTGAATTATCAGCGTGATAAAAATCAATGTCGACTTCTAAATGAGGCAGTACCAGTGCAATATACCCTGATAGCTGATCATCGATGAAAGTGGTCCTTAATGCTTCGTGCCGATTAACAAGGCCTTGCAATAATTTAGTGAGTAACGCGGCATCAAGTTTCCCTCTGATCTGATAGTGAAATACATCATGATAAGTGCCTATACTACGTGATGATTCTAGTAGCATTCCCATCTGCAAATAGGTGGCAGGATATGCATCAACAAGATTTACATAGCCTAAGCCCGCAATTCTTTTTAACTGTGGCGACTTTAACAATGAAAATGGGATATATTTAACTTTTGATGTGGTCAAAATTGCTTTAGATAAAACGCCAGCGACTGTAGGATAAGAAAATAGATCTGCTACAAAAAAAGATTTCCCTAACAATTTCATTTTAGCTATTACTCGTATTGCAATAATAGAATCGCCACCGATGCGGAAAAAGTTATCATCAATGCCAACTTTTTTAACCCCCAGTACTTCTTGCCAAATATTACAAAGTTGCTCTTCAAGCTCATTTCGCGGGGCAACATATTTGTCAGCACTGACAAAATATGGTGGTGGTAGCGAGCGTCTGTCAAGTTTCCCGTTTATGGTTAGTGGAATACTATCGAGCACGGTAAAGGTAGCAGGCAGCATATAATCTGGCAGTTTGAGCGCTAAGCTATCGCGGCATTTATCAATATCAATATCACTTACCATGCTGGAAGCTTTTATTAAATAGGCAGCTAGATATTTATGACCATCCTTTTCAAGATCAACAACTACGGCATGTTTAACGCATTTTAATGCTATTAATGCACTTTCAATTTCACCGAGTTCAATACGATAACCGCGTATTTTAACCTGACAATCATTACGCCCTAAATATTCTAAGTTACCATCTGGTAGCAAGCGTACCAGATCGCCAGTTTTATAAAGCCTGTCATAACCTTTAGCTTTATCATCAGTTGTGGCAAACGGGTTATCAATAAAACGCTGGTGAGTTAACTCAGCCTGATTGAGATAGCCCCTTGCAAGTCCAGCACCACCGATATAAAGCTCACCAGGGGCGCCTATCGGCACAAGATTTTTTTGTGTATTTAGCACAAATGCTTTTAAATCATTTAAGGGTTTCCCTATATTTGCTGATTTTAAATTATTTTTGGGGCTTAATGATTTATAAGTAACATGTACTGTCGTCTCAGTAATTCCATACATATTTACAAGGAGTGGCGCATCTTGAGCATAACAATTCCACCAAGGTTTAAGCCGTGATAAATTAAGTTTATCTCCTCCAAAAATCACATTACGCAGGCAAGGAAACTTTGCAGCAGCGCTTAATGATTCCTCGATGAATAGGTAAAAAGCTGCAGGTGTTTGGTTTAAAATAGTAACCTGTGAATTAACGCAAAGCTGTACAAATTTACAAGTATCTTGTGTTAAACTTTTTGTAGGTACAATTAACTGTCCACCATAGAGTAAAGCGCCCCATAATTCCCAGACACTAAAATCAAAAGTGTATTCATGAAATAATACCCATGTATCCTTATGCGTAAATTGAAAATATTTATCAGTCGATTCGAATAAGCTCACCACATTTGTATGTAATTGCAACACCCCTTTCGGAGTGCCTGTTGTCCCGGACGTATAGATGATATAAGCCAAGTCTTTCGGTCCATTAATTGCTGCTAAATTAACCGTTGAGTTATCATCACTCACATCATCGATGGCTAACAATGTAGGCGTAATATCGAGTTTTGGAGTCCACTTGTTTAATTGCTTCTTATAATGTGCCTGAGTAATAATAAGAGACGTTTGTGTATCGCCCAATATATATTGCGCTCGCAGCTGTGGATATTCTGGTGATATCGGCACATAAGCGCCGCCTGCTTTAAGCACGCCAAGAATACTTATTACCATATCTAAACTTCGATCCAGATATAAGCCAATCAGCGTATCGGCTTTAATACCATAATAGTTATTCTTTTGATAATGCGCTCGAATAGCATGAGCCAACTGGTTTGCTTTGTTATTTAGCTGACGATAGGTAAGAGACTCCTCTGCAAACACCAAGGCAATATTATTCGGTGTTTTATCGACCTGCTCCTCGAATAATTGCGCTAGAGTTTTATCCATTGGGTAGGGCGCTACGGTATCATTCCACGTATGTAACAGCGTGTTGCGCTCACAATCATCCATTAAAGAGATCTGTTGATGTGAGTGATCCGTATTTTTAACAATAGAGGCTAATATTAATTGTATTTGATTTAATAACCGCCTGGCTTGACTTTGACGAAGCCATTCTTCGCTATAATGTAGCTTGACAACCAAGCTCTCATTTTCCTCATAGGCCGTCACTGAAAGAGGATAATCAGTTTTCTCAATAGATGCTCGAAACGTTAAATGATTTTCTATCCCTGATGTATTTGTATCAATAGGGCTCGGATAATTTTCAAAAACAAACAGGCTATGAAATAATCGCTGCCCATTTGCTTGTAAATCGGCCAAACAGACATTACTGTAACTGTTAAGCTCTGCGATACTTTTTTGGATATTATTTAAGATTGCCGAGACGCTGATGCTATTATCCCAATCAACCGTAAGCGGCAATGTATTAATATATAATCCGACACTACTTTCAATACCGTCAACGGCAAGGTCGCGACCTGCAACGGTTGTGCCGACAATCGTTTGCTCATCACCACTGTAAATATGTAATAATTTATGCCAAGCAAATTGCACGACAACATTTAAGGTTATTGCCTGATTTCGACACATTTGTTTTAATTGCTTGTATAAATCACCCTTAATAATAAGCTCACTAGCGCATGGCTCTGCAATGGTTTTTAGCTCTGCTAAATCAACTGGCGTGGTGAATAAAAAATTAAGATCATTGGCGGCCTGAAACCGCTCTTTAGCTTTTTTCCAATGATCTAAAGCAGCGCTTTTTTCTTTAATATAGTAGTGCTGAGCATTAACAAATGCGCGATCAACCTTTATTTGCACCTGCATGCCTACCACAAGCTGATTGTAGTACTCATGTACTTGCTGTAATAAAATAGGGCCGCTCCAACCATCACTGATACTATGATGAGTTGTTTGCATTACAGTCACCAACTTTGCATGTTGTTTTATAAGAGTAAATCGAATTAAGCCAGGCGTCGATAGATCAAACTGGACTTTCCTATCGAGCTGTTGAATTTTAATGATCTCTTGCGCGCGAGCAGCTTGTGGTAGATGACTGATATCCTTGAGGGTGAAATTATCAAGGTTAATACTCGAATCTGCCGTTATGATCTGCACAAGACCATCATGCCAATCAAAACAAGCTCGCAGCGCAGGATAGCGCTGTGAGGCTAAGCTCCACGCCTGCTGGTAACAATTTAGATCAAGCGCTTCATTATAGTCTAATAATAATTGCACCCGATAAGCATCATCTTCTGGGTAATGCAGCGCGTGTGATATAAAGCCTTGCTGCAAACTATTAGCAGGGAAAATCGCTGCAATTTTATTGGTAGTGAGGCGGCGCTCAAGAAAGTCTAAATGGTCAATGGATAGCCCTTTAACAGCGTAATCACTGGGCGTGTTAACTCCGCCACTTTTTGCTTTAAGAGCTGCTTGCTCAATAACCTCAACTAAAGCGCTATGAAAGTGCTCCTCAAATTCCTTTGTTAATACACTTGATAACCGTGAGGCAATATTAAACGTTAATATACCAGCTTGGACTGCGCCATTAATATTAACTAATAAGTGATCAGTGTTGTCACTTGCTATCATTTGACCTGCATCTTCTTGACTAATCTGCCAAGTAGAGCTTTCCTCATTGTCACTTTGCTCGCCTAATTGACCTAAATAATTAAAGCTTATTTTAGGCAGCTTCATAGCAAATGCTTGTTGTTGATGCAGAGCGCCATAACCAATCCCTTTGTTTGCAATAACTCTTAACATCTCCTTGGTGTGAATGATGGTCTCAGATATTGTTTTATGTGCCTTAAGCCTAACTGGGTACATGCTGGTAAACCAACCAACGGTATTGCTCACATCCAGTGTTTCATCGATGACTTCTCGGCCATGGCCTTCAAGTGTCACATGATTAACATCACTGCCAAGCACTTCAAAAAGGCTAATTGCCAGAGCGCTAAGTAATAAATCATTAATTTGCGTATGAAAACCAAGGTTTGCTTGATGTAATAAAACATCTGTTTGCTCTACTGATAGGCTAACTGTATGATATGCAACCGTGCCTAAAGCTGGTAAGCCCGCCTGATCTGCACAGACGCCTTGCCAATATGCTCGCTCATCTTGATGATTTAACGCATAATGCTGCACGGCTCTTATCCATTGACGATAACTACTGCCTTTAGGTGGAAGTGCTTGTTTTGTTAATGCTTGTTTTGATAGTAATGGCTTTGTTAATAGTTGCTTAATATCTTGGGCAATTATTCGCCATGATACGACATCGATAATTAAGTGATGGAAGGCAAAAAATAAACGAGCGCTGCCATCGATATGACCAGTTAAGTGCGCTGCCTGCCATGTTGGGCCGTTAATATAATTAAAGTTACTTTGTAGTTGTGTAAGCTTTTCATCAAGCTCTTCAGAATTTAAATCTGCTATATTTAGTGCGTATAAAGGCTCACACATGCCATCTATATTATCGCGGTATTGTTGTTGGTAACTATTTGTTTTTAAAGATGCTTTTTCTAAAAACACGCAGCGCAGCATATCGTGCTGCGCAGTTAATACCTGCAATGCTTGTTCAATTTCAGCGTATTTTATTTCCCCTGGAATTTTAATTATAAAAGCCTGGTTAAAGTGCTGAGGCTTTGCTAGTTTTTGCGCAAAAAATGAGTCTTGTATTGGTAATAAATCAAAAGTGCCTGTTAACACGCCCTGCTCAGTTTTAATTTTTATGCGGGTGTTAGACTCATTTAACAAACGACTCAACTGGGCAACGGTTGGCGCATCAAAAATATCTTTCACTTGTAAGCTAAAGCCTTCTCTACGCATTTTAGATACCAGCCCAATACTTACTATAGAATCGCCACCAATACGGAAAAAGTTATCATCAATACCTACTTTTTTAACACTCAATACTTCTTGCCAAATATCACAAAGCTGCTCTTCAAGCTCATTTCGCGGGGCTATATATTTATCAGCATTTTCAAACTCTGGTGTTGGCAGCGCGCGTCTGTCAAGTTTACCGTTAATGGTTAGTGGAATGCTATCGAGCACGGTGAAGGTAGCAGGCAGCATATAATCTGGCAGTTTAAGCGCTAAGCTATCGCGACATGCCTCAATATCAATCTCAATATCAATATCAAGATCAATTCCCATGCCGGAAGCTTTTATTAAATAAGCCGCTAAGTATTTATGACCATCCTTTTCAAAGTCAACAACCACTGCTTGTTTAACGCATTTTAATGCGCTTAATGCACTTTCAATCTCACCGAGTTCAATACGATAACCGCGTATTTTAACCTGACAATCATTACGCCCTAAATACTCTAAGTTACCATCAGAGCGCCAGCGAACCAGATCGCCAGTTTTATAAAGCCTGTCATAACCTTTAGCTTTATCATCATTTGTGGCAAATGGGTTATCAATAAATCGCTCACCAGTTAACTCATCCTGATTAAGATAACCTCGAGCAAGTCCTGCTCCTCCTATATAAAGCTCGCCAGTGACGCCTATCGGGACAATGTTTTGTTGCTCATTTAACACATAAACTTGAGTGTTATTTATCGGGTGACCAATACTGTTAAGCACGCCATCTTGACCATATTGAGTCGCTTGTATGGAAATAACAGTCGATTCTGTCGGTCCATAAGCGTTTGTCAATAAAGCCCCCCAACAGGCGGCTAATTCTGCAGAAATACTCTCCCCTGCGGACATGATTCTTCTCAAACAATGTTGCTCTTCTATTTTTCCCAATTCAATTAAGTATTTAGGGGTGGCATGCAAATAAGTAATCGATAACGCTACAATTTTTTGCTTAATAACCCCTACATCTTTAATATCTGACTTGGTTGGAATATGTAACATGGCGCCATTGAGCAATGATAAAAATAATTGCTCAACAGAGGCATCGAAAATATAATCAGCGAGCCAAAGAATGGCATCACTTTCATCAAAATTTATGCACGATGTTTGACTGATAATTAAGTTAGATACTGAACATTGTTCTATCATAACGGCTTTCGGAGTGCCTGTTGTCCCCGACGTATAAATAACATAGGCTAAGTCTTTCAGCCCATTAATTGCTGCTAAATTAGCCGTTGAGTTATCATCACTCACATCATCGAGGGCTAACAGCGTGGCCGTAATATCGAGTGCACCGATCCAGTTATTTAATTGCTGTTTATAATGTGGCTGGGTAATAATCAGCGAGGTTTGTGTATCCTCAAACATAAAGCGCACTCGCAACTGTGGATATTCTGGCGATATCGGCACATAAGCGCCGCCTGCTTTAAGCACTCCCAGAATACTTATTACCATATCTAAACTTCGATCAAGATATAAGCCAATCAGCGTATCGGCTTTAATACCATAATAGTTATTCTTTTGATAATGCGCTCGAATAGCATGAGCCAACTGGTTTGCTTTATTATTTAGCTGTATATAGGTTAATTCTTCCCCTTCAAACACCAGGGCAATATTATCAGGAGTCTTATCGACCTGCTCCTCGAATAATTGCGCGATGGTTTTATCCATTGGATAGGTGGCTACGGTATCATTCCAAGTATGTACAAGCGTGTGGCGCTCTAAATCATCTATTAAAGAGATTTGTCTGTGTGATTGAGTCGTATTTTTAGCAATAGAGGCTAATATTAATTGTATTTGATTTAATAACCGCCTGGCTTGATTTTGACGAAGCCATTCTTCGCTATAATATAGCTTGACAACCAAGCTATCATTTTCCTCATAGGCCGTCACTGAAAGAGGATAATCAGTTTTCTCAATAGCGGCTCGAAACGTTAAATGATTTTCTATCCCTGATGTATTTGTATCAATAGGGCTAGGATAATTTTCAAAAACAAACAGGCTATGAAAAAGTCTCTGACCATTTGTTTGTAAATCGGCCAAACAGACATGACTATAACTGTTAAGCTCTGCGATACTTTTTTGGATATTGTTTAAGATTGCCGATACGCTGATGCTATTATCCCAATCAACAGTAAGTGGCAATGTATTAATATATAATCCGACACTATTTTCAATGCCGTCAACGGGAAGGTCGCGACCTGAGACGGTTGTGCCGACAATCGTTTGCTCATCACCGCTGTAAATATGTAATAATTTATGCCAAGCAAATTGCACGGCAACATTTAAGGTTATTGCCTGATTTTGACACATTTGTTTTAATTGCTTGTATAAATCACCCTTAATAATAAGCTCACTCGCGCATGGCTCCACAATGGTTTTTAGCTGCGCTAAATCAACTGCCGTGGTGAATAAAAAATTAAGATCATTGGCGGCCTGAAACCGCTCTTTAGCTTTTTTCCAATGATCTAAAGCAGCGCTTTTTGCTTTAATATAGTAGTGCTGAGCATTAACAAACGCGCGATCAACCTTTATTTGCACCTGCATGCCTACCACAAGCTGATTGTAGTACTCATGCACCTGCTGTAATAAAATGGGGACGCTCCAACCATCACTGATACTATGATGAGTTGTTTGCATTACACTCACCAAGTTTGCATGTTGTTTTATCAAGGTAAAGCGCATTAAGCCAGGTGTCGATAGATCAAACTGGACTTTCCTATCGAGCTTTTGAATTTTAATGATCTCTTGCGCGCGAGCAGCTTGTGGTAGATGACTGATATCCTTGATGGTAAAATTATCAAGGTTAATACTCGAATCTGCCGTTATGATCTGCACAAGACCATCACGCCAATCAAAACAAGCTCGCAGCGCAGGGTAGCGCTGTGCGGCTAAGCACCACGCTTGCTGGTAACAATCTATATCAAGCGCTTCATTATAGTCTAATAATAATTGCACACGATAAGCATCATCTTCTGGGTAATGCAGCGCGTGTGAGATAAAGCCTTGCTGCAAACTATTTGCAGGGAAAATCTCTACAATTTTATTGGTAGTGAGGCGGCGCTCAAGAAAGTCTAAATGGTCAATGGATAACCCTTTAACAGCGTAATCACTGGGCGTGTTAACCCCGCCACTTTTTGCTTTAAGAGCTGCTTGCTCAATAACCTCAACTAAAGCGCTGTGAAAGTGCTCCTCAAATGCATCTGTTAATATACTTGATAACCGTGAGCCAATATTAAACGTTAATATACCACCTTGAACAGCACCATTAATATCAAGTAACAAGCAATTGGAATTCTCACTTGCTACCATTTGACCTGCATCTTCTTGACTAACCTGCCAAGTCGAGCTTTCTTCATTGTCACTTTGCGCGCCTAATTTACCTAAATAATTAAAACTTATTTTAGGCAGACTCATAGCAAATGCTTGTTGTTGATGCAGCGCGCCATACCCAATCCCTTTATGAGGTACTGCGCTTAACATCTCCTTGGTGTGAATGATGGTCGCTGATATTGTTTTATGGGCTTCAAGCCTGACCGGATACATGCTGGTAAACCAACCAACAGTATTGCTCACATCAAGTGTTTCATCGATGATTTCTCGGCCATGGCCTTCAAGTGTCACATGATTAACATCACTGCCAAGCACTTCAAAAAGGCTAATTGCCAGAGCGCTAAGTAATAAATCATTAATTTGCGTATGAAAACCAAGATTTGCTTGATGTAATAAAACATCTGTTTGCTCTACTGATAGGCTAACTGTATGATATGCAACCGTGCCTAAAGCTGGTAAGCCCGCCTGTTCTGCACAGACGCCTTGCCAATATTCCCGCTCGCAATTATGATTTAGCGCATACTGTTGCACGGTGTTAACCCATTGACGATAACTACTGCCTTTAGGTGGAAGTGCTTGTTTTGTTAGTACTTGTTTTGTTAGTAGTTGCTTTGTTAATAGTTGCTTTGTTAATAATTGTTTAATATCTTGAGCAATGATCCGCCATGACACAACATCGATAATTAAATGATGGAAGGCAAAAAATAAACGAGCGCTGCCATCTATATGACCAGTTAAGTGCGCTGCCTGCCATGTTGGGCCTTTAAGATAGTTAAAATTACTTTGTAATTGCGTAAGCTTTTCATCTAACTCCACAGAATTTAAACCAGCTATATTTAATGGGTATAAAGGCTCACACATGCCATCTATATTGTCGCGGTATTGTTGCTGGTAACTCTTTGTTTTTGAAAATGATTTTTTAAAAATACGCAGCGCAGCATATCGTGCTGGTCAGTTAATGCCTGCAATGAGTTTTCAATTTCAGCGTATTTAATTTCCCCTGGAATTTTAATTATAAAAGCCTGGTTAAAGTGCTGAGGCTTTGCTAGTTTTTGCGCAAAAAATGAGTCTTGTATTGGTAATAAATCAAAAGAGCCTTTTAACACGCTCTGCTCAGTTTTAATTTTTATGCGGGTGTTAGACTCATTTAACAAACGGCTCAGCTTGGCAACGGTTGGCGCATCAAAAATATCTTTCACTTGTAAGCTAAAGCCTTCTCTGCGCATTTTGGAGACCAGCCCAATACTTACTATCGAATCGCCACCAATACTGAAAAAGTTATCATCAATGCCTACTCTTTTAACTCCCAACACTTCTTGCCAAATATTACAAAGTTGCTCTTCAAGCTCATTTCGCGGGGCAACATATTTATCAGCACTTACAAACTCTGGTATTGGCAGCGCGCGTCTGTCAAGTTTCCCGTTAATGGTTAGTGGAATGCTATCAAGCACGGTGAAAGTAGCAGGCAGCATATAGTCTGGCAGTTTAAGCGCTAGGCTATCGCGACATGCCTCAATATCAATATCACTATCAATATCAATATCAATTGCCATGCTGGAAGCTTTTATTAAATAAGCAGCTAGATATTTATTGCCATCATTTTCAAGGTCAACAACTACTGCTTGTTTAACATCTTTTAATGCTATTAATGCACTTTCAATTTCACCGAGTTCAATACGATAACCGCGTATTTTAACCTGACAATCATTACGCCCTAAATACTCTAAATTCCCATCATGGGCCCAGCGTACCAGATCGCCAGTTTTATAAAGCCTGTCATAACCTTTAGCTTTATCATCAGTTGTGGCAAATGGGTTCTCAATAAAGCGCTCACCAGTTAAATCCTCCTGATTAAGGTAACCTCGCGCAAGGCCTGCTCCGCCGATATAAAGCTCGCCAGTGGCGCCTATCGGGACAATGTTTTGTTGCTCATTTAACACATAAACTTGAGTGTTACTTATCGGGCGACCAATTGGGATGAATTTATTAGTCGACTCAATAATATCAAAATAAGTAACATCAATAGAAGCTTCAGTTGGTCCATAAAGGTTAGTTAATAAAGTGCTGTCATGATTTGTTTTTATAAACCTATCGACATGACTAACGGTTAACGCTTCACCACTGCAAAATACCTGTTGTACATTTTTAGGAAACGAAAGCTGCAACTGCTGCAAATAATCACAAAAAGATGCAAACATTGACGGCACAAAATGTAGAGTCGTTACGCCAGACTTAATGATCAATTCATTTAACTTATCTGGCTCTTTATGAATCTCTGGTGCCGCTATAATAATGGTAGCGCCTGTTAAATTACCCCATAATAATTCCCATACCGACACATCAAAGATATAGGGCGTTTTTTGAAGAACACGGCTTGAGCTCGATAATGGGTATTTTTGCTGCATCCAAACTATTCTGTTAACAACTCCTGAATGTTGAACCATAACGCCTTTTGGGGTGCCTGTTGTCCCCGACGTATAAATAACATAAGCTAAGTCTTTCGGTCCATTAATTGCTGCTAAATTAGCCGTTGTGTTATCATCACTTACATCATCGATGGCTAAAAGATTTGGCACAAGGTCGAGTTTTGCAGTCCACTTATTTAATTGCGGCTTATAATGTTCTTGGGTAATAATAAGAGACGTTTGTGTATCCTCAAACATAAACTGCACTCGCAACTGTGGATATTCTGGTGATATAGGCACATAAGCGCCGCCTGCTTTAAGCACGCCCAGAATACTTATTACCATCTCTAAACTTCGATCTAGATATAAGCCAATCAGCGTATCGGGCTTAATATCTTGAGAGTTATTATTTTGATAATGCGCTCGAATAGCATAAGCTAATTGATTTGCTTTGTTATTTAACTGACGATAGGTAAGAGACTCCTTTGCAAACACCAGGGCAATATTATCAGGCTTTTTATCTACCTGCTCCTCGAATAATTGCGCGATGGTTTTATCCATTGGGTAGGATGCAGTCGTATCATTCCAAGTATGTAAAAGTGTATGGCGATCAAAATCTGACAATAATGATATTTCACCTATAGCGAGCTGTTGATTTGCAACCATAGCCACTAATACCCGTTGATATAACCCTGATATACGATTTATAGTCTTTTCATTAAACAAACTCAGCGCATAATTAAAATCACCATTAATGGTCTGTTGGCTGGTATTTAGATTCAAATTCAAATCAAATGGTGCTCGCGTATACAATTTTTTTGAATCTTCCCTAGAAATCGATTTAAAAGGGATGTGTATATTATTCTCGTGGCTCTGCGTAAAGCTTTTGACACTAAGCATAACTTGAAAGATAGGGTGACGAGATGGATCTCGTTCAACCTTTAACGCATCCACTAAACGCTCAAATGGCAACGCTTGATGAGCTAATGCTTGTCTTACAATGCCATGCACTTGTCTAATAAATTCCTCAATTGTCATTGTTGCTTGAACACCTGCTCGCATCACCAAGGTATTGACAAAACAGCCTATTAATGAGCGTGTTTGCACCTGTTTTCGATTGGCGACGGCAGTGCCTAGTAAGATATCTGTTTGCCAGCTCATTGCCGATAAAGTAATATAAAAACCACTTAGCAACACGGTATAAAGTGTTGTTTTTTGCACTTTGGCAAGCTTTCGTAATTGCTCAGATAAACGGGCATCTAGCTCAATATCGATACTTCCCCCTTCATGATCACTTTTAATAGGTCGAGGATAATCGGTCGGTAATTGTAACTGCTCATACCCTGATAATTGCGTTTGCCAAAAATCTAATAACTTGGTCAGATTTTCTCCTTGCAGATAGCTGCGTTGCCAGAGCACATAATCACCATAACTGATATCTAGATGGGGGAGCTCTACAGCCGCTCCTTGGCACAAGGCTTGATACGCTTGTGATAATTCATTAATAAATATTTTCCAGGATAAGCCATCAAAAGCAATATGGTGGCATAATATCAGTAAATATTGGCGAGCATTTTTTTCATAACAATGCAAGCGAAGACTTGGCTCAGTAGTTAAATCAAAAGGTCGTGATATCTCTTTTTTAACCACGGCTAATAATTCCTGACTCTCGGTTAATACATGCATATGGATTGGGATATCACCACCGAGCTGTACCTGGTAAGCTAGATGGTGCTGATCGGTACGATAAACACTGTTAAATACAGGATGACGGTGAATAACAACATTAAAAGACGCTGTTAATGCGCCTAAATTGGCATCATCTGCTAATTGCACAAAATAAGGAATATGATAGAGATTTGATCCTTGTTCAAAATTTTCGATAAATAACAGTCGCTCTTGGGCAAAGGATAATGGGTATTGTGTTAATCCTACATTGGCTTTAATCCGCATCTGAAGTTTATTGATACAAGGTGCTAAGCGCTTAATTGTTTTCTTTGCAAATAACAAGGCAAGCGGAATATCTATCTTGAATTGCTGGCGGCAAGCAGCACTAAGTCGAATCGCTGTGATAGAGTTACCACTAATGCCAAAAAAGTTATCCTCAATACCAACTTTTTTAACGCTCAATACTTCTTGCCAAATATCACAAAGCTGCTCTTCAAGTTCATTTCGCGGGGCAACATAATTATCAGCATTAACAAACTCTGGTGTTGGCAGAGAGTTTCTGTCAAGTTTCCCATTAATAGTTAGTGGAATGCTATCTAGCACAGTAAAGGTAGCAGACAGCATATAATCTGACAGTTTAAGCGCTAAGCTATCGCGGCATGCCTCAATATCAATTTCAATATCAATATTAATTGCCATGCTGGAAGCTTTTATTAAATAAGCAGCTAAGTATTTATTGCCATCCTTTTCAAGGTCAACAACTACTGCATGTTTAACATCTTTTAATGCGCTTAATGCACTTTCAATCTCACCTAGTTCAATACGATAACCGCGTATTTTAACCTGACAATCATTACGCCCTAAATACTCTAAGTTACCATTTGAAGCCCAGCGTACCAGATCGCCAGTTTTATAAAGCCTGTTATAGCCTTTAGCTTTGTCATCAGTTGTTGCAAACGGGTTGTCAATAAAACTCTGGTGAGTTAAATCAGCTTGATTGAGATAACCTCGCGCAAGGCCTACACCTCCGATATAAAGCTCGCCAAGGGTGCCTATCGGCACAAGCATAGCTTGCTCATTTAACACATAAACTTTGGTGTTATTTATCGGACGACCGATACAGTTTATTGTACTATTTTGTCCATAGTCAATTGCTTGTATTACAGTAACGGTAGATTCTGTAGGATCATAAGAATTCATTAATAACCTCCCCCAACAGACGACTAACTCTGCAGAAATAGCTTCACCGCCAGAAATAACTTTTTTTAAATAATGAGGCTCTTCTAGTCTCCCTAATGCGTTTAAGTATTTAGAGGTATAATGCAAATGGGTAATACGTAACTCTACAATTTTTTGTCTAATAATGCCGACATCCAGAATATCCATTCGTGTCGGAATATGTAGCACTCCGCCATTGAGCAATGATAAAAATAACTGCTCAACAGATGCATCAAAAATATAATCAGCGAGCCAAAGAATGGCATCACTTTCATCAAAATTCATGCAAGATGTTTGACTAAAAATCAGGTTAGATACTGAACATTGTTCAATCATAACGCCTTTCGGAGTGCCTGTTATCCCGGACGTATAGATGATATAAGCCAAGTCTTTCGGCCCATTAATTGCTGATAAATTAACACTCGATGTATTTTCACTTACATCATCGAAGGCTAACAGAGTAGCCGTAATATCGAGTTCACCGATCCATTTATTTAATTGCGACTTATAATGTGGCTGGGTAAGAATAAGAGCCGTTTGTGTATCGTCCAATATAAATCGCACTCGCAGCTTAGGATATTCTGGCGATATTGGCAGATAAGCGCCGCCTGCTTTAAGCACTCCAAGAATACTTATTACCATCTCTAAACTTCGATCTAGATATAAGCCAATCAGTGTATCGGCCTTAATACCTTGAGGAAAATTTTCTTGATAATGCGCTCGAATAGTATGAGCTAATTGATTAGCTTTGTTATTTAGCTGACGATAGGTAAGAGACCCCTCTTCAAACACCAAGGCGATATTATTTGGTGTTTTCTCGACCTGCTCCTCAAATAATTGCGCTAGAGTTTTATCCATTGGGTAAGGCACATCAGTATCATTGCAACTGCGCAAAAGTGTATGACGATCTTCTCTTGAAATAGTTGTGGTCTTTAAAGTATTATTTTGCTCTTTTGTTAATGATTTTTTTGACATTTTAGACCTATTTTATTTGGCATTTATTAATTTTATCCAATGCAATATGAGTCATTGACTTTTTAGTCAAAAGAAATAGCTTGGACGATAAACTTTGATCATTGGTAAGGTGATAATGCGAAATAAGTTTTTTAGGGGCGCTTAATAAAATAGTATTGTGTCAAATTCTCTTAAAAAGGACTGGCTGCCTATTTTTATACCCCTCATTGGCCATGGTAGGTAAGCATTTATCACTTTTCTTAACTTTTTTTCTTTGTTTAACAACCGCAGTCTTTTATTTGCTAATAAGACCGTATCAGGTTAGAAGGACGTTGATAATACTTAGCAAATAAAAAAAAGCAATCATTTTTTATTTACATCATTTTTATTAAAACTTTTTTTTGTTGGAATGATAACTTTTGTCACCAAATCTACATCTTTACTACTGTCAACCCATGTCCTATGGGTGCTCGTTAATTGTATTATTTTGATTGCACTACAATCCACATAATCATTAATGTGGTTATCGATTGTTTTATTGTAATAACAAGCAAGGGCCTCATGAGCTTTATACAATAATTTTTCATCTGTATATTTAGCAATATCTTCCAACTTAATTTTGTCAACTTTTGAAAATTTAAATAAAACTATTTTAGCACTTGTTCGATATTTACTACTATTACATTGATACTTAGCATTAATATCCTTTTGTAATTTTCTGTTTATCAATGGTAAAAATTCATGGCATTGCGCTTTAATTGCTTTATTATAATTAAAATTGGAATCCACTAAAATGATTTTTGCAATCTTATCGCCATTATTTTCCAGTTGCCGTGCTATTTCAAAAGCTAACACACCACCAAAACTCCAACCAAATAATTCATAAGGCCCAACAGGCTGTATCTTCTTAATATATTTAATGTATTGAGAGCCAAGTGTTTGAAAAGTATAATAATTTTGAGCATTATCATTTTTTAAATAGCTTTCATGGTAGAAGTTATTAAATAGAATTATTTTTTTGTCTTTTAATTTGGGGATTATATTATTTAAATAACTTTCAGCACCTCCTCCGCCTGGAGGTAGAAAAAAAATAGGAGCCTCATTTGCTGCTTCATTTACGGTCAAATATATTTCTTTTAAGTCGCTTAACGTGTTAAGACCGCCACTTTTTGCCTTGAGAGCTGCTTGCTCAATAACCTCAACTAAAGCGCTGTGAAAGTGCGCCTCAAATGCCTTTGCTAATATACTTGATAACCGTGAGGCAATATTAAACGTTAATATACCAGCTTGAACAGCACCATTAATATCAAGTAACAAGCAATTGGAATTCTCACTTGCTACCATTTGACCTGCATCTTCTTGACTAACCTGCCAATTTTAGCTTTCTTCATTGTCACTTTGCGCTCCTAATTGACCTAAATAATTAAAGCTTATTTTAGGCAGACTCATAGCAAATGCTTGTTGTTGATGCAGCGCGCCATACCCAATCCCTTTATGAGGTACTGCTCTTAACATCTCCTTGGTGTCAATGATGGTCGCAGATATTATTTTATGGACTTCAAGCCTGACCGGATACATGCTGGTAAACCAACCAACGGTATTGCTCACATCGAGTGTTTCATCGATAACTTCCCGGCCGTGGCCTTCAAGTGTCACATGATTGACATCACTGCCAAGCACATCAAAGAGGCTAATTGCCAAGGCGCTAAGTAATAAATCATTAATTTGCGTATGAAAACCAAGGTTTGCTTGATGTAATAAAACATCTGTTTGTCGCTCCGATAGGCTCACTTTATGATATGCCACCGCGGCTAAAGCTGGTAAACACGCCTGATCTGCACAGACGCCTTGCCAATATGCTCGCTCATCTTGATGATTTAACGCGTAATGCTGCACGGCTCTTATCCATTGACGATAACTACTGCCTTTAGGTGGAAGTGCTTGTTTTGTTAGTACTTGTTTTGATAGTAATGGCTTTGTTAATAGTTGCTTTGTTAATAATTGCTTAATATCTTGAGCAATGATCCGCCATGATACGACATCGATAATTAAATGATGGAAGGCAAAAAATAAACGAGCACTACCATCTATATGACCAGTTAAGTGCGCTGCCTGCCATGTTGGGCCGTTAATATAATTAAAGTTACTTTGCAATTGCGTAAGCTTTTTACAAAGCTCCTCAGAATTTAAATCCGCTATATTTAATGCGTATAAAGGCTCACACATGCCATCTATATTATCGCGATATTGTTGCTGATAACTCTTTGTTTTTGAAGATGCTTTTTCTAAAAATACGCAGCGCAGCATATCGTGCTGCGCAGTTAAGGCCTGCAATGCTTTTTCAATTTCAGCGTATTTGATTTCCCCTGGAATTTTAATTATAAAAGCCTGATTAAAGTGCTGAGGCTTTGCTAGTTTTTGCGCAAAAAACCAAGATTGTATTGGTAATAAATCAAAAGCGCCGGTTAACACGCCCTGCTCAGTTTTAATTTTTAGGCAAGTTGCCGGCGCGTTTAACAAACGACTCAACTGGGCAACGGTTGGCGCATCAAAAATATCTTTCACTTGTAAGCTAAAGCCTTCGCTGCGCATTTTGGAGACCAGCCCAATACTTACTATCGAATCGCCACCAATGCGAAAAAAGTTATCATCAATGCCTACTCTTTTAACGCTCAATACTTCTTGCCAAATATCACAAAGCAGCTCTTCAAGTTTATTTCGTGGGGCTATATATTTATCAGCATTGACAAAATCTGGTGGTGGTAGCGCACGTCTGTCAAGTTTCCCATTAATAGTTAGTGGAATGCTATCGAGCACAGTAAAGGTAGCAGGCAGCATATAGTCTGGCAGTTTAAGCGCTAAGCTATCGCGACACGCATCAATATTAATTTCAATATCAATTGGAATGCTGGAAGCTTTTATTAAATAAGCAGCTAAGTATTTTTGACCATTATTTTCAAGGTCAACAACCACTGCTTGTTTAACGTCTTTTAATGCTATTAATGCACTTTCAATCTCACCGAGTTCAATACGATAACCGCGTATTTTAACCTGACAATCATTGCGACCTAAATACTCTAAATTACCGTCAGGGAGCAAGCGTACCAGATCGCCAGTTTTATAAAGCCTGTCATAACCTTTAGCTTTATCCTCAGTTGTGGCAAACGGGTTATCAATAAAACGCTCATTGGTTAACTCAGGCTGATTGAGATAGCCCCTTGCAAGCCCTGCTCCGCCAATATAAAGCTCTCCTGAGGAGCCTATCGGAACAATGTTTTTTTGTTCATTTAATACAAATGCTTTTAAATCATTTAAAGGTTTCCCTATATTTGCTGCCTTTAAATTATTTTTTGGGCTTAATGATTTATAAGTGACATGTACAGTCGTCTCAGTAATACCATACATATTTACAAGACGTGGCGCATCTTGCGCATAGCAATTCCACCAAGGTTTAAGTAGAGATAAATTAAGTTTATCTCCTCCAAAAATCACATTGCGCAGGCAATGAAACTTTGCACCAGCGCTTAATGATTCATCGATAAATAGGTAAAAAGCGGCAGGTGTTTGGTTTAAAATAGTAACCTGCGAAGTAACGCAAAGCTGTACAAATTTACAAGTATCTTGTGTTAAACTTTTTGTGGGTATAATTAATTGTCCACCATAGAGTAAAGCACCCCATAACTCCCAAACACTAAAATCAAAAGTATATTCATGAAATAGCACCCATCTATCCTCATGCGTAAATTGAAAATATTTATCAGTCGATTCGAATAAGCTCACCACATTTGTATGTAATTGCAACACCCCTTTCGGAATGCCTGTTGTCCCCGACGTATAGATAACATAAGCCAAGTCTTTCGGCCCATTAATTGCTGCTAAATTAGCCGTTGAGTTATCATCACTTACATCATCGATGGCTAACAGAGTAGGCGTAATATCTAGTTCATCGATCCATTTATTTAATTGCTGCTTATAATGTAGCTGGGTAATAATCAGCGAGGTTTGTGTATCCTCAAACATAAACTGCGCTCGCAACTGTGGATATTCTGGTGATATTGGCACATAAGCGCCGCCTGCTTTAAGCACGCCAAGAATACTTATTACCATTTCTAAACTTCGATCCAGATATAAGCCAATCAGCGTATCGGCCTTAATATATTGAGAGTTATTATTTTGATAATGCGCTCGAATAGCATGAGCTAATTGATTAGCTTTGTTATTTAGTTGACGATAGGTAAGCTTCTGCTCTGCAAATACCAAGGCGATATTATTTGGGTTTTTATCGACCTGCTCTTCAAATAATTGCGCTAGGGTTTTATCAATTGGGTAAGGCGCATCAGTATCATTGCAACTGCGCAAAAGTGTATGACGATCTTCTCTTGAAATAGTTGTGGTCTTTAAAGTATTATTTTGCTCTTTTGTTAATAATTTTTTTGACATTCTAGACCTATTTTATTTGATATTTATTAAATTTATCCAATAAAACAATCCATTGCATTTTTATCCATACGTAAAAAGACTGAACGTTGCATTTTGATCTTTGACAAAGTGATAATGTTAGATAAGTTTTTTAGTGATAATTAATACGGTAGTATTGTGTCGATTTTTCTTATAAATGACTTGCATCCTATATTTATAGTACTCATTTGCCATGGTACCTAAGCATTTATCAATTTTCTTAACTTTTTCCCTTTGCTTAACAGCAGTGGTGTTTTTATTTACTAATTAGGCCTCGCAGGTTGGAAGGTCGTTGATCATACATAATAAATAAAAAAAAGCAATTATTTTTTATTTACATCATTTTTATTAAAACTTTTTTTTGTTGGAATGATAACTTTTGTCACCAAATCTACATCTTTACTATTATCGACCCATGTATAATGTGTACTCGTTAATTGTATTATTTTTATTGAGCTACAATCCACATAATCATTAATATGGTTATCGATTATTTTATTGTAATAACAAGCAAGGTCCTCATGGGCTTTATACAATAATTTTTCATCTGTATCTTTAGCAATATCTTCCAACTTGATTTTGTCAACTTTTGAAAACTTAAATAAAACTATTTTGGCACTTGTCCGATATTTACCATGGTTACATTGATACTTAGCATTAATATTCTTTTGTAATTTTTTGTTTATTAATGGTGAAAATTCATGGCATTGCGCTTTGATTGCTTTTTTATAATTAAAGTAGGAATCAACTAAAATGATTTTTGCAATCGTATCGCCATTATTTTCCAGTTGCCGTGCTATTTCAAAAGCTAACACACCACCAAAACTCCAACCAAATAATTCATAAGGCCCTTTAGACTGTATCTTCTTAATATATTTAATGTATTGAGAGGCAAGTGTTTGAAAAGTATAATAATTTTGAGCATTATCATTTTTTAAATAGCTTTCATGGTAGAAGTTATTAAATAGAATTATTTTTTTGTCTTTTAATCTGGGGATTACATTATTTAAATAACTTTCAGCGCCTCCTTCGCCTGGAGGTAGAAAAAAAATAGGAGCCTCATTTGCTGCTTCATTCACAGTCAAATATATTTCTTTTAAGTCGCTTAACGTGTTAATACCACCATTTTTTGTATTGAGTGTTGCCTGCTCAATAACCTCAACTAAAGCGCTATGAAAGTGCGCCTCAAATGCCTTTGTTAATATACTTGATAACCGTGAGCCAATATTAAACGTTAATATACCAGCTTGGACTGCGCCATTAATATTAACTAATAAGCGATCATCGTTGTCACTTGCTATCATTTGACCTGCATCTTCTTGACTAATCTGCCAAGTAGAGATTTCCTCATTGTCACTTTGCGCACCTAATTGACCTAAATAATTAAAACTTATTTTAGGCAGGGTCATAGCAAATGCTTGTTGTTGATGCAGCGCGCCATACCCAATCCCTTTATGAGGTACTCCGCTTAACATCTCCTTGGTGTGAATGATGGTCGCAGATATTGTGTTATGGGCCTTAAGCCTGACTGGATACATGCTGGTAAACCAACCAACAGTATTGCTCACATCAAGTGTTTCATCGATGACTTCCCGGCCATGGCCTTCAAGTGTCACATGATTAACATCACTGCCAAGCACTTCAAAAAGGCTAATTGCCAGAGCGCTAAGTAATAAATCATTAATTTGCGTATGAAAACCAAGGTTTGCTTGATGTAATAAAACATCTGTTTGGTGCACTGATAAGCTCACTTTATGATATGCAACAGCGCCTAAAGCTGGTAAGCCCTCCTGATCTGCACAGACGCCTTGCCAATATGCACGCTCGCAATGATTATTTAGCGCATACTGTTGCACGGTGTTAACCCATTGACGATAACTGCTGCCTTTAGGCGCAAGTACTTGTTTTATTAATGCTTGTTTTGATAGTGCTTGTTTTGTTAGTGCTTGTTTTGTTAGTGCTTGTTTTGTTAGTAATGACTTTGTTAATAGTTGCTTAATATCTTGAGCAATTATTCGCCATGATACGACATCGATAATTAAGTGATGGAAGGCAAAAAATAAACGAGCACTACCATCGATATGACCAGTTAAGTGCGCAGCCTGCCATGTTGGGCCGTTAATATAATTAAAGTTACTTTGTAATTGTGTAAGCTTTTCATCTAACTCTTCAGAATTTAAATCAGCTATATTTAATGCGTATAAAGGCTCACTCATGCCATCTATATTATCGCGGTATTGTTGCTGGTAACTATTTGTTTTTGAAGATGCTTTTTCTAAAAATACGCAGCGCAGCATATCGTGCTGGTCAGTTAATACCTGCAATGCTTTTTCAATTTCCGTGTATTTGATTTCTCCTGGAATTTTAATTATAAAAGCCTGGTTAAAGTGGTTAGGATTTGCTAGTTTTTGCACAAAAAATGAGTCTTGTATTGGTAATAAATCAAAAGAGCCTGTTAACACGCCCTGCTCAGTTTTAATTTTTAGGTGAGTTGCCTGCGCGTTTAACAAACGGCTCAACTGAGCCACGGTTGGCGCATCGAAAATAGCTTTCACTTGTAAGCTAAAGCCTTCTCTACGCATTTTAGAGACCAGCCCAATACTTACTATAGAATCGCCACCGATGCGGAAAAAGTTATCATCAATACCCACTTTTGTAACGCTCAATACTTCTTGCCAAATATGACAAAGTTGCTCTTCAAGCTCATTTCGCGGGGCTATATATTTATCAGCATTTTCAAATTCTGGTGTTGGTAGCGCGCGTCTGTCAAGTTTACCGTTGATGGTTAGTGGAATGCTATCGAGCACGGTGAAGGTCGCAGGCAGCATATAGTCTGGCAGTTTAAGCGCTAAGCTATCTCGACATGCCTCAATATCAATATCAATAGCATTTGCCATGCTGGAAGCTTTTATTAAATAAGCAGCTAAGTATTTATTGCCATCCTTTTCAAGGTCAACAACTACTGCTTGTTTAACGCATTTTAATGCGCTTAATGCGCTTTCAATATCACCGAGTTCAATACGATAACCACGTATTTTAACCTGACAATCATTACGCCCTAAATACTCTAAGTTACCATTTGAAGCACAGCGAACCAGATCTCCAGTTTTATAAAGCCTGTCATAACCCTTAGCTTTATCATCAGTTGTGGCAAATTGGTTATCAATAAAACGTTCATTGGTTAACTCATGTTGATTTAGATATCCCCTTGCAAGGCCAGCACCACCGATATAAAGCTCGCCTGGGGCGCCTATCGGCACAAGCATATCTTGCTTATTTAACACATAAACTTGAGTGTTGCTTATCGGGCGACCAATCGGGATGAATTTATTTGCGGACTCAATAATATCAAAATAAGTAACCTCAATAGAAGCTTCAGTTGGTCCATAAAGGTTAGTTAATAAAGTGCTGTCATGATTTGTTTTTATAAACCTATCGACATGACTAACGGTTAACGCTTCGCCACTGCAAAATACCTGTTGTACATTTTTAGGAAACGAAAGCTGCAACTGCTGCAAATAATCACAAAAAGATGCAAACATTGATGGCACAAAATGTAGAGTCGTTACCCCAGACTTTATGATCAATTCATTTAACTTATCTGGCTCTTTATGAAGCTCTGGTACCGCTATAATAATGGTAGCGCCTGTTAAATTACCCCATAATAATTCCCATACCGACACATCAAAGATATAGGGCGTTTTTTGAAGAACACGGCTTGAGCTAGATAATGGATATTTTTGCTGCATCCAAACTATTCTGTTAACAACTCCTGAATGTTGAACCATAACGCCTTTTGGCTTTCCTGTTGTCCCAGACGTATAGATGACATAAGCTAAGTCTTTCGCTCCATTAATTGCTGCTAAATTAACACTCGAGGTATTTTCACTTACATCATCGATGGCTAATAGCGTAGGCGTAATATCGAGTGCACCGATCCAGTTATTTAATTGCTGTTTATAATGTGGCTGGGTAATAATCAGCGAGGTTTGTGTATCCTCAAACATAAACTGCACTCTCAGCTGTGGATATTCTGGCGATATCGGCACATAAGCGCCGCCTGCTTTAAGCACGCCAAGAATACTTATTACCATTTCTAAACTTCGATCCAGATATAAGCCAATCAGCGTATCGGCTTTAATACCATAATAGTTATTCTTTTGATAATGCGCTCGAATAGCATGAGCTAATTGATTAGCTTTTTCATTTAACTGTATATAGGTTAATTCTTCTCCTCCAAACACCAGGGCAATATTATCAGGGGTCTTATCGACCTGCTCCTCGAATAATTGCCAGATGGTTTTATCCATTGGGTAGGGAGCTACGGTATCATTCCAAGTATGTAACAACGTGTTGCGCTCTAAATCATCCATTAAAGAGATTTGTTGATGTGATTGATCAGTATTTTTAGCAATAGAGGCTAATATTAATTGTATTTGATTTAATAACCGCCTAGCTTGATTTTGACGAAGCCATTCTTCACTATAATGTAGCTTGACAACCAAGCTTTCATTTTTCTCATAGGCCGTCACTGAAAGAGGATAATCAGTTTTCTCAATAGCTGCTCGAAACGTTAAATGATTTTCTATCCCTGATGTATTTGTATCAATAGGGCTCGGATAATTTTCAAAAACAAACAGGCTATGAAAAAGTCGCTGACCATTTGATTGTAAATCGGCCAAACAGACATTACTGTAACTGTTAAGCTCTGCGATACTTTTTTGGATATTATTTAAGATTGCCGAGACACTGATGCTATTATCCCAATCAACAGTAAGTGGCAGAGTATTAATATATAATCCGACACTACTTTCAATACCGTCAACGGGAAGGTCGCGACCTGAGACGGTTGTGCCGACAATCGTTTGCTCATCACCGCTATAAATATGTAATAATTTATGCCAGGCAAATTGCACGGCAACATTTAAGGTTATTGCCTGATTTTGACACATTTGCTTTAACTGCTTGTATAAATCACCCTTAATACTAAGCTCACTCGAGCATGGCTCCACAATGGTTTTTAGCTGCGCTAAATCAACTGGCGTGGTGAATAAAAAATTAAGATCATTGGCGGCCTGAAACCGCTCTTTAGCTTTTTTCCAGTGTTTTGTCGCGGCGCTTTTTGCTTTGCTATAATACTGCTGCGCATCAACAAATGCACGATCGACCTTTATTTGCACCTGCATGCCTAGCACAAGCTGATTGTAGTACTCATGTACTTGCTGTAATAAAATGGGGCCGCTCCAACCATCACTGATACTATGATGAGTTGTTTGCATTACACTCACCAAGTTTGCATGTTGTTTTATCAAGGTAAAGCGCATTAAGCCAGGTGTCGATAAATCAAAAGGAACTTTTCTATCAAGCTGTTGAATTTTAATGATCTCTTGCGCGCGAGCAGCTTGTGGTAGATGACTGATATCCTTGAGGGTGAAATTATCAAGGTTAATACTCGAATCTGCCGTTATGATCTGCACAAGACCATCACGCCAATCAAAACAAGCTCGCAGCGCAGGGTAGCGCTGTGCGGCTAAGCACCACGCTTGCTGGTAACAATCTATATCAAGCGCTTCATTATAGTCTAATAATAATTGCACACGATAAGCATCATCTTCTGGGTAATGCAGCGCGTGTGAGATAAAGCCTTGCTGCAAACTATTTGCAGGGAAAATCTCTACAATTTTATTGGTAGTGAGGCGGCGCTCAAGAAAGTCTAAATGGTCAATGGATAGCCCTTTAACAGCGTAATCACTGGGCGTGTTAACTCCGCCACTTTTTGCTTTAAGAGCTGCTTGCTCAATAACCTCAATTAAAGCGCTATGAAAGTGCGCCTCAAATGTATCTGTTAATATACTTGATAACCGTGAGGCAATATTAAACGTTAATATACCACCTTGAACCGCGCCATTAATATTAACTAATAAGTGATCGGTGTTGTCACTTGCTATCATCTCACCTGCATCTTCTTGACTAACCTGCCAAGTCGAGCTTTCCTCATTATCACTTTGCGCGCCTAATTGACCTAAATAATTAAAGCTTATTTTAGGCAGGCTCATAGCAAATGCTTGTTGTTGATGCAGAGCGCCATAACCAATCCCTTTATGAGGTACTGCGCTTAACATCTCCTTGGTGTGAATGATGGTCGCTGATATTGTGTTATGGGCCTTAAGCCTAACTGGATACATGCTGGTAAACCAACCAACGGTATTGCTCACATCGAGTGTTTCATCGATGACTTCTCGGCCATGGCCTTCAAGTGTCACATGATTAACATCACTGCCAAGCACCTCAAAGAGGCTAATTGCCAAGGCGCTAAGTAATAAATCATTAATTTGCGTATGAAAACCAAGGTTTGCTTGATGTAATAAAACATCTGTTTGCTCTACTGATAAGCTCACTTTATGATATGCAACAGCGCCTAAAGCTGGTAAGCCCGCCTGATCTGCACAGACGCCTTGCCAATATGCACGCTCATCTTGATGATTTAACGCATAATGCTGCACGGCTCTTACCCATTGACGATAACTACTGCCTTTAGGCGCAAGTACTTGTTTTGTTAATGCTTGTTTTGATAGTAATGGCTTTGTTAATAGTTGCTTAATATCTTGGGCAATTATTCGCCATGATACGACATCGATAATTAAGTGATGGAAGGCAAAAAATAAACGAGCGCTGCCATCACGGTGCCCTGTTAAATGCGTTGCCTGCCATGTTGGACCGTTAATATAATTAAAGTTACTTTGTAGTTGTGTAAGCTTTTCATCAAGCTCTTCAGAATTTAAACCAGCTATATTTAATGCGTATAAAGGCTCACACATGCCATCTATATTGTCGCGGTATTGTTGCTGATAAACAGCTGTTTTTGCTGATGATTTTTTTAAAAATACGCAGCGCAGCATATCGTGCTGGTCAGTTAATGCCTGCAGTGCTTGTTTAATTTCAGCGTATTTAATTTCCCCTGGAATTTTAATTATAAAAGACTGATTAAAGTGCTGAGGCTTTGCTAGTTTTTGCGCAAAAAATGCAGCTTGTATTGGTAATAAATCAAAAGCGCCGGTTAACACGCCCTGCTCAGTTTTAATCTTTAAGCAAGTTTGTTGCTCGTTTAACAAACGGCTCAACTGAGCCACGGTTGGCGCATCAAAAATAGCTTTCACTTGTAAGCTAAAGCCTTCTCTGCGCATTTTAGAGACCAGCCCAATACTTACTATCGAATCGCCACCAATGCGAAAAAAGTTATCATCAATACCTACTCTTTTAACCCCCAACACTTCTTGCCAAATATTACAAAGTTGCTCTTCAAGCTCATTTCGCGCGGCAACATATTTATCAGCATTTATAAATTCTGGTATTGGCAGCGCGCCTCTGTCAAGTTTCCCGTTAATGGTTAGTGGAATGCTATCGAGCACGGTAAAGGTAGCAGGCAGCATATAATCTGGCAGTTTAATAGATAAGCTATCGCGACATGCCTCAATATCAATTTCAATATCAATTTCAATATCAATTTCAATATCAATATCAATTCCCATGCCAGAATCTTTTATTAAATAAGCAGCTAAGTATTTATGACCATCCTTTTCAAGGTCAACAACTACTGCTTGTTTAACGCATTTTAATGCGCTTAATGCGCTTTCAATCTCACCGAGTTCAATACGATAACCACGTATTTTAACCTGACAATCATTACGCCCTAAATACTCTAAGTTACCGTCAGGGCGCCAGCGTACCAGATCGCCAGTTTTATAAAGCCTGTCATAACCTTTAGCTTTATCATCAGGTGTGGCAAACGGGTTATCAATAAAACGTTCATTGGTTAACTCATGTTGATTGAGATAACCCCTTGCAAGCCCTACACCTCCGATATAAAGCTCACCAGGGGCACCTATCGGCACAAGATTTTTTTGTGTATTTAGCACAAATGCTTTTAAATCATTTAAGGGTTTCCCTATATTTGCTGCTTTTAAATTATTTTTGGGGCTTAATGATTTATAAGTAACATGTACTGTCGTCTCAGTAATACCATACATATTTACAAGACGTGGCGCATCTTGCGCATAACAATTCCACCAAGGTTTAAGCCGTGATAAATTAAGTTTATCTCCTCCAAAAATCACATTACGCAGGCAAGGAAACTTTGCAGCAGCGCTTAATGATTCCTCGATAAATAGGTAAAAAGCGGCAGGTGTTTGGTTTAAAATAGTAACCTGTGAATTAACGCAAAGCTGTACAAATTTACAAGTATCTTGTGTTAAACTTTTTGTAGGTACAATTAACTGTCCACCATAGAGTAAAGCGCCCCATAATTCCCAGACACTAAAATCAAAAGTGTATTCATGAAATAGTACCCATGTATCCTTATGCGTAAATCGAAAATATTTATCAGTCGATTCGAATAAGCTCACCACATTTGTATGTAATTGCAACACCCCTTTCGGCGTGCCTGTTGTCCCAGATGTATAAATCACATAAGCCAAGTCTTTCGGTCCATTAATTGCTGCTAAATTAGCCGTTGGGTTGTCATCACTTACATCATCTATGGCTAAAAGATTTGGCACAAGGTCGAGTTTTGCAGTCCACTTATTTAATTGCGGCTTATAATGTGGCTGGGTAATAATCAGCGAGGTTTGTGTATCCTCAAACATAAACTGCACTCGCAGCTTAGGATATTCTGGTGATATAGGCACATAAGCGCTGCCTGCTTTAAGCACGCCCAGAATACTTATTACCATCTCTAAACTTCGATCTAGATATAAGCCAATCAGCGTATCGGGCTTAATACCTTGAGTAATATTTTGTTGATAATGCGCTCGAATAGCATAAGCTAATTGATTAGCTCGCTGATTTAACTGACGATAGGTAAGCTTCTGCTCTGCAAATACTAAGGCGACATTATCAGGGTTTTTATCTACCTGCTCCTCGAATAATTGCGAGATGGTTTTATCCATTGGGTAAGGCGCATCGGTATCATTCCAAGTATGTAACAACGTGTTGCGCTCACAATCATCCATTAAAGAGATTTGTTGATGTGATTGATCAGTATTTTTAGCAATAGAGGCTAATATTAATTGTATTTGATTTAATAACCGCCTAGCTTGATTTTGACGAAGCCATTCTTCACTATAATGTAGCTTGACAACCAAGCTTTCATTTTTCTCATAGGCCGTCACTGAAAGAGGATAATCAGTTTTCTCAATAGCTGCTCGAAACGTTAAATGATTTTCTATCCCTAATGTATTTGTATCAATAGGGCTCGGATAATTTTCAAAAACAAACAGGCTATGAAACAATCGCTGCCCATTTGTTTGTAAATCTGCCAAACAGACATTACTGTAACTGTTAAGCTCTGCGATACTTTTTTGGATATTGTTTAAGATTGCCGAGACGCTGATGCTATTATCCCAATCAACAGTAAGTGGCAGAGTATTAATATATAATCCGACACTATTTTCAATGCCGTCAACGGCAAGGTCACGACCTGAGACGGTTGTGCCGACAATCGTTTGCTCATCACCGCTGTAAATATGTAATAATTTATGCCAAGCAAATTGCACGGCAACATTTAAGGTTATTGCCTTATTTTGACACATTTGTTTTAATTGCTTGTATAAATCACCCTTAATACTAAGCTCACTCGCGCATGGCTCTGCAATTGTTTTTAGCTGCGCTAAATCAACTGTTGTGGTGAATAAAAAATTAAGATCATTGGCGGCCTGAAACCGCTCTTTAGCTTTTTTCCAATGATCTAAAGCAGCGCTTTTTGCTTTAATATAGTAGTGCTGAGCATTAACAAATGCGCGCTCGACCTTTATTTGCACCTGCATGCCTAGCACAAGCTGATTGTAGTACTCATGTACTTGCTGTAATAAAATTGGGACGCTCCAACCATCACTGATACTATGATGAGTTGTTTGTATTACAGTCACCAAGTTTGCATGTTGTTTTATCATGGTAAAGCGCATTAAGCCAGGTGTCGATAGATCAAAAGGAACTTTTCTATCAAGCTGTTGAATTTTAATGATCTCTTGCGCGCGAGCAGCTTGTGGTAGATGACTGATATCCTTGAGGGTGAAATTATCAAGGTTAATACTCGAATCTGCCGTTATGATCTGCACAAGACCATCACGCCAATCAAAACAAGCTCGCAGCGCAGGATAGCGCTGTGAGGCTAAGCTCCACGCCTGCTGGTAACAATTTAGATCAAGCGCTTCATTATAGTCTAATAATAATTGCACACGATAAGCATCATCTTCTGGGTAATGCAGCGCGTGAGAGATAAAGCCTTGCTGCAAACTATTAGCAGGAAAAATCGCTGCAATTTTATTGGTAGTGAGGCGGCGCTCAAGAAAGTCTAAATGGTCAATGGATAGCCCTTTAACAGCGTAATCACTGGGCGTGTTAACTACGCCACTTTTTGCTTTAAGAGCTGCTTGCTCAATAACCTCAACTAAAGCGCTATGAAAGTGCTCCTCAAATTCCTTTGTTAATACACTTGATAACCGTGAGGCAATATTAAACGTTAATATACCAGCTTGAACCGCGCCATTAATATTAACTAATAAGTGATCGGTGTTGTCACTTGCTATCATCTGACCTGCATCTTCTTGACTAATCTGCCAAGTCGAGCTTTCCTCATCGTGGCTTCGTGCGCCTAATTGACCTAAATAATTAAAACTTATTTTAGGCAGGCTCATAGCAAATGCTTGTTGCTTATGCAGCGCGCCATAACCAATCCCTTTATGAGGTACTGCGCTTAACATCTCCTTGGTGTGAATGATGGTCGCAGATATTGTTTGCTGGGCCTTAAGCCTGACTGGATACATGCTGGTAAACCAACCAACAGTATTGCTCACATCAAGTGTTTCATCGATGACTTCTCGCCCGTGGCCTTCAAGTGTCACATGATTGACATCACTGCCAAGCACTTCAAAGAGGCTAATTGCCAGAGCGCTAAGTAATAAATCATTAATTTGCGTATGAAAACCAAGGTTTGCTTGATGTAATAAAACATCTGTTTGCTCTACTGATAGGCTAACTGTATGATATGAAACCGTGCCTAAAGCTGGTAATCCCGCCTGATCTGCACAGGCCGCTTGCCAATATGCACGCTCATCTTGATGATTTAACGCATAATGCTGCACTGCGCTTATCCATTGACGATAACTACTGCCTTTAGGGGGAAGTGCTTGTTTTGTTAGTACTTGTTTTGTTAATAGTTGCTTTGTTAATAGTTGCTTTGTTAATAGTTGCTTTGTTAATAGTTGCTTAATATCTTGAGCAATGATCCGCCATGACACGACATCGATAATTAAATGATGGAAGGCAAAAAATAAACGAGCTCTACCATCGGTATGACCAGTTAAGTGTACTGCCTGCCATGTTGGACCTTTAATATAATTAAAGTTACTTTGTAATTGTGTAAGCTTTTTATCTAGCCCTTCAGAATTCAAATATGCTATATTTAATGCGTATAAAGGCTCACACATGCCATCTATATTCTCGCGGTATTGCTGCTGGTAACTCTTTGTTTTTGAAGATGCTTTTTCTAAAAATACGCAGCGCAACATATCGTGCTGCGCTGTTAATGCCTGCAGTGCTTTTTCAATTTCCGTGTATTTGATTTCTCCTGGAATTTTAATTATAAAAGCCTGGTTAAAGTGGTGAGGATTTGCTAGTTTTTGCGCAAAAAATGAGTCTTGTATTGGTAATAAATCAAAAGTGCCGGTTAACACGCCCTGCTCAGTTTTAATTTTTAGGCTAGTCGCCTGCGCGTTTAATAAACGGCTCAACTGGGCCACGGTTGGCGCGTCAAAAATATCTTTCACTTGTAAGCTAAAGCCTTCTCTGCGCATTTTAGAGACCAGCCCAATACTTACTATCGAATCACCACCGATGCGGAAAAAGTTATCATCAATGCCTACTCTTTTAACTCCCAACACTTCTTGCCAAATATTACAAAGTTGCTCTTCAAGCTCATTTCGCGCGGCAACATATTTATCAGCATTTATAAACTCTGGTCTTGGCAGAGATTTTCTGTCCAGTTTCCCGTTAATGGTTAATGGAATGCTATCGAGCACGGTGAAGGAGACCGGCAACATATAATCTGGCAGTTTGAGCGCTAGGCTATTTCGACATGCCTCAATATCAATATCAATATCAATATCAATATCAATATCACTTACCATGCCAGAAGCTTTTATTAAATAAGCAGCTAAGTATTTATTGCCATCATTTTCAAGGTCAACAACTACTGCTTGTTTAACGCATTTTAATGCGCTTAATGCGCTTTCAATCTCACCGAGTTCAATACGATAACCACGTATTTTAACCTGACAATCATTACGCCCTAAATACTCTAAATTCCCATCATGGCGCCAGCGAACCAGATCTCCAGTTTTATAAAGCCTGTTATAACCTTTAGCTTTATCATCAGTTGTGGCAAATGGGTTATCAATAAAACGTTCATTGGTTAACTCATGTTGATTTAGATATCCCCTTGCAAGTCCTGCTCCTCCAATATAAAGCTCTCCTGGCGCGCCTATCGGAACAATGTTTTTTTGTGCATTTAACACATAAATTTGGGTGTTATTTATCGGCCGTCCAATATTGTTAAGCACTCCATCTTGACCATATTGAGGCGCTTGTATTGAAGTGACTGTTGATTCAGTCGGTCCATAAGAATTCATTAATAGCCTTCCCCATAAGGGGACTAAGTCTGTAGAAATTGCTTCCCCGCCAGAAATAACTCTTTTTAAACAATGTGGATCTTCTATTTCTCCCAATGCGATTAAGTATTTAGGGGTGGCATGCAAATGAGTAATGGATAACGCTACAATTTTTTGCTTAATAACGCTTACATCTTTAATATCTAACTTGGCTGGAATATGAAGCAGTGCACCATTAAGCAATGAGAAAAACAACGTTCTAACAGATGCATCGAAAATATAGTCAGCTAACCAGAGTACTGATTCATCTTGCTTGAAATCAAGGGAAGAGATTTGACTAAAAATCAGGTTAGTAACACCCAGATGCTCAATCATAACGCCTTTCGGCGTGCCTGTTGTCCCAGAAGTATAAATCACATAAGCCAAGTTTTTAGGATCATTAATTGCTGCTAAATTAGCTATTGGGTTATCATCACTTACATCATCGATGGCTAACAGCGCAGGAGTAATATCGAGTGTTGCGCTCAACTTGTTTAGTTGCGGCTTATAATGTGGCTGGATAATTACAAGTGAAGTTTGTGTATCGTCCAACATAAACTGCACTCGCAGCTGTGGATATTCTGGCGATATCGGCACATAAGCGCCGCCTGCTTTAAGCACGCCAATAATACTTATTACCATATCTAAACTTCGATCCAGATATAAGCCAATCAGCGTATCGGGCTTAATACCTTGAGAGTTATTATTTTGATAATGCGCTCGAATCGCATGAGCTAATTGATTAGCTAGCTGATTTAATTGACTATAGGTTAATTCTTCACCTTCAAACACTATGGCGACATTATTTGGTGTTTTATCGACCTGCTCCTCGAATAATTGCGCTAGGGTTTTATCAATTGGGTAATGAGCAGTCGTATCATTCCAAGTATGTAAAACAGTATGGCGATCAAAATCTGACAATAATGATATGTCACCGATAAGGAGCTGTTGATTTGCAACAACAGCCACTAATACTCGTTGATATAGCTCTGATATACGTTTGATCGTCTCTTCATTAAACAAACTCAGCGCATAGTTAAAAGAGCCCTTAATGACTGGTTTACTGTCATCTACAAACAAACTCAAATCAAACTTTGCAGGGCGATAAAAATCATCTAAGCTTGCAAACTCTGATGACATAAACGGCAGGTCATTATTGCTCTGGAAACTCGTCTCGGAAGATTCAATGGCAAACATCACTTGAAAAATAGGGTGACGAGAGGCGTCGCGCTCAACATTTAACACATCTACCAAGCGCTCAAAGGGAAGCTCTTGATGAGCCTTGGCTTGTCTGACAATGCCATGCACTTGGCTAATAAATTTCTCAATGGTCATTGTGGCTTGAACATCTGCTCGCAGCACCAAGGTATTTACAAAAAAGCCGATTAATGATTGCGTTTGCGCATGATCTCGATTATCAGATGGAGCCCCAAGTAATACATCGGTTTGGCCGCTCATTGCTGATAGGCTGATATAAAAACTGCTCAGCAGCACGGTGTAGAGTGTTGTATCACGAGCTTTGGCAAGCGATCGTAGTTGCTCAGATAAACCAGCATCTAATTGAAAATGTATATTTCTGCCCTGATAATTAATTTGTTTAGGACGAGGATAATCGGCCTGTAATTGCAGCTGCTCATACCCTGATAATTGCTGCTGCCAAAAATCTAATAACTTGGTCAGATTTTCTCCTTGCAGATAGCTGCGTTGCCAGAGCGCATAATCACCATAACTGATATCCAGATGAGGGAGCACTACAACAGCTCCTTGGCACAAGCCGCGATACGCTTGCGCTAATTCGTCCATAAATATGGTAGTAGACCAGCCATCAAAGGCGATATGGTGGAATAACATCAATAAATATTGGCGCGCATTTTTCTCATAACAGTGCAGGCGAATACTTGGCTCAGTAGTTAAATCAAAAGGATGGGATATCTCTTTTTTAAGCTCTGCTAATAATTCATGGCTGTCATCTAATGCATGCATATGCATTGATATATCAGCACCGAGCTGCACCTGGTAAGATTTATTTTGCTCATCACTACGATAAACACTGTTAAGTACAGGATGACGCTGAATAACAACATTAAAAGCAGCTATTAATGCGCTTAGATTGACATCATCTGCTAATTGCACAAAATAAGGGATATGATATGCATTGGATCCTTGTTCAAAATTTTCGATAAATAACAGTCGCTCTTGAGCAAAAGATAATGGATATTGAGCTCGCCCTACATGAGCAATAACCAGCATCTGCAGTTTATCTAAACATCCTGACAATGCCTTAATTGTTTTCTTCTCAAATAACAAGGCGAGCGGAATATCTATCTTGAATTGCTCCCGGCAAGCAGCGGTCAGTCGAATCGCTGTGATAGAGTTACCACCAATACCAAAAAAGTTATCAGCAATGCCCACTTTTTTAACGCTCAATACTTCTTGCCAAATATCACAAAGCTGCTCTTCAAGCTCATTTCGCGGGGCTATATATTTATCAGTACTTGCAAAGTCGGGTGTTGGCAGCGCGCGTCTGTCAAGTTTACCGTTGATGGTTAGTGGAATGCTATCGAGCACGGTAAAGGTAGTAGGCAGCATATAATCTGGCAGTTTAAGAGATAAGCTATCGCGACATGCCTCAATATCAATATCATTTGCCATGCTGGAAGCTTTTATTAAATAAGCAGCTAAGTATTTATTACCCTCATTTTCAAGGTCAACAACTACGGCTTGTTTAACGTCTTTTAATGCGCTTAATGCACTTTCAATCTCACCGAGTTCAATACGATAACCGCGTATTTTAACCTGACAATCATTACGCCCTAAATACTCTAAGTTACCATCTGGTAGCAGGCGAACCAGATCCCCAGTTTTATAAAGCCTGTCATAACCTTTAACTTTATCATCAGGTGTGGCAAATGGGTTATCAATAAAACGCTCACCAGTTAACTCCTCCTGATTAAGATAGCCCCTTGCAACCCCAGCTCCTCCTATATAAAGCTCACCAGCCGCGCCTATCGGCACAAGCATATCTTGCTTATTTAACACATAAATTTGGGTGTTATTTATCGGGCGACCAATTGGGATAAATTTATTTGCTGACTCAATAATATTAAAATAAGTAACGTCAATAGAAACTTCAGTTGGCCCATAAAGGTTAGTTAATAAAGTGCTGTCATGATTTGTTTTTATAAACCTATCGACATGACTAACGGTTAACGTTTCACCACTGCAAAATACCTGTTGTACATTTTTAGGAAACGAAAGCTGCAACTGCTGCAAATAATCACAAAAAGATGCAAACATTGATGGCACAAAATGTAGAGTCGTTACCCCAGACTTAATGATCAATTCATTTAATTTATCTGGCTCTTTATGAATCTCTGGCGCCGCTATAATAATGGTAGCGCCTGTTAAATTACCCCATAATAATTCCCATACCGACACATCAAATATATAGGGCGTTTTTTGAAGAACACGGCTTGAGCTCGATAATGGATATTTTTGCTGCATCCAAACTATTCTGTTAATGACTCCTGAATGTTGAATCATAACGCCTTTCGGAGTGCCTGTTGTCCCTGACGTATAGATGACATATGCCAAGTCTTTCGGTCCATTAATTGCTGCTAAATTAGCCGTTGGGTTATCATCACTTACATCATCGATGGCTAAAAGATTTGGCACAAGGTCGAGTTTTGCAGTCCACTTGTTTAATTGCTTCTTATAATGTGCCTGAGTAATAATCAGCGAGGTTTGTGTATCGCCCAATATATATTGCGCTCGCAGCTGTGGATATTCTGGTGATATTGGCACATAAGCGCCACCTGCTTTAAGCACTCCAAGAATACTTATTACCATTTCTAAACTTCGATCCAGATATAAGCCAATCAGTGTATCGGGCTTAATATCTTGAGAGTTATTATTTTGATAATGCGCTCGAATAGCATGAACTAATTGATTTGCTTTGTTATTTAGTTGTATATAGGTTAATTCTTCACCTTCAAAAACCAAGGCAATATTATCAGGGGTTTTATCGACCTGCGCTTCGAATAATTGCGTGATTGTTTTATCCATTGGGTAGGGCGCTACGGTATCATTCCACGTATGTAAAAGAGTGCGGCGCTCTAAATCATCCATTAAAGAGATCTGTTGATGTGAGTGAGTCGTATTTTTAGCAATAGAGGCTAATATCAATTGTATTTGATTTAATAACCGCCTGGCTTGATTTTGACGAAGCCACTCTTCGCTATAATGTAGCTTGACAACCAAGCTCTCATTTTTCTCATAGGCTGTCACTGAAAGAGGATAATCAGTTTTCTCAATAGCTGCTCGAAACGTTAAATGATTTTCTATCCCTGATGTATTTGTATCAATAGGGCTAGGATAATTTTCAAAAACAAACAGGCTATGAAAAAGTCTCTGACCATTTGTTTGTAAATCGGCCAAACAGACATGACTATAACTGTTAAGCTCTGCGATACTTTTTTGGATATTGTTTAAGATTGCCGATACGCTGATGCTATTATCCCAATCAACAGTAAGTGGCAATGTATTAATATATAATCCGACACTATTTTCAATGCCGTCAACGGCAAGGTCGCGACCTGAGACGGTTGTGCCGACAATCGTTTGCTCATCACCGCTGTAAATATGTAATAATTTATGCCAAGCAAATTGCACGGCAACATTTAAGGTTATTGCCTGATTTTGACACATTTGTTTTAATTGCTTATATAAATCACCCTTAATAATAAGCTCACTCGCGCATGGCTCTGCAATTGTTTTTAGCTCTGTTAAATCAACTGGCGTGGTGAATAAAAAATTAAGATCATTGGCAGCCTGAAACCGCTCTTTAGCTTTTTTCCAATGATCTAAAGCAGCGCTTTTTGCTTTAATATAGTAGTGCTGAGCATTAACAAATGCGCGCTCGACCTTTATTTGCACCTGCATGCCTAGCACAAGCTGATTGTAGTACTCATGTACTTGCTGTAATAAAAGGGGGACGCTCCAACCATCACTGATACTATGATGAGTTGTTTGCATCACAGTCACCAAGTTTGCATGTTGTTTTATCACGGTAAAGCGCATTAAGCCAGGTGTCGATAGATCAAAAGGAACTTTTCTATCGAGCTGTTGAATTTTAATGATCTCCTGCGCGCGATCAGCTTGTGGTAGATGACTGATATCCTTAATGGTAAAATTATCAAGGTTAATACTCGAATCTGCCGTTATGATCTGCACAAGACCATCACGCCAATCAAAACAAGTTCGCAGCGCAGGATAGCGCTGTGAGGCTAAGCTCCACGCCTGCTGGTAACAATTTATATCAAGCGCTTCATTATAGTCTAATAATAATTGCACCCGATAAGCATCATCTTCTGGGTAATGCAGCGCGTGAGATATAAAACCTTGCTGCAAGCTATTTGCAGGAAAAATCTCTACAATTTTATTTGTAGTGAGGCGGCGCTCAAGAAAGTCTAAATGGTCAATGGATAGCCCTTTAACAGCGTAATCACTAGGCGTGTTAACCCCGCCACTTTTTGCTTTAAGAGCTGCTTGCTCAATAACCTCAACTAAAGCGCTATGAAAGTGCTCCTCAAATGCATCTGTTAATATACTTGATAACCGTGAGCCAATATTAAACGTTAATATACCAGCTTGAACCGCGCCATTAATATTAACTAATAAGTGATCGGTGTTGTCACTTGCTATCATTTGACCTGCATCTTCTTGACTAATCTGCCAAGTCGAGCTTTCCTCATTATCACTTTGCGCGCCTAATTTACCTAAATAATTAAAACTTATTTTAGGCAGGCTCATAGCAAATGCTTGTTGTTGATGCAGCGCGCCATACCCAATCCCTTTATGAGGTACTGCGCTTAACATCTCCTTGGTGTGAATGATGCTCGCAGATATTGTTTTATGGGCTTCAAGCCTGACTGGATACATGCTGGTAAACCAACCAACAGTATTGCTCACATCAAGTGTTTCATCGATGACTTCCCGGCCATGGCCTTCAAGTGTCACATGATTAACATCACTGCCAAGCACTTCAAAAAGGCTAATTGCCAGAGCGCTAAGTAATAAATCATTAATTTGCGTATGAAAACCAAGGTTTGCTTGATGTAATAAAACATCTGTTTGGTGCACTGATAAGCTCACTTTATGATATGCAACAGCGCCTAAAGCTGGTAAGCCCTCCTGATCTGCACAGACGCCTTGCCAATATGCACGCTCGCAATGATTATTTAGCGCATACTGTTGCACGGTGTTAACCCATTGACGATAACTGCTGCCTTTAGGCGCAAGTACTTGTTTTATTAATGCTTGTTTTGATAGTGCTTGTTTTGTTAGTGCTTGTTTTGTTAGTGCTTGTTTTGTTAGTGCTTGTTTTGTTAGTGCTTGTTTTGTTAGTAATGACTTTGTTAATAGTTGCTTAATATCTTGAGCAATTATTCGCCATGATACGACATCGATAATTAAGTGATGGAAGGCAAAAAATAAACGAGCACTACCATCGATATGACCAGTTAAGTGCGCAGCCTGCCATGTTGGGCCGTTAATATAATTAAAGTTACTTTGTAATTGTGTAAGCTTTTCATCTAACTCTTCAGAATTTAAATCAGCTATATTTAATGCGTATAAAGGCTCACTCATGCCATCTATATTGTCGCGGTATTGTTGCTGGTAACTCTTTGTTTTTGAAGATGCTTTTTCTAAAAATACGCAGCGCAGCATATCGTGCTGGTCAGTTAATACCTGCAATGCTTTTTCAATTTCCGTGTATTTGATTTCTCCTGGAATTTTAATTATAAAAGCCTGGTTAAAGTGGTTAGGATTTGCTAGTTTTTGCACAAAAAATGAGTCTTGTATTGGTAATAAATCAAAAGAGCCTGTTAACACGCCCTGCTCAGTTTTAATTTTTAGGTGAGTTGCCTGCGCGTTTAACAAACGGCTCAACTGAGCCACGGTTGGCGCATCGAAAATAGCTTTCACTTGTAAGCTAAAGCCTTCTCTACGCATTTTAGAGACCAGCCCAATACTTACTATAGAATCGCCACCGATGCGGAAAAAGTTATCATCAATACCCACTTTTGTAACGCTCAATACTTCTTGCCAAATATGACAAAGTTGCTCTTCAAGCTCATTTCGCGGGGCTATATATTTATCAGCATTTTCAAATTCTGGTGTTGGTAGCGCGCGTCTGTCAAGTTTACCGTTGATGGTTAGTGGAATGCTATCGAGCACGGTGAAGGTCGCAGGCAGCATATAGTCTGGCAGTTTAAGCGCTAAGCTATCTCGACATGCCTCAATATCAATATCAATAGCATTTGCCATGCTGGAAGCTTTTATTAAATAAGCTGCGATATATTTATTACCCTTATTTTCAAGGTCAACAGCTACGGCTTGTTTAACGTCTTTTAATGCGCTTAATGCATTTTCAATCTCACCGAGTTCAATCCGATAACCACGTATTTTAACCTGACAATCATTACGCCCTAAATACTCTAAATTACCATCATGGGCCCAGCGTACCAGATCGCCAGTTTTATAAAGCCTGTTATAGCCTTTAGCTTTATCATCAGGTGTGGCAAATGGGTTCTCAATAAAGCGCTCACCAGTTAACTCAGGTTGATTGAGATAGCCCCTTGCAAGGCCAGCACCACCGATATAAAGCTCGCCTGGGGCGCCTATCGGCACAAGCATATCTTGCTTATTTAACACATAAACTTGAGTGTTACTTATCGGGCGACCAATTGGGATAAATTTATTTGCTGACTCAATAATGTCAAAATAAGCAACATCAATAGAAGCTTCAGTTGGCCCATAAAGGTTAGTTAATAAAATACTGTCATTATTTATGTTTGTGAACCTATCAACATCAGTAACGGTTAACGTTTCACCACTGCAAAATACCTGTTGTACATTTTTAGGAAACGAAAGCTGCAACTGCTGCAAATAATCACAAAAAGATGCAAACATTGATGGCACAAAATGTAGAGTCGTTACCCTAGACTTAATGATCAATTCATTTAATTTATCTGGCTCTTTATGAATCTCTGGCGCCGCTATAATAATGGCTGCGCCTGTTAAATTACCCCATAATAATTCCCATACCGACACATCAAAGATATAGGGCGTTTTTTGAAGAACACGGCTTGAGCTCGATAATGGATATTTTTGCTGCATCCAAACTATTCTGTTAATTACTCCTGAATGTTGAATCATAACGCCTTTCGGAGTGCCAGTTGTCCCTGACGTATAGATGACATAGGCCAAGTTTTTCAGTCCATTAATTGCTGCTAAATTAGCCGTTGGGTTATCATCACTTACATCATCGATGGCTAAAAAATTTGCCACAAGGTCGAGGTTTGCAGTCCACTTATTTAATTGTTGCTTATAATGTTCTTGGGTAATAATAAGAGACGTTTGTGTATCCTCAAACATAAACTTCACTCGCAGCTGTGGATATTCTGGCGATATCGGCACAAAAGCGCCGCCTGCTTTAAGCACGCCAAGAATACTTATTACCATATCTAAACTTCGATCCAGATATAAGCCAATCAGTGTATCGGGCTTAATACCTTGAGAGTTATTATTTTGATAATGCGCTCGAATAGCATGAGCTAATTGATTTGCTTTGTTATTTAGCTGACTATAGGTAAGCTTCTGCTCTGCAAATACCAGGGCAATATTATCAGGGTTTTTATCTACCTGCTCCTCGAATAATTGCGCGATGGTTTTATCCATTGGATAGGTCGCTACGGTATCATTCCAAGTATGTAATAGCGTGTGGCGCTCTAAATCATCCATTAAAGAGATTTGTTGATGTGATTGATCAGTATTTTTAGCAATAGAGGCTAATACCAATTGTATTTGATTTAATAACCGCCTGGCTTGATTTTGACGAAGCCATTCTTCACTATAATGTAGCTTGACAACCAAGCTCTCATTTTCCTCATAGGCCGTCACTGAAAGAGGATAATCAATTTTCTCAATAGCTGCTCGAAACGTTAAATGATTTTCTATCCCTGATGTATTTGTATCAATAGGGCTCGGATAATTTTCAAAAACAAACAGGCTATGAAACAATCGCTGCCCATTTGCTTGTAAATCGGCCAAACAGACATGACTGTAACTGTTAATCTCTGCGATACTTTTTTGGATATTATTTAAGATTGCCGAGACGCTGATGCTATTATCCCAATCAACCGTAAGCGGCAATGTATTAATATATAATCCGACACTACTTTCAATACCGTCAACGGGAAGGTCGCGACCTGCAACGGTTGTGCCGACAATCGTTTGCTCATCATCGCTGTAAATATGTAATAATTTATGCCAAGCAAATTGCACGGCAACATTTAAGGTTATTGCCTGATTTTGACACATTTGTTTTAATTGCTTGTATAAATCACCCTTAATAATAAGCTCACTCGCGCATGGCTCTGCAATTGTTTTTAGCTCTGCTAAATCAACTGGCGTGGTGAATAAAAAATTAAGATCATTGGCGGCCTGAAACCGCTCTTTAGCTTTTTTCCAATGATCTAAAGCAGCGCTTTTTTCTTTAATATAGTAGTGCTGAGCATTCACAAATGCGCGCTCGACCTTTATTTGCACCTGCATGCCTACAACAAGCTGATTGTAGTACTCATGTACTTGCTGTAATAAAATGGGGCCGCTCCAACCATCACTGATACTATGATGAGTTGTCTGCATTACACTCACCAACTTTGCATGTTGTTTTATCATGGTAAAGCGCATTAAGCCAGGTGTCGATAGATCAAAAGGAACTTTTCTATCGAGCTGTTGAATTTTAATGATCTCTTGCGCGCGAGCAGCTTGTGGTAGATGACTGATATCCTTGATGGTAAAATTATCAAGCTTAATACTCGAATCTGCCGTTATGATCTGCACAAGACCATCACGCCAATCAAAACAAGTTCGCAGCGCAGGGTAGCGCTGTGAGGCTAAGCGCCACGCTTGCTGGTAACAATCTATATCAAGCGCTTCATTATAATCTAATAGTAATTGCACACGATAAGCATCATCTTCTGGGTAATGCAGCGCGTGTGAGATAAAGCCTTGCTGCAAACTATTTGCAGGGAAAATCTCTACAATTTTATTGGTAGTGAGGCGGCGCTCAAGAAAGTCTAAATGGTCAATGGATAGCCCTTTAACAGCGTAATCACTGGGCGTGTTAACTCCGCCACTTTTTGCTTTAAGAGCTGCTTGCTCAATAACCTCAACTAAAGCGCTATGAAAGTGCTCCTCAAATGCATCTGTTAACAGACTTGATAACCGTGAGGCAATATTAAACTCTAATATACCAGCTTGAACCACGCCATTAATATTAACTAATAAGTGATCAGTGTTGTCACTTGCTATCATCTCACCTGCATCTTCTTGGCTAATCTGCCAAGTAGAGCTTTCTTCATTGTCACTTTGCGCGCCTAATTGACCTAAATAATTAAAGCTTATTTTAGGCAGGCTCATAGCAAATGCTTGTTGTTGATGCAGAGCGCCATAACTAATCCCTTTGTTTGGAATAACTCTTAACATCTCCTTGGTGTGAATTATGGTCGCAGATATTGTTTTATGTGCCTTAAGCCTAACCGGGTACATGCTGGTAAACCAACCAACAGTATTGCTCACATCTAGTGTTTCATCGATGACTTCCCGGCCATGGCCTTCAAGTGTCACATGATTAACATCACTGCCAAGCACTTCAAAAAGGCTAATTGCCAAGGCGCTAAGTAATAAATCATTAATTTGCGTATGAAAACCAAGATTCGCTTGATGTAATAAAACATCTGTTTGGTGCACTGATAAGCTCACTTTATGATATGCCACCGCGCCTAAAGCTGGTAAGCCCTCCTGATCTGCACAGACGCCTTGCCAATATGCTCGCTCATCTTGATGATTTAACGCATAATGCTGCACGGCTCTTATCCATTGACGATAACTACTGCCTTTAGGGGGAAGTGCTTGTTTTGTTAATACTTGCTTTGTTAATAGTTGCTTTGTTAATAGTTGCTTAATATCTTGGGCAATTATTCGCCATGACACGACATCGATAATTAAATGATGGAAGGCAAAAAATAAACGTGCTCTACCATCGATATGACCAGTTAAGTGCGCTGCCTGCCATGTTGGACCGTTAATATAATTAAAGTTACTTTGTAGTTGTGTAAGCTTTTCATCAAGCTCTTCAGAATTTAAACCAGCTATATTTAATGCGTATAAAGGCTCACACATGCCATCTATATTGTCGCGGTATTGTTGCTGGTAACTCTTTGTTTTTGAAGATGCTTTTTTTAAAAATACGCAGCGCAGCATATCGTGCTGGTCAGTTAATGCCTGCAATGAGTTTTCAATTTCAGCGTATTTGATTTCCCCTGGAATTTTAATTATAAAAGCCTGGTTAAAGTGCTGAGGATTTGCTAGTTTTTGCGCAAAAAACCAAGATTGTATTGGTAATAAATCAAAAGCGCCTGTTAACACGCCATGCTCAGTTTTAATCTTTAAGCAAGTTTGTTGCTCGTTTAACAAACGGCTCACTTGGGCAACGGTTGGCGCATCAAAAATATCTTTCACTTGTAAGCTAAAGCCTTCGCTGCGCATTTTGGAGACCAGCCCAATACTTACTATCGAATCGCCACCAATACGGAAAAAGTTATCATCAATACCCACTCTTTTAACGCTCAATACTTCTTGCCAAATATTACAAAGCTGCTCTTCAAGATCATTTCGCGGGGCAACATATTTATCAGCACTGACAAAGTCTGGTGCTGGCAGCGCGCGTCTGTCAAGTTTCCCGTTAATGGTTAATGGAATGCTATCGAGCACGGTAAAGGAGACCGGCAGCATATAATCTGGCAGTTTGAGCGCTAGGCTATCGCGACATGCCTCAATATCAATATCAATATCAATATCAAGATCAATTCCCATGCCGGAAGCTTTTATTAAATAGGCAGCTAGATATTTATGACCATCCTTTTCAAGGTCAACAACCACTGCTTGTTTAACGTCTTTTAATGCGCTTAATGCACTTTCAATCTCACCGAGTTCAATACGATAACCGCGTATTTTAACCTGACAATCATTACGCCCTAAATATTCTAAGTTACCATTTTGGTCCAAGCGTACCAGATCCCCAGTTTTATAAAGCCTGTCATAACCTTTAGCTTTATCATCAGGTGTGGCAAATGGGTTATCAATAAAACGTTCATTGGTTAACTCATGTTGATTGAGATAACCTCTTGCAAGGCCAGCACCACCGATATAAAGCTCTCCTGGCGTGCCTATCGGAAGTAGGGTTAATGATGGTGATAAATTATATAACTTGATATTAGAATAAGATTTACCAATCCCCTTGGACATTAAAGGAAGTACATTCGCAATCAATGCGCCTACGGTGGATTCTGTAGGGCCGTATTCATCATAAATAACGTCAACATTGTTTGATAACTGTGCAACACATTGCTTAGATAAGATTTCACCACCCAATAAAAGTGTTTTTACTTTAATTTCTGTGTTTGCGAAAATTACAGATGCAAGACTTGGTGTTGTTTTCACAAAATCAATTTCATTTGCCCTAATGTGTTGTAAATAACTTTCAATGTCAGAGATGTTTTTGCCAAAAATATAAATACAACTCCCAACCAATAAGGGACATAAGTTGGTTGTAATAGAAAGATCAAAACAATAATTTGCTGAAAAATCTACTCGATTAAATAAGTCTCCAACATGTTCTGCCAACGCATATAAATAATTAACAACATTCTTGTGCTCAATCATAACGCCTTTTGGGGTGCCTGTTGTCCCCGACGTATAAATAACATAGGCTAAGTCTTTTGATGTACTAATTGCTGCTAAATTAGCCGTTGGGTTATCATCACTTACATCATCGATGGCTAACAGCGTGGCCGTCATATCTAGTGCACCGATCCAGTTATTTAATTGCGGCTTATAATGCTGCTGGGTAATAATCAGCGAGGTTTGTGTATCCTCAAACATAAACTGCACTCGCAGCTTAGAATATTCTGGTGATATAGGCACATAAGCGCCACCTGCTTTAAGCACTCCAAGAATACTTATTACCATTTCTAAACTTCGATCCAGATATAAGCCAATCAGCGTATCGGGCTTAATATCTTGAGAGTTATTATTTTTATAATGCGCTCGAATAGCATGAGCTAATTGATTTGCTTTGTTATTTAGCTGACGATAGGTAAGAGACTCCTTTGCATATACCAGGGCAATATTATCAGGCTTTTTATCTACCTGCTCCTCGAATAATTGCGCGATGGTTTTATCCATTGGGTAGGATGCAGTCGTATCATTCCAAGTATGTAAAAGTGTATGGCGATCAAAATCTGACAATAATGATATTTCACCTATAGCGAGCTGTTGATTTGCAACCATAGCCACTAATACCCGTTGATATAACCCTGATATACGATTTATAGTCTTTTCATTAAACAAACTCAGCGCATAATTAAAATCACCATTAATGGTCGGTTGGCTGGTATTTAGATTCAAATTCAAATCAAATGGTGCTCGCGTATACAATTTTTTTGAATCTTCCCTAGAAATCGATTTAAAAGGGATGTGTATATTATTCTCGTGGCTCTGCGTAAAGCTTTTGACACTAAGCATAACTTGAAAAATAGGGTGACGAGACGGATCTCGTTCAACCTTTAACGCATCCACTAAACGCTCAAATGGCAACCCTTGATGAGCTAATGCTTGTCTTACAATGCCATGTACTTGTCTAATAAATTCCTCAATTGTCATTGTTGCTTGAATACCTGCTCGCATCACCAAGGTATTGACAAAACAGCCTATTAATGAGCGTGTTTGCACCTGTTTTCGATTGGCGACGGCAGTGCCTAGTAAGATATCTGTTTGCCCGCTCATTGCCGATAAAGTAATATAAAAACCACTTAGCAACACGGTATAAAGTGTTGTTTTTTGCGCTTTGGCAAGCTTTCGTAATTGCTCAGATAAACGGGCATCTAGCTCAATATCGATACTTCCCCCTTCATGATCACTTTTAATAGCTCGAGGATAATCGGTCGGTAATTGTAACTGCTCATACCCTGATAATTGCGTTTGCCAAAAATCTAATAACTTGGTCAGATTTTCTCCTTGCAGATAACTGCGTTGCCAGAGCACATAATCACCATAACTGATATCTAGATGGGGGAGCTCTACAGCCGCTCCTTGGCACAAGGCTTGATACGCTTGTGATAATTCATTAATAAATATTTTCCAGGATAAGCCATCAAAAGCAATATGGTGGCATAATATCAGTAAATATTGGCGAGCATTTTTTTCATAACAATGCAAGCGAAGACTTGGCTCAGTAGTTAAAACAAAAGGTCGTGATATCTCTTTTTTAACCACGGCTAATAATTCCTGACTCTCGGTTAATACATGCATATGGATTGGGATATCACCACCGAGCTGTACCTGGTAAGCTAGATGGTGCTGATCGGTACGATAAACACTGTTAAATACAGGATGACGGTGAATAACAACATTAAAAGACGCTGTTAATGCGCCTAAATTGGCATCATCTGCTAATTGCACAAAATAAGGAATATGATAGAGATTTGATCCTTGTTCAAAATTTTCGATAAATAACAGTCGCTCTTGGGCAAAGGATAATGGGTATTGTGTTAATCCTACATTGGCTTTAATCCGCATCTGAAGTTTATTGATACAAGGTGCTAAGCGCTTAATTGTTTTCTTTGCAAATAACAAGGCAAGCGGAATATCTATCTTAAATTGCTGGCGGCAAGCAGCACTAAGTCGAATCGCTGTGATAGAGTTACCACCAAGTTGATAAAAGTTATCATCAATACCAACTTTTTTAACGCTCAATACTTCTTGCCAAATATTACAAAGCTGCTCTTCAAGCTCATTTCGCGGGGCAACATATTTATCAGCATTAACAAACTCTGGTGTTGGCAGCGCGCGTCTGTCAAGTTTACCGTTAATGGTTAATGGAATGCTATCGAGCACAGTGAAGGTAGCAGGCAGCATATAATCTGGCAGTTTGAGCGCTAGGCTATCTCGGCATTTATCAATATCAATTGGAATGCCAGAAGCTTTTATTAAATAGGCTGCTAAGTATTTATGACCATCCTTTTCAAGGTCAACAACTACGGCTTGTTTAACGTCTTTTAATGAGCTTAATGCACTTTCAATCTCACCTAGTTCAATACGATAACCGCGTATTTTAACCTGACAATCATTGCGACCTAAATACTCTAAATTACCATCATCACGCAAGCGAACCAGATCGCCAGTTTTATAAAGCCTGACATAACCTTTAGCTTTGTCATCAATTGTGGCAAATGGATTATCAATAAAGCGCTCACTAGTTAACTCAGGTTGATTAAGATAGCCCCTTGCAAGTCCTGCTCCTCCAATATAAAGCTCGCCTGTGGCGCCGATTGGAAGTATGGTCAATGAAGCTGATAAATTATATAACTTGATATTAGGATAAGATTTAGCAATTCCCTTTGATGTTGACGGATATATATTAGCAATACATGCGCCTACGGTGGACTCTGTAGGGCCGTATTCATCATAAATAACATCAACATTGTTTGATAACTGTGCAACACATTGCTTAGATAATATTTCACCAGCCAATAAAAGTGTTTTTACTTTAAGCTCTGTGTTTGCGAAAATTACAGATGCAATACTTGGTATGGCTTTAATAAAATCAATTTTATTTGTCTTAATATGTTGTAAATAAGCTTCAATATTGGATATATCTTTGCCAAAAATATAAATACAGCGCCCAACTAATACTGGACACAAGATGGTTGTAATAGAAAAATCAAAACAATAATTTGCTGAAAAATCTACTCGATTAAAGAAGTCTCCAACATGTTCTGTCAACGCATATGAATAATTAACAACATTTTTGTGCTCCACCATGACGCCTTTGGGTTGACCTGTTCTAGCAGAGGTATGCATAACATAAGCTAGGTCTTTTGATGTGTTTATCGAGATTAAATTAGCTGTTGGGGTTGCTTGACTCACATCATCGAGAGCTAACAGCTCAGCCGCAAGGTCGAATTTTGTAATCAACTTGTTTAATTGCTGTTTATAATGTGGCTGGGTAATAATCAATGATGTTTGTGTATCGTCCAATATATATTGCGCTCGCAGCTGTGGATATTCTGGCGATATCGGCACGTAAGCGCCACCTGCTTTAAGCACTCCAAGAATACTTATTACCATTTCTAAACTTCGATCTAGATATAAGCCAATCAGCGTATCGGGCTTAATACCTTTCGAGTTATTATTTTGATAATGCGCTCGAATAGCATGGGCTAATTGATTAGCTTTTTCATTTAATTGACCATAGGTAAGCTTCTGCTCTGCAAATACCAAGGCGATATTATTCGGTGTTTTATCGACCTGCGCTTCGAATAATTGCGTTATGGTTTTATCCATTGGGTAAGGCGCATCAGTATCATTGCAACTGCGCAAAAGTGTATGACGATCTTCTCTTGAAATAGTTGTGGTCTTTAAAGTATTATTTTGCTCTTTTGTTAATGATTTTTTTGACATTTTAGACCTATTTTATTTGGCATTTATTAATTTTATCCAATGCAATATGAGTCATTGACTTTTTAGTCAAGAGAAATATCTTGGACGATAAACTTTGATCATTGGCAAAGTGATAATGCGAGATAAGTTTTTTTAGGGGCGCTTAATAAAATAGTATTGTGTCAAATTCTCTTAAAAAGGACTTGCTGCCTATTTTTATACCCATCATTTGCCAGGGTAGGTTAGCATTTATCCCTTTTCTTAACGTTTTTCTTTGTTTAACAACCGCAGTCTTTTATTTGCTAATAAGACCGTATCAGGTTAGAAGGACGTTGATAATACTTAGCAAATAAAAAAAAGCAATCATTTTTTATTTATATCATTTTTATTAAAACTTTTTTTTGTTGGAATGATAACTTTTGTCACCAAATCTACATCTTCACTACTGTCGATCCATGTATTATGGGTGCTGGTTAATTGTATTATTTTGATTGCACTACAATCCACATAATCATTAATGTGATTATCGATTGTTGTATTATGAAAACAAGCAAGGGCCTCATTAAATTGACTTAATAATTTTTCATCTGTATTTTTAGCTACATCTTCTAACTTTATTTTATCAACTTTTAAAAATTTAAATAAAAATATCGGTGCGCTTGTTATATATTTACCATGGTTACATTGAGACTGGTAATGAAGCATATCTTGTGTGTGTTTTTCTTTTAATAGCGGCCAATATTGCTCTAAATCTTTCATGGCTTCCTTATTCTGAAAGTTCGGATCAATTAAAATTATTTTTGCAATCTTATCGCCATTATTTTCCAGTTGCCGTGCTATTTCAAAAGCTAACACACCACCAAAACTCCAACCAAATAATTCATAAGGCCCAACAGGCTGTATCTTCTTAATATATTTAATGTATTGAGTGGCGAGTGTTTGATAAGTATAATAATTTTGAGCATTCTCGTTTTTTAAACAGCTTTCATGATATAAGTTATTAAATAGAATTATTTTTTTGTCTTTTAATTTGGGGATTATATTATTTAAATAACTTTCAGCTCCTCCTCCTCCTGGCGGTAGAAAAAAAATAGGAGCCTCATTTGATGCTTCATTCACGGTCAAATATATTTCGCTTAAGTCGCTTAACGTGTTAATACCACCATTTTTTGTATTGAGTGTTGCCTGCTGGATAACTTCAACTAAAGCGCTTTGAAAGTGCTCCTCAAATGCATCTGTTAATATACTTGATAACCGTGAGGCAATATTAAACTCTAATATACCATTTTGGACTGCTCCATTAATATTAACTAATAAGTGATCGGTGTTGTCACTTGCTATCATCTGACCTGCATCTTCTTGACTAATCTGCCAAGTCGAGCTTTCCTCATTGTCACTTTGCGCGCCTAATTGACCTAAATAATTAAATCTTATTTTAGGCATGCTCATAGTAAATGCTTGTTGTTGATGCAGAGCTCCATAACCAATCCCTTTGTTTGCAATAACTCTTAACATCTCCTTAGTTTGAATGATGGTCTCAGATATTGTTTGCTGGACTTCAAGCCTGACCGGATACGCGCTGGTAAACCAACCAACAGTATTGCTCACATCAAGCGTTTCATCGATGACTTCCCGGCCATGGCCTTCAAGTGTCACATGATTAACATCACTGCCAAGCACTTCAAAAAGGCTAATTGCCAGAGCGCTAAGTAATAAATCATTAATTTGCGTATGAAAACCAAGGTTTGCTTGATGTAATAAAACATCTGTTTGCTCTACTGATAGGCTAACTGTATGATATGCAACCGTGCCTAAAGCTGGCAAGCCCGCCTGATCTGCACAGACTCCTTGCCAATATGCACGCTCATCTTGATGATTTAACGCATAATGCTGCACGGCTCTTACCCATTGACGATAACTGCTGCCTTTAGGGGGAAGTGCTTGCCCTGCTAATAGCTGCTTAATATCTTGAGCAATTATTCGCCATGACACAACATCGATAATTAAGTGATGGAAGGCAAAAAATAAACGAGCGCTGCCATCGGGATAACCGGTTAAGTGTACTGCATGCCATGTTGGGCCTTTAATATAATTAAAGTTACTTTGTAATTGTGTAAGCTTTTCATCTAGCTCCTCAGAATTTAAATAAGCTATATTTAATGCGCATAAAGGCTCACACATGCCATCTATATTATCGCGGCATTGTTGTTGGTAACTAGTTGTTTTTAAAGGTTCTTTTTTTAAAAATACGCAGCGTAGCATATCGTGCTGCGCAGTTAATGACTGCAATGCTTTTTCAATTTCAGCGTATTTAATTTCCCCTAGAATGTTAATCATAAAAGACTGATTAAAGTGGTGAGGCATTGCTAGTTTTTGCGCAAAAAATGCAGCTTGTATTGGTAATAAATCAAAAGCGCCTGTTAACTCGCCCTGCTCAGTTTTAATTTTTAGGTGAGTCGCCTGCGCGTTTAACAAACGACTCAGCTTGGCAACGGTTGGAGCATCAAAAATATCTTTCACTTGTAAGCTAAAGCCTTCTCTGCGCATTTTAGAGACCAGCCCAATACTTACTATAGAATCGCCACCAATGCGAAAAAAGTTATCATCAATGCCTACTCTTTTAACTCCCAACACTTCTTGCCAAATATTACAAAGTTGCTCTTCAAGCTCATTTCGCGGGGCAACATATTTGTCAGCACTGACAAAATATGGTGGTGGTAGCGCGCGTCTGTCAAGTTTCCCGTTTATGGTTAGTGGAATACTATCGAGCACGGTGAAGGTAGAAGGCAGCATATAATCTGGCAGTTTAAGCGCTAGGCTATCTCGGCATTTATCAATATCAATTGGAATGCCAGAAGCTTTTATTAAATAGGCTGCTAAGTATTTATGGCCATCATTTTCAAGATCAATAACTACGGCTTGTTTAACGTCTTTTAATGAGCTTAATGCACTTTCAATTTCACCCAGTTCAATACGATAACCGCGTATTTTAACCTGACAATCATTACGCCCTAAATATTCTAAGTTACCATCTGGTAGCAAGCGTACCAGATCGCCAGTTTTATAAAGCCTGTCATAGCCTTTAACTTTATCATCAGTTGTGGCAAATGGGTTATCAATAAAACGATCATGAGTTAACTCAGCCTGATTAAGGTAACCTCGCGCAAGGCCTGCTCCTCCGATATAAAGCTCGCCAGTGGCGCCTATCGGGACAATGTTTTGTTGCTCATTTAACACATAAACTTGAGTGTTACTTATCGGGCGACCAATATTGTTAAGCACGCCATCTTGACCATATTTAGCCGCTTGTATGGAAATAACGGTCGATTCTGTCGGTCCATAAGCATTTATCAATAGATTACCCCAACAGGCGGCCAATTCTGCAGAAATACTCTCCCCTGCGGACATGACTCTTTTTAAATAATGTGGCTCTTCTAATGCGCCTAATGCGTTTAAGTATTTAGAGGTATAATTCAAATGGGTAATACCTAACGCTACAATTTTTTGCTTAATAACCACTACATCTTTAATATCTGACTTGGTTGGAATATGTAACATGGCGCCATTGAGCAATGATAAAAATAACTGCTCAACAGATGCATCGAAAATATAATCAGCGAGCCAAAGAATGGCATCACTTTCATCAAAATTCATGCAAGATGTTTGACTAATAATTAAGTTAGATACTGAACATTGTTCAATCATCACACCTTTTGGGGTGCCTGTTGTCCCGGACGTATAGATGATATAAGCCAAGTCTTTCGGCCCATTAATTGCTGATAAATTAACACTCGAGGTATTTTCACTTACATCATCGATGGCTAACAGCGTAGGCGTAATATCGAGTTTTGCGCTCCATTTATTTAATTGCTGTTTATAATGTGGCTGGGTAATAATCAGTGAAGTTTGTGTATCGTCCAACATAAAGCGTACTCGCAGCTGTGGATATTCTGGTGATATCGGCACATAAGCGCCGCCTGCTTTAAGCACTGCAATAATACTTATTACTCAAGTTTCGGAGTTCATATTCGTTGAAATTATAGCTTTTTCTGTTTTATTTTCCATCATATCAGTGCCTCTTGCCGTATTGTGAATTGATCCATTTGTAGCGCTTTCGTAAAAAAGCCAATAACAGTTTGATCGATCTTTTTTAAGATCTCTGATTTTTTACTTTCGGTTAAATTACCTATTTCATTGAGAGCGCCTGCAATTAATGCTTTAAATAAACCCCATAATTTACACCCAAAATTCAACGTCGTAAGGCTTTCTTCAAAGTCATTTCTAACCTCACTTAACTTGGCTCCCACTTGCTCTTCTTTTGCAAATAATAGTAAACAAAAACGCAATCCAGTTAGATGAATAGAAGCGATGTACGCACCATAGTGGCGGCTTTGTTCTTTTAAAAAACCAAGCTTTTGTTTCGCCTCTTTAAAGTAAACTTCAATTCCCCAACGTAGTGCATATATTTCAAGTATTTTTTCATCTTCAAGTAGGCTATCCGTTGATAAAAAGAGAGCCCAATCATTTTTGCTCGCTTGTTGTTTGGCTTCATTCATAGACCGAACGTACAGAAGCTTAACTTTAATCCATTGTGGATCTTTTTTAGTCTCAGTCGTTAAATTCAACTCAACAATAATTGATTTGCTTTGGTAAGGAATATTTTTTAGGTTATGCCATTGACCTTTGATATGTTGCTTATATAACTCTTCAGCGCTCAGTAACTTACTCTCTCCATTTTCCATAAAGCGATACTTCATTTTATTTCGCTTCATTCGAACAATTGCTACAAGTGATTGTTCCACCGTCATTTTTAATATTCGTTTCGTTGCAAACCAAGCATCTGCTAAAAAATATTCGGCGTTAATACCATTGCGTATTGCTCTTGATATCATGTCGCAAACCATATCAGGTTTAGTTTGCTCTCTTGACTTTTCGTAACGTTTTGCTGCAATACTACGACCATCTTTAAACTGATAATCAGCAACCTGTCTGTCAGTTTTACTGATAAATATTTCATTATCAATCGGCGTAAATAACTCGTCATTAGCAAGGCCTAGCGTCACTATTTGTTGCCCATTGACACATCGAGCGGTTAAGTGATCGAAGTGCTTTGAAACACCTGGCATCTTTTTACCACGTCTGATTTTAACGGAATCATCGATAACAAAAGCATTCAATTTATTTCCTTCATGGGGCTTAAGTATTTTTTTTGCTGTCAATAATTGTAGCTTTCGCCAATCCAAGTTTTCATGGTTAATAAAATCGTAGAGGGCATCTTTTTTTGAGGATGAGAAACTCAATAACGCATCCCTTGAGAACATCGAAACAGAGTTTACTTTTAGCCAAACCCACAACATCAAGAGGTACACAACACTGTCAGCTGAAGTGCCAGATCGTTTGTTAAATTTTGCGCGTTTTAATAGATCTTTAAAGCCAATGTTTTTCCATGTTGTACTAAACGTATTATCTATATTTAGATTTTGTTGATTAAGTAAATCCGCAGTAAGCGATGGTAAACCAAAATCATTTATGTCAGACTTCATTTTATGCCTCTTGTGTTTTTTTTATTGTCTAGTTAACAATAATTATAACACAAGTAGGTGTTTTCTTCTTTTATATCAGCATGTTATGGTATTTTTATTGGTAAATATGAACTCCGAAACTTGAGTTATTACCATCTCTAAGCTTCGATCTAGATATAAATCAATTAGTGTATCAGCTTGAATACCTTGAGTATTATTTTTTTGATAATGCGCTCGAATCGCATAAGCCAACTGATTAGATTTATTATTTAGCTGACTATAGGTTAATTCTTCACCTTCAAACACTAAGGCGACATTATCAGGGGTTTTATCAACCTGCTCCTCGAATAATTGCGCTAAAGTTTTATCAATTGGGTAGTGGGCTACGGTATCATTCCAAGTTTGTAAAACAGTATGCCTATCGATTTTTGACAATAATGATATGTCACAGATTGGGAGCTGTTGATTTGCAACAACAGCCACTAAGACTCGTTGATAGATTTCTGATATGCGCGTGATCGTCTCTTCATTAAACAAACTCAGGGCATAGTTAAAAGAGCCCTTAATAACCGCTTGACTGACATCTACAAGCAAACTCAAATCAAACTTTGCAGGGCGATACAAATCATCTGAGCTTGCAAACTCTGATGCCATAAACGGCAGGTCATTATTGCTATGGTAACTCGTCTCGGAAGATTCAATGGCAAACATCACTTGAAAAATAGGGTGACGAGAGGCGTCGCGCTCAACATTTAACACATCCACTAAGCGCTCAAAGGGAAGCTCTTGATGAGCCTTGGCTTGTCTTACAATGCCATGCACTTGGCTAATAAATTCCTCAATTGTCATTGTTGCTTGAACATCGGCTCGAAGCACCAAGGTATTTACAAAAAAGCCGATTAATGATTGCGTTTGCGCATGATCTCTATTATCAGATGGAGTGCCAAGTAATACATCTGTTTGGCCGCTCATTGCTGATATGCTGACATAAAAACAGCTCAATAACACGGTATAGAGTGTTGTATGACGAGCTTTGGCAAGCGTTCGCAGTTGCTCCGATAAACGGGCATCTAATTGAAAATATATATTTCTGCCCTGATGATTAATTTGTTTAGGACGAGGATAATCGGCCTGTAATTGCAGCTGCTCATACCCTGATAATTGCTGCTGCCAAAAATCTAATAACTTGGTTAGATTTTCTCCTTGCAAATAACTACGTTGCCAGAGCGCATAATCACCATAACTGATATCCAGATTAGGGAGAATTGCCGCCGCTCCTTGGTACAAGCCGCGATACGCTTGTGATAATTCATTAATAAATATTTTCCAGGATAAGCCATCAAAAGCAATATGGTGGCATAATATCAGTAAATATTGGCGAGCATTTTTTTCATAACAATGCAAGCGAAGACTTGGCTCAGTAGTTAAATCAAAAGGTCGTGATATCTCTTTTTTAACCACGGCTAATAATTCCTGACTCTCGGTTAATACATGCATATGGATTGGGATATCACCACCGAGCTGTACCTGGTAAGCTAGATGGTGCTGATCGGTACGATAAACACTGTTAAATACAGGATGACGGTGAATAACAACATTAAAAGACGCTGTTAATGCGCTTAGATTGACATCATCTGCTAATTGCACAAAATAAGGAATATGATAGAGATTTGATCCTTGTTCAAAATTTTCGATAAATAACAGTCGCTCTTGGGCAAAGGATAATGGGTATTGTGTTAATCCTACATTGGCTTTAATCCGCATCTGAAGTTTATTGATACAAGGTGCTAAGCGCTTAATTGTTTTCTTTGCAAATAACAAGGCAAGCGGAATATCTATCTTAAATTGCTGGCGGCAAGCAGCACTAAGTCGAATCGCTGTGATAGAGTTACCACCAATGCCAAAAAAGTTATCCTCAATACCTATTTTTTTTATATCCAAGATATCTTGCCAAATATTACAAAGCTTATTTTCAAGCGCATTTCGCGGGGCAACATAATTATCAGCATTAACAAACTCTGGTGTTGGCAGCGCGTGTCTGTCAAGTTTACCGTTAATGGTTAATGGAATGCTATCGAGCACAGTGAAGGTAGCAGGCAGCATATAATCTGGCAGTTTAAGCGCTAGGCTATCTCGGCATTTATCAATATCAATTGGAATGCCAGAAGCTTTTATTAAATAGGCTGCTAAGTATTTATGACCATCCTTTTCAAGGTCAACAACTACGGCTTGTTTAACGCATTTTAATGCTATTAATGCACTTTCAATCTCACCTAGTTCAATACGATAACCGCGTATTTTAACCTGACAATCATTGCGACCTAAATACTCTAAATTACCGTCAAGGAGCAAGCGTACCAGATCGCCGGTTTTATAAAGCCTGTCATAACCTTTAGCTTTATCATCAGGTGTGGCAAATGGGTTATCAATAAAGCGCTCACTAGTTAACTCAGGTTGATTAAGATAGCCCCTTGCAAGTCCTGCTCCTCCAATATAAAGCTCGCCTGTGGCGCCGATTGGAAGTATGGTCAATGAAGCTTATAAATTATATAACTTAATATTAGGATAAGATTTAGCAATTCCCTTTGATGTTGACGGATATATATTAGCAATACATGCGCCTACGGTGGACTCTGTAGGGCCGTATTCATCATAAATAACATCAACATTGTTTGATAACTGTGCAACACATTGCTTAGATAATATTTCACCAGCCAATAAAAGTGTTTTTACTTTAAGCTCTGTGTTTGCGAAAATTACAGATGCAATACTTGGTATGGCTTTAATAAAATCAATTTTATTTGTCTTAATATGTTGTAAATAAGCTTCAATATTGGATATATCTTTGCCAAAAATATAAATACAGCGCCCAACTAATACTGGACACAAGATGGTTGTAATAGAAAAATCAAAACAATAATTTGCTGAAAAATCTACTCGATTAAAGAAGTCTCCAACATGTTCTGTCAACGCATATAAATAATTAACAACATTTTTGTGCTCCACCATAACACCCTTGGATTGACCTGTTATATCAGAGGATAACATAAGCTAGATCTTTTGATGTGTTTATCGAGGTTAAATTAGCTGTTGGGGTTGCTTGGTTCACATCATCGATGGCTAAAAGATTTGGCACAAGGTCGAGTTTTGCAGTCCACTTATTTAATTGCTGCTTATAATGTGCTTGGGTAATAATAAGAGACGTTTGTGTATCCTCAAACATAAACTGCGCTCGCAACTGTGGATATTCTGGTGATATAGGCACATAAGCGCCGCCTGCTTTAAGCACGCCCAGAATACTTATTACCATCTCTAAACTTCGATCTAGATATAAGCCAATTAGTGTATCGGCCTTAATACCTTGAGAGTTATTATTTTGATAATGCGCTCGAATAGCATGGGCTAATTGATTAGCTTTTTCATTTAATTGACCATAGGTAAGCTTCTGCTCTGCAAATACCAAGGCGATATTATTTGGCGTTTTATCGACCTGCTCCTCAAATAATTGCGCTAGGGTTTTATCCATTGGGTAAGGCGCATCAGTATCATTGCAACTGCGCAAAAGTGTATGACGATCTTCTCTTGAAATAGTTGTGTTCTTTAAAGTATTATTTTGCTCTTTTGTTAATGATTTTTTTGACATTATCGACCTATTTTATTTGATATTTATTAAATTTATCCAATGCAATATGAGTCATTGACTTTTTAGTCAAAAGAAATAGCTTGGACGATAAACTTTGATCATTGGTAAGGTGATAATGCGAAATAAGTTTTTTTAGGGGCGCTTAATAAAATAGTATTGTGTCAAATTCTTTTTAAAATGGCCTGCTGCCTATTTTTATACCCATCATTTGCCAGGGTAGGTTAGCATTTATCCCTTTTCTTAACGTTTTTCTTTGTTTAACAACCGCAGTCTTTTATTTGCTAATAAGACCGTATCAGGTTAGAAGGACGTTGATAATACTTAGCAAATAAAAAAAAGCAATCATTTTTTATTTATATCATTTTTATTAAAACTTTTTTTTGTTGGAATGATAACTTTTGTCACCAAATCTACATCTTTACTACTGTCAACCCATGTCCTATGGGTGCTGGTTAATTGTATTATTTTGATTGCACTACAATCCACATAATCATTAATGTGGTTATCGATTATTTTATTATAATAACAAGCAAGGGCCTCATGAACTTTATACAATAATTTTTCATCTGTATATTTAGCAATATCTTCCAACTTTATTTTGTCAACTTTTGAAAACTTAAATAAAACTATTTTGGCACTTGTTCGATATTTACCATGGTTACATTGATACTTAGCATTAATATTCTTTTGTAATTTTTTGTTTATTAATGGTGAAAATTCATGGCATTGCGCTTTGATTGCTTTTTTATAATTAAAATAGGAATCAACTAAAATGATTTTTGCAATATTATCGCCATTATTCTCCAGTTGTCGTGCTATTTCAAAAGCTAACACACCACCAAAACTCCAACCAAATAATTCATAAGGCCCAACAGGCTGGATCTTCTTGATATATTTAATGTATTGAGTGGCGAGTGTTTGAAAAGTATAATAATTTTGAGCATTATCATTTTTTAAATAGCTTTCATGGTAGAAGTTATTAAATAGAATTATTTTTTTGTCTTTTAATTTGGGGATTATATTATTTAAATAACTTTCAGCACCTCCTCCGCCTGGAGGTAGAAAAAAAATAGGAGCCTCACTTGCTGCTTCATTTACGGTCAAATATATTTCTTTTAAGTCGCTTAACGTGTTAAGACCGCCACTTTTTGCCTTGAGAGCTGCTTGCTCAATAACCTCAACTAAAGCGCTGTGAAAGTGCGCCTCAAATGCCTTTGCTAATATACTTGATAACCGTGAGGCAATATTAAACGTTAATATACCAGCTTGAACAGCACCATTAATATCAAGTAACAAGCAATTGGAATTCTCACTTGCTACCATTTGACCTGCATCTTCTTGACTAACCTGCCAATTTGAGCTTTCTTCATTGTCACTTTGCGCTCCTAATTGACCTAAATAATTAAAGCTTATTTTAGGCAGACTCATAGCAAATGCTTGTTGTTGATGCAGCGCGCCATACCCAATCCCTTTATGAGGTACTGCTCTTAACATCTCCTTGGTGTCAATGATGGTCGCAGATATTATTTTATGGACTTCAAGCCTGACCGGATACATGCTGGTAAACCAACCAACGGTATTGCTCACATCGAGTGTTTCATCGATAACTTCCCGGCCGTGGCCTTCAAGTGTCACATGATTGACATCACTGCCAAGCACATCAAAGAGGCTAATTGCCAAGGCGCTAAGTAATAAATCATTAATTTGCGTATGAAAACCAAGGTTTGCTTGATGTAATAAAACATCTGTTTGTCGCTCCGATAGGCTCACTTTATGATATGCCACCGCGGCTAAAGCTGGTAAACACGCCTGATCTGCACAGACGCCTTGCCAATATGCTCGCTCATCTTGATGATTTAACGCATAATGCTGCACGGCTCTTATCCATTGACGATAACTACTGCCTTTAGGTGGAAGTGCTTGTTTTGTTAGTACTTGTTTTGATAGTAATGGCTTTGTTAATAGTTGCTTTGTTAATAATTGCTTAATATCTTGAGCAATGATCCGCCATGATACGACATCGATAATTAAATGATGGAAGGCAAAAAATAAACGAGCACTACCATCTATATGACCAGTTAAGTGCGCTGCCTGCCATGTTGGGCCGTTAATATAATTAAAGTTACTTTGCAATTGCGTAAGCTTTTTACAAAGCTCCTCAGAATTTAAATCCGCTATATTTAATGCGTATAAAGGCTCACACATGCCATCTATTTTATCGCGATATTGTTGCTGATAACTCTTTGTTTTTGAAGATGCTTTTTCTAAAAATACGCAGCGCAGCATATCGTGCTGCGCAGTTAAGACCTGCAATGCTTTTTCAATTTCAGCGTATTTGATTTCCCCTGGAATTTTAATTATAAAAGCCTGATTAAAGTGCTGAGGCTTTGCTAGTTTTTGCGCAAAAAACCAAGATTGTATTGGTAATAAATCAAAAGCGCCGGTTAACACGCCCTGCTCAGTTTTAATTTTTAGGCAAGTTGCCGGCGCGTTTAACAAACGGCTCAGCTTGGCAACGGTTGGCGCATCAAAAATATCTTTCACTTGTAAGCTAAAGCCTTCTCTGCGCATTTTGGAGACCAGCCCAATACTTACTATCGAATCGCCACCAATACGGAAAAAGTTATCATCAATACCCACTCTTTTAACGCTCAATACTTCTTGCCAAATATTACAAAGCTGCTCTTCAAGCTCATTTCGCGGGGCAACATATTTATCAGCATTTATAAACTCTAGTGCTGGCAGCGCGCCTCTGTCAAGTTTACCATTAATAGTTAGTGGAATGCTATCGAGCACGGTGAAGGTAGCAGGCAGCATATAATCTGGCAGTTTAAGCGCTAAGCTATCGCGGCATGCCTCAATATCAATTTCAATATCAAGATCAATTCCCATGCCGGAAGCTTTTATTAAATAAGCAGCTAAGTATTTATGACCATCCTTTTCAAGGTCAACAACTACTGCTTGTTTAACGCATTTTAATGCGCTTAATGCACTTTCAATCTCACCTAGTTCAATACGATAACCGCGTATTTTAACCTGACAATCATTACGCCCTAAATATTCTAAGTTACCATCATGCCCCCAGCGAACCAGATCCCCAGTTTTATAAAGCCTGTCATAACCTTTAGCTTTATCATCAGGTGTGGCAAATGGGTTATCAATAAAACGCTCACCAGTTAACTCCTGATTAAGATAGCCCCTTGCAAGCCCTGCTCCTCCAATATAAAGCTCTCCTGGGGCGCCTATCGGCACAATGTTTTTTTGTGCATTTAACACATAAATTTGGGTGTTATTTATCGGGCGACCAATATTGTTAAGCACGCCATCTTGACCATATTGAGTCGCTTGTATGGAAGTAACGGTTGATTCAGTCGGTCCATAAGAGTTTATTAATATTGGCCCCCAAATTGAAACTAATTCTTTAGAAATAGCCTCCGCGCCAGAAATCACTCTCTTTAAATAATGTGGCTCTTCTAGTGCGCCTAATGCGTTTAAGTATTGAGGAGTGGAATGCAAATGGGTAATACCTGACTGAACAATTTTTTGGCTAATAATGCCGATATCCAGAATTTCCATTCGGCTCGGAATATGTAGCACAGCGCCATTGAGCAATGATAAAAATAATTGCTCAACAGATGCATCGAAAATATAGTCAGTGAGCCAGAGTACTGATTCATCTTGCTTGAAATCAAGGGAAGAGATTTGACTAAAAATTAAGTTAGTAACACCAAGATGCTCAATCATAACGCCTTTCGGGGTGCCTGTTGTCCCCGACGTATAAATAACATAAGCTAAGTCTTTCGCTCCATTAATTGCTGCTAAATTAGCCGTTGGGTTATCATCACTTACATCATCAATGGCTAACAGCGTAGACGTAATATCGAGTTCACCGATCCAATTATTTAGTTGCTGCTTATAATGTGCCTGAGTAATAATCAGCGAGGTTTGTGTATCGCCCAATATATATTGCGCTCGCAGCTGTGGATATTCTGGCGATATTGGCACATAAGCGCCGCCTGCTTTAAGCACGCCAAGAATACTTATTACCATATCTAAACTTCGATCCAGATATAAGCCAATCAGCGTATCGGCTTGAATACCTTGAGGATTATTTTTTTGATAATGCGCTCGAATAGCATGAGCTAATTGATTAGCTAGCTGATTTAATTGACTATAGGTAAGCTTCTGCTCTGCAAATACCAGGGCAATATTATCAGGGTTTTTATCGACCTGCTCCTCGAATAATTGCGCTAGGGTTTTATCCATTGGGTAAGGCGCTACGGTATCATTCCAAGTATGTAACAGCATGCGGCGCTCTAAATCATCTATTAAAGAGATTTGTGTGTGTGATTGAGCCGTATTTTTAGCAATAGAGGCTAATATTAATTGTATTTGATTTAATAACCGCCTAGCTTGATTTTGACGAAGCCATTCTTCACTATAATGTAGCTTGACAACCAAGCTCTCATTTTCCTCATAGGCCGTCACTGAAAGAGGATAATCAGTTTTCTCAATAGCTGCTCGAAACGTTAAATGATTTTCTATCCCTGATATATTTGTATCCATAGGGCTCGGATAATTTTCAAAAACAAACAGGCTATGAAACAATCGCTGCCCATTTGCTTGTAAATCTGCCAAACAGACATTACTGTAACTGTTAAGCTCTGCGATACATTTTTGGATATTATTTAAGATTGCCGAGACACTGATGCTATTATCCCAATCAACCGTAAGCGGCAGAGTATTAATATATAATCCGACACTACTTTCAATGCCGTCAACGGGAAGGTCGCGACCTGCAACGGTTGTGCCGACAATCGTTTGCTCATCACCGCTGTAAATATGTAATAATTTATGCCAGGCAAATTGCACGGCAACATTTAAGGTTATTGCTTGATTTCGACACATTTGCTTTAATTGCTTGTATAAATCACCCTTAATAATAAGCTCACTCGCGCATGGCTCTGCAATGGTTTTTAGCTGCGCTAAATCAACTGCCGTGGTTAATAAAAAATTAAGATCATTGGCCGCCTGAAACCGCTCTTTAGCTTTTTTCCAGTGTTTTGTCGCGGCGCTTTTTGCTTTGCTATAATACTGCTGAGCATTAACAAACGCGCGATCAACCTTTATTTGCACCTGCATGCCTAGCACAAGCTGATTGTAGTACTCATGTACTTGCTGTAATAAAATGGGGCCGCTCCAACCATCACTGATACTATGATGAGTTGTTTGCATTACACTCACCAAGTTTGCATGTTGTTTTATCAAGGTAAAGCGCATTAAGCCAGGTGTCGATAAATCAAAAGGAACTTTTCTATCGAGCTGTTGAATTTTAATGATCTCTTGCGCGCGAGCAGCTTGTGGTAGATGACTGATATCCTTGAGGGTGAAATTATCAAGGTTAATACTCGAATCTGCCGTTATGATCTGCACAAGACCATCACGCCAATCAAAACAAGCTCGCAGCGCAGGGTAGCGCTGTGCGGCTAAGCACCACGCTTGCTGGTAACAATCTATATCAAGCGCTTCATTATAGTCTAATAATAATTGCACACGATAAGCATCATCTTCTGGGTAATGCAGCGCGTGTGAGATAAAGCCTTGCTGCAAACTATTTGCAGGGAAAATCTCTACAATTTTATTGGTAGTGAGGCGGCGCTCAAGAAAGTCTAAATGGTCAATGGATAGCCCTTTAACAGCGTAATCACTGGGCGTGTTAACTCCGCCACTTTTTGCTTTAAGAGCTGCTTGCTCAATAACCTCAATTAAAGCGCTATGAAAGTGCGCCTCAAATGTATCTGTTAATATACTTGATAACCGTGAGGCAATATTAAACGTTAATATACCACCTTGAACCGCGCCATTAATATTAACTAATAAGTGATCGGTGTTGTCACTTGCTATCATCTCACCTGCATCTTCTTGACTAACCTGCCAAGTCGAGCTTTCCTCATTATCACTTTGCGCGCCTAATTGACCTAAATAATTAAAGCTTATTTTAGGGAGGGTCATAGCAAATGCTTGTTGCTTATGCAGAGCGCTATAACCAATCCCTTTATGAGGTACTGCGCTTAACATCTCCTTGGTGTGAATGATGGTCGCTGATATTGTGTTATGGGCCTTAAGCCTAACTGGATACATGCTGGTAAACCAACCAACGGTATTGCTCACATCGAGTGTTTCATCGATGACTTCTCGGCCATGGCCTTCAAGTGTCACATGATTAACATCACTGCCAAGCACCTCAAAGAGGCTAATTGCCAAGGCGCTAAGTAATAAATCATTAATTTGCGTATGAAAACCAAGGTTTGCTTGATGTAATAAAACATCTGTTTGCTCTACTGATAGGCTAACTTTATGATATGCAACCGTGCCTAAAGCTGGTAAGCCCGCCTGATCTGCACAGACGCCTTGCCAATATGCACGCTCATCTTGATGATTTAACGCATAATGCTGCACGGCTCTTACCCATTGACGATAACTACTGCCTTTAGGGGGAAGTGCTTGTTTTGTTAATGCTTGTTTTGATAGTAATGGCTTTGTTAATAGTTGCTTAATATCTTGGGCAATTATTCGCCATGATACGACATCGATAATTAAGTGATGGAAGGAAAAAAATAAACGAGCACTACCATCGGGATAACCAGTTAAGTGCGCTGCCTGCCATGTTGGGCCGTTAATATAATTAAAGTTACTTTGCAATTGCGTAAGCTTTTTACAAAGCTCCTCAGAATTTAAATCAGCTATATTTAATGCGTATAAAGGCTCACACATGCCATCTATATTATCGCGATATTGTTGCTGGTAACTCTTTGTTTTTGAAGATGCTTTTTCTAAAAATACGCAGCGCAGCATATCGTGCTGCGCAGTTAATGACTGCAGTGCTTGTTCAATTTCCGGGTATTTTATTTCTCCTAGAATTTTAATTATAAAAGCCTGGTTAAAGTGGTGAGGCTTTGCTAGTTTTTGCACAAAAAATGAGTCTTGTATTGGTAATAAATCAAAAGCGCCTGTTAACACGCCGTGCTCAGTTTTAATCTTTAAGCAAGTTTGTTGCTCGTTTAACAAACGGCTCAACTGAGCCACGGTTGGCGCATCAAAAATAGCTTTCACTTGTAAGCTAAAGCCTTCTCTGCGCATTTTAGAGACCAGCCCAATACTTACTATCGAATCGCCACCAATGCGAAAAAAGTTATCATCAATACCTACTCTTTTAACCCCCAACACTTCTTGCCAAATATTACAAAGCTGCTCTTCAAGCTCATTTCGTGGGGCAACATAATTATCAGCACTTACAAATTCTGGTGTTGGCAGCGCGCGTCTGTCAAGTTTCCCATTAATAGTTAGTGGAATGCTATCGAGCACGGTAAAGGTAGCAGGCAGCATATAATCTGGCAGTTTAATAGATAAGCTATCGCGACATGCCTCAATATCAATTTCAATATCAATTTCAATATCAATATCAATTCCCATGCCAGAATCTTTTATTAAATAAGCAGCTAAGTATTTATTGCCATCCTTTTCAAGGTCAACAACTACTGCTTGTTTAACGCATTTTAATGCGCTTAATGCGCTTTCAATCTCACCGAGTTCAATACGATAACCACGTATTTTAACCTGACAATCATTACGCCCTAAATACTCTAAGTTACCGTCAGGGCGCCAGCGTACCAGATCGCCAGTTTTATAAAGCCTGTCATAACCTTTAGCTTTATCATCGGGTGTGGCAAACGGGTTATCAATAAAACGTTCATTGGTTAACTCATGTTGATTGAGATAACCCCTTGCAAGCCCTACACCTCCGATATAAAGCTCGCCAAGGGTGCCTATCGGCACAAGCATAGCTTGCTCATTTAACACATAAACTTTGGTGTTATTTATCGGACGACCGATACAGTTTATTGTACTATTTTGTCCATAGTCAATTGCTTGTATTACAGTAACGGTAGATTCTGTAGGACCATAAGAATTCATTAATAACCTCCCCCAACAGACGACTAACTCTGCAGAAATAGCTTCACCGCCAGAAATAACTTTTTTTAAATAATGAGGCTCTTCTAGTCTCCCTAATGCGTTTAAGTATTTAGAGGTATAATGCAAATGGGTAATACGTAACTCTACAATTTTTTGTCTAATAATGCCGACATCCAGAATATCCATTCGTGTCGGAATATGTAGCACTCCGCCATTGAGCAATGATAAAAATAACTGCTCAACAGATGCATCGAAAATATAATCAGCGAGCCAAAGAATGGCATCACTTTCATCAAAATTCATGCAAGATGTTTGACTAAAAATCAGGTTAGATACTGAACATTGTTCAATCATAACTCCTTTCGGAGTGCCTGTTGTCCCGGACGTATAGATGATATAAGCCAAGTCTTTCGGCCCATTAATTGCTGCTAAATTAACACTCGATGTATTTTCACTTACATCATCGAAGGCTAACAGAGTAGCCGTAATATCGAGTTCACCGATCCATTTATTTAATTGCGACTTATAATGTGGCTGGGTAAGAATAAGAGCCGTTTGTGTATCGTCCAATATAAATCGCACTCGCAGCTTAGGATATTCTGGTGAGATAGGCACATAAGCGCCGCCTGCTTTAAGCACGCCAAGAATACTTATTACCATATCTAAACTTCGATCCAGATATAAGCCAATCAGCGTATCGGGCTTAATACCTTGAGAGTTTTTATTTTGATAATACGCTCGAATAGCATGAGCTAATTGATTTGCTTTGTTATTTAGCTGACGATAGGTAAGCTTCTGCTCTGCAAATACCAGGGCAATATTATCAGGGTTTTTATCTACCTGCTCCTCGAATAATTGCGCGATGGTTTTATCCATTGGATAGGTCGCTACGGTATCATTCCAAGTATGTAATAGCGTGTGGCGCTCTAAATCATCCATTAAAGAGATTTGTTGATGTGATTGATCAGTATTTTTAGCAATAGAGGCTAATACCAATTGTATTTGATTTAATAACCGCCTGGCTTGATTTTGACGAAGCCATTCTTCACTATAATGTAGCTTGACAACCAAGCTCTCATTTTCCTCATAGGCCGTCACTGAAAGAGGATAATCAATTTTCTCAATAGCTGCTCGAAACGTTAAATGATTTTCTATCCCTGATGTATTTGTATCAATAGGGCTCGGATAATTTTCAAAAACAAACAGGCTATGAAACAATCGCTGCCCATTTGCTTGTAAATCTGCCAAAGATACATTATTGTAACTGTTAAGCTCTGCGATACTTTTTTGAATATTGTTTAAGATTGCCGAGACGCTGATGCTATTATCCCAATCAACCGTAAGTGGCAGAGTATTAATATATAATCCGACACTACTTTCAATGCCGTCAACGGGAAGGTCGCGACCTGAGACTGTTGTGCCGACAATCGTTTGCTCATCACCGCTATAAATATGTAATAATTTATGCCAGGCAAATTGCACGGCAACATTCAAGGTTATTGCCTGATTTTGACACATTTGTTTTAATTGCTTGTATAAATCACCCTTAATAATAAGCTCACTCGCGCATGGCTCTGCAATTGTTTTTAGCTCTGCTAAATCAACTGGCATGGTGAATAAAAAATTAAGATCATTGGCAGCCTGAAACCGCTCTTTAGCTTTTTCCCAGTGTTTTGTCGCGGCGCTTTTTGCTTTGCTATAATACTGCTGCGCATCAACAAATGCACGATCGACCTTTATTTGCACCTGCATGCCTACCACAAGCTGATTGTAGTACTCATGTACTTGCTGTAATAAAATGGGGCCGCTCCAACCATCACTGATACTATGATGAGTTGTTTGCATTACAGTCACCAAGTTTGCATGTTGTTTTATCAAGGTAAAGCGCATTAAGCCAGGCGTCGATAGATCAAAAGGAACTTTTCTATCGAGCTTTTGAATTTTAATGATCTCTTGCGCGCGAGCAGCTTGTGGTAGATGACTGATATCCTTGAGGGTGAAATTATCAAGGTTAATACTCGAATCTGCCGTTATGATCTGCACAAGACCATCACGCCAATCAAAACAAGCTCGCAGCGCAGGGTAGCGCTGTGCGGCTAAGCACCACGCTTGCTGGTAACAATCTATATCAAGCGCTTCATTATAGTCTAATAGTAATTGCACACGATAAGCATCATCTTCTGGGTAATGCAGCGCGTGTGAGATAAAGCCTTGCTGCAGACTATTTGCAGGAAAAATAGCTACAATTTTATTGGTAGTGAGGCGGCGCTGAAGAAAGTCTAAATGGTCAATGGATAGCCCTTTAACAGCGTAATCACTGGGCGTGTTAACTCCGCCACTTTTTGCTTTAAGAGCTGCTTGCTCAATAACCTCAACTAAAGCGCTGTGAAAGTGCGCCTCAAATTCCTTTGTTAACAAACTTGATAACCGTGAGCCAATATTAAACGTTAATATACCAGCTTGTACTGCGCCATTAATATTAACTAATAAGTGATCGGTGTTGTCACTTGCTATCATTTGACCTGCACCTTCTTGACTAACCTGCCAAGTCGAGCTTTCTTCATTGTCACTTTGCGCGCCTAATTTGCCTAAATAATTAAAACTTATTTTAGGCAGACTCATAGCAAATGCTTGTTGTTGATGCAGCGCGCCATACCCAATCCCTTTATGAGGAACTGCGCTTAACATCTCCTTGGTGTGAATGATGGTCGCAGATATTGTTTTATGGGCTTCAAGCCTGACCGGATACATGCTGGTAAACCAACCAACAGTATTGCTCACATCAAGTGTTTCATCGATAACTTCCCGGCCGTGGCCTTCAAGTGTCACATGATTAACATCACTGCCAAGCACTTCAAAAAGGCTAATTGCCAGGGCGCTCAGTAATAAATCATTAATTTGCGTATGAAAACCAAGGTTTGCTTGATGTAATAAAACATCTGTTTGGTGCACTGATAAGCTCACTTTATGATATGCAACAGCGCCTAAAGCTGATAAGCCCGCCTGATCTGCACAGACGCCTTGCCAATATGCACGCTCATCTTGATGATTTAACGCATAATGCTGCACGGCGCTTATCCATTGACGATAACTACTGCCTTTAGACGCAAGTGCTTGTTTTGTTAATAGTTGTTTTGATAGTAATGGCTTTGTTAATAGTTGCTTAATATCTTGAGCAATTATTCGCCATGATACGACATCGATAATTAAATGATGGAAGGCAAAAAATAAACGAGCGCTGCCATCACGGTGCCCTGTTAAGTGCGCTGCTTGCCATGTTGGACCTTTAATATAGCTAAAGTTACTTTGTAGTTGTGTAAGCTTTTCATCAAGCTCTTCAGAATTTAAACCAGCTATATTTAATGCGTATAAAGGCTCACACATGCCATCTATATTGTCGCGGTATTGTTGCTGGTAACTCTTTGTTTTTGAAGATGCTTTTTTTAAAAATACGCAGCGCAGCATATCGTGCTGGTCAGTTAATGCCTGCAATGAGTTTTCAATTTCAGCGTATTTAATTTCCCCTGGAATTTTAATTATAAAAGACTGATTAAAGTGCTGAGGCTTTGCTAGTTTTTGCGCAAAAAATGCAGCTTGTATTGGTAATAAATCAAAAGCGCCGGTTAACACGCCCTGCTCAGTTTTAATTTTTATGCGGGTGTTAGACTCATTTAATAAACGGCTCAACTGAGCCACGGTTGGCGCATCAAAAATATCTTTCACTTGTAAGCTAAAGCCTTCTCTGCGCATTTTAGATACCAGCCCAATACTTACTATAGAATCGCCACCAATACGGAAAAAGTTATCATCAATGCCTACTCTTTTAACTCCCAACACTTCTTGCCAAATATTACAAAGCTGCTCTTCAAGCTCATTTCGCGCGGCTACATATTTATCAGTACTTATAAATTCTGGTGTTGGCAGCGCGCGTCTGTCAAGTTTCCCATTAATGGTTAGTGGAATGCTATCGAGCACGGTAAAGGTAGAAGGCAGCATATAATCTGGCAGTTTGAGCGCTAGGCTATCGCGACACGCATCAATATTAATTGCCATGCTGGAAGCTTTTATTAAATAAGCTGCGATATATTTATTGCCATCATTTTCAAGGTCAACAACCACGGCTTGTTTAACGTCTTCTAATGCTATTAATGCACTTTCAATCTCACCGAGTTCAATACGATAACCGCGTATTTTAACCTGACAATCATTACGCCCTAAATACTCTAAATTACCATCATGGGCCCAGCGTACCCGATCGCCAGTTTTATAAAGCCTGTCATAACCTTTAGCTTTATCATCAGGTGTGGCAAATGGGTTATCAATAAAGCGCTCACCAGTTAACTCAGACTGATTGAGATAACCCCTTGCAAGCCCTACACCTCCGATATAAAGCTCTCCAGGGGCGCCTATTGGGACAATGTTTTTTTGCTGATTTAACACATAAATTTGGGTGTTATTTATCGGACGACCAATCGGGATGAATTTATTAGTCGACTCAATAATATCAAAATAAGTAACCTCAATAGAAGCTTCAGTTGGTCCGTAAAGGTTAGTTAATAAAGTGCTGTCATGATTTGTTTTTATAAACCTATCGACATGACTAACGGTTAACGCTTCACCACTGCAAAATACCTGTTGTACATTTTTAGGAAACGAAAGCTGCAACTGCTGCAAATAATCACAAAAAGATGCAAACATTGATGGCACAAAATGTAGAGTCGTTACGCCAGACTTTATGATCAATTCATTTAACTTATCTGGCTCTTTATGAATCTCTGGTGCCGCTATAATAATGGCAGCGCCTGTTAAATTACCCCATAATAATTCCCATACCGACACATCAAAGATATAGGGTGTTTTTTGAAGAACACGGCTTGAGCTCGATAATGGGTATTTTTGCTGCATCCAAACTATTCTGTTAATGACTCCTGAATGTTGAACCATAACGCCTTTCGGGGTGCCTGTTGTCCCAGACGTATAGATGACATAAGCTAAGTCTTTCGCTCCATTAATTGCTGCTAAATTAACACTCGAGGTATTTTCACTTACATCATCGAGGGCTAACAATGTAGGCGTAATATCGAGTTTTGCAGTCCACTTGTTTAATTGCTGCTTATAATGTTCCTGAGTAATAATAAGAGACGTTTGTGTATCCTCAAGCATAAAGCGCACTCGCAGCTGTGGATATTCTGGCGATATCGGCACATAAGCGCCGCCTGCTTTAAGCACGCCAAGAATACTTATCACCATATCTAAACTTCGATCCAGATATAAGCCAATCAGCGTATCGGCCTTAATACCTTGATAGTTATTATTTTGATAATGCGCTCGAATAGCATAAGCCAACTGATTAGCTTTTTCATTTAATTGACGATAGGTAAGCTTATGCTCTGCAAATACCAGGGCAATATTATCAGGGGTTTTATCGACCTGCTCCTCGAATAATTGCGCGATGGTTTTATCCATTGGGTAGGGGGCATGCGTATCATTGTATAAGCGTAAACTCTGACAATCTTTTTTTGTTATATTGATAAATTGTTTCGATATATTTAAATGCTCAATACTGAGCATTTTTAAGTTTTCTTTAAAATATATAAATAATTGTTCTAAAAAAACATCATCTACAGCTTCTGGCAAAGATGATATACGAAGGTCAAAATTGTTATTGCTTCTTGAAACAGATAGCGTTAAAGGATTATTTGTTTTTTCATACCCACCTCTTCCAAGGAGTACACTATCATTATTATTGTCAACATCATCGGCGATATGAAAATGAACATAATTAAATACACAATGGTATAAACTTTTGTTATTCAATAACTTAGATTTAATAAAAGCAAATGGCAGCGATTTATAATTTAATAGTTTATTTTTTTCTGCCACTATATTTTGGATCCGAGAATAAACATCACTCTCTTCAACAGGCAAAATATAACGGAAAGGGATGGTATTTAAAAATAATCCAAGTAATTGGTCACCCCCTTCAACTTCTAAACGATTATTTACTACCAAGCCTATCACAACGTCCCTAGTATTTTGTAGCAAGCATAAAATATGGTGTAATAAAGTGAGAAATACGTTATCTACGGTGCATTCCAAACTATTTGACAGTTCAAGCACCGCTGAACACTCTCTGTTGCTTAATGAATAATTTTTAGATTTAACCTGGGAAGTGTTCTCTTTAGCGTCTTTAAAAAAAGATACGTTAGGCTCCTCATAACTTGCTAAATAATCTACCCAAAATGTTTGAATATTTGCGTTGCTACAAGCGAATCTTTCGTTACGAGCAAATTCTCCATACAATGGCATGGAATGCGTCATAACAAGGTTTTTTGATTTTTTAACATACGCTCTGCATAATTCAGACATCATGGAAGCTACACTCCAACCATCCATAATTGCATGATGAAATGAAAAAGTAAGACGAAAATATTTTGCCTGAACATCACTAATAATAAACCGAGATAAAGCGCCAGAAACAGCCGAAAACGATTTCTGATGTTCACGTTCAACAAGACTGCGGCTTGAATTATCAGCGTGATAAAAATCAATGTCGACTTCTAAATGAGGCAGTACCAGTGCAATATACCCTGATAGCTGATCATCGATGAAAGTGGTCCTTAATGCTTCGTGCCGATTAACAAGGCCTTGCAATAATTTAGTGAGTAACGCGGCATCAAGTTTCCCTCTGATCTGATAGTGAAATACATCATGATAAGTGCCTATACTACGTGATGATTCTAGTAGCATTCCCATCTGCAAATAGGTGGCAGGATATGCATCAACAAGATTTACATAGCCTAAGTCCGCAATTCTTTTTAACTGTGGCGACTTTAACAATGAAAATGGGATATATTTAACTTTTGATGTGGTCAAAATTGCTTTAGATAAAACGCCAGCGACTGTAGGATAAGAAAATAGATCTGCTACAAAAAAAGACTTCCCTAACAATTTCATTTTAGCTATTACTCGTATTGCAATAATAGAATCGCCACCGATGCGGAAAAAGTTATCAGCAATGCCAACTTTTTTAACGTTCAACACTTCTTGCCAAATATTACAAAGCTGCTCTTCAAGCTCATTTCGTGGGGCAACATAATTATCAGCACTTACAAATTCTGGTGTTGGTAGCGCGCGTCTGTCAAGTTTCCCATTAATAGTTAGTGGAATGCTATCGAGCACGGTGAAGGTAGCAGGCAGCATATAGTCTGGCAGTTTAAGCTCTAAGCTATCGCGACATGCTTCAATATCAATATCAATATCAATATCACTTACCATGCTGGAAGCTTTTATTAAATAGGCAGCTAGATATTTATGACCATCCTTTTCAAGGTCAACAACTACTGCATGTTTAACATCTTTTAATGCGCTTAATGCACTTTCAATCTCACCTAGTTCAATACGATAACCGCGTATTTTAACCTGACAATCATTACGCCCTAAATACTCTAAGTTACCATCATCGCGCCAGCGAACCAGATCGCCGGTTTTATAAAGCCTGTTATAACCTTTAGCTTTATCATCAGTTGTGGCAAATGGGTTATCAATAAAACGCTCATGGGTTAACTCAGCCTGATTGAGATAACCCCTTGCAAGGCCAGCACCACCGATATAAAGCTCACCAGGGGCGCCTATCGGCACAAGATTTTTTTGTGTATTTAGCACAAATGCTTTTAAATCATTTAAGGGTTTCCCTATATTTGCTGCTTTTAAATTATTTTTGGGGCTTAATGATTTATAAGTAACATGTACTGTCGTCTCAGTAATTCCATACATATTTACAAGGAGTGGCGCATCTTGCGCATAACAATTCCACCAAGGTTTAAGTAGTGATAAATTAAGTTTATCTCCTCCAAAAATCACATTACGCAGGCAAGGAAACTTTGCAGCAGCGCTTAATGATTCCTCGATAAATAGGTAAAAAGCTGCAGGTGTTTGGTTTAAAATAGTAACCTGTGAATTAACGCAAAGCTGTACAAATTTACAAGTATCTTGTGTTAAACTTTTTGTGGGGATAATTAACTGTCCACCATAGAGTAAAGCGCCCCATAATTCCCAGACACTAAAATCAAAAGTGTATTCATGAAATAGTACCCATGTATCCTTATGCGTAAATTGAAAATATTTATCAGTAGATTCGAATAAGCTCACCACATTTGTATGTAATTGCAACACCCCTTTCGGCGTGCCTGTTGTCCCAGATGTATAAATCACATAGGCTAAGTCTTTTGATGTACTAATGGGTTCTAAATTAACTATTGGGTTATCATCACTTACATCATCGATGGCTAATAGCGCTGGCGTAATATCGAGTTTTGAGCTCCACTTGTTTAATTGCTGCTTATAATGTGGCTGGGTAATAATCAGTGAAGTTTGTGTATCGCCCAATATATATTGCGCTCGCAACTGTGGATATTCTGGCGATATTGGCACGTAAGCGCCGCCTGCTTTAACCGCGCCAAGAATACTTATTACCATATCTAAACTTCGATCCAGATATAAGCCAATCAGCGTATCGGCCTTAATACCTTGAGAGTTATTATTTTGATAATGCGCTCGAATAGCATGAGCTAATTGATTAGCTCGCTGATTTAATTGACGATAGGTAAGAGACTCCTCCTCAAATACTAGGGCGACATTATCAGGAGTCTTATCGACCTGCTCCTCGAATAATTGCCAGATGGTTTTATCCATTGGGTAATGAGAATACGTATCATTCCAAGTATGTAACAACGTGTTGCGCTCACAATCATCCATTAAAGAGATTTGTGTGTGTGATTGAGTCGTATTTTTAGCAATAGAGGCTAATATTAATTGTATTTGATTTAATAACCGCCTGGCTTGACTTTGACGAAGCCATTCTTCACTATAATGTAGCTTGACAACCAAGCTCTCATTTTGCTCATAGGCCGTCACTGAAAGAGGATAATCAGTTTTCTCAATAGCGGCTCGAAACGTTAAATGATTTTCTATCCCTGATGTATTTGTATCAATAGGGCTCTGATAATTTTCAAAAACAAACAGGCTATGAAACAATCGCTGCCCATTTGCTTGTAAATCTGCCAAAGATACATTATTGTAACTGTTAAGCTCTGCGATACTTTTTTGAATATTGTTTAAGATTGCCGAAACGCTGACGCTATTATCCCAATCAACCGTAAGTGGCAGAGTATTAATATATAATCCGACACTACTTTCAATGCCGTCAACGGGAAGGTCGCGACCTGAGACTGTTGTGCCGACAATCGTTTGCTCATCACCGCTATAAATATGTAATAATTTATGCCAGGCAAATTGCACTGCAACATTTAAGGTTATTGCTTGATTTCGACACATTTGCTTTAACTGCTTGTATAAATCACCCTTAATAATAAGCTCACTCGCGCATGGCTCTGCAATTGTTTTTAGCTCTGCTAAATCAACTGGCGTGGTGAATAAAAAATTAAGATCATTGGCGGCCTGAAACCGCTCTTTAGCTTTTTCCCAATGATCTAAAGCAGCGCTTTTTTCTTTAATATAGTAGTGCTGAGCATTAACAAATGCGCGCTCGACCTTTATTTGCACCTGCATGCCTAGCACAAGCTGATTGTAGTACTCATGTACTTGCTGTAATAAAAGGGGGACGCTCCAACCATCACTGATACTATGATGAGTTGTTTGCATTACAGTCACCAAGTTTGCATGTTGTTTTATAAGGGTAAAGCGCATTAAGCCAGGCGTCGATAGATCAAACTGGACTTTCCTATCGAGCTGTTGAATTTTAATGATCTCTTGCGCGCGAGCAGCTTGTGGTAGATGACTGATATCCTTGAGGGTGAAATTATCAAGGTTAATACTCGAATCTGCCGTTATGATCTGCACAAGACCATCACGCCAATCAAAACAAGCTCGCAGCGCAGGATAGCGCTGTGAGGCTAAGCTCCACGCCTGCTGGTAACAATTTAGATCAAGCGCTTCATTATAGTCTAATAATAATTGCACACGATAAGCATCATCTTCTGGGTAATGCAAATGATGAGATATAAAGCCTTGCTGCAAACTATTAGCAGGGAAAATCGCTGCAATTTTATTGGTAGTGAGGCGGCGCTGAAGAAAGTCTAAATGGTCAATGGATAGCCCTTTAACAGCGTAATCACTGGGCGTGTTAACTCCGCCACTTTTTGCTTTAAGAGCTGCTTGCTCAATAACCTCAACTAAAGCGCTATGAAAGTGCGCCTCAAATTCCTTTGTTAATACACTTGATAACCGTGAGGCAATATTAAACGTTAATATACCAGCTTGAACCGCGCCATTAATATTAACTAATAAGTGATCGGTGTTGTCATTGGCTATCATTTGACCTGCATCTTCTTGGCTAACCTGCCAATTTGAGCTTTCCTCATTGTCACTTTGCGCGCCTAATTGACCTAAATAATTAAAGATTATTTTAGGCAGACTCATAGCAAATGCTTGTTGCTTATGCAGAGCGCTATAACCAATCCCTTTATGAGGTACTGCGCTTAACATCTCCTTGGTGTGAATGATGGTCGCTGATATTGTGTTATGGGCCTTAAGCCTAACTGGATACATGCTGGTAAACCAACCAACGGTATTGCTCACATCGAGTGTTTCATCGATGACTTCTCGGCCATGGCCTTCAAGTGTCACATGATTAACATCACTGCCAAGCACCTCAAAGAGGCTAATTGCCAAGGCGCTAAGTAATAAATCATTAATTTGCGTATGAAAACCAAGGTTTGCTTGATGTAATAAAACATCTGTTTGCTCTACTGATAGGCTAACTTTATGATATGCAACCGTGCCTAAAGCTGGTAAGCCCGCCTGATCTGCACAGACGCCTTGCCAATATGCACGCTCATCTTGATGATTTAACGCATAATGCTGCACGGCTCTTACCCATTGACGATAACTACTGCCTTTAGGGGGAAGTGCTTGTTTTGTTAATGCTTGTTTTGATAGTAATGGCTTTGTTAATAGTTGCTTAATATCTTGGGCAATTATTCGCCATGATACGACATCGATAATTAAGTGATGGAAGGAAAAAAATAAACGAGCACTACCATCGGGATAACCAGTTAAGTGCGCTGCCTGCCATGTTGGGCCGTTAATATAATTAAAGTTACTTTGCAATTGCGTAAGCTTTTTACAAAGCTCCTCAGAATTTAAATCAGCTATATTTAATGCGTGTAAAGGCTCACACATGCCATCTATATTATCGCGATATTGTTGCTGGTAACTCTTTGTTTTTGAAGATGCTTTTTCTAAAAATACGCAGCGCAGCATATCGTGCTGCGCAGTTAATGACTGCAGTGCTTGTTCAATTTCCGGGTATTTTATTTCTCCTAGAATTTTAATTATAAAAGCCTGGTTAAAGTGGTGAGGCTTTGCTAGTTTTTGCACAAAAAATGAGTCTTGTATTGGTAATAAATCAAAAGCGCCTGTTAACACGCCGTGCTCAGTTTTAATCTTTAAGCAAGTTTGTTGCTCGTTTAACAAACGGCTCAACTGAGCCACGGTTGGCGCATCAAAAATATCTTTCACTTGTAAGCTAAAGACTTCTCTACGCATTTTAGATACCAGACCAATACTTACTATCGAATCGCCACCAATACGGAAAAAGTTATCATCAATACCCACTCTTTTAACGCTCAATACTTCTTGCCAAATATTACAAAGCTGCTCTTCAAGCTCATTTCGCGGGGCTATATATTTATCAGCATTTTCAAAATATGGTGTTGGTAGCGCGCGTCTGTCAAGTTTACCGTTGATGGTTAGTGGTATGCTATCGAGCACGGTGAAAGTAGCAGGCAGCATATAGTCTGGCAGTTTAAGCGCTAAGCTATCTCGACATGCCTCAATATCAATCTCAATAGCATTTGCCATGCTGGAAGCTTTTATTAAATAAGCTGCGATATATTTATTACCCTTATTTTCAAAGTCAACAACTACGGCTTGTTTAACGTCTTCTAATGCTATTAATGCACTTTCAATCTCACCGAGTTCAATACGATAACCGCGTATTTTAACCTGACAATCATTACGCCCTAAATACTCTAAATTCCCATCATGGGCCCAGCGTACCAGATCGCCAGTTTTATAAAGCCTGTTATAGCCTTTAGCTTTATCATCAGGTGTGGCAAATGGGTTCTCAATAAAGCGCTCACCAGTTAACTCAGGTTGATTGAGATAGCCCCTTGCAAGGCCAGCACCACCGATATAAAGCTCTCCAGGGGCGCCTATCGGGACAATGTTTTTTTGCTGATTTAACACATAAACTTGAGTGTTATTTATCGGACGACCAATCGGGATGAATTTATTAGTCGACTCAATAATATCAAAATAAGTAACCTCAATAGAAGCTTCAGTGGGTCCGTAAAGGTTAGTTAATAAAGTGCTGTCATGATTTGTTTTTATAAACCTATCGACATGACTAACGGTTAACGCTTCACCACTGCAAAATACCTGTTGTACATTTTTAGGGAACGAAAGCTGCAACTGCTGCAAATAATCACAAAAAGATGCAAACATTGATGGCACAAAATGTAGAGTCGTTACGCCAGACTTTATGATCAATTCATTTAACTTCTCTGGCTCTTTATGACGCTCTGGTGCCGCTATAATAATGGTAGCGCCTGTTAAATTACCCCATAATAATTCCCATACCGACACATCAAAGATATAGGGCGTTTTTTGAAGAACACGGCTTGAGCTCGATAATGGATATTTTTGCTGCATCCAAACTATTCTGTTAACAACTCCTGAATGTTGAACCATAACGCCTTTTGGCTTGCCTGTTGTCCCAGACGTATAGATGACATAGGCTAAGTCTTTTGATGTACTAATTGGTTCTAAATTAACTATTGGGTTATCATCACTTACATCATCCATGGCGAACAGCGTAGGCGTAATATCGAGTTCACCGATCCAATTATTTAGTTGCTGCTTGTAATGTGGCTGAGTAATTACAAGTGAAGTTTGTGTATCCTCAAGCATAAAGCGCACTCGCAGCTGTGGATATTCTGGCGATATCGGCACATAAGCGCCGCCTGCTTTAAGCACGCCAAGAATACTTATCACCATCTCTAAACTTCGATCCAGATATAAGCCAATCAGCGTATCGGCCCTAATACCTTGAGAGTTATTATTTTGATAATGCGCTCGAATAGCATAAGCTAATTGATTAGCGATTTCATTTAATTGACGATAGGTTAATTCTTTTCCTTCAAACACCAAGGCAATATTATCAGGGGTTTTATCGACCTGCTCCTCGAATAATTGCGCTAGGGTTTTATCCATTGGGTAAGGCGCATCGGTATCATTCCAAGTATGTAACAACGTGTTGCGCTCACAATCATCCATTAAATAGATTTGTTGATGTGATTGAGTCGTATTTTTAGCAATAGAGGCTAATATTAATTGTATTTGATTTAATAACCGCCTGGCTTGATTTTGACGAAGCCATTCTTCGCTATAATGTAGCTTGACAACCAAGCTCTCATTTTTCTCATAGACCGTCACTGAAAGAGGATAATCAGTTTTCTCAATAGCGGCTCGAAACGTTAAATGATTTTCTATCCCTGATGTGTTTGTATTAATAGGCCTCGGATAATTTTCAAAAACAAACAGACTATGAAACAATCTCTGACCATTTGATTGTAAATCGGCCAAACAGACATTACTGTAACTGTTAAGCTCTGCGATACTTTTTTGGATATTGTTTAAGATTGCCGAGACGCTGATGCTATTATCCCAATCAACAGTAAGCGGCAATGTATTAATATATAATCCGACACTACTTTCAATGCCGTCAACGGGAAAGTCGCGACCTGAGACTGTTGTGCCGACAATCGTTTGCTCATCACCGCTGTAAATATGTAATAATTTATGCCAAGCAAATTGCACGGCAACATTTAAGGTTATTGCCTGATTTTGACACATTTGTTTTAATTGCTTATATAAATCACCCTTAATAATAAGCTCACTCGCGCATGGCTCTGCAATGGTTTTTAGCTCTGCTAAATCAACTGCCGTGGTGAATAAAAAATTAAGATCATTGGCGCCCTGAAACCGCTCTTTAGCTTTTTTCCAATGATCTAAAGCAGCGCTTTTTGCTTTAATATAGTAGTGCTGCGCATTAACAAATGCGCGCTCGACCTTTATTTGCACCTGCATGCCTAGCACAAGCTGATTGTAGTACTCATGCACCTGCTGTAATAAAATGGGGCCGCTCCAACCATCACTGATACTATGATGAGTTGTTTGCATTACAGTCACCAAGTTTGCATGTTGTTTTATCACGGTAAAGCGCATTAAGCCAGGTTTAGATAGATCAAACGGGACTTTTCTATCGAGCTGTTGAATTTTAATGATCTCTTGCGCGCGAGCAGCTTGTGGTAGATGACTGATATCCTTGATGGTAAAATTATCAAGGTTAATACTCGAATATGCCGTTATGATCTGCACAAGACCATCACGCCAATCAAAACAAGTTCGCAGCGCAGGGTAGCTCTGTGAGGCTAAGCACCACGCTTGCTGGTAACAATCTATATCAAGCGCTTCATTATAGTCTAATAATAATTGCACACGATAAGCATCATCTTCTGGGTAATGCAGCGCGTGTGAGATAAAGCCTTGCTGCAAACTATTTGCAGGGAAAATCTCTACAATTTTATTGGTAGTGAGGCGGCGCTCAAGAAAGTCTAAATGGTCAATGGATAGCCCTTTAACAGCGTAATCACTGGGCGTGTTAACTCCGCCACTTTTTGCTTTAAGAGCTGCTTGCTCAATAACCTCAACTAAAGCGCTATGAAAGTGCGCCTCAAATTCCTTTGTTAATACACTTGATAACCGTGAGGCAATATTAAACGTTAATATACCAGCTTGGACTGCGCCATTAATATTAACTAATAAGTGATCGGTGTTGTCACTGGCTATAATTTGACCTGCATCTTCTTGGATAACCTGCCAAGTCGAGCTTTCTTCATTGTCACTTTGCGCGCCTAATTGACCTAAATAATTAAAGCTTATTTTAGGCAGACTCATAGCAAATGCTTGTTGCTTATGCAGCGCGCCATAACCAATCCCTTTATGAGGTACTGCGCTTAACATTTCCTTGGTGTGAATGATGGTCGCAGATATTGTTTGCTGAGCCTTAAGCCTAACCGGATACATGCTGGTAAACCAACCAACAGTATTGCTCACATCAAGTGTTTCATCGATGACTTCCCGGCCATGGCCTTCAAGTGTCACATGATTAACATCACTGCCAAGCACTTCAAAAAGGCTAATTGCCAGGGCGCTTAGTAATAAATCATTAATTTGCGTATGATAACCAAGGTTTGCTTGATGTAATAAAACATCTGTTTGGTGCACTGATAAGCTCACTTTATGATATGCAACCGTGCCTAAAGCTGGTAATCCCGCCTGATCTGCACAGACGCCTTGCCAATATGCACGCTCATCTTGATTATTTAACGCATAATGCTGCACGGCTCTTACCCATTGACGATAACTACTGCCTTTAGGTGGAAGTGCTTGTTTTGTTAGTACTTGTTTTGTTAGTAGTTGCTTTGTTAATAGTTGCTTTGTTAATAGTTGCTTAATATCTTGGGCAATTATTCGCCATGATACGACATCGATAATTAAGTGATGGAAGGCAAAAAATAAACGAGCGCTGCCATCGATATGACCAGTTAAGTGCGCTGCCTGCCATGTTGGGCCTTTAAGATAGTTAAAGTTACTTTGTAGTTGTGTAAGCTTTTTATCTAGCTCTACAGAATTTAAATCCGCTATATTTAGTGCGTATAACGGCTCACTCATGCCATCTATATTGTCGCGGTATTGTTGCTGGTAACTCTTTGTTTTTGAAGAGGCTTTTTCTAAAAATACGCAGCGCAACATATCGTGCTGCGCTGTTAATACCTGCAATGCTTTTTCAATTTCAGCGTATTTGATTTCTCCTGGAATTTTAATTATAAAAGTCTGGTTAAAGTAGTGAGGATTTTCTATTTTTTGCGCAAAAAACCAAGATTGTATTGGTAATAAATCAAAAGCGCCGGTTAACACGCCCTGCTCAGTTTTAATCTTTATGCAAGTTGCCTGCGCGTTTAATAAACGACTCAACTGGGCAACGGTTGGCGCATCAAAAATATCTTTCACTTGTAAGCTAAAGCCTTCGCTGCGCATTTTGGAGACCAGCCCAATACTTACTATCGAATCGCCACCAATGCGAAAAAAGTTATCATCAATACCAACTTTTTTAACGCTCAATACTTCTTGCCAAATATGACAAAGCTGCTCTTCAAGCTCATTTCGCGGGGCAACATATTTATCTGCACTGACAAAGTCTGGTGCTGGCAGCGCGCGTCTGTCAAGTTTCCCATTAATGGTTAGTGGAATGCTATCAAGCACGGTAAAGGTAGCAGGCAGCATATAATATGGCAGTTTAAGCGCTAGGCTATCTCGGCATTTATCAATATCAATTGGAATGCCAGAAGCTTTTATTAAATAAGCAGCTAGATATTTATTGCCATCATTTTCAAGGTCAACAACTACTGCTTGTTTAACATCTTTTAATGCTATTAATGCACTTTCAATTTCACCGAGTTCAATACGATAACCGCGTATTTTAACCTGACAATCATTACGCCCTAAATACTCTAAATTCCCATCATGGGCCCAGCGTACCAGATCGCCAGTTTTATAAAGCCTGTCATAACCTTTAGCTTTATCATCAGTTGTGGCAAATGGGTTCTCAATAAAGCGCTCACCAGTTAACTCAGGTTGATTGAGATAGCCCCTTACAAGCCCTGCTCCTCCTATATAAAGCTCTCCAGTGGCGCCTATCGGGACAATGTTTTGTTGTTCATTTAACACATAAACTTGAGTGTTACTTATCGGGCGACCAATCGGAATAAATTTATTAGTCGACTCAATAATATCAAAATAAGTAACATCAATAGAAACTTCAGTTGGCCCATAAAGGTTAGTTAATAAAGTGCTGTCATGATTTGTTTTTATAAACCTATCGACATGACTAACGGTTAACGCTTCACCACTGCAAAATACCTGTTGTACATTTTTAGGAAACGAAAGCTGCAACTGCTGCAAATAATCACAAAAAGATGCAAACATTGACGGCACAAAATGTAGAGTCGTTACGCCAGACTTAATGATCAATTCATTTAACTTATCTGGCTCTTTATGAATCTCTGGTGCCGCTATAATAATGGTAGCGCCTGTTAAATTAGCCCATAATAATTCCCATACCGACACATCAAAGATATAGGGCGTTTTTTGAAGAACACGGCTTGAGCTAGATAATGGGTATTTTTGCTGCATCCAAACTATTCTGTTAACAACTCCTGAATGTTGAACCATAACGCCTTTTGGGGTGCCTGTTGTCCCCGACGTATAAATAACATAGGCTAAGTCTTTCGGTCCATTAATTGCTGCTAAATTAGCAGTTGGGTTATCGTGACTTACATCATCGATGGCTAACAGCGTAGCCGTAATATCGAGTTTTGCAGTCCAGTTATTTAATTGCTGCCTATAATGTACCTGAGTAATAATCAGCGAGGTTTGTGTATCCTCAAACATAAACTGCGCTCGCAGCTGTGGATATTCTGGTGATATCGGCACATAAGCGCCGCCTGCTTTAAGCACTGCAATAATGCTTATCACCATTTCTAAACTTCGATCCAGATATAAGCCAATCAGCGTATCGGGCTTAATACCTTTCGAGTTATTATTTTGATAATGCGCTCGAATAGCATGGGCTAATTGATTTGCTTTGTTATTTAGCTGACGATAGGTAAGAGACTCCTCTGCAAATACCAGGGCAATATTATCAGGAGTCTTATCGACCTGCTCCTCGAATAATTGCGCTAGCGTTTTATCCATTGGATAGGGAGCTACGGTATCATTCCACGTATGTAAAAGAGTATGCCTATCGATTTTTGACAATAAAGATATGTCACCGATTGGGAGCTGTTGATTTGCAACCAGAGCCACTAATACCCGTTGATATAACCCTGATATACGATTTATAGTCTTTTTATTAAACAAACTCAGAGCATAATTAAAATCACCATTAATGGCCGGTTGGCTGGTATTTAGATTCAAATTCAAATCAAATGGTGCTCGTGTATACAATTTTTTTAAATATTTTCGAGAAATAGATTTAAAAGGCATGTTTATATTCTTATCATGGCTCTCAGTAAAACTTTTTACACTAAGCATGACTTGAAAAATAGGGTGACGAGATGGATCTCGTTCAACCTTTAACGCATCCACTAAGCGTTCAAATGGCAACGCTTGATGAGCTAAGGCTTGTCTTACAATGCCATGTACTTGGGTAATAAATTCCTCAATTGTCATTGTTGCTTGAACACCTGCTCGGAGCACCAAGGTGTTTACAAAACAGCCGATTAATGAGCGTGTTTGCACCTGTTTTCGATTGGCGACGGCAGTGCCTAGTAAGATATCTGTTTGCCCGCTCATTGCCGATAAAGTAATATAAAAACCACTTAGCAACACGGTATAAAGTGTTGTTTTTTGCGCTTTGGCAAGCTTTCGTAATTGCTCAGATAAACGGGCATCTAGCCCAATATCGATACTTCCCCCTTCATGATCACTTTTAATAGCTCGAGGATAATCGGTCGGTAATTGTAGTTGCTCATAGCCTGATAATTGCGTTTGCCAAAAATCTAATAACTTGGTTAGATTTTCTCCTTGCAGATAGCTGCGTTGCCAGAGAGCATAATCACCATAACTGATATCCAGATGAGGAAGCTCTACAGCCGCTCCTTGGCACAAGGCTTGATACGCTTGTGATAATTCATAAAAAAATATTCTCCCAGATAAGCCATCAACGGCGATATGATGGAATAACATCAGTAAATATTGGCGCGCATTTTTCGCATAACAATGCAGGCGAATACTTGGCTCATTAGTTAAATCAAAAGGTCGGGAAATCTCGTTTTTAAGCGCGACTAATAATTCCTGACTCTCGGTTAATACATGCATATGTATTGAGGTATCACAACCCAGCTCCTGCTGATAAGCTTTATTTTGCTCATCACGCCTATAAACACTGTTAAGTACAGGATGACGCTGCATCACAACATTAAAAGCAGCTGTTAATGAGTATAAATTGGCATCATCTGCTAATTGAAAAACATAATGAATATTATAAAGGTCTGATCCTTGTTCAAAATTTTCGATAAATAACAGTCGCTCTTGAGCAAAGGATAATGGGTATTGTGTTAATCCTACATTGGCTTTAATCCGCATCTGAAGTTTATTGATACAAGGTGCTAAGCGCTTAATTATTTTCTTGGAAAATAACAAGGCAAGCGGAATATCTACCTTGAATTGCTGGCGGCAAGCAGCACTAAGTAGAATCGCTGTGATAGAGTCACCACCAATGCCAAAAAAGTTATCTTCAATACCTATATTTTTTATATCCAAGATATCTTGCCAAATATCACAAAGCTTATTTTCAAGCGTATTTCGCGGGGCGACATAATTATCAGCACTTATAAACACTGGTGTTGGCAAAGTTTTTTTGTCCAGTTTACCGTTAATGGTTAATGGAATACTCTCGAGCACGGTGAAGGTAGCAGGCAGCATATAGTTTGGCAGTTTGAGCGCTAGGCTATCGCGGCATGCCTCAATATCAATTTCAATATCAAGATCAATTCCCATGCTGGAAGCTTTTATTAAATAAGCAGCTAGATATTTATGACCATCCTTTTCAAGGTCAACAACAACTGCTTGTTTAACGTCTTTTAATGCTATTAATGCACTTTCAATTTCACCGAGTTCAATACGATAACCGCGAAGATTAACCTGACAATCATTACGACCCAAATATTCTAAGTTACCATTTTGATCCCTGCAAACCAGATCGCCAGTTTTATAAAGCCTGACATAACCTTTAGCTTTGTCATCAATTGTGGCAAACGGGTTATCAATAAAGCGCTCACTAGTTAACTCAGGTTGATTAAGATAGCCCCTTGCAAGTCCTGCTCCTCCAATATAAAGCTCGCCTGTGGCGCCGATTGGAAGTATGGTCAATGAAGCTGATAAATTATATAACTTAATATTAGGATAAGATTTAGCAATTCCCTTTGGTGTTGACGGATATATATTAGCAATACATGCGCCTACGGTGGACTCTGTAGGGCCGTATTCATCATAAATAACATCAACATTGTTTGATAACTGTGCAACACATTGCTTAGATAAGATTTCACCACCCAATAAAAGTGTTTTCACTTTAATCTCTGTGTTTGCGAAAATTACAGATGCAAGACTTGGTGTGGCTTTAATAAAATCAATTTTATTTGTCTTAATATGTTGTAAATAAGCTTCAATATTGGATATATCTTTGCTAAAAATATAAATACAGCGTCCAACTAATACTGGACACAAGATGGTTGTAATAGAAAAATCAAAACAATAATTTGCTGAAAAATCTACTCGATTAAAGAAGTCTCCAACATGTTCTGTCAACGCATATAAATAATTAACAACATTTTTGTGCTCCACCATGACGCCTTTGGGTTGACCTGTTCTAGCAGAGGTATACATAACATAAGCTAGGTCTTTTGATGTGTTTATCGATGTTAAATTAGCTGTTGGGGTTGCTTGGTTCACATCATCGATGGCTAAAAGATTTGCCACAAGGTCGAGTTTTGCAGTCCACTTATTTAATTGCGGCTTATAATGTGCTTGGGTAATAATAAGAGACGTTTGTGTATCCTCCAATATATATCGCACTCGCAGCTGTGGATATTCTGGCGATATCGGCACGTAAGCGCCGCCTGCTTTAAGCACGCCCAGAATACTTATTACCATCTCTAAACTTCGATCTAGATATAAGCCAATCAGTGTATCGGCCTTAATACCTTGAGGAAAATTTTCTTGATAATGCGCTCGAATAGCATGAGCTAATTGATTTGCTTTTTCATTTAATTGCCAATAGGTAAGCTTCTGCTCTGCAAATACCAAGGCAATATTATTCGGTGTTTTATCGACCTGCGCTTCGAATAATTGCGTTATGGTTTTATCCATTGGGTAAGGCGCATCAGTATCATTGCAACTGCTCAAAAGTGTATGACGATCTTCTCTTGAAATAGTTGTGGTCTTTAAAATATTATTTTGATCTTTTGTTAATGATTTTTTTGACATTCTCGACCTATTTTATTTGATATTTATTAAATTTATCCAATGTAATATGAGTCATTTACTTTTTAGTCAAGAGAAATAAGTTGGACGGTAAACGTTGATCATTGACAAAGTGATAATGTGAGATAAGTTTTTTTAGTGGCGCTTAATAAAATAGTATTGTGTCAAATTCTTTTTAAAATGGCCTGCAGCCTATTTCTATATCTCTAATTTGCCAAGTGTACGCAAGCATTTATCACTTTTATTAACTTTTTTTCTTTGTTTAACAGCCACAATTTTTTATTTATTAATAAGACAGTATTAGCTTCGAATGCCATTGATAATACTTAGCACATAAAAAAAAGCAATCATTTTTTATTTATATCATTTTTATTAAAACTTTTTTTTTGTTGGAATGATAACTTTTGTCACCAAATCTACATCTTCACTACTGTCGATCCATGTATTATGGGTGCTGGTTAATTGTATTATTTTGATTGCACTACAATCCACATAATCATTAATGTGATTATCGATTGTTGTATTATGAAAACAAGCAAGGGCCTCATTAAATTGACTTAATAATTTTTCATCTGTATTTTTAGCTACATCTTCTAACTTTATTTTATCAACTTTTAAAAATTTAAATAAAAATATCGGTGCGCTTGTTATATATTTACCATGGTTACATTGAGACTGGTAATGAAGCATATCTTGTGTGTGTTTTTCTTTTAATAGCGGCCAATATTGCTCTAAATCTTTCATGGCTTCCTTATTCTGAAAGTTCGGATCAATTAAAATTATTTTTGCAATCTTATCGCCATTATTTTCCAGTTGCCGTGCTATTTCAAAAGCTAACACACCACCAAAACTCCAACCAAATAATTCATAAGGCCCAACAGGCTGTATCTTCTTAATATATTTAATGTATTGAGTGGCGAGTGTTTGATAAGTATAATAATTTTGAGCATTCTCGTTTTTTAAACAGCTTTCATGATATAAGTTATTAAATAGAATTATTTTTTTGTCTTTTAATTTGGGGATTATATTATTTAAATAACTTTCAGCTCCTCCTCCTCCTGGCGGTAGAAAAAAAATAGGAGCCTCATTTGATGCTTCATTCACGGTCAAATATATTTCGCTTAAGTCGCTTAACGTGTTAATACCACCATTTTTTGTATTGAGTGTTGCCTGCTGGATAACTTCAACTAAAGCGCTTTGAAAGTGCTCCTCAAATGCATCTGTTAATATACTTGATAACCGTGAGGCAATATTAAACTCTAATATACCATTTTGGACTGCTCCATTAATATTAACTAATAAGTGATCGGTGTTGTCACTTGCTATCATCTGACCTGCATCTTCTTGACTAATCTGCCAAGTCGAGCTTTCCTCATTGTCACTTTGCGCGCCTAATTGACCTAAATAATTAAATCTTATTTTAGGCATGCTCATAGTAAATGCTTGTTGTTGATGCAGAGCTCCATAACCAATCCCTTTGTTTGCAATAACTCTTAACATCTCCTTAGTTTGAATGATGGTCTCAGATATTGTTTGCTGGACTTCAAGCCTGACCGGATACGCGCTGGTAAACCAACCAACAGTATTGCTCACATCAAGCGTTTCATCGATGACTTCCCGGCCATGGCCTTCAAGTGTCACATGATTAACATCACTGCCAAGCACTTCAAAAAGGCTAATTGCCAGAGCGCTAAGTAATAAATCATTAATTTGCGTATGAAAACCAAGGTTTGCTTGATGTAATAAAACATCTGTTTGCTCTACTGATAGGCTAACTGTATGATATGCAACCGTGCCTAAAGCTGGCAAGCCCGCCTGATCTGCACAGACTCCTTGCCAATATGCACGCTCATCTTGATGATTTAACGCATAATGCTGCACGGCTCTTACCCATTGACGATAACTGCTGCCTTTAGGGGGAAGTGCTTGCCCTGCTAATAGCTGCTTAATATCTTGAGCAATTATTCGCCATGACACAACATCGATAATTAAGTGATGGAAGGCAAAAAATAAACGAGCGCTGCCATCGGGATAACCGGTTAAGTGTACTGCATGCCATGTTGGGCCTTTAATATAATTAAAGTTACTTTGTAATTGTGTAAGCTTTTCATCTAGCTCCTCAGAATTTAAATAAGCTATATTTAATGCGCATAAAGGCTCACACATGCCATCTATATTATCGCGGCATTGTTGTTGGTAACTAGTTGTTTTTAAAGGTTCTTTTTTTAAAAATACGCAGCGTAGCATATCGTGCTGCGCAGTTAATGACTGCAATGCTTTTTCAATTTCAGCGTATTTAATTTCCCCTAGAATGTTAATCATAAAAGACTGATTAAAGTGGTGAGGCATTGCTAGTTTTTGCGCAAAAAATGCAGCTTGTATTGGTAATAAATCAAAAGCGCCTGTTAACTCGCCCTGCTCAGTTTTAATTTTTAGGTGAGTCGCCTGCGCGTTTAACAAACGACTCAGCTTGGCAACGGTTGGAGCATCAAAAATATCTTTCACTTGTAAGCTAAAGCCTTCTCTGCGCATTTTAGAGACCAGCCCAATACTTACTATAGAATCGCCACCAATGCGAAAAAAGTTATCATCAATGCCTACTCTTTTAACTCCCAACACTTCTTGCCAAATATTACAAAGTTGCTCTTCAAGCTCATTTCGCGGGGCAACATATTTGTCAGCACTGACAAAATATGGTGGTGGTAGCGCGCGTCTGTCAAGTTTCCCGTTTATGGTTAGTGGAATACTATCGAGCACGGTGAAGGTAGAAGGCAGCATATAATCTGGCAGTTTAAGCGCTAGGCTATCTCGGCATTTATCAATATCAATTGGAATGCCAGAAGCTTTTATTAAATAGGCTGCTAAGTATTTATGGCCATCATTTTCAAGATCAATAACTACGGCTTGTTTAACGTCTTTTAATGAGCTTAATGCACTTTCAATTTCACCCAGTTCAATACGATAACCGCGTATTTTAACCTGACAATCATTACGCCCTAAATATTCTAAGTTACCATCTGGTAGCAAGCGTACCAGATCGCCAGTTTTATAAAGCCTGTCATAGCCTTTAACTTTATCATCAGTTGTGGCAAATGGGTTATCAATAAAACGCTCACTAGTTAACTCAGGTTGATTGAGATAGCCCCTTGCAAGGCCAGCGCCACCGATATAAAGCTCGCCTGTGGCGCCTATCGGCACAAGCATATCTTGCTTATTTAACACATAAACTTGAGTGTTGCTTATCGGGCGACCAATCGGGATGAATTTATTTGCGGACTCAATAATATCAAAATAAGTAACCTCAATAGAAGCTTCAGTTGGTCCATAAAAGTTAGTTAATAAAGTGCTGTCATGATTTGTTTTTATAAACCTATCGACATGACTAACGGTTAACGCTTCGCCACTGCAAAATACCTGTTGTACATTTTTAGGAAACGAAAGCTGCAACTGCTGCAAATAATCACAAAAAGATGCAAACATTGATGGCACAAAATGTAGAGTCGTTACCCCAGACTTAATGATCAATTCATTTAATTTATCTGGCTCTTTATGAATCTCTGGTGCCGCTATAATAATGGCAGCGCCTGTTAAATTACCCCATAATAATTCCCATACCGACACATCAAAGATATAGGGTGTTTTTTGAAGAACACGGCTTGAGCTCGATAATGGGTATTTTTGCTGCATCCAAACTATTCTGTTAATGACTCCTGAATGTTGAACCATAACGCCTTTCGGGGTGCCTGTTGTCCCAGATGTATAAATCACATAGGCTAAGTCTTTTGATGTACTAATGGGTTCTAAATTAGCCGTTGGGTTATCATCACTTACATCATCGATGGCTAATAGCGCTGGCATAATCTCGAGGTTTGAGCTCCACTTGTTTAATTGCTGCTTATAATGTGGCTGGGTAATAATCAGAGAAGTTTGTGTATCGTTCAATATATATTGCACTCGCAGCTGTGGATATTCTGGTGATATTGGCACATAAGCGCCGCCTGCTTTAAGCACGCCAAGAATACTTATTACCATATCTAAACTTCGATCCAGATATAAGCCAATCAGTGTATCGGGCTTAATACCTTGAGAGTTTTTATTTTGATAATACGCTCGAATAGCATGAGCTAACTGGTTAGCGATTTCATTTAATTGACGATAGGTAAGAGACTCCTCCTCAAATACTAGGGCGACATTATCAGGAGTTTTATCGACCTGCGCTTCGAATAATTGCGTTAGGGTTTTATCCATTGGGTAGGGCGCATCGGTATCATTCCAAGTATGTAACAGCATGCGGCGCTCTAAATCATCTATTAAAGAGATTTGTGTGTGTGATTGAGTCGTATTTTTAGCAATAGAGGCTAATATTAATTGTATTTGATTTAATAACCGCCTGGCTTGATTTTGACAAAGCCATTCGTCACTATAATGTAGCTTGACAACCAAGCTTTCATTTTTCTCATAGGCCGTCACTGAAAGAGGATAATCAGTTTTCTCAATATCTGCTCGAAACGTTAAATGATTTTCTATCCCTGATGTATTTGTATCAATAGGGCTCGGATAATTTTCAAAAACAAACAGGCTATGAAACAATCGCTGCCCATTTGCTTGTAAATCTGCCAAACAGACATTACTGTAACTGTTAAGCTCTGCGATACTTTTTTGGATATTATTTAAGATTGCCGAGACGCTGATGCTATTATCCCAATCAACCGTAAGTGGCAGAGTATTAATATATAATCCGACACTACTTTCAATGCCGTCAACGGGAAGGTCGCGACCTGAGACTGTTGTGCCGACAATCGTTTGCTCATCACCGCTATAAATATGTAATAATTTATGCCAGGCAAATTGCACGGCAACATTTAAGGTTATTGCTTGATTTCGACACATTTGCTTTAACTGCTTGTATAAATCACCCTTAATAATAAGCTCACTCGCGCATGGCTCTGCAATTGTTTTTAGCTGCGCTAAATCAACTGGCGTGGTGAATAAAAAATTAAGATCATTGGCCGCCTGAAACCGCTCTTTAGCTTTTTTCCAATGATCTAAAGCAGCGCTTTTTGCTTTAATATAGTAGTGCTGAGCATTAACAAATGCGCACTCGACCTTTATTTGCACCTGCATGCCTAGCACAAGCTGATTGTAGTACTCATGCACCTGCTGTAATAAAATGGGGCCGCTCCAACCATCACTGATACTATGATGAGTTGTTTGCATTACACTCACCAAGTTTGCATGTTGTTTTATCAAGGTAAAGCGCATTAAGCCAGGCGTCGATAGATCAAACTGGACTTTCCTATCGAGCTGTTGAATTTTAATGATCTCCTGCGCGCGAGCAGCTTGTGGTAGATGACTGATATCCTTGAGGGTGAAATTATCAAGGTTAATACTCGAATCTGCAGTTATGATCTGCACAAGACCATCACGCCAATCAAAACAAGCTCGCAGCGCAGGATAGCGCAGTGAGGCTAAGCTCCACGCCTGCTGGTAACAATTTAGATCAAGCGCTTCATTATAGTCTAATAATAATTGCACACGATAAGCATCATCTTCTGGGTAATGCAAATGATGAGATATAAAGCCTTGCTGCAAACTATTAGCAGGGAAAATCGCTGCAATTTTATTGGTAGTGAGGCGGCGCTCAAGAAAGTCTAAATGGTCAATGGATAGCCCTTTAACAGCGTAATCACTGGGCGTGTTAACTCCGCCACTTTTTGCTTTAAGAGCTGCTTGCTCAATAACCTCAACTAAAGCGCTATGAAAGTGCGCCTCAAATTCCTTTGTTAATACACTTGATAACCGTGAGGCAATATTAAACGTTAATATACCAGCTTGAACCGCGCCATTAATATTAACTAATAAGTGATCGGTGTTGTCATTGGCTATCATTTGACCTGCATCTTCTTGGCTAACCTGCCAATTTGAGCTTTCCTCATTGTCACTTTGCGCGCCTAATTGACCTAAATAATTAAAGATTATTTTAGGCAGACTCATAGCAAATGCTTGTTGCTTATGCAGCGCGCCATAACCAATCCCTTTATGAGGTACTGCGCTTAACATCTCCTTGGTTTGAATTATGGTCGCAGATATTGTGTTATGGGCTTCAAGCCTGACCGGATACATGCTGGTAAACCAACCAACAGTATTGCTCACATCAAGTGTTGCATCGATAACTTCCCGGCCATGGCCTTCAAGTGTCACATGATTAACATCACTGCCAAGCACTTCAAAGAGGCTAATTGCCAGGGCGCTTAGTAATAAATCATTAATTTGCGTATGAAAACCAAAATTTGCTTGATGTAATAAAACATCTGTTTGGTGCACTGATAAGCTCACTTTATAATATGCAACAGCGCCTAAAGCTGGTAAGCCCGCCTGATCGGCACAGACGCCTTGCCAATATGCACGCTCATCTTGATGATTTAACGCATAATGCTGCACGGCTCTTACCCATTGACGATAACTACTGCCTTTAGGGGGAAGTGCTTGTTTTGTTAATGCTTGTTTTGTTAATGCTTGTTTTGTTAATGCTTGTTTTGTTAATGCTTGTTTTGTTAATGCTTGTTTTGATAGTAATGGCTTTGTTAATAGTTGCTTTGTTAATAGTTGCTTAATATCTTGGGCAATTATTCGCCATGATACGACATCGATAATTAAGTGATGGAAGGCAAAAAATAAACGAGCGCTGCCATCGATATGACCAGTTAAGTGCGCTGCCTGCCATGTTGGGCCGTTAATATAATTAAAGTTACTTTGTAGTTGTGTAAGCTTTTTACAAAGCGCCCCAGAATTTAAATCTGCTATATTTAGTGCGTATAAAGGCTCACACATGCCATCTATATTATCGCGGTATTGTTGCTGATAACTCTTTGTTTTTGAAGATGCTTTTTTTAAAAATACGCAGCGCAGCATATCGTGCTGCGCTGTTAATACCTGCAATGCTTGTTCAATTTCAGCGTATTTGATTTCCCCTGGAATTTTAATTATAAAAGCCTGGTTAAAGTGCTGAGGATTTGCTAGTTTTTGCGCAAAAAACCAAGATTGTATTGGTAATAAATCAAAAGCGCCTGTTAACACGCCATGCTCAGTTTTAATCTTTAAGCAAGTTTGTTGCTCGTTTAACAAACGGCTCACTTGGGCAACGGTTGGCGCATCAAAAATATCTTTCACTTGTAAGCTAAAGCCTTCGCTGCGCATTTTGGAGACCAGCCCAATACTTACTATCGAATCGCCACCAATACGGAAAAAGTTATCATCAATACCCACTCTTTTAACGCTCAATACTTCTTGCCAAATATTACAAAGCTGCTCTTCAAGCTCATTTCGCGGGGCAACATATTTATCAGCACTTACAAACTCTGGTGTTGGCAGCGCGCGTCTGTCAAGTTTACCGTTGATGGTTAGTGGAATGCTATCGAGCACGGTGAAGGTCGCAGGCAGCATATAGTCTGGCAGTTTAAGCGCTAAGCTATCGCGGCATGCCTCAATATCAATTTCAATATCAAGGTCAATTCCCATGCCGGAAGCTTTTATTAAATAAGCAGCTAAGTATTTATGACCATCCTTTTCAAAGTCAACAACCACTGCTTGTTTAACGTCTTTTAATGCGCTTAATGCGCTTTCAATCTCACCGAGTTCAATACGATAACCACGTATTTTAACCTGACAATCATTACGCCCTAAATACTCTAAATTCCCATCATGGGCCCAGCGTACCAGATCGCCAGTTTTATAAAGCCTGTTATAGCCTTTAGCTTTATCATCCGGTGTGGCAAATGGGTTCTCAATAAAGCGCTCACCAGTTAACTCAGGTTGATTGAGATAGCCCCTTGCAAGGCCAGCACCACCGATATAAAGCTCGCCTGGGGCGCCTATCGGGACAATATTTTTTTGCTGATTTAATACATAAACTTGGGTGTTATCTATCGGGCGACCAATATTGTTAAGTACGCCATCTTGACCATATTGAGGCGCTTGTATGGAAATAACTGTAGTTTCAGTAGGTCCATAAGCGTTTATCAATAAATTACCCCAACAGGCGGCTAATTCTTTAGTAATAACCTCCCCGCCAGAAATAATTCTTCTTAAATAATGAGGCTCTGCTATTGTGCCTAATGTATTTAAGTAGTTAGCGCTATAAGTTAAATGGGTAATACGCTCGAGTACAATTTTTTGTCTAATAATGCCTACATCCAAAATATCCATTCGACTCGGAATATGTAGCGCAGCGCCATTAAGTAATGATAAAAATAACCCTTGAACAGAAACATCGAAAATATAATCAGCGAGCCAAAGAATGGCATCACTTTCATAAATATTCAGATTGTGCGTTTGGCTATAAATTAAGTTAGATACTGAACATTGTTCTATCATAACGGCTTTCGGAGTGCCTGTTGTCCCCGACGTATAAATAACATAGGCTAAGTCTTTCGGTCCATTAATTGCTGCTAAATTAACCGTTGAGTTATCATCACTCACATCATCGAGGGCTAACAATGTAGGCGTAATATCGAGTTTTGAGCTCCAGTTATTTAATTGCTGCTTATAATGTGGCTGGGTAATAATCAGTGAAGTTTGTGTATCGTTCAATATATACTGCGCTCGCAGCTGTGGATATTCTGGCGATATTGGCACATAAGCGCCACCAGCTTTAAGCACTCCAAGAATACTTATTACCATTTCTAAACTTCGATCCAGATATAAGCCAATCAGTGTATCAGCTTTAATACCATAATAGTTATTCTTTTGATAATGCGCTCGAATAGCATGAGCTAATTGATTAGCTTTCTGATTTAACTGACTATAGGTAAGCTTCTGCTCTGCAAATACCAGGGCAATATTATCAGGGTTTTTATCTACCTGCTCCTCGAATAATTGCGCGATGGTTTTATCCATTGGATAGGTCGCTACGGTATCATTCCAAGTATGTAATAGCGTGTGGCGCTCTAAATCATCCATTAAAGAGATTTGTTGATGTGATTGATCAGTATTTTTAGCAATAGAGGCTAATACCAATTGTATTTGATTTAATAACCGCCTGGCTTGATTTTGACGAAGCCATTCTTCACTATAATGTAGCTTGACAACCAAGCTCTCATTTTCCTCATAGGCCGTCACTGAAAGAGGATAATCAATTTTCTCAATAGCTGCTCGAAACGTTAAATGATTTTCTATCCCTGATGTATTTGTATCAATAGGGCTCGGATAATTTTCAAAAACAAACAGGCTATGAAACAATCGCTGCCCATTTGCTTGTAAATCGGCCAAACAGACATGACTGTAACTGTTAATCTCTGCGATACTTTTTTGGATATTATTTAAGATTGCCGAGACGCTGATGCTATTATCCCAATCAACCGTAAGCGGCAATGTATTAATATATAATCCGACACTACTTTCAATACCGTCAACGGGAAGGTCGCGACCTGCAACGGTTGTGCCGACAATCGTTTGCTCATCACCGCTGTAAATATGTAATAATTTATGCCAAGCAAATTGCACGGCAACATTTAAGGTTATTGCCTGATTTTGACACATTTGTTTTAATTGCTTGTATAAATCACCCTTAATAATAAGCTCACTCGCGCATGGCTCTGCAATTGTTTTTAGCTCTGCTAAATCAACTGGCGTGGTGAATAAAAAATTAAGATCATTGGCGGCCTGAAACCGCTCTTTAGCTTTTTTCCAATGATCTAAAGCAGCGCTTTTTTCTTTAATATAGTAGTGCTGAGCATTAACAAATGCGCGCTCGACCTTTATTTGCACCTGCATGCCTACAACAAGCTGATTGTAGTACTCATGTACTTGCTGTAATAAAATGGGGCCGCTCCAACCATCACTGATACTATGATGAGTTGTCTGCATTACACTCACCAACTTTGCATGTTGTTTTATCATGGTAAAGCGCATTAAGCCAGGTGTCGATAGATCAAAAGGAACTTTTCTATCGAGCTGTTGAATTTTAATGATCTCTTGCGCGCGAGCATCTTGTGGTAGATGACTGATATCCTTGATGGTGAAATTATCAAGGTTAATACTCGAATCTGCCGTTATGATCTGCATAAGACCATCACGCCAATCAAAACAAGCTCGCAGCGCAGGATAGCGCTGTGAGGCTAAGCTCCACGCCTGCTGGTAACAATTTAGATCAAGCGCTTCATTATAGTCTAATAATAATTGCACACGATAAGCATCATCTTCTGGGTAATGCAGCGCGTGTGAGATAAAGCCTTGCTGCAAACTATTTGCAGGGAAAATCTCTACAATTTTATTGGTAGTGAGGCGGCGCTCAAGAAAGTCTAAATGGTCAATGGATAGCCCTTTAACAGCGTAATCACTGGGCGTGTTAACTCCGCCACTTTTTGCTTTAAGAGCTGCTTGCTCAATAACCTCAACTAAAGCGCTATGAAAGTGCTCCTCAAATGCATCTGTTAACAGACTTGATAACCGTGAGCCAATATTAAACGTTAATATACCAGCTTGAACCGCGCCATTAATATTAACTAATAAGTGTTCGGTGTTGTCACTTGCTATCATCTGACCTGCATCTTCTTGACTAATCTGCCAAGTCGAGCTTTCCTCATCGTGGCTTCGCGCGCCTAATTGACCTAAATAATTAAAACTTATTTTAGGCAGGCTCATAGCAAATGCTTGTTGCTTATGCAGCGCGCCATAACCAATCCCTTTGTTGGGAATCGCGCTTAACATCTCCTTGGTGTGAATGATGGTCGCAGATATTGTTTGCTGGGCCTTAAGCCTAGCCGGATACATGCTGGTAAACCAACCAACAGTATTGCTCACATCAAGTGTTTCATCGATAACTTCCCGGCCGTGGCCTTCAAGTGTCACATGATTGACATCACTGCCAAGCACTTCAAAGAGGCTAATTGCCAGGGCGCTCAGTAATAAATCATTAATTTGCGTATGATAACCAAGGTTTGCTTGATGTAATAAAACATCTGTTTGGTGCACTGATAAGCTCACTTTATGATATGCAACCGTGCCTAAAGCTGGTAAGCCCGCCTGATCTGCACAGGCCGCTTGCCAATATGCACGCTCATCTTGATGATTTAACGCATAATGCTGCACGGCTCTTATCCATTGACGATAACTACTGCCTTTAGGCGCAAGTACTTGTTTTATTAATGCTTGTTTTGATAGTAATGGCTTTGTTAATAGTTGCTTTGTTAATAGTTGCTTAATATCTTGGGCAATTATTCGCCATGATACGACATCGATAATTAAATGATGGAAGGAAAAAAATAAACGTGCTCTACCATCGATGTGCCCTGTTAAGTGTACTGCATGCCATGTTGGGCCATTAATATAATTAAAGTTACTTTGTAGTTGTGTAAGCTTTTCATGTAGCTCCTCAGAATTTAAATCCGCTATATTCAAAGCGTATAAAGGCTCACACATGCCATCTATATTATCGCGATATTGTTGCTGGTAACTCTTTGTTTTTGAAGATGCTTTTTCTAAAAATACGCAGCGCAGCATATCGTGCTGGTCAGTTAATACCTGCAATGCTTGTTCAATTTCAGCGTATTTGATTTCCCCTGGAATTTTAATTATAAAAGCCTGGTTAAAGTGCTGAGGATTTGCTAATTTTTGCGCAAAAAATGAGTCTTGTATTGGTAATAAATCAAAAGAGCCTGTTAACACGCCATGCTCAGTTTTAATCTTTAAGCAAGTTTGTTGCTCGTTTAACAAACGGCTCAACTGGGCAACGGTTGGCGCATCAAAAATATCTTTCACTTGTAAGCTAAAGCCTTCGCTGCGCATTTTGGAGACCAGCCCAATACTTACTATCGAATCGCCACCAATACGGAAAAAGTTATCATCAATACCCACTCTTTTAACGCTCAATACTTCTTGCCAAATATTACAAAGTTGCTCTTCAAGCTCATTTTGCGGGGCAACATATTTATCAGCATTTATAAACTCTGGTGCTGGCAGCGCGCCTCTGTCAAGTTTACCGTTGATGGTTAGTGGAATGCTATCGAGCACGGTGAAGGTAGCAGGCAGCATATAATCTGGCAGTTTAAGCGCTAAGCTATCGCGGCATGCCTCAATATCAATTTCAATATCAATTTCAATATCAATTTCAATATCAATTCCCATGCCAGAAGCTTTTATTAAATAAGCAGCTAAGTATTTATGACCATCCTTTTCAAGGTCAACAACTACTGCATGTTTAACATCTTTTAATGCGCTTAATACACTTTCAATCTCACCTAGTTCAATACGATAACCGCGTATTTTAACCTGACAATCATTACGCCCTAAATACTCTAAGTTACCATCTGGGCGCCAGCGTACCAGATCTCCAGTTTTATAAAGCCTGTCATAACCTTTAGCTTTATCATCAGGTGTGGCAAATGGGTTATCAATAAAACGCTCACTAGTTAACTCATCCTGATTAAGATAACCTCGCGCAAGTCCTGCTCCTCCTATATAAAGCTCGCCAGTGACGCCTATCGGGACAATGTTTTGTTGCTCATTTAACACATAAACTTGAGTGTTACTTATCGGGCGACCAATATTGTTAAGCACGCCATCTTGACCATATTTAGGCGCTTGTATGGAAATAACGGTCGATTCTGTCGGTCCATAAGCATTTATCAATAGATTACCCCAACAGGCGGCCAATTCTGCAGAAATACTCTCCCCTGCGGACATGACTCTTTTTAAATAATGTGGCTCTTCTAATGCGCCTAATGCGTTTAAGTATTTAGAGGTATAATTCAAATGGGTAATACGTAACGCTACAATTTTTTGCTTAATAACCACTACATCTTTAATATCTGACTTGGTTGGAATATGTAACATGGCGCCATTGAGCAATGATAAAAATAACTGCTCAACAGATGCATCGAAAATATAATCAGCGAGCCAAAGAATGGCATCACTTTCATCAAAATTCATGCAAGATGTTTGACTAATAATTAAGTTAGATACTGAACATTGTTCTATCATCACACCTTTTGGGGTGCCTGTTGTCCCGGACGTATAGATGATATAAGCCAAGTCTTTCGGTCCATTAATTGCTGCTAAATTAACCGTTGAGTTATCATCACTCACATCATCGATGGCTAACAATGTAGGCGTAATATCGAGTTTTGGAGTCCACTTGTTTAATTGCTTCTTATAATGTGCCTGAGTAATAATAAGAGACGTTTGTGTATCCTCAAGCATAAAGCGCACTCGCAGCTGTGGATATTCTGGTGATATCGGCACATAAGCGCCGCCTGCTTTAAGCACGCCAAGAATACTTATTACCATCTCTAAACTTCGATCTAGATATAAGCCAATGAGTGTATCGGCTTTAATACCTTGAGAGTTATTCTTTTGATAATGCGCTCGAATAGCATGAGCTAATTGATTAGCTTTATTATTTAGCTGACTATAGGTTAATTCTTCACCTTCAAACACTAAGGCAATATTATCAGGGTTTTTATCGACCTGCTCCTCGAATAATTGCACTAGGGTTTTATCCACTGGGTAGGATGCAGTCGTATCATTCCACGTATGTAAAAGAGTATGCCTATCGATTTTTGACAATAATGATATGTCACAGATTGGGAGCTGCTGATTTGCAACAACAGCCACTAAGACTCGTTGATATAGCTCTGATATGCGCTTGATCGTCCCCTCATTAAACAAACTCAGTGCATAGTTAAAAGAGCCCTTAATAACTGGTTGACTGACATCGACAAGCAAACTCAAATCAAACTTTGCAGGACGATAAAAATCATCTGAGCTTGCAAACTCTGATGCCATAAACGGCAGGTCATTATTGCTATGGTAACTCGTATCTAAAGATTCAATGGCAAACATCACTTGAAAAATAGGGTGACGAGAGCCGTCGCGCTCAACATTTAACACATCCACTAAGCGCTCAAAGGGAAGCTCTTGATGAGCCTTGGCTTGTCTTACAATGCCATGCACTTGGCTAATAAATTCCTCAATTGTCATTGTTGCTTGAACATCGGCTCGAAGCACCAAGCTATTTACAAAAAAGCCGATTAATGATTGCGTTTGCGCATGATCTCGATTATCAGATGGAGTGCCGAGTAATACATCGGTTTGGCCGCTCATTGCTGATAGGCTGATATAAAAACTGCTCAACAACACGGTATAGAGTGTTGTCTCACAAGCTTTGGCAAGCGTTCGCAGTTGCTCCGATAAACGGGCATCTAATTGAAAATCTATATTTCTGCCCTGATAATTAATTTGTTTAGGACGAGGATAATCGGCCGGTAATTGCAGCTGCTCATACCCTGATAATTGCGTTTGCCAAAAATCTAATAACTTGGTTAAATTTTCTCCTTGCAGATAACTACGTTGCCAGAGCGCATAATCACCATAACTGATATCCAGATTAGGGAGAATTGCCGCCACTCCTTGACACAAGCCGCGATACGCTTGCGCTAATTCGTCCATCAATATGTTAGTAGACCAGCCATCAAAGCCGATATGGTGGAATAACATCAGTAAATAATGGCGCGCATTTTTCTCATAACAATGCAGACGAATACTTGCCTCAGTAGTTAAATCAAAAGGGCGTGATATCTCTTTTTTAAGCTCTGCTAATAATTCATGGCTGTCATTTAATGCATGCATATGCATTGATATATCAGCACCTAGCTGTACCTGGTAAGCTTTATTTTGCTCATCACGACGATAAACACTGTTAAGCACTGGATGACGGTGAATAACAACATTAAAAGCCGCTGTTAATGCGCTTAGATTGACATCATCTGCTAATTGCACAAAATAAGGTATATGATATGCATTTGAGCCTTGTTCAAAATTTTCGATAAATAACAACCGCTCTTGAGCAAAAGATAATGGATATTGAGCTAGCTCTACATGAGCAATAACCAGCATCTGCAGTTTATCTAAACAGCCTGACAATGCTTCAATTGTTTTCTTCTCAAATAACAAGGCAAGCGGAATATCTATCTTGAATTGCTGGCGGCAAGCAGCGGTCAGTCGAATCGCTGTGATAGAGTTCCCACCAATACCAAAAAAGTTATCAGCAATACCTACTCTTTTAACGCTCAACACTTCTTGCCAAATATGACAAAGTTGCTCTTCAAGCTCATTTCGCGGGGCAACATAATTATCAGCATTAACAAACTCTGGTGTTGGCAGAGAGTTTCTGTCCAGTTTACCGTTAATGGTTAGAGGAATGCTATCGAGCACGGTAAAGGTAGCAGGCAGCATATAGTCTGGCAGTTTAAGCGCTAGGCTATCGCGACATGCCTCAATATCAATATCAATATCAATATCAATTCCCATGCCGGAAGCTTTTATTAGATAAGCTGCGATATATTTATTGCCATCATTTTCAAGGTCAACAACTACGGCTTGTTTAACGCATTTTAATGCTATTAATGCACTTTCAATCTCACCTAGTTCAATACGATAACCGCGTATTTTAACCTGACAATCATTGCGACCTAAATACTCTAAATTACCATCATCGCGCCAGCGTACCAGATCGCCGGTTTTATAAAGCCTGTCATAGCCTTTAGCTTTATCATCAGTTGTGGCAAACGGGTTATCAATAAAACGCTCACCAGTTAACTCATACTGATTGAGATAGCCCCTTGCAAGGCCAGCACCACCGATATAAAGCTCTCCAGGGGCGCCTATCGGGACAATGTTTTTTTGCTGATTTAACACATAAACTTGAGTGTTATTTATCGGACGACCAATCGGGATGAATTTATTAGTCGACTCAATAATATCAAAATAAGTAACCTCAATAGAAGCTTCAGTGGGTCCGTAAAGGTTAGTTAATAAAGTGCTGTCATGATTTGTTTTTATAAACCTATCGACATGACTAACGGTTAACGCTTCACCACTGCAAAATACCTGTTGTACATTTTTAGGGAACGAAAGCTGCAACTGCTGCAAATAATCACAAAAAGATGCAAACATTGATGGCACAAAATGTAGAGTCGTTACGCCAGACTTTATGATCAATTCATTTAACTTCTCTGGCTCTTTATGAATCTCTGGTGCCGCTATAATAATGGTAGCGCCTGTTAAATTACCCCATAATAATTCCCATATCGACACATCAAAGATATAGGGCGTTTTTTGAAGAACACGGCTTGAGCTAGATAATGGATATTTTTGCTGCATCCAAACTATTCTGTTAACAACTCCTGAATGTTGAACCATAACGCCTTTTGGCTTGCCTGTTGTCCCAGACGTATAGATGACATAGGCTAAGTCTTTTGATGTACTAATTGGTTCTAAATTAACTATTGGGTTATCATCACTTACATCATCCATGGCGAACAGCGTAGGCGTAATATCGAGTTCACCGATCCAATTATTTAGTTGCTGCTTGTAATGTGGCTGAGTAATTACAAGTGAAGTTTGTGTATCCTCAAGCATAAAGCGCACTCGCAGCTGTGGATATTCTGGCGATATCGGCACATAAGCGCCGCCTGCTTTAAGCACGCCAAGAATACTTATCACCATCTCTAAACTTCGATCCAGATATAAGCCAATCAGCGTATCAGCCTGAATACCTTGAGAGTTATTCTTTTGATAATGCGCTCGAATAGCATAAGCTAATTGATTAGCGATTTCATTTAATTGACGATAGGTTAATTCTTTTCCTTCAAATACCAAGGCAATATTATCAGGGTTTTTATCGACCTGCTCCTCGAATAATTGCGTTAGGGTTTTATCCATTGGGTAAGGCGCATCGGTATCATTCCAAGTATGTACAAGCGTGTGGCGCTCTAAATCATCCATTAAAGAGATTTGTTGATGCGAGTGATCCGTATTTTTAGCAATAGAGGCTAATATTAATTGTATTTGATTTAATAACCGCCTGGCTTGATTTTGACGAAGCCATTCTTCGCTATAATGTAGCTTGACAACCAAGCTTTCATTTTTCTCATAGGCCGTCACTGAAAGAGGATAATCAGTTTTCTCAATAGCGGCTCGAAACGTTAAATGATTTTCTATCCCTGATGTATTTGTATCAATAGGGCTAGGATAATTTTCAAAAACAAACAGGCTATGAAAAAGTCTCTGACCATTTGTTTGTAAATCTGCCAAACAGACATTACTGTAACTGTTCAGCTCTGCGATACTTTTTTGAATATTGTTTAAGATTGCCGAGACACTGATGCTATTATCCCAATCAACAGTAAGTGGCAATGTATTAATATATAATCCGACACTACTTTCAATGCCGTCAACGGGAAGGTCGCGACCTGAGACGGTTGTGCCGACAATCGTTTGCTCATCACCGCTATAAATATGTAATAATTTATGCCAAGCAAATTGCAAGGCAACATTTAAGGTTATTGCCTGATTTTGACACATTTGTTTTAATTGCTTGTATAAATCACCCTTAATAATAAGCTCACTCGCGCATGGCTCTGCAATTGTTTTTAGCTGCGCTAAATCAACTGCCGTGGTGAATAAAAAATTAAGATCATTGGCGCCCTGAAACCGCTCTTTAGCTTTTTTCCAGTGTTTTGTCGCGGCGCTTTTTGCTTTAATATAGTAGTGCTGAGCATTAACAAATGCGCGCTCGACCTTTATTTGCACCTGCATGCCTACCACAAGCTGATTGTAGTACTCATGTACTTGCTGTAATAAAATAGGGCCGCTCCAACCATCACTGATACTATGATGAGTTGTTTGCATTACAGTCACCAACTTTGCATGTTGTTTTATAAGGGTAAAGCGCATTAAGCCAGGTGTCGATAGATCAAAAGGAACTTTTCTATCGAGCTTTTGAATTTTAATGATCTCTTGCGCGCGAGCAGCTTGTGGTAGATGACTGATATCCTTGATGGTGAAATTATCAAGGTTAATACTCGAATCTGCCGTTATGATCTGCACAAGACCATCACGCCAATCAAAACAAGCTCGCAGCGCAGGATAGCGCTGTGAGGCTAAGCTCCACGCCTGCTGGTAACAATTTAGATCAAGCGCTTCATTATAGTCTAATAATAATTGCACTCGATAAGCATCATCTTCTGGGTAATGCAAATGATGAGATATAAAGCCTTGCTGCAAGCTATTTGCAGGGAAAATCTCTGCAATTTTATTGGTAGTCAGACGGCGCTCAAAAAAGTCTAAATGGTCAATGGATAGCCCTTTAACAGCGTAATCACTGGGCGTGTTAACTCCGCCATTTTTTGCTTTAAGAGCTGCTTGCTCAATAACCTCAACTAAAGCGCTATGAAAGTGCTCCTCAAATGCATCTGTTAATACACTTGATAACCGTGAGGCAATATTAAACGTTAATATACCAGCTTGAACCGCGCCATTAATATTAACTAATAAGTGATCGGTGTTGTCACTTGCTATCATTTGACCTGCATCTTCTTGGCTAATCTGCCAAGTAGAGCTTTCCTCATTGTCACTTTGCGCGCCTAATTGACCTAAATAATTAAAGCTTATTTTAGGCAGCTTCATAGCAAATGCTTGTTGTTGATGCAGAGCGCCATAACCACTCCCTTTATGAGGTACTGCGCTTAACATCTCCTTGGTGTGAATGATGGTCGCTGATATTGTGTTATGCGCCTTAAGCCTGACCGGATACATGCTGGTAAACCAACCAACAGTATTGCTCACATCAAGTGTTGCATCGATAACTTCCCGGCCATGGCCTTCAAGTGTCACATGATTAACATCACTGCCAAGCACTTCAAAGAGGCTAATTGCCAGGGCGCTTAGTAATAAATCATTAATTTGCGTATGAAAACCAAAATTTGCTTGATGTAATAAAACATCTGTTTGGTGCACTGATAAGCTCACTTTATGATATCCAACCGTGCCTAAAGCTGGTAAGCCCGCCTGATCTGCACAGGCCGCTTGCCAATATGCACGCTCATCTTGATTATTTAACGCATAATGCTGCACGGCTCTTACCCATTGACGATAACTACTGCCTTTAGGTGGAAGTGCTTGTTTTGTTAGTACTTGTTTTGTTAGTAGTTGCTTTGTTAATAGTTGCTTTGTTAATAGTTGCTTAATATCTTGGGCAATTATTCGCCATGATACGACATCGATAATTAAGTGATGGAAGGCAAAAAATAAACGAGCGCTGCCATCGATATGACCAGTTAAGTGCGCTGCCTGCCATGTTGGGCCTTTAAGATAGTTAAAGTTACTTTGTAGTTGTGTAAGCTTTTTATCTAGCTCTACAGAATTTAAATCCGCTATATTTAGTGCGTATAACGGCTCACTCATGCCATCTATATTGTCGCGGTATTGTTGCTGGTAACTCTTTGTTTTTGAAGAGGCTTTTTCTAAAAATACGCAGCGCAACATATCGTGCTGCGCTGTTAATACCTGCAATGCTTTTTCAATTTCAGCGTATTTGATTTCTCCTGGAATTTTAATTATAAAAGTCTGGTTAAAGTGGTGAGGATTTTCTATTTTTTTCGCAAAAAATGAGTCTTGTATTGGTAATAAATCAAAAGTGCCGGTTAACACGCCCAGCTCAGTTTTAATCTTTATGCGAGTCGCCGGTGCGTTTAATAAACGGCTCAACTTGGCAACAGTTGACGCATCAAAAATATCTTTCACTTGTAAGCTAAAGCCTTCTCTACGCATTTTAGAGACCAGCCCAATACTTACTATAGAATCGCCACCAATGCGGAAAAAGTTATCATCAATACCAACTTTTTTAACGCTCAATACTTCTTGCCAAATATTACAAAGCTGCTCTTCAAGCTCATTTCGCGGGGCTACATATTTATCAGTACTTACAAATTCTGGTGTTGGCAGCGCGCGTCTGTCAAGTTTCCCATTAATGGTTAATGGAATGCTATCGAGCACGGTGAAAGTAGCAGGCAGCATATAGTCTGGCAGTTTAAGCGCTAAGCTATCGTAACATGCCTCAATATCAATTTCAATATCAAGATCAATTCCCATGCTGGAAGCTTTTATTAAATAAGCAGCTAGATACTTATGACCTTCATTTTCAAGGTCAACAACTACGGCTTGTTTAACATCTTTTAATGCTATTAATGCACTTTCAATCTCACCTAGTTCAATACGATAACCGCGTATTTTAACCTGACAATCATTACGCCCTAAATATTCTAAGTTGCCATCTGGTAGCAAGCGTACCAGATCGCCAGTTTTATAAAGCCTGTTATAGCCTTTAGCTTTATCATCAGTTGTGGCAAACGGGTTATCAATAAAACGCTCACTAGTTAACTCAGGTTGATTGAGATAGCCCCTTGCAAGGCCAGCACCACCGATATAAAGCTCGCCTGGGGCGCTTATCGGGACAATGTTTTTTTGCTGATTTAACACATAAGCATGGGTGTTATTTATCGGGCGACCAATGCTGTTAAGCACGCCATCTTGACCATATTGAGGTGCTTGTATGGAAATAACAGTCGATTCAGTCGGTCCATAAGCGTTTATCAATAAATTACCCCAACAGGCGACTAATTTTGCAGAAATACGCTCCCCTCCAGACATGACTCTTTTTAAATAATGTGACTCTTCTAGTGCGCCTAATGCATTTAAGTATTGAGGGGTGGCATGCAAATAAGTAATGGATAACGCTACAATTTTTTGCTTAATAACCCCTACATCTTTAATATCTGACTTGGTTGGAATATGTAGCATGGCGCCATTGAGCAATGATAAAAATAACTGCTCAACAGAGGCGTCGAAAATATAATCAGCTAACCAAAGAATGGCATCACTTTCATCAAAATTTATGCAACATGTTTGACTAATAATTAAGTTAGATACTCCCAGATGTTCAATCATAACGCCTTTCGGAGTGCCTGTTGTCCCGGACGTATAGATGACATAAGCCAAGTCTTTCGGTCCATTAATTGCGGCTAAATTAACGCTCGAGGTATTTTCACTTACATCATCGAGGGATAACAGCGTGGCCGTAATATCTAGTTCATCGATCCAATTATTTAATTGCCGCTTATAATGCTGCTGGGTAATTACAAGTGAAGTTTGTGTATCGTTCAATATATATTGCACTCGCAGCTGTGGATATTCTGGCGATATCGGCACATAAGCGCCGCCTGCTTTAACCGCGCCAAGAATACTTATCACCATATCTAAACTTCGATCCAGATATAAGCCAATCAGTGTATCGGGCTTAATACCTTGAGAGTTATTATTTTGATAATGCGCTCGAATAGCATGAGCTAATTGATTTGCTTTGTTATTTAGCTGACGATAGGTAAGAGACTCCTCTGCAAACACCAGGGCAATATTATCAGGAGTCTTATCGACCTGCTCCTCGAATAATTGCGCGATGGTTTTATCCATTGGATAGGTGGCTACGGTATCATTCCAAGTATGTAATAGCGTGTGGCGCTCTAAATCATCCATTAAAGAGATTTGTTGATGCGAGTGATCCGTATTTTTAGCAATAGAGGCTAATACCAATTGTATTTGATTTAATAACCGCCTGGCTTGATTTTGACGAAGCCATTCTTCACTATAATGTAGCTTGACAACCAAGCTCTCATTTTCCTCATAGGCCGTCACTGAAAGAGGATAATCAATTTTCTCAATAGCTGCTCGAAACGTTAAATGATTTTCTATCCCTGATGTATTTGTATCAATAGGGCTCGGATAATTTTCAAAAACAAACAGGCTATGAAACAATCGCTGCCCATTTGCTTGTAAATCGGCCAAACAGACATGACTGTAACTGTTAATATCTGCGATACTTTTTTGAATATTATTTAAGATTGCCGAGACGCTGATGCTATTATCCCAATCAACCGTAAGCGGCAATGTATTAATATATAATCCGACACTACTTTCAATACCGTCAACGGGAAGGTCGCGACCTGCAACGGTTGTGCCGACAATCGTTTGCTCATCACCGCTGTAAATATGTAATAATTTATGCCAAGCAAATTGCACGGCAACATTTAAGGTTATTGCCTGATTTTGACACATTTGTTTTAATTGCTTGTATAAATCACCCTTAATAATAAGCTCACTCGAGCATGGCTCTGCAATTGTTTTTAGCTCTGCTAAATCAACTGGCGTGGTGAATAAAAAATTAAGATCATTGGCGGCCTGAAACCGCTCTTTAGCTTTTTTCCAATGATCTAAAGCCGCGCTTTTTTCTTTAATATAGTAGTGCTGAGCATTAACAAATGCGCGCTCGACCTTTATTTGCACCTGCATGCCTACAACAAGCTGATTGTAGTACTCATGTACTTGCTGTAATAAAATGGGGCCGCTCCAACCATCACTGATGCTATGATGAGTTGTCTGCATTACACTCACCAACTTTGCATGTTGTTTTATCGTGGTAAAGCGCATTAAGCCAGGTGTCGATAGATCAAAAGGAACTTTTCTATCGAGCTGTTGAATTTTAATGATCTCTTGCGCGCGAGCATCTTGTGGTAGATGACTGATATCCTTGATGGTGAAATTATCAAGGTTAATACTCGAATCTGCCGTTATGATCTGCACAAGACCATCACGCCAATCAAAACAAGTTCGCAGCGCAGGGTAGCGCTGTGAGGCTAAGCACCACGCTTGCTGGTAACAATTTATATCAAGCGCTTCATTATAGTCTAATAGTAATTGCACACGATAAGCATCATCTTCTGGGTAATGCAGCGCGTGAGAGATAAAGCCTTGCTGCAGACTATTAGCAGGGAAAATAGCTACAATTTTATTGGTAGTCAGACGGCGCTCAAGAAAGTCTAAATGGTCAATGGATAGCCCTTTAACAGCGTAATCACTGGGCGTGTTAACTCCGCCACTTTTTTCTTTAAGAGCTGCTTGCTCAATAACCTCAACTAAAGCGCTATGAAAGTGCTCCTCAAATTCCTTTGTTAATACACTTGATAACCGTGAGGCAATATTAAACGTTAATATACCAGCTTGGACTGCGCCATTAATATTAACTAATAAGTGATCATCGTTTTCACTTGCTATCATCTCACCTGCATCTTCTTTGCTGATCTGCCAAGTAGAGCTTTCTTCATTGTCACTTTGCGCTCCTAATTGACCTAAATAATTAAAGCTTATTTTAGGCAGGCTCATAGCAAATGCTTGTTGTTGATGCAGAGCGCCATAACCAATCCCTTTATGAGGTACTGCGCTTAACATCTCCTTGGTGTGAATGATGGTCGCAGATATTGTTTTATGGGCTTCAAGCCTGACCGGATACATGCTGGTAAACCAACCAACAGTATTGCTCACATCAAGTGTTTCATCGATGATTTCTCGGCCATGGCCTTCAAGTGTCACATGATTAACATCACTGCCAAGCACTTCAAAAAGGCTAATTGCCAGAGCGCTAAGTAATAAATCATTAATTTGCGTATGAAAACCAAGATTTGCTTGATGTAATAAAACATCTGTTTGCTCTACTGATAGGCTAACTGTATGATATGCAACCGTGCCTAAAGCTGGTAAGCCCGCCTGATCTGCACAGACGCCTTGCCAATATTCCCGCTCGCAATGATTATTTAGCGCATAATGCTGCACGGCTCTTACCCATTGACGATAACTACTGCCTTTAGGCGCAAGTACTTGTTTTGTTAATGCTTGTTTTGTTAGTGCTTGTTTTGTTAGTGCTTGTTTTGTTAGTGCTTGTTTTGTTAATGCTTGTTTTGATAGTAATGGCTTTGTTAATAGTTGCTTAATATCTTGGGCAATTATTCGCCATGATACGACATCGATAATTAAGTGATGGAAGGCAAAAAATAAACGAGCGCTGCCATCACGGTGCCCTGTTAAATGCGTTGCCTGCCATGTTGGACCTTTAATATAGCTAAAGTTACTTTGTAATTGTGTAAGCTTTTCATGTAACTCCACAGAATTTAAACCAGCTATATTTAATGCGTATAAAGGCTCACACATGCCATCTATATTATCGCGGTATTGTTGCTGATAACTCTTTGTTTTTGAAGATGCTTTTTTTAAAAACACGCTACGCAGCATATCGTGCTGCGCAGTTAATGCCTGCAGTGCTTTTTCAATTTCAGCGTATTTGATTTCTCTTGGAATGTTAATAATAAAAGCTTGGTTAAAGTGCTGAGGCTTTGCTAGTTTTTGCGCAAAAAACCAAGCTTGTATTGGTAATAAATCAAAAGAGCCTGTTAACACGCCCGGCTCAGTTTTAATTTTTATGCGGGTGTTAGACTCATTTAACAAACGACTCACCTGGGCAACGGTTGGCGCATCAAAAATATCTTTCACTTGTAAGCTAAAGCCTTCGCTGCGCATTTTGGAGACCAGCCCAATACTTACTATAGAATCGCCACCTATGCGAAAAAAGTTATCATCAATACCAACTTTTTTAACCCCCAATACTTCTTGCCAAATATTACAAAGCTTATTTTCAAGCGTATTTCGTGGGGCAACATATTTATCAGCATTTATAAACTCTGGTGCTGGCAGCGCGCCTCTGTCAAGTTTACCGTTGATGGTTAGTGGAATGCTATCGAGCACGGTGAAGGTAGCAGGCAGCATATAATCTGGCAGTTTAAGCGCTAAGCTATCGCGACATGCCTCAATATCAATTTCAATATCAAGATCAATTCCCATGCCGGAAGCTTTTATTAAATAAGCAGCTAAGTATTTATTGCCATCATTTTCACGGTCAACAACTACGGCTTGTTTAACGCATTTTAATGCGCTTAATGCACTTTCAATCTCACCTAGTTCAATACGATAACCGCGTATTTTAACCTGACAATCATTACGCCCTAAATACTCTAAATTCCCATCATGGGCCCAGCGTACCAGATCGCCAGTTTTATAAAGCCTGTTATAGCCTTTAGCTTTATCATCAGGTGTGGCAAATGGGTTCTCAATAAAACGTTCATTGGTTAACTCATGTTGATTGAGATAGCCCCTTGCAAGTCCTGCTCCTCCTATATAAAGATCTCCTGGGGCGCCTATCGGAACAATGTTTTTTTGTTCATTTACCACATAAATTTGGGTGTTATTTATCGGGCGACCAATGCTGTTAAGCACGCCATCTTGACCATATTTAGGCGCTTGTATGGAAATAACGGCCGCTTCTGTCGGCCCATAAGCGTTTGTCAATAGCGCCCCCCAACAGGCGACTAATTTTGCAGAAATACGCTCCCCTCCAGACATGACTCTTTTTAAATAATGTGACTCTTCTAGTGCGCCTAATGTGCTTAAGTATTGAGGGGTGGCATGCAAATAAGTAATGGATAACGCTACAATTTTTTGCTTAATAACCCCTACATCTTTAATATCTGACTTGGTTGGAATATGTAGCATGGCGCCATTGAGCAATGATAAAAATAACTGCTCAACAGAGGCGTCGAAAATATAATCAGCTAACCAAAGAATGGCATCACTTTCATCAAAATTTATGCAAGATGTTTGACTAATAATTAAGTTAGATACTCCCAGATGTTCAATCATAACGCCTTTCGGAGTGCCTGTTGTCCCGGACGTATAGATGACATAAGCCAAGTCTTTCGGTCCATTAATTGCGGCTAAATTAACGCTCGAGGTATTTTCACTTACATCATCGAGGGATAACAGCGTGGCCGTAATATCTAGTTCATTGATCCAATTATTTAATTGCCGCTTATAATGCTGCTGGGTAATTACAAGTGAAGTTTGTGTATCGTCCAACATAAAGCGCGCTCGCAGCTGTGGATATTCTGGCGATATCGGCACATAAGCGCCGCCTGCTTTAAGCACTGCAATAATACTTATTACCATATCTAAACTTCGATCCAGATATAAGCCAATCAGTGTATCGGGCTTAATACCTTGAGAGTTATTATTTTGATAATGCGCTCGAATAGCATGAGCTAATTGATTTGCTTTGTTATTTAGCTGACGATAGGTAAGAGACTCCTCTTCAAACACCAGGGCAATATTATCAGGAGTCTTATCGACCTGCTCCTCGAATAATTGCGCTAGAGTTTTATCCATTGGATAAGGCGCATCAGTATCATTCCACGTATGTAAAAGAGTATGCCTATCGATTTTTGACAATAATGATATTTCACCGATTGGGAGCTGTTGATTTGCAACAACAGCCACTAAGACTCGTTGATAGATTTCTGATATGCGTTTGATTGTCTCTTCATTAAACAAACTCAGTGCATAGTTAAAAGAGCCCTTAATAACCGCTTCACTATCATCGACAAGCAAACTTAAATCAAACTTTGCAGGGCGATAAAAATCATCAGAGCTTGCAAACTCTGATGCCATAAACGGCAGGTCATTTTTGCTCTGGTAACTCGTATCGAAAGAGTCAATGGCAAACATCACTTGAAAAATAGGATGACGTGAGGCATCTCGCTCAACATTTAACACATCTACTAAGCGCTCAAAGGGAAGCGCTTGATGAGCCTTGGCTTGTGTTACAATGCCATGCACTTGGCTAATAAATTCCTCAATTGTCATTGTTGCTTGAACATCGGCTCGAAGCACCAAGGTATTTACAAAAAAGCCGATTAATGATTGCGTTTGTGCATGATCTCTATTATCAGATGGAGTGCCAAGTAATACATCGGTTTGGCCGCTCATTGCTGATAGGCTGATATAAAAACAGCTCAGCAACACGGTATAGAGTGTTGTATCACGAGCTTTTGCAAGCGTTCGCAGTTGCTCCGATAAACGAGCATCTAATTGAAAATCTATATTTCTGCCCTGATAATTAATTTGTTTAGGACGAGGATAATCGGTCGGTAATTGCAACTGCTCATACCCTGATAATTGCTGCTGCCAAAAATCTAATAACTTGGTCAGATTTTCTCCTTGCAGATAACTACGTTGCCAGAGCGCATAATCTCCATAACTGATATCCAGATTAGGGAGAATTGCCGCCGTTCCTTGGCACAAGCCGCGATACGCTTGCGCTAATTCGTCCATAAATATGTTAGTAGACCAGCCATCAAAGGCGATATGGTGGAATAACATCAGTAAATAGTGGCGCGCATTTTTCTCATAACAATGCAGGCGAATACTTGCCTCAGTAGTTAAATCAAAAGGACGGGATATCTCTTTTTTAAGCTCTGCTAATAATTCATGACTCTCGGTTAATGCATGCATATGCATTGGGATATCGCCACCGAGCTGCACCTGGTAAGATTTATTTTGCTCATCACTACGATAAACACTATTAAGCACTGGATGACGGTGAATAACAACATTAAAAGCTGCGGTTAATGCGCTTAGATTGACATCATCTGCTAATTGCACAAAATAAGGGATATGATATGCATTTGAGCCTTGTTCAAAATTTTCGATAAATAACAACCGCTCTTGAGCAAAAGATAATGGATATTGATCTCGCTCTACATGAGCAATAACCAGCATCTGCAGTTTATCTAAACATCCTGACAATGCCTTAATTGTTTTCTTCTCAAATAACAAGGCGAGCGGAATATCTATCTTGAATTGCTCCCGGCAAGCAGCAGTAAGTCGAATCGCTGTGATAGAGTTCCCACCAATACCAAAAAAGTTATCAGCAATACCCACTTTTTTAACGCTCAATACTTCTTGCCAAATATCACAAAGCTGCTCTTCAAGCTCATTTCGCGGGGCAACATATTTATCAGCACTTACAAATTCTGGTGTTGGCAGCGCGCGTTTGTCAAGTTTCCCATTAATAGTTAGTGGAATGCTATCGAGCACGGTGAAGGTAGCAGGCAGCATATAGTCTGGCAGTTTAAGCGCTAAGCTATCGCGACATGCTTCAATATCAATATCAATATCAATATCACTTACCATGCTGGAAGCTTTTATTAAATAGGCAGCTAGATATTTATGACCATCCTTTTCAAGGTCAACAACTACTGCATGTTTAACATCTTTTAATGCGCTTAATGCACTTTCAATCTCACCTAGTTCAATACGATAACCGCGTATTTTAACCTGACAATCATTACGCCCTAAATATTCTAAGTTACCGTCAGGGAGCAAGCGTACCAGATCGCCGGTTTTATAAAGCCTGTCATAACCTTTAGCTTTATCATCAGTTGTGGCAAACGGGTTATCAATAAAATGCTCACCAGTTAACTCCTCCTGATTAAGATAGCCCCTTGCAAGCCCTGCTCCTCCTATATAAAGCTCACCAGGCGCTCCTATCGGCACAAGCATATCTTGCTTATTTAATACATAAACTTGAGTGTTATTTATCGGACGACCAATAGAGTTAATTGTACTATTTTGAACATAGTCAATTGCTTGTATTACAGTAACGGTAGATTCTGTAGGACCATAAGAATTCATTAATAGCCTCCCCCAACAGGCGACTAACTCTTTAGTAATAGCCTCACCGCCAGAAATAACTTTTTTTAAATAATGAGGCTCTTCTAGTGCCCCTAATGCGTTTAAGTATTTAGAGGTATAATGCAAATGGGTAATACCTAACTCTACAATTTTTTGTCTAATAATGCCGACATCTACAATATCCATTCGTGTCGGAATATGTAGCACGCCGCCATTGAGCAATGATAAAAATAACTGCTCAACAGATGCATCGAAAATATAATCAGCGAGCCAAAGAATGGCATCATTTTCATCAAAATTCATGCAACATGTTTGACTAAAAATTAGGTTAGATACTGAACATTGTTCAATCATAACGCCTTTAGGAGTGCCTGTTGTACCAGAGGTATAAATCACATAGGCTAAATCTTTTGATGTACTAATGGGTTCTAAATTAACTATTGGGTTATCATCACATACATCATCGAGGGCTAACAGCGCTGGCGTAATATCGAGTTTTGAGCTCCACTTGTTTAATTGCTGCTTATAATGTGGCTGGGTAATAATCAGTGAAGTTTGTGTATCGCCCAATATATATTGCACTCGCAACTGTGGATATTCTGGTGATATTGGCACATAAGCGCCGCCTGCTTTAACCGCGCCAAGAATACTTATTACCATATCTAAACTTCGATCAAGATATAAGCCAATCAGCGTATCGGCTTTAATACCATAATAGTTATTCTTTTGATAATGCGCTCGAATAGCATGAGCCAACTGGTTTGCTTTATTATTTAACTGTATATAGGTTAATTCTTCCCCTTCAAACACTATGGCTATATTATTTGGTGTTTTATCGACCTGCTCCTCGAATAATTGCGCTAGAGTTTTATCCATTGGGTAGGGGGCTACGGTATCATTACAAGTATGTAAAAGAGTATGCCTATCGATTTTTGACAATAATGATATGTCACAGATTGGGAGCTGCTGATTTGCAACAACAGCCACTAAGACTCGTTGATATAGCTCTGATATGCGTTTGATCGTCCCCTCATTAAACAAACTCAGTGCATAGTTAAAAGAGCCCTTAATAACTGGTTGACTGACATCGACAAGCAAACTCAAATCAAACTTTGCAGGACGATAAAAATCATCTGAGCTTGCAAACTCTGATGACATAAACGGCAGGCCATTATTGCTCTGGTAACTCGTATCGGAAGATTCAATGGCAAACATCACTTGAAAAATAGGGTGACGTGAGGCGTCTCGATCAACCTTTAACACATCTACCAAGCGCTCAAAGGGAAGCTCCTGATGAGCCTTGGCTTGTCTGACAATGCCATGCACTTGGCTAATAAATTCCTCAATTGTCATTGTTGCTTGAACATCGGCTCGCAGCACCAAGGTATTTACAAAAAAACCGATTAATGATTGCGTTTGCGCATGATCTCGATTATCAGATGGAGTGCCAAGTAATACATCTGTTTGGCCGCTCATTGCTGATAGGCTGACATAAAAACTGCTCAGCAGCACGGTATAGAGTGTTGTCTCACGAGCTTTGGCAAGCGATCGCAGTTGCTCCGATAAACGAGCATCTAATTGAAAATCTATATTTCTGCCCTGATAATTAATTTGTTTAGGACGAGGATAATCTGCCGGTAATTGCAGCTGCTCATACCCTGATAATTGCTGCTGCCAAAAATCTAATAATTTGGTTAAATTTTCTCCTTGAAGATAGCTACGTTGCCAGAGCGCATAATCTCCATAACTGATATCCAGATTAGGGAGAATTGCCGCCGTTCCTTGACACAAGCCGCGATACGCTTGCGCTAATTCGTCCATAAATATGGTAGTAGACCAACCATCAAAGGCGATATGGTGGAATAACATCAGTAAATATTGGCGCGCATTTTTCGCATAACAATGCAGGCGAATACTTGCCTCAGTAGTTAAATCAAAAGGACTGGATATCTCTTTTTTTGCCGCAACTAATAATTCATGGCTCTCATCTAATGCATACATATGCATTGGGATATCGCCACCGAGCTGCACCTGGTAAGATTTATTTTGCTCATCACGACGATAAACACTGTTAAGCACAGGATGACGCTGAATTACAACATTAAAAGCCGCTGTTAATGCGCTTAGATTGACATCATCTGCTAATTGCACAAAATAAGGGATATGATATGCATTTGAGCCTTGTTCAAAATTTTCGATAAATAACAATCGCTCTTGAGCAAAAGATAATGGATATTGATCTCGCTCTACATGAGCAATAACCAGCATCTGCAGTTTATCTAAACATCCTGACAATGCCATAATAGTTTTCTTTGCAAATAACAAGGCGAGCGGAATATCTATCTTGAATTGCTCCCGGCAAGCCGCAGTAAGTCGAATCGCTGTGATAGAGTTCCCACCGAGTTGGTAAAAGTTATCAGCAATACCAACTTTTTTAACACTCAGTACTTCTTGCCAAATATCACAAAGCAGCTCTTCAAGTTCATTTCGCGGGGCAACATAATTATCTGCACTGACAAAGTCTGGTGCTGGCAGCGCGCGTCTGTCAAGTTTCCCATTAATGGTTAATGGAATGCTATCGAGCACGGTAAAGGTAGCAGGCAGCATATAATCTGGCAGTTTAAGCGCTAGGCTATCTCGGCATTTATCAATATCAATTGGAATGCCAGAAGCTTTTATTAAATAGGCTGCTAAGTATTTATGGCCATCATTTTCAAGATCAATAACTACGGCTTGTTTAACGTCTTTTAATACTATTAATGCACTTTCAATTTCACCGAGTTCAATACGATAACCGCGTATTTTAACCTGACAATCATTGCGGCCTAAATACTCTAAATTACCGTCAGGGAGCAAGCGTACCAGATCGCCGGTTTTATAAAGCCTGTCATAACCTTTAGCTTTATCATCAGGTGTGGCAAATGGGTTATCAATAAAACGCTCATCAGTTAAATCCTCCTGATTAAGATAACCTCGCGCAAGTCCTGCTCCACCGATATAAAGCTCACCAGGAGCTCCTATTGGCACAAGCATAGCTTGCTGATTTAATACATAAACTTGGGTGTTATTTATCGGCCGACCAATATTGTTGACCACGCCATCTTGACCATATTTAGGCGCTTGTATGGAAATAACGGTCGATTCTGTCGGTCCATAAGCATTTATCAATAGATTACCCCAACAGGCGGCTAATTTCTCAGAAATACACTCTCCTGCGGACATGACTCTTTTTAAATAATGTGACTCTTCTAGTGCCCCTAATGCGTTTAAGTATTTAGAGGTATAATTCAAATGGGTAATACGTAACTCTACAATTTTTTGTCTAATAATGCCGACATCTAGAATATCCATTCGTGTCGGAATATGTAGCACGGCGCCATTGAGCAATGATAAAAATAACTGCTCAACAGAGGCGTCGAAAATATAATCAGCGAGCCAAAGAATGGCATCACTTTCATCAAAATTCATGCAACATGTTTGACTAAAAATCAGGTTAGATACTGAACATTGTTCAATCATAACGCCTTTCGGAGTGCCTGTTGTCCCGGACGTATAGATGATATAGGCCAAGTCTTTAGGCCCATTAATTGCTGCTAAATTAGCCGTTGGGTTATCATCACTTACATCATCGATGGCTAACAGCGTAGCCGTAATATCGAGTTTTGCAGTCCAGTTATTTAATTGCTGTTTATAATGTGGCTGGGTAATAATCAGCGAGGTTTGTGTATCCTCAAACATAAACTGCACTCGCAGCTTAGGATATTCTGGTGATATCGGCACATAAGCGCCGCCTGCTTTAAGCACTCCAATAATACTTATTACCATCTCTAAGCTTCGATCTAGATATAAACCAATTAGTGTATCAGCTTGAATACCTTGAGGATTATTTTTTTGATAATGCGCTCGAATCGCATAAGCCAACTGATTAGATTTATTATTTAGCTGACTATAGGTTAATTCTTCACCTTCAAACACTAAGGCGACATTATCAGGGGTTTTATCAACCTGCTCCTCGAATAATTGCGCTAAAGTTTTATCAATTGGGTAGTGGGCTACGGTATCATTCCAAGTATGTAAAACAGTATGCCTATCGATTTTTGACAATAATGATATGTCACAGATTGGGAGCTGTTGATTTGCAACAACAGCCACTAAGACTCGTTGATAGATTTCTGATATGCGCGTGATCGTCTCTTCATTAAACAAACTCAGGGCATAGTTAAAAGAGCCCTTAATAACCTCTTCACTATCATCGACAAACAAACTTAAATCAAACTTTGCAGGGCGATAAAAATCATCAGAGCTTGCAAACTCTGATGCCATAAACGGCAGGCCATTATTGCTCTGGTTACTCGTATCGAAAGAGTCAATGGCAAACATCACTTGAAAAATAGGGTAACGTGAGGCGTCTCGCTCAACATTTAACACATCCACTAAGCGCTCAAAGGGAAGCTGCTGATGAGCCTTGGCTTGTGTTACAATGCCATGTACGTAGGTAATAAATTCATCAATTGTCATTGCTGCTTGAACATCGGCTCGCAGCACCAAGGTATTTACAAAAAAACCGATTAATGATTGCGTTTGCGCATGATCTCGATTATCAGAGGGAGTGCCAAGTAATACATCGGTTTGCCCGCTCATTGCTGATAGGCTGATATAAAAACTGCTCAGCAGCACGGTATAGAGTGTTGTCTCACAAGCTTTGGCAAGCGATCGTAGTTGCTCCGATAAACGGGCATCTAATTGAAAATCTATATTTCTGCCCTGATAATTAATTTGTTTAGGACGAGGATAATCGGTCGGTAATTGCAGCTGCTCATACCCTGATAATTGCGTTTGCCAAAAATCTAATAACTTGGTTAAATTTTCTCCTTGCAGATAACTACGTTGCCAGAGCGCATAATCACCATAACTGATATCCAGATTAGGGAGAATTGCCGCCACTCCTTGACACAAGCCGCGATACGCTTGCGCTAATTCGTCCATCAATATGTTAGTAGACCAGCCATCAAAGCCGATATGGTGGAATAACATCAGTAAATAATGGCGCGCATTTTTCTCATAACAATGCAGACGAATACTTGCCTCAGTAGTTAAATCAAAAGGGCGTGATATCTCTTTTTTAAGCTCTGCTAATAATTCATGACTGTCGTTTAATGCATGCATATGCATTGATATATCAGCACCGAGCTGCACCTGGTAAGATTTATTTTGCTCATCACTACGATAAACACTGTTAAGTACAGGATGACGCTGAATAACAACATTAAAAGCAGCTGTTAATGCCCTTAGATTGACATCATCTGCTAATTGCACAAAATAAGGGATATGATATGCAGTGGATCCTTGTTCAAAATTTTCGATAAATAACAGTCGCTCTTGAGCAAAAGATAATGGATATTGAGCTAGCTCTACATGAGCAATAACCAGCATCTGCAGTTTATCTAAACATCCTGACAATGCCTTAATTGTTTTCTTCTCAAATAACAAGGCAAGCGGAATATCTATCTTGAATTGCTCCCGGCAAGCAGCTGTAAGTCGAATCGCTGTGATAGAGTTACCACCGAGTTGGTAAAAGTTATCATCAATACCCACTTTTTTAACGCTCAATACTTCTTGCCAAATATCACAAAGCAGCTCTTCAAGTTTATTTCGTGGGGCTATATATTTATCAGCATTGACAAAATCTGGTGGTGGTAGCGCACGTCTGTCAAGTTTCCCATTAATAGTTAGTGGAATGCTATCGAGCACAGTAAAGGTAGCAGGCAGCATATAGTCTGGCAGTTTAAGCGCTAAGCTATCGCGACACGCATCAATATTAATTTCAATATCAATTGGAATGCTGGAAGCTTTTATTAAATAAGCAGCTAAGTATTTTTGACCATTATTTTCAAGGTCAACAACCACTGCTTGTTTAACGTCTTTTAATGCTATTAATGCACTTTCAATCTCACCGAGTTCAATACGATAACCGCGTATTTTAACCTGACAATCATTGCGACCTAAATACTCTAAATTACCGTCAGGGAGCAAGCGTACCAGATCGCCAGTTTTATAAAGCCTGTCATAACCTTTAGCTTTATCCTCAGTTGTGGCAAACGGGTTATCAATAAAACGCTCATTGGTTAACTCAGGCTGATTGAGATAGCCCCTTGCAAGCCCTGCTCCGCCAATATAAAGCTCTCCTGAGGAGCCTATCGGAACAATGTTTTTTTGTTCATTTAATACAAATGCTTTTAAATCATTTAAAGGTTTCCCTATATTTGCTGCCTTTAAATTATTTTTTGGGCTTAATGATTTATAAGTGACATGTACAGTCGTCTCAGTAATACCATACATATTTACAAGACGTGGCGCATCTTGCGCATAGCAATTCCACCAAGGTTTAAGTAGAGATAAATTAAGTTTATCTCCTCCAAAAATCACATTGCGCAGGCAATGAAACTTTGCACCAGCGCTTAATGATTCATCGATAAATAGGTAAAAAGCGGCAGGTGTTTGGTTTAAAATAGTAACCTGCGAAGTAACGCAAAGCTGTACAAATTTACAAGTATCTTGTGTTAAACTTTTTGTGGGTATAATTAATTGTCCACCATAGAGTAAAGCACCCCATAACTCCCAAACACTAAAATCAAAAGTATATTCATGAAATAGCACCCATCTATCCTCATGCGTAAATTGAAAATATTTATCAGTCGATTCGAATAAGCTCACCACATTTGTATGTAATTGCAACACCCCTTTCGGAATGCCTGTTGTCCCCGACGTATAGATAACATAAGCCAAGTCTTTCGGCCCATTAATTGCTGCTAAATTAGCCGTTGAGTTATCATCACTTACATCATCGATGGCTAACAGAGTAGGCGTAATATCTAGTTCATCGATCCATTTATTTAATTGCTGCTTATAATGTAGCTGGGTAATAATCAGCGAGGTTTGTGTATCCTCAAACATAAACTGCGCTCGCAACTGTGGATATTCTGGTGATATTGGCACATAAGCGCCGCCTGCTTTAAGCACGCCAAGAATACTTATTACCATTTCTAAACTTCGATCCAGATATAAGCCAATCAGCGTATCGGCCTTAATATATTGAGAGTTATTATTTTGATAATGCGCTCGAATAGCATGAGCTAATTGATTAGCTTTGTTATTTAGTTGACGATAGGTAAGCTTCTGCTCTGCAAATACCAAGGCGATATTATTTGGGTTTTTATCGACCTGCTCTTCAAATAATTGCGCTAGGGTTTTATCAATTGGGTAAGGCGCATCAGTATCATTGCAACTGCGCAAAAGTGTATGACGATCTTCTCTTGAAATAGTTGTGGTCTTTAAAGTATTATTTTGCTCTTTTGTTAATAATTTTTTTGACATTCTAGACCTATTTTATTTGATATTTATTAAATTTATCCAATAAAACAATCCATTGCATTTTTATCCATACGTAAAAAGACTGAACGTTGCATTTTGATCTTTGACAAAGTGATAATGTTAGATAAGTTTTTTAGTGATAATTAATACGGTAGTATTGTGTCGATTTTTCTTATAAATGACTTGCATCCTATATTTATAGTACTCATTTGCCATGGTACCTAAGCATTTATCAATTTTCTTAACTTTTTCCCTTTGCTTAACAGCAGTGGTGTTTTTATTTACTAATTAGGCCTCGCAGGTTGGAAGGTCGTTGATCATACATAATAAATAAAAAAAAGCAATTATTTTTTATTTACATCATTTTTATTAAAACTTTTTTTTGTTGGAATGATAACTTTTGTCACCAAATCTACATCTTTACTATTATCGACCCATGTATAATGTGTACTCGTTAATTGTATTATTTTTATTGAGCTACAATCCACATAATCATTAATATGGTTATCGATTATTTTATTGTAATAACAAGCAAGGTCCTCATGGGCTTTATACAATAATTTTTCATCTGTATCTTTAGCAATATCTTCCAACTTGATTTTGTCAACTTTTGAAAACTTAAATAAAACTATTTTGGCACTTGTCCGATATTTACCATGGTTACATTGATACTTAGCATTAATATTCTTTTGTAATTTTTTGTTTATTAATGGTGAAAATTCATGGCATTGCGCTTTGATTGCTTTTTTATAATTAAAGTAGGAATCAACTAAAATGATTTTTGCAATCGTATCGCCATTATTTTCCAGTTGCCGTGCTATTTCAAAAGCTAACACACCACCAAAACTCCAACCAAATAATTCATAAGGCCCTTTAGACTGTATCTTCTTAATATATTTAATGTATTGAGAGGCAAGTGTTTGAAAAGTATAATAATTTTGAGCATTATCATTTTTTAAATAGCTTTCATGGTAGAAGTTATTAAATAGAATTATTTTTTTGTCTTTTAATCTGGGGATTACATTATTTAAATAACTTTCAGCGCCTCCTTCGCCTGGAGGTAGAAAAAAAATAGGAGCCTCATTTGCTGCTTCATTCACAGTCAAATATATTTCTTTTAAGTCGCTTAACGTGTTAATACCACCATTTTTTGTATTGAGTGTTGCCTGCTCAATAACCTCAACTAAAGCGCTATGAAAGTGCGCCTCAAATGCCTTTGTTAATATACTTGATAACCGTGAGCCAATATTAAACGTTAATATACCAGCTTGGACTGCGCCATTAATATTAACTAATAAGCGATCATCGTTGTCACTTGCTATCATTTGACCTGCATCTTCTTGACTAATCTGCCAAGTAGAGATTTCCTCATTGTCACTTTGCGCACCTAATTGACCTAAATAATTAAAACTTATTTTAGGCAGGGTCATAGCAAATGCTTGTTGTTGATGCAGCGCGCCATACCCAATCCCTTTATGAGGTACTCCGCTTAACATCTCCTTGGTGTGAATGATGGTCGCAGATATTGTGTTATGGGCCTTAAGCCTGACTGGATACATGCTGGTAAACCAACCAACAGTATTGCTCACATCAAGTGTTTCATCGATGACTTCCCGGCCATGGCCTTCAAGTGTCACATGATTAACATCACTGCCAAGCACTTCAAAAAGGCTAATTGCCAGAGCGCTAAGTAATAAATCATTAATTTGCGTATGAAAACCAAGGTTTGCTTGATGTAATAAAACATCTGTTTGCTCTACTGATAGGCTAACTGTATGATATGCAACCGTGCCTAAAGCTGGTAAGCCCGCCTGATCTGCACAGACGCCTTGCCAATATGCACGCTCATCTTGATGATTTAACGCATAACGCTGCACGGCTCTTACCCATTGACGATAACTGCTGCCTTTAGGTGCAAGTACTTGTTTTGCTAATAGTTGCTTTGTTAATAGTTGCTTAATATCTTGGGCAATTATTCGCCATGATACGACATCGATAATTAAGTGATGGAAGGCAAAAAATAAACGAGCGCTACCATCAAGGTAACCAGTTAAGTGTACTGCCTGCCATGTTGGACCTTTAATATAGCTAAAGTTACTTTGTAGTTGTGTAAGCTTTTCATCAAGCTCTACAGAATTTAAACCAGCTATATTTAGTGCGTATAAAGGCTCACACATGCCATCTATATTATCGCGGTATTGTTGCTGGTAACTCTTTGTTTTTGAAGATTCTTTTTCTAAAAATACGCAGCGCAGCATATCGTGCTCTGCAGTTAATACCTGCAATGCTTTTTCAATTTCCGTGTATTTGATTTCTCCTGGAATTTTAATTATAAAAGCTTGGTTAAAGTGGTGAGGATTTACTAGTTTTTGCGCAAAAAATGAGTCTTGTATTGGTAATAAATCAAAAGAGCCTGTTAACACGCCCTGCTCAGTTTTAATTTTTATGCGAGTCGCCTGCGCGTTTAACAAACGGCTCAACTGAGCCACGGTTGGCGCATCGAAAATAGCTTTCACTTGTAGACTAAAGCCTTCGCTGCGCATTTTAGAGACCAGCCCAATACTTACTATAGAATCGCCACCGATGCGGAAAAAGTTATCATCAATACCCACTTTTTTAACGCTCAATACTTCTTGCCAAATATTACAAAGTTGCTCTTCAAGCTCATTTTGCGGGGCAACATATTTATCAGCATTTATAAACTCTGGTGCTGGCAGCGCGCCTCTGTCAAGTTTACCGTTGGTGGTTAGTGGAATGCTATCGAGCACGGTGAAGGTAGCAGGCAGCATATAATCTGGCAGTTTAAGCTCTAAGCTATCGCGGCATGCCTCAATATCAATTTCAATATCAAGGTCAATTCCCATGCCGGAAGCTTTTATTAAATAAGCAGCTAAGTATTTATGACCATCCTTTTCAAAGTCAACAACCACTGCTTGTTTAACGTCTTTTAATGCGCTTAATGCGCTTTCAATCTCACCGAGTTCAATACGATAACCACGTATTTTAACCTGACAATCATTACGCCCTAAATACTCTAAATTCCCATCATGGGCCCAGCGTACCAGATCGCCAGTTTTATAAAGCCTGTTATAGCCTTTAGCTTTATCATCCGGTGTGGCAAATGGGTTCTCAATAAAGCGCTCACCAGTTAACTCAGGTTGATTGAGATAGCCCCTTGCAAGGCCAGCACCACCGATATAAAGCTCGCCTGGGGCGCCTATCGGGACAATATTTTTTTGCTGATTTAATACATAAACTTGGGTGTTATCTATCGGGCGACCAATATTGTTAAGTACGCCATCTTGACCATATTGAGGCGCTTGTATGGAAATAACTGTAGTTTCAGTAGGTCCATAAGCGTTTATCAATAAATTACCCCAACAGGCGGCTAATTCTTTAGTAATAACCTCCCCGCCAGAAATAATTCTTCTTAAATAATGAGGCTCTGCTATTGTGCCTAATGTATTTAAGTAGTTAGCGCTATAAGTTAAATGGGTAATACGCTCGAGTACAATTTTTTGTCTAATAATGCCTACATCCAAAATATCCATTCGACTCGGAATATGTAGCGCAGCGCCATTAAGTAATGATAAAAATAACCCTTGAACAGAAACATCGAAAATATAATCAGCGAGCCAAAGAATGGCATCACTTTCATAAATATTCAGATTGTGCGTTTGGCTATAAATTAAGTTAGATACTGAACATTGTTCTATCATAACGGCTTTCGGAGTGCCTGTTGTCCCCGACGTATAAATAACATAGGCTAAGTCTTTCGGTCCATTAATTGCTGCTAAATTAACCGTTGAGTTATCATCACTCACATCATCGAGGGCTAACAATGTAGGCGTAATATCGAGTTTTGCAGTCCACTTGTTTAATTGCTTCTTATAATGTGCCTGAGTAATAATAAGAGACGTTTGTGTATCCTCAACCATAAAGCGCACTCGCAGCTGTGGATATTCTGGTGATATCGGCACATAAGCGCCGCCTGCTTTAAGCACGCCAAGAATACTTATTACCATCTCTAAACTTCGATCAAGATATAAGCCAATCAGTGTATCGGGCTTAATACCTTGAGAGTTTTTATTTTGATAATACGCTCGAATAGCATGAGCTAATTGATTAGCTTTTTTATTTATCTGTATATAGGTCAATTCTTCCCCTGCAAATACCAAGGCAATATTATCAGGGTTTTTATCGACCTGCTCCTCGAATAATTGCGTTAGGGTTTTATCCATTGGGTAAGGCGCATCGGTATCATTCCAAGTATGTACAAGCGTGTGGCGCTCTAAATCATCCATTAAAGAGATTTGTTGATGCGAGTGATCCGTATTTTTAGCAATAGAGGCTAATATTAATTGTATTTGATTTAATAACCGCCTGGCTTGATTTTGACGAAGCCATTCTTCGCTATAATGTAGCTTGACAACCAAGCTTTCATTTTTCTCATAGGCCGTCACTGAAAGAGGATAATCAGTTTTCTCAATAGCTGCTCGAAACGTTAAATGATTTTCTATCCCTGATGTGTTTGTATTAATAGGCCTCGGATAATTTTCAAAAACAAACAGACTATGAAACAATCTCTGACCATTTGATTGTAAATCGGCCAAACAGACATTACTGTAACTGTTAAGCTCTGCGATACTTTTTTGGATATTATTTAAGATTGCCGAGACGCTGATGCTATTATCCCAATCAACAGTAAGCGGCAATGTATTAATATATAATCCGACACTACTTTCAATGCCGTCAACGGGAAGGTCGCGACCTGCAACGGTTGTGCCGACAATCGTTTGCTCATCACCGCTGTAAATATGTAATAATTTATGCCAAGCAAATTGCACGGCAACATTTAAGGTTATTGCCTGATTTTGACACATTTGTTTTAATTGCTTATATAAATCACCCTTAATAATAAGCTCACTCGCGCATGGCTCTGCAATTGTTTTTAGCTCTGCTAAATCAACTGGCGTGGTGAATAAAAAATTAAGATCATTGGCGGCCTGAAACCGCTCTTTAGCTTTTTTCCAATGATCTAAAGCAGCGCTTTTTGCTTTAATATAGTAGTGCTGAGCATTCACAAATGCGCGCTCGACCTTTATTTGCGGCTGCATGCCGACCACAAGCTGATTGTAGTACTCATGTACTTCCTGTAATAAAATGTGGCCGCTCCAACCATCACTGATACTATGATGAGTTGTTTGCATTACAGTCACCAAGTTTGCATGTTGTTTTATAAGGGTAAAGCGCATTAAGCCAGGCGTCGATAGATCAAACTGGACTTTCCTATCGAGCTGTTGAATTTTAATGATCTCTTGCGCGCGAGCAGCTTGTGGTAGATGACTGATATCCTTGATGGTAAAATTATCAAGGTTAATACTCGAATCTGCCGTTATGATCTGCATAAGACCATCACGCCAATCAAAACAAGCTCGCAGCGCAGGATAGCGCTGTGAGGCTAAGCTCCACGCCTGCTGGTAACAATTTAGATCAAGCGCTTCATTATAGTCTAATAATAATTGCACACGATAAGCATCATCTTCTGGGTAATGCAGCGCGTGTGAGATAAAGCCTTGCTGCAAACTATTTGCAGGGAAAATCTCTACAATTTTATTGGTAGTGAGGCGGCGCTCAAGAAAGTCTAAATGGTCAATGGATAGCCCTTTAACAGCGTAATCACTGGGCGTGTTAACTCCGCCACTTTTTGCTTTAAGAGCTGCTTGCTCAATAACCTCAACTAAAGCGCTATGAAAGTGCTCCTCAAATGCATCTGTTAACAGACTTGATAACCGTGAGCCAATATTAAACGTTAATATACCAGCTTGAACCGCGCCATTAATATTAACTAATAAGTGTTCGGTGTTGTCACTTGCTATCATCTGACCTGCATCTTCTTGACTAATCTGCCAAGTCGAGCTTTCCTCATCGTGGCTTCGCGCGCCTAATTGACCTAAATAATTAAAACTTATTTTAGGCAGGCTCATAGCAAATGCTTGTTGCTTATGCAGCGCGCCATAACCAATCCCTTTGTTGGGAATCGCGCTTAACATCTCCTTGGTGTGAATGATGGTCGCAGATATTGTTTGCTGGGCCTTAAGCCTAGCCGGATACATGCTGGTAAACCAACCAACAGTATTGCTCACATCAAGTGTTTCATCGATAACTTCCCGGCCGTGGCCTTCAAGTGTCACATGATTGACATCACTGCCAAGCACTTCAAAGAGGCTAATTGCCAGGGCGCTCAGTAATAAATCATTAATTTGCGTATGATAACCAAGGTTTGCTTGATGTAATAAAACATCTGTTTGGTGCACTGATAAGCTCACTTTATGATATGCAACCGTGCCTAAAGCTGGTAAGCCCGCCTGATCTGCACAGGCCGCTTGCCAATATGCACGCTCATCTTGATGATTTAACGCATAATGCTGCACGGCTCTTATCCATTGACGATAACTACTGCCTTTAGGCGCAAGTACTTGTTTTATTAATGCTTGTTTTGATAGTGCTTGTTTTGTTAGTGCTTGTTTTGTTAGTGCTTGTTTTGTTAGTGCTTGTTTTGTTAGTGCTTGTTTTGTTAGTAATGACTTTGTTAATAGTTGCTTAATATCTTGAGCAATTATTCGCCATGATACGACATCGATAATTAAATGATGGAAGGCAAAAAATAAACGAGCTCTACCATCGGTATGACCAGTTAAGTGCGCTGCCTGCCATGTTGGGCCGTTAATATAATTAAAGTTACTTTGTAATTGCGTAAGCTTTTTACAAAGCTCCTCAGAATTTAAATCCGCTATATTTAATGCGTATAAAGGCTCACACATGCCATCTATATTATCGCGATATTGTTGTTGGTAACTCTTTGTTTTTGAAGATCCTTTTTCTAAAAATACGCAGCGCAACATATCGTGCTGCGCTGTTAATGCCTGCAATGCTTGTTCAATTTCAGCGTATTTTATTATCCCTGGAATTTTAATTATAAAAGACTGATTAAAGTGGTGAGGATTTGCTAGTTTTTGCTCAAAAAATGAGTCTTGTATTGGTAATAAATCAAAAGTGCCAGTTAACACGCCCAGCTCAGTTTTAATCTTTATGCGAGTCGCCGGTGCGTTTAATAAACGGCTCAACTTGGCAACAGTTGACGCATCAAAAATATCTTTCACTTGTAAGCTAAAGCCTTCTCTACGCATTTTAGAGACCAGCCCAATACTTACTATAGAATCGCCACCAATGCGGAAAAAGTTATCATCAATACCAACTTTTTTAACGCTCAATACTTCTTGCCAAATATTACAAAGCTGCTCTTCAAGCTCATTTCGCGGGGCTACATATTTATCAGTACTTACAAATTCTGGTGTTGGCAGCGCGCGTCTGTCAAGTTTCCCATTAATGGTTAATGGAATGCTATCGAGCACGGTGAAAGTAGCAGGCAGCATATAGTCTGGCAGTTTAAGCGCTAAGCTATCGCAACATGCCTCAATATCAATTTCAATATCAAGATCAATTCCCATGCTGGAAGCTTTTATTAAATAAGCAGCTAGATACTTATGACCTTCATTTTCAAGGTCAACAACTACGGCTTGTTTAACATCTTTTAATGCTATTAATGCACTTTCAATCTCACCTAGTTCAATACGATAACCGCGTATTTTAACCTGACAATCATTACGCCCTAAATATTCTAAGTTGCCATCTGGTAGCAAGCGTACCAGATCGCCAGTTTTATAAAGCCTGTTATAGCCTTTAGCTTTATCATCAGTTGTGGCAAACGGGTTATCAATAAAACGCTCACTAGTTAACTCAGGTTGATTGAGATAGCCCCTTGCAAGGCCAGCACCACCGATATAAAGCTCGCCTGGGGCGCTTATCGGGACAATGTTTTTTTGCTGATTTAACACATAAGCATGGGTGTTATTTATCGGGCGACCAATGCTGTTAAGCACGCCATCTTGACCATATTGAGGTGCTTGTATGGAAATAACAGTCGATTCAGTCGGTCCATAAGCGTTTATCAATAAATTACCCCAACAGGCGACTAATTTTGCAGAAATACGCTCCCCTCCAGACATGACTCTTTTTAAATAATGTGACTCTTCTAGTGCGCCTAATGCATTTAAGTATTGAGGGGTGGCATGCAAATAAGTAATGGATAACGCTACAATTTTTTGCTTAATAACCCCTACATCTTTAATATCTGACTTGGTTGGAATATGTAGCATGGCGCCATTGAGCAATGATAAAAATAACTGCTCAACAGAGGCGTCGAAAATATAATCAGCTAACCAAAGAATGGCATCACTTTCATCAAAATTTATGCAAGATGTTTGACTAATAATTAAGTTAGATACTCCCAGATGTTCAATCATAACGCCTTTCGGAGTGCCTGTTGTCCCGGACGTATAGATGACATAAGCCAAGTCTTTCGGTCCATTAATTGCGGCTAAATTAACGCTCGAGGTATTTTCACTTACATCATCGAGGGATAACAGCGTGGCCGTAATATCTAGTTCATCGATCCAATTATTTAATTGCCGCTTATAATGCTGCTGGGTAATTACAAGTGAAGTTTGTGTATCGTTCAATATATATTGCACTCGCAGCTGTGGATATTCTGGCGATATCGGCACATAAGCGCCGCCTGCTTTAACCGCGCCAAGAATACTTATCACCATATCTAAACTTCGATCCAGATATAAGCCAATCAGTGTATCGGGCTTAATACCTTGAGAGTTATTATTTTGATAATGCGCTCGAATAGCATGAGCTAATTGATTTGCTTTGTTATTTAGCTGACGATAGGTAAGAGACTCCTCTGCAAACACCAGGGCAATATTATCAGGAGTCTTATCGACCTGCTCCTCGAATAATTGCGCGATGGTTTTATCCATTGGATAGGTGGCTACGGTATCATTCCAAGTATGTAATAGCGTGTGGCGCTCTAAATCATCCATTAAAGAGATTTGTTGATGCGAGTGATCCGTATTTTTAGCAATAGAGGCTAATACCAATTGTATTTGATTTAATAACCGCCTGGCTTGATTTTGACGAAGCCATTCTTCACTATAATGTAGCTTGACAACCAAGCTCTCATTTTCCTCATAGGCCGTCACTGAAAGAGGATAATCAATTTTCTCAATAGCTGCTCGAAACGTTAAATGATTTTCTATCCCTGATGTATTTGTATCAATAGGGCTCGGATAATTTTCAAAAACAAACAGGCTATGAAACAATCGCTGCCCATTTGCTTGTAAATCGGCCAAACAGACATGACTGTAACTGTTAATATCTGCGATACTTTTTTGAATATTATTTAAGATTGCCGAGACGCTGATGCTATTATCCCAATCAACCGTAAGCGGCAATGTATTAATATATAATCCGACACTACTTTCAATACCGTCAACGGGAAGGTCGCGACCTGCAACGGTTGTGCCGACAATCGTTTGCTCATCACCGCTGTAAATATGTAATAATTTATGCCAAGCAAATTGCACGGCAACATTTAAGGTTATTGCCTGATTTTGACACATTTGTTTTAATTGCTTGTATAAATCACCCTTAATAATAAGCTCACTCGAGCATGGCTCTGCAATTGTTTTTAGCTCTGCTAAATCAACTGGCGTGGTGAATAAAAAATTAAGATCATTGGCGGCCTGAAACCGCTCTTTAGCTTTTTTCCAATGATCTAAAGCCGCGCTTTTTTCTTTAATATAGTAGTGCTGAGCATTAACAAATGCGCGCTCGACCTTTATTTGCACCTGCATGCCTACAACAAGCTGATTGTAGTACTCATGTACTTGCTGTAATAAAATGGGGCCGCTCCAACCATCACTGATGCTATGATGAGTTGTCTGCATTACACTCACCAACTTTGCATGTTGTTTTATCGTGGTAAAGCGCATTAAGCCAGGTGTCGATAGATCAAAAGGAACTTTTCTATCGAGCTGTTGAATTTTAATGATCTCTTGCGCGCGAGCATCTTGTGGTAGATGACTGATATCCTTGATGGTGAAATTATCAAGGTTAATACTCGAATCTGCCGTTATGATCTGCACAAGACCATCACGCCAATCAAAACAAGTTCGCAGCGCAGGGTAGCGCTGTGAGGCTAAGCACCACGCTTGCTGGTAACAATTTATATCAAGCGCTTCATTATAGTCTAATAGTAATTGCACACGATAAGCATCATCTTCTGGGTAATGCAGCGCGTGAGAGATAAAGCCTTGCTGCAGACTATTAGCAGGGAAAATAGCTACAATTTTATTGGTAGTCAGACGGCGCTCAAGAAAGTCTAAATGGTCAATGGATAGCCCTTTAACAGCGTAATCACTGGGCGTGTTAACTCCGCCACTTTTTTCTTTAAGAGCTGCTTGCTCAATAACCTCAACTAAAGCGCTATGAAAGTGCTCCTCAAATTCCTTTGTTAATACACTTGATAACCGTGAGGCAATATTAAACGTTAATATACCAGCTTGGACTGCGCCATTAATATTAACTAATAAGTGATCATCGTTTTCACTTGCTATCATCTCACCTGCATCTTCTTTGCTGATCTGCCAAGTAGAGCTTTCTTCATTGTCACTTTGCGCTCCTAATTGACCTAAATAATTAAAGCTTATTTTAGGCAGGCTCATAGCAAATGCTTGTTGTTGATGCAGAGCGCCATAACCAATCCCTTTATGAGGTACTGCGCTTAACATCTCCTTGGTGTGAATGATGGTCGCAGATATTGTTTTATGGGCTTCAAGCCTGACCGGATACATGCTGGTAAACCAACCAACAGTATTGCTCACATCAAGTGTTTCATCGATGATTTCTCGGCCATGGCCTTCAAGTGTCACATGATTAACATCACTGCCAAGCACTTCAAAAAGGCTAATTGCCAGAGCGCTAAGTAATAAATCATTAATTTGCGTATGAAAACCAAGATTTGCTTGATGTAATAAAACATCTGTTTGCTCTACTGATAGGCTAACTGTATGATATGCAACCGTGCCTAAAGCTGGTAAGCCCGCCTGATCTGCACAGACGCCTTGCCAATATTCCCGCTCGCAATGATTATTTAGCGCATAATGCTGCACGGCTCTTACCCATTGACGATAACTACTGCCTTTAGGCGCAAGTACTTGTTTTGTTAATGCTTGTTTTGTTAGTGCTTGTTTTGTTAGTGCTTGTTTTGTTAGTGCTTGTTTTGTTAATGCTTGTTTTGATAGTAATGGCTTTGTTAATAGTTGCTTAATATCTTGGGCAATTATTCGCCATGATACGACATCGATAATTAAGTGATGGAAGGCAAAAAATAAACGAGCGCTGCCATCACGGTGCCCTGTTAAATGCGTTGCCTGCCATGTTGGACCTTTAATATAGCTAAAGTTACTTTGTAATTGTGTAAGCTTTTCATGTAACTCCACAGAATTTAAACCAGCTATATTTAATGCGTATAAAGGCTCACACATGCCATCTATATTATCGCGGTATTGTTGCTGATAACTCTTTGTTTTTGAAGATGCTTTTTTTAAAAACACGCTACGCAGCATATCGTGCTGCGCAGTTAATGCCTGCAGTGCTTTTTCAATTTCAGCGTATTTGATTTCTCTTGGAATGTTAATAATAAAAGCTTGGTTAAAGTGCTGAGGCTTTGCTAGTTTTTGCGCAAAAAACCAAGCTTGTATTGGTAATAAATCAAAAGAGCCTGTTAACACGCCCGGCTCAGTTTTAATTTTTATGCGGGTGTTAGACTCATTTAACAAACGACTCACCTGGGCAACGGTTGGCGCATCAAAAATATCTTTCACTTGTAAGCTAAAGCCTTCGCTGCGCATTTTGGAGACCAGCCCAATACTTACTATAGAATCGCCACCTATGCGAAAAAAGTTATCATCAATACCAACTTTTTTAACCCCCAATACTTCTTGCCAAATATTACAAAGCTTATTTTCAAGCGTATTTCGTGGGGCAACATATTTATCAGCATTTATAAACTCTGGTGCTGGCAGCGCGCCTCTGTCAAGTTTACCGTTGATGGTTAGTGGAATGCTATCGAGCACGGTGAAGGTAGCAGGCAGCATATAATCTGGCAGTTTAAGCGCTAAGCTATCGCGACATGCCTCAATATCAATTTCAATATCAAGATCAATTCCCATGCCGGAAGCTTTTATTAAATAAGCAGCTAAGTATTTATTGCCATCATTTTCACGGTCAACAACTACGGCTTGTTTAACGCATTTTAATGCGCTTAATGCACTTTCAATCTCACCTAGTTCAATACGATAACCGCGTATTTTAACCTGACAATCATTACGCCCTAAATACTCTAAATTCCCATCATGGGCCCAGCGTACCAGATCGCCAGTTTTATAAAGCCTGTTATAGCCTTTAGCTTTATCATCAGGTGTGGCAAATGGGTTCTCAATAAAGCGCTCATTGGTTAACTCCTCCTGATTAAGATAACCTCGCGCAAGTCCTGCTCCACCGATATAAAGCTCACCAGGCGCTCCTATTGGCACAAGCATAGCTTGCTGATTTAATACATAAACTTGGGTGTTATCTATCGGGCGACCAATGCTGTTAAGCACGCCATCTTGACCATATTTAGGCGCTTGTATGGAAATAACTGTAGTTTCAGTAGGTCCATAAGCGTTTATCAATAAATTACCCCAACAGGCGGTTAATTCTTTAGTAATAACCTCCCCGCCAGAAATAATTCTTCTTAAATAATGAGGCTCTGCTATTGTGCCTAATGTATTTAAGTAGTTAGCGCTATAAGTTAAATGGGTAATACGCTCGAGTACAATTTTTTGTCTAATAATGCCGACATCCATAATATCCATTCGACTCGGAATATGTAGCGCAGCGCCATTAAGTAATGATAAAAATAACCCTTGAACAGAAACATCGAAAATATAATCAGCGAGCCAAAGAATGGCATCACTTTCATAAATATTCAGATTGTGCGTTTGGCTATAAATTAAGTTAGATACTGAACATTGTTCTATCATAACGGCTTTCGGAGTGCCTGTTGTCCCCGACGTATAAATAACATAGGCTAAGTCTTTCGGTCCATTAATTGCTGCTAAATTAACCGTTGAGTTATCATCACTTACATCATCGAGGGCTAACAATGTAGGCGTAATATCTAGTTTTGCAGTCCACTTGTTTAATTGCTTCTTATAATGTGCCTGAGTAATAATAAGAGACGTTTGTGTATCCTCAAGCATAAAGCGCACTCGCAGCTGTGGATATTCTGGTGATATCGGCACATAAGCGCCGCCTGCTTTAAGCACGCCAAGAATACTTATTACCATCTCTAAACTTCGATCAAGATATAAGCCAATCAGTGTATCGGGCTTAATACCTTGAGAGTTTTTATTTTGATAATACGCTCGAATAGCATGAGCTAATTGATTTGCTTTGTTATTTAGCTGACGATAGGTAAGAGACTCCTCTGCAAATACCAGGGCAATATTATCAGGGTTTTTATCGACCTGCTCCTCGAATAATTGCGTTAGGGTTTTATCCATTGGGTAAGGCGCATCGGTATCATTCCACGTATGTAACAACGTGTTGCGCTCTAAATCATCCATTAAAGAGATTTGTTGATGTGATTGATCAGTATTTTTAGCAATAGAGGCTAATATTAATTGTATTTGATTTAATAACCGCCTAGCTTGATTTTGACGAAGCCATTCTTCGCTATAATGTAGCTTGACAACCAAGCTCTCATTTTCCTCATAGGCCGTCACTGAAAGAGGATAATCAATTTTCTCAATAGCGGCTCGAAACGTTAAATGATTTTCTATCCCTGATGTATTTGTATCAATAGGGCTCGGATAATTTTCAAAAACAAACAGGCTATGAAACAATCGCTGCCCATTTGCTTGTAAATCGGCCAAACAGACATTGCTGTAACTGTTAAGCTCTGCGATACTTTTTTGGATATTATTTAAGATTGCCGAGACGCTGATGCTATTATCCCAATCAACCGTAAGCGGCAATGTATTAATATATAATCCGACACTACTTTCAATACCGTCAACGGGAAGGTCGCGACCTGCAACGGTTGTGCCGACAATCGTTTGCTCATCACCGCTGTAAATATGTAATAATTTATGCCAAGCAAATTGTAAGGCAACATTCAAGGTTATTGCTTGATTTTGACACATTTGTTTTAATTGCTTGTATAAATCACCCTTAATAATAAGCTCACTCGCGCATGGCTCTGCAATTGTTTTTAGCTCTGCTAAATCAACTGGCGTGGTGAATAAAAAATTAAGATCATTGGCGGCCTGAAACCGCTCTTTAGCTTTTTTCCAATGATCTAAAGCAGCGCTTTTTGCTTTAATATAGTAGTGCTGAGCATTAACAAATGCGCGATCGACCTTTATTCTCACCTGCATGCCTAGCACAAGCTGATTGTAGTACTCATGTACTTGCTGTAATAAAAGGGGGACGCTCCAACCATCACTGATACTATGATGAGTTGTTTGCATTACAGTCACCAAGTTTGCATGTTGTTTTATCAAGGTAAAGCGCATTAAGCCAGGTGTCGATAGATCAAAAGGAACTTTCCTATCGAGCTGTTGAATTTTAATGATCTCTTGCGCGCGATCAGCTTGTGGTAGATGACTGATATCCTTGAGGGTGAAATTATCAAGGTTAATACTCGAATCTGCAGTTATGATCTGCACAAGACCATCACGCCAATCAAAACAAGCTCGCAGCGCAGGGTAGCGCTGTGCGGCTAAGCTCCACGCCTGCTGGTAACAATTTATATCAAGCGCTTCATTATAGTCTAATAATAATTGCACCCGATAAGCATCATCTTCTGGGTAATGCAGCGCGTGTGAGATAAAGCCTTGCTGCAGACTATTTGCAGGAAAAATCTCTACAATTTTATTTGTAGTGAGGCGGCGCTCAAGAAAGTCTAAATGGTCAATGGATAGCCCTTTAACAGCGTAATCACTGGGCGTGTTAACTCCGCCATTTTTTGCTTTAAGAGCTGCTTGCTCAATAACCTCAACTAAAGCGCTGTGAAAGTGCGCCTCAAATGCCTTTGCTAATATACTTGATAACCGTGAGCCAATATTAAACGTTAATATACCAGCTTGAACAGCACCATTAATATCAAGTAACAAGCAATTGGAATTCTCACTTGCTACCATTTGACCTGCATCTTCTTGACTAATCTGCCAAGTCGAGCTTTCCTCATTATCACTTTGCGCGCCTAATTGACCTAAATAATTAAAACTTATTTTAGGCAGGGTCATAGCAAATGTTTGTTGTTGATGCAGCGCGCCATAACCAATCCCTTTGTTGGGAATGGCACTTAACATCTCCTTGGTGTGAATGATGGTCGCAGATATTGTTTGCTGGGCCTTAAGCCTGACTGGATACATGCTGGTAAACCAACCAACAGTATTGCTCACATCAAGTGTTTCATCGATAACTTCCCGGCCGTGGCCTTCAAGTGTCACATGATTGACATCACTGCCAAGCACTTCAAAGAGGCTAATTGCCAGGGCGCTCAGTAATAAATCATTAATTTGCGTATGAAAACCAAGGTTTGCTTGATGTAATAAAACATCTGTTTGCTCTACTGATAGGCTAACTTTATGATATGCAGCCGCGCCTAAAGCGGGTAAGCCCGCCTGATCTGCACAGACTCCTTGCCAATATGCACGCTCATCTTGATGATTTAACGCATAATGTTGCACGGCTCTTATCCATTGACGATAACTACTGCCTTTAGGTGCAAGTGCTTCTTTTGTTAATAGTTGCTTTGTTAATAATTGCTTAATATCTTGGGCAATTATTCGCCATGATACGACATCGATAATTAAATGATGGAAGGCAAAAAATAAACGTGCTCTACCATCGATATGACCAGTTAAGTGCGCTGCCTGCCATGTCGGGCCGTTAATATAATTAAAGTTACTTTGTAATTGCGTAAGCTTTTTACAAAGCTCCTCAGAATTTAAATCCGCTATATTTAATGCGTATAAAGGCTCACACATGCCATCTATATTATCGCGATATTGTTGCTGGTAACTCTTTGTTTTTGAAGATGCTTTTTCTAAAAATACGCAGCGCAGCATATCGTGCTGCGCTGTTAATGCCTGCAGTGCTTGTTCAATTTCAGCGTATTTAATTTCCCCTGGAATTTTAATTATAAAAGCCTGATTAAAGTACTGAGGCTTTTCTAGTTTTTGCACAAAAAACCAAGATTGTATTGGTAATAAATCAAAACCGCCGGTTAACACGCCGTGCTCAGTTTTAATTTTTATGCGAGTCGCCTTAGAGTTTAACAAACAGCCCAACTGAGCCACGGTTGGTGCATCAAAAATATCTTTCACTTGTAAGCTAAAGCCTTCTCTACGCATTTTAGAGACCAGCCCAATACTTACTATAGAATCGCCACCGATGCGGAAAAAGTTATCATCAATACCAACTTTTTTAACGCTCAATACTTCTTGCCAAATATTACAAAGCTGCTCTTCAAGCTCATTTCGCGCGGCAACATATTTATCAGCATTTACAAACTCTGGTATTGGCAGAGATTTTCTGTCCAGTTTCCCGTTAATGGTTAATGGAATGCTATCGAGCACGGTAAAGGTAGTAGGCAGCATATAGTCTGGCAGTTTAAGCGCTAAGCTATCGCGGCATGCCTCAATATCAATTTCAATATCAAGATCAATTCCCATGCCGGAAGCTTTTATTAAATAAGCAGCTAAGTATTTATGACCATCCTTTTCAAAGTCAACAACCACTGCTTGTTTAACGTCTTTTAATTCGCTTAATGCACTTTCAATCTCACCGAGTTCAATACGATAACCGCGTATTTTAACCTGACAATCATTACGACCTAAATACTCTAAATTACCATCAGGGAGCAAGCGTACCAGATCGCCGGTTTTATAAAGCCTGTCATAACCTTTAACTTTATCATCCGGTGTGGCAAATGGGTTATCAATAAAACGCTCATTGGTTAACTCAAGCTGATTGAGATACCCCCTTGCAAGCCCTGCTCCTCCTATATAAATCTCTCCTGGCGTGCCTATAGGAAGTAGGCTCAATGATGGTGATAAATTATATAACTTGATATTAGAATAAGATTTACCAATCCCCTTGGACATTAAAGGAAGTACATTCGCAATCAATGCGCCTACGGTGGATTCTGTAGGACCGTATTCATCATAAATAACGTCAACATTGTTTGATAACTGTGCAACACATTGCTTAGATAAGATTTCACCACCCAATAAAAGTGTTTTCACTTTAATCTCTGTGTTTGCGAAAATTACAGATGCAAGACTTGGTGTTGTTTTCACAAAATCAATTTCATTTGCCCTAATGTGTTGTAAATAACTTTCAATATCAGAGATATTTTTGCCAAAAATATAAATACAACGCCCAACCAATAAGGGACATAAGTTGGTTGTAATAGAAAGATCAAAACAATAATTTGCTGAAAAATCTACTCGATTAAATAAGTCTCCAACATGTTCTGTCAACGCATATAAATAATTAACAACATTCTTGTGCTCAATCATAACGCCTTTTGGTAGACCGGTCGTACCAGAGGTATAAATAACATAAGCTAGATCTTTTGATGTGTTTATCGAGGTTAAATCAGCTGTTGGGGTTGCTTGGTTCACATCATCGATGGCTAAAAGATTTGGCACAAGGTCGAGTTTTGCAGTCCACTTATTTAATTGCGGCTTATAATGTGCTTGGGTAATAATAAGAGACGTTTGTGTATCCTCAAACATAAACTTCACTCGCAACTGTGGATATTCTGGTGATATAGGCACATAAGCGCCGCCTGCTTTAAGCACGCCCAGAATACTTATTACCATATCTAAACTTCGATCTAGATATAAGCCAATTAGTGTATCGGCCTTAATACCTTGAGAGTTATTATTTTGATAATGAGATCGAATAGCATGAGCTAATTGATTTGCTTTGTTATTTAGCTGACGATAGGTAAGAGACTCCTCTTCAAACACCAAGGCAATATTATTCGGCGTTTTATCGACCTGCTCCTCAAATAATTGCGCTAGAGTTTTATCCATTGGGTAAGGCGCATCAGTATCATTGCAACTGCGCAAAAGTGTATGACGATCTTCTCTTGAAATAGTTGTGTTCTTTAAAGTATTATTTTGCTCTTTTGTTAATGATTTTTTTGACATTATCGACCTATTTTATTTGATATTTATTAAATTTATCCAATGCAATATGAGTCATTGACTTTTTAGTCAAAAGAAATAGCTTGGACGATAAACTTTGATCATTGGTAAGGTGATAATGCGAAATAAGTTTTTTTAGGGGCGCTTAATAAAATAGTATTGTGTCAAATTCTTTTTAAAATGGCCTGCTGCCTATTTTTATACCCCTCATTGGCCATGGTACGCAAGCATTTATCACTTTTCTTAACTTTTTTTCTTTGTTTAACAGCCACAATTTTTTATTTATTAATAAGACCGTATTAGCTTCGAATGCCATTGATAATACTTAGCACATAAAAAAAAGCAATCATTTTTTATTTATATCATTTTTATTAAAACTTTTTTTTGTTGGAATGATAACTTTTGTCACCAAATCTACATCTTCACTACTGTCGATCCATGTATTATGGGTGCTGGTTAATTGTATTATTTTGATTGCACTACAATCCACATAATCATTAATGTGATTATCGATTGTTGTATTATGAGAACAAGCAAGGGCCTCATTAAATTGACTTAATAATTTTTCATCTGTATTTTTAGCTACATCTTCTAACTTTATTTTATCAACTTTTAAAAACTTAAATAAAACTATTTTGGCACTTGTTCGATATTTACCATGGTTACATTGAGACTGGTAATAAAGCATATATTGTGTGTGTTTTTCTTTTAATAGCGGCCAATATTGCTCTAAATCTTTCATGGCTTCCTTATTCTGAAAGTTCGGATCAATTAAAATTATTTTTGCAATCTTATCGCCATTATTTTCCAGTTGCCGTGCTATTTCAAAAGCTAACACACCACCAAAACTCCAACCAAATAATTCATAAGGCCCAACAGGCTGTATCTTCTTAATATATTTAATGTATTGAGTGGCGAGTGTTTGATAAGTATAATAATTTCGAGCATTCTCATTTTTTAAACAGCTTTCATGGTATAGGTTATTAAATAGAATTATTTTTTTGTCTTTTAATCTGGGGATTATATTATTTAAATAACTTTCAGCTCCTCCTCCTCCTGGCGGTAGAAAAAAAATAGGGACATCATTTGCTGTTTCATTCACGGTCAAATATATTTCTTTTAAGTCGCTTAACGTGTTGAGACCACCACTTTTTTCCTTGATCGCTGCTTGCTCAATAACTTCAACTAAAGCGCTTTGAAAGTGCTCCTCAAATTCCTTTGTTAATACACTTGATAACCGTAAGGCAATATTAAACGTTAATATACCAGCTTGGACTGCGCCATTAATATTAACTAATAAGTGATCGGTGTTGTCACTTGCTATCATCTGACCTGCATCTTCTTGACTAATCTGCCAAGTCGAGCTTTCCTCATTGTCACTTTGCGCGCCTAATTGACCTAAATAATTAAATCTTATTTTAGGCATGCTCATAGTAAATGCTTGTTGTTGATGCAGAGCTCCATAACCAATCCCTTTGTTTGCAATAACTCTTAACATCTCCTTAGTTTGAATGATGGTCTCAGATATTGTTTGCTGGACTTCAAGCCTGACCGGATACTCGCTGGTAAACCAACCAACAGTATTACTCACATCAAGTGTTGCATCGATAACTCCTCGGCCATGGCCTTCAAGTGTCACATGATTAACATCACTGCCAAGCACTTCAAAAAGGCTAATTGCCAAGGCGCTAAGTAATAAATCATTAATTTGCGTATGAAAACCAAGATTCGCTTGATGTAATAAAACATCTGTTTGGTGCACTGATAAGCTCACTTTATGATATGCCACCGCGCCTAAAGCTGGTAAGCCCACCTGATCTGCACAGACGCCTTGCCAATATGCTCGCTCATCTTGATGATTTAACGCATAATGTTGCACGGCTCTTACCCATTGACGATAACTACTGCCTTTAGGCGCAAGTACTTGTTTTGTTAATGCTTGTTTTGTTAATGCTTGTTTTGTTAGTGCTTGATTTGTTAATAGTTGCTTTGTTAATAATTGCTTAATATCTTGAGCAATTATTCGCCATGATACGACATCGATAATTAAATGATGGAAGGCAAAAAATAAACGAGCGCTGCCATCACGGTGCCCTGTTAAGTGTACTGCATGCCATGTTGTGCCTTTAATATAATTAAAGTTACCTTGTAATTGTGTAAGCTTTTCATCTAGCTCCTCAGAATTTAAATAAGCTATATTTAATGCGCATAAAGGCTCACACATGCCATCTATATTATCGCGATATTGTTGCTGGTAACTGGTTGTTTTTAAAGATTCTTTTTTTAAAAATACGCAGCGTAGCATATCGTGCTGCGCTGTTAATGACTGCAATGCTTTTTCAATTTCAGCGTATTTTATTTCCCCTGGAATGTTAATCATAAAAGACTGATTAAAGTGGTGAGGCATTGCTAGTTTTTGCGCAAAAAATGCAGCTTGTATTGGTAATAAATCAAAAGCGCCTGTTAACTCGCCCTGCTCAGTTTTAATTTTTAGGTGAGTTGCCTGCGCGTTTAATAAACGGCTCAACTGAGCCACGGTTGGCGCATCAAAAATATCTTTCACTTGTAAGCTAAAGCCTTCTCTACGCATTTTAGATACCAGCCCAATACTTACTATAGAATCGCCACCAATACGGAAAAAGTTATCATCAATACCTACTTTTTTAACACTCAACACTTCTTGCCAAATATAACAAAGTTGCTCTTCAAGCTCATTTCGCGGGCCTATATATTTATCAGCATTTTCAAATTCTGGTGTTGGCAGCGCGCGTCTGTCAAGTTTACCGTTGATGGTTAGTGGAATGCTATCGAGCACAGTAAAGGTAGCAGGTATCATGTAGTCTGGCAGTTTAATAGATAAGCTATCGCGACATGCCTCAATATTAATATCAATTTCACTATCAATTGCCATGCCGGAAGCTTTTATTAAATAAGCCGCTAAGTATTTATGACCATCCTTTTCAAGGTCAACAACTACTGCATGTTTAACATCTTTTAATGCGCTTAATACACTTTCAATCTCACCTAGTTCAATACGATAACCGCGTATTTTAACCTGACAATCATTACGTCCTAAATACTCTAAATTACCATCATGGCGCCAGCGCACCAGATCCCCAGTTTTATAAAGCCTGTCATAACCTTTAGCTTTATCATCAGTTGTCGCAAATGGGTTATCAATAAAACGCTCATTGGTTAACTCAGACTGATTAAGGTAACCTCGCGCAAGGCCTGCTCCTCCGATATAAAGCTCGCCAGTGGCGCCTATCGGGACAATGTTTTGTTGCTCATTTAACACATAAACTTGAGTGTTACTTATCGGGCGACCAATATTGTTAAGCACGCCATCTTGACCATATTGAGGCGCTTGTATGGAAATAACGGTCGATTCTGTCGGTCCATAAGCATTTATCAATAGATTACCCCAACAGGCGGCCAATTCTGCAGAAATACTCTCCCCTGCGGACATGACTCTTTTTAAATAATGTGGCTCTTCTAATGCGCCTAATGCGTTTAAGTATTTAGAGGTATAATTCAAATGGGTAATACGTAACGCTACAATTTTTTGCTTAATAACCACTACATCTTTAATATCTGACTTGGTTGGAATATGTAACATGGCGCCATTGAGCAATGATAAAAATAACTGCTCAACAGATGCATCGAAAATATAATCAGCGAGCCAAAGAATGGCATCACTTTCATCAAAATTCATGCAAGATGTTTGACTAATAATTAAGTTAGATACTGAACATTGTTCTATCATCACACCTTTTGGGGCGCCTGTTGTCCCGGACGTATAGATGATATAAGCCAAGTCTTTCGGCCCATTAATTGCTGATAAATTAACACTCGAGGTATTTTCACTTACATCATCGATGGCTAACAGCGTAGGCGTAATATCGAGTTTTGCGCTCCATTTATTTAATTGCTGTTTATAATGTGGCTGGGTAATAATCAGTGAAGTTTGTGTATCGTCCAACATAAAGCGTACTCGCAGCTGTGGATATTCTGGTGATATCGGCACATAAGCGCCGCCTGCTTTAAGCACTGCAATAATACTTATTACCATCTCTAAGCTTCGATCTAGATATAAACCAATTAGTGTATCAGCTTGAATACCTTGAGTATTATTTTTTTGATAATGCGCTCGAATCGCATAAGCCAACTGATTAGATTTATTATTTAGCTGACTATAGGTTAATTCTTCACCTTCAAACACTAAGGCGACATTATCAGGGGTTTTATCAACCTGCTCCTCGAATAATTGCGCTAAAGTTTTATCAATTGGGTAGTGGGCTACGGTATCATTCCAAGTATGTAAAAGAGTATGCCTATCGATTTTTGACAATAATGATATGTCACAGATTGGGAGCTGTTGATTTGCAACAACAGCCACTAAGACTCGTTGATAGATTTCTGATATGCGTTTGATCGTCTCTTCATTAAACAAACTCAGTGCATAGTTAAAAGAGCCCTTAATAACCGATTGACTGACATCTACAAGCAAACTCAAATCAAACTTTGCAGGGCGATACAAATCATCTGAGCTTGCAAACTCTGATGCCATAAACGGCAGGCCATTATTGCTCTGGTAACTCGTATCGAAAGATTCAATGGCAAACATCACTTGAAAAATAGGGTGACGTGAGGCGTCGCGCTCAACATTTAACACATCCACTAAGCGCTCAAAGGGAAGCTCTTGATGAGCCTTGGCTTGCCTTACAATTCCATGTACTTGGCTAATAAATTCCTCAATTGTCATTGCTGCTTGAACATCGGCTCGCAGCACCAAGGTATTTACAAAAAAGCCGATTAATGATTGCGTTTGCGCATGATCTCGATTATCTGAGGGAGTGCCAAGTAATACATCGGTTTGGCCACTCATTGCTGATAGGCTGATATAAAAACTGCTCAGCAGCACGGTATAGAGTGTTGTCTCACAAGCTTTGGCAAGCGATCGCAGTTGCTCCGATAAACGGGCATCTAACTGAAAATCTATATTTCTGCCCTGATAATTAATTTGTTTAGGACGAGGATAATCGGTCGGTAATTGCAGCTGCTCATACCCTGATAATTGCGTTTGCCAAAAATCTAATAACTTGGTTAAATTTTCTCCTTGCAGATAACTACGTTGCCAGAGCGCATAATCACCATAACTAATATCCAGATTAGGGAGCACTACAACAGCTCCTTGGCACAAGCCACGATACGCTTGCGCTAATTCGTCCATAAATATGGTAGTAGACCAGCCATCAAAGGCGATATGGTGGAATAACATCAGTAAATATTGGCGCGCATTTTTCTCATAACAATGCAGGCGAATACTTGGCTCAGTAGTTAAATCAAAAGGATGGGATATCTCTTTTTTTGCCGCGACTAATAATTCATGACTCTCATTTAATACATGCATATGCATTGATATATCAGCACCGAGCTGTACTTGGTAAGCTTTATTTTGCTCATCACGACGATAAACACTGTTAAGCACTGGATGACGGTGAATAACAACATTAAAAGCCGCTGTTAATGCGCTTAGATTGACATCATCTGCTAATTGCACAAAATAAGGTATATGATATGCATTTGAGCCTTGTTCAAAATTTTCGATAAATAACAACCGCTCTTGAGCAAAAGATAATGGATATTGATCTCGCTCTACATGAGCAATAACCAGCATCTGCAGTTTATCTAAACAGCCTGACAATGCTTCAATTGTTTTCTTCTCAAATAACAAGGCAAGCGGAATATCTATCTTGAATTGCACCCGGCAAGCAGCTGTAAGTCGAATCGCTGTGATAGAGTTACCACCGAGTTGGTAAAAGTTATCATCAATACCCACTTTTTTAACGCTCAATACTTCTTGCCAAATATCACAAAGCAGCTCTTCAAGCTCATTTCGCGGGGCAACATAATTATCAGCATTAACAAATTCTGGTGTTGGCAGCGCGCGTCTGTCAAGTTTCCCGTTAATAGTTAGTGGAATGCTATCGAGCACGGTAAAGGTAGCAGGCAGCATATAGTCTGGCAGTTTAAGCGCTAAGCTATCGCGGCATGCCTCAATATCAATTTCAATATCAATTTCAATATCAAGGTCAATTCCCATGCCGGAAGCTTTTATTAAATAAGCAGCTAAGTATTTATGACCATCCTTTTCAAAGTCAACAACCACTGCTTGTTTAACGTCTTTTAATTCGCTTAATGCACTTTCAATCTCACCCAGTTCAATACGATAACCGCGTATTTTAACCTGACAATCATTACGCCCTAAATATTCTAAGTTACCATCATGCCCCCAGCGAACCAGATCTCCAGTTTTATAAAGCCTGTCATAACCCTTAGCTTTATCATCAGTTGTGGCAAATGGGTTATCAATAAAACGCTCACTAGTTAACTCCGGTTGATTGAGATATCCCCTTGCAAGTCCTGCTCCTCCAATATAAAGCTCTCCTGGCGCGCCTATCGGAACAATGTTTTTTTGTGCATTTAACACATAAATTTGGGTGTTATTTATCGGCCGACCAATATTGTTAAGCACTCCATCTTGACCATATTGAGGCGCTTGTATTGAAGTGACGGTTGATTCAGTCGGTCCATAAGAATTCATTAATAGCCTTCCCCATAAGGGGACTAAGTCTGTAGAAATTGCTTCCCCGCCAGAAATAACTCTTTTTAAACAATGTGGATCTTCTATTTCTCCCAATGCGATTAAGTATTTAGGGGTGGCATGCAAATGAGTAATGGATAACGCTACAATTTTTTGCTTAATAACACTTACATCTTTAATATCTAACTTGGCTGGAATATGAAGCAGTGCACCATTAAGCAATGAGAAAAACAACGTTCTAACAGATGCATCGAAAATATAGTCAGCTAACCAGAGTACTGATTCATCTTGCTTGAAATCAAGGGAAGATATTTGACTAAAAATTAAGTTAGTAACACCCAGATGCTCAATCATAACGCCTTTCGGCGTGCCTGTTGTCCCAGAAGTATAAATCACATAAGCCAAGTTTTTAGGCTCATTAATTGCTGCTAAATTAACCGTTGAGTTATCATCACTCACATCATCGAGGGCTAACAGCGCAGAAGTAATATCGAGTTTTGCGCTCAACTTGTTTAGTTGCTGCTTATAATGTGGCTGGGTAATTACAAGTGAAGTTTGTGTATCGTCCAACATAAACTGCACTCGCAGCTGTGGATATTCTGGTGATATAGGCACATAAGCGCCACCTGCTTTAAGCACGCCAAGAATACTTATTACCATATCTAAACTTCGATCAAGATATAAGCCAATGAGTGTATCGGCTTTAATACCTTGAGAGTTATTCTTTTGATAATGCGCTCGAATAGCATGAGCTAATTGATTTGCTTTGTTATTTAGCTGACGATAGGTAAGAGACTCCTCTTCAAACACCAGGGCAATATTATCAGGAGTCTTATCGACCTGCTCCTCGAATAATTGCGCGATGGTTTTATCCATTGGGTAAGGCGCATCGGTATCATTCCAAGTATGTACAAGCGTGTGGCGCTCTAAATCATCCATTAAAGAGATTTGTTGATGCGAGTGATCCGTATTTTTAGCAATAGAGGCTAATATTAATTGTATTTGATTTAATAACCTCCTGGCTTGATTTTGACGAAGCCATTCATCGCTATAATGTAGCTTGACAACCAAGCTTTCATTTTTTTCATAGGCCGTCACTGAAAGAGGATAATCAGTTTTCTCAATAGCTGCTCGAAACGTTAAATGATTTTCTATCCCTGATGTATTTGTATCAATAGGGCTCGGATAATTTTCAAAAACAAACAGGCTATGAAACAATCGCTGCCCATTTGCTTGTAAATCGGCCAAACAGACATGACTGTAACTGTTAAGCTCTGCGATACTTTTTTGGATATTATTTAAGATTGCCGAGACGCTGATGCTATTATCCCAATCAACCGTAAGCGGCAATGTATTAATATATAATCCGACACTACTTTCAATACCGTCAACGGGAAGGTCGCGACCTGCAACGGTTGTGCCGACAATCGTTTGCTCATCACCGCTGTAAATATGTAATAATTTATGCCAGGCAAATTGCACGGCAACATTTAAGGTTATTGCCTGATTTTGACACATTTGTTTTAATTGCTTATATAAATCACCCTTAATAATAAGCTCACTCGCGCATGGCTCTGCAATTGTTTTTAGCTCTGCTAAATCAACTGGCGTGGTGAATAAAAAATTAAGATCATTGGCCGCCTGAAACCGCTCTTTAGCTTTTTTCCAATGATCTAAAGCCGCGCTTTTTTCTTTAATATAGTAGTGCTGAGCATTAACAAATGCGCGCTCGACCTTTATTTGCACCTGCATGCCTACCACAAGCTGATTGTAGTACTCATGTACTTGCTGTAATAAAAGGGGGACGCTCCAACCATCACTGATACTATGATGAGTTGTTTGCATTACAGTCACCAAGTTTGCATGTTGTTTTATCACGGTAAAGCGCATTAAGCCAGGTGTCGATAGATCAAAAGGAACTTTTCTATCGAGCTGTTGAATTTTAATGATCTCTTGCGCGCGAGCATCTTGTGGTAGATGACTGATATCCTTAATGGTAAAATTATCAAGGTTAATACTCGAATCTGCCGTTATGATCTGCACAAGACCATCACGCCAATCAAAACAAACTCGCAGCGCAGGGTAGCGCTGTGAGGCTAAGCTCCACGCCTGCTGGTAACAATTTAGATCAAGCGCTTCATTATAGTCTAATAATAATTGCACCCGATAAGCATCATCTTCTGGGTAATGCAGCGCGTGAGAGATAAAGCCTTGCTGCAAACTATTAGCAGGGAAAATAGCTGCAATTTTATTGGTAGTGAGGCGGCTCTGAAGAAAGTCTAAATGGTCAATGGATAGCCCTTTAACAGCGTAATCACAGGGCGTGTTAACTCCGCCATTTTTTGCTTTAAGAGCTGCTTGCTCAATAACCTCAACTAAAGCGCTATGAAAGTGCGCCTCAAATTCCTTTGTTAATACACTTGATAACCGTGAAGCAATATTAAACTCTAATATACCAGCTTGAACCGCGCCATTAATATTAACTAATAAGTGTTCGGTGTTGTCACTTGCTATCATTTGACCTGCATCTTCTTGGCTAATCTGCCAAGTAGAGCTTTCCTCATTGTCACTTTGCGCGCCTAATTGACCTAAATAATTAAAGCTTATTTTAGGCAGCTTCATAGCAAATGCATGTTGTTGATGCAGAGCGCCATAACCAATCCCTTTGTTGGGAATGGCGCTTAACATCTCCTTGGTGTGAATGATGGTCGCAGATATTGTTTGCTGGGCCTTAAGCCTGACTGGATACATGCTGGTAAACCAACCAACAGTATTGCTCACATCAAGTGTTTCATCGATAACTTCCCGGCCATGGCCTTCAAGTGTCACATGATTAACATCACTGCCAAGCACTTCAAAAAGGCTAATTGCCAGGGCGCTAAGTAATAAATCATTAATTTGCGTATGAAAACCAAGGTTTGCTTGATGTAATAAAACATCTGTTTGCTCTACTGATAGGCTAACTGTATGATATGCAACAGTGCCTAAAGCTGGCAAGCCCGCCTGATCTGCACAGACGCCTTGCCAATATGCACGCTCATCTTGATGATTTAACGCATAACGCTGCACGGCTCTTACCCATTGACGATAACTGCTGCCTTTAGGTGCAAGTACTTGTTTTGTTAGTACTTGTTTTGTTAGTACTTGTTTTGTTAGTACTTGTTTTGTTAGTACTTGTTTTGTTAATAGTTGCTTTGTTAATAGTTGCTTAATATCTTGGGCAATTATTCGCCATGATACGACATCGATAATTAAATGATGGAAGGCAAAAAATAAACGAGCGCTGCCATCGATATGACCAGTTAAGTGCGCTGCCTGCCATGTTGGGCCTTTAAGATAGTTAAAGTTACTTTGTAGTTGTGTAAGCTTCTCATCAAGCTCTACAGAATTTAAATACGCTATATTTAGTGCGTATAAAGGCTCACTCATGCCATCTATATTATCGCGGTATTGTTGCTGATAACTAGTTGTTTTTGAAGATGCTTTTTTTAAAAATACGCAGCGCAGCATATCGTGCTGGTCAGTTAATGCCTGCAGTGCTTGTTCAATTTCAGCGTATTTAATTTCCCCTGGAATTTTAATTATAAAAGCCTGATTAAAGTGCTGAGGCTTTGCTAGTTTTTGCGCAAAAAATGCAGCTTGTATTGGTAATAAATCAAAAGCGCCGGTTAACACGCCCTGCTCAGTTTTAATTTTTATGCGGGTGTTAGACTCATTTAATAAACGGCTCAACTGAGCCACGGTTGGCGCATCAAAAATATCTTTCACTTGTAAGCTAAAGCCTTCTCTGCGCATTTTAGATACCAGCCCAATACTTACTATAGAATCGCCACCAATACGGAAAAAGTTATCATCAATGCCTACTCTTTTAACTCCCAACACTTCTTGCCAAATATTACAAAGCTGCTCTTCAAGCTCATTTCGCGCGGCTACATATTTATCAGTACTTATAAATTCTGGTGTTGGCAGCGCGCGTCTGTCAAGTTTCCCATTAATGGTTAGTGGAATGCTATCGAGCACGGTGAAAGTAGCAGGCAGCATATAGTCTGGCAGTTTAAGCGCTAAGCTATCGCGGCATTTATCAATATCAATATCAATATCACTTACCATGCTGGAAGCTTTTATTAAATAGGCAGCTAGATATTTATGACCATCCTTTTCAAAGTCAACAACCACTGCTTGTTTAACGTCTTCTAATGCTATTAATGCACTTTCAATCTCACCGAGTTCAATACGATAACCGCGTATTTTAACCTGACAATCATTACGCCCTAAATACTCTAAATTACCATCATGGGCCCAGCGTACCCGATCGCCGGTTTTATAAAGCCTGTCATAACCTTTAGCTTTATCATCAGGTGTGGCAAATGGGTTATCAATAAAGCGCTCACCAGTTAACTCCTCCTGATTAAGATAACCTCGCGCAAGTCCTGCTCCGCCAATATAAAGCTCTCCTGGCGTGCCTATCGGAAGTAGGCTCAATGATGGTGATAAATTATATAACTTGATATTAGAATAAGATTTACCAATCCCCTTGGACATTAAAGGAAGTACATTCGCAATCAATGCGCCTACGGTGGATTCTGTAGGACCGTATTCATCATAAATAACGTCAACATTGTTTGATAACTGTGCAACACATTGCTTAGATAAGATTTCACCACCCAATAAAAGTGTTTTTACTTTAATTTCTGTGTTTGCGAAAATTACAGATGCAAGACTTGGTGTTGTTTTCACAAAATCAATTTCATTTGCCCTAATGTGTTGTAAATAACTTTCAATGTCAGAGATATTTTTGCCAAAAATATAAATACAACTCCCAACCAATAAGGGACATAAGTTGGTTGTAATCGAAAGATCAAAACAATAATTTGCTGAAAAATCTACTCGATTAAATAAGTCTCCAACATGTTCTGTCAACGCATATAAATAATTAACAACATTCTTGTGCTCAATCATAACGCCTTTTGGCTTGCCTGTTGTCCCAGACGTATAGATGACATAAGCTAAGTCTTTCGCTCCATTAATTGCTGCTAAATTAACACTCGAGGTATTTTCACTTACATCATCGAGGGCTAACAGCGCAGGAGTAATATCGAGTTTTGCAGTCCAGTTATTTAATTGCTGCTTATAATGTGGCTGGGTAATTACAAGTGAAGTTTGTGTATCGTCCAACATAAACTGCACTCGCAACTGTGGATATTCTGGCGATATCGGCACATAAGCGCCGCCTGCTTTAAGCACGCCAAGAATACTTATTACCATATCTAAACTTCGATCAAGATATAAGCCAATCAGTGTATCGGGCTTAATACCTTGAGAGTTTTTATTTTGATAATACGCTCGAATAGCATGAGCTAATTGATTAGCTTTTTCATTTAGCTGTATATAAGTCAATTCCTCCCCTTCAAACACCAAGGCGATATTATTTGGTGTTTTATCGACCTGCTCCTCGAATAATTGCGCTAGGGTTTTATCAATGGGATAGGGAGCTACGGTATCATTCCACGTATGTAAAACAGTATGGCGATCAAAATCTGACAATAATGATATTTCACCTATTGGGAGCTGTTGATTTGCAACAACAGCCACTAAGACTCGTTGATAGATTTCTGATATGCGCGTGATCGTCTCTTCATTAAACAAACTCAGTGCATAGTTAAAAGAGCCCTTAATAACTGGTTGACTGACATCGACAAGCAAACTCAAATCAAACTTTGCAGGACGATAAAAATCATCTGAGCTTGCAAACTCTGATGCCATAAACGGCAGGCCATTATTGCTCTGGTTACTCGTATCTAAAGATTCAATGGCAAACATCACTTGAAAAATAGGGTGACGAGAGGCGTCGCGCTCAACCTTTAACACATCTACTAAGCGCTCAAAGGGAAGCTCTTGATAAGCCTTGGCTTGTCTTACAATGCCATGCACTTGGCTAATAAATTCCTCAATTGTCATTGTTGCTTGAACATCGGCTCGCAGCACCAAGGTATTTACAAAAAAGCCGATTAATGATTGCGTTTGCGCATGATCTCGATTATCAGATGGAGTGCCAAGTAATACATCAGTTTGGCCGCTCATTGCTGATATGCTGATATAAAAACAGCTCAGCAGCACGGTATAGAGTGTTGTCTCGTTTGCTTTGGCAATCGATCGTAGTTGCTCAGATAAACAGGCATCTAATTGAAAATCTATATTTCTGCCCTGATAATTAATTTGTTTAGGACGAGGATAATCGGCCTGTAATTGCAGCTGCTCATACCCTGATAATTGCGTTTGCCAAAAATCTAATAACTTGGTTATATTTTCTCCTTGCAGATAAGTAGATTGCCAGAGCGCATAATCTCCATAACTGATATCCAGATTAGGGAGCACTACAACAGCTCCTTGGCACAAGCCACGATACGCTTGCGCTAATTCGTCCATAAATATGGTAGTAGACCAGCCATCAAAGGCGATATGGTGGAATAACATCAGTAAATATTGGCGCGCATTTTTCTCATAACAATGCAGGCGAATACTTGGCTCAGTAGTTAAATCAAAAGGGCGTGATATCTCATTTTTTGCCGCGACTAATAATTCATGACTCTCATCTAATGCATGCATATGCATTGATATATCAACACCGAGCTGTACCTGGTAAGCTTTATTTTGCTCATCACGACGATAAACACTGTTAAGTACAGGATGACGCTGAATAACAACATTAAAAGCAGCTGTTAATGCGCTTAGATTGACATCATCTGCTAATTGCACAAAATAAGGGATATGATATGCAGTGGATCCTTGTTCAAAATTTTCGATAAATAACAGTCGCTCTTGAGCAAAAGATAATGGATATTGAGCTCGCTCTACATGAGCAATAACCAGCATCTGCAGTTTATCTAAACATCCTGACAATGCCTTAATTGTTTTCTTCTCAAATAACAAGGCGAGCGGAATATCTATCTTGAATTGCTGGCGGCAAGCAGCGGTCAGTCGAATCGCTGTGATAGAGTTCCCACCAATACCAAAAAAGTTATCATCAATGCCTACTCTTTTAACGCTCAATACTTCTTGCCAAATATCACAAAGCAGCTCTTCAAGCTCATTTCGTGGGGCTATATATTTATCAGCATTTACAAATTCTGGTGTTGGTAGCGCGCGTCTGTCAAGTTTCCCATTAATAGTTAGTGGAATGCTATCGAGCACGGTGAAGGTAGCAGGCAGCATATAGTCTGGCAGTTTAAGCGCTAGGCTATCTCGGCATTTATCAATATCAATTCCCATGCCAGAAGCTTTTATTAAATAAGCAGCTAAGTATTTATTGCCATCCTTTTCAAGGTCAACAACTACTGCTTGTTTAACGCATTTTAATGCGCTTAATGCGCTTTCAATCTCACCGAGTTCAATACGATAACCGCGTATTTTAACCTGACAATCATTGCGACCTAAATACTCTAAATTACCGTCAGGGAGCAAGCGTACCAGATCGCCAGTTTTATAAAGCCTGTCATAACCTTTAGCTTTATCCTCAGTTGTGGCAAACGGGTTATCAATAAAGCGCTCACCAGTTAACTCAGGTTGATTGAGATAGCCCCTTGCAAGGCCAGCACCACCGATATAAAGCTCGCCTGGGGCGCCTATCGGGACAATGTTTTTTTGCTGATTTAACACATAAACTTGAGTGTTATTTATCGGACGACCAATCGGGATGAATTTATTAGTCGACTCAATAATATCAAAATAAGTAACCTCAATAGAAGCTTCAGTGGGTCCGTAAAGGTTAGTTAATAAAGTGCTGTCATGATTTGTTTTTATAAACCTATCGACATGACTAACGGTTAACGCTTCACCACTGCAAAATACCTGTTGTACATTTTTAGGAAACGAAAGCTGCAACTGCTGCAAATAATCACAAAAAGATGCAAACATTGATGGCACAAAATGTAGAGTCGTTACGCCAGACTTAATGATCAATTCATTTAACTTATCTGGCTCTTTATGAATCTCTGGTGCCGCTATAATAATGGTAGCGCCTGTTAAATTACCCCATAATAATTCCCATACCGACACATCAAAGATATAGGGCGTTTTTTGAAGAACACGGCTTGAGCTAGATAATGGATATTTTTGCTGCATCCAAACTATTCTGTTAACAACTCCTGAATGTTGAACCATAACGCCTTTTGGCTTGCCTGTTGTCCCCGACGTATAAATAACATAAGCCAAGTCTTTAGGCTCATTAATTGCTGCTAAATTAACCGTTGAGTTATCATCACTCACATCATCGAGGGCTAACAATGTAGGCGTAATATCGAGTTTTGAGCTCCACTTGTTTAATTGCTGCTTATAATGTGGCTGGGTAATAATAAGAGACGTTTGTGTATCCTCAAGCATAAAGCGCACTCGCAGCTGTGGATATTCTGGTGATATTGGCACATAAGCGCCGCCTGCTTTAAGCACTCCAAGAATACTTATTACCATATCTAAACTTCGATCCAGATATAAGCCAATCAGCGTATCGGCCTTAATACCTTGAGAGTTATTATTTTGATAATGCGCTCGAATAGCATGAGCTAATTGATTAGCTCGCTGATTTAATTGACGATAGGTAAGAGACTCCTCTTCAAACACCAGGGCAATATTATCAGGAGTTTTATCGACCTGCTCCTCGAATAATTGCCAGATGGTTTTATCCATTGGGTAATGAGAATACGTATCATTCCAAGTATGTAACAACGTGTGGCGCTCACAATCATCCATTAAAGAGATCTGTTGATGTGATTGATCAGTATTTTTAACAATAGAGGCTAATATCAATTGTATTTGATTTAATAACCGCCTAGCTTGATTTTGACGAAGCCATTCTTCGCTATAATGTAGCTTGACAACCAAGCTCTCATTTTTCTCATAGACCGTCACTGAAAGAGGATAATCAGTTTTCTCAATAGCGGCTCGAAACGTTAAATGATTTTCTATCCCTGATGTATTTGTATCAATAGGGCTCGGATAATTTTCAAAAACAAACAGGCTATGAAACAATCGCTGCCCATTTGTTTGTAAATCGGCCAAACAGACATTACTGTAACTGTTAAGCTCTGCGATACTTTTTTGGATATTATTTAAGATTGCCGAGACACTGATGCTATTATCCCAATCAACCGTAAGTGGCAGAGTATTAATATATAATCCGACACTACTTTCAATGCCGTCAACGGGAAGGTCGCGACCTGAGACGGTTGTGCCGACAATCGTTTGCTCATCACCGCTATAAATATGTAATAATTTATGCCAGGCAAATTGCACGGCAACATTCAATGTTATTGCTTGATTTCGACACATTTGCTTTAACTGCTTATATAAATCACCCTTAATACTAAGCTCACTCGCGCATGGCTCCACAATGGTTTTTAGCTGCGCTAAATCAACTGGCGTGGTTAATAAAAAATTAAGATCATTGGCCGCCTGAAACCGCTCTTTAGCTTTTTCCCAGTGTTTTGTCGCGGCGCTTTTTGCTTTGCTATAATACTGCTGCACATCAACAAACGCGCGATCAACCTTTATTTGCACCTGCATGCCTAGCACAAGCTGATTGTAGTACTCATGTACTTGCTGTAATAAAATGGGGCCGCTCCAACCATCACTGATACTATGATGAGTTGTTTGCATTACAGTCACCAAGTTTGCATGTTGTTTTATCAAGGTAAAGCGCATTAAGCCAGGTGTCGATAGATCAAAAGGAACTTTTCTATCGAGCTGTTGAATTTTAATGATCTCTTGCGCGCGAGCAGCTTGTGGTAGATGACTGATATCCTTGATGGTGAAATTATCAAGGTTAATACTCGAATCTGCCGTTATGATCTGCACAAGACCATCACGCCAATCAAAACAAGTTCGCAGCGCAGGATAGCGCTGTGCGGCTAAACGCCACGCCTGCTGGTAACAATTTATATCAAGCGCTTCATTATAGTCTAATAATAATTGCACCCGATAAGCATCATCTTCTGGGTAATGCAGCGCGTGAGAAATAAAGCCTTGCTGCAGACTATTAGCAGGGAAAATAGCTACAATTTTATTGGTAGTGAGGCGGCGCTCAAGAAAGTCTAAATGGTCAATGGATAGCCCTTTAACAGCGTAATCACTGGGCGTGTTAACTCCGCCATTTTTTGCTTTAAGAGCTGCTTGCTCAATAACCTCAATTAAAGCGCTGTGAAAGTGCTCCTCAAATGCATCTGTTAATATACTTGATAACCGTGAGCCAAGATTAAACTCTAATATACCACCTTGAACCGCGCCATTAATATTAACTAATAAGTGATCGGTGTTGTCACTTGCTATCATCTGACCTGCACCTTCTTGGCTTACCTGCCAAGTTGAGCTTTCTTCATTGTCACTTTGCGCGCCTAATTGACCTAAATAATTAAAGCTTATTTTAGGCAGGGTCATAGCAAATGCTTGTTGTTGATGCAGCGCGCCATAACCAATCCCTTTATTAGGTACTGCGCTTAACATCTCCTTGGTGTGAATGATGGTCGCAGATATTGTTTTATGTGCCTTAAGCCTAACCGGGTACATGCTGGTAAACCAACCAACGGTATTGCTCACATCCAGTGTTTCATCGATGATTTCTCGGCCATGGCCTTCAAGTGTCACATGATTAACATCACTGCCAAGCACTTCAAAAAGGCTAATTGCCAGAGCGCTAAGTAATAAATCATTAATTTGCGTATGAAAACCAAGGTTTGCTTGATGTAATAAAACATCTGTTTGGTGCACTGATAAGCTCACTTTATGATATGCAACAGCGCCTAAAGCTGGTAAGCCCGCCTGATCTGCACAGACGACTTGCCAATATGCACGCTCATCTTGATGATTTAACGCATAATGCTGCACGGCTCTTATCCATTGACGATAACTACTGCCTTTATGGGGAAGTGCTTGTTTTGTTAGTACTTGTTTTGTTAGTACTTGCTTTGTTAATAGTTGCTTAATATCTTGGGCAATTATTCGCCATGACACGACATCGATAATTAAATGATGGAAGGCAAAAAATAAACGAGCGCTGCCATCTATATGACCAGTTAAGTGCGCTGCCTGCCATGTTGGACCTTTAATATAGCTAAAGTTACTTTGTAATTGCGTAAGCTTTTCATCTAACTCCACAGAATTTAAACCAGCTATATTTAATGCGTATAAAGACTCACACATGCCATCTATATTGTCGCGGTATTGTTGCTGGTAACTCTTTGTTTTTGAAAATGATTTTTCTAAAAATACGCAGCGCAGCATATCGTGCTGGTCAGTTAATGCCTGCAATGAGTTTTCAATTTCAGCGTATTTAATTTCCCCTGGAATTTTAATTATAAAAGCCTGGTTAAAGTGCTGAGGCTTTGCTAGTTTTTGCGCAAAAAATGAGTCTTGTATTGGTAATAAATCAAAAGAGCCTTTTAACACGCCCTGCTCAGTTTTAATTTTTATGCGGGTGTTAGACTCATTTAACAAACGGCTCAGCTTGGCAACGGTTGGCGCATCAAAAATATCTTTCACTTGTAAGCTAAAGCCTTCTCTACGCATTTTAGAGACCAGCCCAATACTTACTATAGAATCGCCACCGATGCGGAAAAAGTTATCAGCAATGCCAACTTTTTTAACGTTCAACACTTCTTGCCAAATATTACAAAGCTGCTCTTCAAGCTCATTTCGTGGGGCAACATAATTATCAGCACTTACAAATTCTGGTGTTGGTAGCGCGCGTCTGTCAAGTTTCCCATTAATAGTTAGTGGAATGCTATCGAGCACGGTGAAGGTAGCAGGCAGCATATAGTCTGGCAGTTTAAGCGCTAAGCTATCGCGGCATTTATCAATATCAATATCAATATCAATATCAAGATCAATTGCCATGCCGGGAGCTTTTATTAAATAAGCAGCTAAGTATTTTTGACCATTATTTTCAAGATCAACAACCACTGCTTGTTTAACGCATTTTAATGAGCTTAATGCGCTTTCAATCTCACCGAGTTCAATACGATAACCGCGTATTTTAACCTGACAATCATTACGCCCTAAATATTCTAAGTTACCATCATGCCCCCAGCGAACCAGATCCCCAGTTTTATAAAGCCTGTCATAACCTTTAACTTTATCATCATTTGTGGCAAATGGGTTATCAATAAAACGCTCACCAGTTAACTCATCCAGATTAAGATAACCTCGCGCAAGTCCTGCTCCTCCTATATAAAGCTCGCCAGTGACGCCTATCGGGACAATGTTTTGTTGCTCATTTAGCACATAAACTTGAGTGTTATTTATCGGGTGACCAATACTGTTAAGCACGCCATCTTGACCATATTGAGTCGCTTGTATGGAAATAACAGTCGATTCTGTCGGTCCATAAGCGTTTATCAATAGATTACCCCAACAGGCGGCCAATTCTGCAGAAATACTCTCCCCTGCGGACATGACTCTTTTTAAATAATGTGGCTCTTCTAATGCGCCTAATGCGTTTAAGTATTTAGAGGTATAATTCAAATGGGTAATACGTAACGCTACAATTTTTTGCTTAATAATACCGACATCCAAAATATCCATTCGGCTCGGAATATGTAGCACGGCGCCATTGAGCAATGATAAAAATAACTGCTCAACAGATGCATCGAAAATATAATCAGCGAGCCATAGAATGGCATCACTTTCATCAAAATTCATGCAAGATGTTTGACTAAAAATCAGGTTAGATACTGAACATTGTTCAATCATAACGCCTTTCGGAGTGCCTGTTGTCCCGGACGTATAGATGATATAAGCTAAGTCTTTCGGCCCATTAATTGCTGCTAAATTAGTCGTTGAGTTATCATCACTTACATCATCGATGGCTAACAGCGTAGGCGTAATATCGAGTTTTGCAGTCCAATTATTTAATTGCTGCTTATAATGTGCCTGGGTAATAATCAGTGAAGTTTGTGTATCCTCAAACATAAACTTCACTCGCAGCTGTGGATATTCTGGCGATATCGGCACAAAAGCGCCGCCTGCTTTAAGCACGCCAAGAATACTTATTACCATCTCTAAACTTCGATCTAGATATAAGCCAATGAGTGTATCGGCTTTAATACCTTGAGAGTTATTCTTTTGATAATGCGCTCGAATAGCATGAGCCAACTGGTTTGCTTTATTATTTAGCTGTATATAGGTTAATTCTTCCCCTTCAAACACCAGGGCAATATTATCAGGAGTCTTATCGACCTGCTCCTCGAATAATTGCGCGATGGTTTTATCCATTGGATAGGTGGCTACGGTATCATTCCAAGTATGTACAAGCGTGTGGCGCTCTAAATCATCCATTAAAGAGATTTGTTGATGCGAGTGATCCGTATTTTTAGCAATAGAGGCTAATATTAATTGTATTTGATTTAATAACCGCCTAGCTTGATTTTGACGAAGCCATTCTTCACTATAATGTAGCTTGACAACCAAGCTCTCATTTTCCTCATAGGCCGTCACTGAAAGAGGATAATCAGTTTTCTCAATAGCAGCTCGAAACGTTAAATGATTTTCTATCCCTGATGTATTTGTATCAATAGGGCTAGGATAATTTTCAAAAACAAACAGGCTATGAAAAAGTCTCTGACCATTTGTTTGTAAATCGGCCAAACAGACATGACTATAACTGTTAAGCTCTGCGATACTTTTTTGAATATTATTTAAGATTGCCGAGACGCTGATGCTATTATCCCAATCAACAGTAAGCGGCAATGTATTAATATATAATCCGACACTACTTTCAATGCCGTCAACGGGAAGGTCGCGACCTGCAACGGTTGTGCCGACAATCGTTTGCTCATCACCGCTATAAATATGTAATAATTTATGCCAGGCAAATTGCACGGCAACATTTAAGGTTATTGCTTGATTTCGACACATTTGCTTTAGCTGCTTGTATAAATCACCCTTAATAATAAGCTCACTCGCGCATGGCTCTGCAATTGTTTTTAGCTGCGCTAAATCAACTGGCGTGGTGAATAAAAAATTAAGATCATTGGCGGCCTGAAACCGCTCTTTAGCTTTTTTCCAATGATCTAAAGCAGCGCTTTTTGCTTTAATATAGTAGTGCTGAGCATTAACAAACGCGCGATCAACCTTTATTTGCACCTGCATGCCTAGCACAAGCTGATTGTAGTACTCATGTACTTGCTGTAATAAAATGGGGCCGCTCCAACCATCACTGATACTATGATGAGTTGTTTGCATTACACTCACCAAGTTTGCATGTTGTTTTATCAAGGTAAAGCGCATTAAGCCAGGTGTCGATAGATCAAACTGGACTTTCCTATCGAGCTTTTGAATTTTAATGATCTCTTGCGCGCGAGCAGCTTGTGGTAGATGACTGATATCCTTGATGGTGAAATTATCAAGATTAATACTCGAATCTGCCGTTATGATCTGCACAAGACCATCACGCCAATCAAAACAAGCTCGCAGCGCAGGGTAGCTCTGTGCGGCTAAGCTCCACGCCTGCTGGTAACAATCTATATCAAGCGCTTCATTATAGTCTAATAATAATTGCACACGATAAGCATCATCTTCTGGGTAATGCAGCGCGTGTGAGATAAAGCCTTGCTGCAAGCTATTTGCAGGGAAAATCTCTACAATTTTATTGGTAGTGAGGCGGCGCTCAAGAAAGTCTAAATGGTCAATGGATAGCCCTTTAACAGCGTAATCACTGGGCGTGTTAACTCCGCCACTTTTTGCTTTAAGAGCTGCTTGCTCAATAACCTCAACTAAAGCGCTATGAAAGTGCGCCTCAAATTCCTTTGTTAATACACTTGATAACCGTGAGGCAATATTAAACGTTAATATACCAGCTTGGGCTGCGCCATTAATATTAACTAATAAGTGATCGGTGTTGTCACTGGCTATAATTTGACCTGCATCTTCTTGGATAACCTGCCAAGTCGAGCTTTCTTCATTGTCACTTTGCGCGCCTAATTGACCTAAATAATTAAAGCTTATTTTAGGCAGACTCATAGCAAATGCTTGTTGCTTATGCAGCGCGCCATAACCAATCCCTTTATGAGGTACTGCGCTTAACATTTCCTTGGTGTGAATGATGGTCGCAGATATTGTTTTATGGGCTTCAAGCCTGACTGGATACATGCTGGTAAACCAACCAACAGTATTGCTCACATCTAGTGTTTCATCGATGACTTCCCGGCCATGGCCTTCAAGTGTCACATGATTAACATCACTGCCAAGCACTTCAAAGAGGCTAATTGCCAGGGCGCTTAGTAATAAATCATTAATTTGCGTATGAAAACCAAAATTTGCTTGATGTAATAAAACATCTGTTTGGTGCACTGATAAGCTCACTTTATGATATACAACAGCGCCTAAAGCTGGTAAGCCCGCCTGATCTGCACAGACGCCTTGCCAATATGCACGCTCATCTTGATGATTTAGCGCATACTGTTGCACGGTGTTAACCCATTGACGATAACTACTGCCTTTAGGTGGAAGTGCTTGTTTTGTTAATGCTTGTTTTGATAGTGCTTGTTTTGTTAGTAATGACTTTGTTAATAGTTGCTTAATATCTTGGGCAATTATTCGCCATGATACGACATCGATAATTAAATGATGGAAGGCAAAAAATAAACGAGCGCTGCCATCGATATGACCAGTTAAGTGCGCTGCTTGCCATGTTGGACATTTAATATAGCTAAAGTTACTTTGTAGTTGTGTAAGCTTTTCATCAAGCTCTTCAGAATTTAAACCAGCTATATTTAATGCGTATAAAGGCTCACACATGCCATCTATATTGTCGCGGTATTGTTGCTGGTAACTCTTTGTTTTTAAAAATGATTTTTCTAAAAATATGCAGCGCAGCATATCGTGCTGCGCAGTTAATGCCTGCAGTGCTTGTTCAATTTCAGCGTATTTAATTTCCCCTGGAATTTTAATAATAAAAGCCTGGTTAAAGTGCTGAGGCTTTGCTAGTTTTTGCGCAAAAAACCAAGCTTGTATTGGTAATAAATCAAAAGCGCCGGTTAACACGTCCTGCTCAGTTTTAATTTTTAGGCGAGTCGCCTGCGCGTTTAATAAACGACTCAACTGGGCAACGGTTGGCGCATCAAAAATATCTTTCACTTGTAAGCTAAAGCCTTCGCTGCGCATTTTGGAGACCAGCCCAATACTTACTATCGAATCGCCACCAATGCGAAAAAAGTTATCATCAATACCAACTTTTTTAACGCTCAATACTTCTTGCCAAATATGACAAAGCTGCTCTTCAAGCTCATTTCGCGGGGCAACATATTTATCTGCACTGACAAAGTCTGGTGCTGGCAGCGCGCGTCTGTCAAGTTTACCGTTGATGGTTAGTGGAATGCTATCGAGCACGGTGAAGGTAGCAGGCAGCATATAGTCTGGCAGTTTAAGCGCTAAGCTATCGCGACATGCCTCAATATCAATTTCAATATCAATATCAATATCAATTCCCATGCCGGAAGCTTTTATTAAATAAGCAGCTAAGTATTTATGACCATTATTTTCAAAGTCAACAACCACTGCTTGTTTAACGCCTTTTAATGCGCTTAATGCACTTTCAATCTCACCGAGTTCAATACGATAACCGCGTATTTTAACCTGACAATCATTACGCCCTAAATACTCTAAGTTACCATCAGAGCGCCAGCGAACCAGATCGCCAGTTTTATAAAGCCTGTTATAGCCTTTAGCTTTATCATCAGGTGTGGCAAATGGGTTCTCAATAAAGCGCTCACCAGTTAAATCCTCCTGATTAAGGTAACCTCGCGCAAGGCCTGCTCCGCCGATATAAAGCTCGCCAGTGGCGCCTATCGGGACAATGTTTTGTTGCTCATTTAACACATAAACTTGAGTGTTACTTATCGGGCGACCAATTGGGATGAATTTATTAGTCGACTCAATAATATCAAAATAAGTAACATCAATAGAAGCTTCAGTTGGTCCATAAAGGTTAGTTAATAAAGTGCTGTCATGATTTGTTTTTATAAACCTATCGACATGACTAACGGTTAACGCTTCACCACTGCAAAATACCTGTTGTACATTTTTAGGAAACGAAAGCTGCAACTGCTGCAAATAATCACAAAAAGATGCAAACATTGACGGCACAAAATGTAGAGTCGTTACGCCAGACTTAATGATCAATTCATTTAACTTATCTGGCTCTTTATGAATCTCTGGTGCCGCTATAATAATGGTAGCGCCTGTTAAATTACCCCATAATAATTCCCATACCGACACATCAAAGATATAGGGCGTTTTTTGAAGAACACGGCTTGAGCTCGATAATGGGTATTTTTGCTGCATCCAAACTATTCTGTTAACAACTCCTGAATGTTGAACCATAACGCCTTTTGGGGTGCCTGTTGTCCCCGACGTATAAATAACATAAGCTAAGTCTTTCGGTCCATTAATTGCTGCTAAATTAGCCGTTGTGTTATCATCACTTACATCATCGATGGCTAAAAGATTTGGCACAAGGTCGAGTTTTGCAGTCCACTTATTTAATTGCGGCTTATAATGTTCTTGGGTAATAATAAGAGACGTTTGTGTATCCTCAAACATAAACTGCACTCGCAACTGTGGATATTCTGGTGATATAGGCACATAAGCGCCGCCTGCTTTAAGCACGCCCAGAATACTTATTACCATCTCTAAACTTCGATCTAGATATAAGCCAATCAGCGTATCGGGCTTAATATCTTGAGAGTTATTATTTTGATAATGCGCTCGAATAGCATAAGCTAATTGATTTGCTTTGTTATTTAACTGACGATAGGTAAGAGACTCCTTTGCAAACACCAGGGCAATATTATCAGGCTTTTTATCTACCTGCTCCTCGAATAATTGCGCGATGGTTTTATCCATTGGGTAGGATGCAGTCGTATCATTCCAAGTATGTAAAAGTGTATGGCGATCAAAATCTGACAATAATGATATTTCACCTATAGCGAGCTGTTGATTTGCAACCATAGCCACTAATACCCGTTGATATAACCCTGATATACGATTTATAGTCTTTTCATTAAACAAACTCAGCGCATAATTAAAATCACCATTAATGGTCTGTTGGCTGGTATTTAGATTCAAATTCAAATCAAATGGTGCTCGCGTATACAATTTTTTTGAATCTTCCCTAGAAATCGATTTAAAAGGGATGTGTATATTATTCTCGTGGCTCTGCGTAAAGCTTTTGACACTAAGCATAACTTGAAAGATAGGGTGACGAGATGGATCTCGTTCAACCTTTAACGCATCCACTAAACGCTCAAATGGCAACGCTTGATGAGCTAATGCTTGTCTTACAATGCCATGCACTTGTCTAATAAATTCCTCAATTGTCATTGTTGCTTGAACACCTGCTCGCATCACCAAGGTATTGACAAAACAGCCTATTAATGAGCGTGTTTGCACCTGTTTTCGATTGGCGACGGCAGTGCCTAGTAAGATATCTGTTTGCCAGCTCATTGCCGATAAAGTAATATAAAAACCACTTAGCAACACGGTATAAAGTGTTGTTTTTTGCACTTTGGCAAGCTTTCGTAATTGCTCAGATAAACGGGCATCTAGCTCAATATCGATACTTCCCCCTTCATGATCACTTTTAATAGGTCGAGGATAATCGGTCGGTAATTGTAACTGCTCATACCCTGATAATTGCGTTTGCCAAAAATCTAATAACTTGGTCAGATTTTCTCCTTGCAGATAGCTGCGTTGCCAGAGCACATAATCACCATAACTGATATCTAGATGGGGGAGCTCTACAGCCGCTCCTTGGCACAAGGCTTGATACGCTTGTGATAATTCATTAATAAATATTTTCCAGGATAAGCCATCAAAAGCAATATGGTGGCATAATATCAGTAAATATTGGCGAGCATTTTTTTCATAACAATGCAAGCGAAGACTTGGCTCAGTAGTTAAATCAAAAGGTCGTGATATCTCTTTTTTAACCACGGCTAATAATTCCTGACTCTCGGTTAATACATGCATATGGATTGGGATATCACCACCGAGCTGTACCTGGTAAGCTAGATGGTGCTGATCGGTACGATAAACACTGTTAAATACAGGATGACGGTGAATAACAACATTAAAAGACGCTGTTAATGCGCCTAAATTGGCATCATCTGCTAATTGCACAAAATAAGGAATATGATAGAGATTTGATCCTTGTTCAAAATTTTCGATAAATAACAGTCGCTCTTGGGCAAAGGATAATGGGTATTGTGTTAATCCTACATTGGCTTTAATCCGCATCTGAAGTTTATTGATACAAGGTGCTAAGCGCTTAATTGTTTTCTTTGCAAATAACAAGGCAAGCGGAATATCTATCTTGAATTGCTGGCGGCAAGCAGCACTAAGTCGAATCGCTGTGATAGAGTTACCACTAATGCCAAAAAAGTTATCCTCAATACCAACTTTTTTAACGCTCAATACTTCTTGCCAAATATCACAAAGCTGCTCTTCAAGTTCATTTCGCGGGGCAACATAATTATCAGCATTAACAAACTCTGGTGTTGGCAGAGAGTTTCTGTCAAGTTTCCCATTAATAGTTAGTGGAATGCTATCTAGCACAGTAAAGGTAGCAGACAGCATATAATCTGACAGTTTAAGCGCTAAGCTATCGCGGCATGCCTCAATATCAATTTCAATATCAATATTAATTGCCATGCTGGAAGCTTTTATTAAATAAGCAGCTAAGTATTTATTGCCATCCTTTTCAAGGTCAACAACTACTGCATGTTTAACATCTTTTAATGCGCTTAATGCACTTTCAATCTCACCTAGTTCAATACGATAACCGCGTATTTTAACCTGACAATCATTACGCCCTAAATACTCTAAGTTACCATTTGAAGCCCAGCGTACCAGATCGCCAGTTTTATAAAGCCTGTTATAGCCTTTAGCTTTGTCATCAGTTGTTGCAAACGGGTTGTCAATAAAACTCTGGTGAGTTAAATCAGCTTGATTGAGATAACCTCGCGCAAGGCCTACACCTCCGATATAAAGCTCGCCAAGGGTGCCTATCGGCACAAGCATAGCTTGCTCATTTAACACATAAACTTTGGTGTTATTTATCGGACGACCGATACAGTTTATTGTACTATTTTGTCCATAGTCAATTGCTTGTATTACAGTAACGGTAGATTCTGTAGGATCATAAGAATTCATTAATAACCTCCCCCAACAGACGACTAACTCTGCAGAAATAGCTTCACCGCCAGAAATAACTTTTTTTAAATAATGAGGCTCTTCTAGTCTCCCTAATGCGTTTAAGTATTTAGAGGTATAATGCAAATGGGTAATACGTAACTCTACAATTTTTTGTCTAATAATGCCGACATCCAGAATATCCATTCGTGTCGGAATATGTAGCACTCCGCCATTGAGCAATGATAAAAATAACTGCTCAACAGATGCATCAAAAATATAATCAGCGAGCCAAAGAATGGCATCACTTTCATCAAAATTCATGCAAGATGTTTGACTAAAAATCAGGTTAGATACTGAACATTGTTCAATCATAACGCCTTTCGGAGTGCCTGTTATCCCGGACGTATAGATGATATAAGCCAAGTCTTTCGGCCCATTAATTGCTGATAAATTAACACTCGATGTATTTTCACTTACATCATCGAAGGCTAACAGAGTAGCCGTAATATCGAGTTCACCGATCCATTTATTTAATTGCGACTTATAATGTGGCTGGGTAAGAATAAGAGCCGTTTGTGTATCGTCCAATATAAATCGCACTCGCAGCTTAGGATATTCTGGCGATATTGGCAGATAAGCGCCGCCTGCTTTAAGCACTCCAAGAATACTTATTACCATCTCTAAACTTCGATCTAGATATAAGCCAATCAGTGTATCGGCCTTAATACCTTGAGGAAAATTTTCTTGATAATGCGCTCGAATAGTATGAGCTAATTGATTAGCTTTGTTATTTAGCTGACGATAGGTAAGAGACCCCTCTTCAAACACCAAGGCGATATTATTTGGTGTTTTCTCGACCTGCTCCTCAAATAATTGCGCTATGGTTTTATCCATTGGGTAAGGCGCATCAGTATCATTGCACCTGCGCAAAAGTGTATGGCGATCTTCTCTTGAAATAGTTGTGGTCTTTAAAATATTATTTTGCTCTTTTGTTAATGATTTTTTTGACATTCTCGACCTGTTTTATTTGATATTTATTAAATTTATCCAATGCAATATGAGTCATTGACTTTTTAGTCAAAAGAAATAGCTTGGACGATAAACTTTGATCCTTGGTAAGGTGATAATGCGAAATAAGTTTTTTAGGGGCGCTTAATAAAATAGTATTGTGTCAAATTCTCTTAAAAAGGACTGGCTGCCTATTTTTATACCCCTCATTGGCCATGGTAGGTAAGCATTTATCACTTTTCTTAACTTTTTTTCTTTGTTTAACAACCGCAGTCTTTTATTTGCTAATAAGACCGTATCAGGTTAGAAGGGCGTTGATAATACTTAGCAAATAAAAAAAAGCAATCATTTTTTATTTACATCATTTTTATTAAAACTTTTTTTTGTTGGAATGATAACTTTTATTACCAAATCTACATCTTCACTACTGTCGATCCATGTATTATGGGTGCTGGTTAATTGTATTATTTTGATTGCACTACAATCCACATAATCATTAATGTGGTTATCGATTATTTTATTATAATAACAAGCAAGGGCCTCATGAGCTTTATACAATAATTTTTCATCTGTATATTTAGCAATATCTTCCAACTTTATTTTGTCAACTTTTGAAAACTTAAATAAAACTATTTTGGCACTTGTTCGATATTTACCATGGTTACATTGATACTTAGCATTAATATTCTTTTGTAATTTTTTGTTTATTAATGGTGAAAATTCATGGCATTGCGCTTTGATTGCTTTTTTATAATTAAAATAGGAATCAACTAAAATGATTTTTGCAATCTTATCGCCATTATTTTCCAGTTGCCGTGCTATTTCAAAAGCTAACACACCACCAAAACTCCAACCAAATAATTCATAAGGCCCAACAGGCTGTATCTTCTTAATATATTTAATGTATTGAGAGCCAAGTGTTTGAAAAGTATAATAATTTTGAGCATTATCATTTTTTAAATAGCTTTCATGGTAGAAGTTATTAAATAGAATTATTTTTTTGTATTTTAATCTGGGGATTACATTATTTAAATAACTTTCAGCGCCTCCTCCTCCTGGCGGTAGAAAAAAAATAGGAGCCTCATTTGCTGTTTCATTCACGGTCAAATATATTTCTTTTAAGTCGCTTAACGTGTTAAGACCACCACTTTTTTCCTTGAGTGTTGCCTGCTCGATAACTTCAACTAAAGCGCTTTGAAAGTGCTCCTCAAATGCCTTTGTTAATATACTTGATAACCGTGAGGCAATATTAAACGTTAATATACCAGCTTGGACTGCGCCATTAATATTAACTAATAAGTGATCGGTGTTGTCACTTGCGATCATTTGACCTGCATCTTCTTGACTAATCTGCCAAGTAGAGCTTTCCTCATTGTCACTTTGCGCGCCTAATTGACCTAAATAATTAAAACTTATTTTAGGCAGGGTCATAGCAAATGCTTGTTGTTGATGCAGCGCGCCATAACCAATCCCTTTGTTGGGAATGGCGCTTAACATCTCCTTGGTGTGAATGATGGTCGCAGATATTGTTTTATGGGCTTCAAGCCTGACCGGATACATGCTGGTAAACCAACCAACAGTATTGCTCACATCAAGTGTTTCATCGATAACTTCTCGGCCGTGGCCTTCAAGTGTCACATGATTAACATCACTGCCAAGCACCTCAAAAAGGCTAATTGCCAGGGCGCTAAGTAATAAATCATTAATTTGCGTATGAAAACCAAGGTTTGCTTGATGTAATAAAACATCTGTTTGCTCTACTGATAGGCTAACTGTATGATATGCAACCGTACCTAAAGCTGGCAAGCCCGCCAGATCTGCACAGACGCCTTGCCAATATTCCCGCTCGCAATGATTATTTAGCGCATAATGCTGCACTGCGCTTACCCATTGACGATAACTACTGCCTTTAGGCGCAAGTACTTGTTTTGTTAGTGCTTGTTTTGTTAGTGCTTGTTTTGTTAGTAATTGCTTTGTTAATAGTTGCTTAATATCTTGGGCAATTATTCGCCATGATACGACATCGATAATTAAGTGATGGAAGGCAAAAAATAAACGAGCGCTGCCATCGATATGACCAGTTAAGTGCGCTGCCTGCCATGTTGGGCCTTTAAGATAGTTAAAATTACTTTGTAATTGCGTAAGCTTTTCATCTAACTCCACAGAATTTAAACCAGCTATATTTAATGCGTATAAAGACTCACACATGCCATCTATATTGTCGCGGTATTGTTGCTGGTAACTCTTTGTTTTTGAAGATGCTTTTTCTAAAAATACGCAGCGCAACATATCGTGCTGCGCAGTTAATGCCTGCAGTGCTTTTTCAATTTCCGTGTATTTGATTTCTCCTGGAATGTTAATTATAAAAGCCTGGTTAAAGTGCTGAGGATTTGCTAGTTTTTGCGCAAAAAATGCAGCTTGTATTGGTAATAAATCAAAAGCGCCTGTTAACACGCCCTGCTCAGTTTTAATTTTTAGGCAAGTTGCCGGCGCGTTTAACAAACGGCTCAGCTGAGCAACGGTTGGCGCATCAAAAATAGCTTTCACTTGTAAGCTAAAGCCTTCTCTGCGCATTTTAGAGACCAGCCCAATACTTACTATAGAATCGCCACCAATACGGAAAAAGTTATCATCAATACCCACTCTTTTAACGCTCAATACTTCTTGCCAAATATCACAAAGCAGCTCTTCAAGCTCATTTCGCGGGGCAACATATTTATCAGCACTTACAAACTCTGGTATTGGCAGCGCGCGCCTGTCAAGTTTCCCATTAATAGTTAGTGGAATGCTATCGAGCACGGTGAAAGTAGCAGGCACCATATAATCTGGCAGTTTAAGAGATAAGCTATCGCGACATGCCTCAATATCAATCTCAATATCAATATCAAGATCAATTCCCATGCCGGAAGCTTTTATTAAATAAGCCGCTAAGTATTTATGACCATCCTTTTCAAGGTCAACAACTACTGCATGTTTAACGTCTTTTAATGCTATTAATGCACTTTCAATTTCACCGAGTTCAATACGATAACCGCGTATTTTAACCTGACAATCATTACGCCCTAAATATTCTAAGTTACCATTTTGGGCCCAGCGAACCAGATCGCCAGTTTTATAAAGCCTGTCATAACCTTTAGCTTTATCATCAGGTGTGGCAAATGGGTTATCAATAAAACGTTCATTGGTTAACTCATGTTGATTGAGATAACCCCTTGCAAGCCCTACACCTCCGATATAAAGCTCTCCAGGGGCGCCTATCGGCACAAGCATAGCTTGCTGATTTAACACATAAACTTGGGTGTTATTTATCGGGCTACCAATATTGTTAAGCACTCCATATTTAGCATATTGAATAGCTTGTATGGAAATAACAGTCGACTCTGTCGGTCCATAAGCATTTAGCAATAGATTACCCCAACAGGCGACTAAATTTGCAGAAATACGCTCCCCTCCTGACATGACTCTTTTTAAATAATGTGACTCTTCTAGTGCGCCTAATGCGTTTAAGTATTGAGGGGTGGCATGCAAATAAGTAATGGATAACGCTACAATTTTATGCTTAATAACCCCTACATCTTTAATATCTGACTTGGTTGGAATATGTAACATGGCGCCATTGAGCAATGATAAAAATAACTGCTCAACAGATGCATCGAAAATATAATCAGCGAGCCAAAGAATGGCATCACTTTCATCAAAATTCATGCAAGATGTTTGACTAATAATTAAGTTAGATACTGAACATTGTTCTATCATCACACCTTTTGGGGTGCCTGTTGTCCCAGAGGTATAGATGACATAGGCTAAGTCTTTTGATATATTTATCGAGGCTAAATTAACACTCGAGGTATTTTCACTCACATCATCGATGGCTAACAGCGTAGCCATAATATCTAGTTCATCGATCCAATTATTTAATTGCCGCTTATAATGCTGCTGGGTAATTACAAGTGAAGTTTGTGTATCGTTCAATATATATTGCACTCGCAGCTGTGGATATTCTGGCGATATCGGCACATAAGCGCCGCCTGCTTTAACCGCGCCAAGAATACTTATCACCATATCTAAACTTCGATCCAGATATAAGCCAATCAGTGTATCGGGCTTAATACCTTGAGAGTTATTATTTTGATAATGCGCTCGAATAGCATGAGCTAATTGATTTGCTTTGTTATTTAGCTGACGATAGGTAAGAGACTCCTCTTCAAACACCAGGGCAATATTATCAGGAGTCTTATCGACCTGCTCCTCGAATAATTGCGCTAAAGTTTTATCCATTGGGTAGTGGGCTACGGTATCATTCCAAGTATGTAAAAGAGTATGCCTATCGATTTTTGACAATAATGATATGTCACAGATTGGGAGCTGTTGATTTGCAACAACAGCCACTAAGACTCGTTGATATAGCTCTGATATGCGTTTGATCGTCACCTCATTAAACAAACTCAGTGCATAGTTAAAATAGCCCTTAATAACTGGTTGACTGACATCTACAAGCAAACTCAAATCAAACTTTGCAGGGCGATAAAAATCATCAGAGCTTGCAAACTCTGATGACATAAACGGCAGGCCATTATGGCTCTGGTAACTCGTATCGAAAGATTCAATGGCAAACATCACTTGAAAAATAGGGTGACGTGAGGCGTCGCGCTCAATCTTTAACACATCCACTAAGCGCTCAAAGGGAAGCTCTTGATGAGCCTTGGCTTGTCTGACAATGCCATGTATTTTGGTAATAAATTCCTCAATTGTCATTGTTGCTTGAACATCGGCTCGCAGCACCAAGGTATTTACAAAAAAGCCGATTAATGATTGCGTTTGCGCATGATCTCGATTATCAGATGGAGTGCCAAGTAATACATCGGTTTGGCCGCTCATTGCTGATAGGCTGACATAAAAACTGCTCAGCAGCACGGTATAGAGTGTTGTCTCACGAGCTTTGGCAAGCGTTCGCAGTTGCTCCGATAAACGGGCATCTAATTGAAAATCTATATTTCTGCCCTGATAATTAATTTGTTTAGGACGAGGATAATCGGCCGGTAATTGCAGCTGCTCATACCCTGATAATTGCTGCTGCCAAAAATCTAATAATTTGGTTAGATTTTCTCCTTGCAGATAACTACGTTGCCAGAGCGCATAATCACCATAACTGATATCCAGATTAGGGAGAATTGCCGCCGCTCCTTGGTACAAGCCGCGATACGCTTGCGCTAATTCGTCCATCAATATGTTAGTAGACCAGCCATCAAAAGCGATATGGTGGAATAACATCAGTAAATATTGGCGCGCATTTTTCTCATAACAATGCAGACGAATACTTGGCTCAGTAGTTAAATCAAAAGGGCGTGATATCTCTTTTTTTGCCGCGACTAATAATTCATGACTCTCATTTAATGCATGCATATGCATTGATATATCAGCACCGAGCTGTACTTGGTAAGCTTTATTTTGCTCATCACGACGATAAACACTGTTAAGCACTGGATGACGGTGAATAACAACATTAAAAGCCGCTGTTAATGCGCTTAGATTGACATCATCTGCTAATTGCACAAAATAAGGCATATGATATGCATTGGAGCCTTGTTCAAAATTTTCGATAAATAACAACCGCTCTTGAGCAAAAGATAATGGATATTGATCTCGCTCTACATGAGCAATAACCAGCATCTGCAGTTTATCTAAACAGCCTGACAATGACTTAATTGTTTTCTTTGCAAATAACAAGGCAAGCGGAATATCTATCTTGAATTGCTCCCGGCAAGCAGCGGTCAGTCGAATCGCTGTGATAGAGTTCCCACCAATACCAAAAAAGTTATCAGCAATACCCACTTTTGTAACGCTCAACACTTCTTGCCAAATATGACAAAGTTGCTCTTCAAGCTCATTTCGCGGGGCTATATATTTATCAGCATTTTCAAATTCTGGTGTTGGCAGCGCGCGTCTGTCAAGTTTACCGTTGATGGTTAGTGGAATGCTATCGAGCACGGTGAAGGTAACAGGCAGCATATAGTCTGGCAGTTTAAGCGCTAAGCTATCGCGACATGCTTCAATATCAATATCAATATCAATATCAATATCAATATCAATATCAATATCACTTACCATGCTGGAAGCTTTTATTAAATAGGCAGCTAGATATTTATGACCATCCTTTTCAAGGTCAACAACTACTGCATGTTTAACATCTTTTAATGCGCTTAATGCACTTTCAATCTCACCTAGTTCAATACGATAACCGCGTATTTTAACCTGACAATCATTACGCCCTAAATACTCTAAGTTACCATCATCGCGCCAGCGAACCAGATCGCCGGTTTTATAAAGCCTGTTATAACCTTTAGCTTTATCATCAGTTGTGGCAAATGGGTTATCAATAAAACGCTGGTGAGTTAACTCATCCTGATTGAGATAACCCCTTGCAAGGCCAGCACCACCGATATAAAGCTCACCAGGGGCACCTATCGGCACAAGATTTTTTTGTGCATTTAACACATAAACTTGGGTGTTATTTATCGGCCGACCAATATTGTTGAGCACGCCATCTTGACCATATTTAGGCGCTTGTATGGAAATAACGGTCGATTCTGTCGGTCCATAAGCATTTATCAATAGATTACCCCAACAGGCGGCTAATTTCTCAGAAATACACTCTCCTGCGGACATGACTCTTTTTAAATAATGTGGCTCTTCTAGTGCCCCTAATGCGTTTAAGTATTTAGAGGTATAATTCAAATGGGTAATACCTAACTCTACAATTTTTTGTCTAATAATGCCGACATCTAGAATATCCATTCGTGTCGGAATATGTAGCACGGCGCCATTGAGCAATGATAAAAATAACTGCTCAACAGAGGCGTCGAAAATATAATCAGCGAGCCAAAGAATGGCATCACTTTCATCAAAATTCATGCAAGATGTTTGACTAAAAATCAGGTTAGATACTGAACATTGTTCAATCATAACGCCTTTCGGAGTGCCTGTTGTCCCGGACGTATAGATGATATAAGCCAAGTCTTTCGGCCCATTAATTACTGATAAATTAACACTCGAGGTATTTTCACTTACATCATCGATGGCTAACAGCGTAGCCGTAATATCAAGTTCACCAATCCAATCATTTAATTGCTGCCTATAATGTACCTGAGTAATAATCAGCGAGGTTTGTGTATCCTCAAACATAAACTGCACTCGCAGCTTAGGATATTCTGGTGATATCGGCACATAAGCGCCGCCTGCTTTAAGCACTCCAATAATACTTATTACCATCTCTAAACTTCGATCAAGATATAAGCCAATCAGCGTATCGGCTTTAATACCATAATAGTTATTCTTTTGATAATGCGCTCGAATAGCATGAGCCAACTGGTTTGCTTTATTATTTAACTGTATATAGGTTAATTCTTCCCCTTCAAACACTATGGCTATATTATTTGGTGTTTTATCGACCTGCTCCTCGAATAATTGCGCTAGAGTTTTATCCATTGGGTAGGGGGCTACGGTATCATTCCAAGTATGTAAAAGAGTATGCCTATCGATTTTTGACAATAATGATATGTCACAGATTGGGAGCTGCTGATTTGCAACAACAGCCACTAAGACTCGTTGATATAGCTCTGATATGCGTTTGATCGTCCCCTCATTAAACAAACTCAGTGCATAGTTAAAAGAGCCCTTAATAACTGGTTGACTGACATCGACAAGCAAACTCAAATCAAACTTTGCAGGACGATAAAAATCATCTGAGCTTGCAAACTCTGATGACATAAACGGCAGGCCATTATTGCTCTGGTAACTCGTATCGGAAGATTCAATGGCAAACATCACTTGAAAAATAGGGTGACGTGAGGCGTCTCGATCAACCTTTAACACATCTACCAAGCGCTCAAAGGGAAGCTCCTGATGAGCCTTGGCTTGTCTGACAATGCCATGCACTTGGCTAATAAATTCCTCAATTGTCATTTTTGCTTGAACATCGGCTCGCAGCACCAAGGTATTTACAAAAAAGCCGATTAATGATTGCGTTTGCGCATGATCTCGATTATCAGATGGAGTGCCAAGTAATACATCAGTTTGGCCGCTCATTGCTGATATGCTGATATAAAAACAGCTCAGCAGCACTGTATAGAGTGTTGTCTCGTTTGCTTTGGCAATCGATCGTAGTTGCTCAGATAAACAGGCATCTAATTGAAAATCTATATTTCTGCCCTGATAATTAATTTGTTTAGGACGAGGATAATCGGCCTGTAATTGCAGCTGCTCATACCCTGATAATTGCGTTTGCCAAAAATCTAATAACTTGGTTAGATTTTCTCCTTGCAGATAAGTAAATTGCCAGAGCGCATAATCTCCATAACTGATATCCAGATTAGGGAGCACTACAACAGCTCCTTGGCACAAGCCACGATACGCTTGCGCTAATTCGTCCATAAATATGGTAGTAGACCAGCCATCAAAGGCGATATGGTGGAATAACATCAGTAAATATTGGCGCGCATTTTTCTCATAACAATGCAGGCGAATACTTGGCTCAGTAGTTAAATCAAAAGGATGGGATATCTCTTTTTTTGCCGCGACTAATAATTCATGACTCTCATTTAATACATGCATATGCATTGATATATCACCACCTAGCTGTACTTGGTAAGATTTATTTTGCTCATCACTCCGATAAACACTGTTAAGTACAGGATGACGCTGAATAACAACATTAAAAGCAGCTGTTAATGCGCTTAGATTGACATCATCTGCTAATTGCACAAAATAAGGGATATGATATGCAGTGGATCCTTGTTCAAAATTTTCGATAAATAACAGTCGCTCTTGAGCAAAAGATAATGGATATTGAGCTCGCTCTACATGAGCAATAACCAGCATCTGCAGTTTATCTAAACATCCTGACAATGCCTTAATTGTTTTCTTCTCAAATAACAAGGCGAGCGGAATATCTATCTTGAATTGCTGGCGGCAAGCAGCGGTCAGTCGAATCGCTGTGATAGAGTTCCCACCAATACCAAAAAAGTTATCAGCAATGCCTACTCTTTTAACGCTCAATACTTCTTGCCAAATATGACAAAGTTGCTCTTCAAGCTCATTTCGCGGGGCTATATATTTATCAGCATTTTCAAATTCTGGTGTTGGCAGCGCGCGTCTGTCAAGTTTCCCATTAATAGTTAGTGGAATGCTATCGAGCACGGTGAAGGTAGCAGGCAGCATATAGTCTGGCAGTTTAAGCGCTAAGCTATCGCGACACGCATCAATATTAATTTCAATATCAATATCAATTGGAATGCTGGAAGCTTTTATTAAATAAGCAGCTAAGTATTTTTGACCATTACTTTCAAGGTCAACAACCACTGCTTGTTTAACGTCTTTTAATGCTATTAATGCACTTTCAATCTCACCTAGTTCAATACGATAACCGCGTATTTTAACCTGACAATCATTACGCCCTAAATACTCTAAGTTACCATCATCGCGCCAGCGAACCAGATCGCCGGTTTTATAAAGCCTGTTATAACCTTTAGCTTTATCATCAGTTGTGGCAAATGGGTTATCAATAAAACGCTGGTGAGTTAACTCAGCCTGATTGAGATAACCTCGCGCAAGTCCTGCTCCTCCAATATAAAGCTCTCCAGTGGCGCCTATCGGCACAATGTTTTTTTGTGCATTCAACACATAAATTTGGGTGTTATTTATCGGGCTACCAATATTGTTAAGCACGCCATCTTGACCATATTGAGTCGCTTGTATGGAAGTAACTGTTGATTCAGTCGGTCCATAAGAATTTATTAATATTGGCCCCCAAATTGAAACTAATTCTTTAGAAATAGCCTCCGCGCCAGAAATCACTCTCTTTAAATAATGTGGCTCTTCTAGTGCACCTAATGCGTTTAAGTATTGAGGAGTGGAATGCAAATGGGTAATACCTGACTGAACAATTTTTTGGCTAATAATGCCTACATCCAGAATATCCATTCGACTCGGAATATGTAGCACAGCGCCATTGAGCAATGATAAAAATAACGGCTCAACAGAGGCATCGAAAATATAGTCAGCGAGCCAGAGTACTGATTCATCTTGCTTGAAATCAAGGGAAGAGATTTGACTAAAAATTAAGTTAGTAACACCCAAATGCTCAATCATAACGCCTTTCGGAGTGCCTGTTGTACCAGAGGTATAGATGACATAGGCTAAGTCTTTCGGACCATTAATTGCTGCTAAATTAGCAGTTGGGTTATCGTGACTTACATCATCGAAGGCTAACAGCGTGGCCGTAATATCTAGTTCACCGATCCAATTATTTAATTGCCGCTTATAATGCTGCTGGGTAATTACAAGTGAAGTTTGTGTATCGTTCAATATATATTGCACTCGCAGCTGTGGATATTCTGGCGATATCGGCACATAAGCGCCGCCTGCTTTAACCGCGCCAAGAATACTTATTACCATTTCTAAACTTCGATCCAGATATAAGCCAATCAGCGTATCGGGCTTAATACCTTGATAGTTATTATTTTGATAATGCGCTCGAATAGCATGAGCTAACTGGTTAGCGATTTCATTTAATTGACGATAGGTAAGAGACTCCTCCTCAAATACTAGGGCGACATTATCAGGAGTTTTATCGACCTGCTCCTCGAATAATTGCGTTAGGGTTTTATCCATTGGGTAAGGCGCATCGGTATCATTCCAAGTATGTACAAGCGTGTGGCGCTCTAAATCATCCATTAAAGAGATTTGTTGATGCGAGTGATCCGTATTTTTAGCAATAGAGGCTAATATCAATTGTATTTGATTTAATAACCGCCTGGCTTGATTTTGACGAAGCCATTCTTCGCTATGATCTAGCTTGACAACCAAGCTCTCATTTTGCTCATAGGCCGTCACTGAAAGAGGATAATCAGTTTTCTCAATAGCGGCTCGAAACGTTAAATGATTTTCAATCCCTGATGCATTTGTATCAATAGGGCTCGGATAATTTTCAAAAACAAACAGGCTATGAAACAATCGCTGCCCATTTGCTTGTAAATCGGCCAAACAGACATTGCTGTAACTGTTAATCTCTGCGATACTTTTTTGGATATTATTTAAGATTGCCGAGACGCTGATGCTATTATCCCAATCAACCGTAAGTGGCAGAGTATTAATATATAATCCGACACTACTTTCAATGCCGTCAACGGGAAGGTCGCGACCTGAGACTGTTGTGCCGACAATCGTTTGCTCATCACCGCTATAAATATGTAATAATTTATGCCAGGCAAATTGCACGGCAACATTTAAGGTTATTGCCTGATTTTGACACATTTGCTTTAACTGCTTGTATAAATCACCCTTAATAATAAGCTCACTCGCGCATGGCTCTGCAATTGTTTTTAGCTGCGCTAAATCAACTGGCGTGGTGAATAAAAAATTAAGATCATTGGCGGCCTGAAACCGCTCTTTAGCTTTTTTCCAATGATCTAAAGCAGCGCTTTTTGCTTTAATATAGTAGTGCTGAGCATTAACAAATGCGCGCTCGACCTTTATTTGCACCTGCATGCCTAGCACAAGCTGATTGTAGTACTCATGTACTTGCTGTAATAAAATGGGGCCGCTCCAACCATCACTGATACTATGATGAGTTGTTTGCATTACAGTCACCAACTTTGCATGTTGTTTTATAAGGGTAAAGCGCATTAAGCCAGGTGTCGATAGATCAAAAGGAATTTTTCTATCGAGCTGTTGAATTTTAATGATCTCTTGCGCGCGAGCATCTTGTGGTAGATGACTGATATCCTTGATGGTGAAATTATCAAGGTTAATACTCGAATCTGCCGTTATGATCTGCACAAGACCATCACGCCAATCAAAACAAGTTCGCAGCGCAGGGTAGCTCTGTGAGGCTAAGCGCCACGCTTGCTGGTAACAATTTATATCAAGCGCTTCATTATAGTCTAATAGTAATTGCACACGATAAGCATCATCTTCTGGGTAATGCAGCGCGTGAGAGATAAAGCCTTGCTGCAGACTATTAGCAGGGAAAATAGCTACAATTTTATTGGTAGTGAGGCGGCGCTGAAGAAAGTCTAAATGGTCAATGGATAGCCCTTTAACAGCGTAATCACTGGGCGTGTTAACTCCGCCATTTTTTGCTTTAAGAGCTGCTTGCTCAATAACCTCAACTAAAGCGCTGTGAAAGTGCCCCTCAAATGCCTTTGTTAATATACTTGATAACCGTGAGGCAATATTAAACGTTAATATACCAGCTTGGACTGCGCCATTAATATTAACTAATAAGTGATCGGTGTTGTCACTTGCTATCATTTGACCTGCATCTTCTTGACTAATCTGCCAAGTAGAGCTTTCCTCATTGTCACTTTGCGCGCCTAATTGACCTAAATAATTAAAGCTTATTTTAGGCAGCTTCATAGCAAATGCTTGTTGCTTATGCAGCGCGCCATAACCAATCCCTTTATGAGGTACTGCGCTTAACATCTCCTTGGTTTGAATGATGGTCGCAGATATTGTTTGCTGGGCCTTAAGCCTAACCGGATACATGCTGGTAAACCAACCAACAGTATTGCTCACATCAAGTGTTTCATCGATGATTTCTCGGCCATGGCCTTCAAGTGTCACATGATTAACATCACTGCCAAGCACTTCAAAAAGGCTAATTGCCAGAGCGCTAAGTAATAAATCATTAATTTGCGTATGAAAACCAAGATTTGCTTGATGTAATAAAACATCTGTTTGCTCTACTGATAGGCTAACTGTATGATATGCAACCGTGCCTAAAGCTGGTAAGCCAGCCTGATCTGCACAGACGCCTTGCCAATATTCCCGCTCATCTTGATGATTTAGCGCATAATGCTGCACGGCTCTTACCCATTGACGATAACTACTGCCTTTAGCCGCAAGTACTTGTTTTGTTAATGCTTGTTTTGTTAATGCTTGTTTTGTTAGTACTTGTTTTGTTAGTAATGGCTTTGTTAATAGTTGCTTAATATCTTGAGCAATTATTCGCCATGACACAACATCGATAATTAAGTGGTGGAAGGCAAAAAATAAACGTGCGCTGCCATCACGGTGCCCTGTTAAATGCGTTGCCTGCCATGTTGGACCTTTAATATAGCTAAAGTTACTTTGTAATTGTGTAAGCTTTTCATGTAACTCCACAGAATTTAAACCAGCTATATTTAATGCGTATAAAGGCTCGCACATGCCATCTATATTATCGCGGCATTGTTGCTGATAACTCTTTGTTTTTGAAGATCCTTTTTTTAAAAATACGCAGCGCAACATATCGTGCTGGTCAGTTAATACCTGCAATGCTTGTTCAATTTCAGCGTATTTTATTATCCCTGGAATTTTAATTATAAAAGACTGATTAAAGTGGTGAGGATTTGCTAGTTTTTGCGCAAAAAATGAGTCTTGTATTGGTAATAAATCAAAAGAGCCTTTTAACACGCCCTGCTCAGTTTTAATTTTTAGGCAAGTTGCCGGCGCGTTTAACAAACAGCCCAACTGAGCCACGGTTGGTGCATCAAAAATATCTTTCACTTGTAAGCTAAAGCCTTCTCTGCGCATTTTAGAGACCAGCCCAATACTTACTATCGAATCGCCACCAATGCGAAAAAAGTTATCATCAATACCTACTCTTTTAACCCCCAACACTTCTTGCCAAATATTACAAAGTTGCTCTTCAAGCTCATTTCGCGCGGCAACATATTTATCAGCATTTATAAATTCTGGTATTGGCAGCGCGCCTCTGTCAAGTTTCCCGTTAATGGTTAGTGGAATGCTATCGAGCACAGTGAAGGTAGCAGGCAGCATATAATCTGGCAGTTTAAGAGATAAGCTATCGCGACATGCCTCAATATCAATTTCAATATCAATTTCAATATCAATTTCAATATCAATATCACTTACCATGCTGGAAGCTTTTATTAAATAGGCAGCTAGATATTTATGACCATCCTTTTCAAAGTCAACAACCACTGCTTGTTTAACGTCTTTTAATTCGCTTAATGCACTTTCAATCTCACCGAGTTCAATACGATAACCACGTATTTTAACCTGACAATCATTACGCCCTAAATACTCTAAGTTACCGTCAGGGCGCCAGCGTACCAGATCACCAGTTTTATAAAGCCTGTTATAGCCTTTAGCTTTATCATCCGGTGTGGCAAATGGGTTCTCAATAAAGCGCTCATGGGTTAACTCAAGTTGATTGAGATAGCCCCTTGCAAGGCCAGCACCACCGATATAAAGCTCGCCTGGGGCGCCTATCGGGACAATATTTTTTTGCTGATTTAATACATAAATTTGGGTGTTATTTATCGGGCGACCAATATTGTTAAGTACGCCATCTTGACCATATTGAGGCGCTTGTATGGAAATAACTGTAGTTTCAGTAGGTCCATAAGCGTTTATCAATAAATTACCCCAACAGGCGGCTAATTCTTTAGTAATAACCTCCCCGCCAGAAATAATTCTTCTTAAATAATGAGGCTCTGCTATTGTGCCTAATGTATTTAAGTAGTTAGCGCTATAAGTTAAATGGGTAATACGCTCGAGTACAATTTTTTGTCTAATAATGCCTACATCCAAAATATCCATTCGACTCGGAATATGTAGCGCAGCGCCATTAAGTAATGATAAAAATAACCCTTGAACAGAAACATCGAAAATATAATCAGCGAGCCAAAGAATGGCATCACTTTCATAAATATTCAGATTGTGCGTTTGGCTATAAATTAAGTTAGATACTGAACATTGTTCTATCATAACGGCTTTCGGAGTGCCTGTTGTCCCCGACGTATAAATAACATAGGCTAAGTCTTTCGGTCCATTAATTGCTGCTAAATTAACCGTTGAGTTATCATCACTCACATCATCGAGGGCTAACAATGTAGGCGTAATATCTAGTTTTGCAGTCCACTTGTTTAATTGCTTCTTATAATGTGCCTGAGTAATAATAAGAGACGTTTGTGTATCCTCAAGCATAAAGCGCACTCGCAGCTGTGGATATTCTGGCGATATAGGCACATAAGCGCCGCCTGCTTTAAGCACTCCAAGAATACTTATTACCATCTCTAAACTTCGATCAAGATATAAGCCAATCAGTGTATCGGGCTTAATACCTTGAGAGTTTTTATTTTGATAATACGCTCGAATAGCATGAGCTAATTGATTAGCTTTTTCATTTAGCTGTATATAGGTTAATTCCTCCCCTTCAAACACCAAGGCGATATTATTTGGTGTTTTATCGACCTGCTCCTCGAATAATTGCGCTAGAGTTTTATCCATTGGATAGGGGGCTACAGTATCATTCCAAGTATGTAACAGTGTGTTGCGCTCACAATCATCCATTAAAGAGATTTGTGTGTGTGATTGAGTCGTATTTTTAGCAATAGAGGCTAATATTAATTGTATTTGATTTAATAACCGCCTGGCTTGACTTTGACGAAGCCATTCTTCACTATAATGTAGCTTGACAACCAAGCTCTCATTTTGCTCATAGGCCGTCACTGAAAGAGGATAATCAGTTTTCTCAATAGCGGCTCGAAACGTTAAATGATTTTCTATCCCTGATGTATTTGTATCAATAGGGCTCGGATAATTTTCAAAAACAAACAGGCTATGAAACAATCGCTGCCCATTTGCTTGTAAATCGGCCAAAGATACATTATTGTAACTGTTAAGCTCTGCGATACTTTTTTGGATATTATTTAAGATTGCCGAGACGCTGATGCTATTATCCCAATCAACCGTAAGTGGCAGAGTATTAATATATAATCCGACACTACTTTCAATGCCGTCAACGGGAAGGTCGCGACCTGCAACGGTTGTGCCGACAATCGTTTGCTCATCACCGCTGTAAATATGTAATAATTTATGCCAGGCAAATTGCACGGCAACATTTAAGGTTATTGCTTGATTTCGACACATTTGCTTTAATTGCTTGTATAAATCACCCTTAATAATAAGCTCACTCGCGCATGGCTCTGCAATGGTTTTTAGCTGCGCTAAATCAACTGGCGTGGTTAATAAAAAATTAAGATCATTGGCGGCCTGAAACCGCTCTTTAGCTTTTTTCCAGTGTTTTGTCGCGGCGCTTTTTGCTTTGCTATAATACTGCTGCGCATCAACAAATGCACGATCGACCTTTATTTGCACCTGCATGCCTACCACAAGCTGATTGTAGTACTCATGTACTTGCTGTAATAAAATGGGGCCGCTCCAACCATCACTGATACTATGATGAGTTGTTTGTATTACAGTCACCAAGTTTGCATGTTGTTTTATCAAGGTAAAGCGCATTAAGCCAGGTGTCGATAGATCAAACGGGACTTTTCTATCGAGCTGTTGAATTTTAATGATCTCTTGCGCGCGAGCAGCTTGTGGTAGATGACTGATATCCTTGATGGTAAAATTATCAAGGTTAATACTCGAATCTGCCGTTATGATCTGCACAAGACCATCACGCCAATCAAAACAAGCTCGCAGCGCAGGGTAGCTCTGTGAGGCTAAGCACCACGATTGCTGGTAACAATCTATATCAAGCGCTTCATTATACTCTAATAATAATTGCACACGATAAGCATCATCTTCTGGGTAATGCAGCGCGTGTGAGATAAATCCTTGCTGCAGACTATTTGCAGGAAAAATAGCTACAATTTTATTGGTAGTGAGGCGGCGCTCAAGAAAGTCTAAATGGTCAATGGATAGCCCTTTAACAGCGTAATCACTGGGCGTGTTAACTCCGCCACTTTTTGCTTTAAGAGCTGCTTGCTCAATAACCTCAACTAAAGCGCTATGAAAGTGCTCCTCAAATGCATCTGTTAATATACTTGATAACCGTGAGCCAATATTAAACGTTAATATACCAGCTTGAACCGCGCCATTAATATTAACTAATAAGTGATCGGTGTTGTCACTGGCTATCATTTGACCTGCATCTTCTTGACTAATCTGCCAAGTAGAGCTTTCCTCATTGTCACTTTGCGCGCCTAATTGACCTAAATAATTAAAGCTTATTTTAGGCAGCTTCATAGCAAATGCTTGTTGTTGATGCAGAGCGCCATAACCACTCCCTTTATGAGGTACTGCGCTTAACATCTCCTTGGTGTGAATGATGGTTGCTGATATTGTGTTATGCGCCTTAAGCCTGACCGGATACATGCTGGTAAACCAACCAACAGTATTGCTCACATCTAGTGTTTCATCGATGACTTCCCGGCCATGGCCTTCAAGTGTCACATGATTAACATCACTGCCAAGCACTTCAAAAAGGCTAATTGCCAAGGCGCTAAGTAATAAATCATTAATTTGCGTATGAAAACCAAGATTTGCTTGATGTAATAAAACATCTGTTTGCTCTACTGATAGGCTAACTGTATGATATGCAACCACGCCTAAAGCTGACAAGCCAGCCTGATCTGCACATACGCCTTGCCAATATGCACGCTCATCTTGATGATTTAACGCATAATGCTGCACGGCTCTTACCCATTGACGATAACTACTGCCTTTAGGCGCAAGTACTTGTTTTGTTAATGCTTGTTTTGTTAATGCTTGTTTTGATAGTAATGGCTTTGTTAATAGTTGCTTAATATCTTGGGCAATTATTCGCCATGATACGACATCGATAATTAAGTGATGGAAGGAAAAAAATAAACGTGCTCTACCATCGATGTGCCCTGTTAAGTGTACTGCATGCCATGTTGGGCCGTTAATATAATTAAAGTTACTTTGTAGTTGTGTAAGCTTTTCATCAAGCTCTACAGAATTTAAATCTGCTATATTTAGTGCGTATAAAGGCTCACACATGCCATCTATATTATCGCGGTATTGTTGCTGGTAACTCTTTGTTTTTGAAGATGCTTTTTCTAAAAATACGCAGCGCAACATATCGTGCTGCGCTGTTAATGCCTGCAGTGCTTTTTCAATTTCCGTGTATTTGATTTCTCCTGGAATTTTAATTATAAAAGCCTGGTTAAAGTGCTGAGGATTTGCTAGTTTTTGCGCAAAAAATGAGTCTTGTATTGGTAATAAATCAAAAGTACCGGTTAACACGCCCTGCTCAGTTTTAATTTTTAGGCGAGTCGCCTGCGCGTTTAATAAACGGCTCAACTGAGCCACGGTTGGCGCATCAAAAATATCTTTCACTTGTAAGCTAAAGCCTTCTCTACGCATTTTAGATACCAGCCCAATACTTACTATAGAATCTCCACCAATGCGAAAAAAGTTATCATCAATACCTACTTTTTTAACACTCAATACTTCTTGCCAAATATCACAAAGCTGCTCTTCAAGCTCATTTCGCGGGGCTATATATTTATCAGCATTTTCAAACTCTGGTATTGGCAGCCCGCGTCTGTCAAGTTTACCGTTAATGGTTAGTGGAATGCTATCGAGCACGGTAAAGGTAGTAGGCAGCATATAGTCTGGCAGTTTAAGAGATAAGCTATCGCGACATGCCTCAATATCAATTTCAATATCAATTGCCATGCTGGAAGCTTTTATTAAATAAGCCGCTAAGTATTTATGACCATCCTTTTCAAAGTCAACAACCACTGCTTGTTTAACGTCTTTTAATACGCTTAATGCACTTTCAATCTCACCGAGTTCAATACGATAACCGCGTATTTTAACCTGACAATCATTACGCCCTAAATATTCTAAGTTACCATCATGGGCCCAGCGTACCAGATCGCCAGTTTTATAAAGCCTGTCATAACCTTTAGCTTTATCATCATTTGTGGCAAATGGGTTATCAATAAAGCGCTCACCAGTTAACTCATCCTGATTAAGATAACCTCGCGCAAGTCCTGCTCCTCCTATATAAAGCTCGCCAGTGACGCCTATCGGGACAATGTTTTGTTGCTCATTTAACACATAAACTTGAGTGTTATTTATCGGGTGACCAATACTGTTAAGCACTCCATCTTGACCATATTGAGTCGCTTGTATGGAAATAACAGTCGATTCTGTCGGTCCATAAGCGTTTGTCAATAAAGCCCCCCAACAGGCGGCTAATTCTGCAGAAATACTCTCCCCTGCGGACATGATTCTTCTTAAACAATGTTGCTCTTCTATTTTTCCCAATTCAATTAAGTATTTAGGGGTGGCATGCAAATAAGTAATCGATAACGCTACAATTTTTTGCTTAATAACCCCTACATCTTTAATATCTGACTTGGTTGGAATATGTAACATGGCGCCATTAAGCAATGATAAAAATAATTGCTCAACAGATGCATCGAAAATATAATCAGCGAGCCAAAGAATGGCATCACTTTCATCAAAATTCATGCAAGATGTTTGACTAAAAATTAAGTTAGATACTCCCAGATGTTCAATCATAACTCCTTTTGGCTTGCCTGTTGTCCCCGACGTATAAATCAAATAGGCTAAGTCTTTTGATGTACTAATGGGTTCTAAATTAACTATTGGGTTATCATCACATACATCATCGATGGCTAATAGCGCTGGCGTAATATCGAGTTTTGAGCTCCACTTGTTTAATTGCTGCTTATAATGTGGCTGAGTAATTACAAGTGAAGTTTGTGTATCGTCCAACATAAAGCGTACTCGCAGCTGTGGATATTCTGGTGATATCGGCACATAAGCGCCGCCTGCTTTAAGCACGCCAAGAATACTTATTACCATCTCTAAACTTCGATCAAGATATAAGCCAATCAGTGTATCGGGCTTAATACCTTGAGAGTTTTTATTTTGATAATACGCTCGAATCGCATAAGCTAATTGATTAGCTTTTTCATTTAGCTCCATATAGGTCAATTCTTCCCCTGCAAATACCAAGGCGATATTATTTGGTGTTTTATCGACCTGCTCCTCGAATAATTGCGCTAGAGTTTTATCCATTGGGTAGGGCGCTACGGTATCATTCCACGTATATACAAGCGTGTTGCGCTCTAAATCATCCATTAAAGAGATTTGTTGATGTGATTGATCAGTATTTTTAGCAATAGAGGCTAATATTAATTGTATTTGATTTAATAACCGCCTAGCTTGATTTTGACGAAGCCATTCTTCGCTATAATGTAGCTTGACAACCAAGCTCTCATTTTTCTCATAGGCCGTCACTGAAAGAGGATAATCAGTTTTCTCAATAGCGGCTCGAAACGTTAAATGATTTTCTATCCCTGATGTATTTGTATCAATAGGGCTCGGATAATTTTCAAAAACAAACAGGCTATGAAACAATCGCTGCCCATTTGTTTGTAAATCGGCCAAACAGACATGACTGTAACTGTTAATCTCTGCGATACTTTTTTGAATATTATTTAAGATTGCCGAGACACTGATGCTATTATCCCAATCAACCGTAAGTGGCAGAGTATTAATATATAATCCGACACTACTTTCAATGCCGTCAACGGGAAGGTCGCGACCTGAGACTGTTGTGCCGACAATCGTTTGCTCATCACCGCTGTAAATATGTAATAATTTATGCCAGGCAAATTGCACGGCAACATTTAAGGTTATTGCTTGATTTCGACACATTTGCTTTAACTGCTTGTATAAATCACCCTTAATAATAAGCTCACTAGCGCATGGCTCTGCAATGGTTTTTAGCTCTGCTAAATCAACTGGCGTGGTGAATAAAAAATTAAGATCATTGGCGGCCTGAAACCGCTCTTTAGCTTTTTTCCAATGATCTAAAGCAGCGCTTTTTTCTTTAATATAGTAGTGCTGAGCATTAACAAATGCGCGATCAACCTTTATTTGCACCTGCATGCCTACAACAAGCTGATTGTAGTACTCATGTACCTGCTGTAATAAAATGGGGCCGCTCCAACCATCACTGATACTATGATGAGTTGTTTGCATTACAGTCACCAACTTTGCATGTTGTTTTATAAGGGTAAAGCGCATTAAGCCAGGCGTCGATAGATCAAAAGGAACTTTTCTATCGAGCTGTTGAATTTTAATGATCTCTTGCGCGCGATCAGCTTGTGGTAGATGACTGATATCCTTGAGGGTAAAATTATCAAGGTTAATACTCGAATCTGCCGTTATGATCTGCACAAGACCATCACGCCAATCAAAACAAGCTCGCAGCGCAGGGTAGCGCTGTGCTGCTAAGCGCCACGCTTGCTGGTAACAATCTATATCAAGCGCTTCATTATAGTCTAATAATAATTGCACCCGATAAGCATCATCTTCTGGGTAATGCAAATGATGAGATATAAAACCTTGCTGCAAGCTATTTGCAGGAAAAATCTCTACAATTTTATTGGTAGTGAGGCGGCGCTCAAGAAAGTCTAAATGGTCAATGGATAGCCCTTTAACAGCGTAATCACTGGGCGTGTTAACCCCGCCACTTTTTGCTTTAAGAGCAGCTTGCTCAATAACCTCAACTAAAGCTCTATGAAAGTGCGCCTCAAATTTCTTTGTTAACAAACTTGATAACCGTGAGCCAATATTAAACGTTAATATACCAGCTTGGACCGCGCCATTAATATTAACTAATAAGTGATCGGTGTTGTCACTTGCTATCATCTGACCTGCATCTTCTTGACTAATCTGCCAAGTCGAGCTTTCCTCATCGTGGCTTTGCGCGCCTAATTGACCTAAATAATTAAAACTTATTTTAGGCAGGCTCATAGCAAATGCTTGTTGCTTATGCAGCGCGCCATAACCAATCCCTTTGTTGGGAATCGCACTTAACATCTCCTTGGTGTGAATGATGGTCGCAGATATTGTTTGCTGGGCCTTAAGCCTAACCGGATACATGCTGGTAAACCAACCAACAGTATTGCTCACATCAAGTGTTTCATCGATAACTTCCCGGCCGTGGCCTTCAAGTGTCACATGATTAACATCACTGCCAAGCACTTCAAAGAGGCTAATTGCCAGGGCGCTCAGTAATAAATCATTAATTTGCGTATGATAACCAAGGTTTGCTTGATGTAATAAAACATCTGTTTGGTGCACTGATAAGCTCACTTTATGATATGCAACCGTGCCTAAAGCTGGTAAGCCCGCCTGATCTGCACAGGCCGCTTGCCAATATGCACGCTCATCTTGATGATTTAACGCATAATGCTGCACGGCTCTTATCCATTGACGATAACTACTGCATTTAGGGGGAAGTGCTTGTTTTGTTAATGCTTGTTTTGATAGTAATGGCTTTGTTAATAGTTGCTTAATATCTTGGGCAATTATTCGCCATGATACGACATCGATAATTAAGTGATGGAAGGCAAAAAATAAACGAGCGCTGCCATCGATATGACCAGTTAAGTGCGCTGCCTGCCATGTTGGGCCGTTAATATAATTAAAGTTACTTTGTAGTTGTGTAAGCTTTTCATCAAGCTCTACAGAATTTAAATCTGCTATATTTAGTGCGTATAAAGGCTCACACATGCCATCTATATTATCGCGGTATTGTTGCTGGTAACTCTTTGTTTTTGAAGATGCTTTTCCTAAAAATACGCAGCGCAACATATCGTGCTGGTCAGTTAATGACTGCAGTGCTTTTTCAATTTCCGTGTATTTTATTTCCCCTGGAATTTTAATTATAAAAGCCTGGTTAAAGTGCTGAGGATTTTCTAGTTTTTGCGCAAAAAATGAGTCTTGTATTGGTAATAAATCAAAAGAGCCTGTTAACACGCCCTGCTCAGTTTTAATTTTTATGCGGGTGTTAGACTCATTTAACAAACGACTCAACTGGGCAACGGTTGGCGCATCAAAAATATCTTTCACTTGTAAGCTAAAGCCTTCTCTACGCATTTTAGATACCAGCCCAATACTTACTATAGAATCGCCACCAATACGGAAAAAGTTATCATCAATACCTACTTTTTTAACACTCAATACTTCTTGCCAAATATCACAAAGCTGCTCTTCAAGCTCATTTCGCGGGGCTATATATTTATCAGCATTTTCAAACTCTGGTGTTGGCAGCGCGCGTCTGTCAAGTTTACCGTTAATGGTTAGTGGAATGCTATCGAGCACGGTGAAGGTAGCAGGCAGCATATAATCTGGCAGTTTAAGAGATAAGCTATCGCGACATGCCTCAATATCAATCTCAATATCAATATCAAGATCAATTCCCATGCCAGAAGCTTTTATTAAATAAGCCGCTAAGTATTTATGACCATCATTTTCAAGATCAACAACCACTGCTTGTTTAACATCTTTTAATGAGCTTAATGCACTTTCAATCTCACCTAGTTCAATCCGATAACCGCGTATTTTAACCTGACAATCATTACGCCCTAAATACTCTAAGTTACCATTTGAAGCCCAGCGTACCAGATCCCCAGTTTTATAAAGCCTGACATAACCTTTAGCTTTGTCATCAATTGTGGCAAATGGATTATCAATAAAGCGCTCACCAGTTAACTCATCCTGATTAAGATAACCTCGCGCAAGTCCTGCTCCTCCTATATAAAGCTCGCCAGTGACGCCTATCGGGACAATGTTTTGTTGCTCATTTAACACATAAACTTGAGTGTTATTTATCGGGTGACCAATACTGTTAAGCACGCCATCTTGACCATATTGAGTCGCTTGTATGGAAATAACAGTCGATTCTGTCGGTCCATAAGCGTTTATCAATAGATTACCCCAACAGGCGGCCAATTCTGCAGAAATACTCTCCCCTGCGGACATGACTCTTTTTAAATAATGTGGCTCTTCTAATGCGCCTAATGCGTTTAAGTATTTAGAGGTATAATTCAAATGGGTAATACGTAACGCTACAATTTTTTGCTTAATAACCACTACATCATTAATATCTGACTTGGTTGGAATATGTAACATGGCGCCATTGAGCAATGATAAAAATAACTGCTCAACAGATGCATCGAAAATATAATCAGCGAGCCAAAGAATGGCATCACTTTCATCAAAATTCATGCAAGATGTTTGACTAATAATTAAGTTAGATACTGAACATTGTTCTATCATCACACCTTTTGGGGTGCCTGTTGTCCCGGACGTATAGATGATATAAGCCAAGTCTTTCGGTCCATTAATTGCTGCTAAATTAACCGTTGAGTTATCATCACTCACATCATCGATGGCTAACAATGTAGGCGTAATATCGAGTTTTGGAGTCCACTTGTTTAATTGCTTCTTATAATGTGCCTGAGTAATAATAAGAGACGTTTGTGTATCCTCAAGCATAAAGCGCACTCGCAGCTGTGGATATTCTGGTGATATCGGCACATAAGCGCCGCCTGCTTTAAGCACGCCAAGAATACTTATTACCATATCTAAACTTCGATCCAGATATAAGCCAATCAGCGTATCGGCTTTAATACCATAATAGTTATTCTTTTGATAATGCGCTCGAATAGCATGAGCCAACTGGTTTGCTTTGTTATTTAGCTGACGATAGGTAAGAGACTCCTCTGCAAACACCAAGGCAATATTATTCGGTGTTTTATCGACCTGCTCCTCGAATAATTGCGCTAGAGTTTTATCCATTGGGTAGGGCGCTACGGTATCATTCCACGTATGTAACAGCGTGTTGCGCTCTAAATCATCCATTAAAGAAATTTGTTGATGTGATTGATCCGTATTTTTAGCAATAGAGGCTAATATCAATTGTATTTGATTTAATAACCGCCTGGCTTGATTTTGACGAAGCCATTCTTCACTATAATGTAGTTTGACAACCAAGCTCTCATTTTCCTCATAGGCCGTCACTGAAAGAGGATAATCAGTTTTCTCAATAGCGGCTCGAAACGTTAAATTATTTTCTATCCCTGATGTGTTTGTATTAATAGGCCTCGGATAATTTTCAAAAACAAACAGACTATGAAACAATCGCTGCCCATTTGATTGTAAATCTGCCAAAGATACATTATTGTAACTGTTAAGCTCTGCGATACTTTTTTGGATATTATTTAAGATTGCCGAGACGCTGATGCTATTATCCCAATCAACAGTAAGCGGCAATGTATTAATATATAATCCGACACTACTTTCAATACCGTCAACGGGAAGGTCGCGACCTGAGACTGTTGTGCCGACAATCGTTTGCTCATCACCGCTATAAATATGTAATAATTTATGCCAGGCAAATTGCACGGCAACATTTAAGGTTATTGCTTGATCTCGACACATTTGCTTTAACTGCTTGTATAAATCACCCTTAATAATAAGCTCACTCGCGCATGGCTCTGCAATTGTTTTTAGCTGCGCTAAATCAACTGGCGTGGTGAATAAAAAATTAAGATCATTGGCAGCCTGAAACCGCTCTTTAGCTTTTTTCCAGTGTTTTGTCGCGGCGCTTTTTGCTTTGCTATAATACTGCTGCGCATCAACAAATGCACGATCGACCTTTATTTGCACCTGCATGCCTAGCACAAGCTGATTGTAGTACTCATGTACTTGCTGTAATAAAATGGGGCCGCTCCAACCATCACTGATACTATGATGAGTTGTTTGCATTACACTAACCAACTTTGCATGTTGTTTTATCAAGGTAAAGCGCATTAAGCCAGGTGTCGATAGATCAAAAGGAACTTTTCTATCGAGCTGTTGAATTTTAATGATCTCTTGCGCGCGAGCATCTTGTGGTAGATGACTGATATCCTTGATGGTGAAATTATCAAGGTTAATACTCGAATCTGCCGTTATGATCTGCACAAGACCATCACGCCAATCAAAACAAGTTCGCAGCGCAGGGTAGCGCTGTGAGGCTAAGCGCCACGCTTGCTGGTAACAATTTATATCAAGCGCTTCATTATAGTCTAATAGTAATTGCACACGATAAGCATCATCTTCTGGGTAATGCAGCGCGTGAGAGATAAAGCCTTGCTGCAGACTATTAGCAGGGAAAATAGCTACAATTTTATTGGTAGTGAGGCGGCGCTCAAGAAAGTCTAAATGGTCAATGGATAGCCCTTTAACAGCGTAATCACTGGGCGTGTTAACTCCGCCACTTTTTGCTTTAAGAGCTGCTTGCTCAATAACCTCAACTAAAGCGCTATGAAAGTGCGCCTCAAATTCCTTTGTTAATACACTTGATAACCGTGAGGCAATATTAAACGTTAATATACCAGCTTGAACCGCGCCATTAATATTAACTAATAAGTGATCGGTGTTGTCACTTGCTATCATCTGACCTGCATCTTCTTGACTAACCTGCCAAGTCGAGCTTTCCTCATTGTCACTTTGCGCGCCTAATTGACCTAAATAATTAAAGATTATTTTAGGCAGACTCATAGCAAATGCTTGTTGCTTATGCAGCGCGCCATAACCAATCCCTTTATGAGGTACTGCGCTTAACATCTCCTTGGTTTGAATGATGGTCGCAGATATTGTTTGCTGGGCCTTAAGCCTAACCGGATACATGCTGGTAAACCAACCAACAGTATTGCTCACATCAAGTGTTTCATCGATAACTTCCCGGCCATGGCCTTCAAGTGTCACATGATTAACATCACTGCCAAGCACTTCAAAAAGGCTAATTGCCAGGGCGCTTAGTAATAAATCATTAATTTGCGTATGAAAACCAAAATTTGCTTGATGTAATAAAACATCTGTTTGCTCTACTGATAAGCTCACTTTATAATATGCAACAGCGCCTAAAGCTGGTAAGCCCGCCTGATCTGCACAGACGCCTTGCCAATATGCACGCTCATCTTGATGATTTAGCGCATACTGTTGCACGGTGTTAACCCATTGACGATAACTACTGCCTTTAGGCGCAAGTACTTGTTTTGTTAATGCTTGTTTTGATAGTAATGGCTTTGTTAATAGTTGCTTAATATCTTGGGCAATTATTCGCCATGATACGACATCGATAATTAAATGATGGAAGGCAAAAAATAAACGAGCGCTGCCATCGGGATAACCAGTTAAGTGCGCTGCTTGCCATGTTGGACCGTTAATATAATTAAAGTTACTTTGTAGTTGTGTAAGCTTTTCATCAAGCTCCTCAGAATTTAAACCAGCTATATTCAAAGCGTATAAAGACTCACACATGCCATCTATATTATCGCGATATTGTTGCTGATAACCAGCTGTTTTTGCTGATGCTTTTTCTAAAAATACGCAGCGCAACATATCGTGCTGGTCAGTTAATACCTGCAATGCTTTTTCAATTTCCGTGTATTTGATTTCCCCTGGAATTTTAATTATAAAAGCCTGGTTAAAGTGGTGAGGATGTGCTAGTTTTTGCGCAAAAAATGAAGCTTGTATTGGTAATAAATCAAAAGCGCCTGTTAACACGCCCTGCTCAGTTTTAATTTTTAGGTGAGTTGCCTGCGCGTCTAATAAACGGCTCAACTGAGCCACGGTTGGCGCATCGAAAATAGCTTTCACTTGTAGACTAAAGCCTTCGCTGCGCATTTTGGAGACCAGCCCAATACTTACTATAGAATCGCCACCAATACGGAAAAAGTTATCAGCAATACCCACTTTTTTAACTCCCAACACTTCTTGCCAAATATCACAAAGCTGCTCTTCAAGCTCATTTCGCGCGGTAACATAATTATCCGCACTGACAAACTCTGGTATTGGCAGAGATTTTCTGTCAAGTTTCCCGTTTATGGTTAGTGGAATGCTATCGAGCACGGTGAAGGAGACCGGCAACATATAATCTGGCAGTTTAAGCGCTAAGCTATCGCGGCATGCCTCAATATCAATTTCAATATCAATATCAATATCAAGGTCAATTCCCATGCCGGAAGCTTTTATTAAATAAGCAGCTAAGTATTTATGACCATCCTTTTCAAAGTCAACAACCACTGCTTGTTTAACGCATTTTAATGCGCTTAATGCGCTTTCAATCTCACCGAGTTCAATACGATAACCACGTATTTTAACCTGACAATCATTACGCCCTAAATACTCTAAATTCCCATCATGGCGCCAGCGAACCAGATCTCCAGTTTTATAAAGCCTGTCATAACCTTTAGCTTTATCATCAGGTATGGCAAACGGGTTATCAATAAAACGTTCATTGGTTAACTCATGTTGATTGAGATAACCCCTTGCAAGCCCTACACCTCCGATATAAAGCTCTCCAGGGGCGCCTATCGGGATAATGTTTTGTTGCTCATTTAACACATAAACTTGAGTGTTACTTATCGGGCGACCAATCGGAATAAATTTATTAGTCGACTCAATAATATCAAAATAAGTAACATCAATAGAAGCTTCAGTTGGTCCATAAAGGTTAGTTAATAAAGTGCTGTCATGATTTGTTTTTATAAACCTATCGACATGACTAACGGTTAACGCTTCGCCACTGCAAAATACCTGTTGTACATTTTTAGGAAACGAAAGCTGCAACTGCTGCAAATAATCACAAAAAGATGCAAACATTGATGGCACAAAATGTAGAGTCGTTACCCCAGACTTAATGATCAATTCATTTAATTTATCTGGCTCTTTATGAATCTCTGGTGCCGCTATAATAATGGTGGCGCCTGTTAAATTACCCCATAATAATTCCCATACCGACACATCAAAGATATAGGGCGTTTTTTGAAGAACACGGCTTGAGCTAGATAATGGGTATTTTTGCTGCATCCAAACTATTCTGTTAACAACTCCTGAATGTTGAACCATAACGCCTTTTGGGGTGCCTGTTGTCCCCGACGTATAAATAACATAAGCTAAGTCTTTCGGTCCATTAATTGCTGCTAAATTAGCCGTTGTGTTATCATCACTTACATCATCGATGGCTAAAAGATTTGGCACAAGGTCGAGTTTTGCAGTCCACTTATTTAATTGCGGCTTATAATGTTCTTGGGTAATAATAAGAGACGTTTGTGTATCCTCAAACATAAACTTCACTCGCAACTGTGGATATTCTGGTGATATAGGCACATAAGCGCCGCCTGCTTTAAGCACGCCCAGAATACTTATTACCATCTCTAAACTTCGATCTAGATATAAGCCAATCAGCGTATCGGGCTTAATATCTTGAGAGTTATTATTTTGATAATGCGCTCGAATAGCATAAGCTAATTGATTTGCTTTGTTATTTAACTGACGATAGGTAAGAGACTCCTTTGCAAACACCAGGGCAATATTATCAGGCTTTTTATCTACCTGCTCCTCGAATAATTGAGCTAGGGTTTTATCCATTGGGTAAGGTGCATCAGTATCATTCCAACTGCGCAAAAGTGTATGACGATCTTCTCTTGAAATAGTTGTGGTCTTTAAAGTATTATTTTGCTCTTTTGTTAATGATTTTTTTGACATTTTAGACCTATTTTATTTGGCATTTATTAATTTTATCCAATGCAATATGAGTCATTGACTTTTTAGTCAAGAGAAATAGCTTGGACGATAAACTTTGATCATTGGCAAAGTGATAATGTGAGATAAGTTTTTTTAGGGGCACTTAATAAAATAGTATTGTGTCAAATTCTCTTAAAAAGGACTTGCTGCCTATTTTTATACCCCTCATTGGCCAGGGTAGGTAAGCATTTATCCCTTTTCTTTCTTTTCTTTCTTTTCTTTTTTAACAACCGCAGTTTTTTATTTGCTAATAAGACCGTATCAGGTTAGAAGGGCGTTGATAATACTTAGCAAATAAAAAAAAGCAATCATTTTTTATTTATCATTTTTATAAAGATTTTTTGTTGAAATGATAACTTTTGTCACCAAATCTACATCTTTACTACTGTCAACCCATGTCCTATGGGTGCTCGTTAATTGTATTATTTTAATTGCACTACAATCCACATAATCATTAATGTGGTTATCGATTGTTTTATTGTAATAACAAGCAAGGGCCTCATGAGCTTTATACAATAATTTTTCATCTGTATCTTTAGCAATATCTTCCAACTTAATTTTGTCAACTTTTAAAAACTTAAATAAAACTATTTTGGCACTTGTTCGATATTTACCATGGTTACATTGATACTTAGCATTAATATTCTTTTGTAATTTTTTGTTTATTAATGGTGAAAATTCATGGCATTGCGCTTTGATTGCTTTTTTATAATTAAAGTAGGAATCAACTAAAATGATTTTTGCAATCGTATCGCCATTATTTTCCAGTTGCCGTGCTATTTCAAAAGCTAACACACCACCAAAACTCCAACCAAATAATTCATAAGGCCCTTTAGACTGTATCTTCTTAATATATTTAATGTATTGATAGGCAAGTGTTTGATAAGTATAATAATTTTGAGCATTATCATTTTTTAAATAGCTTTCATGGTAGAAGTTATTAAATAGAATTATTTTTTTGTTTTTTAATCTGGGGATTACATTATTTAAATAACTTTCAGCGCCTCCTTCGCCTGGAGGTAGAAAAAAAATAGGAGCCTCATTTGCTGTTTCATTCACGGTCAAATATATTTCTTTTAAGTCGCTTAACGTGTTAACCCCGCCACTTTTTGCTTTAAGAGCTGCTTGCTCAATAACCTCAACTAAAGCTCTATGAAAGTGCGCCTCAAATGCCTTTGTTAATATACTTGATAACCGTGAGGCAATATTAAACGTTAATATACCAGCTTGAACCGCGCCATTAATATTAACTAATAAGTGATCGGTGTTGTCATTGGCTATCATTTGACCTGCATCTTCTTGGCTAACCTGCCAATTTGAGCTTTCCTCATCGTGGCTTTGCGCGCCTAATTGACCTAAATAATTAAAGATTATTTTAGGCAGACTCATAGCAAATGCTTGTTGCTTATGCAGCGCGCCATAACCAATCCCTTTATGAGGTACTGCGCTTAACATCTCCTTGGTGTGAATTATGGTCGCAGATATTGTGTTATGGGCTTCAAGCCTGACCGGATACATGCTGGTAAACCAACCAACAGTATTGCTCACATCAAGTGTTTCATCGATAACTTCTCGGCCGTGGCCTTCAAGTGTCACATGATTAACATCACTGCCAAGCACATCAAAGAGGCTAATTGCCAAGGCGCTTAGTAATAAATCATTAATTTGCGTATGAAAACCAAGGTTTGCTTGATGTAATAAAACATCTGTTTGGTGCACTGATAAGCTCACTTTATGATATGCAACAGCGCCTAAAGCTGGTAAGCCCGCCTGATCTGCACAGACGCCTTGCCAATATGCACGCTCATCTTGATGATTTAACGCATAATGCTGCACGGCTCTTACCCATTGACGATAACTACTGCCTTTAGGCGCAAGTACTTGTTTTGTTAATGCTTGTTTTGTTAGTGCTTGTTTTGTTAGTGCTTGTTTTGTTAATGCTTGTTTTGATAGTAATGGCTTTGTTAATAGTTGCTTAATATCTTGGGCAATTATTCGCCATGATACGACATCGATAATTAAGTGATGGAAGGCAAAAAATAAACGAGCGCTGCCATCACGGTGCCCTGTTAAATGCGTTGCCTGCCATGTTGGACCTTTAATATAGCTAAAGTTACTTTGTAATTGTGTAAGCTTTTCATGTAACTCCACAGAATTTAAACCAGCTATATTTAATGCGTATAAAGGCTCACACATGCCATCTATATTATCGCGGTATTGTTGCTGATAACTCTTTGTTTTTGAAGATGCTTTTTTTAAAAATACGCTACGCAGCATATCGTGCTGCGCAGTTAATGCCTGCAGTGCTTTTTCAATTTCAGCGTATTTGATTTCTCTTGGAATGTTAATAATAAAAGCCTGGTTAAAGTGCTGAGGCTTTGCTAGTTTTTGCGCAAAAAACCAAGCTTGTATTGGTAATAAATCAAAAGAGCCTGTTAACACGCCCGGCTCAGTTTTAATTTTTAGGCAAGTTGCCGGCGCGTTTAACAAACGACTCACCTGGGCAACGGTTGGCGCATCAAAAATATCTTTCACTTGTAAGCTAAAGCCTTCGCTGCGCATTTTAGAGACCAGCCCAATACTTACTATAGAATCGCCACCTATGCGAAAAAAGTTATCATCAATACCAACTTTTTTAACCCCCAATACTTCTTGCCAAATATCACAAAGCTGCTCTTCAAGTTTATTTCGTGGGGCAACATATTTATCAGCATTTATAAACTCTGGTGCTGGCAGCGCGCCTCTGTCAAGTTTACCGTTGATGGTTAGTGGAATGCTATCGAGCACGGTGAAGGTAGCAGGCAGCATATAATCTGGCAGTTTAAGCGCTAGGCTATTTCGGCATGCCTCAATATCAATTTCAATATCAATTGGAATGCCAGAAGCTTTTATTAAATAGGCTGCTAAGTATTTATGACCATCATTTTCAAGATCAATAACTACGGCTTGTTTAACGTCTTTTAATGAGCTTAATGCACTTTCAATCTCACCTAGTTCAATCCGATAACCGCGTATTTTAACCTGACAATCATTACGCCCTAAATACTCTAAGTTACCATTTGAAGCCCAGCGTACCAGATCGCCAGTTTTATAAAGCCTGTCATAACCTTTAGCTTTATCATCAGGTGTGGCAAATGGGTTATCAATAAAGCATTCACCAGTTAACTCCTCCTGATTAAGGTAACCTCGCGCAAGGCCTGCTCCTCCGATATAAAGCTCGCCAGTGGCGCCTATCTGGACAATGTTTTGTTGCTCATTTAACACATAAACTTGAGTGTTACTTATCGGGCGACCAATCGGAATAAATTTATTAGTCGACTCAATAATATCAAAATAAGTAACATCAATAGAAACTTCAGTTGGCCCATAAAGGTTAGTTAATAAAGTGCTGTCATGATTTGTTTTTATAAACCTATCTACATGACTAACGGTTAACGCTTCGCCACTGCAAAATACCTGTTGTACATTTTTAGGAAACGAAAGCTGCAACTGCTGCAAATAATCACAAAAAGATGCAAACATTGATGGCACAAAATGTAGAGTCGTTACCCCAGACTTAATGATCAATTCATTTAATTTATCTGGCTCTTTATGAATCTCTGGTGCCGCTATAATAATGGTGGCGCCTGTTAAATTACCCCATAATAATTCCCATACCGACACATCAAAGATATAGGGCGTTTTTTGAAGAACACGGCTTGAGCTCGATAATGGGTATTTTTGCTGCATCCAAACTATTCTGTTAACAACTCCTGAATGTTGAACCATAACGCCTTTTGGGGTGCCTGTTGTCCCCGACGTATAAATAACATAAGCTAAGTCTTTCGGTCCATTAATTGCTGCTAAATTAGCCGTTGGGGTATCATCACTTACATCATCGATGGCTAAAAGATTTGGCACAAGGTCTAGTTTTGCAGTCCACTTATTTAATTGCGGCTTATAATGTGCTTGGGTAATAATAAGAGACGTTTGTGTATCCTCAAACATAAACTTCACTCGCAACTGTGGATATTCTGGTGATATAGGAACATAAGCGCCGCCTGCTTTAAGCACGCCCAGAATACTTATTACCATCTCTAAACTTCGATCCAGATATAAGCCAATCAGTGTATCGGCCTTAATACCTTGAGGAAAATTTTCTTGATAATGCGCTCGAATAGCATGAGCTAATTGATTAGCTCGCTGATTTAATTGACGATAGGTAAGAGACTCCTCCTCAAATACTAGGGCAATATTATCAGGAGTCTTATCGACCTGCTCCTCGAATAATTGCGCGATGGTTTTATCCATTGGATAGGTGGCTACGGTATCATTCCAAGTATGTAATAGCGTGTGGCGCTCTAAATCATCCATTAAAGAGATTTGTTGATGCGAGTGATCCGTATTTTTAGCAATAGAGGCTAATATCAATTGTATTTGATTTAATAACCGCCTGGCTTGATTTTGACGAAGCCACTCTTCGCTATAATGTAGCTTGACAACCAAGCTCTCATTTTCCTCATAGGCCGTCACTGAAAGAGGATAATCAGTTTTCTCAATAGCGGCTCGAAACGTTAAATGATTTTCTATCCCTGATGTATTTGTATCAATAGGGCTCGGATAATTTTCAAAAACAAACAGGCTATGAAACAATCGCTGCCCATTTGCTTGTAAATCGGCCAAACAGACATTACTGTAACTGTTAATCTCTGCGATACTTTTTTGGATATTATTTAAGATTGCCGAGACGCTGATGCTATTATCCCAATCAACCGTAAGTGGCAATGTATTAATATATAATCCGACACTACTTTCAATACCGTCAACGGGAAGATCGCGACCTGAGACGGTTGTGCCGACAATCGTTTGCTCATCTCCGCTGTAAATATGTAATAATTTATGCCAGGTAAATTGCACGGCAACATTTAAGGTTATTGCCTGATTTTGACACATTTGTTTTAATTGCTTATATAAATCACCCTTAATAATAAGCTCACTCGCGCATGGCTCTGCAATTGTTTTTAGCTCTGCTAAATCAACTGGCGTGGTGAATAAAAAATTAAGATCATTGGCCGCCTGAAACCGCTCTTTAGCTTTTTTCCAGTGTTTTGTCGCGGCGCTTTTTGCTTTGCTATAATACTGCTGCGCATCAACAAATGCACGATCGACCTTTATTTGCACCTGCATGCCTAGCACAAGCTGATTGTAGTACTCATGTACTTGCTGTAATAAAATGGGGCCGCTCCAACCATCACTGATACTATGATGAGTTGTTTGCATTACAGTCACCAAGTTTGCATGTTGTTTTATCAAGGTAAAGCGCATTAAGCCAGGTGTCGATAGATCAAAAGGAACTTTTCTATCGAGCTGTTGAATTTTAATGATCTCTTGCGCGCGAGCATCTTGTGATAGATGACTGATATCCTTGATGGTAAAATTATCAAGGTTAATACTCGAATCTGCCGTTATGATCTGCACAAGACCATCACACCAATCAAAACAAGCTCGCAGCGCAGGATAGCGCTGTGAGGCTAAGCTCCACGCCTGCTGGTAACAATTTAGATCAAGCGCTTCATTATAGTCTAATAATAATTGCACACGATAAGCATCATCTTCTGGGTAATGCAAATGATGAGAGATAAAGCCTTGCTGCAAACTATTAGCAGGGAAAATCGCTGCAATTTTATTGGTAGTGAGGCGGCGCTCAAGAAAGTCTAAATGGTCAATGGATAACCCTTTAACAGCGTAATCACTGGGCGTGTTAACTCCGCCACTTTTTGCTTTAAGAGCTGCTTGCTCAATAACCTCAACTAAAGCGCTATGAAAGTGCGCCTCAAATGCATCTGTTAATATACTTGATAACCGTGAAGCAATATTAAACTCTAATATACCAGCTTGAACCGCGCCATTAATATTAACTAATAAGTGATCGGTGTTGTCACTGGCTATCATTTGACCTGCATCTTCTTGGCTAATCTGCCAAGTAGAGCTTTCCTCATTGTCACTTTGCGCGCCTAATTGACCTAAATAATTAAAGCTTATTTTAGGCAGCTTCATAGCAAATGCATGTTGTTGATGCAGAGCGCCATAACCAATCCCTTTGTTGGGAATGGCGCTTAACATCTCCTTGGTGTGAATGATGGTCGCAGATATTGTTTGCTGGGCCTTAAGCCTGACTGGATACATGCTGGTAAACCAACCAACAGTATTGCTCACATCAAGTGTTTCATCGATAACTTCCCGGCCGTGGCCTTCAAGTGTCACATGATTAACATCACTGCCAAGCACTTCAAAAAGGCTAATTGCCAGGGCGCTAAGTAATAAATCATTAATTTGCGTATGAAAACCAAGGTTTGCTTGATGTAATAAAACATCTGTTTGCTCTACTGATAGGCTAACTGTATGATATGCAACAGTGCCTAAAGCTGGTAAACACGCCTGATCTGCACAGACGCCTTGCCAATATTCCCGCTCGCAATGATTATTTAGCGCATAATGCTGTACGGCTCTTACCCATTGACGATAACTACTGCCTTTAGGCGCAAGTACTTGTTTTGTTAATGCTTGTTTTGTTAGTGCTTGTTTTGTTAGTGCTTGTTTTGTTAATGCTTGTTTTGATAGTAGTTGCTTTGTTAATAGTTGCTTAATATCTTGGGCAATTATTCGCCATGATACGACATCGATAATTAAGTGATGGAAGGCAAAAAATAAACGAGCGCTACCATCAAGGTAACCGGTTAAGTGTACTGCCTGCCATGTTGGGCCGTTAATATAATTAAAGTTACTTTGTAATTGTGTAAGCTTTTCATGTAACTCCACAGAATTTAAATCAGCTATATTTAATGCGTATAAAGGCTCACTCATGCCATCTATATTGTCGCGGTATTGTTGCTGGTAACTCTTTGTTTTTGAAGATGCTTTTTCTAAAAATACGCAGCGCAACATATCGTGCTGGTCAGTTAATACCTGCAATGCTTTTTCAATTTCCGTGTATTTTATCATCCCTGGAATTTTAATTATAAAAGCCTGGTTAAAGTGCTGAGGATTTGCTAGTTTTTGCGCAAAAAATGAGTCTTGTATTGGTAATAAATCAAAAGAGCCTGTTAACACGCCCTGCTCAGTTTTAATTTTTAGGTGAGTTGCCTGCGCGTTTAACAAACGGCTCAACTGAGCAACGGTTGGCGCATCAAAAATATCTTTCACTTGTAAGCCAAAGCCTTCTCTACGCATTTTAGATACCAGCCCAATACTTACTATCGAATCGCCACCAATACGGAAAAAGTTATCATCAATACCCACTCTTTTAACGCTCAATACTTCTTGCCAAATATTACAAAGCTGCTCTTCAAGCTCATTTCGCGGGGCAACATATTTATCAGCACTTACAAACTCTGGTGTTGGCAGCGCGCGTCTGTCAAGTTTCCCGTTAATGGTTAATGGAATGCTATCGAGCACGGTGAAAGTAGCAGGCACCATATAATCTGGCAGTTTAAGAGATAAGCTATCGCGACATGCCTCAATATCAATTTCAATTTCACTTACCATGCCAGAAGCTTTTATTAAATAAGCAGCTAAGTATTTATTGCCATCATTTTCAAGGTCAACAACCACTGCTTGTTTAACGTCTTTTAATGCGCTTAATGCATTTTCAATCTCACCGAGTTCAATCCGATAACCACGTATTTTAACCTGACAATCATTACGCCTTAAATACTCTAAATTACCATCATGGGCCCAGCGAACCAGATCGCCAGTTTTATAAAGCCTGTCATAACCTTTAGCTTTATCATCAGTTGTGGCAAATGGGTTATCAATAAAGCGCTCACCAGTTAACTCCTCCTGATTAAGATAACCTCGCGCAAGTCCTGCTCCGCCAATATAAAGCTCTCCTGGCGTGCCTATCGGAAGTAGGCTCAATGATGGTGATAAATTATATAACTTGATATTAGAATAAGATTTACCAATCCCCTTGGACATTAAAGGAAGTACATTCGCAATCAATGCGCCTACGGTGGATTCTGTAGGACCGTATTCATCATAAATAACGTCAACATTGTTTGATAACTGTGCAACACATTGCTTAGATAAGATTTCACCACCCAATAAAAGTGTTTTTACTTTAATTTCTGTGTTTGCGAAAATTACAGATGCAAGACTTGGTGTTGTTTTCACAAAATCAATTTCATTTGCCCTAATGTGTTGTAAATAACTTTCAATGTCAGAGATATTTTTGCCAAAAATATAAATACAACTCCCAACCAATAAGGGACATAAGTTGGTTGTAATCGAAAGATCAAAACAATAATTTGCTGAAAAATCTACTCGATTAAATAAGTCTCCAACATGTTCTGTCAACGCATATAAATAATTAACAACATTCTTGTGCTCAATCATAACGCCTTTTGGCTTGCCTGTTGTCCCAGACGTATAGATGACATAAGCTAAGTCTTTCGCTCCATTAATTGCTGCTAAATTAACACTCGAGGTATTTTCACTTACATCATCGAGGGCTAACAGCGCAGGAGTAATATCGAGTTTTGCAGTCCAGTTATTTAATTGCTGCTTATAATGTGGCTGGGTAATTACAAGTGAAGTTTGTGTATCGTCCAACATAAACTGCACTCGCAACTGTGGATATTCTGGCGATATCGGCACATAAGCGCCGCCTGCTTTAAGCACGCCAATAATACTTATTACCATATCTAAACTTCGATCCAGATATAAGCCAATCAGCGTATCGGGCTTAATACCTTGAGAGTTATTATTTTGATAATGCGCTCGAATAGCATGGGCTAATTGATTTGCTTTGTTATTTAGCTGACGATAGGTAAGAGACTCCTCTGCAAATACCAGGGCAATATTATCAGGCGTTTTATCGACCTGCTCCTCGAATAATTGCGCTAGAGTTTTATCCATTGGGTAAGGCGCATCAGTATCATTCCAAGTATGTAAAACAGTATGGCGATCAAAATCTGACAATAATGATATTTCACCTATAGGGAGCTGTTGATTTGCAACAACAGCCACTAAGACTCGTTGATAGATTTCTGATATGCGTTTGATCGTCTCTTCATTAAACAAACTCAGTGCATAGTTAAAAGAGCCCTTAATAACTGGTTGGCTGTCATCTACAAACAAACTCAAATCAAACTTTGCAGGGCGATAAAAATCATCTGAGCTTGCAAACTCTGATGCCACAAACGGCAGGCCATTATTGCTCTGGTTACTCGTATCGAAAGAGTCAATGGCAAACATCACTTGAAAAATAGGGTGACGTGAGGCGTCTCGCTCAACATTTAACACATCCACTAAGCGCTCAAAGGGAAGCTGCTGATGAGCCTTGGCTTGTGTTACAATGCCATGTACGTAGGTAATAAATTCATCAATTGTCATTGCTGCTTGAACATCGGCTCGCAGCACCAATGTATTTACAAAAAAACCGATTAATGATTGCGTTTGCGCATGATCTCGATTATCTGAGGGAGTGCCAAGTAATACATCGGTTTGCCCTCTCATTGCTGATAGGCTGATATAAAAACTGCTCAGCAGCACGGTATAGAGTGTTGTCTCACAAGCTTTGGCAAGCGATCGCAGTTGCTCCGATAAACGGGCATCTAACTGAAAATCTATATTTCTGCCCTGATAATTAATTTGTTTAGGACGAGGATAATCGGTCGGTAATTGCAGCTGCTCATACCCTGATAATTGCGTTTGCCAAAAATCTAATAACTTGGTTAAATTTTCTCCTTGCAGATAACTACGTTGCCAGAGCGCATAATCACCATAACTGATATCCAGATTAGGGAGCACTACAACAGCTCCTTGGCACAAGCCACGATACGCTTGCGCTAATTCGTCCATAAATATGGTAGTAGACCAGCCATCAAAGGCGATATGGTGGAATAACATCAGTAAATATTGGCGCGCATTTTTCTCATAACAATGCAGGCGAATACTTGGCTCAGTAGTTAAATCAAAAGGGCGTGATATCTCATTTTTTGCCGCGACTAATAATTCATGACTCTCATCTAATGCATGCATATGCATTGATATATCAGCACCGAGCTGTACCTGGTAAGCTTTATTTTGCTCATCACGACGATAAACACTGTTAAGCACTGGATGACGGTGAATAACAACATTAAAAGCCGCTGTTAATGCGCTTAGATTGACATCATCTACTAATTGCACAAAATAAGGTATATGATATGCATTGGAGCCTTGTTCAAAATTTTCGATAAATAACAATCGCTCTTGAGCAAAAGATAATGGATATTGATCTCGCTCTACATGAGCAATAACCAGCATCTTCAGTTTATCTAAACAGCCTGACAATGCTTCAATTGTTTTCTTCTCAAATAACAAGGCAAGCGGAATATCTATCTTGAATTGCTGGCGGCAAGCAGCGGTCAGTCGAATCGCTGTGATAGAGTTCCCACCAATACCAAAAAAGTTATCAGCAATACCCACTTTTGTAACGCTCAACACTTCTTGCCAAATATGACAAAGTTGCTCTTCAAGCTCATTTCGCGGGGCAACATATTTATCAGTACTTTCAAAGTCTGGTGCTGGCAGCGCGCGTCTGTCAAGTTTCCCATTAATGGTTAGTGGAATGCTATCAAGCACGGTAAAGGTAGCAGGCAGCATATAATCTGGCAGTTTAAGCGCTAGGCTATCTCGGCATTTATCAATATCAATTCCCATGCCAGAAGCTTTTATTAAATAAGCAGCTAAGTATTTATTGCCATCCTTTTCAAGGTCAACAACTACTGCTTGTTTAACGCATTTTAATGCGCTTAATGAGCTTTCAATCTCACCGAGTTCAATACGATAACCGCGTATTTTAACCTGACAATCATTACGCCCTAAATACTCTAAATTCCCATCATGGGCCCAGCGTACCAGATCGCCAGTTTTATAAAGCCTGTTATAGCCTTTAGCTTTATCATCAGGTGTGGCAAATGGGTTCTCAATAAAGCGCTCACCAGTTAACTCAGGTTGATTGAGATAACCCCTTGCAAGCCCTACACCTCCGATATAAAGCTCGCCAGGCGCTCCTATTGGCACAAGCATAGCTTGCTGATTTAATACATAAACTTTGGTGTTATTTATCGGACGACCAATAGAGTTAATTGTACTATTTTGAACATAGTCAATTGCTTGTATTACAGTAACGGTAGATTCTGTAGGACCATAAGAATTCATTAATAGCCTCCCCCAACAGGCGACTAACTCTTTAGTAATAGCCTCACCGCCAGAAATAACTTTTTTTAAATAATGAGGCTCTTCTAGTGCCCCTAATGCGTTTAAGTATTTAGAGGTATAATGCAAATGGGTAATACCTAACTCTACAATTTTTTGTCTAATAATGCCGACATCTACAATATCCATTCGTGTCGGAATATGTAGCACTGCGCCATTGAGCAATGATAAAAATAACTGCTCAACAGATGCATCGAAAATATAATCAGCGAGCCAAAGAATGGCATCACTTTCATCAAAATTCATGCAAGATGTTTGACTAAAAATCAGGTTAGATACTGAACATTGTTCAATCATAACGCCTTTCGGAGTGCCTGTTGTCCCTGACGTATAGATGAGATAAGCCAAGTCTTTCGGCCCATTAATTGCTGATAAATTAACACTCGAGGTATTTTCACTTACATCATCGATGGCTAACAGAGTAGCCGTAATATCAAGTTCACCAATCCAATCATTTAATTGCTGCCTATAATGTGGCTGAGTAATAATAAGAGACGTTTGTGTATCCTCAAGCATAAAGCGCACTCGCAGCTTAGGATATTCTGGTGATATCGGCACATAAGCGCCGCCTGCTTTAAGCACGCCAAGAATACTTATTACCATCTCTAAACTTCGATCCAGATATAAGCCAATCAGTGTATCGGGCTTAATACCTTGAGAGTTTTTATTTTGATAATGCGCTCGAATAGCATAAGCTAATTGATTAGCTCGCTGATTTAACTGACGATAGGTAAGAGACTCCTTTGCAAATACCAGGGCAATATTATCAGGCTTTTTATCTACCTGCTCCTCGAATAATTGCGCGATGGTTTTATCCATTGGGTAGGATGCAGTCGTATCATTCCAAGTATGTAGAAGTGTATGGCGATCAAAATCTGACAATAATGATATTTCACCTATAGCGAGCTGTTGATTTGCAACCATAGCCACTAAGACTAGTTGATATAGCTCTGATATGCGTTTGATCGTCACCTCATTAAACAAACTCAGTGCATAGTTAAAATAGCCCTTAATAACCGCTTCACTATCATCGACAAGCAAACTCAAATCAAACTTTGCAGGGCGATAAAAATCATCTGAGCTTGCAAACTCTGATGCCATAAACGGCAGGCCATTATTGCTCTGGTAACTCGTATCGAAAGATTCAATGGCAAACATCACTTGAAAAATAGGGTGACGTGAGGCGTCGCGCTCAACATTTAACACATCCACTAAGCGCTCAAAGGGAAGCTCTTGATGAGCCTTGGCTTGCCTTACAATTCCATGTACTTGGCTAATAAATTCCTCAATTGTCATTGCTGCTTGAACATCGGCTCGCAGCACCAAGGTATTTACAAAAAAGCCGATTAATGATTGCGTTTGCGCATGATCTCGATTATCTGAGGGAGTGCCAAGTAATACATCGGTTTGGCCACTCATTGCTGATAGGCTGATATAAAAACTGCTCAGCAGCACGGTGTAAAGTGTTGTATCGTTTGCTTTGGCAAGCGTTCGTAGTTGCTCCGATAAACGAGCATCTAATTGAAAATCTATATTTCTGCCCTGATAATTAATTTGTTTAGGACGAGGATAATCGGCCGGTAATTGCAGCTGCTCATACCCTGATAATTGCTGCTGCCAAAAATCTAATAACTTGGTCAGATTTTCTCCTTGCAGATAAGTAGATTGCCAAAGCGCATAATCTCCATAACTGATATCCAGATGAGGGAGCACTACAGAAGCTCCTTGGCACAAGCCACGATACGCTTGCGCTAATTCGTCCATAAATATGGTAGTAGACCAGCCATCAAAGGCGATATGGTGGAATAACATCAGTAAATATTGGCGCGCATTTTTCTCATAACAATGCAGGCGAATACTTGGCTCAGTAGTTAAATCAAAAGGATGGGATATCTCTTTTTTTGCCGCGACTAATAATTCATGACTCTCATTTAATACATGCATATGCATTGATATATCAGCACCGAGCTGTACTTGGTAAGATTTATTTTGCTCATCACTCCGATAAACACTGTTAAGTACAGGATGACGCTGAATAACAACATTAAAAGCAGCTGTTAATGCGCTTAGATTGACATCATCTGCTAATTGCACAAAATAAGGGATATGATATGCAGTGGATCCTTGTTCAAAATTTTCGATAAATAACAGTCGCTCTTGAGCAAAAGATAATGGATATTGAGCTAGCTCTACATGAGCAATAACCAGCATCTGCAGTTTATCTAAACATCCTGACAATGCCTTAATTGTTTTCTTCTCAAATAACAAGGCGAGCGGAATATCTATCTTGAATTGCTGGCGGCAAGCAGCGGTCAGTCGAATCGCTGTGATAGAGTTCCCACCAATACCAAAAAAGTTATCAGCAATACCCACTTTTTTAACGCTCAATACTTCTTGCCAAATATGACAAAGTTGCTCTTCAAGCTCATTTCGCGGGGCTATATATTTATCAGCATTTTCAAAATATGGTGTTGGTAGCGCGCGTCTGTCAAGTTTCCCATTAATAGTTAGTGGAATGCTATCGAGCACGGTGAAGGTAGCAGGCAGCATATAGTCTGGCAGTTTAAGCGCTAAGCTATCGCGACATGCTTCAATATCAATATCAATATCACTTACCATGCTGGAAGCTTTTATTAAATAGGCAGCTAGATATTTATGACCATCCTTTTCAAGGTCAACAACTACTGCATGTTTAACGTCTTTTAATGCGCTTAATGCATTTTCAATTTCACCCAGTTCAATCCGATAACCACGTATTTTAACCTGACAATCATTACGCCCTAAATACTCTAAATTCCCATCATGGGCCCAGCGTACCAGATCGCCAGTTTTATAAAGCCTGTTATAGCCTTTAGCTTTATCATCAGGTGTGGCAAATGGGTTCTCAATAAAGCGCTCACCAGTTAAATCCTCCTGATTAAGGTAACCTCGCGCAAGGCCTGCTCCGCCGATATAAAGCTCGCCAGTGGCGCCTATCGGCACAATGTTTTTTTGTGTATTTAGCACAAATGCTTTTAAATCATTTAAGGGTTTCCCTATATTTGCTGCTTTTAAATTATTTTTGGGGCTTAATGATTTATAAGTAACATGTACTGTCGTCTCAGTAATTCCATACATATTTACAAGGAGTGGCGCATCTTGCGCATAACAATTCCACCAAGGTTTAAGCCGTGATAAATTAAGTTTATCTCCTCCAAAAATCACATTACGCAGGCAAGGAAACTTTGCAGCAGCGCTTAATGATTCCTCGATAAATAGGTAAAAAGCGGCAGGTGTTTGGTTTAAAATAGTAACCTGTGAATTAACGCAAAGCTGTACAAATTTACAAGTATCTTGTGTTAAACTTTTTGTAGGTACAATTAACTGTCCACCATAGAGTAAAGCGCCCCATAATTCCCAGACACTAAAATCAAAAGTGTATTCATGAAATAGTACCCATGTATCCTTATGCGTAAATTGAAAATATTTATCAGTCGATTCGAATAAGCTCACCACATTTGTATGTAATTGCAACACCCCTTTCGGCGTGCCTGTTGTCCCAGATGTATAAATCACATAGGCTAAGTCTTTTGATGTACTAATGGGTTCTAAATTAACTATTGGGTTATCATCACTTACATCATCGATGGCTAATAGCGCTGGCGTAATATCGAGTTTTGAGCTCCACTTGTTTAATTGCTGCTTATAATGTGGCTGGGTAATAATCAGTGAAGTTTGTGTATCGCCCAATATATATTGCGCTCGCAGCTGTGGATATTCTGGCGATATAGGCACATAAGCGCCGCCTGCTTTAAGCACGCCCAGAATACTTATTACCATCTCTAAACTTCGATCTAGATATAAGCCAATCAGCGTATCGGGCTTAATATCTTGAGAGTTATTATTTTGATAATGCGCTCGAATAGCATAAGCTAATTGATTTGCTTTGTTATTTAGCTGACGATAGGTAAGAGACTCCTCTGCAAACACCAAGGCAATATTATCAGGAGTCTTATCGACCTGCTCCTCGAATAATTGCGTGATGGTTTTATCCATTGGATAGGTAGCTACGGTATCATTCCAAGTATGTAAAAGTGTATGGCGATCAAAATCTGACAATAATGATATTTCACCTATAGGGAGCTGTTGATTTGCAACCATAGCCACTAATACCCGTTGATATAACCCTGATATACGATTTATAGTCTTTTCATTAAACAAACTCAGCGCATAATTAAAATCACCATTAATGGTCGGTTGGCTGGTATTTAGATTCAAATTCAAATCAAATGGTGCTCGCGTATACAATTTTTTTGAATCTTCCCTAGAAATCGATTTAAAAGGGATGTGTATATTATTCTCGTGGCTCTGCGTAAAGCTTTTGACACTAAGCATAACTTGAAAAATAGGGTGACGAGATGGATCTCGTTCAACCTTTAACGCATCCACTAAACGCTCAAATGGCAACGCTTGATGAGCTAATGCTTGTCTTACAATGCCATGCACTTGTCTAATAAATTCCTCAATTGTCATTGTTGCTTGAACACCTGATCGCATCACCAAGGTATTGACAAAACAGCCTATTAATGAGCGTGTTTGCACCTGTTTTCGATTGGCGACGGCAGTGCCTAGTAAGATATCTGTTTGCCCGCTCATTGCCGATAAAGTAATATAAAAACCACTTAGCAACACGGTATAAAGTGTTGTTTTTTGCGCTTTGGCAAGCTTTCGTAATTGCTCAGATAAACGGGCATCTAGCTCAATATCGATACTTCCCCCTTCATGATCACTTTTAATAGGTCGAGGATAATCGGTCGGTAATTGTAGCTGCTCATACCCTGATAATTGCGTTTGCCAAAAATCTAATAACTTGGTCAGATTTTCTCCTTGCAGATAGCGGCGTTGCCAGAGCACATAATCACCATAACTGATATCTAGATGGGGGAGCTCTACAACCGCTCCTTGGCACAAGGCTTGATACGCTTGTGATAATTCATTAATAAATATTTTCCAGGATAAGCCATCAAAAGCAATATGGTGGCATAATATCAGTAAATATTGGCGAGCATTTTTTTCATAACAATGCAAGCGAAGACTTGGCTCAGTAGTTAAATCAAAAGGTCGTGATATCTCTTTTTTAACCACGGCTAATAATTCCTGACTCTCGGTTAATACATGCATATGGATTGGGATATCACCACCGAGCTGTACTTGGTAAGCTAGATGGTGCTGATCGGTACGATAAACACTGTTAAATACAGGATGACGGTGAATAACAACATTAAAAGACGCTGTTAATGCGCCTAAATTGGCATCATCTGCTAATTGCACAAAATAAGGAATATGATAGAGATTTGATCCTTGTTCAAAATTTTCGATAAATAACAGTCGCTCTTGGGCAAAGGATAATGGGTATTGTGTTAATCCTACATTGGCTTTAATCCGCATCTGAAGTTTATTGATACAAGGTGCTAAGCGCTTAATTGTTTTCTTTGCAAATAACAAGGCAAGCGGAATATCTATCTTGAATTGCTGGCGGCAAGCAGCACTAAGTCGAATCGCTGTGATAGAGTTACCACCAAGTTGATAAAAGTTATCATCAATACCAACTTTTTTAACGCTCAATACTTCTTGCCAAATATTACAAAGCTGCTCTTCAAGCTCATTTCGCGGGGCAACATATTTATCAGCATTAACAAACTCTGGTGTTGGCAGAGAGTTTCTGTCAAGTTTCCCATTAATAGTTAGTGGAATGCTATCTAGCACAGTAAAGGTAGCAGGCAGCATATAATCTGGCAGTTTAAGCGCTAAGCTATCGCGGCATACCTCAATATCAATTTCAATATCAAGGTCAATTCCCATGCCGGAAGCTTTTATTAAATAAGCAGCTAAGTATTTATTGCCATCCTTTTCAAGATCAATAACTACGGCTTGTTTAACGTCTTTTAATGAGCTTAATGCACTTTCAATCTCACCTAGTTCAATTCGATAACCGCGTATTTTAACCTGACAATCATTACGCCCTAAATACTCTAAGTTACCATTTGAAGCCCAGCGTACCAGATCGCCAGTTTTATAAAGCCTGTCATAACCTTTAGCTTTATCATCAGTTGTGGCAAATGGATTATCAATAAAGCATTCACCAGTTAACTCCTCCTGATTAAGGTAACCTCGCGCAAGGCCTGCTCCTCCGATATAAAGCTCGCCAGTGGCGCCTATCTGGACAATGTTTTGTTGCTCATTTAACACATAAACTTGAGTGTTACTTATCGGGCGACCAATCGGAATAAATTTATTAGTCGACTCAATAATATCAAAATAAGTAACATCAATAGAAACTTCAGTTGGCCCATAAAGGTTAGTTAATAAAGTGCTGTCATGATTTGTTTTTATAAACCTATCTACATGACTAACGGTTAACGCTTCGCCACTGCAAAATACCTGTTGTACATTTTTAGGAAACGAAAGCTGCAACTGCTGCAAATAATCACAAAAAGATGCAAACATTGATGGCACAAAATGTAGAGTCGTTACCCCAGACTTAATGATCAATTCATTTAATTTATCTGGCTCTTTATGAATCTCTGGTGCCGCTATAATAATGGTGGCGCCTGTTAAATTACCCCATAATAATTCCCATACCGACACATCAAAGATATAGGGCGTTTTTTGAAGAACACGGCTTGAGCTCGATAATGGGTATTTTTGCTGCATCCAAACTATTCTGTTAACAACTCCTGAATGTTGAACCATAACGCCTTTTGGGGTGCCTGTTGTCCCCGACGTATAAATAACATAAGCTAAGTCTTTCGGTCCATTAATTGCTGCTAAATTAGCCGTTGGGTTATCATCACTTACATCATCGATGGCTAAAAGATTTGGCACAAGGTCGAGTTTTGCAGTCCACTTATTTAATTGCGGCTTATAATATGCTTGGGTAATAATCAGTGATGTTTGTGTATCCTCAAACATAAACTGCACTCGCAACTGTGGATCTTCTGGCGATATCGGCACATAAGCGCCGCCTGCTTTAAGCACTCCAAGAATACTTATTACCATCTCTAAACTTCGATCCAGATATAAGCCAATTAGTGTATCAGCCTGAATACCTTGAGAGTTATTATTTTGATAATGCGCTCGAATAGCATAAGCTAATTGATTAGCTTTTTCATTTAATTGACGATAGGTAAGCTTCTGCTCTGCAAATACCAAGGCAATATTATTTGGAGTCTTATCGACCTGCTCCTCGAATAATTGCGCTAGGGTTTCATCAATTGGGTAAGGCGCATCAGTATCATTGCAACTGCGCAAAAGTGTATGACGATCTTCTCTTGAAATAGTTGTGGTCTTTAAAGTATTATTTTGCTCTTTTGTTAATAATTTTTTTGACATTCTAGACCTATTTTATTTGATATTTATTAAATTTATCCAATAAAACAATCCATTGCATTTTTATCCATACGTAAAAAGACTGAACGTTGCATTTTGATCTTTGACAAAGTGATAATGTTAGATAAGTTTTTTAGTGATAATTAATACGGTAGTATTGTGTCGATTTTTCTTATAAATGACTTGCATCCTATATTTATAGTACTCATTTGCCATGGTACCTAAGCATTTATCAATTTTCTTAACTTTTTCCCTTTGCTTAACAGCAGTGGTATTTTTATTTACTAATTAGGCCTCGCAGGTTGGAAGGTCGTTGATCATACATAATAAATAAAAAAAAGCAATTATTTTTTATTTACATCATTTTTATTAAAACTTTTTTTTGTTGGAATGATAACTTTTGTCACCAAATCTACATCTTTACTATTATCGACCCATGTATAATGGGTGCTGGTTAATTGTATTATTTTTATTGCGCTACAATCCACATAATCATTAATATGGTTATCGATTGTTTTATTGTAATAACAAGCAAGGGCCTCATGAGCTTTATACAATAATTTTTCATCTGTATATTTAGCAATATCTTCCAACTTAATTTTGTCAACTTTTGAAAATTTAAATAAAACTATTTTAGCACTTGTTCGATATTTACTACTATTACATTGATACTTAGCATTAATATCCTTTTGTAATTTTCTGTTTATCAATGATGAAAATTCATGGCATTGCCCTTTAATTGCTTTATTATAATTAAAATTGGAATCAACTAAAATGATTTTTGCAATATTATCGCCATTATTTTCCAGTTGCCGTGCTATTTCAAAAGCTAACACACCACCAAAACTCCAACCAAATAATTCATAAGGCCCAACAGGCTGTATCTTCTTAATATATTTAATGTATTGAGTGGCGAGTGTTTGATAAGTATAATAATTTTGAGCATTCTCGTTTTTTAAACAGCTTTCATGATATAAGTTATTAAATAGAATTATTTTTTTGTCTTTTAATCTGGGGATTATATTATTTAAATAACTTTCAGCTCCTCCTCCTCCTGGCGGTAGAAAAAAAATAGGGACATCATTTGCTGTTTCATTCACGGTCAAATATATTTCTTTTAAGTCGCTTAACGTGTTGAGACCACCACTTTTTTCCTTGATCGCCGCTTGCTCAATAACTTCAACTAAAGCGCTTTGAAAGTGCTCCTCAAATGCATCTGTTAATATACTTGATAACCGTAAGGCAATATTAAACTCTAATATACCATTTTGGACTGCTCCATTAATATTAACTAATAAGTGATCGGTGTTGTCACTTGCTATCATCTGACCTGCATCTTCTTGACTAATCTGCCAAGTCGAGCTTTCCTCATTGTCACTTTGCGCGCCTAATTGACCTAAATAATTAAATCTTATTTTAGGCATGCTCATAGTAAATGCTTGTTGTTGATGCAGAGCTCCATAACCAATCCCTTTGTTTGCAATAACTCTTAACATCTCCTTAGTTTGAATGATGGTCTCAGATATTGTTTGCTGGACTTCAAGCCTGACCGGATACTCGCTGGTAAACCAACCAACAGTATTACTCACATCAAGTGTTGCATCGATAACTCCTCGGCCATGGCCTTCAAGTGTCACATGATTAACATCACTGCCAAGCACTTCAAAAAGGCTAATTGCCAAGGCGCTAAGTAATAAATCATTAATTTGCGTATGAAAACCAAGATTCGCTTGATGTAATAAAACATCTGTTTGGTGCACTGATAAGCTCACTTTATGATATGCCACCGCGCCTAAAGCGGGTAAGCCCACCTGATCTGCACAGACGCCTTGCCAATATGCACGCTCATCTTGATGATTTAACGCATAATGCTGCACGGCTCTTATCCATTGACGATAACTACTGCCTTTAGGGGGAAGTGCTTGTTTTGTTAATGCTTGTTTTGATAGTAATGGCTTTGTTAATAGTTGTTTAATATCTTGAGCAATGATCCGCCATGACACAACATCGATAATTAAGTGATGGAAGGCAAAAAATAAACGAGCGCTGCCATCGGGATAACCGGTTAAGTGTACTGCATGCCATGTTGGGCCTTTAATATAATTAAAGTTACTTTGTAATTGTGTAAGCTTTTCAGATAGCTCCTCAGAATTTAAATAAGCTCTATTTAATGCGCATAAAGGCTCACACATGCCATCTATATTATCGCGGTATTGTTGTTGGTAACTAGTTGTTTTTAAATATTCTTTTTTTAAAAATACGCAGCGTAGCATATCGTGCTGCGCAGTTAATGACTGCAATGCTTGTTCAATTTCAGCGTATTTGATTTCCCCTGGAATGTTAATCATAAAAGCCTGATTAAAGTGGTGAGGCATTGCTAGTTTTTGCGCAAAAAATGCAGCTTGTATTGGTAGTAAATCAAAAGTGCCTGTTAACACACCCTGCTCAGTTTTAATTTTTAGGTGAGTTGCCGGCGCGTTTAACAAACGACTCAACTGAGCCACGGTTGGTGCATCAAAAATATCTTTCACTTGTAAGCTAAAGCCTTCTCTACGCATTTTAGAGACCAGCCCAATACTTACTATAGAATCGCCACCGATGCGGAAAAAGTTATCATCAATACCAACTTTTTTAACGCTCAATACTTCTTGCCAAATATCACAAAGCTGCTCTTCAAGTTTATTTCGTGGGGCAACATATTTATCAGCATTTATAAATTCTGGTATTGGCAGCGCGCCTCTGTCAAGTTTCCCGTTAATGGTTAGTGGAATGCTATCGAGCACGGTGAAAGTAGCAGGCAGCATATAATCTGGCAGTTTAAGAGATAAGCTATCGCGACATGCCTCAATATCAATTTCAATATCAAGGTCAATTCCCATGCCGGAAGCTTTTATTAAATAAGCAGCTAAGTATTTATGACCATCCTTTTCAAGGTCAACAACTACGGCTTGTTTAACGTCTTTTAATGCTATTAATGCACTTTCAATCTCACCTAGTTCAATACGATAACCGCGTATTTTAACCTGACAATCATTGCGACCTAAATACTCTAAATTCCCATCATGGGCCCAGCGTACCAGATCGCCAGTTTTATAAAGCCTGTCATAACCTTTAGCTTTATCATCAGTTGTGGCCAACTGGTTATCAATAAAACGCTCATTGGTTAACTCAGGCTGATTGAGATAGCCCCTTGCAAGCCCTGCTCCGCCAATATAAAGCTCTCCTGAGGCGCCTATCGGCACAATGTTTTTTTGTTCATTTAACACATAAATTTGGGTGTTATTTATCGGGCTACCAATATTGTTAAGCACGCCATCTTGACCATATTGAGTAGCTTGTATGGAAGTAACTGTTGATTCAGTCGGTCCATAAGAGTTTATTAATATTGGCCCCCAAATTGAAACTAATTCTTTAGAAATAGCCTCCGCGCCAGAAATCACTCTCTTTAAATAATGTGGCTCTTCTAGTGCGCCTAATGCGTTTAAGTATTGAGGAGTGGAATCCAAATGGGTAATACCTGACTGAACAATTTTTTGGCTAATAATGCCGATATCCAGAATTTCCATTCGGCTCGGAATATGTAGCACAGCGCCATTGAGCAATGATAAAAATAACTGCTCAACAGATGCATCGAAAATATAGTCCGCTAACCAGAGTACTGATTCATCTTGCTTGAAATCAAGGGAAGAGATTTGACTAAAAATTAAGTTAGTAACACCAAGATGCTCAATCATAACGCCTTTTGGAGTGCCTGTTGTCCCCGACGTATAAATAACATAAGCCAAGTCTTTAGGCTCATTAATTGCTGCTAAATTAACCGTTGAGTTATCATCACTCACATCATCGAGGGCTAACAATGTAGGCGTAATATCGAGTTTTGCAGTCCACTTGTTTAATTGCTTCTTATAATGTGCCTGAGTAATAATCAGTGAAGTTTGTGTATCGCCCAATATATATTGCGCTCGCAGCTGTGGATATTCTGGCGATATTGGCACGTAAGCGCCACCAGCTTTAAGCACTCCAAGAATACTTATTACCATTTCTAAACTTCGATCCAGATATAAGCCAATCAATGTATCAGCCTGAATACCTTGAGAGTTATTCTTTTGATAATGCGATCGAATAGCATGAGCTAATTGATTAGCTTTTTCATTTATCTGTATATAGGTTAATTCTTTCCCTTCAAACACCAAGGCGACATTATCAGGGGTTTTATCGACCTGCTCCTCGAATAATTGCGTTAGGGTTTTATCCATTGGGTAAGGCGCATCGGTATCATTCCAAGTATGTACAAGCGTGTGGCGCTCTAAATCATCCATTAAAGAGATTTGTTGATGCGAGTGATCCGTATTTTTAGCAATAGAGGCTAATATCAATTGTATTTGATTTAATAACCGCCTGGCTTGATTTTGACGAAGCCATTCTTCACTATAATGTAGCTTGACAACCAAGCTCTCATTTTCCTCATAGGCCGTCACTGAAAGAGGATAATCAGTTTTCTCAATAGCGGCTCGAAACGTTAAATGATTTTCTATCCCTGATGTGTTTGTATTAATAGGCCTCGGATAATTTTCAAAAACAAACAGGCTATGAAACAATCGCTGCCCATTTGTTTGTAAATCGGCCAAACAGACATGACTGTAACTGTTAAGCTCTGCGATACTTTTTTGGATATTATTTAAGATTGCCGAGACGCTGATGCTATTATCCCAATCAACAGTAAGTGGCAGAGTATTAATATATAATCCGACACTACTTTCAATGCCGTCAACGGGAAGGTCGCGACTTGAGACGGTTGTGCCGACAATCGTTTGCTCATCACCGCTATAAATATGTAATAATTTATGCCAGGCAAATTGCACGGCAACATTCAATGTTATTGCCTGTTTTTGACACATTTGCTTTAACTGCTTGTATAAATCACCCTTAATACTAAGCTCACTCGCGCATGGCTCCACAATGGTTTTTAGCTCTGCTAAATCAACTGGCGTGGTGAATAAAAAATTAAGATCATTGGCGGCCTGAAACCGCTCTTTAGCTTTTTTCCAATGATCTAAAGCAGCGCTTTTTGCTTTAATATAGTAGTGCTGAGCATTAACAAATGCGCGCTCGACCTTTATTTGCGGCTGCATGCCTACCACAAGCTGATTGTAGTACTCATGTACTTGCTGTAATAAAAGGGGGCCGCTCCAACCATCACTGATACTATGATGAGTTGTTTGCATTACAGTCACCAAGTTTGCATGTTGTTTTATAAGGGTAAAGCGCATTAAGCCAGGCGTCGATAGATCAAAAGGAACTTTTCTATCGAGCTTTTGAATTTTAATGATCTCTTGCGCGCGAGCAGCTTGTGGTAGATGACTGATATCCTTGAGGGTGAAATTATCAAGGTTAATACTCGAATCTGCCGTTATGATCTGCACAAGACCATCACGCCAATCAAAACAAGCTCGCAGCGCAGGGTAGCTCTGTGAGGCTAAGCGCCACGCTTGCTGGTAACAATCTATATCAAGCGCTTCATTATAATCTAATAGTAATTGCACACGATAAGCATCATCTTCTGGGTAATGCAGCGCGTGTGAGATAAAGCCTTGCTGCAGACTATTTGCAGGAAAAATCTCTACAATTTTATTGGTAGTGAGGCGGCGCTGAAGAAAGTCTAAATGGTCAATGGATAGCCCTTTAACAGCGTAATCACTGGGCGTGTTAACTCCGCCATTTTTTGCTTTAAGAGCTGCTTGCTCAATAACCTCAACTAAAGCTCTATGAAAGTGCTCCTCAAATGCATCTGTTAATATACTTGATAACCGTGAGGCAATATTAAACTCTAATATACCACCTTGAACCGCGCCATTAATATTAACTAATAAGCGATCATCGTTTTCACTTGCTATCATCTGACCTGCATCTTCTTTGCTGATCTGCCAAGTTGAGCTTTCTTCATTGTCACTTTGCGCGCCTAATTGACCTAAATAATTAAAACTTATTTTAGGCAGAGTCATAGCAAATGCTTGTTGCTTATGCAGAGCGCCATAACTAATCCCTTTGTTTGGAATAACTCTTAACATCTCCTTGGTGTGAATTATGGTCGCAGATATTGTTTTATGTGCCTTAAGCCTAACAGGATACATGCTGGTAAACCAACCAACGGTATTGCTCACATCTAGTGTTTCATCGATGACTTCTCGCCCGTGGCCTTCAAGTGTCACATGATTGACATCACTGCCAAGCACATCAAAGAGGCTAATTGCCAGAGCGCTAAGTAATAAATCATTAATTTGCGTATGAAAACCAAGGTTTGCTTGATGTAATAAAACATCTGTTTGCTCTACTGATAGGCTAACTGTATGATATGCAACAGCGCCTAAAGCTGGTAAGCCCGCCTGATCTGCACAGACGCCTTGCCAATATGCTCGCTCATCTTGATGATTTAACGCATAATGCTGCACGGCTTTTATCCATTGACGATAACTACTGCCTTTAGGCGCAAGTGCTTGTTTTGTTAGTACTTGTTTTGTTAGTACTTGTTTTGTTAGTGCTTGCTTTGTTAATAGTTGCTTTGTTAATAGTTGCTTAATATCTTGGGCAATTATTCGCCATGACACGACATCGATAATTAAGTGATGGAAGGCAAAAAATAAACGAGCGCTGCCATCACGGTGCCCTGTTAAGTGCGCTGCCTGCCATGTTGGGCCGTTAATATAATTAAAGTGACTTTGTAATTGCGTAAGCTTTTTACAAAGCTCCTCAGAATTTAAATCCGCTATATTTAATGCGTATAAAGGCTCACACATGCCATCTATATTATCGCGATATTGTTGTTGGTAACTAGTTGTTTTTGAAGATCCTTTTTCTAAAAATACGCAGCGCAGCATATCATGCTGCGCAGTTAATGCCTGCAATGCTTGTTCAATTTCAGCGTATTTGATTTCCCCTGGAATTTTAATTATAAAAGCCTGGTTAAAGTGGTGATGATTTGCTAGTTTTTGCGCAAAAAACCAGGATTGTATTGGTAATAAATCAAAAGAGCCTGTTAACACGCCATGCTCAGTTTTAATTTTTAGGCAAGTTGCCGGCGAGTTTAACAAACGACTCAACTGGGCAACGGTTGGCGCATCGAAAATAGCTTTCACTTGTAGACTAAAGCCTTCTCTACGCATTTTAGAGACCAGCCCAATACTTACTATAGAATCGCCACCTATGCGAAAAAAGTTATCATCAATACCCACTCTTTTAACGCTCAATACTTCTTGCCAAATATTACAAAGCTGCTCTTCAAGCTCATTTCGCGCGGCAACATAATTATCAGCATTAACAAACTCTGGTGTTGGCAGAGAGTTTCTGTCCAGTTTCCCATTAATGGTTAGTGGAATGCTATCGAGCACGGTGAAGGTAGCAGGCAGCATATAATCTGGCAGTTTGAGAGCTAGGCTATTTCGACATGCCTCAATATCAATTTCAATTTCAATATCAATATCATTTGCCATGCTGGAAGCTTTTATTAAATAAGCAGCTAAGTATTTATGACCATCCTTTTCAAGGTCAACAACTACTGCATGTTTAACATCTTTTAATGCGCTTAATGCACTTTCAATCTCACCTAGTTCAATACGATAACCGCGTATTTTAACCTGACAATCATTACGCCCTAAATATTCTAAGTTACCATTTTGGTCCCAACGAACCAGATCGCCAGTTTTATAAAGCCTGTCATAACCTTTAGCTTTGTCATCAGTTGTGGCAAACGGGTTGTCAATAAAACTCTGGTGAGTTAAATCAGCTTGATTGAGATAACCTCGCGCAAGGCCTACACCTCCGATATAAAGCTCGCCAAGGGTGCCTATCGGCACAAGCATAGCTTGCTCATTTAACACATAAACTTTGGTGTTATTTATCGGACGACCGATACAGTTTATTGTACTATTTTGTCCATAGTCAATTGCTTGTATTACAGTAACGGTAGATTCTGTAGGACCATAAGAATTCATTAATAACCTCCCCCAACAGACGACTAACTCTGCAGAAATAGCCTCACCGCCAGAAATAACTTTTTTTAAATAATGAGGCTCTTCTAGTCTCCCTAATGCGTTTAAGTATTTAGAGGTATAATGCAAATGGGTAATACGTAACTCTACAATTTTTTGTCTAATAATGCCGACATCCAGAATATCCATTCGTGTCGGAATATGTAGCACTCCGCCATTGAGCAATGATAAAAATAACTGCTCAACAGATGCATCGAAAATATAATCAGCGAGCCAAAGAATGGCATCACTTTCATCAAAATTCATGCAAGATGTTTGACTAAAAATCAGGTTAGATACTGAACATTGTTCAATCATAACGCCTTTCGGAGTGCCTGTTGTCCCGGACGTATAGATGATATAAGCCAAGTCTTTCGGCCCATTAATTGCTGATAAATTAACACTCGATGTATTTTCACTTACATCATCGAAGGCTAACAGAGTAGCCGTAATATCGAGTTCACCGATCCATTTATTTAATTGCGACTTATAATGTGGCTGGGTAAGAATAAGAGCCGTTTGTGTATCGTCCAATATAAATCGCACTCGCAGCTGTGGATATTCTGGTGATATAGGCACATAAGCGCCGCCTGCTTTAAGCACGCCCAGAATACTTATTACCATCTCTAAACTTCGATCTAGATATAAGCCAATCAGTGTATCGGCCTTAATACCTTGAGGAGAATTTTCTTGATAATGCGCTCGAATAGCATGAGCTAATTGATTAGCTTTTTTATTTAATTGTATATAGGTTAATTCTTCCCCTTCAAACACCAAGGCAATATTATTCGGTGTTTTATCGACCTGCTCTTCAAATAATTGCGCTAGGGTTTTATCCATTGGGTAAGACGCATCAGTATCATTCCAACTGCGCAAAAGTGTATGACGATCTTCTCTTGAAATAGTTGCTTGCTTTAAAGTATTATTTTGCTCTTTTGTTAATGATTTTTTTGACATTCTCGACCTGTTTTATTTGATATTTATTAAATTTATCCAATGCAATATGAGTCATTGACTTTTTAGTCAAAAGAAATAACTTGGACGATAAACTTTGATCATTGGCAAAGTGATAATGCGAGATAAGTTTTTTTAGGGGCGCTTAATAAAATAGTATTGTGTCAAATTCTCTTAAAAAGGACTTGCTGCCTATTTTTATACCCATCATTTGCCAGGGTAGGTAAGCATTTATCCCTTTTCTTAACGTTTTTCTTTGTTTAACAACCGCAGTCTTTTATTTGCTAATAAGACAGTATCAGGTTAGAAGGACGTTGATAATACTTAGCAAATAAAAAAAAGCAATCATTTTTTATTTACATCATTTTTATTAAAACTTTTTTTTGTTGGAATGATAACTTTTGTCACCAAATCTACATCTTTACTATTATCGACCCATGTATAATGTGTACTCGTTAATTGTATTATTTTTATTGCGCTACAATCCACATAATCATTAATATGGTTATCGATTATTTTATTGTAATAACAAGCAAGGGCCTCATGGGCTTTATACAATAATTTTTCATCTGTATCTTTAGCAATATCTTCCAACTTGATTTTGTCAACTTTTGAAAACTTAAATAAAACTATTTTGGCACTTGTTCGATATTTACCATGGCTACATTGATACTTAGCATTAATATTCTTTTGTAATTTTTTGTTTATTAATGGTGAAAATTCATGGCATTGCGCTTTGATTGCTTTTTTATAATTAAAATAGGAATCAACTAAAATGATTTTTGCAATCTTATCGCCATTATTTTCCAGTTGCCGTGCTATTTCAAAAGCTAACACACCACCAAAACTCCAACCAAATAATTCATAAGGCCCAACAGGCTGTATCTTCTTAATATATTTAATGTATTGAGAGGCAAGTGTTTGAAAAGTATAATAATTTTGAGCATTATCATTTTTTAAATAGCTTTCATGGTAGAAGTTATTAAATAGAATTATTTTTTTGTCTTTTAATCTGGGGATTACATTATTTAAATAACTTTCAGCGCCTCCTTCGCCTGGAGGTAGAAAAAAAATAGGAGCCTCATTTGCTGTTTCATTCACCGTAAAATATATTTCTTTTAAGTCGCTTAACGTGTTAAGACCTCCACTTTTTGCCTTGAGCACTGCTTGCTCAATAACCTCAACTAAAGCGCTTTGAAAGCATGTCGTAAAATCATGTGTTAACAGACTTGATAACCGTGAGGCAATATTAAACGTTAATATACCAGCTTGAACCGCACCATTAATATCAACTAACAAGCAATTGGAATTCTCACTTGCTACCATATCACCTGCATCTTCTTGGCTAACCTGCCAATTTGAGCTTTCTTCATTGTCACTTTGCGCGCCTAATTGACCTAAATAATTAAAACTTATTTTAGGGAGGATCATAGAAAATGTTTGTTGTTGATGCAGAGCGCCATAACCAATCCCTTTATGAGGTACTGCGCTTAACATCTCCTTGGTGTGAATGATGGTCGCAGATATTGTTTGCTGGGCCTTAATCCTGACCGGATACATGCTGGTAAACCAACCAACAGTATTGCTCACATCAAGTGTTTCATCGATGATTTCTCGGCCGTGGCCTTCAAGTGTCACATGATTAACATCACTGCCAAGCACCTCAAAAAGGCTAATTGCCAGGGCGCTAAGTAATAAATCATTAATTTGCGTATGAAAACCAAGGTTTGCTTGATGTAATAAAACATCTGTTTGCTCTACTGATAGGCTAACTGTATGATATGCAACCGTACCTAAAGCTGGCAAGCCCGCCAGATCTGCACAGACGCCTTGCCAATATGCACGCTCATCTTGATTATTTAACGCATAATGCTGCACGGCGCTTACCCATTGACGATAACTACTGCCTTTAGGCACAAGTACTTGTTTTGTTAATGCTTGTTTTGTTAGTAGTTGCTTTGTTAATAGTTGCTTTGTTAATAATTGCTTAATATCTTGGGCAATTATTCGCCATGATACGACATCGATAATTAAGTGATGGAAGGAAAAAAATAAACGTGCTCTACCATCGATATGACCAGTTAAGTGCGCTGCCTGCCATGTTGGGCCGTTAATATAATTAAAGTTACTTTGTAATTGTGTAAGCTTTTTACAAAGCGCCCCAGAATTTAAATCAGCTATATTTAATGCGTATAAAGGCTCACACATGCCATCTATATTATCGCGGTATTGTTGCTGATAAACAGCTGTTTTTGAAGATGCTTTTTTTAAAAATACGCAGCGCAACATATCGTGCTGCGCTGTTAATGCCTGCAGTGCTTGTTCAATTTCAGCGTATTTAATTTCCCCTGGAATTTTAATTATAAAAGACTGATTAAAGTGGTGAGGATTTGCTAGTTTTTGCGCAAAAAATGAGTCTTGTATTGGTAATAAATCAAAAGCGCCGGTTAACACGCCCTGCTCAGTTTTAATTTTTAGGCAAGTTGCCGGCGCGTTTAATAAACGGCTCAACTGGGCAACGGTTGGCGCATCAAAAATATCTTTCACTTGTAAGCTAAAGCCTTCGCTGCGCATTTTAGAGACCAGCCCAATACTTACTATAGAATCCCCACCGATGCGGAAAAAGTTATCATCAATACCTACTTTTTTAACGCTCAATACTTCTTGCCAAATATTACAAAGCTGCTCTTCAAGCTCATTTCGCGGGGCTACATATTTATCAGTACTTATAAATTCTGGTGTTGGCAGCGCGCCTCTGTCAAGTTTCCCATTAATAGTTAGTGGAATGCTATCGAGCACGGTGAAAGTAGAAGGAAGCATATAATCTGGCAGTTTAAGAGATAAGCTATCGCGACATGCCTCAATATCAATTTCAATATCAATTTCAATATCAATTCCCATGCCAGAAGCTTTTATTAAATAAGCAGCTAAGTATTTATGACCATCCTTTTCAAAGTCAACAACCACTGCTTGTTTAACATCTTTTAATGCGCTTAATGCACTTTCAATCTCACCCAGTTCAATACGATAACCGCGTATTTTAACCTGACAATCATTACGCCCTAAATACTCTAAATTACCATCAGAGCGCCAGCGAACCAGATCTCCAGTTTTATAAAGCCTGTTATAACCTTTAGCTTTATCATCAGTTGTGGCAAATGGGTTATCAATAAAGCGCTCACCAGTTAACTCCTCCTGATTAAGATAACCTCGCGCAAGTCCTGCTCCGCCAATATAAATCTCTCCTGGCGCTCCTATTGGCACAAGCATAGCTTGCTTATTTAATACATAAACTTTGGTGTTATTTATCGGACGACCAATATTGCTAAGTACGCCATCTTGACCATATTTAGGCGCTTGTATTACAGTAACGGTAGATTCTGTAGGACCATAAGAATTCATTAATAGCCTCCCCCAACAGGCGACTAACTCTTTAGTAATAGCCTCACCGCCAGAAATAACTTTTTTTAAATAATGAGGCTCTTCTAGTGCCCCTAATGCGTTTAAGTATTTAGAGGTATAATGCAAATGGGTAATACGTAACGCTACAATTTTTTGCTTAATAACCACTACATCTTTAATATCTGACTTGGTTGGAATATGTAACATGGCGCCATTGAGCAATGATAAAAATAACTGCTCAACAGATGCATCGAAAATATAATCAGCGAGCCAAAGAATGGCATCACTTTCATCAAAATTCATGCAAGATGTTTGACTAATAATTAAGTTAGATACTGAACATTGTTCTATCATCACACCTTTTGGGGTGCCTGTTGTCCCGGACGTATAGATGAGATAAGCCAAGTCTTTCGGTCCATTAATTGCTGCTAAATTAACCGTTGAGTTATCATCACTCACATCATCGATGGCTAACAATGTAGGCGTAATATCGAGTTTTGCAGTCCACTTGTTTAATTGCTTCTTATAATGTGCCTGAGTAATAATAAGAGACGTTTGTGTATCCTCAAGCATAAAGCGCACTCGCAGCTGTGGATATTCTGGTGATATCGGCACATAAGCACCGCCTGCTTTAACCGCGCCAAGAATACTTATTACCATCTCTAAACTTCGATCTAGATATAAGCCAATGAGTGTATCGGCTTTAATACCTTGAGAGTTATTCTTTTGATAATGCGCTCGAATAGCATGAGCTAATTGATTAGCTTTTTCATTTAGCTGTATATAGGTCAACCCATCCCCTTCAAACACCAAGGCGATATTATTTGGTGTTTTATCGACCTGCTCCTCGAATAATTGCGCGATGGTTTTATCCATTGGATAGGTGGCTACGGTATCATTCCAAGTATGTAATAGCGTGTGGCGCTCTAAATCATCTATTAAAGAGATTTGTGTGTGTGATTGAGCCGTATTTTTAGCAATAGAGGCTAATATTAATTGTATTTGATTTAATAACCGCCTAGCTTGATTTTGACGAAGCCATTCTTCACTATGATCTAGCTTGACAACCAAGCTCTCATTTTCCTCATAGGCCGTCACTGAAAGAGGATAATCAATTTTCTCAATAGCTGCTCGAAACGTTAAATGATTTTCTATCCCTGATGTATTTGTATCAATAGGGCTCGGATAATTTTCAAAAACAAACAGGCTATGAAACAATCGCTGCCCATTTGCTTGTAAATCGGCCAAACAGACATTACTGTAACTGTTAATCTCTGCGATACTTTTTTGGATATTATTTAAGATTGCCGAGACACTGATGCGATTATCCCAATCAACCGTAAGCGGCAATGTATTAATATATAATCCGACACTACTTTCAATACCGTCAACGGGAAGATCTCGACCTGAGACGGTTGTGCCGACAATCGTTTGCTCATCACCGCTGTAAATATGTAATAATTTATGCCAGGCAAATTGCACGGCAACATTTAAGGTTATTGCTTGATTTCGACACATTTGCTTTAACTGCTTGTATAAATCACCCTTAATAATAAGCTCACTCGCGCATGGCTCTGCAATTGTTTTTAGCTGCGCTAAATCAACTGGCGTGGTTAATAAAAAATTAAGATCATTGGCGGCCTGAAACCGCTCTTTAGCTTTTTTCCAATGATCTAAAGCAGCGCTTTTTGCTTTAATATAGTAGTGCTGAGCATTAACAAACGCGCGATCAACCTTTATTTGCACCTGCATGCCTACCACAAGCTGATTGTAGTACTCATGTACTTGCTGTAATAAAATGGGGCCGCTCCAACCATCACTGATACTATGATGAGTTGTTTGCATTACACTCACCAACTTTGCATGTTGTTTTATCAAGGTAAAGCGCGTTAAGCCAGGTGTCGATAGATCAAAAGGAACTTTTCTATCGAGCTTTTGAATTTTAATGATCTCTTGCGCGCGAGCAGCTTGTGGTAGATGACTGATATCCTTGATGGTAAAATTATCAAGGTTAATACTCGAATCTGCCGTTATGATCTGCACAAGACCATCACGCCAATCAAAACAAGCTCGCAGCGCAGGGTAGCGCTGTGCGGCTAAGCACCACGCTTGCTGGTAACAATCTATATCAAGCGCTTCATTATAATCTAATAGTAATTGCACACGATAAGCATCATCTTCTGGGTAATGCAGCGCGTGAGAGATAAAGCCTTGCTGCAAGCTATTTGCAGGGAAAATAGCTACAATTTTATTGGTAGTGAGGCGGCGCTCAAGAAAGTCTAAATGGTCAATGGATAGCCCTTTAACAGCGTAATCACTGGGCGTGTTAACTCCGCCACTTTTTGCTTTAAGAGCTGCTTGCTCAATAACCTCAACTAAAGCGCTATGAAAGTGCGCCTCAAATGCCTTTGCTAATATACTTGATAACCGTGAGGCAATATTAAACGTTAATATACCACCTTGAACAGCACCATTAATATCAAGTAACAAGCAATTGGAATTCTCACTTGCTACCATTTGACCTGCATCTTCTTGACTAACCTGCCAATTTGAGCTTTCTTCATGGTCACTTTGCGCGCCTAATTGACCTAAATAATTAAAGCTTATTTTAGGCAGGCTCATAGCAAATGCTTGTTGCTTATGCAGCGCGCCATAACCAATCCCTTTATGAGGTACTGCGCTTAACATCTCCTTGGTGTGAATTATGGTCGCAGATATTGTTTTATGTGCCTTAAGCCTAACCGAATACATGCTGGTAAACCAACCAACAGTATTGCTCACATCCAGTGTTTCATCGATGACTTCTCGCCCGTGGCCTTCAAGTGTCACATGATTAACATCACTGCCAAGCACATCAAAGAGGCTAATTGCCAAGGCGCTAAGTAATAAATCATTAATTTGCGTATGAAAACCAAGATTCGCTTGATGTAATAAAACATCTGTTTGTCGCTCCGATAGGCTCACTTTATGATATGCCACCGCGCCTAAAGCTGGTAAGCCCACCTGATCTGCACAGACGCCTTGCCAATATGCTCGCTCATCTTGATGATTTAACGCATACTGCTGCACTGCGCTTATCCATTGACGATAACTACTGCCTTTAGGCGCAAGTACTTGTTTTGTAAATGCTTGTTTTGATAGTAATGGCTTTGTTAATAGTTGCTTAATATCTTGAGCAATTATTCGCCATGACACAACATCGATAATTAAGTGATGGAAGGCAAAAAATAAACGAGCGCTGCTATCGGGATAACCGGTTAAGTGTACTGCATGCCATGTTGGGCCTTTAATATAATTAAAGTTACTTTGTAATTGTGTAAGCTTTTCATCTAGCTCCTCAGAATTTAAATAAGCTATATTTAATGCGCATAAAGGCTCACACATGCCATCTATATTATCGCGGTATTGTTGTTGGTAACTCTTTGTTTTTGAAGATGATTTTTCTAAAAATACGCAGCGCAACATATCGTGCTGGTCAGTTAATGCCTGCAGTGCTTTTTCAATTTCCGTGTATTTTATCATCCCTGGAATTTTAATTATAAAAGCCTGGTTAAAGTGGTGAGGATTTGCTAGTTTTTGCGCAAAAAATGAAGCTTGTATTGGTAATAAATCAAAAGCGCCTGTTAACACGCCCTGCTCAGTTTTAATTTTTAGGTGAGTTGCCGGCGCGTTTAACAAACAGCCCAACTGAGCAACAGTTGGCGCATCAAAAATATCTTTCACTTGTAAGCTAAAGCCTTCTCTGCGCATTTTGGAGACCAGCCCAATACTTACTATAGAATCGCCACCGATGCGGAAAAAGTTATCATCAATACCTACTTTTTTAACGCTCAATACTTCTTGCCAAATATTACAAAGCTGCTCTTCAAGCTCATTTCGCGGGGCTACATATTTATCAGTACTTACAAATTCTGGTGTTGGCAGCGCGTGTCTGTCAAGTTTCCCATTAATAGTTAGTGGAATGCTATCGAGCACGGTAAAGGTAGCAGGCAGCATATAATCTGGCAGTTTGAGCGCTAGGCTATCTCGACATGCCTCAATATCAATATCAATATCAATATCAATTGCCATGCTGGAAGATTTTATTAGATAAGCAGCTAAGTATTTATTGCCATCATTTTCAAGGTCAACAACCACTGCTTGTTTAACGTCTTTTAATGCGCTTAATGCATTTTCAATCTCACCGAGTTCAATACGATAACCGCGTATTTTAACCTGACAATCATTACGCCCTAAATACTCTAAGTTACCATCATGGGCCAAGCGTACCAAATCGCCAGTTTTATAAAGCCTGTCATAACCTTTAACTTTATCATCAGGCGTGGCAAATGGGTTGTCAATAAAACGTTCACCAGTTAAATAAGGTTGATTGAGATAACCCCTTGCAAGGCCAGCACCACCGATATAAAGCTCACCAGGGGCGCCTATTGGGACAATGTTTTTTTGCTCATTTAACACATAAACTTGAGTGTTATTTATCGGGCGACCAATGCTGTTAAGCACGCCATCTTGACCATATTTAGGCGCTTGTATGGAAATAACGGCCGCTTCTGTCGGTCCATAAGCATTTATCAATAGATTACCCCAACAGGCGACTAATTTTGCAGAAATACGCTCCCCTCCAGACATGACTCTTTTTAAATAATGTGACTCTTCTAGTGCGCCTAATGCGCTTAAGTATTGAGGGGTGGCATGCAAATAAGTAATGGATAACGCTACAATTTTATGCTTAATAACCCCTACATCTTTAATATCTGACTTGGTTGGAATATGTAACATGGCGCCATTAAGCAATGATAAAAATAACTGCTCAACAGAGGCATCGAAAATATAATCAGCGAGCCAAAGAATGGCATCACTTTCATCAAAATTCATGCAAGATGTTTGACTAAAAATTAAGTTAGATACTCCCAGATGTTCAATCATAACGCCTTTCGGAGTGCCTGTTGTCCCAGAGGTATAGATGACATAAGCCAAGTCTTTCGGTCCATTAATTGCTGCTAAATTAACCACTGGGTTGTCATCACTTACATCATCGATGGCTAATAGCGCTGGCGTAATCTCGAGTTTTGAGCTCCACGTGTTTAATTGCTGCTTATAATGTGGCTGGGTAATAATCAGTGAAGTTTGTGTATCGCCCAATATATATTGCACTCGCAACTGTGGATATTCTGGTGATATTGGCACATAAGCGCCGCCTGCTTTAAGCACTCCAAGAATACTTATCACCATTTCTAAACTTCGATCAAGGTATAAGCCAATCAGTGTATCGGGCTTAATACCTTGAGAGTTTTTATTTTGATAATCAGCTCGAATAACATCAGCTAACTGATTAGCGATTTCATTTAATTGACGATAGGTTAATTCTTTCCCTTCAAACACCAAGGCAATATTATCAGGGGTTTTATCGACCTGCTCTTCAAATAATTGCGCGATGGTTTTATCCATTGGGTAGGGCGCTACGGTATCATTCCAAGTATGTAATAGCGTGTGGCGCTCTAAATCATCCATTAAAGAGATTTGTTGATGCGAGTGATCAGTATTTTTAGCAATAGAGGCTAGTATCAATTTTATTTGATTTAATAACCGCCTGGCTTGATTTTGACGAAGCCATTCTTCGCTATAATGTAGCTTGACAACCAAGCTTTCATTTTCCTCATAGGCCGTCACTGAAAGAGGATAATCAGTTTTCTCAATAACTGCTCGAAACGTTAAATGATTTTCTATCCCTGATGTATTTGTATCCATAGGGCTCGGATAATTTTCAAAAACAAACAGGCTATGAAACAATCGCTGCCCATTTGTTTGTAAATCGGCCAAACAGACATGACTGTAACTGTTAATCCCTGCGATACTTTTTTGGATATTATTTAAGATTGCCGAGACGCTGATGCTATTATCCCAATCAACAGTAAGCGGCAGAGTATTAATATATAATCCGACACTACTTTCAATGCCGTCAACGGGAAGGTCGCGACCTGAGACGGTTGTGCCGACAATCGTTTGCTCATCACCGCTATAAATATGTAATAATTTATGCCAGGCAAATTGCACGGCAACATTCAAGGTTATTGCCTGATTTTGACACATTTGTTTTAATTGCTTATATAAATCACCCTTAATAATAAGCTCACTCGCGCATGGCTCTGCAATGGTTTTTAGCTGCTCTAAATCAACTGGAGTGGTTAATAAAAAATTAAGATCATTGGCCGCCTGAAACCGCTCTTTAGCTTTTTCCCAGTGTTTTGTCGCGGCGCTTTTTGCTTTGCTATAATACTGCTGCACATCAACAAACGCGCGATCAACCTTTATTTGCACCTGCATGCCTAGCACAAGCTGATTGTAGTACTCATGTACTTGCTGTAATAAAATGGGGCCGCTCCAACCATCACTGATACTATGATGAGTTGTTTGCATTACACTCACCAAGTTTGCATGTTGTTTTATCAAGGTAAAGCGCATTAAGCCAGGCGTCGATAGATCAAACGGGACTTTCCTATCGAGCTTTTGAATTTTAATGATCTCTTGCGCGCGATCAGCTTGTGGTAGATGACTGATATCCTTGATGGTAAAATTATCAAGGTTAATACTCGAATCTGCCGTTATGATCTGCACAAGACCATCACGCCAATCAAAACAAGCTCTCAGCGCAGGGTAGCTCTGTGAGGCTAAGCGCCACGCTTGCTGGTAACAATCTATATCAAGCGCTTCATTATAGTCTAATAATAATTGCACACGATAAGCATCATCTTCTGGGTAATGCAGCGCGTGTGAGATAAAGCCTTGCTGCAAGCTATTTGCAGGGAAAATCTCTACAATTTTATTGGTAGTGAGGCGGCGCTCAAGAAAGTCTAAATGGTCAATGGATAGCCCTTTAACAGCGTAATCACTGGGCGTGTTAACTCCGCCACTTTTTGCTTTAAGAGCTGCTTGCTCAATAACCTCAATTAAAGCGCTGTGAAAGTGCTCCTCAAATGCATCTGTTAATATACTTGATAACCGTGAGCCAATATTAAACGTTAATATACCAGCTTGGACTGCTCCATTAATATTAACTAATAAGTGATCGGTGTTGTCACTTGCTATCATCTCACCCGCATCTTCTTGGCTTACCTGCCAAGTTGAGCTTTCATCATCGTGGCTTTGCACGCCTAATTGACCTAAATAATTAAAGCTTATTTTAGGCAGACTCATAGCAAATGCTTGTTGCTTATGCAGCGCGCCATAACCAATCCCTTTATGAGGTACTGCGCTTAACATCTCCTTAGTGTGAATGATGGTCGCAGATATTGTTTGCTGGGCCTTAAGCCTAACCGGATACATGCTGGTAAACCAACCAACAGTATTGCTCACATCAAGTGTTTCATCGATGACTTCCCGGCCATGGCCTTCAAGTGTCACATGATTAACATCACTGCCAAGCACTTCAAAAAGGCTAATTGCCAGGGCGCTTAGTAATAAATCATTAATTTGCGTATGAAAACCAAGGTTTGCTTGATGTAATAAAACATCTGTTTGCTCTACTGATAGGCTAACTGTATGATATGCAACAGCGCCTAAAGCTGGTAAGCCCGCCTGATCTGCACAGACCCCTTGCCAATATTCCCGCTCGCAATTATGATTTAGCGCATACTGTTGCACGGTGTTAACCCATTGACGATAACTACTGCCTTTAGGTGGAAGTGCTTGTTTTGTTAGTACTTGTTTTGTTAGTAGTTGCTTTGTTAATAGTTGCTTTGTTAATAGTTGCTTAATATCTTGGGCAATTATTCGCCATGACACAACATCGATAATTAAATGATGGAAGGCAAAAAATAAACGAGCGCTGCCATCGATATGACCAGTTAAGTGCGCTGCCTGCCATGTTGGGCCTTTAAGATAGTTAAAGTTACTTTGTAGTTGTGTAAGCTTTTCATCAAGCTCTACAGAATTTAAATCCGCTATATTTAGTGCGTATAAAGGCTCACACATGCCATCTATATTATCGCGGTATTGTTGCTGGTAACTCTTTGTTTTTGAAGATGATTTTTCTAAAAATACGCAGCGCAGCATATCGTGCTGCGCAGTTAATACCTGCAATGCTTTTTCAATTTCCGTGTATTTGATTTCTCCTGGAATGTTAATTATAAAAGCCTGGTTAAAGTGCTGAGGATTTGCTAGTTTTTGCACAAAAAATGAAGCTTGTATTGGTAATAAATCAAAAGCGCCTGTTAACACGCCCTGCTCAGTTTTAATTTTTAGGTGAGTTGCCTGCGCGTTTAATAAACGGCTCAACTGAGCCACGGTTGGCGCATCAAAAATATCTTTCACTTGTAAGCTAAAGCCTTCGCTGCGCATTTTGGAGACCAGCCCAATACTTACTATAGAATCGCCACCAATACGGAAAAAGTTATCATCAATGCCTACTCTTTTAACGCTCAATACTTCTTGCCAAATATTACAAAGCTGCTCTTCAAGCTCATTTCGCGGGGCAACATATTTATCAGCATTTATAAATTCTGGTATTGACAGCGCGCGTCTGTCAAGTTTACCGTTAATGGTTAGTGGAATGCTATCGAGCACAGTAAAGGTAGCAGGCAGCATATAATCTGGCAGTTTAAGCGCTAGGCTATCTCGGCATTTATCAATATCAATTGGAATGCCAGAAGCTTTTATTAAATAGGCTGCTAAGTATTTATGACCATCCTTTTCAAAGTCAACAACCACTGCTTGTTTAACGTCTTTTAATGCGCTTAATGCACTTTCAATTTCACCGAGTTCAATACGATAACCGCGTATTTTAACCTGACAATCATTACGCCCTAAATACTCTAAATTACCATCATGGGCCCAGCGTACCAGATCGCCAGTTTTATAAAGCCTGTCATAACCTTTAACTTTATCATCAGTTGTGGCAAATGGGTTATCAATAAAACTCTCATTGGTTAACTCAAGCTGATTGAGATAGCCCCTTGCAAGCCCTACACCTCCGATATAAAGCTCGCCAGTGGCGCCTATCGTGACAATGTTTTTTTGTGCATTTAACACATAAATTTGGGTGTTATTTATCGGACGACCAATATTGTTAAGCACGCCATCTTGACCATATTGAGGCGCTTGTATGGAAGTAACGGTTGATTCAGTCGGTCCATAAGAGTTTATTAATATTGGCCCCCAAATTGAAACTAATTCTTTAGAAATAGCCTCCGCGCCAGAAATCACTCTCTTTAAATAATGTGGCTCTTCTAGTGCGCCTAATGCGTTTAAGTATTGAGGAGTGGAATCCAAATGGGTAATACCTGACTGAACAATTTTTTGGCTAATAATGCCGATATCCAGAATTTCCATTCGGCTCGGAATATGTAGCACAGCGCCATTGAGCAATGATAAAAATAACTGCTCAACAGAGGCATCGAAAATATAATCAGCGAGCCAAAGAATGGCATCACTTTCATCAAAATTCATGCAAGATGTTTGACTAAAAATCAGGTTAGATACTGAACATTGTTCAATCATAACGCCTTTCGGAGTGCCTGTTGTCCCGGACGTATAGATGATATAAGCCAAGTCTTTCGGCCCATTAATTGCTGATAAATTAACACTCGAGGTATTTTCACTTACATCATCGATGGCTAACAGCGTAGCCGTAATATCGAGTTTTGCAGTCCAGTTATTTAATTGCTGCCTATAATGTACCTGAGTAATAATCAGCGAGGTTTGTGTATCCTCAAACATAAACTGCGCTCGCAGCTGTGGATATTCTGGTGATATCGGCACATAAGCGCCGCCTGCTTTAAGCACTGCAATAATGCTTATCACCATTTCTAAACTTCGATCCAGATATAAGCCAATCAGCGTATCGGGCTTAATATCTTGAGAGTTATTATTTTGATAATGCGCTCGAATAGCATAAGCTAATTGATTTGCTTTGTTATTTAACTGACGATAGGTAAGAGACTCCTTTGCAAACACCAGGGCAATATTATCAGGCTTTTTATCTACCTGCTCCTCGAATAATTGCGCGATGGTTTTATCCATTGGGTAGGATGCAGTCGTATCATTCCAAGTATGTAAAAGTGTATGGCGATCAAAATCTGACAATAATGATATTTCACCTATAGCGAGCTGTTGATTTGCAACCATAGCCACTAATACCCGTTGATATAACCCTGATATACGATTTATAGTCTTTTCATTAAACAAACTCAGCGCATAATTAAAATCACCATTAATGGTCTGTTGGCTGGTATTTAGATTCAAATTCAAATCAAATGGTGCTCGCGTATACAATTTTTTTGAATCTTCCCTAGAAATCGATTTAAAAGGGATGTGTATATTATTCTCGTGGCTCTGCGTAAAGCTTTTGACACTAAGCATAACTTGAAAGATAGGGTGACGAGATGGATCTCGTTCAACCTTTAACGCATCCACTAAACGCTCAAATGGCAACGCTTGATGAGCTAATGCTTGTCTTACAATGCCATGCACTTGTCTAATAAATTCCTCAATTGTCATTGTTGCTTGAACACCTGCTCGCATCACCAAGGTATTGACAAAACAGCCTATTAATGAGCGTGTTTGCACCTGTTTTCGATTGGCGACGGCAGTGCCTAGTAAGATATCTGTTTGCCAGCTCATTGCCGATAAAGTAATATAAAAACCACTTAGCAACACGGTATAAAGTGTTGTTTTTTGCACTTTGGCAAGCTTTCGTAATTGCTCAGATAAACGGGCATCTAGCTCAATATCGATACTTCCCCCTTCATGATCACTTTTAATAGGTCGAGGATAATCGGTCGGTAATTGTAACTGCTCATACCCTGATAATTGCGTTTGCCAAAAATCTAATAACTTGGTCAGATTTTCTCCTTGCAGATAGCTGCGTTGCCAGAGCACATAATCACCATAACTGATATCTAGATGGGGGAGCTCTACAGCCGCTCCTTGGCACAAGGCTTGATACGCTTGTGATAATTCATTAATAAATATTTTCCAGGATAAGCCATCAAAAGCAATATGGTGGCATAATATCAGTAAATATTGGCGAGCATTTTTTTCATAACAATGCAAGCGAAGACTTGGCTCAGTAGTTAAATCAAAAGGTCGTGATATCTCTTTTTTAACCACGGCTAATAATTCCTGACTCTCGGTTAATACATGCATATGGATTGGGATATCACCACCGAGCTGTACCTGGTAAGCTAGATGGTGCTGATCGGTACGATAAACACTGTTAAATACAGGATGACGGTGAATAACAACATTAAAAGACGCTGTTAATGCGCCTAAATTGGCATCATCTGCTAATTGCACAAAATAAGGAATATGATAGAGATTTGATCCTTGTTCAAAATTTTCGATAAATAACAGTCGCTCTTGGGCAAAGGATAATGGGTATTGTGTTAATCCTACATTGGCTTTAATCCGCATCTGAAGTTTATTGATACAAGGTGCTAAGCGCTTAATTGTTTTCTTTGCAAATAACAAGGCAAGCGGAATATCTATCTTGAATTGCTGGCGGCAAGCAGCACTAAGTCGAATCGCTGTGATAGAGTTACCACTAATGCCAAAAAAGTTATCCTCAATACCAACTTTTTTAACGCTCAATACTTCTTGCCAAATATCACAAAGCTGCTCTTCAAGTTCATTTCGCGGGGCAACATAATTATCAGCATTAACAAACTCTGGTGTTGGCAGCGCGCGTCTGTCAAGTTTACCGTTAATGGTTAATGGAATGCTATCGAGCACAGTGAAGGTAGCAGGCAGCATATAATCTGGCAGTTTGAGCGCTAGGCTATCTCGGCATTTATCAATATCAATTGGAATGCCAGAAGCTTTTATTAAATAGGCTGCTAAGTATTTATGACCATCCTTTTCAAGGTCAACAACTACGGCTTGTTTAACGTCTTTTAATGAGCTTAATGCACTTTCAATCTCACCTAGTTCAATACGATAACCGCGTATTTTAACCTGACAATCATTGCGACCTAAATACTCTAAATTACCATCATCACGCAAGCGAACCAGATCGCCAGTTTTATAAAGCCTGACATAACCTTTAGCTTTGTCATCAATTGTGGCAAATGGATTATCAATAAAGCGCTCACTAGTTAACTCAGGTTGATTAAGATAGCCCCTTGCAAGTCCTGCTCCTCCAATATAAAGCTCGCCTGTGGCGCCGATTGGAAGTATGGTCAATGAAGCTGATAAATTATATAACTTGATATTAGGATAAGATTTAGCAATTCCCTTTGATGTTGACGGATATATATTAGCAATACATGCGCCTACGGTGGACTCTGTAGGGCCGTATTCATCATAAATAACATCAACATTGTTTGATAACTGTGCAACACATTGCTTAGATAATATTTCACCAGCCAATAAAAGTGTTTTTACTTTAAGCTCTGTGTTTGCGAAAATTACAGATGCAATACTTGGTATGGCTTTAATAAAATCAATTTTATTTGTCTTAATATGTTGTAAATAAGCTTCAATATTGGATATATCTTTGCCAAAAATATAAATACAGCGCCCAACTAATACTGGACACAAGATGGTTGTAATAGAAAAATCAAAACAATAATTTGCTGAAAAATCTACTCGATTAAAGAAGTCTCCAACATGTTCTGTCAACGCATATGAATAATTAACAACATTTTTGTGCTCCACCATGACGCCTTTGGGTTGACCTGTTCTAGCAGAGGTATGCATAACATAAGCTAGGTCTTTTGATGTGTTTATCGAGATTAAATTAGCTGTTGGGGTTGCTTGACTCACATCATCGAGAGCTAACAGCTCAGCCGCAAGGTCGAATTTTGTAATCAACTTGTTTAATTGCTGTTTATAATGTGGCTGGGTAATAATCAATGATGTTTGTGTATCGTCCAATATATATTGCGCTCGCAGCTGTGGATATTCTGGCGATATCGGCACGTAAGCGCCACCTGCTTTAAGCACTCCAAGAATACTTATTACCATTTCTAAACTTCGATCTAGATATAAGCCAATCAGCGTATCGGGCTTAATACCTTTCGAGTTATTATTTTGATAATGCGCTCGAATAGCATGGGCTAATTGATTAGCTTTTTCATTTAATTGACCATAGGTAAGCTTCTGCTCTGCAAATACCAAGGCGATATTATTCGGTGTTTTATCGACCTGCGCTTCGAATAATTGCGTTATGGTTTTATCCATTGGGTAAGGCGCATCAGTATCATTGCAACTGCGCAAAAGTGTATGACGATCTTCTCTTGAAATAGTTGTGGTCTTTAAAGTATTATTTTGCTCTTTTGTTAATGATTTTTTTGACATTTTAGACCTATTTTATTTGGCATTTATTAATTTTATCCAATGCAATATGAGTCATTGACTTTTTAGTCAAGAGAAATATCTTGGACGATAAACTTTGATCATTGGCAAAGTGATAATGCGAGATAAGTTTTTTTAGGGGCGCTTAATAAAATAGTATTGTGTCAAATTCTCTTAAAAAGGACTTGCTGCCTATTTTTATACCCATCATTTGCCAGGGTAGGTTAGCATTTATCCCTTTTCTTAACGTTTTTCTTTGTTTAACAACCGCAGTCTTTTATTTGCTAATAAGACCGTATCAGGTTAGAAGGACGTTGATAATACTTAGCAAATAAAAAAAAGCAATCATTTTTTATTTATATCATTTTTATTAAAACTTTTTTTTGTTGGAATGATAACTTTTGTCACCAAATCTACATCTTTACTACTGTCAACCCATGCCCTATGGGTGCTCGTTAATTGTATTATTTTAATTGCACTACAATCCACATAATCATTAATGTGGTTATCGATTGTTTTATTGTAATAACAAGCAAGGGCCTCATGAGCTTTATACAATAATTTTTCATCTGTATCTTTAGCAATATCTTCCAACTTAATTTTGTCAACTTTTGAAAATTTAAATAAAACTATTTTAGCACTTGTTCGATATTTACTACTATTACATTGATACTTAGCATTAATATCCTTTTGTAATTTTCTGTTTATCAATGGTGAAAATTCATGGCATTGCGCTTTAATTGCTTTATTATAATTAAAATTGGAATCAACTAAAATGATTTTTGCAATATTATCGCCATTATTCTCCAGTTGTCGTGCTATTTCAAAAGCTAACACACCACCAAAACTCCAACCAAATAATTCATAAGGCCCAACAGGCTGGATCTTCTTGATATATTTAATGTATTGAGTGGCGAGTGTTTGAAAAGTATAATAATTTTGAGCATTATCATTTTTTAAATAGCTTTCATGGTAGAAGTTATTAAATAGAATTATTTTTTTGTCTTTTAATTTGGGGATTATATTATTTAAATAACTTTCAGCACCTCCTCCGCCTGGAGGTAGAAAAAAAATAGGAGCCTCACTTGCTGCTTCATTTACGATCAAATATATTTCTTTTAAGTCGCTTAACGTGTTAAGACCGCCACTTTTTGCCTTGAGAGCTGCTTGCTCAATAACCTCAACTAAAGCGCTGTGAAAGTGCGCCTCAAATGCCTTTGCTAATATACTGGATAACCGTGAGGCAATATTAAACGTTAATATACCAGCTTGAACAGCACCATTAATATCAAGTAACAAGCAATTGGAATTCTCACTTGCTACCATTTGACCTGCATCTTCTTGACTAACCTGCCAATTTGAGCTTTCTTCATTGTCACTTTGCGCTCCTAATTGACCTAAATAATTAAAGCTTATTTTAGGCAGACTCATAGCAAATGCTTGTTGTTGATGCAGCGCGCCATACCCAATCCCTTTATGAGGTACTGCTCTTAACATCTCCTTGGTGTCAATGATGGTCGCAGATATTATTTTATGGACTTCAAGCCTGACCAGATACATGCTGGTAAACCAACCAACGGTATTGCTCACATCGAGTGTTTCATCGATAACTTCCCGGCCGTGGCCTTCAAGTGTCACATGATTGACATCACTGCCAAGCACATCAAAGAGGCTAATTGCCAAGGCGCTAAGTAATAAATCATTAATTTGCGTATGAAAACCAAGGTTTGCTTGATGTAATAAAACATCTGTTTGTCGCTCCGATAGGCTCACTTTATGATATGCCACCGCGGCTAAAGCTGGTAAACACGCCTGATCTGCACAGACGCCTTGCCAATATGCTCGCTCATCTTGATGATTTAACGCATAATGCTGCACGGCTCTTATCCATTGACGATAACTACTGCCTTTAGGTGGAAGTGCTTGTTTTGTTAGTACTTGTTTTGATAGTAATGGCTTTGTTAATAGTTGCTTTGTTAATAATTGCTTAATATCTTGAGCAATGATCCGCCATGATACGACATCGATAATTAAATGATGGAAGGCAAAAAATAAACGAGCACTACCATCTATATGACCAGTTAAGTGCGCTGCCTGCCATGTTGGGCCGTTAATATAATTAAAGTTACTTTGCAATTGCGTAAGCTTTTTACAAAGCTCCTCAGAATTTAAATCCGCTATATTTAATGCGTATAAAGGCTCACACATGCCATCTATATTATCGCGATATTGTTGCTGATAACTCTTTGTTTTTGAAGATGCTTTTTCTAAAAATACGCAGCGCAGCATATCGTGCTGCGCAGTTAAGGCCTGCAATGCTTTTTCAATTTCAGCGTATTTGATTTCCCCTGGAATTTTAATTATAAAAGCCTGATTAAAGTGCTGAGGCTTTGCTAGTTTTTGCGCAAAAAACCAAGATTGTATTGGTAATAAATCAAAAGCGCCGGTTAACACGCCCTGCTCAGTTTTAATTTTTAGGCAAGTTGCCGGCGCGTTTAACAAACGACTCAACTGGGCAACGGTTGGCGCATCAAAAATATCTTTCACTTGTAAGCTAAAGCCTTCGCTGCGCATTTTGGAGACCAGCCCAATACTTACTATCGAATCGCCACCAATGCGAAAAAAGTTATCATCAATGCCTACTCTTTTAACGCTCAATACTTCTTGCCAAATATGACAAAGCTGCTCTTCAAGCTCATTTCGCGGGGCAACATATTTATCAGCACTTACAAACTCTGGTGTTGGCAGCGCGCGTCTGTCAAGTTTCCCGTTAATGGTTAATGGAATGCTATCGAGCACGGTGAAAGTAGCAGGCACCATATAATCTGGCAGTTTGAGCGCTAGGCTATCGCGGTGCGCATCAATATTAATTTCAATATCACTTACCATGCCAGAAGCTTTTATTAAATAAGCAGCTAAGTATTTATTGCCATCATTTTCAAGGTCAACAACCACTGCTTGTTTAACGTCTTTTAATGCGCTTAATGCACTTTCAATCTCACCGAGTTAAATGCGATAACCGCGTATTTTAACCTGACAATCATTACGCCCTAAATATTCTAAGTTACCATTTTGGGCCCAGCGAACCAGATCGCCAGTTTTATAAAGCCTGTCATAACCTTTAGCTTTATCATCAATTGTGGCAAATGGGTTCTCAATAAAGCGCTCATTGGTTAACTCAAGCTGATTGAGATAGCCCCTTGCAACCCCGGCACCACCAATATAAAGCTCTCCGGTGGCGCCGATTGGAAGTATGGTCAATGAAGCTGATAAATTATATAACTTAATATTAGGATAAGATTTAGCAATTCCCTTTGATGTTGACGGATATATATTAGCAATCCATACGCCTACGGTGGACTCTGTAGGGCCGTATTCATCATAAATAACATCAACATTGTTTGATAACTGTGCAACACATTGCTTAGATAATATTTCACCAGCCAATAAAAGTGTTTTTACTTTAAGCTCTGTGTTTGCGAAAATTACAGATGCAATACTTGGTATGGCTTTAATAAAATAAATTTTATTTGTCTTAATATGTTGTAAATAAGCTTCAATATTGGATATATCTTTGCCAAAAATATAAATACAGCGCCCAACTAATACTGGACACAAGATGGTTGTAATAGAAAAATCAAAACAATAATTTGCTGAAAAATCTACTCGATTAAAGAAGTCTCCAACATGTTCTGTCAACGCATATAAATAATTAACAACATTTTTGTGCTCCACCATAACACCCTTGGATTGACCTGTTATATCAGAGGTATACATAACATAAGCTAGATCTTTTGATGTGTTTATCGAGGTTAAATTAGCTGTTGGGGTTGCTTGATTCACATCATCGATGGCTAAAAGATTTGCCACAAGGTCGAGTTTTGCAGTCAATTTGTTTAATTGCTGCTTATAATGTGCTTGGGTAATAATAAGAGACGTTTGTGTATCCTCAAACATAAACTTCACTCGCAACTGTGGATATTCTGGTGATATAGGCACATAAGCGCCGCCTGCTTTAAGCACGCCCAGAATACTTATTACCATCTCTAAACTTCGATCTAGATATAAGCCAATCAGTGTATCGGCCTTAATACCTTGAGGAAAATTTTCTTGATAATGCGCTCGAATAGTATGAGCTAATTGATTAGCGATCTCATTTAATTGCCGATAAGTAAGCTTCTGCTCTGCAAATACCAAGGCAATATTATTCGGTGTTTTATCGACCTGCGCTTCGAATAATTGCGTTATGGTTTTATCCATTGGGTAAGGCGCATCAGTATCATTGCAACTGCGCAAAAGTGTATGACGATCTTCTCTTGAAATAGTTGTGGTCTTTAAAGTATTATTTTGCTCTTTTGTTAATGATTTTTTTGACATTTTAGACCTATTTTATTTGGCATTTATTAATTTTATCCAATGCAATATGAGTCATTGACTTTTTAGTCAAAAGAAATATCTTGGACGATAAACTTTGATCATTGGCAAAGTGATAATGCGAGATAAGTTTTTTAGGGGCGCTTAATAAAATAGTATTGTGTCAAATTCTCTTAAAAAGGACTTGCTGCCTATTTTTATACCCATCATTTGCCAGGGTAGGTAAGCATTTATCACTTTTCTTAACTTTTTTTCTTTGTTTAACAACCGCAGTCTTTTATTTGCTAATAAGACCGTATCAGGTTAGAAGGACGTTGATAATACTTAGCACATAAAAAAAAGCAATCATTTTTTATTTATATCATTTTTATTAAAACTTTTTTGTTGGAATGATAACTTTTGTCACCAAATCTACGTCTTCACTACTGTCGACCCATGTATTATGGGTGCTGGTTAATTGTATTATTTTGATTGCACTACAATCCACATAATCATTAATGTGGTTATCGATTGTTTTATTGTAATAACAAGTAAGGGCCTCATGAGCTTTATACAATAATTTTTCATCTGTATCTTTAGCAATATCTTCCAACTTAATTTTGTCAACTTTTAAAAACTTAAATAAAACTATTTTGGCACTTGTTCGATATTTACCATGGTTACATTGATACTTAGCATAAATATTCTTTTGTAATTTTTTGTTTATTAATGGTGAAAATTCATGGCATTGCGATTTGATTGCTTTTTTATAATTAAAGTAGGAATCAACTAAAATGATTTTTGCAATCGTATCGCCATTATTTTCCAGTTGCCGTGCTATTTCAAAAGCTAACACACCACCAAAACTCCAACCAAATAATTCATAAGGCCCTTTAGACTGTATCTTCTTAATATATTTAATGTATTGAGAGGCAAGTGTTTGAAAAGTATAATAATTTTGAGCATTATCATTTTTTAAATAGCTTTCATGGTAAAAGTTATTAAATAGAATTATTTTTTTGTCTTTTAATCTGGGGATTACATTATTTAAATAACTTTCAGCGCCTCCTTCGCCTGGAGGTAGAAAAAAAATAGGAGCCTCATTTGCTGTTTCATTCACGGTCAAATATATTTCTTTTAAGTCGCTTAACGTGTTAAGACCACCACTTTTTTCCTTGAGTGTTGCCTGCTCGATAACTTCAACTAAAGCGCTTTGAAAGCATGTCGTAAAATCATGTGTTAACAGACTTGGTAATCGTGAGGCAATATTAAACGTTAATATACCAGCTTGAACCGCACCATTAATATCAAGTAACAAGCAATTGGAATTCTCACTTGCTACCATATCACCTGCATCTTCTTGACTAATCTGCCAAGTCGAGCTTTCTTCATTGTCACTTTGCGCGCCTAATTGACCTAAATAATTAAAGCTTATTTTAGGCAGGCTCATAGCAAATGCTTGTTGTTGATGCAGAGCGCCATAACCAATCCCTTTATGAGGTACTGCGCTTAACATCTCCTTGGTGTGAATGATGGTCGCAGATATTGTTTTATGGGCTTCAAGCCTGACCGGATACATGCTGGTAAACCAACCAACAGTATTGCTCACATCAAGTGTTTCATCGATGACTTCTCGGCCGTGGCCTTCAAGTGTCACATGATTAACATCACTGCCAAGCACTTCAAAAAGGCTAATTGCCAGGGCGCTAAGTAATAAATCATTAATTTGCGTATGAAAACCAAGGTTTGCTTGATGTAATAAAACATCTGTTTGCTCTACTGATAGGCTAACTGTATGATATGCAACCGTGCCTAAAGCTGGCAAGCCCGCCTGATCTGCACAGACTCCTTGCCAATATGCACGCTCATCTTGATGATTTAACGCATAATGCTGCACGGCTCTTATCCATTGACGATAACTACTGCCTTTAGGCGCAAGGACTTGTTTTATTAATGCTTGTTTTGTTAGTGCTTGTTTTGTTAGTAATGACTTTGTTAATAGTTGCTTAATATCTTGGGCTATTATTCGCCATGATACGACATCGATAATTAAGTGATGGAAGGCAAAAAATAAACGTGCTCTACCATCGGGATAACCAGTTAAGTGCGCTGCCTGCCATGTTGGGCCTTTAAGATAGCTAAACTTACTTTGCAATTGCGTAAGCTTTTCATCTAGCTCATCAGAATTTAAATCCGCTATATTTAATGCGTATAAAGGCTCACACATGCCATCTATATTATCGCGGTATTGTTGCTGATAAACAGCTGTTTTTGCTGATGATTTTTCTAAAAATACGCAGCGCAGCATATCGTGCTGGTCAGTTAATGCCTGCAATGAGTTTTCAATTTCAGCGTATTTAATTTCCCCTGGAATTTTAATTAGAAAAGCCTGGTTAAAGTGGTGAGGATTTGCTAGTTTTTGCGCAAAAAACCAAGATTGTATTGGTAATAAATCAAAAGTGCCGGTTAACACGCCGTGCTCAGTTTTAATTTTTAGGCGAGTCGCCTGCGCGTTTAATAAACGGCTCAACTGAGCCACGGTTGGCGCATCGAAAATAGCTTTCACTTGTAAGCTAAAGCCTTCTCTGCGCATTTTAGATACCAGCCCAATACTTACTATAGAATCGCCACCAATACGGAAAAAGTTATCAGCAATGCCAACTTTTTTAACCCCCAGTACTTCTTGCCAAATATTACAAAGTTGCTCTTCAAGCTCATTTCGCGGGGCAACATATTTATCAGTACTTACAAAGTCTGGTGTTGGCAGCGCGCGTCTGTCAAGTTTACCGTTAATGGTTAGAGGAATGCTATCGAGCACGGTAAAGGTAGCAGGCAGCATATAATCTGGCAGTTTGAGCGCTAAGCTATCTCGACATGCCTCAATATCAATTTCAAGATCAAGATCAATTCCCATGCCGGAAGCTTTTATTAGATAAGCAGCTAAGTATTTATTGCCATCATTTTCAAGGTCAACAACCACTGCTTGTTTAACGTCTTTTAATGCGTTTAATGCATTTTCAATCTCACCGAGTTCAATCCGATAACCACGTATTTTAACCTGACAATCATTACGCCCTAAATACTCTAAATTACCATCATGGGCCCAGCGTACCAGATCGCCAGTTTTATAAAGCCTGTCGTAACCTTTAGCTTTATCATCAGGTGTGGCAAATGGGTTATCAATAAAACGCTGGTGAGTTAACTCAGCCTGATTGAGATAACCCCTTGCAAGGCCAGCACCACCGATATAAAGCTCACCAGGGGCACCTATCGGCACAAGATTTTTTTGTGTATTTAGCACAAATGCTTTTAAATCATTTAAGGGTTTCCCTATATTTGCTGCTTTTAAATTATTTTTGGGGCTTAATGATTTATAAGTAACATGTACTGTCGTCTCAGTAATTCCATACATATTTACAAGGAGTGGCGCATCTTGAGCATAACAATTCCACCAAGGTTTAAGCCGTGATAAATTAAGTTTATCTCCTCCAAAAATCACATTACGCAGGCAAGGAAACTTTGCAGCAGCGCTTAATGATTCCTCGATGAATAGGTAAAAAGCTGCAGGTGTTTGGTTTAAAATAGTAACCTGTGAATTAACGCAAAGCTGTACAAATTTACAAGTATCTTGTGTTAAACTTTTTGTAGGTACAATTAACTGTCCACCATAGAGTAAAGCGCCCCATAATTCCCAGACACTAAAATCAAAAGTGTATTCATGAAATAATACCCATGTATCCTTATGCGTAAATTGAAAATATTTATCAGTCGATTCGAATAAGCTCACCACATTTGTATGTAATTGCAACACCCCTTTCGGAGTGCCTGTTGTCCCCGACGTATAAATCACATAGGCTAAGTCTTTTGATGTACTAATGGGTTCTAAATTAACTATTGGGTTATCATCACTTACATCATCGATGGCTAACAGCGCCGGCGTAATATCGAGTTTTGAGCTCCACTTGTTTAATTGCTGCTTATAATGTGGCTGGGTAATAATCAGTGAAGTTTGTGTATCGCCCAATATATATTGCGCTCGCAGCTGTGGATATTCTGGCGATATTGGCACATAAGCGCCGCCTGCTTTAACCGCGCCAAGAATACTTATTACCATATCTAAACTTCGATCCAGATATAAGCCAATCAGCGTATCGGCCTTAATACCTTGAGAGTTATTATTTTGATAATGCGCTCGAATAGCATGAGCTAATTGATTAGCTCGCTGATTTAATTGACGATAGGTAAGAGACTCCTCCTCAAATACTAGGGCTACATTATCAGGAGTCTTATCGACCTGCTCCTCGAATAATTGCCAGATGGTTTTATCCATTGGGTAATGAGAATACGTATCATTCCAAGTATGTAACAACGTGTTGCGCTCACAATCATCCATTAAAGAGATTTGTTGATGTGATTGATCAGTATTTTTAACAATAGAGGCTAATATTAATTGTATTTGATTTAATAACCGCCTAGCTTGATTTTGACGAAGCCATTCTTCACTATAATGTAGCTTGACAACCAAGCTTTCATTTTTCTCATAGGCCGTCACTGAAAGAGGATAATCAGTTTTCTCAATAGCTGCTCGAAACGTTAAATGATTTTCTATCCCTGATGTATTTGTATCAATAGGGCTCGGATAATTTTCAAAAACAAACAGGCTATAAAACAATCGCTGCCCATTTGCTTGTAAATCGGCCAAACAGACATTACTGTAACTGTTAAGCTCTGCGATACTTTTTTGAATATTGTTTAAGATTGCCGAGACTCTGATGCTATTATCCCAATCAACAGTAAGCGGCAATGTATTAATATATAATCCGACACTACTTTCAATGCCGTCAACGGGAAGGTCGCGACCTGAGACGGTTGTGCCGACAATCGTTTGCTCATCACCGCTATAAATATGTAATAATTTATGCCAGGCAAATTGTAAGGCAACATTTAAGGTTATTGCCTGATTTTGACACATTTGTTTTAATTGCTTATATAAATCACCCTTAATAATAAGCTCACTCGCGCATGGCTCTGCAATTGTTTTTAGCTCTGCTAAATCAACTGGCGTGGTGAATAAAAAATTAAGATCATTGGCGGCCTGAAACCGCTCTTTAGCTTTTTTCCAATGATCTAAAGCAGCGCTTTTTGCTTTAATATAGTAGTGCTGAGCATTAACAAATGCGCGCTCGACCTTTATTTGCGGCTGCATGCCTACCACAAGCTGATTGTAGTACTCATGTACTTGCTGTAATAAAAGGGGGCCGCTCCAACCATCACTGATACTATGATGAGTTGTTTGCATTACAGTCACCAAGTTTGCATGTTGTTTTATAAGGGTAAAGCGCATTAAGCCAGGCGTCGATAGATCAAAAGGAACTTTTCTATCGAGCTTTTGAATTTTAATGATCTCTTGCGCGCGATCAGCTTGTGGTAGATGACTGATATCCTTAATGGTAAAATTATCAAGGTTAATACTCGAATCTGCCGTTATGATCTGCACAAGACCATCACGCCAATCAAAACAAGTTCGCAGCGCAGGGTAGCGCTGTGCGGCTAAGCTCCACGCCTGCTGATAACAATTTATATCAAGCGCTTCATGATAGTCTAATAATAATTGCACACGATAAGCATCATCTTCTGGGTAATGCAAATGATGAGATATAAAGCCTTGCTGCAAGCTATTTGCAGGGAAAATCTCTGCAATTTTATTGGTAGTCAGACGGCGCTCAAGAAAGTCTAAATGGTCAATGGATAGCCCTTTAACAGCGTAATCACTGGGCGTGTTAACTCCGCCATTTTTTGCTTTAAGAGCTGCTTGCTCAATAACCTCAACTAAAGCGCTGTGAAAGTGCTCCTCAAATGCCTTTGTTAATATACTTGATAACCGTGAGGAAATATTAAACGTTAATATACCAGCTTGGACTGCGCCATTAATATTAACTAATAAGTGATCGGTGTTGTCACTTGCTATCATTTGACCTGCATCTTCTTGACTAATCTGCCAAGTCGAGCTTTCCTCATTATCACTTTGCGTGCCTAATTGACCTAAATAATTAAAACTTATTTTAGGCAGGGTCATAGCAAATGTTTGTTGTTGATGCAGCGCGCCATAACCAATCCCTTTGTTGGGAATGGCACTTAACATCTCCTTGGTGTGAATGATGGTCGCAGATATTGTTTGCTGGGCCTTAAGCCTAACTGGATACATGCTGGTAAACCAACCAACAGTATTGCTCACATCTAGTGTTTCATCGATGACTTCCCGGCCATGGCCTTCAAGTGTCACATGATTAACATCACTGCCAAGCACTTCAAAAAGGCTAATTGCCAAGGCGCTAAGTAATAAATCATTAATTTGCGTATGAAAACCAAGATTTGCTTGATGTAATAAAACATCTGTTTGCTCTACTGATAGGCTAACTGTATGATATGCAACCGTGCCTAAAGCTGGTAAGCCAGCCTGATCTGCACATACGCCTTGCCAATATGCACGCTCATCTTGATGATTTAACGCATAATGCTGCACGGAGCTTACCCATTGACGATAACTACTGCCTTTAGGCGCAAGTGCTTGTTTGGTTAATGCTTGTTTTGATAGTAATGGCTTTGTTAATAGTTGCTTAATATCTTGGGCAATTATTCGCCATGACACGACATCGATAATTAAATGATGGAAGGCAAAAAATAAACGTGCTCTACCATCGATATGACCAGTTAAGTGCGCTGCCTGCCATGTTGGACCGTTAATATAGCTAAAGTTACTTTGTAATTGCGTAAGCTTTTTACAAAGCGCCCCAGAATTTAAATCTGCTATATTTAATGCGTATAAAGGCTCACACATGCCATCTATATTGTCGCGGTATTGTTGCTGGTAACTCTTTGTTTTTGAAGATGCTTTTTCTAAAAATACGCAGCGCAGCATATCGTGCTGCGCTGTTAATACCTGCAATGCTTGTTCAATTTCAGCGTATTTGATTTCCCCTGGAATTTTAATTATAAAAGCCTGGTTAAAGTGCTGAGGATTTGCTAGTTTTTGCGCAAAAAACCAAGATTGTATTGGTAATAAATCAAAAGCGCCTGTTAACACGCCATGCTCAGTTTTAATTTTTATGCGGGTGTTAGACTCATTTAACAAACGACTCACCTGGGCAACGGTTGGCGCATCAAAAATATCTTTCACTTGTAAGCTAAAGCCTTCGCTGCGCATTTTGGAGACCAGCCCAATACTTACTATCGAATCGCCACCAATACGGAAAAAGTTATCATCAATACCCACTCTTTTAACGCTCAATACTTCTTGCCAAATATTACAAAGCTGCTCTTCAAGCTCATTTCGCGGGGCAACATATTTATCAGCACTTACAAACTCTGGTATTGGCAGCGCGCGTCTGTCAAGTTTCCCGTTAATGGTTAATGGAATGCTATCGAGCACGGTGAAAGTAGCAGGCAGCATATAATCTGGCAGTTTAAGAGATAAGCTATCGCGACATGCCTCAATATCAATTTCAATTTCAATTTCAATTTCACTTACCATGCCAGAAGCTTTTATTAAATAAGCAGCTAAGTATTTATTGCCATCATTTTCAAGGTCAACAACCACTGCATGTTTAACGTCTTTTAATGCGCTTAATGCATTTTCAATCTCACCGAGTTCAATCCGATAACCACGTATTTTAACCTGACAATCATTACGCCCTAAATACTCTAAATTACCATCATGGGCCCAGCGAACCAGATCGCCAGTTTTATAAAGCCTGTCATAACCTTTAGCTTTATCATCAGGTGTGGCAAATGGGTTATCAATAAAACGTTCATTGGTTAACTCATGTTGATTGAGATAGCCCCTTGCAAGTCCTGCTCCTCCTATATAAAGCTCTCCTGGGGCGCCTATCGGAACAATGTTTTTTTGTTCATTTACCACATAAATTTGGGTGTTATTTATCGGGCGACCAATGCTGTTAAGCACGCCATCTTGACCATATTTAGGCGCTTGTATGGAAATAACGGCCGCTTCTGTCGGCCCATAAGCGTTTGTCAATAGCGCCCCCCAACAGGCGACTAATTTTGCAGAAATACGCTCCCCTCCAGACATGACTCTTTTTAAATAATGTGGCTCTTCTAGTGTGCCTAATGTGCTTAAGTATTGAGGGGTGGCATGCAAATAAGTAATGGATAACGCTACAATTTTATGCTTAATAACCCCTACATCTTTAATATCTGACTTGGTTGGAATATGTAACATGGCGCCATTGAGCAATGATAAAAATAACTGCTCAACAGAGGCATCGAAAATATAATCAGCGAGCCAAAGAATGGCATCATTTTCATCAAAATTCATGCAACATGTTTGACTAAAAATTAGGTTAGATACTGAACATTGTTCTATCATAACGCCTTTCGGCGTGCCTGTTGTCCCAGATGTATAAATCACATAGGCTAAGTCTTTTGATGTACTAATGGGTTCTAAATTAACTATTGGGTTATCACCACTTACATCATCGATGGCTAATAGCGCTGGCGTAATCTCGAGTTTTGAGCTCCACTTGTTTAATTGCCGCTTATAATGCTGCTGGGTAATCACAAGAGAAGTTTGTGTATCGCCCAGTATATATTGCACTCGCAGCTGTGGATATTCTGGCGATATCGGCACATAAGCGCCGCCTGCTTTAACCGCGCCAAGAATACTTATTACCATATCTAAACTTCGATCCAGATATAAGCCAATCAGCGTATCGGCTTTAATACCTTGAGAGTTATTATTTTGATAATGCGCTCGAATAGCATGAGCTAATTGATTAGCTCGCTGATTTAATTGACGATAGGTTAATTCTTCCCCTTCAAATACCAAGGCAATATTATTTGGTGTTTTATCGACCTGCTCCTCGAATAATTGCGCGATGGTTTTATCCATTGGGTAGGGGGCATGCGTATCATTGTATAAGCGTAAACTCTGACAATCTTTTTTTGTTATATTGATAAATTGTTTCGATATATTTAAATGCTCAATACTGAGCATTTTTAAGTTTTCTTTAAAATATATAAATAATTGTTCTAAAAAAACATCATCTACAGCTTCTGGCAAAGATGATATACGAAGGTCAAAATTGTTATTGCTTCTTGAAACAGATAGCGTTAAAGGATTATTTGTTTTTTCATACCCACCTCTTCCAAGGAGCACACTATCATTATTATTGTCAACATCATCGGCGATATGAAAATGAACATAATTAAATACACAATGGTATAAACTTTTGTTATTCAATAACTTATATTTAATAAAAGCAAATGGCAGCGATTTATAATTTAATAGTTTATTTTTTTCTGCCACTATATTTTGGATCCGAGAATAAACATCACTCTCTTCAACAGGCAAAATATAACGGAAAGGGATGGTATTTAAAAATAATCCAAGTAATTGGTCACCCCCTTCAACTTCTAAACGATTATTTACTACCAAGCCTATCACAACGTCCCTAGTATTTTGTAGCAAGCATAAAATATGGTGTAATAAAGTGAGAAATACGTTATCTACGGTGCATTCCAAACTATTTGACAGTTCAAGCACCGCTGAACACTCTCTGTTGCTTAATGAATAATTTTTAGATTTAACCTGGGAAGTGTTCTCTTTAGCGTCTTTAAAAAAAGATACGTTAGGCTCCTCATAACTTGCTAAATAATCTACCCAAAATGTTTGAATATTTGCGTTGCTACAAGCGAATCTTTCGTTACGAGCAAATTCACCATACAATGGCATGGAATGCGTCATAACAAGGTTTTTTGATTTTTTGACATACGCTCTGCATAATTCAGACATCATGGAAGCTACACTCCAACCATCCATAATTGCATGATGAAATGAAAAAGTAAGACGAAAATATTTTGCCTGAACATCACTAATAATAAACCGAGATAAAGCGCCAGAAACAGCCGAAAACGATTTCTGATGTTCACGTTCAACAAGACTGCGGCTTGAATTATCAGCGTGATAAAAATCAATGTCGACTTCTAAATGAGGCAGTACCAGTGCAATATACCCTGATAGCTGATCATCGATGAAAGTGGTCCTTAATGCTTCATGCCGATTAACAAGGCCTTGCAATAATTTAGTGAGTAACGCGGCATCAAGTTTCCCTCTGATCTGATAGTGAAATACATCATGATAAGTGCCTATACTACGTGATGATTCTAGTAGCATTCCCATCTGCAAATAGGTGGCAGGATATGCATCAACAAGATTTACATAGCCTAAGTCAGCAATTCTTTTTAACTGTGGCGACTTTAACAATGAAAATGGGATATATTTAACTTTTGATGTGGTCAAAATTGCTTTAGATAAAACGCCAGCGACTGTAGGATAAGAAAATAAATCTGCTACAAAAAAAGACTTCCCTAACAATTTCATTTTAGCTATTACTCGTATTGCAATAATAGAATCGCCACCGATGCGGAAAAAGTTATCAGCAATGCCAACTTTTTTAACCCCCAGTACTTCTTGCCAAATATTACAAAGTTGCTCTTCAAGCTCATTTCGCGGGGCAACATATTTATCAGTACTTACAAAGTCTGGTGTTGGCAGCGCGCGTCTGTCAAGTTTACCGTTAATGGTTAGTGGAATGCTATCGAGCACGGTGAAGGTCGCAGGCAGCATATAATCTGGCAGTTTAAGAGATAAGCTATCGCGACATGCCTCAATATCAATATCAATATCAATATCAATATCACTTACCATGCTGGAAGCTTTTATTAAATAGGCAGCTAGATATTTATGACCATCCTTTTCAAGGTCAACAACTACTGCATGTTTAACATCTTTTAATGCGCTTAATGCACTTTCAATCTCACCTAGTTCAATACGATAACCGCGTATTTTAACCTGACAATCATTACGCCCTAAATACTCTAAGTTACCATCATCGCGCCAGCGAACCAGATCGCCGGTTTTATAAAGCCTGTTATAACCTTTAGCTTTATCATCAGTTGTGGCAAATGGGTTATCAATAAAACGCTGGTGAGTTAACTCAGCCTGATTGAGATAACCCCTTGCAAGGCCAGCACCACCGATATAAAGCTCACCAGGGGCACCTATCGGCACAAGATTTTTTTGTGTATTTAGCACAAATGCTTTTAAATCATTTAAGGGTTTCCCTATATTTGCTGCTTTTAAATTATTTTTGGGGCTTAATGATTTATAAGTAACATGTACTGTCGTCTCAGTAATTCCATACATATTTACAAGGAGTGGCGCATCTTGCGCATAACAATTCCACCAAGGTTTAAGTAGTGATAAATTAAGTTTATCTCCTCCAAAAATCACATTACGCAGGCAAGGAAACTTTGCAGCAGCGCTTAATGATTCCTCGATAAATAGGTAAAAAGCTGCAGGTGTTTGGTTTAAAATAGTAACCTGTGAATTAACGCAAAGCTGTACAAATTTACAAGTATCTTGTGTTAAACTTTTTGTGGGGATAATTAACTGTCCACCATAGAGTAAAGCGCCCCATAATTCCCAGACACTAAAATCAAAAGTGTATTCATGAAATAATACCCATGTATCCTTATGCGTAAATTGAAAATATTTATCAGTCGATTCGAATAAGCTCACCACATTTGTATGTAATTGCAACACCCCTTTCGGAGTGCCTGTTGTCCCAGATGTATAAATAACATAAGCTAAGTCTTTCGCTCCATTAATTGCTGCTAAATTAGCAGTTGGGTTATCATCACTTACATCATCAAGGGCTAACAGCGTAGGCGTAATATCGAGTTTTGCGCTCCACTTGTTTAATTGCTGCTTATAATGTGGCTGGGTAATAATCAGTGAAGTTTGTGTATCGCCCAATATATATTGCACTCGCAACTGTGGATATTCTGGTGATATTGGCACATAAGCGCCGCCTGCTTTAACCGCGCCAAGAATACTTATTACCATATCTAAACTTCGATCCAGATATAAGCCAATCAGTGTATCGGGCTTAATACCTTGAGAGTTTTTATTTTGATAATACGCTCGAATAGCATGAGCTAATTGATTAGCTTTTTCATTTAGCTGTATATAGGTCAACTCTTCCCCTTCAAACACCACGGCGATATTATTTGGGGTTTTATCGACCTGCTCCTCGAATAATTGCGCTAGGGTTTTATCAATGGGATAGGGAGCTACGGTATCATTCCACGTATGTAAAAGAGTGCGGCGATCAAAATCTGACAATAATGATATTTCACCTATAGGGAGCTGTTGATTTGCAACAACACCCACTAAGACTCGTTGATATAGCTCTGATATGCGTTTGATCGTCACCTCATTAAACAAACTCAGTGCATAGTTAAAATAGCCCTTAATAACCGCTTCACTATCATCGACAAGCAAACTCAAATCAAACTTTGCAGGGCGATAAAAATCATCTGAGCTTGCAAACTCTGATGACATAAACGGCAGGCCATTATTGCTCTGGTAACTCGTATCGAAAGATTCAATGGCAAACATCACTTGAAAAATAGGGTGACGTGAGGCGTCGCGCTCAACATTTAACACATCCACTAAGCGCTCAAAGGGAAGCTCTTGATGAGCCTTGGCTTGCCTTACAATTCCATGTACTTGGCTAATAAATTTCTCAATGGTCATTGCTGCTTGAACATCGGCTCGCAGCACCAAGGTATTTACAAAAAAGCCGATTAATGATTGCGTTTGCGCATGATCTCGATTATCCGATGGAGTGCCGAGTAATACATCAGTTTGGCCGCTCATTGCTGATAGGCTGATATAAAAACTGCTCAACAACACGGTGTAGAGTGTTGTATGACGAGCTTTGGCAAGCGATCGTAGTTGCTCAGATAAACAGGCATCTAATTGAAAATCTATATTTCTGCCCTGATAATTAATTTGTTTAGGACGAGGATAATCGGCCGGTAATTGCAGCTGCTCATACCCTGATAATTGCTGCTGCCAAAAATCTAATAACTTGGTCAGATTTTCTCCTTGCAGATAACTACGTTGCCAGAGCGCATAATCACCATAACTGATATCCAGATTAGGGAGAATTGCCGCCACTCCTTGACACAAGCCGCGATACGCTTGCGCTAATTCGTCCATCAATATGTTAGTAGACCAGCCATCAAAAGCGATATGGTGGAATAACATCAGTAAATATTGGCGCGCATTTTTCTCATAACAATGCAGGCGAATACTTGGCTCAGTAGTTAAATCAAAAGGATGGGATATCTCTTTTTTTGCCGCGACTAATAATTCATGACTCTCATTTAATACATGCATATGCATTGATATATCACCACCTAGCTGTACTTGGTAAGATTTATTTTGCTCATCATTCCGATAAACACTGTTAAGTACAGGATGACGCTGAATAACAACATTAAAAGCAGCTGTTAATGCGCTTAGATTGACATCATCTGCTAATTGCACAAAATAAGGGATATGATATGCATTTGAGCCTTGTTCAAAATTTTCGATAAATAACAGTCGCTCTTGAGCAAAAGATAATGGATATTGAGCTCGCTCTACATGAGCAATAACCAGCATCTGCAGTTTATCTAAACATCCTGACAATGCCTTAATTGTTTTCTTCTCAAATAACAAGGCGAGCGGAATATCTATCTTGAATTGCTGGCGGCAAGCAGCAGTAAGTCGAATCGCTGTGATAGAGTTCCCACCAATACCAAAAAAGTTATCAGCAATACCCACTTTTGTAACGCTCAACACTTCTTGCCAAATATGACAAAGCTGCTCTTCAAGTTTATTTCGTGGGGCAACATATTTATCAGCATTTATAAATTCTGGTATTGGCAGCGCGCCTCTGTCAAGTTTCCCATTAATAGTTAGTGGAATGCTATCGAGCACGGTGAAAGTAGCAGGCAGCATATAATCTGGCAGTTTGAGCGCTAGGCTATTTCGACATGCCTCAATATCAATTTCAATATCAATATCATTTGCCATGCCAGAAGCTTTTATTAAATAAGCAGCTAAGTATTTATTGCCATCCTTTTCAAGGTCAACAACTACTGCTTGTTTAACGCATTTTAATGCGCTTAATGCGCTTTCAATCTCACCGAGTTCAATACGATAACCGCGTATTTTAACCTGACAATCATTACGCCCTAAATACTCTAAGTTACCGTCAGGGCGCCAGCGTACCAGATCGCCAGTTTTATAAAGCCTGTTATAGCCTTTAGCTTTATCATCAGGTGTGGCAAACGGGTTATCAATAAAACGTTCATTGGTTAACTCATGTTGATTGAGATAACCCCTTGCAAGCCCTACACCTCCGATATAAAGCTCGCCAGGGGCGCCTATAGGGACAATGTTTTTTTGCTGATTTAACACATAAGCATGGGTGTTATTTATCGGGCGACCAATGCTGTTAAGCTCGCCATCTTGACCATATTGAGGCGCTTGTATGGAAATAACGGCCGCTTCTGTCGGCCCATAAGCGTTTGTCAATAGCGCCCCCCAACAGGCGACTAATTTTGCAGAAATACGCTCCCCTCCAGACATGACTCTTTTTAAATAATGTGACTCTTCTAGTGCGCCTAATGCGTTTAAGTATTGAGGGGTGGCATGCAAATAAGTAATGGATAACGCTACAATTTTATGCTTAATAACCCCTACATCTTTAATATCTGACTTGGTTGGAATATGTAACATGGCGCCATTGAGCAATGATAAAAATAACTGCTCAACAGAGGCATCGAAAATATAATCAGCGAGCCAAAGAATGGCATCATTTTCATCAAAATTCATGCAAGATGTTTGACTAAAAATTAGGTTAGATACTGAACATTGTTCTATCATAACGCCTTTCGGAGTGCCTGTTGTACCAGAGGTATAGATGACATAGGCTAAGTCTTTCGGACCATTAATTGCGGCTAAATTAACGCTCGAGGTATTTTCACTTACATCATCGAGGGCTAATAGCGTAGCCGTAATATCGAGTTTTGCAGTCCAGTTATTTAATTGCCGCTTATAATGCTGCTGGGTAATCACAAGAGAAGTCTGTGTATCGTTCAATATATATTGCACTCGCAGCTGTGGATATTTTGGTGATATAGCTACATAAGCACCGCCTGCTTTAACCGCGCCAAGAATACTTATCACCATCTCTAAGCTTCGATCTAGATATAAACCAATTAGTGTATCAGCTTGAATACCTTGAGGATTATTTTTTTGATAATGCGCTCGAATCGCATAAGCCAACTGATTAGATTTATTATTTAGCTGACTATAGGTTAATTCTTCCCCTTCAAACACTATGGCGACATTATTTGGGGTTTTATCAACCTGCTCCTCGAATAATTGCGCTAGGGTTTTATCCATTGGGTAAGGCGCATCAGTATCATTCCACGTATGTAAAAGAGTATGGCGATCAAAATCTGACAATAATGATATTTCACCTATAGGGAGCTGTTGATTTGCAACAACAGCCACTAAGACTCGTTGATAGATTTCTGATATCCGTTTGATTGTCTCTTCATTAAACAAACTCAGTGCATAGTTAAAAGAGCCCTTAATAACCGCTTCACTATCATCGACAAGCAAACTTAAATCAAACTTTGCAGGGCGATAAAAATCATCAGAGCTTGCAAACTCTGATGCCATAAACGGCAGATCATTTTTGCTCTGGTAACTCGTATCGAAAGAGTCAATGGCAAACATCACTTGAAAAATAGGATGACGAGAGGCGTCGCGCTCAACATTTAACACATCTACTAAGCGCTCAAAGGGAAGCGCTTGATGAGACTTAGCTTGTGTTACAATGCCATGTATTTGGGAAATAAATTCCTCAATGGTCATTGTTGCTTGAACACCTGCTCGCAGCACCACGGTATTTACAAAAAAGCCGATTAATGATTGCGTTTGCGCATGATCTCGATTATCCGATGGAGCGCCAAGTAATACATCGGTTTGGCCGCTCATTGCTGATAGGCTGATATAAAAACAGCTCAGCAGCACTGTATAGAGTGTTGTCTCGTTTGCTTTGGCAAGCGATCGTAGTTGCTCAGATAAACACGCATCTAATTGAAAATCTATATTTCTGCCCTGATAATTAATTTGTTTAGGACGAGGATAATCGGTCGGTAATTGCAGCTGCTCATACCCTGATAATTGCTGCTGCCAAAAATCTAATAACTTGGTCAGATTTTCTCCTTGCAGATAGCTACGTTGCCAAAGCGCATAATCTCCATAACTGATATCCAGATGAGGGAGCACTACAGAAGCTCCTTGGCACAAGCCGCGATACGCTTGCGCTAATTCGTCCATAAATATGGTAGTAGACCAGCCATCAAAGGCGATATGGTGGAATAACATCAATAAATAGTGGCGCGCATTTTTCTCATAACAGTGCAGGCGAATACTTGGCTCAGTAGTTAAATCAAAAGGGCGTGATATCTCTTTTTCAAGCTCTGCTAATAATTCATGACTCTCGGTTAATACATGCATATGTATTGCAATATCACCACCGAGTTGTACCTGGTAAGCTTTATTTTGCTCATCACGACGATAAACACTGTTAAGTACAGGATGACGGTGAATAACAACATTAAAAGCCGCTGTTAATGCGCTTAGATTGACATCATCTGCTAATTGCACAAAATAAGGGATATGATATGCATTGGAGCCTTGTTCAAAATTTTCGATAAATAACAACCGCTCTTGAGCAAAAGATAATGGATATTGATCTCGCTCTACATGAGCAATAACCAGCATCTGCAGTTTATCTAAACAACCTGACAATGCCTCAATTGTTTTCTTCTCAAATAACAAGGCAAGCGGAATATCTATCTTGAATTGCTGGCGGCAAGCAGCGGTCAGTCGAATCGCTGTGATAGAGTTCCCACCAATACCAAAAAAGTTATCAGCAATACCCACTTTTGTAACGCTCAACACTTCTTGCCAAATATGACAAAGTTGCTCTTCAAGCTCATTTCGCGGGGCTATATATTTATCAGCATTTTCAAATTCTGGTGTTGGCAGCGCGCGTCTGTCAAGTTTACCGTTGATGGTTAGTGGAATGCTATCGAGCACGGTGAAGGTCGCAGGCAGCATATAGTCTGGCAGTTTAAGCGCTAGGCTATTCCGACATTTATCAATATCAATATCATTTGCCATGCTGGAAGCTTTTATTAAATAAGCAGCTAGATATTTATGACCATCCTTTTCAAGATCAACAACTACTGCATGTTTAACGCATTTTAATGCTATTAATGCACTTTCAATTTCACCGAGTTCAATACGATAACCGCGTATTTTAACCTGACAATCATTACGCCCTAAATATTCTAAATTACCATCATCGCGCCAGCGTACCAGATCGCCGGTTTTATAAAGCCTGTCATAACCTTTAGCTTTATCATCAGTTGTGGCAAATGGGTTATCAATAAAACGCTGGTGAGTTAACTCAGCCTGATTGAGATAACCCCTTGCAAGGCCAGCACCACCGATATAAAGCTCACCAGGGGCGCCTATCGGCACAAGATTTTTTTGTGTATTTAGCACAAATGCTTTTAAATCATTTAAGGGTTTCCCTATATTTGCTGCTTTTAAATTATTTTTGGGGCTTAATGATTTATAAGTAACATGTACTGTCGTCTCAGTAATTCCATACATATTTACAAGCTGTGGCGCATCTTGAGCATAACAATTCCACCAAGGTTTAAGCCGTGATAAATTAAGTTTATCTCCTCCAAAAATCACATTACGCAGGCAAGGAAACTTTGCAGCAGCGCTTAATGATTCCTCGATGAATAGGTAAAAAGCTGCAGGTGTTTGGTTTAAAATAGTAACCTGTGAATTAACGCAAAGCTGTACAAATTTACAAGTATCTTGTGTTAAACTTTTTGTAGGTACAATTAACTGTCCACCATAGAGTAAAGCGCCCCATAATTCCCAGACACTAAAATCAAAAGTGTATTCATGAAATAATACCCATGTATCCTTATGCGTAAATTGAAAATATTTATCAGTCGATTCGAATAAGCTCACCACATTTGTATGTAATTGCAACACCCCTTTCGGAGTGCCTGTTGTCCCCGACGTATAAATAACATAGGCTAAGTCTTTCGGCCCATTAATTGCTGCTAAATTAACCGTTGAGTTATCATCACTCACATCATCGAGGGCTAACAGCGCCGGCGTAATATCGAGTTTTGAGCTCCACTTGTTTAATTGCTGCTTGTAATGTGGCTGGGTAATAATCAGTGAAGTTTGTGTATCGCCCAATATATATTGCACTCGCAACTGTGGATATTCTGGTGATATTGGCACATAAGCGCCGCCTGCTTTAACCGCGCCAAGAATACTTATTACCATATCTAAACTTCGATCAAGATATAAGCCAATCAATGTATCAGCCTGAATACCTTGAGAGTTATTCTTTTGATAATGCGCTCGAATAGCATGAGCTAATTGATTAGCTTTCTGATTTAACTGACTATAGGTAAGCTTCTGCTCTGCAAATACCAGGGCAATATTATCAGGGTTTTTATCGACCTGCTCCTCGAATAATTGCGTTATGGTTTTATCCATTGGGTAGGATGCAGTCGTATCATTCCAAGTATGTAATAGCGTGTGGCGCTCTAAATCATCCATTAAAGAGATTTGTTGATGCGAGTGATCCGTATTTTTAGCAATAGAGGCTAATATTAATTGTATTTGATTTAATAACCGCCTAGCTTGATTTTGACGAAGCCATTCTTCACTATAATGTAGCTTGACAACCAAGCTTTCATTTTTCTCATAGGCCGTCACTGAAAGAGGATAATCAGTTTTCTCAATAGCTGCTCGAAACGTTAAATGATTTTCTATCCCTGATGTATTTGTATCAATAGGGCTCGGATAATTTTCAAAAACAAACAGGCTATGAAACAATCGCTGCCCATTTGCTTGTAAATCGGCCAAACAGACATTACTGTAACTGTTAAGCTCTGCGATACTTTTTTGGATATTATTTAAGATTGCCGAGACGCTGATGCTATTATCCCAATCAACCGTAAGTGGCAGAGTATTAATATATAATCCGACACTACTTTCAATGCCGTCAACGGGAAGGTCGCGACCTGAGACGGTTGTGCCGACAATCGTTTGCTCATCTCCGCTGTAAATATGTAATAATTTATGCCAAGCAAATTGCACGGCAACATTTAAGGTTATTGCTTGATTTAGACACATTTGCTTTAACTGCTTGTATAAATCACCCTTAATAATAAGCTCACTCGCGCATGGCTCTGCAATGGTTTTTAGCTGCGCTAAATCAACTGCCGTGGTTAATAAAAAATTAAGATCATTGGCGGCCTGAAACCGCTCTTTAGCTTTTTTCCAATGATCTAAAGCAGCGCTTTTTGCTTTAATATAGTAGCGCTGCGCATTAACAAATGCGCGATCGACCTTTATTTGCACCTGCATGCCTAGCACAAGCTGATTGTAGTACTCATGTACTTGCTGTAATAAAATGGGGCCGCTCCAACCATCACTGATACTATGATGAGTTGTTTGCATTACAGTCACCAAGTTTGCATGTTGTTTTATCAAGGTAAAGCGCATTAAGCCAGGTGTCGATAAATCAAAAGGAACTTTTCTATCGAGCTGTTGAATTTTAATGATCTCTTGCGCGCGAGCAGCTTGTGGTAGATGACTGATATCCTTGAGGGTGAAATTATCAAGGTTAATACTCGAATCTGCCGTTATGATCTGCACAAGACCATCACGCCAATCAAAACAAGTTCGCACCGCAGGGTAGCGCTGTGCGGCTAAGCACCACGCTTGCTGGTAACAATCTATATCAAGCGCTTCATTATAGTCTAATAATAATTGCACACGATAAGCATCATCTTCTGGGTAATGCAGCGCGTGTGAGATAAAGCCTTGCTGCAAACTATTTGCAGGGAAAATCTCTACAATTTTATTGGTAGTGAGGCGGCGCTCAAGAAAGTCTAAATGGTCAATGGATAGCCCTTTAACAGCGTAATCACTGGGCGTGTTAACTCCGCCACTTTTTGCTTTAAGAGCTGCTTGCTCAATAACCTCAACTAAAGCGCTATGAAAGTGCTCCTCAAATTCCTTTGTTAATACACTTGATAACCGTGAGGCAATATTAAACGTTAATATACCAGCTTGAACCGCGCCATTAATATTAACTAATAAGTGATCGGTGTTGTCACTGGCTATCATTTGACCTGCATCTTCTTGGCTAACCTGCCAAGTCGAGCTTTCCTCATTGTGGCTTTGCGCGCCTAATTGACCTAAATAATTAAAGATTATTTTAGGCAGACTCATAGCAAATGATTGTTGCTTATGCAGCGCGCCATAACCAATCCCTTTATGAGGTACTGCGCTTAACATCTCCTTGGTTTGAATGATGGTCGCAGATATTGTTTGCTGGGCCTTAAGCCTAACCGGATACATGCTGGTAAACCAACCAACAGTATTGCTCACATCAAGTGTTGCATCGATAACTTCCCGGCCATGGCCTTCAAGTGTCACATGATTAACATCACTGCCAAGCACTTCAAAAAGGCTAATTGCCAGGGCGCTTAGTAATAAATCATTAATTTGCGTATGAAAACCAAGGTTTGCTTGATGTAATAAAACATCTGTTTGGTGCACTGATAAGCTCACTTTATGATATGCAACAGCGCCTAAAGCTGGTAAGCCCGCCTGATCTGCACAGACGCCTTGCCAATATGCACGCTCATCTTGATGATTTAACGCATAATGCTGCACGGCTCTTACCCATTGACGATAACTACTGCCTTTAGGCGCAAGTACTTGTTTTGTTAATGCTTGTTTTGATAGTAATGGCTTTGTTAATAGTTGCTTAATATCTTGGGCAATTATTCGCCATGATACGACATCGATAATTAAGTGATGGAAGGCAAAAAATAAACGAGCGCTGCCATCACGGTGCCCTGTTAAATGCGTTGCCTGCCATGTTGGACCGTTAATATAATTAAAGTTACTTTGTAGTTGTGTAAGCTTTTCATCAAGCTCTTCAGAATTTAAACCAGCTATATTTAATGCGTATAAAGGCTCGCACATGCCATCTATATTGTCGCGGTATTGTTGCTGGTAACTCTTTGTTTTTGAAGATGCTTTTTTTAAAAATACGCAGCGCAGCATATCGTGCTGGTCAGTTAATGCCTGCAGTGCTTGTTTAATTTCAGCGTATTTAATTTCCCCTGGAATTTTAATTATAAAAGACTGATTAAAGTGCTGAGGCTTTGCTAGTTTTTGCGCAAAAAATGCAGCTTGTATTGGTAATAAATCAAAAGCGCCGGTTAACACGCCCTGCTCAGTTTTAATCTTTAAGAAAGTTTGTTGCTCGTTTAACAAACGGCTCAACTGAGCCACGGTTGGCGCATCAAAAATAGCTTTCACTTGTAAGCTAAAGCCTTCTCTGCGCATTTTAGAGACCAGCCCAATACTTACTATCGAATCGCCACCAATGCGAAAAAAGTTATCATCAATACCTACTCTTTTAACCCCCAACACTTCTTGCCAAATATTACAAAGTTGCTCTTCAAGCTCATTTCGCGCGGCAACATATTTATCAGCATTTATAAATTCTGGTATTGGCAGCGCGCCTCTGTCAAGTTTCCCGTTAATGGTTAGTGGAATGCTATCGAGCACGGTAAAGGTAGCAGGCAGCATATAATCTGGCAGTTTAATAGATAAGCTATCGCGACATGCCTCAATATCAATTTCAATATCAATTTCAATATCAATATCAATTCCCATGCCAGAATCTTTTATTAAATAAGCAGCTAAGTATTTATTGCCATCCTTTTCAAGGTCAACAACTACTGCTTGTTTAACGCATTTTAATGCGCTTAATGCGCTTTCAATCTCACCGAGTTCAATACGATAACCACGTATTTTAACCTGACAATCATTACGCCCTAAATACTCTAAGTTACCGTCAGGGCGCCAGCGTACCAGATCGCCAGTTTTATAAAGCCTGTCATAACCTTTAGCTTTATCATCAGGTGTGGCAAACGGGTTATCAATAAAACGTTCATTGGTTAACTCATGTTGATTGAGATAACCCCTTGCAAGCCCTACACCTCCGATATAAAGCTCGCCAAGGGTGCCTATCGGCACAAGCATAGCTTGCTCATTTAACACATAAACTTTGGTGTTATTTATCGGACGACCGATACAGTTTATTGTACTATTTTGTCCATAGTCAATTGCTTGTATTACAGTAACGGTAGATTCTGTAGGACCATAAGAATTCATTAATAACCTCCCCCAACAGACGACTAACTCTGCAGAAATAACTTCACCGCCAGAAATAACTTTTTTTAAATAATGAGGCTCTTCTAGTCTCCCTAATGCGTTTAAGTATTTAGAGGTATAATGCAAATGGGTAATACCTAACTCTACAATTTTTTGTCTAATAATGCCGACATCCAGAATATCCATTCGTGTCGGAATATGTAGCACTCCGCCATTGAGCAATGATAAAAATAACTGCTCAACAGATGCATCGAAAATATAATCAGCGAGCCAAAGAATGGCATCACTTTCATCAAAATTCATGCAAGATGTTTGACTAAAAATCAGGTTAGATACTGAACATTGTTCAATCATAACTCCTTTCGGAGTGCCTGTTGTCCCGGACGTATAGATGACATAGGCTAAGTCTTTCGGACCATTAATTGCTGCTAAATTAACCGTTGGGTTATCGCGACTTACATCATCGAAGGCTAACAGAGTAGCCGTAATATCGAGTTCACCGATCCATTTATTTAATTGCGACTTATAATGTGGCTGGGTAAGAATAAGAGCCGTTTGTGTATCGTCCAATATAAATCGCACTCGCAGCTTAGGATATTCTGGTGAGATAGGCACATAAGCGCCGCCTGCTTTAAGCACGCCAAGAATACTTATTACCATATCTAAACTTCGATCCAGATATAAGCCAATCAGCGTATCGGCTTGAATACCTTGAGGATTATTTTTTTGATAATGCGCTCGAATAGCATGAGCTAATTGATTAGCTTTCTGATTTAACTGACTATAGGTAAGCTTCTGCTCTGCAAATACTAAGGCGACATTATCAGGGTTTTTATCTACCTGCTCCTCGAATAATTGCGCGATGGTTTTATCCATTGGGTAGGGCGCTACGGTATCATTCCAAGTATGTAACAGCGTGTGGCGCTCACAATCATCCATTAAAGAGAGTTGTTGATGTGATTGATCAGTATTTTTAGCAATAGAGGCTAATATTAATTGTATTTGATTTAATAACCGCCTAGCTTGATTTTGACGAAGCCATTCTTCGCTATAATGTAGCTTGACAACCAAGCTCTCATTTTCCTCATAGGCCGTCACTGAAAGAGGATAATCAATTTTCTCAATAGCGGCTCGAAACGTTAAATGATTTTCTATCCCTGATGTATTTGTATCAATAGGGCTCGGATAATTTTCAAAAACAAACAGGCTATGAAACAATCGCTGCCCATTTGCTTGTAAATCGGCCAAACAGACATTATTGTAACTGTTAAGCTCTGCGATACTTTTTTGGATATTATTTAAGATTGCCGAGACGCTGATGCTATTATCCCAATCAACCGTAAGCGGCAATGTATTAATATATAATCCGACACTACTTTCAATACCGTCAACGGGAAGGTCGCGACCTGCAACGGTTGTGCCGACAATCGTTTGCTCATCACCGCTATAAATATGTAATAATTTATGCCAGGCAAATTGCACGGCAACATTTAAGGTTATTGCTTGATTTCGACACATTTGTTTTAATTGCTTGTATAAATCACCCTTAATAATAAGCTCACTCGCGCATGGCTCTGCAATTGTTTTTAACTCTGCTAAATCAACTGGCGTGGTGAATAAAAAATTAAGATCATTGGCGGCCTGAAACCGCTCTTTAGCTTTTTTCCAATGATCTAAAGCAGCGCTTTTTGCTTTAATATAGTAGTGCTGAGCATTAACAAACGCGCGATCAACCTTTATTTGCACCTGCATGCCTACCACAAGCTGATTGTAGTACTCATGTACTTGCTGTAATAAAATGGGGACGCTCCAACCATCACTGATACTATGATGAGTTGTTTGCATTACAGTCACCAAGTTTGCATGTTGTTTTATAAGGGTAAAGCGCATTAAGCCAGGCGTCGATAGATCAAACTGGACTTTCCTATCGAGCTTTTGAATTTTAATGATCTCTTGCGCGCGAGCAGCTTGTGGTAGATGACTGATATCCTTGAGGGTGAAATTATCAAGGTTAATACTCGAATCTGCCGTTATGATCTGCATAAGACCATCACGCCAATCAAAACAAGCTCGCAGCGCAGGATAGCGCTGTGAGGCTAAGCTCCACGCCTGCTGGTAACAATTTATATCAAGCGCTTCATTATAGTCTAATAATAATTGCACACGATAAGCATCATCTTCTGGGTAATGCAAATGATGAGATATAAAGCCTTGCTGCAAACTATTAGCAGGGAAAATCGCTGCAATTTTATTGGTAGTGAGGCGGCGCTGAAGAAAGTCTAAATGGTCAATGGATAGCCCTTTAACAGCGTAATCACTGGGCGTGTTAACTCCGCCACTTTTTGCTTTAAGAGCTGCTTGCTCAATAACCTCAACTAAAGCGCTATGAAAGTGCGCCTCAAATTCCTTTGTTAATACACTTGATAACCGTGAGCCAAGATTAAACTCTAATATACCACCTTGAACCGCGCCATTAATATTAACTAATAAGCGATCATCGTTTTCACTTGCTATCATCTCACCTGCATCTTCTTTGCTGATCTGCCAAGTTGAGCTTTCTTCATTGTCACTTTGCGCGCCTAATTGACCTAAATAATTAAAGCTTATTTTAGGGAGGGTCATAGCAAATGCTTGTTGTTGATGCAGCGCGCCATAACCAATCCCTTTATTAGGAATAACTCTTAACATCTCCTTGGTGTGAATGATGGTCGCAGATATTGTTTTATGTGCCTTAAGCCTAACCGGGTACATGGTGGTAAACCAACCAACGGTATTGCTCACATCCAGTGTTTCATCGATGACTTCTCGGCCATGGCCTTCAAGTGTCACATGATTAACATCACTGCCAAGCACTTCAAAAAGGCTAATTGCCAGGGCGCTCAGTAATAAATCATTAATTTGCGTATGAAAACCAAGGTTTGCTTGATGTAATAAAACATCTGTTTGCTCTACTGATAGGCTAACTGTATGATATGCAACAGCGCCTAAAGCTGGTAAGCCCGCCTGATCTGCACAGACGCCTTGCCAATATGCTCGCTCATCTTGATGATTTAACGCATAATGCTGCACTGCGCTTATCCATTGACGATAACTACTGCCTTTAGGCGCAAGTGCTTGTTTTGTTAGTAGTTGTTTTGTTAGTACTTGCTTTGTTAATAGTTGCTTTGTTAATAGTTGCTTAATATCTTGGGCAATTATTCGCCATGACACGACATCGATAATTAAATGATGGAAGGCAAAAAATAAACGTGCTCTACCATCGATATGACCAGTTAAGTGCGCTGCCTGCCATGTTGGGCCGTTAATATAATTAAAGTTACTTTGTAATTGCGTAAGCTTTTTACAAAGCTCCTCAGAATTTAAATCCGCTATATTTAATGCGTATAAAGGCTCACACATGCCATCTATATTATCGCGATATTGTTGCTGGTAACTAGTTGTTTTTGAAGATCCTTTTTCTAAAAATACGCAGCGCAGCATATCGTGCTGCGCAGTTAATGCCTGCAATGCTTGTTCAATTTCAGCGTATTTGATTTCCCCTGGAATTTTAATTATAAAAGCCTGGTTAAAGTACTGAGGCTTTTCTAGTTTTTGCACAAAAAACCAAGATTGTATTGGTAATAAATCAAAACCGCCGGTTAACACGCCGTGCTCAGTTTTAATTTTTATGCGAGTCGCCTTAGAGTTTAACAAACAGCCCAACTGAGCCACGGTTGGCGCATCGAAAATAGCTTTCACTTGTAGACTAAAGCCTTCTCTACGCATTTTAGAGACCAGCCCAATACTTACTATAGAATCTCCACCAATGCGAAAAAAGTTATCATCAATACCCACTTTTTTAACGCTCAATACTTCTTGCCAAATATCACAAAGCTGCTCTTCAAGTTTATTTCGTGGGGCTATATATTTATCAGCATTTACAAACTCTGGTATTGGCAGAGATTTTCTGTCCAGTTTCCCGTTAATGGTTAATGGAATGCTATCGAGCACGGTAAAGGTAGTAGGCAGCATATAGTCTGGCAGTTTAAGCGCTAGGCTATCTCGACATGCCTCAATATCAATTTCAATATCAAGATCAATTCCCATGCCGGAAGCTTTTATTAAATAGGCAGCTAAGTATTTATGACCATTATTTTCAAAGTCAACAACCACTGCTTGTTTAACGTCTTTTAATGCGCTTAATGCACTTTCAATCTCACCGAGTTCAATACGATAACCGCGTATTTTAACCTGACAATCATTACGCCCTAAATACTCTAAATTCCCATCATGGGCCCAGCGTACCAGATCGCCAGTTTTATAAAGCCTGTCATAACCTTTAACTTTATCATCCGGTGTGGCAAATGGGTTATCAATAAAACGTTCATCAGTTAAATCCTCCTGATTAAGGTAACCTCGCGCAAGGCCTGCTCCGCCGATATAAAGCTCGCCAGTGGCGCCTATCGGGACAATGTTTTGTTGCTCATTTAACACATAAACTTGAGTGTTACTTATCGGGCGACCAATCGGAATAAATTTATTAGTCGACTCAATAATATCAAAATAAGTAACCTCAATAGAAGCTTCAGTGGGTCCGTAAAGGTTAGTTAATAAAGTGCTGTCATGATTTGTTTTTATAAACCTATCGACATGACTAACGGTTAACGCTTCACCACTGCAAAATACCTGTTGTACATTTTTAGGAAACGAAAGCTGCAACTGCTGCAAATAATCACAAAAAGATGCAAACATTGATGGCACAAAATGTAGAGTCGTTACGCCAGACTTTATGATCAATTCATTTAACTTATCTGGCTCTTTATGAATCTCTGGTGCCGCTATAATAATGGCAGCGCCTGTTAAATTACCCCATAATAATTCCCATACCGACACATCAAAGATATAGGGCGTTTTTTGAAGAACACGGCTTGAGCTCGATAATGGGTATTTTTGCTGCATCCAAACTATTCTGTTAATGACTCCTGAATGTTGAACCATAACGCCTTTCGGGGTGCCTGTTGTCCCCGACGTATAAATAACATAAGCCAAGTCTTTCGGCCCATTAATTGCTGCTAAATTAGCCGTTGAGTTATCATCACTTACATCATCGATGGCTAACATAGTAGGCGTAATATCTAGTTCATCGATCCAGTTATTTAATTGCTGCTTATAATGTGGCTGGGTAATAATCAGCGAGGTTTGTGTATCCTCAAACATAAACTGCGCTCGCAACTGTGGATATTCTGGTGAGATAGGCACATAAGCGCCGCCTGCTTTAAGCACGCCAAGAATACTTATCACCATATCTAAACTTCGATCTAGATATAAGCCAATTAGTGTATCGGCCTTAATACCTTGAGAGTTATTATTTTGATAATGAGCTCGAATAGCATGAGCTAATTGATTAGCGATTTCATTTAATTGACGATAGGTAAGAAACTCCTCTGCAAATACCAATGCGATATTATTTGGTGTTTTATCTACCTGCTCCTCGAATAATTGCGCTAGAGTTTTATCCATTGGGTAAGGCGCATCAGTATCATTGCAACTGCGCAAAAGTGTATGACGATCTTCTCTTGAAATAGTTGTGTTCTTTAAAGTATTATTTTGCTCTTTTGTTAATAATTTTTTTAACATTTTAGACCTATTTTATTTGGCATTTATTAATTTTATCCAATACAATATGAGTCATTGACTTTTTAGTCAAGAGAAATATCTTGGACGATAAACTTTGATCATTGGCAAAGTGATAATGCGAGATAAGTTTTTTTAGGGGCGCTTAATAAAATAGTATTGTGTCAAATTCTCTTAAAAAGGACTTGCTGCCTATTTTTATACCCATCATTTGCTAGGGTAGGTAAGCATTTATCCTTTTCTTAACGTTTTTCTTTGTTTAACAACCGCAGTCTTTTATTTGCTAATAAGACCGTATCAGGTTAGAAGGGCGTTGATAATACTTAGCAAATAAAAAAAAGCAATCATTTTTTATTTATATCATTTTTATTAAAACTTTTTTTTTGTTGGAATGATAACTTTTGTCACCAAATCTACATCTTCACTACTGTCGATCCATGTATAATGGGTGCTCGTTAATTGTATTATTTTAATTGCACTACAATCCACATAATCATTAATGTGGTTATCGATTGTTTTATTGTAATAACAAGCAAGGGCCTCATGAGCTTTATACAATAATTTTTCATCTGTATCTTTAGCAATATCTTCCAACTTAATTTTGTCAACTTTTAAAAACTTAAATAAAACTATTTTGGCACTTGTTCGATATTTACCATGGTTACATTGATACTTAGCATTAATATTCTTTTGTAATTTTTTGTTTATTAATGGTGAAAATTCATGGCATTGCGCTTTGATTGCTTTTTTATAATTAAAGTAGGAATCAACTAAAATGATTTTTGCAATCGTATCGCCATTATTTTCCAGTTGCCGTGCTATTTCAAAAGCTAACACACCACCAAAACTCCAACCAAATAATTCATAAGGACCTTTAGGCTGGATCTTCTTGATATATTTAATGTATTGAGTGGCGAGTGTTTGAAAAGTATAATAATTTCGAGCATTCTCATTTTTTAAACGGCTTTCATGGTATAAGTTATTAAATAGAATTATTTTTTTGTCTTTTAATTTGGGGATTATATTATTTAAATAACTTTCAGCGCCTCCTTCGCCTGGAGGTAGAAAAAAAATAGGAACATCATTTGCTGTTTCATTCACGGTCAAATATATTTCTTTTAAGTCGCTTAACGTGTTAATACCGCCACTTTTTGCCTTGAGAGCTGCTTGCTCAATAACCTCAACTAAAGCGCTGTGAAAGTGCGCCTCAAATTCCTTTGTTAACAAACTTGATAACCGTGAGGCAATATTAAACGTTAATATACCAGCTTGGACTGCGCCATTAATATTAACTAATAAGTGATCGGTGTTGTCACTTGCTATCATTTGACCTGCATCTTCTTGACTAATCTGCCAAGTAGAGCTTTCCTCATTGTCACTTTGCGCGCCTAATTGACCTAAATAATTAAAGCTTATTTTAGGCAGCTTCATAGCAAATGCTTGTTGTTGATGCAGAGCGCCATAACCACTCCCTTTATGAGGTACTGCGCTTAACATCTCCTTGGTGTGAATTATGGTCGCAGATATTGTTTTATGGGCTTCAAGCCTAACTGGATACATGCTGGTAAACCAACCAACAGTATTGCTCACATCAAGTGTTTCATCGATGACTTCTCGCCCGTGGCCTTCAAGTGTCACATGATTAACATCACTGCCAAGCACTTCAAAAAGGCTAATTGCCAGAGCGCTAAGTAATAAATCATTAATTTGCGTATGAAAACCAAGATTTGCTTGATGTAATAAAACATCTGTTTGTCGCTCCGATAGGCTCACTTTATGATATGCAACCGTGCCTAAAGCTGGTAAGCCAGCCTGATCTGCACAGACGCCTTGCCAATATTCCCGCTCATCTTGATGATTTAACGCATAATGTTGCACGGCTCTTATCCATTGACGATAACTACTGCCTTTAGGCGCAAGTACTTGTTTTGTTAATGCTTGTTTTGTTAATGCTTGTTTTGTTAGTGCTTGTTTTGTTAGTGCTTGTTTTGTTAGTGCTTGTTTTGTTAATAGTTGCTTTGTTAATAATTGCTTAATATCTTGGGCTATTATTCGCCATGATACGACATCGATAATTAAGTGATGGAAGGCAAAAAATAAACGAGCGCTGCCATCGATATGACCAGTTAAGTGCGCTGCCTGCCATGTTGGGCCGTTAATATAATTAAAGTTACTTTGTAGTTGTGTAAGCTTTTTACAAAGCGCCCCAGAATTTAAATCTGCTATATTTAGTGCGTATAAAGGCTCACACATGCCATCTATATTATCGCGGTATTGTTGTTGGTAACTCTTTGTTTTTGAAGATGCTTTTTCTAAAAATACGCAGCGCAGCATATCGTGCTGGTCAGTTAATGCCTGCAATGAGTTTTCAATTTCAGCGTATTTAATTTCCCCTGGAATTTTAATTAGAAAAGCCTGGTTAAAGTGGTGAGGATTTGCTAGTTTTTGCGCAAAAAACCAAGATTGTATTGGTAATAAATCAAAAGTGCCGGTTAACACGCCCTGCTCAGTTTTAATTTTTAGGCGAGTCGCCTGCGCGTTTAATAAACGGCTCAACTGAGCCACGGTTGGCGCATCGAAAATAGCTTTCACTTGTAAGCTAAAGCCTTCTCTGCGCATTTTAGATACCAGCCCAAGACTTACTATAGAATCGCCACCAATACGGAAAAAGTTATCATCAATGCCTACTCTTTTAACGCTCAATACTTCTTGCCAAATATCACAAAGCAGCTCTTCAAGCTCATTTCGCGGGGCAACATATTTATCAGCACTTACAAACTCTGGTATTGGCAGCGCGCATCTGTCCAGTTTACCGTTAATGGTTAGTGGAATGCTATCGAGCACGGTAAAGGTAGCAGGCAGCATATAATCTGGCAGTTTGAGCGCTAAGCTATCGCGGCATTTATCAATATCACTTACCATGCTGGAAGCTTTTATTAAATAGGCAGCTAGATATTTATGACCATCCTTTTCAAGGTCAACAACTACGGCATGTTTAACGCATTTTAATGCTATTAATGCACTTTCAATTTCACCGAGTTCAATACGATAACCGCGTATTTTAACCTGACAATCATTACGCCCTAAATATTCTAAGTTACCATCTGGTAGCAAGCGTACCAGATCGCCAGTTTTATAAAGCCTGTCATAACCTTTAGCTTTATCATCAGTTGTGGCAAACTGGTTCTCAATAAAACGTTCATTGGTTAACTCAGGTTGATTGAGATAGCCCCTTGCAAGTCCTGCTCCTCCGATATAAAGCTCGCCAGTGGCGCCTATCGGGACAATGTTTTGTTGCTCATTTAACACATAAACTTGAGTGTTACTTATCGGGCGACCAATATTGTTAAGCACGCCATCTTGACCATATTGAGGCGCTTGTATGGAAATAACGGTCGATTCTGTCGGTCCATAAGCATTTATCAATAGATTACCCCAACAGGCGGCCAATTCTGCAGAAATACTCTCCCCTGCGGACATGACTCTTTTTAAATAATGTGGCTCTTCTAATGCGCCTAATGCGTTTAAGTATTTAGAGGTATAATTCAAATGGGTAATACGTAACGCTACAATTTTTTGCTTAATAACCACTACATCTTTAATATCTGACTTGGTTGGAATATGTAACATGGCGCCATTGAGCAATGATAAAAATAACTGCTCAACGGATGCATCGAAAATATAATCAGCGAGCCAAAGAATGGCATCACTTTCATCAAAATTCATGCAAGATGTTTGACTAATAATTAAGTTAGATACTGAACATTGTTCTATCATCACACCTTTTGGGGCGCCTGTTGTCCCGGAAGTATAGATGATATAAGCCAAGTCTTTCGGCCCATTAATTGCTGATAAATTAACACTCGAGGTATTTTCACTTACATCATCGATGGCTAACAGCGTAGGCGTAATATCGAGTTTTGCGCTCCATTTATTTAATTGCTGTTTATAATGTGGCTGGGTAATAATCAGTGAAGTTTGTGTATCGTCCAACATAAAGCGTACTCGCAGCTGTGGATATTCTGGTGATATCGGCACATAAGCGCCGCCTGCTTTAAGCACTGCAATAATACTTATTACCATCTCTAAGCTTCGATCTAGATATAAACCAATTAGTGTATCAGCTTGAATACCTTGAGTATTATTTTTTTGATAATGCGCTCGAATAGCATGAGCCAACTGGTTTGCTTTATTATTTAACTGTATATAGGTTAATTCTTCCCCTTCAAACACTATGGCTATATTATTTGGTGTTTTATCGACCTGCTCCTCGAATAATTGCGCTAAAGTTTTATCAATTGGGTAGTGGGCTACGGTATCATTCCAAGTATGTAAAAGAGTATGCCTATCGATTTTTGACAATAAAGATATGTCACCGATTGGGAGCTGTTGATTTGCAACAACAGCCACTAAGACTCGTTGATAGATTTCTGATATGCGTTTGATCGTCTCTTCATTAAACAAACTCAGTGCATAGTTAAAAGAGCCCTTAATAACTGGTTTACTGACATCGACAAGCAAACTCAAATCAAACTTTGCAGGACGATAAAAATCATCTGAGCTTGCAAACTCTGATGCCACAAACGGCAGGCCATTATTGCTCTGGTAACTCGCATCGAAAGAGTCAATGGCAAACATCACTTGAAAAATAGGGTGACGTGAGGCGTCGCGCTCAACATTTAACACATCCACTAAGCGCTCAAAGGGAAGCTGCTGATGAGCCTTGGCTTGTCTGACAATGCCATGTACGTAGGTAATAAATTCATCAATTGTCATTGCTGCTTGAACATCGGCTCGCAGCACCAAGGTATTTACAAAAAAACCGATTAATGATTGCGTTTGCGCATGATCTCGATTATCTGAGGGAGTGCCAAGTAATACATCGGTTTGCCCGCTCATTGCTGATAGGCTGATATAAAAACTGCTCAGCAGCACTGTATAGAGTGTTGTCTCACGAGCTTTGGCAAGCGATCGCAGTTGATCCGATAAACGAGCATCTAATTGAAAATCTATATTTCTGCCCTGATAATTAATTTGTTTAGGACGAGGATAATCGGCCGGTAATTGCAGCTGCTCATACCCTGATAATTGCTGCTGCCAAAAATCTAATAACTTGGTCAGATTTTCTCCTTGCAGATAAGTAGATTGCCAAAGCGCATAATCTCCATAACTGATATCCAGATGAGGGAGCACTACAGAAGCTCCTTGGCACAAGCCGCGATACGCTTGCGCTAATTCGTCCATCAATATGTTAGTAGACCAGCCATCAAAAGCGATATGGTGGAATAACATCAGTAAATATTGGCGCGCATTTTTCTCATAACAATGCAGGCGAATACTTGGCTCAGTAGTTAAATCAAAAGGATGGGATATCTCTTTTTTAAGCTCTGCTAATAATTCATGACTCTCATCTAATACATGCATATGTATTGCAATATCACCACCGAGTTGTACCTGGTAAGATTTATTTTGCTCATCACGACGATAAACACTGTTAAGCACTGGATGACGGTGAATAACAACATTAAAAGCCGCTGTTAATGCGCTTAGATTGACATCATATGCTAATTGCACAAAATAAGGGATATGATATGCATTTGATCCTTGTTCAAAATTTTCGATAAATAACAATCGCTCTTGAGCAAAAGATAATGGATATTGATCTCGCTCTACATGAGCAATAACCAGCATCTGCAGTTTATCTAAACATCCTGACAATGCCTTAATTGTTTTCTTCTCAAATAACAAGGCGAGCGGAATATCTATCTTGAATTGCTCCCGGCAAGCAGCAGTAAGTCGAATCGCTGTGATAGAGTTCCCACCAATACCAAAAAAGTTATCAGCAATACCCACTTTTTTAACGCTCAATACTTCTTGCCAAATATCACAAAGCTGCTCTTCAAGTTCATTTCGCGGGGCAACATAATTATCAGCATTAACAAACTCTGGTGTTGGCAGAGAGTTTCTGTCCAGTTTACCGTTAATGGTTAGAGGAATGCTATCGAGCACGGTAAAGGTAGCCGGCAGCATATAATCTGGCAGTTTGAGCGCTAGGCTATCGCGACATGCTTCAATATCAATATCAATATCACTTACCATGCTGGAAGCTTTTATTAAATAGGCAGCTAGATATTTATGACCATCCTTTTCAAGGTCAACAACTACTGCATGTTTAACATCTTTTAATGCGCTTAATGCACTTTCAATCTCACCTAGTTCAATACGATAACCGCGTATTTTAACCTGACAATCATTACGCCCTAAATATTCTAAATTACCATCATGGTCCCAGCGTACCAGATCGCCAGTTTTATAAAGCCTGTCGTAACCTTTAGCTTTATCATCAGGTGTGGCAAATGGGTTATCAATAAAACGCTGGTGAGTTAACTCAGCCTGATTGAGATAACCCCTTGCAAGGCCAGCTCCACCGATATAAAGCTCACCAGGGGCGCCTATCGGGACAATATTTTTTTGCTGATTTAATACATAAACTTGGGTGTTATCTATCGGGCGACCAATATTGTTAAGTACGCCATCTTGACCATATTGAGGTGCTTGTATGGAAATAACTGTAGTTTCAGTAGGTCCATAAGCGTTTATCAATAAATTACCCCAACAGGCGGCTAATTCTTTAGTAATAACCTCCCCGCCAGAAATAATTCTTCTTAAATAATGAGGCTCTGCTATTGTGCCTAATGTATTTAAGTAGTTAGCGCTATAAGTTAAATGGGTAATACGCTCGAGTACAATTTTTTGTCTAATAATGCCGACATCCATAATATCCATTCGACTCGGAATATGTAGCACAGCGCCATTAAGTAATGATAAAAATAACCCTTGAACAGAAACATCGAAAATATAATCAGCGAGCCAGAGAATTGCATCATTTTCATAAATATTCAGATTGCGCGTTTGGCTATAAATTAAGTTAGATACTGAACATTGTTCAACCATAACGCCTTTCGGAGTGCCTGTTGTACCAGAGGTATAGATGACATAGGCTAAGTCTTTTGATGTACTAATGGGTTCTAAATTAACTATTGGGTTATCATCACATACATCATCGAGGGCTAACAGCGCCGGCGTAATATCGAGTTTTGAGCTCCACTTGTTTAATTGCTGCTTATAATGTGGCTGGGTAATAATCAGTGAAGTTTGTGTATCGCCCAATATATATTGCACTCGCAACTGTGGATATTCTGGTGATATTGGCACATAAGCGCCGCCTGCTTTAACCGCGCCAAGAATACTTATTACCATATCTAAACTTCGATCCAGATATAAGCCAATCAGTGTATCGGGCTTAATACCTTGAGAGTTTTTATTTTGATAATACGCTCGAATAGCATGAGCTAATTGATTAGCTTTTTCATTTAGCTGTATATAGGTCAACTCTTCCCCTTCAAACACCACGGCGATATTATTTGGGGTTTTATCGACCTGCTCCTCGAATAATTGCGCTAGGGTTTTATCAATGGGATAGGGAGCTACGGTATCATTCCACGTATGTAAAAGAGTGCGGCGATCAAAATCTGACAATAATGATATTTCACCTATAGGGAGCTGTTGATTTGCAACAACAGCCACTAAGACTCGTTGATATAGCTCTGATATGCGTTTGATCGTCACCTCATTAAACAAACTCAGTGCATAGTTAAAATAGCCCTTAATAACAGCTTCACTATCATCGACAAGCAAACTCAAATCAAACTTTGCAGGATGATACAAATCATCTGAGCTTGCAAACTCTGATGCCATAAACGGCAGGTCATTATTGCTCTGATAACTCGTCTCGGAAGATTCAATGGCAAACATCACTTGAAAAATAGGGTGACGAGAGGCGTCGCGCTCAACATTTAACACATCTACTAAGCGCTCAAAGGGAAGCTCTTGATGAGCCTTGGCTTGTGTTACAATGCCATGCACTTGGCTAATAAATTCCTCAATTGTCATTGCTGCTTGAACATCGGCTCGCAGCACCAAGGTATTTACAAAAAAGCCGATTAATGATTGCGTTTGTGCATGATCTCTATTATCAGATGGAGTGCCAAGTAATACATCGGTTTGGCCGCTCATTGCTGATAGGCTGATATAAAAACTGCTCAGCAGCACGGTATAGAGTGTTGTCTCACGAGCTTTGGCAAGCGTTCGTAGTTGCTCCGATAAACGAGCATCTAATTGAAAATGTATATTTCTGCCCTGATAATTAATTTGTTTAGGACGAGGATAATCGGCCGGTAATTGCAGCTGCTCATGCCCTGATAATTGCTGCTGCCAAAAATCTAATAACTTGGTCAGATTTTCTCCTTGCAGATAAGTAGATTGCCAAAGCGCATAATCTCCATAACTGATATCCAGATGAGGGAGCACTACAGAAGCTCCTTGGCACAAGCCGCGATACGCTTGCGCTAATTCGTCCATCAATATGTTAGTAGACCAGCCATCAAAAGCGATATGGTGGAATAACATCAGTAAATATTGGCGCGCATTTTTCTCATAACAATGCAGACGAATACTTGGCTCAGTAGTTAAATCAAAAGGATGGGATATCTCTTTTTTAAGCTCTGCTAATAATTCATGACTCTCGGTTAATGCATGCATATGCATTGATATATCAGCACCGAGCTGTACTTGGTAAGATTTATTTTGCTCATCACTCCGATAAACACTGTTAAGTACAGGATGACGGTGAATAACAACATTAAAAGCAGCTGTTAATGCGCTTAGATTGACATCATCTGCTAATTGCACAAAATAAGGGATATGATATGCATTTGATCCTTGTTCAAAATTTTCAATAAATAACAGTCGCTCTTGAGCAAAAGATAATGGATATTGAGCTCGCTCTACATGAGGAATAACCAACATCTGCAGTTTATCTAAACAACCTGACAATGCCTCAATTGTTTTCTTCTCAAATAACAAGGCAAGCGGAATATCTATCTTGAATTGCTGGCGGCAAGCAGCGGTCAGTCGAATCGCTGTGATAGAGTTCCCACCAATACCAAAAAAGTTATCAGCAATACCCACTTTTGTAACGCTCAACACTTCTTGCCAAATATGACAAAGTTGCTCTTCAAGCTCATTTCGCGGGGCTATATATTTATCAGCATTTTCAAATTCTGGTGTTGGCAGCGCGCGTCTGTCAAGTTTACCGTTGATGGTTAGTGGAATGCTATCGAGCACGGTGAAGGTAGCAGGCAGCATATAGTCTGGCAGTTTAAGCGCTAAGCTATCTCGACATGCCTCAATATCAATATCATTTGCCATGCTGGAAGCTTTTATTAAATAAGCAGCTAAGTATTTATTACCCTTATTTTCAAGGTCAACAACTACGGCTTGTTTAACGTCTTTTAATGCGCTTAATGCACTTTCAATTTCACCCAGTTCAATACGATAACCGCGTATTTTAACCTGACAATCATTACGCCCTAAATATTCTAAGTTACCATCATGCCCCCAGCGAACCAGATCGCCAGTTTTATAAAGCCTGTCATAACCTTTAGCTTTATCATCATTTGTGGCAAATGGGTTATCAATAAAGCGCTCACCAGTTAACTCATCCTGATTAAGATAACCTCGCGCAAGTCCTGCTCCTCCTATATAAAGCTCGCCAGTGACGCCTATCGGGACAATGTTTTGTTGCTCATTTAACACATAAACTTGAGTGTTATTTATCGGGTGACCAATACTGTTAAGCACTCCATCTTGACCATATTGAGTCGCTTGTATGGAAATAACAGTCGATTCTGTCGGTCCATAAGCGTTTGTCAATAAAGCCCCCCAACAGGCGGCTAATTCTGCAGAAATACTCTCCCCTGCGGACATGATTCTTCTTAAACAATGTTGCTCTTCTATTTTTCCCAATTCAATTAAGTATTTAGGGGTGGCATGCAAATAAGTAATCGATAACGCTACAATTTTTTGCTTAATGACACCTACATCTTTAATATCTGACTTGGTTGGAATATGTAACATGGCGCCATTAAGCAATGATAAAAATAATTGCTCAACAGAGGCATCGAAAATATAATCAGCGAGCCAAAGAATGGCATCACTTTCATCAAAATTTATGCACGATGTTTGACTGATAATTAAGTTAGATACCCCAAGATGTTCAATCATCACGCCTTTCGGAATACCTGTTGTCCCAGACGTATAGATGATATAAGCCAAGTCTTTCGGCCCATTAATTGCTGATAAATTAACACTCGAGGTATTTTCACTTACATCATCGATGGCTAACAGCGTGGCCGTCATATCTAGTGCACCGATCCAGTTATTTAATTGCTGTTTATAATGTGGCTGGGTAATAATCAGCGAGGTTTGTGTATCCTCAAACATAAACTGCACTCGCAGCTGTGGATATTCTGGTGATATCGGCACATAAGCGCCGCCTGCTTTAAGCACGCCAAGAATACTTATCACCATCTCTAAGCTTCGATCTAGATATAAACCAATTAGTGTATCAGCTTGAATACCTTGAGGATTATTTTTTTGATAATGCACTCGAATCGCATAAGCCAACTGATTAGATTTATTATTTAGCTGACTATAGGTTAATTCTTCCCCTTCAAACACTATGGCGACATTATTTGGGGTTTTATCAACCTGCTTCTCGAATAATTGCGCTAGGGTTTTATCCATTGGGTAAGGCGCATCAGTATCATTCCAAGTATGTAAAACAGTATGCCGCTCGATTTCTGACAATAATGATATTTCACCTATAGGCAGCTGTTGATTTGCAACAACAGCCACTAAGACTCGTTGATAGATTTCTGATATCCGTTTGATTGTCTCTTCATTAAACAAACTCAGTGCATAGTTAAAAGAGCCCTTAATAACCGCTTCACTATCATCGACAAACAAACTTAAATCAAACTTTGCAGGGCGATAAAAATCATCAGAGCTTGCAAACTCTGATGCCATAAACGGCAGGTCATTTTTGCTCTGGTAACTCGTATCGAAAGAGTCAATGGCAAACATCACTTGAAAAATAGGGTGACGTGAGGCGTCTCGCTCAACATTTAACACATCGACTAAGCGCTCAAAGGGAAGCTCTTGATGAGCCTTGGCTTGTCTGACAATGCCATGCACTTGGCTAATAAATTCCTCAATTGTCATTGTTGCTTGAACATCGGCTCGCAGCACCAAGGTATTTACAAAAAAACCGATTAATGATTGCGTTTGCGCATGATCTCGATTATCTGAGGGAGTGCCAAGTAATACATCGGTTTGCCCGCTCATTGCTGATAGGCTGATATAAAAACTGCTCAGCAGCACGGTATAGAGTGTTGTCTCACAAGCTTTGGCAAGCGATCGCAGTTGCTCCGATAAACGGGCATCTAATTGAAAATCTATATTTCTGCCCTGATAATTAATTTGTTTAGGACGAGGATAATCGGTCGGTAATTGCAGCTGCTCATACCCTGATAATTGCGTTTGCCAAAAATCTAATAACTTGGTTAAATTTTCTCCTTGCAGATAACTACGTTGCCAGAGCGCATAATCACCATAACTGATATCCAGATTAGGGAGAATTGCCGCCACTCCTTGACACAAGCCGCGATACGCTTGCGCTAATTCGTCCATCAATATGTTAGTAGACCAGCCATCAAAGCCGATATGGTGGAATAACATCAGTAAATAATGGCGCGCATTTTTCTCATAACAATGCAGACGAATACTTGCCTCAGTAGTTAAATCAAAAGGGCGTGATATCTCTTTTTTAAGCTCTGCTAATAATTCATGGCTGTCATTTAATGCATGCATATGCATTGATATATCAGCACCGAGCTGTACCTGATAAGCTTTATTTTGCTCATCACGACGATAAACACTGTTAAGCACTGGATGACGGTGAATAACAACATTAAAAGCCGCTGTTAATGCGCTTAGATTGACATCATCTGCTAATTGCACAAAATAAGGTATATGATATGCATTTGAGCCTTGTTCAAAATTTTCGATAAATAACAACCGCTCTTGAGCAAAAGATAATGGATATTGATCTCGCTCTACATGAGCAATAACCAGCATCTGCAGTTTATCTAAACAGCCTGACAATGCTTCAATTGTTTTCTTCTCAAATAACAAGGCAAGCGGAATATCTATCTTGAATTGCTCCCGACAAGCAGCTGTAAGTCGAATCGCTGTGATAGAGTTACCACCGAGTTGGTAAAAGTTATCATCAATACCCACTTTTTTAACGCTCAATACTTCTTGCCAAATATCACAAAGCAGCTCTTCAAGCTCATTTCGCGGGGCTATATATTTATCAGCATTTACAAAATCTGGTGGTGGTAGCGCGCGTCTGTCAAGTTTCCCATTAATAGTTAGTGGAATGCTATCGAGCACAGTAAAGGTAGCAGGCAGCATATAGTCTGGCAGTTTAAGCGCTAAGCTATCGCGACACGCATCAATATTAATTTCAATATCAATTGGAATGCTGGAAGCTTTTATTAAATAAGCAGCTAAGTATTTATTGCCATCATTTTCAAGGTCAACAACCACTGCTTGTTTAACGTCTTTTAATGCGCTTAATGCACTTTCAATCTCACCGAGTTCAATACGATAACCACGTATTTTAACCTGACAATCATTACGCCCTAAATATTCTAAGTTACCGTCAGGGAGCAAGCGAACCAGATCGCCAGTTTTATAAAGCCTGTCATAACCTTTAGCTTTATCATCAGTTGTCGCAAATGGGTTATCAATAAAACGCTCACCAGTTAACTCCTCCTGATTAAGATAACCCCTTGCAAGCCCTGCTCCTCCTATATAAAGCTCGCCTGGGGCGCCTATAGGCGCAAGCATATCTTGCTTATTTAACACATAAACTTGAGTATTACTTATCGGGCGACCAATTGGGATAAATTTATTTGCTGACTCAATAATATCAAAATAAGTAACATCAATAGAAGCTTCAGTGGGTCCGTAAAGGTTAGTTAATAAAATACTGTCATTATTTATGTTTGTGAACCTATCAACATCAGTAACGGTTAACGTTTCACCACTGCAAAATACCTGTTGTACATTTTTAGGAAACGAAAGCTGCAACTGCTGCAAATAATCACAAAAAGATGCAAACATTGATGGCACAAAATGTAGAGTCGTTACCCAAGACTTAATGATCAATTCATTTAATTTATCTGGCTCTTTATGAATCTCTGGCGCCGCTATAATAATGGCTGCGCCTGTTAAATTACCCCATAATAATTCCCATACCGACACATCAAAGATATAGGGCGTTTTTTGAAGAACACGGCTTGAGCTCGATAATGGATATTTTTGCTGCATCCAAACTATTCTGTTAATGACTCCTGAATGTTGAATCATAACGCCTTTCGGAGTGCCAGTTGTCCCAGACGTATAGATGATATAAGCCAAGTCTTTCGGCCCATTAATTGCTGCTAAATTAGCAGTTTGGTTATCGTGACTTACATCATCGATGGCTAACAGCATAGGCGTAATATCGAGTTCACCGATCCAATTATTTAATTGCTGCTTATAATGTGGATGGGTAATAATCAGCGAGGTTTGTGTATCGCCCAATATATATTGCACTCGCAGCTGTGGATATTCTGGTGATATCGGCACATAAGCGCCGCCTGCTTTAAGCACGCCAAGAATACTTATTACCATTTCTAAACTTCGATCCAGATATAAGCCAATCAGCGTATCGGCTTTAATACCGTGAGAGTTATTCTTTTGATAATGCGCTCGAATAGCATGAGCTAATTGATTTGCTTTGTTATTTAGCTGACGATAGGTAAGAGACTCCTCTTCAAACACCAGGGCAATATTATCAGGAGTCTTATCGACCTGCTCCTCGAATAATTGCGTTAGGGTTTTATCCATTGGATAGGGGGCTACAGTATCATTCCCAGTATGTAATAGCGAGTGGCGCTCACAATCATCCATTAAAGAGATCTGTTGATGTGAGTGATCCGTATTTTTAGCAATAGAGGCTAATATTAATTGTATTTGATTTAATAACCTCCTGGCTTGATTTTGACGAAGCCATTCTTCGCTATAATGTAGCTTGACAACCAAGCTTTCATTTTTCTCATAGGCCGTCACTGAAAGAGGATAATCAGTTTTCTCAATAGCGGCTCGAAACGTTAAATGCTTTTCTATCCCTGATGTATTTGTATCAATAGGGCTCGGATAATTTTCAAAAACAAACAGGCTATGAAACAATCGCTGCCCATTTGCTTGTAAATCGGCCAAACAGACATTACTGTAACTGTTAAGCTCTGCGATACTTTTTTGGATATTATTTAAGATTGCCGAGACGCTGATGCTATTATCCCAATCAACAGTAAGCGGCAATGTATTAATATATAATCCGACACTATTTTCAATGCCGTCAACGGGAAGGTCGCGACCTGAGACGGTTGTGCCGACAATCGTTTGCTCATCACCGCTGTAAATATGTAATAATTTATGCCAAGCAAATTGCACGGCAACATTTAAGGTTATTGCCTGATTTTGACACATTTGCTTTAACTGCTTGTATAAATCACCCTTAATAATAAGCTCACTCGCGCATGGCTCCACAATGGTTTTTAGCTGCGCTAAATCAACTGCCGTGGTGAATAAAAAATTAAGATCATTGGCCGCCTGAAACCGCTCTTTAGCTTTTTTCCAATGATCTAAAGCAGCGCTTTTTGCTTTAATATAGTAGTGCTGAGCATTAACAAACGCGCGATCAACCTTTATTTGCACCTGCATGCCTACCACAAGCTGATTGTAGTACTCATGCACCTGCTGTAATAAAATGGGGCCGCTCCAACCATCACTGATACTATGATGAGTTGTTTGCATTACAGTCACCAAATTTGCATGTTGTTTTATCACGGTAAAGCGCATTAAGCCAGGCGTCGATAGATCAAAAGTAACTTTCCTATCGAGCTGTTGAATTTTAATGATCTCTTGCGCGCGAGCAGCTTGTGGTAGATGACTGATATCCTTGAGGGTGAAATTATCAAGGTTAATACTCGAATCTGCCGTTATGATCTGCACAAGACCACCACGCCAATCAAAACAAGCTCGCAGCGCAGGGTAGCGCTGTGAAGCTAAGCACCACGCTTGCTGGTAACAATCTATATCAAGCGCTTCATTATAGTCTAATAATAATTGCACACGATAAGCATCATCTTCTGGGTAATGCAGCGCGTGTGAGATAAAGCCTTGCTGCAGACTATTTGCAGGAAAAATAGCTACAATTTTATTGGTAGTGAGGCGGCGCTCAAGAAAGTCTAAATGGTCAATGGATAGCCCTTTAACAGCGTAATCACTGGGCGTGTTAACTCCGCCACTTTTTGCTTTAAGAGCTGCTTGCTCAATAACCTCAACTAAAGCGCTGTGAAAGTGCTCCTCAAATGCATCTGTTAATATACTTGATAACCGTGAGCCAATATTAAACGTTAATATACCAGCTTGGACTGCTCCATTAATATTAACTAATAAGTGATAGGTGTTGTCACTTGCTATCATCTCACCCGCATTTTCTTGGCTTACCTGCCAAGTTGAGCTTTCATCATCGTGGCTTTGCGCGCCTAATTGACCTAAATAATTAAAGATTATTTTAGGCAGACTCATAGCAAATGCTTGTTGCTTATGCAGCGCGCCATAACCAATCCCTTTATGAGGTACTGCGCTTAACATCTCCTTGGTGTGAATGATGGTCGCAGATATTGTTTGCTGGGCCTTAAGCCTGACCGGATACATGCTGGTAAACCAACCAACAGTATTGCTCACATCAAGTGTTTCATCGATGACTTCCCGGCCATGGCCTTCAAGTGTCACATGATTAACATCACTGCCAAGCACTTCAAAAAGGCTAATTGCCAGGGCGCTTAGTAATAAATCATTAATTTGCGTATGAAAACCAAGGTTTGCTTGATGTAATAAAACATCTGTTTGCTCTACTGATAGGCTAACTGTATGATATGCAACAGCGCCTAAAGCTGGTAAGCCCGCCTGATCTGCACAGACGCCTTGCCAATATTCCCGCTCGCAATTATGATTTAGCGCATACTGTTGCACGGTGTTAACCCATTGACGATAACTACTGCCTTTAGGTGGAAGTGCTTGTTTTGTTAGTACTTGTTTTGTTAGTAGTTGCTTTGTTAATAATTGCTTTGTTAATAATTGTTTAATATCTTGAGCAATGATCCGCCATGACACAACATCGATAATTAAATGATGGAAGGCAAAAAATAAACGAGCGCTGCCATCGATATGACCAGTTAAGTGCGCTGCCTGCCATGTTGGGCCTTTAAGATAGTTAAAGTTACTTTGTAGTTGTGTAAGCTTTTCATCAAGCTCTACAGAATTTAAATCCGCTATATTTAGTGCGTATAAAGGCTCACACATGCCATCTATATTATCGCGGTATTGTTGCTGGTAACTCTTTGTTTTTAAAGATGCTTTTTCTAAAAATACGCAGCGCAACATATCGTGCTCTGCAGTTAATACCTGCAATGCTTTTTCAATTTCAGCGTATTTGATTTCTCCTGGAATTTTAATTATAAAAGTCTGGTTAAAGTGGTGAGGATTTGCTAGTTTTTGCGCAAAAAATGCAGCTTGTATTGGTAATAAATCAAAAGCGCCGGTTAACACGCCCTGCTCAGTTTTAATTTTTATGCGGGTGTTAGACTCATTTAACAAACGGCTCACCTGGGCAACGGTTGGCGCATCAAAAATATCTTTCACTTGTAAGCTAAAGCCTTCGCTGCGCATTTTGGAGACCAGCCCAATACTTACTATCGAATCGCCACCAATACGGAAAAAGTTATCATCAATACCCACTCTTTTAACGCTCAATACTTCTTGCCAAATATTACAAAGCTGCTCTTCAAGCTCATTTCGCGGGGCAACATATTTATCAGCACTGACAAAGTCTGGTGCTGGCAGCGCGCGTCTGTCAAGTTTCCCGTTAATGGTTAATGGAATGCTATCGAGCACGGTGAAAGTAGCAGGCAGCATATAATATGGCAGTTTAAGCGCTAGGCTATCTCGGCATTTATCAATATCAATTGGAATGCCAGAAGCTTTTATTAAATAGGCTGCTAAGTATTTATGACCTTCATTTTCAAGGTCAACAACTACGGCTTGTTTAACATCTTTTAATGCTATTAATGCACTTTCAATCTCACCTAGTTCAATACGATAACCGCGTATTTTAACCTGACAATCATTACGCCCTAAATACTCTAAATTACCATCATGGGCCCAGCGAACCAGATCGCCAGTTTTATAAAGCCTGTCATAACCTTTAGCTTTATCATCAGGTGTGGCAAATGGGTTATCAATAAAACGTTCATTGGTTAACTCATGTTGATTGAGATAGCCCCTTGCAAGTCCTGCTCCTCCTATATAAAGCTCTCCTGGCGTGCCTATCGGAAGTAGGCTCAATGATGGTGATAAATTATATAACTTGATATTAGAATAAGATTTACCAATCCCCTTGGACATTAAAGGAAGTACATTAGCAATCAATGCACCTACTGTGGACTCTGTAGGGCCGTATTCATCACAAATAACGTCAACATTGTTTGATAACTGTGCAACACATTGCTTAGATAAGATTTCACCACCCAATAAAAGTGTTTTCACTTTAATTTCTGTGTTTGCGAAAATTACAGATGCAAGACTTGGTGTTGTTTTCACAAAATCAATTTCATTTGCCCTAATGTGTTGTAAATAACTTTCAATGTCAGAGATGTTTTTGCCAAAAATATAAATACAACTCCCAACCAATAAGGGACATAAGTTGGTTGTAATCGAAAGATCAAAACAATAATTTGCTGAAAAATCTACTCGATTAAATAAGTCTCCAACATGTTCTGTCAACGCATATAAATAATTAACAACATTCTTGTGCTCAATCATAACTCCTTTTGGCTTGCCTGTTGTCCCAGACGTATAGATGACATAAGCTAAGTCTTTCGGTCCATTAATTGCTGCTAAATTAGCCGTTGGGTTATCATCACTTACATCATCTATGGCTAAAAGATTTGGCACAAGGTCGAGTTTTGCAGTCCACTTATTTAATTGCGGCTTATAATGTGGCTGGGTAATAATCAGCGAGGTTTGTGTATCCTCAAACATAAACTGCACTCGCAGCTTAGGATATTCTGGTGATATAGGCACATAAGCGCCGCCTGCTTTAAGCACGCCCAGAATACTTATTACCATTTCTAAACTTCGATCCAGATATAAGCCAATCAGCGTATCGGGCTTAATATCTTGAGAGTTATTATTTTGATAATGCGCTCGAATAGCATAAGCTAATTGATTAGCTCGCTGATTTAACTGACGATAGGTAAGAGACTCCTCTGCAAACACCAAGGCAATATTATCAGGAGTCTTATCGACCTGCTCCTCGAATAATTGCGTGATGGTTTTATCCATTGGATAGGTAGCTACGGTATCATTCCAAGTATGTAAAAGTGTATGGCGATCAAAATCTGACAATAATGATATTTCACCTATAGGGAGCTGTTGATTTGCAACCATAGCCACTAATACCCGTTGATATAACCCTGATATACGATTTATAGTCTTTTCATTAAACAAACTCAGCGCATAATTAAAATCACCATTAATGGTCGGTTGGCTGGTATTTAGATTCAAATTCAAATCAAATGGTGCTCGCGTATACAATTTTTTTGAATCTTCCCTAGAAATCGATTTAAAAGGGATGTGTATATTATTCTCGTGGCTCTGCGTAAAGCTTTTGACACTAAGCATAACTTGAAAAATAGGGTGACGAGATGGATCTCGTTCAACCTTTAACGCATCCACTAAACGCTCAAATGGCAACGCTTGATGAGCTAATGCTTGTCTTACAATGCCATGCACTTGTCTAATAAATTCCTCAATTGTCATTGTTGCTTGAACACCTGATCGCATCACCAAGGTATTGACAAAACAGCCTATTAATGAGCGTGTTTGCACCTGTTTTCGATTGGCGACGGCAGTGCCTAGTAAGATATCTGTTTGCCCGCTCATTGCCGATAAAGTAATATAAAAACCACTTAGCAACACGGTATAAAGTGTTGTTTTTTGCGCTTTGGCAAGCTTTCGTAATTGCTCAGATAAACGGGCATCTAGCTCAATATCGATACTTCCCCCTTCATGATCACTTTTAATAGGTCGAGGATAATCGGTCGGTAATTGTAGCTGCTCATACCCTGATAATTGCGTTTGCCAAAAATCTAATAACTTGGTCAGATTTTCTCCTTGCAGATAACTGCGTTGCCAGAGCACATAATCACCATAACTGATATCTAGATGGGGGAGCTCTACAACCGCTCCTTGGCACAAGGCTTGATACGCTTGTGATAATTCATTAATAAATATTTTCCAGGATAAGCCATCAAAAGCAATATGGTGGCATAATATCAGTAAATATTGGCGAGCATTTTTTTCATAACAATGCAAGCGAAGACTTGGCTCAGTAGTTAAATCAAAAGGTCGTGATATCTCTTTTTTAACCACGGCTAATAATTCCTGACTCTCGGTTAATACATGCATATGGATTGGGATATCACCACCGAGCTGTACTTGGTAAGCTAGATGGTGCTGATCGGTACGATAAACACTGTTAAATACAGGATGACGGTGAATAACAACATTAAAAGACGCTGTTAATGCGCCTAAATTGGCATCATCTGCTAATTGCACAAAATAAGGAATATGATAGAGATTTGATCCTTGTTCAAAATTTTCGATAAATAACAGTCGCTCTTGGGCAAAGGATAATGGGTATTGTGTTAATCCTACATTGGCTTTAATCCGCATCTGAAGTTTATTGATACAAGGTGCTAAGCGCTTAATTGTTTTCTTTGCAAATAACAAGGCAAGCGGAATATCTATCTTGAATTGCTGGCGGCAAGCAGCACTAAGTCGAATCGCTGTGATAGAGTTACCACCAAGTTGATAAAAGTTATCATCAATACCAACTTTTTTAACGCTCAATACTTCTTGCCAAATATTACAAAGCTGCTCTTCAAGCTCATTTCGCGGGGCAACATATTTATCAGCATTAACAAACTCTGGTGTTGGCAGAGAGTTTCTGTCAAGTTTCCCATTAATAGTTAGTGGAATGCTATCTAGCACAGTAAAGGTAGCAGGCAGCATATAATCTGGCAGTTTAAGCGCTAGGCTATCTCGGCATTTATCAATATCAATTGGAATGCCAGAAGCTTTTATTAAATAGGCTGCTAAGTATTTATGACCATCCTTTTCAAGGTCAACAACTACGGCTTGTTTAACGTCTTTTAATGAGCTTAATGCACTTTCAATCTCACCTAGTTCAATACGATAACCGCGTATTTTAACCTGACAATCATTGCGACCTAAATACTCTAAATTACCATCATCACGCAAGCGAACCAGATCGCCAGTTTTATAAAGCCTGACATAACCTTTAGCTTTGTCATCAATTGTGGCAAATGGATTATCAATAAAGCGCTCACTAGTTAACTCAGGTTGATTAAGATAGCCCCTTGCAAGTCCTGCTCCTCCAATATAAAGCTCGCCTGTGGCGCCGATTGGAAGTATGGTCAATGAAGCTGATAAATTATATAACTTAATATTAGGATAAGATTTAGCAATTCCCTTTGATGTTGACGGATATATATTAGCAATACATGCGCCTACGGTGGACTCTGTAGGGCCGTATTCATCATAAATAACATCAACATTGTTTGATAACTGTGCAACACATTGCTTAGATAATATTTCACCAGCCAATAAAAGTGTTTTTACTTTAAGCTCTGTGTTTGCGAAAATTACAGATGCAATACTTGGTATGGCTTTAATAAAATCAATTTTATTTGTCTTAATATGTTGTAAATAAGCTTCAATATTGGATATATCTTTGCCAAAAATATAAATACAGCGCCCAACTAATACTGGACACAAGATGGTTGTAATAGAAAAATCAAAACAATAATTTGCTGAAAAATCTACTCGATTAAAGAAGTCTCCAACATGTTCTGTCAACGCATATGAATAATTAACAACATTTTTGTGCTCCACCATGACGCCTTTGGGTTGACCTGTTCTAGCAGAGGTATGCATAACATAAGCTAGGTCTTTTGATGTGTTTATCGAGATTAAATTAGCTGTTGGGGTTGCTTGACTCACATCATCGAGAGCTAACAGCTCAGCCGCAAGGTCGAATTTTGTAGTCAACTTGTTTAATTGCTGTTTATAATGTGGCTGGGTAATAATCAATGATGTTTGTGTATCGTCCAATATATATCGCACTCGCAGCTGTGGATATTCTGGCGATATCGGCACGTAAGCGCCACCTGCTTTAAGCACTCCAAGAATACTTATTACCATTTCTAAACTTCGATCTAGATATAAGCCAATCAGCGTATCGGGCTTAATACCTTTCGAGTTATTATTTTGATAATGCGCTCGAATAGCATGGGCTAATTGATTAGCTTTTTCATTTAATTGACCATAGGTAAGCTTCTGCTCTGCAAATACCAAGGCGATATTATTCGGTGTTTTATCGACCTGCGCTTCGAATAATTGCGTTATGGTTTTATCCATTGGGTAAGGCGCATCAGTATCATTGCAACTGCGCAAAAGTGTATGACGATCTTCTCTTGAAATAGTTGTGGTCTTTAAAGTATTATTTTGCTCTTTTGTTAATGATTTTTTTGACATTCTCGACCTGTTTTATTTGATATTTATTAAATTTATCCAATGCAATATGAGTCATTGACTTTTTAGTCAAAAGAAATAGCTTGGACGATAAACTTTGATCATTGGCAAAGTGATAATGCGAGATAAGTTTTTTTAGGGGCGCTTAATAAAATAGTATTGTGTCAAATTCTCTTAAAAAGGACTTGCTGCCTATTTTTATACCCATCATTTGCCAGGGTAGGTAAGCATTTATCCCTTTTCTTAACGTTTTTCTTTGTTTAACAACCGCAGTCTTTTATTTGCTAATAAGACCGTATCAGGTTAGAAGGACGTTGATAATACTTAGCAAATAAAAAAAAGCAATCATTTTTTATTTACATCATTTTTATTAAAACTTTTTTTTGTTGGAATGATAACTTTTGTCACCAAATCTACATCTTTACTATTATCGACCCATGTATAATGTGTACTTGTTAATTGTATTATTTTTATTGCGCTACAATCCACATAATCATTAATATGGTTATCGATTATTTTATTGTAATAACAAGCAAGGGCCTCATTAAATTTACTTAATAATTTTTCATCTGTATTTTTAGCAACATCTTCTAACTTTATTTTATCCTTTTTTAAAAATTTAAATAAAAATATCGGTGCGCTTGTTATATATTTACCATGGTTACATTGAGACTGGTAATGAAGCATATCTTGTGTGTGTTTTTCTTTCAATAGCGGCCAATATTGCTCTAAATCTTTCATGGCTTCCTTATTCTGAAAGTTCGGATCAATTAAAATTATTTTTGCAATCTTATCGCCATTATTTTCCAGTTGCCGTGCTATTTCAAAAGCTAACACACCACCAAAACTCCAACCAAATAATTCATAAGGCCCAACAGGCTGTATCTTCTTAATATATTTAATGTATTGAGTGGCGAGTGTTTGATAAGTATAATAATTTTGAGCATTCTCATTTTTTAAACAGCTTTCGTGATATAAGTTATTAAATAGAATTATTTTTTTGTCTTTTAATCGAGGGATTACATTATTTAAATAACTTTCAGCGCCTCCTCCTCCTGGCGGTAGAAAAAAAATAGGAACATCATTTGCTGTTTCATTCACGGTCAAATATATTTCTTTTAAGTCGCTTAACGTGTTAATACCACCACTTTTTTCCTTAATCGCTGCTTGCTCAATAACTTCAACTAAAGCGCTGTGAAAGTGCTCCTCAAATTCCTTTGTTAATACACTTGATAACCGTGAGGCAATATTAAACTCTAATATACCATTTTGGACTGCTCCATTAATATTAACTAATAAGTGATCGGTATTGTCACTTGCTATCATCTGACCTGCATCTTCTTGACTAATCTGCCAAGTCGAGCTTTCCTCATTGTCACTTTGCGCGCCTAATTGACCTAAATAATTAAATCTTATTTTAGGCATGCTCATAGTAAATGCTTGTTGTTGATGCAGAGCTCCATAACCAATCCCTTTGTTTGCAATAACTCTTAACATCTCCTTAGTTTGAATGATGGTCTCAGATATTGTTTGCTGGACTTCAAGCCTGACCGGATACGCGCTGGTAAACCAACCAACAGTATTACTCACATCAAGTGTTGCATCGATAACTCCTCGGCCATGGCCTTCAAGTGTCACATGATTAACATCACTGCCAAGCACTTCAAAAAGGCTAATTGCCAAGGCGCTAAGTAATAAATCATTAATTTGCGTATGAAAACCAAGGTTTGCTTGATGTAATAAAACATCTGTTTGGTGCACTGATAAGCTCACTTTATGATATGCAACCGTGCCTAAAGCGGGTAAGCCCGCCTGATCTGTACAGACGCCTTGCCAATATGCACGCTCATCTTGATGATTTAACGCATAATGCTGCACGGCTCTTACCCATTGACGATAACTACTGCCTTTAGGGGGAAGTGCTTGTTTGGTTAATGCTTGTTTTGATAGTAATGGCTTTGTTAATAGTTGCTTTGTTAATAATTGCTTAATATCTTGAGCAATTATTCGCCATGATACGACATCGATAATTAAATGATGGAAGGCAAAAAATAAACGAGCGCTGCCATCGGGATAACCTGTTAAGTGTACTGCCTGCCATGTTGGGCCTTTAATATAATTAAAGTTACTTTGTAATTGTGTAAGCTTTTCATCTAGCTCCTCAGAATTTAAATAAGCTATATTTAATGCGCATAAAGGCTCACACATGCCATCTATATTATCGCGGTATTGTTGTTGGTAACTAGTTGTTTTTAAAAATGATTTTTCTAAAAATGCGCAGCTCAGCATATCGTGCTGTGCAGTTAATGACTGCAATGCTTTTTCAATTTCAGCGTATTTAATTTCCCCTGGAATGTTAATCATAAAAGACTGATTAAAGTGGTGAGGCATTGCTAGTTTTTGCGCAAAAAATGCAGCTTGTATTGGTAATAAATCAAAAGCGCCTGTTAACTCGCCCTGCTCAGTTTTAATTTTTAGGTGAGTTGCCTGCGCGTTTAATAAACGGCTCAACTGAGCCACGGTTGGCGCATCAAAAATATCTTTCACTTGTAAGCTAAAGCCTTCTCTGCGCATTTTAGAGACCAGCCCAATACTTACTATCGAATCGCCACCAATGCGAAAAAAGTTATCATCAATACCAACTTTTTTAACGCTCAATACTTCTTGCCAAATATGACAAAGCTGCTCTTCAAGTTTATTTCGTGGGGCAACATATTTATCAGCATTTATAAATTCTGGTATTGGCAGCGCGCCCCTGTCAAGTTTCCCGTTAATGGTTAGTGGAATGCTATCGAGCACGGTGAAGGTAGCAGGCAGCATATAATCTGGCAGTTTAAGCGCTAGCCTATCTCGGCATTTATCAATATCAATTGGAATACCAGAAGCTTTTATTAAATAGGCTGCTAAGTATTTATGACCATCCTTTTCAAGGTCAACAACTACTGTTTGTTTAACGCATTTTAATGCGCTTAATGCGCTTTCAATCTCACCGAGTTCAATACGATAACCACGTATTTTAACCTGACAATCATTACGCCCTAAATACTCTAAATTACCATCATGGCGCCAGCGAACCAGATCTCCAGTTTTATAAAGCCTGTCATAACCCTTAGCTTTATCATCAGTTGTGGCAAACGGGTTGTCAATAAAACGATCATGAGTTAACTCAGCCTGATTAAGGTAACCTCGCGCAAGGCCTGCTCCTCCGATATAAAGCTCGCCAGTGGCGCCTATCGGGACAATGTTTTGTTGCTCATTTAACACATAAACTTGAGTGTTACTTATCGGGCGACCAATATTGTTAAGCACGCCATCTTGACCATATTTAGGCGCTTGTATGGAAATAACGGTCGATTCTGTCGGTCCATAAGCATTTATCAATAGATTACCCCAACAGGCGGCCAATTCTGCAGAAATACTCTCCCCTGCGGACATGACTCTTTTTAAATAATGTGGCTCTTCTAATGCGCCTAATGCGTTTAAGTATTTAGAGGTATAATTCAAATGGGTAATACCTAACGCTACAATTTTTTGCTTAATAACCACTACATCTTTAATATCTGACTTGGTTGGAATATGTAACATGGCGCCATTGAGCAATGATAAAAATAACTGCTCAACAGATGCATCGAAAATATAATCAGCGAGCCAAAGAATGGCATCACTTTCATCAAAATTCATGCAAGATGTTTGACTAATAATTAAGTTAGATACTGAACATTGTTCAATCATCACACCTTTTGGGGTGCCTGTTGTCCCGGACGTATAGATGATATAAGCCAAGTCTTTCGGCCCATTAATTGCTGATAAATTAACACTCGAGGTATTTTCACTTACATCATCGATGGCTAACAGCGTAGGCGTAATATCGAGTTTTGCGCTCCATTTATTTAATTGCTGTTTATAATGTGGCTGGGTAATAATCAGTGAAGTTTGTGTATCGTCCAACATAAAGCGTACTCGCAGCTGTGGATATTCTGGTGATATCGGCACATAAGCGCCGCCTGCTTTAAGCACTGCAATAATACTTATTACCATCTCTAAGCTTCGATCTAGATATAAATCAATTAGTGTATCAGCTTGAATACCTTGAGTATTATTTTTTTGATAATGCGCTCGAATCGCATAAGCCAACTGATTAGATTTATTATTTAGCTGACTATAGGTTAATTCTTCACCTTCAAACACTAAGGCGACATTATCAGGGGTTTTATCAACCTGCTCCTCGAATAATTGCGCTAAAGTTTTATCAATTGGGTAGTGGGCTACGGTATCATTCCAAGTTTGTAAAACAGTATGCCTATCGATTTTTGACAATAATGATATGTCACAGATTGGGAGCTGTTGATTTGCAACAACAGCCACTAAGACTCGTTGATAGATTTCTGATATGCGCGTGATCGTCTCTTCATTAAACAAACTCAGGGCATAGTTAAAAGAGCCCTTAATAACCGCTTGACTGACATCTACAAGCAAACTCAAATCAAACTTTGCAGGGCGATACAAATCATCTGAGCTTGCAAACTCTGATGCCATAAACGGCAGGTCATTATTGCTATGGTAACTCGTCTCGGAAGATTCAATGGCAAACATCACTTGAAAAATAGGGTGACGAGAGGCGTCGCGCTCAACATTTAACACATCCACTAAGCGCTCAAAGGGAAGCTCTTGATGAGCCTTGGCTTGTCTTACAATGCCATGCACTTGGCTAATAAATTCCTCAATTGTCATTGTTGCTTGAACATCGGCTCGAAGCACCAAGGTATTTACAAAAAAGCCGATTAATGATTGCGTTTGCGCATGATCTCTATTATCAGATGGAGTGCCAAGTAATACATCTGTTTGGCCGCTCATTGCTGATATGCTGACATAAAAACAGCTCAATAACACGGTATAGAGTGTTGTATGACGAGCTTTGGCAAGCGTTCGCAGTTGCTCCGATAAACGGGCATCTAATTGAAAATATATATTTCTGCCCTGATGATTAATTTGTTTAGGACGAGGATAATCGGCCTGTAATTGCAGCTGCTCATACCCTGATAATTGCTGCTGCCAAAAATCTAATAACTTGGTTAGATTTTCTCCTTGCAAATAACTACGTTGCCAGAGCGCATAATCACCATAACTGATATCCAGATTAGGGAGAATTGCCGCCGCTCCTTGGTACAAGCCGCGATACGCTTGCGCTAATTCGTCCATCAATATGTTAGTAGACCAGCCATCAAAAGCGATATGGTGGAATAACATCAGTAAATATTGGCGCGCATTTTTCTCATAACAATGCAGGCGAATACTTGGCTCAGTAGTTAAATCAAAAGGATGGGATATCTCTTTTTTTGCCGCGACTAATAATTCATGGCTGTCATTTAATACATGCATATGCATTGATATATCAGCACCGAGCTGCACCTGGTAATATTTATTTTGCTCATCACTCCGATAAACACTGTTAAGTACAGAATGACGGTGAATAACAACATTAAAAGCAGCTGTTAATGCGCTTAGATTGACATCATCTGCTAATTGCACAAAATAAGGTATATGATATGCATTTGAGCCTTGTTCAAAATTTTCGATAAATAACAACCGCTCTTGAGCAAAAGATAATGGATATTGATCTCGCTCTACATGAGCAATAACCAGCATCTGCAGTTTATCTAAACAGCCTGACAATGCTTCAATTGTTTTCTTCTCAAATAACAAGGCAAGCGGAATATCTATCTTGAATTGCTCCCGGCAAGCAGCTGTAAGTCGAATCGCTGTGATAGAGTTACCACCGAGTTGGTAAAAGTTATCATCAATACCCACTTTTTTAACGCTCAATACTTCTTGCCAAATATCACAAAGCAGCTCTTCAAGCTCATTTCGCGGGGCAACATAATTATCAGCATTAACAAATTCTGGTGTTGGCAGCGCACGTCTGTCAAGTTTCCCATTAATAGTTAGTGGAATGCTATCGAGCACAGTAAAGGTAGCAGGCAGCATATAGTCTGGCAGTTTAAGCGCTAAGCTATCGCGACACGCATCAATATTAATTTCAATATCAATTGGAATGCTGGAAGCTTTTATTAAATAAGCAGCTAAGTATTTTTGACCATTATTTTCAAGGTCAACAACCACTGCTTGTTTAACATCTTTTAATGCGCTTAATGCACTTTCAATCTCACCGAGTTCAATACGATAACCGCGTATTTTAACCTGACAATCATTACGCCCTAAATACTCTAAGTTACCGTCAGGGCGCCAGCGTACCAGATCGCCAGTTTTATAAAGCCTGTCATAACCTTTAACTTTATCATCAGGTGTGGCAAATGGGTTATCAATAAAACTCTGGTGAGTTAACTCAGGCTGATTAAGGTAACCCCTTGCAAGCCCTACACCTCCGATATAAAGCTCTCCAAGGGTGCCTATCGGGACAATGTTTTTTTGCTCATTTAACACATAAACTTGAGTGTTATTTATCGGGCGACCAATATTGTTAAGCACGCCATCTTGACCATATTGAGTAGCTTGTATGGAAGTAACTGTTGATTCAGTCGGTCCATAAGAGTTTATTAATATTGGCCCCCAAATTGAAACTAATTCTTTAGAAATAGCCTCCGCGCCAGAAATCACTCTATTTAAATAATGTGGCTCTTCTAGTGCGCCTAATGCGTTTAAGTATTGAGGAGTGGAATGCAAATGGGTAATACCTGACTGAACAATTTTTTGGCTAATAATGCCGATATCCAGAATTTCCATTCGGCTCGGAATATGTAGCACAGCGCCATTGAGCAATGATAAAAATAACTGCTCAACAGAGGCGTCGAAAATATAGTCCGCTAACCAGAGTACTGATTCATCTTGCTTGAAATCAAGGGAAGAGATTTGACTAAAAATTAAGTTAGTAACACCAAGATGCTCAATCATAACTCCTTTTGGCTTGCCTGTTGTCCCAGACGTATAGATGACATAAGCTAAGTCTTTCGCTCCATTAATTGCTGCTAAATTAGCAGTTGGGTTATCATCACTTACATCATCAAGGGCTAACAGCGTGGCCGTAATATCTAGTTCATCGATCCAATTATTTAATTGCCGCTTATAATGCTGCTGGGTAATTACAAGTGAAGTTTGTGTATCGTTCAATATATATTGCACTCGCAGCTGTGGATATTCTGGCGATATTGGCACATAAGCGCAGCCTGCTTTAACCGCGCCAAGAATACTTATTACCATATCTAAACTTCGATCCAGATATAAGCCAATCAGTGTATCGGGCTTAATACCTTGAGAGTTTTTATTTTGATAATACGCTCGAATAGCATGAGCTAACTGGTTAGCGATTTCATTTAATTGACGATAGGTAAGAGACTCCTCCTCAAATACTAGGGCGACATTATCAGGTGTTTTATCGACCTGCGCTTCGAATAATTGCGTTAGGGTTTTATCCATTGGGTAAGGCGCATCGGTATCATTCCAAGTATGTAATAGCGTGTGGCGCTCTAAATCATCCATTAAAGAGATTTGTTGATGTGATTGATCAGTATTTTTAGCAATAGAGGCTAATACCAATTGTATTTGATTTAATAACCGCCTGGCTTGATTTTGACGAAGCCATTCTTCACTATAATGTAGCTTGACAACCAAGCTCTCATTTTCCTCATAGGCCGTCACTGAAAGAGGATAATCAATTTTCTCAATAGCTGCTCGAAACGTTAAATGATTTTCTATCCCTGATGTATTTGTATCAATAGGGCTCGGATAATTTTCAAAAACAAACAGGCTATGAAACAATCGCTGCCCATTTGCTTGTAAATCGGCCAAACAGACATGACTGTAACTGTTAATCTCTGCGATACTTTTTTGGATATTATTTAAGATTGCCGAGACGCTGATGCTATTATCCCAATCAACCGTAAGTGGCAGAGTATTAATATATAATCCGACACTACTTTCAATGCCGTCAACGGGAAGGTCGCGACCTGAGACTGTTGTGCCGACAATCGTTTGCTCATCACCGCTATAAATATGTAATAATTTATGCCAGGCAAATTGCACGGCAACATTTAAGGTTATTGCCTGATTTTGACACATTTGCTTTAACTGCTTGTATAAATCACCCTTAATAATAAGCTCACTCGCGCATGGCTCTGCAATTGTTTTTAGCTGCGCTAAATCAACTGGCGTGGTGAATAAAAAATTAAGATCATTGGCGGCCTGAAACCGCTCTTTAGCTTTTTCCCAGTGTTTTGTCGCGGCGCTTTTTGCTTTGCTATAATACTGCTGCTCATCAACAAATGCGCGCTCGACCTTTATTTGCACCTGCATGCCTAGCACAAGCTGATTGTAGTACTCATGTACTTGCTGTAATAAAATGGGGCCGCTCCAACCATCACTGATACTATGATGAGTTGTTTGCATTACAGTCACCAAGTTTGCATGTTGTTTTATCAAGGTAAAGCGCATTAAGCCAGGTGTCGATAGATCAAAAGGAACTTTTCTATCGAGCTGTTGAATTTTAATGATCTCTTGCGCGCGAGCAGCTTGTGGTAGATGACTGATATCCTTGATGGTAAAATTATCAAGGTTAATACTCGAATCTGCCGTTATGATCTGCATAAGACCATCACGCCAATCAAAACAAGCTCGCAGCGCAGGGTAGCGCTGTGCGGCTAAGCTCCACGCCTGCTGGTAACAATTTATATCAAGCGCTTCATTATAGTCTAATAATAATTGCACCCGATAAGCATCATCTTCTGGGTAATGCAGCGCGTGTGAGATAAAGCCTTGCTGCAGACTATTTGCAGGAAAAATATCTACAATTTTATTTGTAGTGAGGCGGCGCTGAAGAAAGTCTAAATGGTCAATGGATAGCCCTTTAACAGCGTAATCACTGGGCGTGTTAACTCCGCCACTTTTTGCTTTAAGAGCTGCTTGCTCAATAACCTCAACTAAAGCGCTATGAAAGTGCTCCTCAAATTCCTTTGTTAATACACTTGATAACCGTGAGGCAATATTAAACGTTAATATACCAGCTTGGACTGCGCCATTAATATTAACTAATAAGTGATCAGTGTTGTCACTTGCTATCATCTGACCTGCATCTTCTTGGCTTACCTGCCAAGTTGAGCTTTCCTCATCGTGGCTTTGCGCGCCTAATTGACCTAAATAATTAAAACTTATTTTAGGCCGGCTCATAGCAAATGCTTGTTGCTTATGCAGCGCGCCATAACCAATCCCTTTGTTGGGAATGGCGCTTAACATCTCCTTGGTGTGAATGATAGTCGCAGATATTGTTTGCTGGGCCTTAAGCCTGACTGGATACATGCTGGTAAACCAACCAACAGTATTGCTCACATCAAGTGTTTCATCGATAACTTCCCGGCCGTGGCCTTCAAGTGTCACATGATTAACATCACTGCCAAGCACTTCAAAAAGGCTAATTGCCAGGGCGCTAAGTAATAAATCATTAATTTGCGTATGAAAACCAAGGTTTGCTTGATGTAATAAAACATCTGTTTGCTCTACTGATAGGCTAACTGTATGATATGCAACAGTGCCTAAAGCTGGTAAACACGCCTGATCTGCACAGACGCCTTGCCAATATTCCCGCTCGCAATGATTATTTAGCGCATAATGCTGTACGGCTCTTACCCATTGACGATAACTACTGCCTTTAGGCGCAAGTACTTGTTTTGTTAATGCTTGTTTTGTTAGTGCTTGTTTTGTTAGTGCTTGTTTTGTTAATGCTTGTTTTGATAGTAGTTGCTTTGTTAATAGTTGCTTAATATCTTGGGCAATTATTCGCCATGATACGACATCGATAATTAAGTGATGGAAGGCAAAAAATAAACGAGCGCTACCATCAAGGTAACCGGTTAAGTGTACTGCCTGCCATGTTGGGCCGTTAATATAATTAAAGTTACTTTGTAATTGTGTAAGCTTTTCATGTAACTCCACAGAATTTAAATCAGCTATATTTAATGCGTATAAAGGCTCACTCATGCCATCTATATTGTCGCGGTATTGTTGCTGGTAACTCTTTGTTTTTGAAGATGCTTTTTCTAAAAATACGCAGCGCAACATATCGTGCTGGTCAGTTAATACCTGCAATGCTTTTTCAATTTCCGTGTATTTTATCATCCCTGGAATTTTAATTATAAAAGCCTGGTTAAAGTGCTGAGGATTTGCTAATTTTTGCGCAAAAAATGAGTCTTGTATTGGTAATAAATCAAAAGAGCCTGTTAACACGCCATGCTCAGTTTTAATCTTTAAGCAAGTTTGTTGATCGTTTAACAAACGGCTCAACTGGGCAACGGTTGGCGCATCAAAAATATCTTTCACTTGTAAGCTAAAGCCTTCGCTGCGCATTTTGGAGACCAGCCCAATACTTACTATCGAATCGCCACCAATACGGAAAAAGTTATCATCAATACCCACTCTTTTAACGCTCAATACTTCTTGCCAAATATTACAAAGTTGCTCTTCAAGCTCATTTTGCGGGGCAACATATTTATCAGCATTTATAAACTCTGGTGCTGGCAGCGCGCCTCTGTCAAGTTTACCGTTGATGGTTAGTGGAATGCTATCGAGCACGGTGAAGGTAGCAGGCAGCATATAATCTGGCAGTTTAAGCGCTAAGCTATCGCGGCATGCCTCAATATCAATTTCAATATCAATATCAATTCCCATGCCGGAAGCTTTTATTAAATAAGCAGCTAAGTATTTATGACCATCCTTTTCAAGGTCAACAACTACTGCATGTTTAACATCTTTTAATGCGCTTAATACACTTTCAATCTCACCTAGTTCAATACGATAACCGCGTATTTTAACCTGACAATCATTACGCCCTAAATACTCTAAGTTACCATCATCGCGCCAGCGTACCAGATCTCCAGTTTTATAAAGCCTGTCATAACCTTTAGCTTTATCATCAGGTGTGGCAAATGGGTTATCAATAAAACGCTCACTAGTTAACTCATCCTGATTAAGATAACCTCGCGCAAGTCCTGCTCCTCCTATATAAAGCTCTCCTGGCGCTCCTATTGGCACAAGCATAGCTTGCTGATTTAATACATAAACTTTGGTGTTATTTATCGGGCTACCAATGCTGTTAAGCACGCCATCTTGACCATATTGAGGAGCTTGTATTGAAGTGACGGTTGATTCAGTCGGTCCATAAGAATTCATTAATAGCCTCCCCCAACAGGCGACTAACTCTTTAGTAATAGCCTCACCGCCAGAAATAACTTTTTTTAAATAATGAGGCTCTTCTAGTGCCCCTAATGCGTTTAAGTATTTAGAGGTATAATGCAAATGGGTAATACCTAACTCTACAATTTTTTGTCTAATAATGCCGACATCTACAATATCCATTCGTGTCGGAATATGTAGCACGCCGCCATTGAGCAATGATAAAAATAACTGCTCAACAGATGCATCGAAAATATAATCAGCGAGCCAAAGAATGGCATCATTTTCATCAAAATTCATGCAAGATGTTTGACTAAAAATTAGGTTAGATACTGAACATTGTTCTATCATAACGCCTTTCGGAGTGCCTGTTGTACCAGAGGTATAGATGACATAGGCTAAGTCTTTCGGACCATTAATTGCTGCTAAATTAACCGTTGGGTTATCGCGACTTACATCATCGAGGGCTAATAGCGTAGCCGTAATATCGAGTTTTGCAGTCCAGTTATTTAATTGCCGCTTATAATGCTGCTGGGTAATAATCAGAGAAGTTTGTGTATCGTTCAATATATATTGCACTCGCAGCTTAGGATATTTTGGTGATATAGCTACATAAGCACCTCCTGCTTTAAGCACTGCAAGAATACTTATCACCATATCTAAACTTCGATCAAGATATAAGCCAATCAGCGTATCGGGCTTAATACCTTGAGAGTTTTTCTTTTGATAATGCGCTCGAATAGCATGAGCTAATTGATTAGCTTTATTATTTAGCTGACTATAGGTTAATTCTTCACCTTCAAACACTAAGGCAATATTATCAGGGTTTTTATCGACCTGCTCCTCGAATAATTGCACTAGGGTTTTATCCACTGGGTAGGATGCAGTCGTATCATTCCACGTATGTAAAAGAGTATGCCTATCGATTTTTGACAATAATGATATGTCACAGATTGGGAGCTGCTGATTTGCAACAACAGCCACTAAGACTCGTTGATATAGCTCTGATATGCGCTTGATCGTCCCCTCATTAAACAAACTCAGTGCATAGTTAAAAGAGCCCTTAATAACTGGTTGACTGACATCTACAAGCAAACTCAAATCAAACTTTGCAGGGCGATACAAATCATCTGAGCTTGCAAACTCTGATGCCATAAACGGCAGGTCATTATTGCTATGGTAACTCGTATCTAAAGATTCAATGGCAAACATCACTTGAAAAATAGGGTGACGAGAGGCGTCGCGCTCAACATTTAACACATCCACTAAGCGCTCAAAGGGAAGCTCTTGATGAGCCTTGGCTTGTCTTACAATGCCATGCACTTGGCTAATAAATTCCTCAATTGTCATTGTTGCTTGAACATCGGCTCGAAGCACCAAGGTATTTACAAAAAAGCCGATTAATGATTGCGTTTGCGCATGATCTCGATTATCAGATGGAGTGCCAAGTAATACATCGGTTTGACCGCTCATTGCTGATAGGCTGATATAAAAACTGCTCAGCAGCACGGTATAGAGTGTTGTCTCGTTTGCTTTGGCAAGCGATCGTAATTGCTCCGATAAACTGGCATCTAATTGAAAATCTATATTTCTGCCCTGATAATTAATTTGTTTAGGACGAGGATAATCGGCCGGTAATTGCAGCTGCTCATACCCTGATAATTGCTGCTGCCAAAAATCTAATAACTTGGTTAAATTTTCTCCTTGCAGATAACTACGTTGCCAGAGCGCATAATCACCATAACTGATATCCAGATTAGGAAGAATTGCCGCCACTCCTTGACACAAGCCGCGATACGCTTGCGCTAATTCGTCCATCAATATGTTAGTAGACCAGCCATCAAAGCCGATATGGTGGAATAACATCAGTAAATAATGGCGCGCATTTTTCTCATAACAATGCAGACGAATACTTGCCTCAGTAGTTAAATCAAAAGGGCGTGATATCTCTTTTTTAAGCTCTGCTAATAATTCATGGCTGTCATTTAATGCATGCATATGCATTGATATATCAGCACCTAGCTGTACCTGGTAAGCTTTATTTTGCTCATCACGACGATAAACACTGTTAAGCACTGGATGACGGTGAATAACAACATTAAAAGCCGCTGTTAATGAGCTTAGATTGACATCATCTGCTAATTGCACAAAATAAGGTATATGATATGCATTTGAGCCTTGTTCAAAATTTTCGATAAATAACAACCGCTCTTGAGCAAAAGATAATGGATATTGAGCTAGCTCTACATGAGCAATAACCAGCATCTGCAGTTTATCTAAACAGCCTGACAATGCCTCAATTGTTTTCTTCTCAAATAACAAGGCAAGCGGAATATCTATCTTGAATTGCTGGCGGCAAGCAGCGGTCAGTCGAATCGCTGTGATAGAGTTCCCACCAATACCAAAAAAGTTATCAGCAATACCAACTTTTGTAACGCTCAACACTTCTTGCCAAATATGACAAAGTTGCTCTTCAAGCTCATTTCGCGGGGCTATATATTTATCAGCATTTTCAAATTCTGGTGTTGGCAGCGCGCGTCTGTCAAGCTTACCGTTGATGGTTAGTGGAATGCTATCGAGCACGGTGAAGGTAACAGGCAGCATATAGTCTGGCAGTTTGAGCGCTAGGCTATTTCGACATGCCTCAATATCAATATCAATATCAATATCAATATCATTTGCCATGCTGGAAGCTTTTATTAAATAAGCAGCTAAGTATTTATTACCCTTATTTTCAAGGTCAACAACTACGGCTTGTTTAACGTCTTTTAATGCGCTTAATGCACTTTCAATTTCACCCAGTTCAATACGATAACCGCGTATTTTAACCTGACAATCATTGCGCCCTAAATATTCTAAGTTACCGTTTTGATCCCAACGAACCAGATCGCCAGTTTTATAAAGCCTGTTATAACCTTTAGCTTTATCATCAGTTGTGGCAAACGGGTTGTCAATAAAACGTTCACGAGTTAAATAAGGTTGATTGAGATAACCCCTTGCAAGGCCAGCACCACCGATATAAAGCTCACCAGGGGCGCCTATTGGGACAATGTTTTTTTGCTGATTTAACACATAAACTTGGGTGTTATTTATCGGCCGACCAATATTGTTGATCACGCAATCTTGACCATATTTAGGCGCTTGTATGGAAATAACGGTCGATTCTGTCGGTCCATAAGCATTTATCAATAGATTACCCCAACAGGCGGCTAATTTCTCAGAAATACACTCTCCTGCGGACATGACTCTTTTTAAATAATGTGACTCTTCTAGTGCCCCTAATGAGTTTAAGTATTTAGAGGTATAATTCAAATGGGTAATACCTAACTCTACAATTTTTTGTCTAATAATGCCGACATCTAGAATATCCATTCGTGTCGGAATATGTAGCACGGCGCCATTGAGCAATGATAAAAATAACTGCTCAACAGAGGCGTCGAAAATATAATCAGCTAGCCAAAGAATGGCATCACTTTCATCAAAATTCATGCAACATGTTTGACTAAAAATCAGGTTAGATACTGAACATTGTTCAATCATAACGCCTTTCGGAGTGCCTGTTGTCCCCGACGTATAAATAACATAAGCTAAGTCTTTCGGTCCATTAATTGCTGCTAAATTAGCCGTTGGGTTATCATCACTTACATCATCGATGGCTAACAGCGTAGCCGTAATATCGAGTTTTGCAGTCCAGTTATTTAATTGCTTCTTATAATGTGCCTGAGTAATAATCAGTGAAGCTTGTGTATCGCCCAATATATATTGCGCTCGCAGCTGTGGATATTCTGGCGATATTGGCACATAAGCGCCGCCTGCTTTAACCGCGCCAAGAATACTTATTACCATCTCTAAACTTCGATCAAGATATAAGCCAATCAGTGTATCGGGCTTAATACCTTGAGAGTTTTTATTTTGATAATACGCTCGAATAGCATGAGCCAACTGATTAGATTTATTATTTAGCTGACGATAGGTAAGAGACTCCTCTGCAAACACCAGGGCAATATTATTCGGTGTTTTATCGACCTGCGCTTCGAATAATTGCGTTATGGTTTTATCCATTGGGTAGGATGCAGTCGTATCATTCCACGTATGTAAAAGAGTATGCCTATCGATTTTTGACAATAAAGATATGTCACCGATTGGGAGCTGTTGATTTGCAACAACAGCCACTAAGACTCGTTGATAGATTTCTGATATGCGTTTGATCGTCTCTTCATTAAACAAACTCAGTGCATAGTTAAAAGAGCCCTTAATAACCGCTTGACTGACATCTACAAGCAAACTCAAATCAAACTTTGCAGGGCGATACAAATCATCTGAGCTTGCAAACTCTGATGACATAAACGGCAGGCCATTATTGCTCTGGTAACTCGTATCTAAAGATTCAATGGCAAACATCACTTGAAAAATAGGGTGACGTGAGGCGTCTCGCTCAACATTTAACACATCCACTAAGCGCTCAAAGGGAAGCTCTTGATGAGCCTTGGCTTGTCTGACAATGCCATGCACTTGGGTAATAAAGTCCTCAATTGTCATTGCTGCTTGAACATCAGCTCGCAGCACCAAGGTATTTACAAAAAAGCCGATTAATGATTGCGTTTTCGCATGATCTCGATTATCAGATGGAGTGCCAAGTAATACATCGGTTTGACCGCTCATTGCTGATAGGCTGATATAAAAACTGCTCAGCAGCACGGTATAGAGTGTTGTCTCGTTTGCTTTGGCAAGCGATCGTAATTGCTCCGATAAACTGGCATCTAATTGAAAATCTATATTTCTGCCCTGATAATTAATTTGTTTAGGACGAGGATAATCGGCCTGTAATTGCAGCTGCTCATACCCTGATAATTGCTGCTGCCAAAAATCTAATAACTTGGTTAAATTTTCTCCTTGCAGATAAGAACGTTGCCAGAGCGCATAATCACCATAACTGATATCCAGATGAGGGAGAATTGCCGCCGTTCCTTGGCACAAGGCATGATACGCTTGCGCTAATTCGTCCATAAATATGTTAGTAGACCAGCCATCAAAAGCGATATGATGGAATAACATCAGTAAATATTGGCGTGCATTTTTCTCATAACAATGCAGGCGAATACTTGGCTCAGTAGTTAAATCAAAAGGGCGTGATATCTCTTTTTTAAGCTCTGCTAATAATTCATGGCTGTCATTTAATGCATGCATATGCATTGATATATCAGCACCGAGCTGTACCTGGTAAGATTTATTTTGCTCATCACTCCGATAAACACTGTTAAGTACAGGATGACGGTGAACAACAACATTAAAAGCAGCTGTTAATGCGCTTAGATTGACATCATCGTCTAATTGCACAAAATAAGGGATATGATATGCATTGGAGCCTTGTTCAAAATTTTCGATAAATAACAACCGCTCTTGAGCAAAAGATAATGGATATTGATCTCGCTCTACATGAGCAATAACCAGCATCTGCAGTTTATCTAAACAGCCTGACAATGACTTAATTGTTTTCTTTGCAAATAACAAGGCAAGAGGAATATCTATCTTGAATTGCTGGCGGCAAGCAGCACTAAGTCGAATCGCTGTGATAGAGTTACCACCGATACCAAAAAAGTTATCAGCAATACCAACTTTTTTAACGCTCAATACTTCTTGCCAAATATCACAAAGCTGCTCTTCAAGTTTATTTCGTGGGGCTATATATTTATCAGCATTTACAAACTCTGGTATTGGCAGAGATTTTCTGTCCAGTTTCCCGTTAATGGTTAATGGAATGCTATCGAGCACGGTAAAGGTAGTAGGCAGCATATAGTCTGGCAGTTTAAGCGCTAGGCTATCTCGACATGCCTCAATATCAATATCAATATCAATATCAAGATCAATTCCCATGCCAGAAGCTTTTATTAAATAGGCAGCTAAGTATTTATGACCATTATTTTCAAAGTCAACAACCACTGCTTGTTTAACGTCTTTTAATGCGCTTAATGCACTTTCAATCTCACCGAGTTCAATACGATAACCGCGTATTTTAACCTGACAATCATTACGCCCTAAATATTCTAAGTTACCATCTGGTAGCAAGCGAACCAGATCGCCAGTTTTATAAAGCCTGTCATAACCTTTAGCTTTATCATCAGTTGTGGCAAACGGGTTATCAATAAAACGCTGGTGAGTTAACTCAGCCTGATTGAGATAGCCCCTTGCAAGGCCAGCACCACCGATATAAAGCTCACCAGGGGCGCCTATCGGCACAAGCATACCTTGCTTATTTAACACATAAATTTGGGTGTTATTTATCGGGCGACCAATTGGGATAAATTTATTTGCTGACTCAATAATATTAAAATAAGTAACGTCAATAGAAACTTCAGTTGGCCCATAAAGGTTAGTTAATAAAGTGCTGTCATGATTTGTTTTTATAAACCTATCGACATGACTAACGGTTAACGTTTCACCACTGCAAAATACCTGTTGTACATTTTTAGGAAACGAAAGCTGCAACTGCTGCAAATAATCACAAAAAGATGCAAACATTGATGGCACAAAATGTAGAGTCGTTACGCCAGACTTTATGATCAATTCATTTAACTTATCTGGATCTTTATGAATCTCTGGTGCCGCTATAATAATGGTGGCGCCTGTTAAATTACCCCATAATAATTCCCATACCGACACATCAAAGATATAGGGCGTTTTTTGAAGAACACGGCTTGAGCTAGATAATGGATATTTTTGCTGCATCCAAACTATTCTGTTAACAACTCCTGAATGTTGAACCATAACGCCTTTTGGCTTGCCTGTTGTCCCAGACGTATAGATGACATATGCCAAGTCTTTTGATGTACTAATTGGTTCTAAATTAACTATTGGGTTATCATCACTTACATCATCCATGGCGAACAGCGTAGGCGTAATATCGAGTTCACCGATCCAATTATTTAGTTGCTGCTTGTAATGTGGCTGAGTAATTACAAGTGAAGTTTGTGTATCCTCAAGCATAAACTGCACTCGCAGCTGTGGATATTCTGGCGATATTGGCACATAAGCGCCGCCTGCTTTAAGCGCGCCAAGAATACTTATTACCATATCTAAACTTCGATCCAGATATAAGCCAATCAGCGTATCTGGCTTAATACCTTGAGAGTTATTATTTTGATAATGCGCTCGAATAGCATGAGCTAATTGATTAGCTAGCTGATTTAATTGACTATAGGTTAATTCTTCACCTTCAAACACTATGGCGACATTATTTGGTGTTTTATCGACCTGCTCCTCGAATAATTGCGCTAGGGTTTTATCCATTGGATAGGGGGCTACAGTATCATTCCAAGTATGTAACAACGTGTGGCGCTCTAAATCATCCATTAAAGAGATTTGTTGATGTGATTGATCAGTATTTTTAGCAATAGAGGCTAGTATCAATTTTATTTGATTTAATAACCGCCTGGCTTGATTTTGACGAAGCCATTCTTCGCTATAATGTAGCTTGACAACCAAGCTTTCATTTTGCTCATAGGCCGTCACTGAAAGAGGATAATCAGTTTTCTCAATAGCTGCTCGAAACGTTAAATGATTTTCTATCCCTGATGTATTTGTATCCATAGGGCTCGGATAATTTTCAAAAACAAACAGGCTATGAAACAATCGCTGCCCATTTGTTTGTAAATCGGCCAAACAGACATGACTGTAACTGTTAATCCCTGCGATACTTTTTTGGATATTATTTAAGATTGCCGAGACGCTGATGCTATTATCCCAATCAACCGTAAGTGGCAGAGTATTAATATATAATCCGACACTATATTCAATGCCGTCAACGGGAAGGTCGCGACCTGAGACGGTTGTGCCGACAATCGTTTGCTCATCACCGCTGTAAATATGTAATAATTTATGCCAAGCAAATTGCACGGCAACATTCAAGGTTATTGCCTGATTTTGACACATTTGTTTTAATTGCTTATATAAATCACCCTTAATAATAAGCTCACTAGAGCATGGCTCCACAATTGTTTTTAGCTCTGCTAAATCAACTGGCGTGGTGAATAAAAAATTAAGATCATTGGCGGCCTGAAACCGCTCTTTAGCTTTTTCCCAATGATCTAAAGCAGCGCTTTTTGCTTTGCTATAATACTGCTGCACATCAACAAACGCGCGATCAACCTTTATTTGCACCTGCATGCCTAGCACAAGCTGATTGTAGTACTCATGTACTTGCTGTAATAAAATGGGGCCGCTCCAACCATCACTGATACTATGATGAGTTGTTTGCATTACACTCACCAAGTTTGCATGTTGTTTTATCAAGGTAAAGCGCATTAAGCCAGGTGTCGATAGATCAAACTGGACTTTCCTATCGAGCTTTTGAATTTTAATGATCTCTTGCGCGCGAGCAGCTTGTGGTAGATGACTGATATCCTTGAGGGTGAAATTATCAAGATTAATACTCGAATCTGCCGTTATGATCTGCACAAGACCATCACGCCAATCAAAACAAGCTCGCAGCGCAGGGTAGCTCTGTGAGGCTAAGCGCCACGCTTGCTGGTAACAATCTATATCAAGCGCTTCATTATAGTCTAATAATAATTGCACACGATAAGCATCATCTTCTGGGTAATGCAGCGCGTGTGAGATAAAGCCTTGCTGCAAGCTATTTGCAGGGAAAATCTCTACAATTTTATTGGTAGTGAGGCGGCGCTCAAGAAAGTCTAAATGGTCAATGGATAGCCCTTTAACAGCGTAATCACTGGGCGTGTTAACTCCGCCACTTTTTGCTTTAAGAGCTGCTTGCTCAATAACCTCAATTAAAGCGCTGTGAAAGTGCTCCTCAAATGCATCTGTTAATATACTTGATAACCGTGAGCCAAGATTAAACTCTAATATACCACCTTGAACCGCGCCATTAATATTAACTAATAAGCGATCATCGTTTTCACTTGCTATCATCTCACCTGCATCTTCTTTGCTGATCTGCCAAGTTGAGCTTTCTTCATTGTCACTTTGCGCGCCTAATTGACCTAAATAATTAAAGCTTATTTTAGGGAGGGTCATAGCAAATGCTTGTTGTTGATGCAGCGCGCCATAACCAATCCCTTTATTAGGAATAACTCTTAACATCTCCTTGGTGTGAATGATGGTCGCAGATATTGTTTTATGTGCCTTAAGCCTAACCGGGTACATGCTGGTAAACCAACCAACGGTATGGCTCACATCCAGTGTTTCATCGATGACTTCTCGGCCATGGCCTTCAAGTGTCACATGATTAACATCACTGCCAAGCACTTCAAAAAGGCTAATTGCCAGGGCGCTCAGTAATAAATCATTAATTTGCGTATGAAAACCAAGGTTTGCTTGATGTAATAAAACATCTGTTTGCTCTACTGATAGGCTAACTGTATGATATGCAACAGCGCCTAAAGCTGGTAAGCCCGCCTGATCTGCACAGACGCCTTGCCAATATGCTCGCTCATCTTGATGATTTAACGCATAATGCTGCACTGCGCTTATCCATTGACGATAACTACTGCCTTTAGGCGCAAGTGCTTGTTTTGTTAGTAGTTGTTTTGTTAGTACTTGCTTTGTTAATAGTTGCTTTGTTAATAGTTGCTTAATATCTTGGGCAATTATTCGCCATGACACGACATCGATAATTAAATGATGGAAGGCAAAAAATAAACGTGCTCTACCATCGATATGACCAGTTAAGTGCGCTGCCTGCCATGTTGGGCCGTTAATATAATTAAAGTTACTTTGTAATTGCGTAAGCTTTTTACAAAGCTCCTCAGAATTTAAATCCGCTATATTTAATGCGTATAAAGGCTCACACATGCCATCTATATTATCGCGATATTGTTGCTGGTAACTAGTTGTTTTTGAAGATCCTTTTTCTAAAAATACGCAGCGCAGCATATCGTGCTGCGCAGTTAATGCCTGCAATGCTTGTTCAATTTCAGCGTATTTGATTTCCCCTGGAATTTTAATTATAAAAGCCTGGTTAAAGTGGTGATGATTTGCTAGTTTTTGCGCAAAAAACCAGGATTGTATTGGTAATAAATCAAAAGAGCCTGTTAACACGCCATGCTCAGTTTTAATTTTTATGCGTGTGTTAGACTCATTTAACAAACGACTCAACTGGGCAACGGTTGGCGCATCGAAAATAGCTTTCACTTGTAAGCTAAAGCCTTCTCTACGCATTTTAGAGACCAGCCCAATACTTACTATAGAATCGCCACCTATGCGAAAAAAGTTATCATCAATACCCACTCTTTTAACGCTCAATACTTCTTGCCAAATATTACAAAGCTGCTCTTCAAGCTCATTTCGCGCGGCAACATAATTATCAGCATTAACAAACTCTGGTGTTGGCAGAGAGTTTCTGTCCAGTTTCCCATTAATGGTTAGTGGAATGCTATCGAGCACAGTGAAGGTAGCAGGCAGCATATAATCTGGCAGTTTGAGAGCTAGGCTATTTCGACATGCCTCAATATCAATTTCAATATCAATATCATTTGCCATGCTGGAAGCTTTTATTAAATAAGCAGCTAAGTATTTATGACCATCCTTTTCAAGGTCAACAACTACTGCATGTTTAACATCTTTTAATGCGCTTAATGCACTTTCAATCTCACCTAGTTCAATACGATAACCGCGTATTTTAACCTGACAATCATTACGCCCTAAATATTCTAAGTTACCATTTTGGTCCCAACGAACCAGATCGCCAGTTTTATAAAGCCTGTCATAACCTTTAGCTTTGTCATCAGTTGTGGCAAACGGGTTGTCAATAAAACTCTGGTGAGTTAAATCAGCTTGATTGAGATAACCTCGCGCAAGGCCTACACCTCCGATATAAAGCTCGCCAAGGGTGCCTATCGGCACAAGCATAGCTTGCTCATTTAACACATAAACTTTGGTGTTATTTATCGGACGACCGATACAGTTTATTGTACTATTTTGTCCATAGTCAATTGCTTGTATTACAGTAACGGTAGATTCTGTAGGACCATAAGAATTCATTAATAACCTCCCCCAACAGACGACTAACTCTGCAGAAATAGCTTCACCGCCAGAAATAACTTTTTTTAAATAATGAGGCTCTTCTAGTCTCCCTAATGCGTTTAAGTATTTAGAGGTATAATGCAAATGGGTAATACGTAACTCTACAATTTTTTGTCTAATAATGCCGACATCCAGAATATCCATTCGTGTCGGAATATGTAGCACTCCGCCATTGAGCAATGATAAAAATAACTGCTCAACAGATGCATCGAAAATATAATCAGCGAGCCAAAGAATGGCATCACTTTCATCAAAATTCATGCAAGATGTTTGACTAAAAATCAGGTTAGATACTGAACATTGTTCAATCATAACGCCTTTCGGAGTGCCTGTTGTCCCGGACGTATAGATGATATAAGCCAAGTCTTTCGGCCCATTAATTGCTGATAAATTAACACTCGATGTATTTTCACTTACATCATCGAAGGCTAACAGAGTAGCCGTAATATCGAGTTCACCGATCCATTTATTTAATTGCGACTTATAATGTGGCTGGGTAAGAATAAGAGCCGTTTGTGTATCGTCCAATATAAATCGCACTCGCAGCTGTGGATATTCTGGTGATATAGGCACATAAGCGCCGCCTGCTTTAAGCACGCCCAGAATACTTATTACCATCTCTAAACTTCGATCTAGATATAAGCCAATCAGTGTATCGGCCTTAATACCTTGAGGAGAATTTTCTTGATAATGCGCTCGAATAGCATGAGCTAATTGATTAGCTTTTTTATTTAATTGTATATAGGTTAATTCTTCCCCTTCAAACACCAAGGCAATATTATTCGGTGTTTTATCGACCTGCTCTTCAAATAATTGCGCTAGGGTTTTATCCATTGGGTAAGACGCATCAGTATCATTCCAACTGCGCAAAAGTGTATGACGATCTTCTCTTGAAATAGTTGCTTGCTTTAAAGTATTATTTTGCTCTTTTGTTAATGATTTTTTTGACATTCTCGACCTGTTTTATTTGATATTTATTAAATTTATCCAATGCAATATGAGTCATTGACTTTTTAGTCAAAAGAAATAGCTTGGACGATAAACTTTGATCATTGGCAAAGTGATAATGCGAGATAAGTTTTTTTAGGGGCGCTTAATAAAATAGTATTGTGTCAAATTCTCTTAAAAAGGACTTGCTGCCTATTTTTATACCCATCATTTGCCAGGGTAGGTAAGCATTTATCCCTTTTCTTAACGTTTTTCTTTGTTTAACAACCGCAGTCTTTTATTTGCTAATAAGACCGTATCAGGTTAGAAGGACGTTGATAATACTTAGCAAATAAAAAAAAGCAATCATTTTTTATTTACATCATTTTTATTAAAACTTTTTTTTGTTGGAATGATAACTTTTGTCACCAAATCTACATCTTTACTATTATCGACCCATGTATAATGTGTACTTGTTAATTGTATTATTTTTATTGCGCTACAATCCACATAATCATTAATATGGTTATCGATTATTTTATTGTAATAACAAGCAAGGGCCTCATTAAATTTACTTAATAATTTTTCATCTGTATTTTTAGCAACATCTTCTAACTTTATTTTATCCTTTTTTAAAAATTTAAATAAAAATATCGGTGCGCTTGTTATATATTTACCATGGTTACATTGAGACTGGTAATGAAGCATATATTGTGTGTGTTTTTCTTTCAATAGCGGCCAATATTGCTCTAAATCTTTCATGGCTTCCTTATTCTGAAAGTTCGGATCAACTAAAATGATTTTTGCAATCGTATCGCCATTATTTTCCAGTTGTCGTGCTATTTCAAAAGCTAACACACCACCAAAACTCCAACCAAATAATTCATAAGGCCCAACAGGCTGTATCTTCTTAATATATTTAATGTATTGAGTGGCGAGTGTTTGATAAGTATAATAATTTTGAGCATTCTCATTTTTTAAACAGCTTTCGTGATATAAGTTATTAAATAGAATTATTTTTTTGTCTTTTAATCTGGGGATTATATTATTTAAATAACTTTCAGCGCCTCCTTCGCCTGGAGGTAGAAAAAAAATAGGAACATCATTTGCTGTTTCATTCACGGTCAAATATATTTCTTTTAAGTCGCTTAACGTGTTAATACCACCACTTTTTTCCTTGATCGCTGCTTGCTCAATAACTTCAACTAAAGCGCTGTGAAAGTGCTCCTCAAATTCCTTTGTTAATACACTTGATAACCGTGAGGCAATATTAAACTCTAATATACCATTTTGGACTGCTCCATTAATATTAACTAATAAGTGATCGGTATTGTCACTTGCTATCATCTGACCTGCATCTTCTTGACTAATCTGCCAAGTCGAGCTTTCCTCATTGTCACTTTGCGCGCCTAATTGACCTAAATAATTAAATCTTATTTTAGGCATGCTCATAGTAAATGCTTGTTGTTGATGCAGAGCTCCATAACCAATCCCTTTGTTTGCAATAACTCTTAACATCTCCTTAGTTTGAATGATGGTCTCAGATATTGTTTGCTGGACTTCAAGCCTGACCGGATACGCGCTGGTAAACCAACCAACAGTATTACTCACATCAAGTGTTGCATCGATAACTCCTCGGCCATGGCCTTCAAGTGTCACATGATTAACATCACTGCCAAGCACTTCAAAAAGGCTAATTGCCAGGGCGCTTAGTAATAAATCATTAATTTGCGTATGAAAACCAAGGTTTGCTTGATGTAATAAAACATCTGTTTGGTGCACTGATAAGCTCACTTTATGATATGCCACCGCGCCTAAAGCGGGTAAGCCCGCCTGATCTGTACAGACGCCTTGCCAATATGCACGCTCATCTTGATGATTTAACGCATAATGCTGCACGGCTCTTACCCATTGACGATAACTACTGCCTTTAGGGGGAAGTGCTTGTTTGGTTAATGCTTGTTTTGATAGTAATGGCTTTGTTAATAGTTGCTTTGTTAATAATTGCTTAATATCTTGAGCAATTATTCGCCATGATACGACATCGATAATTAAATGATGGAAGGCAAAAAATAAACGAGCGCTGCCATCGGGATAACCTGTTAAGTGTACTGCCTGCCATGTTGGGCCTTTAATATAATTAAAGTTACTTTGTAATTGTGTAAGCTTTTCATCTAGCTCCTCAGAATTTAAATAAGCTATATTTAATGCGCATAAAGGCTCACACATGCCATCTATATTATCGCGGTATTGTTGTTGGTAACTAGTTGTTTTTAAAGATTCTTTTTTTAAAAATACGCAGCGTAGCATATCGTGCTGTGCAGTTAATGACTGCAATGCTTTTTCAATTTCAGCGTATTTGATTTCCCCTGGAATGTTAATCATAAAAGACTGATTAAAGTGGTGAGGCATTGCTAGTTTTTGCGCAAAAAATGCAGCTTGTATTGGTAATAAATCAAAAGCGCCGGTTAACACGCCCTGCTCAGTTTTAATTTTTAGGCAAGTTGCCGGCGCGTTTAATAAACGGCTCAACTGAGCCACGGTTGGCGCATCAAAAATATCTTTCACTTGTAAGCTAAAGCCTTCTCTGCGCATTTTAGAGACCAGCCCAATACTTACTATCGAATCGCCACCAATGCGAAAAAAGTTATCATCAATACCTACTCTTTTAACGCTCAATACTTCTTGCCAAATATTACAAAGTTGCTCTTCAAGCTCATTTCGCGGGGCAACATAATTATCAGCATTTATAAACTCTGGTGCTGGCAGCGCGCCTCTGTCAAGTTTACCGTTGGTGGTTAGTGGAATGCTATCGAGCACGGTGAAGGTAGCAGGCAGCATATAATCTGGCAGTTTAAGCGCTAAGCTATCGCGGCATGCCTCAATACCAATTTCAATATCAATTCCCATGCCGGAAGCTTTTATTAAATAAGCAGCTAAGTATTTATTGCCATCATTTTCACGGTCAACAACTACGGCTTGTTTAACATCTTTTAATGCGCTTAATGCACTTTCAATTTCACCGAGTTCAATACGATAACCGCGTATTTTAACCTGACAATCATTACGCCCTAAATATTCTAAGTTACCATTTTGGGCCCAGCGAACCAGATCGCCAGTTTTATAAAGCCTGTTATAACCTTTAGCTTTATCATCAGTTGTGGCAAACGGGTTATCAATAAAACGCTGGTGAGTTAACTCAGCCTGATTGAGATAGCCCCTTGCAAGGCCAGCACCACCGATATAAAGCTCACCAGGGGCACCTATCGGCACAAGATTTTTTTGTGTATTTAGCACAAATGCTTTTAAATCATTTAAGGGTTTCCCTATATTTGCTGCTTTTAAATTATTTTTGGGGCTTAATGATTTATAAGTAACATGTACTGTCGTCTCAGTAATTCCATACATATTTACAAGGAGTGGCGCATCTTGCGCATAACAATTCCACCAAGGTTTAAGCCGTGATAAATTAAGTTTATCTCCTCCAAAAATCACATTACGCAGGCAAGGAAACTTTGCAGCAGCTCTTAATGATTCCTCGATAAATAGGTAAAAAGCGGCAGGTGTTTGGTTTAAAATAGTAACCTGTGAATTAACGCAAAGCTGTACAAATTTACAAGTATCTTGTGTTAAACTTTTTGTAGGTACAATTAACTGTCCACCATAGAGTAAAGCGCCCCATAATTCCCAGACACTAAAATCAAAAGTGTATTCATGAAATAGTACCCATGTATCCTTATGCGTAAATTGAAAATATTTATCAGTCGATTCGAATAAACTCACCACATTTGTATGTAATTGCAACACCCCTTTCGGCGTGCCTGTTGTCCCAGATGTATAAATCACATAGGCTAAATCTTTTGATGTACTAATGGGTTCTAAATTAACTATTGGGTTATCATCACTTACATCATCAAGGGCTAACAATGTAGGCGTAATATCGAGTTTTGCAGTCCACTTGTTTAATTGCTTCTTATAATGTGCCTGAGTAATAATAAGAGACGTTTGTGTATCCTCAAGCATAAAGCGCACTCGCAGCTGTGGATATTCTGGTGATATCGGCACATAAGCGCCGCCTGCTTTAAGCACGCCAAGAATACTTATTACCATATCTAAACTTCGATCAAGATATAAGCCAATCAGTGTATCGGGCTTAATACCTTGAGAGTTTTTATTGTGATAATACGCTCGAATAGCATGAGCTAATTGATTAGCTTTTTTATTTATCTGCATATAGGTCAACTCTTCCCCTTCAAACACCAAGGCGACATTATCAGGGGTTTTATCGACCTGCTCCTCGAATAATTGCGCGATGGTTTTATCCATTGGGTAAGGCGCATCGGTATCATTCCAAGTATGTACAAGCGTGTGGCGCTCTAAATCATCCATTAAAGAGATTTGTTGATGCGAGTGATCCGTATTTTTAGCAATAGAGGCTAATATTAATTGTATTTGATTTAATAACCTCCTGGCTTGATTTTGACGAAGCCATTCTTCGCTATAATGTAGCTTGACAACCAAGCTTTCATTTTTCTCATAGGCCGTCACTGAAAGAGGATAATCAGTTTTCTCAATAGCTGCTCGAAACGTTAAATGATTTTCTATCCCTGATGTGTTTGTATTAATAGGCCTCGGATAATTTTCAAAAACAAACAGACTATGAAACAATCTCTGACCATTTGATTGTAAATCGGCCAAACAGACATTACTGTAACTGTTAAGCTCTGCGATACTTTTTTGGATATTATTTAAGATTGCCGAGACACTGATGCTATTATCCCAATCAACCGTAAGTGGCAGAGTATTAATATATAATCCGACACTACTTTCAATACCGTCAACGGGAAGGTCGCGACCTGCAACGGTTGTGCCGACAATCGTTTGCTCATCACCGCTATAAATATGTAATAATTTATGCCAGGCAAATTGCACGGCAACATTTAAGGTTATTGCTTGATTTCGACACATTTGCTTTAACTGCTTGTATAAATCACCCTTAATAATAAGCTCACTCGCGCATGGCTCTGCAATTGTTTTTAGCTCTGCTAAATCAACTGGCGTGGTGAATAAAAAATTAAGATCATTGGCGGCCTGAAACCGCTCTTTAGCTTTTTTCCAATGATCTAAAGCAGCGCTTTTTGCTTTAATATAGTAGTGCTGAGCATTAACAAATGCGCGCTCGACCTTTATTTGCGGCTGCATGCCGACCACAAGCTGATTGTAGTACTCATGTACTTCCTGTAATAAAATGTGGCCGCTCCAACCATCACTGATACTATGATGAGTTGTTTGCATTACAGTCACCAAGTTTGCATGTTGTTTTATAAGGGTAAAGCGCATTAAGCCAGGCGTCGATAGATCAAACTGGACTTTCCTATCGAGCTGTTGAATTTTAATGATCTCTTGCGCGCGAGCAGCTTGTGGTAGATGACTGATATCCTTGATGGTAAAATTATCAAGGTTAATACTCGAATCTGCCGTTATGATCTGCATAAGACCATCACGCCAATCAAAACAAGCTCGCAGCGCAGGATAGCGCTGTGCGGCTAAGCTCCACGCCTGCTGGTAACAATTTAGATCAAGCGCTTCATTATAGTCTAATAATAATTGCACACGATAAGCATCATCTTCTGGGTAATGCAGCGCGTGTGAGATAAAGCCTTGCTGCAAACTATTTGCATGGAAAATATCTACAATTTTATTGGTAGTGAGGCGGCGCTCAAGAAAGTCTAAATGGTCAATGGATAGCCCTTTAACAGCGTAATCACTGGGCGTGTTAACTCCGCCACTTTTTGCTTTAAGAGCTGCTTGCTCAATAACCTCAACTAAAGCGCTATGAAAGTGCTCCTCAAATGCATCTGTTAACAGACTTGATAACCGTGAGGCAATATTAAACGTTAATATACCAGCTTGAACCGCGCCATTAATATTAACTAATAAGTGTTCGGTGTTGTCACTTGCTATCATCTGACCTGCATCTTCTTGACTAATCTGCCAAGTCGAGCTTTCCTCATCGTGGCTTCGCGCGCCTAATTGACCTAAATAATTAAAACTTATTTTAGGCAGGCTCATAGCAAATGCTTGTTGCTTATGCAGCGCGCCATAACCAATCCCTTTGTTGGGAATCGCGCTTAACATCTCCTTGGTGTGAATGATGGTCGCAGATATTGTTTGCTGGGCCTTAAGCCTAACCGGATACATGCTGGTAAACCAACCAACAGTATTGCTCACATCAAGTGTTTCATCGATAACTTCCCGGCCGTGGCCTTCAAGTGTCACATGATTGACATCACTGCCAAGCACTTCAAAGAGGCTAATTGCCAGGGCGCTCAGTAATAAATCATTAATTTGCGTATGAAAACCAAGGTTTGCTTGATGTAATAAAACATCTGTTTGGTGCACTGATAAGCTCACTTTATGATATGCAACCGTGCCTAAAGCTGGTAAGCCCGCCTGATCTGCACAGGCCGCTTGCCAATATGCACGCTCATCTTGATGATTTAACGCATAATGCTGCACGGCTCTTATCCATTGACGATAACTACTGCCTTTAGGCGCAAGTACTTGTTTTATTAATGCTTGTTTTGATAGTGCTTGTTTTGTTAGTGCTTGTTTTGTTAGTGCTTGTTTTGTTAGTGCTTGTTTTGTTAGTAATGACTTTGTTAATAGTTGCTTAATATCTTGAGCAATTATTCGCCATGATACGACATCGATAATTAAATGATGGAAGGCAAAAAATAAACGAGCTCTACCATCGGTATGACCAGTTAAGTGCGCTGCCTGCCATGTTGGGCCGTTAATATAATTAAAGTTACTTTGTAATTGCGTAAGCTTTTTACAAAGCTCCTCAGAATTTAAATCCGCTATATTTAATGCGTATAAAGGCTCACACATGCCATCTATATTATCGCGATATTGTTGTTGGTAACTCTTTGTTTTTGAAGATCCTTTTTCTAAAAATACGCAGCGCAACATATCGTGCTGCGCTGTTAATGCCTGCAATGCTTGTTCAATTTCAGCGTATTTTATTATCCCTGGAATTTTAATTATAAAAGACTGATTAAAGTGGTGAGGATTTGCTAGTTTTTGCTCAAAAAATGAGTCTTGTATTGGTAATAAATCAAAAGTGCCGGTTAACACGCCCAGCTCAGTTTTAATCTTTATGCGAGTCGCCGGTGCGTTTAATAAACGGCTCAACTTGGCAACAGTTGACGCATCAAAAATATCTTTCACTTGTAAGCTAAAGCCTTCTCTACGCATTTTAGAGACCAGCCCAATACTTACTATAGAATCGCCACCAATGCGGAAAAAGTTATCATCAATACCAACTTTTTTAACGCTCAATACTTCTTGCCAAATATTACAAAGCTGCTCTTCAAGCTCATTTCGCGGGGCTACATATTTATCAGTACTTACAAATTCTGGTGTTGGCAGCGCGCGTCTGTCAAGTTTCCCATTAATGGTTAATGGAATGCTATCGAGCACGGTGAAAGTAGCAGGCAGCATATAGTCTGGCAGTTTAAGCGCTAAGCTATCGCAACATGCCTCAATATCAATTTCAATATCAAGATCAATTCCCATGCTGGAAGCTTTTATTAAATAAGCAGCTAGATACTTATGACCTTCATTTTCAAGGTCAACAACTACGGCTTGTTTAACATCTTTTAATGCTATTAATGCACTTTCAATCTCACCTAGTTCAATACGATAACCGCGTATTTTAACCTGACAATCATTACGCCCTAAATATTCTAAGTTGCCATCTGGTAGCAAGCGTACCAGATCGCCAGTTTTATAAAGCCTGTTATAGCCTTTAGCTTTATCATCAGTTGTGGCAAACGGGTTATCAATAAAACGCTCACTAGTTAACTCAGGTTGATTGAGATAGCCCCTTGCAAGGCCAGCACCACCGATATAAAGCTCGCCTGGGGCGCTTATCGGGACAATGTTTTTTTGCTCATTTAACACATAAGCATGGGTGTTATTTATCGGGCGACCAATGCTGTTAAGCACGCCATCTTGACCATATTGAGGTGCTTGTATGGAAATAACAGTCGATTCAGTCGGTCCATAAGCGTTTATCAATAAATTACCCCAACAGGCGACTAATTTTGCAGAAATACGCTCCCCTCCAGACATGACTCTTTTTAAATAATGTGACTCTTCTAGTGCGCCTAATGCATTTAAGTATTGAGGGGTGGCATGCAAATAAGTAATGGATAACGCTACAATTTTTTGCTTAATAACCCCTACATCTTTAATATCTGACTTGGTTGGAATATGTAGCATGGCGCCATTGAGCAATGATAAAAATAACTGCTCAACAGAGGCGTCGAAAATATAATCAGCTAACCAAAGAATGGCATCACTTTCATCAAAATTTATGCAACATGTTTGACTAATAATTAAGTTAGATACTCCCAGATGTTCAATCATAACGCCTTTCGGAGTGCCTGTTGTCCCGGACGTATAGATGACATAAGCCAAGTCTTTCGGTCCATTAATTGCGGCTAAATTAACGCTCGAGGTATTTTCACTTACATCATCGAGGGATAACAGCGTGGCCGTAATATCTAGTTCATCGATCCAATTATTTAATTGCCGCTTATAATGCTGCTGGGTAATTACAAGTGAAGTTTGTGTATCGTTCAATATATATTGCACTCGCAGCTGTGGATATTCTGGCGATATCGGCACATAAGCGCCGCCTGCTTTAACCGCGCCAAGAATACTTATCACCATCTCTAAACTTCGATCTAGATATAAACCAATTAGTGTATCAGCTTGAATACCTTGAGAGTTATTATTTTGATAATGCGCTCGAATCGCATGAGCTAATTGATTTGCTTTGTTATTTAGCTGACGATAGGTAAGAGACTCCTCTTCAAACACCAGGGCAATATTATCAGGAGTCTTATCGACCTGCGCTTCGAATAATTGCGTGATTGTTTTATCCATTGGGTAGGGCGCTACGGTATCATTCCAAGTATGTAAAACAGTATGGCGATCAAAATCTGACAATAATGATATGTCACCGATAAGGAGCTGTTGATTTGCAACAACAGCCACTAAGACTCGTTGATAGATTTCTGATATGCGTTTGATCGTCTCTTCATTAAACAAACTCAGTGCATAGTTAAAAGAGCCCTTAATAACCGCTTGACTGACATCGACAAGCAAACTCAAATCAAACTTTGCAGTGCGATACAAATCATCTGAGCTTGCAAACTCTGATGGCATAAACGGCAGCCCATTATTGCTCTGGTAACTCGTCTCGGAAGATTCAATGGCAAACATCACTTGAAAAATAGGGTGACGAGAGGGATCGCGCTCAACATTTAACACATCCACTAAGCGCTCAAAGGGAAGCTCTTGATGAGCCTTGGCTTGTGTTACAATGCCATGCACTTGGCTAATAAATTCCTCAATTGTCATTGCTGCTTGAACATCGGCTCGCAGCACCAAGGTATTTACAAAAAAGCCTATTAATGATTGCGTTTGCGCATGATCTCGATTATCAGATGGAGTGCCAAGTAATACATCGGTTTGACCGCTCATTGCTGATAGGCTGATATAAAAACTGCTCAGCAGCACGGTATAGAGTGTTGTATCACGAGCTTTTGCAAGCGTTCGCAGTTGCTCCGATAAACTGGCATCTAATTGAAAATCTATATTTCTGCCCTGATGATTAATTTGTTTAGGACGAGGATAATCGGCCTGTAATTGCAGCTGCTCATACCCTGATAATTGCTGCTGCCAAAAATCTAATAACTTGGTTAGATTTTCTCCTTGCAGATAACTACGTTGCCAGAGCGCATAATCACCATAACTGATATCCAGATGAGGGAGCACTACAGCAGCTCCTTGACACAAGCCGCGATACACTTGCGCTAATTCGTCCATAAATATGTTAGTAGACCAGCCATCAAAGCCGATATGGTGGAATAACATCAGTAAATAATGGCGAGCATTTTTCTCATAACAATGCAGACGAATACTTGGCTCAGTAGTTAAATCAAAAGGGCGTGATATCTCTTTTTTAAGCTCTGCTAATAATTCATGACTGTCGTTTAATGCATGCATATGCATTGATATATCAACACCGAGCTGTACCTGGTAAGCTTTATTTTGCTCATCACGACGATAAACACTGTTAAGCACTGGATGACGGTGAATAACAACATTAAAAGCCGCTGTTAATGCGCTTAGATTGACATCATCTGCTAATTGCACAAAATAAGGTATATGATATGCATTTGAGCCTTGTTCAAAATTTTCGATAAAGAACAACCGCTCTTGAGCAAAAGATAATGGATATTGATCTCGCTCTACATGAGCAATAACCAGCATCTTCAGTTTATCTAAACAGCCTGACAATGCTTCAATTGTTTTCTTCTCAAATAACAAGGCAAGCGGAATATCTATCTTGAATTGCTGGCGGCAAGCAGCGGTCAGTCGAATCGCTGTGATAGAGTTCCCACCAATACCAAAAAAGTTATCAGCAATACCCACTTTTGTAACGCTCAACACTTCTTGCCAAATATGACAAAGTTGCTCTTCAAGCTCATTTCGCGGGGCTATATATTTATCAGCATTTTCAAATTCTGGTGTTGGCAGCGCGCGTCTGTCAAGTTTACCGTTGATGGTTAGTGGAATGCTATCGAGCACGGTGAAGGTAGCAGGCAGCATATAATCTGGCAGTTTAAGCGCTAAGCTATCGCGGCATGCCTCAATATCAATTTCAATATCAATTTCAATATCAATATCAATTCCCATGCCGGAAGCTTTTATTAAATAAGCAGCTAAGTATTTATGACCATCCTTTTCAAGGTCAACAACTACTGCATGTTTAACATCTTTTAATGCGCTTAATACACTTTCAATCTCACCTAGTTCAATACGATAACCGCGTATTTTAACCTGACAATCATTACGCCCTAAATACTCTAAGTTACCATCTGGGCGCCAGCGTACCAGATCTCCAGTTTTATAAAGCCTGTCATAACCTTTAGCTTTATCATCAGGTGTGGCAAATGGGTTATCAATAAAACGCTGGTGAGTTAACTCAGCCTGATTGAGATAACCCCTTGCAAGGCCAGCACCACCGATATAAAGCTCACCAGGGGCACCTATCGGCACAAGATTTTTTTGTGCATTTAACACATAAACTTGGGTGTTATTTATCGGCCGACCAATATTGTTAAGCACGCCATCTTGACCATATTTAGGCGCTTGTATGGAAATAACGGTCGATTCTGTCGGTCCATAAGCATTTATCAATAAATCACCCCAACAGGCAGCCAATTCTGCAGAAATACTCTCTCCTGCGGACATGACTCTTTTTAAATAATGTGGCTCTTCTAATGCGCCTAATGCGTTTAAGTATTTAGAGGTATAATTCAAATGGGTAATACCTAACGCTACAATTTTTTGTCTAATAATGCCGACATCTAGAATATCCATTCGGCTCGGAATATGTAACATGGCGCCATTGAGCAATGATAAAAATAACTGCTCAACAGATGCATCGAAAATATAATCAGCGAGCCAAAGAATGGCATCACTTTCATCAAAATTCATGCAACATGTTTGACTAATAATTAAGTTAGATACTGAACATTGTTCTATCATCACACCTTTTGGGGTGCCTGCTGTCCCGGACGTATAGATGATATAAGCCAAGTCTTTCGGCCCATTAATTACTGATAAATTAACACTCGAGGTATTTTCACTTACATCATCGATGGCTAACAGCGTAGCCGTAATATCAAGTTCACCAATCCAATCATTTAATTGCTGCCTATAATGTACCTGAGTAATAATCAGCGAGGTTTGTGTATCCTCAAACATAAACTGCACTCGCAGCTTAGGATATTCTGGTGATATCGGCACATAAGCGCCGCCTGCTTTAAGCACGCCAAGAATACTTATTACCATCTCTAAACTTCGATCCAGATATAAGCCAATCAGTGTATCGGGCTTAATACCTTGAGAGTTATTCTTTTGATAATGCGCTCGAATAGCATGAGCTAATTGATTAGCTTTATTATTTAGCTGACTATAGGTTAATTCTTCACCTTCAAACACTAAGGCAATATTATCAGGGTTTTTATCGACCTGCTCCTCGAATAATTGCGCTAGAGTTTTATCCACTGGGTAGGATGCAGTCGTATCATTCCACGTATGTAAAAGAGTATGCCTATCGATTTTTGACAATAATGATATGTCACAGATTGGGAGCTGCTGATTTGCAACAACAGCCACTAAGACTCGTTGATATAGCTCTGATATGCGTTTGATCGTCCCCTCATTAAACAAACTCAGTGCATAGTTAAAAGAGCCCTTAATAACTGGTTGACTGACATCGACAAGCAAACTCAAATCAAACTTTGCAGGACGATAAAAATCATCTGAGCTTGCAAACTCTGATGACATAAACGGCAGGCCATTATTGCTCTGGTAACTCGTATCGGAAGATTCAATGGCAAACATCACTTGAAAAATAGGGTGACGTGAGGCGTCTCGATCAACCTTTAACACATCTACCAAGCGCTCAAAGGGAAGCTCCTGATGAGCCTTGGCTTGTCTGACAATGCCATGCACTTGGCTAATAAATGCCTCAATTGTCATTGTTGCTTGAACATCGGCTCGCAGCACCAAGGTATTTACAAAAAAACCGATTAATGATTGCGTTTGCGCATGATCTCGATTATCAGATGGAGTGCCAAGTAATACATCTGTTTGGCCGCTCATTGCTGATAGGCTGACATAAAAACTGCTCAGCAGCACGGTATAGAGTGTTGTCTCACGAGCTTTGGCAAGCGATCGCAGTTGCTCCGATAAACGAGCATCTAATTGAAAATCTATATTTCTGCCCTGATAATTAATTTGTTTAGGACGAGGATAATCTGCCGGTAATTGCAGCTGCTCATACCCTGATAATTGCTGCTGCCAAAAATCTAATAATTTGGTTAAATTTTCTCCTTGAAGATAGCTACGTTGCCAGAGCGCATAATCTCCATAACTGATATCCAGATTAGGGAGAATTGCCGCCGTTCCTTGACACAAGCCGCGATACGCTTGCGCTAATTCGTCCATAAATATGGTAGTAGACCAACCATCAAAGGCGATATGGTGGAATAACATCAGTAAATATTGGCGCGCATTTTTCGCATAACAATGCAGGCGAATACTTGCCTCAGTAGTTAAATCAAAAGGACTGGATATATCTTTTTTTGCCGCAACTAATAATTCATGGCTCTCATCTAATGCATACATATGCATTGGGATATCGCCACCGAGCTGCACCTGGTAAGATTTATTTTGCTCATCACGACGATAAACACTGTTAAGCACAGGATGACGCTGAATTACAACATTAAAAGCCGCTGTTAATGCGCTTAGATTGACATCATCTGCTAATTGCACAAAATAAGGGATATGATATGCATTTGAGCCTTGTTCAAAATTTTCGATAAATAACAATCGCTCTTGAGCAAAAGATAATGGATATTGATCTCGCTCTACATGAGCAATAACCAGCATCTGCAGTTTATCTAAACATCCTGACAATGCCATAATAGTTTTCTTTGCAAATAACAAGGCGAGCGGAATATCTATCTTGAATTGCTCCCGGCAAGCCGCAGTAAGTCGAATCGCTGTGATAGAGTTCCCACCGAGTTGGTAAAAGTTATCAGCAATACCAACTTTTTTAACACTCAGTACTTCTTGCCAAATATCACAAAGCAGCTCTTCAAGTTCATTTCGCGGGGCAACATAATTATCTGCACTGACAAAGTCTGGTGCTGGCAGCGCGCGTCTGTCAAGTTTCCCATTAATGGTTAGTGGAATGCTATCGAGCACGGTAAAGGTAGAAGGCAGCATATAATCTGGCAGTTTAAGCGCTAGGCTATCTCGGCATTTATCAATATCAATTGGAATGCCAGAAGCTTTTATTAAATAGGCTGCTAAGTATTTATGGCCATCATTTTCAAGATCAATAACTACGGCTTGTTTAACGTCTTTTAATGAGCTTAATGCACTTTCAATTTCACCCAGTTCAATACGATAACCGCGTATTTTAACCTGACAATCATTACGCCCTAAATATTCTAAGTTACCATCTGGTAGCAAGCGTACCAGATCGCCAGTTTTATAAAGCCTGTCATAGCCTTTAACTTTATCATCAGTTGTGGCAAATGGGTTATCAATAAAACGCTCACTAGTTAACTCAGGTTGATTGAGATAGCCCCTTGCAAGGCCAGCGCCACCGATATAAAGCTCGCCTGTGGCGCCTATCGGCACAAGCATATCTTGCTTATTTAACACATAAACTTGAGTGTTGCTTATCGGGCGACCAATCGGGATGAATTTATTTGCGGACTCAATAATATCAAAATAAGTAACCTCAATAGAAGCTTCAGTTGGTCCATAAAAGTTAGTTAATAAAGTGCTGTCATGATTTGTTTTTATAAACCTATCGACATGACTAACGGTTAACGCTTCGCCACTGCAAAATACCTGTTGTACATTTTTAGGAAACGAAAGCTGCAACTGCTGCAAATAATCACAAAAAGATGCAAACATTGATGGCACAAAATGTAGAGTCGTTACCCCAGACTTAATGATCAATTCATTTAATTTATCTGGCTCTTTATGAATCTCTGGTGCCGCTATAATAATGGCAGCGCCTGTTAAATTACCCCATAATAATTCCCATACCGACACATCAAAGATATAGGGTGTTTTTTGAAGAACACGGCTTGAGCTCGATAATGGGTATTTTTGCTGCATCCAAACTATTCTGTTAATGACTCCTGAATGTTGAACCATAACGCCTTTCGGGGTGCCTGTTGTCCCAGATGTATAAATCACATAGGCTAAGTCTTTTGATGTACTAATGGGTTCTAAATTAGCCGTTGGGTTATCATCACTTACATCATCGATGGCTAATAGCGCTGGCATAATCTCGAGGTTTGAGCTCCACTTGTTTAATTGCTGCTTATAATGTGGCTGGGTAATTACAAGTGAAGTTTGTGTATCGTTCAATATATATTGCACTCGCAGCTGTGGATATTCTGGCGATATCGGCACATAAGCGCCGCCTGCTTTAAGCACTCCAAGAATACTTATTACCATATCTAAACTTCGATCAAGATATAAGCCAATCAGTGTATCGGGCTTAATACCTTGAGAGTTTTTATTTTGATAATACGCTCGAATAGCATGAGCTAATTGATTAGCTTTTTCATTTACCTGCATATAGGTCAATTCTTCCCCTGCAAATACCAAGGCGATATTATTTGGTGTTTTATCGACCTGCTCCTCGAATAATTGCGCTAGAGTTTTATCCATTGGGTAGGGCGCTACGGTATCATTCCACGTATGTACAAGCGTGTGGCGCTCACAATCATCCATTAAAGAGATTTGTTGATGTGATTGATCAGTATTTTTAACAATAGAGGCTAATATCAATTGTATTTGATTTAATAACCGCCTGGCTTGATTTTGACGAAGCCATTCTTCGCTATAATGTAGCTTGACAACCAAGCTCTCATTTTTCTCATAGACCGTCACTGAAAGAGGATAATCAGTTTTCTCAATAGCGGCTCGAAACGTTAAATGATTTTCTATCCCTGATGTATTTGTATCAATAGGGCTCGGATAATTTTCAAAAACAAACAGGCTATGAAACAATCGCTGCCCATTTGTTTGTAAATCGGCCAAACAGACATTACTGTAACTGTTAAGCTCTGCGATACTTTTTTGGATATTATTTAAGATTGCCGAGACACTGATGCTATTATCCCAATCAACCGTAAGTGGCAGAGTATTAATATATAATCCGACACTACTTTCAATGCCGTCAACGGGAAGGTCGCGACCTGAGACGGTTGTGCCGACAATCGTTTGCTCATCACCGCTATAAATATGTAATAATTTATGCCAGGCAAATTGCACGGCAACATTCAAGGTTATTGCTTGATTTAGACACATTTGCTTTAACTGCTTGTATAAATCACCCTTAATAATAAGCTCACTCGCGCATGGCTCTGCAATGGTTTTTAGCTGCGCTAAATCAACTGGCGTGGTTAATAAAAAATTAAGATCATTGGCCGCCTGAAACCGCTCTTTAGCTTTTTCCCAGTGTTTTGTCGCGGCGCTTTTTGCTTTAATATAGTAGTGCTGAGCATTAACAAATGCGCGCTCGACCTTTATTTGCACCTGCATGCCTAGCACAAGCTGATTGTAGTACTCATGCACCTGCTGTAATAAAATGGGGCAGCTCCAACCATCACTGATACTATGATGAGTTGTTTGCATTACAGTCACCAAGTTTGCATGTTGTTTTATCACGGTAAAGCGCATTAAGCCAGGTTTAGATAGATCAAACGGGACTTTTCTATCGAGCTGTTGAATTTTAATGATCTCTTGCGCGCGAGCAGCTTGTGGTAGATGACTGATATCCTTGATGGTAAAATTATCAAGGTTAATACTCGAATCTGCCGTTATGATCTGCACAAGACCATCACGCCAATCAAAACAAGCTCGCAGCGCAGGGTAGCGCTGTGCGGCTAAGCACCACGCTTGCTGGTAACAATCTATATCAAGCGCTTCATTATAGTCTAATAATAATTGCACCCGATAAGCATCATCTTCTGGGTAATGCAGCGCGTGTGAGATAAAGCCTTGCTGCAAACTATTTGCAGGGAAAATCTCTACAATTTTATTGGTAGTGAGGCGGCGCTCAAGAAAGTCTAAATGGTCAATGGATAGCCCTTTAACAGCGTAATCACTGGGCGTGTTAACTCCGCCATTTTTTGCTTTAAGAGCTGCTTGCTCAATAACCTCAATTAAAGCGCTGTGAAAGTGCTCCTCAAATGCATCTGTTAATATACTTGATAACCGTGAGCCAAGATTAAACTCTAATATACCACCTTGAACCGCGCCATTAATATTAACTAATAAGCGATCATCGTTTTCACTTGCTATCATCTGACCTGCATCTTCTTGGCTTACCTGCCAAGTTGAGCTTTCTTCATTGTCACTTTGCGCGCCTAATTGACCTAAATAATTAAAGCTTATTTTAGGGAGGGTCATAGCAAATGCTTGTTGTTGATGCAGCGCGCCATAACCAATCCCTTTATTAGGTACTGCGCTTAACATCTCCTTGGTGTGAATGATGGTCGCAGATATTGTTTTATGTGCCTTAAGCCTAACCGGGTACATGCTGGTAAACCAACCAACAGTATTGCTCACATCCAGTGTTTCATCGATGATTTCTCGGCCATGGCCTTCAAGTGTCACATGATTAACATCACTGCCAAGCACTTCAAAAAGGCTAATTGCCAGAGCGCTAAGTAATAAATCATTAATTTGCGTATGAAAACCAAGGTTTGCTTGATGTAATAAAACATCTGTTTGGTGCACTGATAAGCTCACTTTATGATATGCAACAGCGCCTAAAGCTGGTAAGCCCGCCTGATCTGCACAGACGCCTTGCCAATATGTACGCTCATCTTGATGATTTAACGCATAATGCTGCACGGCTCTTATCCATTGACGATAACTACTGCCTTTATGGGGAAGTGCTTGTTTTGTTAGTACTTGTTTTGTTAGTACTTGCTTTGTTAATAGTTGCTTAATATCTTGGGCAATTATTCGCCATGACACGACATCGATAATTAAATGATGGAAGGCAAAAAATAAACGAGCGCTGCCATCTATATGACCAGTTAAGTGCGCTGCCTGCCATGTTGGGCCTTTAAGATAGTTAAAATTACTTTGTAATTGCGTAAGCTTTTCATCTAACTCCACAGAATTTAAACCAGCTATATTTAATGGGTATAAAGGCTCACACATGCCATCTATATTGTCGCGGTATTGTTGCTGGTAACTCTTTGTTTTTGAAAATGATTTTTTTAAAAATACGCAGCGCAGCATATCGTGCTGGTCAGTTAATGCCTGCAATGAGTTTTCAATTTCAGCGTATTTAATTTCCCCTGGAATTTTAATTATAAAAGCCTGGTTAAAGTGCTGAGGCTTTGCTAGTTTTTGCGCAAAAAATGAGTCTTGTATTGGTAATAAATCAAAAGAGCCTTTTAACACGCTCTGCTCAGTTTTAATTTTTATGCGGGTGTTAGACTCATTTAACAAACGGCTCAGCTTGGCAACGGTTGGCGCATCAAAAATATCTTTCACTTGTAAGCTAAAGCCTTCTCTGCGCATTTTGGAGACCAGCCCAATACTTACTATCGAATCGCCACCAATACTGAAAAAGTTATCATCAATGCCTACTCTTTTAACTCCCAACACTTCTTGCCAAATATTACAAAGTTGCTCTTCAAGCTCATTTCGCGGGGCAACATATTTATCAGCACTTACAAACTCTGGTATTGGCAGCGCGCGTCTGTCAAGTTTCCCGTTAATGGTTAGTGGAATGCTATCAAGCACGGTGAAAGTAGCAGGCAGCATATAGTCTGGCAGTTTAAGCGCTAGGCTATCGCGACATGCCTCAATATCAATATCACTATCAATATCAATATCAATTGCCATGCTGGAAGCTTTTATTAAATAAGCAGCTAGATATTTATTGCCATCATTTTCAAGGTCAACAACTACTGCTTGTTTAACATCTTTTAATGCTATTAATGCACTTTCAATTTCACCGAGTTCAATACGATAACCGCGTATTTTAACCTGACAATCATTACGCCCTAAATACTCTAAATTCCCATCATGGGCCCAGCGTACCAGATCGCCAGTTTTATAAAGCCTGTCATAACCTTTAGCTTTATCATCAGTTGTGGCAAATGGGTTCTCAATAAAGCGCTCACCAGTTAACTCATGTTGATTGAGATAGCCCCTTGCAAGGCCAGCACCACCGATATAAAGCTCGCCTGGGGCGCTTATCGGAAGTAGGCTCAATGATGGTGATAAATTATATAACTTGATATTCGAATAAGATTTACCAATCCCCTTGGACATTAAAGGAAGTACATTCGCAATCAATGCGCCTACGGTGGATTCTGTAGGGCCGTATTCATCACAAATAACGTCAACATTGTTTGATAACTGTGCAACACATTGCTTAGATAAGATTTCACCACCCAATAAAAGTGTTTTTACTTTAATTTCTGTGTTTGCGAAAATTACAGATGCAAGACTTGGTGTTGTTTTCACAAAATCAATTTCATTTGCCCTAATGTGTTGTAAATAACTTTCAATGTCAGAGATGTTTTTGCCAAAAATATAAATACAACTCCCAACCAATAAGGGACATAAGTTGGTTGTAATCGAAAGATCAAAACAATAATTTGCTGAAAAATCTACTCGATTAAATAAGTCTCCAACATGTTCTGTCAACGCATATAAATAATTAACAACATTCTTGTGCTCAATCATAACGCCTTTTGGCTTGCCTGTTGTCCCAGACGTATAGATGATATAAGCTAAGTCTTTCGGTCCATTAATTGCTGCTAAATTAGCCGTTGGGTTATCATCACTTACATCATCGATGGCTAACAGCGTAGGCGTAATATCGATTTCACCGATCCAATTATTTAGTTGCCGCTTGTAATGTGGCTGAGTAATTACAAGTGAAGTTTGTGTATCGTCCAACATAAACTGCACTCGCAACTGTGGATATTCTGGCGATATTGGCACATAAGCGCCACCTGCTTTAAGCACTCCAAGAATACTTATTACCATATCTAAACTTCGATCTAAATATAAGCCAATCAGCGTATCGGGCTTAATACCTTTCGAGTTATTATTTTGATAATGCGCTCGAATAGCATGGGCTAATTGATTTGCTTTGTTATTTAGCTGACGATAGGTAAGAGACTCCTCTGCAAATACCAGGGCAATATTATCAGGAGTCTTATCGACCTGCTCCTCGAATAATTGCGCTAGCGTTTTATCCATTGGATAGGGAGCTACGGTATCATTCCACGTATGTAAAAGAGTATGCCTATCTATTTTTGACAATAAAGATATGTCACCGATTGGGAGCTGTTGATTTGCAACCAGAGCCACTAATACCCGTTGATATAACCCTGATATACGATTTATAGTCTCTTCATTAAATAAACTCAGAGCATAATTAAAATCACCATTAATGGCCGGTTGGCTGGTATTTAGATTCAAATTCAAATCAAATGGTGCTCGTGTATACAATTTTTTTAAATATTTTCGAGAAATAGATTTAAAAGGCATGTTTATATTCTTATCATGGCTCTCAGTAAAACTTTTTACACTAAGCATGACTTGAAAAATAGGGTGACGAGATGGATCTCGTTCAACCTTTAACGCATCCACTAAGCGTTCAAATGGCAACGCTTGATGAGCTAAGGCTTGTCTTACAATGCCATGTACTTGGGTAATAAATTCCTCAATTGTCATTGTTGCTTGAACACCTGCTCGGAGCACCAAGGTATTTACAAAACAGCCGATTAATGAGCGTGTTTGCACCTGTTTTCGATTGGCGACGGCAGTGCCTAGTAAGATATCTGTTTGCCCGCTCATTGCCGATAAAGTAATATAAAAACCACTTAGCAACACGGTATAAAGTGTTGTTTTTTGCGCTTTGGCAAGCTTTCGTAATTGCTCAGATAAACGGGCATCTAGCCCAATATCGATACTTCCCCCTTTATGATCACTTTTAATAGCTCGAGGATAATCGGTCGGTAATTGTAGTTGCTCATAGCCTGATAATTGCGTTTGCCAAAAATCTAATAACTTGGTTAGATTTTCTCCTTGCAGATAGCTGCGTTGCCAGAGAGCATAATCACCATAACTGATATCCAGATGAGGAAGCTCTACAGCCGCTTCATGGCACAAGGCTTGATACGCTTGTGATAATTCATAAAAAAATATTCTCCCAGATAAGCCATCAACGGCGATATGATGGAATAACATCAGTAAATATTGGCGCGCATTTTTCGCATAACAATGCAGGCGAATACTTGGCTCATTAGTTAAATCAAAAGGTCGGGAAATCTCGTTTTTAAGCGCGACTAATAATTCCTGACTCTCGGTTAATACATGCATATGTATTGAGGTATCACAACCCAGCTCCTGCTGATAAGCTTTATTTTGCTCATCACGCCTATAAACACTGTTAAGTACAGGATGACGCTGCATCACAACATTAAAAGCAGCTGTTAATGAGTATAAATTGGCATCATCTGCTAATTGAAAAACATAATGAATATTATAAAGGTCTGATCCTTGTTCAAAATTTTCGATAAATAACAGTCGCTCTTGAGCAAAGGATAATGGGTATTGTGTTAATCCTACATTGGCTTTAATCCGCATCTGAAGTTTATTGATACAAGGTGCTAAGCGCTTAATTATTTTCTTGGAAAATAACAAGGCAAGCGGAATATCTACCTTGAATTGCTGGCGGCAAGCAGCACTAAGTAGAATCGCTGTGATAGAGTCACCACCAATGCCAAAAAAGTTATCTTCAATACCTATATTTTTTATATCCAAGATATCTTGCCAAATATCACAAAGCTTATTTTCAAGCGTATTTCGCGGGGCGACATAATTATCAGCACTTATAAACACTGGTGTTGGCAAAGCTTTTTTGTCCAGTTTACCGTTAATGGTTAATGGAATACTCTCGAGCACGGTGAAGGTAGCAGGCAGCATATAGTTTGGCAGTTTGAGCGCTAGGCTATCGCGGCATGCCTCAATATCAATTTCAATATCAAGATCAATTCCCATGCTGGAAGCTTTTATTAAATAAGCAGCTAGATATTTATGACCATCCTTTTCAAGGTCAACAACAACTGCTTGTTTAACGTCTTTTAATGCTATTAATGCACTTTCAATTTCACCGAGTTCAATACGATAACCGCGAAGATTAACCTGACAATCATTACGACCCAAATATTCTAAGTTACCATTTTGATCCCTGCAAACCAGATCGCCAGTTTTATAAAGCCTGACATAACCTTTAGCTTTGTCATCAATTGTGGCAAACGGGTTATCAATAAAGCGCTCACTAGTTAACTCAGGTTGATTAAGATAGCCCCTTGCAAGTCCTGCTCCTCCAATATAAAGCTCGCCTGTGGCGCCGATTGGAAGTATGGTCAATGAAGCTGATAAATTATATAACTTAATATTAGGATAAGATTTAGCAATTCCCTTTGATGTTGACGGATATATATTAGCAATACATGCGCCTACGGTGGACTCTGTAGGGCCGTATTCATCATAAATAACATCAACATTGTTTGATAACTGTGCAACACATTGCTTAGATAATATTTCACCAGCCAATAAAAGTGTTTTTACTTTAAGCTCTGTGTTTGCGAAAATTACAGATGCAATACTTGGTATGGCTTTAATAAAATCAATTTTATTTGTCTTAATATGTTGTAAATAAGCTTCAATATTGGATATATCTTTGCCAAAAATATAAATACAGCGCCCAACTAATACTGGACACAAGATGGTTGTAATAGAAAAATCAAAACAATAATTTGCTGAAAAATCTACTCGATTAAAGAAGTCTCCAACATGTTCTGTCAACGCATATAAATAATTAACAACATTTTTATGCTCCACCATGACGCCTTTGGGTTGACCTGTTCTAGCAGAGGTATGCATAACATAAGCTAGGTCTTTTGATGTGTTTATCGAGATTAAATTAGCTGTTGGGGTTGCTTGACTCACATCATCGAGAGCTAACAGCTCAGCCGCAAGGTCGAATTTTGTAATCAACTTGTTTAATTGCTGTTTATAATGTGGCTGGGTAATAATCAATGATGTTTGTGTATCGTCCAATATATATTGCGCTCGCAGCTGTGGATATTCTGGCGATATCGGCACGTAAGCGCCACCTGCTTTAAGCACTCCAAGAATACTTATTACCATTTCTAAACTTCGATCTAGATATAAGCCAATTAGTGTATCGACCTTAATACCTTGAGGAAAATTTTCTTGATAATGCGCTCGAATAGTATGAGCTAATTGATTTGCTTTTTCATTTAATTGCCGATAGGTTAATTCTTCCCCTTCAAACACCAAGGCGATATTATTCGGTGTTTTATCGACCTGCGCTTCGAATAATTGCGTTATGGTTTTATCCATTGGGTAAGGCGCATCAGTATCATTGCAACTGCGCAAAAGTGTATGACGATCTTCTCTTGAAATAGTTGTGGTCTTTAAAGTATTATTTTGCTCTTTTGTTAATGATTTTTTTGACATTTTAGACCTATTTTATTTGGCATTTATTAATTTTATCCAATGCAATATGAGTCATTGACTTTTTAGTCAAGAGAAATATCTTGGACGATAAACTTTGATCATTGGCAAAGTGATAATGCGAAATAAGTTTTTTTAGGGGCGCTTAATAAAATAGTATTGTGTCAAATTCTCTTAAAAAGGACTTGCTGCCTATTTTTATACCCATCATTTGCCAGGGTAGGTAAGCATTTATCACTTTTCTTAACTTTTTTTCTTTGTTTAACAGCCACAATTTTTTATTTATTAATAAGACAGTATTAGCTTCGAATGCCATTGATAATACTTAGCACATAAAAAAAAGCAATCATTTTTTATTTACATCATTTTTATTAAAACTTTTTTTGTTGGAATGATAACTTTTGTCACCAAATCTACATCTTTACTACTGTCAACCCATGTCCTATGGGTGCTGGTTAATTGTATTATTTTTATTGCGCTACAATCCACATAATCATTAATATGGTTATCGATTATTTTATTGTAATAACAAGCAAGGGCCTCATTAAATTTACTTAATAATTTTTCATCTGTATTTTTAGCTACATCTTCTAACTTGATTTTGTCAACTTTTGAAAACTTAAATAAAACTATTTTGGCACTTGTTATATATTTACCATGGTAACATTGAGACTGGTAATGAAGCATATCTTGTGTGTGTTTTTCTTTTAATAGCGGCCAATATTGCTCTAAATCTTTCATGGCTTCCTTATTCTGAAAGTTCGGATCAATTAAAATTATTTTTGCAATCTTATCGCCATTATTTTCCAGTTGCCGTGCTATTTCAAAAGCTAACACACCACCAAAACTCCAACCAAATAATTCATAAGGCCCAACAGGCTGTATCTTCTTAATATATTTAATGTATTGAGTGGCGAGTGTTTGAAAAGTATAATAATTTTGAGCATTATCATTTTTTAAATAGCTTTCATGGTAAAAGTTATTAAATAGAATTATTTTTTTGTCTTTTAATCTGGGGATTATATTATTTAAATAACTTTCAGCTCCTCCTCCTCCTGGCGGTAGAAAAAAAATAGGAGCCTCATTTGATGCTTCATTCACGGTCAAATATATTTCGCTTAAGTCGCTTAACGTGTTAATACCACCATTTTTTGTATTGAGTGTTGCCTGCTGGATAACTTCAACTAAAGCGCTTTGAAAGTGCTCCTCAAATGCATCTGTTAATATACTTGATAACCGTGAGGCAATATTAAACTCTAATATACCATTTTGGACTGCTCCATTAATATTAACTAATAAGTGATCGGTGTTGTCACTTGCTATCATCTGACCTGCATCTTCTTGACTAATCTGCCAAGTCGAGCTTTCCTCATTGTCACTTTGCGCGCCTAATTGACCTAAATAATTAAATCTTATTTTAGGCATGCTCATAGTAAATGCTTGTTGTTGATGCAGAGCTCCATAACCAATCCCTTTGTTTGCAATAACTCTTAACATCTCCTTAGTTTGAATGATGGTCTCAGATATTGTTTGCTGGACTTCAAGCCTGACCGGATACGCGCTGGTAAACCAACCAACAGTATTGCTCACATCAAGTGTTTCATCGATAACTTCCCGGCCATGGCCTTCAAGTGTCACATGATTAACATCACTGCCAAGCACTTCAAAAAGGCTAATTGCCAGAGCGCTAAGTAATAAATCATTAATTTGCGTATGAAAACCAAGGTTTGCTTGATGTAATAAAACATCTGTTTGCTCTACTGATAGGCTAACTGTATGATATGCAACCGTGCCTAAAGCTGGCAAGCCCGCCTGATCTGCACAGACTCCTTGCCAATATGCACGCTCATCTTGATGATTTAACGCATAATGCTGCACGGCTCTTACCCATTGACGATAACTGCTGCCTTTAGGGGGAAGTGCTTGCCCTGCTAATAGCTGCTTAATATCTTGAGCAATTATTCGCCATGACACAACATCGATAATTAAGTGATGGAAGGAAAAAAATAAACGTGCTCTACCATCGATATGACCAGTTAAGTGCGCTGCCTGCCATGTTGGGCCTTTAATATAATTAAAGTTACTTTGTAATTGTGTAAGCTTTTCATCTAGCTCCTCAGAATTTAAATAAGCTATATTTAATGCGCATAAAGGCTCACACATGCCATCTATATTATCGCGGTATTGTTGTTGGTAACTAGTTGTTTTTAAAGATTCTTTTTTTAAAAATACGCAGCGTAGCATATCGTGCTGCGCAGTTAATGACTGCAATGCTTGTTCAATTTCAGCGTATTTGATTTCCCCTGGAATTTTAATTATAAAAGCCTGATTAAAGTGCTGAGGCATTGCTAGTTTTTGCGCAAAAAATGCAGCTTGTATTGGTAATAAATCAAAAGCGCCGGTTAACACGCCCTGCTCAGTTTTAATCTTTATGCGAGTCGCCTGCGCATTTAATAAACGACTCAACTGGGCAACGGTTGGCGCATCAAAAATATCTTTCACTTGTAAGCTAAAGCCTTCGCTGCGCATTTTGGAGACCAGCCCAATACTTACTATCGAATCGCCACCAATGCGAAAAAAGTTATCATCAATACCAACTTTTTTAACGCTCAATACTTCTTGCCAAATATGACAAAGTTGCTCTTCAAGCTCATTTCGCGGGGCAACATAATTATCAGCACTTACAAATTCTGGTGTTGGCAGCGCGCGTCTGTTAAGTTTCCCATTAATAGTTAGTGGAATGCTATCGAGCACGGTGAAGGTAGCAGGCAGCATATAGTCTGGCAGTTTAAGCGCTAAGCTATCGCGGCATTTATCAATATAAATATCAATATCACTTACCATGCCAGAAACTTTTATTAAATAAGCTGCTAGATATTTATGACCATCCTTTTCAAGGTCAACAACTACGGCTTGTTTAACGCATTTTAATGCTATTAATGCACTTTCAATCTCACCTAGTTCAATACGATAACCGCGTATTTTAACCTGACAATCATTACGCCCTAAATATTCTAAATTACCATCATCGCGCCAGCGTACCAGATCGCCGGTTTTATAAAGCCTGTCATAACCTTTAGCTTTATCATCAGTTGTGGCAAATGGGTTATCAATAAAACGCTGGTGAGTTAACTCAGCCTGATTGAGATAACCCCTTGCAAGGCCAGCACCACCGATATAAAGCTCACCAGGGGCGCCTATCGGCACAAGATTTTTTTGTGTATTTAGCACAAATGCTTTTAAATCATTTAAGGGTTTCCCTATATTTGCTGCTTTTAAATTATTTTTGGGGCTTAATGATTTATAAGTAACATGTACTGTCGTCTCAGTAATTCCATACATATTTACAAGGAGTGGCGCATCTTGCGCATAACAATTCCACCAAGGTTTAAGCCGTGATAAATTAAGTTTATCTCCTCCAAAAATCACATTACGCAGGCAAGGAAACTTTGCAGCAGCGCTTAATGATTCCTCGATGAATAGGTAAAAAGCTGCAGGTGTTTGGTTTAAAATAGTAACCTGTGAATTAACGCAAAGCTGTACAAATTTACAAGTATCTTGTGTTAAACTTTTTGTAGGTACAATTAACTGTCCACCATAGAGTAAAGCGCCCCATAATTCCCAGACACTAAAATCAAAAGTGTATTCATGAAATAATACCCATGTATCCTTATGCGTAAATTGAAAATATTTATCAGTCGATTCGAATAAGCTCACCACATTTGCATGTAATTGCAACACCCCTTTCGGAGTGCCTGTTGTCCCCGACGTATAAATAACATAGGCTAAGTCTTTCGGCCCATTAATTGCTGATAAATTAACACTCGAGGTATTTTCACTCACATCATCGATGGCTAACAGCGTAGCCGTAATATCGAGTTTTGCAGTCCAGTTATTTAATTGCTGTTTATAATGTGGCTGGGTAATAATCAGCGAGGTTTGTGTATCCTCAAACATAAACTGCACTCGCAGCTTAGGATATTCTGGTGATATCGGCACATAAGCGCCGCCTGCTTTAAGCACTCCAATAATACTTATTACCATCTCTAAGCTTCGATCTAGATATAAACCAATTAGTGTATCAGCTTGAATACCTTGAGGATTATTTTTTTGATAATGCGCTCGAATTGTATGAGCCAACTGGTTTGCTTTATTATTTAATTGACGATAGGTTAATTCTTCACCTTCAAAAACTATAGCAATATTATTTGGTGTTTTATCGACCTGCTCCTCGAATAATTGCGCTAAAGTTTTATCAATTTGGTAGGTGGCTACGGTATCATTCCAAGTTTGTAAAAGAGTATGCCTATCGATTTTTGACAATAATGATATGTCACAGATTGGGAGCTGTTGATTTGCAACAACAGCCACTAAGACTCGTTGATAGATTTCTGATATGCGTTTGATCGTCTCTTCATTAAACAAACTCAGTGCATAGTTAAAAGAGCCCTTAATAACCGCTTGACTGACATCGACAAGCAAACTCAAATCAAACTTTGCAGGGCGATAAAAATCATCTGAGCTTGCAAACTCTGATGCCATAAACGGCAGGTCATTATTGCTCTGGTAACTCGTCTCGGAAGATTCAATGGCAAACATCACTTGAAAAATAGGGTGACGAGAGGCGTCGCGCTCAACATTTAACACATCCACTAAGCGCTCAAAGGGAAGCTCTTGATAAGCCTTGGCTTGTCTGACAATGCCATGCACTTGGCTAATAAATTCCTCAATTGTCATTGCTGCTTGAACATCAGCTCGCAGCACCAAGGTATTTACAAAAAAGCCGATTAATGATTGCGTTTGCGCATGATCTCGATTATCAGATGGAGTGCCAAGTAATACATCGGTTTGACCGCTCATTGCTGATAGGCTGATATAAAAACTGCTCAGCAGCACGGTATAGAGTGTTGTCTCACGAGCTTTGGCAAGCGATCGTAATTGCTCCGATAAACTGGCATCTAATTGAAAAACTATATTTCTACCCTGATAATTAATTTGTTTAGGACGAGGATAATCGGCCTGTAATTGCAGCTGCTCATACCCTGATAATTGCTGCTGCCAAAAATCTAATAACTTGGTTAGATTTTCTCCTTGCAGATAACTGCGTTGCCAGAGCGCATAATCACCATAACTGATATCCAGATGAGAGAGCACTACAGCAGATCCTTGACACAAGCCGCGATACGCTTGCGCTAATTCGTCCATAAATATGTTAGTAGACCAGCCATCAAAAGCGATATGATGGAATAACATCAGTAAATATTGGCGTGCATTTTTCTCATAACAATGCAGGCGAATACTTGGCTCAGTAGTTAAATCAAAAGGACGTGATATCTCTTTTTTTGCCGCGACTAATAATTCATGACTCTCATCTAATACATGCATATGTATTGCAATATCAGCACCGAGCTGTACCTGGTAAGATTTATTTTGCTCATCACGACGATAAACACTGTTAAGCACTGGATGACGGTGAATAACAACATTAAAAGCCGCTGTTAATGCGCTTAGATTGACATCATATGCTAATTGCACAAAATAAGGGATATGATATGCATTTGATCCTTGTTCAAAATTTTCGATAAATAACAATCGCTCTTGAGCAAAAGATAATGGATATTGATCTCGCTCTACATGAGCAATAACCAGCATCTGCAGTTTATCTAAACATCCTGACAATGACTTAATTGTTTTCTTCTCAAATAACAAGGCAAGCGGAATATCTATCTTAAATTGCTGGCGGCAAGCAGCGGTCAGTCGAATCGCTGTGATAGAGTTCCCACCAATACCAAAAAAGTTATCAGCAATACCCACTTTTTTAACACTCAATACTTCTTGCCAAATATCACAAAGCAGCTCTTCAAGTTTATTTCGCGGGGCTATATATTTATCAGCATTTACAAAATCTGGTGGTGGTAGCGCGCGTCTGTCAAGTTTCCCATTAATAGTTAGTGGAATGCTATCGAGCACAGTAAAGGTAGCAGGCAGCATATAGTCTGGCAGTTTAAGCGCTAGGCTATCTCGGCATTTATCAATATCAATTCCCATGCCAGAAGCTTTTATTAAATAAGCAGCTAAGTATTTATTGCCATCCTTTTCAAGGTCAACAACTACTGCTTGTTTAACGCATTTTAATGCGCTTAATGCGCTTTCAATCTCACCGAGTTCAATACGATAACCGCGTATTTTAACCTGACAATCATTGCGACCTAAATACTCTAAATTACCGTCAGGGAGCAAGCGTACCAGATCGCCAGTTTTATAAAGCCTGTCATAACCTTTAGCTTTATCCTCAGTTGTGGCAAACGGGTTATCAATAAAGCGCTCACCAGTTAACTCAGGTTGATTGAGATAGCCCCTTGCAAGGCCAGCACCACCGATATAAAGCTCGCCTGGGGCGCCTATCGGGACAATGTTTTTTTGCTGATTTAACACATAAACTTGAGTGTTATTTATCGGACGACCAATCGGGATGAATTTATTAGTCGACTCAATAATATCAAAATAAGTAACCTCAATAGAAGCTTCAGTGGGTCCGTAAAGGTTAGTTAATAAAATGCTGTCATGATTTGTTTTTATAAACCTATCGACATGACTAACGGTTAACGCTTCACCACTGCAAAATACCTGTTGTACATTTTTAGGAAACGAAAGCTGCAACTGCTGCAAATAATCACAAAAAGATGCAAACATTGATGGCACAAAATGTAGAGTCGTTACGCCAGACTTTATGATCAATTCATTTAACTTCTCTGGCTCTTTATGAATCTCTGGTGCCGCTATAATAATGGCAGCGCCTGTTAAATTACCCCATAATAATTCCCATACCGACACATCAAAGATATAGGGTGTTTTTTGAAGAACACGGCTTGAGCTCGATAATGGGTATTTTTGCTGCATCCAAACTATTCTGTTAATGACTCCTGAATGTTGAACCATAACGCCTTTTGGCTTGCCTGTTGTCCCCGACGTATAAATAACATAAGCCAAGTCTTTTGATGTACTAATTGGTTCTAAATTAACACTCGAGGTATTTTCACTTACATCATCGAGGGATAACAGCGCCGGCGTAATATCGAGTTTTGAGCTCCACTTGTTTAATTGCTGCTTATAATGTGGCTGGGTAATAATCAGAGAAGTTTGTGTATCGTTCAATATATATTGCACTCGCAGCTGTGGATATTCTGGTGATATTGGCACATAAGCGCCGCCTGCTTTAAGCACTCCCAGAATACTTATTACCATTTCTAAACTTCGATCTAGATATAAGCCAATCAGCGTATCGGGCTTAATACCTTTCGAGTTATTATTTTGATAATGTGCTCGAATAGCATGAGCCAACTGATTAGCTTTCTGATTTAACTGACTATAGGTAAGCTTCTGCTCTGCAAATACCAAGGCAATATTATCAGGAGTCTTATCGACCTGCTCCTCGAATAATTGCGCTAGGGTTTTATCCATTGGGTAGGGCGCTACGGTATCATTCCACGTATGTAACAACGTGTTCCGCTCACAATCATCTATTAAAGAGATTTGTGTGTGTGATTGAGTCGTATTTTTAGCAATAGAGGCTAATATTAATTGTATTTGATTTAATAACCGCCTAGCTTGATTTTGACGAAGCCATTCTTCGCTATAATGTAGCTTGACAACCAAGCTCTCATTTTCCTCATAGGCCGTCACTGAAAGAGGATAATCAGTTTTCTCAATAGCGGCTCGAAACGTTAAATGATTTTCTATCCCTGATGTATTTGTATCAATAGGGCTCGGATAATTTTCAAAAACAAACAGGCTATGAAACAATCGCTGCCCATTTGCTTGTAAATCTGCCAAAGATACATTATTGTAACTGTTAAGCTCTGCGATACTTTTTTGAATATTGTTTAAGATTGCCGAGACGCTGATGCTATTATCCCAATCAACCGTAAGTGGCAGAGTATTAATATATAATCCGACACTACTTTCAATGCCGTCAACGGGAAGGTCGCGACCTGAGACGGTTGTGCCGACAATCGTTTGCTCATCACCGCTATAAATATGTAATAATTTATGCCAGGCAAATTGCACGGCAACATTCAATGTTATTGCCTGATTTTGACACATTTGCTTTAACTGCTTGTATAAATCACCCTTAATACTAAGCTCACTCGAGCATGGCTCCACAATGGTTTTTAGCTGCGCTAAATCAACTGCCGTGGTGAATAAAAAATTAAGATCATTGGCGGCCTGAAACCGCTCTTTAGCTTTTTTCCAATGATCTAAAGCAGCGCTTTTTGCTTTAATATAGTAGTGCTGCGCATTAACAAATGCGCGCTCGACCTTTATTTGCACCTGCATGCCTAGCACAAGCTGATTGTAGTACTCATGTACTTGCTGTAATAAAATGGGGCCGCTCCAACCATCACTGATACTATGATGAGTTGTTTGCATTACAGTCACCAAGTTTGCATGTTGTTTTATCAAGGTAAAGCGCATTAAGCCAGGTGTCGATAGATCAAAAGGAACTTTTCTATCGAGCTTTTGAATTTTAATGATCTCCTGCGCGCGAGCATCTTGTGGTAGATGACTGATATCCTTGATGGTGAAATTATCAAGGTTAATACTCGAATCTGCCGTTATGATCTGCACAAGACCATCACGCCAATCAAAACAAGTTCGCAGCGCAGGGTAGCGCTGTGAGGCTAAGCGCCACGCTTGCTGGTAACAATTTATATCAAGCGCTTCATTATAGTCTAATAGTAATTGCACACGATAAGCATCATCTTCTGGGTAATGCAGCGCGTGAGAGATAAAGCCTTGCTGCAGACTATTAGCAGGGAAAATAGCTACAATTTTATTGGTAGTGAGGCGGCGCTCAAGAAAGTCTAAATGGTCAATGGATAGCCCTTTAACAGCGTAATCACTGGGCGTGTTAACCCCGCCACTTTTTGCTTTAAGAGCTGCTTGCTCAATAACCTCAATTAAAGCTCTATGAAAGTGCGCCTCAAATGCATCTGTTAATATATTTGATAACCGTGAGGCAATATTAAACGTTAATATACCACCTTGAACCGCTCCATTAATATTAACTAATAAGCGATCATCGTTTTCACTTGCTATCATCTGACCTGCATCTTCTTGGCTAACCTGCCAAGTTGAGCTTTCTTCATTGTCACTTTGCGCGCCTAATTGACCTAAATAATTAAAGCTTATTTTAGGCAGGCTCATAGCAAATGCTTGTTGCTTATGCAGCGCGCCATAACCAATCCCTTTATGAGGTACTGCGCTTAACATCTCCTTGGTGTGAATTATGATCGCAGATATTGTGTTATGCGCCTTAAGCCTAACCGGATACATGCTGGTAAACCAACCAACAGTATTGCTCACATCTAGTGTTTCATCGATGACTTCCCGCCCATGGCCTTCAAGTGTCACATGATTGACATCACTGCCAAGCACCTCAAAAAGGCTAATTGCTAGGGCGCTAAGTAATAAATCATTAATTTGCGTATGAAAACCAAGGTTTGCTTGATGTAATAAAACATCTGTTTGCTCTACTGATAGGCTAACTTTATGATATGCAACCGTGCCTAAAGCTGGTAAGCCCGCCTGATCTGCACATACGCCTTGCCAATATGCACGCTCATCTTGATGATTTAACGCATAATGCTGCACGGCTCTTATCCATTGACGATAACTACTGCCTTTAGGTGGAAGTGCTTGTTTTGTTAATAGTTGCTTTGTTAATAGTTGCTTTGTTAATAGTTGCTTTGTTAATAGCTGTTTAATATCTTGAGCAATGATCCGCCATGACACGACATCGATAATTAAATGATGGAAGGCAAAAAATAAACGAGCGCTGCCATCACGGTGCCCTGTTAAGTGCGCTGCTTGCCATGTTGGACCTTTAATATAGCTAAACTTACTTTGCAATTGCGTAAGCTTTTCATCTAGCCCTTCAGAATTCAAATCAGCTATATTTAATGCGTATAAAGGCTCACACATGCCATCTATATTGTCGCGGTATTGTTGCTGGTAACTATTTATTTTTGAAGATGCTTTTTCTGAAAATACGCAGCGCAGCATATCGTGCTGGTCAGTTAATGCCTGCAGTGCTTGTTCAATTTCAGCGTATTTAATTTCCCCTGGAATTTTAATTATAAAAGACTGATTAAAGTGCTGAGGATTTGCTAGTTTTTGCGCAAAAAATGAGTCTTGTATTGGTAATAAATCAAAAGCGCCGGTTAACACGCCCTGCTCAGTTTTAATTTTTAGGTGAGTTGCCGGCGCGTTTAACAAACGACTCAACTGGGCCACGGTTGGCGCATCAAAAATATCTTTCACTTGTAAGCTAAAGCCTTCGCTGCGCATTTTAGAGACCAGCCCAATACTTACTATAGAATCGCCACCGATGCGGAAAAAGTTATCATCAATACCTACTTTTTTAACGCTCAATACTTCTTGCCAAATATTACAAAGTTGCTCTTCAAGCTCATTTCGCGGGGCAACATAATTATCAGCATTTATAAACTCTGGTGCTGGCAGCGCGCCTCTGTCAAGTTTACCGTTGGTGGTTAGTGGAATGCTATCGAGCACGGTGAAGGTAGCAGGCAGCATATAATCTGGCAGTTTAAGCGCTAAGCTATCGCGGCATGCCTCAATATCAATTTCAATATCAATTCCCATGCCGGAAGCTTTTATTAAATAAGCAGCTAAGTATTTATGACCATCCTTTTCAAGGTCAACAACTACTGCATGTTTAACATCTTTTAATGCGCTTAATGCACTTTCAATCTCACCTAGTTCAATACGATAACCGCGTATTTTAACCTGACAATCATTACGCCCTAAATACTCTAAATTCCCATCATGGGCCCAGCGTACCAGATCGCCAGTTTTATAAAGCCTGTTATAGCCTTTAGCTTTATCATCCGGTGTGGCAAATGGGTTCTCAATAAAGCGCTCACCAGTTAACTCAGGTTGATTGAGATAGCCCCTTGCAAGGCCAGCACCACCGATATAAAGCTCGCCTGGGGCGCCTATCGGGACAATATTTTTTTGCTGATTTAATACATAAACTTGGGTGTTATCTATCGGGCGACCAATATTGTTAAGTACGCCATCTTGACCATATTGAGGCGCTTGTATGGAAATAACTGTAGTTTCAGTAGGTCCATAAGCGTTTATCAATAAATTACCCCAACAGGCGGCTAATTCTTTAGTAATAACCTCCCCGCCAGAAATAATTCTTCTTAAATAATGAGGCTCTGCTATTGTGCCTAATGTATTTAAGTAGTTAGCGCTATAAGTTAAATGGGTAATACGCTCGAGTACAATTTTTTGTCTAATAATGCCTACATCCAAAATATCCATTCGACTCGGAATATGTAGCGCAGCGCCATTAAGTAATGATAAAAATAACCCTTGAACAGAAACATCGAAAATATAATCAGCGAGCCAAAGAATGGCATCACTTTCATAAATATTCAGATTGTGCGTTTGGCTATAAATTAAGTTAGATACTGAACATTGTTCTATCATAACGGCTTTCGGAGTGCCTGTTGTCCCCGACGTATAAATAACATAGGCTAAGTCTTTCGGTCCATTAATTGCTGCTAAATTAACCGTTGAGTTATCATCACTCACATCATCGAGGGCTAACAATGTAGGCGTAATATCTAGTTTTGCAGTCCACTTGTTTAATTGCTTCTTATAATGTGCCTGAGTAATAATAAGAGACGTTTGTGTATCCTCAAGCATAAAGCGCACTCGCAGCTGTGGATATTCTGGTGATATCGGCACATAAGCGCCGCCTGCTTTAAGCACGCCAAGAATACTTATTACCATCTCTAAACTTCGATCCAGATATAAGCCAATCAGTGTATCGGGCTTAATACCTTGAGAGTTTTTATTTTGATAATGCGCTCGAATAGCATAAGCTAATTGATTAGCTCGCTGATTTAACTGACGATAGGTAAGAGACTCCTTTGCAAATACCAGGGCAATATTATCAGGCTTTTTATCTACCTGCTCCTCGAATAATTGCGCGATGGTTTTATCCATTGGGTAGGATGCAGTCGTATCATTCCAAGTATGTAGAAGTGTATGGCGATCAAAATCTGACAATAATGATATTTCACCTATAGCGAGCTGTTGATTTGCAACCATAGCCACTAAGACTCGTTGATATAGCTCTGATATGCGTTTGATCGTCACCTCATTAAACAAACTCAGTGCATAGTTAAAATAGCCCTTAATAACCGCTTCACTATCATCGACAAGCAAACTCAAATCAAACTTTGCAGGGCGATAAAAATCATCTGAGCTTGCAAACTCTGATGCCATAAACGGCAGGCCATTATTGCTCTGGTAACTCGTATCGAAAGATTCAATGGCAAACATCACTTGAAAAATAGGGTGACGTGAGGCGTCGCGCTCAACATTTAACACATCCACTAAGCGCTCAAAGGGAAGCTCTTGATGAGCCTTGGCTTGCCTTACAATTCCATGTACTTGGCTAATAAATTCCTCAATTGTCATTGCTGCTTGAACATCGGCTCGCAGCACCAAGGTATTTACAAAAAAGCCGATTAATGATTGCGTTTGCGCATGATCTCGATTATCTGAGGGAGTGCCAAGTAATACATCGGTTTGGCCACTCATTGCTGATAGGCTGATATAAAAACTGCTCAGCAGCACGGTATAGAGTGTTGTCTCACAAGCTTTGGCAAGCGATCGCAGTTGCTCCGATAAACGGGCATCTAACTGAAAATCTATATTTCTGCCCTGATAATTAATTTGTTTAGGACGAGGATAATCGGTCGGTAATTGCAGCTGCTCATACCCTGATAATTGCGTTTGCCAAAAATCTAATAACTTGGTTAAATTTTCTCCTTGCAGATAACTACGTTGCCAGAGCGCATAATCACCATAACTAATATCCAGATTAGGGAGCACTACAACAGCTCCTTGGCACAAGCCACGATACGCTTGCGCTAATTCGTCCATAAATATGGTAGTAGACCAGCCATCAAAGGCGATATGGTGGAATAACATCAGTAAATATTGGCGCGCATTTTTCTCATAACAATGCAGGCGAATACTTGGCTCAGTAGTTAAATCAAAAGGATGGGATATCTCTTTTTTTGCCGCGACTAATAATTCATGACTCTCATTTAATACATGCATATGCATTGATATATCAGCACCGAGCTGTACTTGGTAAGCTTTATTTTGCTCATCACGACGATAAACACTGTTAAGCACTGGATGACGGTGAATAACAACATTAAAAGCCGCTGTTAATGCGCTTAGATTGACATCATCTGCTAATTGCACAAAATAAGGTATATGATATGCATTTGAGCCTTGTTCAAAATTTTCGATAAATAACAACCGCTCTTGAGCAAAAGATAATGGATATTGATCTCGCTCTACATGAGCAATAACCAGCATCTGCAGTTTATCTAAACAGCCTGACAATGACTTAATTGTTTTCTTTGCAAATAACAAGGCAAGCGGAATATCTATCTTGAATTGCTCCCGGCAAGCAGCGGTCAGTCGAATCGCTGTGATAGAGTTCCCACCAATACCAAAAAAGTTATCAGCAATACCCACTTTTGTAACGCTCAACACTTCTTGCCAAATATGACAAAGTTGCTCTTCAAGCTCATTTCGCGGGGCTATATATTTATCAGCATTTTCAAATTCTGGTGTTGGCAGCGAGTTTCTGTCCAGTTTACCGTTGATGGTTAGTGGAATGCTATCGAGCACGGTGAAGGTAACAGGCAGCATATAATCTGGCAGTTTGAGCGCTAAGCTATCGCGACATGCTTCAATATCAATATCAATATCAATATCAATATCAATATCACTTACCATGCTGGAAGCTTTTATTAAATAGGCAGCTAGATATTTATGACCATCCTTTTCAAGATCAATAACCACTGCATGTTTAACATCTTTTAATGCGCTTAATGCACTTTCAATCTCACCTAGTTCAATACGATAACCGCGTATTTTAACCTGACAATCATTACGCCCTAAATACTCTAAATTCCCATCATGGGCCCAGCGAACCAGATCGCCTGTTTTATAAAGCCTGTTATAGCCTTTAGCTTTATCATCAGGTGTGGCAAATGGGTTCTCAATAAAGCGCTCACCAGTTAACTCAGGTTGATTGAGATAGCCCCTTGCAAGGCCAGCACCACCGATATAAAGCTCGCCTGGGGCGCCTATCGGGACAATATTTTTTTGTGTATTTAGCACAAATGTTTTTAAATCATTTAAGGGTTTCCCTATATTTGCTGCTTTTAAATTATTTTTGGGGCTTAATGATTTATAAGTAACATGTACTGTCGTCTCAGTAATTCCATACATATTTACAAGGAGTGGCGCATCTTGCGCATAACAATTCCACCAAGGTTTAAGCAGTGATAAATTAAGTTTATCTCCTCCAAAAATCACATTACGCAGGCAAGGAAACTTTGCAGCAGCGCTTAATGATTCCTCGATAAATAGGTAAAAAGCGGCAGGTGTTTGGTTTAAAATAGTAACCTGTGAATTAACGCAAAGCTGTACAAATTTACAAGTATCTTGTGTTAAACTTTTTGTAGGTACAATTAACTGTCCACCATAGAGTAAAGCGCCCCATAATTCCCAGACACTAAAATCAAAAGTGTATTCATGAAATAGTACCCATGTATCCTTATGCGTAAATTGAAAATATTTATCAGTCGATTCGAATAAGCTCACCACATTTGTATGTAATTGCAACACCCCTTTCGGCGTGCCTGTTGTCCCAGATGTATAAATCACATAGGCTAAGTCTTTTGATGTACTAATGGGTTCTAAATTAACTATTGGGTTATCATCACTTACATCATCGATGGCTAATAGCGCTGGCGTAATATCGAGTTTTGAGCTCCACTTGTTTAATTGCTGCTTATAATGTGGCTGGGTAATAATCAGTGAAGTTTGTGTATCGCCCAATATATATTGCGCTCGCAGCTGTGGATATTCTGGCGATATTGGCACATAAGCGCCACCAGCTTTAAGCACTCCAAGAATACTTATTACCATTTCTAAACTTCGATCCAGATATAAGCCAATCAGTGTATCAGCTTTAATACCATAATAGTTATTCTTTTGATAATGCGCTCGAATAGCATGAGCTAATTGATTAGCTTTCTGATTTAACTGACTATAGGTAAGCTTCTGCTCTGCAAATACCAGGGCAATATTATCAGGGTTTTTATCTACCTGCTCCTCGAATAATTGCGCGATGGTTTTATCCATTGGATAGGTCGCTACGGTATCATTCCAAGTATGTAATAGCGTGTGGCGCTCTAAATCATCCATTAAAGAGATTTGTTGATGTGATTGATCAGTATTTTTAGCAATAGAGGCTAATACCAATTGTATTTGATTTAATAACCGCCTGGCTTGATTTTGACGAAGCCATTCTTCACTATAATGTAGCTTGACAACCAAGCTCTCATTTTCCTCATAGGCCGTCACTGAAAGAGGATAATCAATTTTCTCAATAGCTGCTCGAAACGTTAAATGATTTTCTATCCCTGATGTATTTGTATCAATAGGGCTCGGATAATTTTCAAAAACAAACAGGCTATGAAACAATCGCTGCCCATTTGCTTGTAAATCGGCCAAACAGACATGACTGTAACTGTTAATCTCTGCGATACTTTTTTGGATATTATTTAAGATTGCCGAGACGCTGATGCTATTATCCCAATCAACCGTAAGTGGCAGAGTATTAATATATAATCCGACACTACTTTCAATGCCGTCAACTGGAAGGTCGCGACCTGAGACTGTTGTGCCGACAATCGTTTGCTCATCACCGCTATAAATATGTAATAATTTATGCCAGGCAAATTGCACGGCAACATTTAAGGTTATTGCTTGATTTCGACACATTTGCTTTAACTGCTTGTATAAATCACCCTTAATAATAAGCTCACTCGCGCATGGCTCTGCAATTGTTTTTAGCTGCGCTAAATCAACTGGCGTGGTGAATAAAAAATTAAGATCATTGGCGGCCTGAAACCGCTCTTTAGCTTTTTCCCAATGATCTAAAGCAGCGCTTTTTTCTTTAATATAGTAGTGCTGAGCATTAACAAATGCGCGCTCGACCTTTATTTGCACCTGCATGCCTACCACAAGCTGATTGTAGTACTCATGTACTTGCTGTAATAAAATAGGGCCGCTCCAACCATCACTGATACTATGATGAGTTGTTTGCATTACAGTCACCAACTTTGCATGTTGTTTTATCAAGGTAAAGCGCATTAAGCCAGGTGTCGATAGATCAAAAGGAACTTTTCTATCGAGCTGTTGAATTTTAATGATCTCTTGCGCGCGAGCAGCTTGTGGTAGATGACTGATATCCTTGATGGTGAAATTATCAAGGTTAATACTCGAATCTGCCGTTATGATCTGCACAAGACCATCACGCCAATCAAAACAAGTTCGCAGCGCAGGATAGCGCTGTGCGGATAAACGCCACGCCTGCTGGTAACAATTTATATCAAGCGCTTCATTATAGTCTAATAATAATTGCACCCGATAAGCATCATCTTCTGGGTAATGCAGCGCGTGTGAGATAAAACCTTGCTGCAAGCTATTTGCAGGAAAAATCTCTACAATTTTATTGGTAGTGAGGCGGCGCTCAAGAAAGTCTAAATGGTCAATGGATAGCCCTTTAACAGCGTAATCACTGGGCGTGTTAACTCCGCCATTTTTTGCTTTAAGAGCTGCTTGCTCAATAACCTCAACTAAAGCGCTATGAAAGTGCTCCTCAAATGCATCTGTTAATACACTTGATAACCGTGAGGCAATATTAAACGTTAATATACCAGCTTGGACTGCGCCATTAATATTAACTAATAAGTGATCGGTGTTGTCACTTGCTATCATTTGACCTGCATCTTCTTGACTAATCTGCCAAGTCGAGCTTTCCTCATTATCACTTTGCGTGCCTAATTGACCTAAATAATTAAAACTTATTTTAGGCAGGGTCATAGCAAATGTTTGTTGTTGATGCAGCGCGCCATAACCAATCCCTTTGTTGGGAATGGCACTTAACATCTCCTTGGTGTGAATGATGGTCGCAGATATTGTTTGCTGGGCCTTAAGCCTGACTGGATACATGCTGGTAAACCAACCAACAGTATTGCTCACATCAAGTGTTTCATCGATAACTTCCCGGCCGTGGCCTTCAAGTGTCACATGATTGACATCACTGCCAAGCACTTCAAAGAGGCTAATTACCAGGGCGCTCAGTAATAAATCATTAATTTGCGTATGATAACCAAGGTTTGCTTGATGTAATAAAACATCTGTTTGGTGCACTGATAAGCTCACTTTATGATATGCAACCGTGCCTAAAGCTGGTAATCCAGCCTGATCTGCACAGACGCCTTGCCAATATGCACGCTCATCTTGATGATTTAACGCATAATGCTGCACGGCTCTTATCCATTGACGATAACTACTGCCTTTAGGCGCAAGGACTTGTTTTATTAATGCTTGTTTTGATAGTGCTTGTTTTGTTAGTGCTTGTTTTGTTAGTGCTTGTTTTGTTAGTGCTTGTTTTGTTAGTAATGACTTTGTTAATAGTTGCTTAATATCTTGAGCAATTATTCGCCATGACACAACATCGATAATTAAATGATGGAAGGCAAAAAATAAACGAGCTCTACCATCGGGATAACCGGTTAAGTGTACTGCCTGCCATGTTGGGCCGTTAATATAATTAAAGTTACTTTGCAATTGCGTAAGCTTTTTACAAAGCTCTACAGAATTTAAATCTGCTATATTTAGTGCGTATAAATGCTCACACATGCCATCTATTTTATCGCGGTATTGTTGCTGGTAACTATTTATTTTTGAAGATGCTTTTTCTAAAAATACGCAGCGCAACATATCGTGCTGGTCAGTTAATGCCTGCAGTGCTTTTTCAATTTCAGCGGATTTTATTATCCCTGGAATTTTAATTATAAAAGACTGATTAAAGTGGTGAGGCTTTGCTAGTTTTTGCGCAAAAAACCAAGATTGTATTGGTAATAAATCAAAAGCGCCTGTTAACTCGCCCTGCTCAGTTTTAATTTTTAGGTGAGTCGCCTGCGCGTTTAACAAACGACTCAACTGGGCAACGGTTGGCGCATCAAAAATATCTTTCACTTGTAAGCTAAAGCCTTCTCTACGCATTTTAGAGACCAGCCCAATACTTACTATCGAATCGCCACCAATGCGAAAAAAGTTATCATCAATACCAACTTTTTTAACGCTCAATACTTCTTGCCAAATATGACAAAGTTGCTCTTCAAGCTCATTTCGCGGGGCAACATAATTATCAGCACTTACAAATTCTGGTATTGGCAGCGCGCCTCTGTCAAGTTTCCCGTTAATGGTTAGTGGAATGCTCTCGAGCACGGTGAAGGTAGCAGGCAGCATATAGTCTGGCAGTTTAAGCGCTAAGCTATCGCGGCATTTATCAATATAAATATCAATATCACTTACCATGCCAGAAACTTTTATTAAATAAGCTGCTAAGTATTTATGACCATCCTTTTCAAGGTCAACAACCACTGCTTGTTTAACGTCTTTTAATACTATTAATGCACTTTCAATCTCACCGAGTTCAATACGATAACCGCGTATTTTAACCTGACAATCATTACGCCTTAAATATACTAAGTTACCATTTTGGGCCCAGCGAACCAGATCGCCAGTTTTATAAAGCCTGTTATAACCTTTAGCTTTATCATCAGTTGTGGCAAACTGGTTGTCAATAAAACGTTCACGAGTTAAATAAGGTTGATTGAGATAACCCCTTGCAAGGCCAGCACCACCGATATAAAGCTCACCAGGGGCGCCTATTGGGACAATGTTTTGTTGCTCATTTAACACATAAACTTGGGTGTTATTTATCGGCCGACCAATATTGTTGATCACGCAATCTTGACCATATTTAGACGCTTGTATGGAAATAACGGTCGATTCTGTCGGCCCATAAGCATTTATCAATAGATTACCCCAACAGGCGGCTAATTTCTCAGAAATACACTCTCCTGCGGACATGACTCTTTTTAAATAATGTGACTCTTCTAGTGCCCCTAATGAGTTTAAGTATTTAGAGGTATAATTCAAATGGGTAATACGTAACTCTACAATTTTTTGTCTAATAATGCCGACATCTAGAATATCCATTCGTGTCGGAATATGTAGCACGGCGCCATTGAGCAATGATAAAAATAACTGCTCAACAGAGGCGTCGAAAATATAATCAGCTAGCCAAAGAATGGCATCACTTTCATCAAAATTCATGCAACATGTTTGACTAAAAATCAGGTTAGATACTGAACATTGTTCAATCATAACGCCTTTCGGAATGCCTGTTGTCCCGGAGGTATAGATGATATAGGCCAAGTCTTTAGGCCCATTAATTGCTGCTAAATTAGCCGTTGGGTTATCATCACTTACATCATCGATGGCTAACAGCGTAGCCGTAATATCGAGTTTTGCAGTCCAGTTATTTAATTGCTGTTTATAATGTGGCTGGGTAATAATCAGCGAGGTTTGTGTATCCTCAAACATAAACTGCACTCGCAGCTTAGGATATTCTGGTGATATCGGCACATAAGCGCCGCCTGCTTTAAGCACTCCAATAATACTTATTACCATCTCTAAGCTTCGATCTAGATATAAACCAATTAGTGTATCAGCTTGAATACCTTGAGGATTATTTTTTTGATAATGCGCTCGAATTGTATGAGACAACTGGTTTGCTTTATTATTTAATTGACGATAGGTTAATTCTTCACCTTCAAAAACTATAGCAATATTATTTGGTGTTTTATCGACCTGCTCCTCGAATAATTGCGCTATGGTTTTATCCATTGGGTAGGATGCAGTCGTATCATTCCACGTATGTAAAAGAGTATGCCTATCGATTTTTGACAATAATGATATGTCACAGATTGGGAGCTGTTGATTTGCAACAACAGCCACTAAGACTCGTTGATAGATTTCTGATATGCGTTTGATCGTCTCTTCATTAAACAAACTCAGTGCATAGTTAAAAGAGCCCTTAATAACCGATTGACTGACATCTACAAGCAAACTCAAATCAAACTTTGCAGGGCGATACAAATCATCTGAGCTTGCAAACTCTGATGGCATAAACGGCAGGCCATTATTGCTCTGGTAACTCGTCTCGGAAGATTCAATGGCAAACATCACTTGAAAAATAGGGTGACGTGAGGCGTCGCGCTCAACATTTAACACATCCACTAAGCGCTCAAAGGGAAGCTCTTGATGAGCCTTGGCTTGTCTGACAATGCCATGCACTTGGGTAATAAAGTCCTCAATTGTCATTGCTGCTTGAACATCGGCTCGCAGCACCAAGGTATTTACAAAAAAGCCGATTAATGATTGCGTTTGCGCATGATCTCGATTATCAGATGGAGTGCCAAGTAATACATCGGTTTGACCGCTCATTGCTGATAGGCTGATATAAAAACTGCTCAGCAGCACGGTATAGAGTGTTGTCTCGTTTGCTTTGGCAAGCGATCGTAATTGCTCCGATAAACTGGCATCTAATTGAAAATCTATATTTCTGCCCTGATAATTAATTTGTTTAGGACGAGGATAATCGGCCTGTAATTGCAGCTGCTCATACCCTGATAATTGCTGCTGCCAAAAATCTAATAACTTGGTTAAATTTTCTCCTTGCAGATAAGAACGTTGCCAGAGCGCATAATCACCATAACTGATATCCAGATGAGGGAGAATTGCCGCCGTTCCTTGGCACAAGGCATGATACGCTTGCGCTAATTCGTCCATAAATATGTTAGTAGACCAGCCATCAAAAGCGATATGATGGAATAACATCAGTAAATATTGGCGTGCATTTTTCTCATAACAATGCAGGCGAATACTTGGCTCAGTAGTTAAATCAAAAGGGCGTGATATCTCTTTTTTAAGCTCTGCTAATAATTCATGGCTGTCATTTAATGCATGCATATGCATTGATATATCAGCACCGAGCTGTACCTGGTAAGATTTATTTTGCTCATCACTCCGATAAACACTGTTAAGTACAGGATGACGGTGAACAACAACATTAAAAGCAGCTGTTAATGCGCTTAGATTGACATCATCGTCTAATTGCACAAAATAAGGGATATGATATGCATTGGAGCCTTGTTCAAAATTTTCGATAAATAACAACCGCTCTTGAGCAAAAGATAATGGATATTGATCTCGCTCTACATGAGCAATAACCAGCATCTGCAGTTTATCTAAACAGCCTGACAATGACTTAATTGTTTTCTTTGCAAATAACAAGGCAAGCGGAATATCTATCTTGAATTGCTGGCGGCAAGCAGCACTAAGTCGAATCGCTGTGATAGAGTTACCACCGAGTTGGTAAAAGTTATCAGCAATACCAACTTTTTTAACGCTCAATACTTCTTGCCAAATATCACAAAGCTGCTCTTCAAGTTTATTTCGTGGGGCTATATATTTATCAGCATTTACAAACTCTGGTATTAGCAGAGATTTTCTGTCCAGTTTCCCGTTAATGGTTAATGGAATGCTATCGAGCACGGTAAAGGTAGTAGGCAGCATATAGTCTGGCAGTTTAAGCGCTAGGCTATCTCGACATGCCTCAATATCAATATCAAGATCAATTCCCATGCCAGAAGCTTTTATTAAATAGGCAGCTAAGTATTTATGACCATTATTTTCAAAGTCAACAACCACTGCTTGTTTAACGCCTTTTAATGCGCTTAATGCACTTTCAATCTCACCGAGTTCAATACGATAACCGCGTATTTTAACCTGACAATCATTACGCCCTAAATATTCTAAGTTACCATTTGAAGCCCAGCGTACCAGATCGCCAGTTTTATAAAGCCTGTCATAACCTTTAGCTTTATCATCATTTGTGGCAAATGGGTTATCAATAAAACGATCATTGGTTAACTCAAGCTGATTGAGATAGCCCCTTGCAAGCCCTGCTCCGCCGATATAAAGCTCGCCAGTGGCGCCTATCTGGACAATGTTTTGTTGCTCATTTAACACATAAACTTGAGTGTTACTTATCGGGCGACCAATCGGAATAAATTTATTAGTCGACTCAATAATATCAAAATAAGTAACATCAATAGAAGCTTCAGTTGGTCCATAAAGGTTAGTTAATAAAGTGCTGTCATGATTTGTTTTTATAAACCTATCGACATGACTAACGGTTAACGCTTCACCACTGCAAAATACCTGTTGTACATTTTTAGGAAACGAAAGCTGCAACTGCTGCAAATAATCACAAAAAGATGCAAACATTGATGGCACAAAATGTAGAATCGTTACCCCAGACTTAATGATCAATTCATTTAATTTATCTGGCTCTTTATGAATCTCTGGTGCCGCTATAATAATGGTGGCGCCTGTTAAATTACCCCATAATAATTCCCATACCGACACATCAAAGATATAGGGCGTTTTTTGAAGAACACGGCTTGAGCTCGATAATGGGTATTTTTGCTGCATCCAAACTATTCTGTTAACAACTCCTGAATGTTGAACCATAACGCCTTTTGGGGTGCCTGTTGTCCCCGACGTATAAATAACATAAGCTAAGTCTTTCGGTCCATTAATTGCTGCTAAATTAGCCGTTGTGTTATCATCACTTACATCATCGATGGCTAAAAGATTTGCCACAAGGTCGAGTTTTGCAGTCCACTTATTTAATTGCGGCTTATAATGTTCTTGGGTAATAATAAGAGACGTTTGTGTATCCTCAAACATAAACTTCACTCGCAGCTGTGGATATTCTGGTGATATAGGCACATAAGCGCCGCCTGCTTTAAGCACGCCCAGAATACTTATTACCATCTCTAAACTTCGATCTAGATATAAGCCAATCAGTGTATCTGGCTTAATACCTTTCGAGTTATTATTTTGATAATGCGCTCGAATAGTATGAGCTAATTGATTTGCTTTTTCATTTAATTGCCGATAGGTTAATTCTTCCCCTTCAAACACCAAGGCAATATTATTCGGTGTTTTATCGACCTGCGCTTCGAATAATTGCGTTATGGTTTTATCCATTGGGTAAGGCGCATCAGTATCATTGCAACTGCGCAAAAGTGTATGACGATCTTCTCTTGAAATAGTTGTGGTCTTTAAAGTATTATTTTGCTCTTTTGTTAATGATTTTTTTGACATTTTAGACCTATTTTATTTGGCATTTATTAATTTTATCCAATGTAATATGAGTCATTGACTTTTTAGTCAAGAGAAATACCTTGGACGATAAACTTTGATCATTGGCAAAGCGATAATGTGAGATAAGTTTTTTTAGGGGCACTTAATAAAATAGTATTGTGTCAAATTCTCTTAAAAAGGACTTGCTGCCTATTTTTATACCCCTCATTGGCCAGGGTAGGTAAGCATTTATCCCTTGTCTTTCTTTTCTTTCTTTTCTTTTTTAACAACCGCAGTTTTTTATTTGCTAATAAGACCGTATCAGGTTAGAAGGGCGTTGATAATACTTAGCAAATAAAAAAAAGCAATCATTTTTTATTTACATCATTTTTATTAAAACTTTTTTTGTTGGAATGATAACTTTTGTCACCAAATCTACGTCTTCACTACTGTCGACCCATGTATTATGGGTGCTGGTTAATTGTATTATTTTGATTGCACTACAATCCACATAATCATTAATGTGGTTATCGATTGTTTTATTGTAATAACAAGTAAGGGCCTCATGAGCTTTATACAATAATTTTTCATCTGTATCTTTAGCAATATCTTCCAACTTAATTTTGTCAACTTTTAAAAACTTAAATAAAACTATTTTGGCACTTGTTCGATATTTACCATGGTTACATTGATACTTAGCATTAATATTCTTTTGTAATTTTTTGTTTATTAATGGTGAAAATTCATGGCATTGCGCTTTGATTGCTTTTTTATAATTAAAGTAGGAATCAACTAAAATGATTTTTGCAATCGTATCGCCATTATTTTCCAGTTGCCGTGCTATTTCAAAAGCTAACACACCACCAAAACTCCAACCAAATAATTCATAAGGCCCTTTAGACTGTATCTTCTTAATATATTTAATGTATTGAGAGGCAAGTGTTTGAAAAGTATAATAATTTTGAGCATTATCATTTTTTAAATAGCTTTCATGGTAGAAGTTATTAAATAGAATTATTTTTTTGTCTTTTAATCTGGGGATTACATTATTTAAATAACTTTCAGCGCCTCCTTCGCCTGGAGGTAGAAAAAAAATAGGAGCCTCATTTGCTGTTTCATTCACGGTCAAATATATTTCTTTTAAGTCGCTTAACGTGTTAAGACCACCACTTTTTTCCTTGAGTGTTGCCTGCTCGATAACTTCAACTAAAGCGCTTTGAAAGCATGTCGTAAAATCATGTGTTAACAGACTTGGTAATCGTGAGGCAATATTAAACGTTAATATACCAGCTTGAGCCGCACCATTAATATCAAGTAACAAGCAATTGGAATTCTCACTTGCTACCATATCACCTGCATCTTCTTGGCTAACCTGCCAATTTGAGCTTTCTTCATTGTCACTTTGCGCACCTAATTGACCTAAATAATTAAAACTTATTTTAGGGAGGATCATAGAAAATGCTTGTTGTTGATGCAGAGCGCCATAACCAATCCCTTTATGAGGTACTGCGCTTAACATCTCCTTGGTGTGAATGATGGTCGCAGATATTGTTTTATGGGCTTCAAGCCTGACCGGATACATGCTGGTAAACCAACCAACAGTATTGCTCACATCAAGTGTTTCATCGATGATTTCTCGGCCATGGCCTTCAAGTGTCACATGATTAACATCACTGCCAAGCACTTCAAAAAGGCTAATTGCCAGAGCGCTAAGCAATAAATCATTAATTTGCGTATGAAAACCAAGGTTTGCTTGATGTAATAAAACATCTGTTTGGTGCACTGATAAGCTCACTTTATGATATGCAACAGCGCCTAAAGCTGGTAAGCCCGCCTGATCTGCACAGACGCCTTGCCAATATGCACGCTCATCTTGATGATTTAACGCATAATGCTGCACGGCGCTTACCCATTGACGATAACTACTGCCTTTAGGTGCAAGTACTTGTTTTGTTAGTACTTGTTTTGTTAGTACTTGTTTTGTTAGTACTTGTTTTGTTAATAGTTGCTTTGTTAATAGTTGCTTAATATCTTGGGCAATTATTCGCCATGATACGACATCGATAATTAAGTGATGGAAGGCAAAAAATAAACGTGCTCTACCATCAATGTGCCCTGTTAAGTGTACTGCTTGCCATGTTGGACCGTTAATATAATTAAAGTTACTTTGTAATTGCGTAAGCTTTTTACAAAGCTCCTCAGAATTTAAATCCGCTATATTTAAAGCGTATAAAGGCTCACACATGCCATCTATATTATCGCGATATTGTTGCTGATAAACAGCTGTTTTTGAAGATCCTTTTTCTAAAAATACGCAGCGCAGCATATCGTGCTGCGCTGTTAATGCCTGCAGTGCTTGTTCAATTTCAGCGTATTTTATTATCCCTGGAATTTTAATTATAAAAGACTGATTAAAGTGGTGAGGCTTTGCTAGTTTTTGCGCAAAAAACCAAGATTGTATTGGTAATAAATCAAAAGTGCCGGTTAACACGCCATACTCAGTTTTAATTTTTATGCGGGTGTTAGACTCATTTAACAAACGACTCAACTGGGCAACAGTTGGCGCATCAAAAATATCTTTCACTTGTAAGCTAAAGCCTTCTCTACGCATTTTAGAGACCAGCCCAATACTTACTATAGAATCGCCACCGATGCGGAAAAAGTTATCAGCAATGCCAACTTTTTTAACGTTCAACACTTCTTGCCAAATATTACAAAGCTGCTCTTCAAGCTCATTTCGTGGGGCAACATAATTATCAGCACTTACAAATTCTGGTGTTGGTAGCGCGCGTCTGTCAAGTTTCCCATTAATAGTTAGTGGAATGCTATCGAGCACGGTGAAGGTAGCAGGCAGCATATAGTCTGGCAGTTTAAGCGCTAAGCTATCGCGACATGCTTCAATATCAATATCAATATCAATATCAATATCAATATCAATATCAATATCAATATCAATATCAATATCACTTACCATGCTGGAAGCTTTTATTAAATAGGCAGCTAGATATTTATGACCATCCTTTTCAAGGTCAACAACTACTGCATGTTTAACATCTTTTAATGCGCTTAATGCACTTTCAATCTCACCTAGTTCAATACGATAACCGCGTATTTTAACCTGACAATCATTACGCCCTAAATATTCTAAGTTACCATTTTGGTCCCAACGAACCAGATCGCCAGTTTTATAAAGCCTGTCATAACCTTTAGCTTTATCATCAGTTGTGGCAAACGGGTTATCAATAAAACGCTGGTGAGTTAACTCAGCCTGATTGAGATAGCCCCTTGCAAGTCCAGCACCACCGATATAAAGCTCACCAGGGGCGCCTATCGGCACAAGATTTTTTTGTGTATTTAGCACAAATGCTTTTAAATCATTTAAGGGTTTCCCTATATTTGCTGATTTTAAATTATTTTTGGGGCTTAATGATTTATAAGTAACATGTACTGTCGTCTCAGTAATTCCATACATATTTACAAGGAGTGGCGCATCTTGAGCATAACAATTCCACCAAGGTTTAAGCCGTGATAAATTAAGTTTATCTCCTCCAAAAATCACATTACGCAGGCAAGGAAACTTTGCAGCAGCGCTTAATGATTCCTCGATGAATAGGTAAAAAGCTGCAGGTGTTTGGTTTAAAATAGTAACCTGTGAATTAACGCAAAGCTGTACAAATTTACAAGTATCTTGTGTTAAACTTTTTGTAGGTACAATTAACTGTCCACCATAGAGTAAAGCGCCCCATAATTCCCAGACACTAAAATCAAAAGTGTATTCATGAAATAATACCCATGTATCCTTATGCGTAAATTGAAAATATTTATCAGTCGATTCGAATAAGCTCACCACATTTGTATGTAATTGCAACACCCCTTTCGGAGTGCCTGTTGTCCCCGACGTATAAATAACATAGGCTAAGTCTTTCGGTCCATTAATTGCTGCTAAATTAACCGTTGAGTTATCATCACTCACATCATCGAGGGCTAACAGCGCCGGCGTAATATCGAGTTTTGAGCTCCACTTGTTTAATTGCTGCTTATAATGTGGCTGGGTAATAATCAGTGAAGTTTGTGTATCGCCCAATATATATTGCACTCGCAACTGTGGATATTCTGGTGATATTGGCACATAAGCGCCGCCTGCTTTAACCGCGCCAAGAATACTTATTACCATATCTAAACTTCGATCAAGATATAAGCCAATCAATGTATCAGCCTGAATACCTTGAGAGTTATTCTTTTGATAATGCGCTCGAATAGCATGAGCTAATTGATTAGCTTTCTGATTTAACTGACTATAGGTAAGCTTCTGCTCTGCAAATACCAGGGCAATATTATCAGGGTTTTTATCGACCTGCTCCTCGAATAATTGCGTTATGGTTATATCCATTGGGTAGGATGCAGTCGTATCATTCCAAGTATGTAATAGCGTGTGGCGCTCTAAATCATCCATTAAAGAGATTTGTTGATGCGAGTGATCCGTATTTTTAGCAATAGAGGCTAATATCAATTGTATTTGATTTAATAACCGCCTGGCTTGATTTTGACGAAGCCATTCTTCACTATAATGTAGCTTGACAACCAAGCTCTCATTTTCCTCATAGGCCGTCACTGAAAGAGGATAATCAGTTTTCTCAATAGCGGCTCGAAACGTTAAATGATTTTCTATCCCTGATGTATTTGTATCAATAGGGCTCGGATAATTTTCAAAAACAAACAGGCTATGAAACAATCGCTGCCCATTTGATTGTAAATCTGCCAAAGATACATTATTGTAACTGTTAAGCTCTGCGATACTTTTTTGAATATTGTTTAAGATTGCCGAGACGCTGATGCTATTATCCCAATCAACCGTAAGTGGCAGAGTATTAATATATAATCCGACACTACTTTCAATGCCGTCAACGGGAAGGTCGCGACCTGAGACGGTTGTGCCGACAATCGTTTGCTCATCACCGCTATAAATATGTAATAATTTATGCCAGGCAAATTGCACGGCAACATTTAAGGTTATTGCTTGATTTCGACACATTTGCTTTAACTGCTTGTATAAATCACCCTTAATAATAAGCTCACTCGCGCATGGCTCTGCAATTGTTTTTAGCTGCGCTAAATCAACTGCCGTGGTGAATAAAAAATTAAGATCATTGGCGGCCTGAAACCGCTCTTTAGCTTTTTTCCAATGATCTAAAGCAGCGCTTTTTGCTTTAATATAGTAGTGCTGAGCATTAACAAATGCGCGATCGACCTTTATTCTCACCTGCATGCCTAGCACAAGCTGATTGTAGTACTCATGTACTTGCTGTAATAAAAGGGGGACGCTCCAACCATCACTGATACTATGATGAGTTGTCTGCATTACAGTCACCAAGTTTGCATGTTGTTTTATCACGGTAAAGCGCATTAAGCCAGGTGTCGATAGATCAAAAGGAACTTTCCTATCGAGCTGTTGAATTTTAATGATCTCCTGCGCGCGAGCAGCTTGTGGTAGATGACTGATATCCTTGAGGGTGAAATTATCAAGGTTAATACTCGAATCTGCCGTTATGATCTGCACAAGACCATCACGCCAATCAAAACAAGTTCGCAGCGCAGGGTAGCGCTGTGAGGCTAAGCTCCACGCCTGCTGATAACAATTTATATCAAGCGCTTCATTATAATCTAATAGTAATTGCACACGATAAGCATCATCTTCTGGGTAATGCAAATGATGAGATATAAAGCCTTGCTGCAAGCTATTTGCAGGGAAAATCTCTGCAATTTTATTGGTAGTGAGGCGGCGCTCAAGAAAGTCTAAATGGTCAATGGATAGCCCTTTAACAGCGTAATCACTGGGCGTGTTAACTCCGCCATTTTTTGCTTTAAGAGCTGCTTGCTCAATAACCTCAACTAAAGCGCTGTGAAAGTGCTCCTCAAATGCCTTTGTTAAGATACTTGATAACCGTGAGGCAATATTAAACGTTAATATACCAGCTTGGACTGCGCCATTAATATTAACTAATAAGTGATCGGTGTTGTCACTTGCTATCATTTGACCTGCATCTTCTTGACTAATCTGCCAAGTAGAGCTTTCCTCATTGTCACTTTGCGCGCCTAATTGACCTAAATAATTAAATCTTATTTTAGGCAGACTCATAGCAAATGCTTGTTGCTTATGCAGCGCGCCATAACCAATCCCTTTATGAGGTACTGCGCTTAACATCTCCTTGGTGTGAATGATGCTCGCAGATATTGTTTTATGGGCTTCAAGCCTAACCGGATACATGCTGGTAAACCAACCAACAGTATTGCTCACATCAAGTGTTTCATCGATGACTTCTCGGCCGTGGCCTTCAAGTGTCACATGATTAACATCACTGCCAAGCACTTCAAAAAGGCTAATTGCCAGGGCGCTAAGTAATAAATCATTAATTTGCGTATGAAAACCAAGGTTTGCTTGATGTAATAAAACATCTGTTTGTCGCTCCGATAGGCTCACTTTATGATATGCCACCGCGCCTAAAGCTGGTAAGCCCGCCTGATCTGCACAGACGCCTTGCCAATATGCTCGCTCATCTTGATGATTTAGCGCATAATGCTGCACGGCTCTTACCCATTGACGATAACTACTGCCTTTAGGCGCAAGTACTTGTTTTGTTAATGCTTGTTTTGATAGTGCTTGTTTTGTTAGTGCTTGTTTTGTTAATGCTTGTTTTGTTAGTAGTTGCTTTGTTAATAGTTGCTTTGTTAATAGTTGCTTTGTTAATAATTGCTTAATATCTTGAGCAATTATTCGCCATGACACAACATCGATAATTAAGTGGTGGAAGGCAAAAAATAAACGAGCGCTGCCATCGATATGACCAGTTAAGTGCGCTGCCTGCCATGTTGGACCGTTAATATAGCTAAAGTTACTTTGTAATTGCGTAAGCTTTTTATCTAGCTCCTCAGAATTTAAACCAGCTATATTTAATGCGTATAAAGGCTCACACATGCCATCTATATTGTCGCGGTATTGTTGCTGGTAACTATTTGTTTTTGAAGATGCTTTTTCTAAAAATACGCAGCGCAGCATATCGTGCTGCGCAGTTAATGACTGCAATGCTTGTTCAATTTCAGCGTATTTAATTTCCCCTGGAATTTTAATTATGAAAGACTGATTAAAATGCTGAGGCTTTGCTAGTTTTTGCGCAAAAAATGAGTCTTGTATTGGTAATAAATCAAAAGCGCCGGTTAACACGCCCTGCTCAGTTTTAATTTTTATGCGGGTGTTAGACTCATTTAACAAACGACTCACCTGGGCAACGGTTGGCGCCTCAAAAATATCTTTCACTTGTAAGCTAAAGCCTTCTCTGCGCATTTTAGAGACCAGCCCAATACTTACTATAGAATCGCCACCTATGCGAAAAAAGTTATCATCAATACCCACTTTTTTAACACCCAACACTTCTTGCCAAATATTACAAAGTTGCTCTTCAAGCTCATTTCGCGCGGCAACATATTTATCAGCATTTACAAACTCTGGTATTGGCAGAGATTTTCTGTCCAGTTTCCCGTTAATGGTTAGTGGAATGCTATCGAGCACAGTGAAGGTAGCAGGCACCATATAATCTGGCAGTTTAAGCGCTAGGCTATCGCGACATGCTTCAATATCAATTTCAATATCAATATCAATTCCCATGCCAGAAGCTTTTATTAAATAAGCAGCTAAGTATTTATTGCCATCCTTTTCAAGGTCAACAACTACTGCTTGTTTAACGCATTTTAATGCGCTTAATGCACTTTCAATTTCACCGAGTTCAATACGATAACCGCGTATTTTAACCTGACAATCATTACGCCCTAAATACTCTAAGTTACCGTCAGGGCGCCAGCGTACCAGATCTCCAGTTTTATAAAGCCTGTCATAACCTTTAGCTTTCTCATCAGGTGTGGCAAACGGGTTATCAATAAAACGTTCATTGGTTAACTCATGTTGATTGAGATAACCACTTGCAAGCCCTACACCTCCGATATAAAGCTCTCCAGGGGCGCCTATCGGGACAATGTTTTGTTGCTGATTTAACACATAAGCATGAGTGTTATTTATCGGGCGACCAATGCTGTTAAGCACGCCATCTTGACCATATTTAGGCGCTTGTATGGAAATAACGGCCGCTTCTGTCGGCCCATAAGCGTTTGTCAATAGCGCCCCCCAACAGGCGACTAATTTTGCAGAAATACGCTCCCCTCCAGACATCACTCTTTTTAAATAATGTGACTCTTCTAGTGCGCCTAATGCGTTTAAGTATTGAGGGGTGGCATGCAAATAAGTAATGGATAACGCTACAATTTTATGCTTAATAACCCCTACATCTTTAATATCTGACTTGGTTGGAATATGTAACATGGCGCCATTGAGCAATGATAAAAATAACTGCTCAACAGAGGCATCGAAAATATAATCAGCGAGCCAAAGAATGGCATCATTTTCATCAAAATTCATGCAACATGTTTGACTAAAAATTAGGTTAGATACTGAACATTGTTCTATCATAACGCCTTTCGGCGTGCCTGTTGTCCCAGATGTATAAATCACATAGGCTAAGTCTTTTGATGTACTAATGGGTTCTAAATTAACTATTGGGTTATCACCACTTACATCATCGATGGCTAATAGCGCTGGCGTAATCTCGAGTTTTGAGCTCCACTTGTTTAATTGCCGCTTATAATGCTGCTGGGTAATCACAAGAGAAGTTTGTGTATCGCCCAGTATATATTGCACTCGCAGCTGTGGATATTCTGGCGATATCGGCACATAAGCGCCGCCTGCTTTAACCGCGCCAAGAATACTTATTACCATATCTAAACTTCGATCCAGATATAAGCCAATCAGCGTATCGGCTTTAATACCTTGAGAGTTATTATTTTGATAATGCGCTCGAATAGCATGAGCTAATTGATTAGCTCGCTGATTTAATTGACGATAGGTTAATTCTTCCCCTTCAAATACCAAGGCAATATTATTTGGTGTTTTATCGACCTGCTCCTCGAATAATTGCGCTAGGGTTTTATCCATTGGGTAAGGCGCATCAGTATCATTCCACGTATGTAAAAGAGTATGGCGATCAAAATCTGACAATAATGATATTTCACCTATAGGGAGCTGTTGATTTGCAACAACAGCCACTAAGACTCGTTGATAGATTTCTGATATCCGTTTGATTGTCTCTTCATTAAACAAACTCAGTGCATAGTTAAAAGAGCCCTTAATAACCGCTTCACTATCATCGACAAGCAAACTTAAATCAAACTTTGCAGGGCGATAAAAATCATCAGAGCTTGCAAACTCTGATGCCATAAACGGCAGATCATTTTTGCTCTGGTAACTCGTATCGAAAGAGTCAATGGCAAACATCACTTGAAAAATAGGATGACGAGAGGCGTCGCGCTCAACATTTAACACATCTACTAAGCGCTCAAAGGGAAGCGCTTGATGAGACTTAGCTTGTGTTACAATGCCATGTATTTGGGAAATAAATTCCTCAATGGTCATTGTTGCTTGAACACCTGCTCGCAGCACCACGGTATTTACAAAAAAGCCGATTAATGATTGCGTTTGCGCATGATCTCGATTATCCGATGGAGCGCCAAGTAATACATCGGTTTGGCCGCTCATTGCTGATAGGCTGATATAAAAACAGCTCAGCAGCACGGTATAGAGTGTTGTCTCGTTTGCTTTGGCAAGCGATCGTAGTTGCTCAGATAAACACGCATCTAATTGAAAATCTATATTTCTGCCCTGATAATTAATTTGTTTAGGACGAGGATAATCGGTCGGTAATTGCAGCTGCTCATACCCTGATAATTGCTGCTGCCAAAAATCTAATAACTTGGTCAGATTTTCTCCTTGCAGATAGCTACGTTGCCAAAGCGCATAATCTCCATAACTGATATCCAGATGAGGGAGCACTACAGAAGCTCCTTGGCACAAGCCGCGATACGCTTGCGCTAATTCGTCCATAAATATGGTAGTAGACCAGCCATCAAAGGCGATATGGTGGAATAACATCAATAAATAGTGGCGCGCATTTTTCTCATAACAGTGCAGGCGAATACTTGGCTCAGTAGTTAAATCAAAAGGGCGTGATATCTCTTTTTCAAGCTCTGCTAATAATTCATGACTCTCGGTTAATACATGCATATGTATTGCAATATCACCACCGAGTTGTACCTGGTAAGCTTTATTTTGCTCATCACGACGATAAACACTGTTAAGTACAGGATGACGGTGAATAACAACATTAAAAGCCGCTGTTAATGCGCTTAGATTGACATCTGCTAATTGCACAAAATAAGGGATATGATATGCATTTGATCCTTGTTCAAAATTTTCGATAAATAACAATCGCTCTTGAGCAAAAGATAATGGATATTGAGCTCGATCTACATGAGGAATAACCAACATCTGCAGTTTATCTAAACAACCTGACAATGCCTCAATTGTTTTCTTCTCAAATAACAAGGCAAGCGGAATATCTATCTTGAATTGCTGGCGGCAAGCAGCGGTCAGTCGAATCGCTGTGATAGAGTTCCCACCAAGTTGGTAAAAGTTATCAGCAATACCCACTTTTGTAACGCTCAACACTTCTTGCCAAATATTACAAAGTTGCTCTTCAAGCTCATTTCGCGGGGCAACATATTTATCAGCACTTACAAACTCTGGTATTGGCAGCGCGCGTCTGTCAAGTTTCCCGTTAATGGTTAGTGGAATGCTATCAAGCACGGTGAAAGTAGCAGGCAGCATATAGTCTGGCAGTTTAAGCGCTAGGCTATCGCGACATGCCTCAATATCAATATCACTATCAATATCAATATCAATTGCCATGCTGGAAGCTTTTATTAAATAAGCAGCTAGATATTTATTGCCATCATTTTCAAGGTCAACAACTACTGCTTGTTTAACATCTTTTAATGCTATTAATGCACTTTCAATTTCACCGAGTTCAATACGATAACCGCGTATTTTAACCTGACAATCATTACGCCCTAAATACTCTAAATTCCCATCATGGGCCCAGCGTACCAGATCGCCAGTTTTATAAAGCCTGTCATAACCTTTAGCTTTATCATCAGTTGTGGCAAATGGGTTCTCAATAAAGCGCTCACCAGTTAACTCATGTTGATTGAGATAGCCCCTTGCAAGGCCAGCACCACCGATATAAAGCTCGCCTGGGGCGCTTATCGGAAGTAGGCTCAATGATGGTGATAAATTATATAACTTGATATTCGAATAAGATTTACCAATCCCCTTGGACATTAAAGGAAGTACATTCGCAATCAATGCGCCTACGGTGGATTCTGTAGGGCCGTATTCATCACAAATAACGTCAACATTGTTTGATAACTGTGCAACACATTGCTTAGATAAGATTTCACCACCCAATAAAAGTGTTTTTACTTTAATTTCTGTGTTTGCGAAAATTACAGATGCAAGACTTGGTGTTGTTTTCACAAAATCAATTTCATTTGCCCTAATGTGTTGTAAATAACTTTCAATGTCAGAGATGTTTTTGCCAAAAATATAAATACAACTCCCAACCAATAAGGGACATAAGTTGGTTGTAATCGAAAGATCAAAACAATAATTTGCTGAAAAATCTACTCGATTAAATAAGTCTCCAACATGTTCTGTCAACGCATATAAATAATTAACAACATTCTTGTGCTCAATCATAACGCCTTTTGGCTTGCCTGTTGTCCCTGACGTATAGATGACATAAGCTAAGTCTTTCGGTCCATTAATTGCTGCTAAATTAGCAGTTGGGTTATCATCACTTACATCATCAAGGGCTAACAGCGTAGGCGTAATATCGAGTTTTGCAGTCCACTTGTTTAATTGCTTCTTATAATGTGGCTGAGTAATAATCAGAGAAGTTTGTGTATCGCCCAATATATATTGCGCTCGCAGCTGTGGATATTCTGGTGATATCGGCACATAAGCGCCGCCTGCTTTAACCGCGCCAAGAATACTTATTACCATATCTAAACTTCGATCCAGATATAAGCCAATCAGTGTATCGGGCTTAATACCTTGATAGTTATTATTTTGATAATGCGCTCGAATAGCATGAGCTAACTGGTTAGCGATTTCATTTAATTGACGATAGGTAAGAGACTCCTCCTCAAATACTAGGGCGACATTATCAGGAGTTTTATCGACCTGCTCCTCGAATAATTGCGCGATGGTTTTATCCATTGGGTAAGGCGCATCGGTATCATTCCAAGTATGTACAAGCGTGTGGCGCTCTAAATCATCCATTAAAGAGATTTGTTGATGCGAGTGATCCGTATTTTTAGCAATAGAGGCTAATATTAATTGTATTTGATTTAATAACCTCCTGGCTTGATTTTGACGAAGCCATTCATCGCTATAATGTAGCTTGACAACCAAGCTTTCATTTTTCTCATAGGCCGTCACTGAAAGAGGATAATCAGTTTTCTCAATAGCTGCTCGAAACGTTAAATGATTTTCTATCCCTGATGTATTTGTATCAATAGGGCTCGGATAATTTTCAAAAACAAACAGGCTATGAAACAATCGCTGCCCATTTGCTTGTAAATCGGCCAAACAGACATGACTGTAACTGTTAAGCTCTGCGATACTTTTTTGGATATTATTTAAGATTGCCGAGACGCTGATGCTATTATCCCAATCAACCGTAAGCGGCAATGTATTAATATATAATCCGACACTACTTTCAATACCGTCAACGGGAAGGTCGCGACCTGCAACGGTTGTGCCGACAATCGTTTGCTCATCACCGCTGTAAATATGTAATAATTTATGCCAGGCAAATTGCACGGCAACATTCAATGTTATTGCCTGATTTTGACACATTTGTTTTAATTGCTTGTATAAATCACCCTTAATAATAAGCTCACTCGCGCATGGCTCTGCAATGGTTTTTAGCTCTGCTAAATCAACTGGCGTGGTGAATAAAAAATTAAGATCATTGGCGGCCTGAAACCGCTCTTTAGCTTTTTTCCAATGATCTAAAGCCGCGCTTTTTTCTTTAATATAGTAGTGCTGAGCATTAACAAATGCGCGCTCGACCTTTATTTGCACCTGCATGCCTACCACAAGCTGATTGTAGTACTCATGTACTTGCTGTAATAAAATAGGGCCGCTCCAACCATCACTGATACTATGATGAGTTGTTTGCATTACAGTCACCAACTTTGCATGTTGTTTTATAAGGGTAAAGCGCATTAAGCCAGGTGTCGATAGATCAAAAGGAACTTTTCTATCGAGCTTTTGAATTTTAATGATCTCTTGCGCGCGAGCAGCTTGTGGTAGATGACTGATATCCTTGAGGGTGAAATTATCAAGGTTAATACTCGAATCTGCCGTTATGATCTGCACAAGACCATCACGCCAATCAAAACAAGCTCGCAGCGCAGGATAGCGCTGTGAGGCTAAGCTCCACGCCTGCTGGTAACAATTTAGATCAAGCGCTTCATTATAGTCTAATAACAATTGCACCCGATAAGCATCATCTTCTGGGTAATGCAGCGCGTGTGAGATAAAGCCTTGCTGCAAACTATTTGCAGGGAAAATCTCTGCAATTTTATTGGTAGTCAGACGGCGCTCAAGAAAGTCTAAATGGTCAATGGATAGCCCTTTAACAGCGTAATCACTGGGCGTGTTAACTCCGCCATTTTTTGCTTTAAGAGCTGCTTGCTCAATAACCTCAACTAAAGCTCTATGAAAGTGCTCCTCAAATGCATCTGTTAATACACTTGATAACCGTGAGCCAATATTAAACGTTAATATACCAGCTTGAACCGCGCCATTAATATTAACTAATAAGTGATCGGTGTTGTCACTTGCTATCATTTGACCTGCATCTTCTTGGCTAATCTGCCAAGTAGAGCTTTCCTCATTGTCACTTTGCGCGCCTAATTGACCTAAATAATTAAAGCTTATTTTAGGCAGCTTCATAGCAAATGCTTGTTGTTGATGCAGAGCGCCATAACCACTCCCTTTATGAGGTACTGCGCTTAACATCTCCTTGGTGTGAATGATGGTCGCTGATATTGTGTTATGCGCCTTAAGCCTGACCGGATACATGCTGGTAAACCAACCAACAGTATTGCTCACATCAAGTGTTTCATCGATGACTTCCCGGCCATGGCCTTCAAGTGTCACATGATTAACATCACTGCCAAGCACTTCAAAAAGGCTAATTGCCAGGGCGCTCAGTAATAAATCATTAATTTGCGTATGAAAACCAAGGTTTGCTTGATGTAATAAAATATCTGTTTGCTCTACTGATAGGCTAACTGTATGATATGCAACCGTGCCTAAAGCTGGTAAGCCCGCCTGATCTGTACAGACGCCTTGCCAATATGCACGCTCATCTTGATGATTTAACGCATAATGCTGCACGGCTCTTATCCATTGACGATAACTACTGCCTTTAGGTGCAAGTGCTTCTTTTGTTAATAGTTGCTTTGTTAATAATTGCTTAATATCTTGAGCAATTATTCGCCATGACACAACATCGATAATTAAGTGGTGGAAGGCAAAAAATAAACGAGCGCTACCATCACGGTGCCCGGTTAAGTGTACTGCCTGCCATGTTGGACCGTTAATATAGCTAAAGTTACTTTGTAATTGCGTAAGCTTTTTATCTAGCTCTTCAGAATTTAAATCAGCTATATTTAATGCGTATAAAGGCTCACTCATGCCATCTATATTGTCGCGGTATTGTTGCTGGTAACTTTTTGTTTTTGAAAATGATTTTTCTAAAAATACGCAGCGCAGCATATCGTGCTGCGCAGTTAATACCTGCAATGCTTTTTCAATTTCCGTGTATTTGATTTCTCCTGGAATTTTAATTATAAAAGCCTGGTTAAAGTGGTGAGGATTTGCTAGTTTTTGCGCAAAAAATGAGTCTTGTATTGGTAATAAATCAAAAGAGCCTGTTAACACGCCCTGCTCAGTTTTAATTTTTAAGTAAGTTGCCTGCGCGTTTAATAAACGGCTCAACTGAGCAACGGTTGGCGCATCAAAAATATCTTTCACTTGTAAGCTAAAGCCTTCTCTGCGCATTTTAGAGACCAGCCCAATACTTACTATAGAATCGCCACCGATGCGGAAAAAGTTATCATCAATACCTACTCTTTTAACCCCCAACACTTCTTGCCAAATATTACAAAGTTGCTCTTCAAGCTCATTTCGCGCGGCAACATATTTATCAGCATTTATAAATTCTGGTATTGGCAGCGCGCCTCTGTCAAGTTTCCCGTTAATGGTTAGTGGAATGCTATCGAGCACGGTAAAGGTAGAAGGCAGCATATAATCTGGCAGTTTAAGAGATAAGCTATCGCGACATGCCTCAATATCAATATCATTTGCCATGCTGGAAGCTTTTATTAAATAAGCAGCTAAGTATTTATTACCCTCATTTTCAAGGTCAACAACTACGGCTTGTTTAACGTCTTTTAATGCGCTTAATACACTTTCAATTTCACCCAGTTCAATACGATAACCGCGTATTTTAACCTGACAATCATTACGCCCTAAATATTCTAAGTTACCATTTTGGTCCCAACGAACCAGATCGCCGGTTTTATAAAGCCTGTCATAACCTTTAGCTTTATCATCAGGTGTGGCAAACGGGTTATCAATAAAACGTTCATTGGTTAACTCATGTTGATTGAGATAACCTCGCGCAAGTCCTGCTCCGCCTATATAAAGCTCGCCTGGCGTGCCTATCGGAAGTAGGCTCAATGATGGTGATAAATTATATAACTTGATATTAGAATAAGATTTACCAATCCCCTTGGACATTAAAGGAAGTACATTCGCAATCAATGCGCCTACGCTGGATTCTGTAGGGCCGTATTCATCACAAATAACGTCAACATTGTTTGATAACTGTGCAACACATTGCTTAGATAAGATTTCACCACCCAATAAAAGTGTTTTTACTCTAATTTTTGTGTTTGCGAAAATTACAGATGCAAGACTTGGAGTTGTTTTCACAAAATCAATTTCATTTGCCCTAATGTGTTGTAAATAACTTTCAATGTCAGAGATGTTTTTGCCAAAAATATAAATACAACTCCCAACCAGTAAGGGACATAAGTTGGTTGTAATCGAAAGATCAAAACAATAATTTGCTGAAAAATCTACTCGATTAAATAAGTCTCCAACATGTTCTGTCAACGCATATAAATAATTAACAACATTCTTGTGCTCAATCATAACTCCTTTTGGCTTGCCTGTTGTCCCAGACGTATAGATGACATAAGCTAAGTCTTTCGGTCCATTAATTGCTGCTAAATTAGCCGTTGGGTTATCATCACTTACATCATCAATGGCTAACAGCGTAGGCGTAATATCGATTTCACCGATCCAATTATTTAGTTGCCGCTTGTAATGTGGCTGAGTAATTACAAGTGAAGTTTGTGTATCGTCCAACATAAACTGCACTCTCAGCTGTGGATATTCTGGCGATATTGGCACATAAGCGCCGCCTGCTTTAAGCACGCCAAGAATACTTATCACCATTTCTAAACTTCGATCCAGATATAAACCAATCAGCGTATCGGGCTTAATACCTTGAGAGTTATTATTTTGATAATGCGCTCGAATAGCATAAGCCAACTGATTAGCTCGCTGATTTAACTGACGATAGGTAAGAGACTCCTTTGCAAATACCAGGGCAATATTATCAGGGGTTTTATCGACCTGCGCCTCGAATAATTGCGCTAGGGTTTTATCCATTGGGTAATGAGCAGTCGTATCATTCCAAGTATGTAAAACAGTATGGCGATCAAAATCTGACAATAATGATATTTCACCTACAGGCAGCTGTTGATTTGCAACAACAGCCACTAAGACTCGTTGATAGATTTCTGATATGCGTTTGATCGTCTCTTCATTAAACAAACTCAGTGCATAGTTAAATGAGCCCTTAATAACTGGTTGGCTGTCATCTACAAACAAACTCAAATCAAACTTTGCAGGGCGATAAAAATCATCTGAGCTTGCAAACTCTGATGCCACAAACGGCAGGCCATTATTGCTCTGGTTACTCGTATCGAAAGAGTCAATGGCAAACATCACTTGAAAAATAGGGTGACGTGAGGCGTCTCGCTCAACATTTAACACATCCACTAAGCGCTCAAAGGGAAGCTGCTGATGAGCCTTGGCTTGTCTGACAATGCCATGCACTTGGCTAATAAATTCCTCAATTGTCATTGTTGCTTGAACATCGGCTCGCAGCACCAAGGTATTTACAAAAAAACCGATTAATGATTGCGTTTGCGCATGATCTCGATTATCCGATGGAGTGCCAAGTAATACATCGGTTTGCCCGCTCATTGCTGATAGGCTGATATAAAAACTGCTCAGCAGCACGGTATAGAGTGTTGTCTCACGAGCTTTGGCAAGCGATCGCAGTTGCTCCGATAAACTGGCATCTAATTGAAAATCTATATTTCTGCCCTGATAATTAATTTGTTTAGGACGAGGATAATCGGTCGGTAATTGCAGCTGCTCATACCCTGATAATTGCGTTTGCCAAAAATCTAATAACTTGGTTAAATTTTCTCCTTGCAGATAACTACGTTGCCAGAGCGCATAATCACCATAACTGATATCCAGATTAGGGAGAATTGCCGCCACTCCTTGACACAAGCCGCGATACGCTTGCGCTAATTCGTCCATCAATATGTTAGTAGACCAGCCATCAAAGCCGATATGGTGGAATAACATCAGTAAATAATGGCGCGCATTTTTCTCATAACAATGCAGACGAATACTTGCCTCAGTAGTTAAATCAAAAGGGCGTGATATCTCTTTTTTAAGCTCTGCTAATAATTCATGGCTGTCATTTAATGCATGCATATGCATTGATATATCAGCACCGAGCTGTACCTGGTAAGCTTTATTTTGCTCATCACGACGATAAACACTGTTAAGCACTGGATGACGGTGAATAACAACATTAAAAGCCGCTGTTAATGCGCTTAGATTGACATCATCTGCTAATTGCACAAAATAAGGTATATGATATGCATTTGAGCCTTGTTCAAAATTTTCGATAAATAACAACCGCTCTTGAGCAAAAGATAATGGATATTGATCTCGCTCTACATGAGCAATAACCAGCATCTGCAGTTTATCTAAACAGCCTGACAATGCTTCAATTGTTTTCTTCTCAAATAACAAGGCAAGCGGAATATCTATCTTGAATTGCTGGCGGCAAGCCGCACTAAGTCGAATCGCTGTGATAGAGTTACCACCAAGTTGGTAAAAGTTATCATCAATACCCACTCTTTTAACGCTCAATACTTCTTGCCAAATATCACAAATCTGCTCTTCAAGTTCATTTCGTGGGGCAACATAATTATCAGCATTTACAAAATCTGGTGGTGGTAGCGCGCGTCTGTCAAGTTTCCCGTTTATGGTTAGTGGAATACTATCGAGCACAGTGAAGGTAGCAGGCAGCATATAGTCTGGCAGTTTAAGCGCTAAGCTATCGCGACACGCATCAATATTAATTTCAATATCAATTGGAATGCTGGAAGCTTTTATTAAATAAGCAGCTAAGTATTTTTGACCATTATTTTCAAGGTCAACAACCACTGCTTGTTTAACGTCTTTTAATGCTATTAATGCACTTTCAATCTCACCTAGTTCAATACGATAACCGCGTATTTTAACCTGACAATCATTGCGCCCTAAATATTCTAAATTACCGTCAGGGAGCAAGCGTACCAGATCGCCAGTTTTATAAAGCCTGTTATAGCCTTTAGCTTTATCATCAGTTGTGGCAAACGGGTTATCAATAAAACGCTCACCAGTTAACTCAGGTTGATTGAGATAGCCCCTTGCAAGGCCAGCACCACCGACATAAAGCTCGCCTGGGGCGCCTATAGGCGCAAGATTTTGTTGCTTATTTAATACATAAACTTGGGTGTTATCTATCGGACGACCAATTGGGATGAATTTATTTACTGACTCAATAATATTAAAATAAGTAACGTCAATAGAAACTTCAGTTGGCCCATAAAGGTTAGTTAATAAAGTGCTGTCATTATTTATGTTTGTGAACCTATCGACATGACTAACGGTTAACGCTTCACCACTGCAAAATACCTGTTGTACATTTTTAGGAAACGAAAGCTGCAACTGCTGCAAATAATCACAAAAAGATGCAAACATTGACGGCACAAAATGTAGAGTCGTTACGCCAGACTTAATGATCAATTCATTTAACTTATCTGGCTCTTTATGAATCTCTGGTGCCGCTATAATAATGGTAGCGCCTGTTAAATTACCCCATAATAATTCCCATACCGACACATCAAAGATATAGGGCGTTTTTTGAAGAACACGGCTTGAGCTAGATAATGGATATTTTTGCTGCATCCAAACTATTCTGTTAACAACTCCTGAATGTTGAACCATAACGCCTTTTGGCTTGCCTGTTGTCCCAGACGTATAGATGACATAGGCTAAGTCTTTTGATGTACTAATTGGTTCTAAATTAACTATTGGGTTATCATCACTTACATCATCCATGGCGAACAGCGTAGGCGTAATATCGAGTTCACCGATCCAATTATTTAGTTGCTGCTTATAATGTGGCTGGGTAATTACAAGTGAAGTTTGTGTATCCTCAAACATAAACTGCACTCGCAGCTGTGGATATTCTGGCGATATCGGCACATAAGCGCCGCCTGCTTTAAGCACGCCAAGAATACTTATTACCATCTCTAAACTTCGATCCAGATATAAGCCAATCAGTGTATCGGCCCTAATACCTTGAGGATTATTTTTTGATAATGCGCTCGAATAGCATGAGCTAATTGATTAGCGATTTCATTTAATTGACGATAGGTAAGAAACTCCTCTCAAATACCAATGCAATATTATCAGGTGTTTTATCGACCTGCTCCTCGAATAATTGCGCTAGGGTTTTATCCATTGGGTAGGGCGCTACGGTATCATTCCAAGTATGTAAAGCGTGTGGCGCTCTAAATCATCCATTAAAGAGATTTGTTGATGCGAGTGATCCGTATTTTTAGCAATAGAGGCTAATATTAATTGTATTTGATTTAATAACCGCCTGGCTTGATTTTGACGAAGCCATTCTTCGCTATAATGTAGCTTGACAACCAAGCTTTCATTTTTCTCATAGGCCGTCACTGAAAGAGGATAATCAGTTTTCTCAATAGCGGCTCGAAACGTTAAATGATTTTCTATCCCTGATGTATTTGTATCAATAGGGCTAGGATAATTTTCAAAAACAAACAGGCTATGAAAAAGTCTCTGACCATTTGTTTGTAAATCTGCCAAACAGACATTACTGTAACTGTTCAGCTCTGCGATACTTTTTTGAATATTGTTTAAGATTGCCGAGACACTGATGCTATTATCCCAATCAACAGTAAGTGGCAATGTATTAATATATAATCCGACACTACTTTCAATGCCGTCAACGGGAAGGTCGCGACCTGAGACGGTTGTGCCGACAATCGTTTGCTCATCACCGCTATAAATATGTAATAATTTATGCCAAGCAAATTGCAAGGCAACATTTAAGGTTATTGCCTGATTTTGACACATTTGTTTTAATTGCTTGTATAAATCACCCTTAATAATAAGCTCACTCGCGCATGGCTCTGCAATTGTTTTTAGCTGCGCTAAATCAACTGGCGTGGTGAATAAAAAATTAAGATCATTGGCGGCCTGAAACCGCTCTTTAGCTTTTTTCCAATGATCTAAAGCAGCGCTTTTTTCTTTAATATAGTAGTGCTGCGCATTAACAAATGCGCGCTCGACCTTTATTTGCACCTGCATGCCTAGCACAAGCTGATTGTAGTACTCATGTACTTGCTGTAATAAAATGGGGCCGCTCCAACCATCACTGATACTATGATGAGTTGTTTGCATTACAGTCACCAACTTTGCATGTTGTTTTATCAAGGTAAAGCGCATTAAGCCAGGTGTCGATAAATCAAAAGGAACTTTTCTATCGAGCTTTTGAATTTTAATGATCTCTTGCGCGCGAGCAGCTTGTGGTAGATGACTGATATCCTTGAGGGTGAAATTATCAAGGTTAATACTCGAATCTGCCGTTATGATCTGCACAAGACCATCACGCCAATCAAAACAAGCTCGCAGCGCAGGATAGCGCTGTGAGGCTAAGCTCCACGCCTGCTGGTAACAATTTAGATCAAGCGCTTCATTATAGTCTAATAATAATTGCACTCGATAAGCATCATCTTCTGGGTAATGCAAATGATGAGATATAAAGCCTTGCTGCAAGCTATTTGCAGGGAAAATCTCTGCAATTTTATTGGTAGTCAGACGGCGCTCAAGAAAGTCTAAATGGTCAATGGATAGCCCTTTAACAGCGTAATCACTGGGCGTGTTAACTCCGCCATTTTTTGCTTTAAGAGCTGCTTGCTCAATAACCTCAACTAAAGCGCTATGAAAGTGCTCCTCAAATGCATCTGTTAATATACTTGATAACCGTGAGGCAATATTAAACGTTAATATACCACCCTGGACCGCGCCATTAATATTAACTAATAAGTGTTCGGTGTTGTCACTTGCTATCATTTGACCTGCATCTTCTTGACTAATCTGCCAAGTAGAGCTTTCCTCATTATCACTTTGCGCGCCTAATTGACCTAAATAATTAAAGCTTATTTTAGGCAGGCTCATAGCAAATGCTTGTTGTTGATGCAGAGCGCCATAACCAATCCCTTTATGAGGTACTGCGCTTAACATCTCCTTGGTGTGAATGATGGTCGCTGATATTGTGTTATGCGCCTTAAGCCTGACCGGATACATGCTGGTAAACCAACCAACAGTATTGCTCACATCAAGTGTTTCATCGATGACTTCCCGGCCATGGCCTTCAAGTGTCACATGATTAACATCACTGCCAAACACTTCAAAAAGGCTAATTGCCAAGGCGCTCAGTAATAAATCATTAATTTGCGTATGAAAACCAAGGTTTGCTTGATGTAATAAAATATCTGTTTGCTCTACTGATAGGCTAACTGTATGATATGCAACCGTGCCTAAAGCTGGTAAGCCCGCCTGATCTGTACAGACGCCTTGCCAATATGCACGCTCATCTTGATGATTTAACGCATAATGCTGCACGGCTCTTACCCATTGACGATAACTACTGCCTTTAGGGGGAAGTGCTTGTTTTGTTAGTAGTTGTTTTGTTAGTAGTTGCTTTGTTAATAGTTGCTTTGTTAATAATTGCTTAATATCTTGAGCAATTATTCGCCATGATACGACATCGATAATTAAATGATGGAAGGCAAAAAATAAACGAGCGCAGCCATCACGGTGCCCTGTTAAGTGCGCTGCTTGCCATGTTGGACCTTTAATATAGCTAAAGTTACTTTGTAGTTGTGTAAGCTTTTCATCAAGCTCTTCAGAATTTAAACCAGCTATATTTAATGCGTATAAAGGCTCACACATGCCATCTATATTGTCGCGGTATTGTTGCTGGTAACTCTTTGTTTTTGAAGATGCTTTTTTTAAAAATACGCAGCGCAGCATATCGTGCTGGTCAGTTAATGCCTGCAATGAGTTTTCAATTTCAGCGTATTTAATTTCCCCTGGAATTTTAATTATAAAAGACTGATTAAAGTGCTGAGGCTTTGCTAGTTTTTGCGCAAAAAATGCAGCTTGTATTGGTAATAAATCAAAAGCGCCGGTTAACACGCCCTGCTCAGTTTTAATTTTTATGCGGGTGTTAGACTCATTTAATAAACGGCTCAACTGAGCCACGGTTGGCGCATCAAAAATATCTTTCACTTGTAAGCTAAAGCCTTCTCTGCGCATTTTAGATACCAGCCCAATACTTACTATAGAATCGCCACCAATACGGAAAAAGTTATCATCAATGCCTACTCTTTTAACTCCCAACACTTCTTGCCAAATATTACAAAGCTGCTCTTCAAGCTCATTTCGCGCGGCTACATATTTATCAGTACTTATAAATTCTGGTGTTGGCAGCGCGCGTCTGTCAAGTTTCCCATTAATGGTTAGTGGAATGCTATCAAGCACGGTAAAGGTAGAAGGCAGCATATAATCTGGCAGTTTGAGCGCTAGGCTATCGCGACATGCCTCAATATCAATATCAATTGCCATGCTGGAAGCTTTTATTAAATAAGCTGCGATATATTTATTGCCATCATTTTCAAGGTCAACAACCACGGCTTGTTTAACGTCTTTTAATGCGCTTAATGCACTTTCAATCTCACCGAGTTCAATACGATAACCGCGTATTTTAACCTGACAATCATTACGCCCTAAATACTCTAAATTACCATCATGGGCCCAGCGTACCCGATCGCCAGTTTTATAAAGCCTGTCATAACCTTTAGCTTTATCATCAGGTGTGGCAAATGGGTTATCAATAAAGCGCTCACCAGTTAACTCCTCCTGATTAAGATAACCTCGCGCAAGTCCTGCTCCGCCAATATAAAGCTCTCCTGGCGTGCCTATCGGAAGTAGGCTCAATGATGGTGATAAATTATATAACTTGATATTCGAATAAGATTTACCAATCCCCTTGGACATTAAAGGAAGTACATTCGCAATCAATGCGCCTACGGTGGATTCTGTAGGGCCGTATTCATCACAAATAACGTCAACATTGTTTGATAACTGTGCAACACATTGCTTAGATAAGATTTCACCACCCAATAAAAGTGTTTTTACTTTAATTTCTGTGTTTGCGAAAATTACAGATGCAAGACTTGGTGTTGTTTTCACAAAATCAATTTCATTTGCCCTAATGTGTTGTAAATAACTTTCAATGTCAGAGATGTTTTTGCCAAAAATATAAATACAACTCCCAACCAATAAGGGACATAAGTTGGTTGTAATCGAAAGATCAAAACAATAATTTGCTGAAAAATCTACTCGATTAAATAAGTCTCCAACATGTTCTGTCAACGCATATAAATAATTAACAACATTCTTGTGCTCAATCATAACGCCTTTTGGCTTGCCTGTTGTCCCAGACGTATAGATGACATAAGCTAAGTCTTTCGCTCCATTAATTGCTGCTAAATTAGCCGTTGGGTTATCATCACTTACATCATCAAGGGCTAACAGCGTAGGCGTAATATCGAGTTTTGCAGTCCACTTGGTTAATTGCTTCTTATAATGTGGCTGAGTAATAATCAGTGAAGCTTGTGTATCGCCCAATATATATTGCGCTCGCAGCTGTGGATATTCTGGCGATATTGGCACGTAAGCGCCACCAGCTTTAAGCACGCCAAGAATACTTATTACCATATCTAAACTTCGATCCAGATATAAGCCAATCAGCGTATCGGCTTTAATACCTTGAGAGTTATTATTTTGATAATGCGCTCGAATAGCATGAGCCAACTGGTTTGCTTTATTATTTAACTGTATATAGGTTAATTCTTCCCCTTCAAACACTATGGCTATATTATTTGGTGTTTTATCGACCTGCTCCTCGAATAATTGCGCGATGGTTTTATCCATTGGGTAGGGGGCATGCGTATCATTGTATAAGCGTAAACTCTGACAATCTTTTTTTGTTATATTGATAAATTGTTTCGATATATTTAAATGCTCAATACTGAGCATTTTTAAGTTTTCTTTAAAATATATAAATAATTGTTCTAAAAAAACATCATCTACAGCTTCTGGCAAAGATGATATACGAAGGTCAAAATTGTTATTGCTTCTTGAAACAGATAGCGTTAAAGGATTATTTGTTTTTTCATACCCACCTCTTCCAAGGAGCACACTATCATTATTATTGTCAACATCATCGGCGATATGAAAATGAACATAATTAAATACACAATGGTATAAACTTTTGTTATTCAATAACTTAGATTTAATAAAAGCAAATGGCAGCGATTTATAATTTAATAGTTTATTTTTTTCTGCCACTATATTTTGGATCCGAGAATAAACATCACTCTCTTCAACAGGCAAAATATAACGGAAAGGGATGGTATTTAAAAATAATCCAAGTAATTGGTCACCCCCTTCAACTTCTAAACGATTATTTACTACCAAGCCTATCACAACGTCCCTAGTATTTTGTAGCAAGCATAAAATATGGTGTAATAAAGTGAGAAATACGTTATCTACGGTGCATTCCAAACTATTTGACAGTTCAAGCACCGCTGAACACTCTCTGTTGCTTAATGAATAATTTTTAGATTTAACCTGGGAAGTGTTCTCTTTAGCGTCTTTAAAAAAAGATACGTTAGGCTCCTCATAACTTGCTAAATAATCTACCCAAAATGTTTGAATATTTGCGTTGCTACAAGCGAATCTTTCGTTACGAGCAAATTCTCCATACAATGGCATGGAATGCGTCATAACAAGGTTTTTTGATTTTTTAACATACGCTCTGCATAATTCAGACATCATGGAAGCTACACTCCAACCATCCATAATTGCATGATGAAATGAAAAAGTAAGACGAAAATATTTTGCCTGAACATCACTAATAATAAACCGAGATAAAGCGCCAGAAACAGCCGAAAACGATTTCTGATGTTCACGTTCAACAAGACTGCGGCTTGAATTATCAGCGTGATAAAAATCAATGTCGACTTCTAAATGAGGCAGTACCAGTGCAATATACCCTGATAGCTGATCATCGATGAAAGTGGTCCTTAATGCTTCATGCCGATTAACAAGGCCTTGCAATAATTTAGTGAGTAACGCGGCATCAAGTTTCCCTCTGATCTGATAGTGAAATACATCATGATAAGTGCCTATACTACGTGATGATTCTAGTAGCATTCCCATCTGCAAATAGGTGGCAGGATATGCATCAACAAGATTTACATAGCCTAAGCCCGCAATTCTTTTTAACTGTGGCGACTTTAACAATGAAAATGGGATATATTTAACTTTTGATGTGGTCAAAATTGCTTTAGATAAAACGCCAGCGACTGTAGGATAAGAAAATAGATCTGCTACAAAAAAAGACTTCCCTAACAATTTCATTTTAGCTATTACTCGTATTGCAATAATAGAATCGCCACCGATGCGGAAAAAGTTATCAGCAATGCCAACTTTTTTAACGTTCAACACTTCTTGCCAAATATTACAAAGCTGCTCTTCAAGCTCATTTCGTGGGGCAACATAATTATCAGCACTTACAAATTCTGGTGTTGGTAGCGCGCGTCTGTCAAGTTTCCCATTAATAGTTAGTGGAATGCTATCGAGCACGGTGAAGGTAGCAGGCAGCATATAGTCTGGCAGTTTAAGCGCTAAGCTATCGCGACATGCTTCAATATCAATATCAATATCAATATCACTTACCATGCTGGAAGCTTTTATTAAATAGGCAGCTAGATATTTATGACCATCCTTTTCAAGGTCAACAACTACTGCATGTTTAACATCTTTTAATGCGCTTAATGCACTTTCAATCTCACCTAGTTCAATACGATAACCGCGTATTTTAACCTGACAATCATTACGCCCTAAATACTCTAAGTTACCATCATCGCGCCAGCGAACCAGATCGCCGGTTTTATAAAGCCTGTTATAACCTTTAGCTTTATCATCAGTTGTGGCAAATGGGTTATCAATAAAACGTTCATTGGTTAACTCAGCCTGATTGAGATAACCCCTTGCAAGGCCAGCTCCACCGATATAAAGCTCACCAGGGGCACCTATCGGCACAAGATTTTTTTGTGTATTTAGCACAAATGCTTTTAAATCATTTAAGGGTTTCCCTATATTTGCTGCTTTTAAATTATTTTTGGGGCTTAATGATTTATAAGTAACATGTACTGTCGTCTCAGTAATTCCATACATATTTACAAGGAGTGGCGCATCTTGCGCATAACAATTCCACCAAGGTTTAAGTAGTGATAAATTAAGTTTATCTCCTCCAAAAATCACATTACGCAGGCAAGGAAACTTTGCAGCAGCGCTTAATGATTCCTCGATAAATAGGTAAAAAGCTGCAGGTGTTTGGTTTAAAATAGTAACCTGTGAATTAACGCAAAGCTGTACAAATTTACAAGTATCTTGTGTTAAACTTTTTGTGGGGATAATTAACTGTCCACCATAGAGTAAAGCGCCCCATAATTCCCAGACACTAAAATCAAAAGTGTATTCATGAAATAATACCCATGTATCCTTATGCGTAAATTGAAAATATTTATCAGTCGATTCGAATAAGCTCACCACATTTGTATGTAATTGCAACACCCCTTTCGGAGTGCCTGTTGTACCAGAGGTATAGATGACATAGGCTAAGTCTTTTGATGTACTAATGGGTTCTAAATTAACTATTGGGTTATCATCACTTACATCATCGATGGCTAACAGCGTAGGCGTAATATCGAGTTTTGCGCTCCAGTTATTTAATTGCGGCTTATAATGCTGCTGGGTAATTACAAGTGAAGTTTGTGTATCGTCCAACATAAAGCGTACTCGCAGCTGTGGATATTCTGGTGATATCGGCACATAAGCGCCACCAGCTTTAAGCACGCCAAGAATACTTATCACCATATCTAAACTTCGATCAAGATATAAGCCAATCAGTGTATCGGCTTTAATACCTTGAGAGTTTTTATTTTGATAATACGCTCGAATAGCATGAGCTAATTGATTAGCTCGCTGATTTAATTGACTATAGGTAAGAGACTCCTCCTCAAATACTAGGGCTACATTATTTGGTGTTTTATCGACCTGCTCCTCGAATAATTGCCAGATGGTTTTATCCATTGGGTAATGAGAATACGTATCATTCCAAGTATGTAACAACGTGTTGCGCTCACAATCATCCAGTAAAGAGATTTGTTGATGTGATTGATCAGTATTTTTAGCAATAGAGGCTAATATTAATTGTATTTGATTTAATAACCGCCTGGCTTTATTTTGACGAAGCCATTCTTCGCTATAATGTAGCTTGACAACCAAGCTCTCATTTTCCTCATAGGCCGTCACTGAAAGAGGATAATCAGTTTTCTCAATAGCTGCTCGAAACGTTAAATGATTTTCTATCCCTGATGTATTTGTATCAATAGGGCTCGGATAATTTTCAAAAACAAACAGGCTATGAAATAATCGCTGCCCATTTGATTGTAAATCGGCCAAACAGACATTACTGTAACTGTTAAGCTCTGCGATACTTTTTTGGATATTATTTAAGATTGCCGAGACGCTGATGCTATTATCCCAATCAACCGTAAGTGGCAGAGTATTAATATATAATCCGACACTACTTTCAATACCGTCAACGGGAAGGTCGCGACCTGCAACGGTTGTGCCGACAATCGTTTGCTCATCACCGCTATAAATATGTAATAATTTATGCCAGGCAAATTGCACGGCAACATTCAATGTTATTGCCTGATTTTGACACATTTGCTTTAACTTCTTGTATAAATCACCCTTAATACTAAGCTCACTCGAGCATGGCTCCACAATGGTTTTTAGCTGCGCTAAATCAACTGTTGTGGTTAATAACAAATTAAGATCATTGCCGGCCTGAAACTGCTCTTTAGCTTTTTTCCAATGATCTAAAGCAGCGCTTTTTGCTTTAATATAGTAATGCTGAGCATTAACAAACGCGCGATCAACCTTTATTTGCACCTGCATGCCTACCACAAGCTGATTGTAGTACTCATGTACTTGCTGTAATAAAATGGGGACGCTCCAACCATCACTGATACTATGATGAGTTGTTTGCATTACAGTCACCAAGTTTGCATGTTGTTTTATAATGGTAAAGCGCATTAAGCCAGGCGTCGATAGATCAAACTGGACTTTCCTATCGAGCTGTTGAATTTTAATGATCTCCTGCGCGCGAGCAGCTTGTGGTAGATGACTGATATCCTTGAGGGTGAAATTATCAAGGTTAATACTCGAATCTGCAGTTATGATCTGCACAAGACCATCACGCCAATCAAAACAAGCTCGCAGCGCAGGATAGCGCAGTGAGGCTAAGCTCCACGCCTGCTGGTAACAATTTAGATCAAGCGCTTCATTATAGTCTAATAATAATTGCACACGATAAGCATCATCTTCTGGGTAATGCAAATGATGAGATATAAAGCCTTGCTGCAAACTATTAGCAGGGAAAATCGCTGCAATTTTATTGGTAGTGAGGCGGCGCTGAAGAAAGTCTAAATGGTCAATGGATAGCCCTTTAACAGCGTAATCACTGGGCGTGTTAACTCCGCCACTTTTTGCTTTAAGAGCTGCTTGCTCAATAACCTCAACTAAAGCGCTATGAAAGTGCGCCTCAAATTCCTTTGTTAATACACTTGATAACCGTGAGGCAATATTAAACGTTAATATACCAGCTTGAACCGCGCCATTAATATTAACTAATAAGTGATCGGTGTTGTCATTGGCTATCATTTGACCTGCATCTTCTTGGCTAACCTGCCAATTTGAGCTTTCCTCATTGTCACTTTGCGCGCCTAATTGACCTAAATAATTAAAGATTATTTTAGGCAGACTCATAGCAAATGCTTGTTGCTTATGCAGCGCGCCATAACCAATCCCTTTATGAGGTACTGCGCTTAACATCTCCTTGGTTTGAATTATGGTCGCAGATATTGTGTTATGGGCTTCAAGCCTGACCGGATACATGCTGGTAAACCAACCAACAGTATTGCTCACATCAAGTGTTGCATCGATAACTTCCCGGCCATGGCCTTCAAGTGTCACATGATTAACATCACTGCCAAGCACTTCAAAGAGGCTAATTGCCAGGGCGCTTAGTAATAAATCATTAATTTGCGTATGAAAACCAAAATTTGCTTGATGTAATAAAACATCTGTTTGGTGCACTGATAAGCTCACTTTATAATATGCAACAGCGCCTAAAGCTGGTAAGCCCGCCTGATCGGCACAGACGCCTTGCCAATATGCACGCTCATCTTGATGATTTAACGCATAATGCTGCACGGCTCTTACCCATTGACGATAACTACTGCCTTTAGGGGGAAGTGCTTGTTTTGTTAATGCTTGTTTTGATAGTAATGGCTTTGTTAATAGTTGTTTAATATCTTGAGCAATGATCCGCCATGACACAACATCCATAATTAAATGATGGAAGGCAAAAAATAAACGTGCTCTACCATCGATATGACCAGTTAAGTGCGCTGCCTGCCATGTTGGGCCGTTAATATAGCTAAACTTACTTTGTAATTGCGTAAGCTTTTCATCTAGCTCCTCAGAATTTAAATCCGCTATATTCAAAGCGTATAAAGGCTCACACATGCCATCTATATTATCGCGATATTGTTGCTGGTAACTCTTTGTTTTTGAAGATGCTTTTTCTAAAAATACGCAGCGCAGCATATCGTGCTGGTCAGTTAATACCTGCAATGCTTGTTCAATTTCCGTGTATTTTATCATCCCTGGAATTTTAATTATAAAAGCCTGATTAAAGTACTGAGGCTTTGCTAGTTTTTGCACAAAAAACCAAGATTGTATTGGTAATAAATCAAAACCGCCGGTTAACACGCCCTGCTCAGTTTTAATTTTTATGCGAGTCGCCTTAGAGTTTAACAAACAGCCCAACTGAGCCACGGTTGGTGCATCAAAAATATCTTTCACTTGTAAGCTAAAGCCTTCTCTACGCATTTTAGAGACCAGCCCAATACTTACTATAGAATCGCCACCGATGCGGAAAAAGTTATCATCAATACCAACTTTTTTAACGCTCAATACTTCTTGCCAAATATTACAAAGCTGCTCTTCAAGCTCATTTCGCGCGGCAACATATTTATCAGCATTTACAAACTCTGGTATTGGCAGAGATTTTCTGTCCAGTTTACCGTTAATGGTTAGTGGAATGCTATCGAGCACGGTAAAGGTAGTAGGCAGCATATAGTCTGGCAGTTTAAGCGCTAAGCTATCGCGACATGCCTCAATATCAATTTCAATATCAATATCAATATCAATTCCCATGCCGGAAGCTTTTATTAAATAAGCAGCTAAGTATTTATGACCATTATTTTCAAAGTCAACAACCACTGCTTGTTTAACGCCTTTTAATGCGCTTAATGCACTTTCAATCTCACCGAGTTCAATACGATAACCGCGTATTTTAACCTGACAATCATTACGCCCTAAATACTCTAAGTTACCATCAGAGCGCCAGCGAACCAGATCGCCAGTTTTATAAAGCCTGTTATAGCCTTTAGCTTTATCATCAGGTGTGGCAAATGGGTTCTCAATAAAGCGCTCACCAGTTAACTCAGGTTGATTAAGATAACCTCGCGCAAGTCCTGCTCCACCAATATAAAGCTCGCCAGTGGCGCCTATAGCCGCAAGATTTTGTTGCTTATTTAACACATAAACTTGAGTGTTACTTATCGGGCGACCAATCGGAATAAATTTATTAGTCGACTCAATAATATCAAAATAAGTAACGTCAATAGAAACTTCAGTTGGCCCATAAAGGTTCGTTAATAAAGTGCTGTCATGATTTGTTTTTATAAACCTATCGACATGACTAACGGTTAACGCTTCACCACTGCAAAATACCTGTTGTACATTTTTAGGAAACGAAAGCTGCAACTGCTGCAAATAATCACAAAAAGATGCAAACATTGACGGCACAAAATGTAGAGTCGTTACCCCAGACTTAATGATCAATTCATTTAACTTATCTGGCTCTTTATGAATCTCTGGTGCCGCTATAATAATGGTAGCGCCTGTTAAATTACCCCATAATAATTCCCATACCGACACATCAAAGATATAGGGCGTTTTTTGAAGAACACGGCTTGAGCTCGATAATGGGTATTTTTGCTGCATCCAAACTATTCTGTTAACAACTCCTGAATGTTGAACCATAACGCCTTTTGGCTTGCCTGTTGTCCCCGACGTATAGATAACATAAGCCAAGTCTTTCGGCCCATTAATTGCTGCTAAATTAGCCGTTGAGTTATCATCACTTACATCATCGATGGCTAACATAGTAGGCGTAATATCTAGTTCATCGATCCAGTTATTTAATTGCTGCTTATAATGTGGCTGGGTAATAATCAGCGAGGTTTGTGTATCCTCAAACATAAACTGCGCTCGCAACTGTGGATATTCTGGTGATATTGGCACATAAGCGCCGCCTGCTTTAAGCACGCCAAGAATACTTATTACCATTTCTAAACTTCGATCCAGATATAAGCCAATCAGCGTATCGGCTTTAATACCGTGAGAGTTATTATTTTGATAATGCGCTCGAATAACATGAGCTAATTGATTAGCTTTTTCATTTAATTGACGATAGGTAAGCTTCTGCTCTGCAAATACCAAGGCAATATTATTTGGAGTCTTATCGACCTGCTCCTCGAATAATTGCGCTAGGGTTTTATCCATTGGATAAGGCGTATCAGTATCATTCCAACTGCGCAAAAGTGTATGACGATCTTCTCTTGAAATAGTTGTGGTCTTTAAAGTATTATTTTGCTCTTTTGTTAATAATTTTTTTGACATTCTAGACCTGTTTTATCTGAAATTTATCCAATGCAATATGAGTCATTGCTTTTTTAGCCAAGAGAAATAAGTTGGACGGTAAACTTTGATCATTGACAAAGTGATTATGTGAGATAAGTTTTCTATGGGCTCTTAATAAAACAGTATTGTGTCAATTTCTTTTTAAAATGGCCTGTCGCCTATTTTTATATCTCTAATTTGCCATGTGTACGCAAGCATTTATCACTTTTCTTAACTTTTTTTCTTTGCTTAACAGCCACAATTTTTTATTTACTAATAAGGCCTCATAAGGGTAAAAGGTCATTGATAATACATAGCAAATAAAAAAAAGCAATCATTTTTTATTAAAACTTTTTTTGTTGGAATGATAGCTTTTGTCACAAAATCTACATCTTTACTATTATCGACCCATGTATAATGGGTGCTGGTTAATTGTATTATTTTTATTGCGCTACAATCCACATAATCATTAATATGGTTATCGATTATTTCATTGTAATAACAAGCAAGGGCATCATCAGCTTGATACAATAATTTTTCATCTTCCTGTTTAACAATGTCTTCCAACTTTATCTTGTCAACTTTTGAAAACTTAAATAAAACTATTTTAGCACTTGTTCGATATTTACCATGGGTACATTGATACTTAGTATTAATATTCTTTTGTAATTTTCTGTTTATCAATGGGGAAAATTCATGGCATTGCGCTTTAGTTGCTATATTATAATTAAAATATTGGATCAACTAAACTTATTTTTGCAATATTATCACCATTATTTTCCAATTGCCGTGCTATTTCAAAAGCTAACACACCACCAAAACTCCAACCAAATAATTCATAAGGACCTTTAGACTGTATCTTCTTAATATATTTAATGTATTGAGTGGCTAGTGTTTGATAAGTATAATAATTTTTAGAATTATCGTTTTTTAAATACCTTTCATGGTATAGGTTATTACTCAAGTTTCGGAGTTCATATTTACCAATAAAAATACCATAACATGCTGATATAAAAGAATAAAATACCTACTTGTGTTATAATTCTTGTTAACTAGACAATAAAAAAAACACAAGAGGCATAAAATGAAGTCTGACATAAATGATTTTGGTTTACCATCGCTTACTGCGGATTTACTTAATCAACAAAATCTAAATATAGATAATACGTTTAGTACAACATGGAAAAACATTGGCTTTAAAGATCTCTTAAAACGCGCAAAATTTAACAAACGATCTGGCACTTCAGCTGACAGTGTTGTGTACCTCTTGATGTTGTGGGTTTGGCTAAAAGTAAACTCTGTTTCGATGTTCTCAAGGGATGCGTTATTGAGTTTCTCATCCTCAAAAAAAGATGCCCTCTACGATTTTATTAACCATGAAAACTTGGATTGGCGAAAGCTACAATTATTGACAGCAAAAAAAATACTTAAGCCCCATGAAGGAAATAAATTGAATGCTTTTGTTATCGATGATTCAGTTAAAATCAGACGTGGTAAAAAGATGCCAGGTGTTTCAAAGCACTTCGATCACTTAACCGCTCGATGTGTCAATGGGCAACAAATAGTGACGCTAGGCCTTGCTAATGACGAGTTATTTACGCCGATTGATAATGAAATATTTATCAGTAAAACTGACAGACAGGTTGCTGATTATCAGTTTAAAGATGGTCGTAGTATTGCAGCAAAACGTTACGAAAAGTCAAGAGAGCAAACTAAACCTGATATGGTTTGCGACATGATATCAAGAGCAATACGCAATGGTATTAACGCCGAATATTTTTTAGCAGATGCTTGGTTTGCAACGAAACGAATATTAAAAATGACGGTGGAACAATCACTTGTAGCAATTGTTCGAATGAAGCGAAATAAAATGAAGTATCGCTTTATGGAAAATGGAGAGAGTAAGTTACTGAGTGCTGAAGAGTTATATAAGCAACATATCAAAGGTCAATGGCATAACCTAAAAAATATTCCTTACCAAAGCAAATCAATTATTGTTGAGTTGAATTTAACGACTGAGACTAAAAAAGATCCACAATGGATTAAAGTTAAGCTTCTGTACGTTCGGTCTATGAATGAAGCCAAACAACAAGCGAGCAAAAATGATTGGGCTCTCTTTTTATCAACGGATAGCCTACTTGAAGATGAAAAAATACTTGAAATATATGCACTACGTTGGGGAATTGAAGTTTACTTTAAAGAGGCGAAACAAAAGCTTGGTTTTTTAAAAGAACAAAGCCGCCACTATGGTGCGTACATCGCTTCTATTCATCTAACTGGATTGCGTTTTTGTTTACTATTATTTGCAAAAGAAGAGCAAGTGGGAGCCAAGTTAAGTGAGGTTAGAAATGACTTTGAAGAAAGCCTTACGACGTTGAATTTTGGGTGTAAATTATGGGGTTTATTTAAAGCATTAATTGCAGGCGCTCTCAATGAAATAGGTAATTTAACCGAAAGTAAAAAATCAGAGATCTTAAAAAAGATCGATCAAACTGTTATTGGCTTTTTTACGAAAGCGCTACAAATGGATCAATTCACAATACGGCAAGAGGCACTGATATGATGGAAAATAAAACAGAAAAAGCTATAATTTCAACGAATATGAACTCCGAAACTTGAGTTATTAAATAGAATTATTTTTTTGTCTTTTAATCTGGGGATTATATTATTTAAATAACTTTCCGCGCCTCCTTCGCCTGGAGGTAGAAAAAAAATAGGAGCCTCATTTGCTGCTTCATTCACGGTCAAATATATTTCTTTTAAGTCGCTTAACGTGTTGAGACCGCCACTTTTTTCCTTGAGCGCTGCTTGCTCAATAACCTCAACTAAAGCGCTTTGAAAGTGCTCCTCAAATGCATCTGTTAATATACTTTATAACCGTGGGGCAATATTAAACGTTAATATACCAGCTTGAACCGCGCCATTAATATTAACTAATAAATGATCGGTGTTGTCACTTGCTATCATCGCACCTGCATCTTCTTGACTAACCTGCCAAGTAGAGCTTTCTTCATTGTCACTTTGTGCGCCTAATTGACCTAAATAATTAAAGATTATTTTAGGGAGGGTCATAGCAAATGCTTGTTGTTGATGCAGCGCGCCATAACCAATCCCTTTATGAGGTACTGCGCTTAACATCTCCTTGGTGTGAATGATGGTCGCAGATATTGTTTGCTGGGCCTTAAGCCTGACCGGATACATGCTGGTAAACCAACCAACAGTATTGCTCACATCAAGTGTTTCATCGATAACTTCCCGGCAATGGCCTTCAAGTGTCACATGATTAACATCACTGCCAAGCACTTCAAAAAGGCTAATTGCCAGGGCGCTTAGTAATAAATCATTAATTTGCGTATGAAAACCAAGGTTTCCTTGATGTAATAAAACATCTGATTGGTGCACTGATAAGCTAACTTTATGATATGCAACCGTGCCTAAATCTGGTAAGCCCGCCTGATCTGCACAGACGCCTTGCCAATATGTACGCTCATCTTGATGATTTAACGCATAATGCTGCACGGCTCTTACCCATTGACGATAACTACTGCCTTTAGGTGGAAGTGCTTGTTTTGTTAGTACTTGTTTTGTTAGTAGTTGCTTTGTTAATAGTTGCTTTGTTAATAATTGCTTTGTTAATAATTGTTTAATATCTTGAGCAATGATCCGCCATGACACGACATCGATAATTAAATGATGGAAGGCAAAAAATAAACGTGCTCTACCATCGATATGACCAGTTAAGTGCGCTGCCTGCCATGTTGGGCCGTTAATATAATTAAAGTTACTTTGTAATTGCGTAAGCTTTTTACAAAGCTCCTCAGAATTTAAATCCGCTATATTTAATGCGTATAAAGGCTCACACATGCCATCTGTATTATCGCGGTATTGTTGTTGGTAACTAGTTGTTTTTAAAGATTCTTTTTTTAAAGATACGCATCGTAGCATATCGTGCTGCGCTGTTAATGCCTGCAGTGCTTGTTCAATTTCCGTGTATTTGATTTCTCCTGGAATTTTAATTATAAAAGTCTGGTTAAAGTGGTGAGGATTTTCTATTTTTTGCGCAAAAAACCAAGATTGTATTGGTAATAAATCAAAAGCGCCGGTTAACACGCCCTGCTCAGTTTTAATCTTTATGCGAGTCGCCTGCGCGTTTAATAAACGACTCAACTGGGCAACGGTTGGCGCATCAAAAATATCTTTCACTTGTAAGCTAAAGCCTTCGCTGCGCATTTTGGAGACCAGCCCAATACTTACTATAGAATCGCCACCGATGCGGAAAAAGTTATCAGCAATACCAACTTTTTTAACGCTCAATACTTCTTGCCAAATATTACAAAGCTGCTCTTCAAGCTCATTTCGCGGGGCAACATATTTATCAGCATTAACAAACTCTGGTGTTGGCAGAGAGTTTCTGTCAAGTTTCCCATTAATAGTTAGTGGAATGCTATCTAGCACAGTAAAGGTAGCAGGCAGCATATAATCTGGCAGTTTAAGCGCTAGGCTATTTCGGCATGCCTCAATATCAATATCAATATCACTTACCATGCTGGAAGCTTTTATTAAATAAGCCGCTAAGTATTTATGATTATCACTTTCAAGGTCAACAACTGCTGCATGTTTAACATCTTTTAATGCGCTTAATGCGCTTTCAATCTCACCGAGTTCAATACGATAACCACGTATTTTAACCTGACAATCATTACGCCCTAAATACTCTAAATTACCATCATGGCGCCAGCGTACCAGATCGCCAGTTTTATAAAGCCTGTTATAACCTTTAGCTTTGTCATCAGTTGTCGCAAACTGGTTATCAATAAAACTCTCATGGGTTAACTCAGCCTGATTGAGATAACCCCTTGCAAGGCCAGCACCACCGATATAAAGCTCACCAAGGGCGCCTATCGGCATAAGATTTTTTTGTGTATTTAGCACAAATGCTTTTAAATCATTTAAGGGTTTTCCTATATTTGCTGCTTTGAAATTATTTTTGGGGCTTAATGATTTATAAGTGACATGCACAGTCGTCTCAGTAATTCCATACATATTTACAAGGAGTGGCGCATCTTGCGCATAACAATTCCACCAATATTTAAGCCGTGATAAATTAAGTTTATCTCCTCCAAAAATCACATTACGTAGACAAGTAAACTTTGCAGTAGCGCTTAATTATTCCTCCATGAATAGGTAAAAAGCGGCAGGTGTTTGGTTTAAAATAGTAACCTGTGAATTAACGCAAAGCTGTACAAATTTACAAGTATCTTGTGTTAAACTTTTTGTGGGGATAATTAATTGTCCACCATAGAGTAAAGCACCCCATAACTCCCAGACACTAAAATCAAAAGTATATGCATGAAATAGTACCCCTGTATCCTCATGCGTAATTGAAAATATTTATCAGTCGATTCGAATAAGCTCACCACATTTGTATGTAATTGCAGCACCCCTTTCGGCGTGCCTGTTGTCCCTGATGTATAAATAACATAGGCTAAATCTTTTGATGTACTAATAGGAGCTAAATTAACTATTGGGTTATGATCACTTACATCATCGAGGGATAACAGCGCTGGCGTAATATCGAGTTTTGCAGTCCAGTTATTTAATTGCGGCTTATAATGTGGTTGTGTAAGAATAAGAGACGTTTGTGTATCGTCCAATATATATTGCACTCGCAGCTGTGGATATTCTAGCGATATTGGCACATAAGCGCCACCAGCTTTAAGCACTCCAAGAATACTTATCACCATCTCTAAACTTCGATCTAGATATAAGCCAATCAGTATATCGGCCTTAATACCTTGAGGAAGATTTTCTTGATAATGCGCTCGAATAGCATGAGCTAATTGATTAACTTTTTCATTTAATTGACCATAGGTAAGCTTCTGCTCTGCAAATACCAAGGCAATATTATTCGGTGTTTTATCGACCTGCGCTTCGAATAATTGCGTTAGGGTTTTATCCATTGGGTAAGGCTCATCAGTATCATTGCAACTACGCAAAAGTGTATGACGATCTTATCTTGAAATAGTTGTGGTCTTTAAAATATTATTTTGCTCTTTTGTTAATGATTTTTTGACATTATAGGCCTATTTTATTTGATATTTACCCAATAAAACAATCCTTTGCATTTTTATACATACGTAAAAAGGCTGAACGTTATATTTTAATCATTGGCAAAGTGATAATGCGAGATAAGTTTTTTTAGGGGCGCTTAATAAAATAGTATTGTGTCAAATTCTCTTAAAAAGGACTTGCTGCCTATTTTTATACCCATCATTTGCCAGGGTAGGTAAGCATTTATCCCTTTTCTTAACGTTTTTCTTTGTTTAACAACCGCAGTGTTTTATTTGCTACTAAGACCGTATCAGGTTCGAAGCACGCTTATAATACTTCGCAAATAAAAATAAGCAATCATTTTTGTTCTATTCCATTTTTTACTGTAATAATATTTAGTTAAAATTCAATCATTTTGTTACACTAAACAAATAACATTTTATAAGGAACATCTAATGCCTGATTATCGTTCTAAAACCTCAACTCATGGTCGTAACATGGCAGGCGCTCGGGCATTATGGCGCGCTACTGGCGTTAAAGATGACGATTTTGGAAAACCAATTATCGCGATTGCAAACTCATTTACACAATTTGTTCCTGGTCATGTGCACTTGAAAGATATGGGTCAGTTAGTTGCAGGTGCAGTTGAGGATGCAGGTGCTATTGCAAAAGAGTTTAATACTATCGCTATAGACGACGGTATTGCAATGGGCCATTCTGGTATGTTGTATAGCCTCCCATCTCGCGATTTGATTGCCGATTCAATTGAATACATGGTCAATGCGCATTGCGCTGATGCAATCGTGTGTATTTCAAACTGTGATAAGATTACCCCAGGGATGCTAATGGCGGGACTACGATTAAACATTCCAATTATTATGGTCTCTGGAGGACCAATGGAAGCTGGTAAAACGAAACTATCTGATCAAATAATCAAACTTGATTTAGTTGATGCTATGGTAATGGGTCCTGATCAAACTGTTTCAGATGAAGATCTTGATAAAGTAGAGCGTAGTGCTTGTCCTACTTGTGGATCATGCTCTGGAATGTTTACAGCCAATTCAATGAACTGTTTAACTGAAGCACTGGGTTTATCTTTACCAGGTAATGGATCAATGCTTGCGACACATGTCGATCGAAAACAGCTTTTTTTAGAAGCTGGTACTCGAATTGTCGAGATAACGAAACGACATTATGAACAAAATGATTATTCTGTATTACCTCGCTCAATTGCAAGCAAAGCAGCATTTGAAAATGCCATGGCGCTCGATATTGCAATGGGCGGCTCAACCAATACTGTTTTACATCTTTTAGCATGCGCACACGAAGCTGAAGTTGATTTTACACTCAGTGATCTGGATGCAATGTCACGGCGTATACCTCAACTATGTAAAGTAGCTCCTTCAATAGCAAAATATCACATGGAAGATGTACATCGTGCAGGTGGTGTCATGGCAATTTTAGGTGAATTAGAGCGCGCTGGATTTTTAAATAGCGACACGCCAACAATTTTAAATATGACCATGAAAGAACAACTTGCACAATTTGATATTATGCAAACAAATGATCAAAGCGTACTTGATTTTTATCGTGCAGGTCCTGCTGGAATTCGCACAACAAAAGCATTTAGCCAAGCATGTCGTTGGGATAGTCTCGATAATGATCGTGCAAATGGTTGTGTACGTTCACTTGAACATGCTTACAGCACGCAAGGCGGATTAGCCATATTATTTGGTAATATCGCAATTGCTGGCTGCGTTGTTAAAACAGCAGGTGTTGATGATGATAATTTAACATTTACAGGTCCTGCCAATGTCTTTGAAAGCCAAGATGATGCGGTTAATGCTATTTTAAGTGGCAAAGTAATTGCTGGGGATGTGGTTGTTATCCGTTACGAAGGCCCACAAGGAGGACCTGGCATGCAAGAAATGCTTTATCCAACCACCTATCTAAAATCAAAGGGTTTAGGTAAAAAATGCGCATTAATCACTGATGGTCGTTTTTCAGGTGGTACATCAGGGCTTTCTATTGGCCATGTGTCACCAGAAGCGGCAGCTGGTGGCCTAATCGGTTTAATTGAAAATGGTGATACTATTTTTATCGACATTCCCGCACGGGAAATAATATTGAAGGTATCAGAAGAAATCATCATTGCACGCCGTGTTAAACAAGACATGCGTGGCGATTGGAAAGCAGTAGATCGCATTCGCCCAATTTCAAGTGCTCTTAAAGTTTATGCTTCAATGGTAACCTCTGCCGATAAAGGTGCGGTGCGTGATTTGAGTAAACTTAAATAACTCATCTAACATGGATGTACAGGCTTAGATCTCGATGATCAGAGTAAAGCGAACCGATGTAATGGTTACTCGCGCATAGAACGTTGCAACGCAAGGCAGGCTTCCTTACATATAAAAACCTAGTCCAGCCACAACGGGAGCTGCTCCTTGTTTAAGTTTGCATCGTTATAAAATATCGATCGATAATAGCTATACTGCAATTTTAGGCATCAAATCCGCAGCCAATTAGCGGATCTGATTTATCATTTCGAAATAACATGGGAATACACGCTTAGATCTAGATGATTATTTTCATTTAAAACAGTTTTAAAGTGAATTTACGGTTTCTACAACATTTTTTACGGTGAAACCAAACAGCTCAAACAACTGATCTGCAGGAGCTGACTCACCAAATGTCGTCATACCGATAACTTTACCGTTTAGGCCTGCATACTTGAACCAGTAATCAGCAATGCCAGCTTCAATGGCCACCCGTTTGCTAACACTTGCTGGCAATACAGACTCCTTGTACTGGGCGCTTTGAACTTCAAATACGTCAGTTGATGGCATTGAAACAACACGCACCGCTTTGCCTTGCGTGGTTAGCTTTGCATGTGCTTCAACGGCAAGTTGAACTTCAGATCCCGTTGCGATTAAAATGATTTCACAAGGAGCTGCACTATCGAGTAATACATAAGCGCCTTTTGCAACGTCAGCTAATTGCTCAGCTCCACGCACTTGTGGTTTAAGATTTTGCCTGCTAAAAATAAGTGCTGTTGGACCATCACTACGCTCAATCGCACTTTTCCAGGCAACCGCTGATTCAACACTGTCACAAGGCCGCCATAAATCCATATTGGGCGTTAGGCGTAAGCTTGCCATTTGCTCTACAGCTTGATGTGTTGGCCCATCTTCACCCAGACCGATTGAGTCATGAGTAAATACTTGGATTGCACGTAGTTTCATTAATGCCGACATACGCAAGGCGTTACGCGCATATTCCATAAACATCAAGAAGGTCCCTCCGTAAGCTATGAAACCTTTATGTAACGCAATACCGTTAACGATGGCTGTCATGGCAAATTCACGCACACCGTAATGCAAGTAGTTGCCAGATGCATCGATGGCTGTTATTGATTTACTGCCTGACCACATTGTTAAGTTGGAGGGTGCTAAATCCGCTGAGCCACCTAACAATTCAGGTAGCATTGCACTGAACTCTTCGATACAGTTCTGTGATGCTTTACGTGTTGCGATGATAGTTGAATTAGCTTGTAAATCTTCAATGTATTTTGATGCTTTTTCATCCCAGTGTGCTGGGAGTGTATTACTTGTACGGCGTTTATATTCTGCTGCAAGTGCTGGATATTTTAACGAATAATCGGCAAATTTTTCATCCCAAGAGCGCTGGTTTTCAATACCAGATTTCTTCGCGTCCCAATCTGCATAAATATCAGTAGGCACTTCAAAATCGCCGTAATTCCAGCCAAGTGCTTTGCGCGTTGCAATGATCTCATCTGCGCCTAATGGTGCACCGTGACAGTTATGTGTGCCTTGTTTATTTGGCGATCCAAAACCGATGATGGTTTTACAACAAATCATGGTTGGTTTTAATTTTTCAGCGCGTGCCGCCACAATTGCGCTATTAATTTCCTCAGAATTGTGCCCATCGATAGAAATCACCTGCCACCCGTATGCGCTAAAACGTGCAGGTGTATCATCAGTAAACCAACCTTTAACGTCTCCATCAATTGAAATACCATTGTTGTCCCAAAAAGCAATGAGCTTGCCAAGCCCTAACGTGCCAGCTAAAGAACATGCTTCGTGTGAAATCCCCTCCATTAAACAACCATCCCCTAAGAATGTGTAGGTGTAATGATCGACGATCTCGTGGTCTTTTTGGTTAAATTGTGCCGCCAATGATTTTTCAGCAATAGCCATACCAACGGCATTAGCAATGCCTTGACCTAATGGCCCTGTTGTTGTTTCAACACCAGGTGTATAACCTAATTCTGGGTGGCCAGGGGTTTTAGAGTGTAGTTGTCGGAAAGATTTAATATCGTCAATTGAAAGATCATAACCGCAAAGATGCAATAACGAATAAAGCAACATTGATCCATGGCCGTTTGATAAAATAAAACGGTCGCGATCAACCCACTGCGGGTTTGTTGGGTTATGTTGTAAAAAATCACGCCATAATACTTCGGCAATATCAGCCATTCCCATTGGCGCACCAGGGTGTCCTGAATTGGCTTTTTGAATTGCATCCATACTCAATGCGCGAATTGCATTGGCGAGATCTTTGCGAGAGGGCATAATTTACTCCTGATTATTATGGTTAAAAAATTTTATAGCCAAGTTACCTCAAGATGCTTTACCTGCCGCGTACTTGACAAGCAATGCAATGCACAACTTTCGAACTATCAACGATAAACTTAGCTAATAGCCTGTCATTAGCTTTATTAATAAATTTGTCGATAGAAATAACCAATCGATGTTAATTATTTTATGGTTATTCTCTTGAAAGTTGTTCAGTGGCAAGCTTAATCATCGAACCCGTGCTCCAATATAAAAGCAAGTTGACAGCAATTTTACTTGCGGGTTTTCAATTTTGAAGTAACTCGAATATTTAGCTGGTGTTATTCTACCCCAATCATTGCCCCAAGCAACATATTTATACCCATGTTACTTAGAAATTAAAGGTCAGAAGCGTACTATACGATCAGAGTTAAGGTGCAACATGAGGTAATGTGAACGTACTTTTCGAATGTTGCAACACAAGGTTGCTTTCTTTCATATAAAAACCGAGTTAGCGCACCAACTGGCAAGGCAATTTGTACCAATTTGCATCGTTATAAAATATCGACCGATAATAACTATACTTCAATTTTATGCCTCGCACCTCTGCACAATTTGCTACCCTGATATTGTATTTCGGGATAACATGTATATATATCCATGTTACTTCGAAATTAAAGCTCAGAAGCGTACTATATGATCATACTTAAGGTGCAACATTTGCTCTATTAATGATAAGCTTCACTAATAGTATCTCATTAACTAGGTTTATCGTTTGTCTAGTAGCTCATTAACCAGGTTTATCGTTTGTCGCGGGCACCAATCCAAAAATGTTGATTTTTTTATAATGACTCTGTGATGGTTGTTACAACCATGCGCTTATTTCTAACTGCATGGCCAGGGCAATACAACTTGATATACATATCTTGTATGGCGCGCGTGTGCACAATTTGCCGATCTAACTTTGCATTTTAAGGTAACTTCGGTATATGCTCTGGACTGCAAAGAATAGTAAAGTAAGTTATGTCTATCTCCTATACATCGAAAGGTCATATTGGCCTAGTATTGATAGCCTTGTTTGCGAGACAATAAAGACTATTGATAGAGCATAATTAATTACATCGTTTGACTTCGTTGATATTATTACATTTTACTTTTTTCATTTGCAACCATCTCAATCTTCGAAATCACCTTAAGGATGACCAATGACACAGCTTTCACTTAGTAAAGATAAAATTAAAATTTTATTACTTGAGGGATTACACCCAGGATCAGAAGAAACATTTATTAAGGCCGGCTACAATAATATTGAATGTATTGAAACCGCTATCTCAGAAGAGGATTTAATAAAAAAAATTAAAGGCGTTCATTTGATTGGGATCCGCTCTCGGACAAGCATTAACAAGAAAGTATTGGCCGCAGCTGATAGACTCATTGGAATCGGTTGTTATTGCATCGGCACCAACCAAGTTGATTTAATCGAAACACAAAAAAAAGGCATTGTTGTTTTTAACGCACCTTTTTCAAATACGCGCAGTGTCGCAGAACTTGTACTTGGGCAAGCGATTCTACTCTTACGTGGCGTCCCCGAACGAAATGCAAAAGCCCATCGCGGACAATGGGATAAAGCAGCAACTAACTCATTTGAAGCGCGTGGTAAAAATTTAGGCATTATTGGCTACGGTCATATTGGTACTCAATTTGGTATTCTTGCAGAAAATCTAGGCTTTAACGTTTCATTTTATGATATTGAAGATAAGTTAACGCTCGGTAATGCCACACAAGTTGCAACATTATTTGAGTTACTCGCGCAATCAGATGTCATCAGTCTGCATGTGCCGGAGCTTGATTCAACCAACAATATGATTGGTAAAAATGAGTTTTCGCTGATGAAAAAAAATGCCGTATTAATCAATGCAGCACGCGGTAATGTTGTTGATATTCCAGCATTATGTGACGCATTGGCATCTAAAAAAATATTAGGCGCAGCGATTGATGTATTTCCAAAAGAGCCAAAATCAAATAACGATGCGTTTACATCTCCATTATGCAAATTTGATAATGTAATTTTAACTCCTCATGTTGGTGGAAGCACGCAGGAAGCACAACGCAACATTGGCTATGAAGTGTCAGGCAAGTTAGTTAAGTATTCTGATAATGGCTCAACACTTTCTGCTAAAAACTTCCCTGAAGTATCATTACCTGCGCACTCACAAACCAGTAGATTACTACATCTTCATGAAAACCAGCCTGGTATTTTAACTAAGATTAATTTAACGTTTGCAGATCATAATATTAATATCGCAGGGCAATATTTACAAACAAATGAAAATATTGGTTATGTAGTCATTGATGTAGATAGCGAAAATGCACAGATTGCATTAGATCGCTTGAAAAAGATTGAGGGTACGATAAGAGTCCGTTTACTCAATTGAGGTGGCATTGGTATAAAATTGAAAAAAATCAGTTTGGTTAATTATTGTGAATGCAGATTAATTTACGCTGATCTTAGTCATTACAGGTACAATTGAACGCGAGTTTATTTTAGACACTTTTTGAATATATACGGTTATAATTTTCGTTTTTGCCAGCATGTTGTTTTTTTCATCGAGTAAAAATACTTGAATTTGATGAGCTCCTCTGTCAACCTTTTCAGCTAAAATAGTCGTTGATAATTGCGCGTTACCATATTTTTGCCCATCAATGTAAAGCTGAAGCTGGTGCTGTTTTTTTTGTTGCGGTGTAATAACAACATTAACAGGAAAATTACCATTATTCGCACGAATGGCTTGGTCATTTTTCGGTGAAGTGAAATTGACTTGATAGGTAATATTTTTTTTTACCTCAGAATTTGTAGACGCTATTGTGCTAGTATTATCTTCCACTGAATTTTTTTCATGGTTATCTTCAGAAACAATGTTGCTTGCTTTTATGCCAACCTTGTGTGCCCCTGGTAGTTCATGATCAGAAAAATGAGCGTTTCCATCTTTATCAGTCCAAGTGTATATTGCACTCTCAGCCATTATTAAACCCGATGAGAAATAAATAATGGCTGAAAATAATAAAATACTGATTTTCATCATAATGCCTGTTTTTCCTTTGCCCTATGTACTGATTGTCGAGCAAACTGTTGAGAAAGCATCTTCAGGTAATTAGGGTATCGGTATTGTATTGCATTACATACAAAATGAAATGATTAATTATACACTGTAATAAAGTTCAAACTCTTTAGGGTGCGTTGCTTGTGAGACAGCCTCACATTCAGCAGTTTTAAGCTCAATAAATGCATCAATTGATTCATTTGAGAATACGCCACCTTCAAGTAAAAAATCACGATCAGCATCAAGGGCTGCAAGTGCTTCTTCAAAAGAAATGGCAACTTGTGGAATGACATCAGCTTCTTCTTTTGGTAAATCGTATAAATCCTTATCGAGTGACTCACCAGGATCAATTTTATTTTTAATTCCATCAAGTCCTGCCATTAACATGACTGAAAAACCTAAGTAAGGGTTCATTGTTGGATCTGGAAAACGCACTTCGATGCGCGCAGCTTTTGGTGTAGGTACCATAGGAATACGGATAGATGCACTACGGTTACCAGCTGAATATGCAAGCATAACCGGCGCTTCAAACCCTGGTATCAGGCGTTTGTATGAGTTGGTTGATGCATTTGTATAAGCATTAATAGCCTTTGCATGCTTGATAATGCCACCGATATAATAAAGCGCAAGTTGCGATAAACCGCCGTATTGATCACCAGCGAACAAGTTCACACCATTCTTAGCAAGTGATTGGTGGCAATGATTACCAGAGCCATTATCACCAACAAGTGGCTTAGGCATAAAGGTTGCTGTTTGTCCGAATTCATGTGCTATATTATGCACAACATATTTATAAATTTGTATTTCATCTGCTTTTTTAACGATGGTATTGAAGCGACAAGCTATTTCATTTTGACCACCAGTTGCGACTTCATGGTGGTGCGCTTCAATAACTAATCCCATTTCTTCCATGGTCAAACACATTGCACTACGAATATTTTGCCCACTATCAACAGGTGACACAGGGAAGTAACCTCCTTTAATCCCAGGCCGGTGACCAGTGTTACCTTCTTCGTATGACGCCCCTGAATTCCAAGCGCCTTCTTTTGCATCAATCGAATAAAAAGCACCTGCAATACCGTTTGCATATTTCACATCATCAAAGAGAAAAAACTCTGGTTCAGGACCAAATAAAATAGTATCTGCAATTCCTGTCGAACGCATATATGCTTCAGCACGCTTTGCCGCAGAACGAGGATCGCGATCATATCCTTGCATTGTTTTTGGCTCTAAAATGTCACAACGCAGGATAAGTGTTATATCATTCGTAAATGGATCAAGCACAGCAGTTGTTGGATCAGGCATTAAGACCATGTCTGAATCTTGAATGCCTTTCCATCCAGCAATTGAAGAGCCATCAAACATTTTTCCGTCTTCAAAAAAATCTTCATTTATTTGGTGGTGCGGCACTGATACGTGTTGCTCTTTACCATGCGTGTCAGTAAAGCGTAAATCAACAAATTTAACATCTTCCGTCTTGATTAAGTCAAGAACATCTTGCATAGTTTTAATTTCAGTTTTAGCAGACATATAAGTTAGAGCCCCTATTTATGTAGAATAAAGTTTTACAAGATTAAAATATAAAAATTTAATTTATACCATTTATATTTATTCTTAAACAAAAGTCATTCTAAGTCAACACAAGTTTGATGAACAAGCGTTTATAATTGTTAAACTTAGATATTTATGCTTAGGATGTGCAAAATTAATTTGCCAAGCGGAGGTCACATGTTGAACTAGCAGCGATTTCCAGTGCAATTTTTTTAATGTTGTTTCTCATTTAAAAAAAAAACTAGACGCAATTCTTTAGGATTAATCTAATATATGGCACTTTTAATACTTTCTATTTTGAAAATAGTAGCTACAATACACATACTTTTCAAATTCAGTTTATAATAGCTAATTTGATACATACCAATGAGATAAAATGAATAAACTCTGTTTTTATCGCATTGGTTGTTTTATACATAAAAGCTTTTGAGGCACAGAAATGTCGGTAGATAAACTAAGAAATATAGCTATTATTGCTCACGTTGACCACGGAAAAACGACACTGATTGATAAATTGTTAGAGCAATCTGGTACAATAGACGCGCGTAGTGGTGTCCAAGAACGCGTAATGGACTCTAACGATCTTGAGAAAGAGCGTGGTATTACTATTATTGCAAAAAATGCAGCCATCGAGTGGAATGGCTACCATATCAATATCATTGATACACCTGGGCATGCTGATTTTGGGGGTGAGGTAGAACGCATCATGTCAATGGTCGATAGCGTTTGCTTAATCGTTGATGCTGTTGATGGGCCGATGCCTCAGACCCGTTTTGTGACCCAAAAAGCATTTGCACACGGTCTCAAGCCAATTGTTATCATCAATAAAATGGATAAACCAGGCGCACGTCCTGAATGGGTGATAGATCAAATATTTGACTTGTTTGATAACTTGGGTGCAACCGAAGAGCAGTTAGACTTTGAAGTAGTTTACGCATCAGCATTACATGGCTGGGCAAGTACAACATCTGAAGAGCCAACACAAAACATGGAAGCATTGTTTGCAGCCATTGTTGAAAATGTCTCGCCACCAGATGGTGATCGTGATGGCCCTTTTCAAATGCAAATTTCTCAACTTGATTATAACTCATACGTAGGTGTTATCGGTGTTGGTCGTATAATACGCGGTGCGATTAAACCTAACCAAGCAGTGACAGTAATTGGTAGTGATGGTAAACAACGTAAAGGTAAAATTGGTCAAGTGTTAGGTTACTTAGGTCTTGACCGTCATGATGTTGACATTGCACAAGCAGGTAACATTATTGCCATCACTGGGCTAGGTGAACTTAAAATTTCAGATACAATTTGTGATCAAAATGCAGTTGAAGGATTACCACAATTGAATGTTGATGAGCCAACGGTAACAATGACTTTCCAAGTAAATACTTCGCCATTTTGTGGTAAAGAAGGTAAATTCGTTACTTCGCGTAACATTTTAGAGCGTCTACAAAAAGAGCTAGTACATAACGTCGCGCTTAGGGTTGAAGAAACAGATGATCCTGATAAATTTAAAGTATCTGGCCGAGGTGAATTACACTTGGGCATCTTAATCGAAAACATGCGCCGTGAAGGTTTCGAACTCGCAGTATCTCGCCCAGAAGTAATTGAACGTATGATTGACGGTAAATTGCATGAGCCAATAGAAACATTAACCGTTGATTGTGAAGATCAGCATCAAGGTAGCGTCATGGAACAGCTCGGTATTCGTAAAGCTGAAATGACTAATATGCTCCTCGATGGTAAGGGTCGTGTACGTTTAGATTTCATGATTCCAAGTCGTGGTTTGATTGGTTTTCAAACTGAATTTATGACAATGACGTCAGGATCTGGCTTGCTTTACCATACATTTGATCACTATGGTCTGCACAAAGGTGGAACAATAGGTCAACGTCAAAACGGAGTATTAATTTCAAATTCTACAGATAAAGCGGTGACTTACTCTTTATTCTTCTTGCAAGATCGTGGTCGCTTATTCATAGGGCACGGCACGGAAGTTTATGAAGGTCAAATTATCGGTGTTCATATCCGCTCAAACGACTTAACAGTTAACTGTGTACGAGGAAAGCAACTGACCAATGTACGCGCATCTGGTACTGATGAAGCACAGGTACTTTCACCTGTTATCAAAATGACACTAGAGCAGGCCCTTGAGTTCATTGACGTTGATGAATTAGTGGAAGTCACGCCTAAGAGTATTCGTATTCGGAAGAAGCTATTAACAGAAAATGAACGTAAACGCGCCGCACGTCCTAAAAAAGATTAAGTGGTTATTCTCCACATTATCCTCAAAATGCTAGCTACTGATAAAGACTTTTGACGTAACTTGCGGCTGTAAAAATAACTGTGTATATGCTTATTTATAATGCCCCAGGAAATCTAAACAGTAAAATTAAGATTCTTATTCCTGTTTGAGATAGTATCTATCAAAATAGGAGAATTACCATGAGTAAAAAAAGAACAATTTATTCTGCTGAGTTTAAAAGTAGACTTGTACTGGAGTTATTGGAAAATGCTGTTATTGCAATGGAGCCAGCAAAAGCGGTTAAGGAATATAAGCTAGAGCTTGTTGCAGCTTTAGACAAAAATGAAATGCTAACAAAAATTGTCGGTAAAATGACTGTTGAAAAGGAGTGGCTTGAAAAAAAGCTAAAAAGCTTGGGAGGATCTGATAAAAAGAAATTAATCGAGCCCAAGCTAGAAAACTTATCTGTCTCACAGCAATGTGAGCTGTTGAATTTGAATCGGAGTACTTTTTACTACACTGAAAAAGTAAATAATAAAAAGCATGAAATTCAGCAGGAAATAGCCAAAGTGTTTGATAAAACACCAATTTACGGCGCTAAAAAGGTGCATCAACAGCTACTAGAAAATGGAGTCAAGGCATATTTAAACACGGTAGCAACATACCGAAAGGAGCTGGGTTTAAAGGCTATTTTAGCGGTTAAGCAAGTAACAACCACCGTAGCCAATAAGCAACATCAGAAATACAGTTATAAGCTTAGAGGCCTTAATATTTCACATGCTAATCAGGTATGGAGCACAGATATAACCTACATCAAAGTCAAGGGTGGAATGGTTTACCTTGCTGCGGTCATTGATTGGCATTCGAAAGCCGTCCTATCACACAAAATATCGAATACGATGGATTGTGCACTGAGCATTAACGTCTTGAATACGGCCTTAGATCGCTATGGAAAACCTGAGATATTCAATACAGATCAAGGAAGTCAGTATACAAGCGATGTTCATACTCAAAAATTAAAACAGAACGGGATCTCGATATCAATGTACGGAAAAGGCCGAGCTACTGATAATATTTGCATTGAAAGATTTTACGACGCGCAAAATTCTCCCGTATTTATCTAAATGAATATGAAACTATCAAAGATTTACAAGAAGATGTATCCGATTACATTGAGTTTTATAATCACCAACGATTTCATGAAACATTGAAATATAAAAAACCAATGAATGTTCACCAAGAAGGAATTAAGGCGAGCTTAGCTTTATCAAAGGTATCTTAACTGTGGAATAAGAAATATTAAATAACTGTCTTGACTCTTTGGGTAGGTATAATCTTCCAGATCATGGGTATATATATTTTCAGTTATTTGTTTCCTACTATCTTTTTAACTAGCTCTTTAAATCTAAATTTAAAAATATTTTTAAACGAAAATATTTCATTAGCAGTATTTAGAAAATCGCCATTCATTCTATACCCATGCAAGAGCAGCCTAATAAATTAACTGCTAATATCATCATAGCTTAATTAATTTTTAATCTTCTTCTCCAAAAGAAGCGATAAAGTGAGCCCAACAATCGGCATGTAAATGTAAAAGAGGGTTGCGAGGAAACTCTTTCACCATTTTTCGCGTGTTTTCTGAACCAAATATAGGTTCCATTGAATGCTCCGGATCTGGATGGCGTACAAATCCTTTATCGAGAGTACCTAATATTTTATGTGATATCTCATGGTATATAATTAATGCTCTGCCGAGAACCGATTGCCAAGGCTGCAACATCTGCTCGCCAACCAATATACGCAGTCCAGTAGCTGGTAAATGTTCTGGAACTCCGATCGCAACTGGCGCAAATGGATCTGCCGCAAATTTTCCAGTAAACATTTCCTGAAATGATGGTCCATAACAAGTTGAACTACCTGGAGCTGGTTTGCTCGTTGGTGGCCTACCCCCTCTCTTTCTTTGATGCCGCATATCAATAAAGGTGAGAATTTTTTCTGGATTAGATAACACCTTATTCATCTGATATACACCATCAACTACTCTCAACATGGATTCATGGTCAGGTGCTCCAAACCATGTTTCAAATTGCTCAATATTATTCTCGAAGAGCACAGCCGCAGAGTCAAATGCTTTATTTGAACATCTAACACAACATGCTAACGCTTGTCTCATTAAAAGCTTTTCGTTATTAGTAAATCCCAAGTTAGAGTACTGAAAACCAAAGGGCATTATTGCGTGGGGACGTTTACATCCATCAAACCCTACTTGATGATACTTCTCTTTGCGCTTATCATCGTGCGGAAATGGATCGCAGATTATTCTACTTTTGTAGAAATTGTAATAGTCCCTAGTTGCATTTGGATCTTTATATTGGGAAAATTGAATAGTCATCATCGGAGGAAAGCCATCGCCTTCGCCGAGCTTTATTTGTTTCAGCATATTATCGCGTTGATCTTCGAATCTCTGATCAGTGTATTCGTCAGATTGGTCTGGAATGTCAGTGGATCTGAATGCGAATGGATCCACTCGTGCTTCTGGGGTCGGGTCAGAACCCATTTTATGTAGATATTCTGGCACAACTCTTCTTTCTGGCGGGAGAACAAATGGTTCAGCTCCTTTTGGATATACAAATTGTGGTTTAGATCTTTTTCCTTTTTTTCGAAAGAATGGCATTTTTATTATCTCCTACTTTATAATACTTACTGAGTTAGCGTTAGCAAAAAAATTTAATTTTTGCAAATATAAAAAAATATTGGTAACTCTTTAACAAATATAGTTAAACAAATGCGAAACGTTTATTACACTAAATGTTTTTAATCATTATATATAGGTTAGTTTGTTTTTGTGTTTTTATCCATTTGAAACTTAAATTTATAGGAAAACAAGTTTAAATTAGGCTATAAATGATATTTTAACAGCTAATTTAGTCTGTTTATATTTAGTGCTAGATAGCTTAATAAACCAGCTAAATTAAATTCCGAAGTGCATATCTTTAAGTTAGTTGCAAAACTAGTCAGTTGAATATATTATTTATTACTTTTCCTGTGACAAGAGATGCAATAATTAATAAATATAAGCAACTGACTTGTGATCAAAAGATACCAAATTACTTGCATAATAAAATAGGTATGAACCAAGAAAAAATAGCTCTCCTCGCTACAATGAATCATCAGGGTAAGATTGCGAGTGTTTAAAAAATGAGCTTCATAATTTTTTCCGTGTAAGTTGTATCTAGTGCAGCTTTAAAGCGTTTAGCTTTTAATCCTTTTTTACTACTTGTTTCTTGCCGCAACAGATTAAGCACCAAATGCCTCAATACAGACATATTTTCTGAAGCATTACGTCGCCTGATCCTGCTTAAATCTTCATTGAAACTAACATCTAGTACCCAGTGCAACTGATTTTCTATACTCCAGTGCTTTCTAACAGCCTGAGCAAATGTTTTAGCATCTTCTTTGATTGAACAAATAAAATAACGCACCTCTTTACTCATTTTTCCATTGATATGACGCTCAGATTCAGCCATGCCAACGCTAATTAAACCATCCCATTGTGATGTTAAATCTTTAATACTGCTTAAATCTTCACTTATCCAGTACCTTCTTGACTCTATTCGCCCATGACCAGCATCAACTTCTTCATGAAATTGATGAGCCACATTATGAAACTTGTCTTCTTGGCAGATTGCAAAAAAGTCTTTAATAGATTGATGCAAATGACCCTGATTGCCTTTCACCGCAAGTACATAATCAGCTCCTTTAGATTTTATTTTTTCTGCAATTTTCTTTTGGCATCCCATGGCATCAATTGTCACAATGCTTCCTTCAATGTCTAGTAAATAAAGTAGTTGAGGGATGGCGGTGATCTCGTTTGATTTTTCTTCTGTTTTTATTTGTCCTAAAACAACACCATTATTTACTGCAAATGCGCTTACCATGTGAATAGCATTTTTCTTCGATTTCTTATCAAATGAACCTCTAACTGTTTTGCCATCAATTGCTATCACTTCACCTTGTGTAGCAATGTGCGCAGCTTGCATCCAACTGATAAAGCAGTGTTGTAGACGCTCAGGAGCGATTGTTGAAATAACCCGGGCAATAGTGTCATGAACAACAGGGATCCCATTTTCAAATGAACCGTATTTATCTAGTAGTTTTCTTCTATTGTAAGCAACTTCTTCTATGGCTTCCCAACCATCAGCGCCACAGATAACGCCAACAATGAGAGTTAATAAAATATCATGCAGCTTATGCTCAACTTTAGACTGTTGGCGAAGGTCTGGGATTGAAGAAAAATGTTCGTTAAATGCTGATAACATGGGGGCTCCTATTTATTAAGGAGCCTATTTGATCATATTGGGAAGCAATAATACAGGTTTATATTCGTGATCTTGCCCTGTTTAAGTTAGTTGCAAAACTAGTCAGTTGAATATATTATTTATTACTTTTCCTGTGACAAGAGATGCAATAATTAATAAATATAAGCAACTGACTTGTGCTCAAAAGATACCAAATTACTTGCATAATAAAATAGGTATGAACCAAGAAAAAATAGCTCTCCTCGCTACAATGAATCATTGAAAGGGCGATTTTCCACGCCGCTTTATGATACCCTTCGAGCCGCCTGATAAATCATCTTCCAGATCATGGGTATATATATTTTAAGTTATTTGTTTCCTACTATCTTTTTAACTAGCTATTTAAATCTAAATTTAAAAATATTTTTAAACGAAAATATTTCATTAGCAGTATTTAGAAAATCGCCATTCATTCTATACCCATGCAAGAGCAGCCTAATAAATTAACTGCTAATATCATCATAGCTTAATTAATTTTTAATCTTCTTCTCCAAAAGAAGCGATAAAGTGAGCCCAACAATCGGCATGTAAAAGAGTGTTGAGAGGAAACTCTTTCGCCATTTTTCGCGTGTTTTCTGCACCAAATATAGGTTCCATTGAACGCTTCCGATTTGTAAGGTGTACAAATCCTTTATCGAGAGTACATAATACTTTATGTGATACCTCATGGTATATAATTAATGCTCTATCGAGAGGCGTTTGCCAAGGTTGCAGCATCTTATCGCCAACCAATATACGCATTCCATTAGCTGGTATATGTTCTGGAAGTCCTAAACCAGCTGAAGCAAATGCACTCGGGCTGTTTCTTTCAGAAAAAAATTCCTGATTTAATGTTACATAACAAGTCGAAGTACCTGGCGCAGGTCTACTCGTTGGTGCCCTCTCATACACTATATCTGCATGACGTCTTTGATACCGCATATCAATAAAGGTTATTATGTTTTCTGGATCAGATAACACCTTATTCATCTTATATACACCCTTAACTACTCTCAGCATGGATTCATGTTCACATGATCCAAACCATGTTTCAAATTGCTCAATATTATTCTCGAAGAGATTAGTAGAAGATTCAAATGCTTTATTTGAACATCTAACACAACATGCTAACGCTTGTCTTATTAATACCTTTTCGTTATCAGTAAATCCCAAGTTAGAGTACATATAACCCTTAGGAACCATTGGTGGCTCCTCATTTCTACATCCATCGAACCCAACTGGTGGATAATGCTCTCTTAGCTTATTATCGTGAGGAAATGGGTCGCAGATTATTCTACTTTTGTAGAAATTGTAATAGTCCCTAGTTGCATTTGGATCTTTATATTGAGAAAATTGAGTAGTCATCATAGGAGGAAAGCCATCACCCTCGCCAAGCCTTACTTGAGCAAATACATTGTCCCGAAGCTCTTCGAGTCTATCTTCAGTGTATGATTTATATTGGCCTGGAATGTCAATGGATTTGAATGCGAATGGATCCACTCGTGGTTCTGGAGTAGTGTCATCACCCTCATCATTTAAATGTTCTGGCACAACTCTTCTTTCTGGCGGGCGAATAAATTGTGGTTTAAATCCTTTTCCTTTTTTTCGAAAGAATGGCATTTTTATTATCTCCTACTTTATAATACTTACTGAGTTCGCCAAAAAATTTAATGTTTGCAAATATAAAAAAATATTGGTAACTCTTTAACAAATATGGTTAAACAAATGCGAAACGTTTATTACACTAAATATTTTTAATCATTATATATAGGTTAGTTTGTTTTAGTTTTTTTATCCATTTGAAACTTAAATTTATAGGAAAACAAGTTTAAATTAGGCTATAAATAATATTTTAACAGCTAATTTAGTCTGTTTATATTTAGTGCTAGATAGCTTAATAAACCAGCTAAATTAAATTCCGAAGTGCATATCTTTAAGTTAGTTGCAAAACTAGTCAGTTGAATATATTATTTATTACTTTTCCTGTGACAAGAGATGCAATAATTAATAAATATAAGCAACTGACTTGTGATCAAAAGATACCAAATCATATAATGACACAGTAAGTCTAAAAAGTAAAATTAATATTATTATTCCTGTTTGAGATAGTATCTATCAAAATAGGAGAATTACTATGAGTAAAAAAAGAACAACTTATTCTGCTGAGTTTAAAAGTAGACTTGTACTGGAGTTATTGGAAAATGAAAAAACTTGAGCTGAGATTGCAAATGAAAATAATATCACCCCATTGATCCTTCAGAATTGGAAAAAAATATTCTTGGAAAATGCTGTTATTGCAATGGAGCCAGCAAAAGCGGTTAAGGAATATAAGCAAGAGCTTGTTGCGGCTAAAGAAGAAAACGAAATGCTAACAAAAATTGTCGGTAAAATGACTGTTGAAAAGGAGTGGCTTGAAAAAAAGCTAAAAAGCTTGGGCTTATCTGAGAAGAAGAAGTTAATTGATCCCAAGCTAGAAAACCTATCTGTCTCACTGCAATGTGAGCTATTGAATTTGAATCGGAGTACTTTGTAATGGTCAAGTTTTTTCGTAAGGTATCTAAGCCACATTTGTTAACATTTTTCGTTTTTGTGCTGGCGCCATATAATCCAAAGACGAATGAAGCCTTTTATTGTTATAATAACGAATATAAAATGTGGCCGCGTGAACGACTCAATTGTGGTTCACGAATCTGATCCCGTTCAAGTACTCACCTTTCAAACTTCTAAAAAAGCGTTCTTGAACTGCATTATCCCAGCAATTCCCTCTGCGGCTCATGCTTTGTGTGATCCCATATGATTTCAAACAATCTTTGAATAAATTTGCACTATATTGAACTCCTTGATCAGAGTGAAACATAAGTTTTTTAGTGCTTGGTTGAATCAGGCTAATTGCATTCAATAAGGCATCCTTAGCCAGTTGAGCATCTGGCGTTGTCGACATCGCATATCCAACTATCTCTCGGGTACTTAAATCCAATACGGTTGCAAGGTAGCTCCACCCTTAATGATTTCTAATGTAAGTAATATCACCAACCCAATGTGTATTGAGGGTTTCTGGATTAAACTTCCTTTTCAATAAATTGGGGATCGTTGGCTTATCATTGCCCGCAGGATAGTAATGAGGCTTTTTCGGTGTCTTAGCAACGATTCCTGCATCTTTCATAATCCTTGCTACCTTAAATATACCAATATTTACCACCTCTTTTTCAAGAGCTTTTTGCATGCGCCTTTTTCCAAAACAATGTAAGTGTTCTTGATGGAGGGCATCTATTCTTAAACTGATATTTTCATCTTTAGATGGCCGAACCAGCATTTTTTTATGATCATAATAACTTGACAATGAAACGCCAAATACCGCGCATAATCGTTGCAAAGGTAATGATGTATCGGCCTTTTTAATTTTCGAGATTACAGTAAAGCAGGATTGTCTCGAATGAAAAAGGCAGTTGCCTTTTTTAGTATTTCATTATCCTTTCTAGCTGATTTTAGTTGCTTCTCAAGCTTTTGAATACGTCTTTCTTGAGGATCTAAAGCAGTTTTATTAGACTGGACAACACCTTCAAGTTCAGATAAATATTGTTTCTTCCAGCGAGCAACTGCAGAAGAACAGGCGCCAGATAGCTCGATAATTTGCTTAACTGAATAATCTTCATCAACCATTAATTTTGCGTACTCTAATTTCTGAGCTGGAGTGATTTTTATTCTAGTTTTCTTAATTGAATTGGTCATAACATTTCCTGATTTTAATTAATTTAAGAGGCTAACACACCCTCCGAAATAATTAGACCACTATACTCTGTCGAGAACACGGCATGAGTAACTCGTCATTTTATAAGTGGCGCTCAAAGTATGGGGGGATGGATGCTTCACTCATGGCTAGAATGAAAGAGCTTGAAGAAGAGAATCGTCGTTTAAAAAGGATCTACGCAAAAGAGCGATTAAAGGCTGAAATCATTGAGGAGGCCATGGCAAAAAAGTGGTAAAAGCTTCTGAGCGTAAGTTAATGGCGAAAGAAGCAATGACAATTCATAATACCAGCATAAGTTTGCTATGCCGTGCGTTTTCTATCAGTGAAACGTGTTATCGATATCAGCCAAAGTTAAAAAGTGACAATGAACTCATTGCTGATTTACTACTAGGTTTAACCCTAAACCAACGTAACTGGGGTTTTGGATTATGTTTTTTGTATTTAAGAAACGTGAAAGGGTATCACTGGAATCATAAGCGCGTTTATCGCATCTATCGAGCGCTTGAATTGAATATGAGGATAAAACCTAACAACCGCATAAAGCGTGAAGTACCTGAAGCTCTGTTGGTACCTGATGATATAAATGAGTGTTGGTCAATGGACTTTATGCACGACCAATTGTCTGACGGTCGCAGTTGTCGTTTATTTAATGTTATTGATGATTTTAACCGTGAGGGATCAGCAATAGATGCATACATATCCTTACCAGCAGAGCGTGTTATTCGCTCACTTGATAGAATAATAGAATGGCGGGGTAAGCCAAAACGTATTCGCAGTGATAATGGCCCTGAATATATTAGCCACAAACTTGCTGCTTGGGCAATAAAACACGATATAGAGCTATGCTTTATTCAGCCGGGTAACCCACAGCAAAATGCATATATAGAACGTTTTAACCGAACAGTAAGATATGACTGGCTGAACCAGTATATTTACAATGATATTACAGAGTTACAAGACAGAGCGACTAAATGGTTATGGACTTATAACCATGAACGACCTAACATGGGGATTGGCGGTATTACACCGATTCAAAAATTAAACATCAAAAAAAGAGAAACATCTACTTTTGAACTCCATTAAAAATGGGGGGATTACCCTTCGAGCCGCCTGATAAATCATCTTCCAGATCATGGGTATATATATTTTCAGTTATTCGTTTCCTACTATCTTTTTAACTAGCGCTTTAAATATAAATTTAAAAATATTTTTAAAATAAAATATTTTTAAAAGAAAATATTTCATTAACAGTATTTAGAAAATCGCCATTCATTCTATACCCATGCAAGAGCAGCCTAATAAATTAACTGCCAATATCATCATAGCTTAATTAATTTTTAATCTTCTTCTCCAAAAGAAGCGATAAAGTGAGCCCAACAATCGGCATGTAAAAGAGTGAAGCTAGGAAACGCTTCCACCATTTTTCGCGTGTGTTCTGCACCAAATACAGCTTCCATTGAACATGGACGCTTACCTTGTGAAAGGTTTACAAATCCTTTATCGACAGTACCTAATATTTTATGTGATATTTCATGGTATATAATTAATGCTCTGCCGAGAGGCGATTGCCAAGGTTGCAACATCTTCTCACCAACCAATATACGCAGTCCCGTAGCTGGTAAATGTTCTGGAGATCCGAACGCAACTGGCGCAAATGGATCTACCGCGGGTTTACTAGTAAACATGTCCTGATTTGATGCTAAATAACAAGTTGAAGTACCTGGAGCTGGTTTGCTCGTTCGTGGCCGTGGCCTATCACTATCTCTCTCTCTTTGATGCCGCATATCAATAAAGGTGAGAATTTTTTCTGGATTAGATAGCACCCTATGCATCCTATATACACCACTAACTACTCTCTTGATGGATTCACGCTTATATACTCCAAACCATGTTTCAAATTGCTCAACATTATCCTCAAAGAGATCATTAGCAGCTTCATATGCTTTAAATGAACATCTAACACAACATGCTAACGCTTCTCTCATTAAAACCTGTTCGTGAGCACTAAATCTCATCGTAGAAAACTGAAAACCAGATGGCACTATTGCCTGGGGACTTACTCCCTCATAATTCTCTCTGTACTTTTTTAAAACGCGTTCACCGTTCACCATCACTACTTCATCCACATGCACACCTTCGGGCCTCTCATTGTGATAAAATGGGTCGGAGATTATTCTACTTTTGTAGAAATTGTAATAGTCCCTAGTTGCATTTGGATCTTTAAATTGAGAAAATTGAGTAGTCATCATAGAAGGAAAGCCATCGACTTCTTCGAGACTTATTCGTTTTGAAATGCCCATGGATACGGATGATAATTTATCCACTAGTGATTCTGGAGTAGTGTCATCACCATTTTCATGTACATGATCTGGCACAACTATACTTTCTGGCGGGCCAGCAAATGGTTCATCTACTTGTGAATATACAAATTGTGGTTTAACTCTTTTTACTTTTTTCCCAAATAATGGCATTTTTATTATCTCCTACTTTATAATACTTACTGAGTTCGCCAAAAAATTTAATGTTTTCAAATATAAAAAAATATTGGTAACTCTTTAACAAATATGGTTAAACAAATGCGAAACGTTTATTCCACTAAATATTTTTAATCATTACATATAGGTTAGTTAGTTTGTTTTAATTTTTTTATCCATTTGAAACTTAAATTTATAGGAAAACAAGTTTAAATTAGGCTATAAATAATATTTTAACAGCTAATTTAGTCTGTTTATATTTAGTGCTAGATAGCTTAATAAACCAGCTAAATTAAATTCCGAAGTGCATATCTTTAAGTTAGTTGCAAAACTAGTCAGTTGAATATATTATTTATTACTTTTCCTGTGACAAGAAATGCAATAATTAATAAATATAAGCAACTGACTTGTGATCAAAAGATACCAAATTACTCGCATAATAAAATAGGTATGAACCAAGAAAAAATAGCTATCCTCGCGACAATGAATCATTGAAAGGGCGATTTTCCACGCCGCTTAATAATGACTTCAAGCAGCCTGATAAATCATATTCCAGATCATGAGTATACACATCAAAATAAGTTGACATCGCATAACTAGCCCTGCATTAAGTTTTTATTTTCATTCTCCTTTATCAATCAGCATAATTAAGCATCGCAAGGCAATTTTATGTATCACATCCGCGACCAATTTGGCATTTCGAACGCCACATGGTAATAAGCAGAAAACCATGCGAAAGTAGCCTAATTAATTACCTGCTAATATCATCATAGCTTAATTAATTTTTAATCTTATTCTCCAAAAGAAGCGATAAAGTGAGCCCAACAATCGGCATGTAAAAGAGTATGGAGAGGAAACTCTTTCACCATTTTTCGCGTGTTTACTGCACCAAATACAGCTTCCATTGAATACTTATCATTTGGACGGCGTACAAATCCTTTATCGAGAGTACATAATACTTTATGTGATACCTCATGGTATATAATTAATGCTCTATCGAGAGGCGTTTGCCAAGGTTGCAGCATCTTATCGCCAACCAATATACGCATTCCATTAGCTGGTATATGTTCTGGAACTCCTAAACCAGCTGAAGCAAATGCACTCGGGCTGTTTCTTTCAGAAAAAAATTCCTGATTTAATGTTACATAACAAGTCGAAGTACCTGGCGCAGGTCTACTCGTTGGTGCCCTCTCATACAATCGATCTGCTTTACGTCTTTGATACCTCATATCAATAAAGGTTATTATTTTTTTTGGATCAGACAATATATTATTCATCTTATCTACGCCATACCGAACTCTATCGATGGCTTCAGGTTCATATACTCCAAACCATGCTTCAAATTGCTCAATATTCTTCTTGAAGAGCATAGCCGCAGAGTCAAAGGCTCTATTTGAACATTTAACACAACATGCTAACGCTTGTCTTATTAATACCTTTTCGTTCTCAGTAAATCCCAAGCTAGAGTACCTATAACCCTTAGGCATTCTTGGTGGCTCCTTATCTCTACATCCATCGAACCCAACTGGTGGATAATCCTCTCTTAGATTATTATCGTGAGGAAATGGGTCGCAGATTATTCTACTTTTGTACCACTGAAAATAGTCCCTGGTTGCATTTGGATCTTTATATTGAGAAAATTGAGTAGTCATCATAGGAGGAAAGCCATCACCCTCGCCAAGCTTTACTTGAGCAGATACATTGCCCCGAAGCTCTGCGAGTCTAGCTTCAGTGTATGATTTATATTGGCCTGGAATGTCAATGGATTTGAATGCGAATGGATCCTTTATACTATCTGGACTCACTTCAGGAAGTCTTGGATGTAGAAAGTCAGGTATAACTATTCTTTCTTTTTGTCGCAGACTAGGTGGTGCAACCTCTGGTTTAACTACTTTTGCTTTACGTCGAAAGAATGGCATTTTTATTATCTCCTACTTTATTTTTCTTACATAGTTAGCCTAGGCGAAATCATGAAGGCTAGCGCCCTACAAGAACTCTCTCGACATACCCCGTATTTCTATTCGCCTTCTTTTATTTTCGTCTCATGCTTGCTTTGAATGATTCTTTAGAAAATTAATAGCCGTATGCCTTACTATTGCAAAGTTTTCTGCGTAATTTTGCAGCCTAATCCGAGAAGCATCTTCATTAAATGCGCTATCAAGTTTCCAGAGCAGTTTGATTTCGATAGACCAATCCGCTCTTGCTGCATAAGCAAATTCTTCTGCGGTTAATTTAGCATAGCTAATGTGAAAATGGTATGAGCATGTAGTTTCTTTCTTACCTTCTTTTCGAAATTATACTGTATAACCAATTGTTTTCAACTCTGGCCATTCAAATTGTTTTTTAATCAACATTGGCGCCTAGTTCACTTAAATCATACATTATCATATGGTGGCGTGTTTCTTCTCTTGCATAGCCTTTATTACTTTAACTAAAACATTCTCAGTGGCTCAATCAAGCCTTTTTACACTGAATATTATACCTACCCAAAGAGCCAAGACAACTATTTAATATTTCTTATGGTGCATTTAAGATACCTTAACTACAGCTAACATCTCCTTAATTCCTTCCTGATAAACATTCGTGGTTTTTATATTTTAATTTTTTATATTTCGATGTTTCATGAAAACGTTCATGGCTATAAAACTCAATGTACTCAGCTACATCTTCTTGTAAATCTTTGATTGTTTCATATTCATTTAGATAAATACGCTCGCATTTTGCGCGTCGTAAAACCTTCCAATGCAAATATTATTAGTGGCACGGCCTTTCCCATCCATTGAAATAGTGATGCCGTTGTTTTTTAATTTTTTAGTAGGGACATAGCTTGTATATTGACTTCCATGACCGATATTGAATATTTCTGGTGTTCCATAACGATTCAATGCGGCGCCTAAAACGTTAATGCTCAGTGTGCAATCCATGGTATTTTATATCTTATGCGCTAGAACTGCTTTCGAATGCCAATCAATAACCGCACCAAGATAAACCATTCCTACTTTAACTTTTATGTAGGTAATATCTGTGCTCCAAACTTGATTAGGATGAGAGATATCAAGCCATTTGAGCTTGTAGATGTATTTTTTATGCTGTTTATTAGGTATTGTCAGTGTCACTTTTTTGACCGCTAAAATAGCCTTTAACCCTAACTCCTTTCTATATGTCGCAACGCTATTTAAACAAACGTTAACACCATGATCAAGCAGTTGTTGATGCACCTTTTTAGCACCATAAATAGGTGTTTTTTCAAACACTTTAGATATCTCCATTTTGATATCTTCTTTTTATTATTTACTTTTGCAATGTAATAAAAAGAACTTCTATTCAAGCTCAATAGTGAGGACTGTTGCGAGACTGGAAGGTTTTCAAGCTTAGGTTCAATTAATTTCTTTTTAGCAGATCCTCCCAAGCTTTTTAGCTTTTTAGTTTTTTTTCTGGTCACTCCTTCGAGGATGTCATTTTACCTATAATTTTTGGTGGCGTTTCATTTTTGTCTAAAGCTGCAATAAGTTCTTGCTTGTATTTTTGAACATCCTTGGCATGGAACGTTGCAATGACGGCATTATCCAAGAATATTTTTTCCAATCCTGAATGATCAATGGTGTTATGTTATGCGAACTTGCAATGTAAGCTATTGTTTTTTTCATTATTCAATAACCACAATACAAGCGGGCTTTTAAATGTCGCTGAATATGTTGTTCTTTTTTTGCTCATTTTAATTCTCCTATTTTTAGAAATGTTAACTCAAATTAAGAATAAGAGTGTTAATTTTATTGTTTAAATTCCTTTGGGTATTATATTAATGCTTAGTGCAATAAAAGAAATATTGTTATACACAAATTAATTCAAATTGCAAAATCAGTAAGATGATTCGTGCAGGGATGCTAGGCATGATCCTTAAAAAATTATCTTTTATTTCCCCCTAAATTCAAGCATTAAATGCCATTATTGTCGTTGCAAGCAACATCTATGCCCCAAAATAAGTTGACCTCGCATAACTCACACTCATTAACGTTTTTATTTTCATTCTCCTTTATCGATCAGCGTAATTAATCATCGCAAGGCAATTTAATGTATCACCTCCGCGACCAAGTTGCAGCCCTGATATTGCCATTGATAGTCGCCTAAAGTTATATTTTTGAAATAGTATTTAATGGAGAATGGATAATGGATAATGGTTAATGGTTAATGGTTAATGGTTAATGGTTAATGGTTAATGGTTAATGGTTAATGGTTAATGGTTAATGGTTAATGGTTAATGGTTAATGGTTAATGGTTAATGGTTAATATTTAATATTTCATATTTCAAACACTTATCATAAAAAAAACAAAGATATAGTGGGGATCTTGATTGGTAACTCATACATACTGTATTATCTTCTTCCGAAGAATATTGCCAACGGCCTGGCGATATAGTAAATACATGGAGTTAACATGAAACCTTTTTTTAAATATTTGAAAAGCAACAAACAATCATACAAACCAAAAAAACATGTACTCATCCGAGTAGATAAAACTGACATTTTTATTATACCTGAGGAAGCAGTAAAAAATAAATGGATTGCAATGCATGAAATAGATAAAACACAACAATCCGTTAAGTTTGATAATTTACGAGAGGAATCAATAGAACAATTAGAAGCACAATTAGACGGTAGAACCTTAAAAATGGCATGTCTTAAATTTAGTGGGGAGCCTGGGTTTTCGCCTCATGAAAAAGAACGACTAAGACTAGCTATGATAGAGCTAGTTTACAATTCAACGCGAACAGTAATAGCTTGTGTACTCGATAAAATACAACTTTCTGATGGTCATAATAAAATAAAAGATTATTTCATTTCCGAGGATAAGACTCCTCCTGGCATTCTGGCAACGCTCTTAGTAAATCAACTGCATAATTTGGTGACTGATCCCACACAGATCATAGAATTTGTTAATAATCAAAATCCTTCTGCTGTTATGAAAAAATTCCAAAAGCAAGATAGAGAAACACTAAGGGAAACTTTTGCTTCAAGAGGGCTCCACTTACGATCAAGCCACTTCGCAATTATGCAGGGTAGAGATAGGGTAGGAAGTTTTGATGAGAGAGGATGGAGCAATATATTAGCAGACGATGACAACTATGACAGCAACCAAGATAATAGCACTACATTTACAAGGTACGCTAAGCATGAATATAAAAATGTCCCTATCACTCCAAGAAATGCAGCTGCGGCTGTATCTGTTGACTCAAATATGCTTCACTTTGGGAGGAATTCAGCTCAACGAGCATACCTTATCTATCAATCTATTATTACATCAGTAGCACGCAATGCATCATCCGCACACCTTTTATATAAATGTGTCCTAGATGAATATAAAAGCACCATCCAATAAAAACCGTAAAAAACTTAAATAAAATAAGCTGATCTATACCCATGCGACCTAAGTGAGTGCTTCAACATATATCCATAAAAAACAAATATGTAGTGGGCACTTGCTTGCTAACGCACGCATATTATAAGATCTAAAATCAATGTATTACCAACTACCTAGTAATAGATAAATATATACATGGAGTGACCATGAAAAAAAAAAAGAAATATTTTTTATTTAACAATACAAAAACGGCTACCATAGCAAAAAAACAGTCACTCATTCGAGAAGAGGCATATGAAACTTTCATGACTCCTAAAGAAGACGCAACAACGGGACCACAGAAATGGTTTCAGTTGCGTGAGATAGATAAAACAGCTCAGGCACAAAATATTCAGCTGCGAGATGATTTAAGAAAGCAATCAGTAGCACAATTAGAAGCACAATTACACGAAGGAAACTTTCCCATGGCATGTATTAACTTTAGTGGGGAGCCTGGATTTTCGCTTCATGAAAAAGAACTACTAAGGCAGGCTATGGGAGAGTCTATTCAAAATTCAGCGCGAACAATAGTGGCTTGTGAACTTGCTAAGCTACCCTATTCTGATGTTCATGAGAAAATAAAAGAATTTTTCGCGTACGCTCCTCAATTGCAGATCCAGAAGTTAATGCTGCTCATGAATCAAATACATAATTTAGCGACAGATCCCACACAGACCATAGAATTTATAGATGATCGAAATAATCCTGATTATCATTTTACAAGACCTAATCCTGCGATGAAGATAAATGTAAACACTGTGGTATATGTTAGCAAAAATCTACTTCACTTTGGTAAAAGTTCGCCCATAAGAGGATTCTCTATCTATCAACAACTTATTAATGGCATGATACGCTCAGATTACTCTAAGGCAGGCTTATATCAATATAAGCTACCATGCTTATATAAATATGCGCTAGATCAATATGTAGGAACAATAAAAATATCAACAATAACAACCCTAAAGTAAAAGAATATGCTAATGATTCTAATAAAGACGATGGCCGGTTATAATGAAAAAACATCACTAACACTGGTAAATATTTTTTATTGCCATATTCAAGTCAGCAATTAATTCTTGGTGCAATAAAAGAAATAATGATATATTATTACACACAAGTTAGTTCAAATTGAAAAATCAGCGAAATAAATTGTACTCTTACTTCGCCATGAAATTAACCTCACCATTTGGGATATAGCCAACTAAACAATAGTTTTCAATGGAATATCCACAAAAAAATTAACATGTTTTGCATAACTATACTACAAATACTAAGCGAAACTAATCGTTGGCAGGTCAAATTTTACTCATTGCATTGACATGCGAACTTATGTCTAATTATGCTGTTTGAAGTAACTTGGGTATACTAATGCCAATAACAGTAAATAGGGCTTTCAATCTTACTATGCAAAATGAGCACCCCTTAGTCGGAATTTTCCAAGCCAGCAAATTCCCCTAGAATTGACTCATGTCCAATACGTAATGTTGATAAGTTCATTTAATGTGCTTAGTATCATTATCTCTTTTTATTATTTTTGGAGTTCTATTTAATGTCTAACTATTTTAATACTCTCTCTTTACGTGAAAAATTACACCAACTTGGCCAATGTCGTTTTATGGATCCCAGTGAATTTACTGACGGCTGTGAGGCACTCAAAGACAAAAAAATAGTGATCATCGGTTGTGGCGCACAAGGACTAAACCAAGGGCTTAACATGCGCGATTCTGGTCTTGATGTTTCGTATGCATTACGAGAAGTGGCAATAACACAAAAACGTCAGTCATGGAAAAATGCAACCGAAAATGGCTTTACTGTTGGCACTTATAAAGAGCTTATTTCAACAGCCGATCTACTCTGTAATCTTACGCCTGACAAGCAACATTCTGAAATTGTTAAAACTGTGATGCCTTTGATGAAAAAAGGCGCAACTCTTTCTTATTCACATGGTTTTAACATCGTTGAAGAAGGTATGCAGATACGAGCAGATTTAACTGTTATTATGTGTGCGCCAAAATGCCCTGGTACTGAGCTGCGCAAAGAATTTAAGCGCGGATTTGGCGTACCAACACTTATCGCCGTTCACCCAGTCAATGATCCACAAAATAAAGGTCTTTCACTTGCTAAAGCTTATGCCTCTGCAACTGGAGGTGATCGTGCTGGCGTGTTGATGTCGTCTTTCGTGGCTGAAGTAAAATCAGACTTAATGGGTGAGCAAACAATCCTTTGTGGCATGTTACAAACAGGGGCCATCTTAGGTTTTGATAAAATGGTTACGGACGGAATTGATCCTGCTTATGCTTCAAAACTCATTCAATATGGTTGGGAAGCTGTTACGGAAGGTCTTAAATATGGCGGTATCACCAATATGATGGATCGTTTATCTAATCCTGCTAAAATAAAGGCCTTTGATATGTCTTTAGCGCTGAAAGATATTCTACGCCCACTCTTTAACAAGCACATGGATGACATCATTGAAGGTGAATTCTCAAAAATAATGATGGCTGACTGGGCGAACAATGATGTTAATCTGCTCGCATGGCGCGCAGCTACTGCGCAAACTGGTTTTGAAAAACAACTTGCTGGCGACATGGAAATTGATGAACAAACATTCTATGATCACGGAATATTTTTAATTGCCATGATCAAAGCAGGTGTTGAACTTGCATTTGAAACAATGACAGCATCTGGTATTATCGATGAGTCTGCATACTACGAGTCTTTACATGAAACGCCTCTTATTGCCAACACTATCGCGCGTAAAAAACTTTATGAAATGAATGTGGTTATTTCTGATACTGCAGAGTACGGATGTTACTTATTTGATCACGCGGCAAAACCACTGCTTGAGCATTTTGTTAAAGCAATGTCGCCGCAAATGCTTGGTACAGAGCTTAAAGTCACATCAAACTCTGTTGATAACGCACGTCTCATCGAAGTAAACGAAGCAATACGCTCTCACCCTGTTGAGCTGATCGGTAAAAAACTACGCGGTTACATGACCGATATGAAAAAAATTGTTGAAGCGTCTGCAAATTAAGCTGCTTGAGCCAAGATATTTATCTTGGCTTTTTTGTGGCGCAAAAAACACTTGTGATCTTTACCATTTAACCTTTATACCAATGATAATAAGTTTTGATCCTTTGACGCTCGATGTAAACTCGCGAAAAAGTGACAGGTAAATAAAAATATGAGCGAACACTACGCTAGCCGATTTTCTGGTATAAAACGCCTTTATGGCTCAAAAGCGTTAACAATTTTTAAAAATAGCCATTTCTGTATTATTGGCATCGGTGGTGTTGGCTCTTGGGTTGCAGAAGCATTAGCTCGATCAGGTATTGGTAAAATCACCTTGATTGATATGGATGATTTATGTGTGACTAACATAAATCGTCAAGTTCATGCGTTAACCTGCCATATTGGACAACAAAAAATTAAGGTCATGGCGGAGCGTTGCAAACAAATAAATCCTGACATTGAAATCGCATGTATTGATGACTTTATCGATAAGCAAAATTGCTTTGAATACCTGACAAATGATATGGATTATGTGTTTGATTGCATCGATAGTATTCATGCCAAAGTTGCAGTAATTGCACATTGTAAACGTAATAAATATCCTCTCTTGACTTGTGGTGGTGCAGGTGGCCAGATGGATCCAACCAAGATCCAAGTCATTGATTTAGCACATACTACGCAAGATCCTCTTGCTGCAAGAGTGCGATCAGAATTACGTAGTAACTTTAACTTTACGAGCAATACCAAACGAAAATTTAACGTCGATTGTGTCTTCTCGACCGAGCAATTAAGTTATCCTGATAGTCGCGGCGAAGTATGTAAAACAAAAACCAGCTTCAACGCTAATACCAAAATGGATTGTGAGAGCGGATTTGGCGCATCAACCATGGTAACCGCCAGCTTTGCTTTTATCGGAGTGAGCTTTATGCTCAAAAAAATGCTCAAAAAAAATGAAAATAGCAGCGAGGCGACACCCATCGATTTTACTATTCTTTAATTCAGCGAACTGTGCAGGCTCTTGGGATGAAAACATTGACATAATATTTGTAAGCAATATTATACTCAGGATCTTAGTTTTGAGAAAGAACTAATAACTCAGCCAAAGCAACCTGGCACATACTCGAATCTGGAATACCAGCGTGCAAGATGCTATTAGCCATTTTATACCAACGCGTCGCAAGGTCTACATGTTGTAATTCCCAATCATCAAACGCTTGTTGCACTCCGCCACCTTTTTTGATCTTTTTCAAAATGGCTTGCGTAAGGCGTGTTTGTTGCAATTCTAAATCATCACGCATTGCTTCTCTGGCAAGCGTTTGCCAGTGAGTCCCAACCGGTAATAACGCAAGCTGTTTCGCCACATCAAACAATTTAAGTTTATCGGCAGTAAGGAAGTAAACTTGTGCTGTCAACTTAACATCTACATTGAGGTTAATTGCCACTGAAATAACATTTAGCAATGCATAAACTTGATCTGCACTGGCAAGTTTCATAGCCAACGATTCAGGCACGCCAGACTCGCTAAACTCACCTAGTTGAACACCACGCAATTGCAGTGCCTTGCCAACTAGCACTTCACCAATGTTATTAACAATTTTTGCCAGTGGCACTTGATATTTTTTGACCAAGCTACCAGGATTAATTTCTTCTCGATAATTTTTAATTAACCAGCGGGTGCCGTGACGCACAATTGTTTTGAGCTTAAACACCATGCGACTTTGTATTGCAGAATCTACTTTATTATCAAGCATTTCAATTTCTTTTAAAATCTGCTCTTGTGCGAAAATATCTCTCGCTGCAATCCATGCTTTACTGACATCTAAAAATGAACAACCAATACTCGACATAAGACGATGTACAAATGTTAGACCCATAGTATTAAACAAATCATTACTCACTTGTGTTGCAACAATTTCAGTGATTAACGGATGCTTATAGATCTCTTTTTTATATTTTTGTACCAGTATATTAGGGAATATTTTCTCGCATTCCATCAATAAGTACGGATCATCCGCAATTTTTTTAATGGCAAGTTGTTCTTTCATTTCATTTTTTGCATAAGAAAGCATCACGGAAATAACCGGTCTTACCGGCCCTTCATTACTGTTTTTACGATCATTAAATTCGTCATCATTGGGAATAAATTCAAGCGTGCGACTAAGCGTACCTTTTTCTTCTAAATCAATAATTAATCCACGATATTCTTCCATACGTTTATAGCCTTCAATGTACGAAATGCTAATACTTTGCGCTTGGCGGTAGTTATTTTTTAAGACAATTTCAGAAACTTCATCAGTCATTTTTACCAGCAAAGAATTTCGCTGCTTAACCGTCAAATCACCATCTGACACTAATTTATCAAGTAATATTTTAATATTTACTTCTAAATCAGAACAGTTTACACCCGCGGCATTATCAATCGCATCTGTGAAACAAAGGCCACCAGTTAACGAATATTCAATACGTGCTACTTGAGTGAGACCTAAGTTTCCACCTTCCCCTACCACTAAGCAACGCAGCTCATTACCATTGATGCGTAAAATATCATTCTCTTTATCACCAACATCGCCATGGGTCTCTCTTTCCCCTTTAATATAAGTACCAATTCCACCATTCCACAAAAGATCAGCCTTGGCTTTTAATAACACATGAATTAATTTCGCAGGGGTTATCTCTTTTTGATCAATATCAAATCGTTTTGCCATTTCAGGACTGACTGATATTGATTTTGCATTACGGTTGAAGATACCACCACCAGGTGATATCAACGATTTATCGTAATCATCCCAGCCTGTACTTGGTGTTTCGAATAAACGTTTTCGCTCTGTGAAGTTTGCCGCTAAATCAAGTGGCGCAGGATCTATAAATATATGTAAATGATTAAAGGCACCCAGTAATGAAATGAATTTTGAACTTAGCATACCATTACCAAATACATCACCTCCCATATCGCCAATACCAATCACTGAAATTGCTTTTTCCTGAACATTTATGCCTAATTCTCTAAAATGTCGCTGAACACTAATCCACGCGCCTTTTGCTGTGATGCCCATTTGTTTATGGTCATAGCCGTTACTACCCCCAGAGGCAAACGCATCATTTAGCCAAAAATTATCATCTGTCGCTAATTCATTTGCAATATCAGAAAAGGTTGCCGTGCCTTTATCTGCTGCAACCACTAAATAAGGATCGTCTTCGTCATAGCGCACTACATCAACTGGCGGTATCAGTTTACCGTTAATTACATTATCAGTAATATCAAGCAATGCACTAATAAATATTTTATAACAACGAATACCTTCAGCCATAAAGGTTATCCTGTCCATTGCTGGGTTTAATTGTTTAGCAAAAAATCCACCTTTTGCACCAACAGGAACGATAACCGAATTTTTCACTTGTTGTGCTTTTACAAGCCCTAAAATTTCAGTTCTAAAATCTTCTTCTCTATCTGACCAACGCAGTCCACCTCGTGCAACTTTTCCGCCACGAAGATGCACTCCTTCAAGGCTTGGTGAAGACACAAATACTTCAAAATGCATGCTGGGTTGTGGCAATTCTTTAATTTTTGCATGTTCAAGTTTAAAGCTAATAAAGTTTTTAAAATTACCATCTTGTTTTTGATAATAATTGGTACGCTGTGTGGCCATTATCAATTCAACATATTTTCTCAATACGCGATCATCATTTAAATTGCTCACATCGTTAAGTGCTTCGATGATTGTAGACGCTAACACATCTTGCTTATCGTTGCTCTTTTTATTGCGAGGATCAAAGCGCAAGTTGAAAAGTTCAATAAGTTTAATCACTAACTTATTGTGTTGAAGTAGTATTTTTGCAATAGAATCATGGCCTAAGCCAAAACGTATTTGTTTTAAATATTTAGCGTAGGCACGTAAAACATTAGCATCTCTCCATGAAATAGCCGCACCTAAAATCAGTTTATTAAAAGAATCGTTTTCTGAACATCCAAACCACACGGCTAAAAATGCGTCAGAAAAAAGATCCTTGTAAGCTTCTGGATCAAAATTTTCTGATGATTCATAAATAAGTGTAAAATCATATATCCAAAATTCACTTTCTCCTAAAGGCTTCACATTATACGGATATTCTTCTGCTACTTTTAACCCTAAGTTTTCTAATATCGGAATAAGCGAAGATAACGTTAAGGAGCCATTTTGATGAAAAAGTTTTAATTTAAGCTCACTACTATGTACATCAAGCGATCGATAAAAACGCAGCGCCATGCTTTTTTGAGGATTAGCAAAAAGGATTTCAATTCTATCGATATCAGCTGTTGCAATACGCGAACTAAACAAACTCTGATAATTATTTGGAAAAGCAGAATAATATTTACTGGTAAGTTGTACACCTTTTTCTTCACCAAATTGTTCGATAAGTGACTCTTGTAAATCCTCTGTCCAAGGCTTGATCAGTTGTTCCATACGTTTTTCTAGCGCCTCAGTCTCTAGTGGCGCTTGCAACTGACCATCAAGTCTAATCACGAGCCGTACTCGCGCAAGGCTTGATTCACTTATATATGTTTGATAATCAATAGACTTTACTTTTAACGCACGTAAAATCAGCTTTTTAAAATCCAAACGAACTTGTGTGCAGTAAATCTCTCTTGGCACATATAATAATGCAATAACAAACTGTTTATTTGACTCTTCACGCAAAAACAGTTTAAGTGTTTTTCGTTCTTGCGCATGCAATACCTCAATAGTATTACTTAATAAACACGTTTCAGTTGAAAGTAGCAAGTCTTCAGTTGGAAATGCATGAATTATTTGGTATAAATCCTTATAATGAGGACCGCCCTTTGTATAGCCTGAATTTTTTAATATGTAATTTGCCTTTTCACGAACAACAGGAATATCTGCTGGCGCAGCACTATAAACAGAAGCTGTGTATAAACCAATAAAACGGTAACCAGAAATAAGCTCTCCCGCTTTATTAAAGTGCTTAATATAAATGACATCTGGAAAGGCATTACGATGAACCATTGCACGTTGTGAAGCTTTTCCAAAATATAATAAACTCCGTGTATTTAACGTTTCAAGCGACTCAAATTGAATCAGATCACACATGAAATCCTGCAGTTTTAAAAGTCCAAGCTGACTATTATCAACTGTTTTTATCTTACCTTTTTCAATAATAAATTGATCACAAGCAATAAATGTAAATTTATCGGTCATAAGCCAGTTAAGAAAGGCGTTGTGCTCTTTAAAATATTGTGATTTTTGAGCCGTTTTGTCCTGTTCACTGATTTTTATTGCATCATTTAACGTTTTCTTTAATACTTTATAATCCATCACAACTAATTGTGCTTTTTTAAGAGCTTGTTGAATTGTTCTTTTTATTTTATTGCGCTGATCATCTGAACTGGTTTGATCTATTTCAAAATAAATCACTAATTCATTTTTTTTAGTGCCTGATAAAGAGTTTAACACCCCACCTTTAGTGCGCTTCGTTGCAAATTCATTGTAAAAAATGCGATGCAGGTTAATGTCTTCCTCTGCAAAAATTAGTCGTATTGTATCAATTACAAACGGCATATTTGCGCAAACAACACTAATGATTGTGTGAGTTGATTGCCACTCATCTTGCTCAACATCAGGATTAAAAATTTTTATTTTGGGCTCAATACTTTTCCAATTTTGAAGCTCTCGCCACAGGGAAACGGTTAATCCTGCCAGATCGGTCTCTGACAACCCCATTAAGTCACTGACCACCACATCTCGATAAATATGAGAAATAAAAGTTTGTAACATCGTTCGCTTTTCTTTTTTAAATACTCCAGCTAATTGTGAAAAGAGCTGATCTAAAATATCATTTTTTTGATTAATCATTACGGTCATTCTGCCCACCTATTCAATAATGTAATATTAAGTTCAAAGTATTTTAAAAAAAAAAGTAGCTAGGGTTTGTATTGTATCCACCGCTAAAAATTTAATTTTATTACCATTAAATAAAGCATTTTTAATGATAACCTTATGTTATTCCAAACGAATTAAACTATTGATTAGTCTTGCTTATTAAAATAATGTATTTCGTCGATAGAAGCGTTGAAATGGAGCCCGCATCTACAAAACTTTTACCTTCGCGTAACATGGGTATATACCCACCGCTTAGATGAAAAAAAACAACATAATTAGGGCGTATAGCATACTTACTTATTTACTAGTGGACTGCAAGCGCTAGCGCAATCCGATTGAAAAAGATTGACACAGATCTCTATATTTACGGTTAAATTAACTGAAATAACGATAGCCGATATCATTCAAAATATTTTGTTAAGCGCTGCACATTGTGATGATATTCTAATTTTTGTCACTCCTGCGTATTCAAACACATGAATATTCATTGGTGTTACCTATCAGCTAAACATGTGTGTTTAACGCACCACGGGCAAGAGCCTTGCTCCAAGTTATTTCGTTATAACTTATGCTTAAAAATAAGTAGACTTAGAATGACTAGGCTTTAAGTGTAAATTCTGCTGTATATGCCCATGCTACCCAGAAATGCAATATCAGCAAGGCAAATTGTGCCGATACGCGAGGCATAAAATTGAAGTTATAGTTATTATCGTCGGATATTTTATAACAATCCAAATTGGCGCAAGGAGTAGCGCCCTTCGGGCCGCGAACTCGGTTTTTAGAGGGTGTAAAAAGAACTGTGTAAATACTTATTATGTATAATCTATAAAAGGACTAAATAATGAGTAATATAATGATCACAGATAAAATGCAGGCCCTCGCTAATGAATTAGCTAAAGATCTAAAAACACCTGAAGATCTCAATCAACTCAGCGCTATGCTCACCAAAATCACAGTTGAAGCAGCGCTCCGTTCTGAAATGAGTTATCACCTCGGTTATGAGAAAGATCAGCCTAAGGAGCATAATGGTGGTAATAATCGCAATGGTTATTCCACCAAGTTTCTTAAAGGTGATCATGGAAATATCGAAATTCAAACACCTCGCGATAGAGAGGGAACCTTTGAGCCACAGCTTGTAAAAAAACGTCAAACTCGTATAACAGGCATGGATGGTCAAATCCTAACGCTTTACGCGAAGGGAATGAGTACGCGTGATATTACAGCGACATTTCAGGAAATGTATGGTGCTGATATATCTGCTGGGCTTGTCTCTCAAGTCACAAATGCGGTTATGGAAGAAGTGATTGACTGGCAAAGCAGGCCTTTAGATGCAACTTACCCGATCGTTTATATGGACTGTATTGTTTTAAAAATACGCCAAGATAAACGAGTCATTAATAAAGCGATTTACCTTGCTTTAGGCGTGAACTTGGAAGGCCACAAAGAATTGTTGGGTATGTGGATATCAGAAAATGAAGGCGCTAAATTCTGGCTTTCAGTGATGACCGACCTTCAAAATAGAGGCATGAAAAATATGCTAATCGCCTGCGTAGATGGCCTAAAAGGCTTCCCTGAAGCCATTAACGCCACCTTCCCAAAAACTAAAATTCAGCTTTGTATCGTCCATATGGTGCGTAATTCGATGAAGTTTGTTCCTTACAAAGACTACAAGGCTGTCGCCTCTGATTTGAAATCAATATATCAATCAGTTACCGAAGATGAAGCCAGGTTGGAATTAGAGCATTTCTCTGAAAAATGGGATGATAAATACCCTCAAATAAGCCGTTCATGGCGGATTCATTGGGAGAATTTAAATACGCTATTTTCTTATCCAGCAGATATTCGCAAAGTGATTTACACCACCAATGCGATTGAATCACTAAACAGCGTGATAAGAAAGTCAGTTAAAACGAGAAAGGTGTTTCCAAATGATACCGCCGCCTTCAAAGTTGTCTACTTGGCAATTAAGGCAGCATCTAAAAAATGGACCATGCCAATTAGAGATTGGAAACCAGCTTTGAATCGGTTTATAATCGAATTTGAGGAGGAGATTGCTCCTCATATCTAAAAGGGTATTTACACAGTTAGGTTTACACCCTCGGTTTTTATATAAAAGGAAGCAGCCTTGCGTTGCAACATTAGAAAAGTACGTCCCCATTACCTCATGTTGCGCCTTATCTCTGATCATCAAGTTCGCAGCCGACGTTGCATTTTGAAGTAGCATGGGTTTATACCCATATTTGTAGTGATACAGTTAGCTTAAGATGATTTATCAGGCGACAGAGAAGGACATTAAAGATCATGACATATCGTATCTATCTAATGATTAACTGGATTAATCATTTGTAAAAAAATGAAATACAAGTATTTCATATATCATTGTTATTGCATTTTCGGCAGTTAAGAAAAGAGATACCGTTTAAGATAACCCACTAACGGTCAAAATAAACGCTCAGTTTGCTGGCAAATTTTAGGTAAAAAAAATGAATCAATTCTAGGCTGGAAATTGTTGTAAATAGTATTTCATTTACAACACTTCCAAAACAGAAGTGACTCATTTTAATCAGTAATATTGCGTCCTTATTGACTGTAATTAGTATTACTTATCCATGCATTCCAGGCATTCCAGGAAGTGGAGGCATTTCATACTCATCAGACTGATCAGCATTATTTGGTAATGCTCCAGGCTTCCCAATTGCGGGCTTATCAACTACTTGCTCGGTGATCATGCATTCGGTTGTTATCATAAGACCTGCAATTGATGCTGCAAACTGTAATGCGCTACGGGTTACTTTTGTTGGATCTAAAATACCCATTTCAATCATATCGCCATATTCACCCGTTGTTGCATTATAGCCAAAGTTCTTTTTCCCTGCTTGAACTTTATGCGCAACAACTGATGCTTCTTCACCACAGTTAGACACAATTTGACGAAGTGGCGCTTCCATTGCACGAAGTGCAACGCGAATACCAACGTTTTGATCGTCGTTATCGCCAGTGAGATCTTTAATCGAGAATGCCGCGCGAATAAGGGCAACGCCACCACCTGCAACCACACCTTCTTCAACTGCCGCGCGTGTTGCATGAAGTGCATCATCTACACGATCTTTTTTCTCTTTCATTTCAACTTCAGTTGCTGCGCCAACTCTAATTACCGCAACACCACCAGATAGTTTTGCTATACGCTCTAATAATTTTTCTTTATCGTAGTCAGAAGTAGAGTCTTCAATTTCTTGTTTAATTACTCTGATACGCTCTTTAATAGCCTTTTTATCACCCATACCATCAATAATCGTTGTTGTATCTTTGCTAACAACCACACGTTTCGCTTGACCTAAGGTTTCAAGTGTTGCTTTCTCAAGCTCTAAACCAACGTTATCTGAAATAACAGTTCCTGCAGTCAATACGGCAATATCTTCTAGCATTGCATCGCGTCGGTCGCCAAAACCAGGTGCTTTAACTGCCGCAATTTTTACAATGCCGCGTATATTATTAATTACCAGAGTTGCTAATCCTTCACCTTCAACGTCTTCTGCAACGAGCAATAATGGTCTAGAGGATTTTGCAACCAGTTCAAGTATAGGTAACATATCACGAACGTTCGCTATATGTTTATCAAGCAATAAAATAAATGGGGCATCAAGCTCAGCTGTACCAGCTTCTGAGTTGACGAAATAAGGCGATAAATAACCACGATCAAATTGCAGACCTTCAACAACATCAAGTTCACTTTCCAGACCTTGACCTGTTTCAACCGTTATCACGCCTTCCTTGCCAACTTTTTTCATTGCTAAAGCAATCAATTCACCAATTTCTTTATCTGAATTGGCTGAAATGGTACCTACTTGGGTGATTTCTTTTGTATCAGAACACTCAGTTGAAAGGCTTTTAAGCTTTTTAACCGCCTCTTTAACCGCTTTATCAATACCGCGTTTAAGATCCATTGGGTTCATGCCAGCAGCAACTGCCTTTAGACCATCAGAGATAATTGATTGTGCAATCACAGTGGCAGTTGTCGTACCATCACCTGCAGTATCATTGGTTTTAGAGGCAACTTCTTTGACCATTTGTGCGCCCATATTTTGAAACTTATCTGCAAGTTCAATTTCATCTGAGACTGTTACACCATCTTTTGTGATATGCGGCGTCCCAAAAGATTTATCTATAACAACATTACGCCCTTTAGGACCTAAGGTTACTTTTACCGCATCGGCTAGCACATTAACGCCAACTAACATTTTTATACGAGCGTCATTTCCAAATTTTACATCTTTAGACATTATTTTTACCTCTATTTGTCATATACTTCAAGGACTGGATTGTCGTAGTTTTCAAGGATTGCATCAACATTACTTTCGCGGATAACTAAGAATTCGTCACCTTTAATTATTTCAATTTTTATCTCATAGCTAGCCGTGAACATAACGACATCTCCTATTTTTAAATCATTAGGTCTTTGCTCTCCGTTTTCTAAAAGAAGACCAGTTCCAACATCTACAACAGTCGCGGTTGTTGAGTCTCTAATCATGCTACCAGTTAGCAAAAGGCCACCAGCTGATTTAGTCTCTTTATCGATACGTTTTACAAGTATTCGGTCATGCAATGGTTTTACTTTCATTATTGTTCCTTAAGTGTAAGTGGTGATCAAAATTTTATTACCTAAATTGTCTTATACGTGAGATCAAACGTAATTGTATAAACGGGTAATAGATTACTCGAAAAGATATGGAGACTAGTAATACATTTATCAAGCCTATATTTATATGTATATAACAAAAAATTATATTTAACTTGAGTTATGGTTTATATCCATGATATGTTTTTGGGTAATCTGCGTGCTCATGTCTACATTTTACTACAAACTTTGTTCATATTTAATTGCCTTGTTAACTCCCCAATAACGGTTTCAACAATAGCCAAGTTAGCAATAAACATTTTAAATACTAACTGGTTTAACTCCATATAGTTTTTTAAGAGCGATACACTTTAACGTTTTCAAACCCTGCTTCTTTTAAATATAAAGCTTGCAGTTGACTCATTACGCCACGATCACAATACAATAGATAGGTTTTATCTTGAGCAAGCTTGGCAAATTGACTTGCAAGTTTAAAAAACGGTAAATGTGCAACCGCGACTCCCTCAACATTAAGTGGCGAGTGTTCTGCCTCTTCATTTGAGCGAATATCTAAAATAACTTCATTTTCTAAAAACGCTGAAACAGATTCAACTTTTGTAAGATCTTCTTGCTGATCACTTGCAATATCTCGAATATCAAGCACATTAGCTTCAAGGACAACTTTTTCTATCAATGACATATCAACATTAGCTTCTTCGCACTCTATTTTTTTTATCACCGCTTTAACCGTCGGTCGTTGTGAGATAACACCACAATACTCTGGTATTGTTTCTGAAAGTTCAGCAGTACCAATCCTACGCGCGCAATCAATAATATCTTGTTTATCGCTCACAATCAGTGGTCGTAAAACAAGCATATCAGTCACTTTATCAATCACCGATAAGTTGCGAAGTGTTTGACTTGAAACCTGCCCTAATGCCTCCCCCGTGACCAATGCTTCAATATTAAGCCGCTCTGCAGCCATGGCTCCAGCCCTCACCATCATGCGCTTTAAAACAACACCCATCTGTCCGTTATCTACCTTTTCTAAAATCTCAGCAACAACGCCTGCAAATGGAATTGAAATAAACTTCACTTTGTGTGATGAAGCAAAACGTTTCCAAAGATGATAAGCAATTTGCTTCACACCAATTTCATGTGCCCCGCCACCAAGATTAAAGAAACAATAATGTACGCGAGATCCGCGCTTTATAAATTGATAGCTCGAAACACCAGAATCAAATCCACCTGAAATAAGTGATAATACAGACTCTTGAGAGCCTAGTGGAAAACCGCCGAGTCCAATATGTCGCTTGTCAATAAAAAATAATTTTTGATTATTAATTTCAAGATTTATCGTGACATCTGGTGCTTTTAACTGCACGCCAAGTGATTGTGTATTTTGATTTAAACCGCCACCAATATAACGCTCTACCTCCATTGATGAAAAATCATGTGTGCCAATACGTTTTACACGAACACAAAATGTTTTCCCTGTTAATGTTTCACCAACATGCTCTTTGGTTTTTTCATAAGCGTCATGTAGATCAATAAAGTCTGTCTCTTTCACTTCTAAGAAGAACACAATACCTGGCGTATTTTTGAGAACATCTATAATAGTTTTTTTATTGTCAACTGCTTCATTATTTGTGCGAACAATAATTTTATCCCATTCTAAAATGACTTTTATTTGCTCATCATAGCCTAACAAAATATTGCGGATATTACCCTGTAACATTTTACTAAAGCGTTTACGTACTGGCTTGCTTTTCATCATAATTTCAGGGAAAAGTTTTACAATAAATTTCATAAGTATCGCTCTATTTCGACTGTTTTTTTTAAGAAGTTTTAATAAAAATGATGATAGCAAAATTTTGCTTATTATTCTTGGTTTTAAAATCATTAACTCAGCAGACATTTTTTGATTTGTAAGATTTTATTTTAACCTGGATTCAATTTAGGAATGCATAGCTTATATATGAAGAAATAGACACCAGCCTTACCCGCATCACAGTTATATACTTCGAGCTTGAATCTACCTAACTTTAGCCTATAGTTATAACAAACATAAATTACTAGCTGCTTAAATTACCTCTAAATTTTTGCACTGCATAAAATTGGATATTAAATATAGCTCAACACTTAATCTACAACATATTAGCTTCGCTAATAGCTAATGATTAAAATAAGGAGTAAATTATGAATATAAATAAAACATCAATTTTTAGTTGGGTTGTTACCTTATGGATAGCAAAAGTATTTTTGTTTTCATTACCTTATAAATTCACATTACACCCTGATACGCAACATATATTCGGTATTATTGGCAATTGGATGAAAGATTATATTGGCGAAACAACCGGTAATTTATTCATGAATTACGGCTCCTATTTTATTGGTAGCGCTGAATTAATCACGGTACTCATTTTACTATCTCCAGCACTATTTTTTGCACTAAACAAAATAAACGCAATAAAAAGCCTACCCAACCCTTTGCCCATCAGAATAGTTGGAGGTCTAATGGCCTCTGCTATTATGGGAGGCGCTGTATTCTTTCATTTGTTCACGCCGCTTGGCATTGTAGTTATACACGAAGGGCAAAGCGATGGTGGAAGTCTATTTTATGCTGCGACTTCAATTCTAATCCTAGGCATCATAATGGCGTTACTTAATCTAATAAAAATTAAAAAGGACTAATTCATGTTAATACGTGCAGCTTTAGTTATCATATACATTTTTCATTGTTTCCGTATTATGGCGTTTCCTTGGAGATTCTTCAAACTCAACAGTCAATTTTACAATACAAAACTAAAAATATTTTCAAAATTAGATATGGACAAGCGACTCCCAGAGCAGTGGAAATTAACCCAATATATCGATGATGGTACTGTCCAACCAGCTCACTTTCCTGTTTTTGTTAAACCTGAATGGGGGCAAAATTCTAAAGGAGTGGTTCGTATTGATAGCAAACTAGCGTTAGCAATACATCGTCAAAATCGCCATAACGAGAAATATGATTATTTAATTCAGCAGGCAGCTACCGGTAAAATTGAATTTGAAATTTTTATCATTCCTGGGGCTGCTAATATGAATGAATATGCATGTTTTTCTATTACGAAAACATGCAACGATAGCCATGAGGCATTACCCGTTAATGGTATTTACAATAAGCAATGCTATTACCAAGATATAACACCTTGTGTAAGTGAGCTGCAAAAACAAAAAATATGGCAACATTTTAAACAGATCGGAAAATTTAAAATGGCGCGCTATGGCGTTCGCGCTGATTCGCTAAACGATCTTATCAACGGTAACTTTAAACTTATAGAAATTAACTTACTAACACCGATGCCCCTAGTTGTGCTTGCAAATAATATCTCAATAAAAAATAAGCTTATTTTTATTAACAACGCAATGCGAGCGCTTGCTTTAATAACAAAAACCCTCCCTGCAACTAAGCTGCACACTAAAATAAGCATCATTAAAATATAAACATCATAATAGGCTAAAGATGGGGTATCTACCCGTTTAATGTCGGGATAACAGCCAATGCATCTGAGCGTGTTTACTGGCGATGCTGCGACTAAAGTTAGCTTAGCAATACGCCTTTAATATACCGCTAGTAAACTCTGTTGAATATACCGCTAGTAAACTCTGTTGAATATACCGCTAGTAAACTCTGTTGAATATACCGCTAGTAAACTCTGTTGAATATACCGCTAGTAAACTCTGTTGAATGTACCGCTAGTAAACTCTGTTGAATATACCGCTAGTAAACTCTGTTGAATATACCGCTAGTAAACTCTGTTGAATATACCGCTAGTAAACTCTGTTGAATGTACCGCTAGTAAACTCTGTTTTTTTAGCCATGAGTTCAATTTTAAACGCTTTTAAAAAAGCTGATACGAGATGATACAGATAAATACTCAAGAAAATGAGAGGCCATACTGTTATAGGACACTCTCAAATAAAGGTTTCTAGCAAAAAATGGCAAACTTAATACTTACGCGAAAAACTCTGTCAAGCTTTTTTAATTCAATGCCATTACTTTCTTACTTAGCTTTCTTTTTAGTTCCTATTGTCAGATCCTTATCGGTGCGGTAGAACTCAACTAAGATACGGCGGTTTATATCGCGGTGCACTTCTGTATCGTTATCAACCAATGGTTCAGTTGAACCACGCCCATTAGCTTCAATGCGGCTCTTTGCAATGCCATTTCCTAAAAGATATTCCACCACTGCCTTCTCACGTTTTTGAGAAAGTTTTAGGTTAAATTGATTAGAACCGATTGAATCAGCATAAGCTGTCAATTTTATATCATAGTTAGGATGTTTTTTTAAGAACGCTGGAATATCAAAGAGAGCTTCATTAGTAAGATCAGTCATTCCATATTTCGCAAAAACATAATTCAACGTAAGCTTAAAATAATTTAAAGGACAACCAGTTGCACCCAGAGGCACATTAGGTAATGTATTTGGGCAAAGATCATTACGAACAGTATTACCAAAATGATAGGTGAAACCTAATAACACTCCCAATGATCCAGTATCTTTTAACTTGGTTGTAGTACCCATAGTGGTGTTCGTAATATCAGTGCTGATATCATACATATCGTAACGCGCGGTTAAATTAATCGCCAAGTCATTGGTCATATAAAAATCACTACCAGCTTGCACAGTCCAAACTGCACTGCTACCTACGTTATCCTTTGCTGTTATTAGGTCTTTTGAAATATTTATAGGTATTTTAGTCCATTTACTCCTGTTGTAACCGACTCCTGTCGCCACGAAAGGTTGAAACCAACTAACGTTTTTAAAATTAAAATCATGACGAATACCGATGCCAGGGATAATAGAATAACGATCCTTATTGATGTAACTGGCAATATCAATATAGGGGCTAAAATAAGGTTTTAAAGGGGTATTAAAAATCAATGCTCCGCTAACTCCACCACCAATAGCAGTAATATCATCGACTGGCTTTATCTCCTTCACTCCACCGTTAGCTCCTTTTTCTTCTTTAAAGAACAGTTTATTCACACCCACATTAATAATGAAACGATCCACTATCGGCGCCTTTTTGTGTTTAATAGAAGCTGTTTCATTGGCGCTTACAAAATGAAACGGGAGTAACAATATAAAAAAAATAATAATTCGTGCTGACATACTAAATCCTTTGTTTTTAATTAATTGAAAAGTTTGTTTTGTATACTCATGGTACTTCATTTCACACCTTGCTCTGATGTCAAAGTTGCCACCTGATAAATGATCATGCTCTATCATGGATATATTTAGCAAAAAAAATAACACAAAATAATTATTCAATAAACGTACTAATTCAATTTTTCAAATAGCCGTCATATTTTGCCTAAATATAAATCTCATCGAGCCTTAATATAGTAAAGATATCTACCACTTATACGACCAGTAATAAAAATTCAGCTCAACTGATACAGCCAAGTTTAAAAATACACTTGTATTAAAATCATTAAAAAATTAAAAAAGAATTGCATCACTATTTCAATGGATGGCAAAGGCCTCTCCACTGATAATATTTGTATTCAAAGATTTTGTCGCAGCCAGAATGTGAACGCATTTTCGTTCGTATCGTAAACTTAACTAGTTGGCAAAACATCACAAGCTGGAGCATGAAGTACAAAAATCACTAGGAAAAGCATATTGAAGTACCAATTGGATAAATACCAAGTTCTCTTTGATGATCCTGTACTTTAAATTTAAGCTTGATGGCTATTATCCCAATCTTGCTCATCGTGACGCAACAATTTTTGTAATTCTTTTTTGCTGGGTAAGTAAAGCTGATACTTTGAAGCGTGAATGTTACTGCCTTCAGGTAGAGTGATTTCTGTCAGTGAGTCATTTTTATTTTGACAAAGAATGATTCCTATGGTTGGCATCTCTTCTTCTAATTTAACGAATAAATCAAACTAATTAACGAACATCTATATTCGACCTAAATATTGAAGCTTTAATTTTTCTGTTTTAAGATCAATTAATACATAACATTAAAGTAACCTATTATAAAAAACCAGATCAACATAAAATGTTGCTCATCAAAGGTAAAACATTTTGCCTTGTTGCAAATAAAAAGCCTTTCCTAATTTCAATAACAACTGTTCAATTTTATCAATAATGACCTCTATAATGCCCAAGAAATTTAAACAATAAAATTAACACTCTTCTGCCTATTTGAGTTAACATTTCCAAAATATGATATACCTACCCAAAGAGTCAAGACAGTTATTTAATATTTCTTATTCCACAGTTAAGATACCTTTGATAAAGCTAAGCTCGCCTTAATTCCTTCCTGGTAAACATTCATTGGTTTTTTATATTTCAATGTTTCATGAAATAGTTCGTGATTATAAAACTCAATATAATCGGATACATCTTCTTGTAAATCTTTGATAGTTTCATATTCATTTAGATAAATACAGAGCATTTTGCGCGCCGTAAAATCTTTCAATGCAAATATTATCAGTAGCTCGGCCTTTCCCGTCCATTGATATCGTGATCCCGTTCTGTTTTAATTTTTGAGTATGCACATCGCTCGTATACTGACTTCCCTGATCTGTATTGAATATCTCAGGTTTTCCATAGCGATCTAAGGCCGTATTCAAGACGTTAATGCTCAGTGCACAATCCATCGTATTCGATATTTTGTGTGATAGGACGGCTTTCGAATGCCAATCAATGACCGCAGCAAGGTAAACCATTCCACCCTTGACTTTGATGTAGGTTATATCTGTAATCCATACCTGATTAGCATGTGAAATATTAAGGCCTCTAAGCTTATAACTGTATTTCTGATGTTGCTTATTGGCTACGGTAGTTGTTACTTGCTTAACCGCTAAAATAGCCTTTAAACCCAGCTCCTTTCGGTATGTTGCTACCGTGTTTAAAGATGCCTTGACTCCATTTTCTAGAAGCTGTTGATGCACCTTTTTAGCGCCGTAAATTGGTGTTTTATCAAACACTTTGGCTATTTCCTGCTGAATCTCATGCTTTTTATTATTCACTTTTTCAGTGTAGTAAAAAGTACTCCGATTCAAATTCAATAGCTCACATTGATGTGATACAGATAGGTTTTCTAGCTTGGGATTAATTAACTTATTCTTATCAGATCCTCCCAAGCTTTTTAGCTTTTTAGCTTTTTAGTTTTTTTCTGGCCATTCATTCGAGGATGTCATTTTACCGACAATTTTTGTGAGCATTTCATTTTTGTCTAAAGCTGCAACAAGCTCCAGCTTATATTCTTTAACAGCTTTAGCAGGCTCCATTGCAATAACAGCATTTTCCAGGAATATTTTTTTCCAATTCCCAACGATCAATGGGGTGATATTATTTTCATTTGCAATCTCAGCTCAAGTTTTTTCATTTTCCAATAACTCCAGTACAAGTCTACTTTTAAACTCAGCAGAATAAGTTGTTCTTTTTTTGCTCATGTTGATTCTCCTATTTTGATAGATACTATCTCAAACAGGAATAAGAATCTTAATTTTACTGTTTAGATTTCCTGGGGCATTATAATTTTGTTGTTGAAACTAAAGGTTCAATGTTCAGTGATGCTTTAAGATCAGCAGAGAAAGCCAAGATTGAATGTGGTAAAGCGCATTTTACCGCTTTAGGTAATGATATTGAATTTGTTAAAGCAGATTCATACGATACTTTTGATAGTCAGATTATAGATGGATGAAACTATAATACCTAAGCAATTTAAACAATAAAATTAACACTTTTCTGCCTATTTGAGTTAACATTTCCAAAATAGGAGAATTAAAATGAGCAAGGCAAATTGTCCATTTCGATCGGCGCATGGGTATGTGGGTGGTCTAGCTCATCAAGCCTAAGAATAATTATTTTCTGCGTATATCTGAAACTTTTTGCTGCGCGTTCACAATGTGCTAATATATTCACCTTTTATAAGGCAAATTAATTTTATGTGCAGAGCATATTTAGTGTTTATTTTAGATGCCGTAATATTTGCTTTATAAATGAATTATTTCTAGGGTGAGTTATGAAATTATATAAGTTCAGTCAATTTAAAAATAACGCGGCTCGGTTTCGCTCTATTATTGCGGTGTTAAGTAAATATGGTCTGGCGAATTGGATAAAAAAAGAAGATCCTAACTTTATAAAAGAGTTGCTGACCAGCGCGAGCGGAGAAAGCCTAGCGGGGCTGTCTTTTGCTGTTCGCTTACGTATGGCGCTGACAGAACTAGGCACTACCTTCATAAAGTTTGGACAAATATTAAGCACGCGGGCCGATATTGTCGGACCAAAAATAGCGGCCGAGCTCAGTAAATTACAATCAGGTACTCCAATTGACTCGCCAGAGAAAGTTACGACAATGATTGAATCGGCTTTAGGTGAGTCAATAGAAACGCTCTTTGCTGAGTTTGATTTCACCCCTATCGGTTCAGCTTCAATTGGGCAAGTTCACAAAGCAACTCTACATGACGCTAGAGAGGTTGTGGTTAAGGTTCAGCATAGTGATATTGAAGATACAATTAGAGCCGATATTGAAATACTGAGCCTGCTTGCCAGTTTATCAGAAAAGTATGATAGCCAATTACGCTTATATCAACCTAAAAGCTTAATTGAAGACTTTAGTGAAAGCCTGCTCAAAGAGCTTGATTACACAAAAGAATTACGCAATATGAATCTATTTACTCAGTATTTTGCTAATAACAGTGCCGTTCATATTCCCGTTACCTACCCAGCCCTTTCTGCAAAAAAAGTATTAACCATGGAGCGCTTAATAGGCTTTAGTATCGCAGATGCTGACAAGCTTAAAGACAGCGGTACCGATACAAAAAAAATAGCCGCATTAGGCGTTGATATCTATTTTGATATGATCTTTAAACATCACGTATTTCATGCAGATCCGCACCCTGGCAATATTTGGGTGCTACCAGGAAACAGACTTGGATTATTGGATTTTGGCATGATAGGACGCCTCGATAGCGAACTACAAGAAGCAATTGAATTAATGTTATTAGCGGCCTCAGAAAAAAATAGTAAGGACTTTACTAAGCAAGTTTTAAAAATATGTACGATACCAGACGGCTGTAATAAAGCGAAACTCCAACACGATATTGATGAATTTTTACATGAATATTTAAGACAGCCAGTCGAGGTGTTAAACATCACCGAAATACTCAATCATATCAGCGCGATTATCCGCCATCATCGTTTATTAATGCCGAGAGGAGCTGCAATGCTAATTCGTGTTTTATTAATGTTAGAAGGCTCGTCTCAGAGTTTAGATCGCACATTTAGTATTAACGATGCTATCATGCCCTACACTAAAAAAATGAAGATTGCACGCCTTTCACCAATTAAGTTTAGCAAAAAAATTGGCCATGCATTTCTGATTTGGGAACGCTTGATAACGGCATTACCTGATGATATTGAAAGCCTCATTACCAAAATGCGTAGCGGTAATTTTGATGTAAACCTGCAACATCGACATCTAGATGCTGTTATCAATAGACTTGTTTATGGCATTTTAAGCGGGGCAATCTTGGTTGGTGGCTCAATGATATTAAGCAGTTCAGTGCCTCCTTTAATTCATGGATCCTCCGTGATTGGCGCAGTATTCATCGCTATTGGCAGCTTTCTAGGCTATAAACTACTACGCGCAATAGGCAAGTCTGGAAATTTAACTAATGACAAATAAAAAAGCCCTACTTTGTTTAAATAAAGCAGGGCTTTTTTAGATTTGGTACCGCTGGACGGACTTGAACCGTCACTTCTTTCGAAACCGGATTTTGAATCCTTAAAATATGGTATGTTTTACTATGCGCTAAAGGGATCTAGTTTGCAGGCTCCTGCTATACAGTTCTCTCTATTTGGATCTTCTGCACGCACATAAACTGCACATATTATATTTTGGCATTACTGGAGGATTAATATTTATGGTTCTAAGAAATGTACACTCATATTGCATTCTCTATACATAAAACATAACTTTTTTACTAAAATCCTGTCTTAATAGTTAGCTTTTCGTAAATGCTAAAACGCCTTAAGCCAGTATCCACGGTAGTTTAAGGTGATTGTGATACTTGCTCGTAGGGGGAATACAAACACTATCACATATTTATTATTTTATTTACCCAATGTAACCGATTCAAATTGTACCTATTTAGCGCTTTCATAACGATTATGAGCCTTGTCCAATATGAAATGAGTCTGAAATAAATGCTTATTTCCAATATGAAATGAGCTTAAAATTATCTTTTTTTGTATTTTTGGTATGATCGTCAGATGAAAACGATTATGAACATAGATAAATTATCGAGCATTACAGAGCTTCAAAATTTTTTAGATGGATCTCAAACAATTGCTTTCACCTTTTAATAATGATTGCATGACCATTTAAATTATGGATCACTATCCTGTCTTTGCACTCAGTTTGCTCTTCTACGTATTTAGTAATCCCGACGCAACCATTGAAACCATAGTCGTCGTAAACCATAATTCCACCAGGCACCATTTTGTCCCAAATCCAATTGACAATATCTTTAGCTGATTCGTAAACGTCCACATCTACATGGCAGAATCTAAACCTCAAGTCTTCTACTCGATGACCTGTCTGCTCTGGAAAAATTCCTTCTAATATCTCAACATTATCTAAATTCATTCGAGTTGAAATTAGCTCTTCTACAATCTGCCGACTTGTATCAGCATGCTCCCCACCTTTATATGAGGAATCTTTTGCGCCCGCCTTTACAACACCTGTAAACGTATCACAGAGGAAAACCCGGTCTTCAATCCCGCAATTCTTGGCTTTCTTTGCAATGAGCGCACCCGTGCCGCCACGCCAAACACCGATCTCGATAATACTTCCCTCTTTCAGTTTTGAAACTTGCTCAATCAGCTTCCAAAGCTCAAAGCACCTATATTTGTCAACCAGAGTGAATCCTGCTATCGAAGCAAGCACTTCTTGAAACAAGTTGTCCTTGTTCCATGGACTATAGGTTGCGATTGGGTGCACAGGCTCATATTCCTGATGCATCGAAGCACCCTTAGTCTTGGGGATTCGGGTTATTTTAATCCCAAGTCGATTGGCTATGCGCTTAATAGTTGTTTTTATCAAATTCATTCTAATGATTCTCCTAGTGTTTGATGTCTAAGTCTAACCTTTAGTAAAAACCCATACAACATTTAATTGAGTTCGGAAAACCGAATACAAAAGTCTGGTAACTAGACAAGCATCGCAGAACCCCAAAATCTTAATTGCTAATTTGCCGATACACACACCTGAAAGTACAATCAAAGATTGTGGATATGTCGACGATTATTGTAACGTTATTCAGTTGATTATCGAGGCATCACTAACTGGTGTTTACATCAACTTTTCGTAAATGCTAAAACGCCTTAAGCCTGTAACTACGGTAGTTTAAGGTGATTGTGATACTAGCTCGTAGGGGGAATACAAACACTATCACATATTGACTGCTTTATTGCTGAATATTTGTTGAGTATTCGCCATCTAATTATCCCCCTACGATTAGGATCTGAGGAATACCCTCAGCCCATAAATTTGATAACACTTTGAAAAATAAAGAACTACGGAGCCAAGACTTCAGTCTTGCGTTTATTTATTGCATAAAAAACCAACAAGGCTGAAGCCTTGCCCCCGATGTAAATAGTTGTATTTTATTAACTTATTTATTTTGTAGCGTTTTTTCTTTAATCCTGTGGGGATTTCTCAGATTAGAATCATCCTGTAATAAACCATCACCTCATCCATATATTATTACTTTGATATTAATCATCATCAAAGGAGATATACGATGGATATCATTAAACGATTTAAGTTCACTACTGCTAAATTAAAATCATTACCTGCTAATGAATCATCATCTAAATCAACTGATCTTGAAGTTAGTGACACTGAAATAACTGGCCTTAAATGCTTGTCTGGCAAATCAGGTAGCAAACGATTCCTACTTCGTTATAGCTTTAATGGACGTAAAACATCAATCACAATAGGGCGGTTTCCTGATATAGAGCTGTCAGTCGCAAGGAAGCTTGCACGAGAGTTTAAATTGCTATTAGTGCAAGGTATAGATCCCAAGGAACACCGAAAGTCACAAGCTTTGTGTGATCCTGTCGAAACCTTACCAACTGTGAGTGAGTTCTTCCATTCATCTTATTTACCCCTTGCTAAGAAACGTAAAATATCATGGCTAGACGATATAACCCGCTTTAAGCTATGCCTGGCAATCCATGATATTCATTACGATAAACTAACAGCACAAGACGTATTAAATGTTCAATTATCATTATTGAGTAAAACAGCTAAACGCAGTGCTTATTCACCAGCAACATGCAATAGGGCAATCGCATTATTAAAGACAATGGGTAAACAGGCTCAAACCTATTTATCATTAATGGCTAATGAAGCATTGAAAGTCACTCTACTGCCAGAAAATAACGTAAGAACTCGATATTGTAATCTACTTGAAACTAAAGCTATCATTAAAGCATCCTTGGATTGTCACTGTAAGAGTAGTGGTTGTTTTGTTGCCTTATTATTCCTTACAGGCTGTCGAGCTAGTGAGTTAAGACTTAGGTTGTGGACTGATATTGATTTAAATAATCGCACATTAACCATTCCTCGGACTAAAAATGCTCTGCTCATGTCATTTACCTATCAGATATGATGATTGATATTATTAAGCTAATCATCCCTATCACTGGTAATCCATATTTGTTTGCAGGCCATCTTGTTAATAAACCTATCAGTATGCCTCGATTAGCGTTTAAGACGATTAAGAAAAGGACTCATATCAAAGATGCCGATGAAGTATTGTTTCATACAGCCCGTCACTCAGTCGCCTCTAACCTAATCTCTAATGGCACAGATATTAGTGCCGTACAGAAGCTATTAAATCATAGGTGTATTGAATCTACACTGCGTTATGCCAAATTATCAGAGGCTAAACAACGTGAAACTACTCAATACCTATCAACAATGATAAAAGACTTCAATCCGCTAGAACGGCATCAAGCATAGCCGTGCTTCCAATCCACTTTTAATAAGCCTTTAAACCTCACTCATGACCCCATATATGGCCCTTATCATTAATTTGATAAGGGCTTTTTAATGGGTATTTAACAGTTAATAAAATAGCCAATGTTTATTGACGCTCTTGCAGTTTCACTCAACTACTAATACAGTTAAGGAGTTATCAAGTATGCAAATACTATCCAACATTGATGATATTTATTCAGCATCACTAGCGCACCATCTAGCTCTATCACACTCAATTAAAGCTCAAATAGTGCAAGCTTTATTGGGAACTGTGCAGTTGTTATCTAATACCGATTAGCCTTGATAAAAGACTTCAATTCGCTAGAAAGGCATCAAGCATAGCCATTCTGGCAACCCACTTTTAATAAGCCTTTAACCTCACTAATGACCCTATATATAGCCCTTATTCTTAATTTGATAAGGGCTTTTTAATGGGAATTTAACAGTTAATAAAATAGCCAATGTTTATTGACGTTCTTGCTGTTCCACTCAATTAACTAATACCAATAAGGAGTTATCAAGTATGCAAATATTATCCAACATTGATGATATTTATGAATCATCATCGACACACCATCTAGCTCTATCGCACTCAATTAAAGCTCAAATAGTCCAACATTTAATACTGCCTTTTGAAACGGTTGAAGCAACCAACGATTATTGGAATGACTACAAGTGTTACCTATTAATCATTGATTCTTTAGATACGGATAAAGAGATTAATGAAACCCTCATAAATGCAGGTATGCCAGATGCTTTGAAACGCGTCATTGAATGTCATGAGTATGGAATAGTGCTAGTTGATCACGATCTAGATAGCGATAAAAGCACCCAACCTAGATGCTATTTATTAACGATGTCTATTACTTGTGATGATGGGAGTGGCAACTACTTACTTCTTCCCCTAATTAACCAATCTAAGTATAAAAATGAAATGTTACATCAGTTCAATTTAGAGCAGATGGCACATTGATTTAAGCATTAATCATTAATCACTAACTATTAACGATTAATTACTAATCACTAATCACTAATCACTAATCACTAATCACTAATCACTAATCACTAATCACTAATCACTAATCACTAATCACTAATCACTAATCACTAATCACTAATCACTAATCACTAATCACTAATCACTAATCACTAATCACTAATCACTAATCACTAATCACTAATCACTAATCACTAATCACTAATCACTAATCACTAATCACTAATCACCAATCATTAACCATTAACCATTAACCATTAACCATTAACCATTAACCATTAACCATTAACCATTAACAATTAATCTAACCATCAATAAATCTAACCATTAAAGGAAAATAACCATGCCTAAGAAAAATGAACAGCACAACCCAAATGAAGATCAAAATGATCACGAGAGTAATGCAGAGATCATGCAGGACGAGCCCCATTGTGAAGATAATCATAAAGAGGAGGGTGATGAAAATAAGGTGGCAAAATCAGCTTCTCCTGAGATCCAACTCGATATCGTTATCGCAGATGGTAAAGCACTTAAGTTAAGCCCTAAGACCTGTAATCATGTCTTTTATGAAGTAGGTGTTAATCGTGATGAGCAAGCACTTTATATCCGCTTAACAGGTAATGAGGGTGGTGGGCTTCACTCTAAAAGGTGGATAGCGTTCGATGACATATTTGAAATATTAGATGAATGTCATAAGCAACAATGCATCATTAAAAGTACGTTATTAAACCCTGTATTTATAGGTGGCAGTCAAAATAATGCAGGCTTTATGGCCGCTGTATTACGAAGTGATGATATCGCTCTATTAAGAAAGACTGAGAAGGACATATTCACTCATCAAACTACGATTGAGTATGAAGATAACAAAGCTCTATTACTGGCTTATGTAGATGGTCATAAGTAACACTAACCTAACCCTTTTAATCTATTTAAAATAACCCATAAAACAATCAAACCTCGATAGTGAGCTGTTTATTATGAGCAACTCACTCCCACTAACCCTACTAAAACTTAAAGAGAGTACATTATGAAACACGATATAAAGCTTGATGGTTCGCCATTACCTATTAGTGATGCATTGAAAACACTACTTCAAAAAATGTTAAATGACGAAAGTAAACATGCCGATGAAGAGGTACTTAGCTGTATTATATTTAACTTTAGAGATCCTACTTATAGCGCTGAATCAGGTGGCTTCCATCCAGTCGAGATATCTATCAGTACAGAGCGTAAAGGTTCATCACAATGTACTATTGATTACATCACTGACTTTGCCCTTGTTGGCCATCCTTACCCTGAGCTAGTTAAAGAGATAGACTTTTACTTTACCAATAAGCGATTCTTAATGGCCTTTGGAGGATCATTTCCATTAGATGATGATGGCACTAAAAGCTTCGATAAACTGTGGGAGAGTAATTTTATCAGTTACGTTAATGACCAGTGTTTAAGTGATACAAGTGTTACTACTTATGGCGATTACCATTGGAACTCTAAGGCTTAAATAGAGAACTAAAAAACAGGAATAGGACAGGAAGGGTAGTAGAAATGTAGTTGCTATCTAAGTGCATGATCTAAAGCACCAGAATAGCCAACAAGTAATAAATAAATATCAATCATGATAAACACCCTTACCACGGATACCCTACCCAACCCACGTTTTACTCACTTCACAACTTAATTTAAACAAAAAGGAATTTGAATGACAACTCATACCATCAACCCTATTAATACGTTATCCAACTTGGATGCCTCTTTTGAAAGTAGTAATTCATCTAATAACGATGCCGTTAAAGGCTCTATCTCAGGTGCATTAATTGGTATTCGATATGGACCAATAGGCGTACTCACAGGTGCAATCTTAGGTGATGCAATAGGTTACCTATCAGATAAGTAATTACAATCTAAAATCAAAGATAGGTAACACTATCTTTTTTTACCAATGATGGGTAATAGGTGATGATATGGGGACTCTCTTGGATGATGATTTGGTTAAATATATAGATAGTGATGGGGTAGCGAATCACCTACATTTTTTGATGCCTGTGCCGATATCTTAAATGTAAACGAGTGATATTACCGATTTTAGTAAGTTAGAAGTGCAAAGATGGAGTAAAAAGGGAGGTAATAGCCTTAATCATTAAACACAGTATGGAAGTCGAAGAACAGGAGGGCGACCAGAGAAGTAGCCTTTAGCAACGCTTACTATGTTTAAGCTAAAATTCATGAAAAGTGCTCAGGTCTAGGAACTACAAGGATCTACTCAGCCACATAAATTGCACATGGGTTTTAGTAAAGTGCTGGAATATCGCTGGGGAATCTACAAAAAAAGTACAAGGGGAAAGTCATAATGAGTAATGCAACTGTAAAATAGTAGTATCTAAGTCTTTGATATCTTTGCATAACCCTAGAAACAACAAAGCCCCAACAAAAGTTGAGGCTCTATTATAAGGTTTGGTACCGCTGGACGGACTTGAACCGTCACTTCTTTCGAAACCGGATTTTGAATCCGGCGTGTCTACCAATTCCACCACAACGGCAATTAATTCTTTTTTTGATTACACTCTGCCAACACCATTTTTATTAAATAAGCTTATTTAAAATGAGTTACTTTTGCGTTAGGAGATTTTTAAAGGGGATCACTATACTGCTATTTCATACCTAGCATCCGTACACCATTTACCTTACAGGCTTTGTATTTTTAGGCAACATGAGTATAGTATACCGTGCATCGCCTTTCAATCAAGCTGTTTGATGCTTTTGTTGATTGTTCGGGTATAAATAAAGCTCTTTTCTGCTACACTGCAAATTTTAATTTACTAGTTTACCTGTGATCGGGTTAGCTTGATTTAAGAGGGATCATGATGTCAAAAAAAAACATAACCAAAAAAGTGCCAGTTAGTTTACTTGAACAATATCAAAATAGCCCTCATGCGCATTTTTTTAAGCGCTTAGGAGCTTATGTTTATGATGTGATGGTACTAATTGCTGTATTAATGTTAGCAACCGCTATCGCATTAACTGTAGTTATTATTGCCCATAAAATGGGCATCCTTGATTTATCGGCTTATCGGGATACGGCTGATTATTTATCTAAAAATAGTATTTTTATTGTGTACCTTGCGCTTATTATTGCTGGATTCTTTAGCTATTTTTGGACTAAAGCAGGACAAACTATTGGCATGAAAGCGTGGCGATTACGTGTTCAAAACAGTGACGGGAGTAATATAAGTATAATGCAGTCTTTGATCCGTTTAAGTACTTCGGCATTTGGTTTAGGTAACATTTTAGCACTCTTTCAAAATCGCAATGCCTTTCAAGACTTATGGGCAGAATGTGAAGTTGTGGTATTGAGCAAAGAGCTAAATAACTCGAAAAGAAAGTAACCATCACATATGTTGCGCCTTGCGTTGATTATCAAGAGCCTGCCCGTTGCATTTTCACAAAGCATGGATATAAACCCATGCTACCCCGAAATGCAATATCAGAGTAGCAAATTGTTCACGGACACCTAGCCTAAAATTGAAGGGAAGTTATTATCGTGGCAGATTTTATAACGATGCAAATTGGTGCAAGGCTCCGCGCCCTTCGAGATGGACTCGGTTTTTATATGAAATGACGCAGCCAAAGCTTGCCATTCGATACGATAATAACCATTATCTAATGTTGCGCCTTACTGTGATTATCGAGTTCGCAGCCGGCTTTGCATTTTCACAAAACATGGGTATAAATAATATTTTATTGTTAGCCACTTTGTTTGCGTAGTAAATATATAGCGACGATAAGCACTAAAATACTTGGCAATAATGCCCCTAATATTGGCGGCAGGCGAAAAACAAGGCTAAATGGTCCAAATAACTTCCCAGACACATGAAATAGAAAGCCACTTGCAATGCCAAAAATAAGACGGGTACCCATTGATACCGTGCGCAGACCGCTAAAAATAAACGATACAGATAGCAACATCATCACGGCTACTGTGAAAGGTAAGAAGCATTTACGCCACAACGTAAGCCAGTAACTGCTTGCATCCTGAGCGTTATGATGCAAATATTTTATATAGCTATAAATATCTCGCATCGACATTTTTGCAGGATCAGTTAAGATAACTTCTAATTTAGCTGGAGTTAGAGTAGTTTTCCAATCATATTCATCTTGATTAATAACTTTCGTTTTGTCTCCTAAAAATAACGTTTCGCTGATATTAGTAAGTGCCCAGTGATCGCCTTTAAAAATACCTTTACGCGCAAACAATGCCGAGTGAAGTATCATTTTGTCATCGAATAAATACATGCGTATATCAAATAATTTTGAGTTACTATTTATCCGGCCAATACTAATATAATCATTACCATCTTTAACCCATTGACCATATTTATTACTGACACTTGCTTCGCCATAACGTGCTTCATCACGTAAAGAATAAGCTTTTTTCTCGGCCGATGGTGCGATAAATTCCGTTATAAGCATAACCACAAGTATCATTGGTATAGCCGTTTTTAAAACAAACGCTGCTATTTTAAATTTGGACATGCCTGCTGCTTGCATTACCACCAATTCATTACTGCTTGCGAGGGTGCCAAGGCCTATAAGTACGCCAATCAGTGCTGCCATTGGAAAAAAAGTAGCTAATTCATATGGCATTTTTAATAGCACAAAAGATAGCGCATCAATAACATTATAAGTACCGCTCCCGATATTTCCCATTTGTTCTACAAATTTGATGATGGCGCTTAGCCCCATCAACACAAACAGACTTAACAAGGTAGCTGAAAAAATGGTTTTGCCAATATAGCGACTTAAAATCCCCATAGTTATTTAGTGTCCATTACTTTGCTGGTCTGCTTACGGTTTAATTTTCCTATTGATCTCATATGCAAAAAACAACCGAACCCCAAAAATATTATTTGCACCACCCAAATACTAAAAATAGGCATTGAACCATCATCCATGAAGCTTTTAGCGGTGCTTAGCAATAAAAAGAATAATAGATACAAAGCAATGGCTGAAAATAATTTAGAATAACGCCCTTCCCTTGGATTGACTCTTGCCATAGGCACTGCCACAAAAGTTAAAAATAAAATAGATAAAGGGATCGCGATCCGCCATTGTAATTCCGTTTGATATTTCGGGTTATTAACCTCTAACAATGCAAGTGTTGATAAAGCATTAACATCACGTTTTTTATTTTGCACCACGCTATTGACTATATGTACACCAAAACGTTCGAATTTTGAGTTGTCAAATTCATGTTGCCCTATAATGCCAGCATAACGTTGACCGTTTTGCAGCGTCACCCAAGTGCCGTCTTTGCGATTTTCAGCTTTTCCTGATAAAGCGGTTAGTACAAAAGGTGCATTGCCTTTTGTTGTTGGCCAGTACGCTAAAAATATTTTTTTTAATTTTTTACCACTTTCATATTTTTCAACATAGATAACGCTACCTTTTTCAGCTACCCTGTGAAAATGCCCTTCAATTAGGGTTGCTATACCTGCATCAGCTTGAGCGGCTTCAATCACACTCGTTATTTTATTTTCTGCAGCGGGCGCAAGGTATAAACTGTTAAACGCGGCAAAAGCGAAAGTAAAAAAAGACAAAAATAAGGTCGCGGTTAAAATTTTAGTTGGACTATATCCACCCGACACCATCGCCACCATTTCACTTTCACCATGTAAACGTCCATGGGCAAATAAAATGGCTAAATAAAAGCTAATTGGTAGTATTAACGTGCTCAGCGCAGGGAGGCTTAAAAAAAGCAAAATAGCGACAATATGTGGCGAAATAGCACCTGTTACTGCTTTTTCAAGGATAACAACAAATTTTTGGCTCATAAATATAAGCACTAAAACAAAGAGTATGCCAAACTGACTTTTAAATGTTTCAACCATTAAGTAACGACGAAGTATCACTTAATTCTCCAGTGTGAAATAAGCTATGTAATTAAACATTTAATTACGCTAAAATTAGCACCCTGTAGCATTAGAAAATTTAGTTTTCTTCGCGTCTTTGAGCGATGCAATAATATTATACTCGTAATTATGTAAAATAGTGAGGATAATTAAATTGAATTTTTTAAAACCATAACACAATTACTCATACTCATGGAACATTAAAATATACTTTCACTGCCTCCAAGATAATATTATAACCTTAAGGAACATTATGGAATTTTTAGTCAAAAGTATCAGTCCAGAAAAACAACATAGCGCTTGTATCGTCATAGGCGTATTTGAACCTCACCGTTTATCAAAGGCTGGTGAGGCCATCGACACACTCAGTGATGGCTATTTAAGCGCATTACTTCGCAAAGGCGATATTGAAGGAAAAGTTGGCCAAGTGCTACTTTTACATCATGTGCCTAATGTGCAAAGTGAGCGTGTGTTGTTAATTGGATGTGGAAAAGAGCAAGAACTCACTGAAAAACACTATAAACAAATCATTACAAAAACAGTTTCAACACTAAACGATACCGGTTCACTTGAAGCCATTTGTTTTCTTTCAGAATTACATATTAATGCCCGAGATAGTTATTGGGCAGTGCGACAAGCAATTGAAACAGTACATGATTTTCTCTATCGCTTTGATCAATTTAAAACACATAAAACTAATACTAGCCGTCCACTTAGCAAACTTACGTTTAATGTTCCTAAGCAACAAGATTTACCAAAGGCTGAAATTGCATTAATGCATGCAAATGCTGTATCTTCAGGAGTTAAAATATGTAAAAATTTGGCCAACATGCCGCCCAATATTTGTACGCCACTTTATCTAGCAAAGCAAGCGCAAGAACTTGCTATCCAGTTTGACAAAATAACAACCGAAGTACTCGATACTGAGCAAATGAGTGAACTTAAAATGAACAGTTACTTAGCGGTTGCACAAGGATCTATGCACCCTGCGTACATGTCAATTATTCGTTATAATGGAGGACCCATCGATCAAAAACCTGTCGTTTTAGTCGGCAAAGGCTTAACATTTGATTCTGGCGGTATTTCATTGAAAAAACCGCCAGCTATGGATGAAATGAAATATGACATGGGTGGCGCTGCAAGCGTATTTGGCACAATGCAAGCACTTGCAATATTAAACTTACCGATTAATGTCATTGGTATTTTAGCCGCAGCAGAAAATATGCCGAGCAGTAAAGCATATCGTCCAGGTGATATTTTAACAACCATGTCAGGGCAAACCGTGGAGGTTTTAAATACCGATGCCGAAGGTCGTTTGGTTTTATGTGACGCTCTTACTTATGCTGAGCGTTTTAAACCTGAATGTGTTATTGATATTGCAACACTGACAGGCGCTTGTATTACAGCATTAGGGCATGACATCAGTGCATTAGTCTCTCCACATAAAAGCCTTGCTCATGATTTACTTGCGGCATCTAACCAAGCAAGTGATAAAGCATGGCAGTTGCCGATGGATGATAAATACCAAGAGTTGCTCAAAAGCCCATTTGCTGATATGGCAAATGTTGGTGGGCCTGCTGCCGGATCAATCACAGCTGGATGTTTCCTTTCGCGTTTTACCAAGGCATACACCTGGGCGCATTTAGATATTGCAGGTACTGCTTGGATAAGTGGTGCAAACAAAGGGGCAACTGGCAGGCCAGTCTCTTTGTTAACGCAATTTTTGATCAATAAAAGCTTGGCCTATCAAAGCGATACATAGGCTAATAGAATGAGCAGCGCCAATTTTTACATAATTGATGAAAAAATTCACTGTGAGAGTCACGGTATTTCTACTCATTTTGCACAGGCTTGTTCACTGGCAAATTTTTATTACTCACAAAATAAAAAAGTATTTATTTATACCGATGATCAGCAAGATGCTTTTAGCATTGATGAATACCTTTGGCAATTTGATGGGGACAGTTTTGTTCCCCATAACCTGTTTGGAGAGGGCCCAAGTTATGGCTCTCCTGTTGAAATAAGCTGGCAAGCACCAACACATTATTGTTCAGTTTTAATTAATTTAAGTTTACAAGTGCCTGAATTTTCAAATAATTTTCAACAAATTATTGATTTTGTTCCATTTGATGAACAATTAAAAATTCAAGCAAGAAAACGCTACACCACCTATAAAAAACTAGGCCATACACTTTCAACCACTAAAGCTGAAATACAACATTCAACTAACAAAGCAGAATAATACCATGGACAAAATATATAATCCCAATGATATTGAACAAAAAAACTATCAAAAATGGGAAGAAAAAGGCTACTTTAAACCACATGGCGATAGCCACAAAGAAAGCTACTGTATTATGATCCCACCGCCTAATGTGACAGGTAGTTTGCACATGGGTCATGCTTTCCAAGATACAATTATGGACACCCTCATTCGTTATCAACGTATGCAAGGCAAAAATACACTTTGGCAAATGGGTACCGATCACGCAGGCATTGCAACCCAAATGCTTGTTGAACGTAAGCTATTTAAAGAAACTGGACAAACACGTCAAGAAATCGGCCGTGAGGCTTTCATTGATAAAATTTGGCGCTGGAAAAGCGAGTCTGGCGGTAATATTTCAAAACAAATGCGCCGCCTAGGGGCTTCTGTTGATTGGCAGCGTGAACGTTTTACAATGGACGATGGTCTTTCTGATGCGGTAAAAGAAGTGTTTGTTGAGCTTTACAATGACAAACTTATCTATCGTGGCAAACGCCTTGTAAATTGGGATCCTAAATTACGCACAGCTATTTCTGATTTAGAAGTAGAAAACAAAGACATGCAAGGTTTCATGTGGTATTTTCGCTACCCATTAGCTGATGGCGTTAAAACGCTAAATGCGCAAGACTATATTGTTATTGCCACAACACGGCCTGAAACCATGCTTGGTGATACGGGTATTGCCGTTGATCCAGAAGATCCTCGCTACAAAAATCTCATTGGTAAAGATATTTTATTACCATTTACACAGCGGCGCATTCCAATTTTAGGCGATAAACACGCTGATATGGACAAAGGCACTGGTTGTGTAAAAATTACCCCTGCGCATGATTTTAACGATTATGATGTTGGAAAACGTCATAATCTGCCGATGATCAACGTCTTAACCTTTGATGCTCGTATCCGTGAAACTGCTGAGGTATTTAATAGTAATGGAGAGTTGATCCCAGATCATTCAACCGAGCTGCCCAGTCAATTCATTGGCTTAACGCGTGAAGATGCGCGTAAATTAGTAGTTAGTTCCCTTGATGAATTAGGGTTACTTGAAGAAATTAAACCGCACGCATTAACCCTGCCTTATGGCGATCGGAGCGCTGTTATCATTGAACCTATGTTAACCGACCAATGGTATGTGCGCGTAGCACCTCTTGCAAAAACAGCCAAAGAGGCTGTTGCAAATGGTGATATTAAATTTGTACCAAAACAATACGAAAATATGTATAACGGCTGGATGAATGATATTCAAGATTGGTGTATTTCTCGCCAACTTTGGTGGGGACACCGCATCCCTGCTTGGTATGATGAAAGTGGAAAAGTCTATGTTGGCCGTGATGAAACAGAAATACGTAAAAAGCACAATTTAGATGAAAACCTTACTCTTCGCCAAGATGATGATGTATTAGACACTTGGTTCTCCTCAGGTCTTTGGACATTCTCAACACTAGGTTGGCCAAATCAAAGTCTTGATTTAAAAACATTCCATTCCACAAATGTATTAGTCACAGGATTTGATATTATTTTTTTCTGGGTCGCACGTATGATAATGATGACCATGCACTTTATCAAGGATGAAAATGGAAAGCCACAAGTTCCATTTAAAACGATTTATGTGACCGGTCTTATTCGCGATGAAAATGGCGATAAAATGTCAAAATCAAAGGGTAATGTACTCGACCCTATTGATATGATCGATGGCATTGATCTAGATAGTTTGCTTAAAAAACGTTGCGACAATATGATGCAACCACAACTTGCTAAAAAAATACAAAAACAAACGCTCAAAGCCTTCCCTGCAGGAATTGAAGCACACGGCACTGATGCACTACGCTTTACACTGGCCGCAATGGCATCCACAGGGCGTGATATTAATTGGGATATGACCCGTCTTGATGGCTATCGTAATTTCTGTAACAAACTATGGAATGCCAGCCGATATGCATTGATGAGCTGTGAAGAGGCTGTTTGCGGTTTTGCTGATGATGCCGGTAATGCAATGCACTTAAGCCTTGCAGATCGCTGGATTTACGGCCGGTTACAAACAACTATTCAAGATTTTTGTCAAGCACTTGATACTTTCCGATTTGATCTTGCCGCCAATATATTATACGAATTCACATGGAATCAATTTTGTGATTGGTATTTAGAACTCACTAAACCTGTGCTTTTCAAAGGCACCACCGTAGAGCAGCGTGGTACACGCCATACGCTAATCACAGTATTAGAGACATTAGTTCGCTTAGCCCACCCTATCATGCCATTTATAACCGAAGAAATTTGGCTACGTATTAAAAGTATTACAGGCCAACAGGGTGACACTATCATGTTACAAGCTTACCCACAATATGATGAAAACCTTGTTGATCACAAAGCCGTTGAAGATCTTGAATGGGCACAAAAGGTGATCCTTGCTATTCGTAATCTTCGTGGTGAGATGGATATTAGTCCAAACAAAACGCTAAACTTGCTTGTTAAAAATGCCTCAGAAACAGATACGCGCCGCTTTAGTGAAAATAAAGACTTCTTAGCAGCTCTTGCTAAGTTAGAAAAAGTTACCCTGATTGCTGGCGATGAAGAAACTCCTATTTGTGCCACTGCAATTGTTGGAGAGCTTGCATTATTTATTCCAATGAAAGGATTAATTGACACAGATGCTGAAATAACGCGCCTCAATAAACAACTTGAAAAAGTGCTAAAAGATCTTGGCAAAGTCACAGAGAAATTAAACAACGAAAAATTTGTGAGTAAAGCTCCTGAGGCTGTTATCGCCAAAGAGCACGCTAAGCAGATACAATTACAAACCACTCAGAAGAAACTAAGCAAGCAAATACAAACAATGAAAAGATTGGTTTAATCTCAGTGGATAGTAACTCCATGTTACTCGTGTATAGCCGTTATCATTCAACATGCAACGTCGGCTGCGAATTCGATGCTCAGAGTAAGGCGATCATCGATCAAATCAAGGCGCAACTAAGGTAATGGGAACGTGCGCATTGAACCGCAAGCTGAGTTTAGATCTTGATAGTTCATGAACATAAGTAGGCACAGCTGAAAGTTTTGTAACTATCAAGGAAAATTAACTAGGCACTTTAATACCCGCAAAGATCAACAACCGAGAATACCAGCAAAGATCCACAACCGAGAATATTAGCCTACTATATTTTAAATTGTCGCACTACATCGTTAAGCTCGGCAGAGAGTTTTCTTCCTTTTTTTGTTGTTGCATCGATTTGCTCATAACTTACTTGCATGTCTGAATAGCCATCTTGAATATTAACCATGTTGCGGTTTATTTCTTCTGTCACACAGCTTTGCTCTTCCGCAGCGGTAGCCACTTGCTCACTCATCATGTTGATTTGTTCAATGCTGCTGTTAATACGTTGAATGTTTTCACCTGTATTTGTGGTATCGACAACGCTTTTATCGACCATTTTTATGCCATTTTCCATTGCCAGTTGCGCGGCAGCTGATTTACTTTGTAGATCAGCAATCATTAACTCAATTTCATTAGTTGATTTTTTAGTTTGCGCTGCGAGACTACGCACTTCATCAGCAACAACAGCAAAGCCTCGCCCAGACTCGCCTGCTCTGGCGGCTTCAATGGCCGCATTTAGTGAAAGTAAATTTGTTTTTTCTGAAATCTCTTTAATAACACTAATAAATTTACCAATGCTTTCCGATGATTGGTTTAATTCTGAAATCACCTCTGAGGCTTGTGTTAAATCGTGAGATAGTTGATTAATGCTCTGAATTGTTTCAGATACTTCAATTTGGCTTTGTGTTGATTCTTTTGTTGCACGCTCTGTTTCAGCGGATACATCTATCGCATTTCTTGCTATTTCGGCAACCGTACTACTCATTTGTGTTGTTGCGGTAACAATTTGCGTTACTTGATCAGATCCTATTATGATTTTTTGCGAAATACTATCAGAATTTTTATCATTTTCAAGGGACGTTTTTTTGAGATCTTCAGATGTACCTTGGATCTTTCGAACAATATTTTGCAAATGCACGATAAGATGATTTACCGAGTTTGAAATAGTCCCTAGATCTTCTTTTGTATCAATGTTGACGCGCTCGGTTAAGTCATTGCTACTAGATATTCGCTGTAATTTATTGGTAATTTCATTGATACCAGAAAGCAATTGAGAGGCAATATAATATGAAAGAAGCAGCGTAAAAATAAGCGGGAGTAGGGTAACTATAGCAAGTAATACCAGCGTTTTTTGTTTTTCTTTAAGAAGCTCCTGATTGTTATCATATAGGGTCTTGAGTAACGAAACTTCAACTTGCTTTAATTTGTTGATTTTTTTAGTTATTGCCGTAAACCAGATTGTCGGATCAACATTGAAACCACCTTTTTGTAAGTGATCTAACGCTATTTTTCGATATTTTTCGACATTGTTAAATATCTCTCCTTTGCGCGCATTATTGTAGATATTCAACTCTTTGCGAGTTGCGTGTGCTTGGAATTTACTCAGGTATGCATCTTGCTCTGCAAGTAAACGAATAAACTTCTCGAGGGTTGCGTTGCTAAACTTATCTTGTGCAAAAACCGAGCTTAAAATGGCACGTTCAATCCCTGCTCGCTCTTTATATTGTAAAAAACTACCAATACTCGTCGCTGAAAGTGCAAGTTTTGTGTCTTTATTTTTATTTGCGGTATTGTCAATAATAGAGAGCAGTAACTTATTTAACTGGGTATAAAATCCGACTTCTTCTTTAACGCTAACGCTTAAAGTGTCAACCGATTTACGCATTGCAGCTATTTTATTAAGATCTTTTTCTACCTTTTTAAAAATAGCAACAAGATGCTTTGGCAAGACATCTTGTTTAATAAACAGATTTAACTGCTTTCTTTTTTCATCCGTAATTTTTCGCTGTTTAGGCAAGGCCGCAGAAAACTTTTTTCCTTTTGAGCCAAGATACCCTGCAGATAACCCACGCTCTTTTTGTAACTCATGAACAAGTAATGCACTCTTTGAAGCTGCGTTTGTAAGCACTAACATTTCTTCAAGGACTATTTCATCGTGGTATGTTTCAATAAAATTATAACTAGAAAAGCAAACAAATCCTAAGAGCGGCAAAAGTGTTAGGCTGTATAATTTCCAGCGAATGGATAGGTTGTTAAGGTATCTAAGCATGTTTCTTCCTTAAATCAATAATACCAATCATAATCAGAGAAAATAAATACACTCTAAACCTTGGTGAATTATACCTCCATATTACTTCAAAATACAAAGTCCAAGGTAAATTGTGCAAGCTTTTATCTTAAAATAATGGAGTATATACCCAATTACATCACAAATTAGATCACCAAGTCTACCATTACTATGCACTTCAATAGTGCATTTGAGAGACTTAATCTTCTTGCTGGTTCACTTTATACGGTAAACTTTCATCAAACTCGATGGGTTTTGTATGTTTACTCCCAATGAAAGAGTAAATGACAGGCAGTACTAATAATGTGAATAATGTACCAATAGATAGCCCTGCCACAATGACAATACCAATGCCAAATCGACTAACTGCGCCTGCGCCTTGTGCAAATAATAATGGCATTAATCCTGCGACCATCGCAGCCGTTGTCATTAATATTGGCCGTAGTCTAATTGTTGCCGCTTTTTTTACTGCTGTAATGCGATCGACACCATGCTTTATCTGCTCTTCTTTGGCAACTTCTGTAATTAAAATACCATGCTTAGTAATCAAACCAACAAGGGTAATTAATCCTACTTGTGTATAAATATTCATAGTTGCAACGCCCCATGCAAGGACAATTAATGCACCACTAATGGCAAGCGGCACCGTGAACATGATAACAAGCGGATCGCGAATACTTTCAAATTGACTTGCGAGTACTAAAAAGATGATCAATAAAGCAATAACAAATGTGGTGTAAAGGGAACTGCCTTCTGTTACAAACTGCCTAGCTTCACCTAAATAACTATGCGTATAACCCAAAGGTAGTTTTAAACTTTCAAAAAAGTTGACAGCATCACCCATTGCAAATCCTGGTGCAGGTACCGCGCCAATCGTGGCACTATTTAATTGATTAAAGTGTGGCAGAGCGCGAGGCTGTGCAACGACAGAAATGCTAATAAGCTCCGATAAAGGGATCATATCTCCATTTTTCGCACGAACATAAAATTTCCCTAATTTTTGTGGCGACAAACGATATTTACGTTCAACTTGCGCGATCACTTCATAACTTCGCCCATAAAGATCGACTCTATTTATATAGCCATCACTCAGTAATGTACTTAACGTGCTGGCAATATCTTGCATGGTCACACCATAAGCGCCAGCTCGATCACGATTGATTTTAATGTCCATTGTGGCTGAGTCAAATGCTAAATTAAGATCAGAATAAACAAAATTAGGGTTTTTTTGTACTTCACTTAATATCCCTCCTGCAATTTTGACCAAACTTTCAAATGATTTTGAGGTGGTGATCACAAATTGAATCGGTAAGCCACCTGAAGAGCCTGGCAGTTCTGGCATTTCAAACGCAATGGTTTTAACGGCTGCTATTTTATTAAAAAGCGGGATAAGTTTATGTTTAAGCTCCGCTGGAGTTTGAGTTCGTTTGCTCCAAGGCTTCATAATAACAATACCAAATCCTTGGTTTGAGCTCGGTATACCTGACATTGCAAAATCACTTTCAACAGAAGGAAATTTTCTTGCTAAAGTTGTAACCGCATGCATACTATTTGTAATGTAATCTAAATTGGCATTGCTCGGTGCTGTTGCCAGAAACATCAACGCACCTTTGTCTTCAGTCGGCGCTAATTCTTTAGGAATATATTTAAATAATAAAGGAAGCGCAATAAAGATCAGCACAACGAAAACAATAATAGCAGGCCGACGCGTCATAATGACATCAAGTAATCGAGCATATTTATTGGTTACTTTCGTTAAAGTACTATCAACAATACGCTCAAACCGATTTGGGTGATGATTTGTTTTTAGCATTAGACTCGCCATCATCGGCGAAAGAGCCAACGCGATAAAACCAGAAACAAATACCGCACCAGCTAATGTAAGTGCAAACTCTGTAAATAAGGTGCCCGTAATACCGCCCATCATTGCAATTGGCGCATATACAGCCGCTAAAGTTATCGTCATAGAAATAACAGGCATGGCTATTTCTCGTGTTCCAATAATGGCGGCGCGAAAGGGAGGTTCACCAGCTTTAATATGGCGGTCAACATTTTCAACGACAACTATCGCATCATCTACAACGAGTCCGATTGCAAGTACCATCGCAAGTAATGTCATCAGATTAATACTAAAGCCAAACATGTGCATTATCCCTAACACGCCAATCAAAGAAAGTGGGATAGTAACAACTGGAATAATAACTGCACGCCATGAGCCTAAAAATAAAATCATTACCAGCAGTACAATTATTCCCGCTTCTACAATTGTTTTAATCACTTCATTGATAGATTCATTGATAGCGATAGTTGAATCGTACAAAACATTCATTTTAATTGAACTGGGCATGTTTTTAGAGAATTCTGGCAATAATTTGCGGACACCTGCTGTGATGTTGAGCGGATTTGCCGTTGGGGACGCATCTATTGCAACAATGACTGCTTCCTTGCTATTTGCCATTGCCCGATAAATATCGTGGCTTTTTGCCAATGAAATACGCGCAATATCTTTAAGATAAATAATTCTGCCATTTTCTTTTGTTGCCACAACTACCTTTGATAATTGCGCAACATTCGATATTTGTGTTGCTGCATTACCATTAAAAAGGATATAATAACCGACCGCCTGTCCTACCGCAGATTGAATATTATTGGCTCTTAATATCGCGACAACATCACTGGCGTTTAAGCCAAACCCTGCAATACGCTCTGGATCTAGCCATATTCTAAGCGCAAAATTTGTACCTCCATATAAACTAACTTTAGAAACGCCGTTAACACCAAATAACTTTGGCTTTATAATGCGTTCAAGGTAATCATTGATTTGACTCGAGTTTAGATCTGTACTTGAAAATGTAAGATAGATAACTGAAGAAGATGCGCCAGTGCTTAAATCAAGTGTTGAATCTTCGGCGTCTTTTGGCAATTGAGATCGCACACTATTAACTTTTGCCAGAATGTTGGACAATGCACCATTGGGCTCAGTATTTAGTTTCATGTGAACAACGATACTCGACCTGCCCATAAAACTCTCTGATGTCATATAGTCGATATTGTCTGCTTGGGCAATCGCTTGCTCTAGCGGTTGAGTAATAAAACCCTGTATAGTATCAGCATTGGCACCGTAATAAGAAGTTGAAACGGTTATCACCGTATTTGTCATCTTTGGGTATTCACGTACCTGCATTTTTGTTAAAGCTTGTAGCCCCAAAAGCACAATCAACAAGCTCAGCGATATTGCTAAAATAGGCCTACGTATAAAAATGTCAGTAAATTTCATCAGATATCCTTATGTTTATAACGCTGGAATTTTAGCTGGTTTATTTAAAATATCGGATTTGACTATTTTCACACGTACACCATTACTTAAACGTACCTGACCACTAGTGACAACAAGATCGCCTTTACTTAAGCCGTCTAAGACATGTATTTCACCATTTTGACTTTTTCCTAATTTTACTATTTTTTGCTTGGCCTGTAGAAATGTTTTATTCTTTTTATCGGTTTTTTTCGTCAGAATATAAACCGTTTCTCCATACAACGTATAGGTAATTGCTGTTTCAGGAAGGGTGATTTGATCTTTTTTAATTGGCAGTAAAATGCTAGCTTTAGCGAACATGCCAGAACGCAAAATTTGTGATTCATTAGGAATCGTTGCTTGCACTTGAATAACACCACTTTGATAATTTACAGCTGGCTCAATCGCTGAAATAATACCGCTAAATAACGTGTTAGGTCGAGCATCAACAACAATCTTCATTTTTTGACCAATATGTATTTTATTTAAATCATTTTGGGCAATCGTAAAGCGCAAAAGCATTTTATTTAAGTTTTCTAAACGAGTAACCTTTGTCCCTACGGCTAGATAGCTTCCCATGTACACATTTCTCAAGCCAACAATACCATCAAAAGGTGCAACAATATTGCGTAGATTGATAGAAGCTTGCAAACCTACTATTTTGCTTTTCAAAGCATCAAAATTCGCCTTGGCGTCATCGAATTCTCCTTGAGCAACAGAGCCTTTTTTAAGTAAAATTCCCAAACGCTTGTAGTTACGCTCGACAGCGGGAAGTTTTGACTCGGCTTCTTTTAGGTTAGCCTGTTCAACTCTGCTATCAAGTGAAATGAGTATGTGACCCTTTTTAACCTGTTGCCCAGATTTAAAATTAATATTAATAACAGTGCCCGCAACTTCATTAGCTATCCCTACGCCTTTCTTTGGCTCAATGAAACCAATAGCACTCAGATGAGGTAACCAATTTTTTGTTTTGATAGTTATCGCTGTCACTGAAAATACAGGGATAGGACGAGCAGCTAGAAATTCTTTTATTTTTTGTTCTTTGAACATATTAAAACCGATCACTGACCCAAAAAATAATACAGCAAAGAGTATCGCGAACAGGATCCATTTTTTCATTTCATTCCCTTTAATTTTCGATGTGATAACAATTTATAGTAAATTTGCCTACCAATATTAGTCAAGTAAAATAACTGCATGCAAGGCAAGAATAACGTATTTTCAACAATAAAATTGATACGCATAATTATTACTCTTATTCTTAACTAGTATGTTATCTTAAAATTAAAAGTGATACAAACTATTAAATAGATTACAAATGTACCTTTTAGAAATATCACATCAGAACCCTGCATTACCATATCTCAGGTCATATTGATAAGTGACTTATTGCCATTGCATCACCGATATAACTGCTATGTTAACCCAATTTATAAGGATATTTCGCAGCTGATCGCACTTTACTTCTAGTGGTTTTGTCCTAAACTTAAAAATGTGTTCTCATTTTTTAAAAAAAGAAAATTTATGCTTAATATTAAATCTAACAAAGGATTTGCAGTGCTTACAACTGCCTTATTGTTAAGTATTGCAAGCATCGCATTTAGCGTTAAAATGGCTTCCACACAGCTTATAGATAATCAAATTATTGCTAATAATTACCGAAATCAACAAGCCTTTGCCAATGCAGAATCAGGTGTGAACCTTGTTTTAAGTAAATTGGATAACGCACAGGTTGCCAGAGAATTTCTTGCCGCTCTTTACACCGCCCCATATGAATACAGCTCTATAAATAACCATTACAAGGTAAAAGTATCGAAAGAATTTAATGGCCGTTTATTAATCGAATCACAAGGTAAATCAACCGATGGCACTGCAAAAAAAAATATTCAAGTAAAGGTCGATTATGCAATTGACTTTAATGTGCCTGATGCTCCGTTATCACTCAATGGCGCCCTTAATTTAAATGCAAGTGCATCACTTAATGATGGATGTGAAGGTGTAAGTACTGAAAATTGTGTTTCATCAGGTAATATTGCAAATAATATTCTAGTGAGCAACCCAGGTGCCATGGAATATGATCCATCAGCGCCTATTACAGATCAAGACTCACCTGGATATCTCGATGCGGTTTGCATGGGCGCTGCGGTTACGTCAAACAAATCACTGCAAGTTAACGCTGATGGCGTGCCTATTAATTTAGATGGTGTTGCCATTAATGTAACGCCTGAAAATGGTGGAAACTACAAGAGCAATATCGTTTCTCAAAGTGCTTTGCTTAATGGAAGTACTGTTGATGAAAATAATGATAACGATGGGAATTGGGGAGAGACATCTGATACTGATGATAGCGCCTTTTTTGATTCTTTAGGATTAGCTTCAACAACATCGGCTCCCAAATCTCTTTTTGAAAAAACATTTGGGGTTGAGCACACACAAACGACAATGGCTCTCATTGAAGCTTCTGCCTCTTCTTCAGAAACTGCGACCACCTTTTTTATTGATATGAGCAATGAAGCTTCTGGATCATGTTCATCTCTTTTAGAAGCAGTTACAGATCAGCACACACTTATTTACATTAAAGGTAACTGCGATATTTCGCAAGCAGATGCCACTGGTAGTTTATATTCCGAAAATAAACGTTTCACAATCGGATCAGTTGCGTCTCCTAAAGTTGTATTAATTGAAGGTGGAACTTTTATTACCGCCCCTAATACAGGTGCTTCAGTGGTAGGAATTGCTTACTTCTTACCTGAACTAGACGCAAATAATAAGCCGCTCTCAAACAGTGTCTCAATGGGAGGGCTGCGTGTAAATGGTGCTTTGCTCAGTGAATATAACTGCTCTTCTAATGGTTATGATAAAACCGATAGTAAGGGAACAAAAGAGCATTTTTCTGTGCGATTTGACCGAACGGTTTTAAATGAGCTTTACAACAAAATAGGCATGGGTGCGACTGGTAGTCATTACAGAGTAGTTGAAGGTACATGGAGGGATTTTTAATGAAAAAATCTCATTCCAGTGGTTTTTCGCTCGTTGAAATTTTAATTGGACTATTTATTGTCAGTATCGCCTCGGTGAGTGTTTATGCTTTACAAAAAATGGTGATTGAACAAAACAGGGACAATGTTGCTTATAAAGCTTCATTTGATCTAGCAACAGAAAAAATGGCAAATGTGCTAAAGTTTGCGCTTATTGATGATATTGATGCAGATGGAAATATTGTTAATAACGGCATCATCGATGCTGTATGTGATCTAAATGGAAAAACAGAAGACATTACAAAAGGAATGACAACCTTTGCACTTCAATGGACAGTTGTAAGGCTTGATGTGGCAGTAGGATCAAATTGTAATACTCTTGTTTTTGAACAGAATGCGGGTGACACACTGTTTGAAGTGGAAATCGCAATTACGTGGAAAGGAGCTACAAACCAAGTGCATACTTATCAGCACATTGAACAAATTAATCCTTTTTTAATATTGTCTGGGGCAAGAGGTAGCGATCCAAACGGCCTAGCAGGTATCATCGTTTCATTACTAAATAGTAATAATGTTATCTACTTTGAGCCGAAGATGGGCTATAAAAAAGGGGCTTTTGTTATTTATAACAGTCAACTATTTCAAGCAGATAAACCTTATAAACTCGGCAATGGCCACCCTCGTGATGTAGGTACACCAGAGGCAGATGGTACGTGGCAATCATTTGGATTAATCAATGATCCTGCGCTACTTGAAAATGCACAGCTGATAACACTTTTAGAAGACGAAGTCGTCCAATAAAATCCCCACTGATGTTTGAAGTCTTATCTCCATGTGAATATCAATACGCAACGTCTCGTATATACCCATGCAACAAAAAAATGCAACGTCAGGCACGAACTAGATAATCAGAGTAAGGCGCAGCATGAGGTAATGTGGACGTACGCATCGAATGTTGCAACGCAAGGCTGCTTCCTTTCATCTAAAAACCTAGCCCAGCACCAACTGGCAAGGCTCCTTGTTTAAGTTTGCATTGTTATAAAATCTACCACGATAATAACTATACTTCAATTTTAGGCATCAAATATCGGCACAATTTGCCTTGCTGATTTTGCATTTCGATCATCACATGGGTATAAGTTCAAATGCCCATGCCATTAAGTTTGAGAAATGATTAACAGTCATTAGTATTACTTAACTTCCCCGCCAGCCGCTTGTAAATCAGCATGATACGATGAACGCACAAACGGTCCGCACGCGGCATGTTCAAATCCAATTGATCTTGCCATGCCGCCCATTTCATCAAACTCTGCGGGGCTCACATAACGTTCAACAGCAAGATGATCAAGACTCGGTTGTAAATATTGTCCTAATGTCAGCATAGTAACGCCATTTTCACGCAAGTCAGTAATAACCGCTTCTATTTCTTGATTTGTTTCTCCCAACCCCACCATTAGCCCTGATTTTGTTGGTATTTCAGGATGTTGCTCTTTGAATTTTCTGAGCAATTTTAAAGACCATTTATAATCCGCTCCAGGGCGAACTTGCTTATAAAGATGAGGAGCCGTTTCAAGATTATGGTTAAACACGTCTGGCAAATCATTTTTAAAACAATCTAACGCTTTCTCCATACGGCCTTTAAAATCAGGGACTAATATTTCAATCTTTATTTCAGGATTTAATAATCGAATTTCTCGAATACAATCAGCAAAATGTTGTGCGCCACCGTCTCGAAGATCATCACGATCAACAGAAGTGATTACCACATATTTGAGCTGCATTTCACGGATCGTTTCAGCTAATTTAACGCCTTCTGATTCATTAACAGGTAACGGCTTACCGTGAGCAACATCACAAAATGGACAACGACGTGTGCAAATAGCCCCTAAAATCATAAAGGTAGCCGTACCGTGATTGAAGCATTCGTTTAAATTTGGGCAAGATGCCTCTTCACACACTGAATGTAAGTTATTTTTACGCAGCGCTTTTTTTATTTCAGATACCCGTGTGTTGTCAGCGCGGAGTTTTATTTTCATCCACGGTGGTTTTTTTAATATCGTTTTGCGGTCAGATGGTATCACCTTGATTGGAATATGAGCAAGTTTATCTGCATCACGTAATTTTACGCCAGCTGCCATCTGTATTGGTTTATTTTTCATGAAAAAAACACTCTATTTTTGAATACGTTAATTGCTCAGTAATATGTTTAACAAGTAAAGTGGAAAGCTCTTGAGTGGTACTATTAATACCCTCTTGCTTACATTGTGTCATTTCAAGCCCGACATAACCACAAGGGTTTATGCATAAAAAAGGGGCTAAATCCATATCGACATTAAGTGCCAATCCATGAAACGAACATCCTTTTCTTATTTTAAGCCCTAAAGAGGCTATTTTTTTCCCATTAACATACACGCCAGGAGCATCTGCTTTTGCAACCGCGATAACGTCATGCGCGCTTAATAAATTGATAATCGATGTCTCTATAATGGACACTAAAGAGCGTACATTTATTTGCTGACGACGCAAATCAATCAGTAAATAAACAATGATTTGACCAGGTCCATGATAGGTAATTTGTCCGCCTCGATCACTTTTTACCACTGGAATATCAGTACTTTTTAATAAATGCTCAGCTTTTCCTGCACAACCTTGTGTAAAAACAGCACTGTGTTCAAGGATCCATATTTCATCTGCTGTACCAGCCGTCCGATGCGTTGTAAAATCACTCATTTTTTGCCAGATATGCTGGTAATCTTGCAAACCTAGATAGCGAATATTGAGAGCTTGTGAGGCATCTTTAGTCATTTTTCTATAAAACGTGTCGAACAAGTTCAAGCTGATTTAGCTCGGTATAAATAGACTCTATATGCCCCTTATCCGTGACTTTAATCGGCAAACTAAAAGCGCAATAATTTCCTTTCGAGCTAGGTTTTATTTGTGGCGCATAATCTCCAGGTGCTAATCTTTGAATCACCTCAAGTACTTGTACTACCAATTCAGGCTCATTCACTCCCATCACCTTAAATGCAAAAATACATGGAAAATCAAGTAACTCATCAAAATGTGTCGTTAATGCCATTTTTATGCCTAATATACAAAAATAAATTAATGTCCTTTATTATCACTAAAAATATTTTTAAGGAGAGCTCTACCCATGATACCCTTTAGCATTTAAAGGCTAGCATTAAGTTAGTGATAAGCTATAAAGACCACAGAGTACTTTAAAAGTATCTTAAAATGAATTACTTTTGTACTTAAAGTCTTGTCAAGGTGGCAGTCATTAAAGAATTAAAGTCTTTAATTTAATTATTTAATGATGATTAACCACGTTAATCACTCAAACGACTGTAATTTGCACCTTGAATTGACTAGTTCATCTACCCAAGATTTACTTATTAAGTTAATGCCATTGCTATTAACCAAACCAGTTAATAAATAGCAATTTAATATAGTCAACGAAGCGACTAAAAATGCTTCCTTTTTCAACTGTTTCAAGCGCAATTAAATCAAATGAGGCAACTTGTTTACCATCAAGGGAGTAAGTTATTTTACCCACTTTAGCGCCTTTCATAATGGGAGCACGCAAATAACCTTTAATGATGATTTCTGTTACAAGGTGCTTAGCTTGGCCTCGCGGCAGTGTTATTGGCGTATCAACGCCAACTCCTAAATTAATGGTGTTTTTTGTCCCCATCCAGATTTTTTCTGTGTCAAGTTTACTCCCAGCCGTTGCGGGTTTAATTGTCTCAAAGAAACGAAAACCCCAGTTTAATAACTTTTTACTTTCAACTTGTCTGGCTAATTCTGATTTTGTGCCCATCACAACACTGATTAAACGCATTCCATCTTTTTTTGCCGATGCAACTAGGCTATAACCTGCATCGCTAGTATGCCCTGTTTTCATACCGTCAGCATGTAAATTTTTATCCCACAACAAGCCATTGCGATTGTATTGCTTAATCCCGTTGTATGTAAATGATTTTTGACTGTAGATTTTATATTCTTCAGGTAAGTCGCGAATAATTGCTTTTGCTAAAATCCCCATATCAGCAGGTGTAGTATAATGATCTTTTGCATGCAAGCCATGGCTATTTTCAAAATGAGAGTGTTTCATTCCCAAGTTAATCGCCCATGCATTCATAAGATCAGCAAATGCATCTTCGCTACCAGCAATATCCTCAGCCATTGCCACACACGCGTCATTTCCCGATTGAATAATAATACCGTGATTTAAATCATCAACGCTGACTTTTTTACCTACTTCAATAAACATTTTTGATGAATCAGGAAAGTTTTTAGACCATGCTTTTTTAGAAATTGTGACTTTATCAGAACGCTTTATATTTCCTACTTTTAATTCATGCCCAATGATATAGCTTGTCATCATTTTTGTTAACGAAGCTGGCTCTAATCGTGTGTCAGCATTTTTTTCTGCAAGTATCCTTCCAGAATCATAATCAACCAGCACAAAACCTTTTGCCGCAATAGTTGGTACCGTTGGAACAACATGCGGGGCAGCAAAAACGCTTAAGCTCAGCATTAAAGATATAAGCAATAAGCCTATTTTTTTCATAGATAGTACCTTTAAAATTTTAAAATGATTTTAGTTGATTTTGATGTCAGTCAGTTGGCTTATAACTATTCTCCAGAGAAAATGAGTTCATTCGATGTGGAAGTTGCTACAGTGATAGTGATGAACTAGGTTAATCATCTACCGTCGCATTTAATTAAAGACTTTAAAATCTTTAAGGGTTGTTTCTTTTCCAAAACTTCCAACACAAAATTGCTCATTTTAACCAGTAAGAATAATTACTGTCATTGACATAAGACGCTTCCAATTTAGAAATGGCATACTTAAATTTAAGATGTTAAATATTATACCTTAACGCTTAATTTGTATAGCCGCAACAACTTCAAATTTGCATTTTCGAACATAATAAATCATTTTTGTGGGTGTATCTAGTATATTAATACATCTGATGGTTAATTATTCACCACAAACGTGCTAAAATTTCATTTTGTTTGAGAAATAATATTGATAAGGACATCACAATGGAGCATACAGTTGCTGAATTAAAATTTGCACTAGATACTTTTTATTTTTTAATGTCGGGTGTACTTGTTATGTGGATGGCCGCAGGTTTTTCAATGCTTGAAGCTGGGCTTGTTCGCTCTAAAAATACCACAGAAATTTTAACTAAAAATATTACCCTTTACGCTATTGCTTGCACGATGTTTTTATTCGTTGGTTATAACATTATGTATGTCAATAATAGCCCCGGTGGTTGGTTACCTTCATTCGCCACATTAATTGGTACACAAGCAAAAGGCGCGACTCATTCTCTCGCTGCAGATTTTTTCTTTCAAGTTGTCTTTGTTGCAACGGCAATGTCGATTGTTTCTGGAGCTGCCGCCGAGCGGATGAAGCTTTGGTCTTTCCTTACTTTTTCAATATTGTTAACTGGTTTTATTTATCCTATTCAAGGTTATTGGGCATGGGGTGGTGGCTTTTTAAACACCGCTGGATTTAAAGACTTTGCTGGATCAGGTGTTGTACATCTAGCTGGCGCATCTGCCGCATTAGCAGCCGTCATATTGCTTGGTGCGCGTAAAGGTAAATATGGTAAAAATGGTAGTATCCATCCCATCCAAGGATCAAATATGCCATTAGCCACCTTAGGAACCTTTATTTTATGGATGGGATGGTTTGGTTTTAATGGTGGTTCGCAATTAATGCTTTCAGATGCAAAAAACGCCTCAGCGGTCGCACGTATTTTTGTTAATACCAATGCAAGTGCATGTGCAGCTACGATTGCTGCATTAATTATCAGTAAATTAAAATGGGGAAAAGCGGATTTAACCGTCATTCTAAATGGCTCCTTAGCAGGATTGGTTGCAATTACAGCGGATCCATTATCTCCATCGCCTTTATTTTCAACCGCTATTGGCGCCCTAGCAGGTGTACTTGTTGTTTACAGTATTATCGCATTTGATAAATTAAAATTAGATGATCCAGTTGGCGCGTTATCAGTTCATGGCGTGTGTGGGTTGTTTGGTTTATTAATTGTACCACTGAGTAATAAAGAGGCTTCGTTTACATCACAGCTATACGGAGCTGCCATCATCGCTGGATTTGTATTTGTGGCATCTGGCATTGTATGGCTTATTATTAAAGCCACCATTGGCCTTAGAGTAACCGCTGCAGGTGAAGCACTCGGTATGGATATTATCGACTGTGGTATGGAAGCATATCCTGAATTTACAGATTAATTTATATCCATGCAACGTCGCATTTGTGCTCGATTTTTCTTGCTTACTTTATATTTTTAGATAACTTATGAGTGTATGCCCATGAGACATTAAGATAATTTATCAATCTTACGCAAAAAAAAAAGAGAGTAAAATATGTATTTTAAATTGAATTTAATCAGTTTATTTTCTATCGCGTTTTTAGTAGGGTGCTCAAGTCAATCTGTAGAGAATACATCGATTGGTGAAATACCCACATGGATTTTAAACCCGCAAGCAAAAGACGGTATTGCAGTCTCTGAATGTGTATCGTTTTCAGGCAACATGTCTATTGATAAACAACATGCCTTGGCAAATGCACGGGTATCATTAGCGCAACGTATCGAGACGCGTGTCAGTGTAATGGATAAAACCTACCGAAATAAAATTGCAAATCCACGTGCAAAGGGCTCACAATCGGACACTACGTTTTCAAGCGTCAACAAGCAAGTAACTCAACAAACGCTCAATGGCACGACAGCACTGAAAACAGATATTGTGAAAATTGCAGGTAGAGATAATTTATGTGTGTTACTTGCCATTGGACAAAATACAACAAAAGCTATTTTTGATCAGCTCATTGAAAAGTCAAAGAGACCGATGTCTAACAAACAAAAAGATCTTTTATACCAAGAATTTAAACCACAAAAAGCAGAAAATCAACTTAATCTAGCGCTCAAAAAATACAAATTCAACCATTACCAATGACAAAAAATAACCTTTCAACCTTACGGGTTATAACAACCTATCTGGGTTTACGTTAGTGTCTTTTGCCGATAACAACTCAGCAATAAATTGCTATTTTTAGACCCAATTGCGAGGATCCCACCAGCGTTCAGCATGTTTTACAGTGCCATTTTTCGGGTAATTAAGCTTTAATACAGCCAATGCATTCGCTTTTGGCACTTTTAAATCTAGTGCGTCATAGGCTTCAATCATTATTTCTAACGCAGGCGCTACTAACTTGGTATCTGGATAATTATTCAATACAATTTTAGCGCGATTAATTGCCGCGATATAAGCTTTGCGTTTAATATACCATTGGGCAATGGCTATTTCATACTTCGCCAGTTTGTTTTTAATGAAAATAAGACGTAGTCTGGCATCTTTTGCATAATGGCTATCTGGATAATATCGAATTAAATGTGCGAAATCGTTAAATGCTTGCAAAGCGTAACGAGGATCTCGATTGAAACGATCTACTCCAAATAAATTTTGAAAAAATTGTTTATCCTCCGCCATATGTGTTAAACCGCGAAGATAATAGAGATAGTCCAAATTTGGATTAGTCGGATTTAAACGCATAAAACGATCAATATTAGCAAGTGCAAGTGCGCTATCATCACGCTTATAATAAGCATAAATAAGATCTAATTGCACTTGCTGCGAATGAGGGCCAAAAGGGTAGCGGTTATCAAGTGCTTCAAGTACATCTGTTGCTTTCTCGAAACTAGCTTCCTGTAATTCTTTTTGAGCTTGCGCATAAAGTTCGCTAGCTGGTTTATCAGGAACTTTAGGTTTTTCATTCTTTTTTGAAGAGCAAGCTGTTGTTAATAAAACAATAAACAGAGAAGTTATTATTAGTCTGATGAAGTTTTTCATAAGTGGTACTATATCCGTTAAATGTGGAAGATCTTGCTAAAGTCAAATTAAAGTCAAATTAAAGTCAAATTAAAGTTAAATCACTTCATTCTGAGAAAATTGAAGTATACCAGTGCCTGTTGATCTTTGTTGATTTAATTTTCACTGCAATCTAAAAGCATTTTTGCAGTTCGCAAGGAATATACCAGTTATCATGCAAAATGCGCGGTTGAGATCGACGCTAAAAGAGCAAATCAAGCAGCAACACGCGTTAAAAGAAACCAGAATAGCAAACTTAGTTAACTATTTTTATTCCATAATATCCTATATACCCGATAAACTGCTTCAAAAACAACCATGAAAGATCAATAGATCCTAGCACAGAGTACCTTTTATCCTAGAAAAAAGAAAAGTCAATCAGCCAAAAATGTGGCAATATATACTAATATTTGATAAAATACATCACAAAGAGAATAAAATATGAGCCAAGCGTTAACCCTAACTGCAAACGTTACTGATCAACAATTAGGCATGCGTTTAGATCAAGCACTTGCTGCATTGTTCAAAGATTATTCACGTACCCGCATTAAAGACTGGATCTTAGCAAGTCTCGTAAAAATTGATGGTGAGGTAGTATCCCGCCCACGCGAAAAAGTTTATACTGGTCAGCTACTAGAAATAAATGCTGTATTAGAAGATGAAGTTGTTTTTAAAGCACAAGACATAAAGCTCGATATCATCTATGAAGATGATGATATTTTAGTGATTAACAAACCCGCAGGCTTAGTAGTTCATCCTGGTGCGGGTAATCCAGATGGCACAGTGCTTAATGCGCTATTGTATTATTATCCTGATATTATTAAAGTGCCACGCGCTGGCATTGTACACCGATTAGATAAAGACACCACGGGGTTAATGGTTATCGCTAAAACAGTCCCGGTACAAACCCACTTAGTCGCAAACTTACAAGCGCGCGACATAACGCGTGAATACGATGCTATTGCAACAGGAAGCTTTACTGCTGGCGGAAAAATTGAAGCCGCGATTGATCGTGATAAAGTAAACCGTATCAAAATGGCTGTCAATCCTGTTGGCGGTAAACACGCAGTCACACATTATCGTGTTGCAGAAAAATACCGTGCACATACTCGATTACGTTTACGCTTAGAAACAGGCCGTACTCACCAAATACGTCTGCACATGGCACATTTAGGACATCCTCTTATTGGAGATCCTGTTTATGGTGGTAGGCCTAGTCCACCAAAAGGGGCTAATGAAACACTAAAAACAACCTTACGTACCTTTAAACGTCAAGCATTGCATGCAACCATGTTATCTCTAACTCACCCGATGACTGGCGAAGTCATGGAGTGGCATGCACCCACACCAGATGATATGATCGAGCTTGCACGCGTCCTTCGAGAAGATACAATTTGCTACGAGAAATAACCCATGAACACATTTAAATTTATTACCCCAAACTGGACCGCACCAGCGCACATTAAAGCTGTTTCAACAACCCGCTTAAATGGCGTCAGTAAAGGTGCTTATCAAGGGCTTAATTTAGCAATTCATATAAACGATGATACTGATCTAGTGCTTGAAAACCGTCGCTCATTAGCAAAACACTTTTCATTTAAGAATGACCTTTACTGGTTAAATCAAACTCATAGCACTACTTTATTGGAACTGCCACCTATAACTAAAGCAATTGAATTACCTGCTGATGCAGTATGGACATCAACAAAAAATCAACCTTGTATTGCCATGACTGCCGATTGCTTGCCTGTTTTAGTTACAGATAAATCAGGCTCTTTTGTGTGCGCCATTCATGCTGGCTGGCGTGGGTTATGTGATGGTATTATAGAAAAATCGCTTGCTACTATTTGCCAAAAAAATCATATTGCAACGAAAGATTTGCTGGTTTGGCTCGGACCTTGTATTGGTCGTGAGGCTTTTGAAGTTGGTGATGATGTCCGCGATGAATTTATCAGCAGAAATTCGCAAGCGACAACTGCATTTCGCGCCTTTGGTGATTGTTGGCTTGCTGATTTACAACAATTAGCATATCAGCGATTATCTCCATTACAGATATCTGAAATAACCCACAGTGATCTTTGTACATTTAAAAATCCAGATCTTTTTTATTCTTATCGACGAGATGGAAAAACGGGACGCATGGCAACACTTATCTGGATCGAATAAAGAAAAACAACAACAGATGAGATCAGAGAAAAGTCACGGGCAAAAACTTCTTTTAACTCATTAGATTAATATATTCAATTTAACATTTATTAAGGGCGATGCTCCTTGAAAATGGTCTATTAAATACCCATGTTTATTCTAACAAAGGAGAATATTATGAGACAAGATAAATTAAACCCTCAATTTCAATTGGCGATTTCCGATGCTCAATCATTAGCACTGGGTTATGATCACCAATTTATTGATCCATCACACGTTATGCTATCACTTATTAATCAAGAAGATGGAATGGTATGCTCGATTTTAACTGATTTGAATGTTGATATGAATTACCTGCGCTCGCAATTAATGGGCGAGTTAGATAGAACTGCCAAAGTATCGGGCGACAATGGCGATCTTCAACTATCTAATGGGTTGAGTCTTTTATTTAACATCTGTGATAAATATACACAAAAAGCCAATGAACAGCAGATATCTTGTGAAGTATTTTTGCTAGCTTCTTGTGATGATAAAGGAGCACTGGGTGAAATACTTAAAAATTTAAGTTTAACTACAAGAAAGATTGAAAAATCAATAAAAAAAGTACGTGCAAATAAAAAGACAGATGAAGATGAAGAAGGTAAAGATAGCTCACTAAAAAAGTTCACCATTGATTTAACTGAGCGCGCAGAGCTTGGCAAGCTCGACCCTGTTATTGGACGAGATGATGAAATTCGAAGAATGATCCAGGTATTACAACGCAGAACAAAAAATAATCCAGTGATTATTGGTGAGCCGGGGGTGGGCAAAACAGCCCTTGTTGAAGGATTAGCCCAGCGCATTATTAACAAGGAAGTGCCAGAAGGATTGAAACACAAACGGGTTTTATCGTTAGATTTAGGCTCTTTAGTTGCAGGGGCAAAATTTAGAGGTGAATTTGAAGAGCGCTTAAAATCTGTATTAAAAGAGCTTGATAAATTAGAAGGACAGATAATTTTATTTATCGACGAATTGCACACTATGGTCGGCACTGGAAAAGGTGATGGTGCTATGGATGCTAGTAATATGCTTAAACCTGCATTAGCCCGTGGTGAGTTGCATTGTGTTGGTGCAACTACACTTGATGAATATCGCCAGTATATTGAAAAAGATGCGGCACTTGAACGTCGATTTCAAAAAGTTATCGTCGATCAGCCAACCGTTGAAGATACTATCGCAATATTGCGCGGGTTAAAAGAGCGCTATGAATTACATCATAAAGTGGAAATAACCGATTCAGCCATCGTTGCTGCGGCAACCCTTTCTCATCGTTATATTTCTGATCGACAATTACCCGATAAAGCGATTGATTTAATTGATGAAGCCGCTTCAAGCATCCGTTTACAAATGGATTCTAAACCAGAAAGCTTAGATAAATTAGAACGTAAAATAATCCAATTAAAACTTGAGCAACGAGCGCTTAAAGATGAAAAGGATGCAGCAAGCCTTAAACGTTTAGCACTATTAGAAAAAAACTTATTAGAAATGACCAGTTCATTTGAAATACTCGATAAAGTTTGGGAAACTGAAAAAGCGGCACTTTCTGAGACGCAAAATATTAAAGAAAAATTAGAACACTCCCGTTTAGAATTAGACACGGCAAGCCGTAGTACAGATTTAGCGCGCATGTCGGAGTTGCAATACGGCGAGATCCCTCAATTAGAGAAGCAACTTGATTTAGCTATCCAAGCTGAAATGAAAGAAATGACACTGTTAAAGTATCGCGTAACAGAAAATGAAATTGCAGAAATTTTAGCGCACTGGACAGGCATCCCCGTTGCAAAAATGTTACAGGGTGATCGTGACAAATTAATGCAAATGGAAAAACAATTGCATTCTAAGGTGATCGGACAAAATGAAGCTATTGATGCGATATCAAATGCCATTCGACGAAGTCGTGCAGGGTTAAGCGATCCAGATCGTCCCGTTGGATCTTTTCTATTTCTTGGACCAACAGGTGTTGGCAAAACAGAATCGTGTAAAGCACTGGCCAACTTTTTATTTGATAGTGAAGATAATATGGTGCGCATTGATATGTCCGAGTTTATGGAAAAACACTCTGTCGCACGATTAGTTGGTGCTCCGCCTGGGTATGTTGGCTATGAAGAAGGCGGCTATTTAACAGAAGCTGTGCGTCGTAAACCTTATTCTGTTATCTTGCTTGATGAAATTGAAAAAGCGCATCCTGATGTGTTTAATATCTTATTGCAAGTGCTCGATGACGGGAGATTAACAGATGGACAGGGTAGAACGGTTGATTTTAGAAATACAGTTATTATTATGACGTCCAATATTGGATCAGAAATTATTCACCAATCATATCATGACTCCGAATATAGTGAGATTAAATCCAAATTACTCGAGGTGTTACGCGATCACTTTAAGCCTGAATTTTTAAACCGCATTGATGAAACGGTTGTTTTCCATCCATTGGATGAAAAGCACATTAAATCAATTGCGGATATTCAATTGCGTAAATTACAAAAACGCTTAAAAGCGCAAGATTACTTGTTAACATTTACTGCTGACGCGATTAAATTCCTTGTACACGCTGGCTACGATCCACTTTACGGAGCAAGACCACTCAAGCGAGCCATTCAACAGCTACTGGAAAACAAACTTGCATCAGAAGTGATTTCAAAGAGACTGAAAAAGCATAAAAAAATAACGGTTTATGTTGCTGACGATAAAATTCATTTCTCGCAGTCATCACCACCCAAGAGTAATGACACTGAGTCGCCTCGCATGCTAGATAAAAAATGAGCCAACACGGAGGACATTTTAAGATCTTGTTGCTAACATAACAGGCAGTGGCGCGTTTTATACCATTTAAGATTAAACAACGCTTTACTGTTATTGTTGATATCACTCAAATAGTGCGTGCAGGCTAGCCATGCCTTTCTTGGCAAGAGTTTTTTTCTGCGCCGCTGTTTTTATCACTGGGCCACTTTCCCAATTTAAATCATCTTGGGGTAACTCTAACAAAAAACGACTAGGTGTCGGGTTTATTATTTCCCCGTATTGATTGCGCTCTTTTGCAACAATAAAAGTCAGCTCTTTTTGGGCGCGCGTTATCCCTACATACGCTAAACGGCGCTCTTCTTCGACATTATCTTCATCGATGCTCACCTGATGCGGCAAAATACCCTCTTCCATACCCATTAAATAAACATAAGGAAACTCTAGCCCTTTGGACGCATGTAATGTCATCAATTGTACTTGATCAAATGCATCTTCGTCTTCATTACGTGAAAGCACATCACGCAATGTCAGATGGGCAACTACTTGATCTAGCGTCATTTTTTCATCTAAATCATCGCCTTTTAACATCTCAGTTATCCATTTGAATAACATCGAAACATTTTTCATGCGCATTTCTGCCGCTTTAGGACTTGGGCTACTTTCATATAACCAGTCTTCATAGCCAATATCTGTAATCAAATCGCGCACAACTATTATTTGATCTTCGCTATTTAAGCGCTCATTTAATACAACTATCCATTGGGTGAATGCTTGTAAAGAAGCGAGTCCTCTCCCTGAAAGTGTTTGTTGTAACCCCATTTCGAAGGATGCAGCAAAAATACCTATTTGCCGTAAATTAGCATAACTACCTAGCTTTTCAAGCGTGGTTGGCCCTATCATCCTCCTCGGCGTGTTAACGATGCGTAAAAATGCATTATCGTCGTCATGATTTACCAACAACTTTAAATAAGCCATGATATCTTTAACTTCACTTCTTGCAAAAAATGATGTGCCACCACTTATTTTATAAGGAATACGGTTTTCCATCATAGACTTTTCAAGTAAACGGCTTTGATGATTACCTCGATATAACACCGCATAATCTTTAAATGCACTGCCATTGATAAACTTATGCCCTGATAACTCCATGACCACACGATCTGCTTCATGTTTTTCATTTTTCGCATAAAGTACTTTTAACTGCTCTCCATAGCCCAATTCACTAAATAAGCGTTTTTCAAATTCGTGCGGATTATTGGCAATTAAAACATTAGCCGCTTTTAAAATTCGTTGACTGGAGCGATAATTTTGCTCTAATTTAGTAACCTTTAATTGAGGAAAATCACTTTGCAATAACATTAAATTTTCAGACCTTGCACCGCGCCAAGAATAAATAGACTGATCATCATCGCCAACCACAGTAAAACGCGCGCGCTCACCAACGAGTGCTTTGATCAGTTCATATTGACTGGTATTGGTATCTTGATATTCATCGACCAGTAAATAGCGAATTTTCTTTTGCCAACGCAAACGTACTGCTTCGTTGAGTTTAAGAAGCAGCGTTGGTAGCACAATCAAATCATCGAAATCAAGTGCATTATAGGCTTTGAGCTGTCGCTGATACATATCATAACAATGCGCAAAAATAACATCTCTCTCACCGCTTGCATGTTTTTTCGCTTGAGGAGGCAAAATTAAAGCATTTTTCCACTGTGATATTTGCGCGGCCAAAGCTTTTAACAAATCGCTATCTTCTTGGAGTTGCTTTTGAGTTAACTCTTTTAATAATGCCATGGTGTCTTGAGAATCAAATAGCGTAAACCCAGATTTCATGCCCAGCACTTTATATTCACGTTTAATAATATCTAAACCTAGCGAATGAAAGGTGGACACCATCAAGCCACGCGCTTCTTGTTTCCCAAGGCTATGACTTACACGCTCTTTCATCTCTCGCGCCGCTTTATTAGTAAATGTCAACGCCGCAATATTTTTAGCCAAATAATCACAGTGCTCCACAAGATAAGCTATTTTATTGATAATAACCCGTGTTTTACCACTGCCGGCTCCTGCTAACACCAAACACGGTCCTGATATCATTTTAACAGCAGCAGCTTGCTCTGCATTAAGTTTCATTTATTTTCCTATCATTAACAGTTGAGGGTGTATACCAAAATACAACAGTATATATTAGTACAAGTTAACTTGTCCTACGGGGTAACTATTGATGCAAATTGGTACAAGTTACTGGCGTATTTTAGCATTTAAAGAAATTTTAAGCGAAAAAAAACGCGAGGTGAGCAATGCCACTCCTCGCGCTTTTGAGTACAGTTATATCGCTTTATTTATAACATCCCTGATAACCATAAGTGAGTTACAATACTTGCCGCATAGCCTAACGCAATGATCGGCATCCATTTAATATGCGAGCCAAAGGTATACATCCCCTGTGCTTGTCCCATTAGTGCAACCCCAGCCGCTGAGCCGATTGAAAGTAGACTGCCACCAACACCTGCGGTTAATGTCACCAATAACCATTGCCCTTCGCTCATCGCAGGCTGCATAGTAAGTACGGCAAACATCACTGGAATATTATCTACAATTGCAGATAACACACCAACGGCAACATTGGCCCAAGTCACCATTACTGGATCTGCATATATTGCGTTTGAAATCAAAGCAAGGTATCCAATGAACCCTAGACCACCAACGCACAACACAACACCATAAAAAAACAGCAAGGTGTCCCATTCTGCTTGGGCAACTTTACCAAATATATTAAAAGGAGAGCCTGCGGCTAAACCGCGTAACTCATCCATCTCTTTAACAGTTTGTGCATTTTCTACTTCTCCTTCTACTTTCACAACAAAACTTGCATGGGTTTCCACTAAATAGAAAGAAAAAACTTGTAACAAACCTAACCCTGTCATCATGCCTAATACTGGAGGCATCCCTAAAACAGAGTGACCCAACACAGCAAAACATATTGTAATTAAAAACAAAACAATAATACGTTTAGAGCCACGTTTTAGAAGTGCTGTTGTGCCGTCTCCTTCTGCCATGTCACTAGATACAAAGAAACTCATAATTAACGATGGTATTAAGAAGTTTACTAAAGAGGGGATAAATAGCTCGAAAAATGTGCCAAAAGGTACCATTCCTTTTTGCCAAACCATCAGTGTTGTTATATCTCCAAAGGGGCTAAATGCGCCACCAGCATTTGCAGCTACAACAATATTGGCACAGGCAATGCCGATAAATTTCTTATTTTTTCCACCTACTTTTAGCACAATTGCACACATTAATAATGCTGTTGTTAGGTTATCTGCAATGGGAGAAATAAAGAATGAAAGTATACCTGTTAACCAAAAAATAGATTTCAACGAGAGGCCTTTATTGACCATCCAAGAGCGTAGCGTATCAAAAATCTGACGCTCTTCCATTGTGTTAATATAGGTCATTGCTACCAATAAGAAGAAAAATAGCTCCGCATATTCAAGCAGGTTATGCCTAAATGCGCTTTCTGCATCATGACTCATTCCATGCTGAGAATAGTAAAACCCAATCATTCCCCAGATGATCCCCGCCGCAATCATCACGGGTTTAGATTTACGAAGATGTATGACATCTTCAAGCATTACTAAGGTATAAGAGATAGCAAAAATAAGCAGTGCAACATATCCTATACCGTGAGTCACAAGAGTTAATGACTTACCACCACTAGCAAATAGTAGGGATGAAAAAAGTAAGCCGCAAATTGCAATCAACACTCTGAATGGTTTGATCTTCGCCAACATTTATTTATCCTTAAATAAAGCTAAAACAACTATTTTGAAGGTGCAAACAAACCTTCTAGGTAACTGGCAGGGATCTTTGTTTCAATAAAAACATCTCCTTGGTTTGGTTTTAACAAAAATACAAAACCATTTTTTTGTGCATCCTCTAATAATTGAGTGTCAATATCAAACGAAACAGTTTGACTCACCTCGCATGTAGTCTTTGAACAGCTCTCGCTACTATCGTTTTTAATGTTTAGGCTTAACAGGTCTGGTTTTTCTACCTCAGGCTCATCCATGACAGGTTTTTTCTTCTTATGCTTTCCTTTATGCTTTGCTTTTTCATTCTTTTCATCCAGCTTTTCTTGCTCTAACCTTTTTTTATTGATAAACGCTTCTAATTTATCTGGAATTTGTGCGGAATTTAGCACCACCATGCCATAACTATTAACATTATCTTCCGCTTCTTTTGATTGGTCTTTAGGTAATTTAGGTGTACTGTATTCAATCACATAATTAATCGTTGATTTATTCTTTTTATCACCACCATTTATGTGCGCAGTCACAAAAAGAATAGATTTTTTAAGTGATAAATTATGCTCAATTAAATCAACAGGAATAATTTTTTTGCCGACAATTTGTTGATCATTTTTTGAAGCAATAACATTTTTACCATAATCTTCTCCAGTAATTGCTGATGAGCATGCCACCAATAAACCTAGCAAACTTACTAACAGTAATTTTTTAAACATAATATACCCCATTAAATTGATTAAAGTGTATAAAATATATCAGATAAATAATGCTTGAAATGAGATCTAGTGTTTATTAATGTATAAAAAAGCGCCATCTGTAACATAATCGACTTTTATTTTCATGTTATTGCAATTTTTTAAGTAAAAGGATTAACCTGAATCATTGTTTCATGACGATCTGGGCCTGTTGAAATAATACTTATCGGTATGCCTGTCACTGCTTCTAATCGTTTAATATAAGCTTGCGCATTTTCAGGTAATTCATCATAGTTTGTTACACCAAATGAACTTTCTGACCAGCCTGGCAGTGATTCATAAATTGGCGTTGCAGTATCATAGGCATCGCAAGACAGCGGAGGTATATCCATCAATTTTCCATCTGGCATTTTGTAACTCGTACAAATTTTTATTTCTTCTAAGCCATCTAAAACATCAAGCTTTGTTAAACAAAAGCCCGTAATACTATTGAGTTGAACTGCACGTTTAATGGCAATGGCGTCAAACCAACCAGTGCGTCGCAAACGGCCAGTTGTCGCACCAAATTCATGTCCAACAGTGCCTAAATGTTTACCTACTACGTCTAGTTTATCAATACCATCATAGAGCTCTGTTGGAAAAGGACCTGATCCCACGCGGGTTGTATAAGCTTTAACAATACCTAACACATAATCAAGATGCATTGTTCCAAAACCACTGCCAGTTGCAACACTACCTGAGGTTGTATTTGAAGATGTTACATAAGGATAAGTCCCGTGATCAATATCCAACAATGTGCCTTGAGCGCCTTCAAACAAAATGTTATCACCACGTAAACGCGCTTTATCTAGCTCATCTGTTACATCAATCACCATGGAGAGCAAGCTATCCGCCATTTCAGTCATTTGCGCAAGGACATCATGATAACTCACCGGAGCAACTTTATAATAATTTACTAATTGAAAGTTATGATATTCCATCACTTCTTTTAATTTAACGGCAAACGTCTCCATATTAAAAAGATCATCAACACGCAGTGCGCGACGAGACACTTTATCTTCATAAGCAGGCCCGATACCGCGTCCTGTTGTACCAATGGCTTTTGATCCAAGCAAGGTTTCGCGCGCCTGATCTAAAGCCACATGATAGGCAAGAATTAATGGACATGCGGCACTAATTAATAAGCGATCTTTCACTGAAACGCCGCTCTCTTCAAGAGCTTTAATTTCACAAAAAAGAGCATCTGGGGCTAAAACAACCCCATTACCAATTACGCATTTTACGTTTTTACGAAGAATACCTGAGGGGATCAGGTGAAGTACTGTTTTCTTACCATTAATGACCAGTGTATGCCCTGCATTATTACCACCTTGATAACGCACAACCCAATCTGCTTGCTCCGTTAGTAAGTCAACAATCTTACCTTTTCCTTCATCACCCCATTGAGTGCCAATAATTACTACATTTTTTCCCATCAGAATTATCTTCCTACACCATCACTTAAAAATGAATTTTAACAAACATCAATAGTAAAATTCAATCTCTATTTTGATTATCACTTAATATAGGAGCTAATAAAAGGCGCTTTTATTAATAGTCAATTAATATTGCTAGCATTAATACCCAGTACAAAATAGTAGGTTTGAGAAGTGGGGTTTATCCAACATTAAGTTATTTTCGACGTGACATGAAAAAATTAGTATTTTATTACTTAAATATACTCTCATGTAACTAGCGAAATGCAATACCAGATCCGCAAATTGTGCCGATATGCGAGGCATAAAATTGAAGGGAAGTTATTATCATGGGATATTTTATAACAATGCAAACTTAAGCAAGGAGTAGCTCCCTTCGGGACCGGACTCGGTTTTTATATGAAAAGAAGCAGCCTTGCGTTACTACATTCGATGCGATAATAACCATTACCTCATGTTACGCCTTACCTATGATTATCGATTCCGCAGCCGACGTTGTATTTTGAGGTCGCATGGGTATATTACTTAAATATACGCTCATGTAACTAGCTAAATGCAAGCAAAACGGTTGCGTTTGAAGACAATTAAATCAGCAAAGTCAACCGTGCTCATTCACTTTTTTGTATTCATATATTTAAAAAATTTAGAATCAGGACTTAACACCAGAACATCACTTTTATGTGCAAAGCTAGCTTCATACGCGCGCATACTACGTAAAAATGAATAGAATTCTGGCGCTTTTCCATAAGCAATAGCATATATTTTTGATGCTCGTGCATCTCCTTTACCACGAATTTCTATCGCATCTTTATTCGCTGTTGCCAGCATTATTGATACTTTTTTATCAATTTTTGCACGGATTATTTCAGCCTGCTCTCGTCCTTGTGAGCGATGCTCTTTTGCAACTGCGGTGCGCTCTGCACGCATTCGTTTATAAATACTAGTACTAACTTCATCCGGTAAATTAATCTTCTTAATTCTAACATCAATTACTTTTATGCCTAATTCAGACGATCTTGCCATGCGCTTAAGTGCTTGTTCCATAACTAGACCACGTTTACCAGAAACAATATCTTGAATGGTATTAGAACCAATTTCACTTCTGAGCCCATTATTGATTTTACGCTTTAAAAGTGCTTCTGCTTGAAATTTATTACCACCTGTTGCGAGGTAATAACCAGCAAAATCATCAATTTTCCACTTCACATACGAATCAATAATTAAATCTTTTTTCTCTGACGTGACAAATCGATCCGCTTTGTCATCAAGTGTTTGAATGCGGCTATCGAGCATTCGCACACTTTCAACAAACGGTATTTTGAAATGTAATCCTGGTGAGTAAACAAGTGCCTTTTTATCTGCATCGCGCTTAACTTTACTAAATCGCATAACAAGACCACGGCTACCTTCTGTTACAACAAAGACACTGTTAAACAGAATAACGATACACAATATTATGAAAATGAGAATTTTATTCATTAGCGATCTCTCCCACTATTACGGCCACTTCGCACATTGCCACTGGTGTTGCTATGTGATTTATCATCTATTTTGTCGGGGTGTTTTATTGCAGATACTTTTGGCATTGCATGTGATTGCGTGGCTTTACCCATTAACTTATCAAGTGGTAAAAATGTTAAATTACCGCCTGCTTTGTTATCGATCAACACTTTGGAACTGTGACTAAGCACCGTTTGCATCATGTCCAAATAAAGACGCTCTCGCATCACTTCGGGATTTAATCTGTATTCAGGTAACAATTTATTAAAACGTGCAACTTCCCCTTCAGCATTTAATACAACACCTTTATTATATGCCTGTGATTCCTGCTCAATCCGTTTCACTTTACCGCGTGCAAGAGGCTCTTTTGCGCGTTCATATGCTTCAGCTTCTCGCACAAAACGCTGTTCATCTTCTTGCGCAGCAATGGCATCATCAAAGGCCTTTTTAACCTGTTCTGGTGGACGTGTTTGCTGTAAATTCACATCAATAACATCAATCCCCATATCGTATGGCTTAATGATTTCATTAAGCTTTTTCCATGTTGCCTGGCGAACTGCTTCTCGACCTGTCGTTAAAACATCATTCATTGATGAATGACCAATAACAAAACGTAAAGAGCTGTCTAACGCTTCGAGTAAGCTATTATCGGCATTGATGACGCTAAACAAGTATTTTTTAGGATCAACCACGCGATACTGAACTTCCATCGCCACTTTGACAAGATTTTCATCCTCTGTCAGCATAAAACCTTGTGTTGGCATCGTTCTAAATACTTTCACATTAATAGGAATAACCGAATCAACAAACTTAGGGTTCCAGTGTAAGCCCGGCTTAGCTAGCGAATGATAAGCACCAAAGCGCAATACAACACCGCGATCAGATTCTTTGATCGTGTACCACCCCATGAAGAACCACACAATAGCAATAAGCGATATAATAGAAATAAAGACAAATTTTCCGCCACCTGATGATGGCCCGTCACTATCACCAGATGATTTTTTACCAAAAAATTTGCTAAATGTGTTGCTTATCTTTTGAAAAATAACATCAAGATCTGGGGGCGCTTGATTTGCTTTTTTATCGCCCTTTTGCCACGGGTTTGGATCCTTTTGATCATTTTTTCCCGGTTCGTTCCAAGCCATAGTCAGCTCCTGATTGAATAAACTGTTTGGTTAAAGAAGTTAGAGTTAAGATTTTGCAATGATAACATCAATTTTCCATAAACCATTACAAAAGATGTCAAAAAATTAGACATTCCTCAACGATACCATCAAATTGTTTTATTAATCGACAAAAATCGATATTATTAATACGGATAGTTAATAAACAATCTCCTTTTTCATCATAAACTTCCTTATCGATGCAATTGAGTTCATAAAGACCCGCGCGTAATTTCCCATATTTCGCTGGAATAGCGAGCTCAAGTACGCGCATCTGCCCCACTAACAATTGTGAAAGTGCTGCACATAAAAGTTCTACACCAGCACCTGATTGCGCCGATAACCAAACACGTATTGGTTTGCCTTCATCATCAAAATTAATACAAGGCGTTAAATCATCAAAGGCATCAATTTTATTCATCACAATAAGTTGCGCTACCTCTCCTGCGTCAATCTCTTTTAATACACGATCTACAGCATCAATATTAGCGCGATAATTTTCATCACTACAATCAACAACATGTAAAAGCAGCTTGGCCTCTCTAGTTTCTTGTAATGTCGCTTTAAAAGCCGCGACTAAATCATGTGGAAGATGACGAATGAATCCGACGGTATCTGCTAAAATACAACAGCCAACATCATCAACATCAATTTTACGCAGAGTGGGATCGAGTGTTGCAAAAAGCTGATCGGCGACATAAACACCTGCATCTGTTATTTGATTAAACAGCGTTGATTTCCCTGCATTGGTATAACCGACTAACGAAACCGTAGGTATTTCATTGCGCTGTCGAGCACGACGGCCTTGCTCTCGCTGCTTTGACACTTTCGCAAGCCGTGATTTGATAGTGGTTATGCGGATGCTCAATAAACGCCTATCTGTTTCAAGCTGCGTTTCACCAGGACCGCGCATACCCACACCGCCTTTTTGACGTTCAAGGTGTGTCCAACCACGAACGAGGCGCGTTGACATGTGTCGTAATTGCGCTAATTCAACTTGCAACTTACCTTCATAAGTACGTGCGCGTTGCGCAAAAATATCCAAAATAAGCGCCGTGCGATCCAGAACCAAACATTCACATAAAGCCTCTAAATTACGTTGCTGTGCAGGGCTAAGTGAATGATTAAAAATAACAACATTTGCCTGTAACGTTTGTAGCGCATCTTTGATTTCTTGCGCCTTACCCGTGCCCACAAAATAGCGAGGGTGTGGTGATTTACGTGGCCCGGTCACCACGCCTAACGTTTTTACGCCAGCGGCGCTAACTAATAGTTTAAGTTCATCTAGATCTTCTTTTTTGTCATCTTCTGAAAAAGTAACATGTACGAGTAACGCCAGTTCACCAGCTTGGTAACGATCAAACAAATAAACCCCCAACACTTTTTTTAACCTGAAGACTAGATAAGCAACACTGCCCATACTGGCTATTGTTTCGTCTCACTCTAAATGTTCCTTGATAATAATAAAAATCTCAGTCTTAAATATTAAGACTATGATATAATATTTTTAATAATAGAAAAGTTATTTTTATCACTACTACTAAGCCAAGTGACATTTTCCCATCCTTTGAGCCATGTCATTTGTTTTTTTGCTAACTGCTTTGTGGCAATGATCCCTCGAAAAATCATTTCATCATGATCCAAATTTCCCGCTAAATATTCCCACATTTGTCGATAGCCAACACAGCGCATTGACGGCAGTTCAGGGTGCAAATCACCGCGCTGGTAAAGTGCTTTTACTTCCGATTCAAAGCCATTTTCAAGCATCAATTTAAAACGTAATTCAATTCGCTCATGTAAGGTTTTTTTATCTTGTGGCGCAAGAGCAAATTGCTTAACATTATAAGGAATTCCTTTACTTTTTACCCGTGTTAATTCTGTCATGCTTTTGCCAGAAATGCGATAAACTTCAAGCGCTCTTGATAACCTTTGTGGATCGTTTACATGAATTCGCTTAGCTGAAATTGGATCAATTTCCTTTAATTGCTTGTGTAAATACTCCCAACCATATTCAAGCGCTTCATTTTGTATTGCTCTGCGTATTGCTTGATCAGCATTTGGCAGTGGTGATAAGCCATCAAGAAGCGCCTTATAATAAAGCATCGTTCCCCCCACTAAAAGCGGTGTGTTACCTCGCGCTGTGATTTGTTTCATTAAAGACTGTGCATCATTGCGAAAATATCCTGCTGAATAACGTTCGAGCGGATCAATGATATTTATCAAACCGTGCGGTACTTTTTGTAATTCAGCAGTGGTCGGCTTGGCTGTACCAATATCCATTTGCCTATAAATTTGCCCAGAATCGACACTAATGATCTCGCACTGACATTCAAGTGCTAATTTCATGGCAAGCTCAGTTTTCCCAGAGGCCGTTGGCCCCATTAAAAAAATAGCCGTTGAATTACTCTGCTCCGTTTTACGCATGCTCAAAACCTTTCACTAGTAATGACAGTTCAGCTTCAATAAAGATGTTTTTTGATAAAAGTAACTCGCTAGAGCAATTTATCGCTTGGTTTAATAATGCGCACGCACTTGTCATATCCCACTTTTTTACATTTTCTGGTAAGGCTAAAGAGCTTAATAAGCTACAAAATGGAATGAGCTCAAATTGATTTTCCGCCTTATCTTGCGTCAATAAATAAGCAATTAGCTTGACAATAATGCTGGCAATCGGTGACATCGGCGCTTCTCTGAGCAGGCTTGGCACTCGGTTGACAATCAGTATATTGCCTTGCGTTTTAAAAACAAATCCCAAACGTACAAACATAGATTCAAACTTACTAAGTACTTCATGCTGCGCTATATTGAGCTCAACACGCACTGGTAATAATAAAGGTTGCGCAATGATCTCTCCATCTTGATAAGCACTGACAAGCTGTAATTCTTTTAGGGTTTTCTCCATTTCATGTAATGATAAAACCATCATAGAAGATGTTGTTGTCATTATTTTTTGCTCTGGATTTAGCCTCAATAAAAGATAGCTATTCTCAAATAAACACACAATGTCGCCTAATGCACTGTACGGGCTATTGCCCTGCCCATACTTAGCACTATGCCCCCTATTTATATCTGCAATCGGAGCAAAGGATCCTGCCGCAACATCGCAATAAGCCTCAACGCGACCCATATCTAGTGCTGTTTTTTGCGCTGGACAGGATCGATAAGAAGACGAAAGAAATGCGCTCTGCGTATTTTTGCTTGCAGTCTCTACAATTGCTGGCAATGATTGATCAACATGTGACGATACCAGCTTTTGTATGCCATCGTCATTGTCCGCTTTGCTATTATTTTCAGGAGTTAAATCACTTTCATTTAAGGTGATAAGTAATGTCGATACAATAAAATCATGTACCAGCCGCGCTTGATGAAATCGTACTTCATGCTTTGCTGGGTGAACGTTGACATCAACTTCTGCTGGCGGGCAAGTAATATAAATAACAAAGCCTGGAAACTTTCCTTCTGGTAAAAGATAAGCGTAAGCCTGTTTAATCGCATGTGTCACTAATTTATCTTTGATCATCCTGCCATTAATATAGCAATACTGCACATCACAAAGAGCACGAGGAGAAAACCTATTTGACACCCAACCTGATATTTTTAACTCATTTTCAGCATTTTTAAAATAAATGGCACTGCGCACAAAATTTTCACTACAAATAGACGCTAGGCGTTTTGTTTTCTGCGCGTCTGTTTTCCCAGCACGATATTGACGAATTATTTTACCATTATGCTTTAAAACAAAAGTAGTATGAAAGCTGCTTAATGCAATACGGCGAATAAGCTCATCAATATGCTGGAATTCTGTTTTTTCTGTTTTTAAAAAACGCCGCCTAGCAGGGGTATTGAAAAAAAGATCCTGCACTTCAACTGTTGTACCGTCTGGATGTGCGACCGGTTGCAAGTTCACATGCATATCTCGCCCTTCAGAAATAGCTTGCCACGCCTCGGCTTGATCTTGTGGTTTCGACGTAAAAGTTAAACGACACACTGAACTGATACTCGCCAAAGCTTCACCACGAAAACCTAGGCTCAAGATTGCATCTAAATCATCTAAATGGCTTATTTTACTGGTGGCATGCCTACTTAATGCAAGTGTTAATTGCTCATGACAAACGCCGTTGCCATCATCTTGGATGCGAATACATTTTGATCCGCCCTTTTCAATATCAATTTCGATACGCCTAGCCCCAGCATCAAGGCTATTTTCCACCAGCTCTTTAACAACAGAGGCTGGGCGTTCAACGACTTCTCCTGCTGCAATTTGGTTAGCAAGGCGCGTGGACAATACTTGAATAATCATAAGAACAGCTACATTAAGAAACGGGAATTAGAAGAACTTGCCCAATCTCAAGCGAGTTCGATTTTAAATGGTTAAATAATTTTAGTGACGAGAGTTTTACACCGTAATGCTTGGCAATAATAGATAAAGATTCTCCTGAATTAACTTTATACTTGATAAGTTCTGATGTCATTCTTGGTATTTTTATCCTTTGTCCAATCAACACTTTTGACGAGCGTAATTTATTATATTTTTGCAACTCTGTTAATGATTTCCCATAATAGTACGCAATAAGTGATAACGACTCCCCTCTTCTTACCAGATGAACAACTTTTTTATAAACTATTTTTTTATCCTCAGAAGTGGTTAATGCGCTCACAACGTTGGGAATTTTAATTTTTTGGCCAATAACAAGCGATGTTGATTTTAATTTATTGTATTTTTTAAGTTTTCTTGATGATGTACCGAAACGATTTGCAATGAGCGAAAGTGATTCCCCTCTTTTTACTTTATAAATAACCGTTGTATAACGTATTTTTTTAGGAGCTGGTTGGTTTAATGCAACGACGCCATTGGGAATTTTAATTTTTTGTCCAATAGCAAGCTTTGTTGATTTTAATTTATTGTGCGTTTGCAGCTTTTTCGTTGTTTTACCGTAGCGATTTGCAATAACTGAAAGAGATTCCCCTCTTTTAACACTGTGCACACTCGAGAGTTTGGAGTCGACTGTTGGTTTTACACCCGATGCAGGTATCTTTATTTTCTGACCAATAGAGAGCTTTGTTGATTTTAATTTATTGTGCGTTTGCAGCTTTTTCGTTGTTTTACCGTAGCGATTTGCAATAACGGAAAGAGATTCCCCTCTTTTAACACTGTGCACACTCGAGAGTTTGAAGTCGACTGTTGGCTTTACACCCGATGCAGGTATCTTTATTTTCTGACCAATAGCAAGCTTTGTTGAGCGTAATTTATTATATTTTTTTAGCAGAGCAACATTGGTATTATATTTGTGCGCAATAATAGACAATGATTCTCCCCGGCGCACTTTATGTGCTAGAGGTGCTTGATAGATGGTCTTTTTTTGAGTGTTTTGTACAACTTGCTTTTGATCTTTGCTAACAGACAAACTATAGTTTGCTGGGATATTTAATTTTTGCCCGATTTTTAAATGTATCGATTTTAAGTTATTATAAGACTTTAATTTCGATGTACTCACACCATAGCGTTTAGCAACAATCGACAACGACTCCCCACTGCGCACCGTATGTTTAAGGATGTGTTTTTGCTGCGAGAATAATGAATCATAGGGAGAATACACCAGAAAATGCTTATAAATACCTCGAAAAATGGCCCCTGCAATTCGCCTTTGAAATGAGCGTTTATTGAGTCGTTTCTCTTCTTTAGGATTAGTTATAAATCCAGCTTCAACCAAAATAGAAGGAAGATAAGGCGACTTTAGCACAGCTAAACTTGCTTCAACTGGCTTTCTCTTATGCAATAAGGTCACTTTTTTCAACTCATTAAGCACCAAGTAGCCAATCTTCGCACCAACTTCCATTGAATTAGATCGTGACATATCAAAGAAAGCTGAATTCAAAAAATTTTCTGACGATGAGTGTTGCTGGTTAATACTGTGGCCACCAAGTAATTCTGAATGTATTTCATGGCGTTGCATTCGCCGAACTTCTTCTGTGGTTGCGCGTTTATTAGAGAGGATCCAAACCGATGCCCCCCTTGGCCTACTGGTCGAAAATCCATCTGCGTGAATTGAAACAAGGAAATCAGCCTTACCTTTTTTTGCCAATTTAGATCGCCTAGATAAATCAACATAATAATCTCCTCTACGCGTTAAAAAGGCATGCATGCCTTTTTGCCTATCAATTCGCTCTTTTAAAGCCATTGCAATTTTTAAGGTGATATTTTTTTCGTAGGTATATACTCCGAGTGCACCAGGATCTCCGCCACCATGACCAGCATCAACCGCAATAATCACATCACGCCCACCAATTATTGGTGCTAGCAGCGTTGTTTTTTCTGTTGTTTTTTTCCGTGGTTTTTCTTTTGTAGCAACCTTACGCGCTAGATCAATCACTAAGCGGTAACCATATGGTTTGATTGGCGGTAATGAAAAATATGACGCTTTACACGCATAGTTAAGATCAAGTACTACACGAAACACTCCTTTTTTAGCAACGCGGCTTTGGCGAATGTTATTAACTAATTTTCCATTATGTTTCAGTTTATGAAGATTTACGTGACTCTTTGTTGATGACATATCAATCACCAAACGATCAGGTTTCGTCAAGTAAAAAATATTATATTTAGGCGTACTGGTAAAATCAAACACCAAACGCGTACTCTTCGCTAACGACCACGATCTGACGCTTTTTAATTTATTGGCAGAAGCTTGATTTATAAATACAAAACAAAGCAGAAAAAAAACAAAAGAAGACGAAATTTTAAACAAAACACTTTTCATAACTTACTCAAAACCATACACCCAGTGTCATTATTTGCACAAAGCTTCACGAGGCGCATTTCTCCTTGATAGCTTAGTGTCAAATCAATATCCGCACACAAAAGCACACCTTTTCCATGCTCCGGCCATTCCACTAAACAATGACTATTATTGGTAAAATAATCACCAATTCCCATAAATTCCAGCTCTTCAGGAGAGCTTAAACGGTATAAATCAAAATGATATACAGTGCATGTCGCTAGTTCGTAAGGTTCAACTAATGTATAAGTTGGACTTTTTACCTTACCTTTATGCCCAAGACCCTGAATAAAACCACGCGCTAATGTTGTTTTCCCAGCGCCTAAATTACCGTGTAAATATATACAAGTCGGCACATCACAAGCCGCACTTAATTGCCTTCCAAAATCAACTGTTTGCTTCGCATCAACCAATTTTGCTTCAAAAAATTTACTCATATTAAATTAGCTGCACCTGAAAAAATAATCGCTAGGTCCAAATTATCTCAAGATGATTTATCATGATCATAAATTTGCATTTAATGTTAACAAAAAAATAACACAAATACAGTTTGCAATCACGATATTTGATACACTCGTTTCACTTTATCGTCAATAAATACTATCTCAATGAAAAATTTAACTGACACAGCGCTCATAACTCTTGCAAAAAAAATAAAAACTTGGGGTAATGAACTCGGTTTTCAGCGCGTTGGTATTACCGATATTGATTTACATGATCAAGAAAACAATCTCAAACGATGGCTCGATAATGGTTTTCATGGCGAAATGGACTATATGCAAAAACACGGCATGAAGCGAGCCCGTCCAAGCGAACTTCACCCAGGTACTATTCGCGTGATTTCAGTAACCATGGACTATTTGCCTGAAAATGCCAAGTTTGCAAAAACACTGAAAAATAAAAATAACGCTTACATTAGCCGTTATGCACTTGGACGAGATTATCATAAAGTCATCAGAGCACGCCTTAAAGAACTTGGTAAAAAAATAGCATTAGAAACAGGTAAGTTTGGTTACCGACCTTTTGTTGATAGCGCCCCAGTCTTAGAGCGTCCTTTGGCACAAAAAGCAGGACTCGGTTGGGTAGGCAAGCACTCGTTATTGATTGATGGAAAAACAGGATCATGGTTTTTTATCGGTGAACTCATGGTTGATATCCCTCTACCGATTGATAAACCAGTTGAAAACAAGTGCGGTAAATGTACGGCTTGCATTAAACTTTGCCCAACACAAGCCATTATCGCGCCTTATATTGTTGATGCCCGGCGCTGCATCTCTTATTTAACCATCGAATTACAGGGTAGCATCCCAGTTGAGTTTAGAAAGGCGATTGGTAATCGAATCTACGGATGCGATGACTGTCAGTTAATCTGCCCTTGGAATCGTTTTGCTAAAACCACACAAGTAGCTGACTATCAAGCACGCCATCAATTAACAACCCAACCTTTACTTAAGCTTTTTAGTTGGGATGAAACACTATTTTTAAAAAATACACAAGGCTCTCCAATCCGCCGTATTGGCTATCAACGCTGGCAAAGAAACATCGCCGTTGCACTGGGCAACGCCCCCACCAGCGCGGCAATCATTAACGCATTAAACGATAAATTATTAAGCACCAGATCAGACATTTTAAGAGAACATATTTTATGGGCGCTTAGTCAACATCAAATAACCTCATTCGATGATCAAAATAACAAATTAAGCAAACTTACCAATCGCTTAATTAAAGCCATTGAAAAAGGCTTGCCGCGAGACGCTTAATTAGTTACTTGTTTAAATCAAATTTAAAATGCTTTAGCACCATTGAACATAAAAAATTTATTCAAGTGTTTATGTATATTTTTATTAGGGTATTATACAAATGTTGCTTCAAAAGGCATTTTCAGTACCTCAGCAAGGCTAATTTCGTCTGAATGTGATGCTTAAAACATACATCGAAAAAGATTATAACCATGCTACTTGGTGGAAATCGCCCTGTCTTATGAGCCTGAATTAGGTTTTTTATGAAACAATCCAGTGCAACTCTCAATCATTGAAAAGAAGAAACTCTCAATAAAACTAATGACAGACTGCCATGCACAGCTAATCGTTGATAGTCAACTATTGAGCCTTACCCCTGCTATTGATAGCGTAGTTGGCCTGCCTTCTGAGCTGATTTTCGTGGTCACTGCAACCTTGTTAATTGTTATTAACATTATATTAGCCACTGAAATTTACTGTATCAATATTGCCAGCGAACAAGCGTTTAAATTTATAATTCCATTATTTATGTTACTTAAGCCGACGACTTATACTAAAAATATAATTAAATACTTGTTATTAATTTAATTTAATGTATTATGTTCAGATGTTAGCAAGGTTATATAGCATATAAACTACGCTAACAGCCAATACAAACGAATAAAAAAAGGAGTTGACTCTGTTTGTGCTCTATACGCCCTTGCAAAATTTAGCAAACTTTTTTAACGCGTTAGTATTAGGTATAAATTTACTATATTATTATTTTCTTATTTAAAAAGGTGTTTTCTTATGAAAAATATATTTGCAATTTGTCTCGTATCGTTATTCTTAAGTGCTGGTGTTCAAGCTAGTACTGGTGCTTTTGGTCAGCAAGCTAACCCTAATTCAGCTCATAAAGTGAACATGCATAAAAAAGCAGTTGTTAAACATAAAACTGCTAAGCATAAAACTGCTAAGTATAAAAAATCTCACTCTAAGAGTCATAAAAGTAACTCGGCTGTTAAAGTTAAGTAATTAATACTTGCAACCTTTGATCATCAAAGGATTCGTTAGTATTAAGTTATCCTCATCATCAAGGTGATGAGGATTTTATTTTTTTGATCCTTGTCATACCGTCTTTAATCTTTGTCATACCGCCGTAACTAATAGCATTCGTGCTAATATTATTATCACATATACCCTTTCACTTTGTTAAGATTGACGCTCGTTAAAATATAAAAGCAAGACGCTACAGTCCCGTCTCTAGCGCAATTTTATATCTATACTTCCACACAATTTTACTTGCGTATTGCACCTTGAAACCGCATCGGTATATACCACGTATTACTTAAATAAAGTAATCTTCAACAAAATCTTCATCCTTGGTTACCTTCAACTTGGAGCGTAGTAGCTCTTCTATCGTTGTCACGCCAATACACGTGCCTTCAATCTCAAAGAGAATAATGATGGCTTTAGGAAAATCTAAAAATAGGCGTTCGGCCTTGCTGATTGGGCTATCAATATGTAGTGAGTGCAGCGTATTTTTCATAACTTGATGAACTCGTTTATCCAGTGTGCCTAGATCTCGGTTTTGCTCTACTTGTGTACCTAAATAAGGACTTAATGCAGCATCTATATCAGCACGATGTAAAATGCCCTGATAAAGCTCTTTTTCTAACACCACAAAATAATCAACATTATCAGATTGTAATTTTTCCAGTGCTAACGATAAGCGATCATCCATTTCAATGGTCGAAAATGATTTAAGGGTAATGTCCCTCAGCGTACTCATCGTGCTCACCGTTTCATTATAAATCAATGACTTTAAATGTACTGGAAAAGTTTTATCCTTATTTTTGATAATCTCGGCTAAACTTGTAGGTTTAGAAAATAAATAACCTTGCACCTCATCAACATTTGCACGCGAAAGCAAGATCAATTCTGCTTCTGTTTCAACCCCTTCGGCAATAACTTTAGCGCCAATTTTATGGGCAAGTTTCGTTATACTCTCAATAACTAAGTACTTACGACTATGTTCCGTTAATCCAAAAATAAAATCACGGGCGATTTTAATATAATCAATCGGCAACCTTTCAATATAATCAAAAGACGCAAACCCTTTCCCAAAATCGTCAATGGCAATTTTTGCGCCCATTTTTTGTAACTTTTCAATCCATAATTTTTGCTGACCAACGTTGACAAAACGCGCTGATTCAAGAAGCTCAATAGTAATATTTTTTAAATTAACCTCTGTTGACTGTAAAATAGAAATTGTTTCTTCGAGGCTGCATTTGGAAATTTTATCATTGACTAAAGAGCGGTTGATAGACATCCCTAGATTTGGCCTATTGAATTCTTTTTGCATAACCATTAAATCTCGCAGTGCAATTTCTGCGACCAAGCGATCAACTTGGTCTATCCAGTTATAATCTTCTGCAATACCAATCAAAATACCCGTGTTATATTCAATATTGGTTGTTAAATTAAAACGTGCCAATGCTTCAAAGCCAACGGTGCGCAACAAAGGGAGACAAACTATCGGTTGATAAAAAACCGAAATTTGTTTTTTATCTATCGCCTCTTTTAACTGCGAGGCCAGTATTTTTCGGTTATCAAAACGCTTAGATAAACGTCCATCAAAATAAAAAATAACCGAGTCATTAAGCATAGGATTAGCAGCTAATGTTTGCATACTATTTTTGATTAGCTGCTCAGGTGATTGCGCATCTATGTTCAACACAGACACCCCCATACTAATAATAGAGGACAAACTCAAATCATCTTTACCATGTTCACCTGTTAACTCTATTAACGTTTTCTGTAACATTTTATTGATGCGATCAACACCTTTAGGTTCAACCCAAAACATCGAAAAAACACTCTCATTAAAGCTATCTTTATTTAATTCACCAATAACACCTTTGTTTGACATACTATTAAAGCGTTGAGAGATAAGCCATCTTATCGTGGATGAATCTCTTTTTTGCAGCATGTTAATTTTAAAACTTGCCATGACAATGGTATTTTCTGGAGGAATATTTTTAAAAGCGCTGTGCAACGTAGTAAGATAATTGGTTTTACTCAAAATACTTGTAGCAACTGTGCCGTTGCCGTCATCAGTGCTTAATTTATTTGATGAGCCCTCTATTTTATGACTAGCGCTTAAATAAAAATGTGAGTTATCCAATAACTCAACCCGCTGTAAATGCACGTCATGAGTGTAACTTTTTCCATCTTTAGTTAGCGCCGAGAGCTCACCATACCATGACTTATTCAGATCAATTTTATTCCACAGTTCAGTATAAAATTTTTTGCTGTATTCCCCTGACTTTAAAATACTGCCATGCTGCCCAATAAGCTCCCCTTCACTGTAACCTGATGCCTTACAAAAGGCATTATTTACCATTAAAATAGTATGATCTGATGACGCAAGTAAGTAGCCAGTACTTCCATTTTTAAACAGCAAATTTAATAATTCAATTTCTTGGCTTTGGGTTGGAAATAACAATAAAAAAACAATTTTTCCTGAAATAGATTTATCATCACTCGGTAGAATTTCAAAGTCGATAAGATAACGCTCTTCATCTCCGGTCAAGATCACACGCGTTACAAATGGTTTAGCATCATGCAGCGCGTTACTTAATGCGTCTTTAACTTTTTTTATTTGTCTCTCATCTATTTTAGCAAGCAGTTGCCCTATGCTCATATTTTGATCGCTAGGCAAGCCTAATATAGCATTCATTTTAGCATCGCAGTGAAAGGATTTATCTGACATATCAACGCGCCAATCAAATGAAGGAAGGCTATCTGCGTACATAAAAGAAGAGGTAAATAAATTTTTTTTCATTTTATTAGCTTCGTTTTCCTAACAATTTTGTCTTTATTTAGAAGAGCATTTTTAAAAATATTTTATACCTAAGTTAGCGCAAATGCAAAATCAGCAAGGCAAATTATCAAACCTTGATTTATAAATATGCACGGCATAATAGCAGTTATTTAGTTATTCTACCTTAGTTCAAAGGGCATAATCAGGCTCGTACTCAATAATCAGACAATTATCCCATTATGTTTTGCTTTAGCCGTAAGCGTCTGGCACGTATTCGATAATCAGATTAAAAGACAACATTTTACCTGCATCGATTATCTTTCTAATAGTTCGTGGCCGATTCAAAGCGACCCAACAAACATATACCCAATGGAAAGTTTTAATTTAACCAGTGTGGCAGTAAGATTTGCGCCTAAAAGCTTTTCAGTAACACTGCAAGCTGGGTATATTGTAATGGTCAAGTTTTTTCGTAAGGTATCTAAGCCACATTTGTTAACATTTTTCGTTTTTGTGCTGGCGCCATATAATCCAAAGACGAATGAAGCCTTTTATTGTTATAATAACGAATATAAAATGTGGCCGCGTGAACGACTCAATTGTGGTTCACGAATCTGATCCCGTTCAAGTACTCACTTTTCAAACTTCTAAAAAAGCGTTCTTGAACTGCATTATCCCAGCAATTCCCTCTGCGGCTCATGCTTTGTGTGATCCCATATGATTTCAAACAATCTTTGAATAAATTTGCACTATATTGAACTCCTTGATCAGAGTGAAACATAAGTTTTTTAGTGCTTGGTTGAATCAGGCTAATTGCATTCAATAAGGCATCCTTAGCCAGTTGAGCATCTGGCGTTGTCGACATCGCATATCCAACTATCTCTCGGGTACTTAAATCCAATACGGTTGCAAGGTAGCTCCACCCTTGATGATTTCTAATGTAAGTTATATCACCAACCCAATGTGTATTGAGGGTTTCTGGATTAAACTTCCTTTTCAATAAATTGGGGATCGTTGGCTTCTCATTGCCCGCAGGATAGTAATGAGGCTTTTTCGGTGTCTTAGCAACGATTCCTGCATCTTTCATAAGCCTTGCTACCTTAAATATACCAATATTTACCCCTCTTTTTCAAGCGCTTTTTGCATGCGCCTTTTTCCAAAACAATGTAAGTGTTCTTGATGGAGGGCGTCTATTCTTAAACTGATATTTTCATCTTTAGATTGCCGAACCAGCATTTTTTTATGATCATAATAACTTGACAATGAAACGCCAAATACCGCGCATAATCGTTGCAAAGGTAATGATGTATCGGCCTTTTTAATTTTCGAGATTACAGTAAAGCAGGATTGTCTCGAATGAAAAAGGCAGTTGCCTTTTTTAGTATTTCATTATCCTTTCTCGCTGACTTTAGTTGCTTCTCAAGCTTTTGAATACGTCTTTCTTGAGGATCTAAAGCAGTTTTATTAGACTGGACAACACCTTCAAGTTCAGATAAATGTTGTTTCTTCCAGCGAGCAACTGCAGAAGAACAGGCGCCAGATAGCTCGATAATTTGCTTAACTGAATAATCTTCATCAACCATTAATTTTGCGTACTCTAATTTCTGAGCTGGAGTGATTTTTATTCTAGTTTTCTTAATTAAATTGGTCATAACATTTCCTGATTTTAATTAATTTAAGAGGCTAACACACCCTCCGAAATAATTAGACCACTATACATGTAGCTCCAACGTCTTGTTGATAGCCGTGCATTGGTAAGACTTTAGCCTTTCCATGCGGCGCACAAAACCCTTGCTATTTACGCCAACTTAATACACTCTATGCCCGTCACTTAAAGTCGCGACCTTATTTAATATAACTTACTATTATTTAGGCTACTTTTAATGCGCTGAATATTACGCCAAGCAAAATAAAACAGCATGACCTCACTTAGCCGCAATGCACTGATAATATTAGCAAAATAAATAAAAATAACTGGAAAAAATATGACATTAATCCCTAACAACCTCAACTTTTGGGAGACGGATATCATCAAAACCTTAGACAATGAAATCCCTCGATCTCTTAGGAGCACCGCGCTGCATCTCCTAGACAACACATCCATAAGCAAGAAATGGTTTGGCGATCAAAGTGCCACATGGATAACTGAACTTCGCATCAAACTTGAGCGCCTTGCTACTCTCATAGCACGTCACAATATCTATATTTTTTCGATAATATCCGTTAATGATTATCTGGAAAATTATGCCATAGCATACAAACCAGAAAATGGCTGGAAGGACTTCACATCAAATGAGCACTACGACGCGATTATGGCGCAGCCAAATCCTACAAACTTCTACATTGGCTTAGGGCACCAATGGTTTATCATGCCCACATATGCGAACCACTGCTTAGATAATAGTCAGTTTAAAATTATGGTTCATGAACTCAGCCACATCTTCGTTGAGACGAAAGACCATAAGAGCAGCTTTAACATATGCGAGGCCTTTGCAAGAAGCAATAGTACATATGCGAAGAAAAACGCGGACAACTGGGGTTACTTCGCCTCAGAATCTAGGATGGACTATTACTCGCAACCTGAGCAATACCAGAAGTCAGCGCCAGTTCCAGATCCTCATTCATGAACTCTCCCACCTCTTCATGGCCACGAAGGACCATCAATCCAAATATGGCAGATGCACTATCGGTGATGTATCCAATAGTCCAATCGCGAAGACAAACGCTGACAACTGGGGTTACTTCGCTTCTGCATGTCGGCTACAGCACCACACGATAATCGATGATGACGAGCTGGTGTCAACTCGCATGTAGCTCCAACGTCTTGTTGATAGCCGTGCATTGGCAAGACTTTAACCTTTGCATGCCGCGCACAAAACTTTTGCTATTTACGCCAACTTAATGCACACTAATCCCGTCACTTAAAGTCGCGATCTTATTTTATATAACTTGCCATTATTAGGTTACTTTTAATGCGCTGAATATTACGCCTAACAAAATAAAACCCAATATGGCCTCACTTAGGCGCAATGCACTGATAATGTTAGCAAAATAAATAAAAATAACTGGAAAAAATATGTCATTCATACCGCGCGATCTTGAATCTTGTAATAAAGACCTTATTAAATTCCTAGAAAACGATATTTATCTGGCCCTTAAAAATGCATCGCTGTATATGAGAATGAAAACCTGCCTGAGCAAGCGTTGGTTCGGCGATAACAGTCCATTCTGGATACATAAACTGCGCATCAAACATGAGCGGCTGGCCAATCTCATAAAAAAACAGCCTATTTTTATTGACAGACTGACTGAGGAACATGGTTATTACAACACGAATGCCAAAGCCTATAAACCAGCCCATGGCTGGCAAGACTACACATCAGATGAACACTACGACGCGATTATGGCAAACCCACGCTATTTCGTAATTAGCCTAGGCTGCAGCTGGTTTGATTCGCCCATATATGCTGTTGACGCTCATGCCCCAAGCAAGTTCCAGATCCTCGTTCATGAACTCTCCCACCTCTTCATTTGCGCGAGAGACCATAGATACGGATATAACAGATGCATTCTGTATGGTATGGACAATAGTATAATGGCGAAGACAAACGCGGACAGCTGGGGTTACTTCGCTTCTGCATGTAGGCTGCACCACCGCACGATAATCGATGATGACGGGCTGGAGTCAACTCGCATGTAGCTCCAACGTCTTGTTGATAGCCGTGCATTGGCAAGCCTTTAGCCTTTAGCCTTTGCATGCCGCGCACAAAACTCTTGCTATTTACACCAACTTAATACACTCTATGCCCGTCACTTAAAGTCGCGACCTTATTTAAGATAACTTACTATTATTTAGGCTACTTTTAATGCGCTGAATATTACGCCTAACAAAATAAAACCCAGTATGGCCTCACTTAGGCGCAATGCACTGATAATGTGAGCAAAATAAATAAAAATAACTGGAAAAAATATGTCATTCATACCGCGCGATCTTGAAGATTGTAATAAAAAAATCCTTAAATTCCTAGAAAACGATATTTATCTGACTCTTAAAAATGCAGCGCGGTATATGAATATGCAAACCTACCTGAGCCAGCGTTGGTTCGGCGATAACAGTCCATTCTGGATACATAAACTGCGCATCAAACATGACCGCTTGGCCAATCTCATAAAAAAACAGACTATTTTTATTGACAGACTGACTGAGGAACAGGGCTATTACAACACGAATGCCATTGCCTATAAACCACCCGATGGCTGGCAAGACTACACTTCAGATGAACACTACGACGCGATTATGGCAAACCCACGCTATTTCGTAATTCGCCTAGGTTGCAGATGGTTTGATTCGCCCATGCATAGTGATCTCGATCATGGCCTAAGCAAGTTCCAGAACCTCGTTCATGAACTCTCCCACCTCTTCATGGACACGCACGACCATTCGTACGGATATTCAATGTGCGCTATCGATGCTGTATACAATAGTCCAATCACGAAGACCAACGCTGCCAACTGGGCTTTCTTCGCTTCTGCATATCGGATGCAGAAAAACCCGCTAGCTAATGAATTTGATGAATCAACTCACTTCTAGCCTACAGCTTATAACCATGTTGTTATTATTCATAGGAGTTCATTGGCAAGACTTTAGCCTTTAGCCTTTGCATGCCGCGCACAAAACTCTTGCTATTTACGCCAACTTAATGCACTCTATGCCCGTCACTTAAAGTCGCGACCTTATTTAAGATAACTTGCTATTATTAGGTTACTTTTAATGCGCTGAATATTACGCCTAACAAAATAAAACCCCAACTAGCAGGCTTAATTACTCCACATTAATGCCATTGTAAAAATAACTGAAGAAAATATGCCATTAATCCCTCACAACCTCAACTTTTGCCAGACGGATATCATCAAAACCTTAGACAATGAAATCCCTCGATCTCTTAGGAGCACCGCGCTGCATCTCCTAGACAACACATCCATAAGCAAGAAATGGTTTGGCGATCAAAGTGCCACATGGATAACTGAACTTCGCATCAAACTTGAGCGCCTTGCTACTCTCATCGCACGGCATAATATCTATATTTTTATGATAATACCAACTGATGAATATCTGCAAAATAATGCCATAGCATACAAACCAGAAAATGGCTGGAATGACTTCACATCAAATGAGCACTACGACGCGATTATGGCGCAGACAAAGCCTGTAAACATCCGCATTGGCATAGGGTACCAATGGTTTCACATGCCCATATATGATAGCCCCTGCTTTTATGAGAGTAAGTTTCAAACTCTGGTTCATGAACTCAGCCACCTCTTAATGGCTACGAAAGACCATAGGCTCAAATTCGACAGATGCAAGTCCTTTGCAAGAACCAATAGTACAGATGCGAAGAGAAACGCGGACAACTGGGGTTACTTCGCTTCTGAATGTCGGCTGCAGCACCACACGATAATCGATGATGACGGGCTGGAGTCAACTCGCATGTAGCTCCAACGTCTTGTTGATAGCCGTACATTGGCAAGACTTTAGCCTTTGCATGCCGCGCAAAAAATTCATTGTGATTTGCGCTACATTAATGCATACTGCCCCGTCAATTAAAGTCGCTACCTTATTTAAGATAACTTACTATAATTTATGCTACTTTTAATGTTCTAAATATTACTACAGGCAAAATAAAACCCAATATAGCCTCACTTAGCCGCAATGCACTGATTAATGTTAGCAAAATAAATAAAAATAACTGGAGAAAAAATGCCATTAATACCTACAACTGGTCTCGAAAATACCAATGCGCAGTTAATCGCAGTACTCGACAATGAAATTACTCGTATTCTTAATATCGCCGCGCTTCACCCGCATAACTACCGCGACCTAAGCAAAAAATGGTTCGGTGATGATAGTGGCATATGGTTAGCTGAGCTTCGCACCAAACTTGAGCGCTTGGCTCATCTCATAAGACATCATAATATCTATATTTCTCATGTATTAGACCAAGCTCAAGATAGCAGAACACTAGCCGAAGCCTTCAAAGCTTATATCCCAGCAAAAAAAGACTACACATTAGATGAGAACTACTACGATATTATGCCATCACAACAACCTAAATCCTTCTACATTGATGTAGGTAAGATTTGGTTAACTGAACAATTATATTGTAACTGCTTTAACCCAGCGAGCAAGTTCAAGACACTCTTTAAGGAGATAATCCACGTTTTACTTGGCGCGTTAGACGATAAGTACATGTACAACAAATGCGTGAGCCTTGCACAGGTCAATAATGCACAGGCGAAGAGAAATGCGGACAACTGGGCTTACTTCCTTCAGTCATGTAGGATAGCCTATTACTCGCACCCTGAGCAATACCAGACGTCAGCGCCAGATCTATCTCAAGGGCATGAAATTGCGCGCGGCATTGCGCTGCATGAAACCGAATATAACAGATGGCGCAGACACAGTGAAGCTGAGGCGCTGCACGAGTCGGAGAGCTACGCTACGCGGACAGATGAGATGACCCGCGAGACAAACAATACACTGAATATGTATATGCCTTTGCATTCGCTGGAATATCAGTGGCCCAAATAGTTAACTAACCAGCGCTAAGCTGCTCGGGTGCGCGTGTGCGTCGTGCGTCGTGCTTTAGCGTTAGATTCAGAGTCAGAGTCAACCCACTTCTAGCCTACAGCTTGTTCCTAATGCGTACGTTGACAAGTGTGCTCCCAAAGTGTGCATTGTCAAGCCTTTAGCCTTTGCATGCTGCGCAAAAAATGCATTGTAATTTGCGCTACATTAATGCACACTACACTCGTCAATTAAAGTCGCCACCTTATTTAATATAACTTACTATCGTTTATGCTACTTTTAATGTTCTAAATATTACTACAGGCAAAATAAAATCCAATATGGACTCACTTAGCCGCAATGCACTGATTAATGTTAGCAAAATAAATAAAAATAACTGGAGAAAAAATGCCATTAATACCTACAGCTGGTATCGAAAATACCAATACGCAGTTAATCGAAGTACTCGAGCATGAAATTATTCGTATTCTTGATATCGCAGCGCTTCTCCCGCATAACTACCGCGACCTAAGCAAAAAATGGTTCGGTGATGATAGGGGCATATGGTTAGCTGAGCTTCGCACCAAACTTGAGCGCTTGACTCATCTCATAAGATATCATAATATCTATATTTCTCATATATTAGACCAAGCTCAAGATAGCAGAACACTATCCGAAGCCGTCACAGCTTATCTCCAAGCAAAAAAAGACTACACATCAAATGATAACTACTGCGATATTATGTCATTACCACAACCTAAATCCTTCTACATTGATGTAGGTAATATTTGGTTAACTGAACCACTATATTGTCACGGCTTTAACCCAGCGAGCAAGTTCAAGACACTATTTAAGGAGATAATCCACGTCTTACTTGGCGCGTTAGACAATAAGTACCAGTACGCCAGATGCGTGAGCCTTGCAGAGGTCAATAATGCACAGGCGAAGAGAAATGCGGACAACTGGGGTTACTTCCTTCAGTCATGTAGGATAGCCTATTACTCGCAATACCAGACGTCAGCGCCAGATCTAGCTCCAAATCTTGAAGGTGCGTGCAGCATTGCGCCGGCTATTCATGCAAACGGCATCGATGTTCATGGGGTTGCAGCTGAGCGCGACATGACGCAGTATCAAATCACACCGGCAAACTCACTTTGGGAGGTTGCAGCTGCGCTCGACATTACGCAGCATGAAGACGAATATTACAGATGGAGCATACAGGGTCAAGATCCGACTCTAAGCCAGTGGCAGCTCGACCTTGTGGGTGCGGTTACGCGATCGCACTGTCCACCGCCATACTCACCGCCATCCCCACCGCAATCCACACAGCAGGGGCTTAACAATACGCGTACGGTTAAACGGACAGATGCGGTACGCGATTCAAAAAATGCAGTGCATGAGGCTACTAATGCGGCTATAAGGTATTACTCAAAATAATAAGGCGCTGGAGCTATGCGTGCGGCGAAGCTGGGCCATCATTTGTTCAATATTTAACTAACCAGCGCTAACCAGCGCTAAGCTGCGCGTGTGCGTCGTGCGTCGTGCGTTAGCGTTCGATTCAGAGTCATAGTCATAGTCATAGTCAACTCACTTCTAGCCTACAGCTTGTTCCTAATGCGTATATTGGCAAGTGTGCTCCCAAAGTGTGCATTGGCAAGCCTTTTACCTTTGCATGCTGCGCACAAACCCTTGCTATTTACGCCAACTTAATACACACTACGCCCGTCACTTAAAGTCGCGACCTTATTTAATATAACTTGCTATTATTTAGGTTGCTTTTAATACGCTGAATATTACGCCAAGCAAAATAAAACAGCATGACCTCACTTAGGCGCAATGCACTGAATGTTAGCAAAATAAATAAAAATAACTGGAGAAAATATGCCATTAATACCTACCTTTGGTCGCGAAAAGACCAATGAAGATACCATCAAAGTACTCGAATATGAAATTATTCGTACTCTTAATAGCGCCGCGATTCACCTGCGTAAGCACAGCGACCTAAGCAACAAATGGTTCGGCGATGATAGTGGCATATGGTTAGCTGAGCTTAGCACCAAACTTGAACGCTTGCCCAAGCTCATACAATATCATGATATCCATATTTCTCCAGTATTCCGCGAAGCTGAAGATAGCAGACTAGTAGCCCGATCCCAACAAATAAGCACAAAAGACTACACATTAGATGAGAGCTACAACGAGATTATATCATTCCCACGCCCACGACCTGAATTATTCCACATTAATGTAGGTAGGATGTGGTGCGCTGAACCACTATATTGTGACCACCGTAACACAGAGAGCCAATTCCAGGCACTCTTTTTTCAGATAACCCGAGTTTTACTTGCCACGGAAAACCATACGTCCCTCTACGACGAATGCATAATACTTGCAAAGACCAATAATGCACAGGCGAAGAGAAATGCGAACAACTGGGGTTACTACCTTGAGGCATTTAGGAATGCCTATTACTGGCCAACTGCAGATCAAGTGCCAGGGATAGAGCTCAAGCTCGCGGGAGATCGAGATCCAGAGTTTGAAGCAAAGCTTAAAGCTCGGAGCGAAGCGCGAAAGCTAGAACGAGAACGAGAACGAGAACTCAAAAAACAAAAAAGTAGTGCGCTAGTGTCAGAGTCAACTCACTTCTAACCTACGGCTTATAACCATGCTGTTATTATTCATAGGCGTGCATTGGCAAACCTTTTACCTTTGCATGCCGCGCGAAAAATTAATTGTTATTTACACCAACTCAATGTATACAGAACTCGCCAATTAAAGTCGCGACCTTATTTAATATAACTTGCTATTATTTATGCTACTTTTAATGATCTGCATATTCCACCTGATAAAATAAAGCGCATATCAGATAGCTCTATTTTATGCTTTAATTACACAAGCCAAATAAATAAAAATAACTGGAGAAAAATATGGGGTTATTCGGCGACACCCTCAACGTTGTTGACCAGAATATGATTAGAAGTATTGGACCTGAGATTGTTCATTCCATAAGAAGAGCCTCGTACGAACTCAGTACAAACACTACCGAGGCCGCTAGCCATAGTTATTATTGGTTCGGAATTATGGATCCGGAATGGCTTAGTGTTCTTGCACTTATGCTTAACCGCATGGCCTCTATCATAAACCTTCACAAGTTCAATGTTGGAGCCATGCCACTTTGCCATCGTAATGAGTATAGCCGGAGCGCCCTGGCTCGACCACCACTTAGTGGTTGGCGACTAAACATATGCAATGTGAGCGGATTTCCTTTGCAAGGGTACGGTTTTATCACGCGCTCAGAAAATGAATTATTCCAAATTCTGCTAGACAACGCATGGCTATACCTGCCTAAGTATCGAACATGCTCTGGCCATGGTATCAACAAAGGCTGCCGTCATGATGACTGCACTGCTATCCATTCGAGCCAGTTCAACACCATCGCTCACGAACTCTCCCACCTCGTCATTGGCACGAAAGACCACATATACGGCTACCAAGAATCCCTGGATTTAGCAAAGTACACTCCTAAACTCGCGCGACACAACGCGGACAACTGGGCTTTCTTCATCGAGGAATTTAGATAGTGGAAAACTCGTACTAATTAACTGTGCTAATCGTCTCTAGCCGAAGCTTATACCCATGTTTTGTAAAAATGCAGAGCCAGCTGCGAGCTCGATAATTAGAGTAAGGCGCGATCGATGTAATGGTTACTCCTTGATTTGATCTTCAAGAGTCGATCTGAGTGGAAAATTTTGAATGATTACTAGTAGTACACTTAAAATACTTGCGGAAAACGTATAAACAGTTAAAATAGCTCAGGCATTATTGATGGCCTAGACTTGGAAGGATCCATAATCTGGAAAAGATCCACACTCCTTGCAGGATCCACAATGAAAAATATGCTCTTTATTGCTACAATTTTTTAACTGGGGTACTCGTCCTTATTAACAATCGGCTTATTACTTGTCGCATTAATTAATAAAGATATTTGTTTCCCCCATTAATATTGAGATATAGATAGAATGAAAATTTCAAAATATAAAAACATCTTCTCACAAGTAGGATTGTTTAGTGCAATGCTTACTTTGTCTGGATGCACCTCTAGTATACTTGATCCTAAAGGGTTTATCGGTATTCGAGAAAAAGAGCTGATTATAAATTCAGTCTTATTAATGTTGATAGTCGTGATTCCGGTTATATTAATGACTATTTATTTTTCATATAAATATCATTCTGCTAATGCGGACGCAAAATATGAACCAGACTGGGCACATTCCACCAAAATCGAAATCTTGGTTTGGAGCATTCCCATTATTATTATTGTTATTTTAAGTGTCATTACATGGCGCTCAACGCATGAGCTTGATCAGACCAAACCTATTGCTAGTAATCAAAAGCCCATGGTTATTCAAGTGGTATCGCTTGATTGGAAATGGTTATTTATCTACCCTGAGCAACATATTGCAACGATAAACTATCTAGTGTTCCCCAAAGATGTTCCCATTCAGTTTAAAATCACATCTGATGATCTCATGAACTCCTTTTTTATTCCTCGTTTAGGCAGTCAAATGTATGCAATGCCTGGAATGATGAGTCAAGTTCATTTAATCGCCAATGAAGCGCGTGATTATAAAGGTATCTCTGCGAGTTATAGTGGTGATGGCTTCTCAGGTATGAAGTTTACTGCGCATGTAACAAAAACGCGTGCGGACTTTTTGCGCTGGGCTAAGAGTGTGCAACACAAACAAGGTGCGCGAGTGATGACAAATTTCCAAGGATACCTAGATCTAGCTAAGCCGAGTAAAAACGTGGCAGTTGCTTATTACTCTAGCGTCCCAAAGCATTTGTTTTCCGATGTGGTGAAACAATATAAAGGAGCTTTAAATTCAAGTGATAACAGCATGAATAAAAAGCAACATATGGACATGAAAAAACATTAAAAAAATAGGAAAATTATTATGTTTATGTTAGGAAGGCTTTCCCTCGAAAGCATACCGTTCAATGTGCCAATTGTGATGGGCACTTTGATAGGAATAGCCGTGATAGGTATAGGTATTGTTGCGGCAATCACTTATTATGGTAAATGGAAATACTTATGGTCGGAGTGGTTCACTTCAGTTGACCATAAGAAAATAGGTTTCATGTATATTGCTGTAGCGTTAGTCATGCTTATCAGAGGTTTCTCTGATGCTATTATGATGCGAAGTCAGCAATTATTATCCTCTGCTGGTTACGCTGGATATTTACCGCCTGAGCATTATGATCAAATTTTTAGCGCACATGGCGTTATTATGATTTTTTTCGTCGCCATGCCATTGATTATTGGTTTGATGAATATTGTAGTGCCGTTGCAAATTGGGGCGCGTGATGTTGCATTTCCATATTTAAATAGCTTAAGTTTTTGGTTATTTATAGTGGGCGTGATATTAACAAATTTATCTTTAGGCGTGGGTGAATTTGCTCGTACCGGTTGGCTTTCATACCCTCCTCTTTCTGGTATTAAAGCAAGCCCTGGACCTGGCGTTGATTATTGGATTTGGGCTCTTCAGCTCGCGGGGATCGGTACCACATTTACAGGTATTAATTTCTTTGTAACTATTATGCGTATGCGTACAAAGTCTATGCCTTTAATGAAGATGCCAATATTTACTTGGGCTTCATTGTGCGCTAACATTTTGATTATTATATCATTCCCAATTTTAACTGTCACTATCGCACTACTCACATTGGATCGTTATCTAGGCACTCATTTCTTTACTAATGGTATGGGTGGTAACATGATGATGTACATTAATTTGATCTGGGCATGGGGGCATCCAGAAGTTTATATTCTAATGCTGCCATTATTTGGCGTCTATTCAGAAGTTGTCGCCACCTTTTCAGGAAAAAAATTGTTTGGCTACACATCTTTGGTCTGGGCAACAGCCGTGATTACTTTTCTTTCGTTTGTCGTGTGGTTACATCACTTCTTTACCATGGGCTCGGGGGCAGATGTCAATGCTTTCTTTGGCATTTCAACGATGATTATCGCGGTGCCAACTGGGGTTAAGATCTTTAACTGGTTATTTACCATGTACCATGGACGCGTGGTGTTCTCTACTCCAATGTTATGGACAATCGGCTTTTTAATCACCTTTACCATTGGCGGCATGACAGGCGTATTACTCGCTGTGCCTGGTGTTGATTATGTTTTACATAATAGCTTATTTTTGATTGCACATTTCCACAATGTCATTATCGGTGGTGTAGTGTTTGGTAGTTTCGCTGGTGTTAATTATTGGTTTCCAAAAGCGACTGGTTTTAAGTTAAATGAGACTTGGGGCCACCGCTCATTTTGGTGCTGGATAATAGGATTTTTCCTTGCCTTTATGCCACTTTATATTTTGGGCTTTATGGGTATGACACGTCGTTTAAGTCAACACATAGATCATGAATACTTCCCACTGCTTGCAGTTGCTGCATTCGGTACGTTTGTGATCTTATGTGGTGTAGTGTGTCAGGCAATTCAGTACATTGTCAGTATTCGAGACCGCAAACAAAATATTGATGTAACAGGCGACCCTTGGAATGGACGTACGCTCGAATGGTCAACGTCGTCACCACCACCGTTTTATAACTTTGCAAAAATTCCAGACGGAAATGAAATTGATGCTTTTTGGTATCAAAAGCAACGTGGCGAAGCTGGTGTTGAAGCAACATTAAACGCCAAAGATGACTATTCACCCATCCATATGCCCAAAAATACAGCAACTGGTATTTATATCTCAGCTTTCGCGCTCGTTTTTGGTTTCGCTATGATCTGGTATATTTGGTGGTTAGCGATTATTAGCTTACTCGGAGTATTTACGACTGTAATTATTCATAGTTTCAATGAAGATCGTGATTATTACGTCACGGTTGAAGAAATTAAAGCCATTGAGGATGCCAATAAGGATAAATTACGCAAAGCAAAGCTACAACAGTCGAGTACAGATACTGATAAAGAGGTAGGTTATGGATGCTAGTATAAAAGTACATGATGAGCATCTTGATGCCCATGGATTGAAGCTGTATGGCTTTTGGATTTACATAATGTGTGACTGCATTTTGTTTGGCTCTTTATTTGCCACTTATGCAGTACTTGTTCATGCGACAGCGGGGGGACCTACTGGGAGGGATATTTTTGAATTACCCTTTGTGTTCGTGGAAACCATGCTCTTATTAATAAGTAGTATCACATTTGGTTTCGGTATTATTGCGGTTAAACGAGAAAACATAGCCGCATTAAAACGTTGGTTATTAATTACAGCCGTGCTTGGTTTAGGTTTTATTAGCATGGAAGTGTATGAATTTCACCACTTAATTGAAGAAGGTTTTGGGCCTCAGCGCAGTGCCTTTTTATCCGCTTTCTTTTTCTTGGTTGCGACTCACGGTCTACATGTGACCTTCGGCTTGATTTGGATGACTGTATGTTACTTCCAATTAGGTACTAAAGGTTTAAATGACTTAATGAAAGGCCGTTTATACTGCTTGAGTTTATTCTGGCATTTCTTAGATATTGTCTGGATTTGTGTATTTACGATTGTGTATTTATTGGGGGTGGTTAATGGATAATAATTCCGTAGCGGACAATGTTCAGCAAGGCAGTGGACAAAAAGATTTTGGAGAAAAAGGTTATATTCTCGGTTTTATTTTTTCGGTAATTTTAACCATTATTCCATTCTACTTTGCATACACTGGCAAGCTTTCAACTGAGCAAACGATTGTTGTGTTAATTCTTTCAGCAATCATACAATTAGGTGTACATTTATTTTATTTCTTACATATGGATAGCTCAGAAAGAGGTCGTTTTTATATGCTGTCTTTTGTGTTTATAGTCCTAATTGTCTTTATCGTCATTGGTGGCTCTGTGTGGATCATGTGGAACCTTAACCACAATATGATGCTGATGTAGAACGCTAATGTTAAAGGAATACATATCACTCACTAAACCAGGCATTATTTTTGGGAATTTAATCTCGATATTAGCGGGTTATTTTCTGGCAGCTAAATCAGAGCCTGTTACTCTGTCATTGCTTGTGTATACCATGATAAGTATTTCTTTGGTTATAGCATCAGGATGCGTGATGAATAATATTTTTGATCGAGATATCGATGCTAAAATGTCACGCACTTGTCAGCGGGCCATTGTAAAGGGCTCAGTCAATATTGATCTGGCTTTCTTCTTTGCAATTGTGCTCCTCTTAGTGGGAACTATTTTACTCTATAACGTAGCCAATCCTTTATCAGTGGTTGTCGTATTGTTAGGCTATATATTCTACGTGTTTTTTTACACCATGTGGTACAAACGATCTTCGATCTATGGAACGCTTGTTGGGGGGGTATCTGGGGCGATCCCTCCATTGGCTGGTTATTTAGCAGTAACTAACTATATCAATTTAGAAGCTGTTTTATTGTTTACTTTATTCTTCTTATGGCAAATGCCCCATTCTTATGCTATTGCCATGTTTAGAATGAAAGATTACCAGCAAGCTAATATTCCAGTCTTACCAGTGGAAAAAGGCATCCAAAAAGCACGCCTACACATGATGGCTTATGTCGCAGCTTTTTTTATGGTCGCGTTTGCCTTGTATGCTTTTTGCGATACGACAGGCTATGAATATTTACTCGTCGTTTCTCTGTGTTGCTATGGCTGGGCTAAAGTGACATTTAGGAAAATAGATGAGACTAACTATGTTCAATGGTCTAAATCGGTATTTAAAGGTTCATTATTAGTCATTACAGCCTTTAGCTTTGTCCTCGGCATTGAGTTAATTCCAGTAACACTGCCTTTTTAAAAAAGTAATTTCAATCTTTTAGTCTGCACAAATCCGCCAATACTAGATCTTTTTGTATGATCTGGCCATTGTACTTTAACTAAATATCAAGTTGCTTGCCGAGCCACCCATTTTTAATGGAAATCAGTCGTAGATGCTTGCACTACTTTAGTTTAAGTTTGCAATTGCTAACTAGCCAATAAGCGCCGAGAAATAGCTTGCTAAAATATGTAGCTAAGCTCAGCCGATTAAGCTACTTGTACTGGGATACCTTTACTTGTGCGAGCAATGTTGTTGTCAGCATCTAAATATACAAGCTTAGGCTTGTGTGTTGCGATCTCTTCTTCACTAAGTGATGCGTAAGCACAGATGATAACGCGATCCCCTACTGCAGCTTGGCGTGCTGCTGCGCCATTTACAGAGATGATTTTAGAGCCACGCTCACCTAAAATTGCGTAGGTAGAAAAACGACCACCTGTTTCAATATTGTAAATATCGATTTTTTGATATTCGATAATGCCTGATGCATCAAGAAAATCTTGATCGATTGAGCATGAACCTTCGTAATTTAATTCCGCATGTGTAACACGTGCTTGGTGTAGCTTGCCTGTAAGCATTGTCTTGTGCATAAAAAACCTTTATTTTATAAGTTATCGTTAACTATTTTGTTAATTTTTTCAACGATCTGACACTATAAAGCAAAAAACTTTTTGACGCAAATTAATTATTCTTATCACTTGCTAATTTAGCTCCCGGCTAATTTAACAACTTAATTATCAATCAGCCTCACAGCTTTTAAAAATGCGGCCATAAAAATAGCAGATCCTTGGCTAGCTTGAGTTAAGCCTTGTAGTGTTTTGCAATCAATAACGTGAATTTCATAGCTGAGAAATACAGCCAGTCGTAGCATATTGAACATAGTGGGCGCTAACATACAAGGGCACATAGAAGATGCAATAACTAAACAGTATGCGGCTGTAAATGGCGAGTCGATTAATGACAACTTTCAAAACTTCGATTTTGCATCTTGATTGTCGCATGGGTACATACCATTGCCTGTATCACATGAACTGAAGATGTCAACTAGGTTGCGACAGAATTTAGTATTTTTATATCCTGATTGAGCTCATTAGAGCGTCAGTCATAGCCATTAGTATTGTCATTAGGGTATTCATCATGGCAATAGTTGACACCATCAACTGTACCTACGGAACAGCACCCATTTGTTATGCCCTTCTTTGTTAACCCGCGGTTAAAGGACCAATAATGCTTAAAACTAGCCGTGCGTAAAAAATCAAATACCGCTACAACATCCTCGGCTTTGCTGCTCTCTGCAATCTTAATTACTTCATCTAAATCATTAATATCGGTTACTTCAACAATGCAGCCAACCTCTAACGCATCTTGCTCTGAATTTATTCCTTTATTATATAGTTTATTGTATAATGATTGAATTTTTTGTATGTCATAGACTCCTGGTTGCATATCTGAAATACCAGTATCTTTATAACCTAGCGGTGATAAATCAAGGTTAGTAAAACTATTTTCATCATAATTATATTTCCGAACTAATCGCTGAACTGCAATAATATGTTTATATTCTGATTTAGTTGCAATGTTCTTAAATTGTTTTAGCTTTGGAAATTGTTTATAAAAAGCATTATAAAGATCATAAGCTAACCTTTCTTCATTTCCCATCAAAGAAAGTGTATTTTTTACCTCTTGACTCAAAGTATATTTTTTACCGTCTATAGCACTTTGTACTGCAGTCGGTAACTGTACGGTGCTAGCTTCTGGTAAAGATGCATCATTTACCGTAGCAGGTAACTGTGCGGAGCTGGGAGAAACACTTTTGATGCTTGAAATATTGATTGAACTATCATTTCCACATGCTGTTAAAAATAGGCTGCTCAATATCAATAAAATGGGTAATAACTTATTTATCATTAGTAATACTCCTATAGTTTTAAAATCAACGACAATGATTGTTTTGTGTAATTCTAACGCCTCAAGCAGCGGGCGGCGAAGCCGTCCGACTGCCTTGACTTGTTAAGTTTTGCATCATTTCCTCGAGACCAATTGCAATATTGACCCTCGATTGGTTGTAGTTGGTGATATAAACCCGATTCTGCTTTAGCCTGCCGATATTTCCAAGGCCCGAGTCATGGCTGTTTTCTTCGACAAGATGTTCAATTCTTGTTAGAAGAACATTTCGTTGATTTCGATAGTCCTCAAGCTCTTTACTCAGTTCATTTTTAAAGTAAAGGGATAGAAGCATTTCTACGGTGCGCGGAGTGTCGACAAGATCTTCAGATGAGTTGCTGGCCGCCACTTTTAAATTATGGGTATTTTGCTTAACATCATTTGCTAGAGCCAAATAAAGAAATTCAATTTTTTCCCTCTTTATTCGAGTGATTTCTCTGGTCTCGAGATAATTATGAGAAATATCTTCTTCTATCCGTCTTACTACATTTGTTTGTTCTTCAAGATTTGCTAGTGCTTTCTTGAAGTCTGCACGAATTGCAGAGTTTTGAGCTCTGGCACTTAAGTACGAGCCACCCCAAGCACTTATTGATGCAACCAAGCCAACTACAAGAAGGCAAAAGAATAAAAACCATTGGTCTCCCCAGTAAGACTTATCAATTACTAGTGTCGCTATCTCTTCAGCCATATTCATATTATTCTCGTAGCTCATAGAAACTTAACAGCATTATTTAGTAGCAAACTTTCCTTCTCATCCCTCGAAAAGTATTCGTCTAATTGCAAACTACTCTTTCCCTTTTGGATGTCAATAGTATTAAAAATAAACTATTAGCTAAATTTATCAATTGTGACTATGATCACATCAGGAAATCTTCCTTCTACTTACCCATTAGTTTGGAATGGCTCTACTGTTCGTTAAAACAGTAATTTTAAGGATATTTATTATGTAACATTAAATGTGCTTGCAACAACTTTACTGACATGATAAAGTACTATCTTTTATATTTAAATACAGAGAGATTTAACCATGCCGTGGAATTTATTTAGTAAAACAAACAAATCAGTAGCTCCTAACAACGTTCCTATACCTGACCCTACATACCATCAACTTGAAATATATAAGCAAATAATTGATGGAAATACTCACATTGATAAGCCATTCCCCGAAAATAAGGACAATCTCCACGACTGGAACTTCGCTGATACTGAAAATCTCAATGGAGATCACGCACTGGTAATGTTTGAAACGCTTGATAAGAATCATTCTTCTGTTATGTATGACACAATTGATGATTTAAATGTTGGCTTCTCGCCTCACGAAAAAGTTATACTAAGAGGAGTTGTAGCAGCCACGACTAAGATTGCAGAAATAACTGTCGATACATGCTGTGGCATAGCACACACATCTCCCTATTGTAATACCGAGGCACTGGAATACTTCGCGCAATGCGACCAGACAAAGCAGGCTAAATTAAAAGCAGAAGCACGCAACAGATATAAAAGAATCGTCTATGATACTCAAATAATATGTTTTCTTGACACTCGGCGTGTAAGGCTGATGAAGGAACTCCATAGAATTCAAGCTAATCACGCATTTCAAGAACTCAAAACTTCCTATAACAAAACGCCTACTGACGCACAAATTGAGACAAGAATAGAACAATACCAAGCAGATCCATCCCAAAAATTTGTTTTCGATGCTTATAAATGGCTAGTGAAACTTGCTCCTGGATATGACATTCCTATGATATGGCAAAAACAGATCAAACATACTAAAAATCACTACGGCTTTTACAAAACCACCATGTGTATTGATGATCACTTCTTTACACCATTCAATCAAAAACATAATTACGTTGACGAAATCTATCGTATGTTAGATTTAAGATTGTGCGAGTTTGACCCGCCTTACATTCCAATAGGATGCATATTCGATCTGGTAGCTACACAAAACCCACAAATATGGGCATACAAAGCACCTGAGCAGACATTCCAAGATAGTGCTGAAAAATCTCTTTAATTTTTTTATACTCTATTAAAAAAGAAATAACAGATAAATGATAAATTAAAGCTTTTAACATTCAAAACGAGACTGTTTGACACTCGGTATCATGAGCCTAATATAATGCCCCAGGAAATCTAAACAGTAAAATTAAGATTCTTATTCCTGTTTGAGATAGTATCTATCAAAATAGGAGAATTACCATGAGCAAAAAAAGAACAACTTATTCTGCTGAGTTTAAAAGTAGACTTGTACTGGAGTTATTGGAAAATGAAAAAACTTGAGCTGAGATTGCAAATAAAAATAATATCACCCCATTGATCGTTGGGAATTGGAAAAAATATTCTTGGAGAACGCTGTCATTGCAATGGAGCCAGCAAAGGCGGTTAAAGAATATAAGCTGGAGCTTGTTGCAGCTTTAGACAAAAATTAAATGCTCACAAAAATTGTCGGTAAAATGACATCCTCGAATGAATGGCCAGAAAAAAACTAAAAAGCTAAAAAGCTAAAAAGCTAAAAAGCTTGGGAGGATCTGATAAGAAGAAGTTAATTAATCCCAAGCTAGAAAACCTATCTGTATCACAGCAATGTGAGCTATTGAATTTGAATCGGAGTACTTTTTACTACACTGAAAAAGTGAATAATAAAAAGCATGAGATTCAGCAGGAAATAGCCAAAGTGTTTGATAAAACTCCAATTTACGGTGCTAAAAAGGTGCATCAACAGCTTCTAGAAAATGGAGTCAAGGCATCTTTAAACACGGTAGCAACATATCGAAAGGAGCTGGGTTTAAAGGCTATTTTAGCGGTTAAGCAAATAACAACCACCGTACCCAATAAGCAACATCAGAAATACAGTTATAAGCTTAGAGGCCTTAATATTTCACATGCTAATCAGGTATGGAGCACAGATATAACCTACATCAAAGTCAAGGGTGGAATGGTTTACCTTGCTTGCTGTCATTGATTGGCATTCGAAAGCCGTCCTATCACACAAAATATCGAATACGATGGATTGTGCTCTGAGCATTAACGTCTTGGATGCGGCCTTAGATCGCTATGGAAAACCTGATATATTCAATACAGATCAAGGAAGTCAGTATACAAGTGATGTGCATACTCAAAAATTAAAACAGAACGGGATCACGATATCAATGGACGGGAAAGGCCGAGCTACTGATAATATTTGTATTGAAAGATTTTACGACGCGCAAAATGTTCCCGTATTTATTTAAATGAATATGAAACGATCAAATATTTACAAGAAGATGTATCCGATTACATTGAGTTTTATAATCACCAACGATTTCATGAAACATTGAAATATAAACAACCAATGAATGTTTACCAGGAAGGAATTAAGGCTAACTTAGTTTTATCAAAGGTATCTTAACTGTGGAATAAGAAATATTAAATAACTGTCTTGACTCTTTGGGTAGGTATAAGTAGATGCATCCCAAAAATTTGTTTTCAATGCTTCTAAATGGCAAGCTAAACTTGCTCCTGGATATAACATTCCTATGGTATGGCAAAAAGAGATCAAATACATTCAAAATTCACAAGGCTCTTACAAGAGCACCATATGTATTGATGATAATTTCTTTACGCCATGCGGACAAAACAAGGATTACGTTGACAAAATCTATTCTAAATTAGATTTAAGACTAGCCTATTTTGATATGTTTTACATTCCAATAGGACGCATATTCGATCTGGTAGCTACACAAAACCCACAAATATTGGCATACAAAGCACCTGAGCAGACATTCCAAGATAGTGCTGAAAAATCTCCTTAATTTTTTTATACCTATGGGTACATACCCATGCGACGATCAAAATGCAACGTCGCCTCGGACTCGATGATCAGAGATAAGGCTCAACCGATGTAATGGGGAGCACGCCTCAAATGTTGAGCGCAAGGCTGCTACCGATCATATAAAAACCGAGTTCGCGCTCCAACGGGAGCGGCTCCTTGTTTAAGTTTGCATCGTTATAAAATATCGATCGATAATAACTATACTTCAATTTTATGCCCTAATAATGTTAACATTACCAACATAAATAAAAATTACCAGGATAAGAAATGGGATCCACCACAGGCCAACTCGGCCCAGACAATCAAGATATTATCAAAGCATTAGAGCAGCAAATTATTAGTACTCTTAGGAAGGCCACTGCAACGCTCAGTGAAAACAGCAACTACAGCGAGATCTGGTTCGCAGATATAGCTCCAAAATGGTTATCTGAGCTTAAAATCAAGCTTAATCGCATGGCCTCAATCATAAACTATGCAACTTATCGAACGCCACACTAGCCTATTTGATTATAATGATATGATTCATTGACAAGCGCTTTAACAAAGCGCATGCTCACAAAAAATTTCTTGCTATTCACGACTGCTTAATTTTTTATTACTTCCACCAGTTAAACATGTCTCACCCTTAATAAAATATTTGCTTTATAGGTCATTAATTGCTAGTATACATAAAAATATTCTGGCGAATAAAATAAATATTCACTCCATATAGCTAAATTTTATTCCCTGATAATGTTGAACGTTACCAAGATAAACAAAAATTACCAGGATAAAAAATGGGATTCACTACTACTGGCCTCGAGTCTGAAGATCACGATGTTATCGTAAGCTTAGGAAATGCTATTCCCCGTGCTATGAGGAGCGCCGCGGTGCACATCCGTGATAACACCGACCTGAGCAAGAGATGGTTCGGCGATAACGATATATGCTGGATATTTGAGCTTCAACGTAAACTTAACCGCTTTGCCACTATCATAGAAATTCATACTATTAATATTATTTGGATAACTAACGCTGGGCATTATGAAAATTATGTTGCCATGTCCTTACCACCACCGTATGGCTGGCGAGACAATACAAGAGATGATAACTACTGGGATCTTAACCAACAGCCAGAAACTACAACCTTCAAGATTGCCCTAGGTAGTGGTTGGCATGAGAGACCCATGTTTAGAAATCCAGCCAACAGCTGTAGCCAGTTCCAAACTATCGTTCATGAACTCTCCCACCTCCTAGTTGGCACGGACGACATTACCAGTGGCTACAACAGATGTCAGAAATATGCAAATAACAATAGTAACTTTGCGAAGAAAAACGCGGACAGCTGGGGTTTTTTCATAGAGTCATTTAGATAACCAAATTGCTCCTCATTTGAGGCAACTACTCTCTAGCCTACGGCTTTATATGATGATGTTATTAACAGGGCGATCCTTTAGCCTGCTCTGCGCACCAAAAATCCTTTACTATTCAATGTCGTATATGTATAATTATTACGTCAGCAAAATAGCGTTTCCATACAACTACTTTGTTCTTAATTAGGTTACTTTTAACACATAAAAACATGACGCTAATAAAATAAAACCTGCTAGAAATAGCTAAATTTTATACCCTGATAATGTTGAACATTACCAAGATAAACAAAAATTACTCGGAGAAAAAATGGGATTAACCACGACTGGTCTAGATATTAGCCAAAAGGCTATCATCACAAACTTGGGACCTGAGATTGTTTATACTCTTAGGCGCGCATCACTGATCCTTATGTAATACACCCACCTTAGCAAGGAATGGTTCGGCGATGAAAGTGCACTATGGCTCGCTGATCTTAGCACCACACTTAACCGCTTTGCCAATCTAATAGAAATTCAGCCTATCGATGTTCACAAGATTGAGAACAACGACAATTATATGACCACCACCGCCGAAACCTACCAACCACTCGATGGTTGGGAAAACTACACCAAAGATAGCCACTACAACGTTTTTAACACACCCACACCATATGCAGAGTTCCACATTGGTCTAGGCATTCTCTGGTATGATATGCCCATGTATAGTCTGAACACTTATTCCCATGGCAAATTCAGTATCCTAGTTCACGAACTATCCCACATTTTCCTTGACGCGAGAGACCATATGTACCAATACAAATGCCAGGAACTTGCAGTATCAAATAGTATAAAAGCGAAAAAAAACGCGGACAACTGGGCGTTCTTCGTCGAGTCATTTAGGCTGCCTTAGTTGCACATCTCGTAGGCCGCTCACATGTAGCCTACTGCTTGTGATAAACAGCACCTTGACAAAAGCTTTAACAAACCGCATTCCCGCAAAAAATTCCTTGCTATTCACGACTGCTTAATTTTTTATTACTTCCACCAGTTAAACATGTCTCACCTCTTAATAAAACCTTTGCTTTATAGGTCATTAACTGCTAGTATACATAAAAATATTCTGGCGAATAAAATAAATATTCACTGGAGATAGCTCAATTTTATGCCCTAATAATGTTGAACGTTACCAAAATAAACAAAAATTACCAGGATAAAAAATGGCATTCACTACTACTGGTCTCGATCGTGAAGATCAAGATGTTATCGTAAGCTTAGCAAATGCTATTCCTCGTGCTATGAGGAGCGCCGCGAATTACATCCGTGCCGATCAATACCTAAGCATGCAATGGTTCGGTGATAACGATATATGCTGGATATTTGAGCTTAAACGTAAACTTATACGCATGGCCACTATTATAGAAACTTATCCATTCAATGTTTCTTGGGAAACTAACGAGAGCAATTATGAAAAATATGATGCCCTGGCCTACAAACCAGAAAGTGGCTGGCGAGACAACACAATAAGTTATAACTACGCGGATCTTTTCCAGCCAGGAATGACAATCTCCGGCATTTCGACAGAAACTACACCATTCAAGATTACCCTAGGCGGTGGTTGGCATGAGAGACCCCTATTTAAAAATATAAGTCAAATGGATAGCCAGTTCCAAACTATGGTTCATGAACTCTCCCACCTCCTAATGAACACGATCGACTTTGTGGAGGGCTACAACACCTGCCTGACATATGCAGTGAACAATTGTCAATTTGCGAAGGGCAACGCGGACAACTGGGGTTACTTTGTCGAGGAATTTAGGCTGATGAATTACTTATTGTAGTAAACTCACCTATAGCATACACCCATACCAAGCCCGCAAGTTTTGCTTACACATTATATCCACTCGCACCTTGAAAGCCAGCTAACGCCAAAACAGCCACACGAAAAAACCTTGCTATTCGCACCTGATTAGTGTTTAATTTCATTGTCAGTTAAAAACAACATTACCACAAATGACTTGTACTTATTTTGGTCGTCTTTAATACAAAAATTTGCTATCTACAAAATAAAGCACCGAATAACTTCACACATTTTATGACTTCTGATGCTAAACGATAACAATAATAATAACTAGGAAAAAATATGGGATTTACCACCGCCACACTTTGCATAAATGATCAAGAGGATATCAAAACCTTAGAGCCTAAGATTATTAATTACCTTAATATGGCTGCAGCGAAAATGATGATAGACAATAAATGCAGCGAGATCTGGTTCGGTGATACATCTCCAGCTTGGATAACACAGCTGCAGCAAAAACTTTACTCCCTGAGGAATGCCATAACCGACAAGGAGCACTCTATCGAAATCTTCGGACCACACCAACTAACAGACTCTGGACGTATTCTGACGGACTATTCACCTCTTCGTTACTTAGAATATCACTGCAACAGAGCTGAGCTACCTGATGAGATACGCAACCCCATACATGGTCAATGTGACAGATATTATCACAGACATGTGCCAGGTAAACCATACATGATCATGCTAAGCCCTGGGTGGTACTATGCACCCATGACTCGTCACAACACTGCACCTACGGTTAGTCCCACCGCACTCCGATATCCTCCCCACACCAGGTACAGTAAGTTCCATATCCTCATTCATGGACTTACCCACCTCATCCTTGATACGTATGACATTATGGATAACTACTCTAATTGCGCGTCTTTAGCCGTGTCATCTATGGCGAATGCGAAGATAAATTCGGACAACTGGGCTTTCTTCGTCGAAGACGCTGCACTCTATAGTTGTTGAACTAATCAACGATGCAACTCGCCTTTAGTCAACCATTATAACCAGCACGCAAGTTGGCTCGTGCTTTACTCTTAGCCATTGCTCGCGGAAAAACTCTTGCCATTTGTAGCTAATTAGTGTTTAATATACTCGTCAGTTAAGTAATAACTTGAGTACAAATAACGTCTCCTTTATTAGCTAGTTTAACTCATAAAAACATGCGCCTGACAAAATAAAGCAACACTGAAATAACTTAACTTTCATGTCACTAGTGATGTTAAATTTATGCACTGCAAAATAAATAAAAATAATCTGGAAAAAAATGAACTTCATCACTAATAACCTTTGCACAGATGATCAAAAGATGATCAGTGACTTGAAACTTCGTATCCATACTAACCTTACCATGGCCACAACGAAACTCAATCAAGGCGTCCCTGGGAGCTTATACATTCCTGGGAGCAACAATAGCGAGATCTGGTTCGGAGATTCAAGTACACAATGGCTGATGACACTTCGAAGCAAGCTTCTCCTCATGGCTAATGCCTTAATCGATCCCGATGCCCAATCTATCGAAATCTTCGGACCACACAAACTGACAGACTCTGGACGTATTCTAACGGACTATGCACCTCTTCGTTACTTAGAATATCACTGCCACGATACTACACTAGATGATCACCAACGTTACCATCTACATCCTAACGTTCAAGACACAGACATAGAAGACAACCAATACTCGATACGCTTAAACCCTGGGTGGTACTATGCACTCCCGTATACTTACGACTGTACTAAACAGTACACCAAGTTGCATATCCTCACTCACGGACTCACCCACCTGCTCATTCAAACAAAAGACCACCAATACGGCTACAGAAATTGCCAGCAGTTAGTGTTATCCTCTACTGCAAATGCAAAGGTAAACTCGGACAGCTGGGCTTTCTTCATCGATGCCTGTACACGCGAGGAAACTACTCGCCTCTAGCCTACGCCTTGGTCATAAGACACACATTGGCAAGCTTTTAACTTTTGCATGCCGCGCGTAAAATATCTTACACCCCTTTAAGTTTATTTATTGATTCCAAGTCAGTTAAATGATTGTGTTCCAAAAAATAAATTATCCTTATTTAGGTTTTATTTAATGCGGATAATCATACCGCCTGAAAAAATAAAGCAACACTTTCAGCACTTATCTTTCATGTCACGAGTGATATTAAATTTATACACTGCAAAATAAATAAAAATACTGAGACAAAAATATGGGATTAATTTCTAGCTCACTAAACCTTGATATTCAGAAGGTTATCAGGAATTTAAGCACTGAGATTGTTCAGACCATGAGAAGGGCATCTGCGTGCTTGGATGTAGACACTAGCTTGGGCCTGAGCCATCGATGGAACTATCATTGCTATTTCTGGTTCGGATCGTATGATCCACAAATGATCCTTAAGGTTAAAAAAGCACTTGACCGCATGGCGACTCTCATAAATCTGCACCCTTTTCATATTAGCGCGATCTGGCCAGGCTTTACGGATCCAGACAGAATCGCCGCAGCCATAAAACCACTTAGTGGTTTTTGAGACAACACCAAAAATATAAAAACCGGTGCTATAGACTCAGGTGCTTTTATCACTCGTTCAGAAAATGAAATGTTCTACATATTGCTAGACCAGCAATGGTACTTTACCCCAAAGTATACTCTCTGCACTAAGCGCCATCACCAAGACTGTGGAAAAACTTTCATCGAGAGGCCCTTCAATTCTTATCGTTCTCCACCCTGTACTGGTAACCATTCTAGTCAGTTCCATACTATGGTTCATGAAATCACCCACCTCCTCCTTAACACGGAAGACCACGAATGCGCATTCCAAAGATGCCTAGATTTAGCAGATGTAAGTAAAGAGTGGGCGTGGGAAAACGCAGACAACTGGGCTTACTTCCTCGAAGAATTTAGGTTGCACAAACTAATGGCTCATTAATTGCGTAACTCATCTCTAGCCTATGGTTTATATGATGTTATTATTAACAGAAAGAGCATTGGCAGGAGCTTTAGCAAACCACATGCCCACGAAAAACTCCTTGCTATTAGCTACTCAATAATTTCTTATTACTTCCACCAGTTAAGTATCTTTTATTGCTAATAAAAACTTTTGCTTTACCAGTCATTAATTGCTAGTATGCATACAAATATTCTGCCTAATAAAATAAAGCGTCACTCGCGATTGCCCAATTTTATCCCCTAATAATGTTCAACGTTACCCAAATAAATAAAAATTATAAGAAGAAAATATGGGCTTAATCTCAACCAACCTAGCGCCTTACGATCAAGGGATCATCACAAGTTTAAGCACCGAGATTGTTCAGACCATGAGAAGGGCAGCTGCGTGCTTGGATCCAGACACTAACTGCGGCCTCAGCCATCCATGGAACTATCTTTGCTATTACTGGTTCGGAACAACCGATCCACAAATAATCATTGATGTTAAAAGAGCACTTTACAGCATGGCCAGTATCATAAACCTGCACCCTATTTATGTTAGCAAGCTCTTGCCATGTTTCTATAAACCAACTACCATAGCTAAGGCTCGCATACCACTTAGTGGTATGCGCGACAACACCGAAAGTGTAATAACCGGTGCTATAGACGCAGGTGCTTTTATCACTCGTTCAGAAAATGAAATGTTCAACATCCTGCTAGGCCCGCAATGGCACTTTATCCCACAGTATACTAGCTGCACTGAGCACCATTTCCTCGAGTATGCAAGATATCGCCGGGTAAGTCACGATGGAGGGAGGCTCTTCGCTGGTTATCATTTGCCCTACTGTAGTGGTAACCATTATAGTAAGTTCCACGCTATGGTTCATGAAATAACCCACCTCCTCCTTGCCACGTACGACCACAAATACGGCTACCTAGCATCCCTAAAGTTAGCAGAGGACTGTGAAGATGACGCGTGGGAAAACGCTGACAACTGGGCTTACTTCCTCGGAGAATTTAGGTTGCACAAACTAATGGCTCATTAATTGCGTAACTCATCTCTAGCCTATGGTTTATATGATGTTATTATTAACAACAGAGCATTGGCAGAAGCTTTAGCAAACCACATGCCCACGAAAAACTCCTTGCTATTAGCTACTCAATAATTTCTTATTATTTCCACCAGTTAAGTATCTTTTATTGCTAATAAAAACTTTTGCTTTACCAGTCATTAATTGCTAGTATGCATACAAATATTCTGCCTAATAAAATAAAGAGTCACTCGCGATTGCCCAATTTTATCCCCTAATAATGTTCAACGTTACCCAAATAAATAAAAATTATAAGAAGAAAATATGGGCTTAATCTCAACCAACCTAGCGCCTTACGATCAAGGGATCATCACAAGTTTAAGCACCGAGATTGTTCAGACCATGAGAAGGGCAGCTGCGTGCTTGGATCCAGACCCTAGCTTGGACCTGAGCCATCCATGGAACTATCTTTGCTATTACTGGTTCGGAATAACCAATCCACAAATTATCATTAATGTTAAAAAAACACTTTACCGCATGGCCAGTATCATAAACCTGCACCCTATTTATGTTAGCAAGCTCTTGCCATGTTTCTATAAACCAACTAGCATAGCTAGGACTCTCATGCCACTTAGTGGTTGGCGAGACAACACCGAAAATATAATAACCGGTGCTATAGACGCAGGTGCTTTTATCACTCGCTCAGAAAATGAAATATTCAACATCATGCTAGGCCCGCGATGGCACTTTACTCCACAGCGTACTCGCTGCACTAAGTGCCATTTCCTCGAGTATGCAAGATATCTCCAGGCGACTCCAGATGGAGGGAGGCTCTTCGCTGGTTATCGTTTGCCCCACTGTAATGGTCTCCATGAGAGTAAATTCCAAATTATTGTTCATGAAATCACCCACCTCCTCCTTGCCACGTACGACCACAAATACGGCTACCTAGCATCACGAAAGTTAGCACAGAACTGTGACATTGAAGCGTGGGAAAACGCAGACAACTGGGGTTACTTCCTCGAAGAATTTAGGTTGCACAAACTAATGGCTCATTAATTGCGTAACTCATCTCTAGCCTATGGTTTATATGATGTTATTATTAACAGGCAGAGCATTGGCAGGAGCTTTAGCAAACCACATTCCCACGAAAAACTCCTTGCTATTAGCTACTCAATAATTTCTTATTACCTACACCAGTTAAGTGTTTTTTATTGCCAATAAAAACTTTTGCTTTATCAGTCATTAATTGCTAGTATGCATACAAATATTATGCCTAATAAAATAAAGAGTCACTCGCGATTGCCAAATTTTATCCCCTAATAATGTTCAACGTTACCCAAATAAATAAAAATTATAAGAAGAAAATATGGGCTTAATCTCAACCAACCTAGCACCTTACGATCAAGGGATCATCACAAGTTTAAGCACCGAGATTGTTCAGACCATGAGAAGAGCATCTACGTGCTTGGATCAAGACACTAACTGGGGCCAGAGCAATCCATGGAACTATCTTTTCAATTACTGGTTCTGAACAACCGATCCACAAATTATCATTAATGTTCAAATAGCACTTTACCGCATGGCCAGTATCATAAACCTGCACCCTATTTATGTTAGCAAGCTCTTGCCATGTTTCTATAAACCAACTAGCATAGCTAGGACTCGCATGCCACTTAGTGGTTGGCGAGACAACACCGAAAATATAATAACCGATGCTATAGACGCAGGTGCTTTTATCACTCGCTCAGAAAATGAAATGTTCAACATCATGCTAGGCCCGGAATGGCACTTTACTCCACAGCATACTAGCTGCACTGAGCGCCATTTCCTCAAAAAGGGAAGATATCGCCAGGTAAGTCACGATGGGGGGAGGTACTTCGCTGGTTATCGTTTGCCCCACTGTAGTGGTCAGCATGAGAGTAAGTTCCAAACTATGGTTCATGAAATCACCCATCTCCTCCTTGCCACGTACGACCACGAATCAGGCTACCTAGCATGCCTTAATTTAGCACTGGACAGTACAGAGTTGGCGTGGGAAAACGCAGACAACTGGGCTTATTTCCTAGGAGAATTTAGGTTGCACAAGATCATGTCCTAATTAATTGCGTAACTCATCTCTAGCCTATGGTTTATATGATGTTATTATTAACAGCCAGAGCATTGGCAGGAGCTTTAGCAAACCACATGCCCACGAAAAACTCCTTGCTATTAGCTACTCAATAATTTCTTATTACCTACACCAGTTAAGTATCTTTTATTGCTAATAAAAACTTTTGCTTTACCAGTCATTAATTGCTAGTATGCATACAAATATTATGCCTAATAAAATAAAGAGTCACTCGCTATTGCCAAATTTTATCCGCTAATAATGTTCAACATTACCCAAATAAATAAAAATTAGAAGAAGAAAATATGGGCTTAATCTCAACCAACCAAGCGCCTTACGATCAAGGGATCATCATAAGTTTAAGCACCGAGATTGTTCAGACCATGAGAAGGGCAGCTGCGTGCTTGGATCCAGACACTGACTTGGGCTTCAGCCATCCTTGGAACTATCTTTTCTATTACTGGTTCGGAACAACCGATCCACAAATTATCATTAATGTTCAAAGAGCACTTTACCGCATGGCCAGTATCATAAACCTGCACCCTATTTATGTTAGCAAGATCTTGCCATATTTCTATATACCAAATAACATAGCTCAAGCTATAATACCACTTAGTGGTTGGCGAGACAACACCGAAAATATAATAACCGGTGCTATAGACGCAGGTGCTTTTATCACTCGCTCAGAAAATGAAATATTCAACATCATGCTAGCCCCGCGATGGCACTTTAATCCACAGCGTACCCGCTGCACTGAGCGCCATTTCCTCAAAAAGGGAAGATATCTCCGGGCGACTCCCGATGGAGGGCGGTTCTTCGCTAGTTATCGTTTGCCCCACTGTAATGGTCTCCATGAGAGTAAATTCCAAATTATGGTTCATGAAATCACCCACCTCCTCATTCACACGGAAGACCACAAATCCGGCTACCTAGCATCCCTAAAGTTAGCAGAGGACTCTGACACTAACGCGTGGGGAAACGCAGACAACTGGGCTTACTTCCTCGAAGAATTTAGGTTGCACAAGATCATGTCCTAATTAATTGCGTAACTCATCTCTAGCCTATGGTTTATATGATGTTATTATTAACAGGCAGAGCATTGGCAGGAGCTTTAGCAAACCACATGCCCACGAAAAACTCCTTGCTATTAGCTACTCAATAATTTCTTATTACCTACACCAGTTAAGTATCTTTTATTGCTAATAAAACTTTTGCTTTATCAGTCATTAATTGCTAGTATGCATACAAATATTCTGCCGAATAAAATAAAGCGTCACTCGCGATTGCCCAATTTTATCCCCTAATAATGTTCAACATTACCCAAATAAATAAAAATTAGAAGAAAAAAATATGGGCTTAATCTCAACCAACCTAGCACCTTACGATCAAGGGATCATCATAAGTTTAAGCACCGAGATTGTTCAGACCATGAGAAGAGCCGCTGCGTGCTTGGATCAAGACACTGACTTGCGCTTCAGCCATCCTTGGAACTATCTTTTCTATTACTGGTTCGGAACAACCGATCCACAAATTATCATTAATGTTAAAAGAACACTTTACCGCATGGCCAGCATCATAAACATACACCCTATTTATGTCTACAAGGTCTTGCCATATTACTATAAACCAGATAACATAGCTCAAGCTATAAGACCACTTAGTCGTTGGCGAGACAACACCGAAAATATAATAACCGGTGCTATAGACGCAGGTGCTTTTATCACTCGCTCAGAAAATGAAATATTCAACATCATGCTAGGCCGGCAATGGCACTTTACTCCACAGCGTACTCGCTGCACTGAGCGCCATTTGCTCGAAGAGGGAAGATATCTCCGGGCGACTCACGATGGAGGGAGGATCTACGCTGGTTATCGTTTGCCCCACTGTAATGGTCTCCATAATAGTAAATTCCATACTATGGTTCATGAAATCACCCACCTCCTCATTCACACGGAAGACCACAAATCCGGCTACCAAGAATGCCTACAGTTAGCAGAGGACTCTGACACTAACGCGTGGGGAAACGCAGACAACTGGGCTTACTTTCTAGAAGAATTTAGGTTGCACAAGATCATGTCCTAATTAATTGCGTAACTCATCTCTTGAGATCCTTCTATGATTTTCTTGTTGAAAACCTTGCAGGTTTGCTCTACACTATTGCGCCTGAAAATTACTTGCAATTAACGCTATTTAGTGTTTAATTACTAGGCCAGTTAAAATATAGCCTTCCAAAAAGTAAATCAATATTAATTTTGTCGTTTTTAGCACGTAAAACATGCTGGCTAACAAAATAAAACGCAGCGTGCCCTCTTAAATTTCAGCTTGCGAGTGATATTAAATTTATGCACTACAAAATAAATAAAAATACTAAGACAAAAATATGGGATTAATATCTGACTCACTAAGCCTTGATGATCAGGCTATTATAAGAGATTTAAGCACTGAGATTGTTCAGACCATGAGAAGGGCATCTGCGTGCTTAGATACAGATATTAGCATGTACTTCAGCCATCCCTGGAACTATCTTTGCTATTACTGATTCGGAATACTGTCCCCAAAAAGGATCACTAACCTTAAAATAACACTTGAGCATGACCACTATCATAAACCTTCACCCTATTCATATTGGCAACATCTGGCCAGCTTTTAGTAACAAGAACCGCAGCGCGGCGTCTCAAAAACCACTTAGTGGTTTTTGAGACAACAGCGAAAATATAATAACCGATGCTATAGACGCAGGTGCTTTTATCACCAGTTCAGAAAATGAAATGTTCTACATCTTCCTAGACCACCAATGGATCTTTACCCCCAAGTAGACTGTCTGCACTGAGCGCCATCACCCCAACTGTGGAAGAGATCATATCAAAGGTACCAGAATATCTCATCAAGCCTGTACTGGTGTCCATGATAGTCAGTTCCAAGCTATCGTTCATGAACTCACCCACCTCATCATGCACACGAAGGACTACATATACGGCTACCAAGAATCCCTAAATTTAGTACAGGCAAGTAAACCTGCTGCGTGGAAAAATGCAGACAACTGGGGTTACTTTCTCGAAGAATTTAGGTTGCACAAACTCATGTCTTAATTAATTGCGCAACTCACCTCTAGCCTATGGTTTATATGATGTTATTATTAACAGGCAGAGCATTGGCAGGAGATTTAGCAAACCACATGCCCACGAAAAATTTCTTGCTATTCGCTACTCAATAATTTCTTATTACTTCCAGCAGTTAAGTGTCTCTTCTTACTAATAAAAACTTTTGCTTTATCAGTCATTAATTGCTAGTATGCATACAAATATTCTACCTAATAATGTTCAACGTTACCCAAATGCATAAAAATTATAAAAAAAAAATATGGGCTTAATCTCAACCAACCTAGCGCCTTACGATCGAGGAATCATCAAAAGTTTAAGCACTGAGATTGTTCAGACCATGAGAATGGCCTCTGAGTACTTGGATCCAGACTCTTACTTGAGCTTCAACCATCCATGGAACTATCTTTGCTGGTTCTGGTTCGGAACACTGTCCCCAATATTCATCACTAAGCTTAAAATTACACTTGACCGCATGGCCACTATCATAAACCTTCACCCTGTTCATATTGGCAACATCCGCCCATCTTTAAGTAACAAGAACCGCCGCGCGACGTCCAAAAAACCACTTAGTGGTTGGCGAAACAACACCAAAAGTATAATAACTGGTGCTATAGACGCAGGTGCTTTTATCACCCGTTCAGAAAATGAAATGTTCAACATCTTGCTAGACCACCAATGGATCTTTACCCCCAAGTATACTCTCTGCACTGAGCGCCATCACACCAACTGTGGAAGAGATCATATCAAAGGTACCAGCATATCTCATCAACCCTGTATTGGTGTCCATCATAGTCAGTTCCAAACTATAGTTCATGAACTCACCCACCTCATCCTTCACACGGAAGACCACAGATACGGCTACCAAGAATCCCTAAAATTAGCACAGATAAGTGAACCGGCTGCGTGGAAAAATGCAGATAACTGGGGTTACTTTCTCGAAGAATTTAGGTTGCACAAACTAATGACTCATTAATTGCGTAACTCACCTCTTGAGAGCCTTCTATGATTTTCTTGTTGAAAACCTTGCAGGTTTGCTCTAAATCATTGCTCTGGAAAATATCTTGCTATTGGTGAATAATTAATGTCTAATGTAACAAATATACTAAAAATATGACGTTCAATCAGTAAACTTTTTATTATCCCAAATATGTCTCGCCAAACATACCGCCTAACAAAATAAAGCAACACTTGCATCACTTATCTTTTATGTAACGAATGATGTTAAATTTATGCACTGCAAAATAAATAAAAATACAGGGACAAAAATATGGGATTAATATCTGACTCACTAAGCCTTGATGATCAGGCTATTATAAGAGATTTAAGCACTGAGATTGTTCAGACCATGAGAAGGGCATCTGAGTGCTTAGATACAGACATTAGCATGGACTTCAGCCATCCATGGAACTACCTTTGCTGGTTCTGGTTCGGATTGCTGTGTCCAAGATTGATCACTAAGCTTAAAATTACACTTAACCGCATGGCCAGTATCATAAACCTTCACCCTGTTCATGTTGGCTACATATGGCCAAATTATAGTGACGAAAACAGCATCGCTTCGTCCATAAAACCACTTAGTAGTTGGCGAGACAACACCGAAAATATAAGAACCGGTGCTATAGACGCAGGTACTTTTATCACTCGTTCAGAAAATGAAATGTTCTACATATTCCTAGACCACAAATGGATCTTTACCCCCAAGTACACTATCTGCGCTGAGCGCCATCACCAAGGCTGTGGAAGCGATCCCATCGAAGGTTTCGGCATCTCGAGTGATGCCTGTACTGGTATCCATGATAGTCAGTTCCAAACTATCGTTCATGAACTCACCCACCTCATCCTTAACACGAAAGACCACGTATACGGCTACCAAGAATGCCTTGATTTAGCACTGGAAAGTACAGACCTGGCGTGGAAAAATGCTGACAACTGGGGTTACTTCCTCGAAGAATTTAGGTTGCACAAACTAATGGCTCATTAATTGCGTAACTCATCTCTTGAGATCCTTCTATGATTTTCTTGTTGAAAACCTTGCAGGTTTACTCTAAACCATTGCTCTGGAAAATTTCTTGCTATTGGTGAACAATTAACCTTTGATGTCACAAATATACTAAAATATGAAGTTCGCCCAGCAAACTTTCTTTTTATTAGTCCATATCTGTCTCGCCACACATACAAATATACGCCTAACAAAATAAAGCTACACTTGCATCACTTAGCTTTCATGTCACGAGCTATGTTAAATTTATGCACTGCAAAATAAATAAAAATACTGGGACAAAAATATGGGATTAATTTCTAGATCACTAAACCTTGATACTCAGAAGGTTATCAGAAATTTAAGCACTGAGATTATTCAGACCATGAGGAGAGCATCTGCGTGCTTGGATGTAGACACTAACTTAGGCTTAAGGCATCGATGGAACTATCATTGCTATTTCTGGTTCGGATCGTATGATCCACAAATGATCATTAAGGTTAAAAAAACACTTGACCGCATGGCTACTATCATCAATCTGCACCCTTTTCATATTAGCGCGATCTGGCCAGGTTTTACGGATCCAGACAGAATCGCTGCAACCATAAAACCACTTAGTGGTTGGCGAAACAACACCAAAAATAGAAAAACAGGTGCTATAGACGCAGGTGCTTTTATCACTCGCTCAGAAAATGAAATGTTCTACATATTGCTAGACCAGAAATGGTACTTTACCCCCAAGTATACTATCTGCACTAAGCGCCATCACCACAACTGTGGAAAAACTTTCATCAAGGGGCCCTTCAATTCTTATCGTACTCCCCCCTGTACTGGTAACCATTTTAGTCAGTTCCAAGCTATGATTCATGAACTCACCCACCTCCTAATTCACTCACAAGACCACGAAACCCAATACCAAGCATGCCTAGATTTAGCAGAGGTAACTAAACATAAGGCCTGGAAAAACGCAGACAACTGGGGTTACTTCCTTGAAGAATTTAGGTTGCACAAACTAATGGCTCATTAATTGCGTAACTCACCTCTAGCCTATGGCTTATATGATGTTATTATTAACAGGCAGAGCATTGGCAGGAGCTTTAGCAAACCACATGCCCACGAAAAATTTCTTGCTATTGGTGAACAATTAACCTTTGATGTCACAAATATACTAAAATATGAAGTTCTCCCAGAAAACTTTCTTTTTATTAGTCCATGTCTGTCTCGCCACACATACAAACATCCGTCTAACAAAATAAAGCAACACTGACATCAGTTAATGTTCACCCTGCTGGTAGTGCTAAATTTATGCACTAACAAAATACATAAAAATACTGGGACAAAAATATGGGATTAATCACAACCAACCTAGGACCTTACGATCAAGGGATCATCAAAACTTTGGAGCCGCATATTATTCAAGCTCTTAGGCACGCCACTTTGTGACTAAGTGACGGCACCAAGGGAGAGCTATTACTATAGCAAGAGATGGTTCAGAGATTCAAATGCACCATGGATAGCACACCTTATAAGACATCTTTACTCCATGGCAGATATTATAAACATTTGCCCTATCGAGATCCAAAACACGAAACTCTCTGAACGTATTCCTAAAGCCCTCGCTAGCTGCTACGCACCAAGAGATGGTTGGCAAAACTACACCTTAAATGTAAGAGGGTCGGTTTTATCACCCGCTCAAACACGCAAAATTTCCGAATTGTGCTGGATACAATGTGGAATAACGCGCCTACGTATCGTTGTCGCACTGACAAAACCAGCAAGTTCCAAACACTCATTCACGAAATCAGCCATTTACTCATTCAAACCGAAGACTTAATAAGAAGGATCTCCTTCATAAAATGCCAAAGGCTGGCAAATAAGTATCCTCAGCTAGCAAAGGAAAACGCGGACAACTGGGCTTATTTTGTCGAAGAATTTAATCCACTAAACCAAAAATTTAACCCACTAAATGACTTCACTCAGACAACTCATTTCTAGCTACGCCTTATATGATGTTGTTGTTCATAAGATCGCTCGTTGGCAGATATCGCATGAGGCCGAAAATATCTTGACATTCCAGCCACCTCGTCCTTGATTCGCGAGAAATAATACCGCTACAAACAATGCATGTATTTAGCAACGTTACCTATTTAGGATTTGGAAAAAAACACGGACAACTAGCCTTTATTCTTTAAACAAAGATCTATACCCATGCGACGATCAAAATGCAACGTCGGCATGGACTCGATGATCATAGATAAGGCGCAACCGATGTAATAGGGACGTGAGCATCAAACATTGCAACGCAAGGCGGCTTCCTTGCATATAAAAACTGAGCCTAGCACCAACGGGCAAGGCAACTTGAGATAAGATACCAATGTACAAATAATACATTTACCCAATGGGAGTTTCCTTTAAGAGCGGCTTAACCAGAAGAGCCATATTAAAAATAATAGCCATCATATTAAAGATAATAGCCATCATATTAAATAACCTCAAGTGTGAATAGGCAATCTTAACCAAGCTCTCTACGTGCATTTCTGAACATGCGCATCCAAGGGCTATCTTCTCGCCATTCATCAGGATGCCATGAGTTTGCAACGGTTCTAAATACGCGCTCTGGGTGTGGCATCATAATAGTAACCCGACCATCTTTTGAGGTTAATCCCGTAATACCATTTACAGATCCGTTTGGATTTGCTGGATATTGCGTTGTGTTTTCTGTGTAGTTATTAATAAAACGTAGCGCAATATTTCCACTTGCTTCAATAAGCTCTAAATGCTGATCGTCTTTTACTTCAACTCGCCCTTCTCCATGAGAAACAGCGATCGGCATATGTGATCCTGCCATGTCATTTAAGAATAGCGAGTTATTATTTTGCACTTTAACTAAGCTCACACGCGCTTCAAATCGCTCTGAATAATTGCGCACAAAACGTGGCCATAACTCAGATCCTGGAATCAATTCACTTAAATTAGATAACATCTGACAACCATTACACACGCCTAGTGCAAACGAATTTTTTCTCTCAAAAAAACCTTGAAATTGATCGCGTGCTTGCTGGTTAAACAAAATCGATTTCGCCCAACCTTCACCAGCACCAAGCACATCTCCATAAGAGAAACCACCACAAGCAGCAACACCTGCAAATGCTGATAATTTTGTCTCACCTAACAGAATATCGCTCATGTGAACATCGATGGCAGAAAAACCTGCCCGATTAAATGCAGCGGCCATTTCTTGTTGAGAGTTAACGCCTTGCTCACGCAAAATTGCTATACGGGGTTTAATACCTTTGATAATAAACGGCGCGGCGACATCTTCATTAATATCAAAGGTTAATTTGCTATTGAGTCCTGGATCTTTATCATCTAATTTAAGAGAATACTCTTGCTGAGCACATTCTAAATTATCACGTAATGCTTGCATTTGAAGCGTCGTTTTGGCCCAAATCGCACGGAATTCCCCACGAGGTGCACTTAATACACTTTTGCCATTGCGGGTAAATTCAATATTATCACTATGATTTAGCTGACCAATCACAATAAAATCATTGCTTAATCCGTGCCCTGCGAGTGTGGTTAATACTGTTTCTTTATCATTTTCTTTCACTTGAATGACCGCGCCTAATTCTTCACTATAAAGAGCCTTGAAATTATCGCTATCGACTTGAGAGAGTTCAATACTAACGCCGCAATGTCCAGCAAATGCCATTTCAGTTACTGTTGAGAATAAGCCTCCATCACTGCGATCATGATAGGCCAATAGTTTTTTATCTTGTAATAACCTTTGTATTGCATAGAAAAAACCTTTTAATTGCGCAGAATCATCTACATCAGGTGTCTCATCACCAAGTTGTTTGTAGACTTGAGCAAGTGCCGATCCGCCTAAACGATTTTTACCTTGCCCCAAATCAATTAAAATTAATATTGAGTCGCCTTTATCAGTGCGCAGTTGTGGTGTGACGGTATTACGTACATCTTGTACCGCGCCAAATGCGCTAATAATAACTGATAAAGGTGAGGTAACTTCTTTTTCATCGCCACCTGCTTCTTGCCAGCGAGTTTTCATTGACATTGAATCTTTACCCACAGGGATAGCAAGTTCAAGCTCTGGGCATAATTCTTCACCAATTGCTTTTACCGCTTCATATAAGCCTGCATCTTCACCAGGATGTCCTGTTGCTGACATCCAATTTGCTGATAGTTTAATTCGTTGAAAGTCGCCAATATCACTGCAGGCGATGTTAGTAATAGCTTCACCAACACTAAGACGCGCAGAAGCCGCAAAGTTTAATAGAGCAACAGGTGCTCGCTCACCAATTGCCATTGCTTCACCAAAGTAGGTATCATAACTCGCCGCTGTCACCGCACAATTTGCAACAGGTACTTGCCAAGGGCCAACCATTTGATCGCGTGCAACCAAGCCGGTTACGCTGCGATCTCCAATGCTAATTAAGAATGTTTTTTCTGCAATACAAGGCAAGCAGAGTAATCGCTCTGCCGCATCTTTAAGGCTGATACCAGTTAAATCTAATGCGCTCCCTACTGCTGTTTTTGATTTTACATCACGATGCATTTTAGGTGCTTTTCCAAGTAATAAGTCAAGCGACATATCAATCGGATCATTAGCAAACTCATCATCATGCACTCTTAAATGTTGCTCTTTAGTAGCCTCACCGATAACCGCATAAGGTGCGCGTTCGCGTTTACAAATGGCGGCAAATGTTGCTATATTCTCAGGCTTAACCGCTAACACATAACGCTCTTGTGATTCATTACACCAAATTTCATGCGGAGCCATGCTCTTTTCATCGTTGGGAATTAAGCGTAATTCAAACGTTCCTCCGCGCCCACCATCATTAACAAGTTCAGGCATTGCGTTTGATAGACCACCGGCACCAACGTCATGTATAAATTGAATTGGGTTTTCATCCCCCATTTGCCAACATCTATCAATCACTTCTTGGCAGCGACGTTGCATTTCTGGATTTTCACGTTGTACAGAGGCAAAGTCTAAATGTTCAGTAGATGCGCCTGAATCCATTGAAGATGCCGCGCCGCCACCTAGCCCGATGTTCATCGCTGGACCACCAAGTACGATTAATTTAGCACCAACCGTAATATTTTTTTTCTTCACATGATCACGACGAATATTACCCAATCCCCCAGCAAGCATAATTGGTTTATGGTAACCGCGAATTTCTTGACCATTATGACTGTTGACTTTTTCTTCAAATGTTCGAAAATAACCTAAAATATTTGGCCGGCCAAATTCATTGTTAAACGCCGCGCAGCCTAATGGTGCCTCTAGCATAATATCCAGAGCTGAAACAATACGTTCAGGTTTTCCAAAATCAGTTTCCCACGGCTGCAAAAAAGAAGGAATTCGTAAATTAGAAACCGAGAAACCAGCCAAACCAGCTTTAGGTTTTGAACCAACACCTGTTGCGCCTTCATCTCTAATTTCACCACCTGATCCGGTGGCCGCTCCTGGAAAAGGAGAAATTGCCGTGGGGTGATTATGTGTTTCGACTTTCATTAGAATGTCAATATCTTCGTGATGATAATCGAATTCGCGCGAGTTACTATTTGCAAAGAAGCGCCCAGCTTTATAACCTTCCATCACAGCCGCATTGTCCTTATAAGCGACAAGCACATGCTCTGGATGTTGTTCATGGGTGTTACGGATCATCTTAAATAATGATTTGGGTTGTTTTTTACCATCAATTATCCACTGGGCATTAAATATTTTATGACGACAATGCTCTGAGTTCGCTTGAGCAAACATCATAAGTTCAATGTCATTGGGGGAGCGCCCTAACTTGATAAAGTTTTCAACTAAATAATCAATTTCATCACTCGCCAATGCTAAACCAAGTTCAATATTAGCATCTTCAAGCGCCGCTCGACCACGACCAATAATATCAACACTGCGCATTTTTTTCGTGCCGTCATGGACAAATAATTTAGCGCCATCATCAAGCGAGCTAAACACCACTTCCATCATTTTATCGTGTAACATGGAGTTTAATAATTTTAATTGCAAAGCCGATAACTGTTTGCTTGTTTCAACATAATAAGCAATGCCACGTTCAAGTCGCTTAACTTTGTCTAATCCACAGTTATGTGCAATGTCGGTGGCTTTTGTTGACCAAGGCGAAATAGTACCTGGTCTTGGGGTGACAAAAAATAATGATCCAACTGGGAGATCTTCCGCAATTTTAGATCCATAGGTGAGTAGTTGCTCGAGTACAACTTGTTGTTGCTCATTTAGCTCATCTGTTAAATCTACTACATGTATGTATTGTGCATAAATGTGTACAATAGGTAAATTTAAAGTCGAACACTTTTTAAGTAACTGATTAACACGAAACGTCGATAGAGCTGATGCTCCACGCATAATTTTCATACTTTTATTCTCTTGTTAGATAAACCCAATTTAATTAAAAATTAGTTCATAATAAACGTCATAAATTATTTAATAAATATCAATATTTTTGAATAATTTGTAAAATTTCAGCGGCTGAGCCATTAATAATACCCTCAATATCTTCATCATTTTGAAAAAACTCTGATAATATCATTATGGTTTGTATGTGTGAATCGCCATCAAGCGCAGCTAGGCTAATTGAAAAATAAACAAGCCCGTTATCTTTTGATCCGAAATCCATTCCTTGTCGAAAAACAGTCAGTTGTAAACACAATTCATTTACACCATCCTCAGGTCGCGCATGCGGCATCGCAATTTTAGGGGCAAGCACATAATATGGACCAATGTTGTGATGTAAAGCAATTATGGCCTCAGGGTAAGACGGGTTGATCTTCCCTTGTTGTAAAAGTAAGCTTGTTGTTAAATTAATTGCATCGTCCACATTTTTAGGGTTGTTTTCAACAATTAAGATATCTTTTGCTTTAATTAAATCTTTTATCATGTAAACCTTTCTAAGATAATAAGGAAAAATATCTACCCTTTAACAGCGTTAATGAACAATCCAACCAATAAGTAAGCCAATTACACCAAAATCACTGTCTGAGAATGTTGTTGCTTGGAGTCCCAGTTCACCCAATAACGGTAATAATAACATTGGTAAAATAGAAATTAATACGCCACTTGCACCGGCTCCAAGGACAGAACCGCGAAGTCCACCAGTTGCCGCGCCATAACAGCCTGCAGCGGCTCCTACAAAGAAGTGAGGAACAACCCCTGGTACAATAATTGTCCAACCGAATGCATATTGAATAACCATGACAACAAGGCCAATTGAAAACGAAGAAAGAAAACCGATAATGACTGCGTTTGGATAAAATGAAAATACCATAGGGCAATCGATCGCAGGTTTAGCACCTGGTACTAATTTATCTGAAATACCTTTAAACGCTGGAATGATTTCACCAATTAGCATTGACACTCCTTGCAAAACGATATAAACACCGCCCGCAAATATAAGTGATTGCATGATAGAGAATACCAACCAGTTTTGCCCTCCTGAAACCGTATCGACAAATTTACTGCCAGCAACCAGCGATGAAATAATAAAGAAAACGCCCATAGTGACACCAATGGCTGTTGGTGTGTCTCGTAAAAACATTAGGCTTTTAGGTACGTTAACATGTTCTGTGCAATGTTCTTTATTGCCAAATTTCTCACCAATCCAACCAGCCAAAATATAAGATAATGTACTAAAATGCCCGATTGCTAATTGATCGGTTCCTGTGACTTTTTCGGTATACTTTTGAGCAAGCGCTGGCATAAGCACCATCATTGAACCAACAATTAACGATCCACTGATCACTATCGTCAAGTTTGATAACCCTGCCGTTGATAAAATAACAGCAACCATCATTGACATAAACATGGTGTGATGACCTGTCAAAAAAATATATTTTAGTGGTGTAAAGCGTGCTAATACAATGTTAACCAAAAATGCAAAGAACATAATCAAGGCCATTTCACTACCGAATTGTTTATTTGCAATCGCAATAATTGCTTCATTATTTGGGATAACACCGTGGACGTGAAACGCGTGTATAAAAATGCTCGAAAAATTATTTAGCGAACCAATAAGTGCGCTTGCCCCAAATGCCAATATTAAAAATCCCATTGTTGTTTTAATTGTGCCTTTTAAAATATCTGAGACAGATGCTTTTTGAGCAATAAGCCCGATAAAAGCAATTAAACCAACCATGATTGCAGGCTCTTTTAGCAGACTCAACATAAAATGGAAAAAGTTCATTTTAATCGCCTATTCCAATGCTGTTAATTGTGCTTCGATAGCAACTTTATCAAAAATGTTAATAAGGCTAATAATATTTTTCTTGCCACTTATTTCCAAATGCTCTGCGATGTCTTTTGCTGCAACGTAAATATCTGCCGTTTTTGATGCGGCGGAAGAAAGATCAGTATGTGAAACATCAACTTCCATAGCAATTTTTTTCGCTACTTCTTTAACTGCAATTTCCATCATTAAAGATGTGCCTAAACCGTTCCCACATACCACTAAAATTGTTTTCATACTTGTTGCCTTTTATTGTGTTATTTATACAAGAGTTATCATGCGCATTAAGAAATACAAAACTGCCTAAAACTTGCTACAAATAGTAATAAAAATCTCATAATAGCATCCTAATAATATTTTTTTATATAAATTTCAAACGGTACAACGAAAAAAATTAAAGTTTTTAGTATACCCAAGTCACTCCAAAATGCAACGCCCATAAGAGATATATGCACGGATATGCTGCATAAAATGGCCAGAACGTTGATCTAAAATTAGGTAGTTTCTCTTTCCTTAACTATCAAAAAGGTAATAGCAATAATAAATGATTTACGCAATTAATAATTTATATGGAAATTTTTATATGAAAAATTTCGGCTCAAATCGGCAATATACTTAAAAATTTGTAAAATTGCATTTTCCAGCTAAGCTTTAAATATAAAACAAATAACAATTCATTTTACAAGCAAGTGCGCAAAGATATTTAAACACAGTATATGTTTTTTTTAGCACTATGTTGTAATTCTTATGTCATAATTTTAGGAGAAAACACATGGGATTATTTAGCAAAAAGCCACCAAAACCAAAACCAACAGCACATGTCATGCCCGAAGGTGGGCTTACAACTGCAGCATTCAATTGCCCTTCCATGGTTCTAGAGACAAGGCTAACCAGGAAGAAGAATTTGACTGGACTAGAGTACGCGATGCTAAAGATACCGACACTAATCTATGAGGAGAAAGGCACACCTATGCCTGGAGACGATCTGATTCTTGGAGATGATTGGGTTATTACAGACGATAGCGATAGCGATAGCGATAGCGATAGCAATAAACCTTACGCAATTCCAACAGGGTTTACTCCTGGCGATAAAATATGCATAACAAAAGTTATGCTAGATTGCGCTGAAGCTGCTGAAATAGCATACCAGGCTTCTACAGTCGCATTTGAAGAATATATGGATATAGTAGAGATATGGTTCGGACAAGAGTTAGAAATTACTGCCATACAAGAAATAATTAAGAACGTATATCTGATGAGAAGATTTATGAACTCTAAAGACAGCATGGTAAAATTTATGGATGTACGCGATATACGCAAAGTAGCCCCTTCGTCTGGATTAAGCTATATGTCATGTTCTTTGCAAAATCTCCATGTACCTAGTTCTGCTATATGTGAGAATCAATCTACTAGCATAACCATGTTTATTGGAAAAAGCATGTTTCACCCTTCAGACGACCAAATGAAAATGGCAATGATCTTTCATGAACTAAGTCATCAACTATTTGGGACTATTGATACCAACTCTAGCGGTGCTATTCTAATGGAAAAAGCCGCTCTCCGAAGAGAGTCGCATATGATGCAATTTGGGGAAGCAGTTAATCTTGCCACTGCCTGGGGCTATTTTATGGCCAGTTTTTCCCAGTCAGAGGAAGACTTTGACAATGATATCCTTTCTTAACACCTAAGTAATCATCTTCCAGATCATGAGTATATAAGCAGTTTTTAATCATAAGTCCATATGGAATAAGGACTTATGAATAAATATGCATTCTGTTTATAGCCATTACAATCAGTTTGTTAGCAAATTATTCTACCGTTACTGATTTTGCTAAATTTCTCGGTTGATCAATATCAGTTCCTTTAATTAATGCAACATAATAACTAAGCAATTGTAGTGGTATGGTATAAATAATCGGCGCTAGCAGAGTGTCACATGCAGGAACTTCAAGCACTTTCATTGTTTCATCGCTCTTAAAATGCGCATTTTTATCCGCGAAAACATACATTAAACCACCGCGTGCGCGCACTTCTTCAATATTTGATTTTAGTTTTTCAAGCAACTCATTATCTGGCGCCACGACAATCACGGGCATATCTGCATCAACTAATGCGAGTGGACCATGTTTCAACTCTCCAGCTGCATAGGCTTCGGCATGAATATACGAGATTTCTTTGAGCTTTAACGCCCCCTCCATAGCAATAGGATATTGCTCTGCCCGACCTAAAAAAAGACTATGATGTTTATCTGCAAAATCTTCTGCTAATAATTTAATCGCAGGCTCCATTGTCAATACTTGTTCGACTTTTGCAGGTAACCGTTGCAAAGCACTGACAATGTTCGCTTCTTGCTCAACTGAAAGAGCATGATGACGCCCAATAGCCGCAACCAACATCAGTAATCCAGCTAGCTGTACAGTAAACGCTTTTGTTGATGCAACACCAATTTCAGTACCTGCTTTCATCATATAGACTAAATCTGATTCACGCACTAATGATGAGCCTTCAACATTACAGATGGCTAAACTATTCATATAACCCATCTCTTTGGCCATTCTCAACGCAGCCAATGTATCCGCCGTTTCACCTGATTGGGATAGGGTCACAAATAAACTATTTGCACTGACAACTGACTTTCTGTAACGAAACTCTGAGGCGATTTCCACAGTACAAGCGACTCCCGCAAGTGACTCAAACCAATAACGTGCAGTCATCGCTGAATTATAACTGGTACCACAGGCAATAATTTGAATGTGCTTTACTTTTTTAAAAATGCTGGTCGATTTTTTACCAAATGCGCTATCTAACACTTTTCCAGATGCCAAACGACCTGCTAATGTTTGATTTAATGCAATAGGCTGTTCATAAATTTCTTTGATCATATAATGCTTGTATTGGCCTTTATCACCTGCATCATGACTTACTTGAGACTCACTTATTTCACGCACAACTGCACAACCATTTGCATCAAAAATTGATACTTTGTGACGCGTAATTTCGGCAACATCATCTTCTTCAAGAAAAGCAAATCTACGTGTTACAGGTAATAAAGCAATTTGATCTGATGCGACAAAGTTTTCCCCTAGCCCATAACCAATAACAAGTGGACTACCTGAACGTGCAGCAATCATTGTCTCAGGGGTGTTTTTATCAATCACAACAGTCCCGTAAGCACCTTCAAGATCTTTTACTGTTTTTTGAACTGCACTTAAAAGGGAGTCATTCGTTTTTAAATAGAAGTGTATTAAGTGAATAATTACTTCGGTATCTGTTTCAGATGTAAAAATATAACCTTTTTCTTGCAGTTTTTTACGTAAACTCGAATGGTTTTCTATGATACCGTTATGCACAACAGCAATCGCTTCGGATGAAATATGTGGATGCGCATTTTTTTCAGTTGGCCGCCCGTGTGTTGCCCAGCGCGTATGCGCAATACCCGTACCACCCAGGAAAGGAGATCCTGCAACTGCCCGTGATAGCTCATGCACTTTCCCTACTCGTCGCAGGCGTTGTAATTCGCCATTATTTGATAAAATAACTATCCCAGAAGAATCGTATCCTCTATATTCAAGCCGTTTTAGTCCTTGTAGTAAGATTTGCGCAACATCTCTTTGTGCTACAGCACCTACAATTCCGCACATATTATGATCCTTTAAGCTTTCTGAAAAATTACCCAGTTACCTACCAAAATCATCGATAGCTAATAGTATAACTTTACAGTGATCTTCATTCATTTGCTTTAAAATTAACTATTTATTTTTGTTGTTTGAAGTTAATCTATTCACCTCAAATGCATTTTTGTTTAAAGTAGTTGTAATTATTGAAAGGAGTATTTATGTTACGTTACCGCTTAAGCAGATTACTACTTCTTTTATGGAGGTTATCAACTGTATATATCTTTCCAATCATCATGTTTATTTATATTTATTTTATTAATAAATATTTTCAGCCATTTTCTTTTAGTAGTTTAGATCACGGTGTTAATGCGCAGAAATGGGTGGTTTTTTTTATTTATATTTGCTACTTGCTTCTGTGGAAATATTTTAACAAGACAGTCTCTTCTTATATCCGAAAATTAGAGTACTGATCCTAAGTTTGACCCGTAATATTTATGGATGCACTTCATTTGAGTCGCCGAAAAACAATTCAAAAAGAGATATTTGTATTTTAACGTGGATATTTCGCCTTTGGCGAGTAGCGCTTTTATATTATGTAACGTGTTGCATAATATATACCCATGCTCCCCCGAAATGCAAAATCAGCAAGGCAAATTGTGCCGATATGCCTGGCCTCAAATTGAAGTATAGTTATTATCGATTGATATTTTATAACAATGCAAATTGGTGCAAGAAGTAGCGCCATTCTGGGCCAGACTCTGTTTTTATATGATCGGGCGCAGCCAAAGCTTGCCATTCGATGCGATAATAACCATTACCTCATGTTGCGCATTATCATCGATCATCGAGTTCGCAGCCGACGTTGCATTTTGATCGTCGCATGGGTATAAAATAGCAAGATTCTTTGAACAGCCACCGATAACGGAACCAAAAGAAAAGCTGCCCAACCATTTTTTTATATTGCACGTCCAGATTGCTTATAACGCACCAGCTCAAGCCGCCAGTTTGGCAAGTGCTGCTTATATCGAATTCAGCTACTAAAAAACAATCTAATCCACATCCCAATCGGTGTTGTAAATCCAGTGGTTACCGACGTTATTTTCCCTTTATTAACAACAAAAATAGTGGGTGTGACATACACTGACCATTGCTTGCTAATAAGCCCTTTTGGATCATTGATCGTGACCATATTATATTTTTTCCCATGCAAATATTCTTGCACTCGAGAATCATTTCCTGATGTCAGTGCAACACTCACCACTGGATAATAATGAGCCATAAAGTTGACATAGGGAGAAACACGACTACATACTGGGCACCAAGTACCCCAAAAATAAATCAGCACAGGCTTATTTTTACTCATCTTGATTATATCAATGTTATCACCTTGAATAGAGCGTGTAACCAACTCAGGAACAACACCAGAAAGAGTGGACTTAGCGTGATATATATCAATAGCAAAATTGACCACAATCACGAAAAACAATATTAGCATTATATCTTTTAACCAGCCCATAACTCCTTTTTTTTGTTTCTTCACTTTACTTTACTTCCTTTTATGTTTTATCCAATGAAACTCGACCAATCGCAATAAATAATACCATGTTTACAGGGCAAACGGGTTATAAATGAACAATAACTTCTATTTATAACATTTTGGAAAGAAATCATTGACGTACAGCTGTAAATTTGATCTATTCTAACCTTTGGAAGTTAGAATATGGAAGCAACCACTTTGTCAGAATCATTTATCACCTTAAAAGACCCTCGTTTTGATCGCGCAAAGCGACACTCGCTTATTAGTATCATTACAATTGCAATGTGCGCAGTCATTTGTGGTGCCGATAACTTTGTCACAATATCTTCATTCGGAAGAGCTAAAAAAGATTGGTTTGAAACATTTTTAGATCTCCCAAATGGCATCCCAAGTCATGATACATTTAATGATGTTATCAATAGACTGGATCAAGATACTTTTGCTTTTTGCTTCACGAAATGGATAAAACAACTCGCAACTAAAACAGAAAGTGTGATCGCAATTGATGGCAAAGTGTTGAGAAGAACTATAGATAAAATAAAAGACGGTAAAGCAATATGGCTCGTTAACGCATGGTCTGTTGCAAATAATATGTGCTTTGGGCAAATCCAAGTTGATGAAAAATCCAATGAAATAACAGCTATACCTAAACTACTTGAATTGCTCGATATTAAAGGGGCAACTATCACAATTGATGCAATGGGATGCCAAGTAAAAATTGCAGATAAAATCATTGAACATGGTGGGGATTTTGTACTTGCTTTGAAAGGTAATCAAGGTGAGTTTCATGATGATGTAAAACTTTATTTAGACTCAAATATTGATAGTTTATCAAGCTCTAATTTTAATAAAATGGTTAGCGGAGATCATGGTCGAATAGAAACAAGAAAATCTTGGTTATGCACTGATATTGACTGGTTAATAAGGCGTCATCCGCAATGGAGTTCAGTAAAAGGCGTTGCCGTGATTGAATCCGAACGGCTAATTGGTGAAAAAAACTCAATTGAGCGAAGGTATTATATTACAAGCGATTCTGAAAAAAATGCTGAATTTATTAATGAAACAGTACGCTCTCATTGGGGAGTTGAAAATAATTTACATTGGCAGTTAGATGTCAGCTTTGATGAAGATCATTGCCGCTTAAGAAGTGGCAACGCAGCCGCGAACTTCTCTTTTTTAAATAAGATTGCTTTAGCGCTCCTCAAAAAAGAGACCACAGAAAAAATGGGCATTAAATCAAAACGTTTAAGGGCTGGTTGGGATGAAAAGTACTTAATGAAAGTACTAACTCTAGGGTTATAGGGGAAATCGATTATTTATAACCCGTTTGCCCTGACCATGTTTATTAAGTTTATGAAAAAATATTAATACCATGGTATTATTGGGAGATACTAATGCTACGGCAAAGTAAAAAATAATAAAGGTAAGTTACTCTCTATTTACTCAATAGTTATCAAGCAAATAATTAAAGCTTATCAATAATAGCCGCAAGATCATCAAAAACAGCAGTTGCTAATGCACGTCCTTCTTCTGTTATAGCTTTACCTGTGCACACCAAATAATTTGCTTTAACTCCAGCCGCAATCCCAGCTTGTAAATCAGATATTTTATCTCCGATTAATATTGATTGACTAACATCTATCGCAAGCTCATCGATTGCATCAAGTAACATGCCCGCTTTTGGTTTCCTACAATTACATGCGAGCTTATAGGCGCCTATCCCTTTTGTTTCGTGATGAGGACAATAATAAATACCGTCTAAATCAACGCCGCGATCAGCAAGTGACCAATCCATCCATTGGGTTAATGTATCAAATTGCTCTTGAGAGAAATAACCGCGCGCAATACCTGATTGATTGGTAATAATAACTAATAAGTAACCTTTTTGCTTTGCTTTGGCTAACGCTTCAATCACACCATCAATAAATTTAAAGTCATCGACAGTAGCAACATATCCAACATCGACATTTATCACACCATCTCTATCTAAGAAAATAGCTTTATTCCGCTGTTTATCTCGCATTTTTTTATTCCTTTCATGCTATTATCTCATTTTTACTATATCAACGAGTTTCTTTTATGATGCGTTTTCTATTTATCAGCTTATTTTTGTTTTTCATTAGCGCATGTAGCGATTTTAATTATTCCACCAATGTGGATAAAAAAAATTTCGTGCAGTACTTCAAACCATCTCAAATTACCGTATATCAAAAATCTGATTTAAAAAATCTTGATTATGAAGTCATTGCTGCTGTTGATGGCAGTAGCTGCCAACAAAAAGCAAACGACCTACCAGCCAGTGCGAGAGAAGCACGCACTAAGGCTAGGATTAATGCCGCGAATATGCATGCTAATGCCATTGTTTTTCAAACTTGTCTAGCAATTAAACCCGACAAAACTTGTCTTAGCAATATAATTTGCTATGGCCGTGCGCTTGATGTTACCCCTAAAGGATAATATACCCAATATGCAAGGTTAATATGGGTATCTCTGCGAGATGTTAATGTTTTGCAGAAAACAACCAGCATTACAAATGATTGGATGATTTTAGATCAAACATTGCTAGGTAATAGCCCATCACACCGCCAGAGATTGCCCCTAACAGATGACTTTCAAATGATATGCTCGGTTGATTTGGCAATACGCCATAAATAAGCCCACCATAGACGATGAAAACGATGATGGATATCAATAAGTGAATAAAGTGGCGGCGAACAACCCCATAGATGAGAAGCAGTCCCCAGAAAGAGTAGATCACGCCTGACATACCGATATGCACAGCGCCACCTCTTGCAAAAAGCCACACTAACGAGCCTGTAATGACAACTTGAGTAGAAAACACCCACAACAAGCGCGTTGTACTTTGCAAACCAATTAACCCACCTAAGACGATGAAAGCCATAAAGTTGCTCATCAAATGTTGCCAACTTCCATGCAAGAACGGTGAAAAAATAATACCTGACAAATGGTCAGTTGATCGTGGCAATATGCCAAATTGATTTAAATTTAGTTGAAAAAGGCTATTGATCAACTCAATGAACACACATACCAACATAATATAAAAGCTGTATTTTACCGATTGAAAATAACGTTTCATTTTCATCATCTCTCTATTTTCGCTCCAAGTTACGTAAAAATGCTTTATCGGGCATAAACTCGGATGCCAAAGTATAGTAAGATGACTTGGGATCATACATCACTACCTAGCACACTATAAATTTTTGTAAAAAGTAATTCAACCTATTAATCATTTACGTTAAAATCTATTTTCAAATACCACTATACATTGAGGAAGATCATGCGTACAAGCAACTATTTACTATCAACTCAAAAAGAAGCGCCAAGTGACGCTGTTATTATTAGCCATCAACTAATGCTTCGTGCTGGTATGATCCGGAAGCTTGCGTCTGGTTTATACACTTGGCTACCTACAGGTTTACGTGTATTACGCAAGGTTGAACGCATTGTTCGAGAAGAAATGGAAAATGCAGGAGCGCTGGAGATATTAATGCCTGTTGTGCAACCTGCTGACCTTTGGATGGAAACAGGTCGCTGGGACAAGTATGGTGGTGAGTTATTACGCGTTAAAGATCGACACGATCGTGATTTTGTCCTTGGTCCTACTCACGAAGAAGTGATCACTGATCTTGTTCAGAAAAACGTCAATAGTTACAAACAGCTACCACTTAACTTTTTCCAAATTCAAACTAAATTCCGCGATGAAACACGGCCTCGTTTCGGTATAATGCGCGCGCGTGAATTTACCATGAAAGATGCCTATTCATTTCATATTGAAAAATCATGTTTAGAAAATACATATCAAAAAATGTTTGCTGCATACTGTTGTATTTTTGAACGCATGGGCCTTGAATATCGCGCTGTGCTTGCTGATACTGGTAGTATTGGTGGCAATATGTCCCACGAATTTCATGTCCTGGCAAAAAATGGAGAAGATGCCATCGTCTTTTCAACTGAAAGTGATTTTGCGGCAAATATTGAAAAAGCAGAAGCACTTGCTCCAAACGTTAAGCGCCCTCCTGCAAATGCTGATGTCACAACTATTGAGACACCAAATGTTCATTCTATTGAAGATGTAGCTAAATTCTTAAAGATTAAGACCACACAAGTGGTCAAAACACTACTCGTTGAAGGTAACGGTAAAAAAGGCGAAAGTACACCAATTATTGCGCTTATTTTACGTGGAGATCATAACCTAAATGAAATCAAAGCCCAACAAATTGAAGGTGTTGCAACCCCATTAGTATTTGCAGATAAAGAACAAATTAAAAGCGTGGCTAATTGTGAAGCTGGTTCAATTGGCCCTAAAGGATTAGATACGCGCATTATTGTTGATCGTAGTGCCGAAAAATTAGCTGATTTTGTTTGTGGTGCAAACGAGAGTGGCAAACATTTAACTGGTGTTAACTGGGATCGTGATATTAATAATTATGAAATTGCTGATCTAAGGGATGTGCTTGAAGGCGATCCGAGTCCATGTGGAAAAGGCCGCCTAGAGATTGCTCGCGGCATTGAAGTTGGCCATATATTTCAACTTGGTGATACTTATTCTAAAGCATTAAATGCTGGGGTATTAAATCAACAAGGTAAAAGTCAAATCTTGACAATGGGCTGTTACGGTATAGGTATCTCGCGTATTGTCGCAGCCGCTATTGAACAAAACAATGACAAAAATGGCATTATCTGGAATGATGTACTTGCCCCATTTAGCGTTGTTATTGTGCCAATGAATATGAAAAAATCAATACGCGTTGCCGAGCTCTCGCAAAAATATTACACACAGCTCAAAGGCATGAATATCGATGTGCTCTTTGACGACCGTCAAGAGCGCCCTGGTATAATGTTCGCAGATGCAGAGCTAATTGGTATTCCGCATATGCTTATTATTGGTGATCGCAGCATTGATAACGGTGTGATTGAATATAAGGAACGCCAATCAGGTTTAAAACAAGACGTTAATATTGAATCCGTGATTGATTTTATAAAACAAAAACTCACTTAATGCCATTAGGCGATAAACTATTTTTGTATAATTATATTTATTAAGTAATACTTACTGACAAAGAATTAAATGCCTGTAATTAACGATAAGTTAACTACACCCGTATAACTGCGAAGTGAAAAATACATAAGGTAAATTGTGCGCCTTGAAAACCACATCGGTATATAAAAAAGGAACTTAAACATATGAGAAACATACTCTATTTTTTCTTAGTTTTATCTGCGAACGCTCACGCACTTTTGCAACAAACACTGAAAAACCCGTATAACTTAACAACGGAAAAAGAGCTTGCGGAAAATGCGACTAAAAAAATTAATTTGTTTTGGGATAAAGAGGCTAAATTCTCTTCCTTTAAAGGGGTTGATGGAGTAAAAATCAATACCGTGAGCATACGCAATAATAATAATAAAGTAATTGTTATCGTACAAGGACGATCAGAAAGTGTGTTGAAATACAAAGAAATATCTTTTAATTTCGCCAAACAAGGGTATGACATTTACTTAATTGATCATCGTGGGCAGGGTTTTTCACAACGTCTAGGTGGAGATCCTTACCGAGGAAATGTTAAAGATTTTCAAAACTACGTGACAGATTTACATACATTTATTACTCAGTTAGACTTAAAAGATAAATATAAATTTCGCTATATACTCTCCCATTCTATGGGAGGGCCAATCAGCGCATTATATTTAGAACAATATCAGACGCCTTTTCAAGCAGCTGTTTTTTCCAGTCCAATGTTCTCGATTAATCTCGGATGGTACCCAGTGTTTGTAGCTAAAACAATAAGTTACACCAGTAGTAAGATTTGTGCTTTATTTAGTAAAAAGGCTTGTTATACACTTGGCGAAGGACCATATAAGCCGCAAAAATTTAAAAATAATCTAATCACATCCAGCCGAATACGTTTTATAAATGGCCAGCAAGGGTATAAAGATTTTCCAGAAACACAACTTGGCGGCCCAACTATGACGTGGATATCACAGAGTATAAGTGCCATGAGTGTTGCAATTAATAACGCCAATAAAATAACCATACCATTTTTACTGTTGCAATCTGGAGGTGACCAAGTGGTCACAAGTGAAGGCCAAGATACTTTCTTTAGTAATGCAACAAAATGCACAAGCAATCAATTTTTACTTATCAAAAAAGCAAAGCACGAATTATTAGAAGAAAAAGATAAATATCGGATCCCTGCATTAACAGCTATACTTAACTTTTTACACGAAAGTAAACAGGGGAAAATTTTATGTACAAAATAGCTATTAGCGATCTTGATGGTACACTGCTCGATAAACATCATAAAATTTCATTGATAACTAAAACTAGCATAGAGCAATGGATGTCAGATGATCGAAAATTTGTTATCGCAACTGGTCGAAGCCATCGCGAGTCAGAATGTATTCAAAAATCGCTTAACAAACCAATCTATATTATTAGCTCAAATGGTGGTCGAATTCACTGCCCATCTGGTAAAATTATTTTTCAAGATAACCTTCCTGAGGATATCGCCAATTATATTTGTCAGCATGACTACCCAGAAGAAATACAAAAAAGCCTATTCACAGATCATCACTGGTATACAAATTTTATCCATCCTGATCACGCCGTCATGAATATAGACGATGATTTTGTTCCTGTGCTAACAAATTTAAAAAAATCAGATACCAGTCAGGTTATAAAAATGATTTTTTGGGCTGAACGTAATAAGTTACTGCCTATTTACGCGCAATTGAAGGCTAAATTTGGAAATCGCGTTAACCTTACATTCTCTTTGAAGAACTGTTTAGAAGTAATGCCAGGTCATGTGGACAAAGGCGCAGCTACTGCAATGGTATTGAAAGAACTTGGCATCCATCGCAACAATGCAGTTGCTTTTGGAGATGGGATGAATGATCTTGAATTACTAACACTCGTTGGAAAGCCAATCTTAATGAAAAATTCACAGCCAGCACTCATAGCAGCGCTACCAAATTTCGACACAACTCATTTATGTAACAACGAGCATGGTGTTGCAGATATGTTAGATAAATTACGCTGCGCATAAAGCGCCGCTTGCAAGCAAAACGATTTTATTTAGTATTGGATTGCCAAAGCAGTAATTTTTAATTAAAAAGTAATACCAATTACAATACATTTGTTATTTATAGCCAATACTGAACTTTTGCCTAAGATTAAAACAAATTTACTGACAATCTCTAGCTCTTGTTAGTCAATTTAACGCAGAGAGCTACAAAAATAACAGCTTTAGAAAATGTTGATCATCCACAATTCAAATTATTTACTACCATGAGTATTAAATACCTGTTTAAAGAATGCTTTCTGAAAGTTAGCTATCGCGACTTTACTGTTATCTATTAATTTATTTTGATCACCAGCTAAATTACACCCATTGATAATAACCACAAAAAAACGCACTCCATATGGCGTCTTCGCAATACCCAATATGTTTGCGACCCCATCCATTCCGCCAGTTTTAGCAATTATTTTACCTTTAAATTCAGGTCTTTGTACTCCACCAAGATCTTTAAGAGTGCCATCAACAACTGCGATAGGAAAGTCTTCTAATAGCTTTAATTTATCATCGTGCTGATAATCATAATGAAGTACTGACATTAATACTTTAGCACTGATTAGATTGTGCCTTGATAGCCCTGAGCCATCTGCTATGTAAGAATTTTCAACATCAATCCCATGATCTTTTAAAATTTTCTTGAGAGCCTTTGCACCATTTCTAAAATTACCTGGACGCTTATAATACGCACTACCTAATGTTTTAAATAAACTATCGGCGACTAAATTATCAGACTCTTTAAGCATTAGGTGTAATAATTTTTTAAGTGAAGGAGACTCGTGTGAGGCGAGTACTGACATACCATTTGCGCTAAAAGGAGTTTTTTCTAACTTGATTTTACCTTTTAATTTAATACCTACATTGCCCAGCTCTGCAGCGATTATTTTTTTCGTGTAGACAAAGGGATCATTCACCGCAAAAGACAATCCAAGCGGTTTATTTTTAAGTACAATACAGCCATGCAAATGATAATTATTATGGCTATTTCGCGTCAGCTCTAGGTCACAAAAACGCTTTAAACGTTGTTTTTTACTCACAACATCAACATCAGACGTTATATTAACTGGATCATAACTGGGAATATACAATCTTGCTTTTTTAGCCTTTTTACTTGCTAAACTTAAATTTCCCTTCACGCAATTTTTGTTAACAATTATCGCATTACTCGGAGAGGCAAAACAGATACCTAAATCATTCCAAGCTTCCCCATTACTCCACTGATAACCATCAAAATGAGACGAATTTAGGTAAACATTACCCTTAATTTTTTTGATACCTTGTTTTCTTAATGTCAGCAGCATATTTTTAATATCCCTGCGCAAAAGTATTGGATCACCAACAAACTGAAAACGTAAATCCCCATGATAAACACCATGCACAATATTCGACTTTTTACCTTCTATTTTGGTTTTATATTTAAAATTATCACCTAAATATAATTTTGCCGCCGTTGCCGTTAAGACTTTTTGAGTACTCGCAGGTAATCGTAGTATTTTTGCTTGGTCTTCAACAATTATTTTATTGCTCTTAACATCCTGTACTATATACGAAACCTGCGTGCCTGTAGGCAATAAAGTCTTTAATTCACCCCACTTATCTGCCCACGCATTACTTGAAATAAAAAAACAAATACTAATAATTAATAAAATAAAACGTTTAAACATAAAATAAAGCTCATAAAATAAAAATATTAATTGGTATATTTCCATGTTACTTAAAAATGCAACCTCAGCAAGTTAAATTGTCACAGATGTAACAATATAATATCCCAACAAATTTAAGCAACAATAGATAAATAAATAGATAGATAGATCTGCAAATGCGTCAACATAAACCAAAAAAGAACAGCTTATTCCGCCGAATTTAACAGTAAACTTGTCCTGGAATGATTAAAAAATCAAACATATCGATATGTTTTGAAGATAAATCAATCACGGTAGTGTAAATCAACGCGACTGGTTAATTTAGTTATCAGTTCATATCCAATAGTACCAATGTGTTTTGCCACATCATTAACCAGTAGCCCATCACCCCATAAAATAACATCATCACCTACTTTGTCTGTGCAATTTAATCCTAAATCTACAGTCAGCATATCCATAGAAACTCTGCCAATGATAGGGACTATTCGGGAATTGATCAAAATAGGAGTGTCTTGAGGAGCCATACGTGGGTATCCATCGCCATAACCCATAGCAACAACGCCCACTGTTGTATCACTTCCTGCCATCCAATTCGCACCGTAACCGACAGTTTCACCTTTTAAATGCTGGCGCACCGCAATGAGTTTTGATTTGAGAGTCATCACAGGTTTTAATTGTGGAACTTTCACTGTTTTATCAACAAAAGGGGACACACCATAAAGCGAAATACCTGGGCGAATAATATCATGGTGAGCTTCTGGCCAAGCTAAAACACCTGCTGAATTAGCAAGTGATGCAAGGCCAATATCTTCGCTGATATATTTTTTAAATAGCCTTATTTGTTGCTCAGTTTTTGGGTTTTCTAATTCATCTGCACAGTCAAAATGACTTACAATATTGATAGGCTTTTCAACATTTGGACAAGTAATTAATGTTTTTAATACCGCATTAAACTCGTCAGGATGAAAACCTAAACGATGCATGCCTATATCTAGTTTCAACCAAATTTTTAATGGTTTTTTTAACGATGTGTTGAGTAAAACGTCAACTTGCTCTACGCAATGAATTACCGTTTGCAAATTATAATCAACTAACAAAGGTAGATCTAGCGAGCTAAAAAAACCTTCTAACAGCACTATATCTTTGGTTATCCCTTTGTCACGCAAGTAAGTGGCTTCACCTATTCGTGCAACGCCGAGTGCATAAACATTGCCAAGCGTTTGCGCCACCTTTAGCATTCCATGACCATAAGCATTGGCCTTGATAACCGCAAGTATTTTACTCTTTGGTGCGGTTTTTTGTAATACTGATAAATTATATTTTAATGCTTTTAAATTGATAATGGCTCGAACAATATTCATAAATTAATGCTCATCATTATAATGAGTACCAGTATAATCATCAAAACGCGCATATTTTCCTTGAAATGTTAAACGAATTTTACCTATCGGTCCATTACGCTGCTTACCGATAATAATTTCTGCAATACCCTTATGATCGCTGTTTTCATGGTAAACTTCATCTCGATAGATAAACATAATTAGATCAGCATCTTGCTCAATTGCGCCCGATTCACGCAAATCAGAATTAATTGGACGTTTATCCGCCCGTTGCTCGAGTCCTCGATTTAATTGTGACAGCGCAATAACTGGACATTTTAAATCTTTAGCTAATGCTTTTAATGAACGCGATATTTCTGATATTTCAAGGGTTCTGTTTTCCGAGAGTGAAGGGACACGCATCAATTGCAGATAATCGACCATTATCATGCTTACTCCACCATGATCACGGGCAATACGACGCGCACGAGAACGTAACTCTGTCGGTGTTAATGCGGCACTATCATCGATAAACATATTGCCTTTTTCAAGTAAAATAGACATCGTAGATGACAAGGAGGCCCAATCATTTTCATCAAGTTGCCCTGTTCTTATATGGCCTTGATCTATGCGCCCGAGTGATGACAGCATACGATTCATTATCTGATCCGCTGGCATTTCTAAAGAGAAAATGACCGTTGGTTTGTCCGCATTTAATGCCGCGTGTTCGGCGAGATTCATCGCAAAAGTGGTTTTCCCCATTGAAGGACGCGCCGCAACAATGATTAAATCTCCTGGCTGGAAGCCTGTGGTTTTTTGATCTAAATCAGCATAGCCAGATGACAGCCCTGTAATACCATCTTTGGGATTTTTACACAGCTCATCAATACGTGCCACCGTATCTTTTAAAATATCTTTGAGCGCTTTAGGTCCTGCATTTTTATCAGTGCGTGATTCTGCTATTTGAAACACTTTTGTTTCCGCAAAATCAAGTAATTCTGCACTGTTTCGCCCTTCTGTTTCATATCCAGCTTCACCTATCTCATTCGCGACCGCAATTAACTCGCGCACAATCGCACGTTCCCGCACAATATCTGCATAGTTATTGATATTGGCAGCACTTGGCGTATTTTGTAATAAATCAGCAAGGTAGGCAAACCCGCCAACACTATCAAGTTCTTGCTTGTTCTCTAAACTTTCTGAAAGAGTAACTAAATCAACAGGAATATCTTCACTACTTAACTTCTCAATAGTCGCAAAAATGGTGCGGTGAGCGCGATGGTAAAAATCTTGTTCAACAACACGCTCTGCAACATCATTCCAAACATCATTTTTAAGTAATAGTCCGCCAATTACAGCTTGTTCCGCTTCAAAAGAATGCGGCACTGATTTTATGGAAGGAACACTTTTGGTCTTTTGCTTGCTATAAACAGAGCTATTGGCCATAACAATACCTTGAATAAAAATAGGAGAATTAATTTAAGACCAAGTATACTCATGATACTTTAAAATGCGAAGTTTTGATTGAGCTTGTTGCCCCATTGCATTAACATTACCCAGATAAAATAAGTCACTTGAATATATACCCATTACCAATAAAGATGCAAAACGCAGTAAAAGGAAATAATTATGGATAAAATAAGTGCCTATGTTAACAAATTTTTGAATTCAGTAAATAGTAATGATGAGTTAAATTATATTTTAGTGATTATTGCCATTACAATTTTGGCAATGCTAATCTGGCATTTTGTGGCAAAAAAAGGAAAAATACTGGTTCATAAAACCAATTATAAATTTGATGATGTTATTTGGTTTGCTTTATCAAAACCTGTTTCTGTGGTTATTGCTTGGATTGGCGCAACCGCTATTGTGCTTGATGTAAGCTCAACGAGTAAATCTTTTGCACTGCCTATTGCATTCGATTCTTTTCAAAAAGCAATATTCTTACTGCTAATTGCTTGGATCCTTTGGCGATTGGTGTATAAAATAGAACTCACTGCGATTGAATCAGATAAACGCGATCTGACCACAGCGCATGCGATGGCGAAACTTGGAAAGCTTACTATCACTATCATTACGTCGCTATCTATTGTGCAATCTTTTGGGATAAGTTTATCTGGATTGCTTGCTTTTGGTGGTATGGGTGGTTTAATTGTTGGTATGGCGGCAAAAGATCTATTAAGCAACTTCTTTGGGGCTTTAATGATTTATTTAGATAAACCGTTTAAAATTGGCGAGTGGATCCGTAGCCCAGATCGCCAAATTGAAGGAACAGTTGAAAAAATAGGCTGGAGACTCACTAAAATAAGAACCTTTGATAAACGACCTTTATATGTCCCAAATGGTTTATTTACACAAATAGTATTAGAAAATGCAACGCGAATGAGCAACCGGCGTATTAAGGAAACCTTTGGAATTCGCTATAAAGATATTGATAAAATAGAGGCCATTATTGCAGGCGTACGCGATATGTTAGAAGTACATAAAGATATTGATCAGCGCCAAACTTTGATGGTAAATTTTACTACATTTAATCATAGTTCATTAGATTTCTTCATTTATACATTTACCAAAACAACCAATTGGATTGAATTTCATCAGGTTAAGCAAGATGTATTATTAAAAATATCCGAAGTTGTTTTTGCTCACCAAGCTCAATTTGCATTCCCAACGAGAGTACTGCAAATTGACAAAGATGATGCAGATCCAATAAATATAATGCCCCAGGAGATCTAAACAATAAAACTAACATTCTTATTTCTCTATAAAATAATATCAACCAAAATAGGAGAATTAAAATGAGCAAAAAAAGAATAACATATTCAGCGACATTTAAAAGCTCGCTTGTATTGAAGTTAATGAAAAATGAAAAATGAAAAAACAATAACTTACATTGCAAGTTAGAATAACATAACACCATTGATCCTTCAGAATTGGAAAAAAATATTATTGGATAATGCCTGCATTGCAATGGAGCCTGCTAAAGCTGTTAAAGAATATAAGCTGGAGCTTGTTGCAGCTTTAGACAAAAATAAAATTCCCCCCAAAAAATTGTCGGTGAAATGACATCCCCGAAGAAGTGTTCCGAAAAAAAACTAAAAAAGCTAAAAAGCTAAAAAGCTTGGGAAGATCTGATAAAAAGCAATTAATTGAGCCTAAGCTTGAAAACCTTCCAGTCTCGCAACTGGCGACCTATTAAACTTGAATAGAAGTTCTTTTTATTACACTGCAAAAGTGAATAATAAAAAATACGAGATTAAGATGGAAATAGCTAAAATATTTGATAAAACACCAATATACGCTGCTAAAAAGATACATCAACAGCTTCTCCAAAATGGTGTCAATGCTTGGCTTATACACAGTTGCAACATATTGAAAGGAGCTGGGTTTAAAGGCTATTTTAGCGGTTAAGCAAGTCACAACAACAATGCCCAATAAACAACACAAGAAATACAGCTATAAGCTTAGATGGCTTGAGATATCTCATCCTAATCAAGTATGGAGCACAGATATTACCTACATAAAAGTCAAAAATGGAATGGTTTAGCTTGCTGCGGTTATTCATTGCCATTTGAAAGCCGTCCTGTCACACAAAATATCGAATACGATGGATTGTGCGCTGAGCATTAACGTCTTGGACGGCGCATTGGATCGTTACGGCAAACCTGAGATCTTCAATATCGGTCATGGAAGTCAGTATACAAGCGAAGTACACACTCAAAAATTAAAAAACAATGGGATGACTATTTCAATGGATGGGAAAGGCCGTGCCACTGATAATATTTGCATTGAAATATTTTACGACGCGTAAAATGCGTGCGTATTTATCTAAATGAATATGAAACGGTTAAAGAGTTACCAGAAGACGTATCCGATTACATTGAATTTTATAACCATGAACAATTTCATGAAACACTGAAATATAAAAAACCAATGGATGTTTATGAGAAATGGATCAAGGCGAGCTTAGCTTTATCAAAGGTATCTTAACTGTGGAATAAGAAATGTTAAATAACTGTCTTGACTATTTGGGTAGGTATAAATTTAGCGATTCAATGGACATTATGTGTCGCTTAATTAGCACAAGTCTCAGCTAAAGATGGCAGCGAATTTTCTTTTCAAGATGCTCCTAAATTCAATTAGTAAATGGGGATAGCTAAAGAGTAAGGACGAAAATATTATTTCCTTTATTGCAATTAAAGCTTATATACCATACATTAAAAACCACAGGAAATAGCAACCAAATATTATTGATGTAAAACAGAGAAATTATTAAAATAAACTAAACTATAGAGAAGCATATATAACTGATCTCCATTAAAATGTGGAGATTACCAGTTATCATGGATATAAGATAGCCTCTTATCTTACGTCAAAAAATTATAGGAAATGTAATGGTGAAAATTCCAAAAATGATAAACGGGCAAATGTTTTTGTTAAATCCAGAAGAAGATGATAAAAATCCTACAAGAAAAATTGATGAATTTGCATTAAGACCACTATTTGAGCCTGAGCCTCCCAGGAAAAAGAAAAAAAAGTGATATATGATATCTTCAGAGATAAAGTTCTTGAAAAAAGAATGCTAGTTACCGATGCAATGGAAATACCAGAGAGCCTAATAACTGTTAAATATGTCAGGTACAAAAAGAAAGCACCACCACGTAAGCCCCTGCATTTGGCTAGATATGCGCCACCTGCACGTAATTCATTCTTGCAAAGTATTAGTGGTCTATTTACTAGCACTCCGCCACCTCCTCCTATACACGATGGATTTAATGCTTCAGAAAAAGTATCCCTACGAGCAGAGTTACAATGTTGTGTTTTAAATTCAAATAAAGCATTTGACTCTTCTACAACTCTTTTCGAGCATCATCTTGATCAAGTAAAATTATGGTTCGGATCAACTGAACCTGAAACCATCAAACAAATACTAAATGGCATATATATAATGAACAAGGTGTTAAGTGATAGCAATCGAATATTAACCTATGTTGATATGAGGCATCAAAGAGATCATCACATCTTCTATAGTCCTCTACTCGAACCTGCGGTTGGTTTATCAACTTGTTATGGGAAATCAAGTATGGATTTTATCAGTGAGAAATATCCCCCTAATCCAAATATGCCAGATGGGCTAGAAGTTCCAGGACATTTACCAGCAGATGGAATACGTATATTAATTGGTGAACACATGCTTCAACCTACTCAAACGGTCGAAAACAGAGCATTAATTATTTATCATGAAATGACGCATAGGCTATTAAACACTAGGCATCGAGGATTTGAGTTTCTCAGTACGGAACAGAGAGGGGTAATGCCTATCTTCGGTGCAAAAGCGGCCCAACAGGAGGCACTAGAAGATCCTGCAATGGCACTTATTACTGCCGATTGTTGGAGTTACTTTGTTGCTTCTTTTTCTAAAAATGCACCTACTCAATGAATTGAACGAATGCAATAATGAAGAGCTAAAGGGGCTATAATTTATATTGCAATCAAAGCGAACGATGCATTTACTTTTTTTAATGTCCTGAACGAGTATGACCATAGGAAATAAATATTTTAAATAAAAACGCTAACAAGGATAATTTGATATAATTATATGATTCAATGAGTGGCTTATCTCATTTGCCATACATCCCTAACGAACCAATTTCTAACTCCGCTGATAAAACAATACTTTTTAATAATTCCATGGCGTTTTCAAGCATTCGTTCAACTGTTAGTAAATGATACAGAAAATTTAAAAGAAAATATACAAAATAGCAAAGTGGTTGGACACTATACCCATTGTAAACAAACTTAATCGAGTTGCTATTATTTCAACACATTTTCAATAAACCTTGGCAACGCTTACAGAAATAGCTCTCCCCTTTTAATATCTTATTATGGCAACGAATAGTGAGCTTATGTTGCTGACAATCACAAGCATAAGCAAACTGTTGACCAACAACATCATCTATATTTAAATTATGCGTTGTTAATGCGGGGATCTTAAAGATCGTTTTCATTATGCTTTGCCACTCCATTCCGTGAGGGCGCACTTTCCCATACGTTTGAAAAACCACTAAATGCGCAACTTCGTGCGGGATGACTTGATCAAAAAATACGCATTGATTTTGCTGAAAAAGAATAGGGTTAAATTTGATCAAGTTACGTTGTAAATGCGCACTACCAGCCGCCTTTCCTCGTTGATTAAAAAGGTATTCTGCCCGTTTAAACGTGCGATCAAAAAAGCGTTCTGCTAAAGTGAAATACACTTCACTTTTGGCAATAAGCGCATTTTTATCGGTATCTATTAACAAAGTGCTCACTAAAATGCATCAGACTTGAGAGCTTCAACTTTGTCTAACGATTCCCAAGGAAACTCGTCACGACCAAAGTGCCCATAACTTGCTGTTGCTTGATAAATAGGCTGGATTAAATCTAGCATTTCGATTAAGCCATAGGGGCGCAAATCAAAATGTTTGCGAATTAAATCAACTATTAAACCTTTTTCAACCTTTTCTGTGCCAAAGGTTTCAACACTAATTGACGTCGGCTCTGCAACACCAATAGCATAAGACACTTGAATTTCACAACGATCAGCAAGCTCTGCTGCGACAATGTTTTTTGCAACATAACGCGCAGCATAAGCCGCACTACGATCCACTTTTGATGGATCCTTGCCAGAAAATGCTCCACCACCATGGCGCGCTATTCCACCGTATGTATCAACGATAATTTTACGTCCAGTCAAACCACAATCACCTACCGGACCACCAATCACAAATCGACCTGTCGGGTTGATGAAATATTTCGTATCTTTTGTTAACAAGTGCGCAGGCAAGACAGGTTTAATAATTTCCTCCATGACAGCTTCAATAAGATCATCCTGCTTAACACCTTCTGCATGCTGAGTGGAAAGCACAATTGAGTCAATAGCAACAGCCTTCCCATCTTCATAAGCAAAAGTTACTTGGCTTTTCGCATCAGGTCGCAACCACTTTAATTTGCCACTTTTGCGTATTTTTGCTTGTTGTTTTACTAGGCGATGTGCATAGGTAATAGGAGCGGGCATAAATACATCGGTTTCATTAGTTGCATAACCAAACATTAATCCTTGATCTCCCGCACCTTGCTCGCGAGGATCACCACGATCTACTCCTTGATTAATATCAGGAGATTGCTTACCCACAACATTTAAAATAGCACACGAATCTGCATCAAAACCCATTTCAGAACTGGTATAACCAATATTACGCACCGTTTTACGTGTGATATCTTCGATATCAACCCATGCGCTAGTCGTGATTTCACCACCCACCATCACCATGCCTGTTTTTACATACGTTTCACACGCGACGCGCGCTTTTTTATCTTGTTTTAAAATAGCATCTAGCACTGCATCTGAAATTTGATCGGCTATTTTATCTGGGTGACCTTCTGAAACTGATTCAGACGTAAAAAGATTTCGTGTCATTATATTTCCTAATTTTAATGCATATTTAAGTGAATTTTATACCTTGCATCCGCGGCCAATTTGCCGATTGGACTTTGAATTTTATACCCATGATACCTCAAGGTGAAAAATCAGCAAGCAAATTGCCCACTGACACTCGGTATAACGTTGCCCTTTTGAGATTAACCTCGTTGATTTACGCAATAGGGTTGCCAGTTGGCAAGCAAAGACAATAATATATGAAATACTTAACGCAGTTAATCATTGAAAGAGACGCTATATCTTTGCGTTTGATTATGCCCGTCGCGCACGCCTGATAAATCATCTTCTCAATTATGAGAATGAAGCAGCACTCTATAAACTCCCATAGTGCATTTTTATTTGCAATGAGTAAACTAATAATTTAAGCTTACAACTTTGGATACTTATTTTACAATAAAAGCCATTACAAAACTGAGATCTAAAATTTACACAGGGAAATAAATGCGGTTAAGACCAACTTTTCAGTGATTACCAACGCCAATGACAATAGATATTTCACGAAAAAATTGATTTAAAACAATAACATTGATACAACGCATGATTTAAGAAGATTAATCTAGTGTGATTGGCATTATTTAACCTTCCCATGTTATAAGTCTCTTTTTATTTTCAAGTACCAAGGTTATACTTGTCATTTATTTTTTATTTTCAAAGTGCATTTGTTTATGTTGTCAAAACTTGCTATCCAAAATATAGTTGAAAGAATGATCTTATTTCTCAATGATTTTCCAAGAAAACATTTTTTTGCGCTCATTATACTTTGTATTGCTGTTTTGGTCTTTATCTTTGTCCCCAAAAGACCATCTGTGCACACTCCAACGGTTCATAAGTTAGTTACTATTAATCAGCTAAAGCCCAATAATAGCTATCAAACCAAAACTAATAGTGAAGAAAACACATCGCCTGCCAAATCTCGTGATCGCGTCATTCATATTAAAATAAAAAATGGCGATAGCTTAAGTAAAATATTTCAACGAGAAGGATTATCCACAGGCCAACTTCAAGCGTTACTTGATATTGATATTTCATATTTACACTTAGGCAATGTGCAGCCTGGTCAACAACTTACTTTAACTATTTCACCAAAAAATAAACTACTTTCACTTGATTTAACCCTAGATAAAGATTCTTCCATTACCTATCTATGGAAAAATAACGAATATATTGCCATAGAAAAAACCAAAAAGAGTATTTGGCAAAATAGAAATTATGCCGGAACAATAAATGATACCTTTGCATTTAGTGCGATGAAGGCTGGCTTAACTGCAGCACAAGCCTATAAAATAGCACACGTACTCAACGACAAAGTAAACTTCATCCGAGATATTCACCAAAATGATACATTTAGAATACTCATTTCAAAACAATATATAGACGGTAAATACACAGGCGATAGCGATGTACTCGCCATTATTTTAAAAACACGTAATCAAACCTATACAGCTTTTTTAAATAAAGATGGACGATACTATGATAAAAAAGGTAAAGGATTAAGTAAAGCATATCGCCGCAGACCTGTTGCAAATCGTTATCGTATTAGTTCTCCTTTTAATCTCCGACGATTACACCCGATTACTCATAAAATCACGCCACATTACGGAACTGATTTTGCCGTACCAACTGGCACGAGAGTTTACGCTACAGGAGATGGTGTTGTATTAAAGTCAGAAAAAAATCATTATGCGGCAGGTAACTACATTGTCATTAAAAATAGTCGCCATTATTCTACGCGTTTTTTGCATCTTTCAAAAAGCTATGTTAAAAAAGGGCAACACGTAAAAATGGGCCAGGTGATTGCTTTAAGTGGTAATACAGGGCGTTCAACAGGGCCTCATTTACATTATGAATTTCGTATTGACAACCGGCCTGTTGATGCCATGAAGGTTGATCTACCGCTATCATCAAGCGTGCCCAGAAAACATATACGCGCTTTTAATCGTCTCAGAAACTCGTACCTAAAACAAATGGCACTTTAAAATGTTACTTAAAAGTGAAGCTTATAAAGCCTGTATTGACTATTTTGTTGACAATCTCTTTATTTTTGACAACGATGATGAATCGGCAAACACTGATTTAATTGCTGACATTGTCATCAAAAATACAGCAAATATGCTAATGTCATTTTGCAAGCAACAGCCTAACCTTGATAAATTAACTCGAAACAGTGTCATCGTAGAAGGGGATAAACTCATTGAGGAGCTTGAACATATTCTGGGACGCTTATGGAAAAAACCAGCCACACAAACTCAAATTGAGTTTCTAGACGAATACTTTTTACTCCTCAAAAATAGCTTAGACTCGCAAATTTAGTAAGCAATCATTTATTGCTGGCTTATTATTTCTTAGCCATATTTTTCGTAAAACTTTGCCTTATATATTAAGCAAATACCTGCCAATATTAATTTATCGTATGGTATAAATCCACGACTTTCAATAGTTTATCTTCACACTTAAAACGGGATTCCATTACCTCACCGAGTTCTGATAGATCTGCATCAAAATGTTTCAATGCTTTATCTGTTGTCTTTTCAGCATATTTATCATTAAAATTAAGTACCATATCTGTTGATCTCTTGATGCTCGAATATAATTCTTGGGCAAGCTTTAAATGTTCTTCGTCATCAGCTTTACAGTAACTAATAATTTGTTCATAAATTTCAAAATGACCTTTCGAGGTATAATCGAGTATTAACCCACAATATTGATTCAATTTAATATGATCTGGTAATTCGCGGTGAGTAGGCTGCCCTGAATCACCAGCAACACCTGCAATACCTGCAACACCTGCAATACCTGCAATACCTGCAATATCACAAAATAAAACCATTATCTTTTGCCGCGTATTTAACCAGTTATCAATAATTGAGAGTGAACCATCCCAAATATCTTTCGCATGTTCACCTTTCACTAGCATGAGTTACTCCTTGACTATCTCCAATATGATTAAAGTAGATAAAATTTTAATAAACGTCAACAACAATTTGAAAATAGATATCATTTTCCTGTATAACTATAGAGTAACACTTAAAAAATGAGAATAAAATGTCAACAGAGCTGATGAATAGTGATCAAAAAAAATCTTGGTGGTTTATTATTGCTAATAATGAGATTGTATTGGAACCACAAGCACGTTTTATCCCTTATGGCTCTATAAAAGATCTTTCTTTTTCAAATTTACTTGTTAAAAACAAAATTAACATTGGCATATTTGAATATAGTCCTTGTTACCTTATTTCCCTTGAGAATAAAATAGATATTGGAATAGGAGAATATACTCAGCTACGCGCTATTTTAGGTAAGGTGGATGATCCTCTTTTTGCAATTGCTGGCCGCGCGTTACAACTTGACTTATTTTATAAAACACATCAATTTTGCGGACAATGTGGTCATAAAATGCATCCTAGTAATTGTGAGTTTGCCATGCAATGCGCTAACAATAAATGTAAACACCTCTGCTATCCACGTATTTCACCTTGTGTGATCGTGGCTATTTGTAAAGGTAAACAAATTTTACTCGCTCTTCACAAACGCCATAGTCTCGATACAAAAATTTTGACTAACCTGGCAGGCTTTGTAGAAGCTGGGGAAACGTTAGAGCAATGTATTGAGCGCGAAATCTTTGAAGAGAGCAATATTAAAGTCAAAAACATTCAATACGTTGCCAGCCAGCCTTGGCCATTTCCACATTCATTAATGATGGGGTTTATTGCCGATTATGCATCAGGTGATATAAAAGTAGATCCCACCGAATTGATTAGCGCACAGTGGTATGACTTTAATGATCTTCCTCCCTTACCAAATATTGGCACAATCGCCAGAAAACTGATTAATAAAGTCGTTAGCAGTGTATAATTTTGCTAATATGCAATAATTTTTCCTAGGATGACAACATAATATGCAGCCACTCAAAAATGATAGCTACATTCGCGCTTTATTCAAACAAGATGTTGATAAAACACCTGTTTGGATAATGCGCCAAGCAGGTCGATACCTACCAGAATACCAAGCTACACGCGCAAAAGCAGGTGATTTTATGTCACTTTGTCGCAGTGCTGATCTTGCTTGTGAAGTTACCTTACAGCCACTTCGCCGTTTTGATCTTGATGCTGCTATCTTATTTTCTGATATTTTAACAATTCCAGATGCAATGGGCCTTGGTTTATATTTCACGCCAGATCATGGCCCACGCTTTGAACGCCCGATTAAATGTAAAAAAGACGTTGATAACCTCATTACACCCGATCCCGAATCTGAGCTTCAATATGTAATGAATGCAGTGCGTACTATCCGTCGTGAATTAAAAAACAAAGTACCATTAATCGGTTTCGCAGGCAGCCCTTGGACACTTGCCACCTATATGATTGAAGGTGGAACTTCAAAAGCATTTACCAAAATCAAAAAAATGGCATTTTGTGATCCACAAATTTTACACGCTTTATTAGATAAACTTGCAAATACAGTCATTAACTACCTCAACGCTCAAATTGAAGCTGGTGTTCAGTCTGTTATGATCTTTGATACTTGGGGTGGGGTACTATCTCCACGAGATTATAATGATTTTTCGCTACAATATATGGCTAAAATTGTTGATAGCTTACATCGTTCATTTGCAGGACAAAAGATTCCCGTGACCCTCTTTACTAAAAATGGCAGTCAATGGTTAGAGCAAATTGCAGATACCGGATGTGATTGCATCGGTCTTGATTGGACAATTGATATAGCAACGGCAAAAATACGCGTTGGCGATCGTGTTGCATTACAAGGCAACATGGATCCATCAATGTTATATGCATCACCTGAGCGTATACGCCAAGAAATTAGCACCATTCTTGAAGGATTTGGTCAAGGTAATGGCCACGTATTTAACTTAGGCCACGGTCTTCATTTAGATATACCGCCTGAAAACGTAAAAGTATTTATTGATGGTGTCCATGATTTAAGTGCAAAATATCACAAAAAATAAAAAAATTAACCTCTGAGCATGCAAATTTGCTTCAAGTTTCCTCAAAAAATAACAACATGACGCAACACTCAAATGCTTTGATTTAGCGTGATTGCTAACAATTGAATTAAGTAGGCAAATAAAGATTAATGAACTGACATTATTAGCGTTTTACGCTAGAATAATGCACGATAACTACTTTACCTAGGAAATAGTAATAAAATGCAAAATAACAGGCCAATAAAAAGAGCATTAATCAGTGTTTCAGATAAAACTGGTATTGTCGAATTTTCACGTGAATTAACCGCACAAGGCGTTGAAATTTTATCAACTGGTGGCACATGTAAACTACTCTTAGAACATGGCATAACAGTAACCGAAACATCTGATTATACACAGTTCCCTGAAATGATGGATGGCCGAGTCAAAACACTGCACCCGAAAATTCATGGCGGTATTTTAGGCCGCCGTGGTATTGATGAAACGGTAATGGCAGAAAATGAAATTCAAGCCATTGATATGGTTGTTGTTAACCTTTATCCTTTTGAAAAAACCACTGCTCGCCCAAACTGCTCATTAGAAGATGCAATCGAAAACATTGATATCGGTGGCCCCACAATGATCCGCGCAGCCGCAAAAAACTATATTGATGTAACTATTATTGTCAACGTGATTGATTACAACCGCGTGCTTTCTGAAATGGCTAAAAATAACGGCACCCTTGATTATAAAAGTCGCTTTGATCTGGCTATTGCGGCTTTTGAACATACCGCGCAATACGATGCCATGATTGCAAATTACTTTGCGACTTTAGTGGCAAATCCTGACGCAGATAAACAAAGCTCTAAAGACCCTAAATTTCCATGCACTTTTAACCAACACTTTTTGAAAAAACAAGATCTACGTTATGGTGAAAACCCTCACCAAGAAGCCGCATTTTATGTCGAAGAAAACATTCAAGAAATTTCTGTCGCCTCAGCAATACAGCTTCAAGGCAAAGCACTTTCGTATAACAACATTGCCGATACAGATGCCGCACTTGAATGTGTTAAAGAATTTGATGAGCCTGCATGTGTTATCGTTAAACATGCAAACCCCTGTGGTGTCGCATTAGGCAAAGATATTTTAAGCGCTTATGAAGGTGCTTATAAAACAGATCCAACTTCTGCGTTTGGTGGAATAATTGCTTTTAACAAAACATTAGATGCCGATACAGCTGAGGCTATTGTTTCTCGTCAATTCGTAGAAGTGATCATTGCACCAGAAATTTCAACACAAGCAAAGCAAATCATTGCGACTAAAAAAAATTTGCGCCTACTAGAATGTGGCCAATGGTCAACTAAAACAACGCAATTTGATGTTAAACGCGTTAATGGTGGTTTACTTGTTCAATCTCGCGATCAGGGCATGATAACACTTGATGATCTCCACGTTGTTTCAAAGCGTACGCCAACAAAAGCTCAATTAAAAGATTTATTATTTAGCTGGAAAGTAGCTAAATTTGTTAAATCAAATGCCATTGTTTACGTTAAAGATTGCTCAACTCTTGGTATAGGAGCAGGTCAAATGAGCCGTGTTTACAGCGCAAAAGTAGCTGGCATTAAAGCGTCTGATGAAAACTTAGCTATCGCAGGATCCGTCATGTCATCTGACGCATTTTTCCCATTTCGTGATGGGATTGATGCCGCGGCAAAAGCTGGTATCACTTGCGTTATTCAACCAGGCGGATCAGTGCGTGATAATGAAGTAATTGAAGCCGTAGATGAATATAACATGGTCATGGTGTTCACCGAAATGCGTCACTTCCGTCATTAACAACAAGATCAGTCAAAAATAATTTATCCTTACAGCTTAAAATGAGTCACTGTTTAGTTAAAAATACTGTAAAACAGTCGCAATTGACAGTAACTTTCGTCTCAAATTGTGACTCTTTCCCAAAGTAATATTATGTAAGCTAATTTAATGTCATTGTTATAGGCTCTAAATAGCTTACCTGTTAAGATATCTACTGCAAAATAAAGAAGGTTAAAATGAACGTATTAATTATCGGAAATGCTGGCCGTGAACATGCTTTAGCATGGAAAGCTGCTCAAAATAAACAAGTTAAAAATATATTTGTGGCTCCTGGCAATGCTGGAAGCGAACTCGAAAATAAAGTCACAAATGTAGATATAGATGTACAAGATATTAATGCCTTAGTTGCTTTTGCTAAGAAAAATAACATTGAATTAACTATCATAGGTCCTGAAGCGCCACTTGTTATTGGACTCGTTGATGCCTTTAAAAACGCAGGACTTGCCTGTTTTGGTCCGAGCAAAGCGGCGGCGCAATTAGAGGGATCAAAAGCATTCACCAAAGACTTTTTAACACGTCATAAAATACCAACTGCAAGCTATAAAAATTTCACTGAGGTTGAGCTTGCTCTCGCCTATGTGCGTGCAAAAGGAGCGCCAATTGTCATAAAAGCCGATGGTCTTGCCGCAGGTAAAGGTGTGATTGTTGCCATGACATTACAGCAAGCAGAAAGTGCTATTGAGGATATGCTCGCAGGAAATGCCTTCGGTGAAGCAGGACATCGCGTTGTTATTGAAGAGTTTTTAGACGGTGAAGAAGCATCATTTATCGTCATGGTCGATGGTGAAAATATCGTTCCACTAGCAACCAGTCAAGATCACAAACGTGTCGGTGATCATGATACAGGGCCAAACACTGGCGGCATGGGAGCTTATTCTCCTGCACCCGTCATCACCCAAGAAATACATGATCGCATTATGGAGATAATTATTCGCCCAACCGTGCAAGGCATGGCAAATGAAGGCAATCCTTATATTGGTTTTTTATACGCAGGACTGATGATAATGAACGATGGCACCCCTAAAGTCATCGAATATAACTGCCGTTTAGGTGATCCTGAAACACAGCCTATCATGATGCGCATGAAATCAGATATAGTGACATTATGCCTTGCTGGCGTAAATGGTCTGCTCAATGATATGACCGCTGAATTTGATGATCGTGCGGCTGTCGGTGTTGTGCTTGCCTCGGCTGGCTACCCTGGTCATTACATAAAAGGCTTAGAGATTGCCGATATTCCCACTGAAACAAATAATAGCAAAGTATTTCATGCTGGCACGACAAAACATGACGGAAAAATAATAACCAGTGGCGGACGTGTTTTATGTGTAACCGCACTGGGTAACAACGTGACTCAAGCACAACAAAATGCTTATCAACTGGTTAACAAAATTACTTGGGATGGCATGATCTACCGCAATGATATTGCTTACCGAGCCATAGCAAGAGAAAATAAATAAGTTGGCTATAGGCCCATGTTACCTAAAAATGCAACGTCGGCATGGACTCGATTATCAGATAAGGCGCAACATGAGGTAATGGTTATTATCGCATCGAATGTTGCAACGCAAGGCTGCTACCGATCATATAAAAACCGAGTCCGGCCCCTAATGGAGCTACTCCTTGCACCAATTTACATTGTTATAAAATCTCCATTGAGCATAACTATACTTCAATTTTATGCAGCGCATATCGGCACAATTTGCCTTGCTGATATTGCATTTCTGGGTAGCATGGGTATAGGCACCACTTCCTCAAAATATTTAATGCACACCTTTATTTTTAACTGGACTTGCGTATATACCGATAACTATTTTTCTTAATACCGATGGGATCCTTTGTAACCGCTCTTCAAATGCATCTTTGTCATTTTGTGAAATTTCAGTTAGATTTTTTTCTGCAGCAATAAAGTTCGTTGGATGTAATTTATAGTTTTTATAAATTTGCGAGTCTATTACAGAGGCTACATCTTCTGGGGTTTCGTGCTCCACCTGTAAAGGTTGCCCAAAAGCGACATGAACAGCACCTTTTTGTCCGATAATACCAGCCACAATGCTGTCTATATCTTCAAATTCTGATTTTTCATACTCTCCAGTTTTGGCTTTCTCGTACAATTCTTGCGCTTTTAGTTGATCACAAGCATCAAGCTCATAGGAAATAGCCACCGGAACAATATTGAGTGATTTTATATATTCAGGAAAGCTTATTTCTTGTTGTTTGCCTGCCATATAAAACATCTTTAGTATTGCCGGCTCTGTTTTATCAATACCGTCTTTAGCACGACCTTCTCGCTGCGCTATCCAAATACTACTATTATTTTTTAAAGAAGAGCCAATATACTGGGAAAGATTTAATAACGCTTTCATCACTTTACGTGGCGCTGTTAGTCCACGCATGACAATAAAGCTCTTATTCATACGCATAATATCAGATATGAAAGGTTTTTTTAATAAGTTATCACCAATAGCAACGCGGGCTGTTTTAAAATTTTCTAGGTGCAGTGCCCAATTAGCAAACGCAGCATCCATCGATATATCACGATGATTCGAGACAAAAAGGTAATTTTTATTGCGCTCTAAATTATCAAGCCCTGAATACGTAAATTTAGTTGTCGTCAATGCAATCATGCGCACCATATATTTGCCAACTAGTTGCTGAAATTCATCAATACTGTTAATTGATCCCCATTGATATAAAAAATAGTATCGTAACAAAGGTTTTAATAATCGAGCAATAAATTTAGGCAATTTTTTAAAGCGAAAGCTAACAATTGCATACATAAATTCATTACTATTTATCACTCGCAATATAGCTGGATTAATTTCGTCGTCATTATAAGCTCGGATATTATCAAATTTATTGGCAGAGCAAGGCATTTATTTAGTCTCCTAATTGTACGTCTGTATGTTATCTTTTTTTAAATACAACTACGAGAATTTTATAATCTTAATACTCAAGTTACTTCAACCTGCAACGTCATATTGGCAAAATAGCTTTACATTGCAAAATCTCATAGATAAACAAAATGAGTACACTATTTTAAAGCAAAATAACGCTCTTCTGTGGCAAAGCTAATTTTAAAATGAGCAACAACCTCATTATCTGCGAATGTACTTACGTTGCAACGCGTTAATGTCTTCCTATTTAGGATGGGTATATATTTAAAACTAAATCACTGATGGACTTGCCGTATATTTATAAATCAATAAATTATGATTTATATATCTTGATATAAGAAATATTTTATTTCCAACTAACGCAACATCAATTAAAGAAAAGAAAATGCATCACCAAAAATATGATCCGCTAGCGCCTTGTGTTTTATGAAGTCATTTCGCGCAATTTTTGCCATGTCAAAACGACCCGCAATATAAATATCAAAAGTACTTAAATCATCAAACTCATTTAAAATAACTTGACCAACATAACCAGTTTGCCCATCCCAGTTATTTTCCAATATTTCCACAACTGGTGTAAAATATACATTAGTATTTTTTGCCACCAGTTGTCTCATTTCTTCTTCAAAATACAAATATGAACGCACCCTCACTCCCCAAAACAAATGAATAGGCACATTTAATTTTAATCTGATAGCCTGCTCTACAAGCGATTTTGCATACGCAAAGCCAGTACCACCAGCCACAATAATAATAGGCCTAACTGATGCTTCTTGTAAAAAGGCATCTCCATTACCTACATCCACGTAAATATCTTCCCCTGATTGCATCTTCTCAATAACTTGCATTGCATAAGTGTTTTCAGGTAGCGCACCAATATGTAATTCAATATCAGTGCTATTTAAAGGTGCATTCGCTATTGAAAATGGTCGCTTATCATTTTCGCCCATCTCCACCAACAAATATTGTCCAGCTTTATATGATACTACGCTTGATGGTGTTAAAAAAATACGAAATAAAAAGCCATTTATTTTTTCAATACTTTTTATTTTACAACTAGTAGATTGCATTGTCTTTTCCATTTAGTTTAATATGTTTAAATCATCCCAAAGAGTATCTATTTTATTTTTCGTATGCTCATCCATAGCAATAGGTGTTCCCCATTCCCTATCTGTTTCGCCAGACCATTTACTGGTTGCATCCATGCCCATTTTAGATCCAAGCCCAGAGACAGGCGATGCAAAATCTAAATAATCAATTGGAGTGTGTTCAATTATGGTCGTATCTCTGGCTGGATCCATGCGGGTAGTAATTGCCCACATCACATCAGCCCAGTCTCGAACGTTCACGTCAGCATCACAAACAATAATAAATTTAGTATACATAAATTGGCGCAAAAAAGACCAAATTCCCAGCATTACACGTTTAGCGTGCCCAGGGTAACTTTTTTTAATTGATACAACGGCGATACGATACGAGCAGCCCTCAGGAGGCAAATAAAAGTCCACAATTTCAGGAAACTGTTTTTGCACAATCGGCACAAAGATTTCATTAAGTGCAACGCCTAAAATAGCTGGCTCATCTGGTGGACGACCTGTATAGGTACTATGATAAATCGCATTTTTTCGCATCGTCACACAGGTCACTGTCATTACCTGAAAAGTATCAGCTTCATTGTAATACCCAGTATGATCGCCATAAGGTCCTTCAAGCGCTTCATCACCAGGTTGTAGATACCCTTCCAATATAATTTCAGCATTCGCTGGGACATCTAAATCATTACTAATACTTTTCGCGACCTTTGTGCGCTCGCCTCGTAATAATCCAGCAAACGCATATTCAGAAAGTGTATCTGGTATAGGAGTAACCGCACCTAATATCGTTGCAGGATCAGCTCCTAACGCAACCGAAACAGGAAAAGGTTTCCCTGGATTGACCTCTTGCCATTCTCGAAAATCAATCGCACCACCTCGATGTGAAAGCCAGCGCATAATCACCTTATTTTTGCCAAGCAGTTGCTGACGATAAATACCGAGATTTTGACGTTTTTTGTAAGGCCCTTTGGTAATAGTTAATCCCCAAGTAAGTAAAGGGGCAACATCGCCTGGCCAACATGTCATGACGGGAAGTTTAGTAAGATCAATCTCATCATCTTCCATTATAATTTCTTGACAAACCGGCTTGCGAACTTTCTTAGTAGGCATATTTAGCACTTGCTTCAATATTGACAATTTTTCCAGTAAGCTTTTGATTCCTTTTGGTGGCTCAGGCTCTTTTAAGTACGCAAGCCACTGCCCAACTTCTTTTAAGGCGTCGACATTTTCTTTGCCCATTGCCAAAGCAACACGCTCTGTCGTGCCAAAAAGATTGGTCAACACCGGATAATCAAACCCTTTCGGATTTTCAAACAATAAAGCTGGCCCAGAAGCCCGCAAAGTTCGAACAGAAATTTCAGTCATTTCTAAATTAGGATCAATTTCTTGCGAGATCCGTTTTAAAAGACCTTTTGTTTCAAGCTGATCGATAAAGTCACGTAAATCATTAAACTTCATTATATAAATCGGACTCTCTAAAAAAAAAAGCAAAAAAAACGCTATCTTATAAGATTGCGTTAGGTAATATCAATCACACTAAATAAACTTATTAATACCCATGAGCCAGAAGATGATTTATCAGCCATCAGTGAAGAACATCATCAAACGACGTGGCAAATCGTATCTTTCAATGATTAATTGCGTTAATCATTGAAAGACAATGTTATGCCTAGTGTCGCGGCCACTTGACCTTCTTCTTTTTCACCTTAGGTCACATTGGTATAAAGTAACTTGATCATCTATTATTTTTTGTGGTTTCTCATTGACGCAAAGAAATCTTCATTAGATTTTGTTAAACCAAGTTTAGAAATCATGAATTCAGTTGCCTCAATCTCTCCCATTGGATGTGTAATTTGACGTAAAATCCACATTCGCTGTAATTCATCTGCGGTTGTCAACAACTCTTCACGACGTGTACCGCTGCGTATAATATCAATAGCTGGATAGATACATTTTTCTGAAAGTTTACGATTTAGATGAATTTCAGAGTTACCTGTTCCTTTAAATTCTTCATAGATAACTTCATCCATTTTAGAACCAGTATCGATCAAAGCCGTTGCTAATATAGTTAAACTTCCGCCTTCTTCCACATTACGTGCTGCACCAAAAAATCGTTTTGGACGCTGCAGTGCATTTGCATCAACACCACCAGTTAACACTTTACCTGAACTTGGGATAACCGTGTTATAAGCTCGCGCTAAGCGTGTAATGGAGTCTAGTAAAATAACCACGTCTTTTTTATGCTCAACTAACCGCTTGGCTTTTTCAATAACCATTTCAGCAACTTGAACGTGACGACTCGCAGGCTCATCAAAGGTAGAAGCAACAACCTCACCTCGCACTAAACGATGCATTTCAGTGACTTCCTCAGGGCGTTCATCAATTAATAAAACAATGAGAACAACCTCTGGGAAATTAACACTTATGCTTTGCGCGATATTCTGCAGCAGCATTGTTTTACCAGCTTTTGGCGGCGCAACAATTAAACCTCGCTGACCGCGACCAATAGGCGAAACCAAATCAAGAATGCGCGCGGTAATGTCTTCTGTGCTACCAGAGCCGCTTTCTAAACGAAATCGCTCATTCGGATGAATAGGAGTTAAGTTTTCAAATAAAATTTTATTGCGCGAATTTTCAGGTTTATCTGAGTTAACCTGATTAATTTTCAATAGCGCAAAATAACGTTCACCATCTTTTGGCGGACGAATTTTACCTTCAACACTGTCACCCGTACGTAAATTAAAACGACGGATTTGACTCGGTGAAATATAAATATCATCTGGCCCCGCTAGATACGAGCTATCTGAGCTACGCAAGAAGCCAAAACCATCTTGTAATATTTCTAGTACACCAGCACCAAAAATATCTTCTCCGCTTTTTGCATGCGCTTTTAGAATAGCAAAAATAATATCTTGTTTTCTCAAGCGAGCTAAGCTTTCGAGACCTTTTGACTCCCCAAGTTTGACGAGTTGTGATACTGATGTGTTCTTTAATTCTGTTAAATTCATAGATTATATAGGTGTACAGGTTGGAAGTGAGTGGGTGTTATAATGTAAGTTTTTCTTACATATATAAGTTCTTCTTACATACTAACGAGTAAGAGTAACATTAAATAAGTTGTATGTCTAGCAAAGATATAATTATTTTTTAATCCAGTCTTTGCTAAATTAATTTATATATTTGTATCTAAAAACTCAACAAGTTGCGTTTTGGAAAGTGCCCCAACTTTAGTTGCTATAACTTTGCCATCTTTAAATAATAATAACGTTGGAATACCACGTATTCCAAATTTTGGTGGCGTATCACTGTTTTCCTCAATGTTTAATTTGCCGATAGTCACTTTCCCTGAGTATTCTACAGAAATTTCTTTTAACATCGGCCCAATTATTTTACAAGGACCACACCATTCAGCCCAAAAATCAACTAAAACAGGCCCTGTTGCGGAGATTACATCCTCATCAAAGCTTGCATCACTTAATGTTACAATATTGCTCATTTTTTTCTCCAAAAGATTATGGCTACTAACTAGTTAACTTAATTTCTCAATATTTTAAGATTTTAAGATTTTAAGACTTTAAGACTTTAAGACTTTAAGACTTTAAGACTTTAAGACTTTAAGACTTTAAGACTTTAAGACTTTAAGACTTTAAGACTTTAAGACTTTAAGACCTAAAATACTATAGCACATTATAAAACACAAATTAATTACTGTAAAATTAATTGTAATATTTAGCAGAGGTAATACTTATTATCTCTTTTAAATGTTATAATTTGAAAATGAAACCAATAAACCTACATCAAACTAAATTTGCAGACCTTCCACTAGCGAAGAGTCTCATTACAGACTTAACCGCGCAAGGTTTTAAATTTTGCACGCCGATCCAAGCTCTCTCTTTGCCTATAACACTTCAAGGAAAAGACATTGCTGGGCAAGCTCAAACAGGCACAGGGAAAACACTTGCGTTTTTAGCGGCTGTTTTTCATCATTTATTAACCAATGATGCACTTAAAGATCGCCGTAAAAATCAGCCTCGTGCTTTAATTTTAGCGCCGACAAGGGAACTTGCCATCCAGATCCACAAGGATGCAGTCGCACTAACTAAAACCTCAAAGCTTCAACTTGGATTAGCATATGGTGGTGAAAAAGTAGAAATTCAAGCCAAAAAGCTAGAAAAAGGCATTGATATCTTAATAGGTACCACCGGTCGCGTAATTGATTTCGTCAAACAAGGTGTCATTAACCTTGGCGGGATCCAAACTATCGTCCTTGATGAAGCTGATCGCATGTTTGATCTTGGCTTTATTAATGATATTCGCTATATTTTAGAGCGGATGCCCAATGCTGAAAATCGCTTGAATATGATTTTTTCTGCGACACTTTCTCATAAAGTACAAGAGCTTGCTTTTGATTACATGAACAACCCTGAACAAATTCGTATCGAGCCTGAACAAGTTACTTCTGCAAACGTTAGCGAAGAGCTATTCTATCCCTCAAATGAAGATAAAATGGTATTATTGCTAACATTAATGGAAGATGAATGGCCTGAAAAAGCAATTGTTTTTGCCAATACAAAACACGTTTGTGAAAAAGTATGGGGTTATTTAGCAGGCGATGGTCATCGTGTAGGCTTATTAACTGGCGATGTGCCGCAAAAAAAACGGGAAAGCATACTCAGGCAATTTACAAACAGTGAACTTGATGTACTTGTTGCAACAGATGTTGCCGCTCGTGGCTTGCACATTCCAAAAGTATCGCATGTTTTTAACTTTGATTTGCCTGATGATTGTGAAGATTATGTTCACCGTATTGGTCGAACGGCCAGAGCTGGCGAAAAAGGCTCAGCAATTAGCCTTGCATGTGAAAAATATGTCTTTAACTTACCCTCGATCGAAAAATATATTAAACATTCGATTCCTGTGAGTGAATACGACAAAAGCGCATTACTTACTCCTCTGCCTGTTATGAAAATAAGAAAATATAAAACGCACCCAAATAATCGCAAAGATAATTATCATCGTAATCACAAACGATAAATGATCGCCTCGCTATCGCATGCGTAATAAACTCCCCGTGGATGACTCAATGCTGGCGAGGGCCTTATCATTCCCCATGCTACCTCAAAATGCAAAATTAGATCGGCAAATTGTGCCGATATGTAGGCCCTAAAATTGAAGTATAGTTATTATCGTGAGAGATTTTATAACAATACAAATTGATGCAAGTTGTCTTGCTCGTTGGTGCGCTAACTCGGTTTTTATATGAAAGAAACCAGCCTTGAGTTGCAACATTCGATGCGTACGTCCCCATTACTTCATGCTGCGCCTTACTCTGCTTATCTAGTTCGTGCCTGACGTTGCATTTTGGAGTAGCACGAGTATACATACGCGCTTGATAAGTATTGGCAAAGATTGATGACGACAAATCTACAAAGACAATGATTTTTCAGCGAGAATATAAAAAATTAGAAACTGCATTGGTGATCATTAATTTGAAAGCACAAAGATTTCCTTAAGCTTTATTGCATATAAAAAAATCATTAAAAAAATTTAGATTAAACACAAGCCGCAACTATTACTTATTGATAAAACTGTGAAGATATTTTAGGTTGCTTTTATATTGAGGCGATACAGTAGATGAAAACTGTAAAAATTATTTATTGCTATCATATTTTATATTTCAAATAATTCACTCATTTGCCATACCAAGGGAGGTTCTGATTGTGGTAGTATCGGTATGTCATAATAAGCTCTACATTTCGAGTGTTTGCATTTAGCTCTGAAATGACGCTGCATCGGCGTCTGGGTTGCTGGTAGACCAAGACCAAATGCAGATGCAGTCATTGTATTTATATTAGGAAAATAAAAATCGCGCGTCCAACCATCAACCACCATTGTATTTTTACTCAACTTATTAAACTTAGTCCACCCCACAAGAGAGCAAGGCGTATCTTTGTCTGTTACGATAACAAACGAATGATCAGACATTAGCTCGCAGCACGCTACAACTGAATTATGACTAATTCTTGGATTACCAACTAAAGATGCGTAAACTATTGCTGTGTGTTCCAAACAATTGCCGAAACCTGTCCTTGCTGCATTATCAAATGAGCCCATTATAGATATGGTATCTGCGTTCCTATAATCGTCTATAATCGTCAGCACCTCCTTAGAGTCAAAGTCTGACATAGCACCTAGTTTAATATCTTTTATGTCCGTAAAGAATTTCAGCGCACTGAGTGCGGCAATCTGTCGCGATTGCATTTTAACAATATTTTGCATCATTATATATAATTGTTCCGTTAGCACCAGTATTTCATTGTATAATAATATACCTCTTAGTTATCTAAAAATATAAAAAAATCTACTCTCTTTATAACTTGATACTACAAATATACTTAAAACTGTATGATTTACCAACTAATTTTTAACTATAACATTAACACCCTTACTCCTATTTGAGTTAATATTTCTAAAAATAACCGATCCAAAATGAGCAAAAAAAGAACAACATATCCAGCGACATTTAAAAGCCCGATTGCATTGTTAGTTATTAAAAAATGAAAAAACAATAGCTGAGATTGCAAATGAAAATAATATCACCATTGATCCTTCAGAATTGGAAAAAAATATTCCTGGAAAATGCTGTTATTGCAATGGAGCCAGCAAAAGCGGTAAAGGAATATAAGCTAGAGCTTGTTGCTGCTCAAGAAGAAAACGAAAGGCTAACAAAAATTGTCGGTAAAATGACTGTTGAAAAGGAGTGGCTTGAAAAAAAGCTAAAAAGCTTGGGCTTATCTGATAAGAAGAAATTAATTAATCCCAAGCTAGAAAACCTACCTGTATCACAGCAATGTGAGCTATTGAATTTGAATCGGAGTACTTTTTACTAGACTGCAAAAGTGAATAATAAAAAGCATGAGATTCAGCCGGAAATAGCCAAAGTGTTTGATAAAACACCAATTTACGGCGCTAAAAAGGTGCATCAACAGCTTCTAGAAAATGGAGTCAAGTCATCTTTAAACACGGTAGCAACCTATCGAAAGGAGCTGGGTTTAAAGGCTATTTTAGCGGTTAATCAAGTAACAACCACCGTACCCAATAAACAACACGAGAAATACAGCTATACCCATGCTAATCAAGTGTGCCGTACAGATATAACCTACATAAAAGTCAAAAGTGCAATGGTTTAGCTTGCTGGGGTTATTGATTGGCATTCGAAGCCGTCCTGTCACACAAAATATCGAATACGATGGATTGTGAGCTGAGCATTAACTTCTTGGACGGCGCATTGGATCTTTACGGCAAACCTGAGATCTTCAATATAGATCAGGGAAGTCAGTATACAAGTGAGGTGCACACTCAAAAATTAAAAAATAATGGGATCACTATTTCAATGGATAGAAAAGGCCTAGCTACTTATAATATTTGTATTGAAATATTTTACGACGCACAAAATGCTCCCGTATTTATCTAAATGAATATGAAACGATCCAAGATTTACAAGAAGATGTATCCGATTACATTGAGTTTTATAATCACGCACGATTTCATGAAACATTGAAATATAAAAAACAAATGAATGTTTATCAAGAAGGAATTAAAGCTAACTTAGCTTTATCAAAGGTATCTTAACTGTGGAATAAGAAGTATTAAATAACTGTCTTGACTCTTTGGGTAGGTATATTCCTTCGAGGATGTCATTTTACCGACAATTTTTGTGAGCATTTAATTTTTGTCTAAAGCTGCAACAAGCTCCAGCTTATATTCTTTAACAGCTTTAGCAGGCTCCATTGCAATAACAGCGTTTTCCAAGAAATATTTTTTTCCAATTCTGAAGATTCTTAGGGGTGATATTATTTTCATTTGCAATCTCAGCTATTGTTTTTTCATTTTCCAATAACTCCAGTACAAGCTTACTTTTAAACTCTGCAGAGTAAGTTGTTCTTTTTTTGCTCATGTTGATTCTCCTATTTTGATATATACTATCTCAAATAGGAATAAGAGTATTAATTTTACTGTTTAAATTCTTTGGGACATTATAGTTTTAGATATCTGATTCACTTACACAGAATATTGAACAGTCTCTAAATAGATAAAATGCTTGTGTTTTATTTTTTTGTAAATGATGACGGCAGTTAATCATTGAGAGAGTAAATATCCCCCGCCATTTGATGCTACCTCCTCTGCCACCTAATAAATCATCCCCTGGATCATGCCCGTTATTCGCTAGGTTTTTATCTACATTACGATTAAATACAATCACTACTATTTATCACTACTATTTATCGCCACTGCCAAGGGCCAATAATCTAGCATTCCCGCCCACTGCGGTTACGTTAATTGTTCGTGTGCGTTCAGTAATGAAACGATAAACAAAAAAACAATCAGCCAAGGTAGTAAATTGTTTAAAATCACTCTCCACAATTAATTGCGCGATAAAACCATCACGAGAAGCTAACTGTTTATTTATTTGTAGCGCTTGTGCTTCCTCCCCTGCATATCCAACGCCTGCCGTGCTCTGATTTTCGATAAGATAATCAATATGCTTAAAATCAACTATTTGGATAATATGACCCTTGATGCCAACTGAGTTAAGCGTCGTCACCAATTTATGGGCAAGTGCGCTTTCACTATTAGGCAAACACAAAAGAATACAATTGCCAGCGATAAGCGCACCAGCGATCAATCCTGCAACGGCAACCACAGGCACACTTTCGCAAGACGTTATCACAAAAGTACCACGCCCACTGCAATAGAGCTCATTACTCTCTCCTGTTGGACCTGGCATTACCTGAACTTTCGCTATCAGAGGTAAAGCTTCTTGTATTTGATAGTTGATCATTTTCGACGGCATTGAACCTAATGACTGATCTTTTAAAAGTATATTCGCCCAATCTAATAAACACTCTGCGCGTTTATTTGCGCCTACATTATTCCATGCAACCCACTCTTGGTTTGCCAGTTCAACTTGTTTCATTGACTGCATATTTACCCCCTAAACTATTTGTGAGTTTTTAATCATAACGTTCTTTGTAAAGCGCAATAAATAACGAGGCCCACCTGCTTTTGGCCCAGTCCCAGAGAGCCCTTGTCCACCAAAAGGCTGTACGCCAACAACTGCGCCAACTTGATCTCGATTAATATAACAGTTGCCAACTCGACTATACTTTTCAATATTCAAGTAATTTAATTCATTTCGACTATGGATACCCATAGTTAAACCAAAGCCTGCCGCATTCACCTGATCAATAACCGCAGTTAATTGAGTAGCTTTATAACGAATAATATGCAAAATAGGGCCAAAATTTTCTTTGCTTAATTGGCTTAAATTTTTTATTTCTATCGCTGTCGGCGGCACAAAGTCGCCATTATCACAATCAATCGATAAGCTTAATTTCTTAACCAATATGTTATCTTTGATCAATGCATCAATATGATTTAATAATTGTTTTTTGGCATTTTTATCAATAACAGGCCCGACATCCGTGCAATGTAAATACGGCAAACCAACTTGTAATTCGTCCATCGCGCCTTGGATTAATTCAATCACACGCTCGGCAATATCAGTTTGAATAAATAAAACACGCAAAGCCGAACAACGTTGTCCTGCCGAGGCAAATGCCGAGCGGATAACATCACGTACAACTTGCTCAGGCAACGCAGTGCTGTCAACTATCATCACATTTTGCCCACCAGTTTCAGCAATCAGCGTTGCAGGCGTGACTTCTCTTTGTGCAAGTGTTTTGTTAATACATTGCGCAGTCGCCGTTGATCCCGTAAAAACAACCCCAGTCACGCGCTTATCAGATGTTAGTTGAGCGCCGATATGCGCTCCTGTTCCAACTAATAATTGAATAGCTTCTTTATCAATGCCTGTTTCAAGTAATAATTCAATCGCACGATAAGCAATTAATGACGTTGATTCAGCAGGTTTTGCAATAACGGTATTACCACTGACTAATGCAGCTGAAACCTGCCCTAAAAAAATAGCCAATGGAAAATTCCACGGGCTAATACAAACAAAAACGCCTTTACCTTGTCTAATAATTTTACGCGTTACACCATCAAACCCCACAAGATCTTTTGCCACGCTAAAATTGTCAATCGCTTGCTGCGCATAATACCTGCAAAAATCAACCGCTTCACGCACTTCATCAATACTATCGTGAATTGTTTTACCTGCCTCTTTATGACAAAGTGTAATTAACTCGGGCATATTGTCTTCCAATAAATCAGCGAGTTTTTGTAAATAGCTGGCGCGAACTTCAACGGCTATATTTGACCATGTAGGATAAAAACCAAACGCATTTTCAAGCGCCTTTTCAACGTCTTTATCACTAGCATAAATCACTTCACCAACATTAATAGCGCGATCATAAGGTGCGGTTATCTGATGTTGATCATGCGCTTTATTTTTGTTAATTAATGTTTTTTCTCCATTGAGCAGAGATCCACCTAGCCATTGTTTTTGCATCTGGATGTCAATTTTTTCTTGAAAAGGCAATGCCTCACTTTCAATATCAATATTTACACTACACGCGTTTTTTCGATCCGTAAAAATATCAGTCGGTAAACAAATTAAACCATTGTGCAATGTTGGACGACTTTGCAATGCATCCACTGGGTGCTTAATTAATTGAGAAATTGGGCACTTAGCATCGATTAATCTATTTACAAACGAGCTATTTGCCCCATTTTCAAGTAATCGGCGCACTAAATACGGCAGCAAATCTTTATGACTGCCAACCGGTGCGTAAATGCGCACTTTTGACCCATACATTAAAACAACATGCTTATACAAAGCTTCGCCCATGCCGTGCAATCGCTGAAATTCATAATTTGCATGACTTGCCATTGCGACAATAGCAGAAATAGAATGCGCATTGTGACTTGCAAATTGCGGATAAATCAGCCCTTGCATATGTGCACTTAACAAGAATCGTGCACAAGCTAAATAAGCAACATCTGTTGACTCTTTACGCGTATAAACAGGGTAATTTAAATAGCCATTTTGTTGAGATAGTTTTATTTCACTGTCCCAATAAGCACCTTTTACCAAACGTAAAGCAATACAATCACCTTGCTCTTTAGCAAGCCCTGCAAGCCATGTCAAAACAGCTAAAGCCCGCTTCGAATATGCTTGCACAACCAATCCTAATTTCCCCCATCCTTTTGCAACATCGCAGCGATATAGCTTTTCAAATAATATCAGCGAAAGCTCAAGACGATCAGCTTCCTCTGCATCAATGGTTATCGCGACATTAAGCGCTCTTGCACGCTTAATAAGCCCGCTAACACTTGCAAACATTTCATTTAAAATGCGATCTTTATTTGCCTGTTCATAGCGAGGGTGTAATGCAGAAAGCTTGATTGAAACGCTTGAATCATCCTTATTATTTGCAATTGCACCTAACGTTTCAATTGCATCAAGATACGACTGCAAGTATTTATTGGCGTCCCTCTTGGTCAACGCTGACTCACCCAACATATCATAGGAATATAAAAAACCTTTTTGAGAAAATACCTGTCCATTTTTTTTTGCTTCATTGATGTTTCTACCAAGGACAAATTGATGTCCCATAATTTTCATCGCTTTACTCATCACTTTACGAATAATTGGCTCTGATATTTTATTGACAAGGCGTTTAATGACATGCGTTGATTTCTCTTGCTTATTACCATCAAGACTAACTACTTTTCCCGTTAACAATAATCCCCAAGTAGAGGCATTAACAAAAACTGACTCAGAATTTTTTAAATGCGCTTGCCAATTAGCAGCACTCAGTTTATCTTTAATTAACGCATCAACAGTCGCTGTATCAGGAATGCGCATTAACGCTTCTGCTAAACACATCAGTAAAATGCCTTCTTTCGTATCAAGGCTATATTCAAGTAAAAGCGCATCAATAAGATGAATAGCATTTTTATCAAGCCGCACACAATTAACAAGCTCTGTGGTTTTTTTTTCAATCAATGCTAGCTCTTGATCAGATGGTTTTGCAAGTGGGATCAGCTGCTTCAAAAGAACATCTTCATCAACCATATACAAGGGAGAAATAGTATTCCATAAATCAGATAGTGGTTTATCGATATACGATGCTTGTAATGTATCCGCAGGTGAAAATAATGACATAAAGAATATCCTTGAAGCCGAAAAAACAATAATAACAATAATACCAGTTATATGCCCATGTTATCTGGAAATGCAAAATAACATCGGCAAATTAGTTGCGTGCTTAATTCCTAACATTGAAGGGAAGTTATTATCATAGATATTTTATAACGATGCATACTTAAACAATGAGCCTTGCCTGCTCTGGATCGAACTCGGTTTTTATACCCATGTTACCTCAAAATGCAACGTCAGGTACGAACTAGATAATCAGAAAAGACGCGTAATTAGATGCATAACTGATTGTTTTGTATATAAAATAGTTACGAAGAAGAGCCTCATTTTGTAGCTAAATATCCTCGATTGATGTAAAAATAGCCCTAAAGTAAATTGGTTAGCTTCTTTAATGAGCTAGAGCAACACTATTAATTGGTATCATTTACAGGAGGATAAAAGTAATAATAAATAAAAGCAACACAGTGCAATAACATCAAAACAGAACTTAAAAACAACGCCATTAGCAGCGCAATGCTAGCAACTGATTTAGGGTTTACCTGCATAGTATAATAGCAAGACATAGCACTCACTAGCAATATTATAAAATTCACCCACATACACGCTTTACAACGACCTAATTTTTGTTTCCAAATATTATTTTCGCAATCCCGACATGTCACGCTATTCTCCTTTAGCACACACAAGCATTTCAAGCGCAGGCAATGAGTATATAAACATGCACTCTATTTTTTTGATATTAACCAGTCTTTTACGCTTTCATGATCACCTGTAAAAACAATGCGATGCGCTTTCTTTTTAAGTTGATACTCATACATAGGATCGTAATATTTTTTTAAAATAGGTACGATCCAATTTTGATGCGCTTCAGTATTCCCTGTATTTATCTGCTCTTTCAACGCATTATTTAACACCTTAGTGAGTTTAGTAAAGCGTTCCAAGCCTAATCGCTTACGAATACCAAATAAGCCATTATGCAAATACTCTTTATAAGCTATCCAGCCTTGCTGTTCGCCTAAAGTCACTTGATACTGTTGTTTCATCAAATCGCAATATTCTCTTTGTACTCGTGCTAACCGTAATTCAAAAGGATCTTTAATAACCACAATTGGAGATGTTTTAAGTGTTTTAAAAAGTCCTAAAGGCACTAAAATTCGCCCAATAGACTTACTTTCATCTTCCATTACAAATGATTTTTGTGTTTCGCGGATGCGTAATAAGTCAATACTAAGTTGATTTTCATAAGCAATTTGCGTTGGTTGTTGTTGCACTTTTTTACCAAAACTTGAACCTCGATGATTAGCTCGTCCTTCAATATCAAGTCCATTCTCAAGTAATTGGATCAACTGAGTTTTTCCACAACCCGTATAACCTCCGAGTACAAGGTTTTTTTGTGATGGTGCAACTGCTAGCTGATCGATCAAATAGCGTCTCATGGCTTTATAACCACCTGGCACAGGCTCAATATCAACGCCAACTTCTTTTAAAAATTCGACCACGATCCGCGATCGTAATCCGCCACGAAAACAATATAACCATGCGCCAGGATTATTTTTTTTAAATAACGCCCAGCGTTCAACGCGTAGCGCAATATCATGTTCAACTAGCTTATGCCCTACCTCAATCGCGGCATCTTGCCCTTTTTGTTTATAGCAAGTACCAACTAGAGTTCGCTCTTCATCGCTCATTAATGGCATGTTTTTACTGCTTGGGAAGCTGCCTTGCGCGAACTCTCCAGGAGATCTTAAATCAATTAAAGGCGTATCTGCTAATAATAATGATTTATACAGATCCTGATTATTTTCCATATTATTTAACAACAATCATTGGAACATCAGCAGATTTAGCCTGCATATGGCCTATCATGGTTAAATTAACATCATGCTGTCGTGCCACTAATTTAATGATATCAACTTGATCGCGAGCAGCGCTTATCAGTAAACCACCTGATGTTTGTGGATCACATAAAATAGTACGTTGTAAATCACTGAGTTTTGAGATCTTAGCGCCATAACTTGCAAAATTTCGCTGTGAACCACCAGGTATTGCGCCAAGTTCAATATATTCTTTAATTCCATCAAGCAGTGGAATATCAGAAAAAGCAATCACTGCAGATAAATTACTTCCCTCGCAAATCTCAGATAAATGCCCTAATAATCCAAATCCTGTGACATCCGTCATCGCATGTACACAGGTTTGCTCAGCGAGTGAAATGCCGATTTTATTTAACTCACACATTGTATCTCGGGCAATATTTTTATGACTTGATTTTAATAAACCTTTCTTTTGAGCAGTTGTTAAAATACCAATACCAAGTGGTTTGGATAAAAACAATAAATCGCCTTCTTGTGCTTGATTATTCTGCTTGACTTTTTTTGTATCAATAATGCCTGTAACGGCCAATCCAAAAATAGGCTCTGGTGAATCAATACTGTGTCCTCCAGCAAGGGAAATACCGACTTGATGACAAACGAAGCGCCCACCATCTATCACTTTTGCGGCAACATCTGCATCGAGTTTATTAATTGGCCAGCCTAAAATCGCAATTGCCATGATGGGCTTGCCACCCATAGCATAAATATCACTGATTGCATTAGTTGCGGCAATACGACCAAAATCAAAAGGATCATCAACAATGGGCATAAAGAAGTCTGTGGTACTTATAATACTTTTGCCACCGCCAATATTATAGACAGCGGCATCATCTTTAGTTTGATTACCAACCAATAAATTGGCATCATTAAATTTAGGTAAATCAGACTTTAAAATATTTTCTAATACTTTAGGGGATATTTTGCAACCACAACCAGCACCATGACTGTATTGTGTTAAGCGTATGTTAGGCATTTAGTGCTCCTAATTTTCATTAAAAAATGGAGGATTTTCTGCTCATAATTTTGTATTTCATTAACATTATGCAGTCATATATTAAGCTTTGCTGCAAAAAAAATCCGAACATATGTTCGGATTTTTTAATTTTTCTTTAAAAAAAAATTTACTCTTCTTCGTCTGCAATTACAGGTCGATCAACGAGCTCAATGTATGCCATTGGTGCTTTGTCGCCAGTACGGTAACCACATCTTATAATACGTGTATACCCTCCAAGGCGACTTTCATAACGTGGACCTAATTCTGTAAATAGTTTCGCTACAACAGCACTATCACGCGTGCGAGCAAATGCTAGACGACGGTTAGCAACGCTATCCGTTTTAGCTAATGTAATTAAAGGCTCAACTACACGGCGAAGTTCTTTTGCTTTAGGGACAGTCGTTTTAATGACTTCATGCTCTACAATTGAACTTGCCATATTACGAAACATAGCCAACCGATGACTACTGTTTCTGTTAAGTTGACGCCCGCTATGGCGATGACGCATAACCTAATCCTTATATTCGTTAAATTTAAGTACCTGACAAATTGTCATCAAGACTTGCTGATTCCCAATTTTCTAACCGCATACCGAGAGACATTCCACGTGCTGCAAGTACATCTTTAATTTCAGTGAGAGACTTTTTACCTAAATTGGGTGTTTTCAGAAGTTCAACTTCTGTTCTTTGTACCAGATCACCGATATACTGAATAGTTTCTGCTTTCAAACAATTAGCAGAACGAACCGTTAACTCAAGATCATCCACTGGCCTCAAGAGGACAGGATCAAACTGAGGTTCTTTTTCTTCCACAACTGGTTCACTGTCTGGGCGTAAATCAACAAAGGCCTCTAATTGCTCAGATAAAATTGTTGATGCTCGACGAATTGCTTCTTCAGGCTCCAGTGTGCCATCTGTTTCCATATCAATAACAAGTTTATCTAAATCGGTACGCTGTTCTACACGAGCTGATTCAACACTATAAGCTATTCGCTCTACAGGACTATAAGTCGCGTCTATTAATAAACGGCCAATTGGACGCTCTTCTTCTTCATTATGAACACGCGATGAAGCTGGCTCATAACCACGTCCTGACTCAATTTTAATACGCATGCTGATTTCAGTATCACCTGTTAAATGACAGATCACATGATCTGGGTTAACAATCTCTACATTACCATCATGAATAATGTCACTAGCAGTTACCGGACCAACACCAACTTTGTTGATCGTCACAATGACTTCATTTTTTCCCTCAAGCTTCACAGCTAAACCTTTCAAGTTTAAAAGGATCTCAAGGATATCTTCTTGAACACCTTCCTTAGTGCAATATTCGTGCTGCACGCCATCAATTTCAACTTCAGTTGCCGCTGTACCTGGCATAGACGATAAAAGAATACGACGAAGTGCATTACCTAACGTGTGGCCAAACCCACGCTCCAATGGCTCTAAAGTCACCTTTGCCCTAGTTGGATTGATTTGTTCAATTTCAACGAGTTTTGGTTTTAGAAAATCTATTACAGAACCCTGCATTTATATCCTCTCCTACGCAATGTTAGCTTTACTTAGAGTAAAGTTCGATGATTAATTGTTCATTAACCTCAGCAGATAAATCTGACCGCTCAGGTTGACGTTTAAATTCTCCTTCCATCTTTGTTGTATCAACTTCAATCCAATCAATGACTTCACGTTGGCCTGCAATTTCAAGTGATGCGCTAATACGGTCTTGCTTTTTAGCTTTTTCACGAATTGCTATAATATCGCCAATTTTAACATTAAAAGAAGGAATATTCACAGCCTTCCCATTAACCGAAATAGCCTTGTGGCTAACAAGTTGACGTGATTCAGCACGTGTAGCGCCAAAGCCCATACGATATACAACATTATCTAAACGACCTTCAAGAAGTTGAAGAAGATTTTCACCTGTATTACCTTGTATACGTGCGGCTTCTTTGTAATAATTACGGAATTGCTTTTCTAGCACTCCGTACATTCTGCGTACTTTTTGCTTTTCACGCAATTGTAAACCGTAGTCTGATAGACGCGATTTACGCACACCATGAATCCCTGGCGCGTTATCAATTTTACACTTAGAATCAATCGCTCGAACACCTGATTTTAAAAACAGGTCAGTTCCTTCACGACGACAAAGTTTAAGCTTAGGACCTAAATATCTAGCCATTTTTCTTTCTCCAATTACCTAGAAAACAGTGCAATTAAACTCGACGCCTCTTCGATGGGCGACAACCATTATGCGGAATGGGAGTGACATCAGTAATACTTGTCACACGAAACCCCGCCGCGTTTAGTGCACGAATCGATGATTCACGACCAGGTCCTGGCCCATTTACATAAACATCTACATTTTTAAGACCAAATTCTTTTGCCGCTTCAGCTGCACGTTCAGCAGCCACCTGTGCTGCAAAAGGAGTAGATTTACGAGAGCCACGAAAACCAGATCCACCAGCAGTAGCCCAAGACAGCGCATTACCTTGCCGATCGGTTATAGTCACGATTGTATTGTTGAAAGAAGCATGAATGTGCGCCATACCATCTGCCACTTGCTTTTTAACGCGCTTACGAGCACGAGTTGCAGTTTTAGCCATTTTCTCTTACCCTTATTTTCTAATTGCTTTACGCGGACCTTTACGTGTACGCGCATTCGTTTTAGAACGCTGTCCACGCACAGGCAAGTTGCGGCGATGTCTAAGACCACGATAACAACCAAGATCCATAAGACGCTTAATGCTCATCGATTCAGAACGACGTAAATCACCTTCAACGGTAAAATTTGCGACTTCAGTTCGAATAGCTTCGAGTTGTTTTTCTTCCAGATCCTGTAGCTTCGTGGATTCAGCAAAACCAGTTTTAGCACAAATTTTTCGTGCATTTGCTTTACCGATACCAAAGATTGCAGTTAATGCAATCACGATATGCTTATGATCAGGAACGTTAATGCCAGCGATACGGGCCACTATGCACTCCTTAATGATTAATATAAATTTGTGAAAAGCCCGTTAGGATACTCTACAAATAATGATTTATCCAACAATATAAAAATAACATTTCGTTAAACGAATAAATGGATATAAGAAAGCCTACAAATATTTACTAAAAAAACAAAACAATTCAAAATAAACGTCGCTGTAAATGATTTTTTATTTGACAACACATCCTCCAAAGGAATTGCACATTTAACCTTGTAAAATTTTTAGGCTATTTACTATAATTAATATATCTAAGCGATTAGATCCAAAATACAGATCAGCCTTGGCGTTGTTTATGCTTCGGCTCTACACAGATAACACGCACAACACCGTTGCGCTTGATAACTTTGCAGTTACGACATATTTTTTTAACGGATGCACGAACCTTCATTGCAACACTCCGTAGTTAGTATAACTTGCCAGATACGATCATTTACCGTAATCCGTTAAGTTAGCTTTTTTCAAGACAGAATCATATTGATTTGACATCAAATGAGTCTGAACCTGTGCCATAAAGTCCATAATAACGACAACAATGATTAATAACGATGTTCCACCGAAGTAGAACTGCGTATGCATTGCAATCATCATGAACTCTGGGATCAAACAAATAAAGGTAATATATAACGCGCCAGCTAAAGTTAGGCGTGTCATTACTTTATCAATGTAACGTGATGTTTGTTCTCCCGGACGAATACCTGGAATAAAAGCGCCGCTTTTTTTCAAATTATCAGCAGTTTCACGTGGATTAAACGTAAGTGCTGTATAGAAGAAACAGAAGAAGATAATAGCTGCTGCATATAACATCATATGTAACGGTTGCCCTGGCTGAAGCGCCAAAGAAATATCCGTTAACCAACTTAAACCTTCAGACCGTCCAAACCACTGCGCGATTGTACCAGGAAATAAAATTACACTTGATGCAAAAATTGCAGGAATAACACCCGACATATTTAATTTCAATGGCAAGTGAGTACTTTGAGCTGCAAAAACTTTGCGCCCTTGTTGTCGTTTTGCGTAGTTTACCACAATTCTACGTTGACCACGCTCAATAAACACAACAAATGCTATTGTGGTAAAAACAATAACCACTAACGCTAATAATATAAAAAGATGAATTTCACCTTGACGCGCTTGTTCAGCTGTTTTACCAATTGCTTTTGGCAATCCAGCAATAATACCGACAAATATAATAATAGAAATACCATTACCGATTCCACGTTCAGTTATTTGTTCACCTAGCCACATTAGGAACATAGTTCCTGTCACTAAGCTTACCACTGCTATCATGTAGAATGCTATGCCTGGATGTTCGACCAAACCTGGCACCATTGCAGGTAAACCTGTTGAAATACCAATTGCTTGAAACGTACCTAACACTAACGTACCGTAGCGCGTATATTGATTTATCTTCCGACGACCTGCCTCACCTTCCTTTTTTAATTCGGCTAAAGGAGAATGCACAACTGTTAGCAATTGGATAATAATAGACGACGAAATATACGGCATAATACCCAATGCAAAAATAGATGCACGAGAAAGCGCTCCACCAGAGAACATGTTAAACATCTCAATGATAGTACCTTTCTGCTGGTTAAACAGAGCAGATAAAGCAACGGAATTAATACCAGGAATAGGAATAAATGATCCCAACCTAAACACCAACACAGCGCCTAAAACAAACCAAAGACGTCTTTTAAGTTCGCTTAAATTATTGCTCTTGATTGCCTTAGGAGACAATCCAGCTTTTTTAGCCATTGTCTATCATTCCTTGATTTTTCCGCCCGCAGCTTCAATTGCAGCACGCGCACCTTTGGTTACACGAATGCCTTCCACTGTGACTGGACGTGATATTTTACCTGATAGAACAACTTTTGAAAACTTAACAGTATTCGCAAGTAGCCCAGCTTGCTTTAACGTTTGCACAGTGACGAGATCACCCTCTACTTTGGCGATTTCGTTTAAACGAACTTCACAGCTCACCTGTGATTTACGTGATGTAAAACCAAATTTAGGTAAACGTTGTTTCAACGGCATTTGACCACCTTCAAAACCTACACGTACTTTACCACCTGACCTAGATTTTAAACCTTTATGACCACGGCCACAAGTTTTTCCAAATCCAGATCCGATACCGCGTCCCACACGTTTAGCAGCTGTCTTTGCGCCCTCTGCAGGAGATAGCGTATTGAGTTTCATAATTCCCCCTCAACCTTAACCATATAGTAAACTTTATTAACCATACCACGAATACAAGGAGTATCTTCCAACTCAACTGTCTGACCAATACGTCGTAGACCGAGACCTTTTATTGTTGCACGATGCCTCGGTAAACGGCCAATGGTACTTTTAGTTTGCGTTACTTTAATCGTTTTAGTAGCCATGATATTACCCCTCAATCTCAGCGACAGTTAGCCCACGCTTTGCTGCAATCTGCTCTGGAGAATTCATATTCCCTAGTGCGTTAAGCGTTGCGCGAACAACATTAATTGGGTTGGTTGAACCATAAGCTTTTGATAATACATTATGTACACCAACAACTTCTAATACCGCACGCATAGCTCCACCTGCAATAATACCAGTACCTTCCGATGCTGGTTGCATGTAGACTTTAGATCCTGAATGACGTCCCTTGATAGGATGCTGTAACGTATTCCCTTTTAATTCGACTGAGCTCATATTGCGGCGGGCTTTTTCCATCGCTTTTTGAATAGCTGCAGGCACTTCGCGTGCTTTACCATAACCACAACCGACGCGACCTTTCCCGTCACCAACAACTGTTAGAGCAGTAAAGCTAAATATACGACCACCTTTAACTACTTTTGAAACACGGTTTACTGCGATTAGCTTTTCGTTCAGATCACCAGTTTGCGATTCTTCTTTTGACATCATCTTACCCTTAGAACTGTAGGCCAGCTTCACGAGCTGATTCAGCTAGTGCAGCTACGCGACCGTGATATTGAAAACCGCTACGGTCAAAAGAAATTTTAGTAATTCCTTTAGCAACCGTGCGCTCAGCGACTAATTTTCCAATGAGTTTAGCAGCATCAACATTACCACCGTTACTTAATTGTGAGCGGACTTCTTTTTCAAGCGTAGAAGCACTTGCTATGACTTTTGCATCTTTTGTTATTACCTGCGCGTAAGTATGGCGCGGTGTACGATTTACCACTAGACGCGTAGCACCTAGATCACGTAATTTTCTACGTGTTCTAGTCGCACGGCGTAGGCGAGATATTTTCTTATCCATAGTGTTACCTTATTTTTTCTTCGCTTCTTTACGACGCACGTTTTCATCAGCATAACGAACGCCCTTACCTTTATAAGGCTCTGGCGGACGAAATGCGCGAATTTCTGCAGCGACTTGACCTACCGCTTGTTTATCAACACCTTCGACCATTATTTCTGTTTGACTAACCGCCTTTCCAGTAATACCTTTAGGTAACTTGTAAACCACTGGGTGTGAGAAACCTAATGTTAGGTGTACCTCTTGGCCTTTAACTTGTCCACGATAACCAACACCTTGAAGAAGAAGAGTTTTCTTAAAACCTTCTGCCACGCCACATATCATGTTATTAACGTTAGCACGCGCAGTACCTGCCTGTGCCCATCCGTCCTTAACACCTTGCACTGGTGTAAAACCCAAAATGCCATCTTCAAATTTAACAACAACAGCATCGTTAAGAGAACGAACCAGTTCACCTTTGCCACCTTTCACAATAATTTCTTGACCGTTTACTTTAACTTCTACGCCTGCAGGAACAGTAATAGGTGCCTTAGCTATGCGAGACATATACTACTCCTTATGATACGTAACAGATGATTTCACCACCGATAGACGCTTTACGCGCTGCACGATCGGTCATAACACCCTGAGAAGTTGAAACGATTGCGATACCTAAACCTGCCATAACTTTTGGCAAATCAGATGCACCCTTGTAGATACGTAACCCTGGACGAGAAACTCGTTTTAGTGTATCAATAACTTTTTTGCCTTCAAAATACTTTAATGTAACTTCTAATTGAGGCTTTGTGCCATCAGAAACAAGGTAATCCGATACATAGCCTTCTTTTTTAAGCACTGCTGCTATTGCAACTTTTTGCTTTGAAGACGGCATATTAACAGATACTTTGCTTGCTGCTTGACCGTTACGAATACGCGTTAGCATATCCGAAATAGGATCTTGCATGCTCATAACTTTTTACTCCGTGATTAAATTGATTACCAGCTAGCTTTTTTCAAGCCAGGGATTTCCCCGCGCATCATATGCTCACGAACCTTAATACGGCTCATGCCAAATTTACGAAGATAACCATGTGGACGTCCCGTCACGTTACAACGATTACGTTGACGCGATGAGCTTGAATCACGAGGCAACGTTTGAAGTTTTAGAACTGCATCCCAACGATCTTTATCGCTAGAGTGAACACTACTAATCGTCGCTTTTAATGCAGCACGTTTTTCACCGAACTTAGCAACTAACTTCTTACGTTTTACTTCACGCGCTTTCATTGATTGTTTAGCCATTTTTTATACCTTACTTCCGAAAAGGAAAGTTAAACGCAGCAAGTAATGCGCGTCCTTCTTCATCAGACTTAGCAGATGTAGTAATAGTGATATCTAATCCACGAATTTTATCAATTTTATCATAATCGATTTCAGGGAAAATGATTTGCTCACGAACACCCATCGAATAATTACCTCGACCATCAAATGACTTAACATTGAGGCCACGGAAATCACGGACACGCGGGATTGCGATCATGACCAGCCGCTCAAAGAAATCCCACATACGTGAACCACGTAATGTTACTTTACAACCAATCGGGTAGCCTTCACGAATTTTGAAACCTGCCACAGACCGACGCGCTTTAGTGATCACAGGTTTTTGACCTGAAATAAGCGCCATGTCAGATGTTGCATGCTCAAGGATTTTTTTATCCGATAGTGCTTCACCAACACCCATATTAAGGGTGATTTTCTCTAATCGAGGGACTTGCATAACAGACGTATAGCCGAATTGCTTTTGCAAATCAAACACCACGCTCTTGTTATAAAGATTATGCAGTTTCGCCATCGTAAACTCCAATTAACTTACAAGTTCATTATTAGACTTGAAGAAACGAACTTTTTTGCCGTCTTCTACTCTAAATCCAACACGATCTGCCTTACTCGTTTCCGAATTGTAGATCGCAACATTTGATATTTCTAACGATGCTTCTTGCTTAACAATACCACCTTCAATTCCAGCTTGCGGATTTGGTTTGATATGTTTTTTTACAAGATTTACACCTTTGATGATCACTTTGCCATTGGGTAACACAGTAGAAATTTTACCTGTTTTACCTTTATCTTTCCCAGCAATAACAATTACCTCATCATCACGCTTAATTTTAGATGCCATATAAGATCCTATAATACTTCTGGTGCCAGTGAAACTATCTTCATAAAATTATCGTTACGAAGTTCACGAGTGACCGGACCAAAGATACGCGTTCCAATGGGCTGATTACTTGCATTCAACATAACCGCAGCATTATGGTCAAAACGAATAACAGAGCCATCAGGGCGACGCACACCTTTTCTGGTACGCACAACCACCGCTGAGTACACCTCACCTTTTTTAACTTTACCGCGAGGAATTGCTTCCTTTATCGATACTTTGATGATGTCTCCGATTGCTGCATATCGACGATGCGAGCCACCAAGGACTTTAATACACATTACTCGTCTTGCGCCAGAGTTATCGGCAACATCAAGCACACTTTGCATTTGGATCATTACAGTGCTCCGCTTTTTTATTTTAAATACTTTTTAATAGAGTTGTATTAGCCCAATTATACCAATTTTACCAATTTTACTAAAATAAGCTTATCAATCTTACGGGTCAAAATGAGCTTGTTTGTCTTAAATTAACTCATTTCCTGCATAATATTTGTAAGCAATATCAATGCTGCCAGTATTAATAGCATTTATTAATACCAATTGCACAAAAGTAAACTCATCAATTTTATTGCTTAAAATAAGTAAATCTGCGAAAAATTTGTATCAAAGCCGTCACCATGTACTGCAACTTATACCTTCAACTAACTCATTTTTCTGAGTACTATTTGTAAGCAATATTAATGTAATTGCATAATTAGGGGCGGAATATACCACTAACTTCATCAAAAAGATAGCCTAAAAACGGCAATATCAAAAATGATTACCGTTTTAATCAAATGTAAGAAAAAATTAATACTTTAAGCTTTTCTTACTACTTCTACCAATGTCCAAGATTTAGTCTTAGAAAGCGGCCGACATTCACTTATGAGTACAATGTCACCTTCACTACATTGGTTTGTTTCATCGTGCGCATGTATCTTCGTTGTACGTCTCATAAATTTTCCGTATAACGGATGCTTCACTTTACGCTCGAAAGAAACAACGATAGATTTATTCATCTTTGCGCTGATTACTTTACCTTGAAGAGCTCGAGTGTTTTTTTCGCTCATTATACACCTACCTTCTGGGTTAATATTGTCTTAACTCGTGCGATGTCACGACGCACTTTTTTAATAACGTGCGGCTTCTCCAGCTGATCACTACTTAATTGCATGCGATAACTAAATTGCATACGTAATAAGCTTAGAAGTTCAGTATTAAGATCTTCAACACTTTTATTTTTAAGTTCGTTCGATTTCATTACATCACCTTACGCTTTACGAAAGTTGTTTTCACTGGCAATTTAGCAGCCGCCAGCGCAAATGCTTCTCGCGCTAACTTTTCAGGCACGCCTTCCATTTCATAAAGGACTTTACCTGGCTGAGTTTGGCTAACCCAATATTCTACATTGCCTTTACCTTTACCTTGACGAACTTCTAACGGTTTCCCAGTAATTGGTTTATCAGGAAACGCACGGATCCAAATTTTACCTTGACGCTTAACATGCCTAGTCATTGCACGACGAGCCGCTTCAATTTGACGAGCTGTAATTCGACCACGACCAACAGCCTTTAGTCCGAACTCGCCAAAGCTTACTTCCGTACCTTTAGAAAGACCTCGATTTCGGCCTTTCATCATTTTACGAAACTTTGTACGTTTTGGTTGCATCATTCGATGTTACTCCTACTTACCACGACCTTTACGCCTTGGTTTAGATGGCGGCTCAACCTCAAGGGGTAAACTACCAAGGATCTCGCCTTTAAATATCCACACCTTAACACCGACAATTCCGTATACAGTTGCAGCCTCAGATGTTGAATAATCGATGTCCGCACGAAGGGTATGTAAAGGTACGCGACCTTCACGATACCATTCAGCGCGTGCGATTTCTGCACCACCTAAACGACCGCTTACCTGAACTTTTATGCCTTTTGCACCAAGACGCATTGCATTTTGTACTGCGCGCTTCATTGCACGCCTAAACATAACACGACGTTCTAACTGAGAAGCGATAGAATCAGCGACTAGTTTTGCATCAACTTCAGGTTTACGAACTTCTAAAATATTAATCTGCGCTGGAACACCTGCCATTTCAGCAATTTTTATGCGCAGTTTTTCAACATCTTCGCCTTTTTTGCCTATGACAACTCCAGGTCGCGCTGTGCTAATCGTCACGCGAACACTTTTTGCATGGCGCTCAATAGCAACTTTAGACAAAGAAGCATTTTTCAATTGTTTTGTTAAAAAGTTACGAATTTCGAAATCACTGTATAAATTATCAGCAAATTCTTTTGTGCCAGCATACCAATTAGAGCTAAAAGCTTTAGTGATACCTAGGCGAATACCGTTAGGATGAACTTTCTGTCCCATTGCTTAACCCCTATCTGATACGACTACTGTGATGTGACAAGAACGTTTCTTTATACGATCTGCACGACCTTTCGCACGCGGCATGACACGCTTCATTGTTGGTCCTTCATTTACAAATATTTTTGTAATTGAAAGGTCATCAATATCTGCGCCTTCATTATTCTCGGCGTTTGCTATTGCTGAATCTACAACTTTTTTAACCAAAACAGCGGCTTTCTTCGGGCTGTATGTTAAAAGTTCTAGTGCTTTGTCAATTGGAAGACCACGAATTTGATCCGCAACCAAACGCGTTTTCTGAGCAGAAGACTGGGCAAATAAATGTTTAGCTAAAGCTTCCATAATTATTCCTATTTCTGCGCTTTCTTATCCGCGACATGGCCACGGTAAGTACGAGTTGGTGCAAATTCACCCAGTTTTTGACCGACCATTTCATCAGTTACAAATACTGGCACGTGTTGACGCCCGTTATGGACAGCGATGGTTAGACCAATCATATCTGGAACGATCATTGAGCGACGAGACCAAGTCTTAATTGGTTTTTTCTCCCCACTTTCCATCGCTTTCTCTACCTTCTTCAGCAAGTGTAGGTCGATAAATGGACCCTTCTTGAGAGAACGTGGCATGGCGATACCTCTACTTATTTCTTATTTACGACGACGAACAATGTACTGATCCGTACTCTTATTCTTACGAGTTTTGTAACCTTTAGTTGGCACTCCCCACGGAGAAACAGGATGTCGACCACCCGATGTTTTTCCTTCACCACCACCATGTGGGTGATCAACTGGGTTCATTACAACACCCCGGACGGTAGGGCGAATACCACGCCAACGCGTAGCACCTGCTTTACCTAATTGGCGCAGCATATGTTCTGCATTACCAACTTCACCGATTGTTGCACGGCAATCAACTGGAATTTTACGCATTTCACCACTACGTAAACGCAGTGTCACATACGCGCCATCACGCGCTACAATTTGGCTGTATGCTCCAGCTGAACGTGCAATTTGCGCACCTTTAGCAGGTTTCATCTCAACCGCGTGAACTGTTGTACCTACTGGGATGTTACGCAATGGTAAGCAGTTACCTACTTGGATTGCTGCATCATCACCAGAATTTATTTCATCGCCAACTGTCAGCCCTTTCGGTGCTAAAATATAGCGACGTTCACCATCTGCATAAAGTACAAGTGCAATGTTTGCACTGCGATTTGGATCATATTCCAAACGCTCAACTTTTGCAGGGATACCATCTTTATTACGCTTCAAGTCAATAATCCGGTAATGGTGTTTATGACCACCACCGATATGACGCACCGTAATACGACCACCATTATTACGACCACCTGATTTAGATTTTGACTCTAACAGCGGAGCGTATGGCTTACCTTTGTGCAGTTCGTGATTAACCACTTTAACGAGGTGGCGACGACCTGGCGAGGTAGGTTTACATTTTACAATAGCCATAATTAATTCCTCGGCTCAACAGCAGTGAAATCAATGTCAGCACCTTTAACCAGAGTGACATATGCTTTTTTCCAGTCTTTACGACGACCCATACGTTGCCCTGTACGCTTGGTTTTACCCTTCACGTTAAGTGTGCGAACACCAGTCACTTCAACTTCAAACAGCTTTTTAATTGCCATTTTAATTTCGGCCTTAGTGGCAGAGTTTGCAACTTTGAAAACGATAGTATTATCTTTTTCAGCAGCTAAAGTACCTTTTTCTGAGATGTGTGGCCCTAGGATGACTTGCAATAAACGCTCTTCACTTATCATGCGAGATCCTCCTGAAGTTTTTTAACTGCATCGGCAGTCATCACGACTTTATCAAAAGCGATGAGACTGACAGGATCAATTCCTTGCACATCTCGCGCATCAACTTTATACAAGTTGCGCGATGCTAAAAATAAATTATCATCTAATGCTTCAGTGATGATCAAAACATCTTTAAGATCCATTTCTTTTAACTTCGCTTTTAACTCTTTTGTCTTTGGTGTTTTAACAACAAAGTTTTCGACAACGATTAGACGCTGCTGACGAACAAGTTCAGACAAAATACTCTTCACAGCTCCTCGGTACATTTTACGATTTACTTTTTGACTGTGATCCTGTGGACGCGCAGCAAATGTTACACCACCACCAGCCCAAATTGGACTACGGATTGTACCAGCACGCGCCCGACCTGTTCCTTTTTGACGCCATGGCTTCTTACCACCACCGCGAACATCAGAACGATTTTTTTGAGCACGAGTTCCTTGACGAGCGCCAGCTGCATACGCAACGATAACCTGATGTACTAAGGCTTCGTTGAATTCGCGTCCAAAGGTAGCGTCAGAAACTTCAAGTGCACTTTGTGCATCTTTCAATACCAATTCCATTACTGAATCCTTGGTTATGCTTTAACAGCAGATTTAATGAACACATTACCGTTTTTCGCGCCAGGTACTGCACCTTTAATGAGCAGTAAGTTGCGTTTAAGGTCTACGCGAACAACTTCAAGGTTTTGAGTCGTAACACGCTCAGCACCCATGTGGCCAGACATTTTTTTGCCTTTAAAGACACGACCTGGCGTTTGACACATACCAATCGACCCGTTGGATCGATGAGATAATGAGTTACCGTGAGTCGCGTCTTGCATCGAAAAGTTCCAGCGTTTAATGCCGCCTTGGAAACCTTTACCTTTAGACTGCCCTGTAATATCTACTTTCTTTATATCATTGAAAAGCTCAACGCTTAGCTCTGCACCCACTTTGATATCTGCACCTTCGCCTTCTTTTAGGCGAAATTCCCAAAGACCGCGACCAGCTTCAACCCCTGCTTTTGCAAAGTGTCCAGCTTCTGGTTTACTTACACTGCTTGCTTTTTTAGAGCCCGCTGTTACCTGAATAGCTTGATAGCCATCAGTATCAAGTGTTTTTACTTGAGTAACACGATTTGGCGTACATTCAAGAACTGTGACTGGAATAGAAACACCACCTTCTGTGAAGATACGAGTCATTCCAATTTTACGACCTACTAAACTGATTGACATTGTAATACCTCTATTTCTATTAACCCAGCCTGATTTGAACATCAACGCCAGCAGCTAGATCCAACTTCATAAGTGCGTCAACAGTTTTTTCAGTTGGTTCTACGATATCGATTAAGCGTTTGTGCGTACGGATCTCATACTGGTCACGCGCATCTTTATTAACATGCGGTGATATCAGTATTGTGAAACGCTCTTTCCGAGTAGGTAGTGGGATAGGACCACGTACCTGAGCACCTGTGCGCTTTGCAGTTTCAACGATTTCCGCTGTTGACTGGTCAATCAGCCTGTGATCAAATGCTTTGAGACGGATACGGATTCTTTGGTTCTGCATAGACCCAAGCTCCAATAAGTTAAAAATACAACATACAAACATGCACCTAATGATATACCGGAGGTAAACCTTAAGTGCACATTCAAACTATAATGCTCTCTAATCGAGAGCTTTTTATAATAAACCTTCACATCAGCATTCATTCACTGACTAGTTTAATTATGGGGCATATCGCCCACTTACCTCTTCGGTAAGAGGGCGTATAATACACCAAAATTTATCGAGCGCAACTCTTTTTAAATATTTTGTGAAAATAAATAAACTAGGCCCATTAATTGACCTCCGCTCCTTATTAAATTGCATGCTTTAATTATCCTCAAATACCCAAATTACACTGTCTTTTGCAGCGTTACCCTGCGAGCTTTGCATCTTCCGGTCAGATGGGGGTATACTACTATTACCATTGGAGATCCTATTGTCCTCATTTATTCAAGCCATTATCGCCCATCGCAAGCTTGCTATGCTTAATAACCATCGCCAAGTTATTCGCCTTGAAGGGGAAACCCAATGGTGTTTTGATCGCGCGCAGTTAATTATCAAGACCTTCAATACAACTTACTTTTGGCTCGGAAGTGCTCCAACTGAAATAACCTCTATTTCGTTTAACAATATCTTGGGGCAAGAAACCGACTTACTGATCATTAATGCCCTACTTAATTTTGACGCAAATCAGTTCGCTGGAGCAGAGGGCACGTTAAAAGGCGGTGGCTTGCTGATATTACTTACACCACAATGCATTAATAAAAATGATTTTTTTTATCAGTATATTAGTAAACAATTAGCGCAATCCTGCTTTGTTTTTTTTGCACAAAATAACCCCATTGAATTCACACCGCTTGCTGCAAAAATTGACAAACAAACGATTCATGCTCTTAATTTAGACGATCAAAACGATGCTATTGTAGCGATAAAAAAAACCGTCACCGGTCACTCACGCCGGCCACTTCTTTTAACTGCTAATAGAGGTCGCGGAAAATCAGCCGCCTTAGGGATTGCTTGCGCACAGTTATTACTTGCCAAGCGTTGCAAACATATTTTAATTTGCGCGCCAAACAAACAAGCAGTTAGCATAGCTTTTAAACATGCCACGGAATTATTAGCTGATTTTCAATTAGTTAACTATGCATTACACTCGCTTGACCTATCGCAATCGCTACAATTTATTGCACCCGATGTCCTACTCACTGAGAAACCAAACACTGATTTATTGATCATAGACGAAGCAGCGGCCTTGCCTGTCCCGCTCCTCGAAACGCTAAGCACACACTACACTCGTTTGATATTTTCCAGTACATTACACGGTTATGAGGGATCTGGCCGTGGTTTTGCTTTGCGTTTTCAAGCAAGACTCAAACAATTATCACCACAATACAGGCAGTATCATTTAACCCAGGCAATTCGCTGGGCAGAACATGATCCTTTAGAATCTTTTACCCTAACTAGTATTTGCCTCACCCAATTTAACAGCGTAGCGCCATGTTATAATCACCATCAAGCTCTTGAGTTTCAACAAATTCCAGCGCAACTGCTTGTACACGACAAAAAATTATTGCAAACTATTTTTGCTTTATTAGTTAACGCGCACTATCAAACAAAGCCTTCTGATCTGACAATGCTATTAAATGAAACTAATATTTCTATTTTTGTATTGCAACAATCAAAGCAGATTTTAGGGGTCGCTCTCATCAATCGTGAAGGTCAAATTAATGAGCTATTATCTGATGATATATATAAAGGTAAACGGCGCATCAAAGGAAATTTAGTACCGCAATCATTGACATTTCATAGTGGATTTAAAAAAGCAAGTTCACTCAGCTTTGCGCGGATCCAACGCATTGCAATTTACCCAAGTCAACAAAATAACGGCTTAGGCAGCCGCTTTATAGAGCATCTTAAACAGTGGGCAATTAAAAATAAATTTGATGATCTTTGCAGCTCTTTTGGCGCCACAGAGCAGCTTACGCGATTTTGGCAACAGCTTGATTTTTCACCCTTACGCATCGGGGCAACAAAAGATAAAAGTAGCGGTGCATATTCTTTGATCATGAGCTTGCCCCTTAGTCGCAAAGGCAAAGCACTTAATAAAAAGATTTCGGGGCAATTTGCAACACAGTTTCCTTTTCAATTAAGCCGGCATTTACAATCCCTTGACCCCTTGTTGGCACTGCTGTTACTTAAAAATAAATTAAGCTGTGATATCATTAAAACAGCCACATTGCACAGTTACCTTGAGGGTGAACGTCCTTATCAATCTGTCGAATTTGACCTTGCGGGCTTGCTCGTCACGCAAAACTTACTAACGCTCTCAGAGGGGCAACAAAAACTGTGCATTGCCAAAGTGTTACAAAATCACAGTTGGTCGCAAATCTGCAAACAACTCGGATATAGCGGTAAAAAACAAGCGCAGCTCGCGTTAAAAAATACCATAAAGCAATTAATAACCAAACACAATACAACTAAATAACATGACTGATGAAGCATAACGCATAACCAGACATCATACTAAAAAAACATCACCCACCGCCTTCATAACCAGAATTTACGAAGTGACACCGTAGCAAATTTTAGAGTTTATGTGTTTGTTAGGCTATTATCTTACAACTTGCTAGTCAACTAACTCTATATCAAGGCTATCAAGCAACGTTATCGCCTCATAACGACTAAATTTTGCTTTGCTAATATTATTAAAGTTAATATCTATATTGTAATTTATGGCTCCAATAAAATTGGCTCCTGAAAGATTTGTTTTATTAAATATACTTTCTTGAAAGTCGGTATGAGAAAACTCTGAATCACTAAAATCACCATCCCTAAAATCTACATTATGCGCCTTGCATTTTTCAATAACAATCTCAGCCAAATTAAGACCAAAAAAAATTGAATCGTTAATAATGCATGTATAAAACTTGATTGGTGAACACAATTTTATATTTGCCCAAGAAGCTGTAGTCCAATCTACCCCAATTATTTTACATTCATCGAAAACCACATCTGAAAATTTGCTAAATTCTATTTTTACAATACTTAGATTACATTGTGAAAACTGACAATCAATAAACTTACTTTTATTGAAAACAGCTTCTGAAAAATTACACTTATTAAACGTGCAATCCTCAAATATTGTCAATTCTATTTTTTTATAAGATAAATCCAGGCCATGGAAAACCTGCGAAAAGTATTCACTATTTTTGATCTCAATGTCTTTCATAAAAACCTTTCTTTGTATTTTTTGGCGAGCATTACCGCGCACACCTAGTCCAGATATCCTAAAGTCCAGCTCATATTAGTTTGCCTCAATGTAACGATTTGTCATGCTGGGCTAACTGCTGTCTGCATAATTGATAACTGTGCTAATTGAGTATAAAAAGGTGGCAAATTCATAATTAAAGACGCAAGTTCTTCCACTGTACCTTCTTGAGGGCAATTATAGTACTGAAGATTTGCAGGAAATACCTGCGGCACTGGCCCTTCCATAGTCGAGCCATATGCACCTAACATCATGACAGTGGCTGGATCAGATGGATTAGGCGCATTTAGAAATACAAAAGTTCCATATTTAGGGTGAGTTAACGTCTTTGTTGCCTCTGCGTATATTTCTTTATCATTCATTAATTCATAACGTATTGTCGCGTAGTATTGAGTCACGTTCATGAAGGCAGTTTGCACCGGACTCACTTCGAAGCTGTCAGCAAAACAGAGAACAACATTTCCAAACGGATCAAGAAATGCTACGGAATTTTTTGCACCTGCTACTGAATCCCTAACATCTACCAGAAGATTATATAAGTTTGTATCTGGGAGGCGGCTATTGGGTACGCTCAACTTAAATGCATTAGGATAAACTTTTCTAAATGACATTTTAATCGCTGAATCATTGGCAAGATCTGCAGGATTAGAAAGCATACTAGGCTCTAACCCAGAATCTGAGCTATTATCACGGACGGTATTTACACTAGCCTGAAAAATATCAGCGCAGCCCACTAGAGCCTCTGCATTGACAATGGAACTGTTAAACACTACATCAGATCCACCTACGTATCCTCTAACATAAATACTTGGATCTAGATCTTTGTTTCCACATGCATAATAACCGAATTTAGCTTTGGCTAAAGAGCGAAGATTAATCGGTAAATCAGCAAAAGAGAATGACTTGTCATAATTGATTCCAGCAAAATCATCAATAGCTACGACGGCAACATTGAAGCCAGCAGTCAATAATGTTCCTGCACACATCGCACATGGGTCAAGGGTCGTCACAACCGTTAGATCTTCTGGCTCTGGGAGCTTCATTGACACTTTATTGGCATAGTACCAAGAAACCAATTGGCGCTCTCCATGGCCAGTTGGATCGTAAGTGAAAACCGCACCAGTAGTAGATAGAGGTTTTAATACATTATTAGCCATAGCCTGGAGTACCCGCCCACTACTATTCTCGACAATACACCCACCTACGGCAAAAGTGCCTTGATCAGCAGCTATCATTGCTTGCGACAAAACAACAAAGGCCGCTTCATTAGCATTATTTATTATTGACTTTATATTACAAATGATGAAGATCCTTTTATTTGTAGTTTATTTTACTTCTAAAATATAACGCCAGTTTATACGGGCAATATTGTTAGTTAAAATGTTAAGCTCCGTAAAAACAAGCAACTGTATTTTTCCCGTTTGCAGAGCTTGGTATATGCCCCAGACAGTTATCGTGCTAGTTTTTTAACTCGTTTATTTTGATAACTAATAATTTTTCTAGCAAGCTTATGTTGTTTACTAATTCGTAAGTGTGTAAGTGAAACAATTAAAAACTCATCCGTTGCAGTTGGCAGACTAAGTGCACAACATATACCACCGTCATCACCAAGGTAATGCAATTTTTTAATTTTACAAATAAAACCCTTTGATAATATCATGCCTTTCCCACGTAAATAATCAATAATTTCTAGGGTTGTGATCACAGGTATAGGAAGATATTCTTCCATTGTGCTCATAAGAGACTTTGTTTTTTCTGGAGCATCTATCATTTAGTTTCAACACATCTAAATTGTTATGAATAAGGTATATAACGAGCCTGTAGAATTACTCGTTTTATTAATTTTTTATTATAAAGAACACTTTAACTGAGTTGTTTTCTTTTAACAATTCAAAACGTTTACGTCCTTTGAAATTTTATTTTTCATAAGTGAGCATTGAATTTTGCTTAGATTTGACTTAAAAATAAACTCTTAATCTTATTTATACAAGGGATCACTAATAAGGCTCACCTTACTGTTATATCGACTCAAATAGTTGTATTGACTCTGTGGGTCGGTATACTCATTCAACTATTTACTCTATAAGAAGCACTTCTTGAACGGGGTTGTTCCGCGCCCAGTAAGGTGCCTGCTACGCGACACCTATCATTGTTTATTATATGCTTTTTCTGTGGTCAGCAAAAAAAGATCGATTGACAATCCAGCTTCTGGAATGCCCATAGCTTTCATAAAGTTGATTGGTAAGTCAGGAAAGTTATCAATTTCATCAATGACATGTTGAATCCAATCGGAATTAGGGCCTATCTTTTGAACTAAATACCAAATAATAACGATTAGGCTATAGAGTTTCTTTTTACTTTCAGTGGATAAATTGAAGTTAGCGAAATATAAAGAGTCTTCACTATTACTGCTGGGGATACCAATTGCATTATTATGCGTTTGATTCCAAACTCGCGTATGGTGAGCACACCTATTTCTTAAGATATTTATTTCTCGTAACCAACTAACAAGTAAAGCAGAGTTGCTTACACCAAGTCTAGCCGCAATATTATTTTGATGAGATCGCTTTAGTAACTCAAAATATTTAGATAATGTTCCAAAAGACCAAGCTTCCACGATAACCCAGATTGGAATTGCTTTCTTCGATTTTGTATGCCAAACAATAGCATCTTCCTTACTTCGAGACAGCTCCGCCTGTTGGCGTTTACTCCATTCCTTCCATGAGTTTCTACTCTTACCTTTTTGTTCGTAATCTTTGAGCTGAGTTGGATTAATGAAGTGTTCATCTTTATAAGCTAACTTATTAATTTTACCAAGCTCATGTACAAGAACAGTTTTTAAGTTAATTTCTATCCGCTCAATACCATCTAACAATAAAAACCGTAACCTTTTATCTAAAGTGTATAACTTAAAAATTTCATCAAAATATGTTGTAGGTAAAAACTTATTTAACCGTTTCGGTTTCCCATATTGTTTGACTGCATTGCCTTTTGTATCAAATTCCATTTCTCTACATGGATACCAAAACCCGCTTAATCGATAATATCCTACCTGAGAAATTTTTCTTGTAGCCCTTTCAGAATCAACAACAATCATACCTCGTTGTTCTAAGGTAGCAATTAGTTCCTTGTACTCTTTGAATGGTTTAGCACCTTCGATAGGCAATTTACTAATCTCCAGAAATAAGAAGGCCCAGACATGAAACTAAACATTATTTAGTTTCAGTGGTCTAGGCGCTATTGACAGTAATAGTACGCCACTAGTAAGAATTAGTCAATAGACTAGGAGGATTAATTTAGCATCTAATATAATACTCCAAGGAATTTAAACAATAAAATTAACACTCTTATTCCTATTTAATTAACATTTCCAAAAATAGGAGAATTAAAATGAACAAGAAAAGAACAACATATTCAGCGACATTTAAAAGTCCGCTTGTATTGAAGTTATTGGAAAATTAAAAAAGTTGCACTTACAAATTCAATTAATATTAGGCTTGTTCGTCAAGCCGCCATCTGTTGAAAATGAAGCAAAAGGTCACGCCGTTCATATTTGCCCATGCTGTCAACACAGTATGAAATTAGTCGGATTTCATCGACTGAAGCTTTCTGAGACTGGCTTGTGAATTGTTAGTTTTTGACCGAGATCGAAACCATTAAGGGGATGCCGATAAAGAAATAAAAATACAATAAGCCTTTGATATGATTGAGTAATGATCGTATGTAGATAAAACTCACCTCAAGAAAACACCTAAACTTCCCTCTGATTTCACTATTTACTATATAAGAAGCGATCCTTGACGGGCTTGTTCAACAACCAGATAAGGTGTCGGCTACGCGACACCTATCCTTGTTTATTATATTTTTATGGTTAAAAGCGTATGCATCCTTTTTACAACCATGAGGATGGTTAAAAGTAAATTGAGCACTACTACCAAAATTAGAGGTGAAACTATAAACAGCTTTAAATCAAAGTTTACTGTAAAATTACTCATTGAAATTACACAAGCCTTATCAGGTAAAAACGTATATACAAGGCAAAGGAAAACTAGAAAAACCGACACTACAATGGCATAACAAATATTAAAATATAATTGTTCTAGTAAGTTTTTTTTCAAGGTTATATTGTCTTTTTTTGAGTCGTTAACAACCCCTCTTAATTTTTCACCTTGCTCGTAAACTAAAACCAAAACACTTAATAACAGAGCTGTAAATATAGCTCCAAAATTTACAAGCAAAGAATTTGCATCGCTAGTCACTTTAATACCGAAATATGCAAAAAGTACAGCTATTGCCGCAGGTGCAATATAAAAAGTAACGTAGTCAGAAACACTAACTTTATTATCAGATGCATTGCGGAAAGTTTTTATGTGGCCAGTAACAATTGACCATATATTAATTTTAGAACTCATTTTAAGCTACCTCAATTTGTAATCCTGGATACATTGTTTGAGCATATTCTGCAACGATCTCTCGGACCCAGCCATTAATCTTAATCAAATCTGGTACTCCATCTTCACCGATAATATCTTCTTCAACTTCAATTTCACATAAGGCACTTGTTTTATTTCTACCTACATTGAAAGTTCTTCTTTTTCCATCTATTTCAACCACAGTTTTTACTTGAGAACCGAACTCCCCCAGAACTTCTACTGCCTTTCTATGGTGGCTATCTTCATTCAAATAGTCTCTCAACTTCCCCAGTCCTCCTCGTCTCGGAGGTTTTATAATTAATTCCTGTTCACCATGTCCAAGTAGTCGGACTTGATCTGCGATATCAGTCAAACCAACAAATTTTGTTAACTTAACTTCTTTGGCCGTTGCATCGAGCCATGCATTAATCGCCTTATCATAAGCTAATGGATTCATTTGAATCGATAACTTTGTCAAATTTTTAAAATACTGAGAAAACAGTGTATAGAATAGAGTTTTTACACCGATGCCTCGATATGAGTGCATAAATGCCATACCTTCATTAAACCCTCGAGGAATAAAGTAATGTACATAATGTTTTATTATTTCAGCATTATTTTTTGCTTTTTCAAAGTCAACTTTACCAGTAGCTACATTAATAATGTCTGTTTTCATTCCATAACTGCCAACATTAAACCATCCGTATATTTCTCTTTTATTCTCGTCTACTTGTAGATCCTCAAATTGATAGACTTGTTTGGATTCATCAATCATTTCATATGCACCAGTCCTAGCTACCAAAAAATCTCGTAAAATATAGAATAGATCGTTATCACCAAGCTTATCTAAAGTGCTATAACGTTCTTCCCTTCTTCCTTCTAAATTGTTATTAAAACATCTAAACAAATAAGGTGCGACTGCATGCATTTTCTTTTTCCTTGTGGTTTTCAATATGGCGATTCAGATAAAACTAATTTAAAAAATATAACGAGGCTGTAGAATTAACCTCTATTTATTGTTTTTGATTAATATTTATACTTTAACGATAAGTTACTACTTTAACAATTAGAAACATTCAATTATCCAAAATAAGTTTTATTGTTAATATTATTCAGGATAAATAGAGATCACTTGGCTTATCATGACTATTTAGGCTGTCTCGAGAGAATACTACTGGCTATAAGTGGGTAACGTGGGTCTAGTGAAGTGCTATTCTGAGCTTTTCTATATTATGAACAAGACAGTACATCTGCCATTGACTATTTACTTTTTCTTGGCCTCTAAGCGTAAATTTATTCATGCCTTTATTTACGCTAATATTAGCAAATACCGGCTCAATTGTGCCTAATCTTTTACTGTATTGCCTTCTACCCATTGGACTATCTATCTTTATGCGCATCTTATCGGTATACGATAGTTTTTCTTCTTTACAATTCTTTTTGAATTGCACTTGCCTACCTATTTTTAAAGGTGCTTTACCCATGCATTGGCTTTGTAATGGGCAAGCCTTACAATCTTTTAAGTAACCAACGAACCTAATATATAGTCGCTCTCCACTTTTGAAGTAATCACCACTACACCACATAATATTACCAGCAGGACAACGACAAGATTTATCTTTCTCATCATAATGGAAGTCGGCTGAGCTAAAGCGTCTTGGTTTACCTTTACTACGTTTTAATCGTCGTTTCTCTTGTTCTGTGTGATACGTTTCACTCACTTTAAATAACGGATTTCGACTTCTAAATTGAGTGTCTGCAACATAGCTATCAAGTCCTGTACCCGCAAGATATTTCATATTAGCTTCACTGTGAAAACCACTGTCTGCGGTAAACTTTGCTTTGGATAAACTATCCGAAGTACCTAGTCTCAAAAATTCAGCATCGAGTTGTTTGATGGCAGGTGCTAACGTTTGTTGCTCTCCCACAGAGCCCCATGTTTGGGCTTGTAGAATGACTTGGTGTTTATCATCATTAATAGCAATACCATTGTAGCCTTGAATAGTACCTTTCGATGTCGTCATTTTGGCACTGTCAGGATCGGTAATATTACTTTTAACCGGCTTACCTTTACTGCCATATTTTTGTTCTTTTGTTGCGAGATAATCAGCAATTTTAGCAGCACTTCTATCAAGTTTAGCTTTTTGTTTTAAGTCATGCTCTATCTGCTCTTCACCACAATCATCTTGTGATTGATGCCTCTCAAGAATACGTTGACTCGCTTTTTCTAACTTAAGTTGCTTGCGCTCTAACTCTGCAAAAGTACCACTCCACTCTTTACTTGCATTAGACTTTATTTTACAGCCATCGCTGGCAAACATATTGCGAGCAATTAATCCTTCTTCATCACATATCATCAACACTTGCGTAAATAGAGGCGCTATTTGTTCGCTCATACGAGCAACAAAAGAAGCGACAGAAGTGTAGTGAGGTTGCACATATCCCGATAAACTCATAAATAAGATGTTCGTTTCACAAGCCGTTGCAATTTTACGACTCGATACTAAACCATCAGCTTCGCCTAACAAAATTATCTTTAACATCACTGATGGAGGATATGCTGCGGCTGCCTTTTTATCATTGTTATACCATTTATCAAACGATGTTAAATCAAGTTTATTATCAACAATATGAGATAAAGCATACTCAAAAGTACCAGCTAATATTTGTGATGAGAAATCAATAGGAATGAACTTACTTTGGCAGGACAAGTCGGGTTTATAATTTGCCATAAAAGTTTTCGATGAGTGAATAATATCTATTAGATAGCATCGATGAACTACAGGCAAGGTTAATCATTAAACAATTCACTAAAATAAGAAAATACACTGAAAAGTGTCTTTTTGGATAAATTCTACAGCCTCAACGCCCGCCTCAACTGCGCAGCAAACTGGCGCTTGTTAGCTTTGACTTACGATTCAAAATAGTGACTTGCGAATCAAACAAAGCTGATTAATTTTATTTTTTAGATTAGTAATTGCTAACACCCACTCATCTTTCATTATCTGAGGAGCAATGTTCGAGTTCTGGATTAGCTTTGCTATCTTTGCAGGCACTTCATTCAAATTGGAACCTGATTCAAATTCATCATCACTAAAATCATCAAGGTGAAGTTCTATGGCATTTGCTATTTTTAATTGTTCAATTAACTCATTCAAAGTCTCAATATCTGCTTTATTTTCAATTAACTTAGTTTGAGAAACTTTAGATTTATAAGCAAAAGCCACAGAAATACACGCCGCAACTGCAGAGATACCCATGGGTATTAATTTTATAATTTCTGATGCCATTATCTACTTTGATCCTTAATTGAGCCATCCAGAAAAGCTAACAGTATTATTAGTAGGAAACTTTCCTTATAATTCCTCAAAAAGTTTCCGTTTAATTTAAAACTACTATTTTCCTTTAATATGTCAATAGAATTAAAAGCAAACTGTTAAATAAATTTATGAATTATGAAGAAGAGCAAATCAGGAAACTTTCCTTCTAGTTACTCGGGTAGTTACTCAAGATTTACAAGAGCATAAATTTAAACTTATTTAGACTCATTGCTCAATTAAATAACAGCGCTTACTTGTCATTGTGACAATATTTTTTAAACGCGGCCGCAGTATTTTCGAAGCCCTCTTTTTGAGCGAGGATCCATGGGCGCTCACATTGGTTGGTTTTCTGACACCATGCGTAACCCGCACTTAGATAACACCCGTGCTCATCTTTATCGCCACCAATTAGTTTTTTCGGGTTTAATGCTGATTTATCTTGATCAGCAACATCTGTGGCTTGACCATCTTTAATCGCCATTTTTTTTAGGTTCCCAGAGCCTTCTGACCCTTTAGTTGTAGCACCTTGTGCTGTAGTGTTTTTTATAGAAGAAATGCCCTCTATTGCAGGCGCTTTTTTATTAACAGTCGCATCGATCAAATAATAACCGAGCACAGCTACAACACAAACCAGCAAAAGCGAAATCACCAATCTGAGTCGACTCATACCAGCTTGCTTAGGGTTTCTTGCATCTATCTTAGAATTAGCATCGACAGTAAGATCCTGTTGTTTTTGTAATTTACAATCCGCCTTCATATTTACAGCCTTTGTTATACCAGTAAGATATACTCAAGTTACCTCATGTTTATAACATTAGCAAAGAAAATTGCTCGCGGATTTACGCCCTTAAACGCGCAGCCAATGTTCTCTCGATACTCATTGCTCCAATATTAGTATTTATAGCGTATCATAGCACGTAAATCTTGGGCGCTTTGTACGTAAGCCATCTGACTAGATGGGGCTCCTGAGTTACCAAAAAAGCTATTACTGCCTGCGTGATTGTAATTAATGTAGGTATAACGTAACTGGAAGTATAAGATTTTACCAATAATGGGCATATTATAATAAGCTTCATAAGCACTACCACGGGCGGCAATTTTAGAGCCGATCACTGTATCTTCACCATAGGTAAATGAGCGCCAATATTTGCTGCCGTAGTTATATTCTAAGCCAAAGCGATCGTTGGCTATAAAGGCTGGAAATGTAGCGCCTGCCCATAAAGAGTAGCCTACTTTTTTATCAGGTGAGCCAAGCATCCCTTGAGGGGTATTACCATACCCGGTATTATTGTTATCAGGTAATGTTTGCGATCCTGAGGCTGAAGCAAATAACACAGTGTCATCTAGAAAATCATTGATAAACTCGCCAACACCATTAACCTGCATAGAAACTGTTAAATTTTGTAGATCGCCAACTTCTGTCATCTTAGTTGGGGGCCTTGGGAAAGGAACGGTCGAATAATTATAATCGAGCATGTTCACTGCATAATAATATTGCGTTTGAATATCATATTGACCGTTGTTATAAGGCGTGAAGATTAAACCTGCCATATCGACATTTTGTAACAGCTCGGTTTTTGCGTAATCACTGCCAGCCTGTGAAAACCGACCCTTGCCATAGGCACTTAGCCCACGACCTGCACAAAGTTTGGCGGCCATTCCTGATACATTAGTTGCATTTTCTAGATCCACCCCTAAACTAAAACCATCAAATTCAACGTTGATGGAATGTCCTAAAGGCGATTTAGCATTATCATAACCCTCGCGGTTATTGGCAAGAAAGCCATTGGTAGACGGTCTGCGCCCGATACTGCCGCTCCATTCTAAATTACTGCCTAAAAAGTCCTTACCCAGATATAAAATATTGACCTCTTTTACCCTTAGCACATTCTCGTTAGGGTTTTCATTGACAACCCAGTCAAATTGACCCGTACCATCATCATTGAAGTTATTTTCACCAAACGCCTTGTTATATGACAATAAACCATTGAAAACTAAATTCCTAAATGGCTGATACCCCATACCAATTTCTAAACGGTTGGCAAACAAATTACTATTTGATTGCTTTGCTGGATTTGGTTGGTTTGCCCCATCAGAGAATTTATATTCCAGACTGTCCATAGTAACGCGATAATCTACTTTAAATTTAAGGTGTGCGCCACCTGCTTTTTTACTCAAATCACGCACTTGCTTTTTAAGCGTGGCAATATCTTGCGCTTGATCTGCAAAAACAGGCGCACAAAATACCAGCAGCACACCTGCTACAATCGTAGTTATTTTGGTCATGACGTTGTTCCTTATCTGTTAAATGAATAAGTTTTAAAATATTAATGAGCCATTGCAATGCGGGCTTTATTCTCAGTTACCACCATTAACTGGCTTTTGAGCAACCTCATGGCGAAGCAGGGCTACTTTATTTTCATAAAAACGAGTTCAAGAACAAAGCTAAAGCCGCTTTGAAGTATCGTGGTAAATTAGCTACAACTTGCTATTTCGCCACTATCTGCCGCATATTTTTTTACAAAATCGCCCACATCTGGTGCAATTTTTTGGAACTTGTCCCCGTGTAAAAATTCAGATGCTTCTGGATATTTTTTAGAATATTTCTTGATGAATTTTTTCGCCTTTTTCTTAAATAATTGTTTCCATTCAATTTTAAGATTTTGACCTGCAAATTTATTACCAGTAATTTGAAAATATGGTCGCAGATATTTAAGGTAATATCTCTGACCTTTAGCCACATCAGCAAATACATTAAATGTTAACGCAATGCCCAATATTAATAGTATTATTTTCTTCATTTTATATGTTCTCCAGTTGATGGTTGATACCACTTGACCTTTATACGTTGCATTTTTGCATGACAACATAAACTTATTTATTCTCACTATGATCATCGACTTTTTCTTTACCTGTGATCATAGCTTTAATGTGCGTTGTCAATTTTTTACCAAACGTGGTCATATATATATGAATAACTATAAAACTTAACAATGCGTAGCTGCTAATAGTATGGAGCATGGCAATCACTTCAACATGGCTAATAATTCCTGCCGCTCGTAATTCAGGAAAAAAGAAATACAAAAGACCAGTTATTAATTGCAGCGGCACCAGCCCAAATAAAATGCCAATATACCCTAAACGCTGCAGCGGATTGAACTTGTCATCAAGGGTCATATGGTGCGGATGATCTTCTCCTACAAATACACCGTATAGATAAAAGCGTATTGTTTTATAAATACCTTTAAAGTCTTTAAACGTTTTAGAGCTTGGGAAATATTGTTGCCACTCATTTGTTGTCAAAATCCAAGTGTAGATAAGCACAACCAATACCGTCCATATAAAACCTGTATAATTATGCAGGTTAACTGCTTTAGCAAAGCCAAATAACCTAAAAAAACCATGCATTTCAAGTCCTGTGAATAATAACAAAATGATAATGATAGCTTGTGCCCAATGCCAAAACCTCTCAAAGCGTTTAAAGAGCACCACTATTTTACTTTTAAATTGATTGCTCATAGTTATTCTCCATTCGCTTGCTTGTTATTTTGCAATTTTGTTTTTCTTCTGCGCGTTGTGATATAACGTAATGTGCCATGTCCTATAACACCCAATAGGCCGCCTAGCACGGCAATGAAACCAAATAACTCAATCCAAAAATTAGAATCTCGACCAAGAAGATAGAAATCATTCAGACCTTTTAAACGGCTATCTTTTGAATGACATTCAACACACCTAACCGCATCTTTAGCTGGTGCAACCATGTGTTTAATTGGCCAATAACCATTGGTCTTAATAAAAGCGAAGTGACCTTTGTAAGCATCAAGGTGATTTAATTTCGCTCCTGCAGCAAGGGCTTTTGCCCAGTTAAGCTCCGTCCATAACGCACCGGATCCTTTTTTACCGTAGAGTTTTATCGGGAGCATACGGTTATTATCTGTGTCGTAAGGTTGATTTCCTCGATGAATTTTAAATGGCCATATACGTGCGTCAGGATCGTTATAATTACCTGTTGGTGGGTTAATATCAATTGGAGCCTTGGTGGGATCAATAACAGTCAATAATGTTTTTTGAATAAGCTCACCTTTATACCAACGATATTGAGGAACGACATTCGCGCCCCAAGTAAAAGTACCTTTAATACTCATATAGGAGTGATTTTTGATGCCATCAAACATTTTATCAATCGTATAAGGTTTGCCGTTTTTATCAACCTTAGTCGCGGTAGACCAGTCCCAACTTAACTTGGTTAATACTCCGCCACGCGCCATTTTAGGTATGTGACAAGCAGCACAAGCAACTTTAACCGTGTGATTATTCATTTCTCGATCGTTATGCGGCGTACTCCCATGACAAGATTCACAAGAAACATTTTTACCTTCACGCCCTTTTCTGCCCATATTCTTCTTATGATCTAAAAATGCTTTTTTACCGTTATAACGGCCAGATATTTCATGCCCACTGGTGCGATGACATGTTTGACAGGTAAAGTTTAATTTAGGGCCCATGTGAACATCAAGCTCAAAAGAAGGATTAACTAAGGACATATCAGTATCACCGTGTTTCACACCATTATCGCCACCACCATTTGCATGACATTCTAAACAGTTTAAACGTTTTGGTGGGCCAACGCTTTGTGCAACCGCGCTTAAATCAACCTTAGGGTGCATTACGTTGCCTACCTTGGTGTCTTCATAGTAAGGGTGCCCAGACATTGCCTCCGATTTTTTATAAGTTCCCGTGCCATCGTGACAAACTAAACAGTCAACATTGGTTTCTTCACTTTTGTCGAAACTTTCATTTCTCCAACCATAGCCGATATGGCATTGTGAACAACTTTCATTGCCTTTTGCTACAACACAGTAATTATTAAAACCATTTTCACCTTTACCAACAGCTAAACCATCAAGGGTCTCTCCATCACCCACATCAACCCCATCAACTTTACCAGACCATTTCCAGTGAAAGGTTTTCTGAACCTGTTTTGCCGCTTCAGTATGGCATCCAAGACAAGCTTCGGTAACATCAGGTGCATAGTCAAAATCTTGTTTGAGCTGCTTAAATTTCGAGTGATCTGCTGTCATTGTTGCACGGCTTTTATCTGTTTTAGTCGTTGGCATCATCTGTTTAGCCTGATCAGATGCACTGGAAAAATCAGCCCAACAAATTAAAACAAGTAATAAAACTATGCATCTTTTCATAAACAGCTCCATATTAAGGTGAGATTACTCAACATGAGTAATACCAATCCACCGAGGAATTTGGTCATTTTTTTAGCAGAAGATCTATACCCATGTGTTGGTAGTAATACAATTACTTTTAATGTTTATATTTTAACCTGATACAGATTATAAAAAAACTAAGCTAGATCAACTTTTTAAAATAATGCCTTAGAATAATGTTTTAGAATAATGCCTTAGAATAATGTTTTAGAATAATTTTTTAGAATAATACTTTTAAAAAATACTTTTGAATAATTCCTTAGAATAATGTTTTAGAATAATGCGTTAGAGTAATGCTTTAGAATAATGTTTTAAAAAAAATTTAATAACAAAGAAAAGAACTATTGATTTTATACTCATACTGCTTCAAAATACAAAGTTAGCAAGAAAATTTGTACCAAGATGTGAAACCTGAAATGACAGTATCTTAAAGATTAGATTTCATAACAGCCAAAGTTGCTACAACTTAATCTTGCCCGATGCTCGCTAGGTCGAGATCTGCCTTGCGTTACAATACTTGAAAATGAAATAACCAATTGACAATTAACGTTTTTTTGGTAACTTCTGCTGAAAGATGATCACCTTCGGTAATCATTCGCAGGTCAAATATTGTGCCTTGTTATCTGGACTAACGACACAATAAAAAAATCAGTAATTACGAATATCTAATGAAGCTAAATGTAGCTTTAATTGATTTTTAAGGGTAATATTTCATCAATTAAAGTGCTTAGAGCATTTATGATTTTTAGTGCATCCGTTATTAATTAAGATTCAAACTCAGTAAGTTATGATATGAATAGCTTCACGACAGGAGTTGATTGAATATCTACAAGGCAGTATTTCCAATGTCTGCGTATTTTAAAAATCATCTAAAGGTCTAATCCGCCAGCAAACCTGTATTTATTATTTTGGTAATAGTTATTTTTAGCATAATTAATGTTACAAAACACAGTAAAAGAAAATACAATCATCCTCTAACTCAATGAAAACTAATGTAAATTAACGTTTAAAGGGATATTTATGCTATTAACAAAAAATAAACCAGGCCTAATTACCAAACCACAAATAGATCCAACTCTAGAGTGGTTCTTATCACACTGTCATTCTCATAAATATCCAGCGAAAAGCATACTTATCCATGTTGGAGAAAGTGCAAATACCCTTTATTTTATTGTCAAAGGCTCTGTAGTCGTTGTTATTAAAGATGACGATGGTAAAGAAATGATTTTATCTTATCTTAACCAAAATGACTTTATTGGCGAACTGCCTTTATTTGATAAATCCGAACACCCAATACGAAGTGCGTCTGTCAAAGCGAAAACCGCTTGTGAAGTTGCTGAAATATCTTATAAGAAGTTTTTACAGCTTATTACAATTAATCCTGAAATATTAATGCGCCTAAGCAGTCAAATGGCGACCCGCCTGCAAATTACCAGTCAAAAAGTCGGTAACTTGGCCTTTTTAGATGTGACAGGTCGCATCGCCAACACATTGCTTGATCTTGCAAAACAGCCAGATGCAATGACTCACCCTGATGGCATGCAAATTAAAATTACACGTCAAGAAATTGGCCAAATCGTTGGCTGTTCACGCGAAACGGTTGGACGAATTCTAAAAATGCTTGAAGATCAAGGTTTAATCACAGCACACGGGAAAACAATTGTGGTTTTCGGTACTCGCTAACAAATTGCACTACAACCAATAACAGTTAATAACTTATCAATTATGGTGCATTAACCTTTTTATAAAGTGAGCAAGATTTTATTCTCATGTACTCATAAATGCAAAATCAGAAAGACAAATTAGCCGCATATTTGATTCATAAAATTGCCTTACTGATTTTGCTTGAGATAGTATGAAGAACTAATAAATTTCAGACAATAAAAAAGCGAACTTTTAGTTATAGTTCGCTTTTTTATTAAAAATTATTTTTTGTGCTATCACGCTGTTAGGAAGCGGTAACAAAGCGCCAATTTTGGCAAAATGAGTTATTTTAAAAAATAAACTCCTAAATATCGTTATCGCCTTTCTAAAGGCTCAACATGAAGTAAAAACAGTTATATCCCTCTATTTTAAGTTAAATTAAATTTAATTAATAAACGAAAAGATCCTTCCCTAATGTCAATCGACTATGGGCCACTCAAAAGTAACTCCATATTTGGAAATAAATCTAACTAAAACTAATGTGAATTACTGTTAAAACCCTCTGGTAGATTTAAAGATTAACAACACATAAATAATATTAGCAATGTTACTATAAAAGTATTTGAAGTTGCTACTGTGAACTTCCTTAAATATGCTAAAATCAAACCTCGATTGTTTATTATTTATTTCCTTAGCTCAATTAAATTTTCTACTAAGCTAAATTCAGTATAAGCCAAACTTTTAGATTTGTCAGTATTTTTTATAAAAATATTTTTTTTATTTTCCAGCCACAAAGATTAACCTTTGCCATTTTAATTTCGGCAAGTAATTGGATGGTAACTCGTCAACAACGGCGGTAAAAAGAACCCTGAAAATCAATCATTCATAGTCATTGTATTTAAATCATACGGCGTGACTTGATACACACAATAATTTAGCCAGTTGCTATAAAGCAAATTACCATGACTACGCCACGTTGCTTGTGGTGTTTCATTTTTATCATCATTAGGGTAATAATTTACAGGTAGCTCAGGCGCAAGACCTTCAGCTAAATCGCGTAAATACTCATTATTCAATGTATTAGCATCATATTCTGGATGACCAGTAATAAATACTTGTCGACATTCAGCACTTGCCGCAAGGTAAACTCCTGCATTTGGTGCATCTGCAAAAATAGTTAAGTCGCTATGCTTATTTAAATAGTCATATTCAAACTCGGCAAACCGTGATAGTGGCGCCCAAAATTGATCGTCAAATCCACGCATTAGCGGGTGATGATGATGATAAGTAGTATGCTGATAAATGCCTGAAATTTTTTTATCTTTGCTTGTTTTTTCAACTCCATAAAGGCATTTAAAAGCAGCTTGAGCAGCCCAACAAAGAAACAGAGTGGACGTTACATGAGTCTTTGACCATTCGACTATTTGCGTAAATTTATCCCAGTAATAAACTTTTTCAAAGGGAATTTTTGCAAGTGGCGCACCTGTGATAATAAATCCATCCCACTTTTTATGCTTAATTTTATCAAAATCACCATAAAATTTATCAAGATGTTCATTCGGTGTATTTCGTGACGCGCGCGCATCAACGCGAATTAATTCAACATCGACCTGTAAAGGGGTGTTGGAGAGTAAACGCATTAATTGCGTTTCTGTTTCAATTTTATTAGGCATTAAATTCAAAATCAATACTTTTAAAGGACGAATATTTTGGTGACTAGCTCTTGACTCAGACATAATAAAAATATTTTCAAGCTTAAGCACACCCGCCGCGGGAAGATCATCTGGAATTCGAATAGGCATAAAACACCTGTTTTTTAAAAGTTTACAATTAAAAATGCATCACGACGTGCTGTATATTTTTTAGCAAATTCAGTAATTGAATCATGATCATACGGCTTTAATCCAGCAATAATTACCTTCTTAGTACCTCGTCCAATTATTTTTTCACCATCAAACATCTCAAAATGTAAGAAACTATTTGCACGCTTATGAGTTAATTCCATATTTGTACTGGAAAGCTGCAACTGCAGTTCATTTTTTAACTCCAGCGTATCTAACTCAAAACTAATACTATGGTACATCACCAAAGGACAAGAAGGATTAAACATGACCTGATGCTCTTTCATTAATGGCATTAATAGTGATGGAAAGTTTTTACCTGAAAATTTTACATAATTTTTCGTCACGGATCCTATTAATACGTTATCATGACTAATTTCGCCAGATCTCTCTATCTCTAAAACGCTTTTTTCTTTTTCATTACAAATAATAATTTTTAACTCGTCTGATTCAGGAAAAACAAGCCCCATATCAGCCGTCACCATAGACGTAAATGTAAACGTCATCGTCTTACTAATACCATATTTATTTAATGCAATAGCAAATAACAAGTCTCCAGGAACGCAAAATCGTTTATTGCCTGGATCATGGATCGGGTTAAAATCATCGCATTGCTCTTTTGCAAAGGTACTCGCCTGCTCTGCTGAAATTATAATAAATTGGTCGCGCTCACTACAATAAGTTTTTAACATATTATATTACAAATTTAACTATTTAATTTACGTAATAAGATAACATATTTTTTTAATATTATGTAAAGTTGCGGAAAAATATGGAACTTAACAATTTAATATTGTTAATTTAATACTTGCTCTCATAAGAAGGTATCAAATAAATTGTTCAGTTTTTATAAAATCAATTGCTTGGTCTTATTGAGCCTGAAATAAATCCATGACAAACTTATTCCTCTTGCAAGCATAAATGCGTTCATTGCAATCCACAGGGCTTGATTACCTTGGTCTGAAAAGAACAGATAAACAGGAAAATATATCACGCACAATGAAACAAGCATACTGTTACGCATTTCTTTTGCTCGTGTCATACCAATAAACACACCATCAAATATAAATCCCAACATTGACGTTAATGGAATAATAATTAACCATGGTAAATAACGCTTCGCCTCTACTTGCACTGCACTAATTGAGGTAATTTGAGCAATAATGTCATTGCCCCACACATAAAAAATGGCAAATTGTACAAGACTAAATATCGTCGCCCAAAATAGCGTCACTTTGACGTTTATTGTTAGCTTGTTTAGATTACGCTCTCCAATATTTTTACCAACTAAGGCCTCAGCTGCATAAGCGAGTCCATCCATTGAAAATGCAATTAGCATCAAAAAATTCAACAAAACAACGTTGGCAGAAACAATACTAACTCCTAATTTAGTACCTTGAACCGTCATAAATGCAAAGGCAATTTGCAAACACAGTGTGCGAATAAAAATATCACTATTTAACATAAGAAAAGGCTTTAAGGTTGCAGGGTTAACCACTTGCTTAAACAGCTTGTGAATTGAGCCGCGCTCATAAAATGGTAAAACCATCTTATAGACGATATAGATCCCACAAAACATTGCTATGTAATCTGCGCAAAGCGACGCAAATGCAACCCCTGCCACGTTCCATTTCAAAACCACCACAAACAATATATCAAGCAAAATATTAATCACATTGGTAATGATTAATAAAAGCATAGGTATTTTTGCATTCTGCATTCCGAGTAACCAGCCAAAGAGCACCATATTAATTAGGCACGCTGGCGCACTCCAAATACGAATATCAAAATACATTTTTGCGTAATAAAGCGCCTTTTGAGACCCTTCAACAAAACTAAACACAATGTAGGAAATAGGTTTTTGCAAGAGTAAAATCAAACTTGCCATTATTAAGGCTACAACAATAGACTGCAATAACAAACGAATTATTCTTTGTTTATTATTCTCACCAATGGCTTGCGCAACTAACCCTGTGGTCGACATTCGCAAAAAACCCATCATCCAAAAAGTCAGCGTAATAACCATTGACCCAACCGCAACGCCTGCTAGATAATACGATTGTGGAAGATGCCCTATTACAGCTGTATCAACCAACCCCAATAAAGGCACGCTAATATTAGACAGCATCATAGGCAGCGCAATTGCAAAAATGTTTTTATGAATACACGCTGAGAATATGGTCTTTTGAGTCAAAATAAATCCTAAATAGTTATCACTTGATCGGGAACTTTTATACCGTGCATCTTAACACAATCTGTATTGTCAGCAGCGTGCTATATATGACGCGCAATGACTAGGTTAAATAAGATGTTAACTATACCCCATATTTTTCACGGTATGCTTTCAATAATAATAACGATTTTTTCATTTCCATCTTATCTTGTAAGTAAGTGCTCAGATCGCCTAATTTCACAATTGAAATAACTTTGGTGTTGTGATCTCGCTCAACTTCTTGAATTGCTGAAAGTCCCGTTGTTGTTGTTTTTTCTTGACGATCAAGCGCCACTAACACGCCAGCAAGACGCGCACAACACGCATTAATAATATTCATTGATTCGCGAATTGCTGTTCCTGCGGTGATAACATCATCCACTAACATGACGTTGCCTTTTAATTCCGATCCAACAATATTTCCGCCCTCGCCGTGTGTTTTCGCCTCTTTGCGGTTAAAGCAATAATTAACATCGCGTTGATAGTTGTTATATAACGCAATGGCTGTTGCCGTAACAATCTGGATCCCCTTATAAGCAGGCCCAAAGAGTAAATCATAATCCATGCCTGAATGAGTTAGCGCTTCGGCATAAAATTCACCTAAACGCGCTAAATCTCGACCCGTATTAAACAAGCCCGTGTTGAAAAAATAAGGGCTAACACGTCCTGATTTTAAAATAAATTCACCAAACTTTAACACGTCTTTTTCGATGGCAAATTCAATAAAGTCTCGTTGGTACTGTTTCATTTATTTTTTCTTATTTTTATTGTGATAATGCTTTTTTCTGCGCTGTAATCAAGTTATCAATACCTGATTTTGCAAAGCTTAACATGGACAATAGTTCTTCATGGCTAAACTCACCATCTTCAGCTGTGCCCTGAATTTCAATCATTCCGCCTGTTTCACTCATCACCACGTTCATATCTGTTTGCGCATTTGAATCCTCTTCATAATCAAGATCGCAAATTGGTATATCTTTATAAATACCCACAGAAACAGCAGCTATCATCTGTTTTAGCGGGCTTTTACTTATTTTACCTTTTTTAACCATCCAATTAAGCGCATCGACTAATGCAATACAAGCACCTGTAATTGACGCTGTACGCGTCCCACCATCTGCTTGGATAACATCACAATCGACCGTTATCATATTTTCGCCAAAGGCATTCAAATCAACGGCTGCGCGTAATGAACGAGCAATCAAACGTTGAATTTCAAGAGTACGTCCGCCTTGCTTTCCTTTTGCCGCTTCACGTTGATTTCGTGTATGCGTTGCCCTCGGTAACATGGCATATTCTGCGGTTATCCAACCTTTGCCATTGCCTTTGAGCCAGCGTGGCACACATTGAGAAACCGAGGCATTACAAAGTACTTTTGTATTACCAATTTCAATTAAAACAGAGCCTTCGGCATAGTTTGTATAATGACGCGTAATTTTTATTTCACGACTTTGTTCTGGGGGGCGTTGACTCGGGCGCATAAACTAAAATATCTCTTTAAAAATGGAGGGTTATTATATACCCATATTACCTAAAAATGCAACGATGCTGCGATCAGATGCGCTGAATTAAGGCTCATAAGAGATAATGGGGACGTGCGCATCAAACGTTGTTCGCAGGCTTCTTTTCGAGTCCTGCCAACTGCATGCCCATTACGCAGAGTGCTTAGCCATAATGCAATGATATAATTTATAACAAGTAGTTATTGCGCGACCAACGTTTCGATGCGATAAAAACCTTTGTTATCGACCCCTAACTGCTTAGCAAGAAAGGGCAATGCAATCTGCATTTCTTCTTTTAGTTTCCAGGGTGGATTAATGACGATTACTCCGCTTGATGTCATCCCTATTTCACCTGAATCGGCAGCTACACCTAATTCAAACAATTGAATGTTTCTAATACCAGTTTTCACTAAATCTCTTTCTAATTTTTTAATGGTGCTGCGATACACAACGGGATACCATAGAGCATAAACTCCTGTTGCAAAACGCTTTATTGATTTTTCGAGCGCATCAACCACGACGTCATATTCTGATTTATCTTCGTATGACGGATCAATTAATACAAGCCCACGACGCTCAATTGGTGGCATATTGGCAATCAACCCTTTTAATCCATCAGACTTAGCCATTTGAGTGTTCCTCTCGCCAGAAAAGTTTACTTGCATATTGATAAATTCATTCGGGTGAAGCTCAAACAAAAACATTCGATCCTTTTGACGTTTCATTTGACCTACAATACTCGGAGATCCTGGATAAATGCTTAATGATTTCTTATCATTAAATGCCGCGACTTGATCTACATAGTTTTGTATTGGTAGTGGTAAATCAGTACGTCCCCATAATCGCATAATACCATTAGCAAACTCTTTTGTTTTTAATGCTTCACTTGAATACAATGAATAAGCGCCACAACCTGAATGTGTATCAAAATAACAAAATGGTTTATCTTTTTTTACTAGGTAATTTAAAATAGCGACTACAATAGTGTGTTTTAACACATCGGCAAAATTACCCGCGTGAAAAGAATGACGATAACTGAGCATAGAGACTCCCAACTTAAAAAAAATAAAAAAAATAATAATGATTATACTTTAGGCATGATACCATGAGCACATGATCATTTAGAGGCTCCTACCATGCAACCCGATGCTTTATATCCAATAGAAAAACGCACCGCTCTCTCACTCGCTTTAGTATTTGCTCTACGAATGCTCGGCTTATTTATGATAATGCCTGTCTTTGCAATTTATGGACAACACCTTACCGGTTATTCACCAATGTGGGTCGGAATCGCAATTGGAGCGTACGGTTTAACCCAGGCATTTTTACAAATTCCAGCGGGTATGATGTCTGATAAATTTGGCCGTAAACCTATTATTTATGGCGGCTTATTGTTATTTGCCTTAGGCAGCTTAGTCGCAGGCATGTCAACGTCGGTTTATGGTGTCACCGCAGGCCGGGCATTACAAGGCGCGGGAGCAATTGCGAGCGCAATATTAGCACTTGCAGCTGACGTAACGCGTGAAGAGCAACGCCCTAAAACAATGGCCATGATTGGTATTAGCATCGGTGTAGCATTTGCAGTAGCCATGGTACTCGGTCCTGTTTTAGCGCCATCCATTGGCTTACATGGGCTATTTTTTATCACCGCAGTAGGCGCTCTTTGTGGTATTGCCATTGTTTATTTCTTAGTTCCAAATGTTGTCAATAAAGCGCCGCGCGGTGAAACAATTGCCATTCCAAAACTGCTTGGAGGGCTTGTTAAACATCCTCAGTTACTGCGTTTAAATTTAGGCATTTTTATTCTGCACATGACATTAACCGCGATGTTTATTGAATTGCCTTTACGATTACAACGAATGGGCCTCCCTGCTGCTGAACACTGGCATCTATATTTTCCTGCCTTATTAATCTCTTTCTTTTTGATTATACCGATGCTGATTATTGCCGCTAGAAAAAATATGAACCGCCAGTTATTTTTGTTTTCAATTTTGTTAATGTCAATCGCACTTTTGCTGATGGCGCTCGCAAACCACTCCATTATTTTTATGTTCCTGTGCATATTAATTTACTTCACCGCCTTTAACTTTTTAGAAGCCTCATTACCTGCTTTTATTTCCATGATTTCTCCTGCTGGTTCAAAAGGTAGTGCAATGGGAATATACAGCACATTTCAATTTTTAGGTGCATTTTGTGGTGGTATCTTGGGTGGTCTTTCCATTAAAATACTTGGCAGTACAGGCCTATTCTTTGGTTTATCAGCATTAATTTTATTATGGCTTTTTATTACCTGGGGAATGCATAATCCAAGTAAAATTCGCACTTTCACCTATACCACTGAAATTAAAGATGAAAAACACGCCGAAGATCTCACCAACCAACTTGTGAAATTACAAGGGGTAATAGAAGTTGTGACCATGCGTGATGAACAAACAATTTACGTCAAAGTAAATAAACAAAATTTTGTAGAAGAAGATGCTAAAAAAATAATTCATACGAATACTTAATAAAAATAAAGATAAACTGGAGTAAATTATGTTTAACCGTAGTGTAAATAAAGTCGTATTAGTTGGAAATCTCGGGAGAGATCCAGAAGTGCGTTACATGCCAAATGGCAATGCTGTTGCAAATTTTTCTCTCGCAACGACGGAAAGCTGGAAAAACAAGCAAACTGGTGAATATGAAAACCAGACAGAATGGCACAACTTAACTGTGTTTGGAAAATTTGCCGAAATGTGTGGACAGTACCTTAAAAAAGGTGCAAAAGTTTATGTTGAAGGCAAAATAAGAACTGAAAAATGGCAAGATAAAACATCAGGTCAAGATCGTTACTCAACGAAAATCATTGTTTCTGAGTTACAAATGTTAGATTCGCGTAATGATAGTCAAGGCGCAGGGCAATTCCAAAGTGCGCAACAAGATAATAAACCGCAGTATCAAGGTGAGCAAAATACAAGTTTTGGCACTCCACCACAACCAATGCAACCACCACAAATGACGCCACCGCAGCCAGCTTATAGCAAACCACAGCAACAAGATCAGGCAGCGGCTCAAACAAAATCTGGAGCATACACAGAGCCTTCAATGGATTTTGATGACGATATTCCTTTTTAAAAAAACATCTGAATTTTTCAGTATCTCCGCAGGCTGAGTTTAGATATTGATAGGTTACTGGTACAAGGCTAAACACCTTTAATAACAAGTCATTATAAATACGTTAAGCGAATGTTTGTGAAAAGTTTATGGTGAAGCTGCTACTGACATACAGCTTCAAGGCGCACTTTTAGCCATAAATAGATATAAAAGCGAACGTTTTGTAAAGAAAAACTGAAAAACTTTTCAAAAAATATAGGATATGACACGTTATATAAAAATAACAATTGCAAATTAACAAGTTAAGCGATACAAAAGACACTTAGGCGCGTTTAAGCCAACTAGTACAAAAAATTAACAAATATAACCCCACGCTACTACAACATGTTTTATCGAGCATAGGCTTATCTTTGTTAATGGTTATTCACTTTGCAACGCTTGTATCGATCTGCTGTTTTTTGATTGCATCCCTAGCAATCTAATCTACACTGACGTGCTAGGACTCTGCTTCAATTTTATGCAGAGGATCTAGGCACTATGACATTACCAACTTTGCGTCTTGAATATACTCTTCCAAAAAAAGGAAATATCAATGGAAAATGAAAAAAGGCCAATTTATATCCCGTTTGCAGGACCGGCATTATTAGAAAGTCCACTGCTCAATAAAGGCAGTGCATTTACTAAAAAAGAACGCATAGATTTCAACTTAGAAGGGCTAATCCCCGCATCCATTGAAACAATTGACGAACAGGCAGCACGCGCTTATGAAAAATTTTTAGTATTGGAGTCTGATATTGATCGTCATATTTATTTGCGTAATATTCAAGATACTAATGAGACACTTTTTTATTATTTAATTGGTAAACATCTCAACATGCTGTTACCGATTATTTATACTCCAACAGTTGGTCAAGCTTGTGAACAATTTTCTCACCATTACTGTCGTGCACGCGGCTTATTTATCTCTTATCCTAAACGTCATCGCATTGATGACATTCTCAATAATGCAACACGCCATAATATAAAAGTTATCGTGGTAACCGACGGTCAACGCATTCTTGGCCTTGGCGATCAAGGTATTGGCGGTATGGGGATACCGATTGGTAAATTAAGCCTTTATACCGCTTGTGGTGGCATCAGCCCAGCATACGCACTACCAATCGTGCTTGATGTGGGTACTGATAATCAAGAGCTATTAGATGATCCGCTTTATTTAGGATGGAAAAACCCTCGCATCACTGGTGGACCGTATAACGATTTTGTTGATGCGTTTATGAACGCTGTTAAAAAACGTTGGCCACAAGCTATCATTCAATTTGAAGATTTTGCAAAACAAAATGCCATTCCATTACTTGAGCGTTACCAAAACGATTTCCGCTGTTTTAATGATGATGTGCAAGGTACCGCATCTATTGCAGTTGGATCTTTACTTGCCGCTTGTAAAGCAGCTGGCAGTAAAATCAGCGAACAAACGATTGGCTTTTTAGGTGCCGGCGCTGCTGCATGCGGTATTGCTGAGGCCATTGTTGCCCACATGATGTGTGAAGGACTTTCAAATAAAGAAGCGCGTAGCCGTATTTTCTTATTAAATAGTCGCGGACTTATTTTAACGTCAACAAAAGATCTTTACGACTTTCAAAGCCGTCTAGTGCAAGCAGATGAAGTTGTAAAAGATTGGCAATGTGAAGGGGAAGGCATTAATTTATTTGATGTTGTTCATAATACAAAACCAACCGTATTAATTGGTGTTTCAGGAATTCCTGGCTTATTTAGTGAAGCCATTATTCGTGAAATGTACAAGCATTGTAAGAGGCCAATTGTATTACCTTTATCAAACCCAACCTCTAAAGCTGAAGCCACACCTGTTAATATTTTAAATTGGACTGAAGGCAATGCATTAGTGGCGACGGGTAGCCCGTTTGAACCTGTTGAATTCAAAGGAACCACACATATTATCTCTCAATGCAATAATGTCTACATTTTCCCTGCGATAGGCTTAGGTGTTTTATCTTGTAAAGCCTCAAACATTAGTAATGAAATGATGATGGCGGCCAGCACTGCGCTTGCTCAATACTCTCCGCTTGCCAATACTGGCAGTGGCCCGTTACTGCCACTATTTGATGACATCCAAACACTCAGTAAACATATTGCATTTTGTGTTGCAAAAAAAGCTATTGAACAGCATTATGCTAACCCTATCGCTGATGATTTATTGAGAAAGAAAATTGAAAAGAATTTCTGGATGCCTGTTTACCGTGATTACAAACGCACGTCGTTCTAAAAATTTTATTGCAGTAATATTACACAAAAAACAAAGAATGATGTAAGTCGTGAGTTGAAGTCTGTCGAATGATTAAATAAATCCAAGTAACTTAAAAATGAAACGTCATCCTGCCAATTGTGCACAGGCACTAGGTATGAGCATTTTGAGATGCCATGGGTATATACCATGCTATCCCGAAATGCAATATCAGGGTAGCAAATTGTGCCTATATGCGAGGCATAAAATTGAAGTATAGTTATTATCGCTCGGTATTTTAGCAAATTGGTACAATAAGCCGCGCCCTACGGGGCACTAACTCGGTTTTTATATGAAAGGAAGCAACTTTGCTCTCAACATTCGATGCGATAATAACCATTATCTCATGTTGCGCCTTATCTCTGATTATCAAGTCCATGCCGACGTTGCATTTTGAGGGCCATTAGTATAAAGCAAGATATTGACTAGGAGAGTAAATGAAAACACTCAATATTAAATTATGGCTAGTACTATTTTTTGCAGCTATTTTTTTAAATGCTTGTAGTAATACACTATTTTTTCCAAAAAACACCACCTATAAACGCATTAAGGAGTCGCATAAACTCAGAGTAGGCATGACTGGTGAGCAGCCACCATTTAACCTTTTTGTATCAAAAACCGATACGGTTGGTTACGACGTCGATGTCGCAAAGTTTATTGCAAAAGCTTTGAATGCTAAAGTTAAAATTTCCATCATACCTTTTGAAAACCTGCAAAATGCACTTAAGAAACATGAAATTGACATGATCATTTCAAGCTTTTCAGTATCAAAAACTCGTATGAAAAATTTCTCTTTTAGTATTCACTACGCTAAAACAGCAAAATCAATATTAACCACAAAGGCAAAATTAAAAGCAATCATTGCCTCTACTGGATTTAATGATAAAAGTGTTCACCTAGTTGCACTTGAAAATTCAACCAGTTTCGATTTAGCAAAAAAACGCCTCCCACATGCCAAAATAACCACAATATCTCATTACGAACAAGCATTGATTATGATGGATGCAGGAACAGCTGATGGACTAGTTGCTGACTTACCGATATGTGAACTTGCTATTATTCGTGATACACGAAATGAGCTAACTATCCTCAAGAAACCACTTTCAATTGAAGATGTTGCCATCGCAACCAATAAGAATGAACCAGAACTTCAATCTATAATTTCAAACACTATCAAAAAGTTGATAAAAACAGGCGAGATGGATAAAATACATAACGAGTGGTTTAACAACCCTCGATGGATAGCTCTTTTACCTTGATATACCCATGCAACTTCAAAGTGCAATGGCCATCAGCCTAATTCACCACGCAAATCAACGCTTAACAATTCTTTTATCACTTTTTTTGGCATTCTTTGACTTAATAAGTAATAAAGTTTGGCGACAACGGCTTCCGTAGTCATATCAAGACCGCTCACCACGCCTGCCTCTTGCAATGCATAACCTGTCGCGTAACCTGTCATATTGACACTCCCTTTTAAACATTGGCTGCAATTAACAATTAAAATACCGCGATCAGTTGCCTCTTTTAAAATCGACAGTAACCGCTTATCTTGCTGTGCATTTCCAACACCATAAGTCAGTAACAGCAACGCTTGCAGCGGACTTTTTAATAAATTATCAAGTATCGCCCAATCAAGTCCTGGAAAAATATGCAAAATAGCAATTGATTGCGGTTTTATTTCCGTTAAATTTAAACGTGTATTTCTAATTCGTTGCTGCTTTCCGGCGATATTTTTAATTTTAATACCTGCCTCTAACAATATGGGATAGTTTGGTGATACAAACGCATCAAAGCCATCTGCAGATTGTTTAGTCGTTCTATTACCCCTAAACAGACGGTTATTAAAGAATAAACAAACTTCACTGATTGGGTGGTAAGCCGCAATATAGAGCGCATTAAGCAAATTAACACGCGCATCTGTACGTAACTGAGAAAGCGGAATTTGAGATCCTGTGATAATAACTGGTTTACTTAAATTTTCAAAAACGAAGGATAATGCCGATGCAGTATACGACATAGTATCAGTGCCATGCAAAATAATGAATCCATCAAAATCGTGGTAACGCGTTTGGATATCAATTGCCAACACCTGCCAAATTTTAGGTGAAACATTCGCAGAATCAATCAAGGGATCATATTCAAAAATCTCAAATTCAGGCATATCATCATGATAAAACTCAGGCATGCTGGCAATAGTTTCTAAAAGATGCCCCTTAACAGGCACAAAACCATCTTTTGAAGGTTTCATACCAATAGTACCACCCGTATAAGCAACATATATATTTTTTTTATCTGCCATTTTTTATCCTTTTAATTTTCATCAAGTTAGATACCCATGCTATCCAGAAATTCAATATCAGCAAGGCAAATTGCATTTCGAAGTGCATGAGTATGTAGTAATTTATCATGCGTTTTTTCTCCACGCATTGAACACTCGCCATTTTATTTTCCTTCAATCCAATTTTTTACATCTGAAAAACGATATTTTTTAAACAAAGCAAAACCTGTTATTTTATACACTCGTAAGCGTGCAAAAATAGGCGTTGTTAGTCCGCAGAAAAAACGAGCCAATAAGACTGACGATACATTTTCTGGGAGTTTACTTGATATATCAGCCATCAATTCCTGCGCATTGAATTGCTTGAGAGAAGGTAGATCTTCTTGCTTGGGCATAACAACATCATGCCCCAAGCAAATACAACAATGACCACATGGTTGTAATAACTGCGAGTCTGAAAAATATTGAGCTAACTGTAAACTTAAACATTGGTTCTTTGTAAAATACGACAGCAAATGCCCAATGCGTTTTATTTCGCTGTTTTCTTTATCTACAAAACGCTTCACTAAACGCGACTTAATACCTGAATCAAGCTTGTCTTGAAACACATTGTATACATTGGTCATTTGTTGCGTTTGAAGCTCAATCAGTCCTTGCTGATCTAAATAATCAAGAGCCGTCACCACTCGATGACGATCACTTGGATAGTCTGCATCTAATTTATCAAAATCCATCGTTGACCATATTTTCGCTTTTTGTGCACTCTGCAAAATGGCATCAACAAAATGATAACGCTCTTCTTTAAAACGTGAAAGTAACTCTGCTTGTGAAACTAGTAATTTAAATTTATATTCCCCATAATAGCTATAAGTAGGTGTTAACACCCCCTCTAGCTCTAAATAAACAAGTAGGGTTTTTAGTGCTAATAAACGAATGTTAGACTCTCTAGATAAGCTATTAAGCAATACTTCCCACTGGCCTTTTGTTTGTGTTATTTCATTTAAAACAAACTCAATTGCGCAGGCTTCAGGCGTATCGCTATAAACAAAATTTTCGATCACGTTAATATTATTTGTATTCGCTAAAACCAAGCAATCAGCGGCTTTTCCATCTCGCCCTGCTCGACCGATCTCTTGCGCATAATTTTCAATTGACTTAGGCAAATCATAATGGATAACATAGCGAATAGCACTTTTATCAATGCCCATACCAAATGCAATAGTAGCGACAATCAGGGGTAATTTCCCTGACATAAATTTTCGCTGAATTAACTGTCTAATATCGCTATTTAATCCCGCATGATATGCCATTGCACTTAAACCTTGTTGCTGTAATTGTAAGGCAACTTCTTCTGCTGTTTTTTGCAAAGTCACATAAATAATACCTGAAAGATCTAATCTAGTTTGCAACCAAGCCAATAAAATAGATAACTTATCTTGTTCTGCTGCACCCAAAACAGATAAATTTAAGTTTGCTCGATATGATCCCGTTGAGCTGATATTTTCAGCATGTATATTAAATTTTTGAGACATATCATCGATCACCGCGTCGGTTGCTGTTGCGGTTAAAAGTAAGGTTTGCGGTATGTGAAAATCTTTTTGATACTGTACTAATTTCAAATAATCTGGTCTGAAATTATGCCCCCACTCTGAAATACAATGCGCCTCATCAATTACCAATAAAGAAATTTTAATGCCTTTTAAAAACAAACGAAACCGTTCATTATTTAAGCGTTCAACCGATACAAATAAGATCTTAATTTCAGCATTTTTTAATTGCCGATAAACATCTGTAGCTTCTTCACGTGTTTGCATTGATTGAATACTCGCAGCGGAGATATGTTTACTGTGTAAGAAATTTAACTGATCTTGAATTAATGCCAGTAAAGGGGAAACCACTAGCGTTAAATGTGGAAGAACAATTGCAGAAAATTGATAACATAACGATTTTCCAGATCCAGTAGGGAAAATAGCTGCCGCATTATGCCCGTTTATCAGTGCCTGAATAACCTTTTCTTGTCCTGTTCTAAATTCAGAAAATCCGAAATATTGCTGCAACAATTGCTGCATATCTTTACCGAGCATGAGGCCTCTCCATCTCATAATTTACCTTCAATTGTCATGTTACATCAAAATGCCAATTCACAAAGCAAATTGTTATTTTGCATCTTCAAGTCTCATGGGTATAAGATCCCAATAACGCTAAACAATAATATTTAGATCGCCAGTTGCAATTAAGATAAAATATTAAAAATAGGAACGAATAAACATCAGCAAAAATAGCCAATGCTACTAACATGATGGTAAAATTTATAGAGGGTGTAAACCTAGCTTAACAATAGGCCTATTTTATTTTAGGCAAAAGAAAAGGACAGCCGAGGCTGCCCTTAGTTAGTCATATTATCTATATCCTTAATAATTTAGCTCCCTGCATTTCATCTCTTTGACTATGCCTTTCTAGGCGTCCACTTCCCAAGTCCTTTGGGATCTTCCTTTTAATTTCCATATTTGATAAACATCCAGTTCATCAACCGATCACTCTCTTTATCAGAGGTGTCTTTAATTGTCATCCAGACTAATAATAACAATCCAGGTTACTATTTTTTCTATCCTAAAAAAGGTTCCTTTATACATCTTGTAGTTTAATTCCGTAATTTCTTCCTGAAAATAAAACATCCTGCTTTATCAAACTCTCTTCCTGAGCATGTCCACGAGTCATCCTGACAATTGCATTTAGTTAAAAGCCCATTACGAACTATAAATATAAAATATAAAATATAAAATATAAAATATAAAATATAAAATATAAAATATAAAATATAAAATATAAAATATAAAATATATATATACTATTAAAAATAAATAATAACTTATTAAACAATGAGTTAATGTTTTATTATTTATGTTTTCAATGCGCTATAAATACAATTTCAAGTAATGTCAATGGACAATCTCTTACAAGATACCCCTAACTAAAAAGATGTTTTTCAATAATCACACTACCATTAGACACCACGATGATTTATTCCAGAGCTGATCGGGTAACAGAGCAGGGAGCAGGTTAGTTATTGTTATTCACTTTTTTAAATGCTAAGGCAAACTCTGCAGTTTGAGAGCGCGTCTGCGCGTAAAGACAACTTGCAGCAATCAACCAAGTTATGATATTTATCCCCATGTTACTTTAATTATTAAGCTTCGTTTTCAGCATCAAGTGCGTACCAAGCTGCTATTTTTTTTTCTAGCACATCCACACCCAAACCTTGTAATGATGAAAATAGTTCAACTTGTATATTGCCATCAAAACGTTTTGCTTCTTCACGCATTTTTAACAGCGTGAGTTTACGTAGGCCAGGCTTTAATTTATCCGCTTTTGTTAATAACGCTAAAACAGGAATATTTGCATCAATCGCCCAGTAAATGAGCTGCTGATCTAAATTTTTAAAAGGATGGCGAATATCCATCAGCACCACTAAACCTTTTAATGACTCTCGTTTTTGCAAATACTCACTTAGCGAATTTTGCCATTTTAATTTCATTGCGAGTGGAACTTTTGCAAATCCATAGCCAGGTAAATCAATTAAACGTTTGCCTTCTTCAATTTCAAAAACGTTAATAAGCTGTGTTCTTCCTGGCGTTTTGCTGGTTCTCGCTAAATTTTTTTGTTTTGTTAAACGATTTAATGCACTTGATTTCCCCGCATTAGAGCGTCCTGCAAAAGCAATTTCAATACCATTTTCGACGGGCAAGTGTTTATCTAAATGGCTAATATCGGGAGCACTTATTAAAAAACGTGTTTTTTGAAAATGTATTTTCGGAAATTTCAAGATCTGCCTCGCTTTTATGATGTAGTCAAATTGTAGTTATATTAAAGTTATGTACACTCTAGTAATATTATTTTAAGGATGCTTAAGAGTCTATCATTCTTAGCAGAATGTGTTTATTGTACTTAAAAAATGGAATATTATGAATAAATTATTAATCATAGCAATCGCAATCACAATACTTAACTTTGCAAGTTTTGCAGAGGCCAAAGGCGATGCGGTGGCAGGAAAGGAAAAATCTAGCACTTGTGTTGCTTGTCATGGTACAGATGGTAATAGTCCGACAGACCTTTATCCTAACTTAGCGGGGCAACATGCAGGCTACCTTGAAAAACAAATGCAAGATTTCAAAACAAGCGTGCGTAAAAATGCAATCATGTTAGGAATGGCAACACCACTGTCTAAGCAAGACATCGCTGATTTATCTGCTTATTATTCAAAGCAAGAAGCAACACTATACTCTGTCTCTGCAGGTATTGTTGAAGCTGGTCAAAAACTTTATATGGGTGGCGATAAAGCACGTGGTATTGCTGCTTGTGCTGCATGTCATGGCCCTCGAGGTGTTGGCTTAGAATTAGCTAATTTTCCTAAAATATCAAGTCAGCACCCAGGTTATATAAAAGCGCAACTTGAAAGCTTCCGAAGCGATGCACGTAATAACGCACCAAATAACATGATGGGTGATATTGCAGCAAAATTAACTGATAAAGATATTACACTTTTATCTAAGTATATTTCAGCACTTCATTAAGCATAATGCTGCATTCTTATTACTGATAAATATTATGCAGAAAAAAGACGCTAAATAAAATTGCAAGTTACTTATTTTAAAGTTTTTAGCTATTCTAGTTATTGCCCTAGAAAATTAAATTAAAAACTTTATTTTGTTAATGGTTGTTCTTTTTAGAAACCTCAAAAAAGAACTAGCTTAAATTAACTCGTTATCTTGGTATTAACACCGCGCCATAAAAAATAAGTTAGTCATTGTTGTGAGTAAATTTTGATTGCTATTAAGTTTAAAACTAACATAATTTATGTTATTCTTTAATACTGCAAATTTAGTCTAAAAAAAGGTAGAGTTTCATGTCTAGAATTAAAAAAAAACGTCATGCTGGTAACTCTCAAGCAGATCATGCTGAACATCGCAAAGAAACATCTCCAAAAATACAATCGGCAAAGCGAAAAACCAAGCTAAAAGGCAACAAAGCTGGGAACCGCAATGCTATTGAATCCAAGCGTACGCAGAAAAAAAATGCAAAAATTATAGAGCTCAGTAAGCATATTGGTAGCAAAAAATCCGTAGCTCTTTTGCCTGCAGATAAACCGGTGCAATTACAAAAAGAAAAAAAATCTACACTTTATTTACAATCAATAATGCACGTTGGTCATACGGTTCCCCACCAAACTGCTCTGCCAAAAACGACTAAAATTTCTCCTGAAGTTGAGATTGCAAAACTTGAAGATGATCCACGTTTAAACGATCTACTTGAGCAGCTTGATAATGACCAAGTTTTATCTGCTGAAGATAATCTCTGGGTAGAAACGCAAATGAATCATCACCAAGCATTAATGAAGCAGCTTGGATGGCTCGATGATGCTGGTGAAGAAGATCTCATTGAGCAATTTGCAAGTGCTGCATATTCATTAGAGCAATACAAATACTAGAGTAAAACAGCATAAGTTTAAAGCCGATATATTCGCTATCTCGGTTATCATCATTTACGCCATTGCATTGCAGGAGATCATGAAGAGATCAACAATTACATCATGACAATGCAAAAATAATGAATAAGAAAACGCCAAGACAACGCTTGGAATAGGTACATGAAGATCCATTTTTAAAGATCCAGCGTTACTGAGCAAATTTACACTATAAAAAAGAGAATAAAATGGAAAAGTTCGTTTGGGATCAAGCATTGATCGAAAAGTATAACTACAGCGGCCCTCGCTACACTTCGTACCCAACCGCTGTAGAATTCAACGAAAACTTTACTTATGAGGCATCAATGCGGGCAGGTGATGTTTACCCCAATCGTCCTCTTTCAATTTATATCCATATCCCATTTTGTCATAAACTTTGCTATTTTTGTGGATGCAATAAAATCATCACTCGTCATCAAGAAAAAGCCGATATATATCTTGATTACCTAGAGCAAGAAATTAAAGCTCAAGCGATTTATTTTAAGCATCGTCAAGTAAGCCAGTTACACTGGGGTGGTGGGTCGCCTACATTTTTATTACCTCCACAAATTTCACGATTAATGACCTTGTTGCGCGATAATTTTCTTTTTAACGAAGATGCCGAAATAAGCATTGAAGTTGATCCGCGAGAAATAGAATTAACGACCATTGATCATCTTGCAAACGAAGGTTTTAATCGTTTAAGCCTTGGTATACAAGATTTTAACAAAAATGTTCAAAAAGCTATGAATAGAGAACAAGATGAAAGTTTTATATTTAAACTGATAGCCCGCGCAAAATCCGTAGGTTTCCAATCAATAAACCTTGATCTGATTTATGGATTACCGTTACAAACAAAAGAAACATTTATACAAACACTCAATAAAGTGTTGGAGCTTGATCCAGCACGTTTATCGGTTTTCAACTATGCACACATGCCAAGTATCTTTGCTGCACAACGTAAAATCAAAGAAGATGATATGCCAAAACCATCGGAAAAATTAGCAATGCTACAATATACAATTGAGTTTTTAACACAATCAGGCTATCAATTTATCGGTATGGATCACTTTGCAAAACCGAATGATGAATTAGCCATTGCCCAGAAAAAAAAGATTTTACACCGTAATTTTCAAGGTTATACCACGCAAGAAAACACAGACTTACTGGGTATGGGCGTTTCTGCAATTAGCCAAATTGGGCACTGTTATTCTCAAAACCAAAAAAAATTATCAACTTACTACAAGCAAATTACAGAATTAGGCCACGCGCAATGGCGCGGTATCGGGCTCAGTCAAGATGACTTGATCCGCCGTGAAGTGATCAAAAAATTGATCTGTAATTTCACATTAAATATGAAAGAAATAGAAGAGACTTTTTCATTAAATTTCACTAAATACTTTCGTGACGATATTAAATTATTACAATGTTTCATTGATGATGGACTGCTAAGCGTCACCTCTCAAGCAATCACAGTACATCCTAGAGGTCGACTGCTGATCCGTAACATCTGCATGAGTTTTGACGTTTATTTAAGAAAAAAAGCACAACAGCAACAATTCTCACGCGTTATTTAAGCATGCAAAATGGCTAACACGCGACTTCCACCTATTTTACAAATTTTAGTGAGATCCGTTAGCCTTTTAAAAAGTAAAATAAATTTTTAAACAAATATTAAGGAAATTATCTCCATGACACATCGAAGTGTCATAATTTCTGTACTGGGTTTTTAATATTAACAAAAAAATTAGAGATTATTACACTATGAATAAGCGCTTTATCTTGTATTTGTTTATTTCTTAGCAACTGATCGCCAGTTTTATTAAGTGTTTCTAAATTTCAAAACATAACGCCACAGACTTTCATCACTAGCAGTCAATATAAGAGGTGAGCATTAATTACGCTAGTTGTCATCTCACTAATGCCTAGAAATATGCTTGTCTAAAAGACTTGAAACAGGTTTTAATAAATAAGATAATAGTTTCATAGCATTTACCTCATGCTAGGTTTTTGATTTAAAAAATTCAATTACATTATTTTTCAATTTCTTACTGAACATTTCTGAGGTGATCCAGCAGATTTTAATGCTTCAATACTGATGTTACGTATGCATATTTATAAATCAATACGTTGCGATTTTTAGACCTTGATGTACACCGTCTTCTATTTGGTAATGGTGAAACATAGCTCTAGTATCAGTGCATAATTTGCCTTGCTGACTTTCCATTTTTCAATCACATGAGTATATAAATAAGGACTTCAACATGCCAGATCAAAAATACATTGTTGCTCTTGATCAAGGAACCACTAGCTCCCGAGCAATCATTTTTGACCACAATGCAAATATTGTTTGCTCTTCGGACAGGGAGTTAACACAAATTTACCCACAAGCAGGATGGGTTGAGCATGATCCGCTAGAAATTTATGCAACACAAACTTCAACATTAGTTGAAGTGTTAGCCAAATCAGGTATTCGCAGTGATCAAATAGCAGCAGTAGGTATTACAAACCAGCGTGAAACAACTATTATCTGGAATAAAGATACGGGAAAACCTGTCTACAATGCAATTGTATGGCAATGTCGTCGGACAGCAAATATTTGCGAACAGTTAAAAGCCGCTGGTTTAGAAGACTATATTCGAGAGCATACTGGACTAGTTGTTGATTCGTATTTTTCTGCCACCAAAATTAAATGGATCTTAGATAATATCGAAGGGGCGCGTGTTGATGCACAAGCTGGCAAATTACTCTTTGGTACAGTTGATACATGGCTTTTATGGAAGATGACTCAAGAACATGTACACGCAACTGATTATACGAATGCATCTCGGACAATGTTGTTTAACATTAACACACTTAAATGGGATGAAAAATTATTAAAAGCGTTAGATATACCCTTATCAATGATGCCCGAGGTGAAATCGTCTTCAAACATATATGGTAAAATGAACATTGGGGGTAAAAGTGCAGCTCGTATTCCAATTGCAGGTATCGCAGGTGATCAGCAAGCTGCTCTTTATGGGCAAATGTGTGTTGAAAAAGGACAAGCGAAAAATACTTATGGGACAGGATGCTTCTTGTTAATGCATACAGGTAAAGAAAAAATAACATCACAAAATGGCTTATTAACCACCATCGCCTGTGACCCAAATGGAGAGCCTGCTTATGCCTTAGAGGGCTCTGTATTTATGGGAGGCGCTTCAATTCAATGGTTGCGCGATGAAATGAAATTACTTTCTAATGCAAAAGATTCCGAACACCTTGCGACTAAAGTTGATAGCTCAAATGGTGTGTACGTTGTTCCAGCATTTACAGGATTAGGCGCTCCATATTGGGATCCCTATGCACGCGGCACGATTGTGGGCTTAACACGTGACAGTAATAAAAATCACATTATTCGTGCAACACTTGAAAGTATTGCTTATCAAACTCGAGATGTCATTGATGCAATGCAAGAAGATTCTAGCATTAAACTAGCAACACTACGGGTGGATGGATCCGCTGTCGAGAATAACTTCTTATTGCAATTTCAATCTGATTTATTGAATGTTTCAGTTCAACGGCCTGAAATGACAGAAGTAACAGCCTTAGGAGTCGCGTATCTTGCAGGGCTATCTGTAAAATTTTGGGATGATTTTAATGAATTAGCTGGTAAAGATGTCATTAACCGCATATTTACACCTAACCTAGATGAAGACAAACGCCATCAACATTACCGTGGATGGCAACGAGCTGTAAAATGTACACAAGCATGGTCTCAATTACATAACGAAGAATAATTCAACAATGGTTTGTTAAACCCAAGTTGTTTTAAGAGAGGTTGCTTAAAATTTTGTGCCAAGGTAATTTATTAAATATCTTGCAGCTATCTGTACCCATGTTTTGTAAAAATGCACCGTCAGCTGCGATTTCGATGATCAAAGATAAAGCGCAACATGAGGTAATGGAGACGTGCGCATCGAACGTTAAGCACAAGGCTGGCTTGCTTTCATATAAAAACTGAGTTCTCTCACCAACGGGCAAGGCTCCTTGCTTAAGCTTGCATCGTTATAAAATATCGATAGATAATAACTATACTTCAATTTTAAGCATTAAATCCGCAGCCAATTTGCGGATCTGATTTTGCATTTCGATCGTCACATGGCCATAGATATTATAGAAATAAGAATTTAACAAAAGTGGTTTACATCTTGGAGTATAATAAAACGTTTAATAAAATTCATGAGTACAGTTATCAATTTGCTACTCTATCGTGCGTACTTCACTCTGTTCTTCCAGAGTGGTTTCCATACTTTTTCTTCCAGTAATTTTGTCGCAGCTTTACTATCAATAATCACACCAAATTGCTGTAATGAAGATGCATAGATATTATGGCTTCCGATATAGAATATATGGTCGTCTACGATCCAAACTTTATTATGACTTTTAACATTATTCGGCTTACCATTATAAGAAATATTTCCTAAATGCAGGTTTTTATTTAAAGTATCAACAACTTGTTTGGGGTTCATTATATGCTTATTTGTAAGTAAATCACTCAGGTAATGCCTAATATATTTTAAATAAACATAAGAAGTATACGTAAAACCACCTACCGTACTAGTTACTATATCAACTGACACACCTCTTGCTATAGCGTTTGCCAATGCCTGCATAACTGTTCCATCTTTTGTCATGACCGGATGAAGGATAGGTTTTATGATAAAATCACCAATTCCTACTATAAATAATCCCTGTTGACTTATTTTTATGCTTTTTCTTGCTGAGTTAAAAGCATAAACTCTAGCAATTTCAGATTGATCTGCATCATCGCCTAATACGCCATTATTTAACTTTGAAACTGACATTGCCGATACCAAGATATCACCACTTTTTTGCGACGTTAATTTTTGTTCCGTTGATATCTCAGGAAGACATGTCGTACTATATTTCCCATTTTTATAGCTATAAAACAAGTTTGATAGAAACCCATGATTTTTACAAGTGTAATCCCACATCGTATTTGCATACTTTGTAGCACCAATTGCTATTGGACCTGAAATTTTTATACTTAAGTCATTGACTGGGTTTTTTTGCAGATAGTCCTGTCCCCATAAATTATGTCCGCCAACCATCAAGGTTTTGTTATCAACGGTCATTATTTTCCCATGGTTAAAAGCGAAGTTTAGGATAATATCTTTTTGTTTGTCATTATTGCCACATGGCATAAAACCTTTTTCGCATGATCTCATAGACGCGACGGAAATATTTAGGTGATTGCCTTTAGGAAGAGCAGAAACAAGATTCCATAAATAGATATGTTGTGACAATTTTAGTGCATATAAACGTTGACTTTCTTCAGTAGCATTATGATGGGTTTTTTTTGACGTAATTGGAGTAAGAGATCCTTGCATAAACCTAACCTGAATACTATCACCAGTTTGAATGGTTTTTTTTGCTAAAGATATTAATGCATTTGTTATCGTTGCCGTAAATGCTTCTCTTGAAAAGCTACTAAGAAGCACGTCCATAGGCTGAAGAGTTAATATATCAACAGATTTATTCGCTGATGTTATCACGCGATATATAGAGGAAAGTATAGTATCAGCAGGTACCGTACATAATGATTTTTTATTCCCTTTAATATCAGTAGTATAATTTGGTGCTGAGCACACGCTATAGCCATTACAGTCATCTGATGTTTTACATGTAGGCATGTAAAACTCAGGATCCACACTATTGCCAGAAGAAGGATTAAACCCTAAATTATAAGTAGACATGTTCTTACCCCAGATATTAGGGGTTTGTATAAGCCATTGACTCGATAGATAGTTATTAGTTGGTTTTGTGTACGTGATCCCACTATAACTAGGGTATATTTCATTCAAGTGTTGGTATATTTCATTCAAGTGTTGGTATATATCTGTCGCTGACAAAGCATAAACGCTAGGTACAGAAAATGCTAATGATAATAATGATAATAATGATAATAATGATAATAATGATAATAATGATAATGATAAATGGATTAATTTTTTCCTAATCTTCAGTAATAAAGCCCCTCCCACTTTAATCGTCATTGATTTATGCATCTGAAGTTTATGTTTCTTGTCGTTTAAATAAGTCATAATAGTCGATGCCTATAACATTGTATTAAAAGATTTATTCTTTACATAATGTGACGTATACCGCGTTATTGCTTTTTTTATGACGCGAGTCACCAGTGCCAGCCTAATAACTATTGCTTTTATGGAATAGTACATTGGAATTAAAATGGATCAAATAACATATTCAACATCTAATCGTTTAATAAATTTTAAACTCGATAACGGCTTAAATTAATTAAATAAAAAAGAACTAATCAATATACCACGAAAATATCTCGTAAAAGTACACCATGCTCAAACGCTAAAGTATGCAAAATTGCAAGCTGAAAAATTACTCTTAACTACAGTTGCTACATGCCTTATATAGCAAATGATTCTAAAGCATGTTCATATGACCTGTTATACCAATACATTTCTGACAATATTGTTTAATATTAACACCCTCAAATGGTATGAAAAATTATTATAGGTGTTAAATATTCCCTTATCAATGATTCACGAAGTGAAATCGTCTTCAAGCATATGATAAAATGAACATTGTGGGTAAAAGTGCAACACGTATTCCAATTAAATGTATAGCAGGTGATCAGCAAGCTGCTCTTTCTGAGCAAATGTATGTTGAAAAATGACAAGCGAAAAATAATTCAACAATCGGTTGTTGAATTCAAGTTGTTTTAAGGGAGGCTGGTTAAAATTTTGTAGCAGGGTAATTTATTAAATATCCTACAGCTATCTATACACTTGAAAAATAAATGGCGAATTGAGATAAACAAAGGCTTCAACTGTGAATAAAGATCACCTTTTCGCCGACGGCAAAGGACGTGCAACTAATAATATTTGTATGGAAATATTTTACCGTAATGCCAAGCGCTAGAAAATATATTTAAATGAATATACTACATTGATTAAGTTAAAAGACGACGTTAAAGCCTATATTTAGTTTTATAATCATCAGATATTTCACGAAACATTGGCTGATAAAAAGCCAATCCATGTTTATACACATAAACCCCTAAATGCAATATCAGCAATGCAAATTGTGCCAAAGTGCGAGGCATAAAATTGAAGTATAGTTATTATCGTGGGAGATTTTATAACGATGCAAATTGCCGCAAGGAGTAGTGCCCTTCGCCCCGCGAACTCGGTTTTTATATCAAAGGAAGCAGCCTTGCGTTGCAACATTCGATGCGCACGTCCCCATTACCTCATGTTGCGCTTTATCTCTGATCATCTAGTTCGTACCTGACGTTGCATTTTGAGATAACATGGGTATAAACGCTTGAAAAATAAATGGCGAATTGAGAGATATAAAGGCTTCAACTGTGAATAAAGATCACCTTTTCGCAGACGGCAAAGGACGTGCAACTAATAATATTTGTATGGAAATATTTTACCGTAATGCCAAGCGCTAGAAAATATATTTAAATGAATATACTACATTGATTAAGTTAAAAGACGACGTTAAAGCCTATATTTAGTTTTATAATCATCAGATATTTCACGAAACATTGGCTGATAAAAAGCCAATCCATGTTTATACACATAAGCCCCTAAATGCAATATCAGCAATGCAAATTGTGCCAAAGTGCGAGGCCTAAAATTAAAGTATAGTTATTATCGTGGGAGATTTTATAACGATGCAAATTGGCGCAAGGAGTAGCGCCATTCGCCCCGCTAACTCGGTTTTTATATGAAAGGAAGCAGCCTTGCGTTGCAACATTCGATGCGCACGTCCCCATTACCTCATGTTGCGCTTTATCTCTGATCATAGAGTTCATGCCGATGTTGCATTTTGATCGTCGCATGGCTATATAAATCAAAGCAGCCCAAAAAAGCATTTAGCACTTATGGCTGCTTAAATATTATAGAAATAAGAATTTAACAAAAGTGGTTTACATCTTGGAGTAGAATAAAACGTTTAATAAAATTCATGAGTACAGTTATCAATTTGCTACTCTATCGTGCGTACTTCACTCTGTTCTTCCAGAGTGGTTTCCATACTTTTTCTTCCAGTAATTTTGTCGCGGCTTTACTATCAATAATCACACCAAATTGCTGTAATGAAGATGGATAGATATTATGGCTTCCGATATAGAATATATGGTCGTCTACGATCCAAAGTTTATCATGACTTTTAACATTATTCGGCTTACCATTATAAGAAATATTTCCTAAATGCAGGTTTTTATTTAAAGTATCAACAACTTGTTTTGGGTTCATTATATGCTTACTTGTAAGTAAATCATTCACGTAATGCCTAATATATTTTAAATAAACATAAGAAGTATACGTAAAACCACCTACCGTACTAGTTACTATATCAACTGACACACCTCTTGCTATTGCGTTTACCAATGCCTGCATAACTGTTCCATCTTTGGTCATGACAGAATGAAGGATAGGTTTTCTGATAAAATCACCAATTCCTACTTGAAATAATCCCTGTTGACTTATTTTTATGCTTTTTGTTGCTGAGTTAAAAGCATAAACTCTCGCAATTTCAGATTGATCTGCATCATCTCCTAATACGCCATTATTTAACTTTGAAACTGACATTGCCGATACCTGGATATCACCACTTTTTTGCGACGTTAATTTTTGTTCCGTTGATATATCAGGAAGACATGTCGTACTATATTTCCCATTTTTATAGCTATAAAACAAGTTTGATAGAAACCCATGATTTTTACAAGTGTAATCCCACATCGTATTTGCATACTTTGTAGCACCAATTGCTATTGGACCTGAAATTTTTATACTTAAGTCATTGACTGGTTTTTTTTGCAGATAGTCCTGTCCCCATAAATTATGTCCGCCAACCATCAAGGTTTTGTTATCAACGGTAATTATTTTCCCATGATTATAAGCGAAGTTTAGGATAATATCTTTTTGTTTGTCATTATTGCCACATGGCATAAAACCTTTTTCGCATGATCTCATAGACGCGACGGAAATATTTAGGTGATTGCCTTTAGGAAGAGCAGAAACAAGATTCCATAAATAGATATGTTGTGACAATTTTAGTGCATATAAACGTTGACTTTCTTCAGTCGCATTAGGATGGGTTTTTTTTGACGTAATTGGAGTAAGAGATCCTTGCATAAACCTAACCTGAATACTATCACCAGTTTGAATGGTTTTTTTTGCTAAAGATATTAATGCATTTGTTATCGTTGCCGTAAATGCTTCTCTTGAAAAGCTACTAAGAAGCACGTCCATAGGCTGAAGAGTTAATATATCAACAGATTTATTCGCTGATGTTATCACGCGATATATAGAGGAAAGTATAGTATCAGCAGGTACCGTACATAATGATTTTTTATTCCCTTTAATATCAGTAGTATAATTTGGTGCTGAGCACACGCTATAGCCATTACAATCATCTGATGTTTTACATGTAGGCATGTAAAACTCAGGATCCACACTATTGCCAGAAGAAGGATTAAACCCTAAATTATAAGTAGACATGTTCTTACCCCAGATATTAGGGGTTTGTATAAGCCATTGACTCGATAGATAGTTATTACTTGGTTTTGTGTACGTGATCCCACTATAACTAGGGTATATTTCATTCAAGTGTTGGTATATATCTGTCGCTGACAAAGCATAAACGCTAGGTACAGAAAATGCTAATGATAATGATAATAATGATAAATGAATTAATTTTTTCCTAATCTTCAGTAATAAAGCCCCTCCCACTTTAATCGTCATTGATTTATGCATCTGAAGTTTATGTTTCTTGTCGTTTAAATAAGTCATAATAGTCGATGCCTATAACATTGTATTAAAAGATTTATTCTTTACGTAATGTGACGCGCACCGCATTATTGCGTTTTTTATGACGCGAGTCAACAGTGCAAGCCTAATACTTTTGCTTTTATGGAATAGTACATTGGAATTAAAATGGAACAAATAACATATTCAACATCTAATCGTTTAATAAGTTTGAAATTTGATAGAAGCTTAAATTAATTAAATAAAAAATAACTAATCCATATACCACGAAAATATCTCGTAAAAGTACCCCATGCTCAAACGCTAAAGTGTGCAAAATTGCAAGCTGAAAAATTACTCTTAACTACAGTTGCTACATGCCTTTTATAGCAAATGATTCTAGAGCATGTTCATATGACCTGTTATACCAATACATTTCGGACAATATTGTTTAATATTAACACGGTTAAATGGTATAAAAATTATTAAAGGTGTTAAATATTCCCTTATCAATGATTCACGAAGTGAAATCGTCATCGAACATATATGGTAAAATTAACATTGTGGTTAAAAGTGCAACACGTATTACGATTAAATGTATCACAGGTGATCAGCAAGCTGCTCTTTATGGGCGAATGTGTGTTGAAAAATGACAAGCGAAAGATAATTCAACAATCGGTTGTTGAACGAAAGTTATTTTAAGGGAGGCTGGTTAAAATTTTGTAGCAGGGTAATTTATTAAATATCCTGCAGCTATCTATACGCTTGAAAAATAAATGGCTAATTGAGGTAAACAAAGGCTTCAACTGTGAATAAAGATCACCTTTTAACCGACGGCAAAGGACGTGCAACTAATAATATTTGTATGGAAATATTTTACCGTAATGCCAAGCGCTAGAAAATATATTTAAATGAATATACTACATTGATTAAGTTAAAAGACGACGTTAAAGCCTATATTTAGTTTTATAATCATCAGATATTTCCCGAAACATTGGCTGATAAAAAGCCAATCAATGTTTATACACATAAACCCCTAAATGCAATATCAGCAATGCAAATTGTGCCAAAGTGCGAGGCATAAAATTGAAGTATAGTTATTATTGTGGGATATTTTATAACGATGCAAATTGGCGCAAAGAGTAGCGCCCTTCGCCCCGCGCACTCAGTTTTTATATCAAAGGAAGCAGCCTTGCGTTGCAACATTCGATGCGCACGTCCCCATTACCTCATGTTGCGCTTTATCTCTGATCATCGAGTTCATGCCGACGTTGCATTTTGATCGTCGTATGGGTATATAAATCAAAGCAGCCCAAAAGAGCATTTAGCACTTATGGCTGCTTAAATCTTATAGAAATAAGAATTTAACAAAAATTGTTTGCATCTTGGGGTAGAACAAAACATTTAATCAAATTCATAAGTACAGTTATCAATCTGTTACTCTATGGTGTGTACTTAAGACTGTTCTCCCATAGTGGATTCCATAATTTATCTTCCAGTAATTTTGTCGCAGCCTTACTGTCAATAATCACACCAAATTGCTGTAATGAAGATGGATAAATATTATGGCTTCCGTTATAGAATATATGGTCGTCTACGATCCAAACTTTATTATGACTTTGATCATGCATCTCATTACCATCATAAGAAATAACTCCTAAATGCAGGTTTTTATTTAAAATATGAGCAACTTGTTTTGGAGTAAGATTATGCTTGCTTATGAGTAAATTACTCATATAATTCCTAATATATTTTAAATCTACATAAGAAGTATACTCAGTGCCACCTAAACTACTAGTTACTATATAAACGGATACACCTTTTGTTATAGCGTTTGCCAATGCCTGCATAACTGTTCCATCTTTTGTCATGATGGGATGAAGGATAGGTCTTCTTATATAATCACCAATTCCTATTTGAAATAATGCCTGTTGACTTATTTTTATGCTTTTTGTTGCTGAATTAAAAGCATAAACTCTCGCAATTTCAGATTGATCTGCATCATCGCCTAATACGCCATTATTTAGCTTTGAAACTGACATTGCAGATACTGGGATATCACCACTTTTTTGAGAAGTGAACTTTTGTTCCGTTGAGATATCAGGAAGACATGCCGTACTATATGCCCCATTTTTATAGCTATAAAACAAGTTTGATATAAGACCATGATTTTTACAAGTGTAGTCCCACATCGTATTCGCATACTTTGTAGCTGCAATTGCTACTGGACCTGAAATTTCTATACTTAAGTCATTAACTGGTTTTTTTTGCAGATAGTCATTTCCCCATAAATTATGTCCGCCAAACATCACGGTTTGGTTATCTACAGTAATTATTTTCCCATGATTCCAAGCGAAGTTTAGGTAAATATCTTTTTGTTCCTCATGATTTCCACATGGCTTAACACCATTTTCGCATGATCTCATCGACCCTACAGAAATATTTAGGTGGTTGCCTTTAGGAAGAGCAGCAACAATATGCGATAGATAGATATGTTGTGACCATTTTAGAGCATGTAAACGTTGCCTTTCTGCAGTCACATTAGGCTGGGTTTCTTTTGTCGTAATTGGACCAAAAGATCCTTGCATAAACCTAATCTGAATACTATCACCAGTTTTGATGGTTTTTTTTGCTAAAGATATTAGTGCATTTGTTATCGTTGCCGTAAATGCTTCACTTGAAAAGCTACTATGAACCATGCTCATAGGCTGAAGGGTTAATATATCAACAGATTTCTGCGCTGATGTTATCACTCGATATACAGAGGAAAGTATAGTATCAGCAGGTACCGTACATAATGATTTTTTATTCCCTTTAATATCAGTAGTATAATTTGGTGTTGAGCACACTCTATATCCATTACAGTCATCTGATGTTTTACACGTAGGCATGTAAAACTCAGGATCCACACTATTCCCAGAAGAAGGGATAACTCCTAAATTATAAGTAGACATGTTCTTACCCCATACATTAGGGGTTTGTATAAGCCATTGACTCGATAGATAGTTATTACTTGGTTTTGTATACGTGATCCCACTATAACTAGGGTATGTTTCATTCAAGTGTTGGTATATATCTGTCGCTGACAAAGCATAAACGCTAGGTACAGAAAATGCTAATGGTAATGATAATAATGATAAAGGGATTAATTTTTTTCTAATACTCAGTAATAAAGGCTCTACAACTTTGACCGTCATTGATTTATAGTTATTAAGATTAAGGTTTTTATTGTTTAAATAAGTCATAATGTTCGGTATCCTATAACGTTGAATTAGAATATTTATCCTTCACATAGTGTGATTTATAGCACAGTATAGGCTTTTTTGTGATTACCGCCAATAAAGGCGGCCTAATAACAATTAAACCCGCTCTGCGGTTAACTGGAATTATAATAGAGATTACACCGCGTTATATGATTATTTGATGAGTTTTGAAGCTTTATATACGCTTAAATTAATTAAATAAAAAATGACAGAGAAATATAAATAGAAAAAAAGCGTAAAAGTATCCCATCCTCAAACGCTAGAGTATGTAAAATTGCAAACTGGAAAATTACTCTTTCTACAGTTGATACATGCCTTTTATAGTAAATGACTTAATGTATATATATATTGTAGGTTATACGAATACATCTCTGACAATGTTGTTTAACATTAACACCCCTAATTGGCCTGAAAATTATTAAAAGCGTTAAATATTCCCTTATCAATGATGCGTGATGTGAAATAGTCTTCAAACATATATGGTAAAATGAACATTGTGGGTAAAAGTGCAACGCGCGTTGCAATTAAAAGTATCGCAGATGATCAGCAAGCTACTCTTTATGGGCAAATGTGTGTTGAAAAAGGGCAAGCAAAAAATACTCACGGGACAGGATCATTCTTGTTAATGCATACAGGTAAAGAAAAAATAACATCACAAAATTGCTTATTAACCACCATCGAGCTGCCCAAATGGAGAGCACGCTTATGCCTTAAATGGCTCTGTATTTATGTTAGACGCTTCAATTCAATGGTTGAGATGAAATGAAATTACTTTCTGATGCAAAAGATTACGAACACCTTGCGATCAAAGTTGATAGTTCAAATGCTGTGTACGCTGTTCAAGCATTTACAGGGGCGCTCCATATTGAGAACCTTATGCACGCGGTGCTATTGTGCGCTTAACACGTAAAGTAATAAGAATCACATTATTCGTGCTACACGAGATATCATTGCTTAGAAAACACGAGATATCATGATGCAATACAAGAAGATTCTGGCATTCAATTAACAACACTATGGGTGATGACTTCGCTGCCTAGAATAACTTCATTATTGCAATTTCAATCTAATTTATTGAATGTTTCAGTTCACTCTCACTAAAATGACATAAGTAACATTCTTAGATGTCACGTATCTTACATGACTAGCGGTAAAATTTTGGGATGCTTTTGATGAATTAGCTGGTAAAGATGTCATTACACGCATATTTACACTTCACCTAGGTGAAGACAAACATAATCAACATTACTGTTGCTAGCAACGAGCGGTAAAATGTACACTGGTATGGTCTCAATTACATAACGAAGAATAATTCAACAATGGTTATTGTATCCATCTGACTATCAATATACAAAGTAAACAAAGTATATATCTGACTGGTAAATACAACTGCTTAATATGTCTTAATTATGAGAAAACATTCTACATACTTGTATTAAAAGCAAAGCTTTTCAGATGCACTGTCACCAAGAGCATTCATAAGGCAGGTGGGAAATATGGGTTTACTTTCTGTAGGCATAGGTCCTGATGCTCAACGTGACATGACAAAAATAGAGCCAGAGATGCTTCTGGCCATTCACTACGCCACTGAGACTATCCAAGCTGGCAACTTCGACAGCAAATTATGGTTCGGTGATTGTAGTAGCGGATGGATCAATGGTCTCAAAAAAAGAGGGTGTAAACCTAACTGTGTAAATACCCTTTTAGATATGAGGAGCAATCTCCTCCTCAAATTCGATTATAAACCGATTCAAAGCTGGTTTCCAATCTCTAATTGGCATGGTCCATTTTTTAGATGCTGCCTTAATTGCCAAGTAGACAACTTTGAAGGCGGCGGTATCATTTGGAAACACCTTTCTCGTTTTAACTGACTTTCTTATCACGCTGTTTAGTGATTCAATCGCATTGGTGGTGTAAATCACTTTGCGAATATCTGCTGGATAAGAAAATAGCGTATTTAAATTCTCCCAATGAATCCGCCATGAACGGCTTATTTGAGGGTATTTATCATCCCATTTTTCAGAGAAATGCTCTAATTCCAACCTGGCTTCATCTTCGGTAACTGATTGATATATTGATTTCAAATCAGAGGCGACAGCCTTGTAGTCTTTGTAAGGAACAAACTTCATCGAATTACGCACCATATGGACGATACAAAGCTGAATTTTAGTTTTTGGGAAGGTGGCGTTAATGGCTTCAGGGAAGCCTTTTAGGCCATCTACGCAGGCGATTAGCATATTTTTCATGCCTCTATTTTGAAGGTCGGTCATCACTGAAAGCCAGAATTTAGCGCCTTCATTTTCTGATATCCACATACCCAACAATTCTTTGTGGCCTTCCAAGTTCACGCCTAAAGCAAGGTAAATCGCTTTATTAATGACTCGTTTATCTTGGCGTATTTTTAAAACAATACAGTCCATATAAACGATCGGGTAAGTTGCATCTAAAGGCCTGCTTTGCCAGTCAATCACTTCTTCCATAACCGCATTTGTGACTTGAGAGACAAGCCCAGCAGATATATCAGCACCATACATTTCCTGAAATGTCGCTGTAATATCACGCGTACTCATTCCCTTCGCGTAAAGCGTTAGGATTTGACCATCCATGCCTGTTATACGAGTTTGACGTTTTTTTACAAGCTGTGGCTCAAAGGTTCCCTCTCTATCGCGAGGTGTTTGAATTTCGATATTTCCATGATCACCTTTAAGAAACTTGGTGGAATAACCATTGCGATTATTACCACCATTATGCTCCTTAGGCTGATCTTTCTCATAACCGAGGTGATAACTCATTTCAGAACGGAGCGCTGCTTCAACTGTGATTTTGGTGAGCATAGCGCTGAGTTGATTGAGATCTTCAGGTGTTTTTAGATCTTTAGCTAATTCATTAGCGAGGGCCTGCATTTTATCTGTGATCATTATATTACTCATTATTTAGTCCTTTTATAGATTATACATAATAAGTATTTACACAGTTCTTTTTACACCCTCCAAAAAAACGCTTACCGCCATGGCCTCCCTAATAAATCTTGAGACAATCAAAATTACAGCTCCCCCCCTCAATACGTATCAGAATCTATATGCCCAGGCCATGCCACCACGCGATGACTGGCAAAATTTCACTAAAAATACAAACAAATGCGCTTTTCTCACAAACTCACAAAATCAATCATTTTGTATTCGACTTTGCCCAGAGTGGCATACTGCCCTCTTGTTTCGTTATCGTCATGGCCCAATAACAGATACCAAGTTTCAAATTATAGCTCACGAACTAACCCACCTCTTACTGCACACAGAAGACATATCCTTCGGCATGCAAAATTGCGCAAGCCTTGCACTTTCAAAGTCTATCGAGGCAAAGTCTAACGCAGATAATTGGGGGGACTTTATCGAAGAATTTAGCACGCCCAGGCAAATGTAGCACTCGCAAAAATGAATATTCCAATGTACAGATATACCCATGCTACCCAGAAATACAAAATCAGCAAGCCAAATTGGCAGCTACACAATGCATAAAATTAAAGTATAGTTATTATCGTGAGAAATTTTATAACCATGCAAATTGGTGCAAGGAGGAGCGCCCTTCGGTCCGCAAACTAGAAAACCAGCCTTGCGTTACTACATTCGATGCGATAATAACCATTACCTCATGTTGCGCCTTACTCTGGTTTTCTAGTTAGTACCTGACGTTGCATTTTGAAGTAACATGGATATATACCCATGCTACCCAGAAATACAAAATCAGCAAGGCAAATTGGCAGCTACACAATCCATAAAATTAAAGTATAGTTATTATCGTGAGAAATTTTATAACCATGCAAACTTAAACAAGGATCGCGCCAGTTGTGGCTGGACTCGGTTTTTATATGACAGGAAGACGGCCGCAGCTCAGCATTCAATGCGCACGTCCCCATTGCATCAGTTGCGCCTTGCTCTGATTATCGACATCGCAGCTGAAGTTGCATTTTCACAAAGCATGGGTATAAACCTAATGGGGAAGATCATGTATTCAAACCATTAATATGCGGGCTAAAAGGTAAATAAACAATGCAAAAAAAATATTATATTGGCATAATGTCTGGTACAAGCCTTGATGCGATCGATGTTGTTATAGCCCAACGCACATCGCAAGGATTTGAACAAGTCGCAGGTCACGCACCTTGTTTATCACCTTTTTTACGCACTCAACTACTGAAAATTTGCCAAGATAAACACGTTGATTTACAAACCTTAGGAGAAATTGATCATCAATTTTCACTCGCCTGCGCACAAGCCGTCCAGCAATTACTCAAAAAGCATCATATCGATAGCAAAATGATTTTTGCAATAGGTAGCCACGGGCAAACCATTTACCATGATCCAACTGGTAAGCACCCTTTCACCCAACAAATCGGCGATGCCAACTTAATCTCAGCGAAAACACAAATTCCTTGTGTTGCTGATTTTAGACGTATGGACATGGCCTATGGTGGTCAAGGAGCTCCACTTGTACCTGCATTTCATCAAGCTTTATTTTCTAAAAAACATGAAACACGCATTATTTTAAACATTGGCGGTATTGCCAATATCAGCTTACTAACCTCAGACGATCATGTTTTAGGTTACGATACAGGTCCTGGCAATATATTAATGGATGCTTGGATTGAAAAAATAAAAGGAAAAAATTTTGATAAACACGGGCTATTCGCTAAACAAGGTGAAGTTTCTAAAAATCTTTTAAAACAACTGCTTGATGACGTTTATTTTGCACTATCACCTCCTAAAAGTACTGGCAGAGAAAAGTTTAACTTACTCTACCTTGAAGATAAATTAAAAGGATTTTCTGATATTTCAGCAGAAAATGTACAGCGTACATTACTAGAATTTACCGCGCAGACTATTTGCTCTCAGATACAGCGACAAAATAAAAGCTGTCGCGTTTTTGTTTGTGGAGGAGGCGCACTTAACCCATTGTTAATGTCACGATTGCAAGCACTATTAACTCAACACTCCATTGCAACAACACAAGCACTAAACATTGATCCCATGTATGTTGAAGCAGTTGCCTTCGCCTGGCTCGCAGAGCAACGGCTACTCAAGCAGCCCATCTCACTAAAAAGTATCACAGGTGCAAAAAAGAATGCAATATTAGGGGGGATTTATTTACCCTAAATTGCCGAGGCTGTAAAATTAAACATTTTTACCCGTTACCATTCACGATTCAACATTTACCAACTGATGGGCTGGAGATCGTCAGCTCAGAAAGTTAAAAATATAACTAGTTCAAGTAATACTACTCATCTTCGACTATTATTTTCTTTGCTTAATTTAATAAAATGAATCGTCACCTTCAGGACGTGTTTTAAAACGACGGTGCATCCACATGTATTGATCATTACATTCATTGATCATTGCCTCTAATTGCTGGTTTACAATAATGGTATCAGCAACAATATCTTTCGTTGGAAAATTTTCTAATTTAGGCAAATAGGTAAGCTCATAACCTTCAATGCCAGGTAGTCGTTTGATAAAAACAGGAATAACACAAGTGTTTTTAATACGTGCTAGCGTTGAGGCTCCTGAGACAGTATTGGTTTTTTTTACATCAAAAAAGGGCACAAAAACAGAGCTCGCGTAACGACCATAATCATGATCAGGTGCGTACCAAATAACTTCTCCTTTTTTGAGTGCACGTAACATGCCTTTAATATCGGAGCGATCAATCATTCCTTTATTACTGCGCATTCTCCCCCAATTTGCCCAATAATTTAAAACAGGGTTTGTATGTTTTCTATTTACACCAAAACTTGGATGTGCAAATCCTCCGACGCGGGCAGATATTTCCATAGATAAAAAATGAGCACCTAAAAGCAGCACTCCTTGTTTTGCGTTAAGCGCTTCATTAAGATGCTCAAGCCCTGTTATTTTGACAATATTTTTGAGACGCCAAGTTGACCAAAACCAACCAATACCCATTTCAAATACTGCAATGCCAACATTTTCAAAATTTTTTTTAACTATTTTATCTACTGCTTGGGCTGATAAATTTGAAAAGCAAAGCTCAATATTACGCCGTGCTATTTCACGCCTTCGTTTAGCAATGAAATAAATAATGTTACCAAATTTCTTGCCAATAAAAAGCAATGTCGAATAAGGTAATAAAGAAGACAAAAATAACACGATAATACCAAACCAAATTGGCCAATACCTAGGATGTGCAAACTCAAGCTTCAGTTTATAATCATTCATAAATAAACTTTTCCTATGAAATTAAACTCAAAAGTAAATAATGTTAATTATTTTTCAATGTTTTGTCGAGAACTTTTATTGCTTGATTCAGTCAATTATTTATACTCGTATCATTAACTACGTTAATCTCAGAAGGTAAATTTAAATAAAAACTTTAATTCTTTACTCGTTATTCTAGGTCTACTTATTTTTGAGCATAAGTTATAACGAGGTCGATTGGACCACCTGGTTGGTGACAACATCATTGAACGGATCAGTCCTAAAATAAATGTCTATGCAATAACATTTTTTACCTGCCAAAGACGCTGCTTTTTTTTAGGGTATGCCTTCCATAAATCATCATAGTAAGTATCTAAACTTGGGTGTTTTAAATGCGCGGCAATTTCAGACAACGGCCTCAGCACAAAAGCATTTTCAGTAATGTCATCCCGAGGTAAATTACGTGATTTATCAATCAAATCACCATATAACAGCACATCTAGATCTATTGTTACCTGGTTTTTAACGTGCGATCTACCTTGTGCCTTTTCAATATTCTTTAACTGTTTGCTAACGACATTAAGTGAAAGTGCCGTTTCAAAAGAAATCACTAAATTATAAAAATGATGACCAATAAAACCAACTGCTTCACTTCCATAAACAGTTGATAGTGTTAACTCTCCAAACAGATAACTCAACGCTTTTAGTGCAATAGAAATATTTTTTGAGCGACAAAAATTTGAACCAACGCTAATAAAAACAGTTGGCACTATTTACAACCCCTCTCTATTTGTACACCCAAACTTTGTGCTTTAGGCAATGCGCCAGGTTTGTGTAAAGTAACTTTTATCCACGGAACATAAAATTTAGTCATAACAAGCGATGCAACGCGCTCTGCTAGCGTTTCAATTAATCCAAAATGATGGGTCTGCACAAATTTAATGACTACTTCTGAAACACTAAAGTAATCCAACGCTAAATTAATATCATCTGATCCACTAGCTGGAAGATTATCAAATGCCATTTCTAAATCAAAATATAATTTTTGTTGCAGTGTTTTTTCCCAATCATAAACACCAATCGTAGTAATCACTTCAAGCTGTTTAATAAAAACAATGTCCATTACGCATCCTTTTTGTACTTAACATGGTTAAAGGTTATCATAATTTTTAGTTAAACTGAGTATAATTAATAGATATGACTCGTGTTAATACCCTGTACTGAAATTTTTATGATCATCAAAAAAATTAACCAAACAATAGCAGCATTTTAAGTTAATTTAACAAAGATAGCTGCAACATTATTAATCTTACAACTGGTTGAATTTTGCATCGGAAATGATAACCGATATATCGCCAATATTTGCAAGTCTTGGTAAAAAAAAATAAAAATAGTGAACTGGAGACGATAATTATAATAAAAATATTGAGTTATTCCTCTACCTTTGGGTATACTTAATATTAGATAATGGAGTTTAGCTGATCAGAAAAATGGAGTTTACCGTGCATCCATCTAAATATGGCATTTTAATTACAACCATCGTATTAAGCTTTATTTGCATTAATAGCTTCGCTAGCACCCAATCAGAAGCTGAAATTGCAAACCGCATTGCACCTGTTGGCAATGTTTATCTCGATGGAGACATAAAATCAACAACCACGGCGGCAGCTCCCGCAAAATCAACAGAGCCACGAACTGGCAAACAAATTTATAATACTTATTGCATGGCATGCCATGCAACTGGGGTTGCAGGTGCGCCTATCAAAGGAAATGCAAAGGTATGGAAACCACGTCTTGCTAAAGGAACAAAAACATTATATAAGAATGCTAAAGTAGGCTTTAACGCGATGCCGCCTCTCGGAACTTGTGCTGATTGCAGCGATGCTGAAATAAAATCAGCAGTTGACTTTATTCTCAAATAAAGCTCATTACAGCGCACGATGCACATGCCAAATTCATTTTTAGTTTATTTTAAACCTGTTTCAATAATACAGGTACATTAATATTATTTACAAATATTATGCAATAAAATGAATTAATACCGAGATGCAAACTATAACCTTTGCCGCGATTAACTAAGATAATCATCTATCAATAGGATTAAATTAAAGACGTTAATACGCACTCCCTGGGCAATATCTTTAAAGCAGAAATAAGACTAATTACAATCAATAATTTATCAATATACGAGTTAAAATCAGCCACTGTTTCGGCATGATTTTATAAAAAATAATAATTTACAGCAATATTAGCTTCAAAATGATACATTTGTTCTACGTAACATTTAATAACAAACTTAAACTAATTGCTCTAACTAGATGTTAGTAATAATATCCTCATGCTACTTCAAAATGCAAGGCCAGATGGGTCTGTAGTGCGATGAGTAAAACTTTATAGGAAACATTATGCGCTTATTACACACAATGCTACGCGTAACTGACTTAACAGCATCTATCAACTTCTACACTCAGATTTTGGATATGACATTGCTACGCCAGTCTGAAAATGAAGCATATCAATATACGCTTGCATTTTTAGGCTATGGTCAAGAGTCTGATACGACTGTCCTTGAATTGACTTACAATTGGTCAGTGACTAAATACGATATTGGTAATGCATTTGGCCATATCGCCATTGAAACTGATGATATTTATGCGACCTGCAAAACGATCAAGGCAATGGGTGGTGAAATAACGCGTGAAGCTGGACCGGTAAAAGGTGGGTCAACCGTTATCGCATTTGTAAAAGATCCTGATGGTTATATGATTGAACTTATTGCTAAACGGAAACTCAGCTAAGAGGGTCGCTTAGTAGTTTTTAGTACTCAGCAATACAATATATTTTTACTTTCAGTGAGTCAAACTCAAATCACTTCGCCAAAAAACCAACTTTTTTGTACACCTTTGCAAGCGTTACTTTTGCGCGCTTTCTTGCTTTTTCAGCACCAATACGCGCAATGGCCTCTAGGGCTGCCTCATCAGTACGTAATTCTTTATAACGCGATTGAATAGGTTGTAAAAGCTCAATCACCGCATCGGCTGTATCCACTTTTAAATGACCATACATTTTACCTTCATAATCAGATGCTAAGCACTCAATTGATTTGCCTGTTGAACATGATAACAAGGTTAATAAATTGGAAATTCCTGGCTTTTTGGCAATATCAAAATAGATCTTTGCATGCTCATCAGAGTCTGTTGCCGCCGCTTTTATTTTTTTAGCGATAACTTTTGGATCTTCTAATAAACCAATAAAATTCTTCACATTATCATCAGATTTTGACATTTTTATTGTTGGCTCTTGCAAGCTCATTATACGCGCACCATGCATTGGAATAGCAGGCTCTGGGACAATAAAAGTATCCCCATAAGCATTATTAAAACGCGTTGCAATATCACGCGCAAGCTCAATGTGCTGTTTTTGATCGCTACCTACTGGTACACGATTGGGTCCATACAATAAAATATCTGCCGCCATTAATACAGGATAATTAAACAATCCTACATTAATATTAGCTGTATTTTTTTGTGATTTATCTTTAAATTGGGTCATGCGCTTTAACTCACCCATTTGGGTATAGCAATTTAAAATCCACGAAAGCTCTGCGTGCTCTGCGACTTGAGATTGAATAAACATGGTGCTTTTTTGGGGATCAATGCCAACCGCTTGATACATTGCTAAACCATCATAAATAGCAGAGCGTAATGCAACAGGATCTTGACGTGCTGTTATTGAGTGCAAATCAACGATACAATACAAACAATCATGCGTTTTTTGCATTGCCACCCATTGACGCAGTGCGCCCATGTAATTTCCGATAGTTAAGAAGCCTGATGGCTGGCAACCACTTAGTACGATAGGTTTTATCATGCTATTCTCTTATTTTTTAATAAGTTTAATAAGTTTAATAATTCATTGAAATTATCAATAATATAATCTGGATTTAATAATGAAGCTCGCAAACCATTGCGATAGCCATAAGTAAATGCAGCACACTACTAGGCAGCATTTTCTCAGCATAAATATAGTTCTATGAATAGCCAATCGCAATAGTTTTTTGCCCACAAAAACCAACACTCAGCAAAAATCAGGGCCACTGCCAACAAGTTTATAATATATACCCATTTGACTATTCAAATTATTAACGCAGTTAATCATTAAAAGAGACGATATGCACCTCCGATTAATGATGGTCTTCAATACTGACTGATAAATCATCTTCTAGATCGTGGCTATTATAGCTTAATATTTTCTAATAATAACTTAAACATTTGCAAGTTCACTGCGCATTTCATCGATAACTGCTTTATAATCAGCATTATTGAAAATAGCCGATCCAGCGACAAACATATCAGCTCCTGCCTGTGCTATTTGTTTTATGTTACCAACTTTTACACCTCCATCAACCTGCAAGCGAATATCACGACCACTTGCTTTGATTAAGTCTTTCACTTGACGCAATTTTTCAAACGTATGTGGAATAAATGATTGCCCACCAAAACCTGGATTCACTGACATTAATAAAATTACATCTAATTTATCCATAACATGTTTCAGCATTTCAATCGATGTTGCCGGATTTAACACTAGCCCTGCTTTGCAATTAAATGATTTGATGAATGCTAAAGAACGATCAACATGCATTGATGCTTCAGGGTGAAACGTAATGATGGATGCTCCAGCTGCTGCAAATTGCTCAATCATACTATCAACTGGCTTTACCATTAAATGCACATCAATCGGTGCTGTAATACCGTAATCTATTAACGCTTTACAAACCATGGGTCCAATAGTTAAATTAGGTACATAATGATTATCCATTACATCAAAATGAATAACATCAGCACCATCGCTTAACACTTTTTCAACATCTTCACCTAAACAAGCAAAATTAGCAGATAAAATAGAAGGGGCAATCAAATAATCAGTCATTGGTTTGTCCTATTAAAAATTAATTATGTTTACACCTATGTTACTTCAACGTGCAAAATCAGCAAGATAAATTGTACTAAGATCCTAGTCATTAAATTAACCTCAAAATAATTAACTGAGTTAATCATTTGCGGTGAATTAAAATAAATATTTTAATTCTCAAATACTGATATTACGAACCACTTATCTATACCCATGCTACCCAGAAATGCAATATCAGCAAGGAAAATTGTGCCGATATGCGAGGCATAAAATTGAAGTATAGTTATTATCGATTGATATTTTATAACCATGCAAACTTAAGCCATGAGTAGCGCCATTCTGGGCGCGAACTCGAAATACCTGCCTTGCGTTGCAACATTCGATGCGATAATAACCATTACCTCATGTTGCATCTTACTCTGATTATCTAGTTCGTACCTGACATTGCATTTTGAGGTAACATGGGTATATAAATCAATAAGTGACATTTTGATACCTTGATGTAAGCCGTATTCTATTTAGGAACTGCTTAACATCAATTAGTTATTCTACATCAGAATGTTAGATACCTAGATTAGTGCAAATCACCCTGCGAGGCATAATCATTTTAAGGTAAAATAAATTTATAGTACCTAAGTGGGTCGCAACAGCCTATTTTTTATTTGCTTTTTTTCACTTGCTTTGCAGAAAACAAAGCAAAGACTTCCGCTACAGCTGTTCTATCAGTACTTTTACTGCTAATAACCCTTGCCACGGATATATAATCACACGTTGCATCTTGATATAATTTTTTCGTCAATGGCGTGTCGTGGTTACTAATAAGCACAGCCACATTTGATTGTTTAGCAAGCTCTGCAAGTTTTTTTTGATCATCTTCATCAAATCCACATGTAGCATAAGCGGTAAAGTATGCACTTTTACTTAATGGGACATAAGGTGGATCACAATACACAACATCCTCTTCATATAAATTTTTAAAAAGATCTTGATATGAATTACAGGTGAAGGTTGCCTTTTTAGCTTTCTCAGAAAAAAATAATATCTCTTGTTCAGGAAAATAAGGCTGTTTATAACGACCAAAAGGCACATTAAAAACTCCTTTTTTATTATACCTACACAGTCCATTAAATCCATGACGATTCATGTATAAAAAAATTAAAGATCTTAAATAAATATCCTCGCTTTGATTAAAATCATTACGCAACCTGTAATAAGTATCCTCATCATTAAACGTAGGTTGAAAATAATTTCGTGCATCGTGAATAAATTGCTGGGGTGTCTTTTTTACAATGTTAAATAAATTAATAAGATCCGCATTAATATCATTCAATAAATAGTTGTCAAAGTCACTGTTTAAAAAAACAGATCCAGCGCCAACAAATGGCTCGACAAGACGCAGCCCATTAGGCAATAATTGATTAATACTTTCAACAAGATTATATTTCCCTCCTGCCCATTTTAAAAATGATCTCTGTTTAGTTTTCACTATTTTTCCATAATTCTTGATTTATTAAACGGTACTTTTTAGATCCAACCACCTCTTTTTTACAAGGATAGAGCAAGAGGTTATACCATGTTAAATAATAATATCTATACCCATGTTACCTCAAAATGCAACGTCAGGTACGAACTCGATAATCAGAGTAAGGTGCAACATGAGGTAATGGTTATTATCGATCGAATGTTGCAACGCAAGGCAGGTTTTCGAGTCCGGCCCCGAAGGCCGCAGATCCTTGCACCAATTTGCATTGTTATAAAATCTCCATTGAGCATAACTATACTTCAATTTTAGGCATCAAATATCGGCACAATTTGCCTTGCTGATATTGCATTTCAGGGTAGCATGGGTATAAAATATGACGCAGAAGAAATAAGTCAATCCTAACCAGAAATTTTGTGAATTTATGACCTGCATGTTACGGGCATACTTCTAAACAATATGCGTTAATGTCCGTTGAAGATCTGCGCTACGAATACACAACTTTATCATTAACCTTTTATTTTTCTATGTAACCTTTTTTAAACACATAAGGAGGTAGTGCGACATTCACTTTATTTTCTATCGGCTGTTTTTTCTTAACATCCATTGGCACTTTTGTATCTTCTGATAGTCGATTGCCTTGCGCGATGAAACTAACTATTATGTCTGGTTTAGTCATTTTAGTTTGATGAGATGCATCTTTGATTAAATTTTTATCAATTATATCAGACCAATTTAAAACAAGTTTATCCATATCAATATTCAACTCATTTTTCAATTCATCTTGTTGATGTTGCCGTACCTGCCGAAGCTTGCTTATATTGCTTGTATTGCTTGTATTGCTTGTATGGCTTTTTTTAACAGTGTTTTCAACCTTTTTAGCCTTAATTTCACCCTTAGGGTTATCAATCATGTTAAATTGTGGATAAAAATAAAAAACAACGCTCCAGCAAATAATTAGCAGAATCGTAACAAACAATATTATCTTCGGTAAGTTTTTATTCTTTTTTACTTCACAGGTGTTTATTATTTTCTTTGCTTTTTTATTTTCTGTTGCGCTTTCATCGCTCTTTTTTAAATTATGAAGCTTGTGGACAAGGGTAATAATTTCTAAAGGGTTTCCATTACAAGCAACTAAACAGGCCACATATTCCTTTGATAAGACAATTTTTTTCAACTGTTTAACTTGTTGTGATTCATGACGAAATAATTGCTCCACCTCTTCATTTGAAAGAGGTGGCACTTTAAATTCTTGATAAAAATTCTTTAGAGCATCAAATTGTGCACTGAGTAATGCAAACAACTTATCCGCATAAGCTTGCTCACAAAAAAATAGAATATTAAACTCACCCTCGATGATCACATCTTTATTTTTTATTATCTCTGCAAACTCTACAATCATTTTATCTGGAAGCAATTGTGCATTATCAATAATAAGTACACGCGAAGCAACAACAATGGCATCTTTTTGCAGTTGCAATACAGACGTCAACAAATGCTCTTCAGGATTAAATAAAGGTTTGTCAAACAGCAATGAGAGTATTTTCTCTCGTACCTGCGATTCGTTAAGTGTGGAATTAAGCGTGACAATATTTTCAATAGTATTTACTGGTAGCAAATTTGATATATTTTCAACTGCAATACTTTTCCCAGCGCCCTTTTTTCCTGAAACAACAATCAAGGAGCTGCGCAGATAAATAAGGTGTTGTAAGCGCTCGGCTAATTGCAGTTGAGAAGCAATCTTTGCTAAAGCACGCTCTGCCACTTAGACCCCAATAACACTTTGCAAAGTGGCTTCACTTGTATCTGAAAAAATGCCACTTGTTCCAATTGATGTTGGCAATATTAATCTTAATTTACCATCTAATACTTTTTTATCTAACAGCATGTGTTTCGCAAAATGACTGTATTTCATAACTGCAGGGGGCGTTGATGGAAGATTAAATTGTTCGATTAAGAAAATGATCTGTTCTACTTCATGACGTTCAATAAACCCTTTAATTAAAGCTATTTTTGCGGAGATAATCATGCCTGCAGCAACGGCTTCACCATGAAGCCAGTTGCTATATTTTTGTTCAGCTTCAATTGCATGGCCAAATGTATGACCAAGATTCAATAACGCACGAATACCATGCTCCTTTTCATCTTGTGCGACAATTTCAGCCTTAATGGAACAACAACGTTTAATCATGTAGGTGATTTTATCTGCTTTAAGAGTTTTAATATCATCGACATTATCCTTAAGCCAAACAAAGAAATTTTTGTCATAAATAATACCGTATTTAATGACTTCGGCCATACCCGCAGCAAACTCTCGCTCAGGCAAAGTTTTTAGGCAGTTAATATCAATAATAACCGCTTGTGGCTGATAAAAAGCACCAATCATATTTTTACCCAAAGGGTGATTGACAGCTGTTTTTCCACCAACAGAAGAGTCAACCTGTGCTAACACTGTGGTAGGCACTTGAATAAATGCTATGCCTCTTTGATAACAAGCCGCCACAAAACCTGCTATATCTCCAATAACACCACCACCTAATGCGACAATAGTAGTATCTCTTGCGTACTTTTTTTTAAGTAAAACATTTAGGATGTCTTCAAAAGTTTTCAAATTTTTATATTGTTCACCGTCGGGTAAAATAACGTGTTCGACTTGAAAATTTTGTAATGTTTTTTTACATTTTTGGAGGTAAAGTGGTGCAACAACATTATTTGTTACAATCATGACTCTCTTATTTACAATCGCGCTTTCAAAAAGCTCAGCAGAAGATAATAAATTTTCTCCAATCGAAATTGGGTAACTACGATCTCCTAATTCAACAACTAACTTCTCCATCAAAGATCCATTTTTCTAAAAGTTTAATAATGTAATAATTTTACTTGCAACCACTTTTGCACTCTGCTCATCTGTCTCAATAATATAATCGGCAATCTCATCGTATAAAGGATCACGTATCTCTGACAATTCAACTAATTTCGATTTAGGATCACTCAGTTGCAATAACGGTCGGCGTTTATCTTTTTTTGTACGATCAAGCTGCTTTTCTACACTTGTTTTCAAATAAACAACAATCCCACGAGCAGAAAGGCAATTACGATTTTCATCCTGAGCTATAACCCCACCACCAGTTGCTAAAACAATACCCTTCTTTTGCGTTAATTTATTTATTATTTTACGCTCTCTGACTCGAAAGCCTTCTTCGCCTTCAACATCAAAAATCCAAGCAATATCTGCACCTGTATTTTTTTCGATGGTAGCATCTGAATCATGAAAGTCAAGGTGTAGCATCTGTGCGATGTGGCGACCAATTGTACTTTTACCAGCCCCCATAGGACCTACTAAGAAAATATTGCGTTGTTCTATCATGTCGTTACTCGCATGTATGAATTATGAAGTACCCTGTAAAAGAGAAGTGCAAGCATTATACCTATGTTAATAAAGCTATGCGAGAAGTTATATGAAATGCACACAATAAAAAAAAAAGCTTTGGCTCTTTTTTTATTGTTTTATTGATTTGCTAATGTAGCCATTTTTACGATTATTTTTTAGTTTCAGAAGCTAAATACTATTCGAACTCAGTTTTATAATGCCGTTTCTGTAGTTGTTTTATTAAAGAAGTTAAGATCCCCTCTTTACCATTGATATCTTTTCCTGCTCGTAGATCATTCAACGCTTGTTCAAAATTAAAAGTTGTCATAATTATTTCTCTCAATCATTTTATTTATACTAAAATGACACAGAATTATGAACACTCCCTTTCGAAAAAAATCAATCTCGTATTTGCAAAGCTAGCTTTATACTCCCTATTTTAACGCAAACAGATGCAAAAAAATATCAGCGGTGAAAAATATTGCTAATTCCTAACTCAAATTATTTATAATTTGTTTGTACTACTATTCTTGGGGTCACAAAAATTAATAACTCTGCTTTTCTACTTTCTGTAATTGTTGTTCTAAAGAAAAAACCAAGATAAGGAATATCGCCTAAAATAGGCACTTTTTGAACGGCCTCTGTAATTCGTTGCTGATAAATACCACCCAAAACAATAGTTTCACCATTTTCAACCAATACCTGCGTACCTATTTCTTGAGTGTCTATGGATACGGCTTGCCCAGTACCGGTTGGAATAATTTCCCCTTTTGAGTTTTGTGTGATAATTAAATCTAAAATTATTTTATTATCTGGCGTAATTTGTGGAGTCACTTGCAAACTTAATACGGCTTTTTTAAAAGCTATAGAAGTTGCGCCTGACGATGACGATTCAACATAAGGGATCTCAGTACCTTGTTCAATATACGCTGTTTGTTGGTTTGCGGTAGTAATACGTGGGCTTGCGATAATTTCGGCTTTATTTTCTTTTTCTAACGCCGAGAGTTCTAAGTCTAGAACTTGCCCATTAGCAAGTTTTGCAATTTGAAATGCAATCGTACCCGCAGGTGCTACCACGGGTAAGTTTACATTTAAACGATCATCAATAGTGGATGTTCCAGATCTCAAACCATCAATTCCCTCAAGTGTCCCAGAGGTATCAACATTTCTTCCATTTGCTGAGCTAGCCCCCCATTTCACACCGAGCTCTTCACCAACTGAATCACTCACCGTTACCATACGAGCTTCAATAACAACCTGTCTAACGGGGATGTCTAGTACTTCAATCATATCTTTAACGGCATCAATTACAATCGCTGTATCTTTCAATAATAAAGTATTGGTTCTTTCATCAACACTTACCGCGCCACGCGATGAAAGTAAACTAGTTTTCCCAGAAGAAAGCATGCTGGCAATATTAGCGGCTTTTGCGTAATTAATTTGAATAAACTCAGAATACAACGGAGAAAGTTGAGCAACATCTTTTTTTGATTCAAGTTGAGCGCGTTCTTTTGCGGCTAGCTCATCCGCAGGTGCAACCATTAATACATTGCCATCCATACGCTTGCCAAGGCCTTTCGTTTTTAATATGATATCGAGTGCTTGCTCCCAAGGTACATCATCTAAACGCAAAGTTATATTACCAGTAACAGAGTCGGTAATCACAAGGTTAAATCCATTAAAATCAGCGATTAATTGTAGAACTGTACGAACAGGAATATCTTGGAAATTTAATGAAATAGCTTTACCTTGATCTGTTTCAACTTGTTCATTTTTAGGTTTTGCTGTCACTTCAATCATAAAAAGCGTATCAAGTTGATCATAACGATAATTATATTCATCTTTTAATGAAAAAACAAAACGCGTCGTACCATTTTCCTTAAATGTTTCCACTGTATTTATAACGGTTCCAAAATCAACCACATCCATAATATATAAAAAATCATCTGGTATAAAAGTGCTTTTAAATTCAGCAATTAACTGATTATCTCTGCGCCTTAAATCTACGGCTACGCTGGAATTATCAAGGTAAACCAATAGCTTACCTTGCCCTTCCGAACCTCGTTTAAAGTCAATTGATTTAACACTATTCACATAGCCTTTTGGCGTTTTTCCAGTTGCTTTAATTTTAGATACCGCTTGAGGACGGACAGAAGAAGCCGCAGTAACCTGTTTTCCACCATGTTGAGCAACAGCCCCAATGAGCGATTTTTCTTTTTTACTTACATGATTAGACCTTGAAGATGCATCTCCAAAGCGAACATAAAGTGTCTTGCCATCTTTCGTTATTCGGTATTGCATTAACTCTTTAAGCACAATGACAATTCTTAAGCCATTAATGGTTCGTTTGGCCTCTACTAACTTAACTCTATGCTTATCAATTAATACTGGATTTAGTTTCAAAAGAGAGCTTGCTCCATTAATATCAATCAGTAATTCATTAGGACGATAGGTTATCTTGTCCGTATAGGATCCTACTTTTTCATTAAATTTAAATTGAATTTCAAATTTATCATTACTTAATTCATTAACATTAAGTTTAATTAGCTGCGCCTCTGCAAATACAAGCGAAGAAAATAACAATCCAAAGAATATACAAAACAAATTGCTCAAGCGCTTTATAATTAAAATACCCATTATTACTGTACCCCTCTTAATTTATGCAGATTTACTTTAAGTGCAAAGTGATTTGTGTCATTCGTTCATGCCAACAACCATCTTTATCTGACGCGAGCTCTAATAACTTAACTTTATTTTTTACTATCGTTAGCACTTTTCCATAATTTAACCCGATATAATCACCCTGCTTCAACTGATGTATTTTTCCGTCAGGAGATTGTATTAATGCTATTAGCTGATCTTCACTTTGTAAGGTGCCTTTCATTTTAATATTATTTAAAGAATACATTTCAAGTGCTTCTTTTTTTCTTACAAAATTAGGTTGAGGACAACTTGTTGGTTTATTTTTAGTAGGTTCAAGAACTTCTGCTCGAGGGATCGAAAATGGATCACGACCAGCATTTTGTGTGAATTTTGTAATTTCAATATTCTCAAGATGTGGAATTTTGTCATTAATCGGGTAAGTTTTTTTCTTTTCATTTTCGACAAATTTATTTAAATCTGAGGTGTCATAATCCACACAGGCAAAGAGCCCAAATATTGTAAATAAGAAAATAATATGTCTCATTTGCCATCTCCATTGTAACGATACGTCTTTGCTACAACATTTAAGACTAACTCACCATTTTTATTTTTGATAAGCCGCATATCATCAAAAATCACAATGCGTGGAAGTGCCGCTATGTCCGCCGCAAATTCTCCTAATTCAGAATATGAGCCTACAACTTTCAAGCTAATCGGTACTTCAACCGTCAATCCAACATCTTTAGGGACTCCCCAGTTAATTGCTTTAAATTGCAACCCATTATCTTCGCCAATAAAGCTAATATCATCAAGTAGTCTGGCAACCTCTTTTTTACTTGGTAATTTTTCTAGCAATCTTTCATAAATTAGGTTTATCTCAATCACTTGGGCTTGATAAACTTTAAGATTAGAAGATAAAGCCGCTTTTGCTGTGAAATTTCTTTTTAACGTCACCTCTGCTTTTTCAGCAGCACTTAAACTATCTAGTTGGGAAAGGGTTATGTAATAAAAGAAACCTCCGATTAATAAAACGCAGGTAATCACGATTGTCACCACTCTATACACTGCCGGCCAACTACCTATATTTTCAAACTCAAGATCGTTTATATTCATTATTTATCTCCGCTTTTTTCACTACTAACAACGAAGCTCATTGAAAATTTATTCAATTTCATAGGCTTTGTAGGTCCTGCAACAACGGAGCTAATATGCGCATCATTTAACCACCCTGAACCATCAATATTTCTTACCATTTTAGCTAATCTTTTATTAGATTCACTTAATCCCTTAACGCTGATCTTATCTCCTGAACAAGTAATCCCATTGATATATACCCCTTTAGGCGTGACATCAACTAATGTATTAAAAAGACGCGTGACTAAATTACGTTTTTTTTCTAGCGTTTTAATTGCTTTAATTCTACGTTCAAGTGATGATTTTTGTTTTTTTATTGCTCGAATTTCAACGAGTCTTCGATCCATAATAAGTGTCTGTTTTTGTAAAAATTGATTACGCTGATTTTGCGCTGAAATTTTCATATCAATGAATACTTTTCCTAAAAAGGAGACCCCTATAACCACCAGTGAAGAAACCACCAATATAACTAGGAACCTATTTTTCTTTTTCTTTTTATCCTCAATTCGCCATGGAAGTAAATTTATATTTGACATTAATTAACCCCCCTAAGCGCTAAACCAAGTGCCAGAATATATCTAACACCTTGACTCTCGAGCAATGACTCATCTGAACTATTAGTATATTCAAGCGCCCTAAATGGATCGGCCACGTCAACTTTAATTTTTAATTCTGTTTCAATTTTATTCGGGAAACCATTAAGCAATAGGCTGCCACCTGTTAAAATAATCTTATCTAATTTAATATTCGTAGGAGAATTTGTGAACATACGCAAATCAAATCGAAGGTTATCGATAACTTGCTTAATGAAAAGAGGAATAACGTCATCTTCACAGCCTGCTGGCAACTTATTTGTTTTCTTGGCTTTTTCAGCGTCACTAAAACTTAAACCATAACGCTCGACAATTAACTCAGTACACGCATTTCCACCATAATTTTTAATTCTAGAGAAAATGACATTACCTTGATAAAGTATATTTATCATAGTCTTAGATGCTCCAATATCAATAATAACAATCCCTTTCTCATAATCTTCTGAATCAAAAAGAAGTTCACACGCCCTTGCCTGTGCGTGACTTGCTACATCAACAATCTTAGTTTTCAATCCAGCATCTTCAATGCAATCAACCTGTGACATTACATTTTCTTTTCTGGCGACACTCATTAAAACGTCGTTAAAATTAGGATCATCAAGACTAGGACCTATCACTTCAAAATCTAAAAATATTTCATCAACAGGAAAAGGAATACTCCTCTCTGCTTCAATCTCAACTTGAGATTCAAGTTCTAAATCATCTAAATCTGCATTCATTTTTACTGTTTTTGTTATAACATCGACTCCTGTTACAGCAATGGCGACATTATGATAAGAATTTGGGAAGTTTTTTTGGAGTTGTTTAATAATAGAGATTAATTTAGGGATATCTTCAAAGTGGCCATCAACAATAAGCCCCTTTTCAATAGGAATTTCAGCAACCGCATTAATCACATAAGTTCCTCTTTTTTTTGATAACGCAATGGCCTTAATATAATTAGAACCAAAATCTATACCAATCAATGCGTTAGCTATTTTTTTTTTAAAAAATGAAAACATAGTACCTACCATTTTAAGTCCATAAACATGTCAAATATTAAAAATGTCTCTATTAAAGGATAAGACTGATCGCGATAACATCAAGTTATTAACTTATAAATTACTTTTTTACATGTCAATATCGAGATATACTTGAAGTTTATGGATAATTTGATAGTGAAAAAAAAACATCCATAACATCGCAGTAGTTTGAATTTAAAAGGAATGATAAATGTTAAAATGGTTTAAACGCTTAATTTTTGCTTTCATAGCCATGGGGCTACTTGGTCTAATTTCTTTGACCGCTATTTATTTACATATAAAAAGTAGCTTACCAAGCGTTGCCGCTATTAAAGAAACAAAACTTCAAGTTCCTCTTAAGATCTATAGTGCTGATGGCGAGCTGATTTCTCAATATGGAGAAAAGCGTCGCATCCCTCTTACGATTGACGAAGTACCTAAGCATCTAAAAGAAGCTTTTATTGCAACAGAAGACAGACGTTTTTATTCTCATATAGGCATTGACCCAATCGGCATTGTGCGTGCTGCTTATATCGTTATTACAAGTGGTAAAGCTCTACAAGGTGCAAGTACAATCACTCAACAAGTCGCTAGAAATCTTTATTTGACCAGAGAGAAGACAATTATTCGCAAAATACGAGAAATATTCCTCGCGCTACAAATAGAGAAAATATTAACAAAAAATGAGATTTTAATGCTTTATTTAAACAAAATATCATTAGGCCAACGTGCATATGGTATTGGCGCAGGAGCGCAAGTTTATTATGGAAAAACCGTATCACAGCTAACATTGGCACAAATGGCTGTACTTGCGGGCTTACCAAAAGCACCATCACGAAATAACCCTGTTTATTCTCATAAAAATACTCGAAATCGTCGCCATCTTGTTTTGACAAGAATGATCGATGAAGGATATATCAGCAAAGCCGAATTTAAAAAAGCAGATAACGCACCAATCACAGGTAAACTCCATGGTGCAAATGTGACGTTAACAGCTCACTATGTTGCAAAATACGCATTACAAAGCCCTGCGATTAAATTAGCATTAGCGAACATTTTAGCCAATGAAAAAATACAATGCCAAGCAAAATCCACTCTAAAAGACATTGATAGCTGTATGGCAAAGCTAAGTAACGAGACGATACCAGAAAGGCTATTTACCGAAGGACTAACGATTTACACAACCATCAATAAAAAATCCCAAATGGCTGCAAACAAAGCGGTGATAGAAAACATCCTAGCTTATGATCAGCGCCATGGTTTTAGAACGCCTATAACTTCTTTTTGGACTGCACCAGAGAAGCCATGGGATGCTGAAAAAATAACAAAAGAGTTAAAAAAATACCCTTACCTTTCAGGTCTTATTCCTGCTGTTGTTATGAACGTAAAAAATACGTCTGTGGACATTATTGCAAAGGACGGCAAAAACAAAATCCAAACAATTAACTGGGATGGCTTAAAATGGGCGAGAAAGTTTATTAACGATGATCGTCAAGGAGATGCATTGCAATCTGCTACTCAAATTTTAAAAGCTGGGCAACAAATATGGATCCAACGCGTTAACAAAATACCAATACAAGGAAAGCAAACAATCGTTGATAAAAATATTAACCAAGAAAAAATGATAAAACTTTCTCAAGTGCCTGAAGTAGGATCTGCATTTGTTTCAATTGATCCAGACGATGGTGCAATTACTTCAATGGTTGGTGGCTTTAATTTCATACAAAGTAAATTTGATCGAGCAACGCAAGCCAAAAGGCAGGTTGGCTCGAATATTAAACCTTTTATTTACTCAGCTGCGCTTGATAACGGCTACACGCTTGCAACACTGGTTAATGACACTCCAATTAATCAATGGGATGGCGATTCAGCATGGCGCCCTAAAAACTCTCCTCCTATTTATGAGGGCCCAATTCGCTTACGTAAAGCACTTGGAGAATCCAAAAATGTAGTCTCTGTTCGGTTAGTCAAGGATTTAGGCGTACCTACCGTTGTCGATCGGCTCGTTCAATTTGGTTTTGATCGCAAAGATATACCTGAACAGATATCAATAGCACTCGGTTCTCCTGCTTTTACGCCATTATCCGTCGCGGTCGGCTATGCTATCATTCGCAATGGTGGCTACAAAATTAATCCTTATATTATTGAACGAATTGATGATATTAATGGCAATGTGCTTTATCAAGCAACGCCTAAAACCGTTTGTCATGGATGTCAGGCACTCTTCAATAAAAAAGAAATAACAATGGGGAGATCTGGGCAAGGACCTTATTCGCAATATTGTAAGATTTCACCCATCCCCGAAGATCGTATTGCACAACCGGCGATCAGTGAGGAAACATCATTCTTAGTCCAAGAGTTATTAAGGACCGCTATTTGGGGTGGCGGAGTTTGGAAATATCATACAGGTTGGAATGGCACAGGCTGGCGTGCAGCAAAAGCACTTAAACGCCCAGACATGGGTGGGAAAACAGGTACGACTAACGACTCAAAAGATGCCTGGTTCTCTGGTTATGTTGGCAATGTTGTTGCAACGGCATGGATTGGTTTTGATGATTTTAATCGACAATTAGGTCATACAAAGCGAAATAAAAATATTAAAACCACACAAATTTTCGGAGCTGAGTTTGGCGCAAAAACAGCCCTACCAGCATGGAATTCGTTTATGCTAGAAAGCGCAATGGATCAGCCTATCGTCCCTACAAAAAGGTTGCGAACAATTTCAACGGCGCGTATTGACCGAGCAACAGGGTTACTCACAAGGAAAACTGATAACACAACGCTCTTCGAATATTTCAAATCGGGAACAGTACCAACAAAATATGTAAATAATACTGACTTAAATTATAACACCAATTACCAAGGCAGCGGCAAAGACAGCGGCAAAGACAGCGGCAAAGGCAATGATCAAGGCAGCGATAAAAAAAGTCAAAAAGAGTCAGAATCTGACAACAACTTATTCTAATGCGCATTACCATAACATTAGCGTCAAAATATCACTCAGAAAAATGAGTAAATTTAAAGTGTAAGTTATGGTAACTGCTGGTTTAATTTATAAAAATGCCAACAAATAGTGGCTTGTTTTAAGTATTTATACTCAAATAAAAAGACAGCCACGAACACAATGATCAGAGCAAACCACAATAGAAATGAAAGTCTTTATTATAATTCTACCGCCACGCAGTTTGCCTTGCTGACTGTTAATATGAAGTACTTTAATGCAAAATTGCTAGGCATTTGCTAGGCAATTGTATTACCAAGCTTACCCCCTATAAAAAGTTTTTAGTACCTTCACCATATAAAAATGGTCTAAGCTGCCTTGACTTTCACGAATACTATGCATTGCTAACATTGAGTTTCCTACATCAACCGCTTGGATCCCAAGCCCTGCTGACGCTGTTGGCCCGATAGTGCTACCAGAAGGAAGATCAGATCTATTGGCCATTTTCTGATAAGGAACATCCGCTTTTTTACATAAGTTGATAAAAATACCAGCACTTTTTGCCGTTGTAGCATAACGAAAATTAGAACTTATTTTTATCACAGGGCCCTGATTAATTAAAGGCGCATAAGCTTTATCATGTTTATCAATATAATTAGGGTGCAATGCATGCGCCCCATCAGTGCTGATTAAAAAACTATGATGCCTTGCGCGTAAACTATCTTCTAGTGTGCCACCCAGCGAAAAAACAATACGATTTAACAATCCATCTAAATAATTTGAATCCGCCCCCATTAATGTACGGCTACCAATTTCTTCACTATCAAAAAATGCACCAATATTAGTTGCATCTGCGTTTTCAACTGCCACTAAACTTTTATAAATCGCATGACACATAGCCAAATTATCAAGACGTCCAACCGTGATAATATCTTCTTCTAGTCCAATCAATTTCCCTTTTTGGGTATCATAAAAAAACAAATCCATCTCTAAAATAGCCTCTGCAGATACACCTGCTTCTTTGCCTACAATTTCTTTTAAAAATGTTTTTTCATCAACATCTTGCCCATTTGCAAGTAAAATAACAGGTAACTGTGTTTGCTTATTATATTCAACTCCTTTATTAAGTTCTCGATTTAAGTGAATAGCAAGGTTAGGCAGGCTTCCAATGGCACGTTTAAAATCAACAAGACGGCTTTCTACCCCTTTTTCAGTTTTCACTGAAATACGTCCTGCAAGTGACAAATCGCGATCAAGCCAAGTGCTGTTAATCCCTCCGCCATAAGTTTCAATACTTACCTTGACACAACCAGCTTGCTTTTCAAGTGATTCATTTTTCAATTTTAAATGCGGACTGTCTGTATGTGCACCGGCAATATTAAAGCCAGATACCCAGGGCAGTTTATTACCTAATTGAAATGCCAATACTGCGCTGTTATTGCGTTCAATGTAATATTTCCCACCTAGTTTAAGCGACCATTTATCACCTTCATTTAGTGCTTTATACCCACTACTTTCAAGATTACTGATAATATTTTTTGCGGCAAAGTATGAAACAGGACTATTATCAATAAATGAAATTAGATCTTTAGCGAGTTCAATGGATTTATCTTTCATAAGTTCCCTTGTAATTTAAAAATTAATAACTTTGCAAATGATAGCAGATTTTTTTATTTTATTTCCTTACTAATAACTGCTATTTTGGTAAATTATAAAAAAACATTATAAGGCCAAGAAAAGCGATGAAAATTAAATCCAGGTACGCTGTTATTGAAGAACAACTAAAGCGACACATTCTATTGCTCGATGGCGGAATGGGCACCATGATTCAAGATTATAAACTTGAAGAAAAAAATTACCGAGGCACTCGTTTTAAAAATTGGCAATGCGATGTCAAAGGTAATAATGACTTGTTAGTTTTATCACAACCAGAAATCATTGCAGATATTCATCGCCTGTATCTAGATGCTGGCGCTGATATTCTCGAAACCAATACGTTTAACGCAACAACCATTGCAATGGCCGATTATGAAATGCAATCCCTTTCAGCAGAGATCAACCGAGAAGCAGCAAGACTCGCTCGGCGTATTGCTGATGAAAAAACCGCTCAAACCCCCAAAAAACCACGCTTTGTTGCAGGTGTATTAGGGCCAACTAACCGCACATGCTCTATTTCTCCTGATGTTAATGATCCTGCCTTTAGAAATGTAAGTTTTGATGAATTAGTTGAAGCCTATAGCGAATCGACACTTGCGCTAATTGAGGGCGGCAGCGATCTTATTTTAGTTGAAACAATTTTTGATACGCTAAATGCCAAAGCCGCCGTTTTTGCAATTAGTGGTGTATTTGAAACGTTAGGCTATCAATTACCAGTGATGATATCTGGCACAATAACAGATTCATCAGGGCGAACCTTATCAGGACAAACAACAGAAGCATTTTACAACTCACTACGCCATATAAATCCCATTTCATTTGGTTTGAATTGTGCTTTAGGACCAGATGAATTACGTCAATATATTGCGGAGCTGTCACGAATTTCAGAAACCTATGTTTCAGCACACCCCAATGCAGGTCTACCCAATGCATTTGGTGAATATGATTTAGATGCCGATGAGATGGCCTCACATGTAAAAGAATGGGCGCAAAGCGGATTCTTAAATATAGTAGGTGGTTGCTGTGGTACCACACCTGCACATATTCGTGCGATGTCCCAAGCAATAAAAGGTATCAAGCCTCGTGTATTACCTAAAATTGAAATAGCCTGTCGCCTCAGTGGTTTAGAAGCACTTACTATTAGTAAAAGCTCTTTGTTTCAAAATATTGGCGAACGCACCAATGTAACAGGATCTGCGCGTTTTAAACGTTTAATTAAAGATGAATTATACGCTGAAGCACTCGATGTTGCTTTACATCAAGTTGAAGCTGGAGCTGATATTATCGACATCAATATGGATGAAGCCATGCTTGATTCACTTTATGTGATGAAACGTTTTTTAAACCTTTGCGCTGGTGAACCTGATATTTGTAAAGTGCCGATCATGATTGATTCTTCTAAATGGGAAATATTAGAAGCTGGGTTAAAGTGCATTCAAGGTAAAGGAATTGTTAACTCAATAAGCATGAAAGAAGGAGTAGATAACTTTATTCGCCAAGCCACATTAATTCGCCGTTATGGTTTTGCGGTTATTATAATGGCTTTTGATGAAAACGGACAAGCAGACACCCGCACTCGCAAATATGAAATTTGTAAAAAATCCTACTCTATTTTAGTAAACAAAATCGGATTTCCACCAGAAGACATCATTTTTGATCCTAATATTTTTGCTATTGCAACCGGTATTGAAGAGCATAACAACTATGCGGTAGATTTTATTGAAGCTATCAAAGATATCAAAGAAAACCTTCCTCATGCCATGGTCTCAGGTGGTGTTTCTAATGTGTCATTCTCATTTAGAGGTAATGATCCGGTCCGGCAAGCCATTCATGCCGTTTTTCTTTATTATTGTTGTAAAAACGGCATGGATATGGGCATTGTAAATGCAGCACAATTAACTATTTTTGACGATATTCCAAAAGAATTAAAAGATGCAGTTGAAAATGTAGTTTTAAATAAAATCCCAAATGCCACCAATGAATTACTCAATATTGCCAATAAATTTAGCGGGGCAGGACATGAAGAAATAGATGATGGTAAAGCATTAGAATGGCGAACATTACCCGTTAATCAGCGTATTGCACACGCCCTTGTTAAAGGCATTACACAATTTATAGAACAAGATACTGAGCAAGCACGATTAGCATCTGACATGCCTATAGACGTCATTGAGGGACCTTTAATGGATGGTATGAATATCGTTGGTGATTTATTTGGCGAAGGAAAAATGTTCCTGCCGCAAGTCGTAAAATCAGCGCGCGTAATGAAACAAGCCGTTGCTTATTTAAACCCTTTTATTGAAGAAACTAAAGAGAAAGGAGCAACTAACGGCAAAATCGTGATGGCAACGGTAAAAGGAGATGTGCACGATATCGGCAAAAATATCGTCGGGGTTATTTTACAATGTAATAACTACGAAATAATCGATTTAGGCGTGATGGTCGCCGCTGAAACTATTATTAAAACCGCTATTGCAAAAAAAGCCGATATGATTGGTTTATCAGGCCTTATTACTCCCTCCCTTGAGGAAATGGTTTATGTTGCCAAAGAAATGCAACGCCAAGGATTGAAATTACCACTCTTAATTGGTGGCGCTACAACGTCTAAGGCGCACACCGCAGTAAAAATCGAACAAAACTATGATCAGCCAGTTGTTTATGTGTCAAACGCTTCCCGGGCCGTGGGTGTTTGTCAAAAGTTATTAAATCCGAAAACCAAGCCTGAGTTTATTGCTAAGCTATCACTTGATTATGACCGCGTTCGCGCACAACATGCGAATAAAAGCCCTCGCAATAAGCTAATATCATTAACACGCGCTAGGGCTAATAGTGCACTTATAGATTGGAAGAGCTATGTTCCACCTGTACCAAATCAATTAGGTGTACAAGTGATAAAAAAAATGTCTATCCAAAAGTTGCAGGAATACATTGATTGGACACCCTTCTTTCTAACTTGGGGCCTCACAGGTAAATATCCACAAATCTTAACCGATAGCGTCGTGGGCTTGGAAGCGACACACCTATTTAATGATGCACTAAAAATGCTTGACAACATTGCCACACAGGGCGAGATAACAGCCGCAGGTATTGTCGGTATTTTTCCAGCAAACAGTGTTAGTGACGATATTGAAATATATACAGATAAAACTCGCTCGGAAATATTAGCTATAAGCCATCATTTACGCCAGCAAAACGAAAAAAAACCGCCCTTTGTAAACCACTGTTTATCTGATTATATTGCACCTAAATCATCTGGTGTTGCCGATTATATTGGCGTTTTTGCGGTCACAGGAGGCATTGGCGAGCGTGAAGTTGCTAAACGTTATAAAGACAATAACGATGACTATAATGCAATTTTAGTGCAAGCCGTTTGCGATCGGTTAGCAGAGGCATTTGCTGAATATCTGCATCAAAAAACCCGAAAAGAATATTGGGGATTTGCACACGATGAAACCTTAAATAATAACGAACTTATCCGCGAGAAATATCAAGGTATTCGCCCTGCCCCTGGTTACCCAGCTTGTCCTGAACATACTGAAAAACAAGTCATTTGGGATCTGCTAAATGTCGAATCTGAAATTGGCATGCAGCTAACCTCTAGTTACGCAATGTTCCCAGGATCTTCAGTTTCTGGTTGGATCTTCTCACACCCAGAAAGCCGTTATTTTGCTGTAGCAAAAATCCAGCAAGATCAAACCGAAAATTATGCATTGCGTAAAGATTGGGATCTATTAACTGCAAAACGCTGGTTAAGCCCAAATATAAGTTAATTATACTTATACCCATGTGACCTCAAAATGCAACGTCAGGTACGAACTCGATAATCAGAGTAAGTCGCAACATGAGGTAATGGTTATTATCGCATCGAATGTTGCAATGCAAGACAGGTATTTCGAGTTCGCGGACCAACAGGCAATGGTACTTGTTTAAGTTTGCATCGTTATAAAATATCGATCGATAATAACTATACTTCAATTTTAGGCCGCAAATCTGCGGCCTATTTGCCTTGCTGATTTTTCATTTCGATCGTCAGATGGCTATATAACAGTATATAAATTATCAATTTTAAGGGGGTAAATAAATCATTATTCGTGTAAATTATATAATTAATTTAGATTAAAAACTAAAAATAAATGATTAATCCTTTATTTATTAAGGAATTATCGTTATTATTGCGGATCAATTTTCAACGTTGGTTTAATTCATGCCTAAAATTACGCAGCAAGATATATTTTCAAGTTTCGGCCGCAATATAATTGAGGAAGGAACACATTATTTCAAAGCCAGTCGCGTGATAAACTGTGAGTTTCAAAACGACAAAAACATACTAATAGGTAATGTAAAAGGCAGTGCAGATGATCCCTATCAAACAAGTGCCTCTATTAAAACATCGAATAAAGGTAGCTTTATAATTCATAGTACCTGCAATTGTAAAGTAGGCTGGAATTGCAAACATGCCGTTGCGATTTTATTGGCCTATCAAGCGAACACACCAAACTATAATATTGAAAATAACTATCAAACCTGGTTTGAATCTTTACAAAGGCTGATCAACAAAAAAAAAACAACACGTACCAGCAGTGTGTATAAAGGATATTTTCGACTTTTTTTTGATAAAACATCTTATAACCATTCCTTTGATTACATTAAAATTGAATATGGATCTGTCCGTTTTTTAAAAACTGAACAGCAGTATAGTTTTTCTAAAAAAGATCTTATCTCAGTCATCGAAAATGAAACTTGGATGGAAAATTTTAAATGGGTAGAACCTGAAGATATCACTATTTTGCAGCTCTTGCTTGCAAAAGAAGGCCGTATAACAAAACTTGAAAAAACAACTATTTCAACCGAGCATGATCAACTCGCATTACAAAAAATATTGCAAACAAAACGCTGTTTTTGGGAAACGCTCGATCTTCCACTGTGTGAAGGTAGCGAACAGCAATTACACATTCGCTGGCAATTATCTAAATCTAAATCTGAATCTAAATCTGAATCTGAATTAAAACAACTCACCCTCTCACTTGAAAATAGCAAAGATTGGCTACTTATACCAACACCAGATCCCTATTACCTCGATAAAAAATCAGGGAATATTGGCCTCATATCTTGCGAATTTGATGCTGATTGGATTTTATCTTTATTGCAAACTCCTCCACTTGCTAAAAAGCAATGTGAACATTTTACCCAAGAAATATCATTACAATTCTCGCAATTAAGCTTGCCAAACCCAGTTCAATACCAGTCAAAAAAAATAGATGACCCACTTTGTGTTGTGTTTACACTCAGTGAAAAAATAATTAAAAAACAATCTATTTTCGTGGCTCGCCTGTGTTTTTATTATGGTGATTTATTATTAAATCCTAGTGTTAGTGACAATCCAACGCGCACCGAGTATATGCTTGATAACGAGATAGTGACCATCACACGCCAAATTGAACAAGAAAAATTAGCCTTAAGTGAATTTGATCAACTCTGCCTACTCGACGCAAATATTTATGATCCACAAAATGCCTACAGTGAACAATTGCTTGGCATTTTATCCCCTGACTCAGGTGGAACTCAGCAATTTCAGTGGTTATCACTGTTAACCGCCCACAAAACACGCTTAGAGGTTTTAGGCTGGCAATTTCAAATAGATAGTAATCTTAATTTACAAAGTGAAAATATTGAAAGCATTGACATAGAAATTGAAGAGCAAGGTAACTGGTTCGATTTAGGCGTATCTGTTGAAATTGAGGGTACACATATTGCGTTACTACCTTTATTGCTCGAATGGCTAAACAATAATGAAGAGTGGCATCAAAACGACTTTGATATTTTGCTAGCTCAGGCTAATGGCCGCCCTTTACGTATTAAACGATCCTCAATACAGTCTATTCTTTCTATTTTACAAGAGCTAGGTAAAGTTAATAATGGCATGTTGAAACTACCAAAAAACCAAGCCGTATTACTTACTCAACTACCTGAAATAAACAATTGGATAGGCGGTGAAAATATTCATCAACTAGCTGAAAAACTTTCCAATTTCACAGGCATTAAGCATGTAGAGCCACCGAAAAATCTCAATGCGACCCTCAGAGACTACCAACAAACCGGCCTCAATTGGTTAATTTTTTTAAATAACTATGGATTTTCAGGCGTACTTGCAGATGATATGGGTCTTGGTAAAACCATACAAGCACTTGCATACCTGCTTTATAAAAAAGAACAAGGCTTGCTCAAAGATCCCGCTATTGTTATTTGCCCGACATCACTCGTTAGTAACTGGATCAACGAAACGGATAAATTTACTCCTGATTTAAACGTTCTAGTATTACACGGCTCATCTCGTCATGAGAACTTTTCTCGTATGGCATCCTTTGATTTAATTATTACCACATACCCTCTCATCAGTCGCGATTTTACAACACTTACATTGCAGCACTTTTCTGATTTGATCCTTGATGAAGCGCAAATGATTAAAAATCCGCTGTCAAAAATGACCAAAATCATCAAACAATTAAATGCCCAACAACGCCTGTGTTTAACAGGCACGCCAATGGAAAATCATCTTGGTGAATTATGGTCTTTGTTTGACTTTTTAATGCCAGGTTTTTTAGGTGCGTACAGCACATTCAATCGAGTTTACAGAAAAAAAATTGAAGGAGAAGATAATCTTCAGATGCAACAGTGGCTAATTCAAAAAACACGCCCCTTTTTACTGCGCAGAACAAAAGACGAGGTTGTTAAAGAGCTCCCTGCTAAAACAAAAATAATACATAAAATTGTATTACCCAATGAGCAGCGCACATTATATGAAAGCATTCGCCTGACAATGGAAGAAAAAGTGCGTTATCTACTCAAAGAAAAAGGAATGGCTCTCAATCGTATTGAATTTTTAGATGCCTTACTTAAATTAAGACAAGTTTGCTGCGACCCTCAACTGGTCAAACTTGAACATGCGAAAAACATTAAAAGCTCAGCTAAACTTGAATTTTTAATGAAAATTGTTCCTGAGATGATTGAAGAAGGTCGCCGCATTCTTATTTTTTCCCAATTTTCAACCATGCTAGGGATCATTGGAAATGCATTAAAAGATGCCAATATTGATTTTGTAAAACTCACAGGGCAAACAAAAAAACGTAGTGAAATTATTGATAGATTTCAATCCATGGAAGTACCTGTTTTCTTGATCTCTCTTAAAGCGGGTGGTGTGGGCCTTAATTTAACCGCTGCCGATACTGTTATTCATTACGATCCGTGGTGGAATCCAGCCGTTGAAAATCAAGCAACTGATCGCGCCTATCGTATTGGCCAAGATAAACCCGTATTTGTTTATAAACTTATTTGTGAACACACAGTTGAAGAGCGCGTACTTGAACTTCAATCAAGGAAACAAAAATTAGCCGATAATGTTTACGGAAAAGACATCGAAAATAAAGAAATACTTGATAATAGCAATGCGCTATTAAAACTTTTTGAGTCTTACTAAAAGCTCTGTATTAAGGAGCTCTTTATACCCTTGACCTATCAAGATCTAAACCCTGCTTGCACTGATACTCAAAAGCACTAGGCAAAAGCTTACCGCCCAACTGGTTAAATTAAAACTTTCCATTGTATATACCCATGCGGCTTCAAAATACAACGTCGCCACGAACTCGATAATCAGAGTAAGGCGCAGCATGAGGTAATGGGACTCCCTTTTTGAATGTTGCAACGCAAGGCTGCTACCGATCATATAAAAATCGAGTTAGCGCACCAACGGGCGCGGCTCCTTGCTCCAATTTGCATTGTTATAAAATCTCTATTGAGAATAACTTACCTTCAATTTTATGCCTCGCACATCGGCACAATTTGCCTTGCGGATTTTATATTTCGAAGTAACATGGGTATATACCTTATTAATTTAACTTTTCATTTGTCAAAATACGACTGACACTTACCAATATTAATTTTTACTTTGTTGATTATTTTTAATGTATATTGAGGCGCTCTAATGCAAAAATCTATGTTGATATATCAGAGGTCAAAATAAACAACTAATTTTCCACGGTAACGGCTGATTACTCAGGTTTATTGGTTTTGCTTGCTTTTTCTTGAGTCACCTATTTTATGATGAGATAACATGGGTATGATCCTTTCCGTTACGAGCTATTTGATTGGATGATAAATACTATTTTTAGAATCAATTTAGGGTGATTTTTAATGCAAAATAACAGATAATAAACCAACTTCGATTGATGGCAGTCGTCGTTTTAGATGGTTAAATCATTGATGAATAGCAAAGAAAATAAAAAATACGTTTCAAATCGCTTCTCCATCGCCCCGATGCTCGATTGGACAGATCGTCATTGCCGTTATTTCCATAGGCTTATGTCTAAAAACACCTTGTTGTATACAGAGATGGTGACAACTGGTGCGGTTTTGTTTGGCAAGAGAGATCACCTTAAAAAAGAGGATGTTGAAGCTCCTGTTTGTTTGCAACTTGGAGGTTTTGCAAGTGTTGATTTGGCGAAAGCGGCTTTGGCGGGAAAAGAGCATGGTTATGATGAAATCAATTTAAATGTTGGTTGTCCATCAGATCGTGTCCAAAATGGGCGTTTTGGGGCGTGTTTAATGGCGGAGCCTGACTGTGTTGGTAATGCGGTTAAGGCTATGGCCGATGCCACGGGATTGCCTATTTCGGTGAAAACACGTCTTGGCATTGATGAGCTAGATTCTTATCAGTTTCTTTGTGATTTTATTGGACAAGTCAATGATAAAGGGTGCAATACATTTATTATACATGCACGAAAAGCATGGCTATCTGGGTTGAGCCCGAAACAGAATCGAGAACGTCCTCCGCTTGACTACGATCGAGTTTATCAACTTAAAAAAGATTTTCCGCATTTAATCATTGCTATTAATGGAGGTATTAAAACCTTTGATGAATGCAAAATGCATCTTAATCACTTAGATGGCGTGATGCTAGGGCGTGAAGTTTATGCCAATCCTTATTTGTTAAGCCAAGTCGATCAAACTTTTTTTGCAAGTGACAGGGAAATATTAACACGATTCCAAGTTTTAGAAAAAATGTATATTTATATTGAGCAGCAATTAAGCAACGGATCATACTTGAATCACATCGCTAGGCACATGCTTGGGCTTTTTCAGGGAATGCCAGGGGCGAGAGCTTGGCGACGTCATTTAAGTGAAAATGGGCATAAAGTTGGATCTGGTATTGAGGTAATGCAAAAAGCCGCTTCATTTGTTACTGAAATTTAATTTAGGAGTTTAAGCATGAAAAAATTATTCATTGTATGTCTATCAATGTTTTTTATAAGTAGTTGCACAACCGTGGTTTCTAAAAATCAAAGTCATGCAAAGGCGCAACGGGAAACTATTGTCAGTAGTGGGAAACCCTCTAAAGTGTTGCCTGCTTTTACAACGTTTGCGTGGAGTGATGAGTACAGTAAAATATTATCGACGAAAGATGTAAAAAATAAATTGCAAGTAAAAAATCACATTAAAAAACAAATTATTCGCTATTTGAAAACAAAAGGCTATATTTATCAGCCAGATCCTATCCAAGCAGATGTTGTCATAGGTTTCCTTTTTGCATTAAATAATGATATTGCAGACGCTAATATTCAAGCTAAATTTGGATTGCTACCAGGGGTATCAAGCAAAGGTGTTGATAAAAATCGCTATGCAAAAGGTACTTTTTTCTTAACTGTTTTAGATAATAAACTCAAGATAGTGTATTGGCGATCAGTAATGCAAGGCTTTGTTAATATGGATAAAGTTATCGAAAATTCGAACGGTAATAGATTTCAATTTATACTTGCGCAAATGATGGGCGAATTTCCATTGGCAGGTCAGTAAGATCAATTAGATTAATAACGCATCAATCTTGCTGGTTAAAATAAGTTATTCCTTCAAGACACCACATACCCAGGTTACGTTACTCACTTATCTCAAGCGTAACATGGGTATATTTTCTTATTTTAAGGGTGTATTTTATTCTCCAATATCGTGTACGTCTTCGTAAGCTTCACCATAGTAAGATGCAATAAGTACTGCTTTTAACTCCGCAATGAGTGGATAACGAGGGTTTGCACCAGTACATTGATCATCAAATGCATCTTCTGCTAATTTACCGACTTTAGATAAGAATTCATCTTCATTAACACCAGCATCTTTAATTGATAGTGGAATATCGAGATCTTTTTTAAGCTTTTCTAACCAACCAAGAAGCTTGTCAATTTTTTGCTCTGTATTTTTACCACCTAGTTGCAAATGATCTGCTATTTCAGCATAACGAGCGCGTGCTTTTGGGCGATCATATTGTGAAAAGGCAGCCTGTTTAGTAGGTGTGTTTGTGGCGTTGTAACGCAGGGTATTTGATATGAGCAATGCATTTGCAAGCCCATGTGGAATATGGAATTCAGCGCCTAACTTATGCGCCATTGAATGGCATACACCAAGAAAAGCCTGCGCAAAAGACATTCCAGCAATGGTTGCAGCGTTATGCACTTTTTCTCGCGCAACCGGATCATGCTTACCATTTGCATAAGAGCTAGGCAAGTATTCTTTGAGCAATTTAAGCGCCATTAACGCGTGGCCATCAGAGTATTCGTTGGCAAGAATAGATACATAAGATTCGAGTGAGTGAACCACTGCATCATAACCACCGAATGCACAAAGTGATTTTGGCATATCCATGACAAGGTTTGCGTCGATAATAGCCATGTTTGGCGTTAATTCATAATCTGCCAGTGGGTATTTTGCCCCTGTGGCATCATCAGTCACCACAGCAAAAGGTGTGACTTCAGAGCCCGTGCCGGAGGTTGTTGTAACACAAACTAGATCGGCTTTTTTACCCATTTTCGGGAACTTGTAAATACGTTTACGAATATCCATGAAGCGCATTGAAAGATCTTTAAAATCAGTGTCTGGATGCTCGTACATTACCCACATAATTTTTGCTGCATCCATTGGTGAACCACCACCAACCGCAACAATAAGATCAGGCTGGTAGCTAAGGCAAGCCTTAGCACCTGCATTAACGATTGTTAATGTAGGATCCGCTTCTACTTCATGAAAGACTTCAACTTCCATGCCTTTTTCTTTTAAAACTATGCGTACGTCATCAATGTAACCATGGTTGAATAAGAAACGGTCAGTTACGATCAATGCACGTTTTCTATCTGAATAATCTTCCAGTGCAATTGGTAAACAACCGCGACGGAAGTAAATTGACTTAGGAAGTTTATGCCACAACATATTTTCAGCTCGCTTAGCAATAATTTTTTTGTTAATTAAATGTTTAGGACCTACGTTTTCAGAAATTGCATTGCCACCCCAAGATCCACAACCCAGAGTTAAAGAAGGTGCTAATTCAAAATTGTATAAATCACCGATACCACCTTGCGATGCTGGCGTATTAATTAAAATCCGCGCGGTGTTCATCTTGTTCCCAAATTCAGTGATACGATCATCATTTTCATCTTGGTCTGTGTATAAAACAGAGGTATGACCAACACCGCCAATATCAAGTACGATAGCTGCTTGACGCACAGCGTCATCAAAATCTTTTGCTTTAAATAATCCTAGCGTTGGCGATAATTTTTCATGCGCAAATGGATCATCCCAAGTAACATTAAGCCCTTCACCGATAAGTATTTTGGTAGATGAAGGTACCTTTACACCTGCCATTTCAGCAATTTTGTATGCTGGTTGACCAACAATTTTAGTATTTATAGCACCGTCAATAAGCAGTATTTTACGAACCTTATCAGCATTCTTTTTGCTTAATACTGCCGCGCCGTATTGTGCAAAACGCGCACGTACAGCATCGTAAACAGATTCAACAACAATTGCAGCTTGCTCAGACGCACAGATCATACCGTGATCAAACGTTTTAGACATTAAAATTGAAGAAACCGCGCGTTTTAGATCAGCTGTTTCATCAATCACGACAGGCGTGTTACCTGCGCCAACACCGATAGCAGGTTTACCGGAAGAGTAAGCCGCTTTAACCATCGCACTTCCTCCCGTTGCAAGGATCATATTGATGTCATCATGTTTCATCAAGGCATGAGAAAGCTCAACAGAAGGGGCGTCGATCCAGCCGATAATGTTTTTCGGTGCACCAGCTTTAACGGCTGCATCTAAAACAATTTTAGCTGCAAAGTTAGTCGACTTTTTAGCGCGTGGGTGCGGAGAAAAAACACACGCATTACGTGTTTTTAGGCAAATTAAAGCCTTAAATATTGCCGTTGACGTTGGGTTTGTTGTTGGCACTATTGCACAAACTATACCAAGTGGCTCAGCAAGTGTAATGGTACCACCTTCATCATTCCGACAAATTTCATCACAGGTTTTTTCATCTTTATATTTGTTATAGATAAATTCAGAGGCAAAATGATTTTTAATGACCTTGTCTTCCATAATACCCATGCCCGTTTCTTCGGCCGCCATTTTCGAGAGTTCGATGCGTGCTGTTGAAGCCGCAAGTGACGCTGCGCGAAAAATTGTATCTACCTTTTCTTGTGGGAAAGTAGCAAATTTCTGTTGAGCAATTTTTACGCGTGCGACCATTGCATTTAATTCAGTGAGATTGCTTACTGTCATCGTGTATTTCTCCTAAATATTAAAATTGATACAAATATTATTGTAAATAAAACATAAAAACATTTTATAAATAAAACATAAAAACATTTTTATAAATAAAACATAAAAACATTTTATAGTGCTCTATTTTAGTAAAAAAGCAAATGTTTATCGCCAAGATAACACAAAATATGATAAACAAATTCAAGAATGAAGATCTTGATCATTATTTAGGTAAATTTACAGCCAGAATAAAATAACATGCAATTCGAGTAATCTTTTTTATGGCTTTAGAGTATTTTAATGTTGTTTACAACTGACTCGAAATGAAATATTATATTGATGATTTTTTTAAGGGTTTTAAAAGAAAACTTTCTACGATAATGTGGCCAAGACATATTAAATTAAGATTTTTGTAAAGTAAGAACCATTATGTATCTGCTAGGTAGTCTTTTAAAGGAAATGCAAGCTGTGATTGCGGATCTAACCGTACTTATTATTGATGAAATAGTAAGTAGCTCTGACGGTTCCGAACAAATGTATAATGATGATGACCGGTGGAATTATGGACCTGTAAATGATGTAACTGCTGCCCAGCAAAAAGTTATCATGTTAGCTCAAACATATAATCGTCCGATAGTGCTGTTGCACTTCGAACCATGGATTCCTGTTGGACTTCCTACAAATCCGCATCACATCGCCACTCTCCAAATTAAGACCAAACCATCGCTCAGAACACTCCTTCCTACAACTACCCCAATCGTGAATAAGCATAACCCAAATGCATTTCTTAGTACCGGTTTAGACGATATATTAACGCAAACATATCGAAATCCTAACGTTAAGAATTTAGTCGTTATGGGCTGGCATGGTAATATATGTGTTCCGGCAACTATAGGTCTACCCGCTAACACGGTTAGCTGCCATACCAAAGGAAATGGAGCAATACAGAACAACTTTACCGTGCTAACTAGTCAGGCGGTGTTAAATGGTTTTGCGGGTTGGTCTAAGGCGGAGGATTCACGAATTAAATTTTACAGTGAACTTTAACATAAATTCTAACGCTTAAGTTGGCTCGTCATCCATTGTTTAGGTTAATAAACAATCTAAAAATAATTTCTTTTTGCTTTTTTTATGAGCCTTACTGCCCACAATGAAAATGCACTCAAAACGCGGTTGGTCATCTATTTATAGCCTGCCGATACAAAGCTACCCAGCAAACATATATCCATTGAAAGAATTTTAATTTACCCAGTTGGGAGGTAAGCTTTCTGCCGACAAGATTTTTAGTATCACTCCACGCTCAATTTAGAGCTTGATAGGTCACGCATTTATTGCTCACAATGGCAATACACTCGAGAGCCATTCATTGCCTATTTCTAACCACCAGATAAACAATCAAAGAATCATAGTAATAGTATCAAAAATCAACTCTGCTTTTTTTAAGAAGATTAAGGCATTAGTTGTGCGCTTAACTGAGCATTACATCTGCGCTTTACTATATTCACTTAAAACATAACGCTAAAAGGCTACATAGTATTTTAATGTCATTTACAATTAACTTAAAATAAAATATCATATCGATAGTTTTTTAAGAGCGTTCAAAACAAAACTCCATAAAATAATATTACCAAATGAATATTCAATTAATTTTGTTATAACGCAAGGATCTTTATGGTTATTAACAGCAGTCTTTTACAAGCAATGCATGAGAAAATTGCATCTTTAGCGGTGATTATTCTTGATGAATCTGATAAAAACACCTTCCAAAAGGATCCTGATGATCCTAATGAGCCTAATGATCCTTTCAGGTTTAATTTATTCCCAGCAATAGATACAATCGCGCGTCAACAAAAAGTTATCATGTTAGCTCAAGCATATAATTGTCCGATTTTTTTAGTTCAATTCGAGTTCATGTATCCTGCCGCAACTTATTATTGTAATAATATCCGTGGCCTGTTCAAATCGACTACCCAAATATCGCTTAGATCGCTTATTCCAATGGAAACAGCAATAATCAATAAGCATAGCTATAATGCATTTCACGGTACCAACTTAGAGCGGCTATTAAATAGCCAATATAACGGTGCTGGCGTGAATAATTTAGTTGTTATGGGCGGGCATTCTAATGTATGTGTCCCAGCAACCATAGGTCCACAAGCAATCGTATCTTCACTAGTTTATTTAGGTCGACCTTCTGCTATAGGAGCTGGCGCTGTAGATCTAAACTTTACCGTGCTGACTTCCCAGAAAGTGTTAAATGGTGATGCTGTTGAATGGTCTAAGGCCTCTCCGCAGATTAAATTTTACAAACAATTTTAGCATAAATTATAACGCTTAAATTGGCTCATCATCCAGTGTTTATACCTATTGAGATAATTTTAATTTACCCAGTTGGGAGGTAAGCTTTCTGCAGACAAAATTTTTAGTATCACTCCACTCTGAATTTAGAGCTTGATAGGTCACGGATTTATTGCTCACAATGGCAATACACTCGAGAGCCATTCATTGCCTATTTCTAGCCTCCCGATAAACAGTAAAAGAAGCATAGCAATAGTGTTAAAAATCAAATATCTGCTTTTTTTAAGAATAGTAAGGTATTAGTTGTGTGACTAATTTCAGCATTGCATATGCGCTTTACTATCTTCACTTAAAACATAACGCTAAAAGGCAACATAGTATTTTAATGCTTTGCAGCTAACTTACAATAGCGTACCATATAGGTGGTTTTTTAAGCCTTTTCAAAGAAGACTCCCAAAAGAATATTGCTAAGTGAATACTCAATTAATTTTTTTATAAAGTAAGGATCATTATGTTTATTAACGGCAGTCTTTTAAAGGAAATGCAAAAGGTAATTTATGATGCAGCGGTACTTGTTATTGATGAAAACGACAACGCCATTGACGGTGACATACCAGTGTATACTGATCCCGACAGGTGGAATTATGGCCCTGTAATCGATGCAACTGCTGCCCAACAAAAAATTATCATGCTAGCTCAAGCATATAATCGTCCTATTTTTTTGGTTCAAAACGGTTTTTGTAATGATCCTGGATGTTATTTTGATGAAGATGACATTACCAGGTACGCAATGGATACCAGACTAGCGCTCAGAGTGCTTCTTCCAACAAATACAAGAGTAATTAATAAGCAAAATCCAAATGCATTTGTCGATACTGGCCTAGCTGGTATATTAGAGCAAGATAGAATTAAGAATTTAGTGGTTATGGGCTACCATGCCAATGTATGTGTTAGGGCAACTATAGGTATAAACACTCCTACTAAGCGATACTATCGCAAAGGGCCTGGAGCAATACAGCACAATTTGACCGTGCTAACTGGTCATGCGGTGTTAAATGGTCATGCTGATTGGTTTATTCACTGTAAGCGCGATATTGACATTACATATTGTAGCCGAATTTAGCATAAAGTCTAACGCGTCTTTTTACGAGTAATTCATTGTTTAGATTAATAAAATATCTTAGAATAATTGATTTTGCCTCGCTGAGGCTTGCTTATTAATAACAATACCCTAGAAACATCGTTCATTGCCTAAATGTTGGACTGCGATTAAAAATAACTTGTTATTTTTAAAGAGAAAATTTAGCCATTAATTCTATTACTTCACCATCATTAGACATGCTCCTTCCTGCTTTTATTTAAAACACACTGCAAAAAATATCATATTTATTGTTAAATAAATATACAACTAAAATAAAATATAGTAGCATGCACTGCGTATAATATCTTGTACAAATTTAAACAGCAAGCTCACAAATATAAAAAAGCAAATTTTCTAGATTAATATTGCTAAGCGCACATTAAATTAAATGTTTTATAAAATAAGGGTTATCATGGAGGTTCCAGGCAGTCTTTTACAAGCAATGCAAGAGGTAAGTTCTTCTTTAGCGGTACTTGTTATTGATGAATGTGGCTACGTCGAAGGAGAAATGGAGCCTTTTGCTTCACAGAGAGTTAGTTTCTTCCCTGGAGATGATGTTACATGGGCTCAACAACGAGTTATCATGTTAGCTCAAGCATATAATTGTCCTATTGCTTTTGTTCACTATGATAAAGATAAACCGATAGGACGTTATACATATCGTTATGGTATACATGATTCTTGTTTAGATACCAGGAGTCCTGAAACCATTCACACACCGCTCAGAGCACTTCTTCCAATGAACACAGAAGTAATCAATAAGCATACCTCAAATGCATTTCTCGAGACCCCATTACTTTGTTGGTTAGATGGCCAGCATCAAACTCGTGGCGTTGAAAATTTAGTTATTATGGGTTGGCATTCTCATATATGTATTCCAGCAACCATAGGCCCAAGTTACATATCATTGCTAAACCGTAATTGTGGACTTGGCGCTATAGATTACCAATTTAACGTGCTGACTTGCCAGAAGGTGTTAAATGGTGATCAGTTACTTGGTAAGCCTGTGTCGTGGACTAAGTCTTCTGATTCGCTTAAATTTTACAGCTCTCTTTAGCATAAATTACTTACCTTTACTCCTTCCCACAGGAGCGTGGTAATGCATAGCCTCAGCAAACAGAGTGACTTAACCGCTAACTCGTTCCCACTCGATTGAAAATAACTGGCTCTTTTTTTAAGAGAAGACTTAGCCATTAATTATGCCACTTAACTTATCATTACATAGACTCCTTCCTGCTTTTATTTAAAACACACTGCAAAAAATATCATATTTATTGTTAAATAAACACACATCTAAAATAAAATAGAGTAACATGCACTGCGTGTATTATATTGTACAAATTTAAACAGCAAACTCACAAATATAAAAAGGCAATTTTCTATTAATATTGCTAAGCGCACATTAAATTAAATGTTTTATAAAATAAGGGTTATCATGGAGGTTCCAGGCAGTCTTTTACAAGCAATGCAAGAGGTAATTTCAAGTTCAGCAGTGCTTGTAATTGATACAGCTGGATACAGAGAAGGGTGGAATGAGGTTTTTGATTATGGCAGGTGGAATTATGGCTCTATAAAGGATCCAACTGCTGCTCAACAAAAAGTTATCATGTTAGCTCAAGCATATAATTGTCCCATTTTTTTAGTTCAATACCATTTGAATTATACTATAGGGCCTTTTATATATGACCATGTTAATACTTGGTATTTGCACCATGCTGGTAGAAGTCGAGTCATTCACCCACCGCTCAGAGCACTTCTTCCAATGCATACACAAATAATCAATAAGCATACCGATAATGCATTTCTCAAGACTGGCTTACTCGGGTTATTAGCACAAGCTAATCAAGGGTGCGGTGTTAAAAATTTAGTTGTTGTTGGCTACCATGCTAATATATGTATTCCAGCAACCATAGGTCCAAATTTCATATCGTCGGAAGGCTGTGAAACGGGGCTTGGTGCTATAGATCACAAATTTAACGTGCTGAGTTGTAAGCAGGTGTTAGATGGTGTTAAAACGGACTGGTCATGGGTTAATAAATCATCAAAGATTAAATTTTACAACCACCTTTGACATAAATTGCGTACCTTATCGGAATTCATTCCCACTCTGTTAAAAATCACTGGCTATTTTTTTAAGAGAATACTTGGCCATTAATTCAGTGGCTTTACTCATCATTAGACACACTCCTTCCTACCTTCATTTAAATCCCCATAAAAAATGTCGTATTTATTGTAAAATAAATAGACATGTCATATAAAACAAAGTATCATCCACTACACGTAATATGTTGTACGAATTTAAAAAGGAACTTACGTATTTAAAAAGGAACTTACGTATTTAAAAAGGAAATTTTCGACAATAATATTGCCAAAGGTGCATTAAATTAAATTTTGTATAAAGTTAGGAGCATTATGTATATTAACGGCGGTCTTTTACAAGCAATGCAAGAAGAAATCGCGTCGGCAGCGGTACTTGTTATTGATGAATATGATGGCTCCTACGATGGCGCCCATTACATAATACCTTTTAAGTTGCAGAGGACTAGTTATGAGGTTACCTTGAATCAAAAAAAAGTGATCATGTTAGCTCAAGTATATAATTGTCCGATTTTTTTAATTCAATCTAGGCTGAGGTATCCAGAAGGAAAATATGCTTCTTATACTGCCCTTGGTGATCACAGATCTAATACCAAACTATCGATCACAGCACTTCTTCCACTAAATACAATAATGATCAATAAGCATACTTTTAATGCTTTTCATGGCAATACAACATTACTAGAAACACTAGCAACAGCTGGCAACGGTTCTCCCATTACGACTTTAGTTGTTATGGGCACCGAAACTAATATATGTATTGACGCAACGATAGGTCCTGAAAATATAAAGCGTAAATTCACTCCAGATGCCGAAGGAGCTGGCGCAATAGATCACGGTTTTACCGTTCTTACTTGTCAAGATGTGTTAACTGGTCGGGACGAGATATGGGCGAATAAATCACCAAATATTAAATTTTACAGCAATATTTGACATAAACTCGCAACTCTTTCCCATGCACCGCGTGGTAATGCATAGCTTCAGCAAACAGCGTGACTTAACCGCTAGCTCATTCCCTAGCTGTTGAAAATCACTGGCTATTTTTTTAAGAAAACTTAGGTGTTAATTCTATAACTTCACCATCATTAGACACGCTCCTTCCTGCCTTTGCTTAAAGCGTTAAGCAAAAATATAGCGCATTTATTTTTAAATAAATAGCCGTCTGAAATGACATGAAGTACACTACCATCGCATCATGTTTGCTACAAATTTAAACAGCAAGCTCACAAATATAAAAAAGCAAATTTTCTAGATTAATATTGCTAAGCGCACATTAAATTAAATGTTTTATAAAATAAGGGTTATCATGGAGGTTCCTGGCAGTCTTTTACAAGCAATGCAAGAGGTAAGTTCTTCTTTAGCTGTACTTGTTGTTGATGAATCTGGCTACATTGAAGGCTCAATGAAGCCTTTTGCTAAACAGAGGATTAGTTTCTTACCAGGAAAAGATGTGACCTGGGCTCAACAACGAGTTATCATGTTGGCTAAAGCATATAATTGCCCCATTGCTTTTATTCAATGTGATAAAAAGAAACCGGTAGGATCTTATAAATATCGTTATGGTAAACAGGGTTTTTCTTTAGATCTCAACAGTTATGACGCCATTCACACACCACTTAGAGCACTTCTATCAAGGAACACCGAAGTAATCAATAAGCATAGCCCAAATGCATTTCACGATACCTCATTACCTTATTGGTTAGGGTGCCAGTATCAAAATCGTGGCGTTGAAAATTTAGTGGTTATAGGCTGGCATTCTCGTAAATGTATTCCAGCAACCATAGGTCCAGAGGCCATATCGTGGCAAGGGCTTAATACAGAACCTGGCGCTGTAGAGTACAACTATAACGTACTTACTTGTCAGAAGGTGTTAAATGGTCCGATTGCGCGGTGGGGTGATTCTTCTGACTTGATTAAATTTTACAGCCACCTTTAGCATAAATCACTTACCTTAACTCGTTACCACTACAGCCGTAAATCGTTCCCACGCTGAACATGGGAACTAAGCCTTGCTTAGAGTCTGAAAACTAAGCGTATACCACACAGTCCCACGACACCCGTAAATCGTTCCCACGCGCAGCTTGGTAATATATAGCCTCAGCGAACAGCATTACTTAACCGGTAAATCGTTCCCACTCTGTTGAAAATCAATGGCTCTTTTTTTAAATAGCTCCCACGCTGAACATGGGAACTAAGGCTTGATTAGTGTCTGGAAACTAAGCGTATACCACTCAGTCTCACGACACCCATAAATCTTTCCCACGCGCAGCTTGCTAATGCATAGCCTCAGCAAACAGCATGCCTTAACCAGTAAATCGTTCCCACTCTGTTGAAAATCAATGGCTCTTTTTTTAAATAGTTCCCACGCTGATCATGAGAACTAAGCCTTGATTAGAGTCTGAAAACTAAGCGTATACCACTCAGTCCCACAACTCCCGTAAATCGTTCCACGCCCAGCTTGCTAATGCATAGCCTCAGCGAACAGCATTACTTAACCGGTAAATCGTCCCCACTCTGTTGAAAATCAATGGCTATTTTTTTAAATAGTTCCCACGCTGAACATGGGACCTAAGCCTTGCTTAGAGTCTGGAAACTAAGCGTATACCACTCAGTCCCACGACCCCCGTAAATCTTTCCCACGCGCAGCTTGCTAATATTTAGCCTCAGCGGACAGCATTACTTAACCGGTAAATCGTTCCCACTCTGTTGAAAATCAATGGCTCTTTTTTTAAATAGCTCCCACGCTGAACATGGGAACTAAGGCTTGATTAGTGTCTGGAAACTAAGCATATACCACTCAGTCTCACGACACCCATAAATCTTTCCCACGCGCAGCTTGGTAATGCATAGCCTCAGCGGACAGCATTACTCAACCGGTAAATCGTTCCCACTCTGTTGAAAATCAATGGCTCTTTTTTTAAATAGCTCCCACGCTGAACATGGGAACTAAGGCTTGCTTAGTGTCTGGAAACTAGGTGTATACCACTCTGTATCACGACACCCGTAAATCTTTCCCACGCGCAGCTTGGTAATATATAGCCTCAGCAAACAGCATGCCTTAACCAGTAAATCGTTCCCACTCTGTTGAAAATCAATGGCTCTTTTTTTAAATAGCTCCCACGCTGAACATGGGAACTAAGGCTTGCTTAGTGTCTGGAAACTAGGTGTATACCACTCTGTATCACGACACCCGTAAATCTTTCCCACGCGCAGCTTGGTAATGCATAGCCTCAGCAAACAGCATGCCTTAACCAGTAAATCGTTCCCACTCTGTTGAAAATCAATGGCTCTTTTTTTAAATAGCTCCCACGCTGAGCATGAGAACTAAGCCTTGATTAGAGTCTGAAAACTAAGCGTATACCACTCAGTCCCACGACACCCGTAAATCGTTCCCACACGCAGCTTGCTAATATATAGCCTCAGCGGACAGCATGCCTTAACCGGTAAATCTTTCCCACGCGCAGCTTGCTAATGCATAGCCTCAGCAAACAGCATGCCTTAACCAGTAAATCTTTCCCACCCTGTTGAAAATCAATGGCTCTTTTTTTAAATCTCTCCCACGCTGAACATGGGACCTAAGGCTTGCTTAGTGTCTGGAAACTAGGTGTATACCACTCAGTCTCACGACACCCGTAAATCGTTCCCACGCGCAGCTTGGTAATGCATAGCCTCAGCTGACAGCATTACTTAACCGGTAAATCGTTCCCACTCTGTTGAAAATCAATGGCTCTTTTTTTAAATCTCTCCCACGCTGAACATGGGACCTAAGGCTTGCTTAGTGTCTGGAAACTAGGTGTATACCACTCAGTCTCACGACACCCGTAAATCGTTCCCACGCGCAGCTTGGTAATGCATAGCCTCAGCTGACAGCATTACTTAACCGGTAAATCGTTCCCACTCTGTTGAAAATCAATGGCTCTTTTTTTAAGATAAGACTAATTAGTTCCCACACTGTTGAAAATCACTTGCTCTTTTCTTAAGAGAAGACTTAGCTCTTAATTATGCCACTTAACTTATAATTACATAGACTACTTCCAGCTTTTATTTAAAACACACCGCAAAAAAATAGCGTATTTATTATTAAATAAATATACATCTAAAATAAAATAGAGTAACATCCACTACGTGTATCATGTTATACAAATTTAAACAGCAAACTCACAAGTATAAAAAGCAAATTTTCTACAATGATATTACTAAGCGCACATTAAATTAAATGTTTTATAAAATAAGGGTTATCATGGAAGTTCCAGGCAGTCTTTTACAAGCAATACAAACGTTAAGTTCGTCTTTAGCTGTACTAGTTATTGATGAATCAGGCTACGTCGAAGACCAGATGGATCCTTTTGCTTCACAGAGAGTTAGTTTCTTACCTGGAGATGATGTTACCTGGGCTCAACAACGAGTTATCATGTTAGCTAAAGCAAATAATTGTCCCATTATTTTTATTCAATTTGATATATCTCGAGAGTCAGGCGTTTATCTATATCGTCAAGGTAAAGATTTTAATTATGATGAGTATCATCAGTATTTAGAGACCAGGGGTCCTAAAGCCATTCACACACCGCTCAGAGCACTTCTTCCAATGGATACAATCGTAATAAATAAGCGTGCCTCAAATGCATTTCACGATACCCCATTAAATGATTGGATAAAGTGGCAGGCTAGCATGAGAGACGTTCACAATTTAGTGGTTATAGGCTGGCATTCTAATAAATGTATTCCAGCAACCTTAGATCCACTAGAAAATGAACTCAATGGGTTGGGGGCATTAAGTTACGGGTTTAACGTCCTAACTTGTCAGAAGGTGTTAAATGGTCCGCCTGCGTGGTGGGCTAAATATAGCGAACAACTTGCATTTTTCAGCCATCTTTAGCATAAATTACTCCCTTGTATTGATAGTCATCTATAATTCGTTCCTACGCGCAGCGTGGTAATGTATAGGCCCAGCACACAGCGTGACTTAACCGCTAACTCGTTCCCTCTCGATTGAAAATAAATGGCTATTTTTTTAAGAGAAGACTAACTCGTTCCTACGCGCAGCGTGGTAATGTATAGCCTCAGCGAACAGCGTGACTTAACCGCTAACTCGTTCCCTCTCGATTGAAAATAAATGGCTATTTTTTTAAGAGAAGACTAACTCGTTCCCACGCGCAGCGTGGTAATGTATAGGCCCAGCACACAGCATGCCTTAACCGCTAACTCGTTCCATCTCGATTGAAAATCACTTGCTCTTTTATTAAGAGAAGACTTAGCTATTAATTATGCCACTTAACTTATCATTACATAGACTCCTTCCTGCTTTTATTTAAAACACACCGCAAAAAAATGTCGTATTTAGCATCAAATAAATATACATCTAAAATAAAATAGAGTAACATCCACTACGTGTATCATGTTATACAAATTTAAACAGCAAACTCACAAGTATAAAAAGCAAATTTTCTACAATGATATTACTAAGCGCACATTAAATTAAATGTTTTATAAAATAAGGGTTATCATGGAGGTTCCGGGCAGTCTTTTACAAGCAATGCAAACGTTAAGTTCTTCTTTAGCTGTACTTGTTCTTGATGAATGTGGCTACCTCGACTGCTCAATGGAGCCTTTTGATTCTAATAGGATTAGTTCCTTAGCAGTAAGGGATGTTACTGCGGCTCAACAAAAAGTTATGATGTTAGCTCAAACATATAATTGCCCCATTGCTTTTGTTCAATATGATATAAATGAACCAATAGGACGTTCTAGATATCGTTATGGTAAACATGATTCTTATTTAGATACCAGAAGTATCACCGCCACCCACACACCGCTCAGAGCACTTCTTCCAATGGACACAATAGTATTCAATAAGCATGGTCAGAATGCATTTAACGATACCTCATTACTTCAGTGGTTAAGGAGCATATCTCCAGCTCGCGGCGCTAAAAATATAGTTGTTATGGGCTTCCATGCTAATAAATGTATTCCAGTAACCATAGGTCCAGCGACCATATCGCGGCAAGGCTTTTTTTCAGGATTCGCAGCTGTAGATTACAAATTTACCGTGCTGACTTGTCAGAAGGTGTTAAATGGTCCGCCTGTGACATGGGCTAATAAGTCTAACTTGATTAAATTTTACAGCCATCTTTAGCATAAATCATTTACCTTAACTCGTTTCCACGACACCCGTAAATCGTTCCCGCGCGGTAATGCATAGGCTAAGCGACAGCATGACTTAACCGCTAAATCGTTGCCGCGTGGTAATGCATACCCTTTCAACGTATGCAATTGTTTACCTCGTTCGAATTACCACACGAAGCTGGGAGCTAGGATACCTCATTTACCATTTGTAGGTAGCTGATTTATCACGCAAAGCCAATCTCATTAAAATCGTTCCCGCAATCTGCGTGGTAACGCATAACCCTCCCGAAATTCAATCTTATAAAACAGATAAAATAAGGTATGATGCCCCTATAAATAATTAATAATTTAAAGAGGCTTTCATGGCTAGATCTGCAAAAAAAGTGACGACTACAAAAACAACTAAAAAAACCGCAGTCGGCTTTGAAGAAGCGTTATGGGATAGCGCTAATAAATTGCGTGGTAGTGTTGAATCCTCAGAATACAAACATATCGTATTGAGCCTTATATTCTTGAAATTTATTAGTGACAAATTTGAAATGCGAAAAAATGCCATAGAAAAACAATATGGCTCAGAATATGTCGATATGGTGGATTTTTACACCATGGAAAATGTCTTCTATTTATCAAGCAAAGCACGTTGGTCGGTTATCAAAATTAATGCCAAGCAAGATGATATTGCCGTTAAAATTGACTCTGCTTTGCATGCTGTTGAAAAGAACAATAAAGCCCTCGCTGGCGCATTACCTGATAACTATTTTTCACGTTTAGGGCTTGATGCCAGTAAACTTTCTGCCTTGATCGATACTATTAATAATATTGACACGATCAGCAATGACAACAGTAAAACAGAAGAAGATCTTGTTGGGCGCGTTTATGAATATTTTTTAGGTAAATTTGCCGCATCAGAAGGTAAAGGCGGTGGTGAGTTCTATACGCCCAAGTCTATTGTTACCCTGATTGCCGATATGATAGAACCCTTTCAAGGTAAAATATACGATCCGTGTTGTGGCTCGGGCGGTATGTTTGTGCAATCGCTAAAATTTATCAATAGTCATAACGGCAATCAAAAAAATATCTCTATTTATGGTCAGGAATACACCAATACCACCTATAAACTAGCGAAGATGAATCTCGCAGTGCGTGGTATTTCAGGTAATTTAGGGGATATTGCAGGCGATAGCTTTTTTAAAGATCAGCACCCTGATTTAAAAGCCGATTACATTATGGCGAATCCTCCATTTAACCAAAAACAATGGCGCGCAGATAACGAATTAGTAGACGATGCTCGTTGGGCAGGTTATCCAACACCGCCAACAGGTAATGCTAACTACGCGTGGATTTTGCACATGATTTCAAAACTGAGCGAGCATGGCACCGCAGGTTTTGTCTTAGCGAACGGGTCAATGTCATCAAACACTAGCGGTGAGGGGGATATTCGCCAAAAGATCATCGAGAACGATCTTGTCGATTGTATGATTGCACTACCAGGGCAACTGTTTTACACCACACAAATTCCCGTTTGTTTATGGTTTATTAGTAAAGATAAAACCAATAATGATGAAAAAGGACGATTAAAACGCCGCTCCCGCCAAGGTGAAACCCTGTTTATTGATGCGCGTGAAATGGGCACAATGGTTAACCGCACCTTAAAAGAATTAACCAATGATGACATCGCACAAATTACCGCAACCTACCATATTTGGCGTGGTGAAGAACTGGCAGAAACACAGCAAGAATATCAAGATATTGCCGGTTACTGTAAATCAGCAACCCTCGCTGATATGCAAGCCAACGATTACGTCCTAACTCCCGGGCGTTATGTTGGCGCAGCAGAAATTGAAGATGATGGCATTCCGTTCGAGACCAAAATGAGCCAGCTCAGCCAAACACTTTACAAACAGATGAGCCAAGCGACTGTACTTGACAAAGCGATCCGACAAAACTTGGAGGCCTTGGGTTATGGGGAGTGATCATCCTTTATTGCTTGAAATTAAAAGGGGCAAAAGTAAAACGCTCGAATTTAAAGCACAGCTACCTAGTAGCAAAGAGTGGGTTAAAAGTTTAATTTCATTTGCTAATTCCGCTGGTGGAAAATTATTGATTGGTGTGAGTGATAATAGAGAATTGATCGGTTTACAAAATGCGGATCTATTTGACTTGATGGATAAAATAAGTTCAATAATGCATGATTTAGTTGCCCCCACTTTATTACCTAATATCTATATTGAAAATATAAATGGTATTGAAATATTAGTGCTTGAAGTTAAACGGGGTGCGTTATTGCCTTATTATTTAAAAAAACAAGGCAAAGAAGTTGGCTGTTATCAGCGACTAGGGGCTACAAATCGAGCGGTCAGTCTTGCACAAGTCATGGAATTAGAAAGGCAACGTAATCACATTAGTTTTGATTCTTTAATTAATTACGAAGTGGCACTTTGTGATCTTGATTTGTCCTCGCTTGAAGCGCATTTTCTTCGAGCAGGAAAGGCATTAACACAAGAAAAACTAATCAGTTTGAAGTTAATTAAAGAAGATCATGATCAATATTACCCGACACATGGTTTGCTTATTTTACTTGGTTTTTATGAACATGTAGAAATTAAATGCAGCCGATTTAAAGGCGTAACCATGTCGGTATTCTTAGACAAAAAAGAATATAGCGGAGATTTGTTTCAGCAAATAGAACAAGCAGAATTGTTTATAAAAAATCACCTCCACCGTCACGCTGAAGTGCTTGGATTACAGCGTACAGATACCTATGAAATTCCTATTCCGGCCATTCGTGAAGCATTATTAAATGCCGTGATGCATCGAGATTACAGCAATTTTGGTCGCGATATAAAAATCGGTATTTACGATGATATGCTCAACATTGTTTCTCCTGGTGGGCTACCAAATGGTTTAACAATGGCTGAAGTACAAAAAGGTCGTTCCGAAATTCGCAATACCGTTATCGCCCGCGTATTCAAGCAACTTGATTTAGTTGAACAATGGGGCAGTGGCATTCAACGTATCAAAGATCATTGTGCCGAAGCAAAAGTAAGCCTTCCCATTTTTACTGAATCAGGCGATTTTACCGATTGGGAGTTCCCTAGAAAACAGCAAGCTTATGAAGTAAGTGATGGAATAAATGAGGGGATAAATGATGGAATAAATGATGGAATAAATGATGGAATAAATGATGGAATAAATGAGGGGATAAATGATGGAATAAATGATGGAATAAATGATGGAATAAATGATGGAATAAATGATGGAATAAATGATGGAATAAATGATGGGATAAATGATGGGATAAATGATGGGATAAATGATGGGATAAATGATGGGATAAATGATGGGATAAATGATGGGATAAATGATGGGATAAATGATGGGATAAATGATGGGATAAATGATGGGATAAATGATGGGATAAATGATGGGATAAATGATGGGATAAATGATGGGATAAATGTTCCAGAAAATATTAAACCATTACTGGAAACAATAAAAGAAAGTCCTAGATTGTCTGCTTCTGAGCTAGCCAAACAGCTTAATATAGGTAGTGCCACCGTTGAACGCCATATAAAATGGTTAAAAGAACATCATAAAATAAAACGCATTGGTGCTAAAAAAGGTGGTCACTGGGAGGTTTTAAATGACAACTGAATTAAACAGATCAACTCCGAGTGTATTGTTAAATGAAATCATACAGGTTATCAGCCAAGCTAAATCACAAGTAAAACAAAGTGTTAACTTTTCCATGGTGCAAGCGTACTGGCAGATCGGAAAATTAATAGTTGAAGATGACCAACAAGGAAAGGCTCGCGCGCAATACGGGAAAGCGCAATTAAAAAACCTTTCAAAACAGCTGTCAGCGAATTTTGGTAAAGGTTTTTCAGTCAGAAATTTAACCAATATGAGAGCGTTTTTTATTGCTTTTCCAAATTGGCAGACACTGTCTGCTAAATTGAGTTGGTCGCATTACAGTAAATTATTAAGGATTGATAATTCACAGGCACGAGATTGGTATATGCACGAATCTGCCCTGCAAAATTGGAGTGTGCGAGCGTTAGAACGTCAAATTGGTACACTTTATTATGAGCGATTGTTGTCTAGCAAAAACAAAGCGCCTGTTGAGCAAGAAGCTAAAATAAACACACAACCTTTAGCAGAAACCGCAAAAGATTATTTACGCGATCCTTATATTCTTGATTTTCTGAATTTAGAAAGCGGTTGCTATCAAGAGTCTGACTTAGAGCAGGGGATCATCAATAATTTACAAAATTTTTTATTAGAATTAGGAAAGGGTTTTGCGTTTGTTGAACGACAGCAACGCATCATAACTGATGATGGCGACTATTTTATTGATTTGGTTTTTTACAATTACCACCTCAAATGTTTTGTGCTTATTGATTTAAAACTTAACAAGTTAAGCCATCAAGATGTCGGACAAATGGACATGTATGTGCGCATGTATGAAGAGAAGAAACGCCAAGCAACCGATAACCCAACTATCGGTTTGATTTTATGCTCAGAAACTAATAACACCGTGGTTAAATATTCAGTTCTTAACGAGAGTGAACAGATTTTTGCATCGCAATATATGACGCAACTACCAACAGAAGAAGAGTTGCGCACCGTACTACAAAAAGAGCGCGAGCGCGTACAAGAGCAGTTAAGAAATGTAACAGCAGGTGAAAATAGTGAATAAGCAAATAAATCGATATGGAATTGGCCTTAGAAAGATGTTTATGGGAAGTGTTAAATGACAAATAATATGCATTACCACGCAGAGCTTGGGAACGAGAGTAAAGCGATTAATAAAATTTTGAGAGGCTGGGTTATGGAGAATAAGTGGAAAACTACATCCCTTGCGGAATTGGGTGTTGAGCTCATTGATTGTGACCACAAAACCCCCAAAGCTGTTGAAAATGGTGTTCCTTATATTGGCATTCCTCAAATGGACAAAGGTGCAATTAACTTTGAAGCAAAACCTCGTTTAATATCGGAGGAAGATTATGTAACTTGGACTCGTAAAGCTAATCCAAAATTTGGAGATGTTATTTTATCAAGAAGATGTAATTCTGGTGAAACTGTTTACGTACCTCAAGGTGTTAAATTTGCTCTTGGACAAAACTTGGTTCTACTTAGGCCGACCGGAGAACGGTTGCACCCTGAGTATCTACGATGGGCGGTACAAGGAACAGAGTGGTGGAATGAAGTTGCAAAATATTTAAATCCTGGATCTATATTTGAAAGTTTAAAGTGTCGCGAAATACCCAAATTTCAAATCCCAGAACCACCAAAGAGCCAGCAAGTTAAAATTTGCGATATGCTAAGTTCAATTAGTGATAAAATCGAGCTTAACAAAGAAGCCAACCAAACACTTGAGCAGATGGCGCAGACTTTGTTTAAAAGCTGGTTTGTGGATTTTGATCCAGTGTTTGATAATCTGTTGGCTAAAATTGATTTCGATCTAAGCAAACTGCCTACTGACTTTCCTGAGTTTTTACAAAAACGTGTTGAAAAGCGTTTGCATGCCCTTAATTCCACTGAAACAGGCAGAGCAACACTCGCAAAACTACAAAATTCAAGTGTGTTTGCAAATAACACAAACGCAAATAAAGATGCGAGTAGTGTTCTCGATAACAATATCCACCAACACTTCCCAAGCGAGTTTGAATTTAACGAACAACTGGGGTGGGTACCGATGGGGTGGGGAGCTGGAAGTTTATCGTCAGTTGCAAAGTTTACCTCTGATCGAATACAAGGAGATTTGTTAACACTGGATAACTATATATCTACGGATAATATGAATGCTAACAAAAGTGGAGTAACCAAAGCATCTAAACTCCCTGAAATGAAAACAGCACCGGCATATCATGCAGGTCATATATTAGTTTCAAATATAAGACCTTATTTTAAGAAAATTTGGTTTGCAGTATCTAGTGGCGGTCGTTCTAATGACGTTTTAGGTTTTGAAGCAATTGAACCTAAAAATAAAGAATATATATTTAACTCAAGTTTCGGAGTTCATATTCGTTGAAATTATAGCTTTTTCTGTTTTATTTTCCATCATATCAGTGCCTCTTGCCGTATTGTGAATTGATCCATTTGTAGCGCTTTCGTAAAAAAGCCAATAACAGTTTGATCGATCTTTTTTAAGATCTCTGATTTTTTACTTTCGGTTAAATTACCTATTTCATTGAGAGCGCCTGCAATTAATGCTTTAAATAAACCCCATAATTTACACCCAAAATTCAACGTCGTAAGGCTTTCTTCAAAGTCATTTCTAACCTCACTTAACTTGGCTCCCACTTGCTCTTCTTTTGCAAATAATAGTAAACAAAAACGCAATCCAGTTAGATGAATAGAAGCGATGTACGCACCATAGTGGCGGCTTTGTTCTTTTAAAAAACCAAGCTTTTGTTTCGCCTCTTTAAAGTAAACTTCAATTCCCCAACGTAGTGCATATATTTCAAGTATTTTTTCATCTTCAAGTAGGCTATCCGTTGATAAAAAGAGAGCCCAATCATTTTTGCTCGCTTGTTGTTTGGCTTCATTCATAGACCGAACGTACAGAAGCTTAACTTTAATCCATTGTGGATCTTTTTTAGTCTCAGTCGTTAAATTCAACTCAACAATAATTGATTTGCTTTGGTAAGGAATATTTTTTAGGTTATGCCATTGACCTTTGATATGTTGCTTATATAACTCTTCAGCACTCAGTAACTTACTCTCTCCATTTTCCATAAAGCGATACTTCATTTTATTTCGCTTCATTCGAACAATTGCTACAAGTGATTGTTCCACCGTCATTTTTAATATTCGTTTCGTTGCAAACCAAGCATCTGCTAAAAAATATTCGGCGTTAATACCATTGCGTATTGCTCTTGATATCATGTCGCAAACCATATCAGGTTTAGTTTGCTCTCTTGACTTTTCGTAACGTTTTGCTGCAATACTACGACCATCTTTAAACTGATAATCAGCAACCTGTCTGTCAGTTTTACTGATAAATATTTCATTATCAATCGGCGTAAATAACTCGTCATTAGCAAGGCCTAGCGTCACTATTTGTTGCCCATTGACACATCGAGCGGTTAAGTGATCGAAGTGCTTTGAAACACCTGGCATCTTTTTACCACGTCTGATTTTAACTGAATCATCGATAACAAAAGCATTCAATTTATTTCCTTCATGGGGCTTAAGTATTTTTTTTGCTGTCAATAATTGTAGCTTTCGCCAATCCAAGTTTTCATGGTTAATAAAATCGTAGAGGGCATCTTTTTTTGAGGATGAGAAACTCAATAACGCATCCCTTGAGAACATCGAAACAGAGTTTACTTTTAGCCAAACCCACAACATCAAGAGGTACACAACACTGTCAGCTGAAGTGCCAGATCGTTTGTTAAATTTTGCGCGTTTTAAGAGATCTTTAAAGCCAATGTTTTTCCATGTTGTACTAAACGTATTATCTATATTTAGATTTTGTTGATTAAGTAAATCCGCAGTAAGCGATGGTAAACCAAAATCATTTATGTCAGACTTCATTTTATGCCTCTTGTGTTTTTTTTATTGTCTAGTTAACAAGAATTATAACACAAGTAGGTATTTTATTCTTTTATATCAGCATGTTAGGGTATTTTTATTGGTAAATATGAACTCCGAAACTTGAGATTTAATTTACTTTTCCAAGATGTTTTTTTTGATTATATGATGGCAACCTCTAAAGGCTCTAAAATGCCTAGAGGAGATAAAAAAGCAATAATGGATTGGGCAATAGTCTTACCACCAAGTGATATTCAGAAAAATTATTCAATGTTAGTTCAAGATTTTTATCATGCTATCTCATTAAAACATCAAGAAAATAATGTTCTCATCGAACTGAGAGATACTTTGTTACCCAAACTCATCTCAGGCGAACTAACTTTAGCTGGTAACCGATTAGGCTCGGAGGGTTAAATTAGGTGTTTAATTTTATAGGGAAGATTTTTAATACTCTTCAGTACCATGTAGATAAAAATATTAGTGAATCGCTTTATCAAAACAAGGTGTTTTTAGCGAGTAAATGGAATATAGCAGAAAGGAATATACTTATATGGGCTAATCATTACGTTATATATACCCTTTGTTTATTTGTACTTGCAAGTGGCATTTCGTATAACCTTTTTCTTTGGAAAGCCTGTATTGTTGATTTTTTTGGAGGATATTTTCCACACTGGAAAGAGCTAACTAAGTGGCAAGATACTTTTTTAGCTGTTCAGTTAACTATTACTGCTGTGGTTTATCCTTTGATTATTGGTCTGGTAAGTGTTTTATTTTATACCTACCCAAAGAGTCAAGACAGTTATTTAATATTTCTTATTCCACAGTTAAGATACCTTTGATAAAGCTAAGCTCGCCTTAATTCCTTCTTGGTAAACATTCATTGGTTTTTTATATTTCAATGTTTCATGAAATCGTTCGTGATTATAAAACTCAATGTAATCGGATACATCTTCTTGTAAATCTTTGATAGTTTCATATTCATTTAGATAAATACGCTCGCATTTTGCACTTCTCCAAAATCTTTCAATGCAAATATTATCAGTGGCACGGCCTTTCCCGTCCATTGATATCGTGATCCCGTTCTGTTTTAATTTTTGAGTGTGCACCTCACTTGTATACTGACTTCCCTGATCTGTATTGAATATCTCAGGTTTTCCATAGCGATCTAAGGCCGCATCCAAGACGTTCATTACCAGTGCACAATCCATCGTATTCGATATTTTGTGTGATAGGACGGCTTTCGAATGCCAATCAATGACCGCAGCAAGGTAAACCATTCCACCCTTGACTTTGATGTAGGTTATATCTGTGCTCCATACCTGATTAGCATGTGAAATATTAAGGCCTCTAAGCTTATAACTGTATTTCTGATGTTGCTTATTGGGTACGGTGGTTGTTACTTGCTTAACCGCTAAAATAGCCTTTAAACCCAGCTCCTTTCGATATGTTGCTACCGTGTTTAAAGATGCCTTGACTCCATTTTCTAGAAGCTGTTGATGCACCTTTTTAGCGCCGTAAATTGGTGTTTTATCAAATACTTTGGCTATTTCCTGCTGAATCTCATGCTTTTTATTATTCACTTTTTCAGTGTAGTAAAAAGTACTTCGATTCAAATTCAATAGCTCACATTGCTGTGATACAGATAGGTTTTCTAGCTTGGGATTAATTAACTTCTTCTTATGAGATAAGCCCAAGCTTTTTAGCTTTTTTTCAAGCCACTCCTTTTCAACAGTCATTTTACCGACAATTTTTGTTAGCATTTCGTTTTCTTCTTGAGCAGCAACAAGCTCTAGCTTATATTCCTTAACCGCTTTTGCTGGCTCCATTGCAATAACAGCATTTTCCAGGAATATTTTTTTCCAATTCTGAAGATTCTTAGGGGTGATATTATTTTCATTTGCAATCTCAGCTATTGTTTTTTCATTTTCCAATAACTCCAGTACAAGTCTACTTTTAAACTCAGCAGAATACGTTGTTCTTTTTTTGCTCATGGTAATTCTCCTATTTTGATAGATATTATCTCAAACAGGAATAAGAATCTTAATTTTACTGTTTAGATTTCCTGGGGCATTATATTTCAAAATAAATCATCGAAAAAAACATTGCTACCTCTGTACCAAAAGTACTCTGGATTTATGTTGGCGGGTTTTAGTGGTTTTGCTTTATCTCTTTTTATTATTCTGGGGTATTTTTTAAGAGCTAGCTTTAACGATTCAACCTATACAGCCTTATGCCTAACCTCGGCGCTGTGGTTATCATTTAACATAGTACTTACTTCCTGGTTTTTTGCGGTTACCTTTCTAATGTTGGATGAAAGTAAACGGACGCGATTAATTCTTCGGTTTAGTATTCATGAATTTGGTGAGTCTGATGCGAGAAATAGGATAAAAGAAAACCTGTTAGGGAATGCTGTAGGGCAAGGGTTCTTGATTAATCCTAATGAAAATGTTTTAAAAGTTACTAACATCAATTTTTCTGAGGATATACTTCATGAAATATCAATAAATAGTGACAAAAAAACAAACATTAAAAATGTTTATTTTGCATTATTAAATACGTTTATTTACGTAACTATTTTTAAGGCTAGATGTAAGTATTGGTTATCCAATTTATCACTACTTAAGTGGCTTAAAAGCAAAATTGTAGATTGGGCTAATTCAGAAATACCAACTCCAACACCGGTTAAGTTTATAGTACAACCAGTTTGGAACCCTAATCAGAAATGCCATACTGTAGTTAAATATTCTGGTGACAAGCTAAGTTGGATCACTGAAAATATTATTAAAATGAGTTTTTCAGTTAAATATGCTAAAGAGGAACAACCGGCTAGCTTAACAGCCGTTATGTTAAATTTTATTGGCGAGGCTCAAGATGCACTTAGAGACAAGGATATTAGTGCATTTAAAGTTGCTATCGCCAGTATTGTCGAATGGCATACAGAAATATCTTCTGCATTAGGTTTTATAAATGATAAAGGTGAAAATGATAACTGGTTAATGTTACAAACCCACAATTTTTTTAGCAGGTCATATTTAAATGAAATACTTTCCGAGTATTATCGTATTTCTAAAGTAGCTGTTGAATTGATCCCCGAGAACATTGAATTTTATAATGAAGTGATTTATTTGCATACACGGTTATTTCTGAAGCGAGATAAACTCGTCAAAAGGGAAGGTTTTTCATTGATCCAAGGGAGCTATTTTACTTGGTCTTTATTAATGGAATGGCGTTCGTATAGCTCTGCATCACCAGATATCCGTATATCGAATAAATATGAAGATGTACTCTTTGATTTTGTTGGCTCGTGGGAGTCATGGTTAGGCTACATAGAACCGAGAAATAAACGACTTGATAATTTACCAAAATCGCTCCCGTTGTTTGTTTCTCATCTAGAGTTTACTGCACATACATCAATCTCAGCACTGAGATATAATAATGTTGAAGCTGCTGGTTGGGGGGTGGATATGTTGAACAACTGGATTGACAAACTTTCGGTTAAAGAATATGGCCAAGGCTTAGAGGAGTATAGTTGGCGCTATGAGTTGTTGACCTATGATATGTTGTTTAAAAGTCCAGACGATCCGTTATGGCAAACGATATTGAATGGAAATGAGTTTAATCTTATGTCGGCTTTTAATATCTCAATAAAGAATGCTGCATTTGACCTAAGAGTTATCTCCGCGTGTTACATGTTGTTAAAGCCTAATTACAATAAGGACAACCACATAAAACAATATGTAAGAGCGCTATTGTCTAGTGAAGCTATTCACTCGACAGGCTCTATTGGAAGAAGAATCAAGTCCGTGAATAAAGCGAGTGATATAGTCGGAGCTTATATTAGACATAGGGATTATCCTAATTACGGGGAAGGTAGTTATGGTTCTTGGTTATCAAAAGTGCTTGACTCATTTGGGCGAGTTAATGAAAAACGACGAGTTTCAGGACGTATTTATTCTGGCTGGGGGCGTGACGATGTTCAAAGTATGAATAGTGCTTACGTTGAAATTGCCATTTCATTTTCAAGAAATGAATGGCAATTAGAAAATAAATGGTTCGATATAATTTTTTCAGATGCATTCTGCCATCTGGATCAAGAGTCGTTGATTCGTGATTTAAATAGTTGGCTTAAGATTGCAGACGAATTAGATTCACCGCAGCTCATTCCACAAGAAAATTTTGTAGAAAATGTTGTGAACTTTAAAACTTCAATTCATATAATTACTGAAAAAATAAGTAAGCACCAAAGTGAGCTTATAGCTAAAGCCGAAGTCGATAGGGCATTGTTAACTCAGTATGGGATTAGTTGCTCGGATTTTTTTAATCAGGCTAATAGTACGCCAAATTTTCCTATTAATTTATTCAATTTAATTAGCACAAATGGAAGTTGTGCGTCAAACACTCGTCAAACTATCGACATAACACCGTATTCAAAAGAGCAGATTGCCTTAGGTATTACCTCAAATAGAGTGGAAGATGAGGCTTCTCATTTTAGAGGTTTTATTGCCGACAGTATTCAAGGCAAAGTATTGCAGGCATTAGTCGAGAATAAAACAACTGACATACGAGTTTATGATGATGCCGAACGGTATCTTAAAGACCTTATCTCATTGTCAGAAAATATACAAAATCCAATTCTATTTATTGACGATAATGAACTAGATTCTGCCTTAAGCGAAATTAGATATAACCCAACTGTCGCGAGTAAGTATGGAATATCATTCGCTGATGGTTATAGCCATTATTACTTATGCCATATTGGAAAAATTGAAGTATATAGCGTCTATTTATCCAACGAAGAATTTTCAATTTTAACTACTAAAAACTTATTTGAATCTGTAGAGTTCACTAAGATTTCGGATGCTCAGTTTGTTGATGTGAATTATGTAGCAAGCGAAGATAATGAAAATATTGGCAAATTGTCATTTGATTACTGGATAGATATAACGTTAAAGGAAGATCAGCCTTGCATAAAAACTGAATTAAAAATCAAGAAAGAGGATTAATGAAGTTTACAGAAGGCAAGTTAGAGCAAGCGATTATTGAACTGTTAGGAGAGCAAGGTTACCCGCATTTAAATGGTAACTGCTTACAACGTGCAACCAGTGAAATATTGATTAAAAATGATTTGCGTGATTTTTGACTCGTTCCCACGCTCCGCGTGGTAATGCATAGAGTCGGGGAGTGATGAAGCATTAACAAGTCTGAATTCCCACGCGAAGATGGGAACTAGTAGTGACGCACTTCCAATTCGGAACGCAGTGCGTACCGAATTGAGCTAAGGGGAATTTTAGTTAACGTGCTGAGCATGAAAACTAGCTTGACACGCACAAAAATCGAGAAAGATTGTGCCCGTTTCCTTGATGATAAATATCAATAAAAATAAGCGATAAAATATAATATGAAAAACTTACCATTAGATATTGAGCTAGAAACGATTCCAATTTTAAAAGCGTTAAATAAGGCGAGTCGTTCGCTTGCAGAGCTTAAAGGGGAAGTGCGCACTATTCCAAATGAAAATATATTAATTAACACGTTAACGCTGCAAGAGGCAAAAGAGAGTTCAGCTATTGAGAATATAGTGACCACGCAAGATGATCTGTTTAGAGCCGAGGTAGATAATACGTTTAAAAATTTCAATATTTTAGGTAATACAAATGTTAAAGTTCGTTAGGAAATAGGCTATGGCCTTGCATTTTATCTTTGAGTCAATTGACAATTTAATTAGTGTGATTTTTTAATAGGACAAATAAATGACAGCAATGAGTAATCCAACATTATTAATCGCACTACGTGAATTGTTACAAAGTAGTCGCCGAGTGATGCAGCAGTCTGTGAATAGCACAATGGTATTAACCTATTGGCAAGTTGGACAGTTAATTGTAGAAGATGAGCAGCAAGGTGAAAAACGTGCAATTTATGGTAAACAAATATTGAAAGTGCTTGCGACGACGTTGAGCACTGAATTTGGTAAGGGATTTGACTTAACAAATTTGCGCAAAATGCGTCAGTTTTATATTGTATTTCCAATTCGAGACGCAGTGCGTATCGAATTGAGCTGGACGCATTATAGAACTTTAATTCGTATTGAAAGTGATACGGCTAGAAACTGGTATTTAAATGAATCGATTGAACAAGGTTGATCTGCTCGTGCGTTAGAACGCCAGATAGGTGTACTGTATTATGAGCGATTATTGTCCAGCCAAGATGGTTTGCTCGTAAAACAAGAAGCGTTAAACAAAACGTCTGTATTAGCGACATCAGCAAGCGATTACCTACGCGATCTTTATATTCTTGATTTCTTAAATTTGCCTGCGCAAAACGTATTAGAAAATGATATTGAACATGGCATTATTGACAATCTACAAAAATTTATTTTAGAGCTAGGTAAAGGCTTTGCATTTGTTGAGCGTCAGCAACGTATTAGTACCGAAGATCAAGACTTTTACATTGATCTGGTTTTTTATAATTTTAAACTGAAATGTTTTTTACTCATTGATCTAAAAATTGGCAAACTTAATCACCAAGGTGTCGGACAAATGGATACTTATGTTCGTATGTATGATCAGCTTAAAAAACAGGATGATGATAATCCTACAATCGGTTTAATTTTGTGCAGTGAAAAAAGTGAAGCTGTAGCTAAGTATTCAGTACTTGCAGATGGTAAACAGCTATTTGCATCTAAATATTTACCTTATCTGCCAAGTGAAGAGGCACTTCGGCAAGAGTTACTGCGTGAGCGTTTATTAATTTCAGAACAGCAAAATAATAAAAATAATTAACATGCACAAAAATATGTAAATATTGTGCACGTTTTTTTGATATGCACAAAAATAGGTACATATTGTGCTCATCTTAATTCCCACGCGGAGCATGGGAACTAGGGGGAGCTGAATTCCCTCGTAGCTCATGGAAACTTAGGAGGATTGACTCGTTCCCACGCTCCACGTGGTAATGCATCGTTTTTACAACTTTTTAAATAAACTATGAGTACTCGGCACTACCTCGACTGAATATACAAAAAGTGTGAAATTTGATTATGCCGTGATACTGTAGTTGAGTAAGCGTGCTGTCGAGTTAGTATTATTAATATTTATAGAGAATAAAATGGAAAATTTACCCTTAAAGTTTGATTTTGAAACGGTTCCAATTTTGAAAGCGTTAAATAAGGCGAGCCGTTCGCTTGCTGAGCTTAAAGGGGAAGTACGCACTATTCCAAATCAAAATATAGTAATTAACACGTTAACTCTGCAAGAAGCGAAAGAGAGTTCAGCTATTGAGAATATAGTGACCACGCAAGATGATCTGTTTAGAGCCGAGGTAGATGATACGTTTAAAAATTTCAATGCGAAAGAGGTTCAGCATTATTCTGAAGCGTTACGGTTCGGTTTCAACATCATCAAAAACCAAGGAGGACTTAGTGCAAATAATATTAAGGAATTACAAGCAATACTAGAGCCAAATAAAAGTGGTTTCAGAAAAATGCCAGGCACAACGCTAAAAAATGGTAAAGGTGAGGTTGTTTACAGTCCGCCACAAAGTGCTGTTGAAGTGGACTCTCTGATGCGTAACCTTGAGCAGTATATTAACAACGATGAATTACAAGAGGCAGATCCGCTGATTAAAATGGCAATTATTCATTTTCAGTTTGAATCAATTCACCCTTTTTATGATGGCAATGGACGTTGTGGGCGGATCATTAATATTTTATACCTAGTGCTTAAAGGCCTGATGGATCTCCCTGTGCTTTATCTTTCTCGCTATATTATTGAAAATAAAAGCGATTATTATAGACTTATCCAAGATGTTAGAGATAACGATAATTATGAAGAGTGGATAGTTTGGATATTAAAAGGGGTTGAAGAGACGGCGCAAACAACGATAAAAGTAGTGAAAAATATTAAGGGGCTAATGAGCCATTGTAAATTTGAAATGCAAAATAAAACAAGCGTATATAGCAAAGAGTTACTCGATGCTCTATTTGTTCATCCCTATACCAAAATTTCATTTATTGAACATCAATTAAACGTACATCGGAATACCGCGGCAAATTTACTTAACTCACTTGTTGAAATTGGAATTTTAGAAAAGCTAAAATTTGGGCGCTCTAACTATTATGTTAATAAAGCATTATATGCACTTCTTTCCGCTGGAATTGATGGCAACAACAAAAATAATTAACGTGCACAAAAATCTGGAAATATTGTGCACGTTTTGCTGACGCGCACAAAAATAGGTAAATATTGTGCACGTTTTGCTGATATGCACAAAAATATGGAAATATTGTGCTCGTTTTGCTGATACGCACAAAAATAGGTAAATATTATGCTCATCTGAATTCCCACGCAGAGCATGGCAACTAGGGGGTATCTGAATTACCACGCAGAGCATGACAACTAGGGCTTGATTGATATGAAAAATAGATTTTCAATCAATAGAATGAATAGGGAAATTAAATGAAGTTTACAGAAGCCAAGCTAGAACAAGCTATTGTTGAATTATTGGCTGAGCAAGGTTACCCACATTTGAACGGTGGAGACCTGCAACGCTCAAACAGTGAGGTGTTGATAAAAAGTGATCTGCGTGATTTTTTAGCTAAGCGTTATGCACATGCTGATATTACACCTGGTGAGATTGAATCAATTATTCGCAAATTAGAAACGTTACCTGCGAGCGATCTTTACCACAGTAATAAAACTTTTTGTAAATGGCTTAGTGATGGCTTCTTGTTAAAGCGTGACATGTTAAATGCGACCTCTGGTGCGGTTTCGCAAAAAGACTTATATATTCAACTGCTTGATTTTGACAATGTCGAGCAAGTGGTTAAACAAGCCTTGCTTACTGAAATGCCCATTAAAAATTATCAGGACGATCTTTTAAAAGTGACCGAGCAATCACTAAATTACGCGGCAAATGATGATGACATTAATATCTATCGCATTGTTAATCAGCTTGAAATTGCAGTGCTATCTTCACTTGGAGTTACCCAAAAACGCATTCCAGATGCAATTTTATATATTAATGGTTTGCCCTTGGTGGTGTTTGAGTTTAAAAGTGCCATCCGTGAAGAGGCAACAATCCATGAGGCATTTAAGCAGTTAACTGTCCGTTATCGCCGCGATATTCCGCAACTGTTTGTGTTTAATACTTTGTGTGTAATAAGCGATGGCGTGAACAATAAAATGGGTAACCTGTTTGCTCCTTATCAGTTTTTCTACTCATGGGGCAAGGTGACAGGTCAAGAGCAAACTGGCGAAGATGGCGTTAATTCTTTGCACACTATGTTACAAGGTTTGTTTGATAAAGCGCGCCTGCGTGATGTGATGCGCCATTTTATCTTCTTCCCCGACTCTGGCAAAAAAGAGATAAAAATAGTCCCGCGTTATCCGCAATATTATGCGGCTAAAAAACTGTTTGAAAATATTAAAAAACACCAGAGACCATTAGGCGATGGCAAAGGTGGTACTTATTTTGGTGCAACTGGGTGTGGTAAGAGTTTTACCATGCAATTTTTATCGCGCTTATTAATGAAAAGCATTGAGTTTGAAAGCCCGACCATCATATTAATTACCGATCGCACTGATTTAGACTCTCAATTATCACAGCAGTTCGTAAATGCTAAAACCTATATTGGCGACAACACGATTGAAACCGTAAAAAGTCGAGCGCATTTACGCGAATTATTAAAAGGGCGTAATAGTGGCGGCGTGTTTTTAACGACAATTCATAAATTTACCGAAGATGCAGAGCTATTAACCGAACGCTGTAATGTTATTTGTATCTCTGATGAAGCGCATCGTAGCCAAATTAATTTAGATCAAAAAGTAACGGTGACAGAAAAAGAGGTAAAGAAAACCTTTGGCTTTGCTAAATACTTACATGACTCATTACCAAATGCGACCTATGTGGGTTTTACAGGAACGCCAGTTGATGCAACCCTCGCGGTCTTTGGCGAGGTGATTGATTCATACACAATGACCGAATCGGTGAAAGATAAAATAACGGTACGTATTGTTTATGAAGGTCGCGCTGCTAAAGTTTTTTTAAACAACAGTAAATTAGCTGAAATTGAAGACTATTATAAAAAATGTGCTGATGATGGCAGTAATCAATTACAAATAGAAGAAAGTAAAAAAGCCACCGCAAATATGAATTCGATTTTAGGCGATCCTGATCGTATTCGTGTGCTTGCCCGTGATTTTATTGAGCATTATGAAAGACGCGTTGAAGAAGGCTCAACGGTTGCCGGTAAGGCAATGTTTGTATGTAGCGCGCGTGCTATTGCTTATCAATTATATCAACAATTAGAAAATTTACGCCCTGCATGGTTTGAGATAATTGATACCGAAAATGCAGTGTTGCTATCTGGTACCGAGCGCAAGCGAGCAATTAATGAAGAGCGAATTGCCGCACCTTCTCAGCTCGTAAAAATGGTCATGACACGCGGTAAAGATGATGAAGAACGGTTATATAAACTACTTGGCAGTAAAGATGAGCGCAAAATATTTGATAAACAGTTTAAAAATAAAAACTCTAATTTCAAAATAGCTATTGTAGTGGATATGTGGCTGACAGGCTTTGATGTGCCATTTTTAGATACCATGTATATCGACAAGCCTATTCAAAAACACAGCTTAATTCAAACTATTTCACGCGTTAATCGGCAGTTTAAAGGCAAAGATAAAGGCTTAGTGGTTGATTATATCGGTATTAAATCAGAAATGAATAAAGCATTAGCGCAATACTCAACAACAGATAAAACCAACTTTGAAGACGTTGCCGCGTCGGTGATTGAGGTAAAAAACCATTTAGATCTGCTTGGGCGCTTATTCCATAAATTTGATAGTGCGCCGTATTTTACAGGTGAAGCGCTAGCGCAGTTAAACTGTTTAAATCAAGGCGCTGAATTTGTTTTAATCACCGAAAAACAAAAAAAGCGCTTCTTGGATTTAGTGAAGCGCTTAAAAGCCGCTTATGATGTGTGTTGTGGTAATGAAAAAATCAATGAAAATGAGCGTGATAATATTCATTTCTACCTCGCTATTCGCGCCATTGTTTTTAAACTAACCAAAAAAGATGCGCCAGACACCGCGCAAATGAATATTAAAGTGTATAAAATGATTGCGGAGGCACTACAAAGTGACGGGGTAGAGGAAATATTTAAACTTGGTACCGAAAATGATGGAAAAATTGATATTTTCAATGATGATTACATCGCTAAAATTGAGAAAATTAAGCTACCAAATACCAAAATAGAATTATTAAAAAAGCTATTGGCTAAAGCAATTGGTGAACTGAAAAAGGTCAATCAGATCCAAGGCATTAATTTTACGAAACGATTTGAAGCCTTGCTTGTGCGTTATAATGAACGAAAAGAAGATGATGTATTGGTAAGTGAAGTGTTAGAAGATTTTTCAAATGAAATGGTTAATCTTATTTATGACGTAAGAGATGAAATGAGCGCAGGTGATAAGCTCGGCATTGATATTGAAGAAAAAGCATTTTATGACGCGCTAAAAACATTAGCGGTAAGGTATGATTTTGATTACCCTGAAGATAAGCTGATTGAACTTGCCAAAGCGGTAAAAGTGATTGTTGATGATAAAGCTACGTTAACGGATTGGAATCACCGTGATGATATTAAAGCCTCATTAAAAGTTGAACTTATTTTAGTTTTAGCCAAATTTGGCTACCCACCCATTAGCCGAGATGAAGTTTATAAAGAAATTTTCGAACAAGCAGAAAACTTTAAAGCAAACAATATTTGAATTCCCACGCTGAGCATGGAAACTAAGGCTTGATTAGTGTCTGGGAACTAGGCATATACCACTCAGTCACACGAAACCGTAAATCGTTCCACGCCACGCGTGGTAATGGATAGGCTAAGAGAACAGCATTACTTAACCGTTAAATCTGTCCCGCGCTGAGCATGGTAACTAAGGCTTGCTTAGAGTCTGTAAACTAGGCGCATACCACTCAGTCTCACGAACCCGTAAATAGTTCCACGCCACGCGTGGTAATGGATAGGCTAAGCGAACAGCATGACTTAACCGTTAAATATGTCCCACGCTGAGCATGATAACTAAGGCTTGCTTAGTGCCAGAAAACTAGGCGTATACCACTCAGTCACACGAACCCGTAAATCGTTCCACGCCTGCGTGGTAATGGATAGCCTAAGCGAACAGCATTACTTAACCGTTAAATCTGTCCCGCGCTGAGCATGGGAACTAAGGCTTGCTTAATGCCCGAAAACTAGGCGTATACCACTCAGTCACACGAACCCGTAAATAGTTCCACGCCCCGCGTGGTAATGGATAGCCTAAGCGAACAGCATTACTTAACCGTTAAATCTGTCCCGCGCTGAGCATGGGAACTAAGGCTTGCTTAATGCCCGAAAACTAGGCGTATACCACTCAGTCACACGAACCCGTAAATCGTTCAGCGCCCCGCGTGGTAATGGATAGGCTAAGCTAACAGCATGACTTAACCGTTAAATATGTCCCACTCTGAGAATGAGAACTAAGGCTTGCTTAGTGTCTGGAAACTAGGTGTATACCACTCAGTACCACGAACCCGTAAATAGTTCCACGCCACGCGTGGTAATGGATAGCCTAAGTGAACAGCATTACTTAACCGTTAAATCTGTCCCGCGCTGAGCATGGGAACTAAGGCTTGCTTAGAGTCTGGAAACTAGGCGTATACCACTCAGTCACACGAACCCGTAAATAGTTCCACGCCCCGCGTGGTAATGGATAGCCTAAGCGAACAGCATTACTTAACCGTTAAATCTGTCCCGCGCTGAGCATGGGAACTAAGGCTTGCTTAATGCCCGAAAACTAGGCGTATACCACTCAGTCACACGAACCCGTAAATCGTTCCACGCCCCGCGTGGTAATGGATAGGCTAAGCGAACAGCATTACTTAACCGTTAAATCTGTCCCACGCTGAGAATGAGAACTAAGGCTTGCTTAATGCCCGAAAACTAGGCGTATACCACTCAGTCACACGAACCCGTAAATCGTTCCACGCCCCGCGTGGTAATGGATAGGCTAAGCGAACAGCATTACTTAACCGTTAAATCTGTCCCACGCTGAGAATGAGAACTAAGGCTTGCTTAATGCCCGAAAACTAGGCGTATACCACTCAGTCACACGAACCCGTAAATCGTTCCACGCCCCGCGTGGTAATGGATAGGCTAAGCGAACAGCATTACTTAACCGTTAAATCTGTCCCACGCTGAGAATGAGAACTAAGGCTTGCTTAGTGCCCGAAAACTAGGCGTATACCACTCAGTCCCACAACTCCCGTAAATCGTTCCGAGCCACGCGTGGTAATGGATAGGCTAAGCGAACAGCATGACTTAACCGTTAAATATGTCCCGCGCTGAGCATTGGAACTAAGGCTTGCTTAATGCCCGAAAACTAGGCGTATACCACTCAGTCACACGAACCCGTAAATCGTTCCACGCCTGCGTGGTTAATGCATAGGCTAAGCGAACAGCATTACTTAACCGTTAAATCTGTCACGCGCTGAGCATGGGAACTAAGGCTTGCTTAGTGTCTGAAAACTAGGCGTATACCACTCAGTCCCACAACTCCCGTAAATAGTTCCACGCCACGCGTGGTAATGGATAGCCTAAGCGAACAGCATTACTTAACCGCTAAATCGTTGCCACTCTGTTGAAAATCAATGGCTATTTTTAAAAAGAAAACTTAACCATTAATTCTATCACTTAAATCGTTCCCGAGCTGAGCATTGGAACTAAGGCTTGCTTAATGCCCGAAAACTAGGCGTATACCACTCAGTCCCACGAACCCGTAAATAGTTCCACGCCCCGCGTGGTAATATATAGCCTAAGCGAACAGCATTACTTAACCGCTAAATCGTTGCCACTCTGTTGAAAATCAATGGCTATTTTTAAAAATAAAACTTAACCATTAATTCTATCACTTAAATCGTTCCCGCGCTGAGCATTGGAACTAAGGCTTGCTTAATGCCCGAAAACCATGCGTATACCACACAGTCCCACGAACCCGTAAATAGTTCCACGCCCCGCGTGGTAATGGATAGCCTAAGCGAACAGCATTACTTAACCGCTAAATAGTTGCCACTCTGTTGAAAATCAATGACTATTTTTTAAAAAGAAAACTTAACCATTAATTCTGTGACTTAACTCATCATTAAGCATCTGCTTTCCTGCCTTTATTTAAAACTCCATGCAAAAATATAGCGCATTTATTGTTAAATAAATATACGGATAACATAAACTAGAGTAGCATGCACTATGCATCATATCTTGCACAAATTTAAACAGAAAAATTACCAATATAAAAAGGAAATTTTCTAGATTAATATTACAAAGTGTACATTAAATTAAATTTTTTATACAGTGAGGATCATTATGGAAATTAACGGCAGTCTTTTACAGGCAATGCAAAAGGTAAGTTCGTCTTTAGCTGTACTTGTTATTGATGAATCTGGACACGGCAAAGTCGGAATGAGCCATGTTACTTCACAAAGGGCTAGTTTCTTCCCTGGAGATGATGTTACCTGGGCTCAACAACGAGTTATTATGTTAGCTCGCGCATATAATTGTCCCATAGCTTTTACCCAATTTGATCTTACTCAACCGATAGGATATTACGAATATCGTTATGGTAAACATGATTATTGTTTAGATACCAGAAGTCCTTACTCCATTAAGACACAGCTAAGAGCACTTCTTCCAATGAGTACAAGAGTAATCAATAAGCATACCCAAAATGCATTTACCAATACCCCATTACGTTATTGGTTAAAGTGTCAGTATCAAAAGCGCGGTGTTGAAAATTTAGTAGTGATAGGCTTCGATTCTAATAAATGTATTCCAGCAACCATAAATCCACAGAAAAATGGAGCCAATAATGGGGGGGCATTAAGTTACAAATATAACGTGCTTACTTGTCAGCAGGTGTTAAATGGTCCGCCAGTGTACTGGTCTAAAATAGGTGAACATCTTGAATTTTACAGCGATCTTTGACTTAAATTATCATTTTTGAGTTTGCTAGTATTCATTGTTTAGATTCATAAAACAGCATAGAGTAATTACTTTTTGCCTAATTGATAAAGCTTATTACTCACAATGAAAACGCTCTCGTGACGCCGTTCATCATCTATAGCTTCCCTGCCGATAGAAAATCAATGACTCTTTTTTAAAAAGAAAACTTAACCATTAATTCTGTTACTTTACTCATCATTATACATGCGCCTTGCTGCCTTTATTTAAAGACACAATGCAACAAAAATATCGTATTTATTGTTAAATGAATACGCCCATGTTACCTCAAAATGCAACGTCAGCATAGACTCCATAATCAGGGTAAGGTGCAACATGAGGTCATGGTTATTCTCGCACCGAATGTTGAGTACAAGGCTGCTACCGATCATATAAAAACCGAGTTAGCGCACCAACTGGCGCGGCTCCTTACACCAATTTGCATCGTTATAAAACCTCCCACGATAATAACTAGACTTCAATTTTAGGCATCAAATATCGGCACAATTTGCCTTGCTGATATTGCATTTCGGGATGGCCTGGGTATATACAGCTAAAATAAAATAGAGTAGCATGCGCTGCGTATAATCTGTTGGCAAATTTAAACAGCAAACTCACAAATATAAAAAAAGAAATTTCCTAGGTTAATATACAAAGCACATATTAAATTAAATTTTTATAACGGAAGGCATATTATTTATATTAACTACGTGCTTTTAAAAGGAATGCAACAAGTAATTTCTACTATAGGGGGCGTTGTTATTGATGAAGAACGCTACATGAATTTTATATATGCAAATCCAATGTACTTAGGTGATTCACAGAGGACTAATTTCTCCCCTATAAAAGATGTATACTCGGCTCAACAAAAAGTGCTCATGTTAGCTCAAGCATATAATTGTCAGATTTTTTTAATTCAACACGATAAAAATTTTCCTCAAGGAGATTATTGTTATAATGAAGATGAGATGAGCCATAACTGGCACGCTACCAAAACATCGCTTAGAGCACTTCTTCCACAAGATACAATAGTAATCAATAAGCATAACCCAAATGCATTTGTCGGTACCAACTTAGAGCTAAAATTAAAAAATCAATATAAAGGTGCTGGCATTAAGAATTTAGTTATTAACGGCTGGGCCTATAATGTATGTGTTGCAGAAACTGTCGGTGTGCGCGTTAAAAAATGTGAACATTTTGAGCAAGGCCTCGGAGCAATACAGTACAAGTTCACCGTGATGACTTCTCGGTATGTGTTTAATGGTCCGCCTGCAACATGGGCCGAATTTTCTCCACGGATCCACTTTCATACCCACCTTTAACCTACATTCGCCCCTTGTGGGTATACCCACCATACAGCAAAATGCAACGTCGGCTACCAGCTTGAGAATCAGAGTAAGGCACAATATGAGGTATGGTGGGTATAAAATACTTGCAGAAAGCCTACAAATCATTAACAGAGATCAGCTATTGTTGATGGCTCTTATACTTAGAAAGATCCACAATGAAAAAATGACAACATAATAAAAATATAGTGTTTTATGTCATATTTTAACGTAGCATTGTTGATGTTTGTTATCTATTTGCCAGCCTTAGGGCATATTGAATTAATTTAAGTGGAGAGCTTATGTCTAATTATGTAAATTCGACTAGATTTTTATTTATATCTGCGAGTGTTGTTATTACTTTAGTCGGAATAAAATTTGCCGCGCCTATCTTGGTGCCTTTTTTGCTGGCTTTTTTTGTGGCTATTATTTGTAACCCTGCGATCAACTTCCTTGGACATTATAAAGTCCCTAGAGGTGTTGCTATTGCTCTGGTGATTATTGTTATTTTTTTAGCGTTTATATTATTCGGTAGTGTTATTGGTTCAGCGGTTACTAATTTTCGTCACTCCTTGCCGCGTTATGAATTACAACTTGCAAATGATCTAAATGGGCTTGTCGCATGGCTTGCAAAGCATAATTTATCGATTTCATTAGCTGAGGTTAAAAAGCATTTTAATCCAGCTAAAATGATGAAATTAATCACCTATAGCTTAAGTGGTTTTAGTAGCGTATTGGGCAACACTTTTTTATTGCTTTTAACGGTTATTTTTATGCTCGCAGAAGGAAATGTTTTTACTAAAAAAATTCATCTAGTGTTTGGCCAAGAAAGCGATGTAGAAGATCGTATGACTCATTTTTTAAATTCAGTGAATAAATACATGGCTATTAAAACTATTATTAGCTTAGTAACCGCCATTATTATAGGCTTTGTTTTGTGGTTAATAGGCGTCGATTTTTTTGTATTATGGGCTTTACTGGCATTTTTACTGAATTATATTCCAAATATAGGCGCCATTATTGCCGCCATTCCAGCGATTGCGCTAACTTTTTTACAGCTTGGTTATATCCCAGCTTCATGTGTTGCGCTACTCTTTTTAATTGTCAACATGACTCTGGGCAGCTTTATTGAACCAAAGCTTATGGGCAGAAATTTAGGGCTATCGACCTTGGCTGTCTTCCTTTCTTTAATTTTTTGGGGTTGGTTACTCGGCATGGTAGGGATGCTGTTATCTGTTCCATTGACCATGATTTTAAAAATAGGATTAGAAAACACTCAAAATTGGCGCGGCTTTGCTATTTTTCTTAGCTCCGAAAATGATGTTGACGCACTAGGCAAACTACATGACAGTGCTAGATAACATAAATTGGGATAGGGTTCGCGCTCTGCCACAATTAGAGTTGCAACGATTATTCCACGGGCGTGGATTTTGCTTTAACGCTCTTGCGCACATTAATATAGATTGGTTAGCACCTGTTATTTTGATCATTTTGTATAAAGAAGAAAAGCAAACATGGCAAGATGAATTATCTCAACAACTTTTAACTAAAATGCAATCAATTGGTTTTAATGTTAAAAGTATTCAAATACAATTTCGCTGTCGTGATTTAGCACCCACTCAAGTGCTCTTTGGTGAGGCAATAACTGATTTTGTGACACAAGAAAATAACTTACACTATAAAATCAACTTAGGATCAAAGCAAAATTACGGTATTTTTCTGGATATGAAAAATGCTCGCCAATGGGTACAAGACAACAGTGAAGGTAAGCGAGTCTTAAACTTATTTGCATATACTTGTGCGTTTTCCAATGCGGCGATTGAAGGCGGCGCTACGCAGGTCATTAATTTAGATATGAGTAAAGCCGCCCTTGCTATTGGCCGTGATAATCATCGGCTAAATCATCACGATTTAAAAAAGGTCAAATACCTTGCTCATAACTTATTTAAATCTTGGGGAAAAGTTCAACGCGAAAGTCCGTATGATATTGTTATTGTAGATCCGCCATCATTGCAAAAAGGCAGCATCAACATAAAACGTGATTATCCTAAAATTATTCGCCGTTTGCCTAAGTTACTTAATAGCGGTGGCTTGGCGCTACTTTGTTTAAATTCTCCAGATCTTGATTTTGCATTTTTAGAAGAGGTGATACGAGCGCAGTGCCCAAAGGCTAATATTTTACAAAAAATCATGCCTGAAGATCATTTTATCAATCGCAAAGTAGATCGTGGTTTAAAGTGTGTGCTCGTAAAAATGCATGAATAATTGCACTGATTTATAGCCAATATTGCACAGGGTTTTCTGAACATTGATAAGGCCCACATTCTATAAAAGTTGATAACACGTTTAATCCCACAACAATAACGGCCGCAACGCATAAATATTTAGCGGCAGTACTCATTTGATAGTTTTTATGAGGCCATGCCTCATCCCATAAAGTCAATAAAATACCTACGGCAAATATGGTCGCCATAAATAATGTAAATGCCCAAGTATAGAAATGAAAGCCCAGAATTGCGGTGCCGTAGCCAGGTGTACCTGGGATAACATGTAGTGCTATTTGTCGTAGTGCCACGAGCGATCCAAACACGGCTCCAAACAGCACAAAGCCATAATGACGCTCCTGCGTGCCGAAAACAACATTGAGCATAAAACCAAACATCACCATAATAAATCCAAGGCGTTGTAATAGGCAAAGTGGGCAAGGGAGTTCATTTGCGAACACTTGTAACAATAACGCTACCAACAGTAGGACAGCCATTCCCATCATGCCAAATATATTTAATAGGGTGACTTGTGAACGATGCATCATCTATCCTTATAGTAAAACTGAAAGTGCGTCTGTTGCATGGTGGTTTAGCCAAAATAGACTAAGCACCATACCAACAGTAAAAAATGCGTATGCCACTGATTTCTTCTTGATTAACAAACCTATCATGGCAACAAAAAAAAGTAAGAAAAGTAAACTCATCATAATGGCTAACCTTAGTTGGTATAAATAACGTCAACATATTGCCTGAAGATCAACCATAAAGCAAACTATTACTCTTAACTGTTATTTCTCGCAACTTGCTAAATTTGCATTTTTCAGAGTAAAAGGTTGAAAGCTATTTATTGAAATTGCTATTATGGCTACAAAGTAATAGCTAAAAAGTAATTACTAAACAAAACACTCGCAATACTTTCACAAGTATTTACGCCTAGTGTTCGCAGGAAATTTGCCTGTCTGGCCTTATATTTTACGAGTAACATGGGCTGCACTGTTTTAAAGCAAAGGAATCTTACCATGATCTTGGATAAATTTAATAAATTTAAAAAAATAGATAAACTGAAAGTTATTCCTAGGGCCGAATTTGTTTATCATTACGCGCTTTTTTTATTTAAAAGAGCAAAACAGGATAATATAAAAGTTCCAGCTGGTTATTTAGCATACGTGACCTTGCTTTCATTAGTGCCATTTTTAGCTATTGTGTTTGATATTTTATCTGCTTTTCCGATGTTTAGTGAGTTACAAAAAATGCTCGAGCAGTTTATCTTTGCCAACTTTGTTCCCGCCTCTGGTGAATTAATTAAGAATCATATTAATGGCTTTATTGAAAACACTAAAAAAATGACCATGATGGGTATTTTTTCTTTAATGGTAATAGCCATTTTGCTGATTTCTGCCATCGATGAAAGCATCAATAATATATGGCGAAACACCAAAAAACGCAATGTTGTTTATGACTTTGCGCTTTATTGGACCATTTTAACTTTAGGCCCGGTATTAGCCGGCAGTAGCATTGCGCTCAATAGCTATATTATTGCAACTGTGAAAACACATGATATTCTTTCTATAGGCGATCATATCTTATCGTTTTTGCCATTTATATTTACGTGGATTGCATTTACAGGCGTGTATAGTATTATTCCTCGGCAAAAAGTAAGTATCCGCTTAGCTATCATCGGTGGTTTTATCGTCTCACTGTTATTTACACTTGGTACGCAAGTATTTTCGTTATACCTTATTCACTTCCCGACCCAACAAATTATTTACGGCACACTAGCTATTTTACCAATACTTTTTATTTGGGTTTATTTTAATTGGTATATTATTTTAACGGGCGCAATTGTTACCGCAACACTCGAAGAGTATATTCAGCTTCATTACCTGAAAAAATACCAAGCAACAAAAGATGAGGAAATGCTAAATGATAGCGATGCTACAAAGGGTTACTAACGCCAATGTCACCGTTAACAATGAAATAGTCGCGCAGATAAAAAACGGCTTATTAGTCTTATTAGCGGTTGAAAAAGCCGATGATGACAAAAAATGCCAGCGGCTTTCTGAGCGAGTTTTAGCCTATCGCATGTTCAGCGATGAAAACCGCAAAATGAACCTCAACGTTCAGCAAATAAATGGTCAATTGCTCGTTATTTCACAATTTACCCTCGCAGCCGACACTAAACACGGTAACCGCCCAAGCTTCTCAAAAGGCGCACAGCCAAGCATCGCAAAGCGCCTATACGAACAGTTTAACGCTCATTGCCGAGAACACTTAAAGGTCGAAACAGGTATTTTTGCAGCAGATATGCAGGTCACCTCAACCAACGATGGCCCGGTTACTTTTTGCTTAAAAGTTTAAATGGATACTACTTCGCCCTTAGTTGCCACGCTCTACGAATGCAACAGGTACTGTGCTAAAAACTATCAATGGCCTAAATGGTTGCAAATTAACCGCGCATCACCCTAATAATTACCAACAAGGTTTATAAAATGTTTGAACAAGTATTTAAAAATATCGACGATATCTTCCATAAAGACGCAGGCTGCTCGAGCGAGCTTGATTACACCGAGCAATCTTCGTGGATGTTATTTCTAAAATACCTTGATGATTTAGAATATGCCAAGTCGCTTAAAGCCGAATTAATGGGCGAAGCGTACCAACATATTATTGCCAAAGAATACCGCTGGAGTAATTGGGATGCCCCTAAAGATGCACAAGGTAAATTTGACCACAACAACACCTTAACGGGCGATGATTTAATGGAATACGTTGATGGTCAACTGTTTCCATACCTTAAAGGCTTTAAACAACGCGCAGAAAGTCCCAATACCATTGAATATAAAATCGGTGAAATTTTTGGCGAAATCAAAAATAAAATCCAAAGTGGTTACTCATTACGTGATGAGCTAGAGAAAATTGATGAACTGAGTTTTCGCTCGAAAGAAGATACCCATCAGCTATTATACCGACCCAAAGAGTCAAGACAGTTATTTAATATTTCTTATTCCACAGTTAAGATACCTTTGATAAAGCTAAGCTCGCCTTAATTCCTTCTTGGTAAACATTCATTGGTTTTTTATATTTCAATGTTTCATGAAATCGTTGGTGATTATAAAACTCAATGTAATCGGATACATCTTCTTCTAAATCTTTGATAGTTTCATATTCATTTAGATAAATACGGGAGCATTTTGCGCGTCGTAAAATCTTTCAATGCAAATATTATCAGTAGCTCGGCCTTTCCCGTCCATTGATATCGTGATCCCGTTCTGTTTTAATTTTTGAGTATGCACATCGCTTGTATACTGACTTCCTTGATCTGTATTGAATATCTCAGGTTTTCCATAGCGATCTAAGGCCGCATCCAAGACGTTAATGCTCAGTGCACAATCCATCGTATTCGATATTTTGTGTGATAGGACGGCTTTCGAATGCCAATCAATGACCGCAGCAAGGTAAACCATTCCATCCTTGACTTTGATGTAGGTTATATCTGTGCTCCATACCTGATTAGCATGTGAAATATTAAGGCCTCTAAGCTTATAACTGTATTTCTGATGTTGCTTATTGGCTACGGTGGTTGTTACTTGCTTAATCGCTAAAATAGCCTTTAAACCCAGCTCCTTTCGATATGTTGCTACCGTGTTTAAAGATGCCTTGACTCCATTTTCTAGAAGCTGTTGATGCTCCTTTTTAGCACCGTAAATTGGTGTTTTAGCAAACACTTTGGCTATTTCCTGCTGAATCTCATGCTTTTTATTATTCACTTTTTCAGTGTAGTAAAAAGTACTCCGATTCAAATTCAATAGCTCACATTGCTGTGATACAGATAGGTTTTCTAGCTTGGGATTAATTAACTTCTTCTTATCAGATCCTCCCAAGCTTTTTAGCTTTTTAGCTTTTTAGCTTTTTAGCTTTTTAGCTTTTTAGCTTTTTAGCTTTTTAGCTTTTTAGCTTTTTAGCTTTTTAGCTTTTTAGCTTTTTAGCTTTTTAGCTTTTTAGCTTTTTAGCTTTTTAGCTTTTTAGTTTTTTTCTGGCCATTCATTCGAGGATGTCATTTTACCGACAATTTTTGTGAGCATTTCATTTTTGTCTAAAGCTGCAACAAGCTCTAGCTTATATTCCTTAACAGCTTTTGCTGGCTCCATTGCAATAACAGCATTTTCCAGGAATATTTTTTTCCAATTCCCAAGGATCAATGGTGTTATGTTATTTTAACTTGCAATGTAAGCTCAAGTTTTTTCATTTTCCAATAACTCCAATACAAGTCTACTTTTAAACTCAGCAGAGTAAGTTGTTCTTTTTTTGCTCATAGTAATTCTCCTGTTTTGCTAGATACTATCTCAAACAAGAATAAGAATCTTAATTTAACTGTTTAGATTTCCTAGGGTATTATAATGGCAAAGTACGTCAAATTCAACACATGAAAAGTGTATTATTTATGGGGTCTAACGGTGATATGCTCACTGCCAAACAATTTGTTGAAGAACTGTTTGGTGACATACCTCGCTTTTTTACTAACGAAGATGAATTACGTAAAATATGGAGTAACCCAAATACTCGAGAAAATCTATTAGCTGATTTACATGAAGCAGGTTATGATGAAGAAAAACTCGATAACATGAAAGAGATTATTGATGCAAGCGACAGTGACGTATACGATTTATTAGCCTATGTGGCCTACGCCAGAGATACCCACACCCTGTAAAGAGCGCGTGGTAAATGCAAAACCAGTTATCGCGAATGAATTTAGCGATAAACAAGTTGAGTTTATCGAATTTATATTAGATAGGTACATAAAAGACGGCGAACAAGAATTAGCACCTACAAAAATACCCAGCATGGTTGAACTTAAATACAATACCATAAACGATGCCGCAACAGAATTTGGCTCTGCGCTTTTAATACGCAACACGTTTATCGACTTCCAAAAATTTTTATATATTGGAAATCCTTAAAAGCACATGAGGCGAGCGATTAAGGAGCGAATTGAAATTTAATAAAAATATTAACTAATAGCGTGTATAAAATGAAATAATTATAATTTTTTACACAAAAAAGTACTTATATTGATATTGATACTGCGTTAATAAATGATAAAATTATCGCGGTCAATATAGCATATGGGCTTGAACAATATAAAAAGCAGAGTAATGTTAGTTTGCAAAAGCACGCATTAGTATTTATATTACTGCTATGAGCGTTTGCACTGTAAGTGGGAAATAACTTAATTACTCACCTGAGATTTCACATTAACATTTAAAATAAGAGCATAAAACCATGTCAAAAATGAAAATATTAGCATTCACACTATCTTTGCTATTAACACAAATCACTGCTGCTAATGCAAGCTCATCGGCGAGCAAAGCCACCGCACTTAAAGTTCAAAGCGCAAACACGAATAGCGTAATAGTGCAAAGCCCAAATGATAAACGTCAATATAAAACTATTCACTTGAAAAATGATCTGCAAGTATTACTGATTTCTGATCCTGATTTAAAAAATAGTGCAGCTTCGTTATCAGTAGACATTGGCAGCATGTATAATCCTGACAGCCAGCTTGGGCTAGCTCATTATTTAGAACACATGCTGTTTTTAGGATCTAAGCGCTACCCTGTTATTAATGAATACAGCAAGTTCATGAGTCACAATGGCGGTTATACCAATGCATATACAGCACAAGATAAAACAGTTTTTGGCTTTGAAATCAATGATAGTGCTTTTGCTGAGGCTCTAGATCGATTGAGCGATGTTATGAGTGAACCATTACTCAATAAAAAATATGCCAATAAAGAGCGTCATACAGTGAATGCTGAAAATGAAACTTATTTTGATAATGATATACGCAAACTTTATGCTTTACAACGTTATACGTTAAACCCTGGCTACCCAACTGCACGTTATAGTACGGGAAATTTAACCACCTTGTCTGATAAACCAGGCAGTATTTTGCAAAATAAATTAGCAGGTTTCTTTAAAACCTATTATTCCGCTAATTTAATGAAAGTAGCATTAACTAGTCCGCGATCTATACATGATTTAGAATTGCTTGCTAAAAAATATTTATCGCAAATCCCCAATAAAAATGTCAAAAAACCAAAGATCGTCATACCAATGCTGACACCTAAGCAACTTGCGATTAAAGTTGAAATGAAGCCCACTGAGAATATTAAATTATTACAAGTTAACTTTTTAGTGCCGACAACAAAAGATGAATATATGTATAAAGCTGGCAGCTTTTTGAGTCGTTTGTTAGGCTCTGATCATAAAGGTGGCTTGTCTGATACATTAAAAAAAGCAGGACTTACCACCTCGGTTAGCGCTGGATATGATGCTAATTACAGTGATTTATATTCACAATTTACAATGCAATTTAAGCTGACAGATAAAGGCATTGAAGATCAAAATGCGATTCTAGCGACCCTTTATGCCTACATTGATCTCATCAAAAAAGAAGGGATCAATAAAATACAATATAACGCGTTAAAGTCAAATTTAGACATCAGCTTTAAACACCTGAGCAAACAAGCTGGCTTTAATTATGTGATGGCTCTTTCTGTCAATATGCAAACTTACCCGATTAAAGATGTTTTATTCTTCCCTTATCGATTAGATGCGTTTAAAAAGAAATATATCACGCAATTAGTGGATTACTTAACCCCTGCAAACAGTAGAATGTTTGAGCTAAGCCCGAAAGCCAAAGGCGTAATACAAATACCTTATTATCATGGTAAATATTCGCTACATAAAATTAGCAAAAAACAGCAGGCAAAATGGCTACGTGACGCGAAAAAGATCAAATTAACCTTGCCAAGCAAAAATAAATGGGTCACTGATAATCTACCACTAATTAAAAAAACACACACAGATCATGCGGTAAAATTGATAGATAAAAAAGGTAATAGCGTTTGGTTTCAAAACAGCGCCTACCTTACTCAGCCCAAAGCAAGCATTATCGTGCAATTAAACAGCGATATCGCTGATCGCAATGCAAAATCTCACGCTGCAATGATATTGATGCTAAATATGATAGCAAAGCATTTTGACTCGCTTCATTTTGCAACACAAGAAGCGGGAATGGGCTTTTATATTGAAGATGCAAATGGTTTAACCTGTAGTACAACAGGTTATTCAGAGAAGCAAATTGACTTAATGTTAACCGTACTAGCCAGTACTAAAAAAGCTAAATTTACCAATCAATCTTTAATGCTTGCGAAAAATGATATTATTAGGCGCATAAATAACAAACCAAAAGGATCTGCACTTAAATTTGCGATGAGTGGATTAGCAAAACTTATTCACAGGCGATCTTGGTCTGATAAAACCATGATCCGTGCAATTGAACGTATTAAAATGTCTGATATTGACAGCCTTAAAAAACAAATATTTGCAGATTCAAGTTTGCGTATACTTGCGCTAGGTAATTTAACACCAAAGCAGGTGATTACCCTCAATACTGAAGTGAAAAAAATAGTAAAAGTAAATAAAAAACCGTTTTATTCCTCGCCTATGCTTAAAGCAAAGCTTAATAAAGGCAGCATTAATTATCAATTAAAATCACTGATGAAAGATGATGCTCTGACCGTTTTGTATTTAACTAAGCAAAAAACGTATAAAGCAAAAGCTACCGACGAGTTATTAAATCAATTAGTCAAGCCTGCATTTTACAACCAAATTCGCACCCAAGAGCAACTCTCTTATTCGCCTTTCACGATAAATGTGACCATTAATAAGCAAGTTGGCTTTGCGCTGTTGACCCAAACACCAGTGGCCAGTAATGCCGAGTTATATAAGCGATTTAACGATTTTCTAACAAAATTTAAACCGCAATTAAATACCTTTAACCAAGATAAATTTAAGCAAATAAAAAAAGCAACTATTGCAAATTACCTAGCGAAGCCAACATCTTTAGCGGCAGAATTTGATTTTTTATCTTATCAATGGTCGGCAATTGATAAAAATATTAATGACCGGGAAAAGTACGTTAAGGCCTTGGAAAATGTATCCCTTGATGATGTTAAAGCATTTTATAATAAGGTTCTCATAGGCAAAAAAGAAGCGCAGATAATCATAATTCAAGTACAAGGCCAGCGCTTTAAAAAGAAACCATTATTAAAAGTTAAAGGCGAGACAAGGTTAACTAATATTGAAAAGTTAAAGTAATTGACCGCTTACAAGTCACTAAAATGATGACGTAATAAAACAGGTTAAGGACTCGCTTGGAAAAACTAAATGTTGTCACCGTGACATTAAACCCTGCACTTGATTTAACCGGGAATTTATTGTCCTTGGAGACCGGCGCTGTAAACTTACTTAGCGATGCGAGTCTGCATCCTGCAGGAAAAGGCGTAAATGTTGCTAAAGTGCTTTCGCAGTTAGGTGCCAGTGTCACGGTAACTGGCTTGTTGGGAAAGAGTAACGAGCAAGCGTTTGTTTCTTTATTTAAATCTTTAGGAATAACGGATCGTTTTATTAGAGTCAACGGTGATAATCGTATTAATGTTAAAATTGTTGAAAATTCAAAGCAAGTAACCGATCTTAATTTTCCTGGAATGCAAATTAATGAAGCTCAGTTAAGTGCATTAGAAAAAACATTATTTGCATTAGCTAAGACTCATAAATTTTTTGTTATTGCAGGCAGTTTACCAGAAGGGGTTAGTGCCGAGCGCTGTGCCGACTGGATAAGCAAGCTCCAAGCACTCGGTAAAAAAGTTTTTTTTGATAGTAGTCATCAAGCCTTAATTGCAGGCGTTAAAAGAGCACCCTACCTCATTAAACCCAATATAGACGAGTTGAGTGTATTAATAAACGGTGAACTAAGTGATGACATGCAATTAAAAAAAGCAGCTCAAGATCTATTGGCGCAAGGTTGTGAAAATATTGTGATTTCATTGGGTGAAAAAGGTGTGCTTTGGCTAGACTCGTCTGGGTGGGTTTCATCATTGCCTCCTAAAACAAAAGTCATGAGCACAGTTGGCGCAGGAGATACACTTGTCGCAGGGCTTTGCTGGGGCGCATTGAATGCGTGGGGAAAACAACAAACACTTCGATTTGCGACAGCGCTCGCTTCACTTGCTGTGAGTCAGATAGGCGTTGGGGTTAATGATTTAACCGCGCTTAATAATATACAAGACAAAGTGATTGTTCGCGTTGAAAAATAACTTATTTTATAAGTAGATAGCTGGACTGGTAATGCTTGCTAATGTATCTAAAGGCCACCTTGGTTTTGCTTTGATAGCTAATGGTTCAAAATGGCCAGCTTTTAATCTTTGCATCCCTGCATAGGCGATCATCGCACCATTATCTGTACAAAACTCATTGCGCGGGTAAAATGCTTTGCCTCCTCTTTTATTCATTAACTCCGAGAGCTGCTTACGCAATGATTGATTGGCACTTACGCCACCTGCAACAACAAGATTTTTTAAAGAAGTTTGTTTTAATGCACGTTTGCATTTTATGGCGATAGTATCGATCACCGCATCTTGGAAAGCGCGCGCAATGTCCGCTTGTGTTTGCTGATCATGACCTTCTCTGGCAATCGTTACCGCAGCCGCTGTTTTTAAACCGCTAAAACTAAAGTCTAATCCTGGTTTGTTGGTCATTGGCCGAGGGAAAATAAAGCGATCGGCACTTCCTTTTTCTGCTAATTTTGCCAGGTGAGGCCCACCTGGATATTCAAGACCTAATAATTTAGCTGTTTTATCAAAAGCTTCACCTGCTGCGTCATCAATACTTTCACCTAGCATGGTGTACTCACCGATATTGTCAACTTGTACCATAAGAGTGTGCCCACCAGAAACAAGTAATGCTAAAAAGGGAAATTCAGGTTTTTCGTCTTCAAGCATTGGAGCAAGCAGGTGGCCTTCCATGTGATGGACAGCAATAGCGGGCTTCCCCCACGCAAAAGCAATGCTTCGGCCAATGCACGCGCCAACTAAAAGTGCACCTACAAGCCCTGGCCCTGCGGTAAATGCTATTGCATCTATATCATCTTTGCAGGAGTTTGCCTCTGCTAATGCTTCTTTAATTAAAGGAAGGGTTTTGCGAACATGATCCCGTGAAGCAAGTTCAGGTACTACCCCTCCGTAATCAGCATGAAGCGCCACTTGAGAGTACAATTGGTGTGATAACAAACCGCGCTCATCATCATAAATGGCAATACCGGTTTCATCACATGACGTTTCAATGCCTAAAATTCGCATATGATCAATGCCTCTTTTGGTAAATTGTTAGATTTATACCCATCTACTTAGTTATTCCCATCATACCTCAAGGTGAAAAATCAGCAAGGCAAGTTGGCAGCTCACACAAAATAAGCCTCAAGAAAGCAGCCAATCGATAATTAACATCGATAATCAACTTCGATTGGTAACTAGGCGCATGTAAGCTTGACTCTGATCATAAGCTGCGGCTGGCAAAGCATCTGCAGATAACATTAGAGAAAGCGCTATGATATAGTACCCTTATTTTTGTTTATTTTAGGAATATTTCTTTACATTTTTCCTAACTAAGTTTAAAATACTGCACTATTTTGTATAAATTGGTCGCTTAACGGCCGTAATAACTAAAGGTAATAAGCAAATGCCAGTCATTAAACTTCGTGAAAATGAACCATTTGACGTAGCACTACGTCGTTTTAAACGCTCTTGTGAAAAAGCAGGTATCTTAGCTGATTCGCGTAAACGCGAGTATTTTGAGAAGCCAACCACAGTACGTAAACGTGCTAAAGCAGCCGCCGTTAAACGTCACTTGAAAAAACTTTCTCGTGAAAACGCTCGTCGAGTACGCCTTTACTAAAAGGATCATTATGTCTTTAAAAGCAAGATTAAAAGAGCAACAAATTGCAGCGATGCGAGCGAAAGATAAGATCCGTTTAGGCACTCTTAGAATGTTACTCGCGGCGATAAAACAAATAGAAATTGATGAACGTATCGAACTTGATGATGATGGCATAACAGCTGTTATTATTAAATCGGTTAAACAACGTAAAGATTCCATTTCACAATTTGAAAAAGCTGAACGTTTTGATCTCTCTGATATAGAAAAAAATGAACTGGCTATTTTGCAAGAATTTTTACCTCAGGCACTAACGTCTGAGCAAGTAAAAGCGTTGATCGCACAGGCTATCGCTTCAACTAAAGCCACTAGCATGCAAGATATGAGCAAGGTTATGGGTATGCTTAAAAAAGATATTCAAGGACGAGCAGATATGGGTGAAGTAAGTGGACTTGTAAGGTCAACCTTAGGATAAGTTTATTTTTTTGTTAGATATTTTAAAGCCGCATGCTTGAAAAAGTAGGCGGCTTTTTTAATTTGGCCAGTTTTTCGACAACAGGCCAAGCAACGAGCACCCCTTGGAAAGAGAATAGCTATTAATAAATGTTATGTCTTGTTTTGCCATCTTTACCTATGTCTGATTAAGTATTTTACAATATACCCATGTGACGATCAAAATGCAACGCCGCCATGGACTAGATAACCAGAGTAAGGAGCAACATGAGGTAATGGTTATTATCACATCGAATGTAGCAACACAAGGCTGAACGCAAGGCTGCTACCGATCATATAAAAACCGAGTCCGGCCCCGAAGGGCGCTACTCCTTGCTCAACTTGCATCGTTATAAAATCTCACACGATAACAACTATACTTCAATTTTAGGCCAGGTGTCCGTACACAATTTGCTACCCTGATATTGCATTTCTGGGTAGCATGGGTATAACATGGTATGATTGATATAAAAAGGAACTAAATGGCTGGTCGAATTCCAAAATACTTCATTGATGATCTTATCGCACGAACCGATATTGTTGATATCATCGAAAATCGTATTAAATTAAAAAAAAATGGCAAAAGCTATCGCGCAAGTTGTCCGTTTCATAATGGTAATAATAAATCGTCATTTTCAGTTAACAGCGAAGCGCAGTTTTATCATTGTTTTAACTGTGGAGCTAGCGGTAATGTATTATCATTTTTAATGGAATATGATGGCATTGAGTTTATCGATGCCATTGAAAATCTTGCCGATCAACTTTCTGTCCATGTCATCCGCGAAGAAGAAACAAATCAACATAGTCAGGCTCTCCCTTATGTAGATCGCAAAGATATGTACCTATTAATGACCGATATTATGCGCTTTTATCAGCAGCAATTACGCCAGCATACCAATAGTGCTAAAGTCATTGATTACTTGAAAAATCGAGGCATTTCTGGCGAAACGGTCAAGCATTTCAAAATTGGTTATTCGCCACCAGGGTGGGATGAAGTTAGAAAACGTTTTGCCACCACCAGCTCTCTTGAATTACAACTTATTGAAGCGGGAATGCTGATTGCTAAAGATGCAAGTGTCAGTACAAAAGCAAGTGGCAGTTATGATCGTTTTCGCGATCGTTTAATGTTTCCAATTATTGATAGGCGTGGACGCGTTAGTGGCTTTGGCGGGCGTGTGTTTGATAACCAAGAGCCTAAATATTTAAACTCCCCTGAAACGCCTATCTTCCATAAAGGCAAGGAGCTTTACGGTTTATATCAAGTAAAACAAGCATATAAAGATATACAACGCATTTTAGTTGTTGAAGGCTATATGGATGTTATCGCATTAGAGCAATTTGGTATTGATTACGCAGTGGCATCGTTAGGCACAGCAACAACGCCAGATCATATTCAGCTTTTATTTAGAAATACCAGTGAAATAGTCTGTTGTTTTGATGGTGACAAAGCAGGAAAAGAAGCTGCATGGCGGGCATTAAATAATGCATTAGAACATCTTCAAGATGGCCGTATGCTACGCTTTATGTTTTTAGCAGATGGAGAAGATCCAGATAGTTTTATCCGAAAGGAGGGCAAATCGGCCTTTGAGCTGCTTATTGAAAATGCCCAACCTTTATCATATTTCTTCTTCGAACACCTACTCTCACAGGTAGATATGCGCCATAATGATAGTAAAGCAAAGCTCGCACAATTAGCTATCCCACTCATCAGTAAATTGCAAGCCACGGTTTTTAGAGAAATGATTGAAGATAAATTAATAAAACTACTGGGTATTGAAAAAGAAAGCCTAAAAAAATTATTACCTGCAGCGGGGATACTTGCCGAGCCTAAAAAGCAAAAAGCAACGCCTATGCGCTTGGCAATTGCTCTTTTATTGCAACATCCAAAACTCGCTTTTTCTCTGCCGGAATTTCCTGAATTTAAAATGCTAGATCTTCCTGGCATAAACTTATTAAGTGAAATACTTGATATTTGTCGAGTGAGTCCTAATCTTAGTACCGGTCAATTACTTGAAAACTGGCGAGGAAAACCTGAATATAGTAATTTAAATAAGCTTGCGATATGGCGTCACGATATTAAAGAAGATAAACGTGAAGATGTTTTCTTTGATATTTTAGAAAATTTTCTCACAACCCATATTAAAACTAAAATTGAAAAATTAAAATTAAAGGAGCGTTCGGGGAAAATACTATCAAACATTGAAAAAAAAGAGCTTGCAACGCTTTTAATGGAGCAATTACAGTAATACTCAAGTGACCTCAAGATTATAATATGATGGCAATGGCGAGGCATTAAATCTAAAACCCACTTGCCGATAAGTCAAAGTGCTTATCCTAAATAAAATCATGGTGATAATGAATGCTTAACGAGTTCAGCATTCATAGCTAAGATCTTACGTTGATAGCGAAACTTGACCATTTTATACCCATGAAACGTAAAAATGCAAAATCAGCAAGGCAAATTGTGCCGATATGCGCGGCATAAAATTGAAGGGAAGTTATTATCGTGGGAGATTTTATAACGATGCAAATTTAAACAAGGAATAGCGCCCTTCGGGCAGCGAACTCAGTTTTTATATGAAAGGAATCAGCCTTGCACTTAACCTTCGATGCGATAATAACCATTACCTCATGTTGCACCTTACTCTGATTATCGAGTCCATGCCGACGTTGCATTTTGATCGTCACATGGGTATACACTGATGAGTTAATCACACCTTGTTGTCCATCCCAATTAATATCAGCTACAGGTTGCCATAATCCTATATTTTAATAAGATATATCATAGATACAGTGATTTTTATGTGAATTTAATTTTTGTGCAAAAGTAGCTGTTGATAACATAACGAGAAACAATGTTAAAAATAGTCTTTTAAACATTTTTTTCTCCTTTGATTTTATTCACAATCGCATATAAACCATTATTGCGCGAGGGGCTTAAATGATTAACTAAACCTAATTTTTTAAAGATAGCTTCAATATCGATATTTTGCATTTCTAAAGCGCTTTTATCTTGATAAATAATCAATAAAATCATCATCAAACCTTTGACAATTCGGCTCTCGCTATCCATTTTTAAATGTTGTACTTGGACTTTTCCATTGTCTATTTTTTCAATTATCAACCACGCCATACTTTCGCAACCTTGCACTTCCCGCGCGGGTATTTTTTCATTTTCAGGAAATAATGGTAATTTTTTTCCTAACTCAATAATCAGTCTAAATTGTTTATCCCACGATTTATTTTCACAAAACACCGCGAGTAATGTATCTATTTCCATCAAGGCTGTCATTGTCCGTCCTTTTTCTTCATATAATCAGAAAATAATACCAGCGCTCCACTACTACCTGTTAATCCAATACTTTTATTATTATCATTTCCTACCCAAATAGACAACATTTCAGAATCATCAAAACCCACGAACCAACTGTCATTTAGTTGATTGCTAGTGCCTGTCTTCCCATAAAAAGTGCCAGTAGGATTGCGCCAGCGCAAACTTCGCGCGGTGCCCGTTTGTGTCACCTCATGTAAAATACTGTTGAGAGTTGCAATGACGTCCGAAGAAAATATTTTCTTAAAATCATTTGCACGCGCATAGAGTAATTTGCCATCCCTTGAGGTTATCTCACGGATCATTGATAACTTTTTATATCGGCCCTGCATTGTGATCGGTTGATACATTTGAGCGACTTGCAGGGGTGATAAAGAAATACTGCCGAGTACTAAAGAGGGATACACTTTGATTTTTTTATTAATGCCCATTTTATGCAAATTGACAATAACACGGCGCAATCCAACTTGCATACCTAAATTAACCGTCGGGACATTGAGCGAATGCGTTAACGCGTAGGCTAAACTTACCTCTCCTCTGTATTTACGATCATAGTTTTTCGGCACCCAACGCTGCCCCGTTGAACTTGTTAACATAATTTGTTTATCATTTAATATCGAATCACGCGTATAGCCATTTTCAAACGCCGTTAAATAAACAGCGGGTTTTACTAGCGAGCCGATTGGACGTCTTGCATCTAATGCGCGATTAAACCCGTTAAATTTAACATCTTTTCCAGAGACTATCGCGCGAATTTCTGCATATTTTCTATCACTTACCAGCATTGCTGCTTGTAAATCGCTTTGACCTTTTTTTTTGATACGTTTAATACCATTTACAACGGCTATTTCTGCATGTTTTTGGGCAATAGCGTCGATAGAAGTAAAAATAGAAAGTCCGCTTTGTTTCAGTACCATGCCAGGCACTTGCTGCTTAAGCTCGCGTTTTAATAAGCCAATAAAAGCAGGATTTGAGCGTTGATTAAGTGCCTGCTTATCACTTACATGTAATGGCTCATTTACGGCATACTGATATTGCGCTTTATTTATCAATTTATGTTTAACCATTAAACGCAATACTAAATTACGACGCGCTAAAGCCCGCTTTGGGTTGCGCCTCGGATTATAATATGATGGTCCTTTGATGATCGCAACTAAAAAGGCCATTTGATCATCTCGCAATTCATTAATTGGTCGAGAAAAATAAAAGTCGCTCGCAAGCCCAATACCATAAACGCCCTTACTACCATTTTGGGCTAAATACACCTCATTTAAATAAGCTTCTAATAATGTGTTTTTACTGTATTTTTGATTGAGTATTACAGCGATATAAGCCTCAATAAATTTTCGCCATAAAGTCCGTTTGTGCGTCAAAAATAAATTTTTGGCAAGCTGTTGAGTTAAGGTGCTTCCCCCTTGCACTGTATGACCGGCTTTAAAGTTAACAATAAATGCCCGCATTATCGCAACTGGCGATATCCCTTCATTATGGTAGTATCCCCTATCTTCTAACAATAAAAGCGTATCAATAAACAACTTGGGGATTTTGTTAAAAGGAACAAAAACACGATCTTCAGCTTTATCGGCAATCAAACGCGTTAATAATAATGGATCAAAGCGCAGCTCCGCCCATTGTTTATTCGCGCTTTTAATTAAAACAACTTTCCCATGAGAAAAACGAATGCTAACTTTTAATTTTCCTGCAAACTTATCCGGAAAATCAAAACTTCGTCGATAAACAGTCACCGTATTTTTTTGTACCGCAAACTGTCCTTTGGCTTGCACAATTTTTACAGGCCGATAATTTAACTGCTTAAGCGCGTTAATAAATACTTTTTCAGGGAATTTTTTATCTATTGCAACGGTCACTGGTAATGCAAACACTTGCGCAGGTAAATTCCACATTTGCTGCTCTAATTTACCTTTAATTTTTTGATTAAGGTAAATACCCATTACAACAAGTAATAGCATAACACCAACCGTTGCTATCCATGCTACTTGCCAAATAAAAATAAGGATTGTCGGCTTGAAAGTTTGTTTGATATTTTTTCCTAACTTTATTTTTTGTTTTGGCCTTTTATTTCAGATTTATCACGTTTTAGCAAAGCCATCTCAAAATGTAACATCAGATCAACAAATAATGCCCAGATGCGAGGCATAGTATTGAAGTAATAACGATTGTGCAACAAGATTTTATAACAAGGTGAATTGGTGAAATGTCCATTTTCGCTCAATCGATCAAAAATAACCTCGACAGCGTAACTCTCGCTAAAAAGATCATCAGGTCAATAATGTTTTAGGTAACAGCATTTCATTTCTTTTTTGACATATTGATATGCTCCGCCCAAAATGTTGCTAAATATTGTGCTAATTGTAATTAACGTCCTGCAGGACAAAGTAATGCCAGCTACAATGTGATCTTGCTCATTTCGCATTTCGCATTTCGCATTTCGCATTTCGCATTTCGCATTTCGCATTTCGCATTTCGCATTTCGCATTTCGCATTTCGCATTTTCACAAAGTATGGGAATATCATTAAAAAAGCTACAAAAGTAGATTTACCAATACCGTCAGGGGCTTGTAAAATAACCTCTACACAGAGTATAGTTTCTCTTTAATTTCAACAATTGTTGCTTGAATTAATAATAATTTCAGTTGTTATCTCGGCTTAATTATACAAATGGGTATGCCTGCTTTAGCCATTTTGTGATGTATATCACTATATATTTAAAGCCAATTCACAGCTAAAGATTAGTAAACTTGACAAGAATGTAGTAGCGAGTCATTATTTGCCCCTAAAATTTAGTGTATTATTTAATCGTACAAATATCAGCACATTAAATACCAAGCGCAGCAAATAAGCAATCAATCTTACAGGTTGAAATGAGTACTTCTAAATAATATTTGTAAATAATATTAAAACAAATGCTATAAAACAGTTTAATATCACTAAAATAACATTATTGCTTTTAATATAAAGGAAAAAAGTATGCTTGAAAGCAAAGTAAAAAAAACACTCGGCATTTTATCCATCGCTGCTGTTGATCCTTATAAAGAAAAACGCGGTGAAGAGTATATGAATCAAGATCAACTTGATCACTTTACCGTGATATTAAAAGCATGGCGGGTACAATTACGTATCGAAGTTGAACGCACTGTTGATCACATGCAAGATGAAGCCGCAAACTTCCCTGATCCGGTTGACCGGGCCGCGCAAGAAGAAGAATTTAGTCTTGAATTGCGAGCGCGAGATCGCGAACGACGACTGATTAAAAAAATAGAAAAAACATTAAGCAAAATTGAAGAAGATGATTTTGGTTTTTGTGAGTGTTGTGGTATCGAAATTGGCATCCGACGCTTAGAAGCTCGTCCAACAGCTGATCTATGCATCGACTGTAAAACATTAGCTGAAATTAAAGAAAAGCAAAAGGCAGGTTGAGTGTTTATCCCCGTTACCAGTCAAGGTGACTTATTTGAAGATCCCAGTCAGCCCTGACAAAGTTTTTTAAGCGCTGAAGAATACTAGGCACTTTATCAAAAGCTAGTGCTTGCTAACTTGCTTCGTCATAGGAAACCAAAAAGTTGCCATATATAGGACGTTTTGCCCCCTCTCCCTCAGGCCCGCTTCATTTTGGCTCATTGGTTACCGCAGTGGGTAGTTATTTACAAGCGAAGTCACAAAATGGACAATGGTACGTTCGCATTGAAGATATAGATCCACCACGAGAAGTCAAAGGGGCCGCAGAAGATATTCTCAACACCTTGCTTGCCTATCAATTGCAGTGGGATGGTAAAGTGCTATATCAAAGCCAACAAACAAAACACTATGAACGTATCTTAAATTATCTACAAGAACACAACCTCAGCTATTATTGTCAATGCACTCGAAAAAAAATCAAAGCGCAAGGTGGGATTTATCAAGGATGCTGCCGACACAAACAGCTTTTAAAAAAAAACAACTCGCAGCGTGTTAATTTAAGTAAACTCGATATACCAATTAATCACTTTAATGATCAACTGCAAGGGTTAATCAATACCTCAACCAATGATGATTTCATAATTAAACGAAAAGATGGCCTTTATGCTTACAATTTTGCTGTTGTACTTGATGATATAAAACAAAACATTACCGAAATTGTTCGTGGTGCTGACTTATTAGAAACAACAACAAAACAACTCTCTCTTTATAAGTTATTAGATGAGCCAGCGGCTAGTTATCTTCATTTGCCCATGGCCATATCATCACCTGGTAAAAAACTGTCTAAACAAAATCATTCTCCTGCCATTAGTAAAACCAATGCTCCTGAAACATTATTTCGGGCACTTGTTTTTTTAGGTCAAAATCCACCACAGAGTCTGTTAGCTAAAAATTGCGCAAAAATACTTCATTGGGCTGTTATTCATTGGAATGCAGATAAAATACCTAAAAAAAATGAAATTCAACTTTAAAAATTATTTGTATTCCATTAAATGCACACATAAAATGTACACATATACTCATGTGACGGCAGGATCTAGCCTCAGATCGCTAAATTGTGTTAAGATACAAGTCATAAAATCCAGAGAGAAACTAACGAGGATAAAATTATTAAGCGATTAAAAAATTTCGTTAAAAATGTGTTTTCTAAAAAAAATAAAGCTACATATAGCAAAAAAACAACTGAAAGAAAGCAAATCAACGCTGAAAATAACTGCTATGAAGCATACAAAATTCCACGTAGTGAGCATTCAATTTCACGCGACAATATTGATCCAAATGCACTAAAGGTGTTATATCGATTGCATCAAGCAGGTTATAGAGCATTACTTGTCGGAGGCGGTGTGCGCGATATTCTACTTGGGAAAACACCTAAAGATTTTGATATCACAACTGATGCAACGCCTGAAGAGGTAAAAGCACTTTTTAAAAACTGTCGCTTAATTGGTCGCCGTTTTCGCCTTGCACATATTTTATTTGGTTACGATATTATCGAAGTGGCAACCTTTCGTGGACCGCACAGCGATCAACACCTCAAAAATAAGCAAATATCAAAGCAATCACAAGATGGCATGTTATTAAGAGATAATGTCTACGGCACAATTAAAGAAGATGCAGAGCGTCGTGATTTTACGATTAATGCTTTATATTACGATATTGCAGATTTCTGTATCTATGATTTTTGTGCTGGCATGAAAGATCTTGAAAATCGCAAACTCAGGCTCATTGGCGAGCCTAGTGTGCGTTATCGAGAAGATCCTGTCCGTATGATGCGCGCAGTGCGCTTTGCAGGAAAATTAGATTTTAAACTAACCGAGGATGTTTCTGAGCCCATTGAGCGGTTAGCACCTTTATTGCAAGATATTCCTGCGGCTCGTCATTTTGATGAAGTCATCAAGCTTTTACTTTCAGGTCAAGGACTTGTCACCTATCGGCTGCTAAAAGAACATAATCTCTTGCAAATGTTATTTCCAATTTTATTTAAAAACGCTAACCATGACAAAGCAAATCCTATGATCGAGCAAGCACTTCTTGATAGTGATAAACGCATTGCACAAAACCAACGAATTACACCTGCTTATATATACGCAGTTATACTTTGGTATCCGCTTGATCACCTAGCCAATGCAATAAGCATTAAAAATGGGGTTGATTATTATGATGCATTTTTACGCGCAATAAACCAAACATTAACGCAACAAATCCAAACGATTGCAATCCCAAAACGATTTACCTCCACAATTCGTGATATTTGGATATTACAGCTCCGATTACCTCGCTATGGTGGTAAACGCGCTCATAAAATTTACCAGCATATAAAATTTAGAGCAGCTTTTGACTTTTTAGCACTTCGATCAAAAATTGAACAAACAACCGAGCTTGTACAGCTCACCCAATGGTGGGAAGAATATCAAGAACATCATCCATTGCCTAAGCACAATTATTCTCGGAAAATAAAGCGCCAAATATCTACAGACAAAGCAGAAATAAGCAAAGAAAAAAAGAAAGAAACAGCAGATAAAGAAGATAAAGAAGATAAAGAAGATAATGATTAGTTACATTGCCATCGGTAGTAATCAATCAAATCCAACCAAGCAACTGACACTTGCCATCTCTGCAATAAATAAAATCACAAATACTTGCGTGCTTGCACAATCCTCTTTTTATTATAGCGCTCCGATGGGCCCGCAAGATCAACCAGATTATGCGAATGCAGTAGTTAAAATTAAAACAAACTTGCCTGCAATTAAATTACTTGATAAGTTACAAAAAATAGAGATTTCACAAGGTCGTATAAGAAAAAAAGAACGCTGGGGAGCACGCACGTTGGATCTTGATATTCTTTTATGTGATGATCTTGTTATTAATCACCCCAGACTGACTGTACCGCATTATGGCATGAAGGTACGAGCATTTGTACTTTATCCACTTTTTGAAATTGATGAAAATATAATACTCCCTGATGGTAGTGCATTATCGCAATTACTAGCTCAATGTGATATAAATAACCTCACAAAAATAAGTGATCTTGGTAGCTCTGGAAATCAGGTAAAACCCGTGACATTAAATTTATTAGCAAATGATACCCAGGAAGATTAAACACATTCTAGGCTTAAATTACTGTAAATATTTTTATATTGATCCAACTTCCAACAAAAAAATAACGATTATGCCGTTCAGGGCTAGTTAGGTATAACCGCAATTAATTTAGATATTTAAGGACTAACATGGCTAAGTTTAGTATTTCTAGTCTGGCAAAAATGAAACAAGACAAGCAAAAAATTACTTGTCTCACCGCGTATGATGCCAGCTTTGCATCTCTTTTTGATAAAGCAGGGATTCAAGTTTTGCTGATAGGAGACTCTCTGGGCATGGTACTACAAGGCCATAACAGTACAATTCCTGTAACACTCAATGATATAAAATATCACACAAAGTGTGTTACAAGCACAGTTAAAAATGCATTAATCATTGCCGATTTACCTTTTATGACTTATTCAACACCCCATCAAGCTTATGATAACGCTGCAAAATTAATACGCGCTGGCGGCAACATGGTAAAATTAGAAGGTGGTGAATGGCTCAGCGAAACGGTTAAAGGATTAGTTGAACGCGGCATTCCTGTTTGCGCTCACTTAGGACTTACCCCTCAGTCGGTTAATGTTTTCGGCGGATTTAAAGTTCAAGGCCGCCTAGACTCTCAAGCTGAAAAAATAATGCAAGATGCACTATTACTTGAAAAATGTGGCGCACAACTTTTAGTAATAGAATGCGTTCCAGTGTCACTTGCACAGCGCATAACAGACGCTTTGCAAATACCGGTAATTGGCATTGGAGGAGGTAACGTAACCGATGGTCAAATTTTAGTGATGCACGATGCATTTGGTATTTCAAACGGTTTTTGCCCTAAATTTTCAAAGAATTTTTTACTTGAAACAAACGATATTAAAGAGGCTGTGGCACTTTATAAAAAACAAGTTGAAGACGGCTCATTCCCAGGACAAGAGCATTGTTTTGCTTAAATAACAGGACATTACAATGCTTATTATTGACAATCCCACACAACTGCGTGCCGAGATAAAAAAACTAAGACAACAAGGTCAAACCATTGCACTTGTTCCAACAATGGGTAATTTACATGCAGGACATATTAAACTTGTTGATGCGGCGTTTCAAAAAGCAAGCATCGTTATTGTGAGTATTTTTGTTAATCCAATGCAATTTAACAATGCAGATGATTTAGCAAATTACCCTAGAGTAATAGAATCTGACTGCAAGTCTCTCAAAAAGGCAGGCGTATATGCCGTATTTACACCCGCAAACGAAATTATCTATCCGCGTGGTCATGATGTACAAACTTATGTCGAAGTGCCAGAGATATCTAATGCTCTTGAGGGAAAACTAAGACCAGGCCACTTTCGTGGTGTTAGCACGATTATCAACAAGTTGTTTAATTTAGTGCAACCTGATTACGCTTGTTTTGGGCGAAAAGACTTTCAACAACTAATCATCATACAACAAATGGTCAGCGATCTTAATATGCCGATAGAAATAATTCCTGTTGACACACAACGTGAAAAATCAGGGCTTGCGATGAGTTCTCGTAACAAAAATTTAAGTGAAAATGAAATGAAAAAAGCCCCCTTTCTTTCAAAAGTCATGAATCAGCTTGCCAGAGATGTAAAAAAAAATATCATACCACATGCACAGTTGATCGCAGATGCATCGGAGTTACTTGATAATAATGGATTTAAAACTGATGTTTTATATATCATTGACACAACTACACTAAAACCTGTGACTTTTGACACAAAAGACGTTGTAGTGCTTATGGCTGCATTTTTAGGGACTACTCGTTTAATTGATAATGAAATTGTCCACGGACACCAGACCTAACATTGAAGGGAAGTTATTCTCGATCAATATTTTATGCCTCGCATATTGGCACAATTTGCCTTGCTGATATTGCATTTCGAAGTAGCATGGGTATAAGTAGCTTTCTTTAAGTAGTGAGGTGTCATTCTGGCAAAAAAATGAACTTTTTCACAGATAATTGATACAAGTTTACTTTGCACCTTATAAACAATTGCAAAGGATTTGGGGTTTTTCCTAGATTAAATCTGGCTGTCTCAAAGGGCTATAAATTAGGAAAATAGTAATCTTCAACCCATCCATCCACCACCATTGTCGCTTCGCTGAGGTCACTGATATAGAAGGAATGTTTATTACTGATATCCTGTTCGGTCACAAGCGCAATCAAACGATCTCCGTGGACAAGGCGACACAGAGTTACAAATTAATTATGCAAAATTCTCGGATTAGAAGCTAGCTATACAAAACAGATAGCCGCCTTTTCAGCACAATTTCCTACCCCAGTTCTTGCTGCATCCTCAAATACTTGCGTGATAACCCATTCCTTATACCATCGCCTATAAAAACTCAAAACATCATTAGCTTTATCATTACGCCAGATTGAGGATATTCCAAAATTCGGACTTTGAACCTGTACAACATCTTTGAAAAATTTCAATGAACTTTCCCCAGCTATATTGCGCTGATACACTTTGCTAATTTCATCTAAGGTCATTATATTTTCCTATGTAGGCATAAATAGCTTCGTCAAGTAGATAGACACCATTCTGGATAAAGAATGAAATCCTCTACAGCTAATAGATGCCTGTGTACGCGAGATCGTATAAACAATTGCACAGGATTTGGGGTTTTTCCTGCATTGAATCTGTCTCTTTCAAAGGCAGATAAATTAGGAAAATAGTAATCTTCAGTCCATCCATCCACAATCATTGTTGCTTTGCTGAGGTTGCGGAGATAGAAAAAATATTGATCACGGATATCATGCTCGGTTACAAGAACAATAGTATGATCAGAGTGCTTAAGGAAACACATAGTTACAAATGAACTATGCCTAATTCTCGGATTAGAAACTAACGACGAGAAACAGATAGCCGCCTTTTCACCACAATTTCCTACCGCAGTTCTTGCTGTATCCTCAAATACTTGCGTGACAATAAATTGCTTGTACCATCGCCTATAAAAACTCAAAGCATCTTCAGCTTTAGCATTATGCCACTTGGAGGAGGTTATAATATTCGTACTTTTAACATGTACGACATCTTTGAAAAATTTCAACGCACTTTCCCCAGCCATATTGCGCTGATACACTTTGTTAATTTCATCTAAGGTCATTATATTTTCCTCGTTAGGTATAAGTATGTTTTCGTTAAGTAGTGAAGCCTCATTTTGGTCAAATAACGACCTCTAATCGCTCTAATCGCTCTAATCGATCCCTGTTTACTTCCCACCTTGTAAACAATTGTACAGGATTTGGGCTTTTTCCTACATTAAATCTGTATCTCTCAAAGGCAGATAAATTAGGAAAATAGTAATCTTCAGTCCATCCATCCACAATCATTGTCGCTTTGCTGAGGTCTCGGAGATAAAAGGAATGTTTATTACTGATATCATGCTCGGTTACAAGCACAATCGAATGATTTTGGTTGGCAAGGCCACATATAATTATAAATGAATTATACAAAATTCTCGGATTAGAAGCTAACGATGAGAAACAGATAGCAGCCTTTTCAAAACAATTTCCGAGTCCAGTCCTTGCTGCATCCTCAAAGATTTGCGTGACCCCTTCCTCAATCCATCCTTTTCTATAAAACTTTATAGCAGCCTGATCTTTATACTTATGCCAGTGGCCTGAGGTTAGAAGAGTCCTACTACTTTTAACCTGTACCATATCTTTAAAAAATTTCAACGCACTTTCCCCTGCTATATTGCGCTGATACACTTTGTTTATTTCGTTTGGGGTCATTATATTTTCCTCTATGGGGATGTGTAGCTTTCATTAGCTAGTTAGCAGACCGAAACGATCAGATGAAATATCGACATCTATTCGTTCGAATTGATCCCTGTTTACTTTCCACCTTATAAACAATTGTACAGTATTTGGGGGTTTTCCTACATAAAATCTGTATCTCTCAAAGGCAGATAAATTAGGAAAATAGTAATCTTCAGTCCATCCATCCACAATCATTGTAGCTTTGCTGAGGTCGCGGAGGTAAAAGTAATGTTTATTACTGATATCATGATCGGTTACAAGCACAATAGTATGATCTTCGTGGTCAAGCCGACACATAGTTATAAATGAATTATGCAAAATTCTCGGATTAACAGCTAACGATGAGAAACAGATAGCAGCCTTTTCAAAACAATTTCCGAGTCCAGTCCTTGCTGCATCCTCAAAGACTTGCGTGACACCCCCTTCCTCAATCCATCCTTCTCTATAAAAATTTATAACATCCTGATCTTTATAATTACGCCAGTGGCCGGAGGTTAGAAGAGTCGTACTTTTAACCTGTACCATACCTTTAAAAAATTTCAACGCACTTTCCCCTGCTATATTGCGCTGATACACTGTTCTGGTCAAGTCGAACTGGACACTTTTCTTAGAGAATTTTCATAGTTAATTGGCGACATATCATCATTCGCCGTATGCAGCCTTTCGAGGTTGTAATACCTCATGTAAGCTGCGACATCTATTTTCATGTGCTCACGCGTTGGTTGATGAACTTTAAATATCCAATCGTGTTTTAAACTACCAAAAAATCTCTCTACGACAGCATTATCCCAACAAGCTCCAACATCTCCCATGCTGGCTCTAATATGATATTTTCTAAGCAGCTTGCGGTATTTATTACTGGTATATTGTGAGCCTCTATCACTATGAAAGACCAAGACTTTTGGTGGTTGCCTTAAATTACGAGCCTTGACCAAGGCATTGCTAATCAAATCTGTAGTCATTCTTTTATCAATATGCCAACCAACAATCCTGCGTGAATACAAATCCATCACAATAGCTAAGTACATCCAACCCTCTCCTGTTTTTAAGTAAGTAACATCACCAGCCCATACTTGATCAGCTCCAACAGGATTAAAATTCATATTCAACAAGTTATCAGTCACTGCATCGCTGTGCTTGCGATTTGTTGTTACTTTGTAAGCCGTTCTTTGGATTGCCTTTAAATTTAGTTTAGCCATAACGCTACGCACTTTGTAGCGACCGATTTTAAAGCCTTCTTCGCGTAACTTTTTCATCATCTCTCGGTTACCTAAGCTGCCTCTGCTTTGCTTAAATAACACCTTAACGCGGCGGTATAAGTGCAGCGTTTGAGAGCTAATTAATTGAGCTGGACGTTTTAGCCAAGCGTAGTAAGCCGATGGGCTGACTCCCATCTCATAGCAAAGTTTAGCTACCGAAAGACAATCTGAGTGTGATTTAATGAAATCAAAATTTACTTCATTTCTCTCGCGAATAAGGCCGTAGCCTTTTTTAAAATTTCTTTCTCCATCCGTAATGCTTTATTTTCTTTACGGAGCTTTTTTAGTTCTTCTCGCTCATCATCACTAAGACCCTCTCCACTTAACTGAGCTTCAATTTTGCTTTTCCAAGTGTAAAGCAGTTTTGAGCTAACTCCTACAGACTCAGCGGCTTTAGCAACTGAATAACCTTGCTCTAGAACAAGTGAAACAGCTTCTTCTTTAAACTCTTTTGGATATTGCTTTTGCGTTCTTTTTTTACTCATTTTAACACCTCATTAATTGTCGGTTATTATCTCTTAATAAAGTGTCCAGTTCTATTAGACCAGAACAAGATATGACTGGCTGAACCAGTATATTTACAATGATATTACAGAGTTACAAGACAGAGCGACTAAATGGTTATGGACTTATAACCATGAACGACCTAACATGGGGATTGGCGGTATTACACCGATTCAAAAATTAAACATAAAAAAAAGAGAAACATCTATTTTTGAATTCCATTAAAAATGGGGGGATTACCAAGTAGCGGAAATAAAAGAAAGATTCATTCCTGATATCTTGCTCGGTTACAAGAGCAAGCACATGATCTCCGTGGACAAGCCGACACATAGTTATAAATGAATTATGCAAAATTCTCGGATTAGAAGCTAACGATGGAAAACAGATAGCCGCCTTTTCACCGCAATTTCCGAGTCCAGTCCTTGCTGCATCCTCAAATAATTGTGTGGCAACAAAGTTCTTATACTGTTCTCTATAGTAATCCAGAATCCCATCAGCATCCTCGTTAAGCCACTTGGTGGAGGTTATAAAATTCGTACTTTTAACCTTTACGACATCTTTAAAAAATTACAACGCACTTTTCCCTGCTTGATTGCGCTGATTTATTTTGTTGATTTCGTCTAGGATCATTATATTTTCCTCTATGGGGATGTGTCGCTTTCATTAACTAGTTAGCAGACCGAAACTATCTGGTAAAATATCCACATCTACTCGTTATAATAGAGACCTCTTTGCCTTACATCTTACAAACAATTGCAAAGGATTTGGGGTGGCTCCTAGATTAAACCTGTCTCTTTCAAAGGCAGATAAATTAGGAAAATAGTAATCTTCAGTCCATCCATCCACAATCATTGTCGTTCTGCTGAGATCGCTGAGATAGAAGAAATACTGATTGATAACATTTGTTTCCGTTACAAGCACAAACGCATGATTTTCGTTCTTAAGTAAACACATAGTTATAAATGAATTATTAAAAATTCTCGGATTAGCAACTCACGATGAGAAACAGATAGCCCCCTTTTGACTACAATTTCCGAGTCCAGTCCTTGCTGCATCCTCAAATACTTGCGAGACAACAAATCCCAGATTACGTTTTTTACAAAATTCCATAATTTGATCAGCCTCCACGTTACGCCACTTGGAAGAGGTTATAAGATTCGTACTTTTAACATGTACGACATCTTTGAAAAATTTCAACGCACTTTCACCTGCTATATTTCTGTGCATCATTTTGTTTATTTCGTCTAGGGTCATTATATTTTTCTCTATGGATATAAGTAGCTTTCTTTAAGTAGTAAGGCACCATTCTGGCAAAAAACTGAAATATTTTACAACTAATAGATCCCTTTTTACGCGAGAGCGCATAAACAATTGCACAGGATTTGGGGTTTTTCCTAGGCTAAATCTGTATCTATTCACGATAGATAAATTAGGAAAATAGTAATCTTCAGTCCACCCATCCACAATCATTGTAGCCTTGCTTAAGTCTCGGAGATAGAAGGAATTTTTATTCCTAATATCATTTTCGGTTACAAGCACAACCACATGATCTACGTGGACAAGCTTACACATAGTTACAAATGAATTATGCGATATTCTAGGATTAGAAGCTAACGATGAGTGACAAATCGCCATCTTTTCACCACAATTTCCTACCCCAGTTCTTGCAGCATCCTCAAATACTTGCGTGACAATCCAATCATCATGCCATTTTCGATAAAACTCCAAAGCATAATCAGCTTCAGAATTATGCCATTTAGAGGAGGTTACAAGATTCGTACTTTTAACATGTACGACATCTTTGAAAAATTTCAGCGCACATTTGCCAGCTTTATTTCGTTGTTTCATTTTGTTGATTTCGTCTAAGGTCATTATATTTTCCTATATAGGCATAAATAACTTTCCTTAAGTAGCGAGGAACCTTTCTTAATAAAGACCTAAATAGTTTACAGTTAACGTCTTGAGGTTTACGTCAGATCGCAGAGACAATTGCACAGTATTTGGGCTTATTCCTAGATTAAATCTGGCTCTTTCAAAGGCAGATAAATTAGAAAATAGTAATCTTCAGTAAATCCATCCACAACCATTGTAGTCTTGCTTAAATCACAAAGACTGAAGCAATATTTATTCATGATATCATTTTCTGTTACAAGCACAAACTAATGATCTCCGTCGACCAAGTCACACAGAGTTACATATGAATTATGCGATATTCTCGAATTAGAAGCTAACGACGAGAAACAGATAGCCGCCTTTTCACTACAATTTCCTACCGCAGTTCTTGCTGCATCCTCAAATATTTGCGTGATAATCCAATCATCATGCCATTCTCTATAAAACTCCAAAGCATCATCAGCTTCAGAATTATGCCACTTAGAGGAGCTTCTAAGATTCGTACTTTTAACCGGTACGACATCTTTAAAAAATTTCAACGCACATGTGCTAGCCATATTTCGCTGACCAACTTTATTAATTTCGTCTAAGGTCATTATATTTTCCTCAATGGGTATGCACTTATCTGGCTTCAAAATGTATTATCTGCAATAAGGTAGATTGTCAAAATAAGATTCATATATCCATGGTTATTTACATCAAAGAGGAAAACCACAATTTTGCCTTTGTACAACAAAAATAGAGCTTAACCGCTCACGGAAAATATATTACCACTATTTTTGACCCTATAAGTCATGCTACCACAAATGCTATTAAATAAATGTTTTAATTACTTTATCGATGATAAACGCAATTAATCACCTCCGAGGAGCATTAAAATAAATACTTTAATGTTAACTAGTTATTTTATATTAGATTTTGTAACTTAGTTGCTTACGTTGCTGTTAACTAAAGCATCACAACTGCATGGTGAGATTAAAAAGTTAAATAAAAATGATAACATATCAAACTGTACCACTACAATGTTACCTATGTTTAGACAGGTAATAGTTGGGCTTATTTTGCTGTTGCAATGGACTTGTATTCTAGAAAAATAATTGACTGGGCAATGTCACATTCACTCTATTCCAACTTAACTGGTGATGCGTTAAAAATGACTTTTGAAGCGAGAAAACGACCTATTGGGGTATTGTTCCATTCAAATCAAGGTTGCCATTATACGAGAAAACAATTTAGGCGATGACTCTGGAGATATCAAAGCAAACAAAACATGACCCGTCGAGGCAATTGTTGGGATAAGTCGCCAATGGAGAGTTTCTTTAGGAGTTATAAAACTAAATGGATGCCAGTAGCAGGTTATGCAACTTTCTCAGATGAGGCTCTCAATCACACATTATATTATCAAATATTACAATAACGTTAGGCCACACTGGTTTAACAGATGACTAACAGCAAATGACTCTGAGCACATTTATGCTCTTAAATACGCTCAGACTCATTGTCCGTGTAGTAGCCAAAATTAGTTCACCACTACAATTTCCTTTAACTGTGGAATAAGAAATGTTAAATAACTGTCTTGACTCTTTCGATAGGCATAAGATCAAAGAATAGTGTAGATAAGAGACTCTTGGTTACTTTATACCTAATTCCCCTTTTCATAGAATCTGGAAAATTTCCTTGGTTATATCTGTATGTTTCAAACATACTTAAATTAGGAAAATACTAATCTTCAGTCCACCCATCCACAATAAGTGTAGTCTTGCTTAATTGAGCTGTGCGCAAGGATCCAACTCCTCTCATATTTACTTCGGTTACAATCACAATCGCATCATCCATGTCGTCAACACTTGCCATAGTTATAAATGAATTACCCAAAAGTCTCGGATTATTAATGAGGGATGCGTAACAGATAGCAGCCTTTTCACCACAATTTCCCAATCCAGTCCTTGCTGCATCCTCAAATCTTTGCATGATATACTCTTCAGGATTGTGACATCTATATTCGTCTATAATATCGTAAGCCGCAATACGCCATGATAATTCGCGGGAGTCCATAGTCGATCTTTCAACCTTTTTAATATCTGTAAAAAATTTCAACGCACTTTGGGCCGCTATTTTTCTTATTTCCATTTTATAGATTTCTTCTGGCGTCATTATATTTTTCTCTAAGTGTATGCACTGATGATATTTCTAAATAGAAACCAGGAAGAAAAACATCTTGCTCTTGTGATACATAAAATTATCCTATCGATGATTAACAACGGCAATCATTTTAACCTATTATTTATGCTTGCTTTAATAGCGCTCACATGGCTCGAAAATACGTGTCTCGCCTTTCTTTCGGTGATAGATATAAGAGTGTTCTCGGTTTAATATTTCCTCCTTTATTTTCCTCCTGAGTATATATTGCAGAGGATCGGGAAGGTTTACTAGATGATTAATGAATGTGTCATAGGCCGATAAATTAGGAAAATACCAATCGTCACTCCATACATCCACAACTATTGTAGTGTTACTTAATTCACGCATATAGAATGGATCTTTATTGCCAATATCTTTGTCGGTTATAAGCAGACACGGATAATCGGATGTGCCAGGGTGGAACATAATTACACTTGAATTATCAGTAAGCATCGGATTACTCGCTAGCGATGTGTAACATATACTCATTTTTTCACAACCATTTTCTATGCCAACCCTTGCTTCCTCAGCAGCTGATTGAGTGACAACCCACTGACTCATATTACCACTGCTATTTAGCATCGCACTCGCATCAGGATCCTCGTAGTCCTGGCCACTGCGAAGATCTGGATTTGTAATACTTTTAATCTCTTTAAAAAATTTCAACACGTTTTGGGTTGCGTGTTTTCTGTTCATCATTTTATGGATTTCTTCTGGCGTCATTATATTTTTCTCTAAGTGTATGCACTGATGATATTTCTAAATAGAAACCAGGAAGAAAAACATCTTGCTCTTGTGATACATAACATTGTCATATCTATGATTAACAATGGCAATCATTTTAACCTATTATTTATGCTTGCTTTAATAGCGCTCACATGGCTCGAAAATACGTGTCTCGCCTTTCTTTCGGTGATAGATATAAGAGTGTTCTCGATTTAATATCTCCTCCTTTATTTGCCTCCTGAATATATATTGCAGAGAAGAGGGAAGGTTTACTAGATTATTAATGAATGTGTCATAGGCCGATAAATTAGGAAAATACCAATCGTCACTCCATACATCCGCAACTATTGTAGTGTTACTTAATTCACGCATATAGAATAGATCTTTATTGCCAATATCTTTGTCGGTTATAAGCAGACACGAACAATATGATGTGCCAGGGTGGAACATAATTACACTTGAATTATCAGTAAGCATCGGATTACTAGCTAGCGATGTGTAACATATACTCGTTTTTTCACAACCATTTTCTATGCCAACCCTTGCTTCCTCAGCAGCTGATTGAGTGACAACCCACTGACTCATATTACCATTGCTATTTAGCATCGCACTCGCATCAGGATCCTCGTAGTCCTGGCCACTGCGAAGATCTGGATTTGTAATACTTTTAATCTCTTTAAAAAATTTCAACACGTTTTGGGCTGCGTGTTTTCTGCTCATCATTTTCTGGATTTCTTCTAGCGTCATTATATTTTTCTCTAAGTGTATGCACTGATGATATTTCTAAATAGAAACTAGGAAGAAAAACATCTTGCTCTTGTGATACATAACATTGTCATATCGATGATTAACAATGGCAATCATTTTAACCTATTATTTATGCTTGCTTTAATAGCGCTCACATGGCTCGAAAATACGTGTCTCGCCTTTCTTTCGGTGATAGATATAAGAGTGTTCTCGATTTAATATCTCCTCCTTTATTTGCCTCCTGAATATATATTGCAAATGAGAGGGAAGGTTTACTAGATTATTAATGAATGTGTCATAGGCCGATAAATTAGGAAAATACCAATCGTCACTCCATACATCCGCAACTATTGTAGTGTTACTTAATTCACGCATATAGAATGGATCTTTATTGCCAATATCTTTGTCTGTTATAAGCAGACACGAATAATCTGATGTCCCAGGGTGGAACATAATTACACTTGAATTATCAGTAAGCATCGGATTACTAGCTAGCGATGTGTAACATATACTCGTTTTTTCACAACCATTTTCTATGCCAACCCTTGCTTCCTCAGCAGCTGATTGAGTGACAACCCACTGACTCATATTACCATTGCTATTTAGCATCGCACTCGCATCAGGATCCTCGTAGTCCTGGCCACTGCGAAGATCTGGATTTGTAATACTTTTAATCTCTTTAAAAAATTTCAACACGTTTTGGGCTGCGTGTTTTCTGCTCATCATTTTATGGATTTCTTCTGGCGTCATTATATTTTTCTCTAAGTGTATGCACTGATGATATTTCTAAATAGAAACCAGGAAGAAAAACATCTTGCTCTTGTGATACATAACATTGTCATATCTATGATTAACAATGGCAATCATTTTAACCTATTACCAATGCTTGTTTTAATAGCGCTCACATGCCTCGAAAATACGGGTCTCGCCTTTATAAGAGTGTTCTCGGTTTAATATATCCTCCTTTATTTGCCCCCTTACTATATATTTCAGAGGAGGCCTGAATATATATTGCAGAGGAGCGGGAAGGTTTACTAGATTATTAATGAATGTGTCATAGGCCGATAAATTAGGAAAATACCAATCTTGCGTCCATACATCCACAACTATTGTAGTGTTACTTAATTCACGCATATAGAATGGATCTTTATTGCCAATATCTTTGTCGGTTATAAGCAGACACAAATAATCTGATGTGCCAGGGTGGAACATAATTACACTTGAATTATCAGTAAGCATCGGATTACTCGCTAGCGATGTGTAACATATATTCATTTTTTCATAACTATGTTCTATGCCAGTACTTGCACCATCCGCCGCAGACTGAGTGACACCCAACTGACTCATATTACTATTGCTATTTAGCATCGCACTCACATCAGGATCCTCATACTCCTGGCCACTGCGAAGATCTGGATTTGTAAAACTTTTAATCTCTTCAAAAAATTTCAACACGTTTTGGGCTGCGTGTTTTCTGATCATCATTTTTTGGATTTCTTCTGCTGTCATTATATTTTTCTCTAAGTGTATGCACTGATGATATTTCTAATGGAAATCCAGAAGAAAAACTTCTTGCGCTTGTGATACATAACATTGTCATATCTATGATTAACAATGGCAATCATTTTAACCTATACTCATTCTTACTTTAATAGTTCCTACCAGGCCCAAAAACACGAGGTTAGTCTTTCTTCTTTGGGAGGAACACAAGAGGGTTGTTTCGTTTTAATTCACGTCCCTTTGTTTCGTTCCTGATACGATATTGCATAGCATTGGGAATGTTTAATAGATTATTAATGAATGTGTCATAGTTAGATAAATTAGGAAAATACCAATCTTCCGTCCACCCATCCACAACCATTGTCGTGATGCTTAATTGACGTATATAAAATGTATTTTTACCGCCAATATCTAGGTCGGTTACAACAATATACGCATGCTCGAAATCCCCAGTGCTGCACATAATTACACTTGAATTACCAATAAGCCTCGGATTACTCGCTAACGATGTGTAACATATACTCATCTTTTCACAACAACATCCTACGCCAGCCCTTGCTGCATTCGCCGCTGATTGAGTGACAATCCATTTATTATCACACATAGCTCTATAATAATTTACCGTCATACACGCTTTAAAATCATGGAATGTCGGGCTACCTCCAAGATTCGGACTTTCAACTTTTTTAATCGCTGTGAAAAATTTCAACGCGCTTTGAGCTGCGTGTTTTCTTTCCATAGTTTTGTGTATTTCTTCTTCTGTCATTATATTTAGCTCCCTAGATGTCTGCCCTGATGATATTTCTAATGGAAAAGCCCGAAGAAAAACATATTGCGCTTGTGATACATAACATTGTCCTATCGATGATTAACTATGTCAATCATCTTGACCTATAGTGGGTATATACCCACGCTTACTTTAATAGCGCGTAGCTGGCTCGAAAACACGAGGGTCTTCTTTCTTTGGGTGGAACAGAGGATGGTGTATTTTCTTTAATTCATGTCCCTTTATTTCGTTCCTGATACGATATTGCGTAGCATTGGGAATGTTTAGTAAATAATTTCTGAATGTGTCATAGTTAGATAAATTAGGAAAATACCAATCTTCAGTCCACCCATCCACAATCATTGTAGTATTGTTTAATTCACTCATATAGAATAGATTTTTATCGTCAATATCTAGGTCGGTTACAACAATAAACGCATGCCCGAATAACCAATCCATGCACATAATTACACTTGAATTATCAATAAGCCTCGGATTACTCGCTAACGATGTGTAACATATACTCATCTTTTCACAACAACATCCTACGCCAGCCCTTGCTGCATTCGCCGCTGATTGAGTGACAATCCATTTATTATCACACATAGCTCTATAATAATTTACCGTCATACACGCTTTAAAATCATGGAATGTCTGGCTACCTCCAAGATTCGGACTTTCAACTTTTTTAATCGCTGTGAAAAATTTCAACGCGCTTTGAGCTGCGTGTTTTCTTTCCATAGTTTTGTGTATTTCTTCTTCTGTCATTATATTTAGCTCCCTAGATGTCTGCCCTGATGATATTTCTAATGGAAAAGCCCGAAGAAAAACATAATGCGCTTGTGATACATAACATTGTCCTATCGATGATTAACTATGTCAATCATCTTGACCTATAGTGGGTATATACCCACGCTTACTTTAATAGCGCGTAGCTGGCTCGAAAACACGAGGGTCTTCTTTCTTTGGGTGGAACAGAGGATGGTGTATTTTCTTTAATTCATGTCCCTTTATTTCGTTCCTGATACGATATTGCGTAGCATTGGGAATGTTTAGTAAATAATTTCTGAATGTGTCATAGTTAGATAAATTAGGAAAATACCAATCTTCAGTCCACCCATCCACAATCATTGTAGTATTGTTTAATTCACTCATATAGAATAGATTTTTATCGTCAATATCTAGGTCGGTTACAACAATAAACGCATGCCCGAATAACCAATCCATGCACATAATTACACTTGAATTATCAATAAGCACCGGATTACTCGCTAGCGATGTGTAACATATACTCATCTTTTCACCACAACATCCTACGCCAGTCTTTGCTGCATCCGCAACTGATTGAGTTATAACAAATTTATCATTCATAGCTCTATAGGAATGTATCATCATAAGCGCTTTAAAACTATAGAATGACGGGCTACTTTTAAGATTCGGACTTTCAATTTTTTTAATATCTGTAAAAAATTTCAAAGCGTTTTGAGCGGCGTGTTTTCTTACCATCGTTTTGTATGTTTCTTCTTCTGTCATTATATTTAGCTCCCTAGATGTCTGCCCTGATGATATTTCTAATGGAAAAGCCCGAAGAAAAACATATTGCGCTTGTGATACATAACATTGTCCTATAGATGATTAACTATGTCAATCATGTTGATCTATAGTGGGTATATACCCACGCTTACTTTAATAGCAACTACCAAGCCCAAAAACACGAGGTTAGTCTTTCTTTGGGTAGAACAGAGGATGGTTTATTGTCTTTAATTCATGTCCCTTTATTTCGTTCCTGATACGATATTGCGTAGCAGTGGGAATGTTTAGTAAATGATTTATGAAGGTGTCATAGTTAGATAAATTAGGAAAATACCAATCTTCAGTCCACCCATCCACAATCATTGTAGTGTTGCTTAATTCACTCATATAGAATAGATTTTTATCGCCAATATCTAGATCGGTTACAACAATAACCGCATGCTCGTATGTGTCAGAGGTGCATATAATTACACTTGAATTGCCAAGAAGCACCGGATTACTCGCTAGCGATGTGTAACATATACTCATCTTTTCACCACAACATCCTACGCCAGTCTTTGCTGCATCCGCAGCTGATTGAGTTATAACCAATTTATCATTCATAGCTCTATAGGAATGTATCGTCATATACGCTTTAAAACTACGGAATGACGGACTACTTTTAAGATTCGGACTTTCAATTTTTTTAATATCTGTGAAAAATTTCAACGCGCTTTGAGCTGCGTGTTTTCTTACCATCGTTTTGTGTATTTCTTCTGCTATCATTATATCTTTTCTCTACTTATTCATACCTAGGCGACATTCAAAATAAATTATCAATGATATGCTTGAGTTACAAAGCAAGGTATATGTTAATTATTATTTTATCCAGGAGCAAAGAAGATTAGCTTGTATTTTTGCCAAAGAAACAAACAGCATATATTAACAAACAAGATATTATCCACTAATATCAGTATCTATACAAGTCTATTAAGGAAATAATCATTAAAATTTTCCGCTTTATACAACTACTTAATAATTAAGTCAATTGATTGCTTGATAGGTTACTTTTATGTAGAAAATATTGGTAAAATTTGCTTAACTAACATTTCATTTCGATATATAAAAGTTTTGGGTTAAAATATAAGAGCCATCAAATAATAAGGATCAAAAATGAAATTTAGCCCCTGTGCTAGCCAATGCTCTAAAGACGGTACACACTGTAAAGGATGCAATCGATCTCATACTGAAATAAATGAAACTAAAGCACTGGTTGCTGGTATTATTGAGCATTTAAAGAAGTATCATTACGATGATCCTAAGAATTTTTTAAAAATGCTAACCGTCAAATCTCTTAAGAAGCTAAATGATGATTAAGCACGTTTTTACTGATACGAGTTATCATGCAAAATGAGCTGTTGTATTGTTCGCTCAGAAACCAAATCAAGCCGCAACATGATCGCCATTATATGCCATTATATGCCATTGTTGAATAGCATAACGATAGCAGGTATTGGAGTCTTGCTTATTGCGAATTCATATTAAATAAATGACAAACTAAGGTGAATAAAATGACTAAAATTAAAGTATCAACTGAAGTCCAAGATGAAGCCTTGCTTATCGCTAAAAAAATCCAAAAAGCAGGACAAACAAAAGAGCAAACTAAGCTGATAGCACAAGGTATTCAAAAAGGTATTGCTGAATATAAAAAATCAATGAAAAATAAACAACGAAAATCTGATAAGTACAACAACAAAATAAAAAAAGAGCGTCAATATAAGCAAGTAGATAAAACCACTGACAATAATGTACAATGTGAAACAGAGGTCGCACCTTGGGTACTTTTAGGCCTTAGTTGGATTAGTTGGATTAGTTTTTTTGTTTATTTGGTATTTAAATAAACGTAACAACGTAACATTCGGAGTGAAAATGATTAATGTAATTGTCAATGGAGCAAACGGTAGAATGGGCCGTGAGGCGGTTAAAGCGATACAACATGATAGCCACTTTTTTTTAGTGGCCAAATGTGGTTTAGGTGATGATCTGGCTCAAGTAATCAAGTCCACAAAAGCCGATGTAGTTGTTGACTTGACCGTTGCCTCGGCAGGTTTTGCAAATGCTCAAATAATATTAAAAGCAGGTGCTTGCCCTGTGATTGGTACAAGTGGGTTTCAGTTACAACAAGTCAAAGAGCTTCAACAACTTGCACAAGATAGACAACTCGGTGGACTGATTGCGCCTAATTTTTCAATTGGCGCGGTATTGATGATGAAATTTGCAGCACAAGCTGCAAAATATCTACCAGACGCTGAAATTATTGAAGCTCATAGCACTCAAAAAGAAGAAAGCCCATCAGGTACGGCTCTGCGCACAGCGGAGCTCATCTCATCCGCCAGAGTCAAACCGACAACGAATTGTAGTGATAAAGAATTACTCAAAGGAGCTAGGGGTGCTGAACTTCACCATGTGAAATTACATTCTATTCGACTTCCAGGGATTGTTGCCCAGCAAACGGTATTTTTTGGTGGATTAAGTGAAACCTTAAAAATAGAACATAGCTCACAGACGCGTGAATCATTTATGCCAGGAATTTGTCTTGCTTGTCGTAAAGTAATCAAACAAAAAAACCTTGTTTATGGCTTAGAATATCTAATGGATTAAAATTCTCTTAATAAATTATTTTCGGCGAACCTCGAATATAGAATAAGTTTTATTACTAGCAAAGAGGAGAATAGACGAATATGAAATCCCTAAAAATAATGAAAATAATGAAAATAATGAAAATAATGAGAATAAGAAAACACGCAGCCCAAGTCGCACTTAAATTTTTTAAAGAGATTGCTCCAATTAAAAGTTCGACTAGCGCTAACCCAAAAGTCAGAGGTACTGAGATGGATTGGGAGATCATAAAAGCGTATCGAAACAATGGCCCAGTTAGCATTATGTCATCAATTAAAAATGCATTAAACACAGGACTTGGCAATTGTGGTGAAAAAACAGCTATCTGTTACGCATCTTTATCTTGTAATCCGACACTTTTGACTAATTCATTTGTTACTATACTCTATGTTATAAATACCGATCATCAGTTTATTGCTATAACGGATCACGCTGATCCTGGAACATCTACCGTGTTCTTACCTAAGTTGGGTCAAACTGCTCTTATTATCGATCCATTGTCTGAAGATTGGTATTTTCCTAATTTAGATACGTTTACCGCAACCACTAATTTTCTAGTGAATTTTCCCGATAAATGGCAACGTAAGGAAAGGAATAAAATAGCGCATGGTGAGTTAATCGAAGGATATCTACCTATGGACATTTCGCTGGAAAATCCTCCGCCTTAACGTTATACCCATTATCATGCAAAATGCGCAGCGCAAATCTTGCCATTCGATCAAATCAAAGCGCAACTTAGCTAATGGTTACTCTCTTACCAAATGTTAAGCACTCGCATGCTTACTTTCATTTATACCCAATGGAAAGTTTTAAGTTAACCCACAGGGCGGTAAGCTTTGGCCTTAAAATCTTTTCAGTATCACGGCAAGCTCAGTTTAGATCTTCATAAGAGCAAGTGAGAGCAGATCAATTTCCTGGAAATACTCACTGATTTGATTTTTCATGGAGATGGACTTGATTGTTTTTACAATACTTTATTGCAAAATATGAATGGGTAAGCGCTTTAATTTTTTATGGCTAATGACCATAACAGTTGATCCGACAATGATCGCGCCAAAAATAAAACCATAGCACAACAAGCTAGCCGAAAAGGGAATGTGTAATATCATATTAGCGAATGATTGAATTTTTATTTGTAAAGAATTAATCCAGAAAATAATAGCAAGGCTAATTATGCTACCCAAAATATAGCTATAGAAATAATAGACAAGCGCAATCCTAATATAGCCCATAATTTGATAGCGTACTTTCTCGCCTAATGTGGAGCGAATATAGTTTTTTTTCTGATTTTGTTTGATTAAGGCGAAAATATAAATACTTAAGCCAAATACGGCAGTTAAGAAGCTGCTCAAACTGATAAAGTATAAAAAAGGCAAAAAACTGTTTTCATAATGTTGCACTAAGGCAACTACTCCATGAAAATTTTGTTGCTCAATATCATCACTAGAAGGCAAATTAAGCCTGCGTTGTAGTTGTTGAATAACTGATTTTTTGTCCTTAAGCGAGCTGCGCAATAATTCAATTTGATCTACAGGAATACTTGTGTCAGTACCTAGTAAGCTACACCACGGTAACCATAGTGTGCCACGAGATGATCCAATGGTATTAAACGACACTATACCTGTGACGTGTAACAACATGCCTTTAAACCATATTTGCAGCCCAGGATGCCAATGCAGCTGCTCTTGTAATTGTCTATCAAGCAACGCAAAAGGCTGACAAGTCTTAAATGCGGCTTGGGGGATCTGATAACCCGCAATAAGGTGATAGCGATTAATCATAAAATAATCCCTGGAGACAAGCTTTAAGCTTACCGCGTCAATAGTTTGCTTCGTGGTAGATATTGATATGTACCGCGACTTAATCACGGCAAGTTTGCTAACATTGTTTGCTTGTTTTAATGCTAATGCATCGCTTAATAATAAACCATGATGATAAATAGGTGGATGCTTAACCGAGATCACAATTTTATTAAGGCCAAAGTTTTGTAACACCGTTCTGCCTAGTTGCAACACTGCTTGGCCAATATTTGCCGACACCAATAAAAACACAACACTCAAGCACAGTGACAGGATAGTATGCCAGGAAAGTTTATATTTAAAAAACATGCACAATCACATCTATTATGCTGCGTTGTCGTAAATAACCTAGTGTTGATTTCTGGATAAGAAATCCAAACAATAATACGCAACAACTTGCAACCAATAAAATGGCTAAGCGTGGCCAAGCGAAGAGTGATTGCTCACTTAGCCCAGCCCATCGTAAATAGGCATTTACGACAAAGCTGCCTAAAAATGCGATAAACGTACTAATACTAATTAGCCAGCATAGTTCAGTGAAGAGCCAACGTGAAATTAAGCGAAGATCAGCTCCTAAGCAGAGTATCATTCCAAATTGACGCTGGCGTTGCTGTAAAAAATATCGGTATAAATTATAAAATACTGATAAAGCAGTTAAAAATAAAATAATGCCACAACAAATACTAAAACAATAACTTAAAAAAAAGCTTTGCTCAGTCGCATTATAAAATTTAGCTAGTGTCCAGGTATAAAATAAGTGACTTTCTTGTGGTTCTAAGTGCCAACGATGGTGTAACGTGTTTTTTAATTGCGTCACAAATGGCGCGACTTGCGCGTGTGGTGTTAATAAAAATTCGAACCACAACATGCGTTTAGTCCAAAAGTCTGTTGCTAAACTTAATGGCACTAAAGCATTTGCAGCGTTACCGTTTAAAAAATTAGATTGAGGATTTAAGACGCCAATAACACGCAAAGGTAATCCATGTAGTAATACTATTTTGCCAACACTATTTAGTGTCGCAAACAATTTTTGACTTAAGGAAGGAGATAAGATAATAACATGGTGATGGGCTTGTTCATCTAATACAGAAAAAAAACGACCAGGTGGTAATATATCATAGGCTTCAATTTTTTGACTACTGGCCTGTTTACCCATAATTGGTGCTTTTACTTGCCGATGTCCATATTGCAATATTTGTGAGTAAGGGCTGGTAACGACTGCCGAAATAGATTTGATACTTGGAAAAGCATTTTTCAAGCCGTAAATTTGTTTCAGTGATAATTGAAAATATTGACCAGCTATTTGATCATGATAATTAAAGCCTGTTTTACCAAAAGAAAAATAAACAGTAGGTTTTGCTAATTTGGTTAACTTAGCTCGATTTTCTGCGTAATTAAGCCAACTCAGCGATAAAGCAACAGTTAGACAAAGAATACCCCAAGCGAGCACTGTACATAGTAGCCACGATCGCCAATGGCATAGTTCATTGATGATCAAGGGACCAATAGCCGGAGATGATGATGATAATTTTCCCATAGTACTACTCTGAAGTGGGTTGTGATAGGGCAACTCGAGAGGCAAGCTTCAATCCACTTGTAATTTCTACTTGTTCATTTGAACTGAGTCCAAGTTTAATTGAGTGCTTTATAAATTGTCCGTTTTGTTTAAGCCATACATAAGGTGATGCTTGATCGGAATAAAAGATTGCTTGCTCTGGAAGGAGTAAGGCATGTGTGTGTTTTTTTATGACAAGTTCGGCATTACCCACAAGACCCGCGCGCAGCATCTGGTAACCTGCGAGTTGCAATTTATTAAAAATGACTTGGTAGCCATTGGCATAAGGTGAGTCAATATGAAATAAGTTCGATTGAGATTGCGTGTTATTGGACGGATCATTAGCCTCACTCAACCAAGCAATGCTACTCACGGTAGCTTTGATGGTTTCATTGCTTAAGGATTGTAAATAAATTTCCCCTGCCTGCTGAAGATGGATTTTTTGTACATCTAGCTGACTAATAATGCCGTGAAATTCAAGTCTTGATAGGTCAGCTACGACTAATAATGGCGTACCAGATTGATATTCGGTGACCGGTACAATGGAGTCTCCTTGATGAATGTTAATTTTTAATACAGTACCCTGCATAGGACTTTTTATGAGGCTATCTAGATGGTGTCCACCGATATTGGCGCTACCTTGCTCTAATAATTTCAGATGATTTTGAGCTAGCAGCAAGTCATTCTTTTTACTGAAATACGTAGCGGTATAATTATCTAGTGTTTCTTTAGCAATAACACGGAGCTGATACATTTGTTTATTTCGATGCCAGTCATGCTGGGATTTTAATAAGTTAATTTTAGCCTTGTTTACGGCAGAGTTCGCTCTTAACGTGTCATCTGGTGTCGGGGTTGGGCTGATACTTATTAAGATTTGGCCTTTTTTTACCTGCTCACCTGCGTGAACCAATAATTTAGCGACAATCCCAGAGATAGCAGAGCGAATTTGTGAGATATGTTGGGGAACAATTTGACCTGGCGCCTCAATTGTTTCAGTGATAGAGCCCTCGGTCACTGCAATAGTTTTAATGGTTGTTTGTTGATGCTGGTGATGGATTAATAATACGATGCTCAGAAAAATGATAACACTGATCACAATTCTCCTGGTAATTCGTCGACTATTGAGCATCTCTGCCCTCCCCTTTTTGTGCCATCGTTTGAATTTGCCCATCTTGAATATGGAATATATACTGCGCTCGCGCAGCGAGCTTAGGATCATGAGTGGCGACGACTAAGGTCGCACCTTGCTGATGTATTTCGTCAAACAGTTCCATTACTTGGCGACCAGCTCGTTGATCTAAGTTACCAGTGGGCTCATCTGCTAAAATTATCTTAGGCTCACCGATCAAGGCGCGACAGATAGCAACACGTTGTTGCTGGCCACCTGACAATGTCAGTGGGTATTTATCAGCATGATCCTGTAAAGAAAATCGCTTTAACAATACTAGGGCTTCTGCATTAGCACGAGCTTTTGCAATGCCTTGCAGATATCGTGGTAGACTAATGTTATCGAGCACGCTGTACTCATTAATTAAACCATAGTCTTGAAAAATAAAACCGATATAACGACTTCTGATTTGGCTTAACTGGTTTAAAGATTGTTGTTCAATGGCATAGCTTAATAAATGGTAACTACCACTATCAAAGTCATCTAGACAACCTAAAATATTTAATAATGTCGATTTACCAGAGCCAGATGGCCCCATTAAAGCCGCGTAGCTGCCATCTTCAATAGAGAGTGTAATATCACGCAATATAGCTGAAGTATGCGCTAACTGACCATACGATTTGCTCAGCTGTTGACAGCTAATTAATGCGGGCTTAGTCATATAATTTATCAAGCCCTGACTGCGCTAAGGTGTGAGACACCAGATAAATAGCTAAATGTTCCGCCAATTGTTTTAAAGTTGTGTACAATAAAGCCTGATTATCACGATCTAAAACCGCATCACACTCATCCAAAATCAAAATCCTAACATTATCTTGCCAAGCAAACCAATTTCGCGCCCACGAAAGCAATACTTTTTCACCAGAAGACAACGATTTCTCTGAACGTTTATCGTAGGCATCCCCTAATTGTTGTAGACGTGTGGCCCATACTTCACTGATCGAGGCAGGGCAAAACGTTTCCAGATGTCCTTTGATTTGCTCGCAGCATGCATTGAGTGATATATTTTGATCCGGTCCCGTAATTTGCTGGCTAAAGCAAGAAAAAGCGTGAAATACCACACACTCTCGATCAATTAGCCTAATTGCCTGCGGCAGAACAGCCTTTTTATAAGCTTGCAGAACTTGGGTTTGATGAAAGCTGGCATGGCGATCATAATCAAGTAATGTATCTAACAGGGTGGTTTTCCCAGCGCCATTAGGAGCATCTACTAACTGGATCCCTGACTGGCTACTTAAACGTATTATCGCCTTATTTTGCAAGGTAAATTCATAAATATTGTCAGCGTTATTATCTATATTTGCTGTTAGTTGCTTTGCCGGAGCATTAAAAGTACTAAAAAACTCACTAAGCTCATTGTATTGCGCCTTATATTTTTTTTTCAGTTCAATGTTTTTGGCAAGACCCTGTGATGCCTGTAATATAAATTGTGCAATACCAAACCAAGCAAAGGCCAATGGTAAACTAAGTTGCTGCCCATAGACTTCTAAAATAATGAACCCAGTGATAGCAACAAAAGGTATCTCAACTAGTAATTGACTTGTTGAATTCATGATGAGAAAGTAATTCACTAACTTTTCTTTACTGCGAGCAAAGCTTGACAGTACTTGCTTTGCCCAATCTTGGTTCTTAATCGCTTGAGGCCAAATACGATTAATTTCTTTAAAGCCACGAAAATATTCATCTATCCAAGTGATGATCGATCGCTTATGGCGTTCATTGTCAGTTATGTTTTTATCTATTGAGTTTCCCCAAATGTATTGATTTAAAAAAACAAGAAAGAATAAGACCAATACTAATATGCCACCCAAATTAAAACGAGAATAAACTAAAAAGCTTAAGTAAATTAAACCGACCAGCACAAAAGTGATTCGATTATGATAAATGCCAAGTTTATGGCGAATCAGTTGGTTGAAATTATCATTGATCATGGTAAAAAAATGTCCGGCAAGGGGTGCTTGGTCACGATAAAGTTGCCGGGGGAAGCATTGTAAAAATTGATAGTTAACTTCACGAACACTGACATAGTCAACAAGATTACGCTGTAGTACATCCGCAATCAGCATCAGCGCTTTACTGCTAATAAACAAGATAATTAGTTGGCTTAAACTTAACCATTGCGGCTTATGAGAAATAGCCATGGTAAATAACGTTCCCTGTGTTAAAAAATACGTTAAGGCGCTAATATATTGGATGATCAGAAATAGTGAGTTTAGAATACAAGCAAACTTAAAATATTTAAGCTTAATCATGAGATAAACCACGAAGAAAATGTGCGACAAATGATTCACCTAGCGGTGATTCATCGTGATGAAATGCACTCCAACCAGGACCTGGGTTGGCTTCTAAACAGATTAACTGGCCATTTTCTTGCAACAGAAAGTCAAGACCTAACAATTCATTATCTTCTATTTCAGCTACTTTTTTACAAAAATTCTTGGCGGCTTGGTTTAACGAATACTCTTGCATTTTTTTTACGTCGGAGAAATAGCGATAATTGCTCGACACTTGTTTTTTTATTAGCTTTGCTGAAAAGTGGCCACGAAAATAATGAACACGTATATCATCACCAGGAGTAATAGACTGAAAAAGGGTCGGTAGATAATCGAGTTTGGCCTGCCCCCATGCAGCAAATACTGTTTTATCAACAACATCGGAATGACAGCTTGATAGAGACTTAACAATGAGATCTTTGTTTTGAATATGTTTCCAAGCAGATTGTCCTTTGATGATATAGGTTTCTGGCAGGTCAACCAACTTCTCACTAATTTGGCACGCCTTTGCTAAACTTTGTGTCATTTGATATGGCTTGGAGTTGTTAAAATTATGTTTTAATGGGCTACAAAGAATAGATTTAGGCCATAGGTCCAGTAACTGCGAGAGTTGATGCAATGCGCTCCAATTTGGATGTGTTTCGTCAAACAGTCCTGCACGATAATAAATAAGCTGTGGATCAATAATACAATTTCCTAGATATGGCTCATGTATTACGAATTGAGTGTTGCCATCGCGGCAAACAAAACTCCAATTATCTAATAAATCATCTAAATAGACAATTTTAATTGGCCCAGACAATTGAATATGTCGATCAATTAATTGTAGAACTCGGTCATTTCTTGGCCCAATACACAAGCTATAAATCTGATCGGGATGTTCAGCAAATAATGCGTCATCGAAATCAAAGAGAGCACCTTGACTCGTTGTGCTGAGTTTGGAACCGACTTGTTCTGGCCTATGTTTTTGGGGAATAAAACTATGCTTCATGATGATCTCTTGTAATGGTTTGATGGCAAAATGCGTTGAAATTGGCATTTCTTTGACTGACGTTCACAAGCGGGCTCATAAAGCCAAAGGTAATACAGTTCTTGCTAATAAAAAATAAACTTTCAGCAATATATAACTTGAGGGTTTGCCGGCAGCGTTCAGCTATTGTGCTAAGAATACTAGGAGGCTCTGGTAAGTTATCTTCAAAAGGCGTAATAATAGATTCTTGGCCAATAGATAGTACAAAATAAGGAGAGCCTGGCGGACGCTGATAACAAAATTGTATACGCTCATCATTCGCTTCGTTCGCACGCCATTGATTGTAATTATAAATGTCATTAAAAATACGCTTTTCTAATGGTAAATGGTTAAAACGTGGATCTCCCCAGTAATAATTAGGCACGCTCACATCCGTATTCTTTTTAATAATTTCCCATTGGTTTGGTAAAGGTAAACATGGCTCAGTTCCATTGCTCGATTTATGTTGATTAAGTGTTTTAAAATTACTCACAGCAAAACCAAGATAGGCTTGTAACTCAAGCAGCGAATACAATCGATCTTCCGAGGCAAAATTTTTCACTTCCTCTAAACCAAGATGGCAAATCCGATTGAGTAAAATAGTATCTTTACTATTTTGGATCGTATAGTCATCATGGGTCCAATGGATATTCGTTTGTTTCTGGGTGATTTTATCGCAAATATCAATTTTATTAAGCAAGGTATCCAACTCGATAATATATGCGTCATTTTTTAGGGTGGATGCTATTGGATCATTAGCGTTATTAGTAAGTACTATCAGTTTCATGAATTGTTTTCCATAATGTGCCGTGTAATTTGGAAAGATGTTGTATATCATCTGGTACGATTAATTGCGTATTGGCGGGGAGCTTTTCAACAGCATGCTTTTTACTGATAACCCCTCGCACTTCCGTTACACTACCATCTAGTCTAATAGCCCCTGTGCCTGTAATGTTTGGAACTATCGTTGAACCATTTAGAGCACGTGCTACATTATAATAAGCGACTGCAATTCCAAGCCCGGCCGATTGAAAATCAGCGACACGAAATTCAGGGTATTCAGCATGAATATTAATACTACATTGATCCAATATGCGCCAGCTTGCTTGTAATGATAGCAATATCGCACGAATGCGCTCAAAAAAAGGCAAGAAAGAAGATGCAAATGCGCCAGTTGCTGTAACATTATTTTCGTGCTTGTTGGAAAATGCCTGGCAATTAAGCGTTAATTGAAAGCATAAGCCTTGTCCTTCTCCAGTAAACGCAGGTAAATGAATTACCTGCTGTATCTGATTTTCAAATTTCATTTACTCATGCACCACCTTTCCACCGTTTACTTGACCTGATACCTGAGCATTGCCAGATAGGTAGACTATGCCATGGCCTTGCTTAAAAGTAACATCACCATTAATCAATGTATTGCCCTTTAGATGAAGTTTTTGTGTACCAACTGGGCTTACATCTCCCAGTAAAACATCGACAGTTTTGGTATCAACTAGTGTTACATCATTTGAAGAAATGGTCAGTGTTTTTTTAAACGTGCTACCTTTGGTGTTGAAACCTCCAAAAAAGTGATTGGTGCCGTTTACGGTGGTATTTTGTAAAATAGCGGAGCCTTTTACACTCGCCATGTTCAGGTTCGCGTCGATTGCTGTTAGCGCGCCACTGACATCTGTCGTTTGGTCTACCGTGGTGCCATTTAATGTCGCTACTCCATAAGCCGTCACATTGTTAACTTCACCTTTTCCGCAAATTGTAGAGCCAGGATAGTGTTGACATACTCCTGCTGATAAGGCAGGGATACTAATAGCTAAAGTAGCAACTAGGGTTGAAAATTTAAGTAATTTCATATTAAAATCTCCGAGTTAAATTAAAAAGGAAGCGTAAGCTTCCTTTTTAAAACATTAAGAATGATGTTCTTAAAATACAAAAGCATTAGCGCCTGCTGCGTTTTGCGTTAACACAGCAATATTGTCATGATCACTGCTGCCTTCTTTTCCATCGCTACCACTTTCTTTGCCATCCGAACTCTGGAGGACGCCAAAGTAAATATCGATTGTTTTTTTATCTGATTCCATTTAATACTCCCTGTAATAATTGATTAAATTTAAAGTTTTCTACCGAACCTCATTTCAGCTCAGTGTAAACTGATAATCGATAACTAGTGAAAGTTAGCTGGTGGTTTCTAGAATACAAAAGCACCAGCACCTGCTGCGTTTTGCGTTAACAAAGCAATATTGTCACTATCACTGCCGCTTTCTTTTCCATCGCTACCGCCTTCTTTGCCATCTGAACTATAGATGAGGCCAAAGTAAATATCGATTTGTTCTTTCTCTGCTTCCATTGCATACTCCATGTACATAACTGATTAAATTTAGAGTTTTCTACCAAATTTCATTTCAGCTCGGTGTAAGATGATAATCGATTACTCATGAAAGTTAGCAAGTGATTTCTAGAATACAAAAGCATCAGCTCCTGCTGCGCTTTGCGTTAACGCAGCGATATTGTCACTATCACAGCTGCCTTCTTTTCCATCGCTACCGCTTTCTTTGCCATCTGAACTTTCCACACCAAAGTAAATATCGATTATTTTTTTATCTAATTCCATTTTATACTCCTTGTAAATAATTGATTAAATCTAGGTATTCTTTGCAAACTACATTTTCATCTACTTCCCGAGTATAATTGATGATTTGTAAAAATCAATAGCCTGTTTCATTTATTGACAGGTCGCTTCACTTATTAAACATATAGCCATGTGCACAAAACAAACTTATCTCACAATTATCATTAATAATTACGATTATACTAAAAATAATTATTTTTTAGGTGAGCACAAATGCTAAAACTAAAATGGATTTTACTGGCCGTTATTGTAGGAATATTGATCACTTTGGGCTTGAAGAAATTAATGACAACTGAGGTTTCTTCCGAAAAAACTGAAATTCAGCATAGTGTTCATGCAACAATAATAAAGAAAAAATATATTGCGCCTTTAATTCGAGGTTTTGGGGTTATCAAGCCGAAAGTTCAGTGGAAAGGTCTATCTCAAATCAAAGGTGCGATTGTTTATAAATACGAGAAACTAGCGCGCGGCGCGTTGATTAAAAAAGGCACGCTTCTACTTAAAATAGACTCAACACCCTATGATTTAGCACTTGAAACTGCTATTGCTAATAAAGAGGCTATACAAACTGAGTTTGCTAAACTTGCCATTGAAAAAGAAAAATTGGCGATATCCTTAAAGCTTGAAAAAAGTAACTTAGCCCTTGAAAAAAAAGAATATAATCGCCAACGTTCATTGAGTAAATCTGGTACAATTTCAAAATCTCAACTTGAAAAACAACAACGAACTTACATAAAACAACAGTTAAAAATAAAGGAGCTTAATGCGCAGTTAAAGCAAATGCCTGCACACTTAAATGCGATTAAAGCATCCAATTCACAGGCAAAAAGCAAAATTCAACAAGCTAATATCGATTTAACGCACACCCAAATAAACATGCCTTTTGATGGGAGAATTGAACAAGTTAACATTGAAGTCGGTGAATATAGCAGTATTGGTCAAACATTATTAACAGCACAAAATGATAGTTTGATGGAAGTTGAAGCTCAGATCCCAGTGTACCAATTACGCCATTTATTAGCTACATTTCCAAAATCTTCCCTTTTATCTGCCAGTAAACTACCTCAGGTTGCAAGATTAAAATTGCCTGTTCACGTTGAATTTCATCATGGCCTAACCAATGGAATATGGCAAGGGCGACTTGTACGTATTTCAGGAAAAGTAGATTTGCACGTTGGCACCACTGGCGTTTTGGTTGAAATCCCCCTTGATTTAAAATCCCACATTCAACAGGTCAATACAAACCTGCCATTAATTAGTGGTATGTTTGTGGAAGTAAAGATTGAAGGCATTGCAAAAGAGCACCTTGTCATACCTAAAAAAGCATTACATGGTGACAGGATCTACCTTGTTGATAAAAATAATCGTCTAAATATACAACCTGCTAATGTTTTGTTTACCCGTAATAATTGGGTTGCTATCGCGCCTAAATGCATCAAGGAAGGCGATGTTATTCTTACCACCGATATTTTGCCTGCAGTCACAGGATTAAAGCTAAAGATCATTGAAAATTTAAAAATAAGCCGCGCACAAGGAGAGTAATATGTTCCGTTTTTTTATAGCTCATCCGACCGCTGCTAATTTGTTAATGATTTTATTGATATTGCTTGGCATTTTAGCGATACCAGAAATGAAACGTGAAACATTCCCTAATTTCAAACGCATAAAAGTTGAAGTGCTAATACCTTATCCTGGCGCAAGCCCTAGCGATGTCGAACAAGCAATTTGCTTGCCATTAGAAGATACGCTCGAGGGGATCAATCATTTAACAAAGCTCACCTGTAAAGCAACTGAAGGAATGGCAACAACCATTGCTGAAATGGACCGAAAAACAGGTGAAGTAGGCCGCTTTATTAGCGATATTCGCACCAGCGTTGATGGAATTGCTAATTTACCTGATGAAGTAGAAAAAATTACGATTAAACAACTCTTTGTTTATGATCCTGTTGTTTCTATTGGTGTCGCATCAAATATGGGCCGCGTTGAACTCAAAGAATATGTTGAACACTTAAAGCGCCGCATGAAAAGGATCCTAGGAGTTGCTAAAATAAACATTTCAGGCTTTTCAGAGCCACAATTACGCGTACAACTAAATTTACAAAAACTGCGCCAACTTAATCTCACTGTGTCTGATATTGCCAAACGCATCTCCGAGCAAAATATAACTATTCCTAGCGGGCAAATTTATACCGCTGAGCGCACATTGTTATTACGTTTTAATGATGAAAAACAAACCCCGCGCGCGCTGGCAAAAATCGTTATTTCTGCTAAAAAAGAAGGTGGAAACGTGTACCTAGGCGATATTGCAAAAATTGATCGAAGCTTTGAGCTCGTTGAAGATCGAATTGAAATAAATGGGCAAGCTGGCGCTTTACTTGAAATTCAGAAGAAAGATAATGCAGATGCTATTAAAGTTTATGATCGCATTAGCGACTTTATAAAGAAAGAACAACACCTAACACCTTCTTCGGTACATTTAACGGTTACACGAGATATGGCCTCACTTGCAAGAGATCGCATTAACATGCTTGCATCAAATGGTATTCAAGGTATTTTTTTAGTATTTTTAGTAATGTGGTTATTTTTCCCGTGGCGCTATGCATTTTGGGTTTCAATGGGCTTACCTGTATCGTTTCTTGCTTCTCTTTTTGTTATGGCAAAATTTGGGATGTCGTTAAACATGCTTAGTTCTGTTGGTTTATTAATTGCGATTGGTTTATTGATGGATGATGCTATTGTCCTCTCGGAAAGTATTGCGACGCAACTTGAAAAACAAAAAGATAAACTTCAAGCAATAGTTGATGGAATAAATAATGTAAAATCTGGAATAGTTTCTTCTTTTTTAACCACTATAGCTCTTTTCGGATCACTTGCTTTTCTTCAAGGAGACATGGGAAGGGTCTTAAAAGTTGTCCCTATTGTATTAGTTATTACCCTTGTGATATCACTTATTGAAGCCTTTTTTATTCTGCCTCACCATCTATATCGCTCGAAGCAAAATAGCTCAAAAGACATTAAATCAATTGCGTTAAAAATCAGATTTAATAAATTGTTTGCGAAAATACGCGCTGAGTTTCTTCCTAAAATTATCTCTAAAATAATTGATCATCGCTACTTTTTTACAGCGGCCGTGGTATTTTTATTCATTTTTAGCCTTGCAATGCCAATAAGCGGTATACTCAAGTTTACGCCATTTCCTGAGTTAGAAGGAAATCATCTACAAATAACTTTATTAATGCCTCCTGGCACACCCTTTTTAGAAACACAAAAAACAGTCAAAAAAATCGAAAAAGATCTTAAAACAGTCAATGACTTTTATCAAAAAGAACAACCTAATCAACAACCGCTTATCGCAAACACAATTGTCCAATATGGACTAAATATTGATGCCAATGAGCGCGGTGAAAATGCTGCCACTATTTTTATTGATCTCTTAGATACACAAATTAGAAGCACTAGATTGGCCGACTTTCAAACTAAGCTAAAGTCTCAAATAGGTAAATTAACAGGCGTAAGCTCCTTTATGGTGCGCATTCCTGCAAAAGGTCCAGCTGGTCGAAATGTAGAAATAGAACTTAGTCACTCAAATATTCATGTATTAAAATCAGCTGGCCATGATCTTAGCGCTTACCTGAAAAAATTTGCCGGCATGCAAAACTTGCTTGCAGATCTACGCGATGGTAAACCTGAAATTCAGATGACGTTACTGCCTGGTGCTGAACATTATGGAGTCACAGGACGATTAGTCGCCAATCAATTACGCAGCGCATTTTTTGGGGTTAAAGTCGATGATTTGCACATTAATAATGAAAGTGTAGAGCTTGATGTCCGCTTGGATCATAAAGATCGTAGTCAGTTTAAAACACTCGCTGATTTTCCGATCATTGTCGCCGATGGAAAGGCAATTCCACTGGCAAATCTTGTGTCATTTACTTATCAACGCGGTGTTAATAAAATATCGCGTGTAAATTCCTTACGCACGTTAACATTACATGGTGACATTAATGGAAAAATGAATAATACAGCAGTGGTAATGAAAAAAGTAAAGGATGATTTTATACCACACCTGCAAGCGCGATACCCAGGGTTAATTGTTCATTTAAAAGGTGAAACTGAATCTTCTGCAGAAACGGGTAGCTCAATGCTTACGACCTTCTTAATTGGTCTGTTTGCGATTTTTGCAATTTTAAGTTATCAATTTAGAAGTTATATCGAACCTATTATTGTTATTGTTGCTATTCCTCTGGCATTGATGGGAGTAATTTGGGGGCACCTGTTATTAGGATATAACTTAACAATGCCATCAATGCTTGGTTTTGCTTCTTTAGCTGGAATAGTAGTTAATGACTCTATTTTATTGGTTCAATTTATTAAAAAAGATTTAGCCCAATTTGGCGATATAAAACGCGCGGCTATTTTGGCAACACAGCAGCGCTTACGTGCGATTTTGATTACCAGTGCAACCACAGCTGTAGGCTTGCTACCACTGTTACTAGAGCAAAGTTTACAAGCACAAATACTTATTCCATTAGTCATTGCTATTATCTTTGGTTTGCTCGCGGCGACCAGTTTAATTATTCTGGTGCTACCTGCTTTTTATGCCATTTTAGATGATTTTAATTTAACCCAACGCCATAGACAATAATAGCCATGACAGTGGATCCGTTAGTCATTTTTCTGGTTAATCTAAAAAAAGACAACCAAGATATTTACCATGCATCTTACGGTGTGGTTGTTAACTCATTTTTTTTATGAAAAGATGACTATTTTGCGCTCAAAAATTAAAAATAGACTGATCATAACCACATGCAACCTTACTTTAAAATTCGAGAAGCTTCATGATGAATGATCTTTAAAATCATATCTATATAGTCATTAGCAAATAAATTACCATGCAAGCAAAATGCAAATTACCATGCAAGTAGTTGACAAAATATCAGCAACGCAAATGTGCAAATTACCATGCAAGTAGCGGACAAATATCACCCAAGCAAAACACAAGTTACCATGCAAGAAATTGTATACTGCTCGACGAAAACATGCAAGCTTACAGCGATATACAATGCAAGGAAACAGTCTGCCATGCAAGTTATAATACAAGTATTCGACTTTTGTTGTCAATGCCTCAATTTTATTATACCAATTGATCTGCAACTATACCCATGTGATAGCAAACGAATTAAATTCGTAAATTACTCTTAAAAAGAGAATATGTATTTATTTTTACAAAATTTTCGGTCAAAACAATAATTCAATTGAAAAAAAGTAAAATATGCGTATAATTTGCTACCTGTTTTTTTTTAATATCTACTTTGGACGGTATCGTATGGCTTCAACAGCTCAGTTTCAACTTAAAGAACTTATCCTCAAAGGTAAAGAGAAAGGCTTCTTAACCCAAGCAGAAGTTAATGATTATCTGCCACAAGATGTTTTTCAAGAAGATCAAATTGAAGATATTATCCAAATGATGGGTGATATGGGTATTAAAGTTTATGAAACCGCGCCAGATGATGACGAGATGATATTGAGTGAAGATAATAATGATACAGCAGATGACGATGCTGTTGAAGCTGCCACTCAAGTGCTCGCAACGGTTGCATCTGAAACTGGTCGAACAACTGATCCTGTCCGCATGTATATGCGCGAAATGGGCACGGTTGAGTTATTGACGCGCGAAGGCGAAGTTATCATCGCAAAACGCATTGAAGAAGGCATTATCATAGTTCAAAATGCCGTATCTGAATACCCAAAAACGATAATTGGGCTGCTTGATAAATGGGATAGCTACCTTGCAGATGAACTAAAACTAACAGATATGATCACGGGTTTTGTTAATCTAGATGATGAATTAACGCTGTCTGTCAGTGCGATTAATATTGGCTCTGAATTGTCGCTAGCGGATCAAGATAAAAAAGAAAACAATGAAACTGACGATGCAGATGAAGATGATCTAAAATGGCCTTGCCCTATTGAAGCTAAAGAGAAATTCACTGAGCTTCGCCGCTTAAATAAAATCGTTGAAGATTCAATAGAGAAAAACGGGCGCTCGCATAATGCAACGCGTGAAGCAATTCATGAGCAAGCTGAATACTTTCAACTTTTCAAGCTTACGCCTAAGCAATTTGATGCCATGGTGAAGAGTATTCGCTCATCAATGGATATCATTCGCGTACAAGAGCGCTTAGCCCTTAAAATTTGTGTTGAACAAAGCGGCGTACCTAAAAAAATCTTTATCAAATTATTTAAAGGCAATGAAACAAATACCACTTGGTTAGAGACGCTACTCTCAAGTGATGAAGCATATACTAAGCGTATTTTAGGGATGAAGCTTGAGTTAAATAGATGTATTAGCAAGATGATTGCTGTAGAAACGCAAACCATGTTAACTATTTTCGATCTCAAAGAAATTTCTCGTATAATGAGTATTGGTCAAAAGAAAGCGAAACGTGCCAAGAAAGAGATGGTTGAAGCAAACTTACGTTTGGTTATTTCTATTGCTAAAAAATACACAAACCGTGGTTTACAATTTCTTGATCTTATTCAAGAAGGCAATATCGGTTTAATGAAAGCCGTTGATAAGTTTGAATACCGCCGTGGTTATAAATTTTCAACCTATGCCACATGGTGGATCCGTCAGGCGATAACGCGTTCAATCGCCGATCAAGCACGTACTATTCGTATTCCTGTGCATATGATTGAAACGATCAATAAACTTAACCGTATCGCTCGACAAATGTTGCAAGAAATGGGCAGAGAGGCACAACCAGATGAATTAGCAGAGCGCATGATGATATCAGAAGATAAAATTCGTAAAGTGCTTAAAATTGCCAAAGAGCCTATTTCAATGGAAACACCCATAGGTGAAGATGATGACTCTCATTTAGGGGACTTCATTAAAGATGAAACCATTGCTTTACCAGTTGATAATGCGACGAGTTCCAGCCTTAAAACTGCAACCAGTGAAGTGTTAGAAGGGCTTACTGCAAGAGAAGCAAAAGTATTACGTATGCGCTTTGGAATTGATATGAATACAGATCATACACTCGAAGAGGTAGGTAAGCAGTTTGATGTGACTCGTGAACGTATCCGTCAGATTGAAGCAAAAGCATTGCGTAAATTACGCCACCCAAGTCGAAGTGAAACACTGCGAAGCTTTATAGACGAGTAATCTCAAGTACGCTATCATGACGACTACTTAAAATGTGGTGTATTTATCGGCAGTTGTTCAATGTTTATTCATACAATAAAAAATAAAAGCCTATTAATGATCGATATTGAAGCAAACAGCATTAAGTTTATAGACATCTTATTTTTAATATATATAATCGCACCACAAATTAGAAACTTATTAGTTAAACGCACGACAAGCACAAATTAGGCCCCTTAGCTCAGTTGGTTAGAGCATACGACTCATAATCGTCAGGTCCCCCGTTCAAGTCGGGGAGGGGCCACCATATAACTAAAGGTGAGTAAGCGTAGCGTTTGCTAACCTTTTTTATGCCCGTCATAAATGGCTGTAGTTGCGGATGTAGTTGCGGCTATAGTTAACTCATTTAGCAGCACTCACTTTAGCATGGGCATATACCCATGCTGCTTAGTGGCATCAACAATAAAAAATCTTATCTCTATACCCATGTGACGATCGAAATGCAAAATCAGCAAGGCAAATTGTGCCGATATTTGATGCCTAAAATTGAGGTATAGTTATTATCGTGGGAGATTTTATAACAATGCAAATTGGTGCAAGGAGCCGCGCCCGTTGGGGAGATAACTCGGTTTTTATATGAAAGGAAGCAGCCTTGCGCTCAACATTCGAAAAGGGAATAACCATTACCTCATGCGGCTCCTTACTCTGATTATCGAGATCGCGGCTGACGTTGCATTTTTTCGTTGCATGGGTATATGTGCAGTACTTTGAATAATTCCACCTAGCTCTTTTGCAAAACCATCAGCGAAATAAAGAACAGTTACAAATATCCCCCTATTCAATAAAGATTTATTATCAAGTAGGAAAGTTTGCAGAGTTTGCAGAGTTTGCAGAGTTTGCAGAGTTTGCAGAGTTTGCAGAGTTTGCAGAGTTTGCAGAGTTTGCAGAGTTTGCAGAGTTTGCAGAGTTTGCAGAGTTTGCAGAGTTTGCAGAGTTTAATCATCCCATGATTGTTTACCATAACGGGCTTTCATAAAATAGGAATAAATACTCCCTGCTTTTTCGGCTATAATAGTCACGTTTAACAGCTTCTATCGAACGTTTCAATCATACACTAAGATATGCTGTTGTTTTTTTATTCACTAAGGTTTCAGCTCTGCATTTTAGTTTCGTGTTGCTTGGATTTCAACCTCCGTATATTACTTCCTCGTTAAAGAGCCATGGTGGTATTTCAAACGGATCTGTATATCTAAAACTATTGAGAAAGAAGACCCAGCAACCAGGATGTCTAAGTGCAACAAAATCATTAGTGGCGGCTACTCTTTTACACACTTCGGATGTGTGTGATAGGTATTCTGATGGTCTCCCAATGGTGTGCTGGTTATGTATAAACATGTTTAATGTTTTTTGGACTAATCTATAAATGAGGTTACGTGATCTGACTTCCATTGGGATATTTTTATCTAGTAGAGCAGGGCCAACATAAATACGCATGCCATGACCTGCATGTTGCAGATCAAATGGCTTACATGTTTGATGTACTAAGGCAAAATCCAGCTCTCCAGCAGACCATAAGAACTTTCTTGTTATTTTTCCTGATGACCATACGGGGGCTTATTGTACTTTTCCATTTTAGCTGTTGCTTCATAAGTCTCGATCTCATATGGTATTTTTTGCTTGCGCATATCAACGATATGTTATAAATGTTTCATCATCCTTTTGAAATATTTTATGCAAGCTTTTGATACAACCATCTATATGATTTATGAAATTTTCAGAAGAGGATCCGAACCATAATTGTACCGTATCAGCATAAAAAATCAAGTTCTCCCCAGCATGCAAGTATGCAAGGTTTATAACATCTAGGGCTTTATCTACTGTGCGTTTTAGTAAATATTTTTCCTTCTCACTAAATACGCTAAAAATAGGAACTTTCTTCGGACCCTTGCCATTTTTATATAGTTCATCGTGCAATAGCATCTGAATATGAGAGGTCCCAAATCCATCAAATAAAATATTGGTCATTTTATAGTGCCTTATTATGTAGTGTGTAAGGACGTTATCTGTAACATAGGCAAAAATAACATAGAGAATATAAAAGGATGGTTAATTAACTATAATGATATTGTTTTTAATTTATGAACATTAAAAACCACGAGTATACGTGCCTTGCTTATTAAATCAATAAATGTTTTGAGGTAAAATACACTCTGCATCAGACCAATTACACTGAGGACGTCAATCAGTGGTTATAAAAAATATAGTTTAATATTTTTGCGTGAGTACATGAAGTAAATAACGTCAACTATTATCAATATGCTGGTGTTGAATTTCGACCTTGATTGGTGATCGTGACTATTTTTATATTAAAATACGCCTGCGCTGGCTCAACGTTTGTCAAGGACGTAACGGCTGGTATTTCTAGTTCGCAGCCGACGTTGCATTTCCATCATTGCATAGGTATCTACCCATGCTACCCATATGATCAATAATACGGACGACATTTAGGGTCACTATCAACATCTGCTTCTAAAGGTATATCATTTTGCTTAAATTCACTATGTTTACACAGATTTCTTATTTCCTCTTGCCATGGATCTGCTATATGCCTTAAATTATATCTATATTCTGTAATTGAATCTAAATTAGGAAAATACCAATCTTCAGTCCAAGCATCTAGAACCATAGTACATACACTTAAATCCTTTAATGTTTTATAAAACAAATTTTTAATAAATTTGCCAGTGATAAGAATAAACGTATGATCATAATCTATTAAGTCACAAATAATTACACTTGAATTAGTAATGATCCTAGGGTTACAAGCTATAGATGAGTAACAGATCGATGCCTTTTCAAAACAACGACCAGTACCAGTTTTTAATGAACAGAAAATTGCTCTCATAATAGATAAAGGATATTTTTCTCTATATTGATCAACAATTAAATGATCCCAATTAGAGCCTCTTTCATGCTGTGGATATAGTTCACATACCTTATCGGGGATATTAGGCGAATTAACAGATTTTACCTCTTTAAAATATCTAAGCGCACTCTCAGCTGCAAACTGTCTATTTTGCATTGTTAAAATTTCTTTTTCACTAAGCATAATAATCCCTTATAACAACAAGCCCAGCTATCTATTACTCTTCTTCAAGTATGATATTAAAGATAAACTAAATCATTCAAATTATTGTCAAGATTTAAGTATAGCTACCTCAAGGTGAAAAATAAGCAAGAAAAGTTATCTGCTATACTATACATAAAATTGCTATCTCAATGATATCCCCATGGCCTCAAAATGCAACATCAGTTACGATCTAGATGATCAGAGCAAGGCGCAATATTAGGTTATTATTACTCCAGCATCGAATGTTGCAATCGAAACGGACGGGCCACTATCTCATATTACACCATGAATTGATCAGAGAGCTGTGGCTAACTACGCATTTTAAATTTAAAGTAACTTGGGTATAGACCAATCACAGTTAATCACTTATCATCTGCTTGGATAAAATAATTCAGTCCTTCGTTTGAGCATCTCGTAGATCCTTAACTTTCTACTACGACTCAATCACCTTCACAGTTGGCTAAATTTTATATCTTTATTAATAGCGGCTATATAAAGGATTGCTTTGATGGTAAATAATATAGAAATTCGCGGTGCAAAAACACATAACTTAAAAAATATAGATCTTACTATTCCACGCGATCAACTCATTATTATAACAGGGCTTTCAGGCTCTGGAAAGTCATCACTGGCTTTTGACACGCTTTACGCAGAAGGCCAGCGCCGTTATGTTGAATCATTATCGGCTTATGCGCGGCAGTTTTTGTCTTTAATGGAAAAGCCTGATGTAGATCATATTGAAGGACTTTCGCCTGCTATTTCAATCGAGCAAAAATCAACATCTCATAATCCACGATCAACCGTTGGAACCATTACTGAAATTCATGATTACTTGCGTCTTCTCTTCGCTCGTATTGGTGATCCACGATGCCCTGAGCATAATATAACTCTTAATGCGCAAACAGTTAGTCAGATGGTTGATGCGATTTTAGATAATCCTCAAGGCAGTAAAATGATGTTGCTCGCTGAGATAGTTAAAGAGCGCAAAGGCGAGCACGTTAAGGCATTTGAGGCACTTAGTACACAAGGTTTTTTGCGGGCGCGGGTTGATGGAGAAATTTGTGATTTAAGCGATCCTCCAACATTAGAGTTACATAAAAAGCATACGATTGAGGTGGTGGTTGATCGCTTTAAAGTGCGTGATGATTTAAAGCAGCGCTTAGCTGAATCGCTGGAAACTACATTAAATTTAGGCAGTGGTAATGCTATTTTAGCCTTTATGGATAAAGACAAGCCTCAGCAGCTCTTTTCTGCAAATTTTGCCTGCCAACAATGCGGCTATAGCATTAATGAACTTGAACCACGAATTTTTTCTTTTAATAATCCAGCTGGTGCGTGTGAAACCTGTGATGGCTTGGGTGTTGAGCAGTATTTTGATGAAAACCTCGTTATCACGGACAGAAAATTAAGTCTTTTTGCTGGTGCTATTAAAGGTTGGAGTCATAAATCTAATTACTATTATGGCCTGTTACTGAGTGTTTGTGAACACTTTAATTTTTCTGACAAAACATCTTTTGAAAAGCTCACTAAAAAGCAACAAAATATTGTTTTATATGGCAGTGGAAATACCAAGATTTCTTTTTCATATAGTAATGATCGTGGTGATATTGTCTCGCGCTTACATTCTTTTGAAGGTGTAATTCCAAATCGTGAGAGACGTTTTAAAGAAACTGATTCTCATGCTGCTCGAGAATATTTAAGTAAATACATGAACCGCCAACCTTGTTCAAGTTGCCATGGCTCACGCCTAAAAAAATCATCTCGCCATGTTTTTGTTAATGATGTAAATCTGCCCCATATCGCCCAACTGTCAATATTCGAGGCTGAGCGCTTTTTTAAAACATTGAAATTAACAGGACAAAAAGCAACAATAGCCGATAAAATTTTAAAGGAAATTATTGAACGTTTGAGTTTTCTGGTCAATGTTGGACTTAATTATTTGAGTTTAGCGCGTAGCGCTGATACGCTCTCTGGCGGAGAGGCTCAACGAATTCGCCTTGCAAGCCAAATAGGCGCGGGGCTTATGGGTGTGATGTATGTGCTTGATGAGCCTTCGATTGGACTGCATCAACGCGATAATGAACGATTACTTAAAACATTGACTCATTTACGAGATTTAGGTAATACCGTCATTGTGGTTGAGCATGACGAGGATGCCATTAAACAAGCTGATCATATTATTGATATCGGCCCTGGTGCAGGAATTCATGGTGGTGAAATCATTGCCCAAGGCACATATAGACAAATCATTAAAGCTAAAAACTCATTGACTGGCGATTATCTAAGTGGTCGAAAAAAAATTGCAATCCCCAGCAATCGAACACCTCTAACCAATAAATGGATAAAGATTGATAAAGCTTCAGGCAATAATTTAAAAGAAGTAAACCTTGAAATTCCGATTGGTGTGTTAACTTGTGTTACAGGCGTATCAGGCTCTGGAAAATCAACATTGATCAATAATACACTTTTTTTAATTGCCCAAAGAACATTAAATAAAGCCACTACAGCTAAAGCGTCTCCTTACAAAAAAATATCAGGTTTATCTCATCTTGATAAGGTTGTCGATATCAACCAAAACCCCATCGGGCGCACACCAAGATCAAACCCTGCAACTTACACCGGGATTTTCACCCCGATGCGCGAGCTATTTTCCGCTACGCCAGAATCTCGATCGCGTGGATATAAGCCTGGGCGCTTTAGTTTTAATGTAAAAGGTGGCCGCTGTGAAGCTTGCCAAGGTGATGGCGTGATCAAAGTCGAAATGCACTTTTTACCTGATGTTTATGTACCATGCGATGTTTGTAAAAGTAAACGTTATAACCGTGAAACTCTTTCTATTAAATACAAAGGCAAGAATATTCATGAAACCTTAGCGATGACAGTTGAAGAAGCTTATAAATTTTTTGAGCCAATTCCGGTTATTGCGCGAAAACTAAAAACACTTGTTGATGTTGGGCTTTCTTATATTCGTTTAGGGCAAGCTGCAACTACTTTATCTGGCGGTGAAGCACAACGCGTAAAACTTGCTAAAGAGTTGTCAAAACGCGATACCGGCAAAACGTTATATATTCTTGATGAGCCAACAACAGGGCTTCATTTTCATGATATTGCACAATTACTTAAGGTTATTCAAACGTTACGCGATCACGGTAATACCATTGTTATCATCGAGCATAATTTAGATGTGATTAAAACCGCAGATTGGATAGTTGATTTAGGACCTGATGGCGGTTACGGTGGCGGAGAGATCATTGCAACGGGAACTCCTGAAGATGTTGCAAAAATACCAGGAAGCTATACTGGGCTGTTTTTAAGTAAAATTTTATTTAAGGAGCTTCACGCTAAGACGCCAAATAAACATTACGCTAAAATAACTTAATTTAAGCTTAAATAGGGCATAACAATTTGTTTTATTCATGAATTTACAGACAACTGACATAGTGTTTGCCAGCGCGCCCAATTAAGCTCCCCATGCAGCAAGCAAGGAGTTATATCCATGTTACTGCAAAATACAAAATCAGCAAGATAATACAAAAAAGAGCTTGCTTATAGCCATTATTTGTTGCTAACTGAGCAACAGTTAATGCAATTAGATGTAGCTATCTCGCCACCATCATTAACCAATTGCCAGTCTAATGATAATCCAACATCAAGCTGAGTATTATGATAAATAAAACAATTTTATTCACTAGTCTAATTATTAGCCTGTTTTTTACAGCTCTTTGTCAGGCGGATATTTATCTCTATATTGATAAAAAAGGAAATGAGCACTTTTCAGAGAAAAAAATAAACAAAGATTATAAATTACTGTTACGCAGTGCGACTAACAAGGCTCCTGCGACCTTTAAAAATTGGAAAGAAAAGAATTATCGTCATGCTCGCGTACCTAAAAATAAAAAACTGCAGTATCAATATCACCCCATCATAATGAGAGCCGCAAAAAAAAACAGTTTAGATCCTGAATTTATTCATGCCGTGATAACAGCCGAATCGGCTTACAAGCACAACGCGGTTTCCCGTGCCGGCGCTAAAGGATTAATGCAATTAATGCCAGAAACAGCAAACAGATTTGGCGTTGATAATGCCTTTGACCCGCAACAAAACATCACCGCTGGTAGTTTTTATTTAAAGACATTATTGGCTGAATTTGAAACCAAAGAATTAGCACTTGCGGCTTATAATGCAGGCGAGGGAACCGTTAGACGTTATAAGAACACTATTCCTCCTTACCTTGAAACACAGCAATATGTCGAGAAAGTAATGAGGCTTTATTGGTATTACAAAGAAAACATGATGAGGATTCACAATACAAAATAAGATCCTTGCATTGCTATTAATGCAGTGTTATAACTTATTAAAATCATTAGTAATATGCGTTAGTCCTAGGTGAAAATTTACAAAAAAAACAATCTCTTACAGCAATACTCACCTCGAAATGGCTCATTTTTGCTAGATAATATTTGCGCATAATACTTAACTAGAAACAAAACATTCGAGGGAGAAGGTATGAAATTTTTCAATAGATTTACAAAAACATTATTATTGTTATTTGTTTTTGCTAGTGCATCAGCATATGCTCTAGCGCCTATTTATACAGGATACTTCAGTAGTAAAGCGGTGGCTGGGTATGATGTGGTCGCTTATTTTACTAAGAAAAAACCCGTTAAAGGCTCCTCGAAATATCAATTTAAATACAAAGGAGCTGACTGGTATTTTTCTTCAAAAGATAATCTTAATAAGTTTAAAACAAATCCTAAGCATTATGCTCCACAGTATGGTGGCTACTGCGCATACGCAATGTCACTAAATAAAATAGCCCCAGGAAACCCACCTTTCTGGACTGTCTATAAAGACAAATTATACCTTAATTTCGATAAAACTGCTTTAAAAAAATGGAAAGCCAGTAAAGATGGGTCTATCAAAAAAGCTAATGTTTATTGGGCTAAAAAGAAGAAGGATTAATCCTTAAAACAATCGCATTGCATTAATATTACCTGTAAATAGTACCTGTAAATATTAACTCAATGCTCTTCGCGCTTTCATTGCCTTGGGTATAGCTGCGATCTAATTAAGTAAGGGTAACAAACTCTTCTGCACTGGTTGGGTGAATGGCAATACAACTATCAAAATCAGCTTTTGTTGCTCCCATTTTTATGGCAACAGCAAAGCCTTGCAAAATTTCATCACAAGCAAAACCAATACAGTGTAAACCAACGACTTTTTGTTCATCTCCTGCACAAACAAGCTTCATTCGAGTAGGCTGACGCAATGCGGTTAACGCTGTGTACATGCTGGTAAATTGCGATGTGTAAACCGTTATATTTTCCTTGCCGTATTCACGCTCGGCTTCGAGTTGAGTTGCACCAATTGTACCAATCGGGGGGTGACTAAAAACCACAGTTGGTACTAATAAAGCATCTAAACAAGCATTTCGTTTATTGTTAAATAAACGCTGACCTAGCTGGCGACCTGCTGCAACCGCGACCGGGGTTAGTTGAATTTCTCCAGTATTATCACCCACCGCATAGATACCTTGTGCGCTGGTATTTTGAAATTTATCCACCTCGATAAAGCGCTGACTATCTAGTGTAACATCGGTATTCTCAAGCCCGATGCCATCATTTGCAGGTATTCGACCAATAGCCCAAATTAAGCAATCAATCGTAATTGAATTCTCATTTTCTAAATGCAGCGTTAAACTGCCATCTTTATTTTTAACCACTGATTGCGGCACAGAATTAGTATGCAATGTTGGCCCTTCACTCTGCATAACCTCAACTAAGGTTGATGACAACATGCGATCAAATTCACGCAATACGGTATGTTTGCGACACAAAAGATGTGTTTCACTTCCGAGAGCATTAAGAACGCCAGCAATTTCCACGGCAATATAGCCAGCCCCCACAACAGCCACACGTTTGGGCTGAGTTTGTAGGGCAAAGAAACCATCGGATATGATGCCATGCTCCACACCAGAAATATCTGGAATGGTGGCTCCACCACCTGTTGCAATAGTAATATGAGGAGCTGTGTATTGTTTTCCATTTACCTCAATGGTGTGATTGTCAACAAACCTAGCAAAGCCCTTAATAACGGTTATCGAATGATTTGCAAGGCTACGCTCATAAGATTTATGGATCCTCTCAATATACGCAGTACGGCTTTCTATCAACTTCTCCCAAGAGAATTTATTTAATGGCGCATCAAAGCCATAATCAGGTGCATAACGTAATGCATCAGCAATTTGCCCTGCATACCACATTGCTTTTTTAGGAACGCAGCCCACATTAACACAGGTTCCACCTAATAATTTTGCTTCAATGATAGCGACCTTTTTCCCATATTTGGCCGCTTGATTTGCAGAAGAAATTCCACCACTACCACCCCCAATACAAATATAATCTAAATTTGTGCTCATAATTTCCTCTGTATATTGTTTAAAAACTAAAACATAGCGCAGGATAGTGCGCAAAGCAAAATAATAAATTATAATTTTTGATACCAGTCGTATTAAATAACCCAATTTGAGATTAAATAAATTTATTAATATTACGACTTAAAATGAGTTTTTTCTTTAAAATCTTGTTTTAGTGCCGCCCTTTGGGCAAAGCCAAAGTAAACATTGCTGTTATTTCTTCAAACAATAACCGCGTTACTCTTTTATCACAGAGAATAATGTAGAAGAAAATACTTTACTTCGCTAGGAATTTCGGTATTATTTTCGTTTCTTGTAGGGGTGTAGTTCTAACGGCAGAACGTCGGATTCCAAATCCGAATGTTGATGGTTCGAATCCTTCCACCCCTGCCAAACATATATAAAGCCTCGATATTCGAGGGTGTAAACCTAACTGTGTAAATACCCTTTTAGATATGAGGAGCAATCTCCTCCTCAAATTCGATTATAAACCGATTCAAAGCTGGTTTCCAATCTCTAATTGGCATGGTCCATTTTTTAGATGCTGCCTTAATTGCCAAGTAGACAACTTTGAAGGCGGCGGTATCATTTGGAAACACCTTTCTCGTTTTAACTGACTTTCTTATCACGCTGTTTAGTGATTCAATCGCATTGGTGGTGTAAATCACTTTGCGAATATCTGCTGGATAAGAAAATAGCGTATTTAAATTCTCCCAATGAATCCGCCATGAACGGCTTATTTGAGGGTATTTATCATCCCATTTTTCAGAGAAATGCTCTAATTCCAACCTGGCTTCATCTTCGGTAACTGATTGATATATTGATTTCAAATCAGAGGCGACAGCCTTGTAGTCTTTGTAAGGAACAAACTTCATCGAATTACGCACCATATGGACGATACAAAGCTGAATTTTAGTTTTTGGGAAGGTGGCGTTAATGGCTTCAGGGAAGCCTTTTAGGCCATCTACGCAGGCGATTAGCATATTTTTCATGCCTCTATTTTGAAGGTCGGTCATCACTGAAAGCCAGAATTTAGCGCCTTCATTTTCTGATATCCACATAGCCAACAATTCTTTGTGGCCTTCCAAGTTCACGCCTAAAGCAAGGTAAATCGCTTTATTAATGACTCGTTTATCTTGGCGTATTTTTAAAACAATACAGTCCATATAAACGATCGGGTAAGTTGCATCTAAAGGCCTGCTTTGCCAGTCAATTACTTCTTCCATAACCGCATTTGTGACTTGAGAGACAAGCCCTGCAGATATATCAGCACCATACATTTCCTGAAATGTCGCTGTAATATCACGCGTACTCATTCCCTTCGCGTAAAGCGTTAGGATTTGAGCATCCATGCCTGTTATACGAGTTTGACGTTTTTTTACAAGCTGTGGCTCAAAGGTTCCCTCTCTATCGCGAGGTGTTTGAATTTCGATATTTCCATGATCACCTTTAAGAAACTTGGTGGAATAACCATTGCGATTATTACCACCATTATGCTCCTTAGGCTGATCTTTCTCATAACTGAGGTGATAACTCATTTCAGAACGGAGCGCTGCTTCAACTGTGATTTTGGTGAGCATAGCGCTGAGTTGATTGAGATCTTCAGGTGTTTTTAGATCTTTAGCTAATTCATTAGCGAGGGCCTGCATTTTATCTGTGATCATTATATTACTCATTATTTAGTCCTTTTATAGATTATACATAATAAGTATTTACACAGTTCTTTTTACACCCTCTTTAAACCTATAGTTGATAACAAAAAACTAAATCAATCGTGATACTTGACATTATACTTGCACATGGATGGGTTCCTTGGTGATATATTCTTTTGAGTTTCTACGGGGGCGTAGGAACTACTTTTTTAAGCAACATGTTTTAGGAAGCGATCTAGCATGCTTTCAATATTTAAATGGCCATCAATAGATGACCATTCAATACCTATACCTTTATAAAACCGAATAAACAAAACCTATCGGCTTCCCATTGTTGCTAATATGATAAGAATCTCTTTGATATTCCTTAATATTTGTTGAATATGCTTTGTCGGAATTCGTTCCGTTTGAAGAGAATTCATACAAAGGTATTGTTGATAATCGTTTAGAAGTGAATATACCCCCGATAAGTTTTGAAGAACGAGCTAATGTCTGATTACCACAGGTAGAATCAAGTGATAATTGATAACCGTAGTATGCATAACCTCGATTAGCTTCAGATTTTTTATCGATGGTGCACATAAATAAATTAGCAGTATTTGGCTCTGTATTCGGTGGCAAATAAAATTTAACCTCTTTAAGTTTATAATTGGTTTTAGACCAACCACTCCAGAACCAAGCATGATACTTATACACTAATCGCCCATTTTTGGAGTCATGTTCGACGTATTCATAAACTGGTATTTTTTTATCCGTAGGCATTTCATTACTTTTTAGATTAACTCTTACCTCCTTAGAAAGAGCCTTGACTAAAGCTTGAGATTTTGGAAGGGATGTTAAGCCAAGAAAATCAGGGTTATCAGCCCAAGTAAAATGATCTATTCCAATGATTTGTGGTTCCGAATCAGCATAATCCCAATACCTAGCTATGGAGTCTATTAATTCAGCATCACTATGATGAACTCCCCCATTACCTCCATATGCTTCTGCAGATAAAAGAATAGGTATCTTTGTGCGTTTTTTTATTTTTTCAACTATTGGTATTACATGTTTTTCCATGTTTTTTTTAAAATTTCCCTTGGTTGTCTTACTATATATATCAAATGAAATTATATCTAAATTTGAAGGGATCCCTCTCTTCTTCTTCAAAAAAGTATCTCCCTGAAATGTCATAGATACTGGAATACCTGGAAATTTGTCCTTGATTTTTTTAATTGCAGTTTCTAACCTAGAAAGTGGTATTCGTTTTGCATGTAAATAAGGCTCATCGGCCAAATAAAATCTAGATATGTTTTGTTCTTTACCTGCAATGGTAATAGCTAAATTATCAATTCTCTGATCTATATCTACAAATAAATCATTATTTTTATAATCAAATAGATAGCTTTCAATATCTAAAACCCACTTTACATCTGTTGTTTCAATATTACTAATTAGATTGGGATTACCATGAGCTTCGGTTAAATAATGATTTACTTCATCCCCGTGTAGGTTCAATTCGTTTCCAAAGACCCAGTATGCACTTGACACTGTTAGGTGAGGATGAAGTCCAGTACTGCTCATTAATGGAATATAGTTCTCATTTTTAGAACTATCACAACCATTTTTAGAACTCTCACAACCATTTATAAGTAAAACTATCGGTATTAGCGCGGATAAAAATAATTTTCTCATAAATGTCCTTCAATTAATATGGGTTTATTTAAGTTTGGAGTCGCTAGCAAGCTTGTCAGTTAGATCTGTACAACGTAGTGTACAACGAATTATACCTAAGAATTGTACCTAATTACTCGTCACTAGGCAACTTTTAACTAAAATTAGGCTTGTGAAGAAAATTTCATTTTTCTTTATTATTATGCTTTTTATGCTTTTTATGCTTTTTATGCTTTTTATGCTTTTTATGCTTTTTATGCAATCACATCGATAGATGGCCTAAATAACAGTATCAAGCTTACAGTGATTATCAAAAGAGGCTATATTTAGTGGCTAATTGGATACAATTTAATGCTATTGGAGTAAACATCAAGCCTAAGTTAATGGCAGTAGTATTAAGTTAATGTAAGTAGATCTATTAAGATTACAAAGGATTTCAAATCCGAATATTGGGAGTTCGAATCTCTCCACCCCTGCCACTTTCTATACTAATGTCATGTCAAAGTGCAACGTTCACAAGGTAACTTGGGCTTATAAATCAATTTACTCATTATAATATTATCTGCTTTTCTAGCCACTTTGTTAAAAAAAACTTCAAACAGAACAAAAATAATTATCTACGTAATTCTAGCCAGAGCTAGCAACATTTAATCAGCTAAGGTAACATGAGGATATTACCATGCAAATCATGGCAACAAAAAAATTAACAAATTATTTTACTCATCTTGGCTCACATAATATACATGACATAGTTACCTTTGCTAAAACCTATAGTACAATCACTATGTTCGATTGATACTAATGAAGGGAAATTGCGAGTAGCTGTCAGCTTGAAAAGCAGATCCTGCGACTTAATGCATGGACTGTCAGAAATTGTGTTTTTATAATCATTATTAAATCATTAAAACACGAGTACCATCGAAAATTATACAGCTGAATCACTGTAGAATGAGGGGCTTATTATGATGAACAAAAACAATAAGTGTTACAATTATTTGAGCGAATAAGTAAGCGTATTGAAATATTGTAATAGCTATCAATTAATTAAACTAGAGGAATAATTATGCTAAAGTCTACCACTCCATTATGTGGAATAATTATGGGTTATTACGGTACCAAGTGGTCTGAATACACCTTGATTGAATATGCGAGTTTTTGTAAAAACAACAACTTAAATACATTTATTTACGGTCCGAAAAAAGATAATTATCTGCGAAAAAATTGGCAAGAAGATTGGCCAATAGACAAATTTCAAAGCTTATTAAGAGTAAGGGCGGCATTTAAAGCGGCTAATGTTGACTTTGGCATGGCATTTAGCCCTTACAATGTTGATAAATATGACAGCACAATACAACAAGCACTCAAACAAAGGATTGCCGGTGAACAATTTAAACAACTTAATTTAGATGTTTTAACCGTTGGTTTTGATGATATTTCTGGTGATGTGGTTGCACGTACAGGCACCAAGCTTGCTGGTATACAAAAAAATGTTACAGAATATATACAAACGTTACAGCTTAACATTAATTCTAAAACTCAATTTTATGTTGTACCTAGCTATTATTCTTTATCGCCAATTATCACCAACCTCTTAGGGCCAATGCCAAAAAATTACTTGGAAGATTTTGGCACAATAGATCCTCGAATTGGTATCTTTTGGACTGGTAGTGAAGTCATTCCTAACGGATTTAGCATTGAAGAAATTAAGGATATTAATGCTAAGTTTAAAAGGCCAATTACTATTTGGGATAACTATCCAGTTAATGATCCCTCATGGATGATCCAATCCGCGGCTAATGTATTTCCCTTTACTGGCAGATCTTACCAATTAGCGGATCATATTAACGGGCATTTTGCGAACCCAATGATTCAACCTTACTTATCACAAATACCCTTGTCGACTTTACCAAAGATTTACAGTGAAAAAGAAAATTATAATCCTCAGCAAGAGTTTGTAAATGCAGCCGAAAAATTTTGTGCTGGCTCATCGAACAGTTCTGAGCTTGCCAACTATGTCGTGGAAGAGCTCATGTCGTTTCGGGAAATCTCCTATCGGCCAGATTATGGCCTCTCGTTAGCACGTCTGCAAAATAGCCTTAAAGATCTGCAAGGCTCAACAAAAATAAAAGATGAATTGACTCAATGGTTAGAAGATGTAGATACAAAGGGCGGTACCGGTAAAGGGTTACCAACATTAGCGACGATTAACGTGACCAATTGCGATAATCAATTGCTACTCGTTGCATACACGTCTTCCGGCACTAGTTATGTAGTAGCTCAATTGAATTACGCAGACAATAAACCGCGAACTGTATGTATTTCTATTAAAGAGAATTCTTACACAGGTCCTGCGTTTATCAGCAATGTTTCTGCAAAGAACATAACGGTTACCCTGCCGGCGCCAACAGGATCTAAAGAGTATCAATTGGTGGGTATCGGTATTAATTGCAACCAAGGAGCATGTGGCTCATGGAGTTTTGCTTTCCAACTTAATAACGAGTCAACTCAATCTAAATCTGGTATTGGCCCAAGGGATGGTGTTGTTTGGTCTTCAAAGCCACAGAGTTTTTCGATGGCTCCGCCGAAACGCTTGTTCAGTAAACGAGTGCATACTGAGCCTGAGAATGCTCTGCTCGTATAAAAAGATGTACAGGACTGAACTTATTAATGAGTCAGCCCTTTTATCCATGCTATGTAAATATAAAATATAAATCCTCAATGCGTGGCTCCAAGCGTTGTTATGCACCAGTTATATGAAAAATAACTAAACCTTAAAGTCTTCTCCTTGATAACTAGCGGTTAATTATCAAGGATATTTGCAGCCTCGCATCCGTACAAAATTGTTTTGCGGACTTTACATTTTGCAGTAACTAATGTATAAAAGTGACTTATGATCGTTAAAATAAATTTAACGTTCTCCACAGTACTGGCTGTGTAATTAACATAACTGGTTAAAAAGCATTTAATAAGGCAGAACAACATGGAGTGTTATTTGCGACGTTAGACTAAAAAGAGGTCGAGATGACAACAACGAAAAATGGGCTGAAAGCAGTTGCTACCTTAGAGGCTTTTAAGGGGATGCTTTCGGTTTTAGTTGGCTTTGGGCTCCATGCCCTGGCAGGAGAAAATCTACAACATGTTGCTGAGTTAATTGTCAGATATACACATTTAAATCCTGCAAGTCACTATCCCAGTATTTTTATTCATGCGGCGAGTACATTTTCAAATAATAAAATAAATTTACTTGTCATTGGTACCATTGTTTACTCATTAATTAGGTTCGTTGAGGCCTATGGCTTGTGGAATGAACTTGTTTGGACAGAATGGTTTGCATTGCTAAGTGGCGCAATCTATTTGCCATTTGAAATATATGAAGTGCTTTTTCATACCAACATCTTAGGTATTTGTGTGTTGTTGATAAATATTCTAGTGGTTTGGTATATGACGCTGATCCTTTTAAGTCAACGAAAAGATAAAAAGCACAGCTAAGATACCCATGCTGCTTCACTGTGATGGTGCATTGAAGCATTGAAGCATCGAAACATCGAAACATCGAAACATCGAAGCATCGAAACATCGAAACATCGAAACATCGAAACATCGAAACATCGAAACATCGAAACATCGAAGCATCGAAACATCGAAACATCGAAACATCGAAACATCGAAACATCGAAACATCGAAGCATTGAAGCATTGAAGCATTGTTTTGTAACCCCCCCCCTGGTGAGTCACTCCTTTTTATTTGCATACCAGTTATCATTCAAAATGCGTGGTGAAACCATTAGCTCAAAGATCAAAGCAAAGCGCAACATGATGCAATGGGGATCAGCGCATCGAAAGTTGCACGCCAAGCAGGTATTCGAGCTAACGACCAGAAGAGCGCGGCCCATTGTAGCAATTTGCATTTTCACAAAACATGGGTATACAAAACAAAACAAGACAAGACAAGACTAAAGGAGATAAAATAAGTAATACAAACTGGTATTTTTTAAAAAATGGCGATACGATTGATGTTATAGTGCCCCCTCACCACCGAGTCATCCAGAGGTTGAAATCCAAGCCGTTAAAGATTATTTTGCGCAAAATAGCAAACTTAAACTACATATTCCCGATGATATGATACAACCGACAAGTCCTATACAGGAGGCCAATAGCATTGAAAAAATGGTTCAATTTATCAAACAAGCAGTAGAATCAGATCCCAAAGCTATCTGGGTACTACTTGATGTGGCTGTGGATGTGAATTGCTCGATGTATTGAAAAAAGAATTAGACCACTCTAAAGCCAAAGCAAAGCTCATCATTGCCTATAGTGATGTCAGTACCTTGCGTGTTTTTTTAATCAATATTGGCAATGGCCATCAACACATGGTGTTGGTCTTGGGTATAATGGCGATATTAACCATAAATAATCGTTTAATAAAACACCTCTTAGCAATATGTTAGATGTACTTAGTGCAAAGTCAACACCGACATATTCTATGGATACCATCAACAATAACGTAAAATTTAACACGATTAAAACCAGTATCATTGGCGGTAATTCTTTGCTATTAAAGAGCATGAATGGCACTGACGACTTTACTTATAACAGCAAAGGAAAACCTTATTTATAGAATCAATTGCGATAAATGCAGGCATGTTATCAAGGATATTAAACGCTTTTCGTTATAGCAAAGCTGTTATCAATACAGATGCCAGTATTTTTGGTGATTTTATTGCCCATGGGGCAAGCCAAATGCACCACTTGAAGAAACTCAATTTACTTATTTGCGATAATTTTTTACTAAAAAAATCAATATACCCGTGCTACATTCTATAAACTTTGGCCATGCTCCTACAAATTTGGCTTTGCCGTTTAATACCACTGCCACAATTAAGAGCGTTTCTGCAGATAAGCCAAGGTTAAAATCATTGCTAATCGATAATTTTAAAAGATGCAGTATAACTTCTTCTTCGTGAAAAGTTATACTCAACTGACCTGAAGATACTTCTCTGACGTTTCATATTGAAATAACTGGGTATACTACCGCGAAAATCGTCGTCAGTTCACTTTAAGAACTTATTCCAAATTGCTATTACAGGCAGAGGATCAATGGGCACGACTGGTTTTTTAACAATACAAGACTTTTTATTTAACGTTAAACGATGCGTTGTATCTCGGAGCATACAATAAGCATTCACAAGCGTTTTTTCTTCTTTTTTTGAAATAAGTTGTGCATTTTTACAGCTTTGAAAGATACGTAAATTATCTGACCACTGGCAGAGGGAATGACCGACTTTATCCGCGTTGGCTAATACAAGATACTGGGCAATAAATTCTATATCAACCAGGCCTCCCCGTGAGTGTTTTAGGTCAAATTCATTATGTTTGGTGTTATTGAGGTGGGTACGCATTTTTATTCGCATTTCGCGTATATCTTTTTTTAATTGTCTATTATCCCTTACTGTCATTAATATCTTTTCGCGAACATCTTTAAAATCAGCTAATGTGAGTTCATCAAAATAAACAGCACGCGCGCGCACTAATGCTTGATGCTCCCATGTCCACGCATTTTTGGTTAAATATTTACAAAACCCATCAATGCTAATTGTTATCCTGCCAGAGTTGCCAGAGGGGCGCAAGCGCATATCAATTTCATAAAGAATGCCTGAATTTGTTCGTGCTGTAAATAGGTGAATAATACGTTGTACGAGACGAATATAAAAAGACTCATTGTGGATTGATTTAGTCCCAGATGTGTTGCCGTTGATGTTGTTATCATGTAAAAAAATGACATCTAAATCAGATCCATAACCAAGCTCGAATCCGCCCATCTTTCCATAAGCAATGACCACAAAACCTTTTCGGTCTGTGCCGATAACATTGCTTGGTAGGCCAAATTTTTCAACCATTTGTGACCATGAAATTTGTACAACATAGTCCATAATGGCTTCACTGAGTTCTGTTAAGTAATCGCTTACTTTGGTTATATCAATTGAACCTACAATATCGGAGGCCGTTATGCGTAAAATTTGCATTTGTTTAAATTGCCGCAGCACTTCCATTTGCTGCTCCATATCGTCTTTTGGCACCCGTAATATAAATTGCTGCAATTCTCTTTTACACGCATCAGTGGCAATGGGATTGTAGAGTTGTTTTGGATCTAACAGCTCATCTAGCAAAATAGGGTGTAACGCTAATTGATCACTGACATGCTCGCTGGCGTTACAGAGCTTTAATAGATTATTTAATGCTTCATCATTTTCGTTTAACAACTCAAGGTAAGGTGTGCGCGTAATTATCTTTTTTAATACATGCCCAATGCGCAAAAGTAAGGTGGCAGGATCGTCATAGTACAAGGATTTATAGATGATTTTTGGTGCTAATTTGTCAAGTGTTTCTGCGCCTCTTTCACCCATAGGCTGATTTTTTAATGTCTTTATCATTAATAGTATTTGCCCAGAACACTGTTGTGCAATGTCTTTTTTTATCTCATTTTTTTCCAGTAATGCTGATATTTCATTTTCAGATAAATCTATGAGCCACAAATCTTTAAAAGCTTCTTGGGTTTGATTATTTGCTTGCGTTTGCGAAGGGTCGTATTCGCCTACAACCCAATTAAATTCATTATGCACGCTTTGCATTTTTTTATTTAGATGCTTATAAAATAATGCCCACGTTTTAAATTTCATCACTTCAATTAGTCGTTGCTGGTCAAGATCATTTTCTGGTAGTGTTTGAGTTTGCTTGTCACCTATTTCTTGGAGCACATTTTCAACTTTGCGTAAAAAACAATAAGTATCAGATAAAAATTTAGAGCGTTTCCGTGGCAATGCATCGATAACTATTAATGCTTTTAATGCTTTTAGTAAGCTTCTCACTTGTAATTTTATATCTTTACCACCTCTGATCAGTTGAAATGATTGCGCTATGAATTCAATCTCTCTAATGCCACCTTGACCTAGCTTAATGTTATTTATTAAACCTTTTCGACGTTCTTCTGCATTTATCAGTGCTTTCATTTTTCTTAGTGAATCTATGACACTAAAATCAATATAACGGCGATATACAAAAGGTCTTAACATTTGTATTAATTCAGTTTTATAGGGTCCATCATCGCCAAGTACACGCGCTTTAACCATGGCGTAACGTTCCCATTCACGGCCATGACTTTGATAATAATCTTCTAATGCTGAAAAATTGCTAACGAGAGGACCTGAATCACCAAAAGGGCGTAATCGCATATCAACACGGTATACAAATCCATCGATAGTAATTTGGTGTAACGCGCTGATCAGGCGTTGTCCTAGTTTTGTGAAAAATCGCTGATTATCAATAGTGCGCTTTTTTCCAATGGTTTCACCTTTTTCTGGAAAAGTAAAAATCAAATCAATATCAGAAGAAAAATTCAGTTCTCTGCCACCTAATTTTCCCATTGCAAAAATGTAGAACGGTTGGACTACCCCTTGCGCATTTACAGGTGTGCCTTGCTCGCTGCATTGCTTTTGATATAACCAATTTTGTGCTTGTTCGATGAGTTTCTCTGCGAGAAATGAAAGATGAGTAAAAATTTCTGCTAATGTTGCATCACCAAGTAAGTCTCTCCAAGCAATAACCACCATGTGCTTATAACGAAACAGGCGTAAAACTTGCTGTAATGATGTTTCATCTGTTACCGTTTTTAACTGTGTTGTTAACTCCTTTTGAATACCCATGGTGCGGTGATCTTTAGTGAGTAACCCTTCAGATAATATTATTTTTAGTAAATTTGGCTGTTTTATTAATGCAGCAGCAATAAAATCACTAAGCCCTAATACGCGTAATAATGATTTTTTTTCATTTTCAGATAAAAAAGAAAGATCTTCTTTTTGATTTAATTGTTCAAAATATAGCAGAGCACATTCTTTAATTAAAGACATAATACCATCCAGTAAAAACAGTTGTTTTTAATGTTATACCCATGCTCTATCGAAATGCAATATCAGTAAGGTAAATTAGCCACGAATTTGATGCATAAAATTGAAGCATCGTTATTATCACTCGATATTTTAGAGGGTGCAAATTAAACAAGGAGCCGCGCAGTTGAGGTGCGAACTAGGTTTTTATATCAAAGCAAGCCAGCCCTAGCTTGCCGTTTTATGCGTGGTCGCCATTACATATGTTGCGCATTACTCTGATTATTAACATCGCAGCCACAGTTGCGTTTTCACAAAGCATGGGTATAAAATAAAAACGATCATCACTTGATCTTGACATGTCATCCTAAGAAGGCTAAATTCAACCGCATGTTTGACATTATAATGTATTTTCAAGGAATCCTATGAACATTCATAAAATAGCAACACACTTAAATGAGCTAGCAGACCACAAAACAGGCGATGGTTGTAACTTTAATTGCACTCCTCTCAGTGGTGAGATTGAGGTTCTGCAAGTTGATATCATTGGTAGAGAAGAAATACCAGTCTTCCTTTCAATAAGCGATGAGCAAATTCTTTGTATTGCTTATTTATGGGGAGAAGATGAGGTCAAAGAAGATCAAAAAGTCCAAATGCTTGAAACCATGTTACAAATGAATATCCCCATGCTACTTTCATCTTTTGCAAAAGTGGACAATAAATATGTTATTTTTGGCGCATTATCTATCAATTCAAGCATTGCAGATATTGAACACGAAATTGTGGCATTGAGCGATAATAGCGTAGAAGTTATTAACGAAATGCACTTTTATTTAAATTAACAGGTTATTTAAAGGAATTAGAATGAGTATTTTTAATAAAATTATTACCGCAATACGTGGAGGAACGCGTGAAGTTGGCGAATCTATCGTTGATGCAAATTCAACACGTATTTTTGAACAAGAAATCCGAGATTCAGAAAAGCATATTACTATCGCTAAACGTAATTTAACGGAAGTCATGGCAAAGCAAATGCAAGCCGCGCGTGAGCTTTCTCAGCTACAGGCTAGTATAAAAGAGCATGAAGGTTACGCTGTACAAGCACTCGGCCAAAAGAATGAGCCTTTAGCACTGGAAATTGCTGAAAAAATTAGCGTGCTTGAAAAAGATGCAGCAGATCAGCAACAATCAAACGAAAGTTTTTTAAACAGTGCAGATCGCTTAAAAGAGTTAATTAAAAACGGTGATCGCCAGCTCTCTAATTATAAACGTCAACTGAGTATGGTAAAAACAACTGAGAGCGTGCAAAAAGCAACCTCAGCAATCACTGATAATTTTACGCAAAGCAATTCAAATCTGTTAAATGCAAAAGATTCTTTAGAGCGCATCAAACAAAAACAGGCAATGTTTGATGATAAGCTTAAGGCCGCTGAGCAATTAGATGCAGAAGGTAGTGATGATTCGTTACAAAGTAAATTGCAAAAAGCTGGGATCGGCACCAAACAATCAAGCGCACAATCGATATTAGATCGCTTAAAATCAAAGTGATCTCAATTGAGTTAAAGCATTAATTGGTTTATGCCCTTCAGGCTGTAAAGTATCATGCCCTGCGGGACATAAACCCATATACCCATAAATTTATTTGCGGGTGTATACCCATGCAACGAAAAAATGCAACGTCAGCCGCTCACTCGATAATCAGAGTAAGGAGCAGCATGAGGTAATGGGGACGTACGCATCGAATGTTGAGCGGAAGGCTGCTACCGATCATATAAAAACCGAGTTAGCGCCCCAACGGGCAAGGCTCCTTGCTCCAATTTGCATTGTTATAAAATTTCTATAGAGAATAACTATACTTCAATTTTATGCCTCGCATATCGACACAATTTGCCTTGCTGATTTTGCATTTCGAAGTAACATGGGTATATATGGCAATATTAATTTTCAGCCCTAGCTAAGGGAAGTAGATAATGAGTTTTTTAAAATCACTTTTTAGCAATAAAAAGCCAGTGCCAACGCGCAAACTGACGCAACCAAGTGAGCTTCAAGTAAATGATATTTTTACCTTCGGTGATAGTTTTTCGTTACCAAAAGTGATGCGTAAACAACAATTTCAAGTTTCAGAAATAAACACCATTGAGTTTAAATATGATCAATATGCAAGTATCATCGGCCAAGGCTCCTCTGAGCACTTAGTTTACCTGCGTTTTCCAAAAAAAGTAAATAAACAAGTTCAGTTAAGTCTTTTGTTAGCACGAAATGAAGTTGAGCAATTATTTGATCTAGATGCCTTTGCAGATGTTTTTAGCGAGTCTGGCTCTGCTCGTTTAACACCGCTAACTAAATCTCACCCTTACGCAGATATGGTTGCCGATGAATATATTCAGCAGAATTTTATGACCACAGGCTATTTACATACGGCAGACTATCGTAATAGTAAGCCGCCTCAATTTGCAGACGATGAGCATGGCCGAGAGTTTGAATTTTATTCCCTAACTGGTGCGCAAGAGCATCGTTCTGTCGATATTTTTATTTTTGAAAATGGCGATACTGATGTATACCTGTCATCTATTCGTCCCGTTAATGAAATCTCAGAGCTTTGGGCAAAAGAGGAAGAATAATTATCAATAAATCATCTAAAAATGCATCATTGAAAAAAATTGTAAACGCTGTTTCAATGGTGTTTGTTATAAATAAAAAACTCAGTATATACCATCAAGCAAAGGATGATAGATAAATGGGCCGCCAGTTTATACCAATGCTAGACTTGCCTATTGCACACCGTACTGTAAAAGCGACCTTCTGATAAATTATATTGTGATCTGATAGGTATAACTCACTATTTTTCATAAAGTTAGAGGATCGCCATGGAATTTTATGACAGTAGGCATAAAAAACAATTGTTCATTTGTTTAAATGTATTATACTGCTCTAAGTTAAAAATAACTTTACAGATATAAAGTTATTTAATTATGGATAAAACATCATAAAAACAAGCTAATAATAAGGAACACTATGCCTCCCCAATCAATGTTTAAAAATTTATTTGCAAAATCACCGATTGAACCAATTAAGAACCATATGGATACAGTGACCAAATGTAGTGAGTTACTTATTCCATTTTTTCAGAAATGTTCTCAGGGTCATTGGGTTGAAGCGGATAAAATAAGGAAACAAATTTCGAGTCTTGAAAGAGATGCCGATAGCCTAAAACGTGAAATACGTTTAGTACTTCCTAAAGGTTTATTTATGCCAATGGATCGTGGTGAGCTTCTGCAGCTTGTTAATCGGCAAGATAAAATTGCCAATACTGTAAAAGATATTTCTGGTCGTATGTATGGGCGTCAACTGCAAATTCCACTGCAATTCTCTGATAAATTTTTACTTTATACAGAGCAGTGCATTAACGCTGTTAGACAATCACAAAAAGTAGTTCATGGTCTTGAAGAACTACTAGAGCTTGGCTTTAGAGGTAAAGAGGTAGATATTATTACCGAAATGATTATGGAACTAGAAGACATTGAAGATGACACTGATAGCTTACAAATAAAATTACGGCGTCAATTATTAGCGCTAGAAAGTAGTTTAAACCCTATCGATGTTATATTTTTATACCAAATTCTTGAATGGGTTGGCTCTCTTGCTGACCATGCTGAAATACTTGGCACTCACTTAGAGCTGATGCTGATCCGCTCGTAACGTAACATTTAACTAGGATATTTTTATGGAAATTATTGCTCATTATGGCAACCTGCTGATTTTTTTTGCTGCAATCGTAGGTTTTTTTATGGCTTGGGGGATTGGAGCAAATGATGTTGCAAATGCAATGGGAACATCGGTTGGATCTAAAGCGTTAACGATTAAGCAAGCAATTATTATTGCAATGATTTTTGAATTTGCAGGAGCCTACCTTGCTGGTGGAGAAGTAACCTCAACAATTCGAAAAGGTATTATTAATTCAGCTTACTTTATACATACCCCAGAACTGCTTGTTTACGGTATGATTTCTGCGTTACTTGCTGCTGGAACATGGCTCTTGATAGCCTCTTATTATGGATGGCCAGTTTCAACAACGCATTCCATTGTCGGTGCCATTATTGGTTTTTCTGCCGTAGGTGTCAGTGTTGATAGCGTTGAGTGGGGGGAAGTTATGGGGATTGTTGGTAGTTGGGTTGTCACGCCATTAATCGCGGGATGGATCTCTTATAAAATATTTATGAGCTCGCAAAAATTAATATTTAACACCAGTGATCCGATTAAAAATGCTAAAAAATATGTGCCGTTCTACATGTTTTTAGCTGGCTTCGTACTTTCATTAGTTACCATTACAAAAGGTTTAAAACATGTTGGCTTGCACTTTTCATTTATAGAATCTTTGGAGATTGCAGCAGCTATTGGTCTAGTCGTCGCTATAATTGGTAGAATTTATATCAGCACCATAAAAATAGATCCTGAAGCGGATCAAAGCATGCACTATGCAAATGTTGAAAAAATATTTGCAGCATTAATGATAGTCACCGCATGTGCAATGGCATTTGCACATGGCTCCAATGACGTGGCAAATGCTATTGGTCCTTTAGCGGCTGTTGTGAATATTGTTCAAAACAACGGCATAATCTCAGGTAGCTCTCAACTTATATGGTGGATTTTACCTTTAGGTGGTGTTGGTATCATATTAGGCCTTGCTATTTTTGGCCATCGTGTAATGGCGACAATCGGCACAGGCATAACGCATTTAACACCGAGTCGTGGCTTTGCCGCAGAACTTTCAGCAGCAATGACTGTCGTCATTGCATCAGGTACAGGTCTTCCTATTTCAACCACACAAACCCTTGTTGGCGCTGTTCTCGGCGTTGGTATGGCACATGGCATTGCAGCGCTCAACTTAAATGTAGTAAGAAGCATTGTTATTTCTTGGGTTGTCACTTTGCCAGTTGGTGCAGGTTTATCTATTATATTTTTCTACATACTCAAAGCAGTCTTTTGATAAAGATACCCCATTAATATTAAAAAAAATAAAAAAAGAGCTTATGCTCTTTTTTTACTAAAATAATGCATTCAAGTATGGAGCTCTTCCTTGAAAAAATTTAAATTTATAGCCGTTTCTTTTGCGTTTATATTAAGTTTCAATAGCTATTCAAAAATTCTTTATGTCAGTGATAACATTTATATTTACACTCATTCAGGCCCTGGTAGTGAGTTTCGTATTGTTGGCAGAATAAAAGTGGGTGAAAAGGTTAACATGTTACAATATGACCAAGCCTCAAAATTTATGAAAATTAAATATCAAGGTAATAAAAATGGCTGGGTGTTAGGTAGTAATCTACAAACAACTTTGCCTGCACAAGCACTCATTCCAAATCTTGAATCGCAACTGAGCGCAACACAGAAAAAATTAAGTGCTCTTACAGAGAACAACAAGGCAAATCAAAGCGATAATTTAAATCAACTTGCGAGCCAAAAAACACTAATTAAAACACTTCAAGTGGAAAACTCGACACTTGAAAAGAGTGTTTTAACACTCAAATCGAAAAACTTAGAGAATGACTTACTCCAGAAAACAAGAAAGCAGCGTATCAAGATGGAGTGGATGCTCAATGGTGGTGGCCTACTTTTCTTTGGCCTAATTGTAGGCTTACTTATTCCAATGCTACCTCGTAGGAAAAAGAAAAAAAACAACTGGTAAGCAAAAAATAAGCTGTGATAGCCATGTTATTTAGAAATGCAATATCAAATCCACAAATTGACCGCTTATTTGATGCCTAAAATTGAAGTCTAGTTATTATCGTGGTAGATTTTATAACGATGCAAATTGGTACAAGGAGTAGCGCCCTTCTGGGCCGGACTAGGTTTTTATATGATCGGTAGCAGCCTTGCGTTCAACATTCAATGCGATAATAACCATTACCTCATGTTGCGCCTTATCATTGATCATCGAGTTCATACCTGACATTGCATTTTCAGCAAGGCAAATTGTACCGATATTTGATGCCTAAAATTGAAGTCTAGTTATTATCGTGGTAGATTTTATAACGATGCAAATTGGTGCAAGGATCCTTGCCCTTCTGTCCGCGCCTTTCGTAGCCGAACCCAGTTTTTATATGATCGGTAGCAGCCTTGCGCTCAACATTCTATGCGCACGTTCACATTACATCGGTTGCGCCTTACTTTGATCATCGAGCTCGTACCTGACGTTGCATTTTCACAAAGCATGGGTATATACGTGATCTTTAATGATGTATTCTAGTATGATATTTTTTATTATTAGCCATTCTAGTATGATTATTCCAATCTACAAGCGATTTCAGGCTAAAAATTTTCCTCCCTAAGCGAAAAATAGTTTTCTGCTCCTCAATATCAACAACTTTTAATTTTCCAGAGCTATCAATGTCTCCTTCTTTTAATTTTTCGCCATTAATTTCAATACTAGAATATTTTTTATCTGACGAATAAACATGTGATTCATAGTGTATTGTTGGGACTCTTTGTTGAAAACTACTAGGCATATCTTCTATATCTGGTGCATCTTGTATATGATTGCCATTAGTATTTTGTGACCGCTTATTTTTTATATCTGTACTTACATTTTTATGATCTGTTGAAGAAGCAGCTAATGCAAAACGCTTATTCATTTGTGCTGAGGCGGTTTCTTGGTGTTTTATTTCACTTGTTTCTGACTTAGTGGACAGACTTTTGCTTCCCGCGTACGGCTCAGTCACCGCAGGAGATGCAATTGTTACTTCATCCCCTTTAACTTTTTTATGGCTTGCAGCGATATAAATAATTTTTTGTTCAGTATCTTTCTTTGGTATTTTTCGCGTCAAAAAAACAACTTTAGTGATCGGGTTCTGATTTAAAGGTCTGCTGGTATTTTTTGACACTGGCATGCGAGTTAGACGCGTATATAGTATTATACTTAGTAAAATAATAATAACGATTAACCCACTTAAAATAGAAAATTTCCATGCTATATTTTCCTTTGGCTCTTCCTGCAGCATAGCTGCATTGTTGACTAATTTGTTTTTTTGTAAAGCGCGTAAAATAGTAGACATTAATGATCCTTTTTCATCAAACGAGGGATATTAGGATTTAATAAAGGCATTAGCATCATTAATGTTTCAGTTCCGACAACACCATTGGCACTTAAACCATGACTGCGCTGAAAGTTTTTTACCTGTTTTAATAATGTTAAATCAAAATTTTGCTTATATATTTTTTTATCATCCTTGGCGCTCGATAAATTTTTGGCCAGCCAAGCGATATTTTGGTTTTGTTGTCCAAATTTTAAGTCGTCTTTTAATAAAAATGGGGCTTGCCATAAAAGTGTCGCATCTCCATTCCAGTGACCATTAAACCAAGAAGTTGAAACGGTTATTAATTGATCCTTGATCAATAATTGTAGCTTGCTATCATTAATTTTATAAAGCACAACGTACACAGGTCTACTTTTAATTGTTAATTTTACAACACTTGGATAGTTGAAATGCATTAATTTATCGAAAGTAAATAATTTTGTATAACAACTCAGGTGTATCGATTTACCTTGCATGCATGGGTTGTCTTTGTCTTTATTATTAATTTGATATCCCCAAACACCATACAGATCTGTTAATGCATCATTGAATGATACTGCAGATAAATCAAGGTTTTTATAGTTAGCAAACCCAGTGATATGAGTTTTAACTTCGCTTTTAACTATTTTATCTTGTGGGGTTTGTCCAATTAACCTAGTTACAACTTTAGTTAAAAAAGAAACGTTATAACCAAAATAAGATCCAGCTTTAAATAGGCATAACCCGAGTAATACTATGAGTAATAATAATCGTAGATTACTTATTGCATGCGATTTTTCTTTATATGGTGAGGTGAATTGTAATTCTTTAGCGGCTTTTTGTACCATAGTAGAGGTCACAGATTGGCTATTGTTAGTGTAAGCCGTCAATAAGCACCTGTTGCATAAAATGTTAATTAACCTCGGTATGCCAGTGCTCATTTTGTAAATTAAATTCAGTGCATTTTCAGTAAATATTCTACTTGCACTACCAACTAGGTTAAGCCGATGCTGAATATAATTGGATGTTTCTAAACAAGTCAATGGTAACAGGTGATTCCTTACGGTAATTTTTTGCGCTAAAAAAAGGAACTCTTTTTCTTTTAATTTATCTTGTAACTCTGTTTGCCCAATCAAAATAACCTGTAATACTTTTTGCTTGTTAATTTCTATTTCTGTTAATTCAATTATTATTTCAAGTGCTGGCAAGCTTATATGTTGTGCTTCATCAATAACAACAATCGCGTCCTTTTTTTCAATATAATTTTGAATAAGCCAGTTTTTCAATGTTTTAAATAGCGATGAAATTTCATCCTTTTGATAGCTAATTGCAAATTGATCACACAATGTTTCGAGTAGCTCTGTATCAGATAAAGTAGAATTTTGAACATTTGCTATGGCAGTTGTTGGTGGGAGAGCTTGCAATAAACAGCGTGATATCATCGTTTTCCCTGTTCCCACTTCCCCTGTTAGGAGTAAAATTCCATCACGATTTTTTAAGCCATGTTGTAAATTCATAAGGGCTTCTTTATGCCGAGAGCTTAAAAAAAGAAAATTCGGATCTGGTGAAATAGAGAAAGGCGAGGCATCAAAAGAGAAAAATTGTTTATACATAATTTAAATTATTTTAACCTTGCAGAAGTATTGTTGATTCCAAAATAACAATTACAGTACATAACTTATCAATATTACAGCTTAAAATGAGTCACTACTGTATCGGAATATTAATAAAATAACAATTAGTTATAGCAATTTCCGGGTATAATTTACTCGTTTTTTTGTGTAACGTTTGATAATAAATTTAATGTAATAAATAACCTAGGTAAAACAATGCCATTAGCATTATTATTAATCACTTATTTAAAGTGATCAGTATAAGTCACTAACATTTTGCTTTTATTGGTCACTGGTATCCGCACATATTCAGGCTTATCAATGTATAGAATAAAGAAATATCAGCAGCGCAATGAGTATCGTATAAGTAAACGTAAGAGCGTATTTCTTTACGCTAAAAGACTCTTTGTAAAGATCATAAACTTCGAGTTTAACATTGTTAATGTCAGTTAAATCCACACTGGCTTTATGTAGATTAAATGCCGATAATAATGATTTATCGCATAATAAATTAATAATACTCGGAATACCGTGGCTAATTTTAGCTATTTTATTCATTGCTGATTGCTTAAAAATAGACGATTTTGAGCCTGCTATATCTAAGCGATGCTGAATATAAAAACAGGATTCTTGCGCAGTAAAAGGCTGTAGTTGATAATGCACTGTAATACGCTGCGTTAATTGTCGTAATGCTTTTTGTTGCAATGTTTTTTGTAATTCATTCCTGCCAATTAAAATAACCTGCAATGGTTTTTGGTTATTCGTTTCAATATTCGTTAACAATCTTAATTGCTCAAGAGATTGAAATGAAAGCCTTTGTGCTTCATCAATCAAAACTACCGCTTTTCGCCCGTTATGATGATTTTCTAACATCCATGACGAAAGTACGTTAAAAAGGCTTTTGTTGGTTTTTTTATTTACATCAAAATAAATGTTAAATGCTGTGCATATTGAGGCTAGTAGTTCATTATCGTTTTGCGCAGGATCAGTAATAAATGCGAGATCAACCTTATTTTTTATATGTTTCACTAAATGATGGCAAATCATTGTTTTTCCAGTGCCAGATTTGCCTGTTAACACAACAAAGCCGCCATTTTCTTGTAATCCATAAGCTAAATGCGCAATGCCCTCTTTATGTTGATTACTTAAAAATAAAAAAGAAGGATCTGGTGCAAGGCGAAAAGGTGATTTTTGTAATGAAAAGAACGCTTGATACATTGTTATGATCCAAAATAGATTGTGGGATTAATTTTTTACGAAACCAATTATTTATTCAAGATACTTTAAAAACGAGTACTTATCTAATACTTTAACATAGCAGAAGTCTCATTTCATAAAAAAGACCCGAACTATCAAACGGATTTATTTTTTAAAAAACAAACCAAATTTACCTTGCTTTTTGCACTTTAAAGTTACATAAGTATATAATACGCTTAATATATAAAGCAAGTATCATGGATTTCATGGGGATTCATAGGGGGGGGTAATGCAGGTGTTTTTGGTCGGAGGCGCTGTCCGCGATAAATTATTAAAACTTGAAGTCAAAGATAAAGATTATATTATCGTTGGCAGTAGCCCAGATGAACTTATCTCATTAAATTACAAGCTGGTAGGAAAAGACTTTCCTGTTTTTTTGCATCCTAAAACGGGCGATGAATATGCGCTGGCGCGCAAAGAACGAAAACAAGGTGTTGGATACACAGGTTTTGAATGCTATACAGGGGCGGATGTTTCATTAGAAGATGATTTAATACGGCGCGACATTACAATTAATGCGATTGCTCAGTGCAAAGATGGAAAATTAATTGATCTACATAACGGTCTGCAAGATATAAAAGAAAAAACATTGCGTCATATTTCTCCAGCTTTTAGTGAAGATCCATTACGTGTTTTACGGGTTGCACGTTTTGCTGCTCGATTTTACAAATTAGGTTTTAGCATTGCCACAGAAACACTTGCATTAATGAAGTCTTTAACACTTTCAGGCGAGTTGTCAGACTTAACCTGTGAACGAGTTTGGCAAGAAACAGCAAAAGCATTACAAACACCAAGCCCCCAAATTTATTTTCAAGTATTGCGTGATTGCGGCGCTTTAAAAGTTTTATTTCCTGAAATTGATCGACTTTTTGGTATTCCAGCCCCTAAAAAATGGCACCCTGAAATTGATACTGGTATTCATACCTTAATGGTAATCGAACAATCAGTGAAATTATCTACCGAGATTGCATTTCGCTTTGCTTGCTCGGTGCATGACTTAGGGAAAGCATTAACGCCACCTGAAAAATGGCCAAGTCATAAAAAGCATGAGCTGCTAGGATTGCCTGTAATTAATGCATTATGTGAGCGTTTAAAAATACCAAATAATTGCCGAGAACTTGCCTTGCTTGTTTGTGAACATCACACCTTAATTCATCGCGGTTTATCGCTTAGGGCTCCAACGTTATTAAAGCTAATGGATAAATGTGATGCTTGGCGAAAACCTCAACGTTTTTTACAGGTGCTAGAATGTGGTATTGCCGATTCAAAAGGAAGAGCAGGATTAGAAAATAAGCCATATCCGAGCGCTGACTATATCTGGCAAGCATTTTTAGTCGCTGACAATGTTGATGTTAAAGCTATTGTTGATAAAGGCTTTAAAGGTAAGGAAATAAAAAATGAATTGCTAAAAGAGCGCATTCGGGTAGTTAATCTGTATAAAGATAATTACGCGGATGCGTAGTACCTTGACATACTCAGAAGGACACTCCAAAAAAACTGCCGTCTGCCGTATTGAGCAATAAAATAGCTCTAATATTCAGCTGTCATTGCGCTCCTAAATTATGTGACAGACGCATATTAAATGTAACTTTATTTTCAAATAATTTTTTGTTAGCAAAATAAATCTTATGAATTAACAGATTATGCGGTATATTCTAAATGACATCTTTAATTTTGGTTGTTTTTCCTTATTGTTAAATTGTTAAAGTATGCTGATATTTTGTTGTATTTTGCCTTGTAATGTCCAATAAAAGAGTATAGTTTACCCGTTGTATGTTAACCAACGCTACGTTTCCATTACAGGCGCTGTGTGAGACATAAACCTTATTATTTTTTGGAGTTGTTATGAAATCAATTTTGTTTTTAATTTTATCTGTTTTAGCTTTTTCTTCGTACGCACAAGATAAATATGTTTGTAAAAATGGAACTTCGCAACGTATTGTAGAAGTTATTTATAGCCATCCTGATAGCAAAGTTCCTTGTGAAGTAAAATATACCAAATCTGATGGCCATAAAATTTTGTGGAATGCCAAAAACAAGGTTGGCTATTGTGAAAGTAAAGCTAAAGAGTTTGCTAAAAAGTTAACTGGGTGGGGATGGACGTGTTCTGCTGAAACAAATGTTAAGGCCGTTAAAACTGATAAAAAGAAACCCAGCCACAATAAATAAAAGCCTAAGTCGCGCGTAGTTGCAGATTAGCCTAGGCGCAACTGGCTTTATTGTTGAACAAGGTAGTGTTGATGAGTATATTCCTGATGATGTAAATCTGGCATTTTTTGGCAAACTAGCCATAAAGTATGCTCCATAGCGGACATGGATGAAAGCACATAAAGGATTTAAAAGTTATTTAAAAGTTAATAATTGGCTTTTAAAAATCCATGTATCTCTTGCTTTTCACCTTCACCAGTAGTTGCTTTTAATGCTTTATAAACTAGTTAATGAATCAAATGCTCTGCTCACTCGGTTTATTTCTGGGTTAAACAAGGTTTGGCTAATAAAAAATGCGGGTCTATACCCATGTTACCTCAAAATGCAACGTCGGCTGCGGACTCGATAATAAGAGTAAGGCGCAACATGAGGTAATGGTTATTATCGCATTGAATGTTGCAACGCAAGGCTGCTACCGATCATATAAAAACCGAGTTAGCGCACCAACTGGCAAGGATCCTTGCACCAATTTGCATTGTTATAAAATATCGACTGATAATAACTATACTTCAATTTTATGCCTTGCTGATATTGCATTTCTGGATTTCATGGGTATATTACATACCCATGAAACAGGAAGATGAATTATCAGGCGGTCGCAAAAGACCGCAGATCCTGGCCTGGCATATCGCCTATCTCGGTGATTAGGCGACATTAATTATCGAGAAGCCAGTTTAAGGTCGCGAATCTGCTGCACATTTGTAGATCTTATTTTGCACCTTGATCATCACATGGGTATAATCATTTATCACTTACCAAAAAGAGTCGCAGGTAATGAATAATCCCTTATTTAAAAAAAATATTATTTCTATCTCTGATCTATCTCGCGATGAGTTAAAGCTCATCTTGAATGTTGCAAAATCTTTAAAAGAAACACCACAACCTGCACTTTTAAAAAACAAGGTGATCGCTAGCTGTTTTTTTGAAGCATCAACGCGCACCAGGTTATCATTTGAAGCTGCTGTGCTGCGCCTTGGCGGTAATGTGATTGGTTTTGATAATGCCAGCAATATTTCACTTTCTCAAAAAGGAGAAACACTTGCAGACTCGGTAAAAGTTATCGGCTCTTATGCAGATGCTTTTTTTATACGTCATCCTAAAGAGGGGGCTGCGCGTCTTGCAGCTGAATTTGTTGATATTCCTGTTATTAATGCAGGCGACGGTGCAAATCAGCATCCAACGCAAACAGTCCTTGATTTATTTGCAATATTTGAAACACAAAAAACATTAGAAAACCTTAATATTGCTTTCGTTGGCGACCTTAAATATGGTCGAACAGTACATTCATTAGTACAAGCAACTGCCCTTTTTAGCTGCAAGTTATTTTTTATTTCGCCAGATTCTCTTGCAATGCCTGATTACATTTTAGAAGACCTAGATAAGCAAAACATTAGTTATTCAATGCACAAAAGCATCGAAGAGGTTATCGATTCACTCGATATTATTTACATGACTAGGGTACAAAAAGAACGCTTTGATGAAACGAAATATCTGCACATAAAATCAACATTTGTGTTGAAAAAATCAATGTTGGAAAATGTCCGTGATAATTTGCGTATTTTACACCCCTTGCCACGTATTGATGAAATTGAGAATGATATCGACACTACGCCGTATGCTTATTATTTCCAACAAGCAAAAGATGCTATTTACGCACGACAAGCACTTCTAGCTTTATTATTAACCAATGAATTTCCAAAAGGTGATGCACAATGATACAGAGAAAACTACAGGTTGAAGCCATTAAACAAGGCTCTGTCATCGATCATATTACGGTGCAACAAGGCATTAAGATATTAAAGTTTTTTCAATTTAGTAATAAAAATGAAAAAATCACCATCGGTTTAAACTTGCCAACACATAATGGGCAAAGCAAAGACTTAATTAAAATTGAAAATTTGTTCATCACTGATACACAAGCAAATCAACTGGCGCTTTTTACTCCTAATGCAACCATCAATCAAATAAAAAATTTTAAAGTTGTCCACAAATTCAAGGTAAACTTACCGCCTTCTTTTATTGGCATGCTTTCATGCCCAAATAGTAATTGCATAAGCCGTCACGAGCCGGTTAATACGACTTTTTACGTACAAAAAAATATAACGTTAAAGCTAAAATGTCATTATTGTGAGAAATCATTTGATCGATCGTTTTTTAACGAACTAGATTAGCAGTTTTATGTTTATTAAATTTATCTTTCACGCTTTGCATTTCATTTTATCCAGCGTATAATATTTAACAGTTTCAATAAAAACAGGTGAACCTACCATGCAATATAATACTTCTCAGCTTTGCGACATTTATGCAGATACCATCGATGTTATTGAGCCGTTACTAACAAATTTCGGTAGCAGAGATTCTTTTGCAGGTGAAGTTGTCACAATAAAGTGTTTCGAATCTCTTGGATTAATTTATAAAATGCTCGAAACAAATGGTGCTGGAAAGGTATTGTTAATCGATGGTGGGGGCTCGCTAAAGTGTGCCCTGATTAATGCGCATATTGCCGAGCTGGCTGTTGAAAATTGCTGGGAGGGTATCGTTGTAAACGGTTGTGTACGTGAAGTTGATATTCTAGAAGAATTAGATATCGGCATTCAAGCCATTACCGCAATTCCCGTCGGCGCTGAAGATACAGATATTGGTAAAACCAACGTACCTGTTAATTTTGCTGGAGTTACTTTCTTACCTGAAGATATTCTTTATGCAGACAGTACTGGCATCATCATATCACCTGAGCCATTAGAAATTGGTGATGAAATGGATAATATAGATGATAATCTTGATAATATAGATGATGATCTTGATAATATAGAGCGTAACAATTAATTTTACGAGTTAATTGAAAACAAGTTAAGCTATTTAACGCTGGATTATACCCAATATTATTCAAGCGGTAAGATAAACTCAGTTAATCTCCTAAAAGGTAACTGTGCTGTTTGCCTCATCGCTTGCTTAATTTGTTCCCTTGAACGGGAACTGCTATAAATGACTTTTTATTTCTCTGTTTTACAGTCGCTTTCTGATTTAAAGCCCAGTTTTTTTAAGAAAAACGCAGCAGGACAAATCCCCGTAAAAGCACTTTGCAATAAGTTCACGCCAATAAATACTGTTAACCACACGAATGCTGGGTGCACAAAATGCGTTAACAACACAGAAATTAGTACCATTACGCCTGCTAACATCCTTACGCCATTATTAACTGTCATTATATATATTCCTTATATTGTTTTTACTCCTACAGTAAAATAGCATTATTTAAAAACAATTGCATTATTTTTTAGGTTAGTAAATGGCGCCAAGGGAAACTAGTCAATTCAAAGCGAAAATTTTATAACTTCATTGCTCCGTAAAAGTTGCCAATCTAATATTGCATTTCTGGGTGGCTCGGGTATAAACCCATGTTACTTCGAAATGCAAAATCAGCAAGGCAAATTGTGCCGATATGCGAGGCACAAAATTGAAGTATAGTTATTATCGATTGATATTTTATAACAATGCAAACTTAAGCAAGGAGCCACGGCCTTTGGTGCCTGGCTCGGTTTTTATATGAAAGCAAGCAGCCTTGCGTTGCAACATTCGATGCGTACGTCCCCATTACCTCAGACTGCGCCTTACTCTGATTATAGAGTGAGCGGCTGACGGTGCATTTTGATCGTCGCATGGGTATAAACATCTGAAGGTAACTTGAGTATAATTAGGCGCATGGCTAAAATAATTTAAACAGAGAGAGCGCTAGCTGTGAAACGTGACCTACTTAACTCCTAAAGCTATTATGAGAGGTTATACTGCAAATGCATTTAGAAATAATTTACAGTAAAGCAAGAAAATCCGCGCAAAAGATATTTTCTAAGGTAGCCGATGAAAGAGCACAGATATTATAAAAACACGAAGCAAAAAACCATCACTGTAAGCAAGCTCAAAAGCGGCAAATCTTACCTACAAAGTAACAGCGTGGGAAAAACTCCCACAAAACCAAGGTAAATAAGACTACTGTGAGCCTATTAAAATAACTGCGCAAGCAAAATTTAACAATAACACTTAAGTCATAATAATTAGTTTTTTAAACAAATATCTAAGGAATAAAATGAAAAATTTAATAATAAGTATGCCATTGTTGCTACTATTAAGTTTGTTAGCAACCACTGCTAATGCAGCCTCTTGGTGTTTTACAGCCCAGGCGTGTGCCACACTTGGACATAATTACCTCAATGGCAACGGCGTTAAACAAGATAATTCCAAAGCCGCACAGTTTTTTCAGAAGGCATGTGATTCAAAGTCAGATGACGGTTGTACTAGTCTTGGGCTTATGTATGGCCAAGGCAAAGGCGTTAAACAAAATCAATCCAAAGCAGTAAAGCTTTACCAAAAGGCATGTGGTTTTGGTTCAGCCGCAGGTTGTACCTATCTTGGGATTATGTATCAATATGGAAAAGGTGTTAAAAAAAATGATTTCAAAGCAAAAAAGTATTTGAAGAAGGCGTGTGGTTTAAATTCGGGCGAAGGTTGTTATTATCTTGGGTATATAGTCATTAAAAAAAATGAGGCCAAAGCAATAAAGCTTATCCATAAGTCATGTGATTTGAATTATGCATCAGGTTGCAATAGCATTGCTAATCTCTATAAACATGGCACAGCTGTTAAAAAAAGTAGTGCTAAAGCCTTCGAGTTTTACCAAAAAGCGTGTGATTTAAATAATGCCAGAGGTTGCACTGATATTGGTGCTATGTATGAAAGTGGCAAAGATGTTAAAAAGAGTAATGTAAAAGCCTTAGAGTATTACCGCAAAGCTTGTAAGTTGAAGAATGCACTTGGTTGTAAAAATTACGCTGCCTTAAAAAATAAAGGGCTTTGATGCGTTAGATAATTAGTAATTAATGCTCTGGTGTTGCTGCCTAATAGGGTGTTACTTGTTTCTATTAATTGCTGATTTTGCATTTTTAAGACGTATGGCTATAAAGCCCAGAGTAATTAAGGATTTAAGGGCATATCTAAGGAGTAAAATGAAAAAAATAATAATAAGTATGCCATTGTTGCTACTATTAGCTTTGCGAGCAACCACTGCTAATGCAGCCCCAGTGGCAAGTATGTGTAAGACAGGCTCTGAATGTACCGCACTTGGACATAAATACTACAAAAATAAAAGCACTAAACAAAATTTTTTCAAAGCAGTAAATTTTTTTCAAAAGGCGTGTGGTTTAGATAATGGTGCGGGTTGTTATAATCTTGGACGCATGTATGCCGATGGCAAAGGAGTTAAACAAAATTATTATAAAGCAGTAACGTTTTTGAAGAAGTCGTGTATTTTAAATTATGGCAAAGGTTGTTTTAGTATTGGGTCTATGTATCAAAGCGGCAAAGGTGCTATGCAACATGATTTCAAAGCAATAATGTTTTTGGAAAAATCGTGTACTTTAAATTATGCCAAAGGTTGTTATAATTTTGGTGTCATGTATGAAACGGGCAAAGGTATTAAACAAAATGATTCCAAAGCAGTAAAGTTTTTTCGCAAGGCGTGTCGTTTAAAGTCTAATCAAGGTTGTGATAATCTTGGTTTTGCGTATGCCAAAGGCAAAGGCGTTAAACAAAATTATTCCAAAGCAGCAAAGTATTACAAGAAAGCGTGCACTTTAAAAAATCCCACAGGTTGTTATCATCTTGGCATTATGTATGCTGCGGGCAAAGGCGTTAAACAAAATGCTAACAAAGCCGCAAAGCTTTACTACAAGGCATGTGTTTTAAATTATAGCAGCGGTTGTTTTAGTCTTGGATATATGTATCAAAATGGCAAAGGCGTTAAAGAAAATGATTTCAAAGCCGTAAAGCTTTACTCCAAGGCGTGTCGTTTAAATAATGGCAACGGTTGTGCTTATCTTGGGGTTATGTATGAATATGGCAATGGTGCTAAAAGAAATAATGCTAAAGCATTAAAGTATTACCGCAAAGCTTGTGATTTGAAGAGTGCTATTGGTTGTAAAGATTACAAAGCCTTAAAAAGCTAAGGGGCTTTGAGGAGCTAGCTGATAGTTAGTAATTAATGCTCTGCTGTTGTTGCCTAATAGAGTGTTGCTTGTTTCTACTACTTGCTGATTTTGCATTTTCACAAAACATGGGCATAAGGCCCCTAGTAATTTGACTTTTTTAATAAAATATCTAAGGAATAAAATGAAAAATTTAATAATAAGTATGCCATTGTTGCTACTATTAAGTTTGCTAACAACCACAGCTAATGCAGACGCAGTGGCAAGTAAGTGTAAGACAGCAAAAGAATGTAGCGAACTTGGCTATAAATACGGCTCAGGCAAAGGTGTTAAAGAAGATGATTCCATAGCAGCAAAGTTGTACCAAAAGGCGTGTGATTTTAATTCAGGCTATGCTTGTAACAATCTTGGGCTTGCGTATGACCATGGCCATGGTGTTAAACAAGATCCTTCCAAAGCAGTAAAGTTTTACCAAAAATCGTGTACTTTAAATAATGGCGTAGGTTGTTATCATCTTGGGATTATGTATGCCGCTGGCGAAGGTGTTAAAAAAGATCCTTCCGAAGCAGCAAAGTTTTACAAAAAGTCATGTGGTTTAAGTGATGGCGACGGCTGTTCTAATCTTGGGGTTATGTATGAGCATGGCAAAGGTGTTAAAAAAGATGATTCCAAAGCAGTAAAATTTTTTCAGAATGCCTGCACTTTGAACCATGGCGACGGTTGTTCTAATCTTGGGCATAAGTATCTCAAAGGCGAAGGTGTTAAACAAGATTATTCTAAAGCATTAACGATTTTGCAGAAGTCTTGTGATTTAAATTCAGCTGTTGGTTGTTATAATATTGGCCTTATGTATCAACATGGCCAAGGTGTTAAACAAGATCCTTCCAAAGTAGTAAAGTTTTTTGAGAAGGCATGTAATTTAAATAATGGCGACGGTTGTCATAATCTTGGGGTTATCTATGCCAAAGGCAAAGGCGTTAAACAAGATCATTTCAAAGCAGCAAATTTTTACCAAAAGGCGTGTAGTTTAAATTATGGCCATAGTTGTTATAATCTTGGGGTTATGTATGAACATGGCAAAGGCGTTAAAAAAGATGCTTTCAAAGCAGCAAAGTTTTTGCGCAAGGCGTGTAGTTTAAATGTTGCCAAAAGTTGTTCTAATCTTGGGGTTATGTATGAATATGGTAAAGGTGTTAAAAAGCGTCACGCTAAAGCCTTAGAGTATTACGACAAAGCTTGTAAATTGAAGAGTGCAATTGGTTGTAAAAATTACGCTGCCTTAAAAAAATAAAGGGCTTTGAGCCGTTAGATAGTTAATAAGTAATGATCTGGTGTTGTTGACTAATAAGGTGTTGCTTGTTTTTATTAATTGCTGCTATTGCATTTCTAAAGCGCATCAGTCTGACTAAACATATGAAGGTAACTTAAATATAAGTAGGCGCATAAGTAAAATAGTTGCAAAAGAAAGAGCAGTCACTGTAAAACGTGACCTACTTAACTCTTAAAGCTATTATGAGAGGTTATAATCCGCTGTAGTTTAGAAATAATACACAGTAAAGAAAACCAAGTTGGCGCACTTTTAAAAAATGATTACTGACAAGGTAAAATAATAGTTTTATGCCTTTTAAGCGAGAGTGAAATGCTATATCAGCAAGGCAAATTGTGCTTCGTGTCCAAGCGCAGTTTGCCTTGCTGATATTGCATTTCGAAGTAACATGGGTATAAGTATTAGCACGTCTGATTAAAATAGTTGAAAAAAAGATCCGTTACTGTGAAAAGTGCTCATACGCGAGAGTAATGGCTTTATGCCTTTTGACCGAAAGTAAAATGAAGTTGTCTTAATTACTTGCTCTTGATCCTTACAAACCTTGCCGTATTACCTGACAATAAATGAGTAAAGCAATAAAATACTCGCCTGGAGTGTTTTATTAGGTAGCCGATACGAGAATTTATTTGCTACTTTGCAGCACCAATTTTCATCTTTTCAGCAGGACTCTAAAAAGAGATGACACTCTATTATAGAGTTATGACTATACAAATAAACTGAGATTAAGTATAAATAATATGGAAAACTTTACCCCTTGGATGTCTTTAGCAGGTGGCATTTTATTAGGTCTTTCTGCTTCGTTATTAATGTTATTTAGTGGAAAAGTAGCAGGTGTTAGTGGCGTTGTTGGTGGTTTATTAAGCCCAGGAAAACACGAATCAAGCTGGCGAACCACTTTTATTATCGGCACGGTGATAAGCATACTTATTCTTATCCCTTTTGGCTTTACTCTCGCTGATTTTAGCAATGAGAACGTTTTAACAACATCGATTGCGGGGTTGCTAGTTGGTTTTGGCACGCGTCTTAGTAATGGCTGTACCAGTGGACACGGTATTATAGGTGTTGGCCGTTTTTCAAAACGTTCAATTTTCGCAACAATTACTTTTATGGCGTTTGCTATGTTAACCGTTTTTATCCGTCGAATTTTAGGAGAGCTTTAATTTGTCTAGATCAAAAAAATTTCGCATTTTAATAGGTTTTATTTCAGGGATACTATTTGGCATGGGGATGATTATTTCAGGTATGGCTGATCCAGTAAAAACTATTGGTTTTTTGAATATTACCGGAGATTGGGATCCTAGCCTTGCATTTGTAATGGGCGGTGCATTATCCGTATTCATTCCTTTTTATCACCTAGTAATTAAAAAGCGTACCACAACAATTAGCGGTGACAAGTTTAATTCCACAGTAAGCAAAACAATAGATAAGAATCTTATTTTAGGAGCATCTATTTTTGGTATAGGTTGGGCAACAACGGGTATTTGTCCAGGTCCTGCCATAGCAAGTATTTTAAGTGGCTCAAACATCATTTTAGCATTCATATTATGTATGCTCATTGGTATGATCCTCGCCAATCAATATTTACATGGCAGGCTTCCACTGCCCTTCCTCGGTTTTTATAAAAAGTACGAATAATTAACTTCTTTTTATATCATAGTGCAAAGTCGCAAGGCCGTGGCTATAAAAATAGCATGGCCTACCGATACTCATTGCAAAACGAACTGACTCATACAAAACTAAAATAATAGCAGTTACAGCCTTCTTACATCCAGAACATATTTAATTTGTTTTAGCTTGGTCATTAAAGGGACAATAATTTCGCTGTTATTCACTTCAATAGTTAAATCAATCGTTACAGATTGATCCTTCACATTGGAAAAAGAATGTACGCCTAACAAACTTAAATTTTCATTTGCAAATAACGTTGTTATATCTTTAAGTAAGCCACTGCGATCGATAGATTCTAGGCGCAACATCAGAAAATATATATCGTTATGAACATCGGACCAACTAGCTGAAATTAAACGTTCAGGCTGTGCTTCTATTAAATCTGCCAATTGCAAACAAGATCTCCGATGAATAGAAATACCACGACTTTGGGTAATATATCCTTTGATTGGCTCACCAGGAATTGGCTGACAACAATGCGCAATACTATGCAACAAATTATCAACCCCAGCAATAATAATATTATCACCATTTCTTTTCTTTTTAATATTTTTTATCTTTTTAGTATTTTTAGTATTTTTATCAATAGCCTCTAAAGCGGCGAGATCTAATTGTTCAGGTGTTTTCCAGTGGTAATGATCATCAAGAAAGTGAATTAATTGGTTAATGCGAAGATCACCACAACCAATCCCTGCAAATATGTCATCTACACAGCTAGCATTAAAGCGCTTAATCGCAGGCGTGACATCGGTCAGCTTAAGATGCACTTTCGCTAATTCAACTTCTAATATATCACGCCCTGCTATCACATTTTTTTGACGATCTTGTTTTTTAAACCAAAGTGCTACTTTGCTTCTTGCACGAGGAGCATTGATATAACCTAAATTAGCATTTAGCCAGTCTCGGCTTGGCTTTGGCTCTTTTTGCGTTAAAATTTCAACCTGATCGCCAGTTTTAAGCTGATAAGTAAATGGAACGATATTATTAGCAACTTTAGCGCCGATACAACGATGCCCTATTTGGCTATGAATATAATATGCAAAATCAAGTGGTGTAGATCCGGCCGGCAGATCAATCACTTCACCATCGGGTGTGAAAACATATACTCTGTCATCAAACATTTTGCTGCGCATTTCACCGAGCGCACCTTTAGAGGTTGAAATATCTTTTTGCCAAGCTAAAATTTTCCGCAACCATGCTATTTTTTCTTCATAACCGGTGGCAGACTTTCCACCTGCACTGCTTTCTTTATATTTCCAGTGTGCCGCAACACCTAATTCTGCATCATGATGCATCTGTTGGCTACGAATTTGTACTTCTATTGGTTTTTTACCTTTTCCTAACACAATTGAATGAATAGATTGGTAACCATTGCTTTTTGGTTTCGCAATATAATCATCAAACTCACTCGATATATGATTGAATTTGCTATGAATAGCGCCTAATACCGCATAACAATTTTCTAAGCCATCAACAATAACTCTTACCGCTCTAACATCAAATAGCTCATCAAATTGTAATTCTTTTTTTTGCATTTTTCGATAAATACTATAAACATGCTTAGGTCGTCCGTAAGCGTGTCCGCCTATCTGCATATCTTTTAATAATTGATCAACGTCACTGATAAATTGCTCAATATAACTTTCTCTATCTTTGCGTTTTTCTGCCAGTAAGTTGACTATTTTTTTATAATCATCTGGGTGCTGATAAAAGAAAGCTAAATCTTCTAATTCCCATTTTAATTGGCCAATGCCTAATCTATTTGCAAGCGGTGCGTAAATAGATGCAACTTCATTGGCAGCGGTCATTTTAGTGATCTCATCTTTATGACGTATTTGGCGCATATAACAAATTCGTTCTGCGAGTTTTATCACCACGGCGCGTATATCCCCAACCATGGCAAGTAGCATATGTCGTAAGTTAGCCACTTGCGAAGCTGCTATTTCCGACGTACCTTGTCCTTGAAGGGCGCGGATCCCTTCCATGTCTGTAGAATATTTAACCAGCTTTGCTATGCGTTTCCCCCAGTCTTTTTCAACTTGCTCTTGTGTTAATATATGATTGTTGGCCAGTAACGGGAAAATAAGTGCAGCGTTTAGCGTATCCATGTCCATGTTTAATGTGACTAATATTTCAACTATTTCTATACCAAGCTGCAAAAATGGACGGTCCTGTTCGTCTACGCACAAAGATAATGCCTTATTATAATTTTGTAATAACTTTTCTTGATCCTCAGCCTCTAGCCCAAGTGTTGCGATCCATTTGTTAGGATCTGTTTGATCTGGTTGAGAAAAATGTGAACCTCTGATGGAAACCATTGAAACTCCTAAATACTAATCACACTAAATGAACGTTCAAATATTTCCAGGAAAAATGAGTAAATTCAAGTCAAAAATTGCTTACTCTGACTTTCAGATGTTGATTATAGCAGTTACCAGCCAAGATCTAAACTAAGCGTGAGGTGAAGTAAAAGTATTAAGGCCAAAGCTTAGTGCCTAACGTGGGAAATTAAAACTTATTATGGGGGTAGTAATTATTCGCCGAGCCTGCACATTGCTATTTTATTTTTAAAGATAATAATCAATTGCGGAAGCAAACTCGTGACGATCATCAGGCCCATTAAAAAGTATTGCTCAGCAGAAAACTCATCATTCATTAAAATATATCCAGATAAAATACCTGCAATTGGATTGGCGATACCGCCAAAGGTAAAATCAACAACGCTCATTCTTTGCAGTAACCAAACATAGAGTCCATAAGCAATCGAAGTCGTAAAAATAATCAACCACAACACACCACTGATATTTAATAGGCTTATATTTTTAAAAACATCTATGTACAGCTGCTTATTAACGATTGCATGTAGGCCTGCACAGACGCCTAAAATGCTCCCTCCTATAATTAACTGCCAAGTTAATACCGTCCACCAATGAATTTTAGAGGCTAAACTTTTGGTTAGACAACTGCCAATAACAAGAGACATAATTGCTCCTAGCATTGCCAGTAATCCGAACAAGTTTAAGGTCATTGCTCCTGGATCAAATAAAATCCACGCTAGCGATATAAGTAACAAGCCGCACAGCAATTGTATTAATGATGGTTTTTGTTTATTTACCAGCCAATGATATAACATTGCAAAAGTAGGAACCGAAAGCATTCCAACTCCAGAAATGGCTGACGGTAAGGTTAATGCCATAATAAAAATAAAAGCAAAAAACACCGCGATATTAATACTACCAAGAACGCATAGGTTTTTCCAATCTTCACGCTTAGGAAACGAAGGTTTAAGTAGAAGTAAAAGCAATCCAGCAGGAAGAGCCCTTAGCGCGCCTAGCAGCAATGGCGGCCACTCAGGCAAGGCATACTGAGTAGCTGCATACGTTGTTCCCCACAAAAAAGCGGGGATCATTGCAAATAAAATATTCATGCTTGCAAGTTATACTTTAAGGTGTAAATAAGTGCTTTGTTAGTATCTTGTTGACCCAAGTTGTTATCCTCCAAAACAGGCCAATCCGCACCCTATTTTATACTCAATGTTTTGACATGCTAAAGTTCTATACTCAGCATTGCGTTTTAGTTATCTAGAAATGCAGGATTGATTTACTTCCAGTCATGATATTATTTTTGTTTGCATCGTAGCTGTTTTCTGATACGAGTAAATGGCTATCTTTGTTCACAAGTGAGTTGTTTATATTTCTCCATTATTGCATCTCTTGTGGGTAAAAAGTAGTGCCTCCTTCCTAACTAATGCGTAATCAGGCGGATACTTTGCTGATTTGATCTTCTTCACATTCCATAAACTTAGCTAATAGTTTGTTTTATATACAATTGACATATAAAAGAAAAAGAGTAGCTTGCAATTAGACTAAAACTTTCTGCGGAATTAGCAGGAAGGTTTGCTACTAAACTGGCAATTACATAGGAAGCTTCCCTTATTTTATCTCAGTCAAAACCTATAAATATCGCTAACATATTGTTTTTGATAGCAATTTATAGAAAAATTAAAATACTGAAATGAAGATAGGCGGAAACTTTTCTAGGAATTAGAAGGAAAGTTTCCTACTAATAATACTGTTAAGCCTACAAGGAATTTCATGCCAAGAAAAAAGCTATTTGAGGATGATCCGAACTGGACGTTTGAAACGGTTGTTTTGCCTAAAGAGTCCAAATTCTATAATAGGTATTTCTACAGGAGAAACAGGGCTCATAGAGTGGTCCTTGATACACCAAAGGCGAACGCATTCGCGGCATATACACTTATTGAAAAGGACTTACGTAATTGTAAAATCTGGCTAAATTCAGTGATTACACTTGCAAGCCAAGATGAGCTCCATGTTAATGCGACTAAAAATATCGTTAACCTTGAAAATCGAGAAATATTCAATACTATAAAGGGGCTTTTCGTCGCTGCGTTAACTATATATGGAAAGTGCTTCACTAGCTGCGAAGGTCGACGTGTAAAGCTTGAAAAAGTAAATTTAGGCGAAGAGTTTCATGAAACGCACGAAGAAGCTATGTCGTATAGAAATAATTTTGCAGCACATAGTGGTGCGAAAAAAATAGAGTACTCAAAGATCATCATTCTTCTAGACCCCAAGAAGAATCGTGGAAATCTCCCAAGAATGTGTACTGAATTGTTGCAGCCAGATTCTTGGAGTATTAAGCAAATAGAAAAATTTATAGAACTAGTAGAACATGCTCGTGTCTTTTGTAAAAACAAGCAAGAAATACTTTCAAACAAAGTTCTAGAAGAGTATGTCCTTAAAAAGGGTAAGTCATACAGGTATGGAAAGGTATAGAGGCTTAATAAACAAGGATAGGTGTCGCGTAGCCGACACCTTATCTGGTTGTTGAACAAGCCCGTCAAGGATCGCTTCTTATTATAGTAAATAGTGAAATCAGAGGGAAGTTTAGATGTTTTCTTGAGGCGAGTTTTATCTGCATACGATCATTACTCAATCATATCACAGGCTTATTGTATTTTTATTTATTTATCGGCATCCCCTTAATGGTTTCGATCTCGGTCAAAAACTAACTATTCACAAGCCAATCTCAGAAAGCTTCAGTCGGTGAAACCCGACTAATTTCATACTATGTTGACAGCATGGGCAAATATGAACGGCGCGACCTTTTTCCTCATTTTCAACAGATGGCTGCTTGACGAACAAGCCTAAGATTAATTGAATTTGTAACCGCAATTTTTTTGCATTCCCCCTTTTCTCGTTCCCACGCTCCTGCGTGGGAATGCATACGCAAGCTAAACAATGGAAAAAAGTCGATACAAAATAACCAACCCAGAGCACCACATTTCATCACACTAACCATACTGCACTCGATACCTGTATTTACCCATCCAGATACTGTTGCTATTTTGCTGGACTCGCTACGCCATTTAGATCCATGCCTTACTGGTTATTTACCAATCACGTGTTAAGCAGATCTCCCCAGATAAGGGCATGAACTTTCGCGAAGCGACTGCATCATTTACGGTGGCCGTTAGATCGCATAGCTTCGTCATCTTGTGCCAACTCGCCTCCAGCCTCATATGATGTTTTTATTCATCAGCTCGCAGTTTTGCGGCTGGCTTCCTTAGGATCAAACCTCGCGGGTAAGCCCTTACCATTGCGAGTAATTAGCACCTAATAACCATATACTCGCTACGGATGGAGACCTTCCTACAGAGTACTTTCACCTCATTAGTTCAGACCCATGTTGGGCGTGCACAAATAAATAAAACCAATAATTCTACAGGCTCGTTAGAGCGTATAATGCTTGACAGTTCAACTTTCCTATTGTAGCATTCACCCAAAAGGTGAACGTTATCGTTTTGTCAGTACTATACTTAGGATATAAGTTTGATTGTAAATTTCAAGACTAAAAAGCTTGAGAAATGCTATTGCCAAGGCAAGCAAGCTCAAAAAGAGTTTGGGAGCCAAATTGCCAAAAAGTATATTCAAAGAGTTAATTTAATAAAGGCAGCTAAAAACCTAGATGAGGTTATGTCACTGCCAGGACTCAGATGCCACCATTTAAAAGGTAATAGAAAAGGACAGTATGCAGTCAAATTGACAGGTTTTTATAGGTTGATCTTTACAGTTGCAGGTGACTGTTTAGATATAGCCTTAATTGAAGAAGTGAGTAAGCATTATGATGACTGAAACAGCATTTATTTCTGATATGGCAATTCCCCCAGGTGAATACTTGGAAGAAGTGTTAGAAGATCTAGAAATTAGTCAAGCAGAGCTAGCAAGAAGAATGGGACGCCCCCCACAGGCTATTAATGAGATAGTTAAAGGTGACAAAGCAATAACTCCTGAAACAGCATTACAACTAGAGCAAGTTTTAGGTGTTTCCGCACAGTTATGGAGTAACCTTGAAACTGAATTCCGCTTGATTTTAGCTAAACAGCAACAGCAGGAAGACATTAAACTTGAAGAAAACTTAATTGATAAGTTTCCATATTTACAATTAAGCAAACTTAATTTGGTTGAGAAAACTAGAGATAAGTTAAAAAAAGTTGTTGAATTAAGAAAGTTTTTTGGGGTTTCCTCTTTAAAAAATATCCGAACAGTAAAAGAATTTGCTCCCGCGTTTAGGCAACAAGAAAAGACCACAGTCTCTCATGAATCGTTAGCTACATGGCTTAGAGCTGGCCACGTTATTGCGGGCAAAAGAGAAGTAGCTCAATTTAATAAAGGAAAACTTGAGCAAAGTATTCCTAAACTTAGAGAGCTTACAAATGTCATTGAGCCAAACGAGTTAATTGAGAAAATTAAAAGTACTTTAGCTGATTGTGGTGTTGTTCTAGCCCTAGTGCCAACGTTTGCAAAATCATATACAACAGGTGCAACCTTTTGGATTGGTAAGAATAAAGCTGTAATTATGATGTCACTGCGTGGTGCGTGGTCAGATATATTCTGGTTTAGTTTATTTCATGAAATAGGTCATATTTTACTTCATGATAAAAGAGTTACTTTCTTAGAGAACGGTAAACTTGATCTGCAATATCAGAAACAAGAGCAAGAAGCAGATATTTTTTCTCAAAAGTCTCTAATACCTTTTGATGCATACAATAAATTTGTCAAAGGTTGTGATTTTTCTAGTTCATCAATCAAAGACTTTTCAAAAAAAATTGGAATCTTTCCAGGTATTGTAACTGGTAGATTACAGCATGATAAAAAGTTACCACATACAAACCACCATCATAGAATTAGGTATAAGTGGACAGTATAACGCTCTAATCTTGTAGCCGAGGGTATTTAACCATCAGCCCCCACAAGATCCTGCATGCGGATCCGCACAGGGCGTTTCACTCAGGATAATGCAGCTTGATCCAACCATCGCGAAGTGAGCAAAGTCTCTCAGATTTTGCTCGTTCCCACTCTCCCGTGTGGGGATGCATACGCAAGCTAAACAATGAGTAGAAGTCGATACAAAATAACCAACCCAGAGGATCCCCATTTCATCACACTAACCATACTGCACTCAATACCTGTATTTACCCATCCAGATACTGTTGCTATTTTGCTTGACTCGCTACGCCATTTATCTAAAGAGGGTTTAACAGTGTATGCCTATGTCATTTTAAAAAACCACTGTCATTTAGTTGTTCAAAACAAAGCATTAGGTAGAGATATTGCTCGCTATAATTCATACACAGCAAGGTTACTTATTGAGTATTTACCCAAAAATAATATTGAACAAATTTTACAGCAGTTGGCTTTTTATAAAAAAGCGCATAAACACGATAAATCTTATCAGTTTTGCCAAGAAGGTGCGCCCCTGTGTTAATTGAAAATAATGAAATCATGCCCTTACGGTTGAGTATATCCACAATAACCATGCAAAACGTGGTTATCTCGATAAAGCAGAGCAATGGCGATATTTCAGTGCTAGAAATTATGATGGTGAAAATGGCTTGCTAGAGATATGTGCGCAGTGATGAAGTTAGGTATGCATTCCCACGCGGGAGCGTGGGAATGAGAAAAAAGTAGTGCATCCTTTCTAACTAATGCGTAATTAGCTGGATACTTTGCTGATTTGATCTTCTTCACATTCCATAAACTTAGCTAATAGTTTGTTTTATATACAATTGACATATAAAAGAAAAAGAGTAGCTTGCAATTAGACAGAAACTTTATGCGGAATTAGCCGGAAGGTTTGCTACTAACTGGCAATTATATAGGAAACTTTCCTGATTTTATCTCAGTCAAAACCTATAAATGCCGCTAACATATTGTTTTTGATAGCAATTGATAGAAAAAATTAAAATACTAAAATGAAGATAGGCGGAAACTTTTCTAGGAATTAGAAGGAAAGTTTCCTACTAATAATACTGTTATATTTTTTCTTAATCCGTAAAGTTGCTGTACATGTTGTTATAATTTTATTTAAGGTTTATACTTTGTTTTATTACGGAATGACTCCGTACAACTGGAGGTTGTTATGGCTACTGCACGTTTAGATATTAGGCTTGATGAAGAAATCAAAGCTAAAGCAGAAAAAGCTTCTGCTCTTTTAGGCTTAAAAAGCCTCACTGAATACGTTGTTCGTTTAATGGATGAAGACGCTTCACATGTAATTGCGGAACACGAAATTATTACAGTCGAAGCCAATGTTTTTGATAAATTTATTGACGCTTGTGATAAAGCTGAAAGTCCAAGTAAAGCTCTATTTGAAGCTGCTGCATTTACAAAAGAGGGCGGTTTTAAATGAGTTGGGCAAATGAATTTGAAGAGCTAAAAAAATCAGTTCACGATCGTAATTCATTTGATTGTGGTGAACATGAATTGAATGTGTTTATAAAAATTCAAGCAGCAAAACATATGCAAGCAGGCATCAGTAGAACCATGGTTTTGCCTTCAAAAATGCCATTGTTAAATAAGAAATTCCCAATTTGTTCATTTTATAGTGTTGCTCCAAGCTCAATATCTCGAGAAACATTACCAGTTAACATGGCTAAAAAATTACCACGTTACCCTATCCCTGTATTTTTGTTGGCTCAGTTAGCAGTACATAAAGAATTTCATGGGAGCGGGTTAGGAAAAATAAGCTTAATTAAGGCGTTAAATTACTTATGGGAAGTAAATCATCATATGAGAGCTTATGCGGTTGTGGTTGATTGTTTAACTGATTCCGCGCAAAGCTTTTATGCTAAATATGGTTTCGAGGTATTGTGTGAACATAATGGGCGTATCCGTATGTTTCTCCCTATGAAAACAGTTGAGCAATTGTTTGGTCAATAACAAAAATATAATAAACAAGGATAGGTGTCGCGTAGCCGACACCTTATCTGGTTGTTGAACAAGCCCGTCAAGGATCGCTTCTTATATAGTAAATAGTGAAATCAGAGGGAAGTTTAGGTGTTTTCTTGAGGCGAGGTTTATCTGCATACGATCATTACTCAATTATATCAAAGGCTTATTGTATTTTTATTTCTTTATCGGCATCCCCTTAATGGTTTCGATCTAGGTCAAAAACTAACAATTCACAAGCCAGTCTCAGAAAGCTTCAGTCGATGAAATCCGACTAATTTCATACTGTGTTGACAGCATGGGAAAATATGAACGGCGTGACCTTTTGCTTCATTTTCAACAGATGGCGGCTTGACGAACAAGCCTAATATTAATTGAATTTGTAAGCGCAATTTTTTTGCATTCCCACTTAGAAATCCATAATCTCGAACGCGTTGTAAGCCTTTCGGCAGTACGTGTTGTAAAATCAACCATAAAAATTTGAGTACGGGTAAAGTTCGAGTTTCGATTATATTTGAGCCTCCTTTTTTATATTGAAATGTCACTAATCCGTTGTGGATATTGATAATATCTTTACCCAGTAATACGCCTCGATACAAGTATCGCGACAAATATTGAAATGAAGACAAGCCAAAACCTACTTTTCGACAGTCAACAACCCATTTCTTTGGCAACCCAGTGGGGATAGTAAGTATTTTACTTTTATTAATGGCATCAATCATTTTTGCTCGCCATACTTTTGCTAATGAAAGCGCATTAAATAGGTAAGCTTTATCTCCTTTAAAAAACTGCTTTTTGATAGGATCATAACGTCCACTTGGAACAATAATATGTAAGTGAGGGTGTAAATCTCGTTTTCTATTGTGAGTGTGTAGCACGGTGGTGAAACCTAACTCGCCTTTTTGCTGACGAGCTGCGAACCCTTTCAACAGCTCAGCACTGACTTGAAACATTATTTTATAAAGCGCTTTAGGATGTTGCATCGCAAGGGATCTAAGTTGAAATGGCAGAGTCAATGTCAGCATAAAATAATGGACTGGTAATAATTTATCCGTTTGACGAGCGAGCCAGTTTGAGGTGGTTTGATGCAAGCACTGTGAACAATTGCGGTTTCCGCAGGATGCCAATTGCTGTTGGTCATGCTGGCAATGGCTACAATGCCATTGTGTGTAACGAGTGCGATCATTTTTACAGTGCAACATATCACTCATTGCTCGGCGAATATCTTGATTTAGCCGAGCGCCATAGTATTTCTCAAACTCAGTTTGATGCGCTTTAAGTAAAGTGATGAATTGATTCATAATGCCTCCCATTTTATTGGGATATTATTGGCTAACTGTTCAAGGGCAATGACGTTATCTTTTTGCTTAAGTGGAGTGAGCTCAGTATATAGCGAGGTGGTATTAAGGCTGTGGTGGCCAAGTAAAACTTGCAGAGAACGCAAATCAATACCTTGCTCTAATAAATGTGTTGCAAAGCAATGGCGCAGTGAATGAGGGCTGATATTTTTATTTATTCCCAAATCAGCAATGACTTTTTTCAGTGCTTTTTGTATACCTCCTTTGTCCATTGGTGCTTGTTTATTTTTGCCTTTTCCGGGAAATAATAAGTGTCGATGTTTATGCGTTTTCCAATAATAGCGAAGTGCGATTAAAGTTCGGTGAGGCAAGGGTAATAACCTATCTTTCCCCCTTTACCATCACGAATATGCACCGTCATTGTAACACTATCTATCTCATTGATAGTTAATTCAAGCGCTTCACTTAATCGTAAGCCCATACTATATAAAACAAGAAAGAAGATCTTGTAGCGCAACGACTTTGTATGGGAAATAAGCGCGCCAATTTGCTCACAGGTAATAATACCAATCGCATCAAATATGTGCTCATCTAGCTTGGTAAAATCAGCTACTTCTGTGTTGTAAGTTTTGCCAAGGGAACAACCATTAGCTACAACTTCCGCCTTGAATTACCTGATTTTCCACTTCGCCAGATTTTGATCATAATATTAATGCGAATGGTATAATATCAGGGATACGTTTTAGTTGAGGGGGTTTAACTATATTCAACCATTCCCACTCTTTTTCTAGGGTATGACGATAAAAGAATTGCAAGCCGTTACGATCAAGTTTTACCGTACTCCAAGAGTGTGTTTTGATTAAGCTTGAAAAGTATGATTTCAAATCAGCTTTATCTAGTGCATCGGGAGAGCGCTCAAAATAGCCTGCAATCCGCCTCACTGCCCGTGAGTAACCATCAATGGTTGCAGGGCGCATTCCCTGCAGAGTGAGATTGGTTAAATGTTGCTGATATAAAAAGTCATAGCGAAGTTGATCTGAAGTGTTCATGGCGTATACTCCTTTTATGCGCACCGAGAATGGTGCATAAAAGAAAGTATTAACGCAGTTTGTTTTTCTTTCGCGCAGCGGCTTCGTTCAACAAAGCATTGCACCGGACTCGCTGCGCTCGCATGGTGAATGCAGCGTTATGTGTAAAACACTCGTCGTACTATTTACTGAAAAATGCTAAAATAGCATACGGGTATAGAGCGTTCGGAAACAGGGGGGATTGTGGCTAATAAGAAATTAAAATATTTAGATTTATTCTCAGGGGCGGGTGGACTGTCTGAGGGATTTATGAATGCTGGGTATACTCCTTTGGCTCATGTAGAGGTCGACCTTAATGCATGTAAAACGCTTGAAACAAGACTCATTTATCATTCATTAAAAAAGAAAGGTAACTTAAAAGCATACCATGACTATATTCTAGGAAATATAGATAGATTAAACTTTGTAAAAAATTATGGGGAATATTTTTCTGATTCGATCATCAATATTTCGATAGGTGAAGAAAATAATAAAGGTATTTTCGATCAAATTGATAGGTATGCCAATGATGTTGATTTGATAATTGGAGGTCCCCCTTGTCAGGCATACTCTTTGGTTGGTCGGTCTAGAGATAAAAACAATATGGAGAACGACCCTAGAAATGTTCTCTATAAAGAGTATGCGAAATTTTTGAAAAGATATACACCAAAAGTTTTCGTTTTTGAAAATGTGTTAGGTTTGATTTCTGCAAACGATGGAAGTTACTTTAAAAATATGCAGGCATATTTTAAAAGAATTGGCTATTTTTTAGATTATTCAATACAAAAATCTGAAGATTTTGGTGTTTTACAAAAACGAAGAAGAATAATTTTAATTGGGTGGAAAAAAGGTATAAAATTTTCATATCCTAATTTTAAGCAAATAACTCATAGTTACACAATGAAAGACATTTTTTCTGATTTAAAGCCCCTGTTTCCAGGTGAGCAAAATAACATTACAACTTACCAGACAGATACTACCGATTACTTAAATAAATTTAATCTAAGAAATGGCGTGGATTACGTATCTCAACATATTGCAAGACCTCACAACGCAAGAGATTTGGAAATATATAAGATAGCTATCAACAAATGGCTTCATGACAATGAACGTTTAAAATATCCCGATTTACCTAAGAGATTAAAAACTCATAAAAATGAGAAGTCATTTTTAGATAGGTTTAAAGTTGTAGATATTAAAGGTCTTTCTCATACGATGGTTGCACATATTGCAAAAGATGGGCATTACTATATTTATCCTGATGATAAACAAGTACGCTCCCTCTCTGTAAGGGAAGCAGCTAGAATTCAATCTTTTCCTGATGATTACTTTTTTGAAGGTGGGAGAACATCTGCATTTAAACAAATTGGAAATGCAGTTCCACCTCTAATGTCTCTAGAAATAGCCGAATCAATTAAAGGATTATTATGGCAGAGTTAGTTTTAAAATTTGACCCCAATACAATTGAACACTTAGGAATATCACTCTATTCAAAATTGCCTAGTGTTTTATCCGAATTAGTATCGAATTCATGGGATGCTGATGCAGAGATAGTATCCATTGATTTTGTAGATATGGACTCTGAAAAAGAAATTATTTATACGGATGATGGCGATGGAATGACATTCGATGAGCTTAACCAGAAATACTTAGTTATTGGTAGAAACAGGCGAAAGGATGCCACTAAAACAACAACTGATAAAGGAAGAAAGGTAATAGGAAAAAAAGGGCTGGGGAAATTATCCGTTTTTGGAATATGTGATGTAATTGAAGTTATTTCCATAAAGAACGGTTTAAAAAATCACTTTAAAATGGACTTGATAGAAATTAAAGAGAGTAAAGATACTTCATATAATCCAGAAATAATAGAGCATAACCTAAGTACACAAGAACCTAAAGGAACCGTGTTAAAACTAAAGAAAATGAGAAGAAAGTCATCTTTTTCTCTTGAGAATATAGCATTAAGTCTATCCAAACAATTCCTTATTTTTGGAGAAATGAAAGTTTCTCTATCATTAAATAATTCCAATAGCACTTCAGTCACCAATGAACTTAAATATTCAGAACTAAATACCCAGTTTACTTGGGATTTCCCTAATGAAAAATATGATTCAGATTATGAGTTTTGGGAAAGTATAAAAGGTTTAGTTATCACACTTAAAACCCCAGTAAAAGATACAGAAATGCGTGGTGTTTACCTTACTTCTAGAGGGAAAATAGTTAATACGGCTAACTTTTATGGTTTGAGAGATACTGATCAATTTCACAGTTATGTAACTGGTTATCTCGAAGTAGATTTTATTGATGAATTTGAGATTGATGTAATTTCAACTGATCGTCATTCTTTGAATTGGGAGCATGATAAAACAAAAGAGTTACAAGAGTATTTACAGAAAATAATAAAAAAGGTTGGTTCAGAGTGGCGCTCAAAAAGAAGAAATTTAAAGAAAGCGACTATTAAAGAAGAGCAGAAGCTAGATATTACTGAATGGCAAGAAAAGCTCCCAATTTACGAAAAGGAACTAAGCAATAAAATAATAGAACCAATTTTAGAAAATCCAAATATAGATATTCAAGAGTCAACTGAAATTATTGGTAATGTAATAGATAAGTTTGAAAATAAAACTTTTAAAGATTATGCCTCCCAGATTGCCGATATATCTTCGCCTGAACAGATTCCACAATTACTAAAATTAATGGATGACTGGAAATCTATTGAGTCAAAGCAATTTAGAGATCTCGCATATTCACGGGTTGAAGTAATTAAAAAATTTGAAGACTATATAAATACTGATACTAAAGAAGTACCTACTTTACATAATTTTCTAAAAAAGTTTTCTTGGCTTCTTGATCCAAGAATTCTAGAGTTTCGAGATGAAGTAACATATTCAAAGCTGCTCAAGGAAACTTACCCCGATGATAAATTGGATGGAAAGGATAGAAGAATTGATTTTTTATGTAGCAATGCTCTAGGTGAAATTTTATATGTTATAGAAATTAAAAGAAGTACATATAAGGTTGATGCAAACGCGCTTGAGCAAGCATATGTGTATGGTGTTTTCTTGACTGAAAAGTATGCATCTGAAACCGGCTTTTCAAGGGTAGTCTGCTACGTTGTTGGTGGTGAAAAATCTTCAAATCCTCTTTTTAGAAGTAAAGAAAAGACATACATTCAATCAGGTGAAGTTTTTGTGAAGACATATAGAGAATTACTAGAACAATCCAAAGAGTATCATCGAGAATTTATAGACACTTACGACTCATTTCAAACAAACAACTAAAAGTAGCTATACACCTAAAGTCAAGCTCAGCAGACATAATATCATGCCTGAAACAACATAATAAACAAGGATAGGTGTCGCGTAGCCGACACCTTATCTGGTTGTTGAACAAGCCCGTCAAGGATCGCCTCTTATATAGTAAATAGTGAAATCAGAGGGAAGTTTAGGTGTTTTCTTGAGGCGAGTTTTATCTGCATACGATCATTACTCAATCATATCAAAGGCTTATTGTATTTTTATTTCTTTATCGGCATCCCCTTAATGGTTTCGATCTCGGTCAAAAACTAACTATTCACAAGCCAATCTCAGCAAGCTTCAGTCGGTGAAACCCGACTAATTTCATACTGTGTTGACAGCATGGGCAAATATGAACGGCGCTACCTTTTGCTTCATTTTCAACAGATGGCGACTTGACGAACAAGCCTAAGATCAATTGAATTTGTAAGCGCAATTTTTTTGCATTCCCTCTTAGAAATCCATAATCTCGAACGCGTTGTAAGCCTTTCGGCAGTACGTGTTGTAAAATCAACCATAAAAATTTTAGTACGGGTAAAGTGCGGATTTTGATTATATTTGAACCACCTTTTTTATATTGAAATGTCACTAATCCGTTGTGGATATTGATAATGTCTTTACCCAGTAATACGCCTCGATACAAGTATCGCGACAAATATTGAAATGAAGACAATCCAAAACCTACTTTTCGACAGTCAACGACCCATTGCTTTGGCAATCCAGTGGGGATAGCAAGTATTTTATTCTTATTAATGGCATCAATCATTTTTGCTCGCCATACTTTTGCTAATGAAAGCGCATTAAATAGGTAAGCTTTATCACCTTTAAAAAACTGCTTTTTGATAGGATCATAACGTCCACTTGGAATAATAATATGCAAGTGATGGTGTAAATCCCGTTTTCTATTATGAGTGTGTAGCACGGTGGTGAAACCTAACTCGCCTTTTTGCTGACGAGCTGCGAACCCTTTCAACAGCTCTGCACTGACTTGAAACATTATTTTATAAAGTGCTTTAGGATGTTGCATCGCAAGGGAACTAAGTTGAAATGGCAGAGTCAATGTCACCATAAAATAATGGACTGGTAATAATTTATCCGTTTGACGAGCGAGCCAGTTTGAGGTGGTTTGATGCAAGCACTGTGAACAATTGCGGTTTCCGCAGGATGCCAATTGCTGTTGGTCATGCTGGCAATGGCTACAATGCCATTGTGTGTAACGAGTGCGATCATTTTTACAGTGCAACATATCACTCATTGCTCGGCGAATATCTTGATTTAGCCGAGCGCCATAGTATTTCTCAAACTCAGTTTGATGCGCTTTAAGTAAAGTGATGAATTGATTCATAATGCCTCCCATTTTATTGGGATATTATTGGCTAACTGTTCAAGGGCAATGACATTATCTTTTTGCTTAAGTGGGGTGAGCTCAGTATATCGCGCGGTCGTATTAAGGCTGTGGTGGCCAAGTAAAACTTGCAGAGAACGCAAATCAATACCTTGCTCTAATAAATGTGTTGCAAAGCAATGTCGCAGTGAATGAGGACTGATATTTTTATTTACCCCCAACTCAGCAATGACTTTTTTCAGTGCTTTTTGTATGCCGCCTTTGTCCATTGGTGCTTGTTTGTTTTTCCCTTTTCCGGGAAATAATAAGTGTGGATGTTTATGCGTTTTCCAATAGTAGCGAAGTGCGATTAAAGTTCGGTGAGGCAAAGGTAACAACCTATCTTTCCCCCTTTACCATAACGAATATGCACCGTCATTGTAACACTATCTATCTCATTGATAGTTAATTCAAGCGCTTCACTTAATCGTAAGCCCATACTATATAAAACAAGAAAGAAGACCTTGTAGCGCAACGACTTTGTATGAGAGATAAGCGCGCCAATTTGCTCACAGGTAATAATACCAATCGCATCAAATATGTGATCATCTAGTTTGGTAAAATCAGCTACTTCTGTGTTGGAAGTTTTGCCAAGGGAACAACCATTAGCTACAACTTCCGCCTTGAATTACCTGATTTTCCACTTCGCCATATTTTGATCATAATATTAATGCGAATGGTATAATATCAGGGATACGTTTTAGTTGAGGTGGTTTAGCAATATTCAACCATTCCCACTCTTTTTCTAGGGTATGACGATAAAAGAATTGCAAGCCATTGCGATCTAATGTAAACATTCGTCAAGAGTGTGTTTTGACTAGGCTTGCAAAGTTCAATGTCAAATCAGCTTTATCTAAAGCATCGGGTGCACGAGCAAAATAGCCTGCAACCAGCCTTAGCGCACGAGAGTAAGCATCAATGGTAGCAGGGCGCATTCCCTGCAAAGTAATGTTGGTTAAATGTTGCTGATATAAAAAGTCATAGCGCAGTTGATTTGAAGTGTTCATGGCGTATACTGCTTTTATGCGCACCGAGAATGGTGCATAAAAGAAAGTATTAACGCAGTTTTTCTTTCGCGCAGCGGCTTCGTTCAGCAAGTCAATGCACTCGGACTTGCTAAAGCTGGTGATTGAGGCGTTAGCTGTCACGCAACTTCACTTGTACCTAATGTTGCACATGTATGCGTTTGTAGCTATACTTGTCTTATTTGTTGTACAACTAATGAGGTAATTTATGCGTATTGTATCGTTCACAGAAGCACGTAACGGACTTAAATCAGTTTTAGATAATGTAGTTAATGATATCGACTATACAGTCATAACACGTAGAGATGCTGAAGATGCGGTTGTAATGTCTATGGATCATTACAATAGTTTAATGGAAACTGTGCATTTACTTAAGTCACCAGCTAATGCCACACATTTATCAAAATCAATCGATCAGTACCATCTAGGCAGAGCTACAGAAAGAGAAATCCTTGATGACTAGGCTACTTGCGTGGACAGATGAAGCTTGGGGTGATTATGTTTATTGGCAGGGACAAGATCGAAAAACAATTAAGAGGATTAATAAGCTAATTAGTGATACTAAACGATCTCCATTTGAGGGCATTGGTAAACCAGAATCATTAAAAGAAAACTTATCTGGTTTCTGGTCTCGTAGAATTGATGAAACTAATAGATTAGTTTATGCAGTTACTGATGCGCATTTAACGATCATATCTTGCCATTATCATTATTAAAATTTAAAACAGCTAATAAACAAGAATAGGTGTCGCGTTCGCCTGCACCTTATTCGGGTGTTGAAACAAGGTGCTTAAACGGAAAACAACAGTTGGCCATCGCTTCGCGATTATATCCAACGGCTCTTTTCCGCTTAGCAATGCGATAAATGAAAAGAGTGGAATTATGAAACTAAGAAAAATTCATCGAATAGTTGCGATAACACTATCGCCATTTCTTCTTTTACTAGCAGTTACAGGTTGTTTATTATTTTTTCGCAAAGCGGGTATCTACAGCAAGGAAATTAAAAAACTTCTTGTTTCTATACATACATGGGAAATTATAGTTCCATATATAGGGTTAATACTTAGTCTAGCTTTACTGTTTATTGTTATTAGCGGCATTATTCTGTTTTTCAAACCTAAAGCATGAACACCTTTTCACTTAATCTGGTAGCCGAGGATCTTTAACCATCAACCCCCACAATACCCTGCATGCGGATCCGCACAGGGCGTTTCACTCAGGATAATGAAGCTTGATCCAACCATCGCGAAGTGAGCAAAGCCCCTAATATTTTTCTCGTTACCACGCTCCCCCGTGGGAATGCATACGGAAGATAAACAATGGGTAGAAGTCGATACAAAATAACCAACCCAAAGCATCCCCATTTCATCACACTAACCATACTGCACTCGATACCTGTATTTACCCATCCAGATACTGTTGCTATTTTGCTGGACTCGCTACGCCATTTATATAAAGAGGGTTTAACAGTGGATGTCTATGTCATTTTAGAAAACCACTGTCATTTTAGAAAACCACTGTCATTTAGTAGTTCAAAGCAGAGCATTAGATAGACATATTGCTCGCTATAATTAATACACAGCAAGGTTACTTCTTGAGTATTTACACAAAAATAATATTAAACAAATTTTACAGCAGTTAGCTTTTTATAAAAAAGCGCATAAACATGATAGATCGTATCAGTTTTGCCAAGAAGGTGTCCCCCTGTGTTAATTAAAAATAATGAAATTATGCCCTTACGGTTGAGTATATCCACAATAACCCTGCAAAACGTGGTTCTATCGATAACGCAGAGCCATGGCAATATTCCAGTGCTAGAAATTATGCTGGTGAAAATGGGTTGCTATAGGTATGTACGCAGTGATGAAGTTAGGTATGCATTCCCACGCTTCCGCGTGGTAACGAGAAAAAAGTAGTGCATCCTTTCTACATAATGCGTAATTAGCTGGATACTTTCCTAATTTGATCTTCTTCACATTCCGTAAATTTAGCTAATAGTTTGTTTTTTATGCAATTGACATATAAAAGAAAAAGAGTACCTTGCAATTAGAGGTAAACTTTATGCGGAATTAGAAAGAAAGTTTCTTACTAACTGGCAATTATATAGGAAACTTCCCTTATTTTATCTAATCCTGAATTTATAAAGTATGCTAATAAGTTGATTTTAGTAGTAATTTATAACCAAAATAAAATTTTAAAATGAGATAGGCAGAAACTTTTTAAAAAATTAAAAGCAAAATTTCCTACTATATATTGTTATGATGCTCAGAGCCATCCCCCAAAAGGAGAATATTATGAAATACTCAATGGTTACCATGCGCGAATCGCTCAAGCAGCTCGGAGTATTGAAGGGAGTCAACGCATTCAAATGGGAGAAGGATCAACAAGACGTCAATCAACACCTTGCCCAGCAGTTTAAGCATGGACGAAGAAAGAACCACCTAAACGACTTGATGGAATACTGTTGGCTTGCGTACTCCAAGTCGCTTGACGCTATGGGCCCGATGCTCATCGGACGCACAGGGGACTTGTGGGTCGCTGAACATCTCAAGCGCTCGAAGATCAGCCTAGAGGACCAACAGACCCTTTGGGATCCGCACACCAAGGGAAACATCCAGGTGCTCGACAAATGGGCGCCCGTGATCAACGACTGCTGGGTACTAGGAGGCGTGCACCGCTGCGCAGACTTCGATCTTGTGTCCATGCTCTCATTGCAGAACCTCTGGGACTACGACAGAGGATTCCACATCGTGACGGCAAGGGAGATCCTGGGTCTCCTCCACTTCGGATACTCGCCCAAGCAGCATCCGAATGGAGTGAAGCTGGTGTGCTCGAATCCTAACAAGGCACGAACGTCGACGTTCCAAGCCTATGACCAATTCATGCAAGGAAAGGAGAAAGCTGGTCCGAACTCAATCCGGACCCTCCTGGCCATGGATCCCACCCTCAAGAGCGAGATCCAAGAATTCGACCGATCACGTCTGAATCATGTCGATCCGCCGAAATAGTACACCATTGCGCAGTGTGTGCCGTTACTCAATCCAGTCTTAAGAGCAGGAGTAAAACTGCCTTCCGCATAACAATCAAATGCAGCCGACCTTGTAAACTGCGCGGCTGATCTGCAACGTTATGGAGCGTAAAGAACACCAAAGTGTTGTGGTTGCGCAAAGCGTCAAAGTAAGTCCGCTCGCTCGCTCGCCATTATTGCATCTCTTGTGGGCAAAAAGTAGTGCATCCTTCCTAACTAATGCGTAATTATCCGGATACTTTGCTGATTTAATCTTCTTCACATTCCACAAACTTAGCTAATAGTTTGTTTTTTATGCAATTGACATATAAAAGAAAAAGAGTAGTTTGCAATTATACTGGAAACTTTATGCGTAATTAGATAGGAAACGCCCCTGATTTTATCTAAGCCTGAATTTATAAAGTAGGCTAATAAATTGATTTTAGTAGTTATTTATAACCAAAACAAAATTTTAAAATGAGATAGGCGCAAACTTTTTGAGAAATTAGAAGAAAAGTTTCCTGCTACTATACTATTAACTCTCATTGAGACTAATATACGAATAAAATAGTTGTTCGCGGGAATTATAGTGGCTTGTCTCCATTGTCTGTCCCTGGATATTACATAGAATAGAGGATATCACTGGTAGGTATTCGCAACCTTGAACAGATTAAAGAAGGGGCAGTTATGTCAACAGTCATCGTGCACTTTGAATTCGAAAAAGAAACCAAAAACAGCGTACGCTACAAAGAGATTCCAGAGAAAGGGAGTCAGCCAATTGTGGGATCTCTTTATGTTCAAAAATGGTTTGCTGGTGCGACAAAATCAATAGACATCACCATTGAGAAAAAAGACTGAGCAGTGACGAATAATCAATTATCTCCAGAACAGCTTGAGAATGTCGAAAAGACAACATTGAACCACTACGAGGATAATGCACAGTCTTTTTGGCGCGGAACAAAAGATCATGATGTTTCTCAAAATTACCGTGCTCTCTTATCTCAGTGCACGCAAGGTAATTCTCTGGATATATTGGATTTCGGTTGTGGCCCTGGCCGGGATGTAGGCTATTTTAAATCGTTAGGCCATCGGCCAGTGGGTCTTGATGGTAGCCAAAAATTTTGTGAGATGGCAAGACAGTACAGCGGGTGCGAAATACTCTGCCAAGAATTTCTGACACTCGATTTGCCGACCGCTGCGTTTGATGCCGTCTTTGCCAATGCCTCCTTGTTCCACGTACCCAGCCAGGAGCTTCCCCGCATTCTGACCGAGTTGCACACAAGCCTAAGGCCAGGTGGCATTCTATTTTCTTCCAATCCACGCGGTAACAACGAAGGGTGGTCTGGTGGTCGGTATGGAAATTTTATCGAATTCGATGAAGCGAGAACCAGCTTACTAGCAGCCCATTTTAGTATACTGTCTCATTATTACCGCCCCGATGGTGTGCCGAGAGATCAGCAACCTTGGCTTGCGATTGTTTGCAAAAGCGTATAAAACTATCATGAGCAAGAATTTATAGTTAGACAGGTGCGTGGAATTTAAGAACATAAATCGAAAAGAGTTAACAAGAAGCTACACTAGGATAAATTACTAGCTGAACTCGTAATTTACCTGTGAGCTTGACGTTATATTTTTCTGAGGATTTATGCATAAAATTGAAAAGAAAATAATACTCGATAAAGAAAGCCCCATATTTACTGCTAAAGCAGATGGCAATAATATTTGCGTTGAATATAAAACATATTTAGACAATTACATCATTTTATGTGCAAAGTTTTTGAGTGTTGTAGGCGCTTCAATAACAAAGGTCGAACTATCTTTAAATATGTTAAATGGCGAATTACTCAAGAACATTAGTGATGATTGTGTGTTATTAAGCTTTAATATTTAGATGCTAATAGTAAACAGTATAATTCGAGTCCAATCAATATACGATCGGGTTTTAATATTGACTAATCGAATATTGGATTTGGGCATAAGTAATGAAGCTATAAATCATAATTCATTAGTGACTAACGAGCAGGTTAAAAGATTTGGTTTAGTAAATAAACTCAAAGCAATTAACAAGGTGTGCAATGAATATCGTTTAATTAGAAATACTGTTATTCATCACGACCGCTATACCGAAGAGCAATTAGGATTGTTGCAGTTGCGTATAAGTACAGATTACATTTCAAAAGAAGCTAACGGAAAAGAGTTTATGCCAGCTGGTGATTTAGATGCATTGATAGATGATTTTCTTGTTATCACTAAGGCCGACTTAGAAGGTTACATTACCCAAATCACTGAAAAAATTGATTTATTATTTGATGCAATATTGCCTGTATACAAATATCAAAAAAATAAGCTCCGAGAATAAAAATATAACAAACAAGATATGTACGCAATGGTGAAGTTAGGTATGCATTCCCACGCGAGAGCGTGAGAATGAGAAATGCGTAATTAGTCAGATACTTTCCTGATTTGATATTCTTCACAATTCATAAATTTAGCTAACAGTTTGTTTTTAATGCCATTGACATATAAAAGGAAAAGAGTAGTTTGCAATTAGAAGCAACGTTTTATACTAATAATACTGTCATGTGTACAGCCCACTAAATATCTCCGACCTAAAGGTTGTAGGGGAATAAGAGCAGTGATGTCGAAAATCGAATTCGAATATTCAAAAGGTGCAGTAAGCAGAGCTGGTACAGCATTGCTCTCTTCTTCTCAGGAAGAGCATGATGATGCTAAAAAAGTATTGGATAACTGGCGAGTTTGTCATGTGGCCACACTAAATAGCTTCCAAACATCTCTAAGAAGGAATCTAAAAAAGGTCGATGTAAACGCATTAGTGTCTCAAAGACTAAAACGCACCCCGTCAATACTTTCAAAGCTAAAGCGAAACCCTGGAATGCAGCTCGCTAGGATGCAAGACATTGGAGGTATTCGTGCTGTTGTTAAAGATATGAAAAAAGTACGAGAGATTGAAAGTTACTACAAAAAGGGAACAAAACTATTCAAAATTATTAATGGCAGAAAAGACTATATAAATTACCCAAAGGGCTCTGGGTATAGAAGTATTCATATGGTATTCAAATGTAAAGATGGATTTTCAATTGAGCTTCAAATTAGAACCATTATTCAGCATGCTTGGGCAACAGCTGTAGAAACTATGGGTACATTCCTTGATCACTCTCTAAAATCTAGCGAAGGCCCTAATGAATGGCTTAACTTCTTTTCTTTAGCAAGCTCAGCTTTTGCAATACTCGAAAGCACGCCAAGAGTTCCTGAACATGACAAGTTCGCTGCTAAAGAAGTTTTCGAGATGCTGCTAAAAAAAGAAAAGGAGTTAGATGTATTAAGTAAGCTGTCAGGGTTTAGAGTGGCCGCTCGTCATATTAAGGACGATAAAAAGAAAGGACATTATCATCTCGTTATACTTAATCTCGACAAAAAAGTTGCAAATATACAGTCATATTCACCAAAAGATATTGATCAAGCGAACATTCTTTATTCAATTATGGAACAGAGGGTAGATCAAGGTGAAAACTTGCAAGTTGTACTCGTTACCTCTGAGTCAATAGCTGCCCTAAAAAAAGCATACCCTAGCTATTTTCTCAATGCACAATTATTTTCCAAGCAGATTTCCGTTGTCAAAAAAAAATTAATCAAAATGAAATAGAATGTCGTTAAAACACATAATAATGCTGTTATACTTTTTTGAACTACTTATGATCGTAATTATCCAAAAAAAAACAGGATGCGGTATTGCTTGAGTCGCTGATATCGTTGGATTGTCATACGCAGAAGTAAATGGTAAAGCTAATTCTATCGGTATTTTTGCTAAAGATGAATCGCTTTATTCTGATACAAAATATGTTTGTAAGCTGCTTGGTGAATATGAGTTTACTACCCCTGCTAAAGAGATACCTTTCAAATCATGGAATGAGTTGCCCAATTTGGCACTGCTGGCAATTAAGTATCACATAGCAGCAGGTAAATCTTATTGCCACTAGGTCGTATTGAAGCGAGAATCAGAGGCTTACATTCTTGATTCGGCATCGTATTTAGAAAAAATAAAATGACTAACCTAAGCGGCGTGCATCCAAAATGGTATATTGCGGTAACAAAAATATTTTTCTCGTTCCCATGCTCCAGAGTCGGAATGAGAGAATAGCTACCCAAAAAGTCAAGACAATTATTTTATACTATCTTTGGACATGCTCAAGTTCTATTCCCATACTTTATCCGAAATGATTATTCATAAAAGCTTTGATAAAAGCAATGAAATCATCTTCCGCTAATTTAGCGCACATTAGTGTTTGGGCATGAGAAAGTTCAATATCTCCCAAGCCCTCAGCCATATTTGTAATCGCACAAATAGACAAAACAGGCAAACTACAATGGGCGGCCGCAATCACCTCAGGGACAACAGACATGCCAACAACATCACCACCGATAACCTGCATCATTCTAATTTCTGCTGCGGTCTCAAAATTAGGCCCGGTATATGCTACAAATACACCTTCATTAAGGTGAATATCATTCAGGCGCGCCACATCGAATGCTTCAGCTCGAAGCTTTTTATCGTACGCATTCGCAAGACTAAAGAATCGAGGACCATATTCTTCATCATTTTTTCCAATCATCGGCGACTCTGGCATAGTGTTAATATGATCGTTAAATACAACCAATGAACCTACATCAATACGCTCTGGGCGAAGTGAGCCCGCAGCATTCGTGACCAGTAAAAACTCACAACCTAGCTTTTTAAATGTTCTCACCGCTGAAGTCATCACTTTCATCGTACCGTGCTCATAATAATGCCCACGTCCTTTCATGCAGACAACTTCAACACCATTCATTGTGCCTAAAACAAGCTCACCAGAATGGCCCTCAACAGTACTCACAGGAAAACCATCTAGCTCAGCAAAGGCAATAACAATTTTATTGTCCAGCTCATCAGCAAGTACACCAAGCCCTGAGCCTAAAATAAAAGCAGCCTTTGGTTTAAACCCTTCCCAGCGTTCACCAATAGTGTTTAGGGCATTAATAACGGGATCTATATTCATTTTTTTACCTTTAAATTATGTAATTTCGAACGATTATGCGTTTTAGCATTGCTTTAATAAAGACATTCATCCCTTAAAAAAGGTTGCTCATTTAAGCGAACAGTTTAATCGGAAAATCCTTTAAAAGAAAGTGCGCTATTATTTGAACATGGGTATATACCCATGCTACCCCGAAATGCAATATCAGAGTAGCAAATTGGCCGCTACACCTGGCCTAAAATTGAAGTATAGTTGTTATCGTGGGAGATTTTATAACGCTGCAAAGTGGTCCAAGGAGTAGCGCACTTCGATCCGCGAACTCGTTTTTTATATGAAAGGAAGCCTCCTTGCGCTCTATATTCGATGCGATAACAACCATTACCTCATGTTGCGCCTTATCATCGATCATCGAGTCCATGCCGACGTTGCATTTTGATCGTCACATGGGTATAAACAAGGCCATAGATTCTGTGTGACTTGTTTGAGGAAACATATCTAATAAGCCTAATTTGTCTAAATGATAACCTGCGTCTAATAACTGCTTGCTATCTCTGGCAAGCGTGACCGGATCGCAAGACACATAAACAATACGCGCCGGCTTGAGATTAATTATAAAATTCATACATTCCAAAGCACCACCGCGACTAGGGTCGAGCAATATCTTATTAAACGATTGCTTGGCCCAATCAGATGTCATTAATTTTTTTGTATTTAAATCAGCTTGATAAAAAGAAGCATTTTCAATGTTATTTAGTTGTGAATTTTCAGCTGCGCGATCAACCATTGCTTGTACTCCTTCAATGCCGACAACTTGCTTTGCAATCCGCGCAATAGGCAAGGTGAAATTACCTAAACCACAAAACAAATCCAACACATGATCATTTTCATCTAGGGTTAACCAATTAATTGCCTGTTCGACCATTTTTTGGTTAACTTTTTCATTAATTTGTAAAAAATCAGTCGGCTTAAAATTAAATTGGCAATGCCACGCTGGTAATTTATAAGTAAGATTATTTGCACCAAAGATGCGATAGATTGACCCATTATTAGGTTGAGCATAAAAGTTTAAGCGGTTTTGTTCTGAAAACTCATTAATTAATACAATATCTTCACCTGTTAACCTGTGTAAATGGCGCAATAAAACAATCGCTCCCTCATCTGCAAAAAGCAGTTTTACATGGCCAAGTTTAGCTTTACTTGGCAAGCCATTTAATAATTTTTTTAGCGGCTTTATTAATACTTCAAGTTCAGCTATTAGTACAGGACATACCTGTTGATTAATTAATGTATTCGACCCTTTTTGGCGAAAGCCCATGTCTAATCTGTTTGTTTTGCGGTTAAACTGCAATCCAAACCGCGCAGTCCTGCGGTATCCCCATTCAGAATCAAATAGTGCATTGACGATATTTACTTGATCAAGTTTTGCGAAACGCTTACATAAATCCTGTAGGCCTGTTTCTTTTATATTTCGCTCCGTCATGCTATCACAATGTTGAAAATCGCAGCCTCCACATTCATCATAATGCACACATTGAGGCTTAATCCTAAATGGCGAGACTTTTAAAATATGTTTAATAATACCTTTACTAAAGCGCTGTTTACTTTCTGTTATTTGAATATCTAGTTTTTCACCTTCCAATCCCCTTCTAATAAATAAAGGTTTATTTTCAAAAATAGCAATGCCTTGCCCTTGATGATCAGATTTTTCAATCAAAATGTTTTTTAAAATTTTATTTTTTAATGAATTTACTTGTTTTATTTTAAAGAACTGAGCCATAACTATTCACTAAGCGGTGAAGCTATGAGGTTATAACTTCTATTTGTGCCCATGTTACGTTAAACTGTTAAATCAGCAAGGGAAACATTCCTTCATTTATTAATCAAAGGTAGGCACATTCCGCAAATTATAAAATTATGGCAAAATATGGATTACGCTCACAAGTTATTACTTACACTTTATTACCAACTATTTTTATCGGAGGATTACTTGCGAGCTATTTTTTATATAACCGCTATCAAGAAGCTAATACCTCCTTCATTAACAAAGCAATTAACATTTCAGAGCCACTTGCAATTGCCAGTGAATATGGGATGCATGATGACACAAGAGAGATACTTAGGCGTTTAATCAGTTCAACACATCGAAAAAATAGTGAAATGATTAAAAGCATCGCCATTTTCGATGCGAATAATAAATTATTTGTGACCAGTAATTATCACAGTGGTTTCCACCGCTTAAAATTAAGTGGTGATAAACCTATCTCGGATGTAACACAAATACGCAAGTTTAAAGATGAGATTATTATTTATAGTCCCATTACCAGCGAAAATAATTTTTCACAATACAAACTCAATTTTGATTCCCCACATAAAATTATTGGCTATGTCACGCTAGAGATATCCCCTCATCCGGTGGAGCTATTATTATATCGCGATGTCAGTGTTTCACTGCTAATTGTTTTCTTTGGTATTTTAGCTAGCCTGTTTTTGGCACTAAAACAAGCTCAACGCATCACCGAGCCTATTTCACAAATGGCAAAAATTGTTGAAAAAATTAGTCTCGGGAAACTTAATTCTCGTGTTCATGGCGAATATCACGGTGAACTTCAGCTATTAAAAAATGGCATTAATCAAATGGCGATTGCAATGTCAAAGCATCACGGAGAAATGCAAGATAGTATTGACCTTGCGACAAGTGAATTACGAGAAACACTTGATCAAATGGAAATTCAGAATATTGAAATTGATATAACCCGCAAAGAAGCACAGCAAGCGAGTACGGTAAAATCAGAATTTCTTGCAAATATGAGCCATGAATTACGCACTCCGTTAAATGGGGTGATCGGTTTTACTCGCCAACTGTTGAAAACGCAAATGAGCCCAGGTCAGGTTGATTATTTGCAAACTATCGAGCGGTCAGCTGGTAATTTATTAGTCATTATTAACGATATTTTGGATTTTTCAAAACTCGAAGCAGGCAAATTAAAACTTGAAAGCATTCCCTTTAATCTCAGAGATAGCATTGATGAAACAATGCTTTTACTTGCCCCTAGTGCGCACGAAAAAAACTTAGAATTGAGTATGATGTTTGATCCAGCAGTGCCACAAAATGTCATTGGTGATGCAATGCGCTTACAACAAATAATGACAAATCTCATTGGTAATGCCATCAAATTCACGCCGCAAGGTAATATAGAAGTTAAAGTGCAATGCACAAAACCTCCTCAGCAATCAGAAAACATGACTACTTTAAAAATTATGATTTCAGACACTGGTATTGGTATTTCAGAGGAGCAACAGGTGCAATTATTCAAACCGTTTGGTCAAGCGGATAGCAGCATAACTCGTCAATATGGTGGCACAGGCTTAGGCTTAGTTATCATACAAAAACTGGTTGCCGAAATGGGTGGCACGATCAGTATTAGTTCAAAAATAAACCAAGGCTCAATTTTCTCATTTACAATCAATATTGAAAAAAATACCCACAACTTACTTAAACAGCGTGTAACTGATACGTTAAAAAATAAATCTGTGTTACTTTTTGATGCGGATCAATTTGCAATAAACGCATGCGCTCAATTATTAGAGCAATGGGAAATGAACTTAACATTAGCCAAAACAAAGCCGCAACTTAAAGAATATTTAAATAAAAATTATAACAGCATTATTATCGGTTATAGCCACTGTAATGATTTAACGGCGTTACACGAATATATTAGTTTAGCTCAACAATTTACCAATAACGTTATCGTATTGCTAAACTCAAGTGACCCTATTGACTATGATAAAATCAAAAAAACTGGAGTTTCACACTGTCTAAGGAAACCACTTAGCCACAACAACATTGCCGATGCGTTACTGTCAAATATACAAATACAGCCCAATATTCCGCTAAAAATAACACCTAACAGCCAGCAAAAAAACATTAGCGTGCTGGCTGTTGATGATAACCCTGCAAATTTAAAGCTAATATCCGCGATGCTTTTAGATTGCGTGACGCACATATCAACATGTGTTAATGGGCAAGAGGCCGTAGAGTGTGCAAAAAAACAGCATTTTGATATTATTTTTATGGATATTCAAATGCCAATTTTAGATGGTATCAACGCTACTAGGCAAATTAAAAATGACAAAATGAATGCTAACACCCCAATTATCGCCGTAACCGCGCATATTTTCCCAGATGAAAAATATGCATATTTACAAAAAGGCATGAATGACTGTCTTGCAAAACCAATAGATGAAACCGCACTTGAAAACATCATTAATATCTGGACAAAAGATGCTCAGCAGCGCAACAAGTTGGAGCGCCCAGCTCAAATTGATATTCCACAAGGCAATGCATTGTGTTCTTTTGATTGGAAACTTGCCCTAAAACAATCCGCAGGAAAAGCAGATTTAACACAAGACATGATAACTATGTTATTGAATGAATTTACAGAAATAAGAGCATCAATTAACTTAATATTAAAAGATGAAATGCCTCAAGACAAATTTCAAGCACTCATTCACCGGCTGCATGGTGGGTGTTGTTATAGTGGAGTGCCAAAATTAAAGAAAATAGTAGCCCTGATAGAGAAAGAATTAAAACAAGGTATAGAGGCAAAAGAACTTGAACCAGAGTTGCTAGAGTTGCTCGATGAGCTAGGTAATATTGAGCGAGAGTCAAAAGAATACCTGGCTTAAATTTATCTTATTTAGGTGTTTTTTTAGGGGTAGCGTTATGCGCGAATCATGAAATAGATGGGGTATATACCCATAATCTTTGAGCTGAAGTCAGCACAGTTTATCTAGCTACGTTTCATTTTTACGCCACATGGTGATAAACTTCAATACCTGCAACAATGCTATTTGTGATTGAAAACTTGTTGTCTATTAATACCATGTCCGCATCGAAACCTACTTTAATTTCGCCTTTGTTGATGCCTAATTCGGTTGCTGCGTTACGACTCATTAATTTTGCAATATCCCATAGTGGCAATTCAAGGTATTTAACGCTGTTTTGCAGTGCTTTTTCCATTGTTAAACAACTTCCTGCTAACGTACCATCAAGTAACCTGGCAGCGCTATCTTTAACCTCAACTTCAAGTCCCCCTAAATCATAAAAACCATCTTCAAGCCCGACCGCTTGCATTGAATCGGTAATTAAAATAACTCTATCAACTCCTTTTACCTTGATCAATAGCTCTACAATTTTAGGATTTAAATGAATAGCATCAAAAATAGCTTCTGCATATACTTTATCTTCTAACATGATAGCACCCACCATGCCAGGTTCACGATGATGCAATGGTGACATACCGTTAAAAGTATGTGTGGCATGTGTTAGGCCTTTTTTAACCGCCGCGCAAACTTGGCAATATGTTGCGCCAGAGTGACCAGCAGAACAAATAATACCATGATTTGTCATGTACTCGATGGCCTCCAATGCCCCTTCTTTTTCAGGCGCAAGCGACATCATTTTTATTAAATTAGGTTTAACTGCAATATAATCTTTGATATCGTCAATCGAAGGGTTACTAATAAAATCTGGGTTCTGTGCACCTTTATAATCGCTATTGAAAAACGGCCCTTCCATATGTACGCCAATAATTTCAGCACCTTTATTATCTATATCTTGTGCTTCACCGACAGCTTTTAGTGCGTTAATAAGATTTTCTTTTGAGCTTGTTAACGTTGTCGCCAGAAAAGAGGTGGTTCCTTTACTTGCAAAAAACGTAGCAACTTTTACATTACCAAGCGCATCACCATTCATAAAATCAACCCCGACGCCACCGTGTGTATGCACATCAATAAAACCAGGTAATAACACCTTGCCTTGTGCATCAATCACAGTTGCTTCTGTACATTCAATATGTGCAGAAATCTGCTTAATTTTTCCATCGCAGGCAAGCACGCTGGTACTTGCTAAAACGGCATCATTAGTCACAACACTTGCATTCTTTATGAGTAATTTATTCATTGTTCCCTCATTAATTGAAGTTTTTAACTTTTTGTTACTACTCAGTAGCTACCATTTTATACCCATGCGCCGTTGCATTTGCAATGATCATGGCTATAAATCATCAGTGAGCCATCAAACTCTTTGAGAGCGGCTAAAATTATGTGCGGCTTTCATTAACAAAATAAGTGGCGAAACTACTACTGGCCGCCCTTTTATAGCAATGCTTTTAGTTGAAAATACTCTGGTTAATAGATAATACAATTTCGACCAGCTTTTTTGGCTTTATACAAATTTTTATCAACCATTTCAAAATGCCAATCCATGCTTTCTCCTGGGCAAAAAATATGTAAGCCAATACTAATTGTTATATTTCTTTTGGTGAGTGAAATTAAATATGCATCATTTTCGATAAGGTTTTTTAGTCGTTGTGCAACCTTGAGGGATTCTTTTAACGACGTTTCAGGCAATAATAACATAAATTCTTCGCCACCCCACCGTGAAACCACATCAGTTAAGCGCATTGTGTCATGCAGTATTTGCGCACAGCGCACCAACACCGCATCGCCACAAACATGGCCTAAACGATCATTTACCTCCTTAAAATAATCAATATCAGCCATCAATAGCATCATATCTCGCTGGCTACGCAGATGTCGCTCATCTTCTTTGCTGTACTTTTCAATAAAAAATCGGCGATTAAGAAGACCAGTGAGTTGATCATACCATGCAGCAGCCTCTAACTTTGACTGATATATATTTATTATTTTTAAAATTAAATACAGAATACAACACAATAAAACACAGCCTACAATGCCCGTAATGATAAGCGAATCACGTATGTGGCGAATGGCTTTTTTAACGGGCATATCGATGCATAAAATTAGATTTAAACTTTTGATATAACGCATCGCAACGAGATATTCTATGCCATCAGTGTAATAAGTAAAAAGCTCTTTATTGCCTCCTCGTAATTGTAAAGCCAAACGTTTTAATGCCGTATTTCCTTGTTCATGAGCCAAGTAACTGCTTCCTTTCTCTGGTAAAAGCAATTCACCCTTTTCGTTTAACAAATACGCATCTTTACCATATTCGTTAGAATAATTTTTTAGTATACTTTCTACTTTATTTATATCTAAGCCAACCCCTACGATCCCAAGTAATTTATTTTGTGCATTTTTTATTTTATTATTAATGTAAAATATCGTTTTACGTTTGTCAGAATTATATGCTAAGTTAGCTTCAGACTCATTGGCGCTATTTTTAAGATTAAGATACCAGTTATTAGTTTCCCATGTGTCGCTCATTGAGGTTAATATGCCATGCTCATTAAAATATTTATGATTGCTGTCTAAAACAACAAAGACTGTAAATAAACTATATTCTTTTTTTATATGACTCAGGTAGACATTAATTTGTTTAATATTTTTAGCCCCATTTGCAATCCAATTACGTAAAAAGGAATCATTGGCCATCATAGAAGCAATTACTTGTGGCTTTAATAACGTTTTTTCGATATTTGAGTGTGCGTTATCAAGTATTAACGGAAGCTCTTGTTCGGTAAGCGTTTTTAGTCTGCTCTCTTTTGCAATTTCAAAGCTTGAAATCGCTGCAACCACAAAACCAATGCAAATTAGCAATAAGATAGAAATCAGCATTCTAGATTTAAAAATCATATTTTCCATCCTCCCTATAAGGCGAGAAATTTACTTGTAAAAGTGTCAACTCTCGACCAATTTGTTAGCTCTATGTCTTGGCTTTTATCGCTGCTTCCACCTGTTATTTTCATAATAAACTGAATAATTAACGTTTGCCACCAATTATACCGTGAATATAAAAGCGCCCCCGCAAAAACGCCTTTTAATCGTGGTTGCCATTGCGATAATTTGTCAAATTTAAGCATATATGCATTATTGCTAGGCTCCGATTTTTCGAGTTGCCGTGCTGTTAAGCACACCAGGAAAAAAGCATTTGGTAAACTATCAAGTTGCTTTTTGTTTGCATTAATAAAATCAATTAAATTTGTCCGAAAATTACCATAGCGAATTGATCCGCCAATTAATACTTTATCAAATTGGGTAAAATCAATACTGGGATTTAAGTCAATATTATATAGCGCCACGTCGCCTTCCATTGAGCGCTTGATGTAATTAATAATTTTGACTGTTTGACCTTCCACTGTGGAATATAAAATAAGGGTTTTTAATGACATTTAATTTTTCCAAAAAATAGGGGTAAATAAAACAAGCAATGTAAATATTTCTAATCGCCCAAACAGCATGGTAATGATCATTACCCATTTTGACGCATCTCCTACTTCATTGAAGTGTACAGCGACAGCCCCTAAACCTGGACCTAAATTATTAAGCATGGAAATGGTTGCTGAAAAAGAACTTAATTCATTCATACCTGTCATCAATAATGCAAGCACGCACACGCAAAATACCAGCACATAAGTTGAAAAAAATCCCCAAACAGCTTCTACAATCCGATCTGGCATGGCTTTATTACCTAATTTAATTTTAAAAATTCCATTGGGATGAACTAAACGCTTTAACTCTCGAGTTCCCTGCAAACTTAAAAGTAATATGCGAATAACTTTTATACCACCACCTGTAGAGCCCGAACAACCGCCAATGAAACTTGAACTGATCAATAATACAGGCAGAAATAAAGGCCAATGTGAAAAAGACGTCGTTGTAAACCCCGCAGTTGTTGAAATTGAGACCGATTGAAATAAAGCGTGAGAAAAAGATTCTTCTACTGAGTTGTACATATCGTGATGTAGTAGCATTACAAAGCAAATTACAGTTAACACAAATTGAATGCCCAGAAAAGCACGCACTTCAGGATCGGATTGATAGATCTTAAAGCTAAATTTTTTAGCCGAAAATGAGGAAAAATGCAAGGTGTAGTTAATACCTGATATTAGTAAGAAAACAACAGTAATAAAATCAATTGCCTGGCTATGAAAGTGGCCTATGCTATCATTATAAGTAGAAAAACCACCGATTGAAACAGTTGAGAAACTATGACAAACAGCATCAAATAAAGTCATTCCTCCAAGCCAAAAAGACAACAGACATGCAATGGTCAACGATAAGTAAACATACCAAAGAGCCTTAGCTGTTTCTGCAATTCTCGGCGTCATTTTAGCATCTTTTACAGGACCTGGTGTTTCAGCGCGATACAGCTGCATACCACCAATACCTAACATAGGCAATACCGCTACGGCTAAAACAATAATCCCCATTCCACCAAACCATTGTAACATTTGTCGATAAAATAAAATAGCTTTTGGCACGTTATTTAGATTTTCAATAACGGTTGCACCGGTTGTCGTTAATCCAGAAAATGATTCAAAAAAGGAAGACGCCAGCGACATGTTTATATTTGAGCTCATTAAAAACGGAATAGCACCCACACTGCCAAGTGTCACCCAAAAAAGCACAACAATAACAAAGCCTTCTCGCACTTTTAATTCAACTTTAGAATTGCGATTAGGCAGCCAAAGCATAAACCCAATCAGTAGGCTTACCAAAAATGCCGACAGAAAATCATTCCCACCACCATCACCATAAAGGTAAGCAATAAGGATAGGCGGAAGCATTGTTAGGCTAAAAAGCGCAACAAGCATACCAACAATTCGAATTATCGACCGAAATTGCATTTATTTCGCTCGACTATAATAAATATTTTTTTTCAAAAATGCGTCCTTGTATTTAAGATTTTAATTATTAAAGAAAAACCTATCTGTATATCCCTACTAGCAAATATTGAACTGCAACATTTTTAACTAAATTGTATAAATTATGTAAATTGTGTAAATTGTGTAAATTGTGTAAATTGTGTAAATTGTGTAAATTGTGTACAAAAATAAAGTGCGTGTCTTGCACTTCATTGTGCAGCGCTACATTGAGAGCATTATTGAGTAATATTTACCCTTGATACAACGTACAACCAACAACTTAATTTTATACCAAGGTTACTACAAAATAAGTATATATACCCATGTTAACTACTAAAACTGCACTTTGTTGAACCTGTTAAAATCAACCCTATCAATAATACCAATAACAGTAAATAGCCTTTTAAGCTTTTTAATCAAAATACACCATTTCATCGTTATTAACGATGCAAAAAAACAACTGCTACAGTCTAAAGCCCCCCCATAAGATTAACATATTTTGTCTACTCAATTAGATCTATCCCCATGTTACTGCGATGATTCCATAAACTCATTGCAGAATATTCATTTTACAATCTTCAAATTTACCAATATGACCTTTTATTTTGCAGTACCTTAGGGCACAAATTCAAAGAAAAGCAGTTAAATCCTGCCAAAAAATACAGGTTTTAACCGCGTACTATCCGTAACTAATAGCACTCCTTGTAAAAAACAGATCTAACAATAGCTTGGTTTCGTTTCTATCAAGAAAATCTGGATATTCTTTTTTTAGAGATAAAATCAACACTTGATTTACTTTTGCATCAAAAGGTTCAAGACTCGTTAACTGCAATTGTTTTTTACACTGTTCTTGATGCACTGTGCGATCTAACTCTTTCCAATGGCATATATTAGAAAATAATGTGCTGATCCCAACACGATAACGTAAATACGTTTCTTGTATATGTCCCATGAATACATTCATCAAAAATACATTTTTAATATGATAAATGCCATTTTTAATTATCAACACACCAATTCTCGTTAAATATAAAAGATTGTTATGAGAAATTTCATCTAGAGTTGTCTCATCATCTAAAAAGTACTCAGCTTGTAATAACGGGTATATTTTTTGACTAAATAGAAGTATGTTTTTATTATTTACTGGCAAACTTTTCCATAAAAGATAGCCGATAACAGAGCAAATCATTGCACTTGGTGCGAAAAGATGAATAATATTATTGCGGTAATAACCCAAGGTAATAGCTTGCTTTTGAGAAACGCTAACAAAATTTCCTTTTTCTGTAAATTTACCAAGTGCCAATGCTTCCTTATAAATTTCTATTGGGCTATCTTGCGAATATGTTACTAAGCTATCTACGCTAATAAACGATAATAATTGCTGATGTTTTTTGATGTTTTCTAGTAGACGCAACTTGCCCATTTTTTGCATTGTATCCGAAAGCAATATTAACGCGCAAAAAGGCAGTGCATTCACCGCACATGCGTTATTAATTCCAATCATAACGTCATTTGCAATTTTACTCACCTGCTGATTAAATTCAAGCTTTGTTAACGATCTCTGCTTCCAATCAGGAAGATTAGCATCAAAGTGGTTTTTGATATTAATTGGTTTACCAAAGTTTACAAATACGCGTCCAAAATTACCTAATTTTTTAATCATCCTCAGCACTTGCCATGCATTTTCTTTTTCCTTTTTTTGTCCTGCCATTTCTTTGTTATAGGTGTTAACTTCCATAATATGATCATAACCAATATAAACAGGAATAATAATGACATTGCGATCCAGATCAGCAAGATAAGTTTGCAATGACATTGAAAGCAATCCAATTTGTGGAGTAAGTAGACGACCTGTTCGACTTCGACCTCCTTCTGGGAAAAATTCTATTGGGTAGCCCTGTTTAAAAAGCATTGCAAAATAGGCTTTAAAAACCTCACTATATAGAGGACTATTTTTAAAACTACGCCGTAAAAAAAAGGCTCCACTGCGTCTAAAAATAAATCCAGCGGGAAAGAAATTTAAATTAACGCCCGCTGCAATGTGTGGTGGAACAAGCCCTTGAACAAACAATAAATATGACATCAAAAGGTAGTCTGCATGACTCCTATGACAAGGCATATAAATAATTTCAGCACCCGTTTGAGTTGCACGCCTTACTGATTCTGCATTGTTTATTTCAATACCTTTATACAAGTTATTCCATACAATACTAAATAGCCTTTTCAACATACGCACAAATGGATATGAAAAATCAGCACTAATCTCTCTTAAGTAACGCTGGCACTGAACTTCAACTTGTCGTGTTGTCTTCCCTTCTTTTTGAGCAATATTAGCGATTGTTTTTTGCAATTTACTTTGTTTTATAATGGATTTGATCATGGCGTTGCGATTAGCCAATCTTGGACCAATACTACTACGCTTTTGAATACCAAAATAGCTTAATGCTAATCGAGCAAGTTTATACGCAAGCTCATTTTTATTGCCCCCTCGTTTCACAAGCTGTGCAACTGAAATAGGTTTATTGAAACGTACCAGATGATCTTTTCCATTTTTAATGACGATAAATGCCTTATAAAAAGCACCAATTTGCTCTTCTTCTTTCAACGAAAACCAAAATTTACTACCTTCTTTTCCAGGGTTTCTCCCCCATGAAAAGCTAACAGGTACAAGTTGGACATCAAGTGTCGGCGAGTCTCTGTGTAAGTCTAACAATTGTTGATATTCAAAAAAGTAAGGGGCATCTTGTCTTTGAGTGGTTTTATCTGAAAAGAAAGACCAGTCTTGCAGGAAAATGATGCTATTGATTTTTTGTCCATTCACATCAATAGGTTTATAAGGATCTGGCAGTCCTGCTTTTAAACAACTAGACTGTAATCCAAGCAAATCACTGGCGCTATTTCTTTGAACGACATAAATAATCGGCCTTGATAAATCAAGGTGTAATTCTTCAATAATGTTTGTTGGTACATAATGTGTAGATACCCAAAATTTATTAAGTATCCGTGACAAAAAAAAGCCATTTGCTAGCACCGTATTTACCTCTATTGCTAATTAATATAAGGATTGATATGTTATGACTATACCCATGCCACCAGCGAAATGCAAAGACAGTAAGGCATAATTTTCCTTACTGATTTTGCATTTTAAAATAATATAGGTATAGTATTTAATCAAAATTATTGAAATTAAATCTTGTATTTTAAAGAGATTAATTATGAATATCCTAAAAGTTAGACCTGCAATGTTATTTACACCAGCAACAAAACCAGAGCGTTTTCAAAAAGCTATTGATTCAGGAGCAAATGGATTAATAATTGACCTTGAAGACAGTATTGCTATACAAGACAAAGATTTAGCCAGAAATAATGCTTTTAAATTTTTATCGACGCTAAATGATAAAAGCTATATAAGAATTTTAAGGATAAATTCAATTACAAATAAATATGGCTTAATGGATCTTATTGCCCTTAGTGATGCGAAGAAGCTTCATTTAGACGCTATCTTATATCCTAAAACAGAGTCCGCGGATGAATTAAATATTGTATCTGAAATTCTCAAAAAATCACTCAATGATATTCCATTGATTGCGTTAATTGAATCTGGCATTGGCCTCGCAAATATCGATGATACCGTTAAAAGAGCCAATAATTTATTGGGCATTATGTTCGGCGCGGCTGATTTTGCAGAAGATATAAACGCCTCTTTAGATTACCATCCTCTACTTTATGCCAGATCTGTCATAATCAAAGCTGCATCGATAAAAAAAATAGCAACTTATGACACTCCCTACTTTGATTTTAAAAATGTTAATGGCCTTGAAGAAGAAACTAAAAAATCTTTAGCCATGGGCTTTACAGGAAAAGCGGCTATTCATCCAACACAAATTAGTGTCATTAAGGATATATTTAAGCCATCTGATGAGCAAAACAAAGATGCAGAAATTATTATCAAGATTTATACTGACGCAAATGGTGGCGCATGCCAGTATAAAGGAAAGATGATAGACGTACCAGTTTATAAAAAAGCAAAATACACCACAGAAATTTATAAAGAGCTTTCGTGTGCCATAGAATAAAAAAGAGGAATGTGCAATGATATTAGAATCATATAAAGAACTTGGAAAGAATCGCTACCGTGAAGATTTTGGTTTATATTATGACGATTTCCAGCTAGGTATGATAATAGAACACCGACCTGGAAGAACAATTACTGACTATGATAATATATCAATGAGTTTATTAACAATGAATACTGCTCAATTGCACTTTGATGCTCATTATGCAGCAAAAACAGAATGGAAAAAAATATTGGTCGATAGTACCTTAACGTTAGCAATAATAACAGGTATGACAGTGAATACTATCAGTAAAAAAGTAGTTGCTAATTTAGAATGGGATAAAGTTAAATTATTAAAACCTATTTTTGCAGGAGACACTATATATGCTGAAACAGAAATCATAGAAAAAAGAGAGTCTAGCTCTCGCCCTACTCAAGGGATAGTGACTGTTGAGACAAGAGGCATTAAACAGACTGGTGAAATTTTCATGTCGTTTAGAAGAACTATTTTAATATACAAAAATGGCCACGCACCTGATTATGATATATAAAATGCCTTACAACTGTCTTTCAAAATGATGTTATACGTCGCGAGTAAAACTTATACACCTAAGAGCCATATTTTATGAAATTGCTTTTTCTTGGTCTTTGTTATTTTATTGCATTTTCTTTTTCAGCTACAAAAGTGTTTGCAGCTGAATTTTTAATTGAAGATCTTAATCGCCCTGTAAACAAACAAAAAAGCTGGATTGTGTTACCTTACGCCTTTAGCTCTGACAACGTGGGATTTACAATGGGTACTGTGGGAATTTGGCATGGTTACATCCAACCACAAATGACCCTTTTAGCCACAGCCTTTGCTGGCGAAAAGATAGAAATAAATCACGGCACCGGGAATGATGCGGCCAGAACAAAAGGCTTTGTAGGTGGAGTTTCCGGTTATAAATCTGGTTTTTCTGAACGTACCTTTATTACCGCAATGGGCGCTTATAATTACTACCCTAATCAACGAATTTACCTTAATGGTCGCAATGATTCAAAACAAAATTTAGAGCCCATAAAAGACGAAACATCGCCTCTGCAAACAAAAGGCAATAGCAATTGGTTTTATACTGATTTTCGTTATGTACTACCTTGGGGTGAAAGTGCAACAACCCCTCTTCCTGTCATACAATTACGCCGAGGTATCCCAGTCAATCGCGATGATTTTAGTGGTGGTACACCTTTTTCAACTGGGCAAACTATTTTAGGAACAGAGGTATTTTACTCAAAGCTCACCATGGATAAATCTATTGAAAAGCCAGAAATGGTCACCAATGGATTGCGTTTTTATCTCAATCATAACAATACCGATTATCCAAGCAATCCTAGTCGAGGCTACGCATTTAAAGCCCAATACTCTGCTGATTTCGGAATAGGCACATCAACACAAAGTTGGAATGCAATAAAGCTTGAGTATTCACATTTTATTGAACTACCTAATTTTAGCTGGAGTAATCAAAGCGTTCTAGCCTTAAATTATTGGACTGCTTATTCCCCATCTTGGGATCAGGATGAAAAATATAACAACACTCAAAATATAGATAACCATCAAACACCTATTGGTGAAGGCGCAACATTAGGTGGCTGGAATCGTTTACGAGCATATGATAATAATCGATTCCAAGATAAAGCTGCAATATACGGTGCAATAGAATATCGGCTTATTCCAAGTCTTAATCCAATGAAAGATCAAAAGTGGAGCCCTATTCCAATTGATTGGTTCCAAGTAGTGCTATTTGCCGAAGCAGGCAGGGTTGCTGACAAGTATGACCTACCAGAATTATTGACCGATATGAAATACGATGCTGGATTTAGTTTTCGCGCCCTTGCTGCTAAAATTCCTGTTCGTTTTGACATGGCATTTGGTGAAGAAGGAGCAAATATGTGGGTTATGATTAACCAACCTTTTTAAGATCATTACTATTGATATTTTTTACTTTAATTTTGTTCAAGATAAAAGCAAAACGCTATGAGGTGAACCAGATGATCCATATTTGTTGCAACAATGTTGCTTGACAACTAAAAGTATATTTAATCTAATGTTATAATTTTTTTATTAGGATATATACCCATGAGCACAGAAAACCGAATTGAGCAGTTAGAAATGAAAGTTTCATTTCAAGAAGATAATATAGAAACCCTAAATAATGAAGTTTTTGATTTACAAGGCAAGCTGCATATACTCACAGAGCAAATCACATACTTAGTGACTAAATTTAAAGAATCAGATCCTGAAGTGGTAGGCATTGATCAAGCCGATATACGCCCACCTCATTACTAATAACTGTTGCGCTTTGCTGTTTTATCTGGTACCTCACATCTGTGCACAATTTTCCTTGCTGACTAAGTATTTTGAAGTATTATGGAAATATAACAGCTTATATACTCATATAGCGCCTTACTCTTATTATCAAGATCGCAGCTGACGTTGTATTTTTACCTTGCATGGCTATATATCAAAGGGGGTTTATTTTGAAGTGTTTTTTATATATGTGTTTTATGCTTACAGCATTAATAAGCTCATCTTTCGTTATGGCTAAAACGCGATTAAATGACTATTCAATGGTTGGAAAAATAGTTGCAGGAAGGAACTTTTGTACAGCATCTTTAATTAGTGCAAATCAAATACTCACTGCTGCACACTGTTTATTTAATAAAAAAACAAGACACTTTCTTTCACCTCAATTCATTCACTTTCAGAGTAATAATAAACCAGGTCATGTTCCAATACAAAGTAAAATCAAGCTATACACAGTTGGTTTAAAAGATATCCCAAAGAAAATCATCAAAGAAAAATTTTTATATAATGACTGGGCAGTAGTTACACTACAAAAAAATATTGGCTGTCAAAAAGGCATATTAAAATATAATAAGAAAACAGTACCACGCAAGCTAATTGTTACGAAATATAATAATGCATCTCAACAAAATCTAGATATTATCGAGTACTGTTTGTTAGCAGTTCCCTTTAATAAAAATAAAACAATGCGATTAAAAAATTGCCCAATTTCTCATGGAAGCTCTGGTGCTCCAATTTTACAAAAAACCAAAAACGGATTCAATCTTATAGGGATCGTTTCCGCAGGAGCAACTGACAGTAAAGGAAGATACAGAGTAATTGCAGTACCCTATCAAGCATTTAAAAGTCACATTAATCACAAAAAATGTCCTAAATAACCTAGTTATGCCATCCTTAAAATCGTATCTACTCATACTTTATGATGCTTACACCCATGCGACTACAACAAGATAAAATATTAGTTATCCGCACCATACACCAGATAAATCATCTTCTTGCCCCATGAGCCAGCAAGTAATTACTAACTTCTTAAAGAATAAAACGACTTAAATCTTCATTTTCAACAACGTCATCAAGTTTTTCAGAGACATAAATGTCATTGATGGTTATATGCTCACCATTACGATCGCATGCTTCATACGATATTTCCTCCATGATACATTCCATGAGCGTATGTAGGCGCCGTGCACCAATATTTTCAGTCTTTTCATTTACTTGCCAAGCTGCTTTTGCAATTTTTCCAATGCCACAATCAGTAAACTCGACCGTCACACCTTCTGTTGCTAGCAATGCTTGATATTGCTCACTAAGAGATGCTTTCGGCTCCGTTAAAATACGGGATAAATCATTTTCTGTTAACGCTTCAAGTTCAACACGAATTGGTAGTCTCCCTTGTAATTCAGGAATAAGATCCGACGGCTTCGCCACTTGGAAAGCTCCCGATCCAATAAATAACATGTGATCTGTTTTAACCATACCGTACTTAGTACTAACTGTTGATCCTTCAATCAAAGGTAATAAATCACGTTGCACACCTTCACGCGATACGTCAGGCCCGCTAGTATCACCACGTTTACAAATTTTATCAATTTCATCAATAAAAATAATGCCATTATTCTCAGCAGCAAAAATCGCTTTTTCTTTCAAATCTTCCAGATTAATTAAATTAGCAGCTTCTTTTTCTACCAGTGCTTTTAATGCATCTTTAATCTTCATTGTGCGTTTTTTTTCTTCTTGTTTTCCTGACATGTTTTGAAACATACCTTGTAGCTGGTTAGTCATTTCTTCCATACCAGGTGGAGCCATAATTTCAACACCAATATGGTGTACAGGTACATCAATTTCTATTTCTTTATCTCCAAGTTTACCTTCTCGTAATTTTTTGCGGAATGATTGACGAGCCGCTCCATCTTCAACCTTACCAGATGGATCATCACCGCTCATTTTTGCTGGAGGAACCAAAATATCTAGAATTTTATCTTCGGCAATATCTTCAGCTTGTTCGGTGACGTTTTTCATTTCCTGTTCACGCATTATTTTAATTGCAACATCAACTAAGTCACGCACAATCGTTTCAACTTCTTTACCGACATAACCGACTTCAGTAAACTTCGTTGCCTCAACCTTAATGAAAGGCGCATTCGCAAGTTTTGCTAAACGACGTGCTATTTCTGTTTTACCAACCCCTGTAGGGCCAATCATTAAAATGTTTTTCGGGGTAACTTCTTGACGGATATCATCATGAAGTTGCATGCGCCGCCAACGATTTCGCAGTGCAATGGCAACGGCCTTTTTTGCTTTTCCCTGGCCGATAATATGTCGATCTAATTCGTGTACAATTTGTTTTGGGGTTAATTCTGACATGATTTTAAAATTCCTATCATTTAGCGTTATTATAGTCAATCACTTCAATTGTATGTTTTTCATTAGTGAAGACACAAATTTTTCCTGCAATCGTGAGTGCTTTCTCGACAATGGTTTTTGCATCTAAATCTGTATTTTCAAGTAATGCCATTGCAGCTGCTTGTGCAAAATTACCACCAGAGCCGATTGCTATAAGATCATTTTCCGGACGAACTACATCACCATTACCTGTTATAATATAAGAATGTTTTTCATCAGCGACTGCGAGTAAAGCCTCTAACCTGCGAAGCATTTTGTCAGTTCGCCAGTCTTTTGCAAGCTCAACGGCGCTGCGCTCTAAATTACCTTGGTGTGATTGTAATTTAGCTTCAAAGCGCTCTAATAATGTAAAAGCATCTGCTGTTCCACCAGCAAAACCAGCAATAACTTTGTCATTGAATAACCTATGAACTTTTTTAGCGTTGCCTTTCATAACGGTATTACCAAGCGATACTTGCCCGTCTCCACCAACAACCACTTGATCACCTCGACGTACTGAAACAATAGTCGTCATATTTAATTACCTTTCCTAAATAGCCTGATAATAGCCTGATAATAGCCTGATAATAGCCTGATAATAGCCTGATAATAACCTGATAATAACCTGATAATAACCTGATAATAACCTGATAATAACCTGATAATAGCCATTAAAATTTCATTGATATAAATTAAGTTACGTCAAAATGTAAAGCTCGCCAGTTGTGACCCATTAGAGTCACTCCTCAAGTTGAAGTGGTAAATGGCTTAAATTTTCATCTTGAATGATAACCTGTTCAATCCCATTATATGGGGGATCAATTACATTTTTCAAGAGCAAACGCGTCCAAAAAAAAAATTCTGTGATTTTTTATTTATATATCACCATATTTAACGCCATAGCCAAACATAGCATCCGTAAATTTTAGCCCGTTGTAATTTGTGCCTATCTTTTTCAGCTTTACGTCTACGTTTATAAGGGCCTAAAATCACACGATACCAAGCGCTTGTTTTTGTTTTTGTAACTTCACTATGTAAACCTTGGAAAGCTATTTTGGCTTTTAATGCTTCCGCTTGCTCTTTTATGCGAAAAGATCCACATTGTATTTGGTACCTTTTCGTTGATATTTTTTTATCTGGAATATCCACATTTACCACTTTTGAAACTAAATCAGTTTCATAAAGCCATTTTGATTTGGGTTTTTTTGGTAATGTCACTACTGGGGCTTGTAATACCGTCTTCTCTTGTCTCATGTGATGAGCTGGCTTTTCTCCTTTTTGTGTGGAAAAAATAAAATAAAAAATCAAAACAATAAGCGCCGTAGCAAGTATAACATACACTATGGGCAGGCTCTTTTTAGCGCCTGCCTTTTTTTTTACTGGTCGTTTTAGTGGACGCCTTTTAACCCGTTTAGCAGGGTTTCGTTGTTTTCTTATTGCCATTTCACATACGTTCCAAAGTATTAATTCCGACTAAAAATAGCCCTTTTTGTAATGTCTTTGCAGTGAGAGCCGCCAGTTTTAGACGACTTTGCTTCTGAATATCGGTATCAGCAATTAAAATTGGACAAGCTTCATAAAAACTTGAAAAAACGCCAGCAAGTTCAAACAGATAAACACATAATAAATGCGGCATACCTTGTTTTGCAACATGGTTAATCACTTCAGTAAACTGCATAAGCTTATTAGCCAAATCAATTTCTTTTTCGTGAGCGAAGGACACTGCACTTACAAGGCCGTCTAAATCAATCTTTGCTTTATTAAAAATACTAACAACTCGTGTATAAGCATATAAAAGGTAGGGCGCGGTATTCCCTTCAAAACTGAGCATACTCTCAAAACTAAAAATATAATTACTGGTGCGGTTTTTAGATAAGTCCGCATATTTAACCGAAGCTATACCAACAACACAAGCAATATGTCGAAGCTCATCTTCACTCATCTCTTTATTTTTTTCTTTAACTAATACATAGGCGCGATCTTTGGCTTCTATTAGTAAATCTGCTAATTTGGGGGTTGATCCTGTCCGCGTTTTAAATGGGCGGCCGTTTTCTCCCGTCACCATCCCAAATGGCATGTATTCAAGCTTAGTTTCTTGTGTTACAAAGCCAGCTTTACGGGCAACTTCAAACACTTGTTGAAAATGCAATGCTTGCCTAGCATCAACAAAATAAATGATACGATCTGCATTTAAAATGTCTTGGCGATAGCGAATCGCGGCTAAATCAGACGTTGCATATAAAAATCCCCCATCTTTTTTTTCCACGATAACAGGCAATGGTTCGCCATTTTTATTTTTAAAGTTATCTAAGAAAACACACTTTGCGTCTTGGCTTTCTTTTAATAATCCTTTGCCATCTAGTGCCTTTACAATACTGGCAAGATCATCACTGTAAGCACTTTCTCCGCGAACATCGTTAAATGTTAAACTAACACCTAAGTTCTCGTAAGTTTCTTGACAATGTGCAAGGCTAATATCTTTAAACTCTTTCCAAAGTTTTAGGCATTGATTATCACCGCTTTGTAAGGCAACCACCAACGATCTCGCGCGTATTGCAAATGCAGGTGATTCATCAAACCGGTATTTTGCCGCACGATAAAAGATTTCAAGGTTTGCAAGGTTTTTATTAATTTCCTCGCCTGTTTCGCGTAACTCTTCCATATACGCGAGCAACATACCAAATTGTGTTCCCCAATCGCCAACATGATTTTGGCGGATCACATTATGCCCCTGAAACTCAAGCGTTCGAACAACTGCGTCACCAATAATGGTTGATCTAAGGTGCCCTACATGCATTTCTTTTGCAAGGTTTGGTGATGAATAATCAACAACAATGGTTTTTGGCGTTGCAGTATTTTTTACATTTAAACGTAAATTATGATAAGCACTATCAATTTGTAGTTCAAGATAATGAGGGTTAATAAAAAAATTAATAAAACCAGGACCTGCAATTTCCATTTTAATAATAAAATCAGATACAGGCATGTTTTTTACAATTAATTGAGCTAGGACGCGAGGATTTTGTTGTGCAGTCTTTGCTAACATAAGAGCAAGATTATTAGCAAAATCGCCATGAGATTTGTCTTTAGTACGATCAATTGTAATTCGAGGCTTAATATTGTCAGGAATAATGTTTTGTGACTGCAATGCAGCAATGGATTGCTCAAGTAATTTTTGAATTTGCGCTTTCATGAACAAGAAACCTATCTGCCAATAAAATAAAAGTTAATTCTACCGCTAATCATTGATAATAACTAGTGGCTGACTATTTTTTTGGATGTAATTTTGTTCAATCTAACAACGATTTGATTACCCCAAGTGCCATGCACTTATTCAGCGAAGTCCCATGCACTTATCAGCGAGTGAGCGAAAAAATAAAATGCTTTGCTGGATCCGCGTATATTCTCTTAAGTGCGCTGTAAATTTGCGTCTAGTTTAATCAAAATAATGGTTAAAAAGACCAATGCGATACTGATCACACCAAGTAATATAAACACACCATTCCACGAATAAGTTGATTGAATAATTGCAATAGGTGCCCCTGCCATAGCTGCTCCGACATAAGTAACGCCACCTTTAAGGCCTGTTGCTGCGCCAGCTCCATCAGCATGTGACGCTTCAATGATACCTAATGCAAATAACATTTGCGGGGCATAGATACCTGCGCCAATGATGAAGAAGCCAATAGACACAAGTAAGTAACTCATATTAATGGTCAGCGCAACCATGAGCATACCTGCAATTAAAATAAATGAATAAATGAGAATGGTTTTCCAACGATCTGCATTAAAAAGCTTATCAGAAATGATCCCAGAGGATAAACCACCAATAATGCCACCCGCCTCAAACCAAGAAACTAATGAATTTGATTTAACTAAATCCCACCCTAACTCTTTAACAAAGTAAACAGAGACCCAATCACTTGAAACCGTGCGGATAATATAAATAAAGAGATCGCCTGTGATCGCAACCCATATAATTGGATTTGTCAAAATATAACGTTTAAACATTACCCAAACTGAAAGACCAGATTCTGAGCGTTTGTTTATTTCAATTTGTTTCGCATCATTTTTCCAATCACCGACATTAGGAAGACCACATGTTTCAGGCTTATCTTTCATGAAAATAAAACAAATAACTGTTTGCACAAGTGTAATTAAAGCTGGTACATAGAATGCGTAACGCCAATTACCCGTAGATTCAATAACAACCGCCGCAATAAGAGGGGCTAATGCGCCGCCCACATTGTGAGAAGTATTCCAAATCGAATACCATCCTCCACGCTCTGATTTTGAATACCACTGACTAAGTGATCTTGCAATCGGTGTAAAGCCACACCCTTGAACAACCGCAGTTAAGCAGTACAACACAAGCACCATAGTGACACTTTCGGTTGCACCAATTAAAACATTAATAATAGCAATAACAAATAAAACTGCCGTTAAAAAGAAACGAGGATTGACGCTATCGGCAATAAAACCTGAACTGAATTTAGCAAGGCCATATAAAATATAATACAATGAAGATGCAAAACCAAATTGAATTATCGTTAATCCTAAATCGTCCATTAATGCAGGCGCTGCCGCCGCGAAGGCTTTTCTTGATATATACATGACAGTGTAAATCAGAAAAGTTGTGACAATAATTTCCCAACGTAATTTTTTATATTTTTTATCTAGCTTATAGTTGCTATCTTCCATTGATACAATCCTTTGTTTTATACTCATGCAACGCAAAAATGCAAAGTCACTAGCTAGCTCTAATGCCAGCGCCAGGCGCAGCATTTAACCTGCCAAAAGATGTTAAATTTTTGATGGTATCTTTTGGCGCTTGCTCACCAAACTGCAATTTGGCCCACAAAAACCCAGTTTCTAGCCGCTGAACGGCTTGTATTAAATAACTTCTAATGGCGCATAAGCGCTCATTAGCCATTTGCTGCCCACATCTATAAAGTTGACTTGTAACCGGCTATTATCACCACTGCCTTCCTGGGCAATAATGGTTCCTTCGCCGAACTTCTTGTGCTTAACTTGTTGATTAACATGAAAACCTAATATATCTTGAGTTTCAACAGCTATTTTAACTTGTTTGCTGAAAATCTTCGGCGGATATCGCACTTGTAATTTTTTGCGTACATATTGAAGATCTTTTTTAGGTAATTCGGCAATAAATCGAGAAGGGATATGACGTTTTTCTTGGCCATATAAACGGCGTGTTTCTGCGTAACAAAGCGTCAGTTTTTGCATTGCACGCGTAATAGCAACATAACAAAGCCGGCGCTCTTCTGCTAAGCGAGTTTCATCTTGTGCGGATTTTTGTCCTGGAAACATGCCCTCTTCAACCCCGACCATAAATACTTGAGAAAACTCTAAGCCTTTTGCCGCATGCATAGTCATTAATTGCACAGCATCTTCAAATTCATCTGCTTGATTATCGCCAGACTCAAGTGCAGCATAAGCTAAAAAGGCACTCAGCTCGTCCATATTTTGTTCTTCTTCCGGGACAACAAATCCCTTCGTTGCGGAAACAAGCTCTTGTAAATTATCAATTCGGCTACGCGATTTCTCACCTTTTTCGGATTGAAACATCTCATATAATCCCGAATGGTTAATAATATGATCAACCATTTGAAAAAGTGGTAATTCAGATGTTTCTGCCTTAAAGCGCGGGATCATCTTAAGAAATTCAGATAATGACTTTTGCGCACCTGTAGGTAAGATTTTATTCTCAATAATAAAATTACTGGCTTGCCACATCGTAAACCCGTGTTCGCGCGCGCACATTCTAATTTTATCTAATGTTGTATTACCTATTTTCCGTTTTGGTTTATTTACAATTCGCTCAAAAGCCGAGTCATCCTGATGATTGTTCATTAAACGTAAATAAGCAACACTATCTTTAATTTCTAAACGGTCAAAAAATCGCTGACCTCCGTAAATATGATAGGGTATTTGCTGAGCCATAAAGGCTTCTTCAAATAAACGCGATTGGGCATTGCTGCGATATAAAATAGCGCAATCAGAAAGCTTATTACCCAGATTCTGCCATGCAAGCAGTTGTGATATTACATAGCGCGTTTCATCATAATCATTAAATGCGCCATAAATAGTAATTAAATCGCCATCTTCGCCACTTGTCCATAGTTCTTTTCCCAAGCGGTTACTATTATTTTGAATAAGTGCGTTAGATGCATTTAAAATATGTCCTGTTGAGCGATAGTTCTGCTCTAAACGTATGGTCACGACATCCTTTTTTTCTTTCTCAAATCGTTGAATATTTTCAACATCAGCGCCGCGCCAACCATAAATAGATTGATCATCATCGCCGACAATAGTCAAAAAACTGCCATTATCAGTCAGTAAATTTAACCAGGCATATTGTAATTTATTAGTATCTTGAAATTCATCAACTAATACGTGCTTAAAGCGTTGTTGGTAATGCACTAACAATTCTGAATTATTTAATAATAATTCATGTGATCGTAGTAAAAGCTCAGCAAAATCAACAAGCCCTGCTAATTTACAAGTTTCTTCATAGGCTTGATAAATCTGTAATCTTTGTTTTTCCTGTAAGGTATAACCAGCTGGAATATCAGCGGCGCGTAAACCATCATCTTTTTTATCATTGATATACCACTGTAATTCTTTTGCAGGGTAATATTGCTCATCAAGGTTTAACGTTTTGATTAATCGCTTGATCATTTTTTGTTGATCATCACTGTCTATTATTTGAAATTGTTCAGGCAAGTTCGCTTGTTGATAATGCAAACGTAATAAACGATGGGCAATACCATGAAATGTACCGATCCACATTCCTCCTAATGAAAAAGGGCAAATATCAGCGATCCGCCCACGCATTTCTTTAGCTGCCTTATTCGTGAAAGTAACGGCTAAAATACCGTATAGTGGAATATGTTCGACTTGCATTAACCATGCAATACGCTGCGTTAAAACACGTGTTTTTCCACTCCCTGCGCCTGCTAAAACTAACATGTTTTGCTCTGGCGCAGAAACAGCTACGCGTTGGTTATCGTTCAAACCAACAAGTAAGGAGGAAGGATCCATTAGTTAAAAGCCTGTGTTATTAATTAGTAAGTAAAGAGTATAAATGATTTAGCTGTTGAATTTCAATACAAGGTAATAATTTTGCTTTATCAAGTGGTGTGTTGTGTTGATTAAACCAGATAGATTGTGCTCCGCACTGTTGAGAGCCGTATACATCAGTCAGCAGATCATCGCCAATGTGCAGGATTTCTCTCACGTCAATCTTTAAACGTTTTGCGGCTTCAACAAACAAATCAGGAGCTGGTTTGGCTTTAAATCCTTGCCCTGCCATTAAAATAAACGTAAATTTATCAGCAATATTAATACTCCTTGCATTAACATTTCCATTCGTAATAGCAATCACAGGGTAATGTTTTGCAAGATCTTCAAGTAGCTTAATGTTGCCTGCTGGCACAATAAAATCACTACGTAAGCGTAGGAATACTTTAAAGGCATCTTGCGCATATTCAATAGCTTTATACTCACTAATGCCATAAATAATCATAATGCGTTTTAAAATTTCAATACGCCACAATGAGACATCATGTATTAATTGAGGATACTCATTGCTAAGGAGTATTTTATATAACCCCCATTGGTCAGGGGTTAATTCTGCAAGCTTTGCATAAGTTTTATTAAGGTATATTATAAAATTAGCTTCAGCCTTGCCCATCACTAAGTGATTATCATAAAGTGTATCATCAAGATCAAAACTAATCGCTTTAAAAGATTTTAAAGGACGATAAAATATCAACCTCTTTCCCAATTATTTGCTTTTTTAATCAGGGCCGTGACAGTTGAGCCTTGTATTATAATAGAGAAGAAAACAACAGCATAGGTCATCACAAGAATGATTTCTCGTACATCAATATTCTTCTCAGGTATTACCATAACACCGCTAGGCACTGCCATCGCCATTGCAAGGCCTAGTCCACCACGCAAACCTCCCCATGTTAATATTTTAATTCCATAAGGGTTATAATTCCTAAAGTGGCCAAAGCCCAAATAAGATATTTTAACACTCAAATAACGGCCAATTAATACAAGTGGAATAGCGATGGCAATAATGAGCACATATTCACTATGGAAGTCAAACTGTAGCAGGGTTAAGCCAATTAATAAAAATAAAATCCCGTTAAAAAGTTCATCTACTAATTGCCATAAACTGTCTAAATGTATTTTAGAATCTTCTGAAAAACCATCAAATCTCGTCCAATTTCCAATAATAATACCAGTAACAACCATTGCGAGAGGTCCTGAAACACCGATCAAATCTGCGATAGCATATCCAGCTGTTGGTATAGCAATTGTCAACATAAACTCCATTCCAGAATCATTGGTAGAGCGGATTAAATAATGAAAAATAACACCAAGAATGGCACCATACATTATGCCACCGACCGCTTCATGTAAAAATAACATACTGACAGACCAAGCTGTTGGTGTAACACCTTTTGAAAAAGCGACACTAAATACTGTGATAAAAATAACCAGACCAAAACCATCATTAAAAAGCGATTCTCCTTCAATTTGTGTTGAAATTCGTCGAGGTGCTTTTAATTTTTTTACTATTGCCAGTACTGCAATCGGATCTGTTGGGGAAATCAGCGCACCAAATAATAAACAATAAATGAAATGAAGTGGCACATTAAAAATTTGGAAACAATACCAAAGAGCAATACCAACGAAGAAGGTTGAAAACAATGTTGCACCTAAGGAAAGTATGGTAATTTCCCATTTTTGATCTTTAAAGTGAGCAAGCTTAACACCCAAGCCTCCAGCAAAGAGCAAAAAGCCTAAAATACCTTTTAATAAAAAATCTTGGAATGAGATACCGCTAAGTATCGTCCTTGAAATTTCTTGTAGGGGCGGGTAAATGGTTTTACCTATTAAAACAATCAATAATGAAATAATTAATGAAACAGTAGTAATTGCAATCGTACTTTGCATTTTACCTATCTTGGCGTTAACAAAAGCAAGCAATATAGAAACCAGTGACAGCAAACAAATAACAGCATACACAGACATAGAATAATCCCTCATTTAAATCACGGCAGAGTGACTTAGAATATTATTGTTGTCCAGTTAAAAATAAGACAAATAAAATAAATTTGACACACATCTACTAAATTTACGTAACAAGCTCATATTCAATGTAAAGATATTCTTACAATGGTTTCCATTGAAAAAAACATTAACATCGCATTGTCATATATACTCGTTATCAATCAAGATCTAGACCCAGCGCGGAGTGATACTGAAAAGCTTTTAAGAGCAAAGATTATAAACCCAAAAATTTTAAGAATAAGCTTGCGCCACACTGATTAAATTAAAACTCCATCAAGGGGTATATGTGTGCATCAATGACTTTTCCTCTGGTCGTTAACTCTATAACGAAGCCTTTAAGTCGCCAAGATCCCAACCAAAACTATGTACCACGCAAGATCACAAAAAAATATTCAAGTAAACTTGTAACACGCAAGCTGGCAGAGACAATGCATGCATGAAAAAGCATGGGTATCTAGTTATGCCCTGTGTGTAATGTTTTCTTTCAAGCAATATCATAAACTCTTCAAGATTACTTTTATAATTTTTTATAGTAACCAGCTTAAACCACGCATGCTATCAAAATAATGTAGGTATTGTTTAAAGGCTGATGTTAATGTTTGCATATTTACAATTTTTCATCAGGTTAAATAACTGTTTATAATTTTTTATAGTAACCAGCTTAAAACACGCATGCTGTAAAAATAATGTAGGTATTGTTTAAAGGCTGATGTTAATGTTTGCATATTTACAATTTTTCATCAGGTTAAATAACTGTTTATAATTTTTTATAGTAACCAGCTTAAAACACGCATGCTGTAAAAATAATGTAGGTATTGTTTAAAGGATGATGTTAATGTTTGCATATTTACAATTTTTCATCAGGTTAAATAACTGTTTATAATTTTTTATAGTAACCAGCTTAAACCACGCATGCTGTAAAAATAATGTAGGTATTGTTTAAAGGCTGATGTTAATGTTTGCATATTTACAATTTTTCATCAGGTTAAATAACTGTTTATAATTTTTTATAGTAACCAGCTTAAACCACGCATGCTATCAAAATAATGTAGGTATTGTTTAAAGGCTGATGTTAATGTTTGCATATTGACAATTTTTCATCAGGTTAAATAACTGTTTATAATTTTTTATAGTAACCAGCTTAAACCACGCATGCTGTAAAAATAATGTAGGTATTGTTTAAAGGCTGATGTTAATGCTTGCATATTGACAATTTTTCATCAGGTTAAATAACTGTTTATAATTTTTTATAGTAACCAGCTTAAACCACGCATGCTGTAAAAATAATGTAGGTATTGTTTAAAGGCTGATGTTAATGCTTGCATATTTACAATTTTTCATCAGGTTAAATAACTGTTTATAATTTTTTATAGTAACCAGCTTAAACCACGCATGCTGTAAAAATAATGTAGGTATTGTTTAAAGGCTGATGTTAATGTTTGCATATTTACAATTTTTCATCAGGTTAAATAACTGTTTATAATTTTAAATATTCACGGTGCCATCAAAAACAAATTCAGCCGCGCCTGTCATGTGGACACCTTGCCCTGATTTCCAAATGAAACTCAACGTTCCACCAGGTAAATCAATCCGACAATGCGTATTTAATTTACCTTGTAATTGGCCAACAACCATGGCTGCACATGCACCTGTTCCACAGGCAAGAGTTTCACCTACGCCACGCTCCCAAACGCGCAGTTTTGCATGATTACGTGCTAAAATTTGTAAAAACCCGACATTCACTTTATTTGGAAACCGCTCATGATTTTCAAGCAAAGGACCAAGTGTTTCAACGGGGGCTTTATCAATATCATCAACCAGTACAACACAATGAGGGTTACCCATTGAAACTACACCGCACATGACGGTATGCTCTTCAACACGTAAAATATAGATTTTTTCTTGTTTTTTAGCGGCAAACGGAATTTGATCGGGTACTAAAATAGGAGCCCCCATATCCACAGTGATATGATTATTTTTCTCAATGATAAGCTTAATCTTGCCATTGATGGTACTGACATTAATCAAGCGTTTCGGTGTTAACCTTTTCATATTTACAAAGTACGCAAAACAACGCGCACCATTTCCGCACTGCTCAACTTCACTGCCATCTTTATTAAAAATACGAAAGTGAAAGTCTAGTTCAGGATCATAAGGTGGCTCTACTATCAATAATTGATCAAAACCGATACCTAAATGACGATTTGCAAGACGTTGTATAGTATTTTTCGAGAGGAATATATTATCGGCAATATTATTTATTACCATAAAATCATTGCCTAATCCGTGCATTTTTGAAAAATTAATTTTCATATATTATATACCCATGCTAGGGTAAAACATGCTCACCTTTCCAATGATCCTTATACTCTTCACGCTCTCTAACAACAAATGCTTTATCGCCATCAACTATAATTTCCGCAGGTCGGCAACGCGAGTTATAATTTGATCCCATTGTTGCCCCATAGGCACCAGCACTATGAATGAGAAGATGATCACCTTCTGCAAGCGCAAGTTGGCGATCTTTACCGAGAAAATCACTCGTTTCACAAACAGGACCGACAACATCATAATATCGGAGTGGACGCTCGTTTGATTCTTGCAAACTTTTGTTAACTGGCAAAATATTATGCCATGCATCATATAACGCAGGTCGTATAAGATCATTCATACCTGCATCAACAATTGCAAAATTTTTATTTTCGTTAATTTTTAAGTACTCAACTTTAGTCACTAAAATACCCGCATTCGCCATGATTGCACGACCAGGTTCAAAAATTAATTTAAGCTTACGATCGCCAATCCGCTCCATTATCATCTTCATATATTGAGTTGGCATCGGTGGAGTTTCTTTATAATAAGGTACGCCTAACCCCCCCCCTAAATCAAGATGATTAATCGTAATGCCTTGCTCTACTAATGTATCAACAAGAATCAGTAGTTTGTCTAATGCCGAGATAAAAGGTGCCATTTCAGTTAGTTGAGAACCTATATGACAATCAACGCCTTTGATTTCAATAAACTCAAGCTCATTTGCGAGATGATAAACTGTGATCGCTTGAGCGACTTCAATGCCAAATTTATTTTCTTTTAAACCTGTTGAAATATAAGGATGCGCCCCCGCATCAATATCTGGATTAACACGAATTGAAATAGGCGCTTTTTTATTTAGGCTTTGAGCCACGGCATTAATACGATATAATTCAGAAATAGATTCAATATTAAAACAATAAATCCCTGCTTGAAGCGCCGTAGAAATCTCAATTTCAGTTTTTGCAACGCCAGAAAAGACCACTTTGTGAGGATCACCACCAGCCTGAATAACGCGCAATAACTCTCCAACAGAAACAACATCAAAACCAGAGCCAAGCCTCGCCATTAGGTTCAATACACCTAAATTTGAATTCGCTTTTACCGCATAGCAGATTAAGTGCTGATTATCACCCGTAGCTTTTGAGAAACCATTCCAATGGCGCTCAAGGGTTGCGCGGGAATAAATATAAGTAGGCGTTCCAGCTTTGCTAATAATGTCTTCAACTGCGACAGACTCTGCAAACATTCGCCCATCTTCATTATAGTTAAAATGGTTCAATTTAAAGCTCCTTATTAATTATTTTTAGCTGTTTTATCCATAACATCTATCTCCATGTAACATCAATGTGCAACCCCAGTAAGACAAATTAAGCAAGATGCTACCATAAAATTAAGCGCGTGACGCTCATTAGATTGCCATTCGAGCAAGGCTCGCAAAGTATTTTTAAAATAATACCCATAACTTAGCGAACAAAGTATAACTAAAGCAAAGTCGCCAATTGTGCACAAAATTGCTACCTTTTTACTGATTATTTACCTTAATTACTCATTGATAACATTAAATTTTAGCAATATTGCCAACTTTTATTAACCATTGCCAAGGAATAACTCATTTTTAGCAGTAAAATTAACAAATTATTTACTGTCATTGCTATTATGCTTAATTGTCGCATGTTACTTTTCTTTTAACATCATATTATTTCTTTGAACCTTTCTCAGAAAAGACATCACGGCCAGTAGCTATTTTTTTACCATGCGAATCTTCTTTGCTGATATTGCTTGTCTTTGACTCTTTTTTAGGGTTTACTTTAGTTGTGGGCTCAGCCTTTTTGTAAAGAGGCCCTTTTAAACCACATCCTGACAATATTAGTGGCAAAATAGTGAATAAGATAGCAAAATTTGCTTTTTTCATGCTTAACTCTATAGAATTCATCATTGGACTATATAATCGCACTTTAGTATAAAAAAGCAAAGGGGTAGAAGATGAATGATAGTAAATTTTTAACGTTAGCCGATGAGCTATATCAAAAAATTGAAAATTGTATCGAAAAAGAAGCCGCTGATATCGATTACGACCAAAATGGCAGTTTATTAATATTAGAATTTGATAACCGAACTAAACTCATTATTAACCGCCAACAACCTTTGCATCAAATTTGGTTAGCAACACTCGAAAATGGACATCATTACGATTATGTTAATGGAAAATGGATTGACGATAAAAGTGGTGAAGAGTTTTTAACCTTTCTTTCGGCGGCTATTTTTAAACAATCAAATGAAAATGTGATATTTTCATGAGCTATTGCCTATTTTGAAATAATCAAATGAACGTGTTATATTTTCACTACCAATTAGCTATTTTAAAAACACCTTGGAATTATTATGTTTAAAATGTTTTATATTTACCCTATTGCCCTTTTAGTTATCTTTTGCCTTGCAAGTGATATTAACATTAGCGCATCTATTTATAGCTTAAAAGATAACCATATTTCAATTGAGTTCCCTAAAGCATCTCTACGATCCAGTAAAAATCCAGATCCTTGGTATAGTTTTTCTTGGAATATGAAATCAGCTTTTGATTAACTCAATAATATTAAAGAGCCGCTAGCTAATTTTAGCCATTGCTTAACCAAGTTACTTTAAAACACATAATCATCAAGGGCATTGTATATACCCATATGAGCTTAAGGTGAAAAATTAGCATGACAAATTTGCCACAAACACTCTGCATAAAATTTACATCTCGAGTAATTAACGCAATTGATCATCAAAAATAAATATAGCAGCTTGTCTTATCACTCAAGTAGCGACACAATAAAGCATTTTGAATTACAACGAGTATATTAAGAAGGTAGTAAATAATGGAGACTGTTATTTTTCCTGGATCATTTGATCCTGTTACATTAGGGCATATTGATTTACTTGAACGATCCAGCAATATTGCATCAAAAGTGATAGTTGCTGTTGCAAAAAACAGTTCTAAAGAAACGTTATTAAATCTACAAGAGCGTTGCGCATTATTAGAAGAGGCAACGGCTAATATGAAAAAAATTGAAATAATCCCTTTTTCAGGGTTACTTAACGATTTTGCAGCAACACATCACGCACAAGCATTAATTAGAGGCATAAGAGGCGCTGTCGATGCCGATCATGAAGTCAAACTTTCACAAATAAGCAAATCGTTAAACCCAAAATTAGAAACCATTTTATTAGCCGCTAACGGTGCCATCAGTTTTATTTCATCAACGGTTGTTAAAGAAGTTTTCAAGCATGGTGGTGATATTACCCACTTAGCACCAGCTTGTGTGAAACTGGCTTTACGCAAGAAATTTAAAAAATAGGTAACTGATATTGCCTTACATATACCAATCAGACTACCACCTCAAGACACACCTAACACAGATCATTGAGTGCCGCTAATTTGCATATTGAGGAACATGCTTATATACCAATCGGACTACCAGTAAAGGTGTGCCTGATAAGGATCATAGAGTTATCAGCTACCCTTACATATTGATGAATATACCAATGCTAATACCAATACCACTCAGACTACCAATCAAGGTGATCATGATACTGATCATCGCGTTGATAGCTACCTTGGCATGTTGATGAAAAAATATATATACCGATATGACTATCACCTCAAAGTGCTCCTGATACTGATCATCTAGTTCGGTGCGGACTTTACATTTGAGGTTACTTGAATATTTTATTTATAAGTAAAAGCGCCCTGCTTTTATAAATTTATAAAGGCGTGTGCAATTACCATAAATCTGCTTTGTTAAATGCATCAACACAACTTGAGTTGCCTTTAATTTTTTACACTTCATCACTGACAAGTGATTGTGCTAGCCACCCATTTGGATAGCTTAACTTTAAAGGTGCTTTGATGATTTTTTCACTGATATAATTAAACCCCACTTTATTGTAATAGAGTGGATCTCCATAAGTTATAAGCAATTCAACCCCATTTTCTTTTAAGATATTAATCTAAAAATGTATCAATTTCTGACCAATTCCTTTACGTTGAAATGCTGTATCAACGGCAACAGTGGCAAGCATAAATACATTTTCAAGCGTTTCAAAGCTCAATCTAGAACAAATAATACTGCCGATAATTTTTTTATTTTCAGTGGCAATAAAACAATAAAAATCACTTTCATTTGTATTGGACAGTAAATCTAATACGAGCTCTCCTATGTTATTTCCCTCTTTAGCACCTTTTGAATCTGAGAAGGTTATAATAAACATTTGTGTTATTTCTTGTATGTTGTTTTTTTCGTAACTTGAAATGTTCATAGCGTCCATTTTCTTAAGCAATTATTTTTGGCAATTAGGGCAATAAACACTGTTGCGCGATGCTAATTTAAGTGATTTAAGCGTCGTTTGGCATTTGGGACAATCAGCTCCTGATTTTCCATAAATTTGTAATTTATGCTGGAAATAACCTGGTTTTCCATCTCCGCCGACAAAATCTCTGAGTGTTGTACCACCTTGTTTTATCGCTTCTTGTAAAGTTTCTTTTATAGCATTAACCAATAAGTGATAACGCTTTAACGATATATTTCCGATTGCACATGCCGGATCAATACCTGCTATAAATAGTGCTTCAGTTGCATAAATATTACCAACACCTGTAACTACCTTTTGATCCATAATAAATTGTTTAACTGGTAATTTGCGCTTTTTAGCTAATTGATAAAGACTTACACCTGTAAATTCATCACTTAAAGGCTCAGGACCTAAACTGGAGAGTAATTTTGAATTTAAAGGAGATAAACCTAACCATAAAATAGCACCAAAACGGCGAGGATCAGTATAACGCAAGATGCAGTTATCAAAAATAAAATCTACATGATCATGTTTTTGATGTGTTACATTTGCCTTACAAATTCGCAAGCAACCCGACATTCCCAAGTGGATCAATAACGTGCCAGATAGGAAATTTAGCAGTAAATATTTCGCCCGACGATCAATTGAAATTAGTTTCTGATTTTGGATATGATCAGGCATATCCATTGGTATTAGCCAACGCAATTGTGCTTGGCGAATGATAACATTAGTAATAATTGAACCTATAATATGCGCACTAATGCCTCGGCGACTCGTTTCAACTTCAGGTAACTCAGGCATGTTTTTCTCCATTTATTATTCGCATGATACACCAACCGTTACCCTCCCCCAACCTTTTTGATTAACTCATTCATTACCATCCTCAATAGCCAAGATAAAAAATTGGCAAAGACTAAAATAACTGTAAATTTTGCTATAACTTATATATACTCGTGCTACCAAGAAATGCAATATCAACAAGGCAAATTGCTCGCGGATTTGATGCCTAAAATTGAAGTATAGTTATTCTACTATAAAGATTTTATAACGATGCAAACTTAAACAATGAGCAGCGCCCTTTGGTGCCGGGCTCGGTTTTTATATGAAGGAAGCCAGCCTTACGCTTAACGTTCGATGCGCACGGCCCCATTACATAAGTTGCGCCTTCTCTCTGATTATCGAGTCCATGCTGACGTTGCATTTTGAAGTAACATGGATATAAATATGTAAAATAGGAGAGAAAATAATTTATGAAAACAATTGTAATAGGTTGCGGTGCTACTATCGAAAAAGGCGGTGGAAAAGGCGGTGACATTAGAGACACACCTCCATGGTATCCTTTTGCGTTTCATCGGCATTCGAATTGTATAACAGTTGATAATGACGCCGCTTGTAGTCCTTCTATTCTAATGGATTTTGTTACGGTTGATGTTAAGATGATCAACACCCAATTAAGCTATCAAAAATTTGATCTGATCGTACTAGAAAACTTGCCAATTGACATTTACTATACACCTGAGCAATTTATTAGGCTGATTATGAATTGCCATTCTATTTTAAGTGAAATAGGTCAAGTGTTTATCCCTAGGGCAATGGATCCGGCTTTGCTTAAAAAATATTTTACACACCGTGGTTTTAAACTTGTTCTTGAACATAGAGATATGTCAGTTATTTATCCACTTATATCGGCATTTGTTGGCTCGCTTGCTGATGATTATATAACCTTTGCCCAAAATATGAATAAAAAGATGCTACGGTCGTGCTACCGGATGAAAGGTTTTCCTTACCTTTTATTTAGACCAATAATATATTATAGTATTTAACTTATTTTAAAATGAGCAGTTAGCAAGACTCCTCGAAGGGAGCTACTCCTTGTTTAAGTTTGCATCGTTATATACCCATGTTACCTCAAAATGCAACGTCATGTACGAACTCGATAATCAGAGTAAGGCGCAACATGAGGTAGTGGTTATTATCGCATCGAATGTTGCAACGCAAGGCGGCTTCCTTTCATATAAAAACTGAGTTAGCGCCACGAATGGCGCTACTCCTTGCACCAATTTGCATTGTTATAAAATATCCCACGATAATAACTATACTTCAATTTTAGGCATCAAATATCGGCACAATTTGCCTTGCTGATTTTGCATTACGAAGTCGCATGGTTATATACAAATAAAACCGTTTCGATAAGTTGTTTTTTTAACCATAAATACCTGTTAACAATGCAAATTATGGCGAAATAAGATCAATAATTTATTTTGCTGATTCTGAATATTTAAAGTAATATGGTTATTAGTATAGTTTACGTAATTAAGGTAGAAACATGGCAGATCCACATATAAAAGAAAAACTCGATCTTTGGGATAAAATAAGTATTTCCGTTTATCGCACAGGGATTGTACTTTCAGGTTTTGCATTAATTGCCTTAGCTGCACAGCAACTCTTTTACCCATATTGGTTTAAGCACATCGTACTTTTTCTCGCATTAGGCTCAATCTTTCAAGCAGCAACTTTACACATTTATATGAAGTCCGTGCGCACGGTTTTAGTTGCAACTACATGGATTGGTATCTGGTTGCTAACTTTAAGTTTTACAGTCGCAAATATTTGGATTGCTTATTTTGCATTAGGCGGTTTTTTTGTGACTCATGCAGGACTTGCATTTAAAGAAAGTTTTTGTTTTTCGTTATTTATTCTAAAACTTATCCCCATTATTTTAGTAGTGACTTGGTTTTTGATAGTTTTCTCTCATTCAGAAATTGCATCAGCTTGTTTACTACTGGTGGGTGGATTGTATTTGTATATGGGCTGGAAAAAAATAAATATGCCATTGCACTTTGATTTAGGCGATAGAACAAAATACGAAATTTAGCTATCTGTTACCCATCAATATGTTTTATTATATTCGCGACTTACAAGATTAAACAAAGAAATAATATTCCCTTTAGATGATAGTTATACTGGTTCACAATTCAAAATAAGCAAGATAAATTGTTGCGAGATTCAAGGCATAAACTTGACCTCTAAAGTGCTTAACTGCGTTAATAATCCGCAAAAGATCGATATAAATAAGCTAATCTTGCCATGCCCTTAGCGAATGTTGAGCACTAAATTTGTTATCGATCTTACACATGAAAAAATATTTTGACTTGGATAGGTTTTATTTCACACAAATCACTGCGTTTTTTCCACCATCATTCATTCCATTATCAACATACTCATCAGCCCCATCGCTATGGATAACATATTCATCACCTGTATCCGCTGTTGCTTTATAAATAAATTGATAGCTAGATCCATTGTTTGTTGGAAAATTAGTCGTTAATTTGAAGTTGCCATTTTTTAATTTTTGCATTTTAAGTGGCTTCCATTGATTGTATTCAGAAAGAAAATCAATCTTTTTTGCGTTCTTGGTGACTTTTTTATCTATTTCAAAGCCAATCTTTACAAGCTTTTTTGATTTTAAATATTCTTTAGTGATAGACATACATTACCTTAGATTAAAAAAAGTTAAAATTACATCGTTTTTAGCATGATTTGCGTTCTACTCGTAAAGCACTTTATCATATATTAAATTGAAAGTTAATGATTGATTGAGTAAAGTTCTTTTTTAGATAAAAACCGCGTGGTCTAACCTTTATTAGCTTGCCATTTTTTCCATAAGCGTCAGTTAAGCACTGCCCATTGGCGGCTTTAGGACGAAGTTGAACTGCTTGCCCATCGCGCGCACTAAGCAATTCTATTTCGCCTAAAGCTATTTTTTCCATCAATTCATTCCAATCATTTTTAAGTAGTTGTGTTTGTTCGCTATTTGCTGTCCATAAAAAACCATTTCCAACAATACGCTGTGAGAGTTCAATGTGACGCTCTCCTTGAACTGGCACCCAAAGAACTTTACTTAATTTATTGCAAATATTGCTGTTTTCCCAAGTGAGGTTAATTGTATTTAACAGCGGCGTACTACAAACAAAGGTAGTCTCTAATACTTTGCCTAATCGGTCAATTGGAATTGTTTTTAACTCAATGCCAAGGTGTTTAAAATCTTGCTCTGGTTTATTACCAGCGCTTGCACCTAAATGCCATTCAATAAGTTGCCCAACCCAACCCTTATCAGTCGTTAAATCTTTTGCCATTTTTATACCAGCAAACTCAGCAAGCTCTTGTAATGAATGCCCTGCAATATTATCGCAGCGCGCTAATAATTCAAGCGTTGTTTGCGGAGGTGCAACCATTTGTTATCCTTTTTTTAAAACTTAAAAAATTATTCTATACTCATGTGACAACGAAATGCAATGTGAAGTTGCTTTTCAAAACAGTAACGGCTTGAAAAATAACAGATGCTTAAATCCTAAGCCATAAAGATACCCACAAGCCAGAGCCTAAAAATTTAATTTTATCAACATTGCAATTAAAAATGTTTTTTTATTTTCTTTTTTTGTAACTCATTGATTTATATTTGTTTTATATGTGAGTTTTTAATGTCTAACGATATTAACCTCTTGATTTTAAATATTATACGATTAATTACAATGTTTATTCACAGAGTTATACATGTTTTTATATACCCGTTATCATTCAAAATGCTCTGCACAGCACTTAGATCGAAGACAAATCAAAGCCCAACATTAGGTAATGGTTATTATCGCATCGAATGTTGAGCGCAAGGCTGCTACCGATCATATAAAAACCGAGTTAGCGCACCGAAGGCCGCTACTCCTTGCACCAATTTGCATCGTTATAAAATATCCATCGATAATAACTATACTTCAATTTTGTGCCTTGTGTCCGTGCAAAATTTTCCTTGCTGATTTTGCATTTCGAAGTAACATGGGTATATATTCATCTTACCTCAAAATGCAACGTCGGCATGGACTCGATAATCAGAGTAAGGCACAACATGAGGTAATGGTTATTATCGCATCGAATGTTGAGAGCAAGGCAGCTTCCCTTCATATAAAAACCGAGTTAGCGCACCGAAGGCCGCTACTCCTTGCACCAATTTGCATTGTTATAAAATATCGATCGATAATAACTATACTTCAATTTTAGGCATCGCATATCGGCACAATTTGCCTTGCTGATATTGCATTTCGGGGTAGCATGGGTATAAATACAAGCTATGTCGAGAAAATCCTTATAAGAGGATCTTTCATTATTTATCCTAAAGCTACAAAATAAACATACACACTAGCTGATGATAAATTTTCTGTAGGTTTCATGAAAATATATGATTTCATTTTTGGATCTCTTGCAGAATAAAAGATAATCAAAACACATTTAACAGATCTATTTTTTATTAATTTAAATTTGCACTAGCTACTTAAATCACAAAGGTAATAAAAATGGGACAAGAAAAAATAGTTATACCAAAAAACCTACTTCCCAAAGGTCCTAAGACAAAACCAAAAAACAGAATTGATCCACACAAATTAAGAAGTGCGTTTGAACCAGAGCCAAAAGCAAACAGAACAATAACTTATGCACTGGTGAAAGAGAAGGCTGTACGAGAGGGTCGGATCCAAGACGAATTGATGGAAGAATCTATATGGTGTCCAAATCCAGTCATAATGGAATTTAAGATGATAACTACTCAATTCTCCCACTATCAAAATACAACTAAATTAATCGCGTTTAGCGCTTGGCAGAGAGCTCAAATGCATAGAAATGGAATATTAATTAAAAGGCCGGATAAAAGATCACTTCCGCCCATCAGTTATAAGCACGAAGACTTTGGATTTACTGATAACGAAAAAGTAGCACTAAGAGAAGCTTTGAAATATTGTGTTATAAATTCAATGAAAGCATTTAACGCGGCTGCTGTGGGCTTCAAGTATCATATGAAGGAATTCAGATTATGGTTCGGAAATAATTACCAGCTCACTCTAACGAAAGTAATAGAAGGCATAGAAAAAATACATAGAATATTAAGTGATCCAAATCAAATCATAACCTTTATTGATATGCGCTATCAAAAACCCAGGAATGGTATGATTAATGCAGTGCAAAGACCTGCGCCAGGTTTAGCTACTTGTTATGGAAAACCAATTACTGATTTTATAAGTGAAAAATATCCCTCAAATGAAAACGCTACACATGAGAGAGCCGTGCCACAACATTTACCAGTTGATGGAATGCGTATATTGATTGGCGAGCACATAATGCACCCTGTTATGACGATACAAGACAGGGCATTAATTATTTATCATGAGCTAACACATAAAATACTAAATACCATCGATGATGGACCTGAACGTCTCCCTGATGATAATTTTGCATTTAAGCCTATATTTGGTATGAATAAAGCTAAACAAATAGCAAAAGACTTCCCTGAAAACACACATTCAATTGCCGAATGTTGGGCTTTCTTTACTGCTTCTTTTGCAACACCTAATCAAGGAATTGATCAATCATCAGGGTGCGTAATTCTTTAATAAGCATCATATTTAACGCTAAAGTGTATAACCATGTAACGATTGAAATGCAATATCAGCAAGGCAAATTGTATACCTACCCAAAGAGTCAAGACAGTTATTTAATATTTCTTATTCCACAGTTAAGATACCTTTGATAAAGCTAAGCTCGCCTTAATTCCTTCTTGGTAAACATTCATTGGTTTTTTATATTTCAATGTTTCATGAAATCGTTCGTGATTATAAAACTCAATGTAATCGGATACATCTTCTTGTAAATCTTTGATAGTTTCATATTCATTTAGATAAATACGCTCGCATTTTGCGCTTATCCAAAATCTTTCAATGCAAATATTATCAGTGGCACGGCCTTTCCCGTCCATTGATATCGTGATCCCGTTCTGTTTTAATTTTTGAGTATGCACATCGCTTGTATACTGACTTCCCTGATCTGTATTGAATATCTCAGGTTTTCCATAGCGATCCAAGGCCGTATTCAAGACGTTAATGCTCAGTGCACAATCCATCGTATTCGATATTTTGTGCGATAAGACGGCTTTAGAATGCCAGTCAATAACTGCAGCAAGGTAAACCCTTCCACCCTTGACTTTGATGTAGGTTATATCTGTGCTCCATACCTGATTAGCATGTGAAATATTAAGGCCTCTAAGCTTATAACTGTATTTCTGATGTTGCTTATTGGCTACGGTAGTTGTTACTTGCTTAACCGCTAAAATAGCCTTTAAACCCAGCTCCTTTCGATATGTTGCTACCGTGTTTAAAGATGCCTTGACTCCATTTTCTAGAAGCTGTTGATACACCTTTTTAGCGCCGTAAATTGGTGTTTTATCAAACACTTTGGCTATTTCCTGCTGAATCTCATGCTTTTTATTATTCACTTTTTCAGTGTAGTAAAAAGTACTCCGATTCAAATTTAATAAGTCACATTGCATCGAAACTGAAAGGCTTTCTAGCTTAGGCTCAATTAACTTCTTTTTATCAGATCCTCCCAAGCTTTTTAGCATTTTAGCTTTTTAGTTTTTTTCTGGCCATTCATTCGAGGATGTCATTTTACCGACAATTTTTGTGAGCATTTCATTTTTGTCTAAAGCAGCAACAAGCTCTAGCTTATATTCCTTAACAGCTTTTGCTGGCTCCATTGCAATAACAGCATTTTCCAGGAATATTTTTTCCAATTCCCAAGGATCAATGGGGTGATATTATTTTCATTTGCAATGTAAGCTATTGTTTTTTCATTTTCCAATAACTCCAGTACAAGCTTACTTTTAAACTCAGCAGAGTAAGTTGTTCTTTTTTTGCTCATAGTAATTCTCCTGTTTTGCTAGATACTATCTCAAACAGGAATAAGAATCTTAATTTTACTGTTTAGATTTCCTAGGGTATTATATTGTGCCGAAATGCGCGGCATAAAATTGAAGGGAAGTTATTATCATTCTATATTTTATAACCATGCAAACTTAAATAATGAGCCACGCCCTTTGGTGTGCTAACTAGGTTTTTATATGAAAGGAAACCGCCTTCCGCTCAACATTCAATGCGCACGTCCCCATTACGTCATGTTGCACCTTACTCTGATTATCTAGTTCGTACTTGATATTGCATTTCTGGGTAGCATGGGTTTTTATGCAAATATCATTATTTTATTATTTTATTATTTTATTATTTTATTATTTTATTATTTTATTATTTTATTATTTTATTATTTTATTATTTTATTATTTTATTATTTTATTATTTTACTACAAAAGATGATATTGCTATAGTGATTAAAAACATAACAATATAAGGTGTTATTTTGATTGATACAAACGGCTATCGCCCCAATGTAGGCATCATTATTTGCAATAAAAATAGCCAACTTTTATGGGCTAAACGATACAAACAATATTCTTGGCAATTTCCTCAAGGGGGAGTCGACGAAAATGAAACACTTGAGCAAGCCATGTATCGTGAGCTATATGAAGAAGTTGGTTTAAAACCAAAGCATGTAAAGATACTTGCAAAGACTAAATATTGGGTGAGATATCAACTGCCAAAGCATTTGGTGCGAAGAGGTACTCCACCGCCAATTTGTATAGGCCAAAAACAGCGTTGGTTTTTATTGCAACTGGTTGCTGATGAAGTAAACATTAAGTTTGACGTTTGTGAACATCCTGAATTTGATAATTGGCGTTGGGTTAGTTATTGGTATCCCATTCGGCAAATAATAGATTTTAAAAAGGATGTATATCAAAAGACGTTAAAAGAGCTATCCGGCTATGCGTTTTCACTAATGAGGAATAAGAGCAAACGCACTAAATAATACCGACACCCCAAGTTATTTAAATTTTTCTGCAAAATTTTTGATACCTTCCTTACTCTGTATCAAGAATATCTTAACATACATGGATATCTTAACATTCGTGGTTAGTAAGTGGTCGCTAAGTTTGTTTATTATAAAAAGAGGAAATTGATTTAGTGATAGGAAAGTCCATAGCTACACCTTAATTACCATTGTCAAGCAGCTAAGTCGTCACACTATAATACCGCTAATTTTTGATAAATCAGCAACAGAGCAGATGCAACAATTGAGTTATTAGCTCCATTTAAGGATGTTGTTTTAACAATAACTGCAGATAAAAATCAAGGCTTTTTCTAGCACAAAGCAGTAGACAATGATTTTTTTTTGCATATTTTTATTACTCATAGGGAAGGATTGAATAGAAATATAAGTAGATTTTTACAGCAATATTAGACAAAATCAACGGACTTTAAATTGATCCACAATAATAATGTCTGGATAAATTTAATCCAACAAAACTAGCGACCAAGAAAAAACTGCTATCTATACTCACGAAATCATGAGTAAATATACACCATCCTTAGTCGCATAGCCGTTAACACTTCTGGGCTGAATCGGCAAACCCAAGCTGTTTCATTACATCACCATACGCCTTCTTCTACCATTTCTTTAACAGGGCTCTGATCTTTTTCTAGCTCTTCATCTTTGCTACGGTGATCTTTATTTCTTAACGCATCTGCGCTTTTATAAAGAGCCCGAATATTCGCTATTTTTTCTTCACGAAATTCATCTGCATTTGCTTGTAGCCAATACCTGTTTTTATCAGGGCTAAGCTCAAGTTTTTTCAATAGTCGACCAACATGTCGCTCAGATATTGATTCAAAAATGCCTTGCTTGATCGCCTCTTCTTGTAGCTTGCGTTTCGTCCAATTAGCTATTTTCCAATTATATTTTTCAGGCGAGTCACACGCTAAATTTACAAACCGGCAAAGACTTTCTATGCTGATTTTAGGCGGTGATCCCGGTCGTTGCCCATCACTTAGGCAGTTTTCAATTGAAGTTGTCTCAATTAAATCATTCCATCGGTGACACCATTTGCCAACCAATTGAATAGAAACCTGCAATTGCGAAGCAACCGCTTTATTTTGTTGTAATGCTTCAGCATAAAGCAACAACTTAGCTCTTAAAGCTAATGATGCATTCGTTGACTTACGGCGAACTATTGTTTGAAGTTCTGCTCTTTGCTGATCCGATAGATGTATTTTTGCTCTTTTTCTGCGCATATTTGTTTTCACTGTATTAGACTATAAATTAAAAGATGACTTAGACCTTAAAACATCAATTGTAACTTATTAAGTATAAATTACAAGTAAACAATTTATAAATGTTTTATCTATTTTAAAATCATCGGTTTATTAACTGCTTTCTAGGCGTTTGTCAACGACAATATTTTGCTCTAAAAAATTTTTAGTTAAACTTCTTAATTGCATATTCGTGTACTCCTTTAGTTTGTTTAATAACCTAAGCGATAGACTATATAGTACTCTTTGCTGTCGCTGGTGTAAGACATGCTGCGGCTGTAAACAGAACATCAGTTGAACTGTTCAAACCTGTTTCTGCTGAATCTTGCACCACTCCAATAATAAAACCAACGGCAACAACTTGCATTGCAACATCGTTTGGCACGCCAAACAAACTACATCCAAGCGGAATTAGTAGTAATGATCCGCCAGCAACTCCTGATGCGCCACATGCGGAAATAGCTGCAACAACACTTAATAAAATTGCACTAGCAATACTAAATTGAATACCCAATGTATGCACGGCTGCTAATGTTAATACTGATATTGTAACTGCCGCTCCGCCCATGTTAATTGTAGCACCCAACGGAATTGAAACAGAATAAGTATCTTTATCAAGATTTAATTTCTTACATAACTCCATATTAACGGGAATATTTGCCGCTGAACTACGTGTAAAAAATGCCGTCACTCCCGATTCTCGCAAACACTGGAAAACAAGTGGGTATGGATTAGAGCGCAATTTATAGTAAACTATCGCAGGGTTTACCACTAACGCTATAATAAGCATACATGAGATTAGAAGGATCAATAATTGCGAATAGCCAAGCAATGCTGAAAATCCTGTCTTAGCAAATGTACCTGCCACCAACCCAAAAATGCCCAATGGGGCAAAACGAATAACAACATGTACAATTTTAGTAACCGCAACTGAAAGATCATTTAAAGTATCCTTAGTACTTTGCGATGCATGTTGTAAAATAATACCCAATGCCACAGACCATGCTAAGATACCAATAAAATTAGCTTTAACAAGTGCATTGACTGGGTTATCGACAATTTTTAGCAACAGATTGTTAAAAATTTCATCTATCCCCTCTGGGGGCGTTATTTTAACATTGCTTGCATTTAGTACCAGTTCAATCGGAAAAAAATAACTAACTAGTACAGCTACTGTTGCGGCAATAAATGTCCCCACTATATAAAGTATAATAATTGGTCTTATATTTGTTTTTACCCCTTTTTTATGATTAGCAAGTGACGATGCAACCAAGATAAAAACAAGCATAGGCGCAACCGCCTTTAATGCCGATACAAAAAGAGTACCAAGAAAAGATATTGAAACCGCAAATTTAGGCAAAAAACTCGCAAGAATAACAGCGAGAACAATACCAATAAGAATTTGAACTACGATACCCACGTTTACCATACGCTGAAAAATATTGGTTGTTTTCTTCACTTTCAATTCCATACTTACTAATATCAATTCTTAGTGTGGTATCATACTTGAAATAACTTCGATTGAATGTGAATAATATCTCATTTTTTATCTTTTTTTATCAATTGATTAAGGTTATTATTTAAAAAAGCCTTTACTTCTCGCATCTCTTAAATAAGTTGAATACTCATGTCATCACATTATGTACTACCTTATATAAACCCTGTTGCAATATCTCTTGGCCCGCTAGAAATACATTGGTATGGTGTAATGTATTTTATCGGCTTTATTTTTGCTTTTTGGCTAGCTGGTCGCCAGTGCGCTAAATCAAATGGTCTATGGGATAAAGCGCAAGCAAGTGATTTGCTATTTTACGGGTTTTTGGGGGTCATTCTTGGTGGTCGGATAGGTTATGTATTAATTTATCAATTTCCCTACTTTATACAAAATCCCCTCTACCTTTTTAAAATATGGCAAGGTGGCATGTCTTTCCACGGCGGTGTTATTGGCGTTGTTCTGGCCATTATTTATTATGCAAAATCCAATAATCGCTCAATTCTTGCTGTCGGCGATTTCATTGTGCCGCTTTTGCCTTTTGGTTTAGGTGCTGGGCGCATTGGCAACTTTATCAATTCAGAATTATGGGGACGTGTGACAACTTCTCCTTTTGGCATTATTTTCCATAATGGTGGGCCACTACCAAGACACCCATCACAGCTCTATGAATTTGCATTAGAAGGCGTTTTATTATTAATAATTCTGCTTGCCTTTACTCGCAAACCAAAACCAAATGGGAGTACTTCTGGACTGTTTTTACTCGCTTATGGCGTATTTAGGATCATTGCTGAATTTGCCAGACAACCCGATCCGCAACTTGGATTTTTAACTTTCGGCCTGACAATGGGACAAATTTTATCCATTCCAATGGTAATAATTGGTACGATATTAATTATTTATGCTTATAAAAACAACCCAGTACAAGGGCGTTTTTAATGGAACAATATTTAGATTTATGCCAGCGCATTATCGAAAAAGGCACTTGGATAAAAAACAAACGCACTGGAAAATCTTGTTTAACAATCATTAATGCCGATCTTCAATATGATGTTAAAAACAATCACTTTCCACTCATCACCACAAGAAAAAGTTATTACAATAGTGCGATTGCTGAATTGTTGGGTTATATTCGCGGTTATGATAATGCCGCTGATTTTCGAGCGCTAGGCACAAAGACTTGGGATGCCAACTCTAACTTAAACAAGGCTTGGTTAAACAATCCTCATCGTAAAGGTACTGATGATATGGGCCGCGTTTATGGTGTTCAAGCGCGTCGTTGGAATAAACCTGACGGCGCAATTCTTGATCAACTACAAAAGGTCATTGATAACCTAACAAACGGAGTAGATGATCGCGGAGAAATTATTACCTTTTACAATCCAGGTGAATTTGAACTAGGTTGCCTAAGGCCATGCATGCATACTCATACCTTCTCATTGATTGGCGACACCTTGCATTTGACCAGCTATCAACGCTCATGTGATGTACCACTTGGGCTTAATTTTAATCAGATACAAGTCTTTACTTTTTTAGCCTTAATAGCTCAAATTACCGGTAAAAAAGCAGGCAATGCATATCATAAAATTATTAATGCGCATATCTATGACGATCAACTAAGCTTAATGCGCGACGTACAATTAAAACGCCAGCCATTTCCAGCACCAGCGTTGAAAATAAACCCCAAAATAAAAACCCTGCAAGACTTAGAAACATGGGTTACTACAGATGATTTTAAAGTGCTTGGCTACCAATATCACCAAGCAATTAAGTACCCGTTTGCGATTTAGCGCTTAAACTATCAAGTCCAAAAACCTTAACCCTAACCATTGATTGCCAAATTATCACTAAAATAGAGCTTATCTGCGCAGAGCGCGTTATCTGGTGATGAGATAGCATGCATCTAGCAATGCTTTGTTGATTAGTAAGCCTAATATTAAGTAATAAATCACTTTGCTTTGTTAATGTACCAATATAGCGGCAATATCTAACGCTCCATCAGCGGATTTTGCCAGTGAAACTGCTGAATTAATTTTATCTGTGATTTTTGTTAAGCCTTGACTTGCCGCTTGAGCTTTTACTTTAACGTCTTTCATTTGCGCAATGAGATCTTGAAATTTTGGGTTGTTCTCTTTTATATCAGCTGCATAGATCTTTAACAAAGCATTAACAAGCTTATCACGCTGGTCCCAACAAGCAGTCAATGTACTTTGCGTTTGTGCGGAAATGTTTTTATTATCAATTAATTCCCGATAAGCAGGGGCGTCTAAAAATAAATTTAGTGCCGCAAGAGAGTCTTTGATTATTTTTTCATTTTCATTTGATATCGTCATAATTGGTGGATCCTTTAATTTTAGCCCTAATTCAGGTTACTTAGCCTCTGGTTTTTGAGTTAACGAAGCCTGAAATGCATGGATGCGTATAATTCCACTTTCAAGTTTAGCTAAATTACTCAGCGCTTTTAGCGTATTTTTATCAGAATCCTTTTTTAACGCTTTTGCTAATGCAAAATGACTAGATTTTAATGCTTCTAATGACGCATTAAGCTGTGCAAAGGTACTATTTTCAAAACTTGCTTGATCATAGAGTTGTTGTGCTTCAGCCAAGAGCTTTCTTTTTTCGGGGACATTCTTAATTGTTTGAGCGGCTCTAAATAAGTTTTTTGCTTCTGAGGTTGATGAAAGTTGTAAACTTTTACTCCAAGGACCGTCCTTTTTAATTTCTGTTGTTAACAGCTCAATTGCTTTGCTTATGACCGGATCTGCCTTTATAACCGTTGTTTTTATTGCCTTTAAGCGGGCTCGCTCAAAAAACCATCTTCCGGTTATATTTACCGTGGTGGCAATCAGCTTGAGATCATTATCCGTCAAAAGAGGGGTTGCACGCTTAGTTGTTTGCTCAAGAGTTTGGTTTAAAGCGCCTATAGAGCTATATAATTGCCTACTCGCTTTATCAATTTTATTCGGCTCAGTATTACTTGACATAATAGATAAAGCCTCTGAGTATTTAAAAATTTCATTCAATAATGTCAGCCTCAACGTTATATCTTCTGGAGATATCGCTGGCAGTTGTAGTGCCGCGCCTTTATTATTTAATTCGGACGAAACAAGATAATCAGAATCTGATATTCTGACCTTTTTTAGTGTTGTTGCTGTTTGTAAAGAAATAGCTTTTGCCGAACCGCCAAAATTAGCTGTCATCTGTTTTGATGTTCTCGAAACACACCCGACAACCATTACCGCTAAGCAAACAATAAATATCATTTTTAGTTTTTTAATAAAAATATTTTTCTTTTCCATTACCTTTTACCTGATTATTTAACTGAAATTATTACAAGATGTGGGCTTGTTTTTGGCTATATTGTTCTCGATATTAATATCCACCAAGATGCAATCGTGGTTTTATTATTGCTCCTGGTGGTTTTATTATTGCTCCTGGTGGTTTTATTATTACACCTAGTAGCTGGCTTTTTAATAAAAAGAGTACACTAATTCACATTCCTTCGATATTCAATAAATTATTGTTTTTGCATTAAACAATTGCTTAACTTGCGAGGTAAATCAATTTATTGAGATGTGTAACCCTGCCTCACCGAGCCAAATTGCGCTGTCCCTTAATACTTAAAATAAAGCTTTAAAATTAAGTGCTAAAAATAAAAAACCCCGCCAGTGCGAGGTTTTTTTATTCCAAACGTTACGTCAAATTAAAAACCAACTTTAGCACCTAGCACATATTGATTATTTTTACGTATCTTAGACCAAATTGGCATATCATTAGTACCGTTTTGATAAGAGTAACCTCGAAGATCAAGTTGATAACCAGTGAAAACAGTTACACTAGGCATGATGTTATATTCCACTTGCAAGGCAGACTCACTCTGCATACTCTTACCAGATTTCTTATCTTTAAGGTTTTCATAGTTAAGTGAGAAGTTCAGGCTGTTCGGCAATGCATAAGCAATAATTGCCTCTGCTATTGTACTTTTATCTAAAATGAAACCATTGTCGTCAGGGGTCGGAAAGCCAGATCCACTCTCATCTATTGGGTTATTCATGTATTCATTTTTTTCATAAACAATGGCGCCATAAAAACCTTTCCCGTACTGTCCATATTTAACAGATAAGGCATTTGACTGAGCGTTTTCTGTAACAACTACTTTTAAGGTAACGGGACGATTAATTATATCATCTTCCCAAATTTCAACATCGCCTTGGGTTCTTGCAATGCCCAAGGTTACCCCCATAAAGGTTGCAGATATTGCCCCTTGCGTGCGGTAATGATAAGCCAAATCGCTATTCTCTGGATACGCCTTTGTATAGGTCTCATTGTCATACTCATGCTGTCCCTGCCAGCCAAGGCCAAAGTTCAACATAAAATCATCGGAAAATTTAACCCCATTACGATAGCTTATCATTTTATCCCCACGCATCGTACCTAAGTTTCCTTGGTTATCGTAAGCTGAATCAGTTGCAAACCAAATGGGATCATCTGCTACGCCTATTACATCAGAAAATGGCGTATATTGTGTGCCAATAACCGCTCTGCCGTATTTATCATGGCTCAAACCAACATAACCAAGGCGCGTCACGAATGCGTATTGACCTCCTTTCATAGTGTTTACTGCCCACTCGCCTTTCGCTTCTGTCTTAAAACCATTATCTAACGCATGTGTTGCTTCAACATTAACACGCGGAGAATCTTCTTCAACTTGTGCTTGAGGCTGCCCAGCACCGCCTTTTAAGCCTACCGCAAGATATCCGCCAATATCGAAAGAATTAACTTCATCGACATAAAGCTGCGTTGCTGATAGAGCCCCAGACAAAAATAGTGTCGACACAGCTGTCGCTATCAGTGTTTTTTTCATGTTAAATCCCTCTAATTTACTCAAAATTTTAATTACCTTCCTCGATAATTACTCGCCAAGCCTTTGCCTAACTAAAAAACCAGCTTTATGGTAATCTATTTTTTACTAAAAAAAACAACTCTGCTTTATTTAACCTTAAAAACGTGATCTTTACCTCTTTTTTGTGTTTTTTTATACTTTTTTTTTAGGTGCTACAACCTATTAAATATCATTTTTAGCAAACTCAATAAACTTTGTGCGGGTCTTTTTATCTGCTTGTTGCCACCAATGATGTAACATTTTACCTGCCATGTTGCTTTTATCTTGTGTATTTTTACTCATTGGCGTTGTCTTTGGTATTGCATTCGCTGAGGCTGTTGTTAACGCCTCCTCTTTATAAAATAAATTTCCTAGCAAGCCATGATCTTGTTTTTTTGCTAAAGAGACAGAAAAATCAGCAGCCTTGCCCTTTTTTGTTTCTATTTTCACCTCGGGGTATCTCGCAAATTTTTTCGCTTTTTTTAATGAATTAAGCTTACTATTTGCCTCAAGCCAATAGCTTTCATTTTTTTTAACCTTAAGTGTCACAATGAATTTTTGTGATGAGACTCTTGTTGATTCGCGTCCCTGGTCATTTTTTACCGTGGTGTTATAAACCACTGTTATTTTTTGTGTCCCTTCTTTTAAATCAGTAGCTTTTGCGCGACTAAAGAATGCTTTTTCTATTTTTTTACCGTTTACAGCCAAAATTTGAAATTCATAGGGGGCTGATAAAGTGCTAGCAAAACATAAATTTACACTGAGCATTAACAGCATTAATAACGCGGAGGTTGTTTTTTGGTTGTTCATTTTACATCCTTATTGTAAGCTATTACTATCGATGAGTGCCCATCCAAGCTTCGCAACTGGTTGCTGGTTGTGTGGGTTTCCTGTTGGTCGCTCATCAATAAATTGCTACATGAATACATTTAAAAAGAGAGTGGCAATAACACTATATAGCCCAAGGTTTTGATGCTCTTAGCTTACGCTTTATATACCCATGCTACTTCAATATACAACGTCAGGCATTAACTCGATACTCAGAGTAAGGCGCTGCATGAGGTAATGGGGACGTACGCATCGAATGTTGAGAGCAAGGTTGCTACCGATCATATAAAAACCGAGCCCATCACCAACGGGCAAGGCAACTTGCACCACTTTGCTTTGTTATAAAAGATCCCACGATAATAACTATACTTCAATTTTCTGCATCAAATCTCGGCACAATTTACCTTGATGATTTTGCTTTTCAAAGTAACATGGGTATAAACCTTTTTGCGCTGGGGTAAGAGGCTCCGCAATAGATAAAAACCTAAAGCAGAGCTGTGCGGGTTTGTTTATTCTGGTAATGTAGCAGAGCTAAAAAAGATTATTTCTTGGCTGCGGCTTTTTCCGCCTTAACTTTTTCGATAACGGCTTCAGCAACCTTCATAGGACAAGGCATGTAGTTTTTGAACTCCATAGAGAACTGACCTCGCCCTGATGTCATTGTTCGTAATGAGCCGATATAACCAAACATTTCTGATAATGGCACGTCAGCTTTAATGCGCACACCACTAACACCGGCTTCCTGGCCTGCAATCATGCCCCGACGACGGTTTAAATCTCCAATGACATCGCCAACATGCGCATCTGGCGTGAACACGTCAACACTCATGATAGGTTCAAGCAATTGTGCGCCAGCTTTCGGAATTGATTGCCGAAAAGCGCCCCGAGCTGCTAATTCAAAAGCAAGAGCTGATGAATCAACGGCGTGGTAACCACCATCATAAAGTTCTATTTCAACATCAAGTACAGGGAAGCCAGCAAGAACACCAGTGTCCATCATGCTTTTAAAGCCTTTTTCAATTCCTGGGAAAAATTCTTTCGGTACATTACCGCCACTCACACTAGTGTTGAAGACAAAACCGCTGCCTGGCTCTCCTGGCTTAATACGATAATCAATTTTACCAAATTGACCAGATCCACCAGACTGTTTTTTGTGTGTGTACGAATCTTCAACTTCTTCTGTGATAGTTTCTCGGTAAGCAACTTGAGGCTCGCCAACAATAAGGTCAACACCGTATGTGCGTTTTAGAATATCTACCTTAATATCTAAATGAAGCTCACCCATACCAGAGAGGATTGTTTCACCTGAATCTCTATCTGTTTGAACTTTAAATGTTGGATCCTCTGCAACCATTTTACCAATCGCAATTCCCATTTTTTCAGTTGATCCTTTATCTTTTGGCGTGACCGCGATAGAAATAACAGGATTAGGAAAGACCATTGCTTCAAGATAGATTGGGTTTTTAGGATCGCATAATGTATGACCTGTTTGAACATTGGTTTTCATGCCAACAATCGCTATGATATCACCAGCTTGTGCAAAAGAGAGTTCATTGCGATCATCTGCCTGCATTTCAACCATCCGCCCAACACGCTCTGTTTTACCTGTGGCCACATTCATAATGGTATCACCTTTTTTCAGAGTTCCTGAGTAAATCCGAACGAAAGTAAGAGATCCAAAGCGATCGTCTGTTATTTTAAATGCTAACGCTTTAAATGACTCTTCAGCAGAAACAATAGCAAACTCACCCGTTGGCTCGCCTTCTTCATCCGTTAGCGGCTGTGGATCAACTTCAGTCGGTGCGGGTAGGTAATCAACAACCGCATCAAGAATGTTTTGAACTCCTTTATTTTTAAAGGCGCTACCACAAAACGTCGGGAAGAAAGTCATGGTTCGAGTTCCTTCTCTAATACAACGTTTTATATCTTCTAGCGAAGGCTCTTCGCCTTCCATATATGCGCCTAATAAATCATCGTCTAGCTCTAATGCCGTATCAAGTAACAATTCCCGGTATTCCTCTACTTTATCAATCATGTCATCTGGAACTTCGGTTATTTTATAATTCTCAGGAAGACCCGTTTCATCCCATATCCACGCTTTACGCATTAATAAATCAACAACACCAACAAAGTCATCTTCAATACCAATAGGTAGCACCATGATCAGCGGCTTAGCACCAAGTATCTTTTCTATTTGCGTCGCAACTCGATAGAAATCAGCTCCAATTCGGTCGAGTTTGTTAATAAATATAATTCGAGCAACCTTAGAATCATTAGCATAACGCCAATTAGTTTCTGATTGAGGTTCAACACCTCCGCTACCACAAAAAACGCCAACACCGCCGTCAAGTACCTTGAGTGAACGGTATACTTCAACCGTGAAGTCAACATGTCCTGGTGTGTCGATTACATTAAAACGATGATCGTTCCAGAAACAACTTACCGCTGCTGATTGAATAGTAATTCCGCGCTCCGCTTCTTGATCCATAAAATCAGTTGTTGATTCTCCGTCATGCACTTCACCGGTTTTATGGATTTGACCTGTAAGCTTAAGGATCCTCTCTGTCGTCGTGGTTTTACCCGCATCAACATGTGCGAAAATGCCAATATTTCTGTATTTAGATAAATCTGTCATTTTTAATACTCTGTTATTAAAAAACTAAGGTATGGAAATTTTCCTAGTATACACTTTTTTAAAATTTAAACACAATGCAGTTTTAATAATGCTAAAAAGGGTGTTAATTTAGTTTGTAAATATTTACTAAAAAATAGAAAATTAATTTATCGAACCTTTAAATGATACGCGCGAAGCAAAACTTTCAACTTAAAAATAGCTATCGCCAGTTGCTCCTCCACAATTTAACCTTAATATATTCCTACTTTATTAGTTATTTTAGTAAGCTTGGTATTAACATCAAAATGAAAAACAAAGAGAAAACAAAGGTTGCAAGAGACATGTTTTTCAATTGTGTGTTATAAATTTCGCCATCGTTATCTTTCAATAAGAGAGCTCCTTTTATCGCATTAAGGATTCTAATTAAAGGGCTCAAAATCACTAAAAATACATATTGCCAAATTTGCGTATCTGGCCTTAAATAAAAATATACTGCTGTTAGCAAAGGTGCGGTTAACACTAAAAAAATCTGATATTTAAAAGCTGCATTGCGCCCAAACAAAACAACAAGCGTTATTTTATTACTCGCTTTATCTGTATCCATGTCCCGCATGTTATTGATATTTAATACCGCAACAGAAAGCATCCCAATACTTGCTGCAGGAAGTACATTAACCCAACTAAAAAAGAAACCATAAAGATAATAACTGCCCAGCACTCCAACTAAACCAAAAAACAAAAAGACCGCAATGTCTCCCATTGCACGATAACCATAAGGTTTTTTCCCTATGGTATAAGTTATCGCCGCAAAAACAGTTAAAATACCCAATCCTAAAAATAAAACCCAGCTAAATAAATCTTTTTTTAATGCTATAGAAAGTAACAATAAGCCAGAGATCGATGCCACAACACCTATAATTAAAATCCCTTTTTTCATGTCTTTGGCGCAGATTAGCCCTTTTTGAAAAACGCTTTTAGGACCAATTCTCGAATCGTTATCTGCCCCACTTTGAGAGTCTCCATAATCATTAGCAAGGTTAGATAATATTTGCAATAGCATAGCCGTTATTAATGACATAACGAAAATAACCATATTAAAGCTATGATTATTGAAAGAAAGACCTACACCCACAAGAATAGATGCCGCAGCAAGTGGTAAAGAATACAAGCGCATAGCGCTCACCCAAACAGAAAAATTCATCACTAAAATCCTTTTAAAATGGAAGCTTATCTCAAAATTTAAAATTTATAGCAAATAATACCCAATAAAAAGAGTTAATTCAAGACTGTCTTTGCGCTGTATAAAACTGCTGGTTAGGGCTGGTTGGTTTATCTGGCAAGGTTAATAATAACTGCTTTGATTCAATTAAAGGCAAAAGGATATTTTTACGAAAATGATCTCTATTTTTTAACTTTAAATGTTCTTGTATACTTTTTCTACTTTTAGGATCCATGCAAAATAATAATATTTTTTTTGAGTGTTTAATTACTTGTGTATATTCTTTATTTATATTGCTTTTAGATTCAATAACTTCCTTTGTATAGGGTAATACAACGCGAATATTATTCGCACTAAAATGATAAACAGATTTTGCGTTTTTTTGTAAAATTAGCTTAATGCCATCTCCTTTTTGCGCGGCCATATCTAAATCTCGAAATACGCGCATGAGATTTTTATTATAAGGAGCGCAAAGCCCCATAAAAAAATTTTCTTCACTCAATCCGCTGGGAATAGCACCGACTGACGTTATCTCTAAACGGTCTGAAAAAAGTTCAAATTTTGGTGGTATTCCACTGCTATAATCATTATGTACAATTGCATTGATAACAGCTTCACGCGCTGCAACTATATCTAACCTGCTTTGCTCAACCTCGCTATTATTATTTATTTTTAGTTTATCTAGCACAGAGTTGCTGGCTTTAACAATACAGCAAAGTCCAAGCTCTTCATTTTCAATCAGATCAACTCTATTTATACCTTTGTATTTATCAACTTTAATTGAACAATCATTTTTATCACTCAACAAATAAGCTAAATAATTGTATTCACTTTCTTTCGTTAGTAGATCTAAATCTTTGGGAAGTTGCGCATTTAGTATGCTGTATGTTGCTTGATAATAACTTTTTAATTGTTCAAAGGTTAATTTTTGATAGCGTGATTTTATATTACAGATTGAATTCTCAACACGTTTTGCAAAAAGGTTTTTTATCATAACCTCAGGCATTATTTCAGTTGCATTGTTAATGCGAATAAAACAGCCGTTCGATGACATACCTTTTTTGCTAATGTAGTAAGGTTTATCACTACCGCTAGCAATCATTATTTTAATCATTTTTTTACTATTTTGGGTATCCACTACAACATCGAACAACCCAATTGTAGTAGGACTAATGTTGTTTTTTAAACGATATTTAATTTTTAACTGAATACTATCAGCATCATTAATACCCAATACTTTACCTTTTTCATTTACCCCAATTATAATTACTCCACCATCACTCGTATTTAAAAATCCTATCACCTCTTTTTCTAAAGTATCTAATAATTGCGGCTGAAACTCAAAAAAGAGATGATCTGTTACTTGAGATACAAACATAGAATTTTTATCTTCCACTTCCTTAAATATCATGTTTTCCATATCTCCTTTCACTTCAGAGCATGACTCATCAATATCTGACATTCTCTTCCCTCTTTTGCTGTTTTCAATAAATCCTATATCGCAGAGCCTTTTAGCATTTATCTAGCTAAAATAGCCAATACCTGCATTACTATTAATAAGCAAGTGTATCTATTAATCAATATATATACCCATGCTACCCAGAAATGCAATATCAGCAAGTCAAATTGTGCCGACATGCGAGGCTTAAAATTGAAGTATAGTTATTCTCTATATATATTTTATAAAAATTTAAATTGGTGCAAGGATCATTGCCATCCGGGGCTATAACTCTATTTTTATATGATCGGTAGCAACCTTTATCTCAATATTAGATACAATAATAATCCTTACCTCATGTTGCGCCTTACTCTGATTATAGAGTTCCTACCTTACGTTGCATTTTGATATAACATGCCTATATATTGTATCCTTGCATCTCCTTTATAAGCTTTTTTAAAGTAAGATAGCATCTATAATAACCGCTAAATAATAGCAATTACAATAATTTTTTATCAAAAAAAAAACATCATCGAAAAGCCTCTATTTAAGGATCCTTATGCAGTATATATTTTTTCATTCAAGCTATTATTTTGCTTATCTTGTAATATTTTATAAAAAAATAAAACCATTCTTTTTTAAATTTCCAGAAAAATTAAATAATTAATCTTTATTTAATATCCACCTTTAAGCTGCAAAATTAAGCATCTGCACGCCTATAAAAGTTTATATTTATTTTTAAAAATAATGACATTTCAAAGATCATCAAGTATCATACTTTTTCGAAAGTTTTTTTGTTTTTTTATAAATCAATGATTTTTATAAACTTTTATTTCATTTTTTTATTGATAGTTCATTTTTTTTAAAATATTTAATCCTTTTTAAAATAATGAAATTCAATTCATAACAACTCTCGATTCAATTTATCATATATCCAACCACATTATATAATAAAAAATTATACTTAAAAAAGGAAAATAAAATGTCAGTATTAGTCGGTAAACAAGCTCCAGATTTTACAGCCCCAGCTGTTTTAGGTAATGGAGATATAGTTGATACCTTCAACTTTAAGCAATTCACAAACTCTAAAGAAATAGTTTTATTTTTTTACCCATTAGATTTCACTTTTGTATGTCCTTCCGAGATTATAGCATTTGATAAGCGCTTTGGTGATTTTCAAGCAAAGGATGTAAAATTAATAGCTGTTTCAATTGATTCTCAATATACACATAACGCATGGCGTAATACAGCAATTAACAATGGTGGAATTGGGAATGTTCAATTTCCAATGATAGCAGATATTAAACATGAAATTTGTAAAGCATATGATGTAGAGCATGAAGAGGCAGGAGTTGCACTACGCGGATCTTTTTTAATTGACAAAAAAGGTATTGTTCGCCATCAAGTAATTAATGATCTTCCATTAGGTCGAAATATTGATGAAATGCTACGCATGGTTGACGCACTACAGTTCCATGAAGAACACGGTGAAGTTTGCCCTGCACAATGGGCAAAAGACAAGCCTGGAATGGAAGCTTCACCTGAAGGAGTTGCAAAATACCTAGCTACTAACACTGACAAATTGTAATAAACATTTTATACCCATGTTACCTCAAAATGAGCCTTAACTCTGATCATCTGATCGCAGCTGGAGGTGTTTTTTTACGTCACATGGGTATAAAAAAATAAATTGCTGCAATAGGCAGCCTCTCCTACTATATATCAAACAGCATAGCTGCTATCAAAATTCAAAATTTTAATACAAATTAATTTATTTAAAGCCTTTCTGTGATTTAATATCTAACTTTTTATAAATCATATTTAACTATTATCCATCTCTTAAAAAGGAAATAATATGAGTGAAATTCAAATTTTGGTTGGTAGTACTTTAGGAGGCACAGAATATGTTGCAGAGGCCGCTCAGATTCTTATAGAAGAGGCAGGCTATGATACACAGTTATATTTAGAACCAGATTTAAATGATATGTCTCTACAAATAGATCAAATATGGTTAATTTGCCTTGCAACGCATGGAGCAGGAGATTACCCAGATAACTTTACAAGTTTTGTTGATCAATTACTGCAAGTAAACGCCGCTTTGTCAGATCTTAATTATGCAATTATTGGAGTTGGTGATTCTAATTATGATTTTTTTTGTGGAGCTTCTAAAAATATAGATTATTTATTACAAGAAATGGGGGCTACAAATATAACAGATCGCTTTGAAATTGATGTTAATAAATACCCAACACCTGAAGATCGTGTTTATATTTGGATGCCACTCTTCATTAATGCACTTAGTACTATAGATTATTAAATTTATTTATCCACATTTATATGTGGATAAACTCTTTATAAATAGTTTAGTATTTATGTTTAAATATTTAATAACCTGTGGTTAACTTTACCTGTGTATAACTAGCAAAGTTATACACATGAATTCCACAGCTATATCTCTTGTTATTCACCGATCTATGAGTATTATAAGTCTATGATTTTTTTATTTAGATCTTAGTTTTACACAGATATCTCTTTGCTTAATAAGTATAGTAATAAAAGATCTTTAAAGATCTATATATAATACTATACCAATTAGTCCTAAAAAGATTTATCATAAAAACATATTTATTTTATTGTTTTTTTTATATATTTTTTTTTTTAAAAGGTTAAAATAGGATTTTTAATTTTCTTTAAATATTTTTAGGAAGTTTAATGAATTATCATGAGCATTTTGATGTAATTATTATTGGTGGTGGTCATGCTGGAACTGAAGCTGCTGCATCTTCTGCTCGTATGGGAATGAATACGCTTTTATTAACAAATAATATTGAAACTATTGGTCAAATGTCTTGTAATCCATCCATAGGAGGGATCGGTAAGGGACATTTAGTAAAAGAAATTGATGCCCTTGGTGGTTTAATGGGCACAGCTATTGATAAAGCTGGAATTCAATTTCGTATTTTAAATAGCAGTAAAGGACCTGCTGTAAGAGCAACCAGAGCACAAGCAGATAGAATATTGTATAAACAGGCAATTAGAGAAGCACTTGAAAAGCAAGAAAATTTAAAAATATTTCAACAAGAAGTTGAAGATTTAATTGTTGAAAAGCATCGAATATCTGGTGTAATAACAAAGATGGGTGTTAAGTTTTATGCTAAAACAGTTATTTTAACAGTAGGTACATTTTTAAATGGATTAATTCATATTGGCTTTAATAATTACAGTGGAGGCAGAGCAGGCGATCCAGCTTCAATTAAACTTGCTAATCGTTTAAAAGCATTACCTTTGCGCATAGGACGTCTTAAAACAGGAACACCAGCGCGTATTGATGCTCGTAGTATTAATTTTTCAATGCTTGAAGTTCAACATGGAGATAGACCAACACCTAGTTTTTCATTTTTAGGAAATAGCTGTGATCATCCTCGGCAGATCCCTTGTTACATCACCCATACTAATAAAAAAACTCATGATATAATTAGAAAAAATTTGGATAAAAGTCCTTTATACACTGGGTCTATCGATGGAGTTGGTCCTCGCTATTGTCCTTCAGTTGAAGATAAAATAATGAGATTTGCAGATAAAAATTCCCATCAAATATTTGTTGAACCAGAAGGATTAACAACGAATGAAGTGTACCCCAATGGAATATCAACGAGCTTACCTTTTAATGTGCAAGTTGAATTTATTCACTCTATTAAAGGTTTTGAAAATGCTTTTATAACCAGACCTGGTTATGCAATAGAGTATGATTATTTTGATCCAAGAGACTTAAAATCAACACTTGAAAGTAAATTTATTGAAGGATTATTCTTTGCTGGTCAAATAAATGGATCAACAGGCTATGAAGAAGCTGGCGCACAAGGATTACTTGCAGGTATAAATGCGGGATTAAAATCTCAAGATAAAGAAGGTTGGTGTCCACGTAGAGATGAGGCCTATTTAGGAGTATTAGTTGATGATCTTTCAACGCTTGGAACAAAAGAGCCTTATCGTATGTTTACAAGTCGTGCTGAATATCGTTTATTATTGCGTGAAGACAATGCTGATGCACGTTTGACAGAAAAAGGACGCGAATTAGGTTTAGTTGATGATATTCGCTGGAAAAATTTTAATGAAAAACAACAAGTGATTGAGAAGGAGACTCAGCGTCTAAAATCGAACTGGGTTAGTCCTAATTCATCTAATGTTGAGGCTATAAATGCATTATTAAAAAAACCAATGCAACGTGAAAGTACCTTAGAGCAAATGATCCGGCGACCAGAAGTATCTTATTGTAATTTAATGAAAATTGAAGGTCTTGGACCTGCTATTGAAAATAAAAAAGCAGCGGATCAAGTTGAAATAAAAATTAAATATAAAGGTTATATTGATAGACAACTTGTTGAAATAAACAAATTAAAAAGAAATGAAACAACTTTATTACCATTTAATTTAGATTATTCTATTATTCATGGATTATCTACTGAGGTAATTGCAAAATTAACAGATATAAAACCTGAAAATATTGGACAAGCCTCTCGAATATCAGGAATAACACCGGCTGCTATCTCAATTTTGTTAATTTATTTAAAGAAAAATGGTTTAAAGCGTAAGGTTTCATTATGATTGAATTTTACCTTGCTTAAAAAATTGCAAAAACTTTTATCAGAAACAGATTTAGATGTTTGCATTGAACAGCAACAGCAATTAATTAAATTTGTTTTTTTACTGGTGAAATGGAATAAAATTTATAATTTAACGTCAGTACGAGATCCTAATGAAATGTTAATTAAACATATTATGGATAGTATTGTTGTTTCACCTTACCTTAAAGGGAAACGTTTAATTGATGTTGGGACAGGTGCTGGATTACCTGGTTTACCATTAGCTATTTTAAATCCAGATAAGCAATTTTTATTATTAGATAGCTTAGGTAAACGCTTAAAGTTTATTCGTCAAGCAGTACTTGAGCTTGGACTTAAAAATGTAAAATTTGTTCAAAGTAGAGTAGAAAAATATCAACCAGATAAAAAATTTGATGTAATTTTGAGTCGTGCTTTTGCATCTTTAAAAGATATGTTATTTTGTACTGAACATTTAGTAAATAAAAAAGGATTTTTTTTAGCTTTAAAAGGGCAATTTCCAGATAAAGAATTAAAAAAACTAGATGTTAATTTTATATTTATGGATAATTTTCAATTAACAGTGCCTGGATTAAAGGCTGATCGTTGTTTAGTGAAAATTAAAAAAATTTATTTAGAAACTAAGTAGGTTACTCGTGACTAAAATAATTGCAATAGCAAATCAAAAAGGTGGTGTTGGAAAAACAACAACCTGTGTAAACTTAGCTGCTTCTCTTGCGGCAACTAAGCGCAAAATATTAGTAATAGATTTAGATCCTCAAGGTAATACAACTATGGGGAGCGGTGTTGATAAATACAAAGTTGAGTATACTGTTTATGATCTTCTTATTGATGAAATTCCATTAGACAAGGTTATGGAGACCGAAACTACTGGTAATTACCACTTAGTTGCTGCAAATTATGATGTTACAGCCGCAGAAGTAAAATTAATGTCTTTATTTGCTCGAGAAATGCGCCTACATAATGCACTGGAAAATTATAAAGATAATTATGATTATATTTTAATAGATTGTCCACCTTCTCTTAATACATTAACAGTTAATGCTATGGCAGCAGCTGATTCAGTTTTAATCCCAATTCAGTGTGAATATTATGCACTTGAAGGACTAACCGCTTTACTTGATACAATAAAAAAGTTGTCTTTATATGTAAATAAAAAAATAAAAATAGAAGGTATTTTACGTACTATGTATGATCCTCGTAATAGGCTTTCATCTGATGTTTCAGATCAACTTAAAGAGCATTTTGGAGAAAGAATTTACCGTACTATAATTCCTCGCAATATACGCTTAGCTGAAGCTCCTAGTTTTGGAAAACCTGTTATGTATTATGACAAAGCATCAACGGGGGCTAAGGCATATCTTGCACTAGCAGGGGAAATATTACGTAGAGAGGATAACGTAGATATAGATATAGATATAGAGAAAGAAGTTATAAATAGAATTAAAAAAGTAACAGAGAAAGCAAAAGCAAAAGAAAAAGCGAAAGAAAAAGAGAAAGAAAAAGTTGAATAAAATTCAAGAGCTTAAATAATGAGATTAAAATGTTAACAAAAAAAAGAGGCTTAGGGAAAGGCTTAGATTCTTTATTAAGTAGTAGCGCAGAGATGCGTAATAAAGAAATATTAGATGATATTAGCGCGCAAGAAGCGCAACAATTTTCCGACGGTGTAAAAGGAAAATTGCAACATTTAAATATTGATTATATGCAGGTTGGAAAATATCAACCTCGGCGTGATATGGGTTCAGAGGCTCTTGAAGAATTAGCTAATTCAATTCGCGTACAAGGTATTATCCAACCACTTATTGTTAGAGAAATAAATTATCAAAACTACGAAATAGTGGCTGGTGAAAGGCGTTGGCGTGCGGCTAAAATGGTAGGTTTAGATAAAATACCTTGTATAGTAAAAAAAATAGAAGATGAAGATGCTATTTCAATTGCATTAATTGAAAACATTCAGCGTGAAAACTTAAATGCAATGGAAGAAGCAATAGCATTAAAAAGGTTGCTTGAAGAATTTAAATTAACACATATTGAAGTTGCAAAAGCGATAGGAAAATCACGAGCTAGCGTGAGCAATTTATTACGCTTAAATAAGTTAACGAAGGAAGTGCAAATATCGCTAGAACAAGGTGACATTGAAATGGGCCATGCACGAGCTTTGTTACCACTAGATGAAGAAGGTCAAAGGGAAGTTGCGCAAATAATTATAGAAAAACAACTTACAGTGCGAGAAGCAGAAAAAGCGGTTAAAAGAAAAATGGAACCTAAAAAAGAAATAAAAAAACAAACTAGCAATATTGAAAACTTAAAGTTATCTGATCAACTAACAAATAAATTAGAAACTGATGTGTTAGTTTATCAAACTAAAAGTGGAAAAGGAAAATTGACAATAGAATTTAATAAAAAAGATAAATTAATTGAAATTATTAGTTTATTAAATGGTTAATGTTGACTTAAACAAAAGATTTAATTATTATATTCTTATAAATTAAAGTTAAAAAAAGGACTGTTTAACTATATTCTTTTCTTGCAAGAGATGCCAAGCAAATAAAAAAACAAGAAAGGGTTATTATTTAATGCTAGAAGAAAGTTGGAATAAAAGAATTTTAATTTTATTTTTTAGTCAATTGTTGTTTTTATTAATTTTAGCTAGTTTTTTTTATTTATTTGAAAAGAATGAAAAGATTGCATTTTCATTCTTTTTAGGGGGAATGGTTTCTTGCGGACCTTCTTTATTTGCTAATTTTATAATGGGAAAGGTAAATAGTGAAGTAGTTCAAAACATTATTAAAAAAGCTTATTTAAGCAGTCTCTATAAAACAATTATTACCATTCTTTTATTTATATATATTTATAAAAAAATAGCAATTGTTTTTGTTTTTTTTCTGCTTGGTTTTTTTGTGGTTTATCTTGTGCAATATGTTATGTCATATTTTTTAAATTAGAGTAAATTAACAGGATTTATATGAAGGATCCTATAGAACCTTTAACTTCACAGTATTATATTGAACATCATTTAACCTTTTTAAATTCAGGAGGAGGTTTTTGGTCTGTTAATATTGACTCGCTTGTTGTCTCTGTTTTTTTAGGTGTTTTGATGCTTTGGAGTATGCGTAGAGCAGCCTTAACAGCAACAACAGAGGTGCCAGGCAAGTTTTTATGCTTTGTTGAAATGATAGTAGAATTTGTAGATGAAACAGTTCGTGATAATTTTGAGGGTAAAAACCGCTTAATAGCACCTTTATCATTGACAGTGTTTGTGTGGGTGTTACTGATGAATTTGATGGATTTACTTCCTATTGATTTATTACCAGAAATAGCAAAAGCAGTTGGTTTGCCATATGCGAGAGTTGTGCCAACGGCTGATGTTAATATTACAATGTCAATGTCATTGGGTATCTTTATTTTAATTCTTTTTTATAGTATTAAAATTAAGGGTGTTTTAGGTTTTGCAAAAGAATTAGCTTTACAGCCATTTAATCATCCAGCTTTTATTCCGGTGAACTTGATTTTAGAAGGTATTACTTTAATTTCAAAACCAATATCTTTAGGTCTTCGATTGTTTGGAAATATGTATGCGGGTGAATTGATATTCGTTTTAATTGCTGGATTATTACCTTGGTGGTCTCAATGGCTTCTTAATATTCCATGGGCAATTTTTCATATTTTAATAATTGTATTACAAGCATTTATATTTATGGTGTTGACGATCGTTTATTTATCGCAAGCATCAGAAAAACACTAAAATTTTAATTTATTTAAGGGGAAGTAAACATGAATACAGGTATAACAGGTGCTGATTTAGTTTATATCGCAGCTGCAATTATGATGGGCTGTGCGGCAATAGGGGCTGCAGTTGGTATTGGTACGCTAGGCGGTAAATTTTTAGAAGGAGCTGCGCGGCAACCAGAACTAATTCCTTTATTACGTACACAATTCTTTATTGTAATGGGATTGGTGGATGCTATACCCATGATTGCTGTTGGTTTGGGACTTTATCTGATGTTTGCGGTCACATGATAACTTATTTTCGATATTTATTATAAACTGAAAAAAGGGAGGTTTTGCGGTGGATATTAACGCAACCCTATTAGGTCAAGCAATTGCATTTATACTTTTTGTGTGGTTCTGTATGCGTTTTGTGTGGCCACCATTAATAAATGCTATTGAAGCGCGTCAAAAATTAATTGGCGAGGGTCTTACACATGCAGAGCGAGCAGGAAAAGATCTTGATTTAGCGCGTGCTAAAGCTGATGAAAAAATAAAAGAAGCTAAAGAGCAAGCAAGTGAAATAATAAATCAAGCAAACACTCGTCGCGGTCAAATTATTGAAGATGCAAAAAAAGATGCCATAGTCGAACGTAATAAAATTATTAAGCAAGGATCTTTAGATGTAGATTCTGAACGAAATAAAATTCGGGAAGATTTACGTTTACAGGTTTCTGCTCTTATAGTAGAGGGTGCTGAAAAAATTATTAAACGTTCAATTGATGAAGCGGCCAATAGAGACATTATCGATAAATTGGTTGCTGAAATTTAAGGAAAGCTTATGTCTCATTTAACAACAGTAGCAAGACCTTACGCTAGAGCAGCTTTTGAATTCGCAGCCGAAAGAAAAATAATATCAAAATGGTCGGAAATGGTATCTTTTGCGGCGCTAGTTGCCGCTGACTTAACCATGAGTAAAATTATCAAGAGCGATAAAACACCAAAAAAGATGGCAGATTTATTTATTAACGTTTGTGGAGAACAACTTAATAAAGAAGGCAAAAACCTTATTAAATTATTGGCTGAAAGTCAGCATTTGATCGTGTTACCTCAGGTTTGTGAGTTGTTTACAATATTAGAAAAAAAGTATAAAAAAGAAGTTGATGTGAGTGTAATTTCAGCATTTAAACTGACTGGAAAACAAAAAAAAGAGTTAAGCAAATCTCTTGAGAAACGCCTCGATCGAAAAGTAAACTTTAGTTATGGAATAGATAAAAAAGTTATTACTGGAATGATAATTACAGCAGGGGATTTAGTGATTGATAGTACAGTCAAAAATCAATTATCTCATTTATCTCGTTCTTTACAATCTTAATGGAAAATTAGCATGCAACTCAATTCCACTGAAATTAGCAATCTTATAAAGCAAAGAATTGAAAAATTTGAAGCAGTAAGTGAAGCTCGAAATGAAGGAACAATAGTTTCTGTAAGCGATGGTATTATTCGTATTAATGGGCTTGCTGAATGTATGCAAGGCGAAATGATCGAATTATCTAATGGTAGCTTTGCGATGGCTCTTAACCTTGAACGTGATTCAGTTGGTGCTGTCGTTATGGGACCTTTTCAAAATATTAAAGAAGGTCAAAAAGTAAAGTCAACAGGGAGAGTTCTTGAAGTGCCAGTTGGTAAAGGTCTGTTAGGGAGAGTCGTTAATACTTTAGGCGAGCCTATTGATGGAAAAGAGCCCATTAAAAATGATGGTTATTCGCCAATTGAAGTTATTGCTCCTGGTGTCATAGATCGTAAAGCGGTTAACCAAGCAGTACAAACTGGTTGGAAATCAATTGATTCAATGATTCCAATCGGTCGTGGTCAACGTGAACTTATTATTGGCGATCGTCAAGTTGGCAAAACAGCGATTGCAATAGATGCAATTATTAACCAGAAAGATACGGGGTTATTCTCTATTTATGTGGCTATTGGCCAAAAAGCGTCAACTATTGCAAATGTAGTGCGTAAATTAGAAGAGCATGGCGCGTTAGCTAATACAATAGTTGTTGTTGCTTCTGCTTCTGAATCAGCAGCGCTTCAATACCTTGCTCCTTATGCAGGTTGTTCGATGGGGGAATACTTTCGCGATCGCGGTGAAGATGCTTTGATTGTTTATGATGATCTTTCAAAGCAAGCTGTTGCTTATCGTCAAATTTCGTTATTACTTAGGCGTCCGCCAGGTAGAGAAGCATACCCAGGAGATATTTTTTATTTACATTCTCGTCTTTTAGAGCGAGCATCTCGAGTAAATGAGCATTATGTTGAAACGTTTACCAAAGGCGCAGTACAAGGTAAAACTGGTTCATTAACGGCATTGCCTATCATAGAAACTCAGGCTGGGGATGTATCAGCTTTTGTACCAACAAACGTGATTTCAATTACTGATGGTCAGATATTCTTAACCACAGAATTATTTAATAGTGGTATTCGCCCAGCGGTAGATCCGGGTATATCTGTTTCGCGTGTTGGTGGTGCTGCGCAATGTAAGGTTATCAAAAAACTATCAGGAGGAATCCGCACAGCATTAGCACAATATCGTGAATTAGCGGCATTTGCGCAGTTTTCTTCAGATCTTGATGAGGTAACATTAAAACAAATTGATCATGGTAAAAAAGTAACTGAGTTAATGAAGCAAAAACAATATTCTCCAATGTCTGTTATAGAGCAAGCATTATCACTATTTGCAGCAGAGAAAGGTTTTTTAAAAGGTGTTGAGGTGTCTAAAATCATTGATTTTGAATCTTCTTTAATAGCTTACGCTAAAAAAGAGCACGCTGGGTTTTGTTCAACAATTAATGGATCAGGTGATTACAATACAGAAATTGAAGAAAAATTTCTAGCTATTTTGGAATCTTTTGTTGCAACACAAACGTGGTAATTAAGAAAACATTAATTAGGAGTTATTAATGGCTGGTGGTAAAGAAATTAGAAATAAAATATCAAGCGTAAAAAAGACTCAAAAGATAACAAATGCAATGGAAATGGTTGCCGCATCTAAGATGCGTCGTGCGCAAGAGAGAATGGCAAGTACTTTATCTTATGCAGACACCATGCGAAAAGTGATAGGCCATATTGCACTTGGTAACTTAGAATACCATCATCCGTATACCATAGATAGAGAAATCAAGCGTGTGGGCTATATTGTAATATCAACTGATCGCGGTTTATGTGGAGGTTTAAATATTAATTTATTTAAACCCTTAGTTGAGAAAATGAAAACAGACTCTGAAAATGGTATTGAAGTTGATCTTGCTGTTATCGGCTCAAAAGGAGCTTCTTTTTTCAATGGTATTGGCGCTAACATTTTAGCGCAAACATTAGGTTTGGGAGATCATCCAACGGTTGGCGAATTAATCGGTGCGGTTAGAGTAATGCTAGATGAGTATGATAAAGGTAAAATTGATAGATTATATGTGGTAAACAATAAATTTATTAATACGGTTATCCAAAAGCCAACAATTAATCAGTTATTACCACTGCCATTGCCTGAAAATTGTAAAGTAAAAGACATAGTTGAGAAACATTGGGATTATATTTACGAAGGAGATACAAAAGAGATTTTGGATTCGTTATTTATTCGTTATGTTGAATCACAGGTTTACCAAGGAGTTGTTGAAAATTTAGCATGTGAGCAGGTTTCACGAATGGTTGCAATGAAAAACGCAACAGATAACGCTAATGACTTGATCGAAGAGTTACAACTAGTTGCCAATAAAGCGCGTCAGGCTGCAATTACTCAGGAATTATCTGAGATTAGCGCAGGTGCTGCTGCGGTATAATTAATAAATATAAGCTGTTAGAGGATTTGATATGAGTTCAGGTAAAATCGTTCAAATTATAGGTGCGGTTGTGGATGTTGAGTTTTCACAAGAAGATGTGCCGAGTATATACAACGCGTTAATCGTTACTGAAAAAAGCCTAACGATGGAAGTACAACAGCAAATCGGAGGCGGTGTAGTTCGCTGTATCGCGATGGGTGCTACAGAAGGTTTGAGTCGAGGGTTAGACGTTATCGATACATATAAAGCAATAACAATACCCGTTGGCCATGCGACCTTGGGTCGTATTATGAATGTACTTGGTGAGCCTATCGATGAGTGTGGAGAAATAAAATCTGATGAGAATTATGAAATTCACCGTCCAGCGCCATCATACGAAGATCAGTCTTCATCTATTGAAACATTAGAAGTTGGTATTAAAGTTATTGATCTTATCTGTCCCTTTGCAAAAGGCGGTAAAATAGGCCTATTTGGTGGAGCAGGTGTTGGTAAAACGGTTAATATGATGGAACTTATCAATAACATCGCACTTAAGCATTCAGGTTTATCTGTTTTTGCAGGTGTTGGTGAGCGAACTCGAGAGGGCAATGATTTTTATTTTGAAATGCAAGAAGCGGGTGTTGTAAACATAGAAGAGCCTGAAAAATCAAAAGTTGCAATGGTTTACGGTCAAATGAACGAGCCACCAGGAAACCGTCTCCGTGTGGCGCTTACAGGGCTTACAATGGCTGAACGTTTCCGAGATGAAGGTAAAGACGTATTGCTATTTATTGATAACATTTATCGTTATACACTTGCAGGAACAGAAGTCTCTGCATTACTGGGTCGTATGCCATCTGCGGTTGGTTATCAACCGACACTTGCTGAAGAAATGGGCGTATTACAAGAGCGTATTACGTCAACTAAAAAGGGCTCTATTACATCAATTCAAGCGGTATATGTTCCAGCGGATGATTTAACAGATCCATCACCAGCAACAACCTTTGCTCACCTAGATGCAACTATTGTATTGTCACGTAACATTGCATCGCTTGGTCTGTACCCAGCAATCGATCCACTGGATTCTACTTCACGTCTACTTGATCCACTTGTTGTTGGTCAAGATCATTACGATGTGGCTCGTGGTGTTCAAGGTATTTTGCAGCGTTATAAAGAGCTTAAAGATATTATTGCAATACTTGGTATGGATGAGCTTTCTGAAGAAGATAAGCAAACGGTATCGCGAGCACGTAAAGTTGAAAAATTCTTAACACAACCTTATCATGTAGCAGAAGTGTTTACTGGCGAGCCTGGTATTTATGTGCCTCTTAGAGACACATTATCTGGTTTTAAAGGCTTAATTGATGGTAGTTATGATGATGTTCCCGAGCAGGCATTTCTTTATGTAGGCACTGTTGAAGAAGCGGTAGAAAAAGCTAAAAATTTATAATAGAGGTTATTATGGAGAAAGTAATGACCACCCATCTTGAAGTGGTTAGCGTAGAAAAATCTTTGTTTTCAGGAGAGGTTTTGCATTTATCTATCTCTGGTAGTGAAGGTGATCTCGGTATTATGCCAGGTCACGCGCCATTATTAACAGAAATCAAACCAGGAATGGTTCGATTAATTAAAGAAGATGGCGAGGAAGAAGTCATCTATCTATCTGGTGGTTTTCTTGAAGTTCAACCTAGCGTGGTGACCGTTTTAGCTGATACTGCTATTCGCGGTGCTGAACTGGATTTAGCGAAAGCTAAAGAAGCAAAAAAACGAGCAGAAGATAAAATTGCAAATGCAGAAACTGATGTTGATTATGGAATGGTAGTTGCACAATTAGCGCAAGCGGTTGCACAATTAAGTGTTATTAAGTTGCTCAGAAAGTGATAGTTTGCTGTTAGCGTATCAATTGATTATTCAATAGGAGAGTGATTGTTGGAATGCTAATCTTGGAAGGGCTTGCATTAGTTCATTAAATGGTATCTCAGAGCAGTTAAGACTTGTTTTGATATTGGTTTTATTCCTCTCCAAATTAAAAAACTTTCAGCGGCTTGCCCAACAAGCATTCCTAGCCCATCAAGTATTAAATGTGCACCCAGCGTGCTTGCCCAGTGATTAAATACAGTCGTTTCTGCGCTGTACATCATGTCATAAATAGTTGTTTCAGCACTAATTAATTGTTTATTGATGGGTAGAATATCCCCCGATAAACTGGCTGAGGTAGCGTTAATTATTAAATTAAATTCACCAGTTAAATATTGAAACTCACAAGCTTTTATATTACCTATTTTTGTGAAATTTGAGGCTAGGGCTTGTGCGGTTGAATAGGTGCGATTTGCAATAATAAGCTCTGCAGGTTTCTCTGCAAGTAATGGCCCACAAACACCGCGCGCTGCGCCACCCGCACCAAGTAATAGAATGCGAGCATTGCTGAGACTAACATGGTTGTTTTTCAAATCAAGTACTAATCCAGCGCCATCAGTATTATCACCAATGATCTGTCCGTCACTGGTTAATTTTAGCGTGTTCACCGCACCAGCTAATTGCGCGCGATCTGTTAGTTGCTGTGCAAATTCGAACGCTTCTTCTTTAAAAGGCACTGTCACATTGCATCCTTTGCCATTTTCCAAAAAAAACAGTTGTAACCTTTTTTTAAAACTATCAAGAGGTACATCAATGGCTTGATAGTGCATCTGTTGCATGGTTTGTTTGGCAAAAAGCGTATGAATAAAAGGGGATTTACTGTGTTTAATTGGATGGCCAAAAAGAGCATATTGATCCATAAAAACTCCAAAATGAAAAGGTAAATTAACTTTTGCCCTGGTTAAATATTATTAACGTAATTGCTCTCCAGAAAGTGCATTAATTATTTTTGAGGGTAACAGAGCGCCTAAAACAGGTGCGTCAATCACTTTCTCTAACAATTTGTTTTTCGCAAACATGGTGGCAACTTGTTGTGCATTAACACAGGCACTCATCCCATTTAAATTTGCGCTGGTTGAAATAATAGGTTTTGCAAAGGCTTTGCACAGTTGTTTGACAAAAGGGTGTAAAGAGACGCGTACTGCGACACTGTTAAAATCACCAGATATCAATGGTGATATATTTTTTTTGCAAGGCAGGATCCAAGTGACATTGCCAGGCCAGCTGTTTTTAATCGTAGCAAGTTGCTTTTTATTGAGCACAGAAAAATTAGCATAAGGTGTTAATTGCGTCATGCTATTAGCAATTAAAATAAGTCCTTTATTTGCAGGGCGTTGTTTTAAATCTAATATTTTTTGTATGGCAATATCGCAATCAGGATCACAACCAAGACCAAAAACAGACTCCGTAGGATAAGCAATAACGCCTTGGTTATTTAAAATAGCCAAGGTGTTTGAAAGTTTAAAATTTATCAACTACATCGCCGCTAATTTTATTTGCAACTCGGCATCTTTTTCTTTTACAATTTTTGCATTTTCATGTCTATTTTTTTTGACAAGTAACTCCAGAGGATAATCGGCAATAGCTAAAATTTGTGCGGCTAAATAAGCAGCGTTTTTTGCTCCAGCTTTGCCAATTGCAACCGTTGCAACAGGTACTCCTGCGGGCATCATTACTGTTGAAAGAAGTGCATCGTGACCTTTAAGTGGGCCACAATCAATGGGTACACCAATAACTGGACGTGTTGTAATTCCAGCAACCGCACCAGCTAAGTGCGCCGCAAGACCTGCCGCACAAATAAATACTTTACAACCGCGTTGCTCTGCCTTGGTAACATATTGAGCTGTTGCGGCTGGTGTTCTGTGAGCAGAAGTTATTTTTGCTTCGAACTGAATATCAAATGATTTTAAAATATCAATGGTGTCTTGCATGACTGGTAAATCAGAATCAGATCCCATTAAAATCGCAACAAAAGGTATAGGCATTGTGGATCCTTAATAATGTTAAGTTTAAATGAGTAATTTAGCACAACTTGCACATTGATACTAATTAAAAAATTAAGGTTGTAGATCTACAGAGATTCAAGCGCATTTCATTTTGATATGTTCGTTATCATTGAAAATGCAACAAGAGGGGGTAAAAAAATAAAAATGTTAATTATAAGGTGTTGCTTTATAAGAACAGTGTTTTTGTGGGCACATAATCTGGATTTGGCGGGCTCTTTTTCGCTTGATGAGTATTCCCCAATGGCAATTAGGGCAAAATTCATTAATAGGTTGATGATTAATAGTATATTTGCAGCTAGGATATGTATTGCAAGCATAAAAGCGCTTACCAAAAGATGAGTAACGCTCAATTAAGGACCCTTTTTTACAAGATGGGCAAGTTATTTCCGACTTTTTTGTAGTTAAATTATTATTTTCCTGACTATCCATAATACCCTCTGAAAGTTGTGCTGTATATTGACAAGTAGGATGGGCAGAACAGGCAACAAACAGTCCATAAGGCCCTTGTTTTAAAGATAATTCAGCAGTGCACTCCGGGCATTTTGTGCCTATTAAATTTTTCTTAATGTCGTTTTTTTCATGCAAAGCTCGTAAGTATTGGCATTTTGGATAAGCAGAGCACCCCCAAAAAGCGCCCTGTTTTCCGGTGCGAATATGTAATTGTGCACCACATTCAGGACACGGCTCATCTACCGTTTTATGGGGTAATGCACGTTTAGCCATTTAATGTATTATTGCGATATCAACATCAAAGAGTATTGATTCTAATTTTTGATAAGCGTGCTTATCTTGAGGGTCATTATAGAGAACCATCAGAACAAGCCATTGAAAATCGTATTGTCTTAATCCAATGTTATCTAGGCTCATTACGCAGTCAATCACTAATTCACGGCTGATAGCTGTTAGTATGTCTGCTTGTTCTAAATACATTATAAAACCACGATTTTGTTTACTTAAACGAATAATTTCTTTTTCAGTGTAAATTCGGTATGAATCATCCTGAGGCATATTAGTTATGCTTGCAGATCTTTTCTCATAAATGTGTTGAAGGTCAGAGAACCAGTTCATTGCTTTTATTACATCTTGTTGGTTAAATCCTTCTTGAAGCAGTACAGTTTCAATCTCTTTCTCATTGATTTCATCTGTTTGCTCTGTTTGATTAAATGCAAAAAAACTCTCGAAAAGATAAATAATAACATTAAACATATTAGTCCTTTAGCTGTTTACTTAATTTCGTATATAACCTTCTGCGGTTATGGTGATACTTCCAGACAATTCAAGCTCAATTAATTGATTTTGAAGCATGATAATATCAAATCCTGTTCTATGAAGCAATTTTTCTAAGGAGGTATTATGGTAATCAATGTATTTTAGGAGGGGATGGTGTTTATTTGTTTTAATGTAATTTTCGTGGCTACGTTTTAAGGCTTGCTTTTTATTGTTTGTTAGTGATAAATGAGCGAACTCATTTACAATATCGTCAACCTGCATTACCAGTTTTGCTCCTTCTTGAATTAATGCCAAACAACCACAAGCTTGAGGGTTATCAATTGAACCAGGCAGTGCAAATAAATCGCGATTTTGTTCTGCTGCATAACGTGCAGTAATTAAGGATCCACTTTTTTTAGCAGCTTCAATGACAAATACACCTAAAGATAAACCGGATATAATCCTATTTCTGCGCGGAAAATTACTAGGAAGAGCTGCGGTGCCTGGCCAAAATTCTGAAACAAGCAATCCATTTTCAATAATTTTGTGTGCTAATTTAACATGTCGTTTAGGATAAATTTTATTTAAGCCTGTTCCCAAAACTGCGAGCGTGTAACCGTTATTATCTAAGGCTCCTTGATGTGAAAAACCATCAATCCCCAAAGCAAGCCCGCTGGTCACAGTAAACCCACGATCTACCAAGGATCCTGCAAATTGATAGGCTTTGTTTTGTCCATAAGGACTACAGCGCCGACTACCAACCATAGCTATTTGCGGTGTTTTAAGTAAACTTATATTACCGTGCAGGTAAAGCACAAAAGGAGCTGAGTTTATTTCTTTTAATTGCGCGGGGTAGGTATTACAATCAAAGCAGATAATATATTTATTTTCAGCATGATTAATCCAATTTAAGTTTTGTTCTATTTGCTGGAAATTTGGTTTGAGTAATGCTGAAATTTGTTTATCAAGAAAGCCATAATGGCGTAATTGTTCAGGAGATAATTTAAATAATTGCTCGATAGAATATTTTGACAATAATTTAAAAATAATTCTTTTTTGTATTTCTGGAATTGCATCAAGGATCATCCAGCGAGTAATTCGCTGGATATTGGTATCTTGGCCTGGCAACGCAAGTAAATCTTGTTGAATAATATTAACCTCACATTAAAAATTCAATCCTTGAATAGTATAACGCGTACTCATAGTATCAGAGCTACGCATAACTAGTGCAATACTTACTTTTTCATAGACTTTAAAGACCATTAATTCGCCAATTTGTTCTGGGGGAAGAAGCAGATCTGGTTTGCCTATTTTTTGCATTTTATTGGCATCAGAATAATAACTAATTTTATCTTTTGCAACTATCATGCCAGCACCTTGACGAAAAACAGCAAAAATAGAGCCTATTTGAATATTATCTCGCAGGCCTTTATTGAGAACAACAACATCCCATTTCCCAATAGCAATCGTGTTATTTAATGCGGCAACAATATGTCCTGTTATTTTTTCATCAACAGGTTGTGGAATAAAATAAGCTGGATATGTTTCATACTCTGGAATAGGTAATATTAGATCGCCCTGTTGAGCATCTTGTCTACTTTTTATAAAATCAAAAGGGCTAACTTTTTCTGTTGATTTCACATTTGTGCTATTAGATACTTTTGCAAGACCAATAAAAGTTAGCTTCTGTCCTAGCGCTTCTCCAGTTTCTAAATCTTTATAAAGATCGCCAGCACGGTATATGCCGTAGAGCTTTTTTTTGTCGAACTTTCCTTCCCCATAAAAAATATCACCTTCAAAAAAACGAGGAGTACCTAAGGCATCACCAAGTAAACGAGGAGCGTCCGTTAATTGTACCAATTCAACAATATGATCACGAGATAAAAAAGGAGAAATACTTGCCAGTGAAACGGTTGGTGTTGGATCTTTTTGATCATAGATGCGCAGCGAAGGATACATTTTTTTCAATCGTTTATGTGTTAATTGTGGTTTATTATCGATCCAGATAAGTGTTAATACATCACCAGGATAAATCAAATGTGGATTGCTTATTTGCGCATTTACGTTCCATAATCGAGGCCATAACCAAGGCGACTTTAAGAACTTTCCTGAAATATCCCAAAGAGTATCTCTTTTTTTTACCATGTAAGTATCTGGATGGTTTTTTTTAAGCGTAAGCGTGTCTGAAAAGGCGACAATGGGCAATATTGTCCCAAGTAAAAAAGTTGCTATTAATGAGAATTTCATAAAAATCCTTATTTGGATATGAATAAAACTGTTTTTTGTAGGAAAAAGCGATTAAAATCAACTTTTATGGTTAATTATAGAGCAAAATAATATTATGGCTTTACTCAACGTATTACATTTTCCTGATAAGCGCCTTCGCACAGTTGCTAAACCTGTTAATAAAATAACATCTGAAATAAAAAAAATAGCAGAAGATATGTTGGAAACCATGTATGCAGAACAAGGTATTGGGCTTGCGGCAATACAGGTCAACATAGATAAGCGCATCGCAGTAATAGACGTTTCACAAGAGAGCGATCAGCCTCTTGTGCTTATTAACCCTTTAATTATAGATGAATCTGGAGAAGAAGAATCTGAGGAAGGGTGTCTTTCAGTGCCTGAAACAAAGGCAAATATAAAGCGCTCAGAATTTGTAACCGTTGAATTTCTTGATGAAAAAGGAAAAGATAAAAAAATTGAAGCTGATGGATTGCTAGCTATTTGTATTCAACATGAGCTAGATCATTTAGACGGCAAACTCTTTATTGACTACCTTTCTAAACTTAAACAAAAAAGAATTTATACAAGACTTGATAAAATTCAACGTCTTAATGAAAAACTTTAAGAATAAACGTATGAAAAATTTAAACATTATTTTTGCTGGAACGCCTGATTTTGCAGCAAAACACCTCAATGCATTAATTTCCTCGGCGCATAATATTGTCGCTATTTATACGCAACCAGATCGCCCCGCTGGACGCGGAAAAAAATTAACAGCGAGCGCGGTAAAAAATATTGCTGTTACCCATAAGCTGCCTATTTATCAGCCAATTAATTTTAAAAACACAGCAAGTATTAATGAATTAGCAGCGCTAAATGCCGACATTATGATTGTTGTCGCCTACGGATTAATTTTACCTAAAAGCGTATTAGAAACACCACGGCTAGGTTGTTTAAATGTGCATGGATCATTATTACCTCGTTGGCGCGGGGCTGCGCCAATTCAGCGTTCGATTTTGGCAGGAGATACACAAACAGGCATCACCATTATGCAAATGGATGAAGGACTTGATACAGGTGGTATGCTTTGTAAAAGCATTTGCCAAATCAGCGCAGATGAAACCAGTGCCTCATTATATGAAAAACTGGCTAAAAAATCTCCTGAAACATTAATTAAAACAGTCAATCAACTTGCAGAAGGTAAATTAACACCTGAGGCGCAAAATAATGACTTGGCAAATTATGCTAAAAAATTAAGCAAAGAAGAGGCATTAATCAATTGGGCTGATGATGGAGAGGTGATCGAACGCTGTATTCGAGGCTTTAACCCGTGGCCAATGAGCCATTTTAGAGTTCAAAATAATAGCATCAAGGTGCATAAAGCATCTTACATTAATAAACAATCTGATAAGCCTGCAGGTTGCGTACTAAAAGCAGATAAAAACGGTATACTAGTGAATACTGGAAGGGGCATAATTAATTTACAGGTAATTCAGCTTTCAGGTAAAAAAGCAATGCCAGTGAAAGATATACTTAACGCGCGAAAAGCTCTTTTTGCAATTGATACGCAATTTGATCTTAGTGCAAATTTATCAGGTGATTAACATGAATGTTCGCGCGGCTGCCGCTACTGTATTAAATCAAGTTGTCGAGCAAGGGGTATCGCTGTCACAAGCACTTCCAAGCGTGCAAAAAGATCTTAATACGAAAGACAAAGCATTATTGCAAGTGTTTTGTTATGGCGTTTTACGCACACTACCACGCTTAGATTTTTTCTGTCGCTCGCTAATGGATAAACCCTTAAAAGGAAAACTGCGTAGCTTACATTTTTTAATTCTAGTTGGCATTTATCAATTACTTTACACGCGGATCCCAAGCCATGCCGCTGTTGGTGAAACCGTAAATGGTGCGAGCGCACTCAAAAAACCAGGTTTAAAAGGCATGATAAATGGTGTGCTGCGAAATTTTCTGCGTAAGCAAAATCAATTGGTTGAAAAAGCAGAGTTGCAAGATCCGCTGCGTTACTGTCATCCATTTTGGTTAATTAAGCGTTTACAACAGGCCTATGGCATTGAAAAGTCATTAGAAATTATGCATGAAAACAATCAACAAGCGCCAATGTGGTTGCGCGTCAATGCATTGCATCACACTGCTCTTAATTATCAAATAATACTTAAAAACGTGAATTTATCGAGTGTTTTGGCAAACGACAGTGAAAATTGCAACGCGTTGCGGTTAGACAATGCAACTGATGTTTATAAATTACCTGGTTTTGATGAAGGGTGGATCTCGGTTCAAGATGGTGCAGCGCAACTTGCTGCACATTATTTAGATCCTCAAAAAAATGATCTCATCTTAGATGCTTGCGCGGCTCCTGGCGGAAAAACGCTTCACATATTAGAGCGTCAAATGGATTTAAAGCAGATGGTTGCTGTAGATTTAGATGAAAAACGTCTATTACGCGTCCAAGAAAATTTAAATCGTTTAGGGTTAACTGCAACTGTTATCCAGGGTGATGCTTTAAAACCTAGAGGTTGGTGGGATGGTGAACCGTTTGATCGTATTTTATGTGATGCTCCATGCAGTGCAACGGGTGTTATTCGTCGTCATCCAGATATTCGTTGGCTACGGCGTGACAGTGATATTCAAGTATTAGTCACATTGCAAAAAAACATTTTACAAGAGCTTTGGAAAATCTTAAAATCTGGCGGCATATTACTTTACGCAACGTGCTCAATTTTACCAGAGGAAAATGATTTACAAATTGCTGATTTTTTGAAAAACACACCCGATGCTAAATTAATTCCACTTTCGGAAAAATATAATGAAGTAAAAGGTCGCCAACTTTTACCAAATGAAGATAAAATGGATGGTTTTTATTATGCTAAATTACAAAAAAGTAACAGCTTAATTATTAATACAGGGAAGCTTTAATATGAAAATTATTATTTTAGGAGCAGGGCAAGTAGGCGTTTCACTTGCTGAGAATTTAGTAGGTGAAAACAATGATATTACCGTTATTGATCAATCAAATGAGAGTTTGCAAAAGTTACAAGATCGTTTTGATTTACGCGTTGTGCAAGGACACGCATCAAGTCCGAAGACGCTTGGTGAAGCAGGAGCTGCTGATTCTGATATGTTAATTGCAGTGACCAACTCAGATGAAATTAATATGATAGCCTGTCAGATTGCTTTCACACTGTATAATATTCCTAAAAAAATAGCTCGCATTCGTTCTCAAAGTGTAGTTATGTATGAAAAAGAGCTATTTAAAACAAGTGCTTTGCCCATTGATCATATCATAGCACCTGAAAAATTAGTCAGTGATTATATACATCAATTAATTGAACATCCTGGGGCATTACAAGTTGCCCATTTTGCAGAGGGCCGTGTTGGTCTCGTTGCGATCAAAGCCTATTATGGCGGAGCATTAGTCGGTGGTGCACTCTCTAGACTAAAAGAACACGCGCCTAATATTGATGCGAGGGTTGCTGCTATTTTCAGAAAAGGAAAAGCGATCCGCCCGCAAGGCACAACCATTATTGAAGCTGGGGATGAGATTTTTTTCATTACAGCAAGTAAGCACATTAAAGCTATAATGAGCGAGATGCAGAAGCTTGAGCATCCTTACAAGCGCATTATGATCGTTGGTGGTGGCTATATTGGAGAAAGTCTTGCGCGTCGACTTGAAAAGCTAAATTCAGTTAAACTCATTGAAAAAGATCTTAAACGTGCAGAGTATTTATCTGAAAGTTTAGATAATACCATTGTTTTTTGTGGAGATTCCTCTGATCAAGAACTACTCGCAGAGGAGCATATTGAGCAAACCGATTTAATTATTACGGTTACTAATGATGATGAAGCCAATATCATGTCTGCTATGCTAGCTAAACGCATGGGGGTCAGAAAAGCGATGGTACTTATTCAGCGAGCAGCTTATATTGATCTGATTCAAGGAGATATTATTGATATTGCTATTTCTCCGCAGCAAGCAACGATATCTGCTTTATTAACCCATGTACGCAAAGCGGATTTAAAAAATGTTTATTCACTTCGTGAGGGCTTAGCTGAAGCCATTGAAATTGTAGCAAGAGGAGATAATATTACATCAAAAGTTGTTGGCAAACAAATTGGCAAGTTGAAGCTACCACCTGGTACTAGTATTGGGGCTCTTGTGCGTAAAAATGAAGTATTAATCGCTCATGATAAAACCGTTATTGAATCTGATGATCATGTTATTTTATTTATAGTAAATAAAAAATATATTACAGATATTGAGAAATTATTCCAACCTAGTCCATTCTTTTTATAGTATGGTGAGTTAATATATGAATTATCGTCCTCTATTTTTTATAACTGGGCTGGTTATTTCAAAGATTGCTGTTTTTATGTACTTTCCGATGTTGCTTGCTTTTTTTACACACACATTGGGGGCCATTGAGTTTTTACTTTCTATTATTATCACTCATCTTTGTTCGTTTTTTTTAATATACCTTGGAGAGGAAGAGCGGCATGCTAAATTAGGAGTGAAAGAAATGTTTTTGCTCACTACTGCCGTTTGGGTTTTATCTTGTTTTTTTGCAGCATTACCATTTATTTTCATTGAACACATTAGTTTTACCGATGCTTTTTTTGAAACAATGTCAGGCATCACTACGACGGGAAGCACTGTTTTACATGGCTTAGATTCCATGGCGCAAAGTATTTTACTGTGGCGCTCGCTTTTACAATGGATAGGTGGTGTTGGATTTATCGTTATGGGTGTTGCGATCCTTCCTTTTCTTAATGTCGGTGGGATGCGCTTATTCCAAACAGAATCATCAGATTGGTCAGATAAAGAGCAGGCGAGAACGAGCCAAGTCGCATTAGGTATTTTGATCGTTTATATTCTCTTAACGTTAGGTTGCTTTTTTGGTTACCTTTTCGCTGGCATGACAGCTTTTGAAGCGATCAATCATGCAATGACAACAATCTCAACGGGAGGATATTCAACATCAGATAAGTCAATGGGGAATTTTTCACATAGCGCACAGTGGATCGCAATTATTTTTATGTTTTTAGGTGGGTTACCATTTTTACTCTTTGTCCGATCATTTAATCGCCATAGTTTAGGATATATTATAAAAGACGCTCAAGTATTAGGTTTTTTAAAGTTGGTTCTCGTTGTTTCAATAACGCTAACAGCTTACCTAACCCTTTCTGGAAAATTTGCACTATTTGATGCAATTCGTTTAACCTTGTTTAATGTTATTTCAGTGCTTACCACAACAGGCTTTGGATTAGATGATTTTACCAAGTGGGGAGCTTTTTGTGTGTTGATTTTTTTTGGATTATTGTTTGTTGGCGCATGCTCAGGATCAACAGCCGGAGGAATAAAAATATTTCGCTTTCAAATTGCAATCGCATTACTAAAACGCGAACTTATGTTGCTGATGCATCCTCGTGCTTTGCTTCCTCAAAAATACAATAATCGAAAAGTAAGTGATGATATAGTACGATCATTAATATCTTTTATGTTAGCCTACCTTGCCACTGTTGGGGTTGCAACATTACTACTTACATTACTTGGATCTTCACTGATGACATCTTTAACAGCATCAATCACCGCAACATCAAATGTTGGTCCAGGACTGACGGCCGAAATAGGACCTTCTGGTAATTTTGCTTTTTTCTCAGATAGTGCCAAATGGATATTATCAGTGTGCATGTTACTAGGTAGGTTAGAAATATTAACTGTAATGGTGCTTTTCACGCGCCATTTTTGGCGAGAATAGCAAGATGAATGATAACGGGTACATGGGTATTATTATCCGCTATTATTAAAAATGTTTTGCTGGAGCAAATTAAACTTTTAACCTTCTATTACAACACTATCTATCTCAAAATTAATCGAATATATACCCATGTTACCTTAAAATGCAAGGTCGGCATGTACTCGATAATCAGAGTAAGGCGCAACAGAAGCTAATAGGGACGTGCTCCTCGAATGGCAAGCTTTGGCGGCTTCCTTGCATATAAAAACCGAGTCTGGCTCCAACCTGCAAGGCTCCTTGCACCAATTTGCATTGTTATAAAATCTCCCACGATAATAACTTCCCTTCAACTTGAGGATAGGCACATCGGCACAATTTGCTTTGTTGATATGCATTTCTGGGTAGCATGGGTATATTAGATCATAACTAAGGTAAGCCATCAAGGATTTAAATAAATAGCCAAAAATAATTAAGGGTACATAACAATGTGCTTTTTTGGATAAATTCTACAGCTCAACGGTTATGTGTATCGCTCAACTCACACTTTACAATTTTATTTATGGCTAATTTATGCGCTGGATGTAGCATGTTACAAAGTTGGATTTTAATCAGAATATAAGGATATATAAGATGAAACTTAACAGCAACTTACAGCTCGCAACTTTTTTTATAAGCATGCTTATGCTTAGCGCCTGTGGTGGAGGTGGAGGTGGAGGCTCTACTGCGCCGGTAACTACGCCAACAACGATGCCGCCAGTTACATCACTGTCACTTGATGGCTCATGGAGGACTCGCTGCCAAGCATCAACCGAGCTAACTGATTATGATGAGCAGCAAATATTTAACTTTAAGGGCAATAAACTCACCACAAACAAGACTTTTTACGAACAGAATACTAATTGCAAACAGGGTTCGGCCGTTCTTCGATCGCGGATTGAGGGTGGCATTGAGCTCGGCGCAGAGGTAAACCAAGGCATGGCGACCAGGCATACCAAGATAAATATCCTGCGCACAAAAGTAATGCTAGTTCCAATGAATAGCACTCTTACGGCCTTACTTAATAATTCGGGTCACATCAGTAATGAGTCTATATACAATGGTTATGGACAAACAAAATGGAAGTTGTTTTTCTGGAAAGACCTCTCAAGTATCGAGGATGCCAAAACAAACTTTAAAATTGACGAATCAGTACCTGATATCTTGCAAATTTCCGAAAAGATGGTTGATGGCACTACTCATAAAGTACTCAAATTGGGTATCAAGGGTGGCAATGTAGATAGCGATGGCAGACCTCTCGCACTTGCTACCAGCATCACAGCTACTATACAGAACAAAACAACTCCAACGCAAACTGCGCAAACTGCGGGACTGATAGGTAAATGGAAGTATAACTGTCGCCTGGAAAATGGAAATGATGAACATTGGCTGCGGGAAACCTTGAATTTTGAGGGCAACAAACTAACAACAATCATTTCTCAGTATGGCCGTGTCCAGTATGACTGTGATAATAATACTGAACATCGGCTATACCAAGTGAAAATAGAGGCGGATATTGTGCTGGGTAAGGTGATAAACAGAGGAGCTAGCAATGAGCATACCCAGATAGGTATCAAGACCACCAAGATAAAAATAAAGCTGGATCCACTATACTTTAGTAGCGTAGGCAAGGATTTTAATGAGGCTAATTTTTATAACACTGCTATAACAAATTTATATAATGGCTATGGGCAAACTGACTGGGCGGTCAATGACTGGAAAGATCTCTCCGAGATACCCAATGCTATAGAAAACCTTAATATTGGCACAGAAGTTCCTGGTATCTTTAAAATTTCCACCGATACTGGTGGCCATAAAGAACTTAAAATGGGTGATTATAAAGGCAATTTTGATATAAATGGTCGGGCTATGTCGCTTGAGACTAAAGGTGCTGTGTTCCAATAGGTGCTGCGTCCCAGTAATAATAACCATCAGGGCGGTATAAAATCATCGCCATTCATTTATAATAAAATCACATGCCAATATAACAAGTGATGTGGCTAGCATCTTTTGTTATATACCCATGCTTTGTAAAAATGCAAGGTCGGCATGGACTCGATAATCAGAGTAAGGCGCAACATAAGCTAATAGGGACGTGCTCCTCGAATGGCAAGCTTTGGCGGCTTGCTTGCATATAAAAATCGAGTTAGTTCTCCAACTGGCAAGGCTCCTTATTTAAGTTTGCATAGTTATAAAACACCTATTGATAATAACTTCCCTTCAACTTGAGGATAGGCACCTCGGCACAATTTTCCTTGCTGATATTGCATTTCGAAGTAACATGGGTATAGATACTGGCAAACCTCAATTCGACATTTATCCCAGCCTTCTTGATAGCTATTTAAGCGTAGCAAATGATAAATAGGAGAGATAAAAAATGGGAAAAGGCCTCTCAATAAAAGCCATAATACAATAACTATTTGTTATGATTAAAAGCACAGAGGAGGCCTAGTTGTGAGTTTACTTGCTTTCATATCAGTTGATTTTTTGATTGCGACTTGATCAATACAAGTTGCCGCTTTACCCTTGCCTATTAGTGCAATTTGAAAATATTTTTCAGCAAAACAAATAAGATCCCCTGCATAAATTTTTTTACGTTTTTGTGTTTCAACTTTACCGTTTAAAAATACATAACCCTCTGAAATAGCAAACTTTGCTTCACCTCCACCAGAAACAACGTTGGCTATTTTTAATATTTTATAAAGTGCTGTTGGCTCTTCTTTAATTTCAATTATCTCTGCATAGACTTGTTGTGGATCTGCCATTTAATTTCTTCCTATTAACCTGTATTTGCCAGCAATAATACTCGCTATACCCATATACGCCATGATGAAAATCATATATGTAAATGGTGCACTAATGTGAATTAAAATAAAAACTTTAATTATTAACTCATCATTTTAGTTGAAATATTATTACCAAGTAGATTGCTGGAAGTTGCCTTGTCTGTTAAGCGTTAGATCAAAATGCTTCATTAACACTTAAATAAACATTAGGACCATTTTTCCCATAACCTACATCAAAGCGCATATTGACATTTTCTTTGATTCGGTAACGATAACCAACACCAATATTGGGCAATAATTCATCAGTTTTAAATTCTGAAACTTTATCTGCTATCGTGCCAACTCCAAGCCAAAATACCATGCCATGCCGCCTAATAATGTGTAAACGATATTCAACTTGAGCCGTTATCATTTGCTCATCTTGATAGCGTCCTGAATTATAACCCCTTAGACCACCGATGCCACCTATTGAAGGCATCCTATCCCAAGCCACATCACCATTACTAAATTCACCTATCAATTGCCAGGCAAGCACATCTGTTTTGTTCACTGCTAGGTATTGGTTATAAGTAACATTTTGCAGTGTAAAGTTTTTATTGCTACCGAAGGTATCATCAAACCACGAAACTTTATACTGTAAAAATAGCCCTTTTTTAGCATTTAAAACATGAGCTCTGCTATCGTAATTGATCAGCGCAGTTGGAGCAACGCTCACAGAAGTCTCTTGTAAAGGCCTGATATCAACAACGCTCCTGAAGTCCTCAGTAAAATCTGCAGTTTTAGAATACGTAGCGTCTGCGCCAACACCCACGAAAACATTACCATATAGGCGCTCTTTCCACGTTGGTTTAAAAGCATATTGATTGGTGTGGTACTCAACCAAATTGTGATCTTGTATGTTTTCTTGGTAACCTTTACCATAATAAACAACATCCATAGCAAGTACCTGCAAATAAAGATACAACTGACGTGAATCTGAATTTAAAAAAGTATCGTTGTGAATATTAACTAGATAGGAGCCATTAATAGAACCAAAACCTTCAATAACTAATGATGACAGCTGGCTTTTAACATCAGGATGATATAGGCCAACCACCGCACCTGCAATAGCTAAACTAGCTTCTGGGCTATAATATGGCCCCATCACCACACTAAAATCAATGCTTTTATTAGGATCAAACTTAACATCGGCGCCTGATGCATTTTTAGTCACTGGTTTTTTATTAGCCTTAGTGCTTTTAGTAGCTGGTTTTTTATTAGTATCAATACGCTTAGTAGTTGGCTTTGTATCCGTATTTTTTGTACTATTTTGCGCAGCATATAACGCACTATGTGCTACGGCTAATATAATAAACAGACTAAAAAGAACACCTTTTTTCTGAAAAAACATATCTTCATCCTTGAACTAAAAAAACTATGACTTTATACCCATGCCTAGCGCTCACTGCCAATTTGCGGATCTGACTAAGCATTTAGATGCCACATGAGTATATACCCATGGGACGTAAAAATGCAAAATCGTAATGCAAATTGTGCACGGATTTGATTCCTAAAATTGAAGTATAGTTATTATCGATCGATATTTTATAACAATGCAAATTGGTACAATGATCCGCGCCCGTTGGGGAGAGAACTCGGTTTTTATATGAAAGAAAGCAGCCAAAGATTGCCATTCGATGCGCACGTCCCCATTACATCGGTTGCTCCTTACTCTGATTATCAAGTCTGTGCCACTGTTGCATTTAGATGTCACATGAGCATAAATGCGCTATTTTGCTTGTGGTCGCATGTGTGGAAATAACAGTACATCACGGATAGTATGACTATCTGTAAATAACATAACTAAACGGTCAATACCAATTCCTTCACCAGCTGTAGGCGGTAAACCATGCTCAAGTGCTGTAATGTAATCCGCATCATAAAACATAGCTTCATCATCTCCTGCCTCTTTTTGCACCACTTGATCCATAAAGCGCTGCGCTTGATCTTGTGCATCATTGAGCTCAGAGAAACCATTTGCAAGTTCGCGACCACTCACAAAAAATTCAAAACGATCTGTAATCATCGGATCATTATCATTACGCCGAGCAAGCGGTGAAACTTCTGCTGGGTAAGCGGTAATAAAGGTTGGTTGAAGTAATTTATGCTCCACTGTTTCTTCAAATATTTCCGTTAATACTTTACCTTCACCCCAACTATCTTTGAGGCTAATCTTCAAACGTTTCGCTAATGCCTTTAACCCGTCCATACTTCCAAGCTCAGTAATATCAACGCTTTCATTATAAGTAAGCACTGACTCCTTCATTGTCATGCGAATAAACGGTTGGCCAAAATCTAACAATTGCTTACCGTACTTAACAATACTTGACCCAAGCACATTTTCAGTTATCGTGCGGAGCATATCTTCTGTTAAATTCATCAGATCAATGTAATCAGCATAAGCTTGATAAAATTCAATCATGGTAAATTCAGGATTATGGCGCGTTGAAATACCCTCATTTCTAAAGCTGCGATTGATTTCAAAAACACGCTCAAAACCACCGACAACTAACCGCTTAAGGTTTAATTCTGGTGCGATACGTAAAAACATTGGCAGATCCAGTGCATTATGAAATGTTTCAAACGGTTTCGCCGTTGCACCGCTTGGGATTGCTTGTAACATTGGCGTTTCAACTTCCATAAAGTTTTGCTCGTTTAAGTAGCTACGAATTGCTGATATAATTTTATTACGCAAAATAAAGGTTTTACGCGATTTATCATTGGCAATTAAATCAAGGTAGCGCTGACGATAACAAGATTCGGTATCAGATAACCCGTGGAATTTATCAGGTAATGGACGAAGCGCTTTTGTTAACATACGTATTTCACTGACTTTAATGCTTAATTCATCTGTTTTGGTTTTAAATAAAACCCCCCTCGCGCCTAAAATATCACCTAAATCCCATTTTTTGAATTCGTTATTATAAAAGTTTTCTGCTAAATTATCACGCGCAACATAAACTTGAATACGCCCGCCCATATCTTGTAGCGTTGCAAAACTTGCTTTACCCATGATACGCTGCGTCATCATACGCCCAGCAATGCTCACATTTACAGCAAGCGTTTCTAATTGCTCTTTTGTTTTGCCATTATATTTTGCATGCAATTCATCAGAGATGTTAGTGCGGCGAAAATCATTTGGAAATGCTTGCCCTTTTTCACGCATAGTGTTTAGTTTTGCTAAACGAGCTGCTAAAATATCATTTAAATCCTCTTGAGGTGCTGGTGGTGCTTGATCTGACATTATTATTTTCCTATCTGCTTATAAAATGGTTATGGCGGCTTTACAAGCCTGATTTTAAACTCGCTTCAATGAAGGTATTTAAATCGCCATCGAGTACTTTTTGTGGATTACGGCTTTCAACACCTGTTCGCAGATCTTTTATTCGCGCGTCATCTAGAACATACGAGCGAATTTGACTTCCCCAGCCAATATCCGCTTTATTATCTTCGCTGGTTTGTTTTTCTGCATTTTGAATCTGCAGCTCATGCTCATAAAGCTTTGCTTTGAGTTGCTTCATCGCTTGAGCTTTATTTTTATGTTGCGAACGATCATTTTGACATTGTACCACAATATTCGTCGATACATGAGTAATGCGCACCGCAGATTCTGTGGTATTAACGTGCTGACCCCCAGCGCCAGAGGCACGGTAAACATCAATGCGTAATTCTGCAGGGTTAATGACAATATCAATGTTATCGTCAATTTCAGGATAAACAAATGCTGAGGCGAATGAAGTATGGCGTTTACCAGATGAATCAAACGGAGATTTGCGCACCAGACGATGCACGCCGGTCTCTGTACGTAACCAACCAAACGCATATTCACCGCTAAAACGGATTGTTGCCCCTTTGATGCCCGCGACATCGCCAGCAGAGACTTCCATTAATTCTGTTTTATAGTCGTTTGCTTCTCCCCAACGTAAATACATGCGCAAGAGCATATTCGCCCAATCTTGCGCCTCAGTACCGCCTGAGCCTGATTGGATATCAAGGTAACATGAACAGGTATCATTCTTGCCTGCAAACATTCGCCTAAATTCGAGCAGGGCTAATTTATTTTCAAGTTCATCGGCTTCAATTTGCGCTTCATTAAATGAATCTTGATCGTTTTCATCAACAGCCATTTCAATCAGCATTTTAACATCTTCAGTACCATTTTTTAGCGCATCAATTGTTTCTATAGTAAGTGCTAACACACTGCGCTCTTTACCCAAAGCTTGCGCGCGCTCAGGTAAGCTCCAAACTTCTGGGGATTCTAATTCTCGCGAGACTTCTTCTAGGCGTTCTGATTTCCCATCATAGTCAAAGATACCCCCGGATTAATAACGCACGCTCAGTCAGATCTTTTAGTTGGGATAAAATAGGATTTATTTCAAACATTTTCTTCCTCAAAATTCAATCATAAAATGTCTAATCATAACTAAAATCATATGAAATAAACAGTAGAAAAAATATAATTGTCGCCCGAGGTTGAAATATTTCCTGTAAACAATCCTAAAGTGTAACCTGTGGATTAAGTTTTCCAGAGTGATTTCAATAGCGATAGTAATAAAGAGCATTTTGGAGAAACTCAACTAGATAGCTGATTTTGTAAATTTTCATAGTTAATCTGCATGTGATGGTCAACTCATTCTAGTCACACCTGCGTATTCAATAGAGTAAAAACTGTGATTTATTAGTCGCTGTATATGATTATCATAGTTACCATCTCAAGTTTCGGAGTTCATATTCGTTGAAATTATAGCTTTTTCTGTTTTATTTTCCATCATATCAGTGCCTCTTGCCGTATTGTGAATTGATCCATTTGTAGCGCTTTCGTAAAAAAGCCAATAACAGTTTGATCGATCTTTTTTAAGATCTCTGATTTTTTACTTTCGGTTAAATTACCTATTTCATTGAGAGCGCCTGCAATTAATGCTTTAAATAAACCCCATAATTTACACCCAAAATTCAACGTCGTAAGGCTTTCTTCAAAGTCATTTCTAACCTCACTTAACTTGGCTCCCACTTGCTCTTCTTTTGCAAATAATAGTAAACAAAAACGCAATCCAGTTAGATGAATAGAAGCGATGTACGCACCATAGTGGCGGCTTTGTTCTTTTAAAAAACCAAGCTTTTGTTTCGCCTCTTTAAAGTAAACTTCAATTCCCCAACGTAGTGCATATATTTCAAGTATTTTTTCATCTTCAAGTAGGCTATCCGTTGATAAAAAGAGAGCCCAATCATTTTTGCTCGCTTGTTGTTTGGCTTCATTCATAGACCGAACGTACAGAAGCTTAACTTTAATCCATTGTGGATCTTTTTTAGTCTCAGTCGTTAAATTCAACTCAACAATAATTGATTTGCTTTGGTAAGGAATATTTTTTAGGTTATGCCATTGACCTTTGATATGTTGCTTATATAACTCTTCAGCGCTCAGTAACTTACTCTCTCCATTTTCCATAAAGCGATACTTCATTTTATTTCGCTTCATTCGAACAATTGCTACAAGTGATTGTTCCACCGTCATTTTTAATATTCGTTTCGTTGCAAACCAAGCATCTGCTAAAAAATATTCGGCGTTAATACCATTGCGTATTGCTCTTGATATCATGTCGCAAACCATATCAGGTTTAGTTTGCTCTCTTGACTTTTCGTAACGTTTTGCTGCAATACTACGACCATCTTTAAACTGATAATCAGCAACCTGTCTGTCAGTTTTACTGATAAATATTTCATTATCAATCGGCGTAAATAACTCGTCATTAGCAAGGCCTAGCGTCACTATTTGTTGCCCATTGACACATCGAGCGGTTAAGTGATCGAAGTGCTTTGAAACACCTGGCATCTTTTTACCACGTCTGATTTTAACGGAATCATCGATAACAAAAGCATTCAATTTATTTCCTTCATGGGGCTTAAGTATTTTTTTTGCTGTCAATAATTGTAGCTTTCGCCAATCCAAGTTTTCATGGTTAATAAAATCGTAGAGGGCATCTTTTTTTGAGGATGAGAAACTCAATAACGCATCCCTTGAGAACATCGAAACAGAGTTTACTTTTAGCCAAACCCACAACATCAAGAGGTACACAACACTGTCAGCTGAAGTGCCAGATCGTTTGTTAAATTTTGCGCGTTTTAATAGATCTTTAAAGCCAATGTTTTTCCATGTTGTACTAAACGTATTATCTATATTTAGATTTTGTTGATTAAGTAAATCCGCAGTAAGCGATGGTAAACCAAAATCATTTATGTCAGACTTCATTTTATGCCTCTTGTGTTTTTTTTATTGTCTAGTTAACAATAATTATAACACAAGTAGGTGTTTTCTTCTTTTATATCAGCATGTTATGGTATTTTTATTGGTAAATATGAACTCCGAAACTTGAGTTACCATATTAAATAATTAAAAAAATAAAAAATTTTACTTTGCAATATCATCATCACGTGACCAATCTCTAGCAAACTAGGTAATGGTTATAAACTTCAATATAATCATCAGCATACCATTATAGTTATTGCAACTTTGTATATTCGTTTAAAAATGTTAAAACGTCACATATGATTAAGCTTTGGTGGATTACATTCTCAGGATGATGTAAATATCACCAATGCTATTGACAAAAGCCCTTCGTTTAATTTATATTTAACATTAAAAATGGGCGCAACTTGCATTAACAAAACCAATTGGTAAATGCTTGGCTAAGTAACAAGCAGGAGCGTTTTATGGTCTATCGACCAGATTTTTATAAAGAACAAAATATAATAGGGTATACAGAAATGGTGGGAATGAAGATATCTTCAGTTTATTTTTTTGATCGAGGACAAAATTCTTTTGGCCGCATAACCTGTCATCATGAGTATGCTTACAATATTGGTAGAGATCCAGTTGCAATTGATAGAGATTATTTAATATTTAATGCTAAAGAGCCTAATCCTATACTGCAAAGTTCTCGTAATTTAGGTCCCCCCCCAATAAAACATAGTCAAGAATATTTAAATAAAATAATAGCAGAGTGCATGGATTGTGATTCTAATTGTTTGATTGAGTTTTATTGTTCTCAGAATCAGCATATAGCGAGAAGTTCATTTATACAGATAAGTAGGGCTACAAAAAATATCCAAACAATCCTATTTGAAATAATAAAAAAACATCTCTACCTAAAGTCTGTATTCTGGGAGCTTGCTAATTTAGAGCGTGATTATACAGATTGTAGTGAAATGCCCCCTCTCAAATTTAAGATCAAACATTGGGATAAATATTATAGGTAAGATGAGTATAAAGCCCAAGAGGTCTCAAATTAAATAAAAGCATAAAAACATACCAACTTAAAGAAAAGTATTGCCAATGGCATTACCTTGACAATACTTGTAAGCAAATGTACCACTTTGCTGAGAGTACTGGTATTATTCTCATAGTTCATCTCCATCCGATACAGATGGAACATGAAACAATTTACCAATTGTTTTTTTAGGAGTGATTAGTATGGAAATGTTATCTGGCGCACAAATGGTTGTACGATCCTTGCAAGATCAAGGAGTTAAACATATTTTCGGTTACCCTGGTGGATCTGTTTTAGATATTTACGATGCTATTTTTAACTGCAGTGATATCGAGCATATTTTAGTACGTCATGAACAAGCCGCTGTCCACATGGCAGATGCATATTCGCGATCAACAGGCGGCGTTGGTACTGTTTTAGTCACAGCAGGACCTGGTGCGACAAACTGTATTACCGGTATCGTAACAGCTTATATGGATTCAATCCCCATAGTGGTTTTATCGGGACAAGTACCCACAACTTGGATTGGCGATGATGCCTTTCAGGAAGCAGATATGATTGGTATTTCTCGTCCAATTGTTAAGCACAGTTTTTTATGCCGCACGGCAGAAGAAATTCCAATCGCCATAAAAAAAGCATTTTACATTGCATCAACTGGAAGACCTGGCCCAGTTGTTGTTGATTTACCTAAAGACGCCCAAAACCCATTAAATAAATTTCCATATGAATATCCAAAAGAAGTCTCGTTACGTTCATACAATCCGACATTAAAAGGTCATCACGGGCAAATTAAACGAGCGGTAACTGCGCTATTAAAAGCTCAAAAACCTGTGCTTTACGTAGGGGGCGGCGCTGTCATAGCAAATGCTTACCAACAAGTAAGAAAACTTGCTAAATATCTAAACTTACCAGTCACCAATACATTAATGGGCTTGGGCGTATTTCCAGGAGAAGATAAACAAAATATCGGCATGCTCGGTATGCACGGATCTTATGAAGCAAATCGCGCAATGCATAATGCAGATTTAATTTTTGCACTCGGCGCTCGATTCGATGATCGCGTAACAAATAATATTGATAAATTCTGCCCGAACGCAAAAATAATACAAATTGATATAGATCCAACATCAATTTCTAAAAATATTCATGCTGATCTACCTATTGTAGGCTCTATCGACATAGTGTTAGATCAAGTTTTAGCAGTGCTTTCGGACATGAAAATAGAACACTATGCAGATACGTTAGCCAATTGGTGGCTAGATATCGAAGCATGGCGAAAAAAAGATTGTTTTGCATATGATAACTCGACAGAGTTTATCAAGCCCCAACAAGTTATCGAAACACTTTATAAGGTCACAAATGGGGACGCAATTATCACCTCTGATGTTGGTCAGCACCAAATGTTTGCGGCTAATTATTATAAGTTTAAAAAGCCTCGTCAATGGATAAACTCAGGCGGCGCAGGCACAATGGGCTATGGCTTACCTGCGGCAATTGGGTGTAAAGTTGCCTTTCCAGAGCGCCCTGTCTGTTGCGTCACTGGTGACGGCTCAATTCAAATGAACATCCAAGAACTTTCAACCTGTATGCAATACAATATTCCGATTGTTATTTTACTGTTAAACAACCGCTCTCTTGGGATGGTAAAACAGTGGCAAAAAATGTTTTACGGGGGCAGGCAATCTCAATCATACATGGATAGCGTGCCTGACTTTGTACTTTTGGCAGAGGCTTTTAATCATGTCGGCATTAAGGTTGATCATATTGATGAGCTTGAACCTGCCATTAAACGTGCTTTTGAGCTAAAAAATAGACTAACATTTATTGATGTTCTTATTGATCCAGAAGAGCATGTATACCCAATGCAAATTAAGCTTGGTAGCATGGAAGATATGTTCCTAAGCAAAACGGAGAGAACCGATGCGTAGTGTGATTTCTGTGTTACTTGAAAATGAATCTGGGGCGCTTTCTCGCGTTGTTGGCTTGTTCGCACAACGTGGTTATAATATCGAATCATTGACCGTATCGACAACCAATGATAAGACCTTATCGCGGATGACCATTGTCACTAAAGTTGATGGTCAAGCAACGCTTGAGCAAATGATGAAGCAACTTCATAAAATCGTTGATGTACTGCGTGTTTCAGAACTAACTGAAAGCGCACACGTTGAACGCGAATTAATGCTTGTTAAAGTGCGTACACCAAATAATACAATACGCCAAGAGGTCAAGCTTAGTAATGACGTTTTTCGGGGACAAATTGTTGACATGACCCCTAATTTGTATACTATTGAACTTATCGGAATAGGATCAAAACTTGATGCTTTTTTACAAACCATTGATAACATAAGTGAAATAGTAGAAGTAGTGAGATCCGGTGTTTGTGGTATTTCGCGTGGTGAAAAAGCACTTCGTAGCTAATTAATCACATTAAGTATTTATACCTATGTGACTTCGAAATGCAAAATCAGCAAGGCAAATTGTATCGATATGCGCGGCATAAAATTGAAGTATAGTTATTATCGATCGATATTTTATAACTAATGCAAATTGGTGCAAGTTGCCTTGCCCGTTGGTGCGCTAATTAGGTTTTTATATGAAAGCAAGCAGCCTTGTGTTGCAACATTCGAAAAGGGAGTCCCCATTACCTCATGCAGAGCCTTACTCTGACTATCGATATCGCGGCTGACGTTGCATTTTTATCGTCGCATTGGTATACAACAACATGGCATATTGCCAGCGTTTTTAGGAGCGTAAATTTTAAAGGAATAATATGAAAAAACTACTTTTTGCAATAACTATTTCAACAATATTTAGCACATTTGCAATGGCTGATTCACTAGGTTTATATGTTGGGGGTAATTATCATTACAATGATTCAACTTATGGGGATAAAAACACAAAAGATAACGGCAATATTTCTGGTTATTTGGCGTTTGAACATTTTATTCCACTGATCCCTAATGCCAAACTACGCTATATAGATCTGAAAAATAAAGATGATCAGGAAAGCTCCGCATTAAACGCTATTCTATATTACAATATCTTTGATAATGGTTTATTTAAAATAGATTTAGGTTTAGATTATACACGTGTTGAGGATTATTTACAGACATCAGCTGCTCTGGCACAAGCCTACGCTGGCGCAAAAATATATGTACCTGCTACTGGAATATTTGCCTTCAGCGAAATTATCGGTGGGAGCGTAACAAAAGATGAAGCCTTGGATGGTAATGCTGGCTTGGGTTACACATTTAATCCTGATTCGCTACTCATTAATTTCTCTTTACGTGCTGGCTATCGTTACCAAACCATCACCATTGACAAAGACAAAAATAAAAAAGATCAAGAAAATAAAGGACCCTTCGCAGGCTTAGAAGTACATTTCTAATCCTTGCATCTACATTAGTTCTTAGCGCTTATACCCAATTGACTTCAAAATTCGTTATCTGGCTAAACATTTTGATGTCACTTGGGGTATAACAACGTAGATTGGTGCAAGAGTCCTGCCCTTTGCATAGCTTTGCTTAACATCCAAAAAGACAATAACAATAATATATGGAATACTTGTATTGCATTTTTTTGCAAATGATTAACGCAGTTAATCATTGAGAGAGACTCTATACCCATGTTAGCTTAAAATGCAACGTCAGGTACGGACTTAATAATCAGAGTAAGGTGTAACCAGATGTAATGGGGACGTGCGCATCGAATGGCAATCTTTGGCTGCTTTCTTTCATATAAAAACCTAGTTGGCTCCCCAACCGGCAAGGCTCATTGTAGCAATTTGCATGTTATAGAATATCAATAGATAATAACTATACTTCAATTTTATGCAGCGCATATCGGCACAATTTGCGGATCTGATTTTGCATTTCGAAGTAACATGGGTATATAAGCCCAAGCGGCGATGTACTTAGCTACCCGCCTGATAACTCATCTTGAGGTAGCAGGAAGCGACTAAGGCATCAAGATCTTAGCAAGATTATTGGTTAACTGGTTAAAAATGCCATTGTAAATAGACGCTATACCCATGTTAGCTTAAAATGCAACGTCAGGTACGGACTTAATAATCAGAGTAATGTGTAACCAGATGTAATGGGGACGTGCGCATCGAATGGCAAGCTTTGGGTGCTTTCTTTCATATAAAAACCTAGTTGGCTCCCCAACCGGCAAGGCTCATTGTAGCAATTTGCATGTTATAGAATATCAATAGATAATAACTATACTTCAATTTTATGCAGCGCATATCGGCACAATTTGCGGATCTGATTTTGCATTTAGAAGTAACATGGGTATATAAGCCCCAAGCGGCGATGTACTTAGCTACCCGCCTGATAACTCATCTTGAGGTAGCAGGAAGCGACTAGGGCATCAAGATCTTAGCAAGATTATTGGTTAACTGGTTAAAAATGCCATTGTAAATAGACGCTGTTGTAATTGCTACCACCTTTAATTCTCCCGAACAATGAGCTCTCTTCAAAAATAGCACTGCGGTGATGAATTGAATAACCGAGCCATAAAGTATCTAATTGCTTCACTGTTGTAATATCACCTAGATTTACATCCAATGAGAAATCTAAGTAGTTAAGTAATTTACTTGCTTTTTCATATTTACTAAGAATGTCGGCGCGTTCAAGGCCATTTATTTCCGTACTGTACGATAACCCCTCTCCGAATCCAAAACGCCAGCGAAGAGGCCATTTGATAGTATAATATGCCTTCATTGCCATCACATATTCTTCTAATTGATTTTGATTATCTGATTTAAAGTGCCATACAAAACCAGGCGTTAAAAATAACTCAATATCTGATCCTAGTAAGCTTTCAGTTAGCGGATAACCATAAAAGAATGACGTCATTTGATTATTATAAGGGTCTTTTTTTGATTTTCCTATGAGAACATCGCCTAAGTTAGATGGCGTACCAAAGCCATACGCCCAGCGTATATATTGATTATCAGGCAATGTTAATTCAGCATGACGTTTTTTATCTTTAAAGAAACCAAATCCCAAGTAGTATTCGCCTTGCGCTGGAGAGTCAATTGCACTGTTGTGATAAGTATCGGCTCCTAAACGAGTCACCTTGGCTTCGGCAAGTAGATATAAGTTACTCCATACATGGTAGCGAGAATCAATGCCCACTGAAATATCGTAATCTGAGCCAATTTCATTATTATGTAGATCATTCCAATTCCACGTTCCATCTGCATTTTTTGATTTTGGAAATCCATCTAGCCCATAGTAAAGGTTATTAAAATTAGCACTTTTTAACCGAAGCGTACTGAATAGTTTGAAATCAAAATCATAGTAATCAAAAGCATAACGTAGGTTAATATTGCCATAATTATTACCTTTAAGATCAACTAAATATTCATATTGTATGGGAAAATTTGGCTGGAAAAAATATTCCATTTGTAAACCAATATCAATTTTAGAACCATGAAACTCGTTTTGCATATTTTTGGGAATATCTAGAAAGCGTATATTACCAATGGCACTGAAATTATATTTTGGTTGCTTATAAAAGTGCACACCACCGTGATCACCTCGTAAAAAAACGTATTCACCTTCATAATAATATTTGGTTATAAAATCACCTACTTTTTTATCTTTTTCGTCACTAAAAGGAATGCTTGCACTGCGCTGCCCTATCGCAATACCCCATTCAGGCTCTTCATGTGGCCATGACTTTTCAAAAATAGGTGATGATTTTTTATCGTTTTTATCCACACTTGCATTTGTTGTTTCATCACCTGCAAATGCATATGCCGTAAAAACCAAGCCAATAACGATTAAATATTTCACCCAACATACTCCTTGATCAAACCTCACCCCATACAAGTTGGATAAATATACCCTCTTATGTACATGATATTAATTATATTTTAAAGATTCTTTGTCAGGCGTTAGCCTCATAACAATAACTCGCAAAAAGGTAATGGTTATTCTTTTTTTATTATTGCAAACTGCCTTGTTCTATCATTCGACCTAGCAACTAAATTTTGTGCCTAAAATTTTTGTGATTATACCCATGTGGCTATCAAGATGCAAAGTCATATCTGCAAATTGGTAGCTGTGTGATGCATAAAATGGCCATCAGATGATTAACCTAGTTAATCACATACGCTGTACAAAAAAAGATTTTAATGCTTTAACCAGGTATTCTCTATAGAAATTTTATAACGATGTAAATTGATGCAAGTGACGCACAGTTGATGCGCGAAATAAAAAAATAGCACTGCTCTGAACGTTTGATGCGCACGTCCCCATTACCTGTGTTGCGCATTACTGATTATCGAGTTCGAGGCTGACAAAGCAATTTGAAATCACATATATATATACTTTTTTATCAACAGCCTTATCACAAAATTTTATTAAAGAAATATGCGTAAAAGCCGATAAGATTTAATAGTGACGAATACCTTAACTTTTAAATGGGTGTAAATATGTATATAAAAATATTATTGGTTGCATTATTCATTATGAGCCAACATGCATATAGCGAATCATATGAGGCGTTAGAGATCTATTCTCAGGATGGCTTAAATAAGTTAATTTATAAGAACAAACATTTGCAAAAAGTAAAAGCTGATGACTGCCAGTTAGTAGAAGATATTAAAGCACATGCAATTAAAGCGAATGAGCCATCATTTGCTTATCTATGGGGCGATATGCTAGCTTGGGGAGTTTGTGTTGAGAGTGATCCTGATTTGGGTTTGTTCTATATAAAAAAATCTGCAAAGCAAGGTTTATTACCTGCACTAGAACAATTGGGCCGTTACCATGAAAGGGGGATCCTTGTTGAAAAAAATCTTGGAAAAGCCATTATTTATTATCGAGAAGCCGCACTGCAAGGCTATGTTAAAGCACAAATGAGCTATATAGAAATGCTATTACAAGGCCATGGTAGCCCTTTAGATTATGAGGATGCCTACCTTCTATTATTTAATCGCGTGATGAAAGACAAAAAACAGCACAAAAAAGCCGAGATACTACTTAATAAACTTGCAGAAAAAATGCCAAATTACGCAGTTGAACGAGCCAAATATATCAAAATGTTTTAAGCCTTTTGAAAATATCCCCAACACTTAATATTTTAAAGTGACATGGGGATAACCCCATGTTAACTACATTAAGAGCTTACGCGCAGCTTCAATAACAATAGAAATGGCAGATGTCTCGGTATTTTTCATTGTCGCTTCATCTGGGATCTCTTGTTGTGTACGGTTTACAATAACGCCTGCAACACAGCCTGCTTTCCAGCCCTGTGAACTACACATGGTGAACAAAGTAGCAGATTCCATTTCATAATTTAACACGCCTAAATCTTGCCATTCTTGCAAAGATCCTTTAAAGCGACGAGCCATACTACTATTAACTGTATCGTAACGTTCTTGACCTGGATAAAAAGTATCTGAAGATGCTGTTATACCAATATGCAGCTTTGCTCCTGCATCACGACATGCCGCAAGTATCGCTGTAGTAGAGTTAAAATCAGCAACCGCTGGATATTCCATTGGCGCAAAATGCAAACTTGCCCCATCAAGGCGAACAGCTGCTTGAGTCACTATTAGATCACCAACGTTTACATGCGCTTGAATGCTCCCTGTTGTGCCAACGCGTAAAAATGTACGCACGCCCAACTGCGCAAGCTCTTCAACTGCAATAGAGGTTGACGGTCCACCAATCCCGGTTGAACATACAACAACCGCTTTACCATCTAAATAAGCAAGGTAACTGGTATATTCACGCTGACTGGCAAGAAAGGTCGCGCCTTCCATTAATTTCGCAATTTTTTCAACTCGTTCAGGAGCACCAGGAATGATGGCTAGCGTTGCACCAGCAAGCATTTTTTTACTTAAACCTAAATGAAAAACATCTGACATAAAAATCCTCATAATAATTAATGAATAAAAGGTGATACTAATGACGGTAATATCGTTCGTATTTATATTTGCTAGCTAACGCAATATAATTGCGGGCAGAATCACTGAAGTGTATTATTGTTATCTCGGTTATCTCGGTTATCTCGGTTATCTCGGTTATCTCGGTTATCTCGGTTATCTCGGTTATCTCGGTTATCTCGGTTATCTCGGTTATCTTGGTTATCTCGGTTATGCGGATCCTTGTTTACTATCTATTTCAAATAGTTTTTAAATAACAAACTATTCCGCGGCCATTTCTTTAACCTCAATTGGGTATAAGCAACACTTATAGCTGATTATTTTTACACCTAGTATTTAAATATATAGCAATGTTACTCCAAAATGCAAAATCAGCAAGGCAAATTGGCAGCTACACTCGGCATAATACGTCTCTCTCAATATGTTACGCCCAGCTATATGCGTCAGCTAACGATCAGCTGGCGAATGGGGATAAATTTCCACCGGTATTTTATAAATCAGATTCATTCTAAGGATCTTAGTCAGTATCAGTATTATTATCAGTATTATTATCAGTATCAGTATCAGTATCAGTATCAGTATTATTATCAGTATCAGTATAAGTATCAGTATAAGTATCAGTATCAGTATCATAATCCGACGAGTCGCAATCAATCCACATCTGACCTAAACCTAAGTCCAAAAAACTACAAATAAAGTAAGCCCAATTATCGCTAATTGTCAATACATCTTTAATCGGATTAAAACTAATATTCGCTAGATTTTGGCACTTAGCTCTGCCATATATGCTCCAATAATATGGGTGTTTTCCTAAACCATTAATGGGGTGGAACGCTATAAAATCATCAGTTGCTAAAAGTTTATGGGTTAGTTCATGAATTATTGAGTGCCTCTGTAAATCTTGCCCACTACCAAGGAGAAACATGCCCATTCCAATATATACGCTAAGGAATGAGCCTACATGTGTAACGTTATCAAACCGGAAACGACGGCTTAAAGTGTGTACCCCTGCGACGTTTTGAATGCCTAAGAAGTCAGAACACATGTTAAATTTAAATGCGCCTTCTCCACATAAACCACTCTGAGGAAAATGCAGTGTCGGTATGTATTTAACCTCAGAGAATCGATTATATTGATCTCGCATATCAATAAACCTAATGGTTTTTTTGTTATCTATCAATGTAGCATGTATTTTATTTACTCCCGTTTTTATAATATCTAAAGCCTCAAGGAAGCCAGGCTTCTCAGGTGTTATTCCAAACCATAACTTCAACTTGTCATGATGGCCTTTAAAGTCATTTGCTGATGCTTTTTGTGCTATTTCGCTACAGTCAACGCAGTCATTCACCGTTCGCATTAGTGTCATTTGTTCTGAAAAAGTAAATGCCTCTTCAACATCTTTAGGGTGATATAAAGGGCCTCCTCCAAACTTATTAAATTTAATAAAAATCATTTCCTATTTACTACCTTTTTACTACCTTTTTATTACCTTTTTACTACTTATTTTAAGGATATGTTTTTATTTGCTGGGTGTGTTTTTCGTAAACATTTTCATCAGTTTATCTATTGTAATGTATTATTGTTTATTTATTATTACCATAACATATTAAAATACACAGCTACAGATAATGGGCTCATTATTTTGTTTCTCTCTTTTAACAAAAATTACTTTTACATTGCCAGTAAAGACTCAACCATTTTCACGCTGCCACAAAAAAAAGGCACACGTTGATGGAGTGTTGTTGGTTTTAAATCTAAAATACGCGTTTTTCCATCACTTGCAATACCGCCAGCCTGCTCAATAATCATTGCCATTGGGTTGCATTCATATAATAAACGCAACTTACCATTTGGATAGTTCGCTGTTGAAGGGTACATATATATCCCCCCTTTGAGCATATTGCGGTGAGCATCTGCAACAAGAGAGCCAATATAACGTGACGTATATGGTCTATTTGTTTTGCTATCAATTTCTTGGCAATATTTTATATACTTTTTAACTCCATCAGGAAACATTAAATAATTGCCTTCATTAATTGAATACATATTACCATATTCAGGGATATTAATATTTTCATGGGAAAGATAAAACTCACCTAAAGATGCATCGCAAGTGAATCCATGCGTACCATTTCCAGTTGTATATACAAGCATTGAAGATGAGCCATAAACCACATATCCGGCTGCAATTTGCTGATTACCAGGCTGTAGAAAATCTTCTAACGTAGTGTGCTCTCCGCAAGGACTTATGCGCCGAAAAATTGAAAATATCGTGCCAACTGAGACATTAACATCAATATTTGAAGATCCATCGAGCGGATCCATTAATACGACATATTTATGGTTTGCACCAGATTTATTGTCAAAAACAACAAACTCATCATCTTCTTCAGAAGCAATGCCACAGACTTCACCACGCGCAGCTAAAGCCCGTTTAAAAACATCATTTGCAAACAAATCCATTTTTTGCTGCTGCTCACCTTGAATATTTTCAATGCCCGTTGATCCTATAATATCAACCAGTCCTGCTTTGTTGATCTCGCGATTTACAACTTTAGATGCAAGGACTATTGAGCCAAGTAATGACGAAAGTTCACCGTTAGCCTCTGGAAAGTCAAGCTGTTTTTCGATGATAAATTCATTCAACGTAATCATATATTGCACCTTATTTTATAGAGAAAAATTAAATTATTTTTTATAATACACTATCAGCATTATCCAATTACACTATAGTTGTTTATTTTTTAGGCTTAATTTTGCAACAGTTTGCTCCATTATAAACTCTAAATAGAGCTAGCTACTCAGGAAGCAATTATTTATTCTAATCAATTTCATTATTAACGCAGCTAATCACTCAAAGAGTTCCATTTTATGGCCGCATCATATCTCCATACCCTTGCTGTGACCTTGTATTTTGAAGTCGCATGCGGATAAAAAATGCTACGGATTCTTTTCTTTATATAGCTGTGGGAATATCTTAACCAGCTTGATCATATTATTTTCAACTTCTAATATTTCCATCGGATAACCAGAAATACGCATGCTTATATTAGCACTTGGAATATCTTCTAAATGTTCTAAAATCAAGCCATTTAATGTTCTTGGCCCGTCCGTCGGTAGTGACCAATTCATTTCTTTGTTGATATCTCTAATACCCAAACTACCTTCGATAATATAGCTATCATCACCTTGTTTATGGATTTCTTCCGATACGTGAGGCTCATTGGTCGTGGTAAAATCACCGACAATCTCTTCTAAAATATCAGCGAGCGTGACTAATCCTTGGATATCACCGTATTCGTCAATGACTAAACCAACACGCTCTTTATTTTGTTGAAATTTAATCAACTGGGTATTTAATGGTGTCCCTTCAGGAATAAAATAAATTGGATCTGCACTGCGCAGTAATGCCGTTTTGGTAAAATCCTGTTTTAATAAATTCAAAAATGAATCACGCGCATGCACAAAACCTATGGCATCATCAATGGTTTTGCGATAAAGCAAAGTGAGTGTAGGTGTTCCATGACGCAATTGCTTCAAAATAGATTCCCAATCTTTATTAATATCAATGGCCATTATTTCATTGCGTGGGATCATAATTTCATCAACGGTGACTTTTTCAAGCTCTAAAATACTTAATAACATTTCTTGATGGTGCGCGGGGATCATTGATGAAGCTTCATTTACAACCGAACGTAATTCATCGCCTGAGAGTGCATTATTAGCTGAGGGGACAAGATTTACACCAAAAATTCGCAAAATACTATTTGAAATACCATTAATTAACCACACAAGTGGGCTGAGTAGAAATTGCAGGGGCCTCAATAAAAAAGAGCTTGGAAATGCAATTTTTTCAGGATAAAGCACCGCCAATGTTTTAGGTAAGACTTCTGCAAAAATAAGAATGACAAAGGTCAATACACCTGTTGCAATAGCAATACCAGCATCCCCAAATAGACGTTGGCCTAAAATTGTAGCTAATGCAGACGCTAAAATGTTGACTAAATTATTGCCAATTAAAACCAAGCCAATGAGCTTGTCTGGTGTGTTAAGTAATTTCTCAACACGCATTGCTACTTTATGTTTATTTTTTACCATGTGGCGTAAACGGTAGCGATTTAAGGTCATCATGCCTGTTTCAGAACTTGAAAAATAAGCTGAAATGATGACAAGCACGACCAAAATAATGATCATTGTGCTGGTAGAGATGGTTTCCAATATTGCCTCTTTAGTTAATTCTAACGCTCCATGATGGTAACAGGAAAAAATGCGAAATCCAACTATCTATCAAGCGTGCAATAAATCATGTATTGCAATACCTAAAAATACATTAAATTAGCATGGGTATAAACTCTGCACGACTCAATAAATTTAAACCCGTAATCGCGAGAACTCCTAGTCTGCTAACCATTTTTGAATATTAGACTGGTGAAAAAAATGATGATGTTATTTCTTTTTTACTGATTTTGTTACAGGTTTTGGGACAAAAAGAGGAAATTGCTTGATTGCATGCTGGGAATGACATTGAGAACATGCCATAAGCAATTTTGAATAATATAAAATCGTAAGCTTTTCATTATGTTTCCGACTAGCGGTACTGAGCAATCCAGCAATCTTATGAAATTCTTCGTCTTTTAGTATAAAGGCATTCGGTAGCTTATCTTTAAGCTCATGTTTTTGTTGTTTTGTGATTTTTTGCTTCAGAATAAAGCTCTTGTTAATTTTATTTGCTACGGTCGTCACCTCTTTATAATTTCCAGATGCTAACGCAGGGATAATATTTTGCATACCTTTTTGGATCTCTAACATCTCTTGCTGGAGTAACTCCCTCAACTCAGGAGACAGAGTCTCAACTTCATTTTTTGAGTAGCAGTTTAAGGAGACAACGCCAATCAAAGTGATACACAACATAACAATTATTTTTTTCATCATAATGTTCCTCTAAATAAAATAAAATAAAATAATTAAAACATAGAATAATATTGCCAACAAGGGATAAATAAAAAAATGAGACGTTAATGCGCGTTACTCTGAATTATGAATTAATAGCACTTTGTCAACCTGCTACTTTTTTGCACCTACCTTCGTTAAATTGATTCAAAATAGTCAACTATGGTCTAGTCAATTTATCTTTATGATCGCAAAACTTTTAACATGTGGTACTGATTAGTGTCATATCTATTACTTATACCCATGCTACCCAGAAATGCAATATCAGCAAGGCAAATTGTGCACGGACACTTGGCCTAAAATTGCAGGAAAGTTATTCGTTATAGAGATTTTATAACTATGCAAATTGGTGCAAGGAGTAGCGCCATCGTGGCGCGAACTAGGTTTTTACATGAAAGGAAGCCAGCCTTGCGCTTAACGTTTGACGTTTGACAAGCTAGTAACCATTACCTCATGTTGCGCCTTACTCTGAGTATCTATTCCCTGCCATTGTTGCATTTTACGTTGTATAAGTACATACCTAAAAGCTCTCCTTAAGCTGAAATACTACTACGGGTGTTAAGCTATAAGATAATATTATATTTCCACATGACATATGTCTAAATAAAAGCATGTTTTCTAGATATATTTAAAGTAGAATAGACCATATATTTTTTGTAAAATTAATTAAAGGAATTTCGTATGTTGTGCTTACAAAGTAAAAACTATCTAATACTTTTTTGTTTTTTTATTTCATTTACTTTACAAGCAAAAAACGTTGCAAATGATTCTTTTAGCAGGGCAAAAATGCTCCTTGAAAAGAAGGTTTATATTACACCTGATGAGCGCGTTACCATTTATTGCGATGCGAAATTTAATAAAAATAAAGACATATCTCCACCAGCTGGATTTTCAACCAATAAATTCGTTAAACGGGCACAAAAAATGGAATGGGAACATGTTGTTCCCGCGGAAAGTTTCGGACGTGAATTTAAGTCATGGACCCAAGGTGATACTGCCTGTATAAACTCTAAAGGAAAACATTTCAAAGGGCGCAGATGCGCGAGCAAAGTATCAGAAGAATACAAATACATGCAGGCCGATATGTACAACCTGTATCCATCTATTGGAGCAGTTAATGCAATGCGTAGTAATTATAATTTCAATGATTCAGTTGCTGGTGCCAACAGTTTTGGGACGTGCGCAATGCATATAAATAACAATATGGCAGAGCCACCAAAATCATCTAGAGGTGAAATTGCGCGCAGTTATTTATATATGGACGCGACTTATCCGCATTACAAAATGACCGAAAAACAAAGGAAACTAATGCAAGCATGGAATAAAAAATTCCCAGCAGGCAAATGGGAATGCAAGCGCGGTGAACTTATTCAAAAGATACAAAAAAATAAAAATGAGATACTAGAAGCAAGCTGTGGTATACATTCTTAGCCCACATCATTTTATTGCAGCTTTTAAAGATCAAAAGTGTTATTGCAATTAGACTAAGCAAATATTTCGCCGTGTCTTGGTTTTCGAGTTCGCGCACGTATGGCGCGTCTCCTTGCCCCCATTTGCATTGTTATAAAATACCTCACGATAATAACTATACTGCAATTTTAGGCATCAAGTTCTCGGCCAATTTGTCTTGCTGATTTTGCTTTTCGATGTAACATGGGTATTTATATTAATGCAATGCTACTATTTTTTAGAATTTAGCTTTTTTATCTCTTAATTTTCATTAAAGTACCAAGGACTTTATTATGTACGCTCTCGACATTAACCACATTACCAAAACGTATAAAAGCGGTGTTCGAGCATTAAATGAAATTTCACTACAGGTTGAAGAGGGTGACTTTTATGCGTTACTTGGCCCAAATGGTGCGGGGAAATCAACCCTAATTGGTATTATCACTTCGCTTGTGAATAAAACTCATGGTCAGGTTTCTGTTTTTAATTTTGATATAGATAAACAATTAGAAAAAGCCAAGATGCAGATTGGTCTTGTGCCTCAAGAGTTTAATTTTAATCAATTTGAACCGCCTATCCAAATTTTAGTAAATCAAGCTGGATATTACGGTATTGAGCGCCCTGAAGCATTCATTCGCGCTAAAAAATACCTCAAGCAATTAGCATTGTGGGAAAAAAAAGACTTGCCTGCGCGAACGCTATCAGGCGGAATGAAACGCCGTTTAATGATTGCACGTGCGCTGATGCATGAGCCGCGCTTATTGATCCTTGACGAGCCTACTGCGGGTGTTGATATCGAAGTACGCCGTACTATGTGGGATTTTTTAAAAGAGCTGAATGAGCAAGGTCTGACAATTATTTTGACTACGCATTACCTTGAAGAAGCGGAAATGCTATGTCGTAATATCGGTATTATTGACAAAGGTTGCTTAATTGAAAATACCAGCATGAAAAAACTACTCTCTTGCCTAAATAGCGAAACTTTCATTCTTGATGTAGAATCTCTGCCAGATAAATTAACAAACCATCACTTTAGTGTGTTAAAAATTGGTCAAGGATCATTAGAAATTGAAGTCAGTAATATCCAATCGATGAACAATGTTTTTAAAGAGCTTAGTAGTTTGGGAATTCGTGTAAACAGTATGCGCAATAAAGCAAACCGTTTAGAAGAGTTGTTTATCAATTTAGTTAGTAAAGGTGATTCTGATAATGAATAAACTCTATTTTATTGCATTAAAAAGTATTTTAACAAAAGAAACTAATCGTTTTTTGCGTATTTGGGTACAAACACTAGTTCCACCAGTGATAACCATGAGTCTTTATTTTGTTATTTTCGGCAGCTTAATTGGATCGCGCATTGGTACTATGCATGGCTTTAGTTATATGTCCTTTATTGTCCCTGGCTTGATTATGATGTCAGTGATCACAAACTCTTATTCGAATGTAGCATCATCATTTTTTAGCGCCAAATTTCAGCGTAATATAGAAGAATTATTAGTTGCACCAGTGCCAACTTACATCATTATTGTAGGTTATGTCGGGGGAGGTGTTATTCGTGGAATACTCGTCGGTGTACTGGTAACCATTATTTCTTTGTTCTTTGTGGATCTGCATATCCACAATATTTTCATATTAATATTAAGCCTACTTTGCACATCTGTTTTGTTTGCTCTTGCTGGTCTGTTAAATGGGCTTTTGGCACGAACCTTTGATGATATCAGTATCATACCTACCTTTGTTCTTACGCCTTTGACGTATTTAGGAGGCGTATTTTATTCTATTAGCTTACTCCCTCCTTTTTGGCAGAATGTTTCACATTTTAACCCTGTCTTTTATATGATTAATGCATTTCGTTACGGATTTTTAGGATTTATAGATATACCATTAATTTGGTCCTTCACTGTGATTTTTTCTTTTATAATTGCCTTGTATTGTTTAGTACTTGTTTTGCTTAAAAAAGGGGTTGGTATCCGAACATGATTAAACTTGGCGACTCAAGAGTTATTCACTCGAACCAACACGGGCTACATGCTCAGTTAGATAAGGTTGTATTAAAGCATTTAAAGCATCCCTTTCAAAAGCCTTATCAAACACATACTTTAGCTGCATTTAAAACATGTGAAAAGTGGGTTGAGCAACAAGGCAAGCCTATTATTTTTGATTCCTGCTGTGGAGTTGGTGAAAGCACTTATCATTTAGCCAGGCGCCACCGAGAGTCAATTGTATTAGGGCTTGATAAATCAGCCGTTCGCTTGGCAAAGCGCCCGCGACACATTGCTGATAACGCGCAATTATTGCAAGTAAACTTAAATGATTTTTGGCGTTTAGCCGTTGATGCAAATTGGACACTATCACACCATTACTTACTTTATCCCAACCCTTGGCCTAAAAGTAAGCACTTACAACGCAGATGGCATGGTAGCGCTGTGTTCCCAGCAATTATACAATTAGGTGGAAAACTTGAACTGCGCAGTAATTGGTTCACTTACGTCCTGGAATTTGCAAGAGCGCTCGAGTTAGCAGGAAAAAATAGTTCCGTTCAACCCTACTCATCAGATCATGCAATAACGCCTTTTGAACTAAAATATTGGGCAAGTGGGCAAAGATCATTGCAGTTATTGGCGAACCTAAATCAGAGATAAGTAGCACTTCCCAAAGCTGGTATTTTTATACCTATCTGCGTTAAATTGACTAACAATAGCAACTATTGTCAGTCAATTGCCCTGACTTATTTTTTACCTTTATAGGCGCATGAGAATACTCCCATGCTGGTGTGAATTGCATGGGCACTACTTATTGGTGTGCACATCCATTTGTGGAAATGGAATTTCAATATTTGCTTCATCAAGCGCGTTTTTAATGGCTTCTATTACTTCAAAGCGCACGGACCAATAGTCAGCTGTTTTCACCCAAGGCCGAACGACTAAATTTACGCTTGAGTCACCTAACTCTGCAACCGCCACTTCAATTTTAGGCGACTTTAACACGCGAGTATTAGCAAGCAGTGCCTTCTCTAAAACATCTTTTGTTTGTGCTAGATCGGCACGGTAACTTACACCAATGAGTAAATCAATTCTGCGTGTTGACTTACGAGAGTAGTTTATAATATTACCCGACAAAATAGACGAATTAGGTATTACAACTGATTTATTGTCAATAGTTACAATGGTTGTTGCGAAAATTTGCACAGTTTCCACCGTCCCAGCGATACCTGATACCTCAATGTATTCGCCAGCTTTAAATGGGCGTAAAATAATAATTAAAATACCTGACGCAAAATTAGATAATGAGCCTTGCAAAGCTAAGCCAACAGCCAAACCTGCAGCACCAATTAATGCAATAAATGAAGTGGTTTGTACACCGATTTTGCTCAACGCAGCAATAAATGCAAAGGCCACCAGAATATAACGAGCCATGTGAGCAATAAAATTAGCAACAGTGCTATCAATATTTCTGCTTTTTAATGCTTTATGCACGAGCGATGAAATGAAACGAGCAAGCATCATCCCGACAATAATAATGATAATGGCGGAAACAATATTCAAGGCATAGCCAACAATAATATCACTATTATTACTTACCCAATGTAATGCATGGGCGATTTTATCCATTGATTTATCTAAACGATCTCCAATAATTGCGTGTGCTGCCGATGGTTGATCTATGACTACCTTTGACATATTAAACGGCCCTTGTTATATTTGTTAGTTCATTCTGAAAAAACCCCCATTGAGCTTTAAAATTTTTTGTTGGTTTGTTCTTGAACTGGCTACGAACAAATTGATTCATTCGCCCTTCGACATACGCTAAAAATAAATTTGAAATAATTGCTTCATCTATCACTAATTTTTCGCCATCTTGGATATGTTTCTCGCGTAAAATTTGTTTTATTTGTAATTCTAATTTAGAAAAAATATGCTCAATTCTGATTTGTAGTCTTTTATTTTCACCCAATAAAGCATCCCCAGTTAATAAGCGTGTGATACCTGCGTTTTGCTCTGCAAATGCCAGTAAAAAATATAAAAGGTGTTCAATTCTAATAAACGCTGCTTTTTTCGTCGCTTTAATGACATTAATTTTAGCAAAAATTGTTTCTTCAATAAAGTCAATAAGACCTTCAAACATACTTGCTTTACTTGGGAAGTGACGGTATAAAGCAGCTTCTGAAACTCCTACTTGAGCCGCAAGTGTAGCGGTAGTAATACGCTGTCCTGGCTTGCCTTCAAGCATAAAAGCTAAAGTGCGTAAAATATCCTCTTTTCTATTTACTTTTTTTCGAGCAACTTTAGGGGGCATTGTTCATCATCCTCAATTGTATTTTAAAAACACTTTAATTTTTGCCTATAAAATGTTGTGAAATAATAGTTAGTAATTGAACAGCAACATCTTTTTTGTCTGCTAATGGAATGTCGAACTGTTTGTTTTTGGAGTACACTGTCAATGCATTTTGCTCGCTATTAAAACCATGTCCTATTTTTGACACATTATTTGCAGCAATAAGATCTAACTTTTTAGCTTTTAATTTTTTTAGAGCATACTTTTTGACGTTTTGCGTTTCAGCTGCAAAGCCGACACAAAAAGGCGGATTTTTAACACTGGCAATGGATGCAATAATATCTTGATTTTTAACTAGTTTAATCATTAAATCATCAATATCGTGCTGTTTTTTTATTTTTTGTGAGGCAACACTTGCTGGTCTATGATCTGCAACAGCCGCGCAAGCAATAAAAATATCACATTCTTTTAAAGACGATAAACTTGCACTATACATTTCATCGGCACTTAAGATGTTAATAATATTTATGTTTTTAGGTGGAGATAAATGAACTGGTCCTGAAATAAGTGTAATATTCGCCCCCATTTCTCGCGCGACAGTCGCGATAGCATAACCCATCTTTCCTGAGCTATAATTGCTAATATAACGCACAGGATCAAGTGCTTCTTGCGTTGGTCCTGCTGTTATCGTAATCGCCACACCAGCTAAAGGTTTTGTATCAAGAGCAAAAAAATTAATGCATAACTCAATTAATGCATCAGGTGCTAACATGCGTCCTAAACCAACATCCCCACAAGCCTGTATACCCTCTGCTGGCCCCCAAATAAAGACACCACGCCCAGATAAAATGCTAAGGTTATCTTGTGTTGCAGCGGCTTGATACATCTGCACGTTCATTGCTGGAGATATCGCGATGGGCGCCTGCGTTGCTAAGCAAAGGGTAGAAAGTAAATCATCCGCGATGCCACTGCGTAATTTAGCAATAATATTTGCAGTTGCTGGTGTAATTAATAATAAATCAGCCCATTTTGCTAGTTCAATATGCTCCATTCCAGTCTCTTCTGGAGATTTAAATAGACTATCTGAGATAGCATGCCCAGAGACGGTTTGCATTGTCAACGGCGTGATAAACTCTTTTGCGCAGGACGTCATGACCACCCTAATTTGCGCACCTTGGTCAATTAACCTACGTGTAAGCTCGGCACATTTATAAGCCGCTATACCACCTGAGATACCAAGTAATATTTTTTTTCCGCTTAATGGGCTCTGGTGCTTATTCATCGTAAAAGCCTAATATAAAAAGTAAAGTTAAGCATAATAACATACTCATTAAGGCAAATAATGAGATATCACACTAAAATAGCGTATGGACTTTAGGTTTTAGTTAACACCAATGGTCTATACCCATGCTACTCAGAAATGCAAAATCAGCAAGGCAAATTAGCCGCATATTTGATGGCTAAAATAGAAGGGAAGTTATTATCGTGAGGTATTTTATAACAATGCAAACTTAAATAAGGATCCGCGCCAGTTGGCCTGCCGCTCGGTTTTTATATGCAAGGAAGCCGCCAAAGCTTGCCATTCGATGCGGGGTCGCCATTACCTCAGTTGCCCTTACATTGATTATCGAGTCCATGCCACTGTTGCATTTTAGCTAACATGGGTATTTAATGCCGATATTAAAAAATTGCCCAACGCATCTCAAACGAAAGTTTTTTTAATGGCATAATACATGACTACTCATGGCAAGTGTTTGCCTAGCTTTTATTTGATGCTAAGCAGTATGTTATTTCTTTTCATCAGTTTTTCTCTGGCTTATTGACTCAAGTTTCGGAGTTCATATTTACCAATAAAAATACCCTAACATGCTGATATAAAAGAATAAAATACCTACTTGTGTTATAATTCTTGTTAACTAGACAATAAAAAAAACACAAGAGGCATAAAATGAAGTCTGACATAAATGATTTTGGTTTACCATCGCTTACTGCGGATTTACTTAATCAACAAAATCTAAATATAGATAATACGTTTAGTACAACATGGAAAAACATTGGCTTTAAAGATCTCTTAAAACGCGCAAAATTTAACAAACGATCTGGCACTTCAGCTGACAGTGTTGTGTACCTCTTGATGTTGTGGGTTTGGCTAAAAGTAAACTCTGTTTCGATGTTCTCAAGGGATGCGTTATTGAGTTTCTCATCCTCAAAAAAAGATGCCCTCTACGATTTTATTAACCATGAAAACTTGGATTGGCGAAAGCTACAATTATTGACAGCAAAAAAAATACTTAAGCCCCATGAAGGAAATAAATTGAATGCTTTTGTTATCGATGATTCAGTTAAAATCAGACGTGGTAAAAAGATGCCAGGTGTTTCAAAGCACTTCGATCACTTAACCGCTCGATGTGTCAATGGGCAACAAATAGTGACGCTAGGCCTTGCTAATGACGAGTTATTTACGCCGATTGATAATGAAATATTTATCAGTAAAACTGACAGACAGGTTGCTGATTATCAGTTTAAAGATGGTCGTAGTATTGCAGCAAAACGTTACGAAAAGTCAAGAGAGCAAACTAAACCTGATATGGTTTGCGACATGATATCAAGAGCAATACGCAATGGTATTAACGCCGAATATTTTTTAGCAGATGCTTGGTTTGCAACGAAACGAATATTAAAAATGACGGTGGAACAATCACTTGTAGCAATTGTTCGAATGAAGCGAAATAAAATGAAGTATCGCTTTATGGAAAATGGAGAGAGTAAGTTACTGAGTGCTGAAGAGTTATATAAGCAACATATCAAAGGTCAATGGCATAACCTAAAAAATATTCCTTACCAAAGCAAATCAATTATTGTTGAGTTGAATTTAACGACTGAGACTAAAAAAGATCCACAATGGATTAAAGTTAAGCTTCTGTACGTTCGGTCTATGAATGAAGCCAAACAACAAGCGAGCAAAAATGATTGGGCTCTCTTTTTATCAACGGATAGCCTACTTGAAGATGAAAAAATACTTGAAATATATGCACTACGTTGGGGAATTGAAGTTTACTTTAAAGAGGCGAAACAAAAGCTTGGTTTTTTAAAAGAACAAAGCCGCCACTATGGTGCGTACATCGCTTCTATTCATCTAACTGGATTGCGTTTTTGTTTACTATTATTTGCAAAAGAAGAGCAAGTGGGAGCCAAGTTAAGTGAGGTTAGAAATGACTTTGAAGAAAGCCTTACGACGTTGAATTTTGGGTGTAAATTATGGGGTTTATTTAAAGCATTAATTGCAGGCGCTCTCAATGAAATAGGTAATTTAACCGAAAGTAAAAAATCAGAGATCTTAAAAAAGATCGATCAAACTGTTATTGGCTTTTTTACGAAAGCGCTACAAATGGATCAATTCACAATACGGCAAGAGGCACTGATATGATGGAAAATAAAACAGAAAAAGCTATAATTTCAACGAATATGAACTCCGAAACTTGAGTTATTGATAATGCTAGTATTTACTCAAGGATCGCAGTTTGAAAAGTGCAACATAAAATGCAGCCGTTATTATTTTGCTTCCTAACCATCCAAATACGATCCGAGTACGATTATTTCAACGAGAAAAATAACAAAAAAATAATTTCTGCAACGTAACTAATTGACGGCGATGTTTTAGATAATTTCATCATTAACGACGAAAAATCACTTATTTTGCACAAAATCACTGAACTTGACCAAAAAAATCATATTTTTGTTGATCTTTCATACTTATTTCTGTATAAATTTCGCCATCGAAGCCTTTGACGTCTGCATAAAAATGTCTTCGACCATTTTGCTCGAGTAAAACTATTATTTTTGGAGAAAACGACATGTCTAGAGTATGTCAAGTTACAGGTAAGCGTCCAGCTTCTGGTAACAACGTATCACACGCAAAGAACCGCACACGACGTCGTTTCTTACCTAACCTACAAACACATCGTTTTTGGGTTGACAGTGAGAACCGTTTTGTAAAATTACGCCTAACTACTAAAGGTATGCGTATCATCGACAAAAAAGGTATTGATTCAGTGTTATCTGATATCCGTTCTAATGGCATTAAAATTTAAGGAGCTGTAAAATGCGTGATAAAATTCGTTTAAATTCAAGTGCTGGGACTGGACATTTTTATACTACTGATAAAAATAAAAAGACTATGCCTGGAAAGTTCGAGATCAAGAAATTTGATCCAGTTATACGTAAACATGTTATGTACAAAGAAGGCAAAATTAAATAATTTTGATTCTATCTGCTAAAAACCCAGTATATACTGGGTTTTTTTATGCTTAAAGGAAAAATAATGAGGCTATCAAAAAAAGGCTTTAACAATGTGCTTATTATTGGCATTTTGGCGATTGTTTTTATCCTTAATTTTGGACCTAAATTATTGCCTAGCTCAAAAAAAAATCAACAAACAGTGATCAATAGTGGCTTGTCCATTATTGAAATTAAAACACCTGATTTTTCAATAAAAAGATTTGGACGGCGTTGGATAACTGAACCAAATTTAGGTCTTTCAAATCAACAGCTCGCTCAAATTGTACATGCTTGGCAAGCATTTCCTCTGCAAAAGCATGCCGCGCCTCTTCAAGAAAAAAATCCTTTTATTATCCAGATTTATATAGCGAATAAAGATCAACCCGTGACAGTTAAGCTTATTGAATATGGGCATAATTACTTATTGCAAATAACTAACAATATTACCCTGTTATTAAATAGTAAACAATTGCCACTTTTTTTAGGCCGCTAATTGGTCTATCCACGTTAGAATTCATATGATGTAATCACAATGATATCCTTAGAATAATTAGTGCGGAGCAACCTATGATCAAAGTAAAGTGATATATACCCGTGACCTTCCAAGATCTAAACCCAGCTTGCTCTGAACTTAAAAGCTTTTATGGCGAAGATTTGGGTATAATTTATTTTACTACAAAGCATCTTGAGTTACTTGGGTATAACATTCCGCTCTAACTTCCATAGTGTTCTAATACCTTGATAGAGCTTTTGCGCTATCTCACGCTCACTCACCATCAAACGCGCCGTTGGAGATATATCAACAATCCCGCCTTTTCCTGCTTGTGAATGCTCCCCGTCAGCGCCACGCACTGAAAGTTTCAAGCTTTTTGCAATGCTTTTTAGCTCAGTTAAATCTTGCCCTTGCTCAGTTAATTTTGGTAACAGAATATGTAAACTTGCCCGCATTGCCGTGCCTAGGTTTGTTGGACAACTGGTTATAAATCCATAAGGTGCAGAATAAGCAAAACTCAACCCTTGCTCTTCAATAAAAAGCAACGCCTGATGCAATCGAGAGAAAATATTATTTAACATTGCGCCATGCTTCATGACCATAATGCGCAGATGATCCTCTTCTCCGACCCAAATGATGAACTGCTCATCCTCTGATATATACATGCCACGTCCATAAGGCCAGTTGCCATTAATACCAGCTGACGCAAGGTAAGGATCTCCACTCATATCTTTAAACATTTTATGCTCAGCCACAAGCTGTGCGTATTGCTCATTTGAAATTTCATATTCACAATCTGGTGTCAAAGAAACATAACGTCCACCAAATAATGGGTTTTTTATCAATTTTTTAAAAATATTTATCATTACATTTTCAAATGCAACACGATCATCTTGGGACATCGAGGCTGGTAAAGGAAATTCCGCAACATTTCGGCCAACACGAACACGCATAGAACTATTTGCCAGCGATGGATCAATACGCGCAAGATCGAGGTCGGAGTTGATCTCCCAGTTAGAATCTTTCAATGTAATATTTTCAACCTGATGATAATCGCAAATAACATTATCTAAGTAGGGGCTAAAAAGTGAATATTCATCCGCATGACACACATAAATACCCATTTCACTCTCAGGATGCTCAAGGCCACTTTTCATCATTCTTTGTAATTTATCCTGCTGCGTCTTATCTAAGCTGTCAAAAAAAGCTTGGTCGAAATGGCGAGCCATTAAATTATTAGGGTATTCTTTTTTTATTTTTTCTATTTGTGAAGTTAACATGCTGATCTCTTTTTGTTTTATCTCGCGTTAATGAAATGATTATTTTTTGAAAACTTAGATTAACTTTATCATATTTTTGCATTGTTTTTTTGTTTTTTTACTTAATAACTTGATTATCATCTAAAGACAGATGATTACTATATCACTCATTTTAAGGCGTAATATTGATAAACTAATTTATTGTAATTAGTATTTTGGTAACGCCTGCGTGTTTGCAAAACTAATTGCAAATCAACTCTTTTGTGCTTTAAATTTTTAAGTTTTTAAGTTTTTAAGCTGCACTTTAGCTAAGTCTCCTCAAAATGCTGTGCGTGGCGCAAGCTCAGGCTCCAAGATAATACGCAACATTCAATCATAGCTATCCTGATTGAACAGCCTCCTATTGACTGCCTAAAAATGTGTTTTTGCTAAGATTTAATAACAACTTATTGCCGTTTTACAAATCTCGTAAAATGGATAATACAAGCTATTGACTATATTGAAACTTGTAATAACAAGGGTATAATAACGTACAATTTCAAATAACGTAAAGTCAATAAAATGCAAAAATTTGATACCAAAACATTTCAGGGACTAATATTTGCGCTTCAAGATTTTTGGGCAAGGCAAGGTTGTGTCATCGTGCAACCACTTGATATGGAAGTTGGAGCTGGTACTTTCCACCCTCAAACATTTCTGCGCTCAATAGGTCCAGAGCCTATGAATAGTGCCTACGTTCAGCCGTGTCGCCGGCCAACAGATGGCCGATATGGAGACAATCCTAATCGCCTACAACACTACTACCAATTTCAGGTTGTGCTAAAACCATCGCCATTAAACATACAAGACTTGTATTTAAAGTCACTTGAAGAGATTGGTATTGATACTTCAATTCATGACATTCGTTTTGTTGAAGATAACTGGGAATCGCCTACCTTAGGCGCATGGGGTCTTGGTTGGGAAATTTGGCTTAACGGGATGGAAGTCACGCAATTTACTTATTTCCAACAAGTTGGCGGATTAGAATGTCGCCCTGTTACTGGCGAGATAACCTATGGGTTAGAGCGCCTTGCTATGTATGTGCAAGAGGTCGATAGCATTTATGATCTTATTTGGACTGACGGGCCGATGGGGCGTGTGACCTATGGTGATATTTTTCATCAAAACGAAGTTGAACAATCATGCTATAACTTTGAACATGCTAATGTTGACTTTCTTTTTGCTCAATTTGATGAGTGTGAAAAAGACAGCAAGAAACTAATTGAAGCCTCGTTAGCATTACCCGCGTATGAACAGGCAATGAAAGCGTCACATATTTTTAACCTACTCGATGCTCGCCATGCTATTTCTGTAACAGAACGTCAGCGTTATATTTTACGTATCCGCGGACTTTCAAAATCTGTTGCTAAAGCTTACTACACAAAACGTGAAGAGCTTGGCTTTCCACTTTGTAAACAACAAGATAAACAGAGGCAAGTTTAATGCAACAAGAAAATTTATTAATTGAACTCGGCACAGAAGAATTACCCCCGAAATCTTTGCGACAACTTGCTGAATCATTTGCTCATAATTTAGCGGCTGAACTTACTAAAGCAAAGCTTTCATTTAACAGTGTTCGTTGGTTGGCATCTCCCAGACGGCTCGCAATTATTGTCAATGAACTTGACAGCGCTCAAGCAGATAAAATAGTTGAAAAACGAGGCCCTGCGGTTAGCGCCTCATTTGATGAGGCAGGAAAGCCAACTAAAGCTGCGCAAGGATGGGCGAAATCAAACGGTATTCTCGTTGATCAGGCGGAGCATTTAAAAACAGATAAAGGCGAATGGCTTCTCTTTAAATCAAAAGTCAATGGGAAAGCTGTTTCCCAATTAATTCCAGAGCTTGCCGCAACCGCACTAACTCACCTACCGATTGCAAAACCGATGCGCTGGGGAGGCTCTAACATTCAATTTATTCGCCCTGTTCATACTGTCACTATGCTCTATGGCTCAACTCTAATTACAGGTGAATTATTAGGTGTAGCTTCATCACGCATCATTAAAGGTCATCGTTTTTTAGGCAAGGAGCAATTAACGATTAAGCACGCAGATGATTACGAAAACTTACTTGATGAATCCGGCAAAGTAATTGTTGATTACGCGCGGCGCAAAGCCATGATTAAAGATCAAGTTGAAACGATCGCGGAGCATGAGGGTGGCACTGCAGATATTGATGATGATTTACTTGAAGAGGTGACCTCATTAGTTGAATGGCCCGTAACTTTAATAGGCTCTTTCGAAAAAAAGTTTCTTAATGTACCTTCTGAGGCGTTAATTTACACAATGAAAGATAACCAAAAATACTTCCCAGTACTTAATAAAGAAGGTAGTTTACTGCCTCGTTTTATTTTTGTGTCTAATATTGTCAGTGGCGATCCAGCACAAGTAATTAGCGGAAATGAAAAAGTTGTTAGACCGCGTTTAGCTGATGCTGAATTCTTTTTTGAAACCGATAAAAAAAATACCTTAGAAAGTCGTTTGAACTCTCTTGCAACGGTATTATTCCAAAAGCAACTAGGTACGCTTAAAGAAAAGTCACAACGCATTGCAAATGTTGCGCGATTAATTGCAAAACTCATTAACACTAACGAGCAACATGCAGAGCGCGCGGGGCTTTTATCTAAAACTGATTTACTCACAGAAATGGTCTTAGAGTTTCCCGATGTCCAAGGCGTAATGGGCATGTATTATGCTAAAAATGATGGCGAGCATGATGACGTTGCTCTGGCGCTAAATGAGCAATATTTACCGCGTTTTGCAGGGGATAAGCTTCCTACGTCCTTAGTTGCTTGTGCTGTATCCCTTGCGGATAAGCTAGATACGCTTGTAGGAATCTTTGGCATAGGGCAAGCACCTAAAGGTGATAAAGATCCGTTCGCACTACGTCGTGCAGCTATTGGCCTTTTACGAATAATTCAAGATAAGCAGCTAGATTTAGACATGCTGGCCTTAGTAAAACTTGCTAAGATCGAATATGCCGACAAATTATCAAACGACAACGTTATTAATGATGTGCTTGATTTTTTATTTGCTCGATTCCGCGCTATTTATCAAGCGCATGGTTATTCGGTTGAGCTTATTCAATCAGTACTTGATCGCCGCCCTTTGAGGCCTGTTGATTTTGACAAGCGTATTAAAGCGGTTGCTAAATTTCAAGAGTTACCTGAAGCTAGCTCAATTGCAGCCGCGAATAAACGCATTAGCAACATTCTTACTCAAGTTGCTGGTAATATAAATAATACCGTTGATAGCACGTTGCTTGAAGAGCCTGCAGAAAAAGAATTAGCGGAAAAGCTTTCTTCACTGGAGGTTAAATTGTCACCTTTATTCTCAAAAGGTGATTATGAAGGTGTTTTATTTGAACTCTCAACATTACAAGGACCTGTTGATGCCTTCTTTAATCATGTGATGGTCATGGATAAAAATGAAGCAGTAAAAGCTAATCGTTTAGCATTGCTCAATTGCTTAAGAAATCTCTTTTTACGAGTTGCAAATATATCTTTTTTGTAAATATCTCCAAGATGCGCAGCCAGGTTAGATAATCGCGCTCAGAGGCGATCCATAATATTGACCTTAGAAGAATAACGGAACTAATCATCTTGGGTAATTAAAATAAAACCGTTTACCTTTGAATCGGTGTTATAAATCAACAGCTTATGAGGAGTTTTATTGAACTCCTTCATGAGGTATAACATTAACAAGATTATTTGCTGTTATGGATCATAAAACCACAAAGATTAATGCTAAACTTTATGTTTCACGTGAAACACACTACTTAAATAACGCAGGGAAACAGATAATATACTCATGTGACGTCAAAATGAAAACCTTGCAAGGCACCTTTCTTTCATATAAAAACAAAGTATCGCACTAACTAAGTAAGCTGCACCATTTTATCGTTATAAAATCTCTACAGAGAATAATTTGTTAAGTATTAAAATCTTTTTTTAATGTTACTTGCCAGTAGTTAATTCATAGAGATAGTTAAACATTAAAAATTTTTTTAATGCTACTTGCCGTAGTTAATTCATAGATATAGTTAAACATTAAAATCTTTTTTTAATGCTCACCAAAGGTGGCTAACTGCGTTTATCATTGAAATGCTTCTCGCATCTGCGGTCAATTGCACGCTGATTTTATGGCCTAAAATTGAAGGGAAGTTATTATCTATCGATATTTTATAACGCTGCAAATTGGTGCAATGAGTAGCGCTAGTTAGAGCTGCACACTCGGTTTTTATATTACAGGAAGCTTGTATTGTAACATTCTAGGAGCACGTCCCATTACCTCATATTGTGTCTTACGCGTATTATCGAGTTGTGCATAACGTTTTGCATTTTGGGGTAACATGGCTATAAATAAATTAGCGAAAAAACACCACCACTTAACGAAACAACTCCACCACTTTTATAATTGATAATGCCTATTCCAAACATATTTTTGTAAAAGCCAGCTATTTTGGAAATAAAAATACGATTATGTATGTAAGTTTTCTAAATTTAATTGACAACTAGCTGCGCTCTGGAATTGTTATTGCGGAGTATAAATTATAAAAGTAATATCTAATTTATTTGGAATAATAGCCTTATCAACAGGAGGCCAAGGATTGGCAAAATAGTTAAAAGCAATGAAATTGTTTTATTGAAAAATGATGTTATTAAATCGTTTTATTAATATAACTCTATATACAAGCAAATAATTTCCAACTATAAGCTAAATTTTAAAACATGGGATACACAATATTTATGCTTATGGTTTAAAAACCAACCAAGTAGTTCAAATGAATTTTATACCCATGCAATGTAAAAATGCAATATCAGCAAGGCAAATTGTGCCGATATGCGAGACATAAAATTGAATGGAAGTTATTATCGAGGGAGTGTTTATAACGCTGCAAATTGGTGCAAGGAGTAGCGCCAGTTAGAGCGCGAACTCGGTTTTTATATTACAGGAATCTTGCATTGTAACATTTGAGGAGCACGTCCACATTACCTCATGTTGCGCCTTACTATGATTATCGAGTTCGCACCTGACGTTGCATTTTGAGGTAACATGGGTATATTATCTATAGATATTTTATACGCTGCAAATGGTGCAAGGAGAAGCGCCATTTTGCCATGCTCACTCGGTTTTTATATGACAGGAAGCCTGCCTTGCATTGCAAAATTTTAGCATGGAGTAACCATTACCTAATGTTGCGTCTACTCTGATCATTGAGATCGCAGCTGATATTTCATTTCGATCATAGCATAGGTTTATTATAAATTTAAAAAAGAAATTGCTTGTTGTACCCGCCTATTATCTCTTTTTGATGAGATTAAAGTATTCTTAAACATAAGAATGTCTGATCCACAAAAATCATCAATTAGCGTACGTTAATTTTAACTGATGTCATTAATAAAATCTACGACAATTCAAAGCAAGGTGTTTCACGTGAAACAACTCGTACCTTCAAACTTAAGTTTACCTAATTGATACCCATGCTACTCCGAAATGCAATATCAGGGTAGCAAATTGTGGCGATATTTGATGCCTAAAATTGAAGTATAGCTATTATCGTGGGCGATTTTATAACGATGCAAACTTAAACAAGCAGCCGCGCCAGTTGGTGCGCCAACTCGGGTTTTATATGCAAGGAAGCAGCCTTGCGGTGCAACATTCGAAAACTACGTCCCCATTAGCTCATGTTGCGCCTTATCTCTGATCATCTAGTTCGCAGACGACGTTGCATTTTGAGGTGACATGGGTAGATAATACCCAGCAAGATACCCAGCAAGATCTAAACTCATCAAGTGGTGATACTGAAACGTTTTCAGGAAAAAAGCTTGCCGTCGAACTGGTTAAATTAAAACTCTTTCAACTGATAAATGAGATGCTTACTGAGTTGTTTTGCTCTGCCCGTTAGCGCGAAAACCACCTACATTTTACAGCATTTGACAAGGGATCTAATGTTACGGCTTTTATTTGATCTTCGATCATTGATCTCAATTGAGTCTTTTGAATAATTACGGGTAGACTCTTCGAGAGAAACATTTGAGGTTTTTATGCAAGATTAACGCTTTTAATGACAGGTTATGGTTTTGTCCAACAATAAACACTATTTTAGAATAATTATCAAGTTATTATTGCTCATTTGCAGTTAAAAATGTCAGCGAAAAAAGTTGCCATTAGCACGCTTTAAATGTCTGATATTGCATTTTGAATGCTCATTTTTTAGCATTTGTTCTATTTTCAAACTTTCCAGCGTCAAAATCATGGAAAGAAAACCCGCCTACTTTTGAAAAATCATTAATAAACCCGGTTTAATAGTCGCCATGTAAAAGTTCTTGCAAAGGATCTTTATCAGCTAATATAGATCAGTCATAGTATACCAGCAGGCTTTTAGTCACTCATCTGCGCCGCAGTAAATGGATGATGCTTTATTTTATGCTCTGCGAAATGGAGAAGATCTATTTGAAGTGCCAAAATAATCAAAAAAATAGTGGTCATTGTCCTTCGAAGATACCCATGTTACTTCGAAATGCAATATTAGGGTAGCAAATTGTGCCTATATGTGATGCCTAAAATTGAAGTATAGTTATTATCGTGAGATATTTTATAATGATGCAAACTTAAACAAGGAGCCTCGTCGTTGGTGCCTAGCTCGGTGTTTATACCCATGCTACCCCGAAATGCAATATCAGGGTAGCAAATTGTGCCTATATGTGATGCCTAAAATTGAAGTATAGTTATTATCGTGAGATATTTTATAACGATGCAAACTTAAACAAGGAGCCTCGTCGTTGGTGCCTAGCTCGGTTTTTATACCCATGCTACCCCGAAATGCAATATCAGGGTAGCAAATTGTGTCTATATGTGATGCCTAAAATTGAAGTATAGTTATTATCGTGAGATATTTTATAACGATGCAAACTTAAACAAGGAGCCGCGCCGTTGGTGCCTAGCTCGGTGTTTATACCCATGCTACCCAGAAATGCAATATTAGGGTAGCAAATTGTGCCTATATGTGATGCCTAAAATCGAAGTATAGTTATTATCGTGGGAGATTTTATAACGATGCAAACTTAAACAAGGAGCCGCGCCGTTGGTGCCTAGCTCGGTGTTTATACCCATGCTACCCAGAAATGCAATATTATGGTAGCAAATTGTGCCTATATGTGATGCCTAAAATTGAAGTATAGTTATTATCGTGAGATATTTTATAACGATGCAAACTTAAACAAGGAGCAGCTCCCGTTGGTGCGCCAACTCGGTTTTTATATGATCGGGCGCAGCCAAAACTTGCCATTCGATGCGCAGGTCACCATTACCTCATGCTGCGCCTTACTCTGATCATCGAGTCCGTGCTGACGTTGCATTTTTTCGTTGCATGGGTATATATGCAAGGAAGTCGCCAAAGATTGCCATTCGATGCGCAGGTCACCATTACCTTATGTTGCGCCTTATCTCTGATCATCGAGTCCGTGCCGGCGCTTCATTTTGCGATAACATGGGTATGAGATGATAATATCCACGCTAATAAAATTTAGATATCTAAATTTTCAACGCGCAATGCATTCTCATCGATAAATTGACGACGAGGCTCGACATTATCGCCCATGAGGGTATTAAATAATAGATCTGCTCCAACGGCATCTTCAATTCTCACTTGTAACATGTGACGAGAGTTTGGATCCATTGTTGTATCACAAAGTTGATCTGGATTCATTTCACCTAATCCTTTATAACGCTGAATATAGAGTCCTCGTTTTGACTCGTTCATTAACCAATTAACACCATCAATAAAGCTTGATATTTCCTTTGTACGCTCTCCTCTCTTAATATACGCACCATCTTCAAGCAAAGAACTGATCTCTTCACCTACGGCTGTTAATTGCTTATAACCATCAGAGCCAAAGTATTCTTCATCAAAATTATAGGCAGCATCAAGACCATGCTTGCGAATGGTAAATAAAATTTTATTTGTTAATTCATCATCTGAAGGTGCAACATCAGCACTATAAATAGCTCCTTGCAGCTCATTTTTGTTAAGTGTTGCAATGAGATCCTCTGCCCATTTTGTTGCATGTGCAGTATCTTTTAATAATTCAATTGTTAATTTGTTTTTATAAATTAAGGTATCAAGAATAATTGAAGGGAAACGTCGTTTTAAACGTACAATAGTTTCTTGCACAGCACGATAACGCTGAAGTAGACCTTCTAACGCTAAACCAGATAGACCTGGTGCATTTGCATTTACATGTAATGAGGCGTTTTCCATTGCGAGTGTTGTTAAGTAAGTTTGTAGTTCAGCTTCATCTTTTACATAAGTTTCTTGTTTGCCTTTTTTTACTTTATATAAAGGTGGCTGAGCAATGTAAATATAACCATTTTCAATAAGCTCTGGCATTTGACGATAGAAAAAAGTAAGTAAAAGTGTGCGAATGTGCGATCCATCAACATCGGCATCGGTCATGATGATAATGCGGTGATACCGTGTTTTTTCTGGATTATATTCATCGCGACCAATGCCACAACCAAGAGCTGTAATAAGTGTTGCTACTTCTTGAGATGAAAGCATTTTATCAAAGCGGGCTTTCTCAACATTTAGAATTTTGCCTTTCAGTGGCAAAATTGCCTGGTTCTTACGGTTACGTCCTTGCTTAGCACTTCCACCCGCAGAGTCTCCTTCCACAATATAGAGTTCAGAATGCGCGGGATCTTTTTCTTGGCAATCTGCAAGTTTTCCAGGTAGACCTGCTAAGTCAAGAGCTCCTTTACGACGGGTCATATCTCTTGCTTTTCGCGCAGCTTCACGCGCTCGCGCGGCATCAATAATTTTATTGGTTATAATTTTAGCTTCAGCTGGATTTTCCATTAAAAACTCTTGAAGCTTTTCACCCATTGCACTTTCAACAACAGGGCGAACTTCTGATGAAACTAAACGATCTTTTGTTTGTGATGAGAACTTAGGATCAGCTACTTTTATAGAAATAACAGCCGTTAAACCTTCTCGAGAATCTCCACCCTCAGTTGTTGTTTTATTGCTTTTGTTTTTCATTTTAATGAAATCTTTTTCCATATAAGCGTTTAGTGTTCTGGTTAAGCCGCTACGGAAACCCGTCAAATGAGAACCGCCATCTCGTTGAGGGATATTATTGGTAAAACAATAAATGTTTTCTTGGAAACCATCGTTCCATTGCATTGCAACTTCAACATTTGTACCATCGCCACTATCCACTGAAAAATGAAATATTTTTTGATGAGCAGGTGTTTTGTGTTTATTCAGGTACTGTACAAACGATCCTATACCACCCTCATAACAAAAATGATCAGATTTATTTTCTTCTCGTTGATCAACGAGTTTAATTGAGACACCTGAATTTAAAAAAGAAAGTTCGCGTAAACGTTTTGCTAAAATATCATAGTGAAATAACACATCTGTAAATGTTTGTTCACTGGGCCAAAAACGAATTTCTGTCCCCGTTTGATCGCTATCTCCTATAACAGCCAAAGGCGCATCAGGCTCACCATGGGTATAAAATTGTTGGTGGATCTTGCCGTTACGCTTGATAGTTAATCGTAATTTTTTTGAGAGCGCATTAACAACAGATACACCGACACCATGTAATCCACCTGAAACTTTGTAAGAATTATCATCAAACTTTCCGCCAGCATGCAATATTGTCATGATAACCTCAGCTGCAGAAACACCTTCTTCTTTGTGAATATCAACAGGTATTCCTCGACCATCATCTCTAACAGAGACACTTCCATCACTGTGAATTGTTGTGACTATATCAGTGCAATAACCAGCAAGAGATTCATCAATTGAATTATCAAGGATCTCAAATACCATATGGTGGAGACCTGTTCCATCATCTGTATCGCCAATATACATTCCTGGACGCTTTCGTACGGCATCTAATCCTTTCAGAACTTTTATACTTGATGAGTTGTAAGTAGTCTCATTCATAAATTTCACCTATTATCTTGTGTTTAATTTTCAAGTTCTAAAAAATGCCCTGTTTCAACGTGAGACACTGATTTATTTTTAGAAAATAATTTATTTACATTATCAATCTAATTACTCTAATAAAAACTTGAGTGTTAGTGTTTTTAATATGTTTTGCTTTGCTAAATCCACTTTTGCGTTTAAAGTCATCAATAAGACATATGCTTTATTTATTCGCAAATGAGTTCAATAATAAGCCTTAGCTAATCGCTGTGCATGCACAAAGAGTTTTATACCCATGTTACCTCAAAATGCAACGTCTACATGGACTCGATAATCACAGTAAGACGCAACATTAGATAATGGTTATTATCGCAGCGAATGGCAAGCTTTGGCTGCGCCCGATCATATAAAAACCGAGTCCAGCCACGAAGTGCGCTACTCCTTGCTTAAGTTTGCATTGTTATAAAATATCAATCGATAATAACTTCCCTTCAATTTTAGGCATCAAATATCGGCGCAATTTACTACCCTGATATTGCATTTCTGGGTAGCTATGGGTATAGCTACCCACACGTGATAAAACATCTGCAGATAAAGCCTCTGCAATAGGTATTTCATCTATTTTAAGCGTATATCTACTTTTTTATACCCTGCTGTTTTGCAGCAACTTGACAAAATTCTTTTGTAAATAATTTTTTAAGGTTATTGGTAATATCCCAACCCTTAAAATTTATTGGATACTTTAAATTCAGCTAAAAATAAATAAAAATAGCCTTGCCGTTGCTAGCCTGTTTTTCACCAAATGTGCAACGTTCATTATCCCACATTTGCACGACATTGTAACATTTACATTGCTTTAACGTCGCATTGCGCGCTTTTATAATTAGCTTTAACCTTACCCTGTGAATGTAAACCACAAGTGGCATGATAAACACACCAGAATCAAGAAAATCACTCGCTCTTTAAACCCTTTATCATTCAAAATGTGCAGCCCTTAGTTTTTCGATCAAATCAAAGCGCACTGAGGTAATGGTTACGTCTTATCATCGATCATCGAGATCGCAGTAGACGTTGCATTTTTTCGTTGCATGGGGATATATTAATATGTCACGGGAATATTTGGGGTGCAAAATAAGATATGGTACTTGGCTATTTTTGCAAGAACAGTGCAAGCATAAAAATACTTTAATACCAATATGCACAACTCATGAATTTACAAAAAATAACTGCTTGAATTTTACTGGGTAAAATGAGTTACTGCTTTGCTGTAAGTCTTATCTTTAAACTGGTCTATGTGGGATCTTCAAAGTGCGTTGTCAGGCTAAAACTCGGTACCCAAAGCAAGGCTTACCAATTTTCCTTGCTGATTTTCATCCTATCTGGCATGGGTATAACGATAAACTAATGATCTACAATATCAATCTTGAGATCTTTATTACACGCAAAGAAAAGGGCAGCCTAAGCTGCCCTAATTTAGTCACTTTATCTTATTCCGTGATAAACTATGCTCCCTGCACTACATCCATTTGACTATGTCTATAATCTAGACATCCACTTCCCAAATCCTTTGGTTTCATCCCTTTGTGTCTCCTTACTTGATAAATATCCTATTTATCTTCTATTCTTCTTCCTTAAAGGTGTCCTTCTTCGTCATCCTGACTAGTAATAACATCCTAATTATCACTATAATTACATTCTAGAAACTATTCCCTTATCATTCTACTAATGCATAAGACATTTACTTTACTTGCATCCTGCAAGCTCTGTAACTTTCTAAAAACATATAATACTCGGTTAAGCAACAATTTATTTTAAAAAATATGCTTTTTTATTTACTTTCGCAATCAACAAATAGCAAATAGTTTAAAATCAAGCAGTTATGATATTTGCATTTCTTTTTTAGCTGACTTATTTGGTAATATCCAGCATTAGCAGTGGTCAATGTCGCACAACGCTACTAATTGTGATGGAGATCATATTGGTTTTTTATTTTCCTATGCAAAAATTTGAGAAAACCCTTCCTAATAAATCATCAGAACTAAATGCGCCTGTAATTTCACTTAAATATTGCTGAGTCAATCGCAACTCCTCTGCGAGAAGTTCACCTGCTTTATATTCTTCAAGTTGAACTTGCCCTTCAAGAAGATGCTTTTGTGCTTTATCAAGCGCTTCTAAATGCCTACATCGAGCCATAAATGTTCCATTAGTAGTTCCTTGATAGCCCATTATTTGTTTCAAATGTTGTTTAAGTGCTACAACACCTTCACCTGTTTTGGCTGAAATTCGGTAAACAGGGTGCTTGATATCGCTTGTGAGAGAGACTAAAGACTCGCCAGTTAAATCCGCTTTATTGCGAACAACTGTTAGTCCTACTGATGATGGTAACTGATCGATGAACTCAGGCCAAATTTCATGAGGATCTTCAGCATCTGTTGTTGTGGCATCAACTATAAATAAGATACGATCAGCTGTTTTTATTTCTACCCAAGCACGCTCTATTCCAATTTTTTCAATTATATCAGCACCTTCGCGTAATCCTGCTGTATCGATAATATGTAATGGCATCCCGTCGATATGAATATGCTCGCGCATTACATCGCGCGTTGTACCTGCAACTTCAGTGACAATAGCACTTTCTTTTCCGACAAGGTTATTTAATAAGCTCGATTTACCAGCATTAGGTCGCCCAGCAATCACGACTTTCATGCCATCTCTTAAAATAGCCCCTTGCTTTGCTTGCTCCTTAACTGAATCTAAATTTGTGATAATTTGTTTTAAATCATTTGAAATTTTTCCATCAGAAAGAAAATCAACCTCTTCTTCAGGAAAGTCGATTGAAGCTTCAACATACATTCGCAAGTGGATAAGACTTTCGACCAACGTATATATTTTTTCTGAAAATTCCCCCTGTAAGGAATGCATGGCGCTTTTAGCCGCTTGCTTTGAAGTTGCCTCAATTAAATCTGATATTGCTTCAGCTTGCGTTAAATCAAGCTTATCATTTAGAAATGCTCGCTCTGAAAACTCTCCTGCATTTGCACTACGCAAGTTTTTAATAGTTAAAATAGCTTGGATAAGCAGATCCATAACAACAGGCCCACCATGACCTTGAAGTTCGAGTACATCTTCTCCAGTATATGAGTTTGGTGCTTTAAAAAAAAGGGCAATACCTTGATCGATGATTTCGTTGTTTTGATCTTTAAAAGGTAGGTATTGTGCATAACGCACTTTAGGCAGTTTACCTAATATTAGTTGTGCAACAGCTTTAGCATCAGGGCCTGATACGCGAATAATTCCAACACCACCACGGCCAACGGCGGTTGCTTGGGCAACAATGGTATCTGTTACTTGATTCATTAATTTTCACCTCTAATAAATTTAGAGTCATTGCTAATATGGGTATATACCCATGCGCCCTTAAAATGCATCATGACGCGGTTTGCTACACGTCACCTTGGCATGTCTCGCTGGGCTTTGATTTTTGTTGACCAGCAAGCCATTGAGCAACAATTTAAAAGGTAATAACCATTAACTATTAACCATCAACCATTAACCATCAACTATTAACCATCAACTATTAACCATCAACCACTGTTGTGTCTTATTTTGCTATCCGAGCTAATGCCTGGCAAAGCATATTAAGATAACTTAAGCATCACTATTTCTTTTCGATTGCTTTATTTTTACTTTTATTAGCTAATTTAGGTGCTCCGAGTCCTTGATTTTCAATTTGACGGAAAATAATTGTCTGTTGGATGAGGGTTACAATATTACTCATTAAATAATAAAGCACGAGCCCTGCTGGGAACCAGAGAAAGAAGAAGGTGAAAACAACTGGCATTAGCTTCATTATTTTCTGCTGCATTGGATCTTGTACTGTCGCAGGAGACATCTGTTGAATAAAGAACATACTAACACCCATTAAAATAGGTAATATGTAATAGGGATCTTGTACAGATAAATCTTGTATCCATAAGATAAATGGTGCCTGGCGTAGTTCAACAGCCTCCATTAAAGACCAATATAATGCAATGAAAATAGGCATCTGCAAAAAGATAGGCAAACAGCCACCTAGTGGGTTTACTTTCTCTTTTTTATAAAGCTCCATCGTGGCTTTTGACATTTTTTGCTTATCATCACCATAACGCTCTCGCAACGCTTGAATTTTAGGTTGAAGTAAACGCATTTTCGCCATAGACGTATATTGCGCTTTCGTTAGTGGGTATAACGCGCCTTTTATCGTAAAGGTAATTAAAATAATCGCAAGTCCCCAGTTGCCAACAATACTGTGGAAAAACCGCAGTAATTTAAATAACGGCTGAGCAATAAACCATAACCATCCATAATCAACAGTTAAATCTAAGTGTTTAGCGGCAGCTGCCATCTGAGATTGTATTTTTGGACCAATCCAAAGTTTTGCTCCGATGTTAGCGGTGCTATTTGCCTTGATCGTTTTCATTGGCGCTTTAAAGCCAATGGTTGCATCTGTGCCATGAATAATATTACTGTACAGATGATTCGTTTCATTTGTTGCAGGGATCCAAGCGGTGACAAAATAATGCTGTAGCATTGCAACCCACCCACCTTTAGTTGTTTGCTTTAATGGCGCATCTTTCATCGCACTAAATTTATATTTTTCATAACGAGTATCAGTTGTTGAGTAAGCCCCACCATGGTAAATAGGCATTGCTAGGTGCCCTTTGCCACCTTTAATTGTCTCTCTTACCTGTCCGTATAACTGAACATTTAATGGTTTACTGGTCTTATTTTGAATGCTATAAGTCACATGAACAACATACTCGTCACGCGCGAGCGTAAATGTTTTAGTAAATACATTGCCATTTTTATCCACAAAACGTAATGACGTTGACACTTTATTTTGTCCATTTTTTATCACTGCATCTGAATTTTTTACTGTATAAATAGGTCGGCCTTTAGGGTTTGAGTCTGGCCCTCCGATTAATCCACTCTGCGCCGTATAAGTAAAATTATTTGTTTTACGTAAAAGCTCAAAAGGCACTTTTGAATGAAGCTTGTTGGGATATTTTAGTAAATCAGCTTTGACAATATCACCACCCTTTAAAGAAATAGATAAACGGAGCGTATCATTTTCTAAAGAAACTGATTTTCCAGCCTGTACTTGCTCTTGAGATGGCACTTCTTTAACAGAGGATGTCGTTTTTGTTAAAGAAGCTGTTGGTACACCATCTTCTTGATTTGACGTGGATGGCGCAGTCTTAAGAGCTTGCTTAGTCGTTTGTGCTGCAATGTGTGGGTTATGCTCTACTTCCCATGCTTGATACAGTAAAAAGCTGACAAACAGTAAGCCAAGTAAAAGTAGGTTTCGTTGTGATTCCATCGCGTTTATTATCTCTATATTTAGTTAAAGTCTAATTTGTTTTTTTACTATATTTATTATTATAATCCTTAGGCACAGGATCATTACCACCTTCACTTAAAGGATTACATTTTATAATGCGAGCAACAGCAAGGCCGCATCCTCTAACAATGCCATGCAATTTAATGGCTTCAATTGCATAATGTGAACAAGTTGGTGTAAAGCGACAGCAAGGCCCTAGCCATGGACTTATCAATAACTGATAGCTTCTAATTAACTTAATAATTAGCCATTGCAACGCTTTATTAATTTTTGCCATAATTTATCCAAAATTTTATTTAATTCTTGATTTGATAAATCAGCAATGCCTTTTTTAGCAATAACGACAATGTCAATTGCAGGTAATATGTGTTGTTGATGACGAAATAGCTCTTTCACTATACGCCGAATTCTATTGCGCCCAACCGCACGTTTAATATGTTTTTTGGGTATAGCCATTCCTAACCGAGGATGATTAAAATTGTTTTTTTTCGCAAGTAGGGTTAAGTGTGGTGATACAGCTGGAACTGCATTCTTGAAAACTGCTTGAAAATCTTCAGGAGTTAACAAGCGTAACTCCCGAGAATACGAATAATCTACCACGTCTGATAATTATGCGCTTAAGCTTGTACGGCCTTTAGCACGACGACGAGCTAGTACGTTACGACCATTTCTAGTCGCCATACGAGTTCTAAAACCGTGTGAACGTTTTCGCTTAATGTTGCTTGGTTGAAAAGTACGTTTCATGCTCTTTTTCGCTTATGTAGTTAAATACTGTGAAATAGCTAATTGTTTGACTTATATAATCAAGTTAAATAACCAGCCAATTAAAAGAGATCTAAATCTATTGGTTGATAGATTGCAATTTAATCAGATAGCTTCTTTCAAATAGAAAAGTTAACCAGTTTTTCGTGGAGTTTAAACCTGATCATCTCTTTTATTTTCCAGACTCGAAAGTCAGGAGGCTCATTATATAGAAGACCAGATAATAATCAAGGCTCTATTAATGATTTTTTATACACTTAGCATTTTAAAGTGCAGGGCTGTAAGTCATAAAACATATTTCAACAAGGTAAAACTGCGGATCATTTTCACATGCGTCCAATTGCCATGTATTTTTAAAACCTTAACTGCATATTTAGTTTAAAATATACTTTCCCATCATTTTCTAAAATTAAGCGACCAAACCTGTGCCTAGTCGTTGATGGAGTATCAAATTTAATATTTTCAAATAGATAATTCTCTAATGGAGCTTTATCTATATTGTGAAACACGACCTGTTCCCCTGTATCTTTCACAATAACCATGCCATTTGAAACATAGTTGCCATTCCATTTTTTTGCTGCAAAAAAACCTAATAATATTGCAACCAATAACCGCTTTACTTTTACTTGCAAAGAGACTAAATCAGAACCAAATGTATTCACATTATTAAATACATTTTCTAGATTAGAGCTTATTCCATTTGTTTTATTTAGATAAAATTCCAGTAACATTGTTGATACTATATCAGGCATTAAACTATCAACCATTGAAAGATTATATTCCATTGCTTGTGTTTCAATGTTATTAAATCTAAATTTACCACCTAGCGCATGAATTTTTTCAATTCGATCTTTTAATTTTGCTGTAGTTTCAATTGAGTTCACAGCATCTATTGAACTTGGTTCAAAATTCAATATTTCAAAGATAAAATTAGTATTACCAGATGCGTTAAGTAGAGTAGGCTTGCTTTCCAAATGGGATTTAATTACAAAACCTTGGTTTTCTTTTGAAATTTGGCTGTTGTTTATATCTAAAACAATATCTGCTTCTTGATTGCTATTCTCTTCTTTTACAATAGAAATACCTAATTTGTCTTGTATTAAAGCAAATTCGGGGATATTAAAAGAGCTTCCTCCTGATTTTATTGCATTTGCTAGCTTTTCTAGAATGTCATTATTTAAAAAATCAGACACGTTTATTTTTCTCTCGATACCTGTAGCCTCATTCTTTACCAAAACCACATCATCATTTTGTAAATAGTAAGATTCCACAATATTGAGTGCCCTAACTTTAGTCACATTAAAATGATCAACACTATTTTGAAGGTTAAGGTTTTTGTCAGCAAGCATTAATTTTTTGTCATTTATGATTTTTAAAAAGGCATACAGCTCAGTCCATTGCCCTTTATTTTTGCTACTTTCCATATTTACTACAGTATTTGTGAATGTTTTTAAATGCGCTATCAAAGCTGCACCACATGCCACAATTGCATCAATGGCGACACTATTACCTAGTTGTTTCATTGCCTGCGTATTAGCAACTGGGAGCTCAAAAGTTTCAGGAAAACCTTGCATTTTTCGTGCTTGCTCGGGCATTATTTTTTTCACTTCGCCATCAACAAGGTACGAATCCCAGTTTCTACGATCGTTGATGTTAGAGCCTCGCCCGCCCACTCTTAAAGTAAAGCCAATTTCTCTTGAACACTCACCTTCCCAAACATCAGACATATTAAATTTTAGGGGAATTTTAGGCGGAAAAGCAAAGTTTGATGCTCCATCTTCATCTTTAAACCCAAGCATAAATGTTCTAGGTCTTAGTTGAGGTAACCCATAATCAGAGGCTTTTATTATTTGATAGTGAAAACTATAACCAAGCTCGTTTTTAAGAACATCTCGAATGACTTTAAAAGTGTTTCCATTATCATGATTAACAATACCTCGCACATTCTCTAAAAAAAAAGCTTTAGGTTTTTTTGCTGCTAATATTTCGACAATATTAAAAAACAGGTTACCTCTTTCAGACTTGTGTGTATCATTAAAACCTCTTTTATGACCCGCTTGACTAAAAGGCTGACATGGAAATCCTGCGCATAACACATCAAAATCAGGTAAGTCTATAGGGTTTATTTTTCTTATATCATCATTAAACATTCCATTTAAAAATAAGTTTGGGTTTGATTTTTTAAAGTTATGCTGATATGTTTTTCGAGCAAATAAGTCGATTTCAGAAGCAAAGACACATTCTCCACCTAGTGATTTCATTGCAATATGAAAGCCGCCAATACCTGCAAATAAATCTATAAACTTAAAATCACTCATTCTTTAATAACTACCTTTCATTGTTGTTCTGGTCAAGTCGAACTGGACACTTTTCTTAGATAATTTTCATAGTTAATTGGCGACATATCATCATTCGCCGTATGCAGCCTTTCGAGGTTGTAATACCTCATGTAAGCTGCGACATCTATTTTCATGTGCTCACGCGTTGGTTGATGAACTTTAAATATCCAATCGTGTTTTAAACTACCAAAAAATCTCTCTACGACAGCATTATCCCAACAAGCTCCAACATCTCCCATGCTGGCTCTAATATGATATTTTCTAAGCAGCTTGCGGTATTTATTACTGGTATATTGTGAGCCTCTATCACTATGAAAGACCAAGCCTTTTGGTGGTTGCCTTAAATTACGAGCCTTGATCAAGGCATTGCTAATCAAATCTGTAGTCATTCTTTTATCAATATGCCAACCAACAATCCTACGTGAATACAAATCCATCACAATAGCTAAGTACATCCAACCCTCTCCTGTTTTTAAGTAAGTAACATCACCAGCCCATACTTGATCAGCTCCAACAGGATTAAAATTCATATTCAACAAGTTATCAGCCACTGCATCGCTGTGCTTGCGATTTGTTGTTACTTTGTAAGCCGTTCTTTGGATTGCCTTTAAATTTAGTTTAGCCATAACGCTACGCACTTTGTAGCGACCGATTTTAAAGGCTTCTTCGCGTAACTTTTTCATCATCTCTCGGTTACCTTAGCTGCCTTTGCTTTGCTTAAATAACACCTTAACGCGGCGGTATAAGTGCAGCGTTTGAGAGCTAATTAATTGAGCTGGACGTTTTAGCCAAGCGTAGTAAGCCGATGGGCTGACTCCCATCTCATAGCAAAGTTTAGCTACCGAAAGACAATCTGAGTGTGATTTAATGAAATCAAACTTTACTTCATTTCTCTCGCGAAGAAGGCCGTAGCCTTTTTTAAAATTTATTTCTCCATCCGTAATGCTTTATTTTCTTTACGGAGCTTTTTTAGTTCTTCTCGCTCATCATCACTAAGACCCTCTCCACTTAACTGAGCTTCAATTTTGCTTTTCCAAGTGTAAAGCAGTTTTGAGCTAACTCCTACAGACTCAGCGGCTTTAGCAACTGAATAACCTTGCTCTAGAACAAGTGAAACAGCTTCTTCTTTAAACTCTTTTGGATATTGCTTTTGCGTTCTTTTTTTACTCATTTTAACACCTCATTAATTGTCGGTTATTATCTCTTAATAAAGTGTCCAGTTCTATTAGACCAGAACAGTTGATCAACCCACAAAAAAATTTGAAGATGATGTAAAAAAAACTATGTAAATGCTTATTATGTATAATCTATGAAAGGACTAAATAATGAGTAACACAATGAGCTCAAATAAACTGCAAGCCCTAGCAAATGAACAGGTCAAAGATCTTAAAATACCGGAGGATAATTTGTCATGGGTATCCCTTTAACTCATTACTTGTAAAAACAATGCATAGTCGATCTTTTTTATCTTTTGTCGATGATTTTCTGGCGAAGATCATCTATTATCTGTAGAATTAGCTCCCTAAATTAATAATTGGAGTTAGTCATGTCCCTCGATATTTGGCAAGAATGCATATCACAATTGAAAAGTGAATTATCTGCGGGTGACTTTAGTACTTGGCTTCGACCTTTACAAGCTGATTTTAATAATTCAACGCTTTTTCTTTACGCGCCGAATAAATTTATTTGTCAGTGGATACGTAATAAATACCTCGACATGATCGAATGCAAAATTAAAAAAATCGCCACTGATGTAAACCCTGATAAAACGATTAAAATAAGCTTACTTGTTGGCACCGCTAATATGGCCAAAGAATCGCCCACTGATAAAACGGGAGCGCCTAAAGCGGCATTAACCCAGCCTTGGCAAAATGAAAGTAAACAACAAGCAATTACTCACAAAAGTAATCTTATACAAAAATACACGTTTAAAAATTTCGTAGAGGGACGTTCAAATAGCTTTGCAATTGCAACCACACAACAAATAGCAGACAATCCAGGAGAGGTTTACAACCCTTTATTCTTATACGCACACCCAGGGTTAGGAAAGACTCACTTACTTCATGCAGTAGGTAATGCCATTGTTGAAGAAAACCCAAAGAGTAAAGTTGTTTATATTCGTTCCGAACGTTTTGTTCAAGATATGATCAACTCAATTCGCAATAACACCATTGAGCAATTCAAGGAATATTATGCATCCCTTGATGCGTTGTTAATTGATGATATTCATTTTTTTGCAGGTAAAGAGCGATCTCAAGAGGTGTTATTTCAAACGTTTAATTCCATGCTCGATGGCCATCAACAAGTTATTTTAACCAGTGATAGATTTCCAAAAGAAATAGAAGGTATTGAAGAGCGTTTACGGACACGTTTTGGCTGGGGGCTCTCAATTCCAATTGATCCGCCTGAGCTTGAAATGCGTGTCGCAATATTAATCACAAAAGCAGAAGAGCGAGGGCTCGCTTTACCTGATGATGTTGCATTTTTTATTGCTAAACGTCTCACTATTACTGATGTCAGAGTATTAGAAGGTGCTATCGCAAATATTTCAGCAAAAGCACAATTTACAGGTCAAAATATCACAATCGCATTAGTGCAAGATGCCTTGCGCGATATGTTAGCTGTTCACACAAAGCAAACAACCATTGAAAACATTCAAAAAGTGGTCTGTGAACATTATCGAATTAAAGTATCTGATATGTCATCAAAACGCAGAACACGGACAATTGCAAGACCTCGCCAGATTGCGATGGCATTAGCAAAAGAACTTACGCAACACAGTTTACCTGAAATTGGCGAAACATTTGGTGGTCGAGATCATACGACAGTGCTCCACGCTTGTCGAAAGGTAGGAGAGCTTCGACGTGAAAATAATGATATAGAAGAGGATTATAAAATTCTAATTAGAACGCTTTCATTGTAACTGTTAACAAGGTATTTATTTATGCAATTTACAATATCTCGCGAAAGTTTTTTAAAACCGTTACAGTTAGTTGTTGGTACCGTTTCAGGCGGACGATCAATACAACCCATTACCAGTAATATCCTTATAAATGTAGAAAACAATTTATTAATCCTCACCGGCACTGATCTTGAAGTTGAATTGATAAGCAAAACCCCCCTTAATAATGAGTGCATAGAAGGTAAAATTACAGTTCCAGCTAGGAAATTACTTGATATTTGTAGAGGATTACCTGAATCATGTGAAATAAATTTTTCACTAAAAAATGAAAAAGTAACCATTCGGTCGGGGAAAAGCCGATACTTACTTTCATCGCTTCCTGCGGAGGAGTTCCCCAATATAGACGCATGGCAAAGCTTGACTGAATTTAGTGTCCCTAGCAATGAATTTAAAAAATTAATTGCATCAACACAATTTGCGATGGCAAACCAAGATGTGCGTTATTACCTCAATGGAATGTATTTTGAAATAACACCAGAGAGCTTACGCAGTGTTGCAACTGATGGACATAGACTTGCATCGAGCTTCATTAATTTATCACCACCTAATATTCAAGCAGAGCAAACAATAATAGTCCCGAGCAAAGGTGTTAAAGAATTATTTAAATTACTCGACAACGAGCCGGCTATTTTGCAAGTTCAAATAGGATCTAATCACCTGCGCGTATTGATTGGCGACTTTATATTTACCACAAAACTTGTTGATGGTCGATTCCCAGATTATCGCCGAGTTATCCCACGTGATGGCGATAAAGAGCTTATGGCAAGTAGAGAGTCTCTCAAACAAGCTTTTACTCGTGCTGCTATTTTATCAAATGAAAAATTTAGAGGGGTGCGTTTAGCACTGTCTCAAAATGAATTAAAAATTAGCGCAAACAATCAAGAGCGAGAAGAAGCACAAGAAATCCTCGACGTTGATTACCAATCCGCAGAACTTGAGATAGGATTTAACGTCAGTTATGTTTTAGATGCGCTGAGTGCACTAAAAAGTGAAAAAGTAAAAATAACGTTTAGCACATCTTCTAACAGTGCTCTAATTGAGGCTGCTCACGATAGTGACAACTCAGTATATATTTTGATGCCAATGCGTTTATAAGCTTTAAAAAAGTAAATACTAACGGACTTTTTAGTGACACAAATGAGAGCCTTTGCAAATATTTCAGTAATATGTAATTTTACTTCAGTCTTTTTGCATTTATTCTATTTTAACAATAAAGGCGACTTCTAGTTATACCCACTTGTTCACATGACGAAATAATGAGCTTGTTTCTAGTTTTTTCAAGCATATTTCCTACAATTAATACCTTGTTTGTACTTATAACTTTCCTTTATCTTTATTTGCATATTGAGATGTTATAGCCATCAATGATAGAGTAATAGTTTACGTTTAGAGTAGTGTAATCATGCTATTAATGATCGATAATTATGACTCATTCACCTATAATTTAGTGCAATATTTTAGCGAATTAAAACAAGATATTATTATAAAGCGCAATGATGAAATTAATTTAAAAGAAATAGCAGATTTAAACCCTGATTATTTAACTATCTCAGCAGGGCCTTGTACACCTGATGATGCTGGTATTTCTCTCTCTGTTATTGACCGTTTTGCGGGCACAATACCCATACTCGGTGTTTGTTTAGGTCACCAATGCATTGCCCAAGTTTTTGGAGCTGAGGTTGTTCGTGCAAAAAAAGTGATGCATGGAAAAAATTCACTGATAACACATGACGCGAAAGGTGTTTTTCAAGGTTTGAACAACCCACTTAATATAACCAGATATCACAGTTTAGTGGTTGATCCTAAATCATTACCTAGTTGTTTTGATGTATCAGCAACTGTATTAGGCAGCAATGAAATAATGGCAATTAGGCATAAAACATTACCGATTGAAGGCGTTCAATTTCATCCTGAAAGCATTATGTCTGAGCAGGGCTTGGCGCTACTTAATAACTTCCTGGACTCAAATCAAAAGAGCATAACTTAAACGGGTAAAAAATGGCCTGCTCATTATGTTTTGCTCAGCAAATCTCAGGCTAAAGATCCAAAATGAAGAGCTACACTGATTTTTGTTGCGAGTATTGATCTGCTAACCATTAATAAGTGAGTGTTTACTTTTGATAAGGCTACCTAGAAGTATTGTGTCACCCTTGGTTATATTTTATAACGAACTAAGCTTATCTACATTTATACCCATGCTTTGTGAAAATGCAACAGTGCTGCGGACTCGATGATCAGAGATAAGGCGCAACTGATGCAATAGGGACGTGTACATCAAATGTTAAGCTGCGCTAGCCTTCCTATCAGATAAAAACCTAGTATCGTCCGGAAGGTGCGGCTAATTGTTTAAGTTTGCATCGTTATAAAATATCTATTGATAATAACGTGTTAAGCATTAAAGTCTTTATTTTAATGCTCCAGCAGGATATTAGCTCAGTTAATCATCGGTTGGCAATTTTAGGAATCAAATAGCTACCAATTTGCGGATCTTAATTTGCATTTTGATCGGCACATGGCTATATGTGCAGGTTAGGACGTTCGGCATTACACACTTTCTTTTAACTTATAAATTAAATTCAACGCTTGTTTTGCGCTTATCTCATCAGGGTTAATACTTTCTAATATTTTAACCACTGTATGTTTTTTTACCTCCTTAGATAAGCTTGCTTGAAGCGATGGTTGATCATTATTTGCGGGCTTATTGTTGACTGAATTTAGCTCTAGTTGTCTGAGTTTTTGCTGAGCGTTTTTAACCACTGATAAGGGCACCCCAGCGAGTGAAGCGACTTGTAGGCCATAGCTTTTATTTGCAGGTCCTTCTTGCAGGGCATGCAAAAACGCAATGCCATCATCATGTTCAACAGCATCTAAGTGAACATTTACTAACTCTTTAATGCTCTCAGGTAGCCTTGTTAACTCAAAGTAGTGTGTTGCAAATAGTGTATAAGCCTGAATGTTGATCGCAAGCTCTTCTACACATGCCCAAGCCAGTGATAAACCATCAAAAGTACTAGTACCTCGGCCAATTTCATCCATTAAAACCAAGCTGTTCTTGGTTGCATTATGTAAAATATTTGCAGTTTCAGTCATTTCTACCATAAAGGTAGAGCGTCCGCTAGCTAAATCATCAGCTGCGCCAATGCGGGTAAATATTCGATCGATAGGCCCTATTTTTGCGCTTTGTGCTGGGATAAAACTACCGATATGCGCCAGTAATACGATCAAAGCCACTTGGCGCATATACGTTGATTTACCGCCCATGTTTGGACCGGTAATAATTAACATTCTACGCTGATCATTGAGCATAACGGGGTTGGCAATAAACGGTGTTTTATTGACATGTTCAACGACTGCGTGGCGACCTTCGTTAATATCAATACCTCGCAACGCTTGTAAATTAGGCCGTACATAATTAAGCGTTAATGAGCGCTCTGCTAAATTATTTAAGACATCAAGCTCGGCTAATGCTTGCGCTGTAAATTGCAATTGTTGCAAATAAGGCATTAATTGATCAATTAATTGATCGTATATTTTTTTCTCTAGTGCGAGCGCTTTTCCTTGGCTTGAAAGTACTTTATCTTCATGCTCTTTAAGCTCCTCGATAATAAATCGTTCAGTATTTTTTAGTGTTTGACGACGTACATAATGTGCAGGAGCCGCGTCAGATTCGCGGCGACTCATTTCAATGTAATAGCCATGTACACGGTTATAGCCAACTTTTAATGTTGCAATGCCAGTTGCTGCCCGCTCTCTTATTTCAAGCTCCTCAAGATAATCGCTGGCCCCTTTGGCAAGGTCTCGCCAATTATCTAATTCTTCATTATATCCAGGGGCAATAACACCACCATCTCGAATAATAACCGGTGGATTTTCAATCAATGCTTTTTGCAATAGAGTTAATAATTCAGGATAACTGCCCATTTTTTTGCTCAGTTGACTGACTAACTCTTTAGGTAATTCAAGGAGCAAGTTTTGTAGTTCAGGCAATAAATCAAATGCACCTCGTAGGCGCGTTAAATCACGAGGGCGGGCACTGCGTAATGCTAAACGTGCAATTATTCGTTCAACATCGCCTATTTGTTTTAATGGCTCGGCAAGCGGCTCACAAAGATCAAAATCAATTATTGTTTGAATCATTGTTTGACGATAATTTAGAATATTAAAATTTCGAATAGGCCTATGGATCCAACGTTTTAATAGGCGGCTTCCCATTGCTGTGGCGGTAAAATCTAATACTTGCGCAAGCGTATTATCAACTCCCCCAGATAAATTTTGTGTTAACTCTAAATTTTTCCGTGTTGCAGCATCTAAAATAACACTGTCAATATTTTGCTCTAATTTAATAGCTTGTAAGTGAGGTAAAGCCATGCGTTGCGTATCTTTGATATATTGAAGCAATGCACCAGCTGCGCATAATGCAATTTCTGATTGTTCGACACCAAAGCCGCTAAGATTTTTTGTACCAAACTGCTGATTGAGTATTTTCTTGCTGGTTGCAAGGTCAAATTCCCATTCTGGACGCCTGCGTATCGTGGTTAAATGCTCAAGAATATCAATCCGCTCAAAGTTTTCCGGGTAAAGTAATTCTGCAGGGTTCAAACGTTGGATCTCGGCTTGCAATGTTTCTACATGTTCAAATTGATTGATAATAAAGCGCCCACTGCCAATATCCAAACTCGCAATCGCAAAGGTATCTTGTTGTTGATAAATAGCACAAAGTAAATTGTCATAGCGATCATCGAGTAATGCTTCATCCGTTAACGTACCTGGGGTAATTATGCGTACTATTTTACGCTCAACAGGGCCGCTTGACGTGGCCGGATCACCAATTTGTTCACAAATAGCAACCGACTCACCAAGGTTTATTAATTTTGTAAGATATCCTTCAACGCTATGATAAGGAACTCCAGCCATTGGAATGGCATTACCTCCTGTTTTTCCTCTCTGGGTTAATGAAATACCAAGCAATTGTGATCCTTTACGCGCATCATCAAAAAACATCTCGTAAAAATCCCCCATGCGATAAAATAATAGTGTTTCAGGAACTTCACTTTTGATGGTTAAAAATTGCTGCATCATTGGAGTATGTTGTTTTAGTTCTTGCTCTGTTGGCTTCATATTTATACACTTAATAAAAAAGGGAAGAAGATGCATTCAAATAACAGCATTCAAGGATCAGCCCAATTATTAGGTAAAAAACTGCTTAAAGCAGGGCTGATTGTATCGACCGCCGAATCATGTACGGGCGGAGGAGTAGCATACGCTATTACTGAAATTTCTGGAAGTTCCCAATGGTTTGATCGTGGATTTGTTACCTACTCTAATGAGTCAAAATTGGAAATGCTAGGTGTTAAAAACAAAACATTAGAAAAATACGGTGCTGTCTCACAAAATATCGTCATAGAAATGGCTAAAGGTGCTGTAAAAAATTCTAATGCGGATATTGCTGTGGCAATTAGCGGTATTGCCGGTCCTACCGGCGGCACTGATGACAAACCTGTCGGCACCGTATGTATTTCTTGGCACAGCGCACATAAAAAAGGTAAAACAGCAACTTATATTTTTGTTGGAGGCCGTAAAGCGATAAGATGTCAAGCAGTGGAAATTGCATTAGTCGGCTTGATTGAATTAGTGACAAATTAAAAACACTAAAAAATAACTACTGTCTAAATATAATTTTAGCTGTTTGTTGATACAGTTAATGAAATAAAACACTATAAATAATAGGGATGATTATGAGTGGAGATAAAGAGAAAGCATTAGCAGCTGCGTTAAGTCAAATTGAAAAGCAATTTGGTAAAGGATCTATCATGCGCTTAGGTGACAGCGCATCAGCAATGATGAATATTGAAGCCGTTTCAACTGGCTCATTAGGTTTAGATATTGCACTAGGCATAGGCGGACTTCCTTGTGGACGTGTTGTTGAAATTTATGGGCCAGAAAGTTCTGGTAAAACAACTCTTACACTGCAAGTTATTGCACAAGCCCAAAAAATGGGTAAAACCTGTGCTTTTATTGATGCTGAGCATGCACTTGATCCGGTTTATGCATCAAAACTAGGGGTGAATATTGCAGATCTTCTTATTTCTCAACCAGACACTGGAGAGCAAGCATTAGAAATTTGTGACATGTTGGTACGCTCAGGTGCGGTAGGTGTTGTGATCATCGATTCGGTGGCGGCGCTAACACCTAAAGCTGAAATTGAAGGTGATATGGGAGATTCACACATGGGGCTTCAAGCTCGTTTAATGTCACAAGCATTGCGCAAATTAACGGCTAATATTAAACAAACAAATACCATGGTCATTTTCATTAACCAAATTCGCATGAAAATTGGCGTGATGTTCGGTAGTCCTGAAACAACAACTGGTGGTAACGCTCTTAAATTTTATGCTTCTGTACGTTTAGATATTCGCCGCATTGGTGCCGTCAAAAAGGGCGATGAAATTATTGGTAATGAAACTCGTGTTAAAGTTGTTAAAAACAAAGTATCTCCACCGTTTAAGCAAGCTGAATTTCAAATATTATATGGAATCGGTATTAACCATTTTGGCGAGTTGGTTGATTTAGGTGTAACGCTTGATCTGATTGAAAAAGCAGGATCTTGGTATTCATACAAAAATGTTAAAATTGGACAGGGTAAAACAAATGCTTCTAAACACTTTGCCGAAAATCCACAATCTGCTAATGAGTTAGGATTGAAAATTAGAGAACTATTATTACCACAATATAATGAAAATCAACCAAAACAGGCGCCAGGAGCAATTAAAGAAGATGGTAAGTGACTGATTACTATCGATGATGAATCCGTTATATCTAACATTACAATTCAACACTCTAGACTCACGCGACACCGAAATGCAATATCAGCAAGGCAAATTGTGCCGAGGTGGCTGGCCTAAAATTGAAGGGAAGTTAGTAGCATGGGTATATAACGATGCAAACTTAAGCAAGGATCCGCGCCCGTTGGTGCCAGGCTCGGTTTTTATATGATCGGTAGCAGCCTGTGCGTGTTTAACATTTGATGCGTACGTCCCCATTACCTCAGTTGCGCTTTGATTTGATCTTCGAGCTGCGCCGCGCATTTTGAATGATAACGGGTATATTATAATGAAAAAAGACAAATTAATAAATAAAATAACAAAACAGCATTTTAGGGTCGATGATTTTGACGAACTTAAAGAATTTTATGTCGATATTTTAGGGATGCAAAACTTTTCAACAAATAAAGTGATGATTTTTGGGTTTAATAAAAATAGCTGTTATCTTTGTTTTCATAAAAAATCGGTGAAGTCTTATGCATCTGACCAGAATGATTTTTATTGGAAAATTGGCATTACATTAAAAAATCTTGATGTGGCAGTGGATCATCTTCGCAAAAAAAACATCTCTGTTTCTTCTGGAATTCAATTTAAAGAAATAGGATACATGAGTAAAATTAGCGATCCTAAAGGATTTGTAATTGAGTTACTTCAGCAAGGTTTTCTAGGATATGAAGAAAAAATATCTAAAAACATTCACCCCATTGGCTCTCAAGGGACACTTGCACATATTACGCTGCGAATTACGGATCTAGAAAAATCAAAATATTATTTTGAAGAAAAACTTAAGATGAGATTAATGTCAATCCAAGCCGTAAAAGAGTATGAATTTTGTTTATATTTTTATACTTTTTCTGATGAAATTTTACCTGATGAAGATTTAAATTCGGTAAAAAATAGACAATGGCTTTGGAGAAGACCTTATACTTTTATAGAGTTACAACATATACAAACACCTTTAGCTAAATTACATACAACGTCTTTAGAGATGGCAGGTTTTGATGGATTTTCTTATGTTGATACTACTGAGAAATATATTTCATATTCGAGTTTAATTGATGATATTTTATAAAAAACGAATAATTTTGGGATAGTTTTGGTTGATGCGTTTAATAACTAGTGCTGGGCAGTCTTCTGGTCAAAACATAATGGAAATAATTGATAATAGAGGCGTAATGTACACAAGACTCTCAAAAATTGGTCTTGTTTGGGCCGTCGCATTTTTTTGTTCACTGGTGGCGTTTAATAATCTTACCGATTATAACTCCAATTATCAGTTCATTAATCATGTCCTCAAAATGGACACTACCTTCGCTAATAACAACGGTATGTGGCGAGCAATCAACAGCCCCTTGGTTTATCATATTGCATACAATCTTATAATTTTTATTGAGGTAATAATAGCTGGTTTGTGTTGGTTAGGAGGTTTTCGTTTATTGAAGCGGATAAAAAATCCAGCTCACTTCAATAAAGGCAAAGGTCTTGCAATAATTGGATTAACATTAGGAATTGCTTTGTGGTTTTCAGGATTTATCACCATAGGTGGAGAATGGTTCTTAATGTGGCAATCCAAGGTTTGGAATGGCCAACAAGCAGCTTTTCGTTTGGTAGTAATAATTGGCATTGTGCTTTTATTCCTCACGGCAATGGACAAAGAAACAGATGCCTAACAAACAAAAGTTTATTTTCTGGAATTAGGCATTTCAATAGCTATACCCATGCTACTTCGAAATGCAAACTCAGGGTAGCAAATTGCGCCTATATGCGAGGCCTAAAATTGAAGGGAAGTTATTCTCAATAGCGATTTTATACGATGCAAATTGGAGCAAGGAGCCGCGCCCGTTGGTGCTGGGCTCGGTTTTTATATGCAAGGAAGCAGCCTTGCGTTGCAACATTCGATGCGTACGTCACCATTACATCGATTACGCCTTGTTCTGATTATCGAGTGCATGCTGACGTTGCATTTTGAGGTGACATGGGTATATTAGGTTCGTTGGTTACTTAAAAGATTGTAAGGCTTGCCCATTACAAAGCCAATGCATGGGTAAAGCACCTTTAAAAACAGGTAGGCAAGTGCAATTCAAAAAGAATTGTAAAGAAGAAAAACTATCGTATACCGATAAGATGCGCATAAAGATAGTCCAATGGGTAGAAGGCAATACAGTAAAAGATTAGGCACAATTGAGCCGGTATTTGGTAATATTACCGTAAATAAAGGCATGAATAAATTTACGCTTAGAGGCCAAGAAAAAGTAAATAGCCAATGGCAGATGTACTGTCTTGTTCATAATATAGAAAAGCTCAGAATAGCACTTCACTAGACCCACGTTACACACTTATAGCCAGTAGTATTCTCTCGAGACCGCCTAAATCGCCATGATAAGCCAAGTAATCTCTATTTATCCTGAATAATATTAACAATAAAACTTATTTTGGATAATTGAATGTTTCTAATTGTTAAAGCAGTAACTTATCGTTAAAGTATAAATGTTAATCAAAAACAATAAATAGAGGTTAATTCTACAGCCTCGTTATGCGACATGTAAAATGGAGTCATCATGATAACTATTGAAAAGCTTGAAAATTCGCATATTAATTTAGTCAATTCCATTCAATTGGGCGATGATCAAGTAAAGTTCGCAGCTACGGCACGAGAGTTTTTATTAGGTGGTAGTGATACAACACACTTGCATGTAATCAAATCTAATAACGATGTTGTAGGTTTCTTTAAACTAGATATTGCTTACTCTGCTAATTACGAATTTTGTACAGAAGGTAGTATTGGGTTAAGAACATTTGCACTTGATAAAAATCAACAAGGGAAAGGGTTAGGAACTAGAGCGATTAAGGCTTTATTTCTTTATCTAAAAGTGAATTACGAAAAGTATCGCTCGATTTATTTAACCGTTAATTGTAAAAACTTTATAGCTTTTAGTTGTTATCAAAAAGGGGGCTTTGAGTATACTAATGAAAAATATTTAGGTGGAGCCGCTGGACCACAATTCATCATGCGTAAAAAGTTCGCATAATAAACAAGGATAGGTGTCGCGTAGCCGACACCTTATCTGGTTGTTGAACAAGCCCGTCAAGGATCGCTTCTTATATAGTAAATAGTGAAATCAGAGGGAAGTTTAGGTGTTTTCTTGAGGCGAGTTTTATCTGCATACGATCATTACTCAATCATATCAAAGGCTTATTGTATTTTTATTTCTTTATCGGCATCCCCTTAATGGTTTCGATCTCGGTCAAAAACTAACTATTCACAAGCCAATCTCAGAAAGCTTCAGTCGGTGAAACCCGACTAATTTCATACTGTGTTGACAGCATGGGCAAATATGAACGCCGTGACCTTTTGCTTCATTTTCAACAGATGGCTGCTTGACGAACAAGCCTAAGATCAATTGAATTTGTAAGCGCAATTTTTTTGCATTCCCCCTTAGAAATCCATAATCTCGAACGCGTTGTAAGCCTTTCGGCAGTACGTGTTGTAAAATCAACCATAAAAATTTTAGTGCGGGTAAAGTTCGAGTTTCGGTTATATTTGAGCCACCTTTTTTATATTGAAATGTCACTAATCCGTTGTGGATATTGATAATGTCTTTACCCAGTAATACGCCTCGATACAAGTATCGCGACAAATATTGAAATGAAGACAATCCAAAACCTACTTTTCGACAGTCAACGACCCATTGCTTTGGCAATCCAGTGGGGATAGCAAGTATTTTACTCTTATTAATGGCATCAATCATTTTTGCTCGCCATACTTTTGCTAATGAAAACGCATTAAATAGGTAAGCTTTATCACCTTTAAAAAACTGCTTTTTGATAGGATCATAACGTCCACTTGGAACAATAATATGCAGGTGAGGGTGTGATACCAATTACAGTAAATAGCTGATCTATTTTACTGGTTAAAATAACTTACTTCTGTGTTGTAATCTTAGTAAAGGAAACAATCATTTACGGCAAATTACTCCTTGAATTAAACTATTTTTCCTGCGGAAAATTTAGATCACATACTTACTGTAATTGGTGTAAATCTCGTTTTCTATTGTGAGTGTGTAGCACGGTTGTGAAACCTAACTCGCCTTTCTTCTGACGGGTAGCAAACCCTTTCAGCAGCTCAGCACTGACTTGAAACATTATTTTATAAAGCGCTTTAGGATGTTGCATCGCAAGGGATCTAAGTTGAAATGGCAGAGTCAATGTCACCATAAAATAATGGACTGGTAATAATTTATCCGTTTGACGAGCGAGCCAGTTTGAGGTGGTTTGATGCAAGCACTGTGAACAATTGCGGTTTCCGCAGGATGCCAATTGCTGTTGGTCATGCTGGCAATGGCTACAATGCCATTGTGTGTAACGAGTGCGATCATTTTTACAGTGCAACATATCACTCATTGCTCGGCGAATATCTTGATTTAGCCGAGCGCCATAGTATTTCTCAAACTCAGTTTGATGCGCTTTAAGTAAAGTGATGAATTGATTCATAATGCCTCCCATTTTATTGGCATATTATTGGCTAACTGTTCAAGGGCAATGACATTATCTTTTTGCTTAAGTGGGGTGAGCTCAGTATATCGCGCGGTGGTATTAAGGCTGTGGTGGCCAAGTAAAACTTGCAGAGAACGCAAATCAATACCTTGCTCTAATAAATGTGTTGCAAAGCAATGGCGCAGTGAATGAGGACTGATATTTTTATTTATTCCCAACTCAGCAATGACTTTTTTCAGTGCTTTTTGTATGCCGCCTTTGTCCATTGGTGCTTGTTTGTTTTTCCCTTTTCCGGGAAATAATAAGTGTGGGTGTTTATGAGTTTTCCAATAGTAGCGAAGCGCGATTAAAGTTCGGTGAGGCAAGGGTAACAACCTATCTTTTCCTCCTTTACCATCACGAATATGCACCGTCATTGTAACACTATCTATCTCATTGATAGTTAATTCAAGCGCTTCACTTAATCGTAAGTCCATACTATATAAAACAAGAAAGAAGACCTTGTAGCGCAACTACTTTGTATGGGAAATAAGCGCGCCAATTTGCTCACAGGTAATAATACCAATCGCATCAAATATGTGCTCATCTAGCTTGGTAAAATCAGCTACTTCTGTGTTGGAAGTTTTGCCAAGGGAACAACCATTAGCTACAACTTCCGCCTTGAATTACCTGATTTTCCACTTCGCCAGATTTTGATCATAATATTAATGCGAATGGTATAATATCAGGGATACGTTTTAGTTGAGGTGGTTTAGCAATATTCAACCATTCCCACTCTTTTTCTAGGGTATGACGATAAAAGAATTGCAAGCCGTTACGATCAAGTTTTATCGTACTCCAAGAGTGTGTTTTGATTAAGCTTGCAAAGTACAATTTCAAATCAGCTTTATCTAGCGCATCGGGAGAGCGCTCAAAATAGCCTGCAATCAGCCTCACTGCCCGTGAGTAACCATCAATGGTAGCTGCCTTATTCCCTGCAAAGTAAGGTTGATTAAATGTTGCTGATATAAAAAGTCAAAGCTCAGTTGATCTGAAGTGTTTATGGCGTCTATTTCTTTTATGCGCACCTATAATGATGCATAAAAGAAAGTATGAACGCAGTTTGTTTTTCTGTCGCGCAGCGGCTTCGTTCAACAATACGCTGCAGCTGACAGTCAAAAGCGTCGCGATTTTTGCGAAGCAAAATACGCGCCACTTTCGCCTGCTGCTGAGCTTGGTCGTTAGATTTCAAAATGGAGAAATAGATGCAGAGAGCTAAGACCGCTCTAGTTACAGGTGGAAATAAAGGTATTGGCCTAGAAGTGACTAGACAGCTTATCCTGTTGGGTTATAGAGTCTTTGTGGTAGCAAGGAGCTTTAATAGTTGTGAGCTTTTAAACTCTAAAAATGTAATCAAAAAAAGTTTTGACTTAACAAACGTTGAGCTAATCCCTGAATTGGTATCAGAGTTGGGAGAAATGGATGTGCTGGTTAATAATGCCGGTGTAATGCATTCAATTCCGTTTGATAACTATCCCCAAGATAAATTAAATGAAATTCTGAAATTAAACATTGAAGCTCCTGTTGCTTTGATTCGTGAAGTATCGAAAAGCATGGTTAAAATGGGCTCTGGTAGAATTGTGAATAACGCTTCAATTGCAGGTGAAATTGGCCATCCAGACATTTGGTATGGCATTACAAAAGCTGGTCTCATTAATGCTACGAAGAGTTTTGCTAAAATCTTAGGGCCTAAAGGTATTGTCATCAATACTGTTGCTCCAGGGCCAGTTGAAACTGATATGCTCAATATCATTCCAGAAGAACGGAAAAATGCCATTAAAAATACCGTTTACAGTGGCCGATTTGCTAAACCAAAAGAAGTGGCAAAAGCCATAGTTTGGTTGGCGACAGAATGTCCAGAATATATAAATGGAACATGTATAGACATTAATAATGGCGCTTATCCTCGGTGATTAGCAGCCAAAAATATAACAAACAAGAGTGGGTGTTTGTGTGTTTTCCAATAATAGCGAAGTGCGATTAAAGTTCGATGAGGTAGAGGTAATAACCTATCTTTACCCCTTTTACCATCACTAATATTCACCGTCATTGAGACACTATCAATCTCATTAACCGTTAGCTCAAGCTCTTCATTTAATCGTAAATCCATACTATATAAAACAAGAAAGAACACCTTGTAGTCATGATTTTATATGGGAGATAAGCGCCCCTATTTGCTCACAGGTAATAATACCAATCGCATCAAATATGTGATCATCTAGCTTGGTAAAATCAGTTACTTCTGTGTTGGAAGTTTTGCCAAGGGAACAACCATTAGCTACAACTTCCGCCTTGAATTACCTGATTTTCCACTTCGCCAGATTTTGATCATAATATTAATGCGAATAGTATAATATCTGGGATACGCTTTACTTGAGGTGGTTTGACAATATTCAACCACTCCCACTCTTTTTTTAGGGTATGGCGATAAAAGAATTGCAAGCCGTTACGATCAAGTTTTACCGTACTCCAAGAGTGAGTTTTTATTAAGCTTGCAAAGTACAATTTCAAATCGACCTTATCTAAAACATCTGGCGCACGCTCAAAATAGTCTGTGATCCTCCTAGCACTCGTAGTAAGCATCAATGGTAGCTGCCTTATTCCCTGCAAAGTAAGGTTGATTAAATGTTGCTGATATAAAAAGTTAAAGCTCAGTTGATCTGAAGTGTTCATGGCGTCTATTTCTTTTATGCGCACCTATAATGATGCATAAAAGAAAGTATGAACGCAGTTTGTTTTTCTGTCGCGCAGCGGCTTCGTTCAACAAGGCGCGGCTATCGGACAAATTTTCGCTGCGCTCCAAGTTTGCCGCAGAGCGCGGCGTTAGATATTTAGATATTATATGGTAATGTTTATTTATATATCTTCTTTGGAATATTATGATTTGTAGAGTGATAATTTAAGAGCAAGCTAATGAAAAAGAGTGGTTTGTATTTTAATGTTATATTGAGCATATTTAATATAAGTTCTTGTGGAGAACATAAATTTAATGACTTGAAAATGGTTATTTTATAAATAAAGTTAAAAAAATATAAAACTATTGCAGATTTGTATAAATCGAAATATGACAATATTTATTATTGTTGTATATTCTGACACTAGAGATCGATTTTCTATAAAATATATTGATATTGATATTGATATTGATATTGATATTGATATTGATATTGATATTGATATTGATATTGATATTGATATTGAAAGTGGAATATCTTGTGGTGTTATTTTCAGACCTAAACCAGAACGAGAACAAGAAGAATTAGAGCAGTATCCATTGGAGGCTATAAGAGTTGTTGGTCGTATAAAAAAAGGAAATGAATATATAGTTATGGTAATAGATCCTGACAATAGATTTTATTATTTGAAAATGTGATTATCTTGGTCATTCTTATGGATATATTACCAAAATAACTTATAAAAAATTATTATTAAAGAGAGCTATATTAGTGGAATAGAAGGTTGGAAAGAAAGGTACACTTTCATTTCTTTTAGTGCTTGCGAATATGATTTTTTAATTTCTGATAAGTTTTACGATATTTGTATTCGTGGGAATGAAAATAATATGCTATTTATTAAAAGGTTAGTCTTTAAATAAAAATAAACGATTTTATGTCACATTGAGAATGGAGTGCTAGTTTCATAGAGAAATATATATACATATATAGGGCTAGAGGAATTGTGAAAATTAATGAAAATATTTTATCCTATACAGATAAAAAGCGTAATATATTAATAGATAAAAATGATATTTATTTCATCCATATTTTAGAAAATAGGTCTCCATTTAGAATGTCTGTATGTGAAAACAAATTAATATACTATAAAATGTCCGAATTACCTTGAAATCTTTTAGTTATCTGTGCTATAGTTATTATCGATGAGGTTAATGGAATAACTACGAGAATTAATAAGATTAAAAATCTAACAAACAGCTGTGGTCGGACATGAAAATGCACGCATATTTCATAGTTGAATTGAAGGGAATAGGCGTACATTTTTGCGCTTCTGTGAAAGGCGTTATATATCCTATTTTACGCCTCTTTTTGAGCATTTATTAAGGAACCAAGCATTGAAAAATAATTCTGTTCAATTTGCGGTTACTCGCGAAGATCCTTTAGTTGCAATTGAATTGGTCAAACAATTTTCGGTAAAGCGCTTATTAATGATAGCTTCTGGAGGTTGTTGTGCTTTTTCTCTTAAGTCTGTTTTTCCAGAGCTTGATATTCATTTACTGGATGCAAACGTGCAGCAAATCCAGTTGGTTAAATCTAAGATTGCAGTGTTAAAAGAGCAATCTAATCATAGTGAACGATTTAATATTAATAATGACGATCCGAAAGGTTTAAATGTCTGCGGGAATTTTGAGTCTTTGTTTCGAGGATTCAGATTGTTTTTATATGAGTTTGTTACTGAGCATAAGGAAGTACAAGATTTTTTTAATGGTGATATAGCACAAGATAACTATTTAGCAAAACTTAGATTAAATCCTTATTGGACAGTTGCTTTTGATATGTTCTTTTCTGATGTACTACTAAATACTATGTTTGGTCCAGAAGTAACTCAGCATGCAGAAAAAAACAGTTATCCAATCTATTTTCGAAAGGCTTTTGAAACAGGGATAACACGAGAAGATTATATGAATAACTATTTTCTCCATCACGTATTTCTAGGTTACTATCTTGAACGCCATGAAGCACTACCACAATATTTACAATCTCCGCCTTCAAATACTAACTTCAAATTTATTAATAATACGCTAGAACAAGTGGACAGTTTTGCTGGTTATGATCTCATTGATCTATCTAACATATTCGATTGGATGGCTGACGAAGCAATTGATACTATATGTAAGAAAATCTCGCAACAAAGTAAAATAGGTACTATTGTAATTTTCCGACAGCTAAATAATCAGCGAGAATGGTTTAAAAAATTTACCCACGGTTTTGAATACGACAAACCGCTTTCTAATAAACTCCATACATTTTCCAGAGACTTATTTTATAATAAGCTGTGTATTTGTATTAAAAAAAAGTGATTATATGATGAACATAAACATGAACAAAAAAATTGATTTTGAAACCACTCTATTAGATGTTGTTGATAGTATGTTACATACTTGTGGTTACCATTTTAATCCGTACTTTATAAAATTAAAAGAAAAAGAATTTTGTAAGCGTGACTTTGTAGAAACACAAATTCAATTTCTTTTCGCTGTTGAATTTTTTTCTAGACCTATGGCTGTGTTATCAGCAAGGATACCTGAGCCTGAGTTGCGCATAGAAATTGTACGTAATGTGTGGGAAGAACATGGAGAGGGTGAATTAGCTAAAAGTCACTCTGAGACTTTTCGGGAATTGTTGAAAAAATTGGATGGTATAAGCGAAAATCAGATCGATAATCGTATTCTTAGTCCTGATGTTCGAATTTTTAATACTGCATTAATTGGAGCCTGTTCTTGGGACGATTATTTAATCGGTGTGGGAGTAATGGGGATGATTGAACGTATGTTCTGTGATATTTCTACCTGGCTAGGTGAAGGGATTGTGAATAATGACTGGCTAAGTGAGGTTGATATGCTTCATTACGATTTGCATGAAGAATTGGATATTAAACACTCTCAGGATTTTTTTGATGTGCTTGAACCAAGCTGGAATAAAACTGAAGAAGATAATTATAAAATTAAACAAGGGTTGTCTATGGGAGCCACCATGTTTAATCATTTATATGAAAATTTATACAAAAATAGAACACAAATGTTCATAAAGAGATAAAGGCTAATGGAATTTTTTCAAATCAATTCTTTAAATAAACAGTTGTATAATCAAGCGCTTTTAGAGTTTGAGTATAATTTTTGCTATCCATTGGGGACTGACACTTTTAAAATTGTTCATGGTGAGGATTATTTTGATTTTTTTGAACGTATGGGACAACTATATTATTCAGGTTTTCAAAAAAATGATGTAATCATTGCCGCCAGTGCAGCTGTGAGACGATTTTTAAATACTAAATATTGTTGGTATTTATGTGATTTAAAAATAAACGCTACTTATCAAGGGCGCTTTATTCCCGCTAAACTCTTACGAAAAGGCATTTTATCTCATAAGGATGATGATCAAAGAGCTTATGGTATTTCAATGAATGATGCGAATAATCAATCCACACCAATCATTGATATTTTGAAAAAAAGCAAAGCAAAACCCTTTAAAAACGGCCCAATTATTAATATATATTCTCTTGATTTTTACTCTCTTAAAAAAATCAGTGATAGATTAGAAGCTATTAATGGCCCTATTCGATATATTTCTTTGCAAGGTGTAAAAGATATTGTTTTACAGAGTAATGGACAAAGAATGAATTTAATCCATTTGGATTTTCCACCATATCGTAATGATGCAGTTAATCACGTTAAACCACCTGATCCAAATGCAGTTTATATGTTTTGTACTATTCAAGGAAGTCTTACTCACAAGCTGTTGCAACAAGAAAAAATCACAATCAATGCAACAGCGACAATAATTCATTTCGGTATGGATGATTGGGACTGGTCTTTTATTAGAACCTATGAAATTTAAGGAAAAATATTGACATTTTTTGTTAATAACAAGCTGCTGATTTTAACCCAAAAAAGATTGGTTTAATAATCAGTTATAGGATCAGGCACTCCCAGAAAAAAGCACTGTGAATATGTCCGTATAGGCTTCTCTGCTGCAAATACTTTTTCTAAAAACATCTAAATCTTTGACTTCTTAGGGTGAAGTTTTTAAAAACTTTAGTTGACCACTACAGTGTGAGGGAGAGCATATAACAAGTTCATGCTGTATAATTTATCCAAAAGTTGGCATTGTTATGCTCCATTAATTATTTTTGACTATTTCTTTTAAATCCTTGATGGCTGATCTTAGTTATGATCTAATAGATATTAGCAGTCTACGCTAAACTAGCCGTAGCCGTCATTACGATGAGCCCCCGTAGTAATCCCTAGTATAAAGAATCTTAATCGTTAAGTTTTAGGTCAAATTTAAGCAAAATTCAATGTTCACTTATGGAAAATAAAATTTTAAAAACCGTAAATGTTTTTAATTGTTAAAAGAAAACAACTCAGTTAAAGTGTTCTTTCTAATAACAAATAAATAAAACCAGTAATTCTATAGACTCGTTAAGCCACAGAATGCGCCAGATACTGAGCACGGAAAACCTTAGCAAAATATACAACTATAGAGGAAAGAAAAATATCATGTTCATGAAGGAGAGTATGATTGCTGCGCTACAAGGGCATGCGGTTAATGCAGCTAAAATAGCGTTGTTGGTGATCGATGAAGATAATAAAGCTGCGCTAGGCGAAACATCAATCATACCAGGACACATATTGCCAATTTCTAACATTACTGCAGCCCAACAAAGGCTTTTGATGTATATGCAAGTAATGGGATGTCATGTTTGGTCCATTCGATTTTTGCAAGGGTTTCCTGGCTCGAATGAAGGTCCTGATAATACGCGTACTGCTCTTAGTGCTCTTTACAACGGGCAGCAAAATACTTTGCGAAAACCATATCCCAATGCATTTCGCGAGACCACTCTACATGATGATTTAAAAAAACTTGGCATTGAGCGTCTTGTGATCATGGGGTGGCATGCCAATGCTTGTGTTGAGGCCACTGTTGGCAAACAATGGTATCCTACTGGAACATATGAAGACGGAGCTACCCACCATGGGTATAAGGTTATGACCTGTAACCAGGTTTTACACGGTGGGCCAGCTACTTGGGCTGATGCTGATCCAGCTAATGGGCATTACAAAAATCTAGAATTTTATGCTAATTTATAAAATTTATAAGTGAAAGATAAAATGGATATCCGTAGAAAAGTAAATAGCAACTTGATAAATTACGTCAATCACTTACTCATGGTGAGAGAATTGTATTTGATTTCTTGAACGCCCATTTGCCTATTAAATGGGAAATGTATCTTCAACCTCATCTAAGTGGTTTACGCTAATATTTTGTGCTTTTATTGCTCACGGCAATAGACAAAGAAACAGATGCCTAACAAACAAAGATATGTGTCGAGCAGTCGGCACCTTCTCTGGGTGTTGAACTGTACCACTACATGCTTTAGCCAAAAAATATAATATTTACAAAGAGTTACAACTCTTTTGGGGGTAAGTTTACTTTTAAGTAGAATTCTTTAGAGAGGGTATATTTTAGATAAAGGACTTAAAACACTGTTTGCCCCATTTTGTAAGACATGCGTATAAATTTGTGTTGTTTTCAAATCACGATGTCCTAATTGCTCCTGAACGGTTCGAATATCAGCACCATTTTCTAACAAATGAGTTGCAAAAGAATGTCGCAATGTGTGACAAGATATCGGCTTTAAAATTCCTGCTTCTTTTCCTGCAAACTTGATTGCTTTTCGCAATCCAGATTCATCAACATGATGTCTCCTAATTTCCCCTGTTTCAGGATCGCCGCTTAATTTATAAGAAGGAAATAAATAATGCCAAGAAAACGTGTTGGCCGCCGATGGGTACTTCCTCGCCAATGCATTTGGTAACCAAATACCCGCATATTGTGGATTTTGAATGTCGAGCTCAAAATAACGCTGAGCAAACTGTATTTGTAATTTAATTGCATCGAGCAACTCAGGAGCAAGTGTAACTCGACGATGTTTTCCACCTTTAGCATTCCATATAAGCAATGATAAGTAATGAAAATCAACATCCTGAATTCGTAAGCGCAAAAGTTCCATTTGCCGTAAACCACTGCCATATAATAATTGCGCCATTAACTGATATTTAGGCCTGATTTTTTTAAGCAAAAGACTCATTTCAGCGGGCGTTAAAACAACAGGTAATTTTCGTGGCGTACTTGATTTAGAAAATCGTAATGAATCAGACAAAGGTTGATGAAGAATTTCTTTATATAAAAAATTGACCGCATTTAATGCTATTTTTTGAGTGGAAACGGCCACTTTTTGTTCAACGGATAAGTAACTTAAAAATCGTTCAACATGCAGTGAATTTAATTGAGCAGGATGTGCTTTTTTATTGAATAAAATGTAACGATAAATCCAATAAAGATAAGTTTCAACCGTTCGTTTAGCATAATGGCGAGTTATCATATAATCACGAATGGACGCTAAAAAAGGGGATTTAGGAATACTCATAACGACTCCTCGTTGACTGGTTTAATAACCAGTATAGCGTTAAATCCTAACTAATGCATAATTAGACGGAAAGTTTCCTTATTTGATCTTTCTCGAAAATTATGAATATAAGCAAGTATTTGTTTTTAATGTTATTGACATGGAAAACGAAAAGAGTAGATTGCAAATAGGCGGAAACTTTCCGCAGAATTAGAAGGAAAATTTCCGACTAATCTACTGTTAGCTTGCTCCGCTTAATTTGAACAAATGACGAATCAAACAATAATTATGGAAGTACATTATGGTAAGTAGTAATTCAGGTGTAGAGGGTGGCTCCGGCTATTCGTTTCAGCGTTGCTGTGTTGTTTTTCTATTATTTGAAGGCTATGAAAAAATAAACATAGAGAATTACTTTATTTGCTTGGAGCACCACGAAGATTTTCTATTCGCATTTTTGGATGAAAATCGTCATTTAAAACAAATTGACACATACCAAGCAAAAAAATCAAGGGATGACTGGAGTACAGACAGTGATCTTTGCGAAATAATTGGGAAAATGACGATGGTTGGAAGGGAACTTATCAACGACCCTCACGATAAGTCTAATGATTATCAACACACGTTAAACTTTCTTACTAACCGAAATGTATTATTAACAAGCAAAAGAGAAAAAGGTGTAAAACAAGATAAAGTCAAAGTCCAAGTTTCAAATCAATGCAAAAAATACACTGATTTAACAGACAAAATTAAGGAAAATATTGAACCAAGGATTTGTCAATCAATACTTGAAAGTACTCAATTAGAGAATGTTCATTTTCAATATATTGATTTTGCTCAAAGCTACCAAAGCTGGCAAAGAGAGCTAAAAGGTTTATCCATGGAGCACTTTGGTCAAAATGTGAATGATCATGAGGCTGTTATTTCTTCGTTAATGCGATTGTTAGAGGATGCAGAGCAAAAATATAATGATAACAATAAAGTTCTTCTATCAGACCTAAGCAAAAGAGTAACTAAAAACAAGATAAATGAAACTTTCAATATGTTCACTGAAAGTAAAAAATCTTTTGATTTCTGGAGACAGTATTCAGAACAAATTTCAACTCAATTGAATTTAAAACTACCAATACGGCGAAGAGCAAAAGAGTTGCTTGAAAACTGTTTTGATTACTTTAAGGATATTCAACAAATTGAATATCGTAAAATTTATAAATTTGTTGAAACTAGAACCGATATTGATGAACGGCACACCAGTGAAGCTGATTGTATTGTTGATTTATATCACTGTTATCAAAAAGAATCCCAACCTAGATTAGAAAGCTACATGGTGTCATTCGCTGTAATTGCAGCATATGTAGAGACAAGAGGGATGTATGTCTAAATTAATTTTAAAAAGTTTATTGGTTTATTCTCCTAATAGCGAGAAAGGCTTCCATACAGAATTTAGTGATTCAGTAAACATTATTCATGGGCGAAATACATCTGGGAAAAGCACACTTATTCAATCAGTTATTTATGCTATGGGTATAAATGACTCAAAAGATAATTTGAATGATATTAATAATGATGATGTTTTTTTTAGACTTGATTGCGTTCTAGAACAAGCCGAAGAAATTTGTAAACTAGTGTTTGTACGGTCTGATGATACGTTAGTTTTACAAAAAGAAAATGAACCTCCTATTAGGTTTGATGGTATTAATAGTAATAATTCTTTTGAGTACGGTAGATATAAAGCGCTTCTGTCAAAAATAATAGGTTTTAATTTAGTTCTACAAAAGAAATCGGAATTAATTGAAGCGCCGTTAGAGACAGCACTATTACCGTATTATATATCCCAATCTGTAGGGTGGGTGTATATACGTGAGTCAATTGGAGATTATAGATTTTATAAGAACTTCAAATTCGATTATTTGGATTACTATTGTGGTATTAAAAATGATCACGAAAGAATCAACAAATATAACCTTGAGAAAGAAAAAAAAGAATTAAACTTTGAGTTGAAGCAACTTGATTCTTATGAGATTAAAAATGAAGATCTGAAAATATCAAAATTACTTGATGAGCGTTTTAAAGGTGAGGCTGAAAACCACCTAAAAAGCTATCAAAGTTTAAACAAAGACTTATCTGGTAAAGAAGCAGAACATACGAAATTATGCAACAAAGTAAGTATGTTAAGAGGTAGGCAGAAGGTATTATCTCAAGTAATATCCAACATAAAAAATCAAAAGCCAAAAGTTGATCAGTGCCCCACGTGTGACCAAAACCTACCTGGTGATTTGAAAGCGTTTTATAACTATAGCCAAGATATTAACGATGCTTTAAAACAAAAGGATAGGGTAAAAGAACACATTAAAAAGAATGCTTCGAAGTTAATCTCAGCCGAGAAGGTTATAATTTCTTTGAGAATAAAAATAGAGACGGACTATGGGATTTTACGACGTTTAAAGTCGGACAATATTACATTTGATTCTTGGCTGGATCATAATGCTAATCTACGAATGTTAAAAAACATTTCTATCAAGAAGGCATCTTGTGAAAAACGAATAAATGGAATAAATGATGATATAGAAAAGTTTGGAGATGGTGTTGATATTGACTCATTGAGAAAAGTTAAGGAAAGAGAATTTCTTTCTATATTTAAACGTAAGGTTTCAGCATTAGGTGTTCATCTACCCAAAGAAACCAAATATCAGGATCTCTATTCTTTGAATTCCTTCCCGTATCAAGGTGTTGAGTTACATCAGTTGTTAATGGCTTATAACTTTTCGTTCTACGAAATGGTCATGAAAAATCCTACTATTCATAGCTTTCCATTTCTTCTTGATGCGGTTTTTAAGGAAGACATTGATACAGAGAGTAGAAGTAATATTTTCAAATTTCTTTCACAAGAAACTAAATCTAGTGGGCAAGTTGTTTTTTCTGTCGCGGAATATAAGGGGGATGAAACATCATCTAATCCCCTTTTTAATATTGAAACGATTAAAAGAAAATATTTTTCTTCAGCTACAAAATTGATTTGTATTGGAGATAGTAAAACCAAGCGATCATTTTTATCCAAGACAGCTCTGATAGATAGTGCATTGATTAACGATACAATGAATTTATTAGAAGTAGTCTGATAATTAGTGTCAACACGCAAGCTAACAAGTTGCTTAAACGGAATAAAAACAGTTGGTTATCGCTTCGCGATTTTAACCAACCATTTTTATCAGCTTAGCAAGGCGTTAGACGACTAATCAAATTATCGGAGTATTACTTGTGGCAAATGGAACAGAAATTATTATTGCTAAATCAACAGAGCTTACACAACCTATAGATAATTTACACCAACAATTAGAGGGTTACCTTTCACATGTAGGGTTGCCTATCGATAATGTAGTTGCTCCGATAAGCGAACGTAAAAAAGTGATTTCTTCCTTAGAAGAATCCCTAATGATTATTCCAATTGAAGATCGTATAAAATCTCATTACTTATCTAAATTTACAGTTGCAATATCTGTTGGGTTATTCGATGGAGCATTAAATTATCTTTGGGACGAAACTGTAAGAGCCTTTAGACGCTTAATTATTGGATTTGATCTTGCGTATTTTTATTCTATTGCTGAAAAAGTCAGCTCAAGGTATAAAAATCTATCGAAAGAAGAAGATATTGACCAAGTTAGTGAACATGACTTACTCGAAGCTTGTAGACGAATTGGGCTATTGTCAGATGTTAATTATCATAGATTAGAGCATGTAAATTTCATGAGAAATCATGCTAGTGCAGCTCACCCTAATGACAATGATATAGATGGTTTTGAAATGTTAGGTTGGTTAAGCGTGTGTTTAAAGCATGCTATAACTGCTAAGCCAGACCATTCATTAATAGCTGTAAAACAATTATTGACAAATGTTCGTGTATCCGTAATTCCCGAAGAAGATTACCCCGTTATTGGTGCTGATTTTGTTAAGCAACCAATTGAGAGAATTGATGATTTCTTATGGACACTATTTGGCTTATATACAGGAGAAAAAACTAGTGCTGAAATCAAAAAAAACGTAGCAGGAATAGCTCCTTTCATATGGAATGCTGCCACTGAAGATCGGAAATATGATATTGGTGCTAAATTTGGTGTTTTCAGAAAAAATGCTGAAGTATTAAGAAAAGATGCCTCACAAAAATTTTTACAAGTAGTAAATGGTCTCACGTATAAAGATGAAGATAGCCTCGCTGGTGAAATAATTGAGATTCTAGAGAATTTAAATAGGACCCATTTCGGCACTAATAACTTCTATAATGAATATCCTCACGCTAAAGCGTTAGATAATTCACTTCCTCCGAGCGGTAAAGTTCCAAGGGCCGCAAGGTCTTTTTGGGTTAAGGTTTTATCTATATGTTTTGTTGGCAATGGCTTAGGGTACAGAGAAGGTGTGGATGAAGCTGCTTTACCATATTATAAAAAACACTTACGCAATTTCGAGGAAGTTGAAATAGTAGAGTTTATAAAATTGTTTGGTGAACCTGAATTTACAGCACCTTTAGCCCAAAATATACCTGCAGCTAGAGTTAAAAAATTAGCTACTGTATTAAAAAGTATGACTCAAAACGCACATGTTATCAAAGCTCTTGATCTAATCATATCTGCACCTGTCGTTGCTAAAGTTCATACTACTTTATCTTTTAAAAGTAGCTTAGAATATTTACCTGTGCACTAGTCGTCTAACAAGGGTTTTCAAGTCGGACAAATTACAGTTGGCTTTTTGTTCGTGCCTCACTTATTTTAGCCAACTGCAATTTGCCGCTTAAAACGGTGTTAAATTTCTTAAGGCATCGAGCATGGAAGAACAAATAGAATCGTATTTGACGACAGATTTTGAGAAAAAGCTGTTTTCAGCATCGGTGGCATACTTAGAAAACAAAGATGATCCGCTTAGAATTAATAGTTTTGCTTATTCCCTGAGGGAGCTAATACGCAATATTTTTGAGCGTCGCGCTCCAGAAGATAAGGTTAAATCTTGCTCTTGGTTTAAAGTAGAAACAGATAATGGAAAATCAAGCAGAAAACAAAGGTACACCTACTGTGTGCAAGGTGGCCTAGACCATAAGTTCGTTAAAGAAGAACTTAGAATGGATGTTCTGGAACCATGGAAAGAAATCAAAGAAACAATAGACTCCCTTTCAAAGTTTACGCATGTTAATGACTCGACTTTCGATATAACAGACGCAGAGTGCGAAAAGCTATCTGAAGAAGCCCTTGGCATATTATTATCGATTTTTAACATGGTCGAAGATACAAGGAGTGAATTACATTCTGAGCTGTCTTCTCATATCGATAGTGAATTGATGAGTACCTTTGTATCAAATAGCATGCCTGATATCGATATTCTGAGTCACAGCAGCTATGTCGAACATTCTGAGGTTACTGACTACGAATTGGTTGATATTGATAATCGAGAGCTTACTTTTAAGGGCGAAGGGAATGCCCATGTCTCTCAAAATTACGGAAAAGGTGAAGACGCATGTGAAATGAATGAAGAATACCCCTTCGAATTCACAGGCTCTAGCAGCGTTACTAAGCCATATGATTTGTCCATACCGCCTGAATGTATTTCAATAGATGTGAGTAGCTGGTTTGGAGATGAATAATTTAATAAACAAGGATAGGTGTCGCGTAGCCGACACCTTATCTGGTTGTTGAACAAGCCCGTCAAGGATCGCTTCTTATATAGTAAATAGTGAAATCAGAGGGAAGTTTAGGTGTTTTCTTGAGGCGAGTTTTATCTGCATACGATCATTACTCAATCATATCAAATGCTTATTGTATTTTTATTTCTTTATCGGCATCCCCTTAATGGTTTCGATCTCGGTCAAAAACTAACTATTCATAAGCCAATCTCAGAAAGCTTCAGTCGGTGAAACCCGACTAATTTCATACTATGTTGACAGCATGGGCAAATATGAACGGCGCGACCTTTTTCCTCATTTTCAACAGATGGCTGCTTGACGAACAAGCCTAAGATCAATTGAATTTGTAACCGCAATTTTTTTGCATTCCCCCTTAGAAATCCATAATCTCGAACGCGTTGTAAGCCTTTCGGCAGTACGTGTTGTAAAATCAACCATAAAAATTTTAGTGCGGGTAAAGTTCGAGTTTCGGTTATATTTGAGCCACCTTTTTTATATTGAAATGTCACTAATCCGTTGTGGATATTGATAATGTCTTTATCGGGTAATACGCCTCGATACAAGTATCGCGACAAATATTGAAATGAAGACAATCCAAAACCTACTTTTCGACAGTCAACGACCCATTGCTTTGGCAATCCAGTGGGGATAGCAAGTATTTTACTCTTATTAATGGCATCAATCATTTTTGCTCGCCATACTTTTGCTAATGAAAGCGCATTAAATAGGTAAGCTTTATCACCTTTAAAAAACTGCTTTTTGATAGGATCATAACGTCCACTTGGAACAATAATATGCAGGTGAGGGTGTAAATCTCGTTTTCTATTGTGAGTGTGTAGCACGGTTGTGAAACCTAACTCGCCTTTCTTCTGACGGGTAGCAAACCCTTTCAGCAGCTCAGCACTGACTTGAAACATTATTTTATAAAGCGCTTTAGGATGTTGCATCGCAAGGGATCTAAGTTGAAATGGCAGAGTCAATGTCACCATAAAATAATGGACTGGTAATAATTTATCCGTTTGACGAGCGAGCCAGTTTGAGGTGGTTTGATGCAAGCACTGTGAACAATTGCGGTTTCCGCAGGATGCCAATTGCTGTTGGTCATGCTGGCAATGGCTACAATGCCATTGTGTGTAACGAGTGCGATCATTTTTACAGTGCAACATATCACTCATTGCTCGGCGAATATCTTGATTTAGCCGAGCGCCATAGTATTTCTCAAACTCAGTTTGATGCGCTTTAAGTAAAGTGATGAATTGATTCATAATGCCTCCCATTTTATTGGGATATTATTGGCTAACTGTTCAAGGGCAATGACATTATCTTTTTGCTTAAGTGGGGTGAGTTGAGTATATCGCGCGGTCGTATTAAGGCTGTGGTGGCCAAGTAAAACTTGCAGAGAACGCAAATCAATACCTTGCTCTAATAAATGTGTTGCAAAGCAATGGCGCAGTGAATGAGGACTGATATTTTTATTTATTCCCAACTCAGCAATGACTTTTTTCAGTGCTTTTTGTATGCCGCCTTTGTCCATTGGTGCTTGTTTGTTTTTCCCTTTTCCGGGAAATAATAAGTGTGGGTGTTTATGAGTTTTCCAATAGTAGCGAAGTGCGATTAAAGTTCGGTGAGGCAAAGGTAACAACCTATCTTTTCCCCCTTTACCATCACGAATATGCACCGTCATTGTAACACTATCTATCTCATTGATAGTTAATTCAAGCGCTTCACTTAATCGTAAGCCCATACTATATAAAACAAGAAAGAAGACCTTGTAGCGCAACGACTTTGTATGGGAAATAAGCGCGCCAATTTGCTCACAGGTAATAATATCAGGGATACGTTTTACTTGAGGGGGTTTAACTATATTCAACCATTCCCACTCTTTTTCTAGGGTATGACGATAAAAGAATTGCAAGCCGTTACGATCAAGTTTTACCGTACTCCAAGAGTGTGTTTTGATTAAGCTTGCAAAGTATGATTTCAAATCAGCTTTATCTAGTGCATCGGGAGAGCGCTCAAAATAGCCTGCAATCCGCCTCACTGCCCGTGAGTAACCATCAATGGTTGCAGGGCGCATTCCCTGCAGAGTGAGATTGGTTAAATGTTGCTGATATAAAAAGTCATAGCGAAGTTGATCTGAAGTGTTCATGGCGTATACTCCTTTTATGCGCACCGAGAATGGTGCATAAAAGAAAGTATGAACGCAGTTTGTTTTTCTGTCGCGAAGCGGCTTCGTTCAACAATACGCTAAACGGAATTAAAACAGTTCATCATTTTTGCAAAAAAGACCGCAAAAATACTGCCCAATTTTAATCCGCTTAGCGTGGCGTTATATTTTTCTGGAGGTTTCGTGCATAATCTTAATTTAAAATTACACAAAAACATTCTTGAACAAGTCTTTTTTTTGCATGATAAGAGGGACTTTACGATTGAGTGCGTGCTTGAAGGCACAATGTGTAAAGTCATATCTGACTGCCAAATTTCACCCAGTGTTTTTCTAATAAAAAACGGCTCTTTTTATATTTTAGGAGGCGACTTCGAAAACTCTCAGGCCGAAAATATTTTAAATGTAATACCTAGTGGAGCAACTATTCTTCCAAGTCCAGAGAGTTGGATTTCAAAGCTGGAAACGCAACCTAATGTTACTTTACAAAAATATGAACGATATTCTTTAAATCATGAAAGTATTTCAATCCATCACCTTGATAGAATTATCCTTTCAAAATCTAATCAGCTAACAATATGCCAGATTGACGAGGCTGTGGCTTCAGATATTTCGACAAATGAAAACTTTAAGTATCATTTAGAAAATTTTGAATCTGGATCTGATTTCTTAAATAAGGGCTTAGGATTTGTTGCAATCTATGATGGTTTAATAGTTGGCGTGGCTTCTTCAGCGTTAGTATGTTCTAGTGGCTACGAGATAAGTATTATGGTTTTACCTAAATTTCGACAGAAATCGATTGGTAAAATACTCTCGGCTAATTTAGTTAGGGCAATATTGAACCAAAATAAAATACCGCATTGGGACTCTGCAAATGAAATATCCCTTAATTTAGCTATACAGTTAGGTTATTGTTTCAAAAGTAAATACCAAGTTCACAAAGTAGTAAAAATATAATAAACAAGGATAGGTGTCGCGTAGCCGACACCTTATCTGGTTGTTGAACAAGCCCGTCAAGGATCGCTTCTTATATAGTAAATAGTGAAATCAGAGGGAAGTTTAGGTGTTTTCTTGAGGCGAGTTTTATCTGCATACGATCATTACTCAATCATATCAAAGGCTTATTGTATTTTTATTTCTTTATCGGCATCCCCTTAATGGTTTCGATCTCGGTCAAAAACTAACTATTCACAAGCCAATCTCAGAAAGCTTCAGTCGGTGAAACCCGACTAATTTCATACTGTGTTGACAGCATGGGCAAATATGAACGGCGCGACCTTTTTCCTCATTTTCAACAGATGGCTGCTTGACGAACAAGCCTAAGATCAATTGAATTTGTAAGCGCAATTTTTTTGCATTCCCTCTTAGAAATCCATAATCTCGAACGCGTTGTAAGCCTTTCGGCAGTACGTGTTGTAAAATCAACCATAAAAATTTGAGTACGGGTAAAGTTCGAGTTTCGGTTATATTTGAGCCACCTTTTTTATATTGAAATGTCACTAATCCGTTGTGGATATTGATAATGTCTTTATCGGGTAATACGCCTCGATACAAGTATCGCGACAAATATTGAAATGAAGACAATCCAAAACCTACTTTTCGACAGTCAACGACCCATTGCTTTGGCAATCCAGTGGGGATAGCAAGTATTTTACTCTTATTACTCAAGTTTCGGAGTTCATATTTACCAATAAAAATACCATAACATGCTGATATAAAAGAATAAAATACCTACTTGTGTTATAATTCTTGTTAACTAGACAATAAAAAAAACACAAGAGGCATAAAATGAAGTCTGACATAAATGATTTTGGTTTACCATCGCTTACTGCGGATTTACTTAATCAACAAAATCTAAATATAGATAATACGTTTAGTACAACATGGAAAAACATTGGCTTTAAAGATCTCTTAAAACGCGCAAAATTTAACAAACGATCTGGCACTTCAGCTGACAGTGTTGTGTACCTCTTGATGTTGTGGGTTTGGCTAAAAGTAAACTCTGTTTCGATGTTCTCAAGGGATGCGTTATTGAGTTTCTCATCCTCAAAAAAAGATGCCCTCTACGATTTTATTAACCATGAAAACTTGGATTGGCGAAAGCTACAATTATTGACAGCAAAAAAAATACTTAAGCCCCATGAAGGAAATAAATTGAATGCTTTTGTTATCGATGATTCAGTTAAAATCAGACGTGGTAAAAAGATGCCAGGTGTTTCAAAGCACTTCGATCACTTAACCGCTCGATGTGTCAATGGGCAACAAATAGTGACGCTAGGCCTTGCTAATGACGAGTTATTTACGCCGATTGATAATGAAATATTTATCAGTAAAACTGACAGACAGGTTGCTGATTATCAGTTTAAAGATGGTCGTAGTATTGCAGCAAAACGTTACGAAAAGTCAAGAGAGCAAACTAAACCTGATATGGTTTGCGACATGATATCAAGAGCAATACGCAATGGTATTAACGCCGAATATTTTTTAGCAGATGCTTGGTTTGCAACGAAACGAATATTAAAAATGACGGTGGAACAATCACTTGTAGCAATTGTTCGAATGAAGCGAAATAAAATGAAGTATCGCTTTATGGAAAATGGAGAGAGTAAGTTACTGAGTGCTGAAGAGTTATATAAGCAACATATCAAAGGTCAATGGCATAACCTAAAAAATATTCCTTACCAAAGCAAATCAATTATTGTTGAGTTGAATTTAACGACTGAGACTAAAAAAGATCCACAATGGATTAAAGTTAAGCTTCTGTACGTTCGGTCTATGAATGAAGCCAAACAACAAGCGAGCAAAAATGATTGGGCTCTCTTTTTATCAACGGATAGCCTACTTGAAGATGAAAAAATACTTGAAATATATGCACTACGTTGGGGAATTGAAGTTTACTTTAAAGAGGCGAAACAAAAGCTTGGTTTTTTAAAAGAACAAAGCCGCCACTATGGTGCGTACATCGCTTCTATTCATCTAACTGGATTGCGTTTTTGTTTACTATTATTTGCAAAAGAAGAGCAAGTGGGAGCCAAGTTAAGTGAGGTTAGAAATGACTTTGAAGAAAGCCTTACGACGTTGAATTTTGGGTGTAAATTATGGGGTTTATTTAAAGCATTAATTGCAGGCGCTCTCAATGAAATAGGTAATTTAACCGAAAGTAAAAAATCAGAGATCTTAAAAAAGATCGATCAAACTGTTATTGGCTTTTTTACGAAAGCGCTACAAATGGATCAATTCACAATACGGCAAGAGGCACTGATATGATGGAAAATAAAACAGAAAAAGCTATAATTTCAACGAATATGAACTCCGAAACTTGAGTTATTAATGGCATCAATCATTTTTGCTCGCCATACTTTTGCTAATGAAAGCGCATTAAATAGGTAAGCTTTATCACCTTTAAAAAACTGCTTTTTGATAGGATCATAACGTCCACTTGGAACAATAATATGCAGGTGAGGGTGTAAATCTCGTTTTCTATTGTGAGTGTGTAGCACGGTTGTGAAACCTAACTCGCCTTTCTTCTGACGGGTAGCAAACCCTTTCAGCAGCTCAGCACTGACTTGAAACATTATTTTATAAAGCGCTTTAGGATGTTGCATCGCAAGGGATCTAAGTTGAAATGGCAGAGTCAATGTCACCATAAAATAATGGACTGGTAATAATTTATCCGTTTGACGAGCGAGCCAGTTTGAGGTGGTTTGATGCAAGCACTGTGAACAATTGCGGTTTCCGCAGGATGCCAATTGCTGTTGGTCATGCTGGCAATGGCTACAATGCCATTGTGTGTAACGAGTGCGATCATTTTTACAGTGCAACATATCACTCATTGCTCGGCGAATATCTTGATTTAGCCGAGCGCCATAGTATTTCTCAAACTCAGTTTGATGCGCTTTAAGTAAAGTGATGAATTGATTCATAATGCCTCCCATTTTATTGGGATATTATTGGCTAACTGTTCAAGGGCAATGACATTATCTTTTTGCTTAAGTGGGGTGAGTTGAGTATATCGCGCGGTGGTATTAAGGCTGTGGTGGCCAAGTAAAACTTGCAGAGAACGCAAATCAATACCTTGCTCTAATAAATGTGTTGCAAAGCAATGTCGGAGTGAATGAGGACTGATATTTTTATTTATTCCCAACTCAGCAATGACTTTTTTCAGTGCTTTTTGTATGCCGCCTTTGTCCATTGGTGCTTGTTTGTTTTTCCCTTTTCCGGGAAATAATAAGTGTGGGTGTTTATGAGTTTTCCAATAGTAGCGAAGTGCGATTAAAGTTCGGTGAGGCAAAGGTAACAACCTATCTTTTCCCCCTTTACCATCACGAATATGCACCGTCATTGTAACACTATCTATCTCATTGATAGTTAATTCAAGCGCTTCACTTAATCGTAAGCCCATACTATATAAAACAAGAAAGAAGACCTTGTAGCGCAACGACTTTGTATGGGAAATAAGCGCGCCAATTTGCTCACAGGTAATAATATCAGGGATACGTTTTACTTGAGGGGGTTTAACTATATTCAACCATTCCCACTCTTTTTCTAGGGTATGACGATAAAAGAATTGCAAGCCATTGCTATCTAGTTTTACCGTACTCCAAGAGTGAGTTTTGATTAAGCTTGCAAAGTACAATTTCAAATCAGCTTTATCTAAGGCATCGGGTGCACGATCAAAATATTGTGATATCTGTACCAATTTTAGTTAATTCACTAAGGCACGCTCAAAATAGTCTGCAATCCGCCGCACTGCCCGTGAATCAGCATCAATGGTAGCAGGGCGCATTCCCTGTAAAGTAAGGTTGGTTAAATGTTGCTGATATAAAAAGTCAAAGCTCAGTTGATCTGAAATGTTCATGGCGTATACTCCTTTTATGCGCGATAATGGTGCATAAAAGAAAGTATGAACGCAGTTTGTTTTTCTGTCGCGAAGCGGCTTCGTTCAACAAGGCATTTAAACGGAACTAAAACAGTGGGTTACGTTTCGCTTCGCTACACATTATAACCCACAATTTTAGTCCGCTTAATGCGGCGTTAGCTTACTTGATCTCGTGTTCAGTAAGCTGCTATGCTTAGTGTAAGTCTTAGCCAGAGATAGCTTTAAGTTCTAAAAGAACTTTAGTTTTTGACATTAGGGTAAAGTGTAGTATACTTATTACTAATTGATGTAGCAGACATATCTTTTGATGTGACATCACGTAACCTTTTTGAGGTCGAGGCTGTGCCCGGTAATGACGTTCTGAATCCAAGATTATTTCTTGGCGAAGGCTCCCTAGATGGAGCCTTTGTTATTTCTGGGGTAAGGAAAACATCAGTAGTGGCAAATCAAAAAATCTTTAACTTCCCTGATAATGAAGTTCAGCAATGGAAAAGCTTTAATATTGACGGCACGAAGTATGATTTTAGCCATTTAAATGCCTGCAAACATGCATTTCAGCACCCTAAGAGGAATGAAAGCTACACTCTATTTTTTACCTTTTCGCATCACGTATTTACTCGTGGCATTAAGGAACAAGAAAATTTAGAATCTACGCAAATATACCCGTATCCATCAGATGAAAGAGTTTTTGATATAGCCCGTTTTAAGCTATCTAAATATTTACCTCAGATTATAGAAACCTTACCTGAACAATTCTCTTACCACGGAGGCTATAGCCGTTATTGTAGTTGCAAAATTGATCAAAACAATGACTCTGAAATTTATTATCAAGTTGTTTATCGGGCATGGAAAGAACGAGGTAAAATGAGATTTCATATAGAAAGTGCATATCCATAGCAAGAAAGGTTTGGTAAAGTAAAAAAAGTAAATTTTTGGGTCATTTGCCACAACCTTCTTCATGGAAAAAAGCTTCCTCAGCCTGCGAAGTAAGCTAACAAAAAATTCCAGTCGACCGCTGGCAGCGCAGTTTTTTTTTCAGATGTCATTTTATATCATAGTTCAGTGTGTTTGCAGAGTTCATCTTATATCTGCCAGCGGCCACTGAACTTGGCGTTGAGGCTGTAGAATTTATCCAAAAAGACACTTTTCAGTGTATTTTCTTATTTTAGTGAATTCTTTAATGATTAACCTTGCCTGTAGTTCATCGATGTGATCTAATAGATATTATTCACTCATCGAAAACTTTTATGGCAAATTATAAACCCGACTTGTCCTGCCAAAGTAAGTTCATTCCTATTGATTTCTCATCACAAATATTAGCTGGTACTTTTGAGTATGCTTTATCTCATATTGTTGATAATAAACTTGATTTAACATCGTTTGATAAATGGTATAACAATGATAAAAAGGGAGCCGCAGCATATCCTCCATGAGTGATGTTAAAGATAATTTTGTTAGGCGAAGCTCATGGTTTAGTATCGAGTCGTAAAATTGCAACGGCTTGTGAAACGAACATCTTATTTATGAGTTTATCGGGAGATGTGCAACCTCACTATACTTCTGTCGCTTCTTTTGTTGCTCGTATGAGCGAACAAATAGCGCCTCTATTTACGCAAGTGTTGATGATATGTGATGAAGAAGGATTAATTGGTCGCAATATGTTTGCCATCGATGGCTGTAAAATAAAGTCTAATGCAAGTAAAGAGTGGAGTGGTACTTTTGCAGAGTTAGAGCGCAAGCAACTTAAGTTAGAAAAAGCGAGTCAACGTATTGTTGAGAGGCATCAATCACAAGATGATTGTGGTGAAGAGCAGATAGAGCATGACTTAAAACAAAAAGCTAAACTTGATAGAAGTGCTGCTAAAATTGCTGATTATCTCGCAACAAAAGAACAAAAATATGGCAGTAAAGGTAAGCCAGTTAAAAGTAATATTACCGATCCTGACAGTGCCAAAATGACGACATCGAAAGGTACTATTCAAGGCTACAATGGTATTGCTATTAATGATGATAAACACCAAGTCATTCTACAAGCCCAAACATGGGGCTCTGTGGGAGAGCAACAAACGTTAGCACCTGCCATCAAGCAACTCGATGCTGAATTAACGAGACTAGGTACTTCGGATAGTTTATCCAAAGCAAAGTTTACAGCAGACAGTGGTTTTCACAGTGAAGCTAATATGAAATATCTTGCGGGTACAGGACTTGATAGCTATGTTGCAGACACTCAATTTAGAAGTCGAAATCCGTTATTTAAAGTGAGTGAAACGTATCACACAGAACAAGGAAACGACGATTAAAACGTAGTAAAGGTAAACCAAGACGCTTTAGCTCAGCCGACTTCCATTATGATGAGAAAGACAAATCTTGTCGTTGTCCTGCTGGTAATATTATGTGGTGTAGTGGTGATTACTTCAAAAGTGGAGAGCGACTATATATTAGGTTCGTTGGTTACTTAAAAGATTGTAAGGCTTGCCCATTACAAAGCCAATGCATGGGTAAAGCACCTTTAAAAATAGGTAGGCAAGTGCAATTCAAAAAGAATTGTAAAGAAGAAAAACTATCGTATACCGATAAGATGCGCATAAAGATAGATAGTCCAATGGGTAGAAGGCAATACAGTAAAAGATTAGGCACAATTGAGCCGGTATTTGGTAATATTACCGTAAATAAAGGCATGAATAAATTTACGCTTAGAGGCCAAGAAAAAGTAAATAGTCAATGGCAGATGTACTGTCTTGTTCATAATATAGAAAAGCTCAGAATAGCACTTCACTAGACCCACGTTACCCACTTATAGCCAGTAGTATTCTCTCGAGACAGCCTAAGTAGTCATGATAAGCCAAGTGATCTCTATTTATCCTGAATAATATTAACAATAAAACTTATTTTGGATAATTGAATGTTTCTAATTGTTAAAGCAGTAACTTATCGTTAAAGTATAAATGTTAATCAAAAACAATAAATAGAGGTTAATTCTACAGCCTCGTTCGTTTGCTTATCAGAGTCTAGTGTTATAGGTAGTTGCAATATTAACAAGGATGGTTTATAATTAAGTTGTAGGTGATTCGCGACCTAAAAGGCGAGCTATAAAATTGGTGATTCACTACCATAAGTGTGAACGATAAAACTCTTCTAAGCCCCTTTACAGGGGCTTAGTCGTATATAACGGAGCAGTAACTTGAATTTGAAATTCTTTACAGTGGATGAAAAGTATATCCAGCACCTCAAAAAATCAGATCATAAAGTACCCAATAACTACTCTGAAGCTAAACCGTTTGTAGGTATATTGTTATCTGTCAACGGATTAGATTATATCGCTCCATTAACTTCTGCAAAACCAAAACACGAAAAAATAAAAAATAGTAGTCCAACCGCTTTCAAAGTTTTTGATGGCACTTCTGAGGGCGATTTATTGGCACTTGTCCAACTCAATAATATGATCCCAGTTCTAAGTAAATGTATAAAGAAATTTAATGTATCTTCAATGGATATTAAATATCAGTTTCTCTTATTTAAAGAGATAAACTATATAAGATCTCACAGAGATAAGTTACTCAAAAAAGCAGAAAAACTATACAAAATGGTAACCGTAAAAAAAATCCCTACCTTCGTTAATATCTCTTGTGACTTCACAAAACTAGAAACAGCTACAAGGTTGTATACAGGAAGCTAACAAAAAGTTGCACTAGGACACATCAAGCCAGCCCGTTTTTTGCAAAAGCGCAAAAATCGTTCTAACTTGCTGCGCCTGTGAACTTAGCGTTGAGGCTGTAGAATTTATCCAAAAAGACACTTTTCAGTGTATTTTCTTATTTTAGTGAATTGTTTAATGATTAACCTTGCCTGTAGTTCATCGATGCTATCTAATAGATATTATTCACTCATCGAAAACTTTTATGGCAAATTATAAACCCGACTTGCCTGCTAAAGTAAGTTCATTCCTATTGATTTCTCATCACAAATATTAGCTGGTACTTTTGAGTATGCTTTATCTCATATTGTTGATAATAAACTTGATTTAACATCGTTTGATAAATGCTATAACAATGATAAAAAGGCAGCCGCAGCATATCCTCCAGAGTTATGTTAAAGATAATTTTGTTAGGCGAAGCTCATGGTTTAGTATCGAGTGGTAAAATAGCAACGGCTTGTGAAACGAACATCTTATTTATGAGTTTATCGGCAGATGTGCAACCTCACTATACTTCTGTCGCTTCTTTTGTTGCTCGTATGAACGAACAAATAGCGCCTCTATTTACGCAAGTGTTGATGATATGTGATGAAGAAGGATTAATTGCTCGCAATATGTTTGCCATCGATGGCTGTAAAATAAAGTCTAATGCAAGTAAAGAGTGGAGTGGTACTTTTGCAGAGTTAGAGCGCAAGCAACTTAAGTTAGAAAAAGCGAGTCAACGTATTCTTGAGAGGCATCAATCACAAGATGATTGTGGTGAAGAGCAGATAGAGCATGACTTAAAACAAAAAGCTAAACTTGATAGAAGTGCTGCTAAAATTGCTGATTATCTCGCAACAAAAGAACAAAAATATGGCAGTAAAGGTAAGCCAGTTAAAAGTAATATTAGCGATCCTGACAGTGCCAAAATGACGACATCGAAAGGTACTATTCAAGGCTACAATGGTATTGCTATTAATGATGATAAACACCAAGTCATTCTACAAGCCCAAACATGGGGCTCTGTGGGAGAGCAACAAACGTTAGCACCTGCCATCAAGCAACTCGATGCTGAATTTTTGAGACTAGGTACTTCGGATAGTTTATCCAAAGCAAAGTTTACAGCAGACAGTGGTTTTCACAGTGAAGCTAATATGAAATATCTTGCGGGTACAGGACTTGATAGCTATGTTGCAGACACTCAATTTAGAAGTCGAAATCCGTTATTTAAAGTGAGTGAAACGTATCACACAGAACAAGAGAAACGACGATTAAAACCTAGTAAAGGTAAACCAAGACGCTTTAGCTCAGCCGACTTCCATTATGATGAGAAAGACAAATCTTGTCGTTGTCCTGCTGGTAATATTATGTGGTGTAGTGGTGATTACTTCAAAAGTGGAGAGCGACTATATATTAGCTTCGTTGGTTACTTAAAAGATTGTAAGGCTTGCCCATTACAAAGCCAATGCATGGGTAAAGCACCTTTAAAAATAGGTAGGCAAGTGCAATTCAAAAACAATTGTAAAGAAGAAAAACTATCGTATACCGATAAGATGCGCATAAAGATAGATAGTCCAATGGGTAGAAGGCAATACAGTAAAAGATTAGGCACAATTGAGCCTGTATTTGGTAATATTAGCGTAAATAAAGGCATGAATAAATTTACGCTTAGAGGCCAAGAAAAAGTAAATAGTCAATGGCAGATGTACTGTCTTGTTCATAATATAGAAAAGCTCAGAATAGCACTTCACTAGACCCACGTTACCCACTTATAGCCAGTAGTATTCTCTCGAGACAGCCTAAATAGTCATGATAAGCCAAGTAATCTCTATTTATCCTGAATAATATTAACAATAAAACTTAATTTGGATAATTGAATGTTTCTAATTGTTAAAGCAGTAACTTATCGTTAAAGTATAAATGTTAATCAAAAACAATAAATAGAGGTTAATTCTACAGCCTCGTTAGATTTTCTGATGAGTATTTATGGAACTTAGGGTAATAAATTCACCTGTCTCACAAGAAGAGATGGAAGAAATTGAAAAGATAGTGAGGGAAGCAGATCCTTATATCGTTCAGCCGTCGAATATACCTGATCAATATTGTTTAAGTGATTAGATGTATGTCACAGCTTTTAAGAGCACAAAATTCCATGTCCTAATCGACAATAATATTGCAACAAGAGCTATTGCTCTTGCTCAAGGGTACGACTTACGTGAGAGTGAAGGACAGAGAGAGGTATACAAACTATCAGCAGCAGTGATGGCTTTTTTCATTTTGGGTGGATTCAGTATTGAACCAAACATGGCTGTGTATACCTACCCAAAGAGTCAAGACAGTTATTTAATATTTCTTATTCCACAGTTAAGATACCTTTGATAAAGCTAAGCTCGCCTTAATTCCTTCTTGGTAAACATTCATTGGTTTTTTATATTTCAATGTTTCATGAAATCGTTCGTGATTATAAAACTCAATGTAATCGGATACATCTTCTTGTAAATCTTTGATAGTTTCATATTCATTTAGATAAATACGCTCGCATTTTGCGCTTCGGTAAAATCTTTCAATGCAAATATTATCAGTGGCACGGCCTTTCCCGTCCATTGATATCGTGATCCCGTTCTGTTTTAATTTTTGAGTATGCACATCGCTTGTATACTGACTTCCTTGATCTGTATTGAATATCTCAGGTTTTCCATAGCGATCTAAGGCCGCATCCAAGACGTTCATTACCAGTGCACAATCCATCGTATTCGATATTTTGTGTGATAGGACGGCTTTCGAATGCCAATCAATGACCGCAGCAAGGTAAACTATTCCACCCTTGACTTTGATGTAGGTTATATCTGTGCTCCATACCTGATTAGCATGTGAAATATTAAGGCCTCTAAGCTTATAACTGTATTTCTGATGTTGCTTATTGGGTACGGTGGTTGTTACTTGCTTAACCGCTAAAATAGCCTTTAAACCCAGCTCCTTTCGATATGTTGCTACCGTGTTTAAAGATGCCTTGACTCCATTTTCTAGAAGCTGTTGATGCACCTTTTTAGCGCCGTAAATTGGTGTTTTATCAAATACTTTGGCTATTTCCTGCTGAATCTCATGCTTTTTATTATTCACTTTTTCAGTGTAGTAAAAAGTACTTCGATTCAAATTCAATAGCTCACATTGCTGTGATACAGATAGGTTTTCTAGCTTGGGATTAATTAACTTCTTCTTATGAGATAAGCCCAAGCTTTTTAGCTTTTTTTCAAGCCACTCCTTTTCAACAGTCATTTTACCGACAATTTTTGTTAGCATTTCGTTTTCTTCTTGAGCAGCAACAAGCTCTAGCTTATATTCCTTAACCGCTTTTGCTGGCTCCATTGCAATAACAGCATTTTCCAGGAATATTTTTTTCCAATTCTGAAGATTCTTAGGGGTGATATTATTTTCATTTGCAATCTCAGCTATTGTTTTTTCATTTTCCAATAACTCCAGTACAAGTCTACTTTTAAACTCAGCAGAATAAGTTGTTCTTTTTTTGCTCATGGTAATTCTCCTATTTTGATAGATATTATCTCAAACAGGAATAAGAATCTTAATTTTACTGTTTAGATTTCCTGGGGCATTATAAATCTAACAAAAGCAATTAACTCGGACATTTTTCTGCGGTGTTCATTTGTGCTAAAAGAGCCTAGCACAAGCCTCTCACCGCTACAAAATTCCGGTTATTGCTGGCGTTAGCTTACTTGATCTCGTGTTCAGTAAGCTGCTATGCTTAGTGTAAGTCTTAGCCAGAGATAGCTTTAAGTTCTAAAAGAACTTTAGTTTTTGACATTAGGGTAAAGTGTAGTATACTTATTACTAATTGATGTAGCAGACATATCTTTTGATGTGACATCACGTAACCTTTTTGAGGTCGAGGCTGTGCCCGGTAATGACGTTCTGAATCCAAGATTATTTCTTGGCGAAGGCTCCCTAGATGGAGCCTTTGTTATTTCTGGGGTAAGGAAAACATCAGTAGTGGCAAATCAAAAAATCTTTAACTTCCCTGATAATGAAGTTCAGCAATGGAAAAGCTTTAATATTGACGGCACGAAGTATGATTTTAGCCATTTAAATGCCTGCAAACATGCATTTCAGCACCATAAGAGGAATGAAAGCTACACTCTATTTTTTACCTTTTCGCATCACGTATTTACTCGTGGCATTAAGGAACAAGAAAACTTAGAATCTACGCAAATATACCCGTATCCATCAGATGAAAGAGTTTTTGATATAGCCCGTTTTAAGCTATCTAAATATTTACCTCAGATTATAGAAACCTTACCTGAACAATTCTGTTACCACGGAGGCTATAGCCGTTATTGTAGTTGCAAAATTGATCAAAACAATGACTCTGAAATTTATTATCAAGTTGTTTATCGGGCATGGAAAGAACGAGGTAAAATGAGATTTCATATAGAAAGTGCATATCCATTGCAAGAAAGCTTTGGTAAAGTAAAAAAAGTAAATTTTTGGGTCATTTGCCACAACCTTCTTCATGGAAAAAAGCTTCCTCAGCCTGCGAAGTAAGCTAACAAAAAATTCCAGTCGACCGCTGGCAGCGCAGTTTTTTTTTCAGAGGTCATTTTATATCATAGTTCAGTGTGTTTGCAGAGTTCATCTTATATCTGCCAGCGGCCACTGAATTTGGCGTTGAGGCTGTAGAATTTATCCAAAAAGACACTTTTCAGTGTATTTTCTTATTTTAGTGAATTGTTTAATGATTAACCTTGCCTGTAGTTCATCGATGCTATCTAATAGATATTATTCACTCATCGAAAACTTTTATGGCAAATTATAAACCCTACTTGCCTGCTAAAGTAAGTTCATTCCTATTGATTTCTCATCACAAATATTAGCTGGTACTTTTGAGTATGCTTTATCTCATATTGTTGATAATAAACTTGATTTAACATCGTTTGATAAATGCTATAACAATGATAAAAAGGCAGCCGCAGCATATCCTCCAGAGTTATGTTAAAGATAATTGTGTTAGGCGAAGCTGATGGTTTAGTATCGAGTGGTAAAATTGCAACGGCTTGTGAAACGAACATCTTATTTATGAGTTTATCGGGAGATGTGCAACCTCACTATACTTCTGTCGCTTCTTTTGTTGCTCGTATGAGCGAACAAATAGCGCCTCTATTTACGCAAGTGTTGATGATATGTGATGAAGAAGGATTAATTGCTCGCAATATGTTTGCCATCGATGGCTGTAAAATAAAGTCTAATGCAAGTAAAGAGTGGAGTGGTACTTTTGCAGAGTTAGAGCGCAAGCAACTTAAGTTAGAAAAAGCGAGTCAACGTATTGTTGAGAGGCATCAATCACAAGATGATTGTGGTGAAGAGCAGATAGAGCATGACTTAAAACAAAAAGCTAAACTTGATAGAAGTGCTGCTAAAATTGCTGATTATCTCGCAACAAAAGAAGAAAAATATGGCAGTAAAGGTAAGCCAGTTAAAAGTAATATTACCGATCCTGACAGTGCCAAAATGACGACATCGAAAGGTACTATTCAAGGCTACAATGGTATTGCTATTAATGATGATAAACACCAAGTCATTCTACAAGCCCAAACATGGGGCTCTGTGGGAGAGCAACAAACGTTAGCACCTGCCATCAAGCAACTCGATGCTGAATTAACGAGACTAGGTACTTCGGATAGTTTATCCAAAGCAAAGTTTACAGCAGACAGTGGTTTTCACAGTGAAGCTAATATGAAATATCTTGCGGGTACAGGACTTGATAGCTATGTTGCAGACACTCAATTTAGAAGTCGAAATCCGTTATTTAAAGTGAGTGAAACGTATCACACAGAACAAGAGAAACGACGATTAAAACGTAGTAAAGGTAAACCAAGACGCTTTAGCTCAGCCGACTTCCATTATGATGAGAAAGACAAATCTTGTCGTTGTCCTGCTGGTAATATTATGTGGTGTAGTGGTGATTACTTCAAAAGTGGAGAGCGACTATATATTAGCTTCGTTGGTTACTTAAAAGATTGTAAGGCTTGCCCATTACAAAGCCAATGCATGGGTAAAGCACCTTTAAAAATAGGTAGGCAAGTGCAATTCAAAAAGAATTGTAAAGAAGAAAAACTATCGTATACCGATAAGATGCGCATAAAGATAGATAGTCCAATGGGTAGAAGGCAATACAGTAAAAGATTAGGCACAATTGAGCCGGTATTTGCTAATATTAGCGTAAATAAAGGCATGAATAAATTTACGCTTAGAGGCCAAGAAAAAGTAAATAGTCAATGGCAGATGTACTGTCTTGTTCATAATATAGAAAAGCTCAGAATAGCACTTCACTAGACCCACGTTACCCACTTATAGCCAGTAGTATTCTCTCGAGACAGCCTAAATAGTCATGATAAGCCAAGTAATCTCTATTTATCCTGAATAATATTAACAATAAAACTTATTTTGGATAATTGAATGTTTTTAATTGTTAAAGCAGTAACTTATCGTTAAAGTATAAATATTAATCAAAAACAATAAATAGAGGTTAATTCTACAGCCTCGTTATGCATGTCTACTCAAAAGGATTGACAAATACTAAAAATAAATATAAAATCTAGTCTGACTAGTTTTAACGAAAAGGATTAGGCGTTATGAAAAGTAATACATGGCAACTTCAAGATGCAAAAAGCAAATTTAGCCAATTGGTTGAAAATGCAATATCAAATGAACCTCAATTTGTTACAAAACATGGAAATAACGCTGTAGTTGTTCTTTCATTTGAAGATTATAAAAAAATCACAAAACCTAAAATGGACTTGGTAACATTTTTAAGAAACTCCCCTCTAATGGAAGTTGAACTAGATATTTCAAGAAATGGAGAGTTACCAAGAAATATTGAATTATGAAATACCTTTTAGATACCTGTGTAATATCTGAAGTTATAAAACCTCGAGCAGATAAAAATGTTATTTCATGGATGCAAAATCAAGATGAAGAAAGCTTATATCTTAGTGTGTTAACATTCGGTGAAATAGAGAAAGGTATTGAAAAATCAACTGATGAAGCAAGGAAAAGAAAATTACAATTGTGGGTAGAAGAGGACTTAAAGAAACGCTTTGAAGGTCGAATAGTTCCTATAAATATTGATGTTTCAGTTAAATGGGGAGCAATTCAAGGCAATGCCGAATTGCTAGGCAAGCCAATGCCTGCAATAGATGGGTTAATTGCGGTTTCTGGGCTTGTCGTTCAGATATGGAGCAAAGTACGGTAGAGTTATTGAATCCGTGGGTAAAAAATGCATAACAATCGCATGCACAATGACTGCCGTAAGCGTCACGCATTTTGCAAAAGAGCCGCAAAATACGCGCCACTCAACGGCAGAGGGTGTAAAAAGAACTGTGTAAATACTTATTATGTATAATCTATAAAAGGACTAAATAATGAGTAATATAATGATCACAGATAAAATGCAGGCCCTCGCTAATGAATTAGCTAAAGATCTAAAAACACCTGAAGATCTCAATCAACTCAGCGCTATGCTCACCAAAATCACAGTTGAAGCAGCGCTCCGTTCTGAAATTAGTTATCACCTCGGTTATGAGAAAGATCAGCCTAAGGAGCATAATGGTGGTAATAATCGCAATGGTTATTCCACCAAGTTTCTTAAAGGTGATCATGGAAATATCGAAATTCAAACACCTAGCGATAGAGAGGGAACCTTTGAGCCACAGCTTGTAAAAAAAGGTCAAACTCGTATAACAGGCATGGATCCTCAAATCCTAACGCTTTACGCGAAGGGAATGAGTACGCGTGATATTACAGCGACATTTCAGGAAATGTATGGTGCTGATATATCTGCTGGGCTTGTCTCTCAAGTCACAAATGCGGTTATGGAAGAAGTGATTGACTGGCAAAGCAGGCCTTTAGATGCAACTTATCCGATCGTTTATATGGACTGTATTGTTTTAAAAATACGCCAAGATAAACGAGTCATTAATAAAGCGATTTACCTTGCTTTAGGCGTGAACTTGGAAGGCACAAAGAATTGTTGGCTATGTGGATATCAGAAAATGAAGGCGCTAAATTCTGGCTTTCAGTGATGACCGACCTTCAAAATAGAGGCATGAAAAATATGCTAATCGCCTGCGTAGATGCCCTAAAAGGCTTCCCTGAAGCCATTAACGCCACCTTTCCAAAAACTAAAATTCAGCTTTGTATCGTCCATATGGTGCGTAATTCGATGAAGTTTGTTCCTTACAAAGACTACAAGGCTGTCGCCTCTGATTTGAAATCAATATATCAATCAGTTACCGAAGATGAAGCCAGGTTGGAATTAGAGCATTTCTCTGAAAAATGGGATGATAAATACCCTCAAATAAGCCGTTCATGGCAGATTCATTGGGAGAATTTAAATACGCTATTTTCTTATCCAGCAGATATTCGCAAAGTGATTTACACCACCAATGCGATTGAATCATTAAACAGCGTGATAAGAAAGTCAGTTAAAACGAGAAAGGTGTTTCCAAATGATGCCGCCGCCTTCAAAGTTGTCTACTTGGCAATTAAGGCAGCATCTAAAAAATGGACCATGCCAATTAGAGATTGGAAACCAGCTTTGAATCGGTTTAAAATCGAATTTGAGGAGGAGATTGCTCGTCATATCTAAAAGGGTATTTACATAGTTAGGTTTACACCCCCTCGACATTGCATACCCAACTATCTCTCGGGTACTTAAATCCAGTACGGTTGCAAGGTAGCTCCACCCTTGATGATTTCTAATGTAAGTAATATCACCAACCCAATGTGTATTGAGGGTTTCTGGATTAAACGTCCTTTTCAATAAATTGGGGATCGTTGGCTTCTCATTGCCCGCAAGATAGTAATGAGGCTTTTTCGGTGTCTTAGCAACGATTCCTGCATCTTTCATAAGCCTTGCTACCTTAAATATACCAATATTTACTCCCTCTTTTTCAAGCGCTTTTTGCATGCGCCTTTTTCCAAAACAATGTAAGTGTTCTTGATGGAGGGCGTCTATTCTTAAACTGATATTTTCATCTTTAGATGGCCGAACCAGCATTTTTTTATGATCATAATAACTTGACAATGAAACGCCAAATACCGCGCATAATCGTTGCAAAGGTAATGATGTATCGGCCTTTTTCATTTTCGAGATTACAGTAAAGCAGGATTGTCTCGAATGAAAAAGGCAGTTGCCTTTTTTAGTATTTCATTATCCTTTCTAGCTGATTTTAGTTGCTTCTCAAGCTTTTGAATACGTCTTTCTTGAGGATCTAAAGCAGTTTTATTAGACTGGACAACACCTTCAAGTTCAGATAAATATTGTTTCTTCCAGCGAGCAACAGCAGAAGAACAGGCGCCAGATAGCTCGATAATTTGCTTAACTGAATAATCTTCATCAACCATTAATTTTGCGTACTCTAATTTCTGAGCTGGAGTGATTTTTATTCTAGTTTTCTTAATTGAATCGCTCATAAAGCCAATCGCACGAGTCAAATTTTTGCGACAAATGAGAGTAGGGCCAAACTTGTTTGAGCTATACCGAATGGAGCAAAAATCAGCAAAGCTAAACTTGTCAAAGAGTATGTAGTTGCCAACGCCTTGAAGAATGTGAAAAATAACGAAATGGCAACAATGGTTAAAAAAACATAGGGGTTTTGGTAGTAAATTAAAAGTTCATAGCTTTTAATAAAATCCGCCAAACCAAAATTTTTATAAAAAAAAGAAAATTAATTATAAAAATATTTTGCTTGGCTAAATGCTAAATTGAAAGGACAGAATTTCACCCCCCCCCCTACGGTTTCTTAGTCTAACCGTTGAGAAGAAAGACAAAAGAGAATATATGTATAACAAATCGTTGCACCTGACATTTTTCCGCTCCGCTCCAAAATGCAGGTGAACTTAAACGTTATATTTAAAGTAGAGTATTGCTCCCGCATTTATCTAATACGAGAGCATTATTTTTTTAATTTCTTCCCGCAATTACTCCGCCATCCACATCCCAGATAGCTCCAGTAATCCAAGACGATTCTGAACTAAGTAAAAAATCAATAGCATTAGCAACATCTTCAGGTTTACCTATTCTTCCTATAGGGTGAAAATCATTAAAACTTGACAGAGTTTCATCAAAATCGTCCTTGTCAATAAATTCTTCATATATTGGTGTTTTAACAACGGCAGGTGAAACCGCATTAACACGTATATTAAATTCAGCTAACTCCATTGCCATATGTTGTGTTAGTGCATGTAACCCTGCTTTAGCCATTGAATAGGCCGAAGATGGTGTTGCTTTTATAGCCTGCTTGGCCCACATTGAACCTATATTAACAATGGATCCACCACTACTTTTAATCATATTTTTAGCAACTGCTTGTGAAATAAAGAATAGAGAACGATTTAATTCCATGTAAGAATTATAGTCATCATTGCTATGTTTTAAAAAACTGGTGGGTTTGAAGTGACCTGCGGAATTAACTAAATATTTAATGTTTTTAAGCTTGTTATTTATAACATTTAAAATCTCTTCTACGTCATTAAAGTTATATAAGTTAGCCTGTAGTGTATTAATATTTCCATATTTTTCTAAATAAGATTTTGCTTGTTCTAATTTGTCTTTTTTGTTTCCAAGGATGACCGTAGCAATGCCACGCTTTAAAAGTTTTTTAGCTGTAGCTAAGCCTATGCCACTTGAACCGCCTATAATCAAAGCGATAGGCTGTGTTGTATTTTCATATATTAACTCCATAATTTATTAGGTGAAGTAGTTAGTTTATGGATATTGGGTATAATAAGAAAGTATGTACAATGTGGTACAGTAAGAACTTAATGGTCTATCTTAATGAAAATCATAGAGAAAAAAGTTGAAAGAAAGTATGCTCCTGAAAAAGTAGCTCGTATGGTAGAAACAATTTATGGCTGTAAATGGTCACTAACAGTATATAAGCTCTTATCAGAAGGGATTAATCGTCCAGGTAAAATGGTTAAGAGTATAGATGGCTTAACTACGAAAGTACTTAATAGTTGTTTAAGGAAAAATATAGAGTTTGGTATATTGGAGCGTATCTCTTACAATGAGGTTCCTCCAAAAGTTGAATATAAAGTAACTTCATTTGGAGGTAAGTTTATGAAAATATTAGAATCATTGGAAAAACTGCAGGCTGAGATAGAAAAAGAAATATAACAAAGTTCTACAGTGTGACATAAAAACTCGCATTTTCTGCACGTTGTGAAATTTTTAGCTGCTGAGAAAATGCTTATTTTTACGGCGCTGAGCAAGGCGTTGAGGCTGTAGAATTTATCCAAAAATGGGCATTGTTATGCTCTCTTAATTATTTTTGGCTATTTCTTTTAAATCCTTGATTGCTTACCTTAGTTATGATCTAATAAATATTAGCAGTCTACGCTAAACCAGCCGTAGCCGTCATTACGACGAGCCCCGTAGTAATCCCTAGTATAAAGAAGCTTAATCGTAAAGTTTTAGGTCACATACAAGCGAAATTCAATGTTCACTCATGGAAAATAAAATTTTAAAAAACGTAAATGTTTTTAATTGTTAAAGTGTTCTTTTTAATAACAAATAAATAAAACCAATAATTCTACATACCCGTTATGTTTTTTAGGAGAGTAGACCCGTTATGTTTTTTAGGAGAGTAAGTGAAAAAATATGACATTCAAATATCGAGAGGATTATATGAATATATACTTTCTGTATCACTACGCGAACATGACGCCTTAAGAGAATTGCGAGAGGTTACAGCTAATGACTCCAGTGCAATTATGCAAATTCCACCATAACAAGGTCAATTTATGGCATTGTTAGTGAAGATCCTTGGCGCAAAAAAAAACCTAGAAATTGGTACGTACACAGGATACAGCACACTAAGTGTCGCATTGGCAATGCCCGATAATAGCATCACTGTTACTTGTGACATTAATTCAGAGTGGGTAAATATAGGCAAGAAATACTGGAAACAAGCTGGTGTGGAAAATAAGATTGATCTTCGAATTGGTCCTGCATTAGATACTCTTGATGGGCTAATAAATGATGGGCAAGAAAATAAGTTTGATTTTTCTGTCATTGACGCAGATAAGCTAAATTACGACGGGTATTATGAAAAATCACTAAAACTGTTACGCCCTGGCGGACTCATTGCTATTGATAACGTTTTTCTTTTTGGCTCTGTTGTTGATCCTGAGTTACTAGATGATGACTTGAAAACAAGAATATCTGATACAGATATCCTTGCAATGCAGGCTCTGAATGAAAAAATAAAAAATGACCAAAGGGTAGATTTGACTATGTTGCCTATAGCAGACGGACTCACACTGGTGCGTAAGAAATAATTTATGCATAGAAATTAAATCAAAAACATAATAATACTGTTAGTTTTCAGGATTCATCATGTACAAATCTAGTCTTCTATTATTATTTTTATCACTAATTAGTTTTAATGCATTAGGAAGTAATGTCTTTCAAATTATCAGTGGTGCGAAAGTTATCGCTTAAGATGACAAGAATACTTACTTAGCAAAATTAACTAATTCATATTAAATTGGCATCATCCAGGAACTATGTGCCAATCTCAGAAGAATGAAGCTCAGTACCAACAGTAGGTTAAGGATGCTGACGAATTGGTACGTAGACCAAAATATAATAAAGAACATAAGTTATTTGATAATTTAGCAAAAAATCAGATAACGTACTTATTAAAGCTATTGACTAGCTGACAATAAAAACAATGGATTTAGAGCAAAGTGTCGGTAAGTTACTTTCTTTTCTTAAACATGAAATATCTGACTGCAAAGAATATGAAGAGTTTTATGATCGCATTTACAAAGTAATGCATGAAATTCTTAAGTGGTTATTTATATCAGCTAAAAGTGAGTGGAATATCAAAACATAACAAGCAAGGGAGTAGCTATTACCTCAGTTGCGCTTTTATTTGATGGCTGGGCTAAGGGCTGCGCATTTTGAATGATAACGGGTATAGTCTTGGTTCTCTATAGAGTAAATAGTGAAATCAAGATGGTTTTTTATGTTGTTATGTCTTCAGACAAGTTTCATTGCTGTCTGAGCAGGGCTGGTTTTTGTTTCGCGGATCTACGCCTCCTACCAAAGCAACGTGAAATAACTTGGGGTTACTATCTATAATTTGCCACTGATGTTAAATGGAATTGATCCATCAGCCTGTTTAGAGCCTATAAATCCTAATAGCTGTTTGATATTAGGATCTAATTTATCTTTCGCTTTAACAGATCCATTTAATTTATAAATATTTCCAGCTTTTAATTCTACGGTAGCATTACTTGTTATTTCATTTGAATTTTGTGTGAGTTTAGCTATCACTTCACCTCTATCACACTTAATGTTAACGATTGGATTGTTTAATTTAATCGCGATCGCATCTGCGGTGATAATTGCCTTTTTCCAGTTTATTCGTGCATTTAACTCGCTACAATACGGTTGTCCTTGTGTTGCATGCTTGATAACAATTGCAACAGGTCCTGAAACTTTTGCTGGTATAATTTGTTTTGAAAGCTTAATTAGTTCATTGGCATTGGTATTGATGGTCATATCCTCAACTGAGATGCCAGAAAAGCCTATTGCAACAGCTCCTTGTCCAGATATTTGCTTGTTATTATTAAATGCAACGTTAAGTTTTATTTTTAATAAAAATAATGAAAACCAGCTAACAGACCATTTTACGTTATTTACAGGCTCTTGTTGCTTATAAGCAATCTGAGTTGCTTGTCCGCTCCAAAGTGAGCCCTGCAAGCCCATTATCTTCACGCCTGCATTAGCAGGAATAAAATAAGGTATAATTTTTGCGGGCAACTCAGTAACGATAAATATCATGTACAGTATGATATAGAATGCGATAATTTTTCTTTTATTGTCAGCTAAATAATTCATTTTTTATCATGCCTTTTGATAACCAAGCGATAGTCGATTTACTTTGATATAACCCTGCTGTTTGGCTTTTTCTAAATCAAGATCAATGACAACTACTCCGTAATTATTTCTTAAATACACAAGCCAGTCTGCAACGCGGTTAAATGCAATATTGTCAAGGGATACTGCAACCCTTTGTTTTTTAGGAACAATTCTAGTAAATTTTATCCCAAATTTTCCTCCAGTTTGTGTCATTAACTCTGATAGTGTCATTTTATTTGTTGGCTTTTGCAAGCCACCACCATTATTTACAATAACTTGTGATTGTTTTTCCACCCACAAAAGTGTTTTTTCTGCGCGTTGAAATGTTAACTTAGCCTTTTCAAACTTTGTATTAATAGGGCTCCATATTCCCCAATAAAGCACAGCGATAGCAAATAAGACACAGCCTGCGGTCACCAATTGTTTTTCGCGGAAGTTAAGCGATGCCCACCAATGTTTAAATTGTTCAACCATCATTTCCTCCTTATCGTTAATAAGCCAGTCACGCCATCTGGTTTAGTCTCAAGTGGCCCTTCCGTTAATGCAAATGTTTTGGGCAGTATTTTCTGGAACGTTTCAAATGTTTTAAAGTCTTTACCTACGGCTAAAATAGCGATTTCATTCTTAGTGCTTTGATATGTCACAGATAGCATTTTAATGTCTTTATCCTTTGCAAAATAAGGTGAAATATCCTTTATTAGGGCCAGAAAATCAGCAGGTTTTGTTTGCTCTGTATTTTTAACTAAACTGTTGATTTTTTTTCTGATCCGTGAGTATTTTAATGTGGGAAAATTCGGGAATAATTTCTTATAAATGGATTCAACTTGGGCTTTAACATTGCGTGTTTTATTTTCGGTTTGTACAGCTTGTGTATAAGTATTGATCAGAGAAAAGAAAAACATAAGGACCACTACTATCGCTGTATTACGCCAGCGTGATATTTGTATATTATTTTCGTTCTGTATTGCGAACTCTCCAGATAACAAGTTAATTTTATTATTGATGGTTCCTTTGGCTAGTACTTTCATGGAGAGAACTGGATTAGGGCAAGACCAATTGCCGAGAAATTTTTTATCAAATTTACTGTAACTTATGATATTTTGTGTCTCGTCTTCATTTATTTTTGTTGACAATACTAAATTAAGTCTCTCTTCATCGTATCCCCATCCAATGGATTTGTTTTCGCGAACAAGCCATTGACCCGCAAGTTTTAGTGCATACCAATCAGATTCATCATTGTCAGGTACAGTTAATGCGAGTGCTTCAGGAATAAATTTAAAACAAGTAATCTCTGCATCGCTTAACCATGATAGCCACCTTTTTATTTTATCTTTATCACATACGGCGACATGAACAAGATCTTTTTGTTTTTCAAACACACTAAAATGTAGCTTTTCAACATCTGTCGCGAAATCATCTTCAAGCATGTAGGGGAGTGCTTGTTCAAGTTGCCGATTAAGCTTGCCATTGATGATGACAGCTTTAATTGAGACATCAACGCTGGGCAATAAGCAGATAACCAAGCGCGATTGTGCTTGGGTAGACAACAAATTAAGTTGTTCTGAATTCTCAACCTCTCCCGAGGCAATGATTTCATTTTCAATATCCGACCAAACAAGCCACTTATTTATTTGATGGGCTTCAGTGGCGAGACGAATGACTAATCTTTCATCCATAATTTTATCTCCATTACTTAAATCCACCCGATTGATAACGTATAATTTTTGCCTTTTTATTATTAATTTTAAACAGCAAATTAATAGCTAACAAACGCTGTTCAAATTTAACAAGGCCATTAAGTTGAAAAAAATCACTACTGACTGAGAGTTGTTTTTTTAAACTATCACTGGCTTGAAATTCTCTCAATAACGGATTTGATAGAAAGTTATCAACACTACTCCAGCCGCTTGCAGGCCTATCGGCTAACAACCGCTTAAAATCTTCTATGCTTAGTTGGCTGTTCTGGCCAAAGAGTGCATACAATATTTCTGGTTGTTTAGCAGAGACAGTATTTACATTAATTTTTTGATCCGCTACAGGAATTGCGCATAAAAAAGGTACTATTGCATCATATGTTTTTTGTCCAACACCTCGCACTGCTCTCAACTCGCTAATATCAACCATTAACTTATTTGCCGTTAAATATGGAACACCGAGGCTTTGATAATAACTATCTTCTGCACCTTGGGAACCACTTGTTATATTATTTTTGTTAACCCAATCTCTTGTGGAATCAGCAATTATTTTTGCGTTGTCGCCAGTAATGCCAATTTCTTTTAGTAATAATTGAAACTGCAGTCCCACAATAGATGGTTTATTGCTAGGAGCTGATTGACGAAGCGCATTGACATTAAAACAGCTACGCATATCTTTAAAGTTACCAGAAATACCGCCATTTTGCAGCGGAAAAGCCAAATTCGGGGTTGCCCATGTTTGATTAAGGCTTACGACATTCTTATCTTTAAAATCGTTATTTAACACTATCACTGCTTGCTCAGCGGCTGCTTGGCCATACCAATAGGCACTTTGCGAAAAAACAAGGCCTTCTGTTAGTCTTATGCTCTTTGTTAAACGCCCCGTCATGTTAACGGCAATCGCTATCATTATCGATAAAATCATAAGTACAGTGAGTAGGGCGACACCTCGTTGCTTTCTGGGCAAGTATATCATTTAACGTACTCCCCACCTAAAATGATAAACTTACGCTTTAGTTCTCCGTATTTTTTTGTTTCAAAGCTAATTTCAATCCCTTTTGGTAAACTGTCTTTGTTAGTCCATTGATTTGTCCATTTTTCATCCCAAAAACGAAAAGATAGCTTACTAACATTAGAAAATAAGATTTGCTTGTACGCCTTTTGCCCCGCTGTAATATCTGGATAGAGAAAATAATGTCGCTCTAAATTGCCATTAATGAGCACATATCGCACTCTTAACAGGTTAGATCTTGGCAATACATTTAGCGGATTAGACCAACCTAAACGCGTAAACTCGATGCCTTGATCTGTTGATGAAAAAAGACCATGCCCCCATCGCAACAAGCTTTGCTGATTTGCATCAACAGACTCATTTCGCGACTTTCTCGCAATTATTTGTGTAAAGTCTTGTTCAATAATTAACATTGAACGTTGCAATTTAACTAAATTGTTGTCGTGCGTTTTACTTATCGCATTACTGCGTAATACGCCTTGTAATATTTGATAGCCAGCAATACTTATGAACGCAAAAATAGAGATGGCGATGATGATCTCAAGTAGTGTAAAGCCTGCATGATGCGATCTTACATCAATTTTCATCTTCATTGTGCTGGCTTATCTAAATTTGCAGGTTTAGCTATATAAGTGCGAATATAAGCAATTGCGTTACCATCTTTTTTCTTACTTACTTCAATATCTAATGCTTTAAAGTTGGGGTTACCAGTCGTAACAGTTTTATAACGCACATACCATGACTCTCTTGCCATTTTTTTCTTTTCATGTGTCCAGCTTTCATCTGGCCATTGCTGTTCTAATTTCAATTCAGCCAAGCGATTACTTGCAACCCAAAATGCAATCGTTTTTGTTTGCAGATACCCTTGACTAGTCAAAACAGTGCTTGCTGAATTCATAACAGCAAGCCCAGAAATACCAAGAATAGCTAGCGCTAGCATTACCTCAATCAATGTCATTCCAACTTGTTTTTTGAAACTTAAGTTATTCATGATTTATTGATCTTTCTTGCGTGTAATGTCACCATTCATTTCAACAGAAAGAAAACTAGATTTCTTTGTTTTATAATTGCTAAACTCCACTGTAAAAGGGGTCAATTCACCGCTGGACATTACAAATACCTGTGGTTTCAATGATTTTATTTTTTTGTCATCTTTTATTTTTACCAGGTCATCATCTTTTATAAATGTCTCATCGACAGGATCAACTTTATCCCAAACAGAGCCTTTTAATGTCTTTGTTAAGCGTATATCAGCAGACAACGTTCTTTTTCTACTAAGACCACCTGTGATGATCGGCAACCACTTTTTTTTACGGTAATTATATTTTGTAAATTGATAACTGCCTTCCTTTAAAACTATCCCATATTCATTGCCTGAAATAAGCGCCTGATCTTCTGCAAGCTGTAACAAAGCAATAAAACTCACAGCCTGCCAATCAGGGTCGGTTGCTTTATTTTTGTTAACAGGTAAAGTCATCACAACGATAGTCGCAGTTATGCCAATCAGTACAATAGTCAACATAACTTCAACTAATGTGAAACCTTGTTGATGATTTCTTTTATGATGAGGTCGCAACATTAAGATAAATTAATCTTATTCTTTCCAGTTACCAATATCATCAGCAGTGCCTTCTTCACCATCTGGGCCTTTGGATAAAATATCAATTTTTCCGTGCTCACCTGGGTTGTTTAGTATGTAGTCATGATGCCAAGGATCTTGCGGTAAACGTCTAATGTAACCATCCGCACGATAATTACGTGGCACTGGATCACCACTTGGTTTCTTAACTAACGCTTCAAGCCCTTGCTCTGTGCTTGGATAAGTACCATTGTCTAACTTGTACATATCCAATGCATTTTCAAGTGAAACAATATCAGTTTTTGCCTTTTGTATGTCGGCTTTATCTTTATTTCCGAGCAAATTAGGCACTACCATTGCCGCCAGCACCCCTAAAATAACAATAACCACCATTATTTCAAGTAACGTAAAACCTTTTTGATTTGTTGATGTAGATAGAATCTTTTTCATTTGTTTTCCTTTGTGTAACATTAAATTTATAAATTGGGATTTGATAATTCAGGATCCAGCTACTATATTATTTAATTGCAGGATGGGTTGCAATATTGCCATGACAATAAATAATACTATCCCCGCCATTGAAATTACCAATGCAGGTTCAAAAACGCCTAATGCTACAGTGACTTGCGCTGAAAATTGTTTATCTTGATTATCTGCCGCACGTTCTAGCATATTTCCTAGTTCACCACTTTGTTCACCACTGATTATCATGTGCAACATCATTGGTGGAAAAAGTTGGGTATTTTTAAGCGCCGCGCCTAAACTGGTTCCTTCTGTTATTTTCTCTGTCGCCTCAGCTACTTTTAATTTGATATATAGATTACTAAGCACGGTACCTGCAATTGCCATTGCTTCTATAAGTGGTACAGCACTGCTGTTTAATATACTTAATGTGCGTGCAAAGCGAGCTGTATTTAATTCATTTGCCACCCTGCCAATCACAGGAATTTTGAGTAAAACGCGATCCATTTTTAGTTGGTTGTTTCCTTTTGTTAGCCAATATCTAAATGCAGCAATCCCCCCGACTACTAAAATAATGAAATATAAGCCATACTCTCGGAGGGCATGACTTATTGCAATTAAAAATTGAGTCGAGCCAGGTAAAGTGGCTCCCATATGCTCAAATTGTCCAACCACTTGTGGCACAACTGAGGTGAGTAAGATAGAGACTACCGAAATCGCAACTAGGGTTAAAACCACTGGATAAATCATTGCCTGCATCATTTTACTTTTCATTTCTTGGCGCTGCTCTGTATAGTCTGCCAGTCTATCTAACACTTTCTCAAGGTGTCCTGATTTTTCACCAGCCGCAACCATAGAACAAAAAAGGTTATCAAAAATAAACGGAAAACTTCGCATACTTTCTGCCAGATCATGCCCTTCAATAACTCCTCCACGTACAGAGGTGATCATGGCTTTTATTTTAGGTTTATCACATTGCGCCGCAACAGCCGTTAAACATTCTTCGATCGGTATGGACGCGGCTACCAAGGTCGATAACTGTCGAGTAACAAGCGCGAGTTCGGCAGTTTTAATTCTACTGTTAAAAACTGAGCTGCTATTTGTTGTTTTTTTGCTCTTGACGGAATTAACTTCAAGCGGCACAAGGCCCATAAAACGCAATTGTTGGCGTAAGAGACGCGCAGAATCAGCTTCTAAGACGCCTTTTTTTTGTTTGCCATTTTTATCAAGAGCTTTGTAATTAAATGTTGCCATGTTACCCCTCTCTTGTTACACGCATGATTTCTTCGAGTGTTGTAAGTCCATCAAGTACTTTCAGAATACCATCATCACGAATACTTGCTGAATTTAGCCGACAAATACGCTCAATTTCAAGCTCGCTTGCGCCAGATTGAATTAGCTCTTGTACTTCATCGTTAACAATGAGCAATTCGTGGATCCCCAGTCTGCCTCTATAGCCTGTCATATTGCATTTTTTACAGCCCACTGCTCTATACATTTGTGAATCATGCATGACAAGATTGCCGAGTATTTCTCGCTCTTTATCGTTTGGCGTATGTAATTCTCGACAACGATCACATAACCGACGTACCAAGCGCTGTGCCAGTACCCCTAGTAGACTTGTTGATAATAAAAAAGGCTCAATACCCATATCGCTTAATCGTGTCACAGCTCCTATTGCACTATTAGTATGCAAGGTTGAAAAGACTAAATGCCCAGTTAAACTGGCTTGAACGGCAATACGTGCTGTTTCAAAATCACGTATTTCGCCTATCATCACGACATCTGGATCTTGACGAAGAATCGCACGTAACCCGACTGCAAAGGTCATATCAACTTTACTATTGACTTGTGTTTGCCCAATACCATCAATCGCATATTCAATTGGATCTTCAACGGTGAGTATATTTTTGTCTTTCGCATTGATTTCTAAAAGAGCCGCATATAAAGTTGTACTTTTACCAGAGCCGGTTGGGCCTGTCACTAAAATAATGCCATGTGGTTTGTTAATAAGTGCTTGCAACATTAAATGTGTTTCTCTGCTCAAGCCCAAGGTTTTAAGCTCAAGTTTAATGGCATTTTTATCAAGTAAGCGCATGACAACTCGCTCGCCATGACTTGCAGGCATCGTTGAAACGCGAACATCAACCGCTCGGCCACCAATACGCAACGAAATACGACCATCTTGTGGTACACGTTTTTCGGCAATATCAAGCTTAGACATTACTTTTATGCGTGAAACTAATAATGGGGCTAATTTACGCTGTGGTTTAAGTATTTCACGTAACACACCATCAATGCGAAAACGGATAATGAGCGAATGTTCATATGTTTCAATATGAATATCAGATGCTTCTTCTTTAATTGCTTCACCAAGCATGGCATTAATGAGTTTAATAATAGGAGCATCATCGTCTGTTTCTAATAGATCGTCATCCGTTGGCATTTCTTCAGCGAGCGTGAAAAAATCATCACTACCAATATCCTCCATTAATTGTTGTGCTTCCGATGTCGATGATTGGTAGACATCGGTGACCAGTTGATCAAATTTATCTTGTTTAACTGCGACCAATGAAAAAGGAGCCCCAGCTATCCTGCGCACTTCAAGTAATACATCACTAGTTGGCTCTTCTTTATAGTTTAATTCAATATTATCCTCATCATGAGTCAACACAACCGCATGATTTTTTGAATAAGTAAAAGGTAAAGATCCAATCAACGGTTTTGTTTCTGCTGGTGCGAGCAATTCATCATCAACGGCAGGTTCAATATTTAGCTCTGCACTACTCATTATTTTGCACCTTTTTCGGTTTTTTGCGCTTTTTCTTTGTCTTTTTCAGGGGGTTTTTTTTTATCTTGTTTTATTTTTTTATCTTGTTTTATTTTTTTATCTTGTTTTATTTTTTTATCTTGTTTTTTTATTTTATCTTCTTTTTGTATTTTTTCATTTTCTTTGATTTTTTTGAAATCCTTTCTGGATATAAAGTCTTCTGGTACGATCTCATGACTTTCACCCCATTTCGGCAGAATAGGCGCTGGTGTATAAGGCATCATAGTAATACCTTTTTTCTGATAATATCTCTGAACTGAGCGAATAAGTCCATATTTACGCATACTTAGCTCTTGCATGGTTTGATCATCACGGACGATCGTTGCGCGTAGGAATACCATTAAATTAGTCTTCATTGTTGAACTTATGGTTGATCTAAATAAAACTCCTAAATAGGGGATATCGCCAAGCACAGGTATTTTATCCTCGGTTTCTATAACCTGATCTTGAATCAAGCCAGCAATAACAACTGTTTGCCCAGATTTTGCAAGTACCGTTGTTTTTACCAAGCGCCTGGAAATAATAACATCGACGTTTGTAGCGCCTTTTAGACTGGAAACCTCTTGTTCAATTTTTAGTTGAACCGCATCTCCGTCATTGATTTGAGGTGTTACTTTTAATTTTGTACCTATTTCTTCACGTTTAACTGTTGTGAACGGGTTGGTATTGTTTGCTCCAGCAGCTTCTCCAGTTTTAACAGGGACCTCACTACCAATAAGGATGCTTGCTTCTTGGTTATCTAAGGTGGTAAGACTTGGGGTCGCGAGAATATTAGAATCAGCACTCTGACTAATTGCTTGTAACATTACCCCCCAATTACCATCAAAATATCCGACAACACCACCTGCTAATTTAGCTATTACACCTGCTGCAGCGTCAGTGTCATCTGGATCTTCGTGTACTTTATATGCAGCACCTGCCGTTTCGGCAGCTGATGCGCCATTGCCAGTAAATGTTGTACCTCCAGCTCTTGATGCCCATTGTACGCTTAGGTTAATGCCAGACGTACCAGATACTTCAACGATAATCGCCTCAACAAGCACTTGTGCTCTGCGGATATCAAGCTGGCGAATAACACTGGCAAATGACGCCATTAAAGCAGGAGGAGCCGTGACAATCACTGAGTTAGTACCCTCATGTGATTCAATGCTAGATCCTGCAAGCGTCTCTTTTGTTTTAGCTGTTGTTGGGCCACCTTTTAGACCTTTACTCATATCAGTTAATACCTTAACGACCTCTTTTGCCTTTGCATATTTGAGGTAAAATACGCGGGTATTACCACTAGATTGTAATTTATTATCAAGTGAGTGAATTAAGCTTACAACACGCAAACGTTTTTGAGGCTCTCCTGTGACAATAACAGAGTTTGTCCGTTCATCTGCTACGATACGCGGTTTTAGTATGTTCGATGAGCTTATATTGCCCGTGCCTTGTTTTTCTATGGCGCTTACGATCCTAACAATTGCCATCGCACTGGCGTATTTTAATCTAACCGTATCGACTTTTTGATCGCCAACTTTATCAACGCGATGGATAATTTGTGTTAAGTGATTAACAACTGATGCTCGGCCTGTGAGCATGATGATATTAGAGGGATCGTAATGAACAACATTACCCCCACCAGCTGTGTCATTGAGCTGACGTAATAATGGGGCGAGTTCACGCACGGAAACATTGAGAACAGGTACGATGCGTGTGACCATTTCATCGCCTGTATATTCTTCACTATTAGTAACAGGAATAGCGGCGCCTTTAGCATTTCTTGCTTTGACAACTTTGATGATACCAGAGCCCGCATCAACAACAGCAAAGCCATACACTTCTAACACACTTAAGAAAAATTGGTAGTATTGTTTTTGAGTTAATAAATCATAACTGCGTACATTGATAGTTCCAGTTAGCGTTGGATCTAAAATAATCGTTTTGCTTAAATTTTTTCCAACAATATTTACAAACTCAGTCAGATCTGCATTTTTGAAACTCGCAGAATACTTAACAGGCGAGCCTACTGACTCTGCCGAGGCTAATTTATTATTGATGGTCAAAGTAAAAATAAGCAGTAAAGTCAATTGAAATAATTTCTTCACTGTCTGTTTAGCCTTAGTTTGCCAACATTCCATAGTTTTAAAACTCCAGATATTTACTGTACTTGATATAATAATACAGTGCCTTTAAAAATAAAGGCACCTTTTTATGTTAAGGATCCACAGGGGATCTTGATTCTAGTTATCACATATAACACTCAAACACGAATGATCTACTATGGTAAATGCAAATTTAAGTGGTAGAATTTTCCCTTGCGATTTACTGTTAAACTCATTTTGTGCAGTGTAGGGAAGCTTCGTAATAAAGTAAGTGACTGTTGTTGATTGGTTAAATCAACGCCATTAATTCTAACTGCAATGTCGCCAGGAACGAGACCTGCGCTTTCAAAAACTGATTTGTCGTGTCCAGGATTTACTCTATATCCTATTATTTTACCATTCTTTGCGACGACAGAAATTTTAATGTAATCATTTAGTTTCTGTGGATTTTTCAGAATGGCTTGTCGGTTAATTTTAACTGTTCTTTGTGGCTTCTGGTCAGCAACAACGTGCTTATTTGCAGCATTTTTATCAAACAGCAATGCTTGCATATTACCATTTACATTTAAAATTATACGATCTCGAAAGATAGATGAAATAGTTGCTGATGTGCCTTTAATTTTAGATCCAACAAAGTAACTTGTCTGCTGCCCTGCATCATCAATAATTGTACTAGAATAGTGAGGGATGCTAGCAGCTACTAAACCAACAATCTTTAAGTTAAGGTTTGTCAAAGGTGCATCTTTAAAATCCTGGGATCCATTCGAGCCCTCTTCTTGTGCAACACCAAATATATTTTTCGCAGTAATATCTGTGGCAGAGTTTAATTTATGAAAATTTCCAGTCGCTTTAGGAAGTACCCATACAGGGGTACTTTTATCAAAAGGTAAAAACAACCATGTAAGTGAAGCCATTTGATAAATAATTATTGAGCTGATCACAAAGAACAATATCATGGGCAGTTTTTGTAAAACAAATGCGACAGACACTAAGCAAACCCCCTCACCAATACGATATTCAAGTATATAATACGATCTAATCTCTAATCTCTAATCTCTAATCTCTAATCTCTAATCTTTAATCTTTAATTTACAATTAGACTCAATCATTGATTATTAAGTTTATACCCGTTATTATTTTAATATGCAACTCTGAATATGATAATATACAAAAGTTAAGATGTAATATGCTAGACCGATCAAGGTTTTGTTGTTAATTAAGTGAAAATAATCGATGCGCAGTAAGAAATGGAATTATGATTGGCATAACCCTCAATAATTCCAAGATACTATGCCAGCATCTTGATTGACAAGCAATGCTTGCGCGATATTTATAAGGTTAAATTAAAGACTTTTTTGTTGTCATTTTCTTTTCGATTGTTAATAAAAGTTATGTGCCTAGCAGTGACCCAGCGTAAAGGAAATTTGTACCAAATTATCTTATGTAGAGCGAAAAATATGACCGATAAAAAAATCCGTTTAGATAAATGGTTATGGGCAGCGCGGTTTTATAAAACGCGCAGTATTTCCCGCGATATGATCAATGGGGGTAAAGTGCATTACAATGGACAAAGTGTTAAAGCAGGTAAAATGGTAGAATTCGGTGCTGTACTTTCAATTCGTCAAGGTGAGACTAAAAAAGAAGTAAACGTTAAAATTTTATCAGATCAACGTAAAGGTGCGCTTTACGCGCAAACATTATACGAAGAAACTAAGAGCAGTATTAAAAAACGTGAGCAGTATCAAATTTTACGCAAACTTAGCTTACAAAACGCGCCGCACCCAGACAAGAAGCCTAATAAGAAACAACGGCGTCAATTAATTCAAGCTAAAGCACAGCGAAATACAGAACATTATGATTAATATCAATTATATATTAGGCAAGAATAATGACAGATCAATTACAACGGTTTATTTTTGATGACTATCAAACGCGCGGTGAAATAGCACAAGCAAATGTGAGCTTTATTGAGCTTATTGAAGGTAAGCAATATTCAAGTGAAGTAAAAAAAATCTTAGGTGAATTGCTGATTGCGACAACATTATTGACCGCAACGATTAAATTTAAAGGGAAAATAATTGTTCAAATTCAGGGTGATGGCCCACTTAGTATGGCAGTGATCAATTCCGATCAAAATTTAGAGTTGCGTGGCACCGCGACGGTAAAAGGCGATACTACAGGTTTATCGTTTAATGAGCTAATTGGTAAAGGGCAGATGATGATAACTATCACGCCCGACCATGGTGAGCGTTATCAAGGCATTGTATCTCTCGATGGTGATTCACTTTCTAAGTGCTTAGAAAATTATTTTACACAATCAGAACAATTAGCAACACACATTAGCTTGTTTGCACGGGTTTCAAGCGGAGCTAAAGCGGCTGGATTGTTATTGCAACGCCTCCCAAAGGAGGGTGCTCAGCATGAACTTGATTTTCAATACGTGAGTGGACTCGCATCTACCGTTAAAGAGGATGAGCTTTATACACTAAGTAGTGAGGATTTACTTTATCGTTTATATCACACTGAAAAAGTACGCTTATTCGCTGTGCAAAGTATTACTTATAAATGTAGTTGTTCAAAAGCGCGTTGTTTATCTTCTCTTGCTTCAATCTCAGCAAAGGAGATTTTAAGTTTATTAAACGATCATGGTAGTATTGACATGCATTGCGAATATTGCGGATCTGATTATAGATTTACAAAAAAAGATTTACATATTTTACTTGAAACAGACTCAAGCTTACGATCTGTATAAAGCACCTGAGCAAACATGTATATATTAGAGAGTTTTTAATTTAACCAGTTAGGCGGTAAGCTTTCAGCATAAAAGCTTTTTAGTATCACCACAAGCTGAGTTTATACCCATGTGACGATCGAAATGCAAAATCAGATCTGCAAATTGGCCGCGAATTTGATGCATAAAATTGAACTTTACGAGAGATTAGCTACGTTAATCCTCTTCTTGGCTATGGGTACCAACAAGATAAAAGCATAATAGTAAACCGCAAGAAAGGAAAAGATAGCGAGCCTTGATGATGAATTTCGTTGAAGCTTGATTGACTAGGGATTAAAATGCGTAAGACGTACTCAAGTCAATGACAGTTAAAGAGCGGTTGATCGTTTTTTTTTAATGAGTTATGATTTGTTCCCTTTTTATAATAAGTACATAATTATGCTAATCACATAAGTATGCTAATTACAGTGGCCGTAAATAGTTGATCAGTATTTAGTCTAAGAGGCTAAAATAAGCTACTTTGCCGTTGAAATTGTTGTAGTAAGGATACTAAAGAATTAAAATTTTTAATTTAATTCTACCGATAGATGATTAATCACTTTAAAGGCAACATTAGCCTTGAATGGGCTAATTTTTATTGAGGAGCACTTGCAAGTAAAATGAATATAATGAGCCATGCTTGATCATGCTAATTTATTCAGCTTGTATATTCATTAACTTCATGGCGTAATAAAATTAGATGCCTTTCATTGTATAAACAACTTGCTTGTATCAGCAATGTCACGTAATTATTTAATGATTATTTAGGAGTAAGATATGACAATTTTAACTGGCGATAAATTACAAAAATATGGCATCAAAGATGCTGTAGAAATTATTTACAATCCAAGTTATGACACACTTTTTCAAGAAGAAACTGCAAAGACACTTGAAGGTTTTGAAAAAGCAGTTATTACCTCAAATGGCACAGTAGCTGTTGATACTGGTGTCTTTACGGGTCGATCACCAAAAGACAAATTCATTGTTAAAGATGATTTGACGCGCGATACGATTTGGTGGTCTGATCTCGGTAAAAATGATAATAAAGCGATTGATCATTCGGTCTGGGTTGACTTAAAACAAATAGTCACAGAACAACTTTCCAATAAACGCCTTTTTGTTATTGATGCATTTTGTGGTGCAAATGAAAATTCTCGTTTAAAAGTACGCTTTATTGTGGAGGTTGCATGGCAAGCACACTTTGTCAAAAACATGTTTATTCGTCCAACAGAAGCGGAGCTTGAAAACTTCGAGCCTGATTTTGTGGTTATGAATGGATCAAAAGCAACTAATCAAAATTGGCAACAACATGGGTTAAACTCTGAAAATTTTATTGCCTTTAATTTAACAGAAAAAATCCAAGTTATTGGTGGTACTTGGTATGGCGGAGAAATGAAAAAAGGTCTGTTCGCTGTGATGAATTATCTTTTACCGTTAAAGGGCATGGCATCAATGCATTGCTCGGCAAATATTGGAAAGACAGGTGATACCGCTATTTTTTTCGGGTTATCTGGTACTGGAAAAACGACGCTTTCAACTGATCCTAATCGAGCGCTTATTGGTGATGACGAGCATGGTTGGGATGAAAGTGGCGTATTTAATTTTGAAGGGGGCTGTTACGCAAAAACAATCCGTTTAGATGCACAAGCTGAGCCTGATATTTTTGCTGCAATCAAACGTAATGCGCTACTTGAAAACGTTGTTGTTGGTGACAATGGTATTATTGATTTTGATGATGCTAGTAAAACTGAAAATGCGCGCGTGTCGTATCCAATTGATCACATTGAAAATATCGTTAGACCCATTTCAAAAGGTGGTCATGCGCAAAAAGTTATTTTCTTAACAGCAGATGCTTTTGGTGTATTACCGCCAGTATCTAAATTAACAAAAGATCAAACACAATATCATTTCCTTTCTGGTTTTACTGCTAAATTAGCGGGCACCGAGTGCGGTATTACGGAGCCTACCCCAACATTTTCGTCCTGTTTTGGCGCTGCATTTTTGACATTGCATCCAACACAATATGCAGAGCAACTGGTTAAACGTATGGAAGCATGTAATGCTGATGCGTACTTAGTAAATACAGGTTGGAATGGCTCAGGAAAACGTATTTCAATTCAAGATACGCGTGGGATCATTACTGCAATTCTTGATGGCTCAATTGAAAATACCGAAACAAAAGTAATTCCTCTTTTTAATTTAAAGGTGCCCACGTCACTACCAGGTGTGAACAATAAAATCCTTGATCCGCGTGATACCTACACAAACCCTCGTATCTGGGAGGGTAAAGCACAAGAGCTTGCTAGCTTATTTATCAAAAATTTTGAGCGTTACACCGATAAACAACAAGGCAAAGATCTCGTTTCAGCAGGTCCGAATTTATCTTTAATATCGCATTCGTAAATATGTTTTAATAACATAGGGCAGATTCAAGCTCGAAGTGCGTAACTCTATGCGGTTAAGGCTGGTGTATATTTCTTCATTATTTCAATGGTGATTTATATAGCAGCTTTTTTATTGGTCGCTTGTTTAACTGGATTAAATTAATCCTGACATCATTATTGTGGATCAATTTAAAGTTCGTTGATTTTTGCTAGTATTGTGGTAAAAGACCATTGATATTTTCATTCAATCCTCTTTGCTATGAGCAATAAAGATCTGCAAAAAAACACCTCACACCCAACCTTTTCGGCCAGTGCTTTGTGATAAGTTAATGACTTACCGTTATCGGAAAACAACATCCTTACATGGAGTCAACAAATTAACTGTTGCAGCAGTGACGTTTCTTGCAAATTGGCGGCAGGCACTGGGCATAAAATTGAGGTATAGTTATTATCGGCCGATATTTTATAACGATGCAAACTTAAACAAGTAGCCTTGCCAGTTGGTGGCAGGCTCGGTTTTTATATGAAAAGAAGTAACCTTGCGTTGCAACATTCTAAAAGCACGTCCCAATTAGCTCATGTTGCGCCTTACTCTGACTATCGAGATCGCGGCTGATGTTGCATTTTGATCGTCGCATGAGTATATATTTTGATAGGTAACGGGTATATCACAGCAAACGCTGGGGTTTTATTATACTACGGTTATCATTCGCTTGTTGCAATAAAGTACGACTTTCATTTAAGAACTCTACGGAATAATCACCCATCCATTGTGTTATCGACTTGAAATTATCTAAAAACGCATCTCTGTCGTTATTTTCAAGTAATTCAATCGCGTCGGCAAAATGTTTATGGTAACGCTTGATCATGCCCAGATTTCTTTTTTGTGCAAAAATAATATCGGCATATAATGTTGGATCTTGTGCAAATAATCGTCCGACCATCGCGAGCTCTAAGCGGTAAATTGGTGAGCTTAAAGCAAGTAATTGCTCTAAATCAGCATTAACGTCTTGCAAATGCAAACCATAAACATAGCTTGTGAAATGTCGGAGCGCTTGAATTAAAGTCATTGATTCATCATGTACATCAGCATTTACTTTTTGTAATAACGAACCCCAAGTTTTCATTTGCTCGATAAGCCATGCATATTGCTCTTCACCACGCCCATCACAATAAGCAATCACTTGTTTTGCAAAACTTGAAACATCAGGGCCAAACATTGGATGCAATCCTAAAACAGGGCCGTTGTGCACTTTTAGCATCGCTTTTAAAGGGCCAGCTTTTATACTGGTAAGATCTGCTAAGATACACTCTTTAGGTAAGAATGTTAGCAATTCAATGACAGATTCTGTTACATCAATTGGCACCACGACAATCACTAGACCAGCTTGGCGACAAAGCGCTTTTGCGTCCGACCAGTTTGATTTATCAAGCGCATCAACTTTATATCCAGACAAAGTAAACATTTCTACAAAACGTCGGCCTAACATACCATTGCCACCGATAATGACAATGTGCTTTATCTTTAAATTAATTTTTTTAAAGCCAGTTTTATTTTCACTTGCATAAGACTCACGCATAATACGACGTAATATATTTTCAATAAGATCTGCTGGTACGCCTTTTTTCTCCGCGTCAGCACGACGTTTTTTTAACATGGCCGCCTCACGATCTGGCGCATAAATAGGCATACCATGTTCCGCTTTAATTTTTCCAACTTGATGAACTAACGCCAAACGCTGTGCAAGTAGGTCAACCATCTGTTGATCGACTGCATCAATTTGATTTCTTAATTTATTTAATGGCATAATATTTTCATTTCAATTGCGCGTAGTTAAGACTTGTTTCAAGGAATTATTTGCATCATTTAATAATTTACAGGTTGTTTCCCAATTAATACAAGCATCCGTGACTGACACACCATATTGTAAATTAGACACTGGCAGCGATAACACTTGATTACCTTCATTAATATTACTCTCTAGCATAATACCAATAATTGATTGATTGCCTTCATTAATTTGCTGAAAAATATCTTTTGCAACTAAAGGCTGAAGATGATGTTTGCTGTTTGAGTTTGCATGGCTACAATCGACAATTAAAATATTTTTAATGCCTGCATTGGTTAATGCTTGCTCTGCAAGTGTAATATTTAATGAGTCGTAATTTGGCTTACCACCCCCGCCCCGCAAAATGACATGGCCATCTTTATTACCACTTGTTTGCAATAATGCACTTTGCCCTTTTTGGTTAATGCCGATAAAACGGTGAGAAGTTAATGCTGATTGCATTGCATTTACAGCTGTTAACAAATTACCGTCAGTACCGTTCTTAAAGCCAACAGGCATTGAAAGACCACTTGCCATTTCACGGTGAGTTTGTGATTCTACCGTGCGAGCCCCAATAGCAGCCCAGCTGTATAAATCGCCCAAATATTGTGGGATGATAGGGTCAAGTGCTTCAGCTGCAATCGGCAGCTCAAGTTTATTTATCCAAAGTAATAGTTCGCGTGCTTTTTCAAGGCCTGTTTCAATATCAAATGAATCATCCATGTGTGGATCATTAATTAAGCCTTTCCATCCAGTTGTGGTGCGTGGTTTTTCAAAATAAACACGCATTACAATGTAAAGCGTATCTTTATATTGTTCGTGTAGTTTTTTAAGATCTGTTGCATATTTTTTAGCCGCATCAATGTCATGAATTGAGCAAGGACCACAGATCACCAAGAGCCGATGATCCTTTTTATGTATTATTTGCGAAATAGTTTTCCGAGAGGTTGCCACAAATTGTTCAACCTCAGTGGCTGGCAGCTTATTTTTAAGCTCGCCAGGAGTGATGAGTATTGATTCAGATTGAATGTGAATATTTTCATTTTTTGCTGTCGGCATTTTTTTCCAGATTTATTGTTAGATATATTTTATTGTCATTTTTTAGTAATAATAGCAAATAGTTAGATAAGATTGGTATGTTTATTATTATCCATCATACTTCAAGATGATTTATCAGGTGGTAGCGAAAGACATCATCAAACGACATGGCAAATCGTCTATCGTAATGATTAACTGCGTGAATCATCTAGATAGTAAGCATTAAAGTCTTATTTTAATGCTACTGGTAGATTATTTTATGCCGAGTGGAGCTACCAATTTGCTTTGCTGATTTTTTACCTTCTGGTCACATAGGCCATCACACTTAGGCTCAATAGGAAAGTCAACTTGTAGTAACTTACTAGGCAATAAAATTAATATTTTTTAGCGATTAATGCCCGCAATCATTAAAAAGTCATCTTGTGCCTTGGTTTGCTAAGCTAGCTAACGAGACAATAAAAGATCGTAAATGATAATAGGCATACACTTGCTTCAAGGTAAAATTATTTTTTACTTAGCTTTTCTTGAATACGAGCAGCTTTACCAGTCAGTTCACGCAGGTAGTAAAGTTTAGCTTGTCGAACCGCACCACGGCGCTTAACTTTAACGCTACCTATCAGGGAGCTGTGTGTTTGGAATACCCGTTCAACGCCCTCCGAAGCAGACATTTTACGCACTGTAAAGTTAGAATTTAAACCTCGGTTACGCTTAGCGATGACAACACCTTCAAATGCTTGAAGACGCTCTTTTTCACCTTCTTTGACGCGAACACGTACTGTAACGGTATCACCTTGTGCGAACTCAGGGATATCAGTGCGTAACTGTTCATTTTCGATTTCTTGTATAATAGAGCTCATTTTAATACCTTTTTTATCTAGTTAGCTAATAACATCACTGGTCAGTGAGAATTACGTTCCAGATCAGCAAGTAGTTTTACTTGCTCGTTAGTCAGCGCTAGATTGTTTTTTAAGTTTTGTAATAAATCGGGTCTTCTTTGTTTCGTACGCTGTAATGATTGTGTTAATCGCCAAAGGCGAATTTTTTCATGATCACCACTTAATAATACACTTGGCACAGGCTGTCCATCTAACACCTCTGGCCGAGTATAGTGCGGACAATCAAGTAATCCGTCGGAAAACGAATCTTGCTCTGCTGACAACACATGACCTAAGACACCTGGCACGAAACGCGCTATTGCATCAATTAAAATCATGGCTGGCAATTCGCCACCACTTAACACGTAATCACCTACCGACCATTCTTCATCAATGATGTTTTCGATGACACGTTCATCTATGCCTTCATAACGCCCAGCTACTAAAATCAAAGCATTTGCCTTTGAAAGTGTTTGGGCGCCAGTGTGATCTAAACGTCGTCCTTGAGGGGAAAGATAAATTACCTTTGCCTCATGTCCAGCTGCTTTAGCTGCTTGTTTTGCTTGGATAATAGCAGCGAGTAACGGGCTCGCCATCATCAACATTCCAGGTCCTCCACCATAGGGACGATCATCGACCGTTCTATGTTTATCCATTGTGAAATCACGCGGATCCCAGCATTGAATTGAAAGAAGATTATTTTTTACCGCTCGACCTGTTACCCCATTATCGCTAATGGCCCTAAACATATCTGGGAAGAGGCTTACAACCCCAATCCACATCACGCGCTCCTAGGGTAAATTAGAAATCTGGTTGCCAATTAACTGCAATTAATTTTTTAGTAATATTAACATTTAATATAACTTGTTCGGTAATAAACGGAATTAACCGTTCTTTTTTTCCAAACGCATCATTTGAGTTGGCTTTTATAACAAGTACATCTTTTGACGCGGTTTCCATCATGTCGCTCACTTTTCCCAAATCATAGCCGTTGTTAGTTTGAACTTGGCATCCAATTAAATCTCGCCAGTAGAAATCATCTTTCAATTCAGGAAGTAATGTTTCATCAACAAACAACGAGATGCCTACTAAGGCTTGTACATCCTCTCGGACGTCATATCCTTCTATTTTTGCCACGTAACCGTTATTGTGATATTTCCATTTTGCGATATTAACTTCTTGAAATAGCCCTTTAGATTGCATTGACAATGGCTTGTATTGAAACAAGCTTTCAGCATTTTCGGTATAGGAGTGGATTTTGATCCAGCCTTTAATGCCGTAAACAGCACCAAATTTACCTATCTCAATTGAGTTTGTTTGCTCACTCATCGAGATCATCTCAGCGAACTACAATTAAGCAGCGATAGCATTATTTTTTACTAATTTAGAAACGCGATCACTTAGTTGTGCGCCAAGGGCAAGCCAATGGTTGATGCGATCTATATTTAAACGTGATTTTTCTTCTTTACCTTGAGCTGTTGGGTTAAAAAAACCTACTTTTTCAATGAAGCGGCCGTCACGAGCATTACGGCTATCTGTTACTACCACTTGGTAGAATGGGCGTTTTTTAGCGCCACCACGAGCTAAACGAATAGTTACCATAATCGTCCTCTATTTATTGTTAAACGTATAATTATGCCAATTACAATAAGTTTACCATCCAATGTTAGGGAGAAAAAATGAGTCAATTCGAGAGGAAATTGTTATAAATGGTTGTTCATTTACAAAACGTCCAACAAAGGAGATACTTATTTTTACCTGTAGTATTGAAAATTTATTTACTGTAATTATTATTAGTCAGATAAACTGACAGTCTGTTTTTGTGCAAAGACGCGAAATTTTACTCTGTTTATTAAAAATAGCAATAAAAATTATACTATATACTCAGGTTACTCTAAAATAAAAGGCTAAATCGGTAAATTATATGCACATGCGAGCCGCAAAATTTATATATCTAGTGATCAAATATATTTAAGATCTGCCATTTGTGGCCATTTTCTTGATGGGTTTAGATTCAATAGGGAGGGTAAGCTTCCAGATAACTTATAAAATTAAAAATATCTAGTTGGGCAAGAAGAGCATGGAGATTGATGTGACTCAAAGCTAAGTGGCGGAAATTTAGGAAGCAGCGTTCTACGAATTGTAGGAAAAGTAGATAAATTTACACTTCCATACTTTATTTGAAAGTGTAAATTATATCATTAAAAATTAAAAATTAAAAAGGGAATTACTTTTAATTTTTTGTAGACGTATTATCTATGTCACCAGCGTTATGAAGTTTATTACTGGTTGCATTTCCAGTTACACCTTTAGGTGCTTGTTTTGTTTTTTGTATGGAAGTCATTGTTTTTTGTTTATTATTTTCCGTTTTTTGTTTATTACTTCCACAACCACTTAAAATTAGGCTTAACCCAAACACACAAATAACCAAAGCAATTAATTTTGACATATTATTTTTCATATATTTTCTCTCAAGTTTCCGAAATTAGAAATCAACCAATAAATTTATAATGGTTTATGTAATAGTAAATTATACTCATGGCATTAAATTTCAGATGAAAAATCATATACAAAAACAGTTAATTCAAGTGAATGCTTATTTACAAAGAGTTCTTGCTTTGGCAAAAAGCTTTCAGATGGAGTGGCTAATTTTAAATTATAAATTTGATCCGCTATGTTATGCGAGTATAAATTAGTGGTAATAGAATGCTTTATTTGTAAATAAGAAAGTTATAAATATCAATAAAACATAAAACATAAAACCACCCGAGCAATATAATGACACAACGCACATATAAGATCAAGTGGTATTAAGCGATGGGTTGTAGCATAACCAATGCCATTAAAAATGTTAGTTAAGCATAGCCATGTAATCAAAATAAGGCGTAAAATGGTTAATAATTTCTTATATTCAAAGGTTGTAATCTTGGATAGGTATTTGAGGTTTTGGTTACTCTTCCATTTTTAATGAGAGTAGATTAAAAAATATTTTAAATTTACACTTTCAAAATTAATTTGAAAGTGTAAATTATATCATCAAGTTTAAAAATTTAATTGCTTTTAAATTTCAGTAGTTTTTATCTCCCCGTCTGGTGCTTTAGCTGGAAATCCGCCCGCAGATATAGTTTCATACTGGCTACTGTAAGCTCTAGGAGGTTTTACCGGAGCTGGTTGGCCTGCCAGGTCGTCTCCCCATTCGTCATTTCCTTGATCACGTTCTTGATCACGTTCTTGATCACTTCCTTGAGTTTTTTCTTTATTACGTCGTTCCATCGCGTTGCGCATCGGAAACAGCTGATCCTGCTTTTCAGTTTTACCTTGATCACTTTTAGGTTTGTAGTCTTTGTTATCTGTCCAGTCTCCTCGGTCTCCAAGCTCATGTGCCTTTAATTCATTTGCTGCTTCCTTCCTGGATTTCAGCTTACTAGCAATCGCAGCCCCTCCAGCACCGAGTATACCAAGGGCACCTACCGCGCCAGCAGCTCCAGCAAGTCCAGCAGTCAGGTCGTCTATTTCACCCTTTGCGTCAGAAACCTTACCAACCCCGTCTGTAACCGTATCAACAATCCCCTTGGAATCATCATCTTCTTTGTCAGTAGGGTTGTCGTCTGGGTCAGTGGACTGATTATCTGGGTCAGTGGACTGATTATCTGGGTCAGGAGAGTCATTATCTCCAGGAGAGTCAGTACGTACTGGAGGTTCAGGGTCAGGTTCAGGGTCAGGGACAATGGTTGGACCTCCTCCAGGGTTAGTATCTTCTCCAGGGTTAGTATCTTTTTCAGGGTTAGTATCTTCTCCAGGGTTAGTATCTTTTTCAGGAGAGTCATCACGTACTGGAGGTTCAGGGTCAGGTTCAGGGTCATGGACAATGGTTGGACCTCCTCCAGGGTTAGTATCTTCTCCAGGGTTAGTATCTTCTCCAGGGTTAGTATCTTTTCCAGGGTTAGGAGTTGATTCTACAGGCTTAGTAATTTTTCCTCCAGGGTTGGTAGCTCCTCCTCCAGGGTTGGTAGCTCCTCCTCCAGAGTTAGTATCTCCTCCTCGAGATCTTTTAATTATTTTAACTACTTGCGCAACGCCTCCAGCAACTCCAACTACTCCAGCTACTCCAGCAACTCCTTCAGCAATTCCTTTGGTAGGTCCTCCAGTAACTCCTTTCACCGCTCCTTTCACAGCTCCTTCAGCATCTTCTTTAGCAGTTCCTTCTCCAGCATAACGGGTAAGTCCTGCAGCACCATTAGCGGCTTCTTTGGAGCTTGAACAACTACTTAGAGTAAGGCTTAACCCCAAGAGACCAATAGATAAGCAAATCAATTTTAATGTGTTATTTTTCATGTTATTTCTCACAAATGGTTGAAATTAAAATTAGGTAATGCATTTATGAGTTAATTATAGTTTGAGATTAGATTTATGCAAAGTATATGAGCCATAGCATTAGGCTTGCAAGTGCAAATAACATACTTTAAAATAATTTAAGATTTAAAATCAAAGAATTAAAATCTTTTTTACACATTTCTATGAGGTGAGTTATTAGTTAATAAATTTTAATTAAATTTATATTTTCAATGGGCAAATCAATAGAGTAGAAAATGAATGACGCTCAATTATTACAAAAAGCAAGATAGAGATGGTTGATTATTAGTTTTAAAATTTATAAGTTATATTATGTGGTAATCATTGGCTGCGTTGCTGCATGGTATGATAAATTTATAAACCTTAATAAAACAGAAAACTACTCATTAATCATGTTGGTGGTCATAGCAAATAATGACTTAGAAATACGAGCGTCTAAAATACTTAATATAATGCCCCAGGAAATCTAAACAGTAAAATTAAGATTCTTATTCCTGTTTGAGATAATATCTATCAAAATAGGAGAATTACCATGAGCAAAAAAAGAACAACTTATTCTGCTGAGTTTAAAAGTAGACTTGTACTGGAGTTATTGGAAAATGAAAAAACAATAGCTGAGATTGCAAATGAAAATAATATCACCCCATTGATCCTTGGGAATTGGAAAAAAATATTCCTGGAAAATGCTGTTATTGCAATGGAGCCAGCAAAAGCGGTTAAGGAATATAAGCTAGAGCTTGTTGCTACTCAAGAAGAAAACCAAATGCTAACAAAAATTGTCGGTAAAATGACTGTTGAAAAGGAGTGGCTTGAAAAAAAGCTAAAAAGCTTGGGCTTATCTGATAAGAAGAAGTTAATTAATCCCAAGCTAGAAAACCTATCTGTATCACAGCAATGTGAGCTATTGAATTTGAATCGGAGTACTTTTTACTACACTGAAAAAGTGAATAATAAAAAGCATGAGATTCAGCAGGAAATAGCCAAAGTGTTTGCTAAAACACCAATTTACGGTGCTAAAAAGGTGCATCAACAGCTTCTAGAAAATGGAGTCAAGGCATCTTTAAACACGGTAGCAACATATCGAAAGGAGCTGGGTTTAAAGGCTATTTTAGCGGTTAAACAAGTAACAACCACCGTAGCCAATATGCAACATCAGAAATACAGTTATAAGCTTAGAGGCCTTAATATTTCACATGCTAATCAGGTATGGAGCACAGATATAACCTACATCAAAGTCAAGGGTGGAATGGTTTACCTTGCTGCGGTCATTGATTGGCATTCGAAAGCCGTCCTATCACACAAAATATCCAATACGATGGATTGTGCTCTGAGGATTAACGTCTTGGATGCGGCCTTAGATCGCTATGGAAAACCTGATATATTCAATACAGATCAGGGAAGTCATTATACAAGCGATGTGCATACTCAAAAATTAAAACAGAACGGGATCACGATATCAATGGACGGGAAAGGCCGTGCCACTGATAATATTTGCATTGAAAGATTTTACGACGCGCAAAATGCGAGCGTATTTATCTAAATGAATATCAAACTATCAAAGATTTACAAGAAGATGTGTCCGATTACATTGAGTTTTATAATCACCAACGATTTCATGAAACATTGAAATATAAAAAACCAATGAATGTTTACCAAGAAGGAATTAAGGCGAGCTTAGCTTTATCAAAGGTATCTTAACTGTGGAATAAGAAATATTAAATAACTGTCTTGACTCTTTGGGTAGGTATATAACTCAGGTATATAATCACCATACCTGAAGATGATTTATCAAGCGTTAGCTAGGACATTTGCAAAAAAATGAAATGCAAGTATTTAATATATTAGTGTTATTCACGGCTCGATAGTTAAGCAAAGCTATGCTGACATACAAGCTACCAGTGGGCAAGGTCACTTGCACCAATCAGCGAAGTTATAACTTATGCTTAAAAACAAGTTCACTTAGCATAACGAGTTAAGTATTAAAGTCTTTATTTTGATTCGCCTTTGGAGGTAACCGTAGTTAATAATCGGAAGGGCAATTTTAGCTAAAAAATGAGTAAATGGGAGGGTGTAAAAAGAACTGTGTAAATACTTATTATGTATAATCTATAAAAGGACTAAATAATGAGTAATATAATGATCACAGATAAAATGCAGGCCCTCGCTAATGAATTAGCTAAAGATCTAAAAACACCTGAAGATCTCAATCAACTCAGCGCTATGCTCACCAAAATCACAGTTGAAGCAGCGCTCCGTTCTGAAATGAGTTATCACCTCGGTTATGAGAAAGATCAGCCTAAGGAGCATAATGGTGGTAATAATCGCAATGGTTATTCCACCAAGTTTCTTAAAGGTGATCATGGAAATATCGAAATTCAAACACCTCGCGATAGAGAGGGAACCTTTGAGCCACAGCTTGTAAAAAAACGTCAAACTCGTATAACAGGCATGGATGGTCAAATCCTAACGCTTTACGCGAAGGGAATGAGTACGCGTGATATTACAGCGACATTTCAGGAAATGTATGGTGCTGATATATCTGCTGGGCTTGTCTCTCAAGTCACAAATGCGGTTATGGAAGAAGTGATTGACTGGCAAAGCAGGCCTTTAGATGCAACTTACCCGATCGTTTATATGGACTGTATTGTTTTAAAAATACGCCAAGATAAACGAGTCATTAATAAAGCGATTTACCTTGCTTTAGGCGTGAACTTGGAAGGCCACAAAGAATTGTTGGGTATGTGGATATCAGAAAATGAAGGCGCTAAATTCTGGCTTTCAGTGATGACCGACCTTCAAAATAGAGGCATGAAAAATATGCTAATCGCCTGCGTAGATGGCCTAAAAGGCTTCCCTGAAGCCATTAACGCCACCTTCCCAAAAACTAAAATTCAGCTTTGTATCGTCCATATGGTGCGTAATTCGATGAAGTTTGTTCCTTACAAAGACTACAAGGCTGTCGCCTCTGATTTGAAATCAATATATCAATCAGTTACCGAAGATGAAGCCAGGTTGGAATTAGAGCATTTCTCTGAAAAATGGGATGATAAATACCCTCAAATAAGCCGTTCATGGCGGATTCATTGGGAGAATTTAAATACGCTATTTTCTTATCCAGCAGATATTCGCAAAGTGATTTACACCACCAATGCGATTGAATCACTAAACAGCGTGATAAGAAAGTCAGTTAAAACGAGAAAGGTGTTTCCAAATGATACCGCCGCCTTCAAAGTTGTCTACTTGGCAATTAAGGCAGCATCTAAAAAATGGACCATGCCAATTAGAGATTGGAAACCAGCTTTGAATCGGTTTATAATCGAATTTGAGGAGGAGATTGCTCCTCATATCTAAAAGGGTATTTACACAGTTAGGTTTACACCCTCGTAAATGGCTCGGCGTATTGGTATTAATCATCAAAAAGTAATGTTGCGTTTTGTCTTGGCAGTTGAACTAGGTACTAATATAAAGCATTCTTAATGATAATATGATAGGCGTATTTAATGAAAGTAGATGGGAAAAGCATTTTAAATTTACACTTTCGAAATTCCTTCGAAAGTGTAAATTATATCATCAAATTTAAAAATTTAATTGCTTTTAAAGTTTAGTAGTTTGTATCCCTCTTTCTGATTCTGATTGTTTAGGTTGATAGTCTTCAAAAGGCTCTTCCTTAATATTTTTAGATTCATGATCATTATAACCGCTATCTGCACTACTATAATCGTCCCTTATATTATTTGGAATACTATAATCGTCCTCCACATATTTATTTTGATCTCTCTTCTTAGTACTCTTTCTTTTTAGAGGTTTAACATATTCATATCCTCCAGAACTGTCTTGTTTGTCTTCCGCGCTACCTCCAGAACTGTCTTTTTTGTCTTCCGCGCTACCTCCAGAACTGTCTTTTTTGTCTTTCGCGCTAAAGTTATTGACATTGTGGTCATAGTTAGGGTTTTTAGTGCCGTTATTGCGAGCTCCTTGGTTCGCGCTGTCAAACTTCTCATCTTGTTCTTCTTGCGCGGCTGCCATCTTGTTTTTAGCGTCTGCAAAATCCACCTGGTCTTGCTTGGCTTGGCTCTTAGATTTCAACTTACTAGCAACCACAGCACCTCCAACACCAACAAGACCTAACACGGCGACGCCACCAACGGCCGCACCAACAATGCCTGCGCTACTAACAGAGTCAGTCGCGCCAGAAACAACATTCTTTAGATCACCAGACCCATTTTCTTGCTTATCTGGGTCAGTGGACTGATTATCTGGGTCAGTGGACTGATTATCTGTGTCAGTGGACTGATTATCTGTGTCAGTGGACTGATTATCTGTGTCAGTGGACTGATTATCTGTGTCAGTGGACTGATTATCTGTGTCAGTGGACTGATTATCTGTGTCAGTGGACTGATTATCTGTGTCAGTGGACTGATTATCTGTGTCAGTGGACTGATTATCTGTGTCAGTGGACTGATTATCTGTGTCAGTGGACTGATTATCTGTGTCAGGAGAGTCCTTATCTCCAGGAGAGTCATTACGTACTGGAGGTTCAGGGTCAGGTTCAGGGTCATGGACAATGCTTGGACCTCCTCCAGGGTTAGTATCTCCTCCAGGGTTAGTATCTTTTCCAGGGTTAGGAGTTGATTCTACAGGCTTAGTAATTTTTCCTCCAGGGTTGGTAGCTCCTCCTCCAGCAGCTCCTCCTCCAGCACCATTAGCTGAGTCTTTGAAGTTTGAACAACTACTTAGAGTAAGGCTTAACCCTAAGAGGCCAATCGATAAGTAAATCAAGTTTAATGTGTTATTTTTCATGTTATTTCTCACAAATAGTTGAAATTAAAATTAGATAATGTACTTATGAGGTAATTATAGTTTGAGTTGTGATTTATGCAAAGTATATGAGTCTTATTATTACAATTACAATTACAATTACAATTACAAGTGCAAATAACATACTTTAAAACATCTTTAGCTTTAAAATCAAATTATTAAAATCTTTTTTACACATTGTCATGTGGTAATCCCCCCATTTTTAATGGAGTTCAAAAGTAGATGTTTCTCTTTTTTTGATGTTTAATTTTTGAATCGGTGTAATACCGCCAATCCCCATGTTAGGTCGTTCATGGTTATAAGTCCATAACCATTTAGTCGCTCTGTCTTGTAACTCTGTAATATCATTGTAAATATACTGGTTCAGCCAGTCATATCTTACTGTTCGGTTAAAACGTTCTATATATGCATTTTGCTGTGGGTTACCCGGCTGAATAAAGCATAGCTCTATATCGTGTTTTATTGCCCAAGCAGCAAGTTTGTGGCTAATATATTCAGGGCCATTATCACTGCGAATACGTTTTGGCTTACCCCGCCATTCTATTATTCTATCAAGTGAGCGAATAACAGGCTCTGCTGGTAAGGATATGTCTGCATCTATTGCTAATCCCTCACGGTTAAAATCATCAATAACATTAAATAAACGACAACTGCGACCGTCAGACAATTGGTCGTGCATAAAGTCCATTGACCAACACTCATTTATATCATCAGGTAGCAACAGAGCTTCAGGTACTTCACGCTTTATGCGTTTGTTAGGTTTTATCCTCATATTCAATTCAAGCGCTCGATAGATGCGATAAACGCGCTTATGATTCCAGTGATACCCTTTCACGTTTCTTAAATACAAAAAAACATAATCCAAAACCCCAGTTACGTTGGTTTAGGGTTAAACCTAGTAGTAAATCAGTAATGAGTTCATTGTCACTTTTTAACTTTGGCTCATATCGATAACACGTTTCATTGATAGAAAACGCACGGCATAGCAAACTTATGCTGGTATTATGAATTGTCATTGCTTCTTTAGCCATTAACTTACGCTCAGAAGCTTTTACCACTTTTTTGCCATGGCCTCCTCAATGATTTCAGCCTTTAATCGCTCTTCTGCGTAGATCCTTTTTAAACGACGATTCTCTTCTTCAAGCTCTTTCATTCTAGCCATGAGTGAAGCATCCACCCCCCCATACTTTGAGCGCCACTTATAAAATGACGAGTTACTCATGCCGTGTTCTCGACAGAGTTCAGGGATAGAAACGCCGCTTTCGGCTTGTTTTAATATTGCTAAGATTTGGCTGTCGCTAAAGTGTGCTTTTTTCATGAATATTCTCCTGAGTTAATCATACGAGAAAATTCCACTTTTGACTTCGATTATTTTACGGGGGGGGGACCATGTAGTCAGCTATTAGTCAATGAACTTTAATTAAAATTTATATTTTCAATGGACAAGCCAATATAATAGAAAATGCATGACGCTCAATGATTATAAAAAGCAAGATAGCGATGGTTGATTATTAATTTTAAAATTTATAAGTCATATTATGTGGAAATCATTGGCTGCGTTGCTGCATGGAATGATAAATTTATAAACCTTAATAAAACAGAAAACTACTCATTAATCATGTTGGTGGTCATAGCAAATAATGACTTAGAAATACGAGTGTCTAAAATACTTAACTCAGGTATATACTCACCATACCTGAAGATGATTTATCAAGCGTTATCTCGGACATTTGCAAAAAAATGAAATGTAAGTATTTAATATATTAGTGTTATTCACGGCTCGATAGTTAAGCAAAGCTATGCTGAGATACAAGCTACCAGTGGGCAAGGTCACTGGCACCAATCAGCGAAGTTATAACTTATGCTTAAAAGCAAGTCCATTTAGCATAACGAGTTAAGCATTAAAGTTTTTATTTTGATTCGCCTTTGGAGGTAACCGTAGTTAATAATAGGAAGGGCAATTTTAGCTAAAAAAATGAGTAAATGGCTCGGCGTATTGGTATTAATCATCAAAAAGTAATGTTGTGTTTTGTCTTGGCAGTTGAACTAGGTACTAATATAAAGCATTCTTAGATAAAATGATAAAATGATAAAATGATAAAATGATAAAATGATAAAATGATAAAATGATAAAATGATAAAATGATAAAATGATAAAATGATAAAATGATAAAATGATAAAATGATAAAATGATAAAATGATAAAATGATAAAATGATAAAATGATAAAATGATAAAATGATAAAATGATAAAATGATAAAATGATAAAATGATAAAATGATAAAATGATAAAATGATAAAATGATAAAATGATAAAATGATAAAATGATAAAATGATAAAATGATAAAATGATAAAATGATAAAATGATAAAATGATAAAATGATAAAATGATAAAATGATAAAATGATAAAATGATAAAATGATAAAATGATAAAATGATAAAATGATAAAATGATAAAATGATAAAATGATAAAATGATAAAATGATAGGTGTATTTAATGAAAGTAGATGGAAAAAGCATTTTAAATTTACACTTTCGAAATTCCTTCGAAAGTGTAAATTATATCATCAAATTTAAAAATTTAATTGCTTTTAAAGTTTAGTAGTTTTTATCTCCTGATCTGCTTGTTGAAGTGAATATGCGTCCGTATAACCTCCAGAATCTTCGCTTCCAGATGGAGTATCCCACTGTGATTCGGGGAATGTCCCTGGATCCTCAGGTCTAGCGGTGCGTTGCTCATCGAAGGTAATTCTAGGTTGATCTTCATCTCTCCTTATATCGTCAGCACTACTGTTCCTTCTGGCGAGGGGCTTGGCATCATGGTTCTCACCACGTTTTTGATCGTTATCTATACTTGCGCTTCTAGTGAGAGGAGCAGCGCCATCTCCGTAGCCGCGATCGGGCGCTGCGGGCGTCGGTGTTATTGGTGGTTTCTCCGGTGATGGGGTTGTATAACCTTCAGGTCTTTTTACAGTGTCATAGTCTTCATCTCCATAATTGAGATTCTCTTTGCTGAGTGGCGGATCTTTCTGGAAAACGTCATCATTAGACATTTTACGGCCATTTGCCTTGTCAGCATTGCGTGTTGCATCGGCCGCGGTGGCATAATCGCCATCTTCTTCTATGTCGTCTATTTGACCGCTTTGGTCAGACCAGGTCACATGTTTCTTCGGTTTACTGGCAGCTGATTCCTTCATTTCTGCAGCGGCGTCCCTCCTATCTTTCACCTTAGTGGCAATCACAGCCCCTCCAGCACCAACGACAGCTAACCCGGCACCACCGGCAGCAAGGCCAACAAGAATATCATCATTAGATGAGTCACTAACAGAGCCAGCCCCATTTACGACCGTACCAAGAGGTCCAGTGGAGTCATTATCTTTAGAATCGTCATCATCATCTGTAGAATCGTCATCATCATCTGTAGAATCGTCATCATCATCTGTAGAATCGTCATCATCATCTGTAGAATCGTCATCATCATCGTTATCGTCATCGTCATTGTCATTGTCATTGTCATTGTCATCGTCATCGTTATCGTCATCGTCATTGTCATTGTCATCGTCATCGTCATCGTCATCGTCATCGTCATCGTCATCGTCATCATCATCGCGAGGGCTAGTACCTACTCCAGGGTTAGTATCTGTTCCAGGGTTAGTATCTTCTCCAGGGTTAGTATCTTTTCCAGGGTTAGTATCATCTTTTCCAGGGTTAGTATCATCTTTTCCAGGGTTAGTATCTTTTCCAGGAGAGTCACCACGTACTGGAGGTTCAGGGTCAGGTTCAGGGTCATGGACAATTTCAGGTTCATGGACAATGGTTCCTCCTCCGCCAGGGTTAGTATCTTCTCCAGGGTTAGTATCTTTTCCAGGAGAGTCATCACGTACTGGAGGTTCAGGGTCAGGTTCAGGGTCATGGACAATGGTTCCTCCTCCGCCAGGGTTAGTATCTTCTCCAGGGTTAGTATTTCCTCCTCCAGAGTTAGTAGTTCTTCCAGCGGCTCCAGCGGCTCCAGCAGAGCTAGTAAGTCCTGCCGCAGCATTAGCGGCTTCTTTGGAGCTTGAACAACTACTTAGAGTAAGGCTTAACACCAAGAGGCCAATAGATAAGTAAATCAATTTTAATGTGTTATTTTTCATGGTATTTCTCACAAATGGTTGAAATTAAAATTAGGTAATGCATTTATGAGTTAATTATAGTTTGAGCTGCGATTTATGCAAAGTATATGGGCCGCTTTGTTATGATTTTAAGTGCAAATAATAGCCGCCAAAACAGTTTTGGCTTTAAAATAAAAGCATTAAAATACCTTTACACGTTCCTATATGTCAGATATTAGTTAATAAGTTTTAATTAAATTTATATTTTCAATGGACAAGTCAATAGAATAGAAAATGAATAACGCTCAATTATTATAAAAAATAAGATAGGGAGGTATAATTATTGATTTTAATAATTTATAAGTCATATTGCATGGGGTCATTGGCTACGTTGCTGCATGGTATGATAAATTTTAATAAAACAGAAAGCTACTCATTAATCATGTTGGTGCTCATAGCAAATAATGACTTAGAAATACGAGTGTCTAAAATACTTAACTCAGGTATATACTCACCATACCTGAAGATGATTTATCAAGCGTTATCTCGGACATTTGCAAAAAAATGAAATGTAAGTATTTAATATATTAGTGTTATTCACGGCTCGATAGTTAAGCAAAGCTATGCTGAGATACAAGCTACCAGTGGGCAAGGTCACTGGCACCAATCAGCGAAGTTATAACTTATGCTTAAAAGCAAGTCCATTTAGCATAACGAGTTAAGCATTAAAGTTTTTATTTTGATTCGCCTTTGGAGGTAACCGTAGTTAATAATAGGAGGCAATTTTAGCTAAAAAAATGAGTAAATGGCTCGGCGTATTGGTATTAATCATCAAAAAGTAATGTTGTGTTTTGTCTTGGCAGTTGAACTAGGTACTAATATAAAGCATTCTTAGATAAAATGATAAAATGATAAAATGATAAAATGATAAAATGATAAAATGATAAAATGATAAAATGATAAAATGATAAAATGATAAAATGATAAAATGATAAAATGATAAAATGATAAAATGATAAAATGATAAAATGATAAAATGATAAAATGATAAAATGATAAAATGATAAAATGATAAAATGATAAAATGATAAAATGATAAAATGATAAAATGATAAAATGATAAAATGATAAAATGATAAAATGATAAAATGATAAAATGATAAAATGATAAAATGATAGGTGAGGGTGTATTTAATGAAAGTAGATGGAAAAAGCATATTTACACTTTCGAAATTCCTTCGAAAGTGTAAATTATATCATCAAATTTAAAAATTTAATTGCTTTTAAAGTTTAGTAGTTTTTATCTCCGGATCTGCTTGTTGAGTTGGAGATACGTCCGTATAACCTCCAGAATCGTAGTCCGAATAATCTCCATCGCTTCCAGATGGAGTATCCCACGGTTGCTCGTAGACTGTCGTTGGTCTAGCGGTGGGTTTGGGTTGCTCATCGAAGATAATTTTACGTCGATCTTCATCTTTCCTTGTATCGTCAGCACTACTGTTCCTTCTGGCGAGGGGCTTGGCATCAGGGTTCTCACCACGAGCAGGCATCTCACCACGTTTTTGATTGTTATCTATACTTGCGCTTCTAGTGAGAGGAGCAGCGCCATCTCCGTAGTCGCGATCGGGCACTGCGGGCGTCGGTGTTATTGGTGGTTTCTCCGGTGGTGGGGTTTTATAACCTTTAGGTCTTTGTACAGTGCCATAGTCGTCATCTCCAGAGTCCTTCATTTCTGCAGCGGCGTCCCTCCTATCTTTCACCTTAGTGGCAATCACAGCCCCTCCAGCACCAACGACAGCTAACCCGGCACCACCGGCAGCAAGGCCAACAAGAATATCATCATTAGATGAGTCACTAACAGAGCCAGCCCCATTTACGACCGTACCAAGAGGTCCAGTGGAGTCATTATCTTTAGAATCGTCATCATCATCTGTAGAATCGTCATCATCATCTGTAGAATCGTCATCATCATCTGTAGAATCGTCATCATCATCTGTAGAATCGTCATCATCATCTGTAGAATCGTCATCATCATCTGTAGAATCGTCATCATCATCTGTAGAATCGTCATCATCATTGTTATCGTCATCGTCATTGTCATTGTCATCGTCATCGTCATCGTTATCGTCATCGTCATCGTCATCGTCATCGTCATCGTCATCGTCATCGTCATCATCATCGCGAGGGCTAGTACCTACTCCAGGGTTAGTATCTGTTCCAGGGTTAGTATCTTCTCCAGGGTTAGTATCTTTTCCAGGGTTAGTATCATCTTTTCCAGGGTTAGTATCTTTTCCAGGAGAGTCACCACGTACTGGAGGTTCAGGGTCAGGTTCAGGGTCATGGACAATTTCAGGTTCATGGACAATGGTTCCTCCTCCGCCAGGGTTAGTATCTTCTCCAGGGTTAGTATCTTCTCCAGGGTTAGTATTTCCTCCTCCAGAGTTAGTAGTTCTTCCAGCGGCTCCAGCGGCTCCAGCGGCTCCAGCAGAGCTAGTAAGTCCTGCCGCAGCATTAGCGGCTTCTTTGGAGCTTGAACAACTACTTAGAGTAAGGCTTAACACCAAGAGGCCAATAGATAAGTAAATCAATTTTAATGTGTTATTTTTCATGGTATTTCTCACAAATGGTTGAAATTGAAATTAAAATTAGGTAATGCATTTATGAGTTAATTATAGTTTGAGCTGCAATTTATGCAAAGTATATGGGCCGCCTTGTTATAATTTTAAGTGCAAATAATAGCCGCCAAAACAGTTTTGGCTTTAAAATCAAAGTATTAAAATACTTTTACGCGTTCCTATATGTCAGATATTAGTTAATAAGTTTTAATTAAATTTATATTTTCAATGGATAAATCAATAAAGTAGAAAATGAATGACTCTCAATTATTACAAAAAGGAAGATAGAGATGGTTGATTATTAGTTTTAAAATTTATAAGTCATATTATGTGGGAATCATTGGCTGCGTTGCTGCATGGTATGATAAATTTATAAACTATAATGCCCCAGGAAATCTAAACAGTAAAATTAAGATTCTTATTCCTGTTTGAGATAATATCTATCAAAATAGGAGAATTACCATGAGCAAAAAAAGAACAACTTATTCTGCTGAGTTTAAAAGTAGACTTGTACTGGAGTTATTGGAAAATGAAAAAACTTGAGCTGAGATTGCAAATGAAAATAATATCACCCCATTGATCGTTGGGAATTGGAAAAAAATATTCCTGGAAAATGCTGTTATTGCAATGGAGCCAGCAAAAGCGGTTAAGGAATATAAGCTAGAGCTTGTTGCAGCTTTAGACAAAAATGAAATGCTCACAAAAATTGTCGGTAAAATGACATCCTCGAATGAATGGCCAGAAAAAAACTAAAAAGCTAAAAAGCTAAAAAGCTAAAAAGCTAAAAAGCTAAAAAGCTTGGGAGGATCTGATAAGAATAAGTTAATTAATCCCAAGCTAGAAAAACTATCTGTATCACAGCAATGTGAGCTATTGAATTTGAATCGGAGTACTTTTTACTACACTGAAAAAGTGAATAATAAAAAGCATGAGATTCAGCAGGAAATAGCCAAAGTGTTTGATAAAACACCAATTTACGGCGCTAAAAAGGTGCATCAACAGCTTCTAGAAAATGGAGTCAAAGCATCTTTAAACACGGTAGCAACATATCGAAAGGAGCTGGGTTTAAAGGCTATTTTAGCGATTAAGCAAGTAACAACCACCGTAGCCAATAAGCAACATCAGAAATACAGTTATAAGCTTAGAGGCCTTAATATTTCACATGCTAATCAGGTATGGAGCACAGATATAACCTACATCAAAGTCAAGGGTGGAATGGTTTACCTTGCTGCGGTCATTGATTGGCATTCGAAAGCCGTCCTATCACACAAAATATCGAATACGATGGATTGTGCACTGAGTATTAACGTCTTGGATGCGGCCTTAGATCGCTATGGAAAACCTGAGATATTCAATACAGATCAAGGAAGTCAGTATACAAGCGATGTGCATACTCAAAAATTAAAACAGAACGGGATCACGATATCAATGGACGGGAAAGGCCGTGCCACTGATAATATTTGCATTGAAAGATTTTACGACGCGCAAAATGCTCCCGTATTTATCTAAATCAATATGAAACTATCAAAGATTTACAAGAAGACGTATCTGATTACATTGAGTTTTATAATCACCAACGATTTCATGAAACATTGAAATATAAAAAACCAATGAATGTTTACCAAGAAGGAATTAAGGCGAGCTTAGCTTTATCAAAGGTATCTTAACTGTGGAATAAGAAATATTAAATAACTGTCTTGACTCTTTGGGTCGGTATAAACCTTAATAAAACAGAAAGCTACTCATTAATCATGTGGTGCTCATAGCAAATAATGACTTAGAAATACGAGTGTCTAAAATACTTAACTCAGGTATATACTCACCATACCTGAAGATGATTTATCAAGCGTTAGCTAGGACATTTGCAAAAAAATGAAATGCAAGTATTTAATATATTAGTGTTATTCACGGCTCGATAGTTAAGCAAAGCTATGCTGACAGACAAGCTACCAGTGGGCAAGGTCACTTGCACCAATCACCGAAGTTATAACTTATGCTTAAAAACAAGTTCACTTAGCATAACGAGTTAAGTATTAAAGTCTTTATTTTGATTCGCCTTTGGAGGTAACCGTAGTTAATAATCGGAAGGGCAATTTTAGCTAAAAAAATGAGTAAATGGCTCGGCGTATTGGTATTAATCATCAAAAAGTAATGTTGCATTTTGTTTTGGCAGTTGAACTAGGTACTAATATAAAGCATTCTTAATGATAATATGATAGGCGTATTTAATGAAAGTAGATGGGAAAATCATTTATAATTTACACTTTCTAAATTCCTTCGAAAGTGTAAATTATCATCAAATTTAAAAATTTAATTGCTTTTAAAGACGAGTCTGTTCTAGCACTGTTTCTGATCTTGATGGTTTAGGTGAATCATAATCCCCAACATTGCCAGATTTATAATCATTCTTTGAACTACCATACTCGTCATTTAGACTCGTTGCAGTACTATAATCGTCATCCATACTATTTGTACTACTATCATAGTTCCTCAGATTCTGTGCAGTACTATAACCGTCGCTCCCTGGTGTATCCACATATTTATTTTGAGGTCTATCAGAAACTGGCGCTGGATATGCACCCCTTGTAGCATCTTTATTTTTATCATTATATTCGTCTAGTGTCTGATAATCAGGATTTCGGTCCGGTAGGTCCGCAGAATCATTATCTAGTAGTAGATCACCATCACCACGGGCCTTTCTGGCTTCCCTCTTAGATTTCAACTTACTAGCAAGCACAGCACCTCCAACACCAACAGCACCTAACACGGCGACGCCACCAACGGCTGCACCAATAATGGCTGTGTTACTAACAGAGTCAGTCGCGCCAGAAACAACATTCTTTAGATCACCAGACCCATTTTCTTGCTTATCTGGGTCAGTGGATTTATTATCTGGGTCAGTGGAGTTATTATCTGGATCAGTGGACTGATTATCTGTGTCAGTGGACTGATTATCTCCAGAATCGTCATCAGTATTTACTGGATCGCCAGGAATTAAGTCTTTAGAGTTAGTATTAGGGTTAGTATTTTCTCCCGAATAGTTAGTATCTCCTCCTTCAGAGTTAGTATCTCCTCCTCCAGAGTTAGTAGAGTTAGTAGAGTTAGTAGAGTTAGTAGAGTTAGTAGAGTTAGTAGAGTTAGTAGAATTAGTAGCTCCTCCTCCAGAGTTAGTAGAGTTAGTAGAATTAGTAGAATTAGTAGAGTTAGTAGCTCCTCCTCCAGAGTTAGTAGAGTTAGTAGAGTTAGTAGCTCCTCCTCCAGAGTTAGTAGTTCTTCCAGCAGCTCCAGCAAGTCCAGTAGCTCCAGCAGCTCCAGCAAGTCCAGTAGCTCCAGCAGCGCCTTGAGTAGCTCCTCCTCCAGCACCATTAGATGATTCTTTGAAGTTTGAACAACTACTTAGAGTAAGGCTTAACCCTAAGAGGCCAATCGATAAGTAAATCAAGTTTAATGTGTTATTTTTCATATTATTTCTCACAAATAGTTGAAATTAAAATTAGGTAATGCACTCATGAGGTAATTATAGTTTGAGTTGTGATTTATGCAAAGTATATGAGTCTTATTATTACAATTACAAGTGCAAATAACATACTTTAAAACAGCTTTAACTTTAAAATCAAAGTATTAAAATCTTTTTTTACACATTGTCATGTAGTCAGCTATTAGCCAATGAACTTTAATTAAAATTTATATTTTCAATAGACAAGCCAATATAATAGAAAATGCATGACTCTCAATGATTATAAAAAGCAAGATAGCGATGGTTGATTATTAATTTTAAAATTTATAAGTCATATTATGTAAAAATCATTGGCTGCGTTGCTGCATGGTATGATAAATTTATAAACCTTAATAAAACAGAAAACTACTCATTAATCATGTTGGTGGTCATAGCAAATAATGACTTAGAAATACGAGTGTCTAAAATACTTAACTCAGGTATATACTCACCATACCTGAAGATGATTTATCAAGCGTTAGCTAGGACATTTGCAAAAAAATGAAATGCAAGTATTTAATATCTCAAGTTTCGGAGTTCATATTCGTTGAAATTATAGCTTTTTCTGTTTTATTTTCCATCATATCAGTGCCTCTTGCCGTATTGTGAATTGATCCATTTGTAGCGCTTTCGTAAAAAAGCCAATAACAGTTTGATCGATCTTTTTTAAGATCTCTGATTTTTTACTTTCGGTTAAATTACCTATTTCATTGAGAGCGCCTGCAATTAATGCTTTAAATAAACCCCATAATTTACACCCAAAATTCAACGTCGTAAGGCTTTCTTCAAAGTCATTTCTAACCTCACTTAACTTGGCTCCCACTTGCTCTTCTTTTGCAAATAATAGTAAACAAAAACGCAATCCAGTTAGATGAATAGAAGCGATGTACGCACCATAGTGGCGGCTTTGTTCTTTTAAAAAACCAAGCTTTTGTTTCGCCTCTTTAAAGTAAACTTCAATTCCCCAACGTAGTGCATATATTTCAAGTATTTTTTCATCTTCAAGTAGGCTATCCGTTGATAAAAAGAGAGCCCAATCATTTTTGCTCGCTTGTTGTTTGGCTTCATTCATAGACCGAACGTACAGAAGCTTAACTTTAATCCATTGTGGATCTTTTTTAGTCTCAGTCGTTAAATTCAACTCAACAATAATTGATTTGCTTTGGTAAGGAATATTTTTTAGGTTATGCCATTGACCTTTGATATGTTGCTTATATAACTCTTCAGCGCTCAGTAACTTACTCTCTCCATTTTCCATAAAGCGATACTTCATTTTATTTCGCTTCATTCGAACAATTGCTACAAGTGATTGTTCCACCGTCATTTTTAATATTCGTTTCGTTGCAAACCAAGCATCTGCTAAAAAATATTCGGCGTTAATACCATTGCGTATTGCTCTTGATATCATGTCGCAAACCATATCAGGTTTAGTTTGCTCTCTTGACTTTTCGTAACGTTTTGCTGCAATACTACGACCATCTTTAAACTGATAATCAGCAACCTGTCTGTCAGTTTTACTGATAAATATTTCATTATCAATCGGCGTAAATAACTCGTCATTAGCAAGGCCTAGCGTCACTATTTGTTGCCCATTGACACATCGAGCGGTTAAGTGATCGAAGTGCTTTGAAACACCTGGCATCTTTTTACCACGTCTGATTTTAACGGAATCATCGATAACAAAAGCATTCAATTTATTTCCTTCATGGGGCTTAAGTATTTTTTTTGCTGTCAATAATTGTAGCTTTCGCCAATCCAAGTTTTCATGGTTAATAAAATCGTAGAGGGCATCTTTTTTTGAGGATGAGAAACTCAATAACGCATCCCTTGAGAACATCGAAACAGAGTTTACTTTTAGCCAAACCCCCAACATCAAGAGGTACACAACACTGTCAGCTGAAGTGCCAGATCGTTTGTTAAATTTTGCGCGTTTTAATAGATCTTTAAAGCCAATGTTTTTCCATGTTGTACTAAACGTATTATCTATATTTAGATTTTGTTGATTAAGTAAATCCGCAGTAAGCGATGGTAAACCAAAATCATTTATGTCAGACTTCATTTTATGCCTCTTGTGTTTTTTTTATTGTCTAGTTAACAATAATTATAACACAAGTAGGTGTTTTCTTCTTTTATATCAGCATGTTATGGTATTTTTATTGGTAAATATGAACTCCGAAACTTGAGTAATATATTAGTGTTATTCACGGCTCGATAGTTAAGCAAAGCTATGCTGACATACAAGCTACCAGTGGGCAAGGTCACTTGCACCAATCAGCGAAGTTATAACTTATGTTTAAAAGAAAGTCCATTTAGCATAACGAGTTAAGTATTAAAGTCTTTATTTTGATTCGCCTTTGGAGGTAACCGTAGTTAATAATCGGAAGGGCAATTTTAGCTAAAAAAATGAGTAAATGGCTCGGCGTATTGGTATTAATCATCAAAAAGTAATGTTGTGTTTTGTAATGGTCAAGTTTTTTCGTAAGGTATCTAAGCCACATTTGTTACATTTTTCGTTTTTGTGCTGGCGCCATATAATCCAAAGACGAATGAAGCCTTTTATTGTTATAATAACGAATATAAAATGTGGCCGCGTGAACGACTGAATTGTGGTTCACGAATCTATAATGCCCCAAAGAATTTAAACAGTAAAATTAACACTCTTATTCCTATTTGAGATAGTATATATCAAAATAGGAGAATTACCATGAGCAAAAAAAGAACAACTTATTCTGCTGAGTTTAAAAGTAAGCTTGTACTGGAGTTATTGGAAAATGAAAAAACTTGAGCTGAGATTGCAAATGAAAATAATATCACCCCATTGATCCTTGGGAATTGGGAAAAAATATTCTTGGAAAATGCTGTTATTGCAATGGAGCTAGCAAAAGCGGTTAAGGAATATAAGCTAGAGCTTGTTGCGGCTAAAGAAGAAAACCAAATGCTAACAAAAATTGTCGGTAAAATTACTGTTGAAAAGGAGTGGCTTGAAAAAAAGCTAGAAAACCTATCTGTATCACAGCAATGTGACTTACTAAATTTGAATCGGAGTACTTTTTACTACACTGAAAAAGTGAATAATAAAAAGCATGAGATTCAGCAGGAAATAGCCAAAGTGTTTGCTAAAACACCAATTTACGGCGCTAAAAAGGTGCATCAACAGCTTCTAGAAAATGGAGTCAAGGCATCTTTAAACACGGTAGCAACATATCGAAAGGAGCTGGGTTTAAAGGCTATTTTAGCGGTTAAGCAAGTAACAACCACCGTAGCCAATAAGCAACATCGAAATACAGTTATAAGCTTAGAGGCCTTAATATTTCACATGCTAATCAGGTATGGAGCACAGATATAACCTACATCAAAATCAAGGGTGGAATGGTTTACCTTGCTGCGGTCATTGATTGGCATTTGAAAGCCGTCCTATCACACAAAATATCGAATACGATGGATTGTGCACTGAGCATTAACGTCTTGAATACGGCCTTGGATCGCTATGGAAAACCTGAGATCTTCAATACAGATCAAGGAAGTCATTATACAAGCGATGTGCATACTCAAAAATTAAAACAGAACGGAATCACGATATCAATGGACGGGAAAGGCCGTGCTATTGATAATATTTGCATTGAAAGATTTTACGACGCGCAAAATGCTCCCGTATTTATCTAAAGGAATATGAAACGATCAAAGATTTACAAGAAGATGTGTCCGATTATATTGAGTTTTATAATCACGAACGATTTCATGAAACATTGAAATATAAAAAACCAATGAATGTTTACCAGGAAGTAATTAAGGCGAGCTTAGCTTTATCAAAGGTATCTTAACTGTGGAATAAGAAATATTAAATAACTGTCTTGACTCTTTGGGTAGGTATAGTAGATGGAAAAAGCATTTTAAATTTACACTTTCAAAATTAATTTGAAAGTGTAAATTATATCATCAAGTTTAAAAATTTAATTGCTTTTAAATACGATTACTTTTTATCTCTTTTTCTGGTTCTGATTGTTGAGATGAATATCCTTCCGAATTATAATCTTCAATATTTTCAGATTCATGATTATTATAACCGCTATTTGCAGTACTATAATCGCCCCCTATATTTACATCCTCATATCGATTTTGAGGTCTATTATTAGTATAATTTCCTTCTGGTTGTTTAGGTGAATATGCGTCCGTATGAATTTCTTCTGGAGATCGACGTCTAGGAGTATCATATACTCCTTGAGGTCTAGGAGTATCATATACTCCTTGAGGTCTAGGAGTATCATAAACTGGCTCTGGCTTTGGCTTTGGCTTTGGCTCTGGTTCTGTCTCTGAATATTTATCCCTTGTAGAATTTTTATTTTTAGCTTGCTCCCTTTTATATTCTTCTAGTGACTGATAATCAGGATTTCGTGGTAGGTCACCCACATCACGGGCATTTTTGGCTTCCCTCTTAGATTTCAACTTGCTAGCAAGCACAGCACCTCCAACACCAACAGCACCTAACACGGCGACGCCACCAACGGCTGCACCAATAATGGCTGTGTTACTAACAGAGTCAGTCGCGCCAGAAACAACATTCTTTAGATCACCAGACCCATTTTCTTGCTTATCTGGGTCAGTGGATTTATTATCTGGGTCAGTGGAGTTATTATCTGGGTTAGTGGACTGATTATCTGGGTCAGGAGAGTCATTATCTCCAGGAGAGTCATTACGTACTGGAGGTTCAGGGTCAGGTTCAGGGTCATGGACAATGGTTGGACCTCCTCCAGGGTTAGTATCTTCTCCAGGGTTAGTATCTTTTTCAGGGTTAGTATCTTCTCCAGGGTTAGTATCTTTTTCAGGGTTAGTATCTTTTTCAGGGTTAGTATCTTCTCCAGGGTTAGTATCTTTTTCAGGAGAGTCATCACGTACTGGAGGTTCAGGGTCAGGTTCAGGGTCATGGACAATGGTTGGACCTCCTCCAGAGTTAGTATTTCCTCCTCCAGAGTTAGTAGTTCTTCCAGCGGCTCCAGCGGCTCCAGCAGAGCTAGTAAGTCCTGCCGCAGCATTAGCGGCTTCTTTGGAGCTTGAACAACTACTTAGAGTAAGGCTTAACACCAAGAGGCCAATAGATAAGTAAATCAATTTTAATGTATTATTTTTCATGTCATATCTCACAGGTAGTTGAAATTAAAATTAGGTAATGCATTTGTGAGTTAATTATAGTTTGAGCTGCAATTTATGCAAAGTATATGGGCCGCTTTGTTATAATTTTAAGTGCAAATAATAGCCGCCAAAACAGTTTTGGCTTTAAAATAAAAGCATTAAAATACCTTTACACGTTCCTATATGTCAGATATTAGTTAATAAGTTTTAATTAAATTTATATTTTCAATGGACAAGTCAATAGAATAGAAAATGAATAACGCTCAATTATTATAAAAAATAAGATAGGGAGGTATAATTATTGATTTTAATAATTTATAAGTCATATTGCATGGGGTCATTGGCTACGTTGCTGCATGGTATGATAAATTTTAATAAAACAGAAAGCTACTCATTAATCATGTTGGTGCTCATAGCAAATAATGACTTAGAAATACGAGTGTCTAAAATACTTAACTCAGGTATATACTCACCATACCTGAAGATGATTTATCAAGCGTCAGTTAGGTGGTTCTCAAACTATGGGCAATTTTATGTATCGTGTCCGAGGTCAATTTACCGATCTGATATTGCATCTCTATAGCTATGTGGGTATAAATAAAGCATTCTGAGGGTAAAATGATAGGCGTATTTAATGAAAGTAGATTAAAAAATATTTTAAATTTACACTTTCGAAATTCATTCGAAAGTGTAAATTATATCATCAAGTTTAAAAATTTAATTGCTTTTAAATACGATTACTTTCTATAGGGCCTTGAGGGGCTGGGGTTTCATCTAAGTCCTTGAAAGTGCCGAAACTCTTATTATCATCGAAACGGTCATCCTCGAAACGCTTCTCATCGTAAGGCCTATCATCATCGTAACGGCTATCATCAAGGAAACTGTTATCATCATCGAAACGGTTATCATTAACGTTTGTCAAGTCATTAGCCTTCTCCTTAGAGGGCTGTCTGTACGGGTTGACCGGCTTTTCAGGTATCAACGGTTTTGGTCCAATAAAAGGAGTTTTCTTTTTAGTAGCATTGTTGGCATCTTCACTGTTTTCCTCGGGATCAGGATAATAGCTAGCGGGCGCTTTGGGCTCTGTGACCTTCTTCATCTCTATGTTAGATTTTGGTCCATGATTAGCATTTCTGTGTATAGCCGCATATTCTTGGTTTGGTTTTGGTGTATTTTGGTTGTTTTTCGAGTCATTAAGACGCTGCTGATCATCAGTAGGGGTATTGCCCTCTGCCCAGTAACCAGGAATCTCTTTATCTTTTTTGTTTTTTCGCAGCTTACTAACAGCCACAGCACCTCCAACACCAACGACACCAACGACACCTACCGCGGCACCGACACCAATGACAGTAGACAGATCAGGTGAGTTACTAACAGAGTCAGTCGCGCCAGAAACAGCATTCTTGTCGAGTGGAAGATCACCAGACCCATTTCCTAGCTTATCTGGGTCAGTGGACTGATTATATGGGTCAGTGGACTGATTATCTGGGTCAGTGGACTGATTATCTGGGTCAGTGGACTGATTATCTGGGTCAGTGGACTGATTATCTGGGTCAGTAGACTGATTATCTGGGTCAGTGGACTGATTATCTGGGTCAGTGGGGTAATTATCTCCATAATAGTCATCATCCTTTACTGGATCGCCAGGGTTCTGGGCAGTACTAACTCCTCCTTCAGGGGTAGTAGGGTAATTATCTCTAGTATCGTCCTCAGCCTTTACTGGATCGCCTGGGTTCTCGGCAGTACTAACTCCTACTCCAGGGTTAGTAGGTCTTCCAGCAGCTCCAGCAGCTCCAGCAGCTCCAGCAAGTCCAGCAGCTCCAGCAGCTCCAGCAGCTCCAGCAGCTCCAGCAGTTCCTCCAATTCCTCCAATTCCTCCAATTCCTCCAGCAGCTCCTCCAGCAGCGCCAGCAAGAGCACCAGCTCCTCCAGTAGAGCGAGCAAGTGCTGCCGCACCATTAGCTGCTTCTTTGGAGCTTGAACAACTAGTTAGAGTAAGGCTTAACCCCAAGAGGCCAATCGATAAGGAAATTAATTTTAATGTGTTATTTTTCATGTTATTTCTCTCAAATGGTTGAAATTAAAATCAGATAATGCATTTATGAATTAATTATAGTTTGAGTGCTGTTTTATGCAAATTAAATAAGTCATATTATGGTGGTTGCAAGTGTGGATAGGTGTCTTTATTTAATAAAAACAGCACCATTAAAATATTTTAAGATTTAAAATCAGTATGTTAAGAGTTGTGGTTTCACATTGCGGCGACTCTGAAATTAGTTTTAACTTAAAATGTATTTTTTAATTGGAAGTCAATATCATATACAACGAATTATGCTCAATGGTTATAAAAGTAAGGAGGGTGGATAATTGTTAGCTCTAAAATTTATAAGTCATATGATATGGATATCATTGGTTGTGTTGCAGCATGGGGTATAATAAATATTATAAATATTAATAAAACACAGAATTGCTTATTGCTTATTGCTTATTGCTTATTGCTTATTACTTATTACTTATTGCTTATTGCTTATTGCTTATTGCTTATTACTTATTACTCAAGTTTCGGAGTTCATATTTACCAATAAAAATACCATAACATGCTGATATAAAAGAAGAAAACACCTACTTGTGTTATAATTCTTGTTAACTAGACAATAAAAAAAACACAAGAGGCATAAAATGAAGTCTGACATAAATGATTTTGGTTTACCATCGCTTACTGCGGATTTACTTAATCAACAAAATCTAAATATAGATAATACGTTTAGTACAACATGGAAAAACATTGGCTTTAAAGATCTCTTAAAACGCGCAAAATTTAACAAACGATCTGGCACTTCAGCTGACAGTGTTGTGTACCTCTTGATGTTGTGGGTTTGGCTAAAAGTAAACTCTGTTTCGATGTTCTCAAGGGATGCGTTATTGAGTTTCTCATCCTCAAAAAAAGATGCCCTCTACGATTTTATTAACCATGAAAACTTGGATTGGCGAAAGCTACAATTATTGACAGCAAAAAAAATACTTAAGCCCCATGAAGGAAATAAATTGAATGCTTTTGTTATCGATGATTCAGTTAAAATCAGACGTGGTAAAAAGATGCCAGGTGTTTCAAAGCACTTCGATCACTTAACCGCTGATGTGTCAATGGGCAACAAATAGTGACGCTAGGCCTTGCTAATGACGAGTTATTTACGCCGATTGATAATGAAATATTTATCAGTAAAACTGACAGACAGGTTGCTGATTATCAGTTTAAAGATGGTCGTAGTATTGCAGCAAAACGTTACGAAAAGTCAAGAGAGCAAACTAAACCTGATATGGTTTGCGACATGATATCAAGAGCAATACGCAATGGTATTAACGCCGAATATTTTTTAGCAGATGCTTGGTTTGCAACGAAACGAATATTAAAAATGACGGTGGAACAATCACTTGTAGTAATTGTTCGAATGAAGCGAAATAAAATGAAGTATCGCTTTATGGAAAATGGAGAGAGTAAGTTACTGAGTGCTGAAGAGTTATATAAGCAACATATCAAAGGTCAATGGCATAACCTAAAAAATATTCCTTACCAAAGCAAATCAATTATTGTTGAGTTGAATTTAACGACTGAGACTAAAAAAGATCCACAATGGATTAAAGTTAAGCTTCTGTACGTTCGGTCTATGAATGAAGCCAAACAACAAGCGAGCAAAAATGATTGGGCTCTCTTTTTATCAACGGATAGCCTACTTGAAGATGAAAAAATACTTGAAATATATGCACTACGTTGGGGAATTGAAGTTTACTTTAAAGAGGCGAAACAAAAGCTTGGTTTTTTAAAAGAACAAAGCCGCCACTATGGTGCGTACATCGCTTCTATTCATCTAACTGGATTGCGTTTTTGTTTACTATTATTTGCAAAAGAAGAGCAAGTGGGAGCCAAGTTAAGTGAGGTTAGAAATGACTTTGAAGAAAGCCTTACGACGTTGAATTTTGGGTGTAAATTATGGGGTTTATTTAAAGCATTAATTGCAGGCGCTCTCAATGAAATAGGTAATTTAACCGAAAGTAAAAAATCAGAGATCTTAAAAAAGATCGATCAAACTGTTATTGGCTTTTTTACGAAAGCGCTACAAATGGATCAATATAATGCTCCAGGAAATCTAAACAGTAAAATTAAGATTCTTATTCCTATTTGAGATAGTATCTATCAAAATAGGAGAATTACCATGAGCAAAAAAAGAACAACTTATTCTGCTGAGTTTAAAAGTAAGCTTGTACTGGAGTTATTGGAAATGAAAAAACTTGAGCTGAGATTGCAAATGAAAATAATATCACCCCATTAATCCTTCAGAATTGGAAAAAAATATTCTTGGAAAATGCTGTTATTGCAATGGAGCCAGCAAAAGCGGTTAAGTAATATAAGCTAGAGCTTGTTGCGGCTAAAGAAGAAAACTAAATGCTAACAAAAATTGTCGGTAAAATGACTGTTGAAAAGGAGTGGCTTGAAAAAAAGCTAAAAAGCTTGGGCTTATCTGATAAGAAGAAGTTAATTAATCCCAAGCTAGAAAAACTATCTGTATCACAGCAATGTGAGCTATTGAATTTGAATCGGAGTACTTTTTACTACACTGAAAAAGTGAATAATAAAAAGCATGAGATTCAGCAGGAAATAGCCAAAGTGTTTGCTAAAACACCAATTTACGGGGCTAAAAAGGTGCATCAATAGCTACTATAAAATGGAGTCAAGGCATCTTAAACACGGTAGCAACATACCGAACGGAGCTGGGTTTAAAGGCTATTTTAGCGGTTAAGCAAGTAACAACCACCGTAGCCAATAAGCAACATCAGAAATACAGTTATAAGCTTAGAGGCCTTAATCTTTCACATGCTAATCAGGTATGGATCACAGATATAACCTACATCAAAGTCAAGGGTGGAATGGTTTACCTTGCTGCGGTTATTGATTGGCATTCGAAAGCCGTCCTATCACACAAAATATCGAATACGATGGATTGTGCACTGAGCATTAACGTCTTGGATGCGGCCTTAAATCGTTATGGAAAACCTGAGATATTCAATACAGATCAGGGAAGTCATTATACAAGCGATGTGCATACTCAAAAATTAAAACAGAACGGGATCACGATATCAATGGACGGGAAAGGCCGAGCTACTGATAATATTTGCATTGAAAGGTTTTACGACGCGCAAAATGCTCCCGTATTTATCTAAATGAATATGAAACGATCAAAGATTTACAAGAAGATGTATCCGATTACATTGAGTTTTATAATCACGAACGATTTCATGAAACATTGAAATATAAAAAACCAATGAATGTTTACCAGGAAGGAATTAAGGCGAGCTTAGCTTTATCAAAGGTATCTTAACTGTGGAATAAGAAATATTAAATAACTGTCTTGACTCTTTGGGTAGGTATATACGATTATTTATCAATCGTAAGTTAGGTGGTTCTCAAATTATGGGCTATTTTATGTATCGTGTCCGCGGTCAATTTACCGATCTGATATTGCATCTCTATAGCCATGTGGGTATAAATAAAGCATTCTGAGGGTAAAATGATAGGCGTATTTAATGAAAGTAGATTAAAAAATATTTTAAATTTACACTTTCGAAATTCATTCGAAAGTGTAAATTGTATCATCAAGTTTAAAAATTTAATTGCTTTTAAATACTTTGAGTTTGTATAGCAGGCCTTGGAGGTCTTGGAGGTGCCGGTTTACTATTTTGCTCATTTCGATAATCTAGATATTCTTGTCGTGTCCTTGGAGGTCTTGGAGGTGGCTCGTCTGATACGTCAGATGGAAATCCGTTCGCATCTTTAATAGGAAACTCTCCAGGGTCAGGGTTTTTCACTACAGCAGCATAATCGTCATCCCCATAGTCAAGTTTTTGTTTTGGTTTTGGTGGGTTTTGACCTTTTGTCCAGTCATTAGGATCCTCCCTATCAGAGTCATCGTGGGCTTGCCATTTACCAGGCTTCGCGTTTTTGTCCTCATTCGTTTTATTATACTCAGGGGGCTTGTCGTGTGTCCAGCTATCAGGATGCTGCTTATTATCGTCATCATCAGGAGCCTTGCCCTTTGTCCTGTTATCAGGATGCTGCTTATCATCATCAGGGGTCTTGCCGTTTGTCAAGTTATCAGTAAGCTCTAAATCAGGGCTATCTTTTTTTCTGTTTTGCAGCTTACTAATAGCCACAGCCCCTCCAACACCAACGACACCTACCACGGCGGTACCGACACCAATGGCAGTAGCAATATCGGCTGCGTTACTAGCAGAGTCAGTCGCGCCAGAAACAACATTCTTTAGATCACCAGACCCATTTACTAGCTTATCTGTGTCAGTGGACTGATTATCTGTGTCAGTGGACTGATTATCTGTGTCAGTGGACTGATTATCTGTGTCAGTGGACTGATTATCTGTGTCAGTGGACTGATTATCTGTGTCAGTGGACTGATTATCTGTGTTAGTGGACTGATTATCTGTGTCAGTGGACTGATTATCTGTGTTAGTGGACTGATTATCTGTGTCAGTGGACTGATTATCTGTGTCAGTGGACTGATTATCTGTGTCGGTGGAGTTATTATTTATGTCAGCGGACTGATTGTCTGTGTCAGTGGGGTTATTATTTGTGTCAGTGGGGTTATTATCTCCAGAATCGTCACCAGTATTTTCTCCATCGCCAGGAATTAATTCTTCAGAGTTAGTATCTCCTCCTCCAGTGTTAGTAGATCTTCCTCGAGATCTTTTAACTAATTCAGCAGCTTTGTTAACTCCAGCAGTTCCTACAACTCCTCCAGCAGCTACTTTAGCAGCTCCTACAACTCCTCCAGCAGCTACTTTAGCAGCTCCTCCAGCTGCGCCAGCAAGAGCACCAGCTCCTCCAGCAGCTACTTTAGCAGCTCCTCCAGCTGCGCCAGCAAGAGCACCAGCTCCTCCAGCAGCTCCTCCAGCTACGCCAGCAAGAGCACCAGCTCCTCCAGCAGAGCGAGCAAGTCCTGCCGCACCATTAGCTGCTTCTTTGGAGCTTGAACAACTACTTAGAGTAAGGCTTAGTCCCAAGAGACCAATTGATAAGGAAATTAATTTTAATGTGTTATTTTTCATGTTATTTCTCTCAAATGGTTGAAATTGAAATTGAAATTGAAATTGAAATTGAAATTGAAATTAAAATTAGATAATGCATTTATGAGTTAATTATAGTTTGAGTGCTATTTTATGCAAAGTAGATAAGTTATATCATGGTTATTGCAAGTGTAGATAGGCGTCTTTATTTAATAAAACAGCACCATATAAAATATTTTTAGATTTAAAATCAGTAGGTTAAGAGTTGTGGTTTCACATTGCGGCGACTCTGAAATTAGTTTTAACTTAAAATGTATTTTTTAATTGGAAGTCAATATCATATACAACGAATTATGCTCAATGGTTATAAAAGTAAGGAGGGTGGATAATTATTAGCTCTAAAATTTATAAGTCATATGATATGGATATCATTGGTTGTGTTGCAGCATGGGGTATAATAAATTTATAAATATTATAAATATTATAAATATTATAAATATTATAAATATTATAAATATTATAACTCAAGTTTCGGAGTTCATATTCGTTGAAATTATAGCTTTTTCTGTTTTATTTTCCATCATATCAGTGCCTCTTGCCGTATTGTGAATTGATCCATTTGTAGCGCTTTCGTAAAAAAGCCAATAACAGTTTGATCGATCTTTTTTAAGATCTCTGATTTTTTACTTTCGGTTAAATTACCTATTTCATTGAGAGCGCCTGCAATTAATGCTTTAAATAAACCCCATAATTTACACCCAAAATTCAACGTCGTAAGGCTTTCTTCAAAGTCATTTCTAACCTCACTTAACTTGGCTCCCACTTGCTCTTCTTTTGCAAATAATAGTAAACAAAAACGCAATCCAGTTAGATGAATAGAAGCGATGTACGCACCATAGTGGCGGCTTTGTTCTTTTAAAAAACCAAGCTTTTGTTTCGCCTCTTTAAAGTAAACTTCAATTCCCCAACGTAGTGCATATATTTCAAGTATTTTTTCATCTTCAAGTAGGCTATCCGTTGATAAAAAGAGAGCCCAATCATTTTTGCTCGCTTGTTGTTTGGCTTCATTCATAGACCGAACGTACAGAAGCTTAACTTTAATCCATTGTGGATCTTTTTTAGTCTCAGTCGTTAAATTCAACTCAACAATAATTGATTTGCTTTGGTAAGGAATATTTTTTAGGTTATGCCATTGACCTTTGATATGTTGCTTATATAACTCTTCAGCACTCAGTAACTTACTCTCTCCATTTTCCATAAAGCGATACTTCATTTTATTTCGCTTCATTCGAACAATTGCTACAAGTGATTGTTCCACCGTCATTTTTAATATTCGTTTCGTTGCAAACCAAGCATCTGCTAAAAAATATTCGGCGTTAATACCATTGCGTATTGCTCTTGATATCATGTCGCAAACCATATCAGGTTTAGTTTGCTCTCTTGACTTTTCGTAACGTTTTGCTGCAATACTACGACCATCTTTAAACTGATAATCAGCAACCTGTCTGTCAGTTTTACTGATAAATATTTCATTATCAATCGGCGTAAATAACTCGTCATTAGCAAGGCCTAGCGTCACTATTTGTTGCCCATTGACACATCGAGCGGTTAAGTGATCGAAGTGCTTTGAAACACCTGGCATCTTTTTACCACGTCTGATTTTAACTGAATCATCGATAACAAAAGCATTCAATTTATTTCCTTCATGGGGCTTAAGTATTTTTTTTGCTGTCAATAATTGTAGCTTTCGCCAATCCAAGTTTTCATGGTTAATAAAATCGTAGAGGGCATCTTTTTTTGAGGATGAGAAACTCAATAACGCATCCCTTGAGAACATCGAAACAGAGTTTACTTTTAGCCAAACCCACAACATCAAGAGGTACACAACACTGTCAGCTGAAGTGCCAGATCGTTTGTTAAATTTTGCGCGTTTTAAGAGATCTTTAAAGCCAATGTTTTTCCATGTTGTACTAAACGTATTATCTATATTTAGATTTTGTTGATTAAGTAAATCCGCAGTAAGCGATGGTAAACCAAAATCATTTATGTCAGACTTCATTTTATGCCTCTTGTGTTTTTTTTATTGTCTAGTTAACAAGAATTATAACACAAGTAGGTATTTTATTCTTTTATATCAGCATGTTAGGGTATTTTTATTGGTAAATATGAACTCCGAAACTTGAGTTATAAATATTATAAATATTATAAATATTATAAATATTATAAATATTATAAATATTATAAATATTATAAATATTATAAATATTATAAATAGTAATAAAACACAGAATTGCTTATTACTTATTACTTATTACTTATTACTTATTACTTATTACTTATTACTTATTACTTATTACTTATTACTTATTACTTATTACTTATTACTTATTACTTATTACTTATTACTTATTACTTATTAATTATGTGGTGGTCATAGCAAATAATGATTTAGAAATATGAGTGTTTAAATGCTTAACTCAGGTATATACCCGCCATAACTGACGATTATTTATCAATCGTAAGTTAGGTGGTTCTCAAATTATGGGCAATTTTATGTATCGTGTCCGCGGTCAATTTACCGATCTGATATTGCATCTCTATAGCCATGTGGGTATAAATAAAGCATTCTGAGGGTAAAATGATAGGCGTATTTAATGAAAGTAGATTAAAAAATATTTTAAATTTACACTTTCGAAATTCATTCGAAAGTGTAAATTGTATCATCAAGTTTAAAAATTTAATTGCTTTTAAATACTTTGAGTTTGTACAGCAGGCCTTGGAGGTCTTCCAGGTGCCGGTTTACTATCTTGCTCATTTCGAAAATCTTTAATTTCTTGTTGTGTCCTTGGAGGTCTTGGAGGTGGCTCGTCTGATACTTCAGATGGAAATCCGTTCGCATCTTTAATAGGAAACTCTCCAGGGTCAGGGTTTTTCACTACAGCAGCATAATCGTCATTCCCATAGTCAAGTTTTTGTTTTGGTTTTGGTGGGTTTTGACCGTTTGTCCAGTCATTAGGATTCTGCTTATCATCGTCATCATCAGGGGCCTTGCCCTTTGTCCTGTCATTAGGATGCTGCTTATCATCATCAGGGGTCTTGCCGTTTGTCAAGTTATCAGGATGCTGCTTATCATCATCAGGGGTCTTGCCGTTTGTCAAGTTATCAGTAAGCTCTAAATCAGGGCTATCTTTTTTTCTGTTTTTCAGATTACCAATAGCCGCAGCACCTCCAACACCAACAAGACCTAACACGCCGACGCCACCAACGGCCGCACCAATAATGCCTGCGCTACTAAGAGAGTCAGTCGCGCCAGAAACAACATTCTTTAGATCACCAGACCCATTTTCTTGCTTATCTGGGTCAGTGGACTGATTATCTGTGTCAGTGGACTGATTATCTGTGTCAGTGGACTGATTATCTGTGTCAGTGGACTGATTATCTGGGTCAGTGGACTGATTATCTGTGTCAGTGGACTGATTATCTGTGTCAGTGGACTGATTATCTGTGTCAGTGGACTGATTATCTGTGTCAGTGGACTGATTATCTGTGTCAGTGGACTGATTATCTGTGTCAGTGGACTGATTATCTGTGTCAGTGGACTGATTATCTGTGTCAGTGGACTGATTATCTGTGTCAGTGGACTGATTATCTGTGTCAGTGGACTGATTATCTGTGTCAGTGGACTGATTATCTGTGTTAGTGGACTGATTATCTGTGTCAGTGGACTGATTATCTGTGTCAGTGGACTGATTATCTGTGTCAGTGGACTGATTATCTGTGTCAGTGGGCTGATTATCTGTGTCAGTGGACTGATTATCTGTGTCAGTGGACTGATTATCTGTGTCAGTGGACTGATTATCTGTGTCAGTGGACTGATTATCTGTGTCAGTGGACTGATTATCTGTGTCAGTGGACTGATTATCTGTGTCAGTGGACTGATTATCTGTATCAGTGGACTGATTATCTGTGTTAGTGGACTGATTATCTGTGTCAGTGGACTGATTATCTGTGTCAGTGGACTGATTATCTGTGCCAGTGGGGTTATTATTTGTGTCAGTGGACTGATTATCTCCAGAATCGTCACCAGTATTTTCTCCATCGCCAGGAATTAATTCTTCAGAGTTAGTAGCTCCTCCTCCAGAGTTAGTAGAGTTAGTAGAGTTAGTAGCTCCTCCTCCAGAGTTAGTAGTTCTTCCAGCAGCTCCAGCAAGTCCAGTAGCTCCAGCAGCTCCAGCAAGTCCAGTAGCTCCAGCAGCGCCTTGAGTAGCTCCTCCTCCAGCACCATTAGCTGCTTCTTTGGAGCTTGAACAACTACTTAGAGTAAGGCTTAGTCCCAAGAGACCAATTGATAAGGAAATTAATTTTAATGTGTTATTTTTCATGTTATTTCTCTCAAATGGTTGAAATTGAAATTGAAATTAAAATTAGATAATGCATTTATGAGTTAATTATAGTTTGAGTGCTATTTTATGCAAAGTAGATAAGTTATATTATGGTGATTGCAAGTGTAGATAGGCGTCTTTATTTAATAAAACAGCACCATTAAAATATTTCTTGGATTCAAATAATAAGTGCATAACTTGGATAGGTAGAAAAAGTGGTCAGCTGAATATATGCTAATCGTTTTTTCTCCAGCAAGAGATGCAACAATGAAAACATATAAACAACTTACCTATGAGATAAGATGCCAGATTTACGCTTTAAATAAAACAGGTCTGAGCCAAAATAAAATTTCACAGCAATTAAAAGTCATCCAATCGACTATTAGTAGAGAGCTTTCTCGTAATACAGGCAAGCGAGGTTATCGTATCAAGCACGCCCAATCGTTTGCACAGGAACGCCGTTTACTGGCGCGTAAGGCAATTAAGATGACTAGCTCCCTAATTGCATTAATTGACTCAAAGATTCAAATGCAATGGAGTCCAGAGCAAGTATCCGGATGGTTGAGAGAAGAGCACGATATCTTTATTAGTTATGAAACCATTTATCTCCATATTGGTCTGATAAGAGAGGCGCAGGCCAGTTATTTCAACACCTGAGTAGAAAAGGAAAACCCTATCAGTCTGGTCGCAAAGCTAAACAAGCTGGCAGAGGTTTTATCAGGAATAGAGTAAGCATTGATGAACTCCCACAAGTTGTTGAAGATAAAAATAGCATCGGAGATTGGGAGATAGGCTTAGTCATCGGTAAGGGCCACAGTTACGCATTGGTCACTATTGTTGAGCGAAAAACTAGTTTTACAGTATCGATACGTGTTGATGATAAATCAGCTCGGTCAGCGACTGCTGTGGCTATTGCTTTATTGCAGCCGTTTAAAGGCGCTGTATTTACTATCACATCCGATAACGGCAAAGAATTCTCATATCATGAAGTACTGACTGAATATTTAAAGTGTGGTGTTTATTTTGCAGAGCCTTACGGCTAATGGCAACGAGGATTGAATGAAAATACTAATGGACTATTACGACAATACTGGCCAAAATCAACAGACTTCAAAAAAGTATCGCAATTAGAAGTTGAAGATGTAATAGTGAAGCTCAATGATAGACCAAGAAAGAAACTGAATTGCAAAACGCCAGCCAAATTAATGGCTGAACATATGCTATCTATAGCAGCTTAGTGGTTATGCACTTCAACGTTGAATACGATTTTTTAGATTTAAAATCAGTAGGTTAAGAGCTGTTATTTCACATTGCGGCGACTCTGCAATTAGTTTTAACTTAAAATGTATTTTTTAATTGGAAGTCAATATCATATACAACTAATTATGCTCAATGGTTATAAAAGTAAGGAGGGTGGATAATTATTAGCTCTAAAATTTATAAGTCATATGATATGGATATCATTGGTTGTGTTGCAGCATGGGGTATTATAAATTTATAAATATTAATAACACACAGAATTACTTATTAATTATGTTGGTGGTCATAGCAAATAATGATTTAGAAATATGAGTGTTTAAATGCTTAACTCAGGTATATACCCATGTGACGATCGAAATGTAAAATCAGCAAGGCAAATTGTGCCGATATTTGATGCCTAAAATTGAAGTATAGTTATTATCGCGGGAGATTTTATAACAATGCAAATTGGTGCAAGGAGCCTTGGCCGTTGGTGCGCTAACTAGATTTTTATATGAAAGGAAGCAGCCTTGCGTTGCAACATTCGATGCGTACGTCCCCATTACCTCATGTGGCGCCTTACTCTGATTATCGAGATCGCGGCTGACGTTGCATTTTTTCGTTGCATGGGTATATACCAAGCATAACTGACGATTATTTATCAATTGTCAGTTAGGTGGTTATCAAACGATGGGCAATTTTATGTATCGTGTCCGCGGTCAATTTGCCGATCTGATATTGCATTTATATAGCACGTGGGTATAAATAAAGCATTCTTAATGATAAAATGATAGGCGTATTTAATGAAAGTAGATGGAAAAAGCATTTTAAATTTACACTTTCGAACTTCATTCGAAAGTGTAAATTATCTCATCAAGTTTAAAAATTTAATTGCTTTTAAAGGTGAACTTCTTTTTCTGGCTCATTGCTTGCAGCAGCAGCTGGTGGTTTATCTGAATTCTCAGGTGGATATCCGGTTGCATTTTCGGTAGGAAAATCTCCAGCTTTAGGGGCTTTAGGGGTTTTCTTTCCTGACACCTTACTAGCAATAAAAGCGCCTCCAGCCAGAGCAACGCCACCAGCGGCAGTAACAGCGCCAACAGCCACATCCTTTGCCGCACTAGCAGAGGCGGCAGCAGCAGAAGCCTTATCCTTTGCCGCACTAGCAGAGTCAACGACGCCAGAAGCCTTATCCTTTGCCTTACTAGCAGAGTCAACGACGCTAGAAGCCTTCTCCTTTGCCTTAGCCGCAGCGCCAGCAAGTCCTCCAGCTCCTCCAGCGGCGCCAGCGGCTCCTCCAGCGGCGCCAGCGGCTCCTCCAGCGGCGCCAGCGGCTCCTCCAGCAGCGCCAGCAAGACCACTAGCTCCTCCAGCGGCTCCTCCAGCAGCGCCAGCAAGACCACTAGCTCCTCCAGCGGCTCCTCCAGCAGCGCCAGCAAGACCACTAGCTCCTCCAGCGGCTCCTCCAGCAGCGCCAGCAAGACCACTAGCTCCTCCAGCGGCTCCTCCAGCAGCGCCAGCAAGACCACTAGCTCCTCCAGCGGCTCCTCCAGCAGCGCCAGCAAGACCACCAGCTCCTCCAGCGGCTCCTCCAGCAGCGCCAGCAAGACCACCAGCTCCTCCAGCGGCGCCAGCGGCTCCTCCAGCAGCGCCAGCAAGACCACCAGCTCCTCCAGCGGCTCCTCCAGCGGCTCCTCCAGCAGCGCCAGCAAGACCACCAGCTCCTCCAGCAGCTCCTCCGGCAGTATTGCCAGCCTTTCCAGAACTATGACCAGTTAAACTTGCTATAGCAGCAACGCCACCAGCAACAGGTCCTCCAATAGCATTACCAGCGTTTTCAGCTTTTTTAGTATTACTAGCATTACCAGCGGCTCCTCCAGCAGCGCCAGCAGCTCCTCCGGCAGTATTGCCAGCCTTTCCAGAACTATGACCAGTTAAACTTGCTATAGCAGCAACGCCACCAGCAACACTAGCGGCAGGTCCTCCAATAGCATTACCAGCGTTTTCAGCTTTTTTAGTATTACTAGCATTACCAGCTGTCTTACCAGCTGTCTTACCAGGTGTCTTATCAGCAAAACTTTTTGGGTTGAAATTTGAACAACTACTTAGTGTCAGGCTTAATCCCAATAGACCAATAGCTAAGACCATTAATTTTGATATGTAATTTTTCATATATTTTCTCTCAAGTGTCGGAAATTAAATTTACGCTATTAACATGGAAATAAGAGAAGCCATTTAAAGCAAATTATAAGTGTAAAAGTAGCCTCTTTTAATATAATAAAAAGATTGAGTGTTAATTGTTAGTTTTAAAATTTATTAGCATCTTATGTGAATCTCAGTGTTGCTATTATTTCATGGAATAACAAATATTATAAATATCAATAGTACATATAACTACCAGTTAATTATTATGTCATACAACTTATGGGCGGTCAATCAATATTAAATGCTATTTTTACGGTCAGAACGTGATGATTGCTTAGTTTTATACCAATGTGGCTTTAAAATGCTTGATCAGGTATAGACCCACTATACCTAAGATGATTTATCAGGTGCCAGCTTGGTCATTATCAATGGGCTGGGTAAATCGTCTCTCTCCATCATTAACTGCATTAATCATTTGCAAAAAAATGAAATACAAGTGTCTCATTTATTATTGTTATTCACAGAACGATAATTAAGCAACGCTATGCTGACCTGCTAGATGCGCAATGGGCAAGGACACTTGCACCAATCAAAGAAGTTATAACTTATGTTTAAAAACAAGTTTACTTAGCATAACTGGTTAGCATTAAAATATGAAGTATCTCCCGAAAATCTTTGATAAGCACTTGAAAAATAGCATAATTTAAATTTATTAAAAATTTCTCAAGAGACAAGCACGCTGGCACTATTATCTGATTTATTTACCCTTAGTTCAAGCATTTTAAACACTAGTATTTCTGAGTCATAATTTGACATGATAACCAGTGTTATTTATGGAGATCATCTTATGCTGACGGGTATGTGCAGAAGCTCTGGTGAGTTAAGATTTGCCATTGAAAAACGCTTAATAAAACGTGCATATATACTCATGCTACCCCGAAATGCAAAATCAGCAAGGCAAATTGTGCTGATATGCGAGGCAGAAAATTGAAGTATAGTTATTATTAGTCGATATTTTATAATAATGCAAATTGGTGCAAGGAGTAGCTCCATTCGGGACGCGAAATCTGTTTATATGAAGGGAAGCATCCTTCCGCTTAACATTCGATGCGCACGTCCACATTAGATCGGTTGAGCCTTATCTCTGATCATCGAGTTCGGATCTGACGTTGTATTTTGAGATCACATGGGTATAGAAGAAGTATTTCGGGACTGTAAAAATGAGTGTTATGGAATGGGCCTAAAGAGAAGTCAGAGTCGATCTAAAGAAAGATTACAAATAATTTTATTGATTGCAATGCTAGCTTTATTTTATTTTATTTAATTTAATTACCATAGGGTAGGCGATGGAATCGAAAATTATAATTTTCTATTACAAGCAAGCACAAAGAAAAATAAGAGTGTATTATCATATACTTACCTTGGTATGAGGATAATGTAAAATGCTTGGTATCAGCTGGCTGAAGATCAACTGATACAAGTATTTATAGATCTAATTGAGTAGACTAAGTATGCTTAATCCTGTGGAGATTTTTTAGATTAAAGTTTTTATTTTGATTGGCTTTTTGATGTAACCGTAGTTAATGATCGAAGGGCCAATACAAAGTTTAATCCTAATGATGATTGGCTTATTTACGAGCTTGGAAGACTAATGTGGCCTTTTCTTTGGGGTAAATTTGCGATTTATCCTGTAGGTTATGTGCATTAAGCTATATGGTAGCGCTTTTAGTATTTTTTTGATACGTGTGCGTAACAAATAACAATAGCGATATGCTAACTAAATTTTCAATCCCATGCGCCAACGGGTAAGTTGAAAAAATGAACGGTATTATTAAATTAGCAACAGGAGTAGATACTAACGTTTTAAACCATTAAAACCCATTGGCATTTTACCTGGGCCGTCCATCATGCCTTGCATACTTGACATCATTTTACGCATACCGCCTTTGCCTGACATTTTTTTCATCATTTTTTGCATTTGCGTGAACTGTTTCAAAAGCTTATTAACGTCCTGGATCTGCATCCCAGATCCAGTTGCTATACGGCGTTTACGGCCACCTTTAATAATTTCTGGTTTGGTGCGTTCTTTTTTTGTCATTGAATTAATGATCGCTTCCATTTGCTTGGAAGCTTTATCATTTACTTGATTTTTCATGGTCTCAGATACTTTACCCATACCTGGTAATTTATCCATCATGCGACTCATGCCGCCCATATTTTTCATTTGTATGAGTTGATCACGGAAATCTTCTAAATCGAAGCTTTTGCCTTTTTTTATTTTTTTAGAGAGCTTTGCCGCTTTTTCTTTATCAACTTTCGCCTCTAAATCTTCAATTAGTGTTAAAACATCACCCATTCCCAAAATACGAGAAGCAATACGATCTGGATGAAATGTCTCTAACGCATCAATTTTTTCACCCATACCGATAAACTTAATTGGTTTACCCGTAATATGACGAATAGAAAGCGCTGCACCACCACGCGCATCTCCGTCTGCTTTGGTTAAGATCACCCCAGTAAGAGGTAGTGCTTCATCAAATGCTTTTGCGGTATTAGCGGCATCTTGACCTGTCATTGCATCAACAACAAAAAGAGTTTCAATCGGACTGATTGCCGCGTGCAGGTCTATTATTTCATCCATCATTTCGGTATCAACATGCAAACGCCCAGCAGTGTCAACAATTACAACATCAATAAACTTCTTTTTTGCATGTAAAATAGCAGCGTTTGCGATTGCAATTGGCTTTTGTGTAATATCACTTGGAAAAAATTCAACATCTATTTCAGATGTCAATGTCTCTAACTGTTTTATTGCAGCAGGGCGATAAATATCAACACTCACAACAAGGACACTTTTCTTTTCTTTGATTTTTAATAAGCGCGAAAGTTTTGCAACGGTCGTTGTTTTACCAGCACCTTGTAAACCAGCCATTAAAATTATAGCAGGTGGTTGTGCTGCGAGGTTAAGTGATTCATTGACCTCCCCCATGGCAGCTTCAAGTTCAGTTTGGACAATTTTTAAGAACGCTTGTCCTGGATCTAGTGTTTTTGTGACTTCACGTCCCAATGCACGTTTTTTTGCGGATTGTATAAAATCACGTACAACAGGTAATGCAACATCGCCTTCAAGAAGCGCCATGCGCACTTCTCGCAATGTTGATTTAATATTATTTTCAGTTAATCGGCCTTTGCCACGAATTCCTTTTAGGGTTTTCGATAAGCGATCTGATAAATTTTCGAACATAATTTGATCTCATAGCTAATTTTAAGATGATTGTTGATATTATACGCATTTATTAACAAGCAAAGTAGTATTAATTTTTCATTATTAAAATAAAAGTTATACTAGGGGGTGTTGTTCATTGTTGCTTTGTTGTTATTTAATATAAAAGCGTTGTTGACTATTGCTATTGCGTTAACGATTATTTAGATGAAACAGCATAATATATAGTCTTTGTCTTGCTAACGTTTCATTTTTCGGTAGTATGGATATGTACTTTCGCAATTAAATTTAATGGCTAATAAAGAGTTTTTCGAATGGATTATTTAGCATTAATAAGCACTGTTTTTTATCTTTTTGCTGCGATTATTAGTGGGCAACAGTTCTTTTCACCTAAAAAAACGTCCTCAAAAATTTATTTTATGCCCATTTTCATTGCTCTTTTTACGCATGCGCTTTGGCTATACCGCCATATTTATTTACTGAGTCTGCAAGATATCCCTATTTTAAATGTTGTTTCACTGATTACCTTTGTCCTTTCATTTTTAACAACCGTTGCGAGTAAACGTTTAAATACCGAGATATTACAACCAGTTGTTTATACTTTTTCATTAATCAACTTTATTGCCTTAATGTATTTGTCAAGTTATTATGCAGTGCAGTTATCCGCTGATCCGTACCTTGGCAGTCATATCATACTTGCCGTGATAGCATACTCATTACTCACTATTGCGAGTTTATTTGCATTGCAGCTTGCCTACATAGATCACCGTTTAAAGCATCATAAGCAAGTCATCAATCAACTCAAAATGCCCCCGTTAATGACCCTGGAAAAAATTTTATTTCAATTTGTTTTTTTAGGATTTATTTTATTAACTTGTACCTTGTTGACAGGGTTTATGTTTTTAAATGACATGATTGAGCAGGGGCTAGTAAACAGGTATAGTTTAACCATTATCGCTTGGTTTATTTACGCGGTATTGTTATGGGGGCGTTTCGTTCAAGGTTGGCGCGGCCGACCGATCATTTACATCACGATAATTGGGTCGTTTACCCTCACGCTTGCTTATTTTGGTAGTCGTATTGTACGCGATATCATCCTTGTTTAAGCGCATGGCATTAAAATTACAGACCGTTACCTCCGTTGCTATTTGTTCTTTGATCTAAGCAGGGCAAACGGGTTATAAATAATCGATTTCCCCTATAACCCTAGAGTTAGTACTTTCATTAAGTACTTTTCATCCCAACCAGCCCTTAAACGTTTTGATTTAATGCCCATTTTTTCTGTGGTCTCTTTTTTGAGGAGCGCTAAAGCAATCTTATTTAAAAAAGAGAAGTTCGCGGCTGCGTTGCCACTTCTTAAGCGGCAATGATCTTCATCAAAGCTGACATCTAACTGCCAATGTAAATTATTTTCAACTCCCCAATGAGAGCGTACTGTTTCATTAATAAATTCAGCATTTTTTTCAGAATCGCTTGTAATATAATACCTTCGCTCAATTGAGTTTTTTTCACCAATTAGCCGTTCGGATTCAATCACGGCAACGCCTTTTACTGAACTCCATTGCGGATGACGCCTTATTAACCAGTCAATATCAGTGCATAACCAAGATTTTCTTGTTTCTATTCGACCATGATCTCCGCTAACCATTTTATTAAAATTAGAGCTTGATAAACTATCAATATTTGAGTCTAAATAAAGTTTTACATCATCATGAAACTCACCTTGATTACCTTTCAAAGCAAGTACAAAATCCCCACCATGTTCAATGATTTTATCTGCAATTTTTACTTGGCATCCCATTGCATCAATTGTGATAGTTGCCCCTTTAATATCGAGCAATTCAAGTAGTTTAGGTATAGCTGTTATTTCATTGGATTTTTCATCAACTTGGATTTGCCCAAAGCACATATTATTTGCAACAGACCATGCGTTAACGAGCCATATTGCTTTACCGTCTTTTATTTTATCTATAGTTCTTCTCAACACTTTGCCATCAATTGCGATCACACTTTCTGTTTTAGTTGCGAGTTGTTTTATCCATTTCGTGAAGCAAAAAGCAAAAGTATCTTGATCCAGTCTATTGATAACATCATTAAATGTATCATGACTTGGGATGCCATTTGGGAGATCTAAAAATGTTTCAAACCAATCTTTTTTAGCTCTTCCGAATGAAGATATTGTGACAAAGTTATCGGCACCACAAATGACTGCGCACATTGCAATTGTAATGATACTAATAAGCGAGTGTCGCTTTGCGCGATCAAAACGAGGGTCTTTTAAGGTGATAAATGATTCTGACAAAGTGGTTGCTTCCATATTCTAACTTCCAAAGGTTAGAATAGATCAAATTTACAGCTGTACGTCAATGATTTCTTTCCAAAATGTTATAAATAGAAGTTATTGTTCATTTATAACCCGTTTGCCCTGTTGATCTAAGAGATAAGCGCGCATTTTGAGGTAACATGGGTATATACTCATATATCTGCGCACAATTTATTGATTTGACGTTGCATATTGATAGTCGCATTGGCATGAGTACTTTCTTTAGTGTTTTACTGTTTTTTTTCTTTTCTAGTGCGTTTAAAAAATTGACTTATTTTCAAAGAACAAAGCTCGCTTAATACCCCAGCGGTTACCGCTATCTGATGATTTAAATGTGGATTTTCAACTAAATTAAATAGCGATCCTGCCGCGCCTGTTTTATGATCAGCGGCTCCATATACTAAGCGTTTAATACGGCTATGAACCAATGCACCAGCGCACATCGGGCATGGCTCTAAGGTTACGTAAAGTGTGCAATTTATTAAACGATAATTTTTCAGAACGCCTCCTGCCTGACGAATGGCAATAATTTCAGCATGTCCACATGCATCATGCTCAGTGATTGATACGTTCCATCCTTCTGCTACCAGGTGATTATTTTTGACTAATACAGCCCCAACAGGGATTTCATTCTGTTTTTCTGCTTTATCTGCAAGTGTTAACGCATGCAACATCCATTTTTCATCTTGCTTATGCGCTAAATCGTTGCTCGTAAGCGTATCCATGTTAAAGCATCATTTTAAAATAAGCTTGTGTCATTTCATTTCCATAAAGAAGAAAGATGAAGCCTGCAATGGCAAGATAAGGTCCAAAGGGTATTGGTCTACTCTTTTTATCTTTTGATAATACAACCTGTGCAATACCCAAGACTGCGCCTGTCAGTGATGAGAGTAAAATAATCACGGGTAATGCTTGCCAGCCAAACCACGCGCCTAATGCTGCGAGTAATTTGAAATCACCATAGCCCATTCCCTCTTTACCTGTGAGTAATTTAAATAGCCAATAAATTGACCAGAGTACAAGATAACCAAGTATTGCACCTAAAACAGCGTCATTTAAGTGTGTAAACATACTTGATAAATTAATCAGTAAGCCGAGCCATAGAAGCGGTAGCGTTAATTGATCGGGCAGTAGCATGGTATCAATATCAATAAAGCTTAGTGCAATGAGCGCCCAAGTAAATATCAAAGCAAACAGTAATGGCCAACCAAAAGGAATAAAAACAGCGGCAACAAGAGATAACAACCCTGTTAATAATTCAACGCCAGGATAACGAGCGCTTATTTTACACTGGCAATGCTTGCATCTGCCTTTTTGAATAAGCCAGCTAATTAGTGGAATATTTTGTGTTGCGCCAATCAAGTGGCTACATTTTGGACAACGAGATCTGGGTAAAAGGAGATTAAACACCTCATCATCGACTGTTAGTTTCGTTTCAGGGAAACATTCGGCGCATTGTGAGCGCCAACTACGCTCCATCATCACGGGTAAGCGATAAATGACTACATTTAAAAATGAGCCAATCATTAAAGCCATTAGGAAAACCATCCCATAAAGAAATGCAGGTACTTGCTCCATTACCAAGATCACATCATTCATAAATAAGCCTTGAGTTGTTCAATGAGGTTATATTTTCTAAGTAACTTGGGCGATGGCTCATGACTACTTTTACCCATGATACTTCGAAATGCACCAGCTGCAAGGAAAATCGTGTCAAGATGTTAGATCCACAGACATTGCCAGGTTCACAACTGATGTGCGAACACTCATGTTAAAATGTCAGCTTTTTTATTTTTGCTTATATTGCATTTCTGGGGAGCATGGGTATATGTGGGCAAATGTTTTTGAAAAAATGTTAACATCTTCCAATGAGGTATCAATGCATCAATGCATCAATGTATCAATGCATCAATGCATCAATGTATCAATGTATCAATGTATCAATGTATCAAGTTAGCATTTGCCTAGTTTAGTCACTTTAAAGACGCTAAAGCATGCAAAAAAACAGCTATCAAGAAGCCACGATAAAATGTATCACTCAAATGATATTATCATTGTAATATTGATTATCGAAAGCTTGCTTGTGGCGTTGCTAAAAAGTCTGAGATAAATCACGTTTGTAATGGCGTTTTATCTCAGCGCTATTTATACACAAATTTCATCATCTGTAAAAAAGTAAGCGATTTCACGAGATGCCGAACTCGGGCTGTCAGAGCCATGCACTGCATTACAGCTTGTCGAATCAGCAAAATCAGCGCGAACAGTTCCTTTTGCCGCTTTTTTAGGATCTGTTGCGCCGATTGTTTCGCGATAAAAGCTAATTGCATTTTCAGCTTCGAGTACAATCACGACGATTGGCCCCGATGTCATAAATTCCACCAGCTCGTCGAAAAAAAACTTACCTTTATGCTCTGCGTAAAAGCCTTGCGCTTGTAGCTCTGTTAATTTGAGCATTTTAATTGCTAAGGGCTTTAAGCCTGCATTTTCAAAACGCGCTAAAATTGTGCCGATTAGCTGCTTTTTAACTGCGTCTGGTTTTATAATAGAAAATGTTCTTTCTAATGCCATAAAATTGAATCTCTCTAAGTGTTTGAATTTGCCTTTATAACGATTTTGCCTTACTAAAAAAGCATAAAATAGCAAAATAAAGGATGTGACGCATTTATAGCATTTATCTTTCAAAATGTAAAATGCAGTGAGTTGGGTGCTAAATAAACACGCAGGAGAAGTTGAACGGATATAGCAGTTATCATGTAAAATTCGCGGTTGAGATCGACGCTCGAAAAGCAACTCAAGGTGCAACAGTGAGGTAATAGTAACTCTATTGTCACATGTTAAGCGTCGAACAGGTATTTTTAGTTCGTGGCCAACAGCGCGGTGCATTGTACTAATTTACCTTATGTTTTGTTCACCTTGAGGTCTCATGGGTATAAATTAGAAACCGAGAGTAGCACCTAGCACAAGCACATTGTTGTTGTGTCCATAGTTCTTTTTAGCACCATCTTGTTGATTGCGGTATTCAATGTATGGTTGAACGCCATTACGGCTCCATGTTGTGCGTAACTCATGCTCCATTGTATTGCGTTTATTTGCACCATCATTGATGTAGTAAACGTTATTGTAGCTAAGTTTTATTGGCTGCGTAGAAAATGCATAAGATATTGTGTCATCAAAGCGCCATTGATCATTTGTATTTGCTTCAGGGATCGCATTCTTTCTTTGGATTTGTCTGCGAGTACGGTTAGCGATAGAAATACCATTGTCGAAATGGTAACCAATTTTAGCCAAAGGGCGGTATTGTACGCTATAACCATTGTGCAGTAAGTGGTGGTAACCAACTGCTACCCAAAAGTTTTTATTGAAGTTATAAGCTTGCTCTAGACCTATCGTTATCCATGCAGGAGATGCAGTGCTAGATTTGTCTGTTCCGTAGTTAGTTGCTCCGAGCTGAATCGCATCGAACTCTACGAGGAGCGTTGTGCCTTTTGCAAATGTATGGCCAGTTTCCAGCGTTGATGTGTAATCTGAGCCGTTGAAATCTTTACGATCATGCATTTGCACGTTACCCGTAACATAAGATGATGATGCAGCGAACACGACTGGTGTTACTACTGCCGCAGCTAGAGCAACTGCTAACATTGATATTTTTTTCATGGTAATTCTGCCTGTTTAGTTGGAAAAAAGTTAACATTCAATTTATTTTTTATTTAGTGTATGTAAGCGAGACTAATACATATTATCTAGTGTATGTAAACGAGACTAATACATATTATCAATACTTTCGATAGTTTTTAAGTGAATATAAGAATGTCGTCACATTTATACCTATTAGCACAATATCGTTACTGGCTTATAAACGAGTATTTGGATGGTAAATTGGCCGTTCTGGTTTGCACTTTGACGTTACGGTATGTAGTATACAGCCACCTTGCCTAACAATATCTAATAATATCTAATAATAAAGTGATAGCAAAGTGAACTTTATTTTTTTGGCAAATTATCTTTATAAATTAAAGTATTGAGCACCATAGAGGGTTATTCATGGCTTGATCATACTCAAGTTGGCTAATTTGATCGTTCATCATCTGTATCGTGTTATTTTTTGTTTCCTCGACTATTTTTTTACGCATGATGAAGGAGATCCGATTAAAAAGATATTGAGAGTAATCCCGAATAATCACATGATAAGAGGATATGTTAATTGAATAGTTCAGTTTGCAATAGATTTTGTTTGCTCTTTGATCCATACGGAAGATTGGGGTAAATATGTCCTCCTCAATTGATATACAATGCCCTGAACCGCTGCCTTTGGGAGATACCCATTTTCGACAGCCATCTGGTTCATACTTAGGGTGAAATAACCTGTGATCTTTAATGTGATTTTTTTGAAAAATCTTAAAATCATGACCGTTTGCCTCTTCACAAGCCGCCATTGAGGGCTTTCTATAATCAACAAATGTGATGATTTTGTTGCTATTATTCAATACCCTATCTACGTTTTCTATAGCATCTGAGATACATTCAGTAAATCCCTCCTGCTCTACTAAATGTGCAGGAAAAATATCTTCTAAATGTACTTTTATCTCTGGCTCGGATGAAATATCTGAGTATAAATTTCGCATCAGAACAGAATGCATCATTCTTGAAACTGTGGTTACCCAGTTCATCGCTTCCCTGAGTCTAATTTTTTCATGCAGCGTAAATGATCCTAATTGGCTGGTCATAGTAAATTCGTCTATTTCTGTCATGGACATAAAGAAAAGAACTGCCGAACAATTTTTAGACGTATTTTTTTCAAAGTCGGTGCGTATTTTCGATGGGCGATTTTTTCGTTGTGTCGGTATTTTAAATTTTTTTGCAGCTCTCATATCGTTAAACTTCTATAGTTATTAGTTAGCATATCAGTTCAGGTAATGAAGTATTTAACAAACTAAAATTATGCCAGTGCTCATTGAATTGGGATTGTTAATATTTGAAAAAATGTTTTTGGTAATATTGTAATTCTGCAATGGAATCTTGGATGTCCGATAATGCCAAATGCTTGCCTCTTTTTTTATGAGCACGAACCATGTCAGGAGCCCAGCGTTTGCCTAATTCTTTAATCGAGCTGACATCAATATTGCGATAATGAAAGTAATCATCAAGTGTTGGCATGTAGCGCACAAGAAAACGACGATCTTGTCCAATGCTATTTCCGCATAAAGGAGATACACCTGCGGGCACCCATTCCTTTAAAAATGCAATGGTTTCTTTTTCAGCCATCTCAAGGGTAACATTACTTTCAATCGCTTTTTTCGTGAGTCCTGATGCCCCATGGTGTTTAATACACCAGTTATTCATGTTTTCCATAGTTTTTACACTTTGATGAATAATTAACTCAGGACCCTGAGCTAAAATATTAAGGCTAAGATCTGTTACAATGGTTGCTATTTCAATAATACAATCCACGTTAGGGTCGAGTCCTGTCATTTCCAGATCAATCCAAACTAAGTTATTTTTATCCATTTTTTTTACGGATCCTTTATATAGTGATACAAGTAATGAATTAGAGTATAATCTATTTTGATCAATTAAATAATATCAGAGTATCAAATTTTTAGCAGATATTGTGTAGGGAAAACAGTAATTTTAAGCAAAAATTTCTTAAATGATTATTTTATTTAAAATTTATATCGAATGCTGGTTGATTTTAAACCCGTATGATTGAGAAGTTATTTATTGTCACTGGTATTCCAAGTTACTCATTATTAATATCGATAACTTAATTTTAGTGCAATTTGTATAAGCAGAAGGACAACGGTGTCAAAGAAGCATAAACTGAGTAAAAATCAAGCTCGCCAAGTTCAGAGAAATCAAATAAAGCGCTTGAAGAAAAATAACACTAAGCAATGGGAAAACTCAGAGCTTGGGCCTCGTCTTGATGGGCTTGTTATTAGCCGTTTTGGACAACATGCCGATATCGAAGACGATAATGGTAATATCGAGCGTTGTAATTTACGGCGAGGCATTAAATCGCTAGTTACAGGTGATCGCGTGGTTTGGCGCGCGGGCAATGAAGCATTTCAAGGGGTAAGCGGTGTTGTTGAAGCTGTGCATCCACGCAAAACAGTGCTAATGCGGCCAGATTATTACGATGGTATAAAACCTATTGCCGCTAATATTGATCACATCATCATTGTGTCCGCTATCGAGCCGGAATTTTCTCGTAACATGATTGATCGCTACCTCGTTGCCTGTGAAAATATTGCCATTAAACCAATTATAGTTTTAAATAAAAGTGATTTGCTTGATGAAAGTCACGGCTTGGTTGATCGCGAATTGCAAATTTACCGCAATATAGGTTATAACGTTTTATATAGTTCAATGTATGGCGATGGTTTGTTGGCTTTAAAATCGGTAATGAAAGATAAAATTAATATTTTTGTTGGACAGTCAGGGGTTGGTAAAACCTCACTGGTTAATATGTTATTTCCAGAAGTTAATGCCTTAACTGGTACAATATCTGAAAGCTCAAAGTTGGGTAAGCACACAACAACCACTGCGCGTTTATATCATTTTTCTGAAGGCGGTGATTTAATTGATAGCCCAGGAATTAGAGAGTTTTCTTTGTGGCATTTATCGCCAGAGTGCATTGCAGCAGGATTTATTGAATTTAGACCTTTTTTAGGAAGGTGTAAATTTAGAGATTGCAAACATCAAGGAGATCTTGGTTGTGCTTTAAATCAAGCGGTAGCACAAGGAAAAATAACCGCTGTGCGTTTTGATAGTTTTTTACGAATTTTAGCAACAATGGACAATGCTAAAAACGCCAGAAATCGGGAGCCTAATATTGATTAACTGTATCTCATGTATGTAAAACCCACGAGCAAATTTTTATATTTTATTGTGGATATAAACTGACTCGCCTTTTGTGTTACAAACGAACTGCTTTTTTATTGGCAAATGATAAACAAAAAAATACGCTATTATTTGCTTAATTGACGGTGAATGATATAAAGATAGGAAGATAGAGATAACAATGATTAATACTTTAAAAATATTGAGCCAATACATTTTACCTGAACATTTATTAACCAATATGGCAGGTAAATTAGCAGATGCCGAAATGGGAGGGTTCACTACGTATTTGATTAAAAACTTTATCAAACAATACAAGGTTAATATGGCTGAAGCTAAATATAGCGATGCGCTGCATTTTGATACTTTTAATGAATTTTTTACCCGCGAGCTTAAAGCTGGTGCGCGTCCTATTTTTGCGGGAGATGATAATCTTATAATGCCAGTTGATGGAAAAATAAGCCAGATCGGTAATGTAAAAGAAGGGCGATTATTTCAAGCTAAAGGCCAAGATTTTAGTTTACGCGAACTACTTGGTGGACAAGATGATGTTGCAGTTCCTTTTAAAAACGGGAGGTTTTCAACGATTTACCTTGCGCCAAAAGATTATCACCGCATTCACATGCCTATTGCAGGGAAGCTTGACAAAATGTTTTTTATTCCAGGGAGACTTTTTTCAGTTAACCCCTTAATTGCTGAGAATGTGGCTAATTTATTTTCTAAAAACGAGCGCGCTGTTGCTATTTTTTCGACCGCTATTGGGCCGATGGCAATGGTATTAGTGGGAGCCGCGATTGTCGGTAGTATTGAAACTGTTTGGCATGGTGTACTTAAACCACAACGAAATAAAAAAGTGCAATTTTGGGATTACAGTGACCAAAATATTAGTTTTGAAAAAGGACAAGAAATTGGCCGTTTTAAACTTGGGAGTACTATTATTGCCATCTTTCCAGAAAACAGCATTGATTTTGCTGATGAGGCAATCGCGGGTAATAACTGTCGTTTAGGAAATATCTTTGCAAGTAAAGTAAAAGCGAGTGGTATCTAGCTAGGGAAAATGAATTAATTAAAGCTGTAAATTGCAGTGTCTGTTGCCTTTAAAAAAATAACTATAAATAATTTACTTATTTCAGGTGATAAGATTGAATAGTTATTTATACCCATGCTACCTCAAAATGCAACGTCGGCTGCGAACTCGATGATCGATGATAAGGCGCAACATGAGGTAATGGTTATTCTCGCATCTAATGTTGCAACGCAAGGCTGCTTTCTTTCATATAAAAATCAGGTCCTGCCACGAAGGGCACGGATCCTTGTACCAATTTACATTGTTATAAAATCTCTATAGAGAATAACTATACTTCAATTTTATACCTCGCATATCGGCACAATTTTACTTGCTGATAGTGCATTTCGGGGTAGCATGGGTTTAAACATAAACAATGCAGGTTTGCTAAGTGCTCTGACGGTCGACATCGATTGGTAGGCACACTAAAACATGAGAATCATCTTAAAATAAGCGAGTAAAACTCACTATGACACAATTATCAGCCGCGGATTATTTAAAGAAAATACTGCTTGCACCTGTTTATGAAGTGGCTATTGAAACACCGCTGCAGCCCCTAAAAAAGTTATCCAAGCGTTTAAATAATAACATTTTATTAAAGCGAGAAGACTTGCAACCTGTACATTCCTTTAAATTACGTGGTGCTTATAATAAGTTAACTAATTTAAACGAGCAGCAACAACAAGCGGGTATTATTGCCGCATCGGCAGGAAATCATGCGCAAGGAGTTGCTTTTTCGGCCAAAAAAATGGGCTTGAAAGCCATTATTGTTATGCCTAAAACGACACCAGAGATAAAAGTAAGCGCAGTACAAGCGCATGGTGCGCAAGTGATTTTGTTTGGTAACAGTTTTGACGAAGCAAGTGTGCATGTTAATGAATTAGCGCTAAGGCATCATTATACCATCATCCCCCCTTTTGATGATCCCGATATTATTGCAGGGCAAGGCACTATTGCCAATGAATTACTACAACAAAATTCCAAGATTGATAAAATATTTGTGCCTGTTGGCGGAGGTGGGTTAGTGGCTGGTATTGCTGTTTATATTAAACAATTGATGCCAAGCATTAAAGTTATTGCTGTTGAGTCAGATGATGCAGCCTGCTTGAAAGCTGCATTAAAAAATAAATCCCCTGTCACACTTGATAAAGTCGGTTTATTTGCCGATGGTGTTGCTGTTAAAACAATCGGTAGTGAAACGTTTAGATTATGTAAGCAATATATAGATGATGTTATTACTGTGACAAGTGATGAAATATGTGCGGCAGTAAAAGATATTTTTGAAGATACTCGCGCGATTGCCGAACCATCAGGTGCATTAGCGATTGCGGGTATTAAAAAGTACACATCACAATTAACCTTTAAAAATGAAAATCTTGTTGCTATTTTAAGCGGTGCAAACGTTAATTTTCATGGTTTGCGCTATGTGTCAGAACGCTGTGAGTTAGCTGAGCAAAAAGAAAGTATTTTAGGTGTCACGCTACTTGAACAACCAGGCGCATTTTTAGAATTTTGTAAAAAGCTCAATGGCCTCGCAATTACCGAGTTTAACTACCGTCTTAATGGGCAGCAAGAGGCACATGTTTTTGTCGGTATCCGCACGCCAAGTGGCGCACAAGAGTTAACACCGCTTATCGAAAAGTTAACTGATTATGGTTATTTTGTGAGTGATTTAAGCCTTGATGAAATGGCAAAGTTACATGTTCGTTATATGGTTGGCGGCGTTCCGTTTCAAGGTATTAACGAGCGTTTATACAGTTTTGAATTTCCAGAGGATGCAAATGCACTGCTTAAATTTTTAACTACCTTAGGCAAACAAACTAATATCACGCTATTTCACTATCGAAATCATGGCGCGGCCTATGGACAAGTGCTTGCAGGGTTTGAGCTAGAAGAGTCTCAAATGCCGAGCTTTAAAAAACATCTCAAAACATTGGGGTATCATTACAAAGATGAAACAAATAATCTGGCGTACCAATTTTTCTTAACGCATTAGAAAGCTAACCTATGATACATTTTAAGCGCATCAAAAAACTATTTATTTTTTTTGTTGGTCGTCTGAACTGGACGATTATGTTTGCCTTGATCATCGGGCAAACAGTAGTGACTTATTTACTGTTTGAAATGGCAGGTGAAATAAGCTTAACTCATCATCTATTAACTTTCTTTTATTACAATATGGTGGTTATTTCTACCGTTGGCTTTGGAGACTATAGCCCCACCACCGAGGCAGGAAAATTTATTGTTGCTTTTTGGCAGATACCATCTGGATTGATCGTTTTTGCTTCATTTATTGGCAAAGTAACACAATTTTTTTTAAGCATATCGAGAAAAAACATGAATGGAACGAATAACTTTTCACATTTTGAGGATCATATTTTACTGCTTTGTTGGGATGAGCACTCAACAGCACAAATTATCGATTTAATTCTTGGTGATAAAAAACGCGTAAAGCGGCAAATTTTACTTTGTGTAACCGAGGATATGAATCATCCGTTTCCAAGCAATGTGGATGTTTCTTTTGCTCGTTTGCGAACATTTTCCGATAAAAAAGAGTTAGATCGCATTGCCATTAGCAAAGCGAAACGCATTATTATTGATGGTAAGTATGACGATGAAACGTTATCAATAGCCCTTAGTATTGCGACTTTTGCTGCAAAAGATGCCAACATAGCGGCAAACTTTTTTGACCAAACAAAAGCAGAGTTATTAAAAATGCACTGCCCTCATATTGAATGCAGTCTTGATAACAGTGCAAAAATGATGGTTCGCAGCATGCAAGATCCAGGATCTAGCCAAGTTGCAGAGCAGTTGCTTTCCACGCTCACCGGATCCACACTTTATTGCTTGCAAGTGCCCAAACTTGAAATTCCCATCTTATTCGATCAATTATTTAGCCAATTAAAGGGTAAATACAGCATCATATTGATTGGATTTAGCCACTTTAAAAATGGCGATGATATGCAACTAAACCCTGGTGCTAGTGCACTTATTAATACAAGTGATTACTTACATTACATAGGAAATGAGCGCATTCATCTCAATGAAATGGATTGGAAAAATTTAACAAATAAAGCTTAATTTAGTGCGATAGCAGTATACATACAGACGTGTTGAGAGTATAATTTGCGCAGTTTAATTATCTGTCTGGATGAAACAATTGACAGTGGTGACGAAAAAGATTTGACAATATCCATTTAACAATGCATATTGTCGTCCTTTTGAGATATATAATATAGGAGTTAATGTCTTGGCTAATATCAAGTCTGCAAAAAAACGTGCTATTCAATCTGAAAGACGCCGTAAACATAATGCTAGCCGTCGAACAATGATGCGTACTTTCATCAAGAAAGTGGTTGTTGCCATCGATGCTGGTAACAAAAAACTAGCTACAACTGAGTTTGTTAAACTGCAAGCCATGTTAGATAAGCTGGCAACTAAAGGGTTAATAAGCAAAAACATGGTTGCTCGCAAGAAAAGTCGTTTGTCTACTAAAATCAGAGTGCTTGCCTGATAAACAGGTTTATACCAATTGCAGTAAATAAAATAAATTTGGAATTAGGCAACATTTTCCAAGTTTGTTATTTGTAACCATATCTGTGTTAAATTTGCTGAGTATATACCCATGTTAAATCAGCTTGGGATCTCATGGATATAGACCCATGCTACCCCGAAATGCAATATCAGCAAGGTAAATTGTGCCGATATGCTAGGCATAAAAATTTAAGTGAAGTTATTCGCTATAGAGATTTTATAACGATGCAAATTGGTGCAAGGAGTAGCTGCCTTCTGGGGTAGACTCGGTTTTTATATGATCGGTAGCAGCCTTGCACTTAACATTCAATGCGATAATAACCATTACCTCACGTTGCGCCTTATCTCTGATTATGGAGTCCATGTCGAGGTTGCATTTTGAAGTCACATGAGTATATACCCATGCTACCTCAAAATGTTAAAAGACAACACCAGCCCCTGGCAAGATGATCAACGAGATGTCATCTCATTGATAATAGCCGTGTAACACATGAAGATCGGGCGACATTGCGCTTAAATACCCATTCCTGAGAATGCATTTAACAAGTCTCTAATTACCTTGCCTACTGCGGGGTGACTCTCTTCAAATATAAGTAATTGTTGCACCAGTTTTTGATCTTTGATCATACCACTCGGATCGCCTGATAATATTGCATTTTGAAGTTGATCGTGAACCAATTGCAAATCACTTGCGGTGCATTCATCGGCAATGAGATCTTCTTGTAAAATATTATTTAGTTTTTTAAGATGTGTTTTCGCTTTTTCAATGGGCATAAATACCTCGGTTATCTATTATCTATATCTTCAATATTTTACACTAATTACATTAAGCTTGCGATAAAATATTAGTGAGAAAACAAGTTAAACTTAGGCAGCTTCGCCCTTGTTCAGTGAGTTTTTTAAAAAAAGACGGCAAACCCGCATCATCGACCCGTAATCATTTAAAATGTTCCCTGCGCGAGCGAGTACACTATGAGTGTTTTATGGTAAAACTTAACACGCTATCTATATGTTTAGCGCCTGTTGCTAGCATGATTAAGCGATCAATGCCTAATGCTACGCCCGCACAATCAGGTAAATGTGATAATGAATCAATAAAGTTACGATCAATTGGCATTTGCTCAATATTTTTTTGTTGGCGTTTTTTATTATCATTTTCAAAGCGTTGTAACTGCTCTTTTGCATCATTTAATTCATGAAAGCCGTTAGCAAGTTCAATACCTTTATAATAAACTTCAAAGCGCTCTGCTACACGGCTGTCATGAGGAGATATTCGTGCTAATGCTGCTTGAGTTGCTGGAAAGTTATAAACGAAACAAGGTTTTTCGTTGGCGATGACAGGTTCAATTGCACAGCAAAAAAGTAACTGTAAAATAGTGTCCTTGTCCATTTCATTTATTAACACCTCGCTTAAATTTAATTTTTCAGCCGATTGTTTTAATTCAGCAATTGACGCGCTGAGAGGATCGACTTTTAATATTGTTAAAAAAGCATTTTGATATGTACAGCGGTGAGCTTGATGAGTGTTAAGAATTAATTGTAAGAGTTCATCCATTTCATCCATGAGCTTATGATGATTAAAGCCGATTTGATACCATTCTAGCAAAGTAAATTCAGGATTATGATAGCGGCCAGAAGCTTCATTGCGAAATGCTTTTGCTATTTGAAAAATAGAGCCACTCCCGGCAGAAAGTAGTCTTTTCATATGAAATTCAGGCGATGTTTGTAAATACAGAGGAGCGCCTTGTTTTGTTTTTATCGCGGATGAAATATCGGTGCTCAAAAAATGTGTTTTAAAGCAATACAAATGCTCATCAGTCACACCAGAATGACTTAACGTTGGTGTTTCAACTTCCAATAAATTTCGTAGTGTAAAAAAGCTCCTTATTTTCTCAAGGATCAAAGCTCTTTGTTTTAATATATTGAAATTTGCGCTAGGTAACCAATTCATTTTATTGCCTCGCTTATTGTGCATCTTGATTGATCGTCAAGTTACCTTGCGAGCGTTGCATTTTAAAGTAATTTGAGCTGCTATGATGATTATAAATAATAAAATGCGACATTTTGGCTAAATAAAAATAGAAACGTGATTTTGTTCCCATTTTTTAAAGATGGCGCTGGTACACTCCTTAAAAATAATTAAGGAGTCATAGAGTGCAAATAATTAAAACGGACGTTGCCATCATAGGAGCTGGCGGATCAGGGTTGCGCGCAGCGATTGAAATAGCTGAAAATCATCCAGATCTTGAGATAGCGCTTATTTCCAAGGTTTATCCAATGCGAAGCCATACCGTGGCGGCAGAAGGTGGCGCGGCGGGTGTTGTGCAGGATAATGATTCGCTAGATAATCATTTCAATGACACAGTTTCTGGTGGAGATTGGTTGTGCGAGCAAGATGTTGTGCAGTATTTTGTTGAAAATGCGGCAAAACAACTAACGCAACTTGAGCATTGGGGCTGCCCTTGGAGTCGGCGAGATGATGGCTCTATTAATGTGCGTGCATTTGGTGGTATGAAAATAGAGAGAACTTGGTTTGCGGCAGATAAAAGTGGTTTTCATTTATTACATACGCTTTTTCAAACATCTATCCAACATAAAAAAATCACCCGTTTCGATGAGCATTTTTGTCTCGACCTGTTGGTTGAAGATGATAAGATCCAAGGAGCTGTTATTTTAGATATTGCAGAGGGTGAAGCAAAAATAATTCAAGCAAAATCAGTGATAATGGCAACAGGAGGCGCGGGTCGCGTTTATACACATAATACTAATGGTGGTATTGTAACTGGCGATGGAATGTCGCTTGCTTATCGTCATGGAGTCGCGTTACGTGATATGGAATTTGTACAATATCATCCAACAGGCTTACCTGGTAGTGGCATTTTGATGACAGAGGGTTGTCGAGGTGAGGGAGGAATTTTAACTAATAAAGATGGTTATCGTTATTTGCAAGATTATGGTTTAGGGCCAGAAGTTCCCATTGGTACGACTAAAAACAAATACATGGAACTTGGCCCGCGAGACAAGATAAGCCAATGTTTTTGGCAAGAGCGGCAAAAAGGCAATGTCATCGAAGATAAAAAAGGTGATTATATGCACCTTGATTTGCGCCATCTTGGTGAAAAGAAAATCAATGAACGGCTGCCCTTTATTCGAGAACTAGCAAAAGCTTATGTTGGTGTCGATCCTGTTCATTCTCCCATTCCCGTTCGTCCCACCGTACATTATACGATGGGCGGTATTGAAACAGATGCAAAAACAGCAACAAAATTATCTGGTTTATATGCTATCGGGGAGTGCTCTTCTGTGGGTCTGCATGGCGCAAACCGTTTAGGTTCAAACTCACTCACGGAATTAGCTGTTTTCGGGCAACTTGCAGGGCAAGAAGCCGCGAATTTTGCGCGCACAGTAACGCACTGCAAACAGTCCATATTGAAAAAACTAGCAGAGGAAATTATGGCACGAACAGAAGCCTTCTTGCACAGTAATGGTACTGAAAAAATGGCTGATATTCGTCAAGAAATGGGTGATAGCATGGAGGAAGGTGTTGGTATTTATCGCACTCAAGTGTCGATGCAGAAAACCATTGATAAATTAGCAGAGCTTAAAACGCGTTATAAAAATATTAAAATTAATGATAAATCGAGCGTGTTTAATACAGAGTTTTTATATGCAATTGAACTGGGTTATTTACTTGATACCGCACAAGCAATGGCACATAGCGCAATTTGTCGTGAAGAATCTCGCGGATCACATCAACGTTTAGACGGATTTGAAAAACGTGACGATGAAAAGTTCTTGAAGCACTCTCTTGCTTACTATCAAGGCGATCTCGCGCCTAAAATTGATTATTCATCAGTAAAAATAACCAAAAGTCAGCCTGGTGTGCGTGCTTATGGTGCGGCAGGTGAAAAAGAAAATGTGACAGAGGGAAATCACAATGAGTGATAAAAAAATAGAAATAGAAATAGATATTTTACGATATCGTCCTGAAGAAGATGATAAACCTGTTATGCAGACCTATAAAATACCTTATAATGAAGAGCTGTCTATTTTAGAGGCATTACAATATATTAAGGATCATCTTGACGGTACGGTTAGCTTTCGTTGGTCTTGCCGTATGGCTATCTGCGGTAGCTGTGGCATGATGATTAATGGTGTTCCTAAATTAGGGTGTAAAGTATTCTTGCGGGATTATTATCCTAAAAAAGTGACATTAGAGCCATTGGCCAATTTTCCAATTGAGCGAGATTTAGTGGTGGTAATGGATGATTTTATTGAAAAATTAGAAGAAATTAAACCCTATATCATTCCTGAAAAGAAAAAAAGTATAGCAGATGGAGCTCATAAACAAACGCCAGCCCAAATGGAACAATACAAGCAATTTTCAATGTGTATTAACTGTGGGCTTTGCTATGCCGCATGTCCACAATATGCATTGGATAAAAAATTTACAGGGCCTGCGGCATTAACACTTATCGCGCGTTACAATCGTGATAATCGCGATGCAGGGTCGGCGCACCGCATGGAGATAGTTAATCAAGAAGAAGGCGTTTGGGGTTGTACTTTTGTGGGCTATTGTTCTGTTGTTTGTCCAAAAGATGTTGATCCAGCAGGCGCAATTCAATTGTTAAAAATTGATAGCGCGAAAGATTACTTAATAGGTATGTTCAAGCCTGATTAAGGGGTATAACAGGTTTAATGAGAAATAAATACGAGGAATAAAAATGAGTAAACGTAAACCTTATATTCGTGATCTACCTGTTGACTGGTGGATGAAGCAGTTATTTTATACAAAATATATGATCAGAGAAGGGAGTAGCGTGCTGGTTACAATTTATGGGCTTGTGCTTGCTTGGGGATTGTTGCGCCTTAGCCAAGGTGAATCCGCTTTTAATGCATGGCTGGGATCACTACACAGCCCTTTGGCTATTATATTTCATCTATGTGCGCTTGTACTCGCGCTTTATCACACTATCACTTGGTTTTCGTTATCCCCGAAATTAGTAGATATACAGCTGGGTGGAAAACGCGTTGACGCAAGATTAATAATTGCCGTTGAGTACATTACCTTTTTTATTGCAACCGCAATCTGCTTTTTTGTTGTCATTTTATAGGAGAATTTTAATATGTCACAAACATTTGGAAAAGTTTATAAACGCTCACATGAGCCTATTTTTTGGGGACTGTTTGGTGCAGGTGGCATGCTTACCGCATTTATTTCACCTGCTATGATTTTAATCACGGGTATTCTTGTGCCATTAGGATTTTTAGGGCATGGAATATTAAGCTATGAAAAAATACATACGTTTGCAACAAGCTGGTATGGCGCAATAGTGCTCTTTATTCTTATTGCATTACCGCTTTGGCATACGCTACACCGTATATATCATGGACTACACGATCTTGGCATGCATAAAGGTCGAGATATACAACAGGTGCTTTGCTATGGTTTTGCATTTGCTGTTAGCGTTTTTGTCGGATCGATTTTATTACAGATGGCTTGATAACCCCACGGTTCTTCAGAATGCCTTTACGTTGCTGGTTAAATATAAAGGTGGCTACACGCTCTACTAGCGCAACAGGGTAACTATTAACTATTATTAACTATTATTTAATGATATACGATTAGCCCTATCGCGTTGCAAGTTTAAATGTTGCGCCTTGCTTAAGATCTAGCTTATGCCTAATACAGTATTTTTAAGTAGCCAGGCAAGGAGCTTCACTTCACAACATGTTGAATCTTGTAACTTGCACCTTGAACCTTTAATAGTAGCAAGTATACTGACCTTCATTTCGAAGCATGACAATTTTTGTTGTGTTTTTTTTACAAATAATAAAGATTACTATTATGAATCCGATAAAAGAAAAGAAGCCCCCAGTTAAAATGCGCATTGAAAATGACTTATTAGGAGATCGAGAGATTCCAGTTGAGGCTTACTGGGGCATTAATACCCTTCGCGCGATTGAAAATTTTAAGATATCGAAAACAACTATTTCTGATGTCCCAACCTTAATTAAAGGCATGGTTTACACGAAAAAAGCAGCGGCAAGAGCCAACATGGAACTTGGTGGAATAAGCAAAGAAATTGGTACTTATATTATTAAAGCCTGCGATCTTATTATCGACACTGGTGTTTGTATGGATCAGTTCCCATCAGATATTTATCAAGGCGGAGCTGGCACCTCTGTCAATATGAATGTTAATGAAGTTATTGCGAACCTTGCGCTAGAATTAATGGATAAGCCTAAGGGCGCGTACCATATAATCAACCCCAATGATCATGTCAATAAAAGCCAATCAACCAACGATGTTTATCCAACAGGCTTTCGTATTGCCGTGTATTCTAGTGTTGAAGACTCGATTGAAGCACTTAAATATTTGCAGGTTTCTTTTGATAAAAAAGCCAAAGAATTTAGCAATGTCATAAAAATGGGGCGTACGCAATTACAAGATGCAGTCCCTATGACGGTTGGGCAAGAATTTCATGCTTATTCTATTTTCATCAAAGAAGAAATACAAAATTTGCGTTACACCTCAGAGCTACTGCTTGAAGTAAACTTAGGTGCAACGGCTATCGGTACGGGTCTAAATGCGGTAAAAGGCTATCAAGATCTCGCGGTTAAATATCTTTCTGAATTTACAGGTTATAATTGCTTATCTGCAGAAGACTTAATTGAAGCAACCTCTGATTGTGGCTCCTATGTCATGATGCATAGCGCACTAAAACGTGTTGCTGTGAAGCTATCTAAAATTTGCAATGATTTACGGCTGCTTTCATCTGGTCCTCGTGCTGGGTTTAATGAATTAAATTTACCTGAATTACAAGCTGGCTCATCTATTATGCCTGCAAAAGTAAACCCAGTTATTCCAGAAGTGGTCAATCAAGTTTGTTTTAAAGTAATTGGCAACGATACGACCATAACCTTTGCCGCAGAAGCTGGTCAATTACAATTAAATGTGATGGAGCCTGTTATTGGGCAAGCATTATTTGAATCACTTGATTTAATCAGTAATGCTTGTATTAATTTGAGTGATAAATGCATTGACGGTATTACAGTTAATCGCTCGGTATGTGAAAATCATGTTTTAAATTCAATAGGTATAGTTACTTATCTCAACCCAATTATTGGTCATCATGAAGGTGATATTATCGGAAAAATTTGCGCAGAAACAGGGAAAAGTGTCAAAGAAGTTACCATTGCGCGTGGTTTGTTAAGTGAAAAGGAGCTTGATAGAATATTTTCAATCGAAAATTTACTGCACCCATTATAGGGATGATAAATGGTTTATTTAGAATTTTTTGTTGTTTTATTTTTTATTTTCTTAGGGGCTAGAATAGGTGGTATTGCTATTGGTTTAGCGGGGGCTGCAGGTGTTATTGTGCTGTCTTTAGTGTTTGGTTTAAAAACGACTCAAGCATATATCCCTGTTGATGTGATTTTAATTGTTATGACAGTGATCACCGCAATTGCAGCAATGCAAGTTGCTGGTGGCATGATTTGGTTAGTACAAATCGCAGAAAAGTTTTTACGAAAAAACCCCAAACGCATTACCTTTTATGCGCCAATTGTAACTTACTTGATGACACTTTTGGCTGGGACTGGCCACACAGCATATGCAACTCTCCCTGTGATTGCAGAAGTGGCGAAAGAGCAAGGGATCCGTCCTTCTCGGCCATTGTCAATTGCTGTTGTCGCGTCACAAATAGCAATTACTGCATCGCCAATTTCAGCGGCAGTAGTTTTTTTATCGGGCATACTTGCGCCAGTAGGTGTGAGTTATCTCGAGTTACTTGCTGTGTGTATTCCAAGCTCGTTTATCGCTTGTATGGTCGGTGCGCTTGTTGCGAGCAAATTAGGTTGTGAGTTAAAAGATGATCCCATCTATAAAGAGCGCTTAGCAAAAGGCTTGATCATGCATTACAAGGGAGCTGAGGAAATTGAAATTACAGCGCAAGCTAAACTGGCAACTTTTATTTTCATTGGGGCAATCGTTGTTGTCATTTGTTATGCAGCCGCAATATCAAATTCTATTGCACTTATTAAGCATCCAACAATTGGGCGCAATGAAGCTATTATATCTATTATGCTTGCAGCTGCAGGTGCTATTGTATACTGTACAAAAATGGATCCTTCAAAAATTGCCAATGCGCCAATATTTAAGTCTGGGATGACTGCGTGTATCTGTGTATTAGGTGTCGCATGGTTAGGTTCAACGTTTATTAATGCACATGTTGACGGTATTAAAGAAATCGCAGGGGAATTATTACAAGATTATCCTTGGATGCTTGCAGTGATACTATTTTTCGCCTCAATGTTGCTGTATTCACAAGGAGCAACAACTGTGGCATTAATGCCTGCAGCGCTGGCAATTGGTGTTGCTCCATTAACGATGGTCGCATCATTTGCCGCCGTGAGTGCGTTATTCATATTACCTACTTACCCCACATTACTTGCTGCAGTTGAAATGGATACTACAGGCTCTACACGTATTGGAAACTTAGTGTTTAACCATCCGTTTGTAATCCCAGGCATAGTGACAATCGTAACGTCTGTAGCACTTGCGTTTGCTATTGGTGAAATTATTCTACAGTGATAAGTTGTGTCGTTGTTATGCACTTCACGGTTCAATCGGTGTTTTTTTCAATGCCCTTACATAAAGCGGGTGAGTTTCTTCCTATGTCTGTCAACATAAGATGTTAGCCATTAATTACGCTGATTGTCAGAGTAAATAATGATTTAGCAATATGGGTGTCTAAAATACTTGAATCAAGTGGCAATAAATCAGATAATAGTTTTATTGTGCTTGTATCATGCTGTATTTTTAATTTGTCATGAAATTATATTATTTTCAATTGCTTAGCAAACATTTTAGAGCGTATATATTAGGGCAATATGATATAAAAATATTATTTTTATAACTTTGAGTTACCTTGTCTGCGGAGTATATACCCGCGAGATCATCAAGGAAGATAAATGAAAAAGAATATTTTCATTACTTTGCTTATCTGCTTATTATTTTCGAGTGTTGCAAGCGCTGATGCCTACACGCGTTTATTTGAGCAAAAATTTGCAACTGCCGTTTTATTGTCTAAGGAAGAGACGCTTTCTCTTGGTTTTGTAAACTATGAGATCAAAAATTTAGGCATGACTGACCAATCGCTTGCTTACCGCAATTCATTAGCTATTTTCTCCATTCCTTATAATTATAAGTTCCATGAGAGTGATCATGATGATCGGCTTCATTTTTTATTATCGTATGTAAGTCAAGATCAAAACTTCCAGTTTAATGATGGTTATAAAAAATACGGTATAGATAAATTTTATAACCTTTATGGAGGATACTCGCGCAGTTGGCGGTTACGTGAGGGTTGGAAGTTTGATGCCGAAGGCGGTAGCATTGCTATGCATTATGATAATAAGTATAGCATGCCACCATCAATTACTTTTATGAATAATTTAGATGGAACACGTTATAATTTAAAGGCTGGTAGTGTGTTATTAAAGGGAAGAGTTGCGTTTATGTATGCTGATTTGCATTATTGGGGGAAATGGACTTTTAAAAGTAATTATGAATACTTTTATGGTTGGACAGTGAGTGGTGCTGATGCACTTCGTGACGTAACTCCTCACGCATGGCAAATAGCAAATACTATAAAACTTGAGTTAAATATTCATAGAAGTAGATTTCATGCAGAGTCGTTGTTTTTCAAAATGCAGCGTGTTGATATCGATGGTGATGTAGTTAATTCGTTTGGCACAGAAAATTACTACGAAGTTGGCTCTGGCGTTTTACTTAACACCAAAAAAATGACATCATTAATCGACAATCTTGGCATTGGTGTAAACGTTAATATTGGTAGCTCATTAAGAGGAGTAAGCCTTGTTTTCTACTTTAATGAAATATAAACACAATCTTTTAGACTAACCTATTTAATTTTTTGACAAAATAAGTAATAATAATAAATATATAAATAATTTATCTATCTTAGAAAGTAAAATGAGGAAATTTAGCTAAAATTGGCTTGTTTTTTCTAATGAGTCTAAATTTGGGATAATCAATAGTTGCCCATTTCTGCTGATTTTGCATTTCGGAGCAGCATGGGTATATATTTTTCATTTTGATAGGTAAAATAGCATCGCGATTAAATAGGAAATTTGAATGTCTCTATCTCAATTAGGTACGCTTTATGTTGTTTCAGCGCCAAGTGGCGCTGGAAAATCTAGTCTTATCACTGCAGTTTTAAAAGAAAAGCGAGATTGGGATCAACAAGTCTCTGTTTCACACACCACACGAAAACCGAGATCTTCTGAGGTAAATGGTCGGCATTATCATTTTGTCAATGTTGATGAATTTAAAAAGATGATTGAGAACGATGTTTTTTTTGAATGGGCGGAAGTCTTTGGGCATTATTATGGTACATCGCGAGTGGCGATTGAAGAAGCGCTAGAAAGAGGCATTGATGTGGTGCTTGATATTGATTGGCAAGGGGCAAGGCAGGTGCGTAAATTAATGCCACAAGCTAAAGGAATTTTTATTTTGCCACCGAGTCGAGAAGAGTTAAAGAAGCGCCTTAATAAACGAGGACAAGATAGTGTTGAGATTATTCAAAAACGCATGTTAAAAGCGCAATATGAAATATCACATTACGATGAATATGACTATTTAATTGTCAATGAATGTTTTGCTAAGGCGACAAAAGAGTTTTCGATGATCATGCAAGCAGTAAAAAATGAACGAGATTATCAGGCTTATAAATATAAAAAAATAATAAAAGAGTTACTGGTTAAATAAATTACCTAGATTAATTTCTTTTTTGGCTGTATTATGGTTGTCTTTGTTATGTAACTAATGGAGTTTAATTATGGCACGCGTAACCGTTGAAGATGCAGTAAAAGTAGTAGGTAATCGTTTTGACCTGATCTTAATGGCATCACGCCGTGCTCGTCAGCTTGCAACAGAAGGTAAAACACCTTTAGTTGAGCCTGGACATGATAAGGCAACAGTTATTGCTTTGCGTGAAATTGAAGAAGGGCTAATTACCAATGAGTTAATGGATAGTCAAGATTTACAAGAAAAACATGAAAGACAAGTGGAAGGACTAGCAGCGGTTGCGGCTATTGCTGAAGGCCGTGGTTAATCTTCGACTAAAAAGGAGTTTTTTTAAACGTTGGGTATAGCAATTCTTAGCGTTTTTTTTTGCTGTTAAAAATATCAAATGGAGTTTGCTTTTGCTTTTACTATGACATTATTACTTCCAATTGTAGCGTTATTACTTGGGTTTGCTTTGTTAATTTGGAGTGCAGACAAGTTTGTCTTGGGCGCTTCAAATACAGCGCGTAGCTTTGATATTTCTCCACTTATTGTTGGTGTAGTCATCGTCGGGCTAGGTACGTCGGCGCCTGAAATGTTAGTTTCTGCGATGGGGGCGCTCGATGGAAAAACAGGGATTTCAATTGGTAATGCCATTGGCTCAAATATTACCAATATAGGGCTAGTGCTCGGTATAACAGCGCTCTTCTATCCTTTGCAAATACATAGTAAACTACTTAAAAGAGAAATGCCCGCATTACTGGTGATGGTCTTAATTAGTTATCATATGTTGTCAGATGGGCGACTTGATTTTATTGACGGTGTTGTTCTTTTTGCGCTATTATTTTCAATGCTAGCTTACATGGTTCGAGAAACCAAAAAGAACGGAGATGATCTACTCTCGCAAGAGCTTGTCGAAGATTTACCTGAAAAAATACCCCGTAAGGCGGCATTAAAATGGCTGCTAATCGGCATCGTTTTATTAATTTTTTCGTCACGAATACTTGTTTGGGGAGCAGTTGAAATTGCTAAATTTTATCACGTAAGTGATTTGATTATTGGTTTAACAATTGTGGCAATTGGTACAAGTTTACCAGAGCTTGCTGCAACAATTTCAGCGGCTAGAAAAAAAGAGTTTGATCTTGCTGTTGGTAATATTGTTGGTTCAAATATTTTTAATACCTTAGGTGTTCTCGGTATTTCTGGATTGATCCACCCTAGCCGTTTTGATCCAAAATTATTAACGCGCGATTACCCCGTAATGATAGGATTGACCATTGCTTTGATAATTTTTTCTATTGTATGGCGAAAAGGAAAGGTTAACAGGCTGGGGCGTTTTGAAGGGGCATTATTATTAATTGCTTATATTGCATATATGGGTTGGCTGTTTATAGATGCGCGGATCATCAGCGCTTAGCTGTTGTGAGTTATGGCTAAAATAATATGTGAATGGACTTTCTTCCCATTAGCTTGGTATACGATATGAGCCATTTATTACGCTGCTGTCGAGCAAATAATAACTTAGCAATACGCGTGTCTAATATACTTAACTTATACCAATGCGACGTTGCATTTTGAGGTAACATGGGTATAGGGTCAAGATCTAATGTTCATGTTTTAACAAACTTTTTGGTATAAGCTCTGCAATAAAACTTCGCGCCCCACGACGCAGTAACGATCCTAAATATAGGATACAAATCAAGATTAAACTTATATATTGCAGCCAATGATATCCTTGTGTCTCTCTATTGATCCATTCTAATGGCACAGTCTTAATGTATTGGTTTAATACCAGTCCAATAATAAATGCTCCGAGAAACATCAATAAAGCAAGGCTTGCAGCCGCAAAGAAGCCTTGCTGATCTTTTAATTTTGTGAGTAAATCAATGCTAATTGCTGGGGCGATTAATAAAAACGCAATCCCAGCGCCTGGAGACAATCCATCCAACAATAAAATAGCGATAATAGGCGTTATTCCCGTTGCGCACAGGGCAAAGGGAAACGCGATAATGATCATAACAATAATTTGTAACCAGAGAGCTTGTTCAAAAAAAGCCAAATTTTTTGTAGCAGAAAACGTGGCTGCAAGTGCACAACCGAAAATTACCCAAGGGGCTGTGTGATCTAATTGATGTTGATAGCCCTGTTTTATAGCACTTATTATTTTTGATGACGGTGCTATATGTTGGCAGTTTTCTATTTTAGTTGGAATAATCACTTTGTTGAAATGCCGGCCAAGTAGCCAAGCGATTGTCACTGCAAATATAAAGGCAAGCACAAGACGAAGTATCAAAAATTGCTCCCCGAGTAACGGTAGTGAGATTGATAATGAATCAAAGCCAATAATTGGTGTGGCGATTAAAAAGGCAGTTGCAAAGGTTTGGTTTGCACCTTGTTTTAAAAAAGTTTGGTGCATTTTATTTGCGGTCGGTGAGCAAATGGGGAGAGGTAAACCGACAGCAACACCTCTGAGGCTCTCTTTTAAAAATTGTCTACTTCCTCGTGTGGGTGTGTAGAGCCGTTGAGGGTTAAAATAATGCATCAAGGCACTTAAAAAATAGGCAAGTAATAAAAAAGGCGCTATTTTTAATGCCAAGTTTGAAAAATGAACAAGCGTGAGTGCTGTTTTGTCCTCTTGCGTCCTATTTTCATTAGCAAGTTGGTTGTTATTATGGCTAGATAACGTTATTTCATTTTGCTTATGCGAGCTGGTTTGATTTTGCTTATTGCTAGTTTGATATATTGGTGTTTGTTGATTTAGTTGGTGGTTATGCCCTAGGTAACCTAGCCAGTGCGGTAATAAAATAGCGCTTAAAATAATTATCCCGAAGATACTACCAATGCCTGCTACATATTTATTTTCTATTGCAGGCGTTTGCTTGTGAGTTTGAAAATAGGGGCGATGGATAACAACATGTAAAATAGATCCCATAATGAATGCTTGCAGCCATGTGAGCCAGAGAGCATGGCTGAGCAGAGATGATTGCGCATAAAAAGCGCCTACTAGGGTTGATATGGCCATACAGCTAAGTATAATAAGTGGCAATTTTCGACCATATTGAGGACGTAATAACCACCAAATTGTCAAACCGACGGGAAAACGATGTAGTACCACACCAATAGCGAGAAGCCAAGCGGTTTGATTTTCAGTGCTAGCAGATAGTGCAGTGCCATCAATACCAGCATGTAAAACAAGTCCTGCGATAGCAAAAAATAATGTTGTTTGGTGTGTCTTCTGCGCAGATTTATGAAAGTGTTTTTCAATCCAGCGTGGTATAAAAAGGCCTAAGGCCATTAATACTACGCAAATAATGCCACCACGGTTTAATAACTCAGGAAGAATATCAAAAAATACAAGCCCTGAAATAGTGACAAAAATAAAAGAATCAAAAAGATCCAACCAACTAGGTTGGCGCTGTAAAATGCGATAAGTGAGAGGTCCTAAAAAAAGTGCGATAACACTTAAAGACAATAACATTTTCAGTATCCGTGGAAATTAAATAAGCCTTGCTTTTATACACTTTAACCATGTTAATAGCAAATTATAGCTTGATTACTTTAATATCCATCTACGCTCAAGAATCATTAAAATGAATCTTTAATAGTCAACTAGTTATTTTAGGTTGAAATTTTATAACTCCGTGGAGTGGTGCAAGCTGTCTTTAGGTAGGGTAGTGCGCTTAATATCAAAGCTTTGCACAAATTCAAAAAGGCAATAACAATAATAATATATTAAATACTTGTATTTCATTTTTAGACGAGTGATTAAAGCCGTTAATCATTGAGCTATACGATAAGCAGAGCCTTGCTCTGATGTCTTTCGGGCGGCAGATAAATCATTTACCTATCATGTGATAAAATGCTGGATCTGCTTTTAATCTACATATTTGTGGTATTTTTTCTTGTTGAATTTAATTTGTGTTAACAACATTGCAGAAAAATAGAACAGTTGGTTTACTATTAATCAGAGCGTTAAGTATAGAGGTAGAAAATGAATAAAAAAGAGCAAATTATTAAAACGGCATTTAAACTTTTTTATGAAAAAGGTATACATGCCGTGGGAATTAATGAAATTATTCATGATGCGAATGTTGCTAAAAAAACACTGTATAATAACTTTGTCAGTAAAGACGCTCTTATTGTGGCAACGATTGAATATCATCACCAACAATTTATAGACTGGTTAGTTTCCCGTATTGATCAAGGCGAAACTAGTAAAGATGCACTGCTTATTATTTTTGAAGCCTTAGATGATTGGTTTAATGATAAAGTTGCAGGATTTGAGTCTTTTAGAGGCTGTTATTTTAACCATTGCTGCGCGGAATATTCACAGGATACAAATGCAATTTTCATCGCCAGCAAAAAACATAAAGATTTACTCAAAGGCATTATTCACGTTCATGTTCGCGCCTTTGAAAAAAATGATGAAAAAGCATTTTATTTAATTGAAAACATTTTTTTATTAAGTGAAGGGGCCCTAAATTGTGCTTTAGTGCAAAAAGATAAACAAAGCGCCAAAACAGCAATGCAAGGTGTTGAGCACCTGTTGCGCTTCAAACGCTAACATAAATATTGCGCAATTATAATGAAAAACACTACTCATCTTCGCAATGTGGTGAGAATTTCCCTTGGAAAATCGTTATGAAGAAGGTGTATGATTGAGTCGTAGTTGGTACAGGAATGATGTTTATTATGTTAGCTAACAAACAACTAAATAGCAGGGCTAATTGGTCTGAGTCGAGGCGTATTTTATTGTAAATTCTTGCTACATTTGTAAAACCGTCAACAACAGAAGGGCTATTTTAATCAGTAATGATGATAAGCTTATGCCATGTGGGCAAGTTGTACTCACCATGCATGGCAAGTTGTATTAACCATGCATGGTAAGTTGTATTCACCATGCATGGCAAGTTGTATCTGCCATGTATGGGAAGTTGTATCCGCTATGTATGGTAAGTTGTATCCGCCATGTATGGGAAGTTGTATCCACCATGCATGCGACTAACATGCATGTGATTAAATTAGCGCAATGGATGTCTAAGATCTCAAGAGTATACCTGTTATCTAGCAGCCTCAGTCTTATGGTAAGCTTAGTTATCAACGAGTGGTATTGCAGCTATGGTAAATGCTTGCGAATATTGTTTTCGAGTTGTCATTTTGTTTCTTCAGCTTAGTTTATTATGTTTTACCGAATGTGTGTTAATCTGTTATACCCAATTTACCTCACGATTGAGTTTTTACGTTATATGGGGATAAATAAGTAAGGATTGAAATTAATGAGGAAACTTGAATGCCAGATAAAGTGTATATTAGCTCAAAGCAATTACTAGAAGATTCCTTTAAATTAGCAGCACAGATTTATGACAGTGGGTTTCGTCCTCAATTTATCGTTGGAATTTGGCGCGGTGGTGCACCAATTGGTATTGCGGTGCAAGAATATTTTGATTATAAAAAAGTAGCAACAGATCATATTGCAGTGCGAACATCTTCGTATTATGAGATTGGCAAGCAAAGTAAAAAAATTAAAGTGCATGGTTTACATTATATTATTGAAAATGTTAATGCAGACGACAGTTTATTAATCGTTGATGATGTGTTTGATTCTGGCTATAGTGTGGTGGCGCTAATAAAAGAGCTAAAAAATCAAATGCGTTTAAATATGCCCGCAGATGTGAAAATTGCAACGCCATATTATAAACCTAAAAATAAAGCAGTATCGATTGTACCTGACTATTATATACATGAATCTGATAAATGGTTAGTTTTCCCGCATGAGATTTCAGGTTTGACAATTGATGAAATAGCAAATAACAAGTCTGACTTTGCAAATATTAAAAATATTTTCTGAGTTTTAGCTGGCGACTTTACTCTAGCGTTCTCTGAGAAGACTGGTTGGTCTTCTTATTTATGGTAATATACAAGTTATTTCAAAATGCTTTGCCTAGTACTTGCTTTAATGCAGCGCAAGGGTAAACCTAACATGAGATTAAATTAAAAACTTTTTTATTGTTGTTTACGGCTTGATTGCTGTATGCGAAGCTGATTATCTAGCAAGTGCAGAGCTAATCATCGAGAAAGTGCGGAGCGAGCTTATCAATTTTACACTGAGATCCTCTGCACAATTTCCTTGCTGATTTTGTATTTCAACGTATCATGGCAATATCTTCAATGTTTCGGTAACACTTCATGGTTACTATTCCAGAAAACCCTTTTGTTCTTGTTGATGGCTCTTCCTATCTTTATCGTGCATTTTATGCGCTAAGAAATATGAGTAATTCACAAGGCGAACCAACAAATGCTATTTATGGCGTGATTAGCATGCTTAAAAGCTTAATGAAAGATTATCATCCGAGCCATATCGTGGTTGTTTTTGATGCGAAAGGGAAAACATTTCGTGATGATATGTATTCACAATACAAAGCAAATCGCGCCAGTATGCCCGATGAGTTACGCTCTCAAATCGAGCCTTTACACGCGATCATTAAAGCTATGGGTTTTCCTATTTTATCCATCCCAGGCGTCGAGGCTGATGATGTTATTGGAACGCTTTCTCGCAAAGCAAGCGCCCAAGGTATTACGACACTCATTAGTACGGGTGATAAAGATATGGCGCAATTGGTGGATGAAAATACCTTGCTCATTAACACCATGACCAAGACAATACTTGATGTGCAAGGTGTTGAGGATAAATTTGGCATTAAACCGATATTAATTATCGATTTTCTAGCATTAATGGGCGATAGTGCTGATAATATTCCAGGCGTGCCTAAAGTTGGTGAAAAAACTGCGCTAGCCATGCTACAAGGGTTAGGATCACTAGATACCATTTATAAAAATCTAGATAAATTGGCCGATCTTGGTTTTCGTGGAAGTAAAACAATAGCAAAACAAATGGCTGATAATGAAGATTTAGCGCGTTTATCATATCGTTTAGCGACTATAAAAACCGATGTTGAACTTGAAGCATCTTATCCTGACTTTACATTTAAAGCACAAGATATAGACACACTTACGGAATTGTTTGCAAAGTTTGAATTTAGGCGTTGGTTATCAGAGTTAGATAGCTGCGATATTACTGCTGATAATTCCACTGCAAGCGGATCTGTCAAACAGTTGCTAATTAACAAAAATAGTTACCAAACCATTTATACTCAAGGACAATTATTACAGTGGATCAAAAAGCTAGAAACGGCGGAACTTTTTGCTTTTGAGACTGAAACCACCAGTCTTGATTATATGCAAGGTCGCATCGTGGGGCTATGTTTTGCCCTTCAAACTGGTGTAGGATCTGATGATGCGCCAATTATTGATGCGGCTTATCTTCCACTTGCACATGACTATATTGATGCGCCTGTGCAACTATGGTTAAAAGAAACACTGGCAAAACTAACACCGTTACTCGAAAGCGCAGAGCATAAAAAAGTGGGGCAGAATTTAAAATATGCACGCAGTATATTGTTAAATCATGGCATTGAACTACATGGTATTGTATTTGATACTATGCTGGAAGCTTATGTTATTGATAGTACAGGCAAACATGATCTGGATAGCTTGGCTAAAAAGTATTTGGACAGGCAATGTATTTCGTTTGAACAAATCGCAGGGAAAGGCAAAAAACAACTGCCATTTAATCAAGTGACCATTAAAGACGCAGCCCCCTATGCGGCAGAAAATGCTGATATTACTTTGCGCTTACATATTGAATTAATTGCTAAATTAAAAGAAAACAATGTGTTAATGAAGGTGTTTGATGAAATTGAAATGCCTTTACTGACAGTGTTATCAGAGATTGAACGTGGCGGTGTTGAAATCGATAGTGCGTTATTAACCAAGCAAAGTGCTGAAATTGGCAAGCGTTTGTTAGTGCTAGAAAAAGAAGCTTATGTTGAAGCTGGGAAAGAATTTAATTTAAGTTCGCCCAAACAGTTGCAAGAGATTTTATTTGTAGAGTTGAACTTACCTATTTTAAAGAAAACTCCCAAAGGTGCTCCTTCGACTGCAGAAGAAGTGCTTGTCGAGTTGGCGCTTACTTACGCGCTACCTAAGATAATTATTGAGCATCGAGGACTTAGTAAATTAAAATCAACCTATACTGATAAGTTACCGAAAATGGTGAATGAACAGACAAATCGTGTACATACGTCATATCATCAAGCTGTCACTGTGACGGGGCGTTTATCATCAAGCGATCCAAATCTGCAAAACATTCCGATCAGAAGTGCACAAGGACGCCAGATCCGGCAAGCTTTTATCGCACAATCAGGATGTAAAATTGTTGCTGCTGATTACAGTCAAATTGAATTGCGCATTATGGCGCATCTTTCTCAAGATAAAGGCTTACTTGAGGCTTTTTCAACAGGCATGGACATTCACAAGGCCACAGCAAGCGAAGTATTTTCAGTTGAACTCGATGATATCACAATTGAACAACGTCGCAGTGCCAAAGCGATTAACTTTGGTCTTATTTATGGCATGAGTGCGTTTGGTCTTGCCAAGCAGTTAAATATTGGCCGTAGCGAAGCGCAAAACTATATGGATAGGTATTTTACTCGCTACCCAGGTGTTTTAACGTATATGCAAGAAACGCGTAATAATGCTAAAGAAAAGGGCTTTGTGGAAACTCTTTTTGGTCGCAAACTGCTTTTGCCAAATATCAATGCGAGCAATGGTATGCTTAAAAAACAGGCCCAGCGAGCAGCTATCAACGCGCCAATGCAAGGTACTGCTGCTGATATTATTAAAAAAGCCATGATAAATATGGCTCTATGGGTTAAAACAAAACAGCCAGGGACTGTACAAATTTTAATGCAAGTACACGATGAATTGGTTTTTAACATCAAAGAACAATGTGTTGAAAATTACCTTAAAGAAATTCAACAAATTATGGCAAATGCTGCAACATTAGATGTACCGCTCATCGCTGATGTTGGTTTTGGTGATAACTGGGATGAAGCACATTAAATTTCTATGAAGTATCTTGCAACTTCAATGAGCTATGGTGCATTTTGAAGTAGCATGGGTATAGCATGGGTATAGCATGGGTATAGCATGGGTATAGCATGGGTATAGCATGGGTATAGCATGGGTATAGCATGGGTATAGCATGGGTATAGCATGGGTATAGCATGGACCACGGTATAAGTATCACTAAGATCACATCTTCATACTTGAGTTGTGGTTAATTTACGCACAGGATGTAGTATGTTAAAAGCTAAATTTTAATCGTTTATGTTCAAGGATATGCAATATGAAACTTAACAGCAAATTACAGCTAGCGACTTTTTTTATAAGCATGCTAATGCTAACTGCCTGTGGTGGAGGTGGAGGCTCTGCTGCGCCAAACCCAGCAGCGCCAAACACATCACCAACATCACAGTTACTTGATGGTTTATGGAACAGTCAATGCCAAGCATCAACCGAGCTAACTGGTTATGACGAGCAGCAAATCTTTAACTTCAAGGGTAATAAACTCACCACAAACAAGACTTTTTACGTGCAGAACACTAATTGCAAACGTAGCGAGGAAGTGCTTCGCGCGCGGATTACTGCTAACATTGCGCTCGGAGATACGGTAAATCCAGGCACGAATACTGGCCATACTAAGATAAATATCACCCGCACAAAAGTAATCCTAGTTCCAATGGAGAAGGATTTTCGTCGCTCATTTAATGATTCTAGTTATACGGGTAATGGGTCTATATACTATGGATATGGACAAGGCTGGAATTATGAGCTCTGGCTAAACATCTCGAAGATCGAGGCTGCCAGAAAAAACTTTAAAATTAACGAATTAGTGCCTGACATCTTCCAAATTTCCGAAAAGATGGTTAATGGCACTACTCATAAAGTACTCAAACTTGGCGCTCATGGGGGCAATGTAGATAGCGAGAGTAGGCCTCTCGCGCTTGCTAATAGCATCACAGCTATCCAGCCGAACAAAACAATGCAAACGCAAACTGCTCAAGCTGCGGGGCTAACGGGTCAATGGAAGTATGCCTGTCGCAAAGCAAAAGGGAGCGGTTACCTTGATCAGAAATCAACCTTGGAGTTCACAGGCAACAAACGAACAACAGTTATTTCTTTTTATCAGAGTCGCATATGTAGTGGCGAGCCTAGATACCAAGTGAAAATTGAGGCTGATATCGTGGTGGGTAAGGTAATAAACCCAGGCGCTGCCAATGAGCATACCGAGATAGGTATCAAGACCACTGAGGTAAAAATAAAGCTGAATACAGCTGACCATCCTATCATGGCGGACGATTTTAATTCTAGTGTTTTCTATGACACTGAGGCAACAAATTTATATTCTGGATATGGGCAAACAAACTGGCGTGGCAATACTTGGAAAGACATCTCTGAGATACCAGATGCCATAGCAAATCTTAATATTGGCACACAAGTGCCTGATATCTTCAAAATTTCTACCGTAACGGCTGATGGAGATGGTCATAAAGAGCTCAAAATGGGTGATTATAAAGGCAGTTTTGATATAAATGGCAGGGCTATGTCTTTTGAGCCTCAAGGTGCTGCGCGCCAGTAATAATATCTATACCCATGCCACCCTGAAATGCAATATCAGGGTAGCAAATTCGCGGCTAATTAGCGAATCTGATATGGTATTTTAAGCCTTCTGGTGCATAAGCGTAATAATCGCTCATGTCACACAATATAACTTTATCTGTGGTTAATTTACGCACTGGATGTAGTATGTTAAAAGTTAAATTTTAATCGTTTATGTTCAAGGATATGCAAGATGAAACTTAACAGCAAATTACAGCTCGCAACTTTTTTTATAAGCATGCTCATGCTTAGCGGCTGTGGTGTAGGTGGAGTAACTACTGCGCTAAACCCCGCAGCGCCAAACACATCACCAACATCACAGTTACTTAATGGTTTATGGAGAACTCGCTGCCAAGCATCAACCGAGCTAACTGGTTATGATGAGCAGCAAACCTTTAACTTCAAGGGCAATAAACTAACCACAAACAAGACTTTTTACGTGCAGAACACTAATTGCAAACATAGTGAAGAAGCACTTCGCGCGCGGATTACTGCTAATATTGCGCTCGGCGAAGCGGTAAATCAAGGAACTAATACCAGTCATACTAAGATAAATATTACCCGCACAAAAGTAATGCTAGTTCCACTAAAGAACACTCTTATGGTTTTACTTAATAATGCGAGTCACACCAGTAATGAGTCTATATACTATGGATATGGTGAAGGCTGGTACTCTGAGCTCTGGCAAGACATCTCGAATATCAAGGCTGCCAGAAAAAACTTTAAAATTAACGAATTAATGCCTGATATCTTGCAAATTACCACCGAGATGGTTAATGGCACAACTCATAAAGTGCTCAAACTGGGCGCTCAGAGGAGTAATGTAGATAGCGATGGGAGTCCTCTCGCGCTTGCTACTAGCATTACAGCTATCCAGCCGAACAAAACAATACAAACGCAAACGGCGCAAGCTGCGGGATTGATAGGGCAATGGAAGTATGCCTGCCGCGTGGCAAAAGGACATAAACACAGATGGCAGAGGAAAATTTTAAATTTCGAGGGCAACAAACTAAAAATATTGATTGCTTTTTATAAGATTACTGCACGGAAGTGTGAAAATAGAGCTGATATCTCATTTTATGTGGAAATCGATGCTGACATTGTTGTAGGTAAAGTGATAGACCAAGGCGCGGACCATGAGCATACCCAGATAGGCATCAAGACCACCAAGGTACAAATAAAGCTGAATACAGCTGACAATTCTAACATAACGGACGATTTTAATTCTAGTTTTTTCTATGACACTGAGGCAACAAATTTATATTCAGGATATGGGCAAACAAACTGGCGAGAGAATACTTGGAAAAACATCTCTGATATACCAGATGCCATAGCAAATCTTAATATTGGCACGCAAATTCCTGATATCTTTCATATTTCCACAGTGGCGATTGATGGTCGTAAAGTGCTCAAAATGGGCGATTATCAAGGCAGTTTTGATATAAATGGCAGGGCTATGTCTCTTGAACCTCAAGGTGCTGTGCGCTAGTAATAATAGCCATCAGGGCGGTATAAAATCATCGCCCAAAATGAATAATAAAATCAAATGTCAATAAAACAAAATATGGGCTTAGCATCTCTTGTTTTAAAACTCATCTGCTGCGCCTCAGTCAGAGCAAGTCTTATAGCTGTTATCATGCAAAATGTGCGCTTGTGTGCTTCGCTCCGCTCTCAAATTAAGGTGCAATATCAGGTAATGGGGGCGTGTGCATCGAATGTTGAGCGTCGCTCGTCGTCCTTGCATATACAAACCGAGTCCAGCCCCACTGGCAAGGCTCCTTGTTGATGTTTGCATCCTCTAAAATATCGCTTGAGAATAACTTCCCTTCAATTTAAGGCCGTAAATTCGCAGCTAATTCGCGACTCTGATATGGTATTTTAAGCCTTCTGGTGCATGAGCGTAATAATCGCTCATGTCACACAATATAACTTTATCTGTGGTTAATTTATGTTCGGGATGTAGTATGTTAAAAGCTAAATTTTAATCGTTTATGTAAAAAGGACGTACAAGATGAAATTTAAAAATAAATTACAACTCGGCGTTTTTTTTGTGAGCATGCTAATGCTAACTGCCTGCGGTGGAGGTGGAGGCTCTACCGCGCCAAATCTGGTAACGCCACCAACAAAGCCACCAACAAAGCTACCAACAAAGCCACCAACAAAGCTACCAGCAAAGCTACCAACAACGCTACCAACAACGGCACCAACAACGCCAGTAACATCACAGTCACTTGAGGGCTTATGGAGCACTCCATGTCAAGCATCAACCGAGCTAACTGGTTATGATGAGCAACAAATCTTTAACTTTAAGGGCACTAAACTAACCACAAACAAGACTTTTTACACGCGCGATACGAATGATCCACAAACTTGCAAACATAGCGATGAAGCACTTCGCGTGCGGATTACTGCTAACATTGAGCTGGGCGCAACAGTAAACTCAGGCATGGCAACGGTGCACACCAAGATAAATATCACCAACACAAAAGTAATTCTAGCTCCAATGAATAGCGCCCTTACGGCCTTATTTAATGATGTTGGTCACACGGGTAATAAGTCTATTTACTATGGATATGGGAAAACAAAATGGAGGGTGGCTTACTGGGCAAATATCTCGACGACCATAATTCCCGATATCAAGGATGTCAGAGCAAACTTTAAAATTAACAAATCAGTACCTGATATCTTGCAAATTTTCACTGTGATGATTGATGGGCGGAGCCATAAAGTACTCAAACTGGGTGCTCAGGGTGGTTATGTAGATAGCGATGACAGGCCTCTATCGCTTGCTAATAACATCACAGCGTTTAAGCAAAACAAGACAATTCAAGCGCAAACGCTACTAGCTGCTGGCCTGATTGGTCAATGGAAGTATGGCTGTCGCCTAGCAAAAGGAAGTCCAGATATTTATCAGGCCTCAATCCTTGATTTCACGGACAGCAAACTAAAAACATCCACTACTTTTTATGCGGCTACTGATAACGTAAACTTAAGATGTCACAATATGATCGTATACCAAGTGCAAAGTGAGGCTGAAATTGCGGTGGGTAAGGTGATAAACAAAGGGGCGGCCAATGAGCATACCGAGATAGGTATCAAGACGACAAACATAAAAGTAAATGTAATGGATGATGATTACCTTCATACATTTAATAGATTTAATTTCTATAATCAGCCTATAGAGTCTTTATATTATGGATATGACCAAATAGATTGGTTGCTCAATAAGTGGGAAGACATCTCGGACCGACGAGATGCCATAATAAATCTTGATATTGGTGCGCAAGTTCCTGATATTTTTAAAATTTCCACCGTGAGGACTGATGGAGCGAGTCATACAGAGCTCAAAATGGGCGATTATAACGGTGTTTTTGATATAAATGGCAGGGCTATGTCTTTTGAGCCTCAAGGTGCGGTGTTCCAGTAATAATAGCTATCAGGGCGGTATAAAATCATCGCCCAAAATTTATAATAAAATCACATGCCAATAAAACAAAATATGGGCTTAATATTTGTTGTTTTAAAACTCATCTGCTGCGTGTCCGTCAGAGCAAGTCTTATAGCTGTTATCATGCAAAATGCGCGCTTGTGTGCTTAGCTCCACTCTCAAATTAAGGCGCAACATCAGGTAATGGGGACGTGTGCATCGAATGTTGGTCGCGGCCTTCCTAACTAATGCATAATTAGGCGGAAAGTTTCCTGATTTGATCTTCTTCACATTCCATAAACTTAGCTAATAGTTTGTTTTTTATGCAATTGACATATAAAAGAAAAAGAGTAGCTTGCAAATAGGCGGAAACTTTCCGCAGAATTAGAAGGAAAATTTCCGACTAATCTGCTGTTAGAGCTTTAGTCGTTTCAATTATCATTATCATAACCAAAGGGTAAAAATGCAAAACTTAGTAAAGCACACACTATATCTTTTTTTATGGATTACAGGCCTGACGGCAATTATTACCTTGGTGGGGATTGTATATGCTTGGTTTTTCTCGGAAGCAAAGGAACTTGCACATTTAGAATGGCTAATTGGCTCTGTGATTATTGAAGTAGTGGCAGTAATTTTAATGCTTGCAAAAAAGGGAATGAAATACCTCCCTGACTCACAAACTGATAAAGAACCAAAAGATACACTTAAATTTATGGAGGGCTTTATCTCAACTGGAACAAGTGCAACAATTGTAAGCAGTAGGGTTTCTTGGTTAGTTGGAGACAATAATCTGATATATATTCTTCAATCTAAAATTGAGAGTGGAACTCATATTGAAATCATAACACCTAAAGAGGTTCCTGAAGCTTTAAGGGAAAACTTGAAGGGGGCTTCTTTTATTGTAACAAATGAAAATACCTCACCAGAGGCAAGGTTCACTTTGGTCAATGGAGAACGTAGTGGAGCTGAAAAACTTGCTATTGCTAGAGGAGTTCATCCTGAACATGAAATAACAATATTTGACAATAACTCTGGTCCTCAAATAATTGCGATGGCAAAGGATATTATTAGAAAATCAAAGGAATTAGCAAATGCCTAATCGTTGGTGTAATTCTGCTCAATTACGTCGAGAGCAAATAGAATCAGGTGCAGATCTAACATTTAACGAGGTATTTAAACCCCTTATGGTTAGCCGTATAAATAACCTTTTACCGAACAATGTTTTAGAAGTTGGTGCAGGTACTGGACATATTTCTAGTGAACTCTCCAATTTAGGTCTTACTGTTACTGCAATAGAGCCCTCGGTAGGTATGTATGAAGTAGCAAAAGATGTGTTGTCCTTTACTGATGTAAGGTTAATTAATTGCACTTCATTTGAGTTGAAAAAAGATAAGGCTTATGATGTTGCATTTTCTCATCTTGTTGCTCATGTCGTGGATGATTTATTAATCTTTTTTAACTCGATTATTCAGCATATAGCAAAAAATGGACACTTTATATTTTCTATCCCACATCCTTGTTTTTATAACGAATATAAAGGTTTTTTCGGAGAGGAATATAATTATATGATTCCAATGAAAAAGAATGTGTCATTCACTATCACCAAAGATCCCGAAAATATAATAAGTGATGTTCCGTATCATCATCGTCCCTTATCTGAATATTTCAACAAACTAGTAGAAGCTGGTTTTGCAATAGATGGATTTGACGAAACATACCCTGACGATGTTATCCAAGAAAAATATGGCTCTAGGTGGAAATCACCTAGGTATTGTGTGTTTACTTGTAAAAAGCTCTAATAAACAAGGATAGGTGTCGCGTAGCCGACACCTTATCTGGTTGTTGAACAAGCCCGTCAAGGATCGCTTCTTATATAGTAAATAGTGAAATCAGAGGGAAGTTTAGGTGTTTTCTTGAGGCGAGTTTTATCTGCATACGATCATTACTCAATCATATCAAATGCTTATTGTATTTTTATTTCTTTATCGGCATCCCCTTAATGGTTTCGATCTCGGTCAAAAACTAACTATTCATAAGCCAATCTCAGAAAGCTTCAGTCGGTGAAACCCGACTAATTTCATACTATGTTGACAGCATGGGCAAATATGAACGGCGCGACCTTTTTCCTCATTTTCAACAGATGGCTGCTTGACGAACAAGCCTAAGATCAATTGAATTTGTAACCGCAATTTTTTTGCATTCCCCCTTAGAAATCCATAATCTCGAACGCGTTGTAAGCCTTTCGGCAGTACGTGTTGTAAAATCAACCATAAAAATTTTAGTGCGGGTAAAGTTCGAGTTTCGGTTATATTTGAGCCACCTTTTTTATATTGAAATGTCACTAATCCGTTGTGGATATTGATAATGTCTTTATCGGGTAATACGCCTCGATACAAGTATCGCGACAAATATTGAAATGAAGACAATCCAAAACCTACTTTTCGACAGTCAACGACCCATTGCTTTGGCAATCCAGTGGGGATAGCAAGTATTTTACTCTTATTAATGGCATCAATCATTTTTGCTCGCCATACTTTTGCTAATGAAAGCGCATTAAATAGGTAAGCTTTATCACCTTTAAAAAACTGCTTTTTGATAGGATCATAACGTCCACTTGGAACAATAATATGCAGGTGAGGGTGTAAATCTCGTTTTCTATTGTGAGTGTGTAGCACGGTTGTGAAACCTAACTCGCCTTTCTTCTGACGGGTAGCAAACCCTTTCAGCAGCTCAGCACTGACTTGAAACATTATTTTATAAAGCGCTTTAGGATGTTGCATCGCAAGGGATCTAAGTTGAAATGGCAGAGTCAATGTCACCATAAAATAATGGACTGGTAATAATTTATCCGTTTGACGAGCGAGCCAGTTTGAGGTGGTTTGATGCAAGCACTGTGAACAATTGCGGTTTCCGCAGGATGCCAATTGCTGTTGGTCATGCTGGCAATGGCTACAATGCCATTGTGTGTAACGAGTGCGATCATTTTTACAGTGCAACATATCACTCATTGCTCGGCGAATATCTTGATTTAGCCGAGCGCCATAGTATTTCTCAAACTCAGTTTGATGCGCTTTAAGTAAAGTGATGAATTGATTCATAATGCCTCCCATTTTATTGGGATATTATTGGCTAACTGTTCAAGGGCAATGACATTATCTTTTTGCTTAAGTGGGGTGAGTTGAGTATATCGCGCGGTCGTATTAAGGCTGTGGTGGCCAAGTAAAACTTGCAGAGAACGCAAATCAATACCTTGCTCTAATAAATGTGTTGCAAAGCAATGGCGCAGTGAATGAGGACTGATATTTTTATTTATTCCCAACTCAGCAATGACTTTTTTCAGTGCTTTTTGTATGCCGCCTTTGTCCATTGGTGCTTGTTTGTTTTTCCCTTTTCCGGGAAATAATAAGTGTGGGTGTTTATGAGTTTTCCAATAGTAGCGAAGTGCGATTAAAGTTCGGTGAGGCAAAGGTAACAACCTATCTTTTCCCCCTTTACCATCACGAATATGCACCGTCATTGTAACACTATCTATCTCATTGATAGTTAATTCAAGCGCTTCACTTAATCGTAAGCCCATACTATATAAAACAAGAAAGAAGACCTTGTAGCGCAACGACTTTGTATGGGAAATAAGCGCGCCAATTTGCTCACAGGTAATAATATCAGGGATACGTTTTACTTGAGGGGGTTTAACTATATTCAACCATTCCCACTCTTTTTCTAGGGTATGACGATAAAAGAATTGCAAGCCGTTACGATCAAGTTTTACCGTACTCCAAGAGTGTGTTTTGATTAAGCTTGCAAAGTATGATTTCAAATCAGCTTTATCTAGTGCATCGGGAGAGCGCTCAAAATAGCCTGCAATCCGCCTCACTGCCCGTGAGTAACCATCAATGGTTGCAGGGCGCATTCCCTGCAGAGTGAGATTGGTTAAATGTTGCTGATATAAAAAGTCATAGCGAAGTTGATCTGAAGTGTTCATGGCGTATACTCCTTTTATGCGCACCGAGAATGGTGCATAAAAGAAAGTATGAACGCAGTTTGTTTTTCTGTCGCGAAGCGGCTTCGTTCAACAAGTTGCTTAAACGGAAAAATAACAGTTGGCCATCGCTTCGCTATTATAGCCAACCATTATTTCCCGCTTAGCAAGGCGTTATGCTTCTAAATAGGCGAACTGTGGAGTCTCAATGGAAAAGGAAAAGTATTACGAATATATAAATAAAAAATACAAAGTTACTTTCACAGAAAATGATAAAACGACTCTGAAGTGCTCTCAATGTTTAAGTGGGATCTTAGCTCTTGATAAAAAATCATTAGTGTATGATGAAACTCAAGAATCAAAATATTTACATAATGACCGGTATTGGGAACCAAGTTATATTGATTACATCTATTCGTGCTCATTTATATGTAACACCTGTAATGGGCGGACTTTTAGTTGCGGTACAGGGTATCATGCTGAATACTCTTCTCATGATGAGAATGTAGATTTTCCTAAATTTATACCAAAGTATTTTTCCCCATTTATCCCTCTTTTTAATGTACATAAAAGTTGCCCGAAATCAGTGGTATGCAACTTAAATGATTCCTTTAATTTGGCATGGGCAGATATATCCGCTTCAGCTAATAAATTACGGATCGCTATTGAATGCCTCTTGGTTGAAGTCGATCCTGAATTAGATAAATTTCGTAAATTACACAAACGAATTGAATATTTCGCAAAAAAACAGCCAGACATAGCTAAACTCTTGATGGCTATAAAATGGCTAGGAAATGAAGCGAGCCACGAAGCATCATTGAAAGAACATGATTTAGCATTCGCTTATGAAGTTATGGAGCTTGCCCTAAATAAGCTTTTTGACAAATCAGAAGAAAAGTTACATGAATTGGTTGCGCTGGTTAATAAAAATGAAGGTAAGCCATTTAGTGAGTGGTAAAGCATAACAAAAAGCTGCAAGCTACTTTGCAAACTCGCCCGTTTTTTGCTGTAACAGCAAAAGCGCAAAAAATCGATCAAGCTCGCAAAGCTCCTGAGCTTGGCGTTATTTTTTTTAGGAGAACAAAAGTGGAAAAAAGTGATATCCAAATGTCGAAAGGATTATATGAATATATGCTTTCGGCATCACTGCGTGAGCATGATGCATTAAGAGAGTTGCGCGAAGTAACAGCTAAAGATCCCAGTGCAATTATGCAAATCCCTCCAGAGCAAGGTCAGTTTATGGCATTGCTAGTAAAAATGCTTGGTGCAAAGAAAACCTTAGAAATTGGTACGTATACAGGATACAGCACACTAAGTGTCGCATTGGCAATGCCTGATAATAGTATCACTATTACTTGTGATATCAATTCAGAATGGGCAAATCTTGGTAAGAAATACTGGAAAAAAGCTGGTGTTGAAAGCAAGATTGATCTGCGAATTGGCCCAGCATTAGATACCCTTGATGATTTAATAAATCAGGGGAAAAAAGATACATTTGATTTTTCTTTCATAGACGCAGATAAGATTAACTATGACGGATATTATGAAAAATCACTAAAATTGCTGCGCCCTGGTGGGCTCATTGCTATTGATAACGTTTTTCTTTTTGGCTCCGTTGTTGATCCAGAGTTATTGGATGAAAACTTAAAAACAAGGATATCTGAATCAGATATTTTGGCTATGCGCTCACTTAATGAAAAGATTAAGCATGATGAAAGGATAGATTTAAGTATGCTGCCTATAGCGGATGGACTTACACTGGTGCGTAAGAAATAATTTATGCTTAAAAATCAAATCAAGAACATAACAAAAAGTTCAATCGGATGCAAAAAGACGCACCGATTAACTTGGCGTTAGGCCTCTCTCAATTTGCCATATTTTAAACTCTAAATTTTAGGAAATATTCATGGAAGAACAAAATTATTCTGCTGACTCACCTGTTATTCAAAAAGAAGATGATCGTTTTTCTCGTTGGACCTTCTCAGAACGAGTAGCGGAAGTTATTTCCAAAAGAAGTGATCCGAGCAGTATTGTTATTGGGTTATACGGTGTTTGGGGAGATGGGAAAACATCAGTACTTAACTTTATAGAAAATGCATTATCAGCCGATGAAAATGTAATATGTATTAAGTTTAATCCTTGGCGATTTGGTACAGAAGATGAGCTATTAAGTGGTTTCTTTTTTGATATTGCTGATGCCTTAGATGCTAAATTAACAAATACTGTTGATAATTTAAAAGACTTTCTTAAGAAGGCGGCTCCAGGTGCAGGTGCTATTTTTGGAGCGAAAGGAGCTGGTGATGCTGTAGGATCATTCTTATCAACTCCAGATGTAAATGAATTGAAATCACGAATTGAAGAAGCGCTCGAAACAGCAAAGCGAAGAGTTTTAATCTTAATAGATGATGTCGACAGGTTAGAAAATTCAGAGATACATGCATTATTTAAATTAGTTAAACTCACCGCTGATTTTAAATACACTTCTTACATCTTAGCTTTTGATAAAGATGTTGTAGCAGCATCTCTTCAAGAACGATATTCAAGTACCAAAAATAATGCGGGTGAAGATTTTTTAGAAAAAATTATACAAGTACCGCTTCATTTACCATCAGTTGAACAGCCAATACTGAGGGAGTTTTGCTTTAAAGGGGTTGATGAAGCCCTATCAATATCTGGTATAGAGTTATCACAACAACAGGTTCAGGAGTTTGTAAGAGACTTTAGCGGAGCTTTCGATGATTGTCTAACAACGCCTAGAAAAGCAAAGTTATATGGCAATACATTACTGTTTTCTTTACCAATTTTGAAAGGTGAAGTAAATCCAGTAGATCTTATGTTAATTGAAGGGATTCGGATATTTTTTCCTTCTTTATATGGAGTCATACGAAAGAATAAATCACAATTTTCAGGTATCTTTAGTGAAAGGAACCACTCAGACTCTGCACCAGAAAAAGAACATATTAAGAGTCTAATTGATACAGCATTATTAAATACAGAAGACGTAGATAAAAAAGGAGTCATTCGTCTTCTTAAAAATATGTTCCCAAAACTTGACTCTGTATATGGGAATACAACTTATGGTTCAGATTGGTATAAAGAGTGGGATAAGGGACAAAGAATATGCTCTGAAACCTACTTCTCTAGGTACTTCACCTATTCTATACCTAAGAATGATATTGCTGATGGTTTAATAACTTCATTGATTTCAGAATGCCCAAAATGGGAAGCTGATCCCGAAACAGAAGAAAACCCATTATCAAACATTTTAACTTCAAGTAATTCAGAGTTATTGATAAAAAAGTTAAGACGAATTTCTGATGAAATAACACCACATGAATCAATAGCGTTAGCAGTTGCTATATCAAGTAAGAGTGACTCTTATCCTAACCCTGATGCTTTATTTAGTCATATGAATCCACTTGTGCAGGCTGCAATGTTAGTTAGTAGTCTTATTCAGAATAATGAGACCAGTACCCGTAAAACAATTGTTGAATCATGCATAAAGATAACTCCATGTTTAGAATTCAAACTTGAAATATTTAGGTGGTTAAAACGGGAAGAAGAGGATAAACCGGAAAAGGATGCTTTTTCAAAATCGGAAATTAATGATATTGGAATATTTTTAGGTAACGAATTGCTCAAGTTTATTGAACAAGACATAGATATAACGTCCAAATATCCTAATTCTGTAGGGACTATTCTATATACGTTAAATACATATATTGGACGCGAATGCTCTAATGCTTATATGAAAAATCAATTTAAATCAGACCCAAATTCATTAATGCGATTTTTAGGAGCCATAGTTCCAACTTCTTGGGGCATGGAAAACGGGGTGTCTAGTAAATCCGATTTTGGACGAGAACAATACAATAGTCTTATTAATTATTTAGACATAGAGGTTGTTCTCGATGCAATAGGTGTTCTTGTTGATGAAGCCCTCGTGATACCTGAAGATTATCCTAATGACTATGAGAATAAAGATGAATATATTCTAATTAGACAATTATTGTGGCTACATCAGTTTGTTCAAAAAGAAAAAGAAAAAGAAAAAGAAAAAGAAAAAGAAAAAGAAAAAGAACAAGAAATAAACAGCGGTGTAACCGAGGCCTAACAAGGGTTTTCAAGACGGACTCGTAACAGCTTGCTCGGTTCTACTTCGTTTCACATTTTAGCAAGCTATTACTCGCCGCTTAAAACGGCGTTATGTATCAGCAGCGTAATTAGAGTTTTGGCACTTCCCAGAGAAAACTAATGAATTGGAAAGATTTAATTAAATATTCCAGCGTACAGTTAAGGAAGTTGGATGAAAAAAGGATGCCCTGTGGTATAGGTTCAGGCTGTCTATTAGATTTTAAGAAGCATCGATTCTTGATTACAGTTTTTCATGTTGCAGAGAAATTATCAGATTGGTGCGCTCAAATAAAGTTCAATGATGATGTTCAGAAAATAGAAGTCCTCTTTTTAAATGAATTTAATTTTATTGGTGACTTTAGTTCTGATAAGAAATCTATCAAAGATGTTGAGTTTTCTTTTCATCCTGTAAAACCTGACTTTAAGTGTTATTTCCACAATAGAAATGGGCGAGGAGAGACTTTAGAAATTACGGAGAGACCTGTCCTTAAAACCACTGAAATTGGTGAGCCTAATAAGCTGACAAAATATGGTTTTTCAGGCGATATTAGGCCAGAGCTTATTCCAGACCAAAATGCATTTATAACAGATCATCACATTTATCATGGTTTAGAATACGATAGGACTGAAAATGATCTGCATTATTTTAAAATGCCAGAAGTATAATGCCCCAGGAAATCTAAACAGTAAAATTAAGATTTTTATTCCTGTTTGAGATAGTATCTATCAAAATAGGAGAATTACCATGAGCAAAAAAAGAACAACTTATTCTGCTGAGTTTAAAAGTAGACTTGTACTGGAGTTATTGGAAAATGAAAAAACAATAGCTGAGATTGCAAATGAAAATAATATCACCCCTAAGAATCTTCAGAATTGGAAAAAAATATTCCTGGAAAATGCTGTTATTGCAATGGAGCCAGCAAAAGCTGTTAAGGAATATAAGCTAGAGCTTGTTGCTGCTCAAGAAGAAAACGAAATGCTAACAAAAATTGTCGGTAAAATGACTGTTGAAAAGGAGTGGCTTGAAAAAAAGCTAAAAAGCTTGGGCTTATCTGATAAGAAGAAGTTAATTAATCCCAAGCTAGAAAACCTATCTGTATCACAGCAATGTGAGCTATTGAATTTGAATCGGAGTACTTTTTACTACACTGAAAAAGTGAATAATAAAAAGCATGAGATTCAGCAGGAAATAGCCAAAGTGTTTGATAAAACACCAATTTACGGTGCTAAAAAGGTGCATCAACAGCTTCTAGAAAATGGAGTCAAGGCATCTTTAAACACGGTAGCAACATATCGAAAGGAGCTGGGTTTAAAGGCTATTTTAGCGGTTAAGCAAGTAACAACCACCGTACCCAATAAGCAACATCAGAAATACAGTTATAAGCTTAGAGGCCTTAATATTTCACATGCTAATCAGGTATGGAGCACAGATATAACCTACATCAAAGTCAAGGGTGGAATGGTTTACCTTGCTGCGGTCATTGATTGGCATTCGAAAGCCGTCCTATCACACAAAATATCGAATACGATGGATTGTGCACTGGTAATGAACGTCTTGGATGCGGCCTTAGATCGCTATGGAAAACCTGATATATTCAATACAGATCAAGGAAGTCAGTATACAAGCGATGTGCATACTCAAAAATTAAAACAGAACGGGATCACGATATCAATGGACGGGAAAGGCCGTGCCACTGATAATATTTGCATTGAAAGATTTTGGAGAAGCGCAAAATGCGAGCGTATTTATCTAAATGAATATGAAACTATCAAAGATTTACAAGAAGATGTATCCGATTACATTGAGTTTTATAATCACGAACGATTTCATGAAACATTGAAATATAAAAAACCAATGAATGTTTACCAAGAAGGAATTAAAGCGAGCTTAGCTTTATCAAAGGTATCTTAACTGTGGAATAAGAAATATTAAATAACTGTCTTGACTCTTTGGGTAGGTATAGAAGACCATCCTGGGCACGAATTTTTTAAAGGGTGTAGTGGTGCCCCAATTATTGGAGAAGATGGAAAAGTTGTTAGCTTGGTAAGTGGTGGCTCACTTGAAACAAATGAAATATATGGCAACAACCTGTCTAAGTGTATAAGAACCTTAGATCAGTTTATAAAATAAATAATACATAACAAGTTGCTCCATCGGACGTGGCAAAGCTGTCATTTTTTGTGCAAAAAACGCACAAAAACCGCCAGCTTCACCACGCCGCTGAGCAAGGCGTTAGCTGTCTTATCCAATTGGAGTACCATGGAAAAAATTAAAGAAGATTTACAAAACTTTGTAGAAAAGTTTCAAACTGAATACGAAGCAATGTTAGATCAAGAAATTCGTGACTGGGTGATGATAAAACAAGTCACCTCATTTTTTATAAATGAACACAAACAAAACACAATTGTAGATTTCATTGATTTGTCAAATTGGGACAGTGTAGAAAGATTCACCTTTGATGATGAAACTCGGCTTTTAGAGCTAGTTTGGCATGATTTTTCTGATTCAAAAGATCAATTTGAAATTGAATGTTTTGGTGCCCATTTAATCAAATCAGAGTTAATAATTGATTCAATATACATAACATTAAACAAAGGTCTTCCTGTATTACTTTTAAAAGGCTTCTATCAAGACAAAAAAGCTTTGAATGTTAAATACAACAAAGGTTGCTCTAAGTTTCTATTTTTGGAAGGCCACCCTTTTTCTGTAGAAATACTTAAAGAAGTAAAACGAAAGACTCATAGTATAACAGTCCCTAAAATCCATTGTTTCACAACATCAATTGTTCCAAACTACAATGGCTATATTTCAGTCGATGAATCAAAAGCTGTATTGTATAAACAAAACTTAAAGTTAACATCAGACAAAATACTAGAAATAATGGGAATTGTTGGTGCTATTGAAGAGACAGATCAAGAATCTCTTCATGTTAACGGAAACCTTGCTCGAAAACATTTCGAAAATGCATTAAAAGTATTGAATTTACAACAGAGAACAAAGTTTGATAATGATTACCAAAAGCTAATGCTAGGTGATCTTACTGGTGTTTTAAAAAACCTCTCTTTTGCTGACAGCGTAGAGTTTACACTTCAAAACACCATCGATACTTTAAATAAGTGCAGTCATGATGCTGGTGTGTATATTAGTAAATCTGATGTTTACAAATCATTACTATTTATTATTGCTGCAATAAATAGCAATTAAACAGCTAATAAACAAGGATAGGTGTCGCGTAGCCGACACCTTATCTGGTTGTTGAACAAGCCCGTCAAGGATCGCTTCTTATATAGTAAATAGTGAAATCAGAGGGAAGTTTAGGTGTTTTCTTGAGGCGAGTTTTATCTGCATACGATCATTACTCAATCATATCAAATGCTTATTGTATTTTTATTTCTTTATCGGCATCCCCTTAATGGTTTCGATCTCGGTCAAAAACTAACTATTCACAAGCCAATCTCAGAAAGCTTCAGTCGGTGAAACCCGACTAATTTCATACTGTGTTGACAGCATGGGCAAATATGAACGGCGCGACCTTTTTCCTCATTTTCAACAGATGGCTGCTTGACGAACAAGCCTAAGATCAATTGAATTTGTAAGCGCAATTTTTTTGCATTCCCTCTTAGAAATCCATAATCTCGAACGCGTTGTAAGCCTTTCGGCAGTACGTGTTGTAAAATCAACCATAAAAATTTGAGTACGGGTAAAGTTCGAGTTTCGGTTATATTTGAGCCACCTTTTTTATATTGAAATGTCACTAATCCGTTGTGGATATTGATAATGTCTTTATCGGGTAATACGCCTCGATACAAGTATCGCGACAAATATTGAAATGAAGACAATCCAAAACCTACTTTTCGACAGTCAACGACCCATTGCTTTGGCAATCCAGTGGGGATAGCAAGTATTTTACTCTTATTAATGGCATCAATCATTTTTGCTCGCCATACTTTTGCTAATGAAAGCGCATTAAATAGGTAAGCTTTATCACCTTTAAAAAACTGCTTTTTGATAGGATCATAACGTCCACTTGGAACAATAATATGCAGGTGAGGGTGTAATACCAATTACAGTAAATAGCTGATCTATTTTACTGGTTAAAATAACTTACTTCTGTGTTGTAATCTTAGTAAAGGAAACAATCATTTACGGCAAATTACTCCTTGAATTAAACTATTTTTCCTGCGGAAAATTTAGATCACATACTTACTGTAATTGGTGTAAATCTCGTTTTCTATTGTGAGTGTGTAGCACGGTTGTGAAACCTAACTCGCCTTTCTTCTGACGGGTAGCAAACCCTTTCAGCAGCTCAGCACTGACTTGAAACATTATTTTATAAAGCGCTTTAGGATGTTGCATCGCAAGGGATCTAAGTTGAAATGGCAGAGTCAATGTCACCATAAAATAATGGACTGGTAATAATTTATCCGTTTGACGAGCGAGCCAGTTTGAGGTGGTTTGATGCAAGCACTGTGAACAATTGCGGTTTCCGCAGGATGCCAATTGCTGTTGGTCATGCTGGCAATGGCTACAATGCCATTGTGTGTAACGAGTGCGATCATTTTTACAGTGCAACATATCACTCATTGCTCGGCGAATATCTTGATTTAGCCGAGCGCCATAGTATTTCTCAAACTCAGTTTGATGCGCTTTAAGTAAAGTGATGAATTGATTCATAATGCCTCCCATTTTATTGGGATATTATTGGCTAACTGTTCAAGGGCAATGACATTATCTTTTTGCTTAAGTGGGGTGAGCTCAGTATATCGCGCGGTCGTATTAAGGCTGTGGTGGCCAAGTAAAACTTGCAGAGAACGCAAATCAATACCTTGCTCTAATAAATGTGTTGCAAAGCAATGTCGGAGTGAATGAGGACTGATATTTTTATTTATTCCCAACTCAGCAATGACTTTTTTCAGTGCTTTTTGTATGCCGCCTTTGTCCATTGGTGCTTGTTTGTTTTTCCCTTTTCCGGGAAATAATAAGTGTGGGTGTTTATGAGTTTTCCAATAGTAGCGAAGTGCGATTAAAGTTCGGTGAGGCAAAGGTAACAACCTATCTTTTCCCCCTTTACCATCACGAATATGCACCGTCATTGTAACACTATCTATCTCATTGATAGTTAATTCAAGCGCTTCACTTAATCGTAAGCCCATACTATATAAAACAAGAAAGAAGACCTTGTAGCGCAACGACTTTGTATGGGAAATAAGCGCGCCAATTTGCTCACAGGTAATAATATCAGGGATACGTTTTACTTGAGGGGGTTTAACTATATTCAACCATTCCCACTCTTTTTCTAGGGTATGACGATAAAAGAATTGCAAGCCGTTACGATCAAGTTTTACCGTACTCCAAGAGTGTGTTTTGATTAAGCTTGCAAAGTACAATTTCAAATCAGCTTTATCTAGCGCATCGGGAGAGCGCTCAAAATAGCCTGCAATCCGCCTCACTGCCCGTGAGTAACCATCAATGGTTGCAGGGCGCATTCCCTGCAGAGTGAGATTGGTTAAATGTTGCTGATATAAAAAGTCATAGCGAAGTTGATCTGAAGTGTTCATGGCGTATACTCCTTTTATGCGCACCGAGAATGGTGCATAAAAGAAAGTATGAACGCAGTTTGTTTTTCTGTCGCGAAGCGGCTTCGTTCAACAAGGCAATTAAACGGAACTAAAACAGTGGGTTAGGTTTCGCTTCGCTACACATTATAACCCACTATTTTAGTCCGCTTATTGCGGCGTTATGTTTTTTAGGAGAACAAGTGGAAAAAAGTGATATCCAAATGTCGAAAGGATTATATGAATATATGCTTTCGGCATCACTGCGTGAGCATGATGCATTAAGAGAGTTGCGCGAAGTAACAGCTAAAGATCCCAGTGCAATTATGCAAATCCCTCCAGAGCAAGGTCAGTTTATGGCATTGCTAGTAAAAATGCTTGGTGCAAAGAAAACCTTAGAAATTGGTACGTATACAGGATACAGCACACTAAGTGTCGCATTGGCAATGCCTGATAATAGTATCACTATTACTTGTGATATCAATTCAGAATGGGTAAATCTTGGTAAGAAATACTGGAAAAAAGCTGGTGTTGAAAGCAAGATTGATCTGCGAATTGGCCCAGCATTAGATACCCTTGATGATTTAATAAATCAGGGGGAAAAAGATACATTTGATTTTTCTTTCATAGACGCAGATAAGATTAACTATGACGGATATTATGAAAAATCACTAAAATTGCTGCGCCCTGGTGGGCTCATTGCTATTGATAACGTTTTTCTTTTTGGCTCCGTTGTTGATCCAGAGTTATTGGATGAAAACTTAAAAACAAGGATATCTGAATCAGATATTTTGGCTATGCGCTCACTTAATGAAAAGATTAAGCATGATGAAAGGATAGATTTAAGTATGCTGCCTATAGCGGACGGACTTACACTGGTGCGTAAGAAATAATTTATGCTTAAAAATCAAATCAAGAACATAACAAAAAGTTCAATCGGATGCAAAAAGACGCACCGATTAACTTGGCGTTATATTTTAAATCACACTCCAAGGATAACCTTTAATGAGTAATGGAATAGTCGTAACATCACAAAGCCAAGTGGCTACTGGAGTAGATCAATTTTCAACGGGATTATCTGTATATCTAACAGAGCTAGGGTTACCGAATGATAACGTACTGGTACCTGTACCAGAAAGATCTCGTGTTATAAATAATCTACCAGAAGTCATTAGTCTCGTAGATTCAAGACAACGAAATACTTCCATATACTTATCTAAATTTATTGCTGCATGTGGTGCTGGGCTGTTTGATGCCGCCTTAAACTTTATTTGGGATGAAACTGTAGTTAGCCTTAGAAAAAAAGTAATTCAATTCGATCTTGAGTACTTTTATGACAGTGTTGTGATTGATGAAAATAGAAGAAAGAAATTAAATGGCGAAGAAGATTTAGTCAAACTTGATGAATGGGAACTTGTTAGAGGTTGCCATTTAACCGGCATATTATCAGACATTGGCTTTAAGCATTTAGACTATATCCGTGATATGAGAAACTGGGCGAGCGCTGCGCACCCAAATCAAAATGACTTGACTGGTTTTCAATTAATATCTTGGCTAGAAACATGCATTAAAGAAGTTATTGGAAAAGAGCCAGAAGGTCCGGTAATTGAAATTAAAAGATTTCTAGGGTGTATTAGGAACAATAATTTAACTCTAACTGATGCACTGCCGATTAATACGGGAATTGAGCACCTCCCTTCTGATTTGGGAACATCATTACTTCGCACGTTATTTGGTATGTATACGGGCAAAAGTGCAAGCGTACAATTAAAAAACAATATAAAGCTTGTATGTTCTACGGCATGGAATATCACTCCAGATGAAGTTAAATATGAATGTGGCTTTAAGTATGCAACATTTGCATCAAATGCAGAATTAGAAAGAAGAGATTCTGCTCGAGAATTTTTAACGTTAGTACATGGGCTTCCATTTTTACCTAGCGATACTTTGGCTGTCGAGTTATCAGAGAAAATCAATAATCTATATACTGCTCATACTGGTTTTAATAACTTTCACAATGAGCCATCTCATGCACGTGTACTAGATTCTTATGTATCAGCAACTGGTTCTATTCCTGATTCGGTACGAAAAAATTATGTAAAAACCGTTGTGATGTCAAAGATTGGAAATGGGCATGGGGTATCTAGTATGTCAACTTCATACTATGACAGTATGCTCCAAAAATTTGGAGAATCAGAAATTAAAGAATTTGTATCCTTGCTGGAAGATCGTGAATTTTCCTCACGTATAACTTTAACCTCATGTGGTGCTCGCTATAAAACTCTAGCAACTTATTTCCTTTCGAGAACAACCAATCAGATTTCACAACAGGCCATACAAGCAATAGGCCAAGCTACTGGGCCACAACTACCAAACCTAGGAAAAGACACTAGGTACAAGCAATTAATTAACAGTTATGCACAATAAAATATAATAAACAAGGATAGGTGTCGCGTAGCCGACACCTTATCTGGTTGTTGAACAAGCCCGTCAAGGATCGCTTCTTATATAGTAAATAGTGAAATCAGAGGGAAGTTTAGGTGTTTTCTTGAGGCGAGTTTTATCTGCATACGATCATTACTCAATCATATCAAAGGCTTATTGTATTTTTATTTCTTTATCGGCATCCCCTTAATGGTTTCGATCTCGGTCAAAAACTAACTATTCACAAGCCAATCTCAGAAAGCTTCAGTCGGTGAAACCCGACTAATTTCATACTGTGTTGACAGCATGGGCAAATATGAACGGCGCGACCTTTTTCCTCATTTTCAACAGATGGCTGCTTGACGAACAAGCCTAAGATCAATTGAATTTGTAAGCGCAATTTTTTTGCATTCCCCTTAGAAATCCATAATCTCGAACGCGTTGTAAGCCTTTCGGCAGTACGTGTTGTAAAATCAACCATAAAAATTTGAGTACGGGTAAAGTTCGAGTTTCGGTTATATTTGAGCCACCTTTTTTATATTGAAATGTCACTAATCCGTTGTGGATATTGATAATGTCTTTACCCAGTAATACGCCTCGATACAAGTATCGCGACAAATATTGAAATGAAGACAATCCAAAACCTACTTTTCGACAGTCAACGACCCATTGCTTTGGCAATCCAGTGGGGATAGCAAGTATTTTACTCTTATTAATGGCATCAATCATTTTTGCTCGCCATACTTTTGCTAATGAAAGCGCATTAAATAGGTAAGCTTTATCACCTTTAAAAAACTGCTTTTTGATAGGATCATAACGTCCACTTGGAACAATAATATGCAGGTGAGGGTGTAAATCTCGTTTTCTATTGTGAGTGTGTAGCACGGTTGTGAAACCTAACTCGCCTTTCTTCTGACGGGTAGCAAACCCTTTCAGCAGCTCAGCACTGACTTGAAACATTATTTTATAAAGCGCTTTAGGATGTTGCATCGCAAGGGATCTAAGTTGAAATGGCAGAGTCAATGTCACCATAAAATAATGGACTGGTAATAATTTATCCGTTTGACGAGCGAGCCAGTTTGAGGTGGTTTGATGCAAGCACTGTGAACAATTGCGGTTTCCGCAGGATGCCAATTGCTGTTGGTCATGCTGGCAATGGCTACAATGCCATTGTGTGTAACGAGTGCGATCATTTTTACAGTGCAACATATCACTCATTGCTCGGCGAATATCTTGATTTAGCCGAGCGCCATAGTATTTCTCAAACTCAGTTTGATGCGCTTTAAGTAAAGTGATGAATTGATTCATAATGCCTCCCATTTTATTGGGATATTATTGGCTAACTGTTCAAGGGCAATGACATTATCTTTTTGCTTAAGTGGGGTGAGCTCAGTATATCGCGCGGTCGTATTAAGGCTGTGGTGGCCAAGTAAAACTTGCAGAGAACGCAAATCAATACCTTGCTCTAATAAATGTGTTGCAAAGCAATGTCGGAGTGAATGAGGACTGATATTTTTATTTATTCCCAACTCAGCAATGACTTTTTTCAGTGCTTTTTGTATGCCGCCTTTGTCCATTGGTGCTTGTTTGTTTTTCCCTTTTCCGGGAAATAATAAGTGTGGGTGTTTATGAGTTTTCCAATAGTAGCGAAGTGCGATTAAAGTTCGGTGAGGCAAAGGTAACAACCTATCTTTTCCCCCTTTACCATCACGAATATGCACCGTCATTGTAACACTATCTATCTCATTGATAGTTAATTCAAGCGCTTCACTTAATCGTAAGCCCATACTATATAAAACAAGAAAGAAGACCTTGTAGCGCAACGACTTTGTATGGGAAATAAGCGCGCCAATTTGCTCACAGGTAATAATACCAATCGCATCAAATATGTGATCATCTAGCTTGGTAAAATCAGCTACTTCTGTGTTGGAAGTTTTGCCAAGGGAACAACCATTAGCTACAACTTCCGCCTTGAATTACCTAATTTTCCACTTCGCCATATTTTGATCATAATATTAATGCGAATGGTATAATATCAGGGATACGCTTTAGTTGAGGTGGTTTAACTATATTCAACCATTCCCACTCTTTTTCTAGGGTATGACGATAAAAGAATTGCAAGCCGTTACGATCAAGTTTTACCGTACTCCAAGAGTGTGTTTTGATTAAGCTTGCAAAGTATGATTTCAAATCAGCTTTATCTAGCGCATCGGGAGAGCGCTCAAAATAGCCTGCAACCAGCCTTAGCGCCCGAGAGTAACCATCAATGGTTGCAGGGCGCATTCCCTGCAGAGTGAGATTGGTTAAATGTTGCTGATATAAAAAGTAATAGCGAAGTTGATCTGAAGTGTTCATGGCGTATACTGCTTTTATGCGCGATAATGGTGCATAAAAGAAAGTATGAACGCAGTTTGTTTTTCTGTCGCGCAGCGGCTTCGTTCAACAATAGCTTGAACAATAGCTTGCACGCGGACTACCATAAGCGTCACGGATTTTGCGAAAAGAAAGAACCGCAAAAACCGCGCCCCTTATGGTAGCCGGTGAAGCTGGCGTTAGACAAATGCTCAGTTTTATGATTGTTCTATAGGCTATTGAGTGTGTATAGATTATAATTAGAAGTGCTTATAATTGAAGTACTAATGTATTAATAGTTTGAGAGTTCATATGATAACTAATTTTAAAATAGAGAATTTTAGACTTTTTGACAATGTAGAGATACATAAATTAAAAAGAGTTAATTTAGTCGTAGGAAAAAATAGTTCAGGTAAGAGTGCTTTATTAGAAGCTTTCTTACTATATTTTTCTAAAGTTTCAATTGATCTCCTTATGGAAAGATTATCTTCACGACAAGAAAACTGGGAGTCTCAGCAAAACAAATACTCTCAACAGTTTGTATCTAGTCCAATTAGACACCTATTTAAAAATCATGTTGTTCCAAACTTTGCAGAAGAGGGATTTAAATTTTCCTCGAATGAACATAGTTTGCACATTAGATCCGCTGCGTATATCCGAGAAGAAACAGAAGTTGGTCTTACTCGTAGAATACTGAAAGCCGATGAAATTGAAGATTATGACTATGATTTTTTAGATAAATATTTGATTTTAGAGGAAAGGGGGATTTCTAGAATATTATTTTCGCTAGATGATGATTACCTAAACATAAAAAGAAGAAGTTTAAGGCTAAAAAAATTCACTTCTATTTCTTGCCAGTTCGTATCAACAAGCGGAATAACAGACGCTAAAGCATCGTCATTATGGGATGCAATATCACTTACAGACTTAGAGAAAGAAGTTGTTAAAGGTATCAAATTAATTGAGCCCGATGCTACCGGAATTACCTTTGTTGAAAATATGGATGGCCCTAGAGATGGCAGAATACCCTTAGTTAAATTGAGTAATATGCTGGAGCCAGTTCCATTAAAAAGCCTTGGTGATGGTATGACAAGAATCTTTCAAATTATACTTTCGTTGGTAAGCGCTAAAGATGGAGTGCTGATCGTAGATGAATTTGAAAACGGACTTCATTGGAGTGTTCAAGATGAAGCATGGAATATCATATTTAAATTGGCGTCTAAATTAAATGTTCAAGTTTTTTGTTCTACACACAGTAGAGATTGTATTGCTAGTTTCGAAAATGTATGGAATAACCATAAGAAATCAGCAAATTTTATGCGAGTTGTTAAAAAAGACGGCATTTCAACATTAAAAGAATATGACTTAGAACTCCTAAGTGATTCTTTAGAAACTGATGTTGAGGTTAGATGATGAAAGGATTTAAGCACAAAGGAGACCGTGTATTATTAACTGAGGGTAAAAATGATTGCTTCGTAATTGCATCTTTATGTTCTGTTCACGATGTCCCTGAGAATTTTGGCTTATATGATAGTGGTTCAGATGCAATGGCACTGAAACGTTTATCTGCTTTAATCGCGGGATCTGAACCTGTAGAAGTTGTTGGGATTGTTTTAGATGCCGATAATCCAAATATGCAATCTAAGTGGCTTTCAGTTAAAAATAGGTTAATAAAATTGGGCTATGATATGCCCGATTCTCCTGACCTAGACGGAACTATTATTATTAGAGAGAATCTGCCCAAAGTGGGGCTTTGGTTAATGCCTAATAATAATATTGACGGAATGCTGGAGGATTTTTGCCGAACTTTAGCTAGTGATTCTGCAATTGATTTTGCACAAACGTGTGCTATTGAAGCAAAAGAAAAAGGCTACTCATCTTTTAAAGATGTGCATTTATCTAAATCTATAATACATACGTTTCTTGCATGGCAAGACGAACCAGGAATGCCATTAGGGCAAGCTATCACCTCTAATACGCTAGATGCAACTCAGCCATCGGCTATTCAATTTATTGACTTTTTAAAACTATTATTCGAATAATTTGCCTAATAAACAAGGATAGGTGTCGCGTAGCCGACACCTTATCTGGTTGTTGAACAAGCCCGTCAAGGATCGCTTCTTATATAGTAAATAGTGAAATCAGAGGGAAGTTTAGGTGTTTTCTTGAGGCGAGTTTTATCTGCATACGATCATTACTCAATCATATGGTAATCCCCCCGTAAAATAATCGAAGTCAAAAGTGGAATTTTCTCGTATGATTAACTCAGGAGAATATTCATGAAAAAAGCACATTTTAGCGACAGCCAAATCTTAGCAATATTAAAACAAGCCGAAAGCGGCGTTCCTATCCCTGTACTCTGTCGAGAACACGGCATGAGTAACTCGTCATTTTATAAGTGGCGCTCAAAGTATGGGGGGATGGATGCTTCACTCATGGCTAGAATGAAAGAGCTTGAAGAAGAGAATCGTCGTTTAAAAAGGATGTACGCAGAAGAGCGATTAAAGGCTGAAATCATTGAGGAGGCCATGGCAAAAAAGTGGTAAAAGCTTCTGAGCGTAAGTTAATGGCGAAAGAAGCAATGACAATTCATAATACCAGCATAAGTTTGCTATGCCGTGCGTTTTCTATCAGTGAAACGTGTTATCGATATGAGCCAAAGTTAAAAAGTGACAATGAACTCATTGCTGATTTACTACTAGGTTTAACCCTAAACCAACGTAACTGGGGTTTTGGATTATGTTTTTTGTATTTAAGAAACGTGAAAGGGTATCACTGGAATCATAAGCGCGTTTATCGCATCTATCGAGCGCTTGAATTGAATATGAGGATAAAACCTAACAACCGCATAAAGCGTGAAGTACCTGAAGCTCTGTTGGTACCTGATGATATAAATGAGTGTTGGTCAATGGACTTTATGCACGACCAATTGTCTGACGGTCGCAGTTGTCGTTTATTTAATGTTATTGATGATTTTAACCGTGAGGGATTAGCAATAGATGCAGACATATCCTTACCAGCAGAGCGTGTTATTCGCTCACTTGATAGAATAATAGAATGGCGTGGTAAGCCAAAACGTATTCGCAGTGATAATGGCCCTGAATATATTAGCCACAAACTTGCTGCTTGGGCAATAAAACACGATATAGAGCTATGCTTTATTCAGCCGGGTAATCCACAGCAAAATGCATATATAGAACGTTTTAACCGAACAGTAAGATATGACTGGCTGAACCAGTATATTTACAATGATATTACAGAGTTACAAGACAGAGCGACTAAATGGTTATGGACTTATAACCATGAACGACCTAACATGGGGATTGGCGGTATTACACCGATTCAAAAATTAAACATCAAAAAAAGAGAAACATCTATTTTTGAACTCCATTAAAAATGGGGGGATTACCTGGGGGGATGGATGCTTCACTCATGGCTAGAATGAAAGAGCTTGAAGAAGAGAATCGTCGTTTAAAAAGGATGTACGCAGAAGAGCGATTAAAGGCTGAAATCATTGAGGAGGCCATGGCAAAAAAGTGGTAAAAGCTTCTGAGCGTAAGTTAATGGCGAAAGAAGCAATGACAATTCATAATACCAGCATAAGTTTGCTATGCCGTGCGTTTTCTATCAGTGAAACGTGTTATCGATATGAGCCAAAGTTAAAAAGTGACAATGAACTCATTGCTGATTTACTACTAGGTTTAACCCTAAACCAACGTAACTGGGGTTTTGGATTATGTTTTTTGTATTTAAGAAACGTGAAAGGGTATCACTGGAATCATAAGCGCGTTTATCGCATCTATCGAGCGCTTGAATTGAATATGAGGATAAAACCTAACAAACGCATAAAGCGTGAAGTACCTGAAGCTCTGTTGGTACCTGATGATATAAATGAGTGTTGGTCAATGGACTTTATGCACGACCAATTGTCTGACGGTCGCAGTTGTCGTTTATTTAATGTTATTGATGATTTTAACCGTGAGGGATTAGCAATAGATGCAGACATATCCTTACCAGCAGAGCGTGTTATTCGCTCACTTGATAGAATAATAGAATGGCGTGGTAAGCCAAAACGTATTCGCAGTGATAATGGCCCTGAATATATTAGCCACAAACTTGCTGCTTGGGCAATAAAACACGATATAGAGCTATGCTTTATTCAGCCGGGTAATCCACAGCAAAATGCATATATAGAACGTTTTAACCGAACAGTAAGATATGACTGGCTGAACCAGTATATTTACAATGATATTACAGAGTTACAAGACAGAGCGACTAAATGGTTATGGACTTATAACCATGAACGACCTAACATGGGGATTGGCGGTATTACACCGATTCAAAAATTAAACATCAAAAAAAGAGAAACATCTATTTTTGAACTCCATTAAAAATGGGGGGATTACCTAACCTTTTATATATAAAGGTTCAGTTTTTTCTCCCTCACAAAATATTCGAAATACAGGTAATACAACTCGAGTTGCTTTGGTTCTTTTTTTCTTAGGCATCGGATATAACCTCTTTCATAGAGTCAGCAATATCTCTATAATTTATCTCAGGTATACCGCCTAGTCTCCCTTCGTTATACCACTTTGAAAATGGACTAGAGTCTTTCAAGCTACCTTCAAAATCTTCTAGATTTATATATTCAGTACCTAGCTCTGGAGATTTCGTACTTAAATATATCTGGTCTTTCCTCATGAACTCCTGTGACATTAATGACATATCATGAGTAGTGTAAATTAACTGAGCATTATTTATATTCACAGTCGGGTCATTGAATAATTTAATTATCAATTCAGCTATATGAGGGTGAAAACTCATTTCTATTTCATCGACAAACAAAACAGATCCATTTTGTAAAACCATTGTGAAAAAAGGCACTAACTTAAATAACCTATTTGTTCCTCGTGACTCCATTGATTTATCAAAAGGGACTAATTCATTAAAATCTGACTTGTGGAAAAAGGTTTCTTTTTTTGAAAAATCTGCTGCAAGTCTTTCTTTAAATTCAGCTGGCATACCTTCAGGAAATGAAAAATTCTCGGGTAATTCCACATCATCAAATTTAAAGTTATTTATACCGAAGTCTGCTTTACCTAGAAAAGTATCCACTACTTTTGAGTAACCAGGTTTTTTTTCCCAGTCTAAAATTCCTACTCTGTGGTTTGTCTGTAAAGTTATTACATCACGTCTAAAAAAGTTATAAATATCTCTAATAAATTCAGGAGATTCAGGGCTATTACCAGCTTTAGCTAGGTATGAGTTATTTTCAAAGAATGCGAATTGTTTTTTACCCCCTTTATAGCTATCGCCAAACTTAACATTCTTCCAATCTTTAGGGTCTTCTCTAGTAAATATATTTGATGGTTTGGCTGTTCGATAATGATCGAGTTTCTCATATGTAATTTGATGCGAATTAAACTTTATTACATATCTATATCTTTGTTGCTTTACATAAAATTCTATCTCAAGAGTTGTTTCTTTATCCAAAGTACTTTTTGAAAGTAAATAAGGTTCATAAACATCTATACGATCACCATCTTTCCAGTCACCGCTTACAGTGATAAGCTTAGTTAATGTTTCAAGAGCAAGAAGTAAATTAGTTTTCCCTGAAGCATTTGAACCATAGATTGCAGTCGTTTTGAGTAAACCAATCTCGGGCTCAATATAAGAAATGTTTCCCATATGGTGCTTAGGCTTATTATCAGAATAAAAACTTAATAATTGCTCTGATTTAATTGAACGGTAGTTTTCTACGGAAAAGTCTACTATCATGGTCTTTCCTTTGGTTTAAGGCTTGTTTTAAGCGGAAAAGGTCGTATTTCGCGTTTAATCCTGATTGTATACCAAGTTAAGCTCACTAACAAGAACTTCAAACGGAACAAAACCAGTTGGCTATTGTTCGTTCCTCACAAAATTATAGCCAACTATTTTTATCCGCTTAACAGGGCGTTGAGGCTGTAGAATTTATCCAAAAAGACACTTTTCAGTGTATTTTCTTATTTTAGTGAATTCTTTAATGATTAACCTTGCCTGTAGTTCATCGATGTGATCTAATAGATATTATTCACTCATCGAAAACTTTTATGGCAAATTATAAACCCGACTTGCCTGCTAAAGTAAGTTCATTCCTATTGATTTCTCATCACAAATATTACCTGGTACTTTTGAGTATGCTTTATCTCATATTGTTGATAATAAACTTGATTTAACATCGTTTGATAAATGGTATAATAATGATAAAAAGGGAGCCGCAGCATATCCTCCATCAGTGATGTTAAAGATAATTTTGTTAGGCGAAGCTCATGGTTTAGTATCGAGTCGTAAAATTGCAACGGCTTGTGAAACGAACATCTTATTTATGAGTTTATCGGGAGATGTGCAACCTCACTATACTTCTGTCGCTTCTTTTGTTGCTCGTATGAGCGAACAAATAGCGCCTCTATTTACGCAAGTGTTGATGATATGTGATGAAGAAGGATTAATTGGTCGCAATATGTTTGCCATCGATGGCTGTAAAATAAAGTCTAATGCAAGTAAAGAGTGGAGTGGTACTTTTGCAGAGTTAGAGCGCAAGCAACTTAAGTTAGAAAAAGTGTCCAGTTCGACTTGACCAGAACATTGATAGATACTATCTCAAACAGGAATAAGAATCTTAATTTTACTGTTTAGATTTCCTGGGGCATTATACTTCATGCGTAAAGCATCTAACTCGGACATTTTTCCGCAGTGTTTTTCTTGTGCTAAAAGAGCCTAGCACAAGAAAAGCACTACTACAAAATGCCGGTTAATGCTGGCGTTAACTGGCAAACTAGCTCTCTATTTTTTCCCTTATTATATCTATCTCATCAAAGAAAGGCTTTATTGATTGTAAATGATTAGTTGTTTCAACACGCCGTTTTACGTCAAGAATGAAATTTCCTTGAGCTACAACACCAATTTTTGCTTTGCTGTATATAATCCTCTTTTCCCATAGAGCTTTTTTCGCATAATGAGCATGGAATTGAGAGTGTGTGTACCTATCTTTATAGTTCCCCATATCTTCAGGATCATTCACATGAACATTATAATACTGAAATAAATCCCAAAAGCTTTCCATGTTAGGCTCGGGGTTTGGTTCAGGGTGTCTTGGGATATAACGTTGATTACCTAATATTAGAGTTTCAAAACAGCGTTTTTGAACTATTACACAAACTTTAATATCTCTTGATATATCATGCTTCTTGCATTGTTCTAAAACAGCTTCTTGTCTGACTTCAAGTGATTCTTCGTCGCTATCTAGAATCACAAAAAAATAGTCTACATTTTTAACGGTTTCAATATCTTTGATTGAGCTTTCTACTTTATTTAATAACGATGGATAACCTTCCCCTGAAATGAAATATGCTGAATTATCCGTGTTGATAAAATCATTAAATCCCTCAATTTTATCAAAGATTTCCAATGTCGGTAGTAGTTGTTTTACCCAACTCGGGTATGCCTGCATTTCTGATCCGACACCCTCTAAAAGAAAGTACAGTTTCATTTATTTACCATTGTAGATCGAGCTATTAATTAACTTCATATAGTTATCATGATGGCTTTTTGAATCAATTAAAGTAGTAGCCGCAGAAGTTTTAACTTTAGATCCATCTCTGCTTACTATTTTCCAACATTTTAATGAAACTTTGTTAATTATTTTAGGGTGATGTGTAGTTATAATTACTTGTCGTTCAGCGGTCTCAAGTTCATCTAACACTGAAGGTAGGCAATTTACACCTAAACTATTTTCTATTTCATCAATGATAATTGGATTAAGTGATGAGCCAAAAATAACTTCAGCTATAACAATAATTGACTTAAACATTCCTGACGAGATATCTCCTTGCTGAATTATCTCACCTGATTCTAATTTTATATTGGTTGCAAGTGCTTTAATTTTTGTCTTTTTAGAAAAAGGAAAGTCAGCATCAGATAATACTGGAACTACTTCTGAAAAATTACTGAAAATTGAAGCGCAGATAGCATTAAAATATTCAAATTTATCTTTGTTGAATAAAGATGCGAAATAAATACGTTCACGTGTATCCATCTCATCACCTTGAATTGTATTTAACTTTTTCTCACATTTTTCTTTCAATTTTTCAAATTTAGATTCTCGAATAATCCCCATATATTGCGGTGAGTATACATGTTCATTAAGCATGACTATGGAATGCATAGATTTATATGCATTCTCCAAAACTTTATCATTTCTTAATTGATGGAAAAAGGAAATAGTTTGATCAAGTAATGGTAAATTTTCACCTTTAAATAGTTTCTGTTCCCCATCAATTAAGAGTAGTAATTCACCATCGATTGTTATTTTTTCATATTCTAGGTCAGCATATGTTTCAGTGTCGCTATCTTCATCGTCTATAAAAGTGTTGTATTCAGTTGATAGAACACCTTCCCACTCAACAGTGCTGTTTGAGTGTGTTTCAAATTTGATATACCATTTTTTTGAATGGTTTTTACGACCTTTAAGAATTCTTAATATTTCACGTATTCCATTGATAATAGTGGTTTTTCCAGCACCAGATACACCAACTAGAATAGAGAAATCATCAAATGTAAGTTTTTCTACCTCAACACCATTCTGTAGGTCTTTGTAGTAAAATTCTTTTATCTTCATTTGTTATCGTAACCTCTTTATGTATCAACTATATAGATTGTGCCATAGAATCGCACATACTCCAATTCCTTAATATAAATAATAATGTATTATTGTTCCTTATAATGTATTCAAAATGCCAGTTAACAAGGCAATTAAACGGAACTAAAACAGTGGGTTAGGTTTCGATTCGCTACACATTATAACCCACTATTTTAGTCCGCTTATTGCAGGCGTTGAGGCTGTAGAATTTATCCAAAAAGACACTTTTCAGTGTATTTTCTTATTTTAGTGAATTGTTTAATGATTAACCTTGCCTGTAGTTCATCGATGCTATCTAATAGATATTATTCACTCATCGAAAACTTTTATGGCAAATTATAAACCCGACTTGCCTGCTAAAGTAAGTTCATTCCTATTGATTTCTCATCACAAATATTAGCTGGTACTTTTGAGTATGCTTTATCTCATATTGTTGATAATAAACTTGATTTAACATCGATTGATAAATGCTATAACAATGATAAAAAGGCAGCCGCAGCATATCCTCCAGAGTTATGTTAAAGATAATTGTGTTAGGCGAAGCTGATGGTTTAGTATCGAGTGGTAAAATTGCAACGGCTTGTGAAACGAACATCTTATTTATGAGTTTATCGGGAGATGTGCAACCTCACTATACTTCTGTCGCTTCTTTTGTTGCTCGTATGAGCGAACAAATAGCGCCTCTATTTACGCAAGTGTTGATGATATGTGATGAAGAAGGATTAATTGCTCGCAATATGTTTGCCATCGATGGCTGTAAAATAAAGTCTAATGCAAGTAAAGAGTGGAGTGGTACTTTTGCAGAGTTAGAGCGCAAGCAACTTAAGTTAGAAAAAGCGAGTCAACGTATTCTTGAGAGGCATCAATCACAAGATGATTGTGGTGAAGAGCAGATAGAGCATGACTTAAAACAAAAAGCTAAACTTGATAGAAGTGCTGCTAAAATTGCTGATTATCTCGCAACAAAAGAACAAAAATATGGCAGTAAAGGTAAGCCAGTTAAAAGTAATATTAGCGATCCTGACAGTGCCAAAATGACGACATCGAAAGGTACTATTCAAGGCTACAATGGTATTGCTATTAATGATGATAAACACCAAGTCATTCTACAAGCCCAAACATGGGGCTATGTGGGAGAGCAACAAACGTTAGCACCTGCCATCAAACAACTCGATGCTGAATTTTTGAGACTAGGTACTTCGGATAGTTTATCCAAAGCAAAGTTTACAGCAGACAGTGGTTTTCACAGTGAAGCTAATATGAAATATCTTGCGGGTACAGGACTTGATAGCTATGTTGCAGACACTCAATTTAGAAGTCGAAATCCGTTATTTAAAGTGAGTGAAACGTATCACACAGAACAAGAGAAACGACGATTAAAACGTAGTAAAGGTAAACCAAGACGCTTTAGCTCAGCCGACTTCCATTATGATGAGAAAGACAAATCTTGTCGTTGTCCTGCTGGTAATATTATGTGGTGTAGTGGTGATTACTTCAAAAGTGGAGAGCGACTATATATTAGCTTCGTTGGTTACTTAAAAGATTGTAAGGCTTGCCCATTACAAAGCCAATGCATGCGTAAAGCACCTTTAAAAATAGGTAGGCAAGTGCAATTCAAAAACAATTGTAAAGAAGAAAAACTATCGTATACCGATAAGATGCGCATAAAGATAGATAGTCCAATGTGTAGAAGGCAATACAGTAAAAGATTAGCCACAATTGAACCGGTATTTGCTAATATTACCGTAAATAAAGGCATGAATAAATTTACGCTTAGAGGCCAAGAAAAAGTAAATAGCCAATGGCAGATGTACTGTCTTGTTCATAATATAGAAAAGCTCAGAATAGCACTTCACTAGACCCACGTTACCCACTTATAGCCAGTAGTATTCTCTCGAGACCGCCTAAATAGTTATGATAAGCCAAGTGATCTCTATTTATCCTGAATAATATTAACAATAAAACTTATTTTGGATATTTGAATGTTTCTAATTGTTAAAGCAGTAACTTATCGTTAAAGTATAAATGTTAATCAAAAACAATAAATAGAGGTTAATTCTACAGCCTTGTTATGGCGCAAATTAAAATCATACTAATACATACTCCCGATTGAAGGACTTTCTAAATGACTAGATGGAAACAAACACAAAAAAATTCTTGTGGTGCAGCGGCTCTTATGTGCGCAGCTATTGAGCTTGGTGTGGTGGCTATCCCGATCCAACCCGAGGTCGATCCAACCTGGATAGTTAATTGCCCGATGAGAGTTCCAAATAGAGCGGCCGAGATGCATATATACCACGTCACGTCAGGTATTGGCGGAGGATTAGTCGACGGATACTCATTGCCGAGTAGGATTTATCGTGTCTGTGTGGGTCTCCGGTTGATGGCGACCGCTTACATTCCCCGTAGTTTCGTCTCAATAGCCATGACATATCTATATCCCAAAGAGCGGGAGCATGCCCAAGCTGTAGGTATGAAGGTTTTTCATCATGAGCCGCCAGCTCCGATGGGCAATCAACGGCTTCTAAAGATTCTGCGGGTGGGAGAAAGAAAATGGTGGAAACCGAATGACTCTCTTCACTATATTATGGTTCGCCCTGAGAACTCACGCTGGTCTATTATGGAGCCAGCATGCGGTATGAACTTTTATGACTACTATGATATGAAGTATAATTACCATCGGAGGATAGATCTGTCCTGCACGGACACTGAGATCGGCATTTTGATCGAACCATTGTTCTGAAACTAGGTGCAATTAGTAATGGCAAGGAAGGTAGTATGGGTATTTACCATTGAGCATAGTAAATGAAACTTGAGAAAATGCCGATCACCGCCTTGCATGGAGTTGGCATTAAAGTTGCCGAACTGTTAGCTAAAATTAATGTGCATAGTGTCGCAGATTTACTTTTTCATTTACCGCTTCACTATCAAGATCGTATGCGGCGATATGCGATTGCAGATATTAAAGAAGGAATGCGAGTTAGTGTGCAAGGGACTGTCTTGAGCTGTAACGTGCACTGTGGAAAACGGAGTATTTTAAAGTGTAAAATAACAGATGGCAGTGGCAGTGTGACGCTTAATTTCTTTCACTTTAGTGCATCTTTGCAAAATGAGTTTAGCCAAGGTGCATTGGTAAAATGTTTTGGTGAATTTCGTCGTGGTTATCAAGGTTTAGAAGTCACTCACCCTGATTATTCTATTTTACAAGAAAAACAGAAAATTAAAATTAAAAGTGCAGAGAAATTAACGCCTATTTATCCGACAATTAATGGGTTAAAGCAGTATAGTTTGCTTAATTTAACCGATCAAGCGCTGGTGCATTTACAACAAAATAAAATAGAGGAATTACTGCCAACTCATTTACTTGATCACCAAATTAGTTTGCATGATGCATTGCTTTATCTACATCGCCCACCACTAGACGCTTGTATTGAGCAACTCGAAAATAAGACACATCCAGCTCAGCAACGCTTGATCATTGAAGAGTTGATTGCTCAGCAAATTAGTATGATGGAATTAAAGTTAGCTAAAAAAGCGCACCGAAGTTATAGCATGCAACCAGATGGAAAATTAACAAAACAACTGCTTGTCGCGCTTACTTTTTCGTTAACTAATGCCCAAAAACGTGTTTCAGAAGAAGTGCTTTGCGATCTTAAAAAATCCCAGCCAATGATGAGATTAATTCAAGGAGATGTCGGATCGGGCAAAACATTGGTTGCTGCGCTTGCGGCATTAGCGGTCATTGAATCTGGCTATCAAGTTGCATTAATGGTGCCGACAGAATTACTAGCAGAGCAACATTGTATTAATTTTGGCAAATGGTTTGCACCGTTAAATATTAACGTGGGAATGCTGTTAGGAAAAATGAAAGCAACAGAAAAACGTTGTCAAACTGAAAATATACAACTTGGTCTATCTAGAATGGTTGTGGGAACACATGCGTTAATTTCAAATAGTGTTAGCTTTAAAAACTTAGCGCTTATCATTGTTGATGAGCAGCATCGTTTTGGAGTAGAGCAGCGGTTATCGCTACGTGAGAAGGGCCAGCAGCAAGATATTTATCCGCATCAATTAATCATGACCGCGACACCTATCCCAAGGACACTTACGATGACGGCCTATGCAGATTTGGATGTGTCTGTAATTGATGAACTCCCACCTGGGCGCACAAATATTAAGACGATTGCATTGCCTTCTGTGCGCAGGAAAGATGTTATCGAGCGCGTTTATCAGGCGTGTAAAAATGCAGGTAGGCAGGCATATTGGGTATGCACATTAGTTGATAATTCTGAAGCACTAGAGTGCCAAGCGGCAGAAGATACGGCTAATATTTTGCAATTAAGCTTACCTGAGTTACGTGTTGGTTTAGTGCATGGACGTATGAAAACGCTAGAAAAGCAATATGTTATGGATGCCTTTAGAGGGGGCGAGCTTGACTTATTAGTCGCAACAACGGTTATTGAGGTTGGAGTCGACGTGGCTAACGCCAGCTTAATGGTTATTGAAAATCCAGAACGTTTGGGACTTGCGCAGTTACATCAACTTCGAGGGCGGGTTGGGCGCGGTGAAATGGCCAGTCATTGCGTGTTACTTTATAAAGTACCTTTGTCTCAAGCAAGCAAGCGGCGTATAAATATTTTACGCACCAGCTGTGATGGCTTTTATATTGCGAAGCAAGATTTACTTATTCGCGGGCCAGGTGAAGTGCTTGGTACAAGGCAAACTGGTCTTGCTGAATTTAAAATAGCAGATTTATTACGAGATGAAGAGCTTATTCCACAAGCACAACATATCGCAAATGACATTATGTTGCATCATTTGGCATTGATCCCGTTATTAAATAAACGCTGGTTAGGCAAAAAAAATCAATATGCACATGCCTAACGGTGAAGATTAATGCAAGATGGCGGTTGATTTTTTATCAGGTGACTTTTGCAATGTGATATGAACTTTTGAAGGTTGTCATTTTTATCCCCTCACCTAGAACAAGTGTTATATCGTAAAACTGCGGTAAATTAAAATTAGCTGGCGACATTGCTTGTTTTTTTTTGTTTGCTTTTGAGGCATAAAAGCGATTAACTTTTCGAACAAGTTCGTCTTTGGTTACGGCGAGTTTATGAAATGTTGTAATTTTATTTTTTTCGTTTGCAACATAAACATTATAACCGTCAGGAAAATTTTCAAAGAAAAACTGTATGATCCCTTCACTGACATTGGACGTTATTATTTCAGGTGTTTGCTCATAATGTGTATCTTTTAAACTTTCTTTTGGGGCAAGCAGTTTATTTTTTATTATATGAGTATAGATATCAGTATTACTTTGCAGAGGTTGCAATGATACACCGCAGCTCCTAAAGTGAAACGCAAATTTTTTATCAGCAACGCGCAAGATTTTAATTTTTCTTTTGTATTTGCTGTTTAAGCGTATATTAATATATTGAAGTAAGGTTGTTTTGAATGCTAACTTAATTTCCAGATTAAATTGGCTACTATAGTTAAATACGTGAATTTGTTCTGGATGTGTCGCATCTTGATGCATTTTTCCTAAAATAGTATTTAATGAATCAACAACAGAATAGTTGTTGCTGAAATGCAATGTACACACTTCATTCCATGAGTTTCTGTAAAGAAGATCAATGCTACCAATTAAAGATACTTGATTGACACCGCAAGAAAACACATTCTTTTTAACATTTTCAGCTGCATTTTTGGGCATATTGCAGAATAATGTTGGATCTTTTTCAAAATTCAGTAATACGGTCAGTTGCTTTATTTCAGGAGGTTTTATTAGTGCTTGATTGGTTGTTTTTGGTGTGTACATTGGAAAAACATCATAAATATTTTTCATGAATAAATTAAGTTTACTCTGAGTGATATCGGAGCCTTGGTTATAAATGTGTAGCTTTGTCTCCTCTTCGTATAAACCATTCATGTAGCACCATGCGAGGATCTTTGAGATATATCGTGCGTACATGATTTTAGGGGTACTCGCAAGTATAAATTTATTTAATGTTGAATTATAAAGGTACCAACCAGTTTTATTGTTTTTGCTTGTCGGTATTTGAATTAAACTTAAATCATGCTCAAACATATTGCTAGAAATATTGAGGTTAATCAACTCTATTTTATCAGGAAGATCTTCGTAGGCGGCATAAAGCTTCCTTGAAAGAATACCAATATCTTCAGCGCGAATTGAATCTGCGATATGGTTTTCACGCGCAAAATGCAATAAATTGCGATAACTTGTCATAAAGGCACTAATCAATTTTTTTTGTGCGTCCCGAACTTCTCTGACCTTCCAGTTGGTACGATCATCTAAACGTATAATTTCAGCTGGTGACCACTGCCATTGCGTCAGGTATTTACTTAGTAGATCTCTTTGCCAAAGGGCATGTTTATGCTTGTTTGGCTGTGATAATTTCTCTTCTGTTTTAAAATAAAAAGCCATACAGACAAGGTTTAGGCGCTCTGTATCTTTACGGATTTTTAAGTATGAGATTACTTTTTCTAACATAAGGCAGTAAGGGTCAAGTTGTTCATCCAAATGTGTTGCTTTTTGGAAGTTTTCTTTGTAAGAGGTTGAAACTAAACGAACATTAGGATATTCCCAAGAGTATGCTTCCATTAGAATTGCTTTTAAAAGCGATTTGTATGGTGTATCGATGCCTTTATATAATTGCCAGAGTGTCGCACCAAAGTACTCTTGAGCTGGGATTTGATGTAATCCTCCTAAATCTAGCCAATCATTTTCGATTATTATTTTCTTTGCATAGGCATCTCTAACGTAAGCATCATAATTTTTTTCATGTTCAATGGGAATATGATGCCAAAGTATACGTTTACCAGCAACACGCAATGCTGTTCTGTAAAACTCATCAAGTAATAATAGGTGTTGAGAAGATCCACAATCGTTGTAAGTTAGCCCTGATTTATTTTGAATGCGAAATTTGTTATCAGGTACTAAAAAAAAATTAAGCTCAACACCTAAGCTTTCAGCCCATTGGCTTATTTTCCATGATTTTTTATCTAAAAGAGCGCAGCGATCAGCGGCAATGTTTGGTGAGTAGCAGATCCAAATGTCAAAATCACTTTCAGAGGATTGTCCGATAGAGGATGTGCTTCCCATTGCATAGAGGCCAATTATTTCTGGTGATTGTTTTGTATGTTGATGTGGAATGCTCATACCAAGAAAGGTATGAGCCAGTGTGCTGATTTTTTTGTTAATGCGAAACTGACAAATTCCAGTTGGCACATCGCCTTTAACATACCCTGGAAAACCGTTTATATTTAAATGAAAAAGAAGAGGGAATATTTTAAATATATTTTCCTCAGAGTCACTTATTAACATTTGTACGGCTTGCTTGCGCAAGCGGGTAAACTTGTCTCCTTTTTCGCGCAGGATATGCAAATTGTTAATTATTGTGTTCAAATAAAACTCGTTTTACAATTAAAAAAGTGAATGTTGCGACCAAATGCGAGAGCATTCTAACACTTTAATTTTAATATTTCACTTTAGTTTGTCAGGTTAATCCTCGGTATCAGGATAAGGAAGTGGTGCGTAACTAAGTATTGATCCTGCAATTTCTTTAATTTGGTAGCTATTATTTTCACTAGTGTCTTTTGGTAAAACAGCTAACACTTCAATATGTCCATTACCATATTTGCATCCAGAGATAACACTGCCAACGCGTTTGTAGTTTTTACCTATTAAAAGTTCGACATTATCACCAGATTTGGGCGTAGAGGTTGCGCTTCCGGTTAAAAGAAAAAGTGAACGTTTGTTTGCTCCTCTGTATTTCTCTCTTGCGATAGTTTCTTGTCCGATATAACAGCCTTTGGTATAACAAATTGCGTCTAGTCGTTGAAGATTAAGCATTTGCGGAGTATACTTATTGGCTGTTTCTGCGCAGATAAAAGCGATTCCTGACGCAATATTCATTGCTTTGAAAAGACTATCATCAAAGATAGTTGCAGTGTTTTTGAGATCAGTGATAAGCAGGTGATCTTGCTCTTTTTTAAGGATAGTAAGGTAGCGACATGATGGGTGCTCTTGCTTGATAATGATCCCCCCATTTGGCAGTAGTTTTGATTGCTCATGTGTTACATCGATACCGATTTTACTTGATATGTAATGAGTTGATTGAGCGCCTGCCACAGAAAATGCTTTAAATTGTGTTTCTTTTTTAATTTCAACTTTAGAAAATACGGCGTATTTTTGTAATTCGGGTAGTTGTATTTTACTGACAGAGCTTGGTTGTAATAGTAAAATACGATCGTTTAATACTAAAACGCGTAACACACTCCAAACTTTACCTTGAGGGTCACATTGAGCTGCCAAGGTTTGATCGCCTGGCTTCATGTTATTTAAATCACAAGTGAGTTGTCCTTGTAAAAATTCAACGCGCTGCTGGCCTTTAACGCAGATCAAATCCCAGCTATTGAGGGAACATAAAACAAGATCGGGTAATTGGTTAATATTTTCTAATTGATTAATTGTAAGCATCTTGAACCTTAATGGATAATATAGCCTGCGATTTTAGCATACAGTGTGAGATAGGTAAATTATGCCAGTGTCCGTTTATAATTTACCGATCTGATTTCCGACCTTCCAGTTATTGGTCTATCTACCCATGCTACTCCGAAATGCAATATCAGCAATGTAAATTGTGCGACGTTGCATTTTTAGGTAACATGGGTATAGTTGTTAGATCTAGTTTTATTCAAGTAAACTTAAATTAAAACCCGCGAGAGACGCGCTCAGAGTAAGATTAACTTTATAGATTTGTCAAACCAGTGACGAGAAAATAATAATGAAAAACAAGGAGTTACATTATGCTTAATTTCACTTTTAGTAACACAACAGAGATCCATTTTGGGCAAGGTCAAATTGAAAAAATTGCTAGCGAAATTCCGCTATCCGCCAAAGTATTGCTGGTTTATGGTGGTGGGAGCATTAAAAATAATGGTGTTTATGATCAAGTTATTAGCGCACTGGCAAAACATAATACTGTTGAGTTTTCTGGCATTGAAGTCAATCCCACTTATGAGACAACAATGAAAGCAGTTGAATTTGCTCAAAAAAATGAGATTGATTTCATTTTGGCAGTTGGCGGTGGCTCTGTGGCTGATGCATGTAAATTCATTTCGGCTGCGATTTATTTTGAAGGTGAACCATGGGATATTTTAGCAAAAGAGGCATTGATTAAAAAAGCAGTGCCATTGGGTATTGTTCTCACTTTGCCAGCAACAGGCTCAGAGTCAAACTGCGGCGCGGTGATCACTAAAAAATCCAGCAAAGATAAACTCTCTTTTAGGAATAAAAAAGTGCAACCAGTGTTTGCTATTCTTGATCCAGAGGTGATGAACTCTTTGCCTGCTCGCCAACTTGGTAATGGAGTAGTCGATGCCTTTGTGCATACTATAGAGCAATATTTAACCTATGACGTGAATGCTAAAATTCAAGATCGGTTTGCAGAAGGTATTTTACAAACGCTCATTGAAGACGGACCTAAATTATTCACTGAGGAAAGAAATAATGACATCAATGCAAATATAATGTGGAGTGCGACACAAGCATTAAATGGCTTGATAGGTGCTGGCGTGCCACAAGATTGGGCAACTCACATGATTGGCCATGAAATTACCGCGCTTTATAACCTAGATCACGCACAAACACTGGCGATTGTATTGCCGCGAGTTATGTGGGAAATGCGTGAAAGTAAACAAGATAAACTACTGCAATATGCACAGCGCGTTTGGCATATTACCGATAAAAACGATCAACAAGCAATCAAACTTGCCATTGAGAAAACAGAACAATTTTTCAATACTATGCAAGTTAAAAGCCGCTTTTGTGATCACCAACTCGGTGATGAAGTCATTGAGCCTTTAATTGATCAACTAACTCGGCACGGTCTGACAATGCTGGGTGAAAAACAGTTAATTACTATCGATCGCAGCCGCGCGATTTTAACGGCTAGTTTGTAGCAATATCTAGCAGTGCGACGATCTGATATTGCATTTCGAAGTAACATGGGTATAGCTATGATAAATCACATAGGGTCGCAACTTTATTGCTTAACTGAAAACTAGATAGGATCCTACTCACAACTTTAAACTCCTGCTAGCGTTTGCTGGCAATGCCGTTGACAATTATAAGCAATAAGGTAGTCTAAAATTAGGTGGTACTTTTCGCGAAATTAGAGGGAAAGTTTCCGACTAATAGTAGTGTTAGGTGCCGAACTCCGCGTGAATAGTAGATACAGAGAGATAAATATGACGGAAACAACGAAGAGCTCTGCGAGCTGTGAATGTGGCGCACTTGCTATGGATATTAAAGGGGCACCAGTAATACAATTGGTATGTCATTGTAAAGATTGTAGATCTTTTTCTGGTACGCCATACGTTGACTTGGCATTTTTTTATCCCGCAGGATGCAGTGCTCATGGGCAATCTAATTCGACGACAATGAAGGGAAGTAGTGGCTCCGACAAGACTTATTATTCGTGTGCATCTTGTCAAACAGCCCTCTATGCGACGGTAGCTGTACTTAATGGCGCTTTTGCTATTAGAGCAAATCTGTTAGCCCCCTTTAAATTTGAACCACGGTTGCATATTTGGACGAGTGAGAAAGCAGATGGGGTGACGATTCCTGCTGGCATCACCCAATCACCAAGTGTTCCTCCTAAAGAGATATTAGACACCATGTTGTCGAGCTTTTGGGATAAAAAATGACGGCTTTACTGGGCCTGGTTAAAGCAGCCAGGTCTTATAATCGCGATTGTAGCTAGCTAATGTCTAACAATGTCGGAGTAAATGAGGGCTGATGTTTTTCTTTATGGTCAGCCCATCAATGACTTTCTTCAATGCTTTTGGATGCCTCATTTATCTATTGTTGATTGCTTGTTTTTACCTTTTCATGAAAATAACAAGCGTGAGTGCTTGGGTGTTTTCCAGTTATACCATTGGTACTAATATGCGCTCATCTTGCTTGGTAAAATTAGCTACTTCTACGTTGGAAGTTTTACCAAGGTAATAAGCATCAGCTGTAACTTGCGCCTTGAATTAACGGATTTTTCACGGATCCTGATTTGAGCGCAATATTAATGTGCATGGTATAAGCTTGCAAAGTACAATTTTAAATCGGCTTTATCCAAAAGATCCGTGATCCGCCTCACTGCACGAGAGTAGGCATAGATGGTAGCTTGTCTTATTCCTTGTAAGGTGAGGTTGGTTAAATGTTGCTGGTATAAAAAGTCAAAGCGCAGTGGATCTGAAGTGTTCATGGAGTATACTCATTTTATGCGCACCGCTATTGGCGTATAAAAGAAAGCATGACCGCAGTTTGATTTTCTGTCGAGCAGCGGCTTCGTTCAGCAAGTTTGTGGGGGCTAGCCCTTCGGGATGTGCGGCATTAAGCGAGGCTCGCTGCAAGTTATAAAGGCATTTTGTGGTAAAGCCGAAACGTTTATAATCAGCATATTAAATAAATAAATGGGGAGAAATATGAAAGTCTTACTTGTTACTGCTGGATATTCAATTTTCGATGCTAAGGGGCAGTTAAACAGTTTTCTTGCTTATCTAACTGAAAAAGACCTTAGCGAAAAAGGACACATGGTCAAAATTTCAGATGTCACAAAAGATACTTGGAATGTAGATAGAGAAGTAGCTAAAATTTTGTGGGCTGAAACCATTATCTATATCACACCTATGATGTGGTTCAATATGCCGGCTCCAATGGTGAAGTGGCTTGATGAAGTTCTTATTTATGAAAAAACCTTTATTATTACTGAAGAATATGGTGAGGGTGGTCAGGTTCCAGCGGACAAATTTATGATAGTTACCACCTCAAATTTGAAAAGTAGTGATTTAGGCAAAGGAGTTGTCTTAAAAGATGCAGTCCATATTGACGATCTTTTACGCCCCCTTATTTATACAAATACTTATCTCAGTATTCGAGAGCAAATCCCAACATTTCATGCTGGAAATGTAATTGCTGGTGATACCAGTTGGATTGAAGATGCGTATAAAGAGCATCTTAATCTTCATTTTACACAAGTCTGACCACCTAGATGCACTATCTCAAAACATAAACCTGAAAATAATAAAAGCTTGCTAAAAAATAATATTTAAAAACAAGTAATTCTAGAGGCCCGTTTGAAATTTAGGGCTTTCTTTTTACAAAAGGAGAATAATATGAATAATATCGTACCAAAGGTTATATTTAAAACTCGTGTTCGTGATGAAAAGATTGGTGGAGACAATCCATTTCGCTGGCAGGACGTTTCAACAGCGGATATATTTTCGAATAAAAGCGTTGTTTTGTTTTCATTGCCTGGTGCATTTACGCCAACCTGCTCAGGTACACATTTGCCTGGATACGCAGCCAAATATGACGAATTAATAGCACTTGGAATTGATGAGGTTTATTGTTTGAGCGTTAACGATGCCTTTAGCATGTTTCAATGGTCAAAGCAGCTAAAGATTAATAATGTCAAGATGTTGCCAGATGGAAATGCAGATTTCACTCGCCTAATGGGGATGCTAGTTAAGAAAGAAAATATTGGTTTTGGGTTGCGATCATGGCGTTATGCTATGCATGTTGTTAATGGAGAAATAAAGCAATTATTCTCAGAGAAAGGCATCATGGATAATTGCCCAGATGATCCATTTGAGTGCAGTGATGCTGACACAATGCTTGCTCATTTAAAGAAGTAATAAATATTATAAGGTTATTGTCTAAATGTTGTAAAGTAAATGGCCCCGCAATGGCCTGAACGCATATTTTAAAAAGCATTGGGCCACAAACGTCCAATACTTTTTTACCTGTCATGCATGAGTTGAGGCTATAGAATAATTAAAAGCCGCTCATTTTACGCCGTTTTATTAATTTAGTAAATTCATTTTATTTATATCTTGCTGGGTATATACCCGTTACTATTGATGATGGAAATTATTAATATGAATAACCCTTGTAAAGATCATGGACTATTTAGTTGGTCTGAGCTAATGACTACTGATTTTGATAGCTCATTTTCATTTTATAAAGCGCTTTTTAATTGGAAACTTAAAGAAGTTCCTGGGCGAGGTGATTCTCGTTATGCTCTTATTATTAATGAAAATTCATCAGAGCCTTTTGCTGGTATTTTATCTATGCCAAAAGCGCAAGAAGAACGAGGCATTCCGAGTCATTGGCAAACTTACGTTACCGTTGATAATGTTGAAGAAACGATTGTTAAAGCCCAAAAACTTGGTGCTCAAATAATATTACCAGCAATGAAAATTGCACGAGTTGGTATGGTTGCAGCGATAAAAGATCCGCAAGGTGCAGTTGTGTCTATTGTAAAGTACAGTCGATAATTTAGCCCTAACAAATATCTCAAGTGTGCTCGGTGGTTGTTCACGGGCATTTGTGTACAATTTGCCTTGCTGACATTGCATTTCGATCGTCACATGGGTATAAAGGCGATAGCCTCACTTCGAATTTCTGATAATCAAAGAGGATCAAGAGGGCTTATTTTTTGCAGTAAAGGCATCATTTCAGCTTGCGTTAAAACAACAGGTAATTTTCGTGGCGTACTTGATTTAGAAAATCGTAATGAATCAGACAAAGGTTGATGAAGAATTTCTTTATATAAAAAATTGACCGCATTTAATGCTATTTTTTGAGTGGAAACGGCCACTTTTTGTTCAACGGATAAGTAACTTAAAAATCGTTCAACATGCAGTGAATTTAATTGAGCAGGATGTGCTTTTTTATTGAATAAAATGTAACGATAAATCCAATAAAGATAAGTTTCAACCGTTCGTTTAGCATAATGGCGAGTTATCATATAATCACGAATGGACGCTAAAAAAGGGGATTTAGGAATACTCATAACGACTCCTCGTTGACTGGTTTAATAACCAGTATAGCGTTAAATCCTAACTAATGCATAATTAGACGGAAAGTTTCCTTATTTGATCTTTCTCGAAAATTATGAATATAAGCAAGTATTTGTTTTTAATGTTATTGACATGGAAAACGAAAAGAGTAGATTGCAAATAGGCGGAAACTTTCCGCAGAATTAGAAGGAAAATTTCCGACTAATCTACTGTTATATGTCGCTCTATTTTGATGTTTCGTTTTAGGGTTTTAGGTGCGTTTTGAGCACCGTTTTAGCATGCTGTTTGTGGAGTTTCCCATAAATAGAAAAGCTGAATTATAGCGTTAATTGTGCTGTTACTTTGGTAAGTTAACTTGTATTTCGTCAATGTGTAAATTGCGATATTTTGGTTTGCTGACTTAGTGGGTTTTCCAATTCGTCAGCTAGTTTTTGATTTGAGTGTTTAAAATCCAAAAGGGTGGTTTTAAATATTCGTAAACTATTTAATTGTTGGCTTTGTGTGATTCTCGTAGTGTGTTTTATGCGGAGTTCAAAGTTAATAATTAAGTAGCTTTAAATATTGGTGATTTGCTTTATTATTCCATTTCGTTATGTAATTGTACTTACATTGGCTTTAAACTGATCGCGAGAATATAACAAGCAGCTAAAGTCGGAAAAATTACCGCTTGCCATCGCTTCGCGATTATAACAATCGTTAATCTTCCGCTTAGCTGGGCGTTAGGCATTATTCGTTTATTTCGTTTATCTTATTAAGGATGTAGTTATGGAAGTTAATGTACAAGAAATTAATGGTCATTGGGATTATGGCTACTCACTAGACAAGCATGTCCTATCTTCAGTATGCACTGGGCATAATCAATGGGGTCACCCGACATTCAATACAACAAGGTCTAATGCAGGTGAAGCTTTATATCAATTAAAATATCGATCTGATTTTAACCAAATTGAAACTATTGCTAATCAACTTTATTTATCGTTACCTGCACAAATAAGAACAACCTGTTTAGTAATTCCAATGCCACCATCGAAAACTCGTCCTAGGCAACCTGTTATTGAGCTTGCGCAAAAGCTGGCGGAAAAACTAAATGTGCCTTGCGTAGAAGACTTACTTGTAAAAACTAAAGATACGCCTCAAATGAAAGATATTGATGGCCGAGATGCCAAAATTGAAACTTTGATGGGGGCTTTTTCAATTAACGATAAACTAGGAGAAGGCAAATTTGATGTTTTAATTGTTGACGATCTATTCGATACTGGTTCTTCTTTAGAGGCTGCAACAAATATGCTAAGAACTTATGGTAAAGTAAGAAATGTTTTTGTAGCGACTGCAACTAGGAAAAATTAATGCATAAAGTTTTTATATCAGGTTCAATGAAAATAAAAAACCTAGATTCCAATGTATTGAATAGAATTCAAAATATCATTACTTCGGAATATGAAGTGATCGTGGGGGATGCAAATGGCGTTGACGCATCAATTCAGAGTTATTTGCTATATCAAAATAGCCAATTAGTAAATGTATATTGTACGGGTGGACAACCAAGAAATAATTTAGGTAACTGGAAAACTAAGAATGTTCAGAGTAATCATTCTCGTGGAACAAGAGCATTTTTTACTGCTAAAGATTTAGAAATGGCTGAAGATTGTGATTATGGATTAATGATTTGGGATACGCAAAGTACAGGGACTTTGAGTAATACAATTGAACTTCTCAAAAGAAGCAAAATATCGTTAGTTTATATCAATAAGCGCAAAGAGTTTTTAAAAGTCAAAACTGTTGAAGACTTAGATAAATTAATTTCATATATGAGTGAATCAGCATTAATAAAAGCAGATAAAAAATTAAGCCTGTTAAAGAATATTGAAATATTAAAAAACGAACAGGGTGCACTATTTTAAATGCCTAACAAGTTGCTCAAACGGAACTAAAACAGTGGGTTACGTTTCGCTTCGCTCCACATTATAACCCACAATTTTAGTCCGCTTAGCAAGGCGTTAGGCTTTAAACATAGAGAGAACAAATGGATAATGTAAATTCTTACGATGAGCTTAAGATAATAATTGCTGATAAAACAGAAGGAGTTAATAAACTTTATCTAGAATTCTCTGATATAAACGTAACTTTTTGTTTGCAGGTGGAATGGATAGATTATATTTTAAGAGAAGATTTATCGGAAAACGATGACGACTCAAGTATTGACATAAAAACAACTATCATATTTACGAATTGCAAATTCAAAAGATTAGATTGCAGTAATATTTCAGAAACAAATAAACTTGAAATTAATGTAGTTGGCGGTAGCATTGAAGAGCTAAGTGTGATTAATAGTGTATTTATAGATAAGTTTTATATTAACAAGCAATATGGAAAAAACAACAAAGAAATAAAAATTGAAAAATTAATAATAAGGGATAGTATATTTAAAGAAAACTTTAAGCTTCACAACGCCAAGGTAAATATTTTTAGTATTGAAGATACGGACTTTGAAAAGCACTCTGATTTCTTTAAAAGTTCATTTAATCAAGGTATTTTATTAGAAGATGAGAATACCAGTAAAAATGACATAGGTTTTAAAGCTATTAATTTTAGAGGTTTAGCTCTATTTGGTGACACTGAATTTACAAGAAAGCTCGTATTTAAATATGTAACATTTGAAGGTTATAGTCACTTTAGGAAAGCAAGGTTAGAAAAAGGTTTAGATTTAGATTACAGTAACATTCAAAATGACATGAATTTCTTTGATGTCCAGAACCTTGATACTAAAAATGCAAAGAAAAATACATCTCAAGAAACGTATAGAATAATAAAGCATAACTTTGAAAAAATTGGAAACAAAATTGAAGCTAATAAATATTTAGCATTAGAATTAGAGCAGAGAAAAATTACTCTTGAAAGAAAAGAACCTAGGAAATGGCTTGATTATTTGGTATTTGAAGCTCATTGGATAAGCTCCGAATTTGGTACTAACTGGTTAAAACCATTGTTATTTATTCTTTTTACGAGCTTTATTACTGTTGGATTTATGCACTTTTCATTATTAATGGATATTATTTGTACACCGAGTTTATTTAAACTGGATTATATATATAAGGCAATAAATGAATTTTTTAAATATATGTATATTTTAAATAAAGATAAAATATGGATGGAGCATTCAATTATATTATTATTTAATAAGGCTTTTCTTAGTTATTTCTATTATCAATTTTTAGTTTCAATTAGGAAAAATACGAAGTAATAATCAAGCCTAACAATCGCTTCCAGCCGACGTTATGTTTCATTCAGATATAGAGGTTATAATGAATTTCCACCCATATGAGAAATTACAATACCGAGAAGCGAACATGGCTTAATTGCGAATGATAAAGTATCGATGAATGATTTTTGGGATAAAGTTGAAAATGAGCATGAAGGTTTATCTGAAGCTATAGGTATTTATATATTTTCTATCCGTGCAGGTAAAGGAAACTTGCCATGGTACGTTGGTAAAGCAGAAAAACAGATATTTAAAAAGGAATGCTTTACGCATCATAAACTCACTCATTTTAATAATTGCATAGCTAGTAGAAGAGGCACACCACTTCTTACATTAATACCCAAAATAACTCAAGCCGATTATTTTGCTTCACCTAATGGATCTGAACATGGTGATATTTCAGCACTTGAAAAGATGCTAATTGGAACTTGTTTGCAAAAAAATAAAGATCTGTTAAATATTAGAGACACTAAATTATATAAAAACATAGTGGTTCCAGGCTATATAAATACCCCACAAGGTGGTCTAGCTAATAGTGTAAAAGATTTTAAGCATTTGATTGGCGTGTAAAAACATAATAAACAAGGATAGGTGTCGCGTAGCCGACACCTTATCTGGTTGTTGAACAAGCCCGTCAAGGATCGCTTCTTATATAGTAAATAGTGAAATCAGAGGGAAGTTTAGGTGTTTTCTTGAGGCGAGTTTTATCTGCATACGATCATTACTCAATCATATCAAATGCTTATTGTATTTTTATTTCTTTATCGGCATCCCCTTAATGGTTTCGATCTCGGTCAAAAACTAACTATTCATAAGCCAATCTCAGAAAGCTTCAGTCGGTGAAACCCGACTAATTTCATACTATGTTGACAGCATGGGCAAATATGAACGGCGCGACCTTTTTCCTCATTTTCAACAGATGGCTGCTTGACGAACAAGCCTAAGATCAATTGAATTTGTAAGCGCAATTTTTTTGCATTCCCCCTTAGAAATCCATAATCTCGAACGCGTTGTAAGCCTTTCGGCAGTACGTGTTGTAAAATCAACCATAAAAATTTGAGTGCGGGTAAAGTTCGAGTTTCGGTTATATTTGAGCCACCTTTTTTATATTGAAATGTCACTAATCCGTTGTGGATATTGATAATGTCTTTATCGGGTAATACGCCTCGATACAAGTATCGCGACAAATATTGAAATGAAGACAATCCAAAACCTACTTTTCGACAGTCAACGACCCATTGCTTTGGCAATCCAGTGGGGATAGCAAGTATTTTACTCTTATTAATGGCATCAATCATTTTTGCTCGCCATACTTTTGCTAATGAAAGCGCATTAAATAGGTAAGCTTTATCACCTTTAAAAAACTGCTTTTTGATAGGATCATAACGTCCACTTGGAACAATAATATGCAGGTGAGGGTGTAAATCTCGTTTTCTATTGTGAGTGTGTAGCACGGTTGTGAAACCTAACTCGCCTTTCTTCTGACGGGTAGCAAACCCTTTCAGCAGCTCAGCACTGACTTGAAACATTATTTTATAAAGCGCTTTAGGATGTTGCATCGCAAGGGATCTAAGTTGAAATGGCAGAGTCAATGTCACCATAAAATAATGGACTGGTAATAATTTATCCGTTTGACGAGCGAGCCAGTTTGAGGTGGTTTGATGCAAGCACTGTGAACAATTGCGGTTTCCGCAGGATGCCAATTGCTGTTGGTCATGCTGGCAATGGCTACAATGCCATTGTGTGTAACGAGTGCGATCATTTTTACAGTGCAACATATCACTCATTGCTCGGCGAATATCTTGATTTAGCCGAGCGCCATAGTATTTCTCAAACTCAGTTTGATGCGCTTTAAGTAAAGTGATGAATTGATTCATAATGCCTCCCATTTTATTGGGATATTATTGGCTAACTGTTCAAGGGCAATGACATTATCTTTTTGCTTAAGTGGGGTGAGCTCAGTATATCGCGCGGTCGTATTAAGGCTGTGGTGGCCAAGTAAAACTTGCAGAGAACGCAAATCAATACCTTGCTCTAATAAATGTGTTGCAAAGCAATGTCGGAGTGAATGAGGACTGATATTTTTATTTATTCCCAACTCAGCAATGACTTTTTTCAGTGCTTTTTGTATGCCGCCTTTGTCCATTGGTGCTTGTTTGTTTTTCCCTTTTCCGGGAAATAATAAGTGTGGGTGTTTATGAGTTTTCCAATAGTAGCGAAGTGCGATTAAAGTTCGGTGAGGCAAAGGTAACAACCTATCTTTTCCCCCTTTACCATCACGAATATGCACCGTCATTGTAACACTATCTATCTCATTGATAGTTAATTCAAGCGCTTCACTTAATCGTAAGCCCATACTATATAAAACAAGAAAGAAGACCTTGTAGCGCAACGACTTTGTATGGGAAATAAGCGCGCCAATTTGCTCACAGGTAATAATATCAGGGATACGTTTTACTTGAGGGGGTTTAACTATATTCAACCATTCCCACTCTTTTTCTAGGGTATGACGATAAAAGAATTGCAAGCCGTTACGATCAAGTTTTACCGTACTCCAAGAGTGTGTTTTGATTAAGCTTGCAAAGTATGATTTCAAATCAGCTTTATCTAGTGCATCGGGAGAGCGCTCAAAATAGCCTGCAATCCGCCTCACTGCCCGTGAGTAACCATCAATGGTTGCAGGGCGCATTCCCTGCAGAGTGAGATTGGTTAAATGTTGCTGATATAAAAAGTCATAGCGAAGTTGATCTGAAGTGTTCATGGCGTATACTCCTTTTATGCGCACCGAGAATGGTGCATAAAAGAAAGTATGAACGCAGTTTGTTTTTCTGTCGCACAGCGGCTTCGTTCAACAAAAAGTTCAATCGGATGCAAAAAGACGCACCGATTAACTTGGCGTTAGGTGACCAAATAATCATCTATCAGCCAAGACCAAATACTGTACTTGTTTTTTTGTGTATACTATTAAGATAATATCCAAAGCCAACAAGCGTAAATTGACTGGAGTGATAGTAGTTCATGAGTAAGCCTCAGCATAACCCCAAGATTTATCATATCGTACACATTGATAGGTTGCTGTCTATTGCAAATAATGGGTTGCTGTGTGATTCGATAGTAGCTAATCAAGTAAATGTTGGTACTACTATAGGTATGAACTCTATAAAAGAGAGAAGACTTGGTCTAAATTTGAAGAGTCATCAAGATTTGCATGTAGGGGACTGTGTGCCATTTTATTTTTGTCCACGATCTATAATGCTTTATTTAATCTATCAAGCTAACCATGATGAACTCTCTTATAAAGGAGGACAAAACTCCATTATCCACTTAGAATCTGATTTATATTCCTCAGTCAAATGGGCAAATGAAAATGGTAAACGCTGGGCATTTACCCTCTCAAATGCTGGATCTAATTACTTTGAAGATAGAAGTAGCTTAGATAATTTAGATGAAATTGATTGGAGTGCTGTCAATGCAATAAGGTGGAGTAGTTGTAAAGAAGGAAAACAGGCAGAATTTTTGCTCGAAGAAATCTTTCCGTGGCATTTGGTCGAAAGGGTCGGTGTCAATTCTCGGACTATATATCAACAAGTAGTCAATATCTTGTCCACAGTTAGGGACAATCATTCAACAGTTGAGTTAAAAATCGATTGGTACTACTAATCAGGAGGAGATGGCGATGATAGAGTATAAAAATGGAGATATATTAAAAGCTGATGTCGAGGCGATTGTTAATACAGTAAATTGCGTTGGTGTAATGGGGCGTGGTATAGCATTGCAATTTAAAAAAGCCTACCCTGAGAATTTCAAAAGTTACGCTGTTGCTTGTAAAAAATCAGAAGTACTTCCTGGCAGTATGTTTGTTTTTGAGACAAATAAGTTAATAAATCCAAAATATATTATTAACTTTCCAACTAAACGTCATTGGAGAGGGAAAAGTCGGATTGAAGATATTCAATTGGGTTTGAAAGATTTAGTTAAGGTTATTAAAAAATACGATATTAGTTCTATAGCTATCCCCCCTTTAGGTAGTGGACTTGGCGGTTTAAGCTGGGGAGATGTAAAAAAAAATATCCAAGAAGAAATGCAAGATTTAAAAAATATAGATATTATTCTTTTTGAACCTAAAGGTGCTCCAAGTGCAGATAAAATGGTTCAATCCCGTGAAGTACCTAATATGACAGCAGGCAGAGCTGCTCTAGTAGAATTAATGGATAGATATTTAGGAGGCTTACTTGACCCTTATGTAACACTGCTAGAAATACACAAGCTGATGTACTTCATGCAAGAAGCAGGTGAACCATTGCGGCTTAAATACCGCAAAGCTGCTTTTGGACCATACGCAGAAAATCTTCGTCATGTACTGAATACAATCGAAGGTCATTTAGTTGCTGGATACAAAGATGGTGGCGATGCTCCTGATAAGCAACTTAGCCTTGTTCCTGGGGCTATTGAGGATGCAAAATCATTTTTACTCAAACAGGGTAAAACTAATGCTCATTTAAGCAAGGTATCGGAACTAGTTGATGGTTTTGAGTCTCCCTTTGGTTTAGAGCTTTTATCTACAGTGCACTGGGTTATAACGAACAATAACCTCTCTAATGTTGATGATATTATTAAACATACATATTCATGGAATGAACGTAAGAAACAATTCACAAATCAACAGATTAACTTGGCTGTAGATGTACTTTCAACTAAAGGGTGGGTAAGTATTTAATCGACTCCACCACACCTAATAAACAAGGATAGGTGTCGCGCAGCCGACACCTTATCTGGGTGTTGAACAAGCCCGTCAAGGATCGCTTCTTATATAGTAAATAGTAAAATTAGAGAGGAGTTTAGGTGTTTTCTTGAGGCGAGTTTTATCTGCATACAATCAGAGTTCAATCATATCAAAGGCTTATTGTATTTTTGTTTTCTTTATCGGCATCCCCTTAATGGTTTCGATCTCGGTCAAAAACCAACTATTCACAAGCCAATCTCAGAAAGCTTCAGTCGGTGAAATCCGACTAATTTCATACTATGTTGACAGCATGGGCAAATATGAACGGCGCGACCTTTTGCTTCATTTTCAACAGATGGCGGCTTGATGAACAAGCCTAATATCAATTGAATTTGTAAGCGCAATTTTTTTGCATTCCCCCTTAGAAATCCATAATCTCGAACGCGTTGTAAGCCTTTCGGCAGTACGTGTTGTAAAATCAACCATAAAAATTTTAGTGCGGGTAAAGTTCGAGTTTCGGTTATATTTGAGCCACCTTTTTTATATTGAAATGTCACTAATCCGTTGTGGATATTGATAATGTCTTTACCCAGTAATACGCCTCGATACAAGTATCGCGACAAATATTGAAATGAAGACCTGTTCTGGTCTAATAGAACTGGACACTTTATTAAGAGATAATAACCGTCAATTAATGATGTGTTAAAATGAGTAAAAAAAGAACGCAAAAGCAATATCCAAAAGAGTTTAAAGAAGAAGCTGTTTCACTTGTTCTAGAGCAAGGTTATTCAGTTGCTAAAGCCGCTGAGTCTGTAGGAGTTAGCTCAAAACTGCTTTACACTTGGAAAAGCAAAATTGAAGCTCAGTTAAGTGGAGAGGGTCTTAGTGATGATGAGCGAGAAGAACTAAAAAAGCTCCGTAAAGAAAATAAAGCATTACGGATGGAGAAAGAAATTTTAAAAAAGGCTACGGCCTTCTTCGCGAGAGAAATGAAGTAAAGTTTGATTTCATTAAATCACACTCAGATTGTCTTTCGGTAGCTAAACTTTGCTATGAGATGGGAGTCAGCCCATCGGCTTACTACGCTTGGCTAAAACGTCCAGCTCAATTAATTAGCTCTCAAACGCTGCACTTATACCGCCGCGTTAAGGTGTTATTTAAGCAAAGCAGAGGCAGCTTAGGTAACCGAGAGATGATGAAAAAGTTACGCGAAGAAGGCTTTAAAATCGGTCGCTACAAAGTGCGTAGCGTTATGGCTAAACTAAATTTAAAGGCAATCCAAAGAACGGCTTACAAAGTAACAACAAATCGCAAGCACAGCGATGCAGTGGCTGATAACTTGTTGAATATGAATTTTAATCCTGTTGGAGCTGATCAAGTATGGGCTGGTGATGTTACTTACTTAAAAACCGGAGAGGGTTGGATGTACTTAGCTATTGTGATGGATTTGTATTCACGCAGGATTGTTGGTTGGCATATTGATAAAAGAATGACTACAGATTTGATTAGCAATGCCTTGATCAAGGCTCGTAATTTAAGGCAACCACCAAAAGGCTTGGTCTTTCATAGTGATAGAGGCTCACAATATACCAGTAATAAATACTGCAAGCTGCTTAGAAAATATCATATTAGAGCCAGCATGGGAGATGTTGGAGCTTGTTGGGATAATGCTGTCGTAGAGAGATTTTTGGTAGTTTAAAACACGATTGGATATTTAAAGTTCATCAACCAACGCGTGAGCACATGAAAATAGATGTCGCAGCTTACATGAGGTATTACAACCTCGAAAGGCTGCATACGGCGAATGATGATATGTCGCCAATTAACTATGAAAATTCTCTAAGAAAAGTGTCCAGTTCGACTTGACCAGAACACAGGTTACCCACTTATAACCAGTAGTATTCTCTCGAAACGGCCTAAATAGGCATGATAATCAAAGTAATCTCTATTTATCCTAAATAATATTAACAATAAAACTTAATTTGGATAATTGAATGTTTTTAATTGTTAAAGCAGTAATTTATCGTTAAAGTATAAATATTAATCAAAAACAATAAATAGAGGTTAATTCTACAGCCTCGTTAGATGCTTAAGAAACTTGACATAGTACCGATAACTAGTACTATGTGAGGCATGAAGACAAAACACCAGAAAACTCTCGAGCTAATATTCAAACGGCCTACCAGTGGAAATATTCATTGGGCAGATATTGAAGCCTTGTTCGTAGCTCTTGGTGCTGATGTTTCAGAAAGGACTGGTTCTAGAATAGCAGTGGTTCTATTCGGTGAAGTTAGAATTTTCCACAGACCCCACCCCTCACCATCTACGGATAAAGGGGCTGTTGCCAGTATTCGCAAGTGGTTAGAGTCAAGTGAGGTAACTCCATGAATATAATGGAAAATGAGTCTTATAAAGCAAAGATCGAGTATGATCCCGAAATTGATATGTTTCGAGGAGAAATTCTTGGTTTAAATGGTGGCGCTGATTTTTATGGCAAAAGCCCTACTGAGTTGCGTCGAGAGTTCAAGAAGTCACTGAAAGCATTTCTCGAAGTTTGTGAAGAAACTGGAATCAGCCCAAGAAAGGAATACTCTGGAAAGTTTAATCTCAGAATTCCTCCAAAGTTACATAGTGAAATTGCAGCGATTGCAACAGCTGAAGATAAGAGCATAAATCAGTGGGTTGCAGATACTTTGGATCACTCACTTCATGCGTAAAGCATCTAACAAAAGCATTCAACTCGGACATTTTTCCGCAGTGTTTTTCTTGTGCTAAAAGAGCCTAGCACAAGAAAAGCACTACTACAAAATGCTGGTTAATGCTGGCGTTAGTTGCCTTAAAACATATCTTAAAATTTGGGTTTTAGTTTTTAGCGGGCAGTTGTTGATACGCTGAGAGTTGTGAATTATTCAAAGGGTGAAATTAGCAAAGAGTTTTCAGTTGGCTCATTTCGCCAGAGTGCGGTATTTCCGATAATAGTGTTTTAGCTTTTATTAACCCCTAAAGCTTAAAACGCATTATCTTTGTTTGTTGTAAATAGTGGCTTCATTCTTGCCGCTGTTTCATAAAGTTCGAGAGCAGTGAAATCTGCTTTATAAATTATTAACCGCAAGCAGCATCGTTGTTTGCGGCGGCATCTAATATACTGTTAGGTACACTAAGTGGATCATCCTGCCTGAAACGCAGTATCCATAGAAGGCCAAATATCATGACGATCCGAATAACAAAATTACTGTTGTTGATGCTAGTCCTGAATGCCACTGGCTGTAATTCATCGAGCGGCGCAAGCGCTGGCCATGTTTTTATTTTTTCTACAGACTATAGTCTTGGGATTATTAACGGTGCGATCAACGGCCCGGATCGACGTGCGGCCGACACAGACGATGCTTATGCAGTGACTCTTGCTCTTCAGGCTGGTCTAGACATTCAAGGCATCATCACAACCTTTGGTAACGATAAAGCGCAACCCTCTTACGAATCTGCTCGCAGGGGGTTAGCGGCGCTTGGTTATGCGACGAACAATTTGAGGGTCGGTGCCGAAGGCTTTCTCGATGCGTTGCCCGTGCGATTCGAACCGGTAGGCGACGAGCCTACGGTCTTCTGCGTCAACGACGGCGTACGGCTAATGAGAGACGTGCTCGACAGCAATCCGGTAGGCACGGTGACGTTGTTCGCGATCGGTCCATTTACCGACATCGCCTGTTTGCTGCGCGCCTTTCCAGATAGCTTCGACAAACTTAATGAGATCATCGGTTTAGTGGGCTCAAGCGATGGCAAACCGGTACTGCAGGGCATCGACGTGGTGGATTTCAACTTTGCAATGGACCCGACGGCCCTCGGGCTCGTCGTCCAGCAAACCGCCGTGCCGTTCACGGCGATCATGTTTGAAGTGTCGCAATTTGGCACGCTACCCAACAATATTATCGATACCTGGGCGACCAGCAGTGGAACTTCGGAACAGCAGTATTACGGCCAGGCGACGCAGCTACATGCCGAGTACTGGGATGCGATTTTCCCGCTGACCGACGGCCAAGCTCTTTTCGACGCGCACACGGTTTATTATTTCTTAAACCGGGCATCATATACCTGCACGGACAACATGGTGGGTACCGTGATTGTCGGAGGCTATCCTGATATGAGCGCCTCGACGACTAAGAACTTCTTTACGGTGACGCCGGCACCAGTGCAGACTTCGGCAAGTGACAACGTCTATATCGGGGTAGTGCGGGGGTGTCACGGTTTTGCAGATTCCAATACCGTTACATTCCTGGAGCAGGCGGTCCAGAGTAGTATCAAACATTACTAACCTTAGGCGAGAGAAAATGCATAAACAAAGTTGTGCATATCAGTCGGATTGCGATGGTCGCGAAAAATGGGGAGCTAATTGCGATTGCCTGTACCTAACCAGTCAAAGCAGGCAGCTCCCTTCGGTCGCTGGACGCGGCTGACGCCGCGCCCCTGTTTGAGGCGTTGAGGCTGTAGAATTTATCCAAAAAGACACTTTTCAGTGTATTTTCTTATTTTAGTGAATTGTTTAATGATTAACCTTGCCTGTAGTTCATCGATGCTATCTAATAGATATTATTCACTCATCGAAAACTTTTATGGCAAATTATAAACCCGACTTGTCCTGCCAAAGTAAGTTCATTCCTATTGATTTCTCATCACAAATATTACCTGGTACTTTTGAGTATGCTTTATCTCATATTGTTGATAATAAACTTGATTTAACATCGATTGATAAATGCTATAACAATGATAAAAAGGCAGCCGCAGCATATTCCCCAGAGTGATGTTAAAGATAATTGTGTTAGGCGAAGCTGATGGTTTAGTATCGAGTCGTAAAATTGCAACGGCTTGTGAAACGAACATCTTATTTATGAGTTTATCGGGAGATGTGCAACCTCACTATACTTCTGTCGCTTCTTTTGTTGCTCGTATGAGCGAACAAATAGCGCCTCTATTTACGCAAGTGTTGATGATATGTGATGAAGAAGGATTAATTGCTCGCAATATGTTTGCCATCGATGGCTGTAAAATAAAGTCTAATGCAAGTAAAGAGTGGAGTGGTACTTTTGCAGAGTTAGAGCGCAAGCAACTTAAGTTAGAAAAAGCGAGTCAACGTATTCTTGAGAGGCATCAATCACAAGATGATTGTGGTGAAGAGCAGATAGAGCATGACTTAAAACAAAAAGCTAAACTTGATAGAAGTGCTGCTAAAATTGCTGATTATCTCGCAACAAAAGAACAAAAATATGGCAGTAAAGGTAAGCCAGTTAAAAGTAATATTAGCGATCCTGACAGTGCCAAAATGACGACATCGAAAGGTACTATTCAAGGCTACAATGGTATTGCTATTAATGATGATAAACACCAAGTCATTCTACAAGCCCAAACATGGGGCTCTGTGGGAGAGCAACAAACGTTAGCACCTGCCATCAAACAACTCGATGCTGAATTTTTGAGACTAGGTACTTCGGATAGTTTATCCAAAGCAAAGTTTACCGCAGACAGTGGTTTTCACAGTGAAGCTAATATGAAATATCTTGCGGGTACAGGACTTGATAGCTATGTTGCAGACACTCAATTTAGAAGTCGAAATCCGTTATTTAAAGTGAGTGAAACGTATCACACAGAACAAGAGAAACGACGATTAAAACGTAGTAAAGGTAAACCAAGACGCTTTAGCTCAGCCGACTTCCATTATGATGAGAAAGACAAATCTTGTCGTTGTCCTGCTGGTAATATTATGTGGTGTAGTGGTGATTACTTCAAAAGTGGAGAGCGACTATATATTAGCTTCGTTGGTTACTTAAAAGATTGTAAGGCTTGCCCATTACAAAGCCAATGCATGCGTAAAGCACCTTTAAAAATAGATAGGCAAGTGCAATTCAAAAACAATTGTAAAGAAGAAAAACTATCGTATAGCGATAAGATACGTATAAAGATAGATAGTCCAATGGGTAAAAGGCAATACAGTAAAAGATTAGGCACAATTGAGCCGGTATTTACTAATATTACCGTAAATAAAGGCATGAATAAATTTACGCTTAGAGGCCAAGAAAAAGTAAATAGCCAATGGCAGATGTACTGTCTTGTTCATAATATAGAAAAGCTCAGAATAGCACTTCACTAGACCCAGGTTACCCACTTATAGCCAGTAGTATTCTCTCTAAGCGGCCTAAATAGCCATGATAACCCAAGTGGTCTCTATTTATCCTGAATAATATTAACAATAAAACTTATTTTGGATAATTGAATGTTTCTAATTGTTAAAGCAGTAATTTATCGTTAAAGTATAAATATTAATCAAAAACAATAAATAGAGGTTAATTCTACAGCCTCGTTAGGCGGTTGGCGTACGTAACGCAGAATTAAAGAAGGAGAACCTATATGAAAATACTCATTGTACTTACATCACACAGTCAACTCGGCGAGACAGGACAAAAAACTGGGTTTTGGCTAGAGGAGTTTGCTACTCCTTACTATATATTCAAAGATGCAAAAGCAGACGTCACACTTGCATCACCTAATGGAGGACAACCACCTCTAGATCCAAAAAGTGATGAGCCTGATTTCCAAACAGAAGCAACGGGACGCTTCAAGAGAGATGCTGACGTCCAATCGGTGCTAGCAAATACGCAAAAACTATCAGATATTTCACCTGATGATTACGATGCAGTGTTTTATGCTGGTGGGCATGGACCATTGTGGGATCTGGCAGAAGATAGTAACTCTATAGCCTTAATTGAAACAATGTATGCATCTGGAAAACCAGTTGCCGCAGTTTGTCACGGTCCTGCGGTTTTCCGTCACACCGTAGCCCCGGATGGTTCCCCCTTAGTAAAAGGAAAGTCTGTGACTGGTTTTAGCAACACAGAGGAAGACGCCGTTCAACTTTCAGAGGTTGTGCCATTTATGCTGGAAGATGAGTTAAAAGCGAAAGGGGCAAACTACTCAAAGGCCGATGATTGGCATCCATATGCCATCACTGATGGCAACTTGATAACAGGTCAAAATCCAGCGTCATCAGATCCCGTAGCGAAGGCTGTGCTAGAGATAATCAAACATTAAAGGCCTAATAAACAAGGATAGGTGTCGCGCAGCCGACGCCTTATCTGGGTGTTGAACAAGCCCGTCAAGGATCGCTTCTTATATAGTAAATAGTAAAATTAGAGATGAGTTTAGGTGTTTTCTTGAGGCGAGTTTTATCTGCATACGATCATTACTCAATCATATCAAAGGCTTATTGTGTTTTTATTTCTTTATCGGCATCCCCTTAATGGTTTCGATCTCGGTCAAAAACTAACTATTCACAAGCCAATCTCAGAAAGCTTCAGTCGATGAAATCCGACTAATTTCATACTGTGTTGACAGCATGGGCAAATATGAACGGCGCGACCTTTTTCCTCATTTTCAACAGATGGCTGCTTGACGAACAAGCCTAAGATCAATTGAATTTGTAAGCGCAATTTTTTTGCATTCCCCCTTAGAAATCCATAATCTCGAACGCGTTGTAAGCCTATCGGCAGTACGTGTTGTAAAATCAACCATAAAAATTTGAGTACGGGTAAAGTTCGAGTTTCGATTATATTTGAGCCACCTTTTTTATATTGAAATGTCACTAATCCGTTGTGGATATTGATAATATCTTTACCCAGTAATACGCCTCGATACAAGTATCTCGACAAATATTGAAATGAAGACAACCCAAAACCTACTTTTCGACAGTCAACAACCCATTTCTTTGGCAATCGAGTGGGGATAGTAAGTATTTTACTTTTATTGATAGCATCAATCATTTTTGCTCGCCATACTTTTGCTAATGAAAACTCATTAAATAGGTAAGCTTTATCACCTTTAAAAAACTGCTTTTTGATAGGATCATAACGTCCACTTGGAACAATAATATGTAAGTGAGGGGGTAATACCAATTACAGTAAATGGCTGATCTATTTTACTGGTTAAAATAACTTACTTCTGTGTTGCAATCTTAGTAAAGGAAACAATCATTTACGGAAACTTACGCCTTGAATTTAACTATTTTTCCTGCGTAAAATTTAGATCACATACTTACTGTAATTGGTGTAAATCTCGTTTTCTATTATGAGTGTGTAGCACGGTTGTGAAACCTAACTCGCCTTTTTGCTGACGAGCTGCGAACCCTTTCAGCAGCTCAGCACTGACTTGAAACATTATTTTATAAAGTTCTTTAGGATGTTGCATCGCAAGAAATCTAAGTTGAAATGGCAGAGTCAATGTCAGCATAAAATAATGGACAGGTAATAATTTATCCGTTTGACGAGCGAGCCAGTTTGAGGTGGTTTGATGCAAGCACTGTGAACAATTGCGGTTTCCGCAGGATGCCAATTGCTGTTGGTCATGCTGGCAATGGCTACAATGCCATTGTGTGTAACGAGTGCGATCATTTTTACAGTGCAACATATCACTCATTGCTCGGCGAATATCTTGATTTAGCTGAGCGCCATAGTATTTCTCAAACTCAGTTTGATGCGCTTTAAGTAAAGTGATGAATTGATTCATAATGCCTCCCATTTTATTGGCATATTATTGGCTAACTGTTCAAGGGCAATGACATTATCTTTTTGCTTAAGTGGGGTGAGCTCAGTATATCGCGCGGTGGTATTAAGGCTGTGGTGGCCAAGTAAAACTTGCAGAGAACGCAAATCAATACCTTGCTCTAATAAATGTGTTGCAAAGCAATGTCGCAGTGAATGAGGACTGATATTTTTATTTATTCCCAAATCAGCAATGACTTTTTTCAGTGCTTTTTGTATACCTCCTTTGTCCATTGGTGCTTGTTTGTTTTTGCCTTTTCCGGGAAATAATAAGTGTGGATGTTTATGCGTTTTCCAATAATAGCGCAGTGCGATTAAAGTTCGGTGAGGCAAAGGTAACAACCTATCTTTTCCCCCTTTACCATCATGAATATGCACCGTCATTGTAACACTATCTATCTCATTGATAGTTAACGCAAGCGCTTCACTTAATCGTAAGCCCATACTATATAAAACAAGAAAGAAGACCTTGTAGCGCAACGACTTTGTATGAGAGATAAGCGCGCCAATTTGCTCACAGGTAATAATACCAATCGCATCAAATATGTGCTCATCTAGCTTGGTAAAATCAGCTACTTTTGTGTTGGAAGTTTTTCCAAGGGAACAACCATTAGCTACAACTTCCGCCTTGAATTACCTGATTTTCCACTTCGCCAGATTTTGATCATAATATTAATGCAATGGTATAATATCAGGGATACGTTTTACCTGAGGGGGGTTAACTATATTCAACCATTCCCACTCTTTTTCTAGGGTATGACGATAAAAGAATTGCAAGCCGTTACGATCAAGTTTTACCGTACTCCAAGAGTGTGTTTTGATTAAGCTTGCAAAGTATGATTTCAAATCAGCTTTATCTAGTGCATCGGGAGAGCGCTCAAAATAGCCTGCAATCCGCCTCACTGCCCGTGAGTAACCATCAATGGTTGCAGGGCGCATTCCCTGCAGAGTGAGATTGGTTAAATGTTGCTGATATAAAAAGTCATAGCGAAGTTGATCTGAAGTGTTCATGGCGTATACTCCTTTTATGCGCACCGAGAATGGTGCATAAAAGAAAGTATGAACGCAGTTTGTTTTTCTGTCGCGAAGCGGCTTCGTTCAACAAGCGCTTTAAACGGAACAAAAACAGTTGGTTAGGTTCCGCTGCGCTCCACATTATAACCAACAATTTTTGTCCGCTTAAGCGGGCGTTAGGCCACCACCAAGGCTCACCTTTTAATGGTAATATTAAGCAATGCGATATATTAATATTAGTCAGATAAATGGAATTATAAGGTTCAATACAATAAATGGATAGTTTCAAAGTGTCATCCGATAAGCCAGTTACAGATCCCGAGAATGATAGCTTAGGATATTCAGGATTTTCTAGAAATATTGCTTCTAGTATAGTAACGGGTGAATTTGAAGATGGTATGGTTCTTTCAATATACGGAGAATGGGGCGCAGGTAAATCAACAGTATTATCATTCATTGAATATTATCTTGATGCTGAAGAAGAGAAAATTGAAGTAATTCATTTTAACCCTTGGTGGTTCTCTAGTGAAGAAGCGTTATTGATGTCTTTCTTCTCTCAACTACAGGACACCTTTAGCACATGGAAAAGTAAAGGTAGAAAAATAGCTAAAAAAATTAGATTTGTTTCTGAAATACTGGCGAAAACCCCTCTTGCAGAGGCAAAAGTAGTTGATGCTCTTTTCAAAAAGTTTCTTGGTTCAGATATAAACTCAACTAAAAAGGAAATAGAAGCTCTATTAAAAGAAGAAAAAAGAAAGATCGTAGTAGTAATCGATGATATTGATCGCTTAACAGGAAATGAAGTTAAGCAAGTTTTTAAAATTATTAAAGCTGTAGCAGATTTTCCTTATATTATTTATATTTTAGCATTCGACAGAGAGATTGTTTCTAAGTCACTTGAAGAATCATTGAATATTAATGGAAATAGCTATATAGAAAAAATAATACAGGTTCCATTTGAGCTGCCACTACCAGAAAAAGATACTTTATCAGAGTTCTTTATTAAAAAAATAAATAAAATATACCGCTCTATACCAGAAAAAGAATATGATCAGACATATTTCGGAAACATATATCATGATGGGGTTGAACATTTCTTCAAAACGCCGAGAGATATAATACGATTAACAAATGCATTGAGTATTACTTTTGTATCAATACAGGAAGAAGTTAATTATGCTGATTTTCTAGCGATAGAATGTATCAGAGTTTTTGAACCCAAAGTCTATGATGGTATACGAAGAAATGCAGATTTGTTCTGTGGAGCTTCCCATCCAAGTATGGATAGAGGTAGTTTGACTGAAATGGAATTGAATCAAATTACTTTAATTGTTGAGAAGTCTTCTACTATCACAGTTGAGAGGATGAAGGAATTATTGAGTAGGCTTTTTCCAAGGTTACTTTCAGTTTTTGGTAATACATTTTATGGGTCTGATTTTTCTGGATACGGGAGAAAAAACAAGAGGGTTTGTTCAAATCATTACTTTCCAATGTACTTTAGATTTTCCCTAACAACTGACACCTTAAGCACATCAGAAATAAAATATATTTTAGAGGCATCATCTAGTACTGAAATACTAACACTTTGGTTTCAAAATAATGCCAATGAAAAATTATCTACAGGAAAAAGTAAACTATCTGTTATCCTCGATCGAATTACAGACTATTTTGATGAACTAAAGGAAGAAAATATAAAAAACATTATTAGTACATTTTTTAGTATTGGTGATGAATTAGATATACCAGAGGATGAACAAGAAAATATGTTTAGTTTTGATGGGAACTCTGCAAGAATAGGTCGTATTTTACATGCACTCTTTCCTTTACTTAGTAATGACAGCAGATATTCAATATTAAGTGAATCGTATACCTCTGGCAATGCAGTTAGATTAATGTGTAGAGAGATAGTAATATTCGGTCAACAACTTGGTAAATATGGTTCTGATTCACAAAGTGAAAGTTGTTTTATAACACTAGAGCAACTTAATGAACTAGAAAAACTAGCTTTAAATAAAATCAGAAATCATGCAGGCAATGATCAATTAAGAGTAAATGATAACACTATAAGATTGCTTTATCTATGGAAGGAATGGGGTAAAAGTAATGAACCAAAAACTTGGCTAGTTAAGCAAGTAGAGGAAGAACCAAAAAATATACTATCTATAATAGAAGTTTTTAATTCTAATAGTTTTACACATGGAATGGATGATAGGGTAGCTACGAAACACTCAGAAATTAACATTGAAAAATTAGCAGAGTTTTATGATTTACAAGAATTTGAGAAAGCATTGCAACAACTGAATAAAGATCAATTAAATAAAGAAGATATACAACTAATATCGAGGTATCACACTAGTCTTAATAAGTTTAATATAAAAAATAACAACAAGTAATCAACACTTTAGCCTAACAAGACGTTCGAAGGGACTTTTTGACTCAGCGGTTCGCATAAATTGTTGAATTCTATAACTATTTCTTAGTGTTGAGTTCAATGCATTCTATGTCAAAAAGCCCCTCAACTGGGCGTTATGCCCTTCTAAATTGAGGCTCGAATGGAATATCAATTAAATATTAAGGAAAATGCACTAGATAGTTTCAATGAGGCTTTAGATAAATTTGAGCAAGGCGAAAACGGCGGGTTAAGGCACTACAAGTTTGCCATTTTGCACCTATCGCATTTTTTAGAGTTAGTTCTTAAATTATACATACTCTCAATTAATGAAAGTCTTGTATTTAGTAAGTGCTTTAGGCACGTCGATAAAAGAGCTAAGAAAGACTCAATAAATCTTCTAGACGCTTATTATTTATTGGTTAAGGAGAGGTTCGATTTCAAGTCGTTGTTATCTAAAATACCTCATCCTCATACGATCACACTAGATCAAGCACTCGAATTTTCAAAATGTGAGAAATGCGGTGTTACTGGAGTCGGCTTTGTTGATGTTGAATTTTGCAATGATATTGAGTGGCTTAAAGGCCTACGAAATAATATCGAGCACTACCAGTTTAAGCTTCCCCCAAAAGAAGTTCGGCTATGTATTGGACGGTTAGTTCGTGGAGTGTCCGAGTTTATTGATATATTCAGCCTGTTTGATCTCGAAAATGAAGTTGGAAAAGAAAAATATCATGTTTTTGAAGTGTTATCTGATGAGTATGCTCAACTCCTAAAAGAGGCAGAGAGAGAAGTTAAAGAAACGGAAGCTGAAATATTTAGGGGTGTCAGACCCAAGCATTACGTGTTTATTGAGTGGAATGTGTATCAATGTCCTGAGTGTTCAAATAACACAATGATTCCAAATGAAGAGTCAGGAACAGGTTATAAATGTACATTTTGTTCAAATGAGGAAAGCGATGAAATAGAAATACCCTGTGATTTCTGTGGTGCTAAGGCTTCAGCAGAAGAAATGGCAACGTGGGAAATGGATGATGGAACGATTGAGAAGAGGTGTTATTTATGCTCAGGCCAATATTATGCTGACAAAGACGACTGACATAACAAAAAATTCCAGTCGACCGCTGGCAGCGCAGTTTTTTTTCAGAGGCCACTTTATATCAAAATTCAGTGTGTTTGCAGAGTTCATCGAACATCTGCCAGCGGCCACTGAATTTGGCGTTAGTTGCCTTAAACCATGTGGTATTTTTTGTTTTTGAATAGTTATTTGTAATCTGAAATCGGTTTTGTAACTTTCGCAGATAGGTGCGTTGTGAGTTTTCTAAGTCTGCTCATTCCACCTGATAAGGAAGTTACTAATAGTCGTCTGCGCCTGTTAACCAAAGCGATTGCTTGCGCCATTAATTTCCTGCTGTTTATAGGGCGGAATTCTGTTTTTAGTTTTTGCTTAAAAGTGTGGCGTGTTGAGATTTTTGAAATCTAATTGGTGATCAGTTTCTAAGTGTTAAATATGTTGGGTTTAACTCTGTTTTTTGAGTAATTAACGAGTGATGTAAATTTCATTTATGTTATTGTTGCTTTTCAGTTTATTGCTGTTATTGGCAATAAATATTTGAATTATAAGTGGCTTGTTTTGTAAGTTGTTCACTGCAATATCGTAGCAGGGCAACTAATAAACAAGGATAGGTGTCGCGTAGCCGACACCTTATCTGGTTGTTGAACAAGCCCGTCAAGGATCGCTTCTTATATAGTAAATAGTGAAATCAGAGGGAAGTTTAGGTGTTTTCTTGAGGCGAGTTTTATCTTCATACGATCATTACTCAATCATATCAAAGGCTTATTGTATTTTTATTTCTTTATCGGCATCCCCTTAATGGTTTCGATCTCGGTCAAAAACTAACAATTCACAAGCCAGTATCAGAAAGCTTCAGTCGATGAAATCCGACTAATTTCATACTGTGTTGACAGCATGGGCAAATATGAACGGCGCGACCTTTTTCCTCATTTTCAACAGATGGCTGCTTGACGAACAAGCCTAAGATCAATTGAATTTGTAAGCGCAATTTTTTTGCATTCCCCCTTAGAAATCCATAATCTCGAACGCGTTGTAAGCCTATCGGCAGTACGTGTTGTAAAATCAACCATAAAAATTTGAGTACGGGTAAAGTTCGAGTTTCGATTATATTTGAGCCACCTTTTTTATATTGAAATGTCACTAATCCGTTGTGGATATTGATAATATCTTTACCCAGTAATACGCCTCGATACAAGTATCTCGACAAATATTGAAATGAAGACAACCCAAAACCTACTTTTCGACAGTCAACAACCCATTTCTTTGGCAATCGAGTGGGGATAGTAAGTATTTTACTTTTATTGATAGCATCAATCATTTTTGCTCGCCATACTTTTGCTAATGAAAACGCATTAAATAGGTAAGCTTTATCACCTTTAAAAAACTGCTTTTTGATAGGATCATAACGTCCACTTGGAACAATAATATGTAAGTGAGGGGGTAATACCAATTACAGTAAATGGCTGATCTATTTTACTGGTTAAAATAACTTACTTCTGTGTTGCAATCTTAGTAAAGGAAACAATCATTTACGGAAACTTACGCCTTGAATTTAACTATTTTTCCTGCGTAAAATTTAGATCACATACTTACTGTAATTGGTGTAAATCTCGTTTTCTATTATGAGTGTGTAGCACGGTTGTGAAACCTAACTCGCCTTTTTGCTGACGAGCTGCGAACCCTTTCAGCAGCTCAGCACTGACTTGAAACATTATTTTATAAAGCGCTTTAGGATGTTGCATCGCAAGGGATCTAAGTTGAAATGGCAGAGTCAATGTCAGCATAAAATAATAGACTGGTAATAATTTATCCGTTTGACGAGCGAGCCAGTTTGAGGTGGTTTGATGCAAGCACTGTGAACAATTGCGGTTTCCGCAGGATGCCAATTGCTGTTGGTCATGCTGGCAATGGCCACAATGCCATTGTGTGTAACGAGTGCGATCATTTTTACAGTGCAACATATCACTCATTGCTCGGCGAATATCTTGATTTAGCCGAGAGCCATAGTATTTCTCAAACTCAGTTTGATGCGCTTTAAGTAAAGTGATGAATTGATTCATAATGCCTCCCATTTTATTGGGATATTATTGGCTAACTGTTCAAGGGCAATGACATTATCTTTTTGCTTAAGTGGGGTGAGCTCAGTATATCGCGCGGTGGTATTAAGGCTGTGGTGGCCAAGTAAAACTTGCAGAGAACGCAAATCAATACCTTGCTCTAATAAATGTGTTGCAAAGCAATGTCGGAGTGAATGAGGACTGATATTTTTATTTATTCCCAACTCAGCAATGACTTTTTTCAGTGCTTTTTGTATGCCGCCTTTGTCCATTGATGCTTGTTTGTTTTTCCCTTTTCCGGGAAATAATAAGTGTGGATGTTTATGCGTTTTCCAATAGTAGCGAAGTGCGATTAAAGTTCGGTGAGGCAAAGGTAACAACCTATCTTTCCCCCTTTACCATAACGAATATGCACCGTCATTGTAATACTATCTATCTCATTGATAGTTAATTCAAGCGCTTCACTTAATCGTAAGCCCATACTATATAAAACAAGAAAGAAGACCTTGTAGCGCAACGACTTTGTATGAGAGATAAGCGCGCCAATTTGCTCACAGGTAATAATACCAATCGCATCAAATATGTGATCATCTAGTTTGGTAAAATCAGCTACTTCTGTGTTGGAAGTTTTGCCAAGGGAACAACCATTAGCTACAACTTCCGCCTTGAATTACCTGATTTTCCACTTCGCCAGATTTTGATCATAATATTAATGCGAATGGTATAATATCAGGGATACGTTTTACTTGAGGGGGTTTAACTATATTCAACCATTCCCACTCTTTTTCTAGGGTATGACGATAAAAGAATTGCAAGCCGTTACGATCAAGTTTTACCGTACTCCAAGAGTGTGTTTTGATTAAGCTTGCAAAGTACAATTTCAAATCAGCTTTATCTAGCGCATCGGGAGAGCGCTCAAAATAGCCTGCAATCCGCCTCACTGCCCGTGAGTAACCATCAATGGTTGCAGGGCGCATTCCCTGCAAAGTTAGATTGGTTAAATGTTGCTGATATAAAAAGTCAAAGCTCAGTTGATTTGAAGTGTTCATGGCGTATACTCCTTTTATGCGCACCGAGAATGGTGCATAAAAGAAAGTATGAACGCAGTTTGTTTTTCTGTCGCGAAGCGGCTTCGTTCAACAAGTCAATTTAAACGGAACTAAAACAGTTGGCTATTGTTCGTACCTCACAAAATTATAGCCAACAATTTTAGTCTGCTTAATGTGGGAGTTATGTGTTTCAATAAAGCAATTGTAATGATTAAGTGAGGATTCGAAGTCATGCTAAGAAAATGGACCCCAGAAATTGCGTAATTGTACGTCGAAGGGCTACGCACAGGAAAGCGGCAATTCTCCCCGCGCCACGAACCAGAAGTAGACTTATGAAAAATAGACTCCCCAACAAAACCGTCCCAACTGTCTTAACACTAGACGATCTAGCAAAATTAGCGGACTACTCGCTCATGGACACACTCAATTGTGATCCTGATGCGAAAGAAAATGGCGCTGATCACTCACCGCGTCAAGTTTTCTCTGGGCACTATGTTCCCGTTAAACCTACGCCAATCAACGCGCCAGAGTACGTCGCGCACAGCAAAGATTTTTTCCAAGAACTTGGCTTTGCTGACAGCATGGCGAAATCAGCTGATTTTGTTCGACTATTCACAGGCGACATCTCGTATGTTCCGGAGCCAATGCTTAAGGTTGGTTGGGCTACTGGCTATGCACTTTCCATTTATGGCACTGAATATTACCAACAGTGTCCGTTTCAAACAGGCAATGGATATGGCGACGGCCGTGCAGTTTCCGTGCTTGAGGCCGTTATCAATGGTCGACGCTGGGAAATGCAGCTGAAAGGTGGCGGTCGAACGCCATACTGTCGCGGCGCAGACGGTCGCGCCGTCCTACGATCTAGTGTCCGAGAATTTCTGGCACAAGAGCACATGCATTCGCTCGGTGTCCCAACGTCACGGTCACTGAGTTTGTATGTTTCTAAAATAGAGAAGGTCAAACGCCCCTGGTACTCGGAAGGCTCACGATCAAAGGATCCAGACATGCTCGTGTTGGAGGCTGTCGCGATCTCAACGCGTGTTGCACCGTCGTTCATTCGGGTCGGTCAAGTCGAACTCTTCAGTCGACGTGCCCGAAAGAATGAGCACCCAAATGCGATGCAGGAACTAGAGAAGATTATTTTGCACTTGATTGATCGTGAGTACACTGAAGTTATCGACAAAAAACTAAGCATGCCCGAGAAAGTCGTATTGCTCGCGCGGGAGTTTCGCAGCCGTCTGACCGCACTTATCGCGAATTGGATCCGTGTAGGTTATTGCCAAGGCAATTTCAACAGCGATAACTGTGCGGCTGGTGGCTTCACGCTCGATTACGGTCCATTCGGATTCTGTGATGTATTTAATACACACTATCAGCCATGGACTGGAGGTGGACATCACTTCGCATTTATGAACCAACCCATAGCAGCCGAAAGAAACTTTGAAATGTTTTGTCTGGCATTGCAGCCATTACTGGCGTTACATCAAACTGCTCTGCAGCAACTCGACGAGGTTCGAAGTGGTTTTGCGAAAATGATGCAGGCGCAAATGGAAAAGATGTGGACTGCTAAACTTGGACTTGGAGTTTTTAACGCGGCGTTGTTTAGTGAGCTCGAAACGCTTATGGTACAAACGCCTGTTGATTACACAATCTTTTTTCGAGAGCTCTCGATGGTACCTGACGATATTGACCCACTCAAAAAAAGCTTCTACAAAAACTCAAATCATGCCATCGTTTCAATGCACCCGACGTATGAGACAGACTCTGAAGGTATGGATAAGCGCTGGACAGAGTGGCACAAGAAATGGAAATTTCTCATTACCGGCACGAGAGATACAAATGCTACTCTGTGCCACTCCTTTGAGGAGATCTCTAAGCAGATGAAACTCGTTAATCCAAAATACAGTTTGCGAGAGTGGTTTCTTGCGCCAGCGTATCAGCAAGCGGTCACGGGGAACTACGCTCTAATTCGTGAGCTGCAAGAAGTTATGACGCAGCCTTACGCCGAGCAGTCGAAGGACGTGGAGGAGAAATACTATAGACTGAAACCCTTTGAGTTCTGTGAGGTCGGCGGTTTGTCGCATATAAGCTGCTCTTCATGATGAAATCAACACATAACATGTCATTTAAACCGACGCTAAAAAGCAGCGCGGTTTAATTCAAGCGTTATGGTTCAAGTTTAGAACTGTATTTTACCCTGAAGTCGGTATAATTGATTTTTGAATAAAGTAACTGTTAAAGAGAAATAAAATGGCAAAGTTAGGTAGCACCAAAAAACCAATTATAGCGCGCGTACATTCAGATGAAACTGCAAAATATGTGGCAGAGACTTGCTCTGAAAATGGTTGGCATTACATTATGGGCTTTGAACCAAATGAGCCAGAAGATATTTCTGATTTAGAAAAAATGCTTAATCCTGTACAACCAGTAATCTCTAATAAAATTAACCGTAACTCACCATGTGTGTGTGGTAGTGGTAAAAAATATAAAAAGTGTTGCGCATAGTTAGCAGATTTAACCCTAACAAGGCAAATCAATGGACGCTAAACAGTTGTCACGGTTTTTGCCAAAATCAAAAGCCGGCAAAAACAGCGCCAACTGACGCGCCACTGTTTGCGGCGTTGAGGCTGTAGAATTTATCCAAAAAGACACTTTTCAGTGTATTTTCTTATTTTAGTGAATTGTTTAATGATTAACCTTGCCTGTAGTTCATCGATGCTATCTAATAGATATTATTCACTCATCGAAAACTTTTATGGCAAATTATAAACCCTACTTGCCTGCCAAAGTAAGTTCATTCCTATTGATTTCTCATCACAAATATTAGCTGGTACTTTTGAGTATGCTTTATCTCATATTGTTGATAATAAACTTGATTTAACATCGTTTGATAAATGCTATAACAATGATAAAAAGGCAGCCGCAGCATATCCTCCAGAGTTATGTTAAAGATAATTTTGTTAGGCTACTCTCATGGTTTAGTATCGAGTGGTAAAATTGCAACGGCTTGTGAAACGAACATTTTATTTATGAGTTTATCGGGAGATGTGCAACCTCACTATACTTCTGTCGCTTCTTTTGTTGCTCGTATGAGCGAACAAATAGCGCCTCTATTTACGCAAGTGTTGATGATATGTGATGAAGAAGGATTAATTGCTCGCAATATGTTTGCCATCGATGGCTGTAAAATAAAGTCTAATGCAAGTAAAGAGTGGAGTGGTACTTTTGCAGAGTTAGAGCGCAAGCAACTTAAGTTAAAAAAAGCGAGTCAAGGTATTCTTGAGAGGCATCAATCACAAGATGATTGTGGTGAAGAGCAGATAGAGCATGACTTAAAACAAAAAGCTAAACTTGATAGAAGTGCTGCTAAAATTGCTGATTATCGCGCAACAAAAGAACAAAAATATGGCAGTAAAGGTAAGCCAAGACGCTTTAGCTCAGCCGACTTCCATTATGATGAGAAAGACAAATCTTGTCGTTGTCCTGCTGGTAATATTATGTGGTGTAGTGGTGATTACTTCAAAAGTGGAGAGCGACTATATATTAGCTTCGTTGGTTACTTAAAAGATTGTAAGGCTTGCCCATCACAAAGCCAATGCATGGGTAAAGCACCTTTAAAAATAGGTAGGCAAGTGCAATTCAAAACAATTGTAAAGAAGAAAAACTATCGTATACCGATAAGATGCGCATAAAGATAGATAGTCCAATGGGTAGAAGGCAATACAGTAAAAGATTAGGCACAATTGAGCCGGTATTTGCTAATATTACCGTAAATAAAGGCATGAATAAATTTACGCTTAGAGGCCAAGAAAAAGTAAATAGCCAATGGCAGATGTACTGTCTTGTTCATAATATAGAAAAGCTCAGAATAGCACTTCACTAGACCCACGTTACCCACGTATAACCAGTAGCATTCTCTCGAAACGGCCTAAATAGTCATGATAAGCCAAGTGATCTCTATTTATCCTGAATAATATTAACAATGAAACTTATTTTGGATAATTGAATGTTTTTAATTGTTAAAGCAGTAACTTATCGGTACAGTATAAATGTTAATTAAAAACAATAAATAGAGGTTAATTCTACAGCCTCATTATGTGCCTAATCTGAGAGCTATCGATATTATGGAAGTGTCATTAAAATCTATGGATGAAAACTCTTTTAGAGAATATTTAAATTTTATCATTCCTCATTATGCTCAAGATAATGTTGAGTCAGGTCGTTGGGATGATTTTGATATATTAGAGCGTTCTAAAAAAGAATATGATTGGCTTTTGCCTGACGGATTGTATACCAAAAATAATTACCTGTTCAATGTTATAGAAACTGAAGGCAATATTGAGGTTGGTTATATTGGAATTAAAGTAGAGGATCATGCGACTACAAAATCCGCCTTTCTATATGACGTCGGTATCTACGAGCAACATCGTAGAAATGGCTATGCAAAATCAGCACTCCACCTAATTGAGAAAATGGTTTCAGAACTTGGAGTGACAAAAGTTGCCCTTTACGTATTTAATCAAAACGAAGGTGCACAAGCTTTATATAAAAGTATTGGCTACGGCGTGGTAAGTCACAATATGTGCAAAGTAATCAGCACACAACAAAGCTCAGAATAGCACTTCACTAGACCCACGTTACACACTTATAGCCAGTAGTATTCTCTCGAAACGGCCTAAATCGTCATGATAATCCAAGTGATCTCTATTTATCCTGAATAATATTAACAATAAAACTTATTTTGGATAATTGAATGTTTTTCATTGTTAAAGGAGTAACTTATCGTTACAGTATAAATGTTAATCAAAAACAATAAATAGAGGTTAATTCTACAGCCTCGTTGAGGCTTCAATATGAAATTAAGTTTAGCGAATGAGATGGCACCGCCTATGTTAGGCAATATCTTGTTTTATGTGGAAAAAAGTGGAGATGAATATTAGAACGACCGTATGAAGGATTATCAAACGGAACAAAGTGAAAGGAAAAAAAAATGAAAAAAACTTTAAGGAATTGCTTATTAATAAGTATTTGTTTTTTTGTTTCATCCACAGTTGCTTTTGGGGATGATATAAAACCAATAGTACCGAAGTACATTTTCGGAATTGGCCTTGAAACTATGTATTTTGATTATGGAGAGAAATCCATTGACATGGAAGAAAAAGGCTTCATGTACGGACTTATGGGAAAGTATACTTACCATGGGGACAACAAACTGATGCTTAATGCTAGTCTTGAATATGTCTCTGGTGAGCTCGATTATAATGGACAAACATGGAGGGGTATCCCACTCAAGGCGGATACGGATGACTGGATAGTACAATCTCGTGGCTTGATTGGCTATGATTATGTTTTTAATGGGAAACACTTAATAACCCCTTTTATAGGTATTGCTTCTCGTTATTGGAATGATGTGATAGGTGGAATTGGAGGGTATGAAAGAGAGATAGCATACTGGTATTCTCCCATTGGTATTAAAACGGTTAGTCCTTTGTCCGATAAGTGGACATGGGGGCTAAGTGCAGAATATGATCTTTTCTTGGTTGGAGAAGTTAAAACTCACCTCAACGATGTCGCTCTCGGTGCTAACGATCCTGAGGTCGATCAAGATTTTGGGAATGGGTATGGCCTAAGATTTTCCGTCCGGTTTGAAAGGGAGCTTACCAAGAATTATGCCTTATCAATTGAACCATACATAAGATATTGGGATATTGATAAATCAAGTACAGCAACTATTACTTACGATGGCAAGCCAATAGGCCACTTACATGAACCGGCAAACGAAACTACGTCTTATGGGTTGCGGCTAATTTTTGTATTCTAAAAATAGAGACTGATTTGTGTGCAAGCGGGCGTCAGGCCTTGAAAATTGACATTTATCGCCTAACCATGGGGTGAACACGGAAGGTAAACAGCGCGGCGGTTTTTCAGATGCCGTGCTCCGCTAAACGCTCAGTGGCAATTCAAAGTTGGTTGCCCCGCATGTTTGCAGCTGGTTACCCGGCCTTAGATGGATAAAAATTGAGAGCTAAGTATGAATCGATCTTTTGAAAAAAAAGACTTATGCAAAATCAGAACGATAACCACATTTGTTTCATTAAATTCAATCAAAGAAAGTTGGAAAAATGCAATTTTAAAAGCGTCTTCTTGTGTTTAAAATTATCTCATGACTTCCAGAAAAATGGCTACGTTGTACAATCAGTCAGAATTGTAACAAATCTATTTGGAGAATATTTAAATACAGAAAACCTTAAAAATGCAAGAGAAGTATTGCGTTATCTAAGTAACCTGCTTAACTCTTCTGACTTGTCAGGAATTAGAATTCGATTTGCTGTTGGTGAAGCAAGAACCAAAGAAGAAATTGCACTTGTCCCTGAATTGATAAAAGAATTTTAAGATTTATGTAATGTATGTGTCAATGTTGGTTTTGATGAAGCAGGAATACTTAACAATGACCTAATTCATGCCTCTGTTAAAACGATTGAGAAAATTAGCGGAATAACACCTAGGGGTGAGGGTAATTTTAATTTTACCGTTAATTTTAATTGTGAACCACTAATACCCTATTCCCCAGTCAGCTATCATAAAAGAGAATTAGGAAATTGTTTTGTTATTGGGTTGGAAACGCCAGATTTGTTGGTAGCAGGTGGCATTCCCTGCAAAGTAAGGTTGGTTAAATGTTGCTGATATAAAAAATCAAAGCGCAGTTGATCTGAAGTGTTCATGGCGTATACTCCTTTTATGCGCACCGAGAATGGTGCATAAAAAAAGTATGAAAGTAGTTTGTTTTTCTGTCGCGCAGCGGCTTCGTTCAACAAATAGCTCAAGTGTGCTCGAACAAATAGCTCAAGTGTGCTCGGAGGCTGTCCACGGGAATTTGTGCACAATTTGCCTTGCTGACATTGGATTTTGAAGTAACATGGATATATACAGGGCTTGATTTATTTTAATGACATTATGATCTTATAAAATTGTAGGGTTTGCGTGGAAGAGGAGAGAAAATATGTACTATGTTGTAAAAACAGAAAAATCTTTTGAACAGGCTTCTATAGACCTTGAAATTGAAGTTAAAAATCTAGGATTCGGAGTGCTTTATATTCACGACTTAGGGAAAACCTTTCGAAGTAAAGGTGTGGACTTTGACGAGAACTGTAGAGTATTTGAGGTCTGCAATCCAATGCAGGCCGCTAAAATATTATCAGTCGATATGCGGCTTAATATGGCTTTACCATGTCGTATTTCAGTGTTTACGGAGAAAGGCGTTACCAAGATTGGTCTCATAAAACCTGCGCAAATGCTGTCCGCTTTATCAAATGATCCGACGCTATTGGAGATCGCCAATGAAGTGGAAGAAAAAACTATTCAGATGATAAATAATTCAAAATAGCAAAACTGTGTGGCTTTAGTTATAATATTCGAGCGAGTAGCTTGTTATACTTATTTTTGCCCAAGCGGATCTTCGATAAATTCTTTTGCATAGCAACATGAGTACAAGCTTGTGTTTTAACCATCATGATCGAAAAAAGGAAAAAATTTACCAGTTTCTTGTTTGTATATATTGATCATAACAACAGGGATTAATAATGAACTATAAAATGAAAAAATCACTTATCTCCTTACTGATTTTACCCACTGCACTGTTGCATGCACCGATGTAAAAAAACATAAAAAAAAGATTGATATGGGTGATCCTACCGCCATCTATTCTTCAGTTGGAGCAGAATATGATACTGATGGTACATTCGATGTGAGTTTCGGCCTTGCCTTTGGTAGGCATTTATTATTAGTGGAAACAAAAGAGGGTATGGATTCATTAAGTGCAACCTATGCAAATATGACCCAAGGATCGGGTTTTTATGCAGAAATGACATTTAATCAAGCGAATAGAAAATTAAGGCAGGTTATATATACCCATGTTACCTCATGTTGCGCCTTATCTCTGATCATCTAGTTCGTCTCTGATGTTGCATTTTTAGGTAACATGGGTATAAACTCCTGTGCTATTATTTATTCCCTCTTTAAGGCTTTTTAATGTTTAAACTAAATTTAGCGATCAACGACTTTCTTGATACTTATTGGCAGAAAAAGCCAACGGTGATTAAACAGGGCTTGATTGATTTTAAAGATCCTATCGAGCCTGATGAAATTGCAGGTCTTGCAATGGAAGAGGAGATTGAAAGCCGCCTGGTGTTCCTTGATAAGCATCAACAATGGCAAGTGGAGCATGGCCCTTTTACTGATTTTACGAGGCTTGATGAAGATGGGGCTACGTTATTGATTCAAGCGGTTGATCATTGGCATGTCGCATCACAGGAAATTGTTCGCCCGTTTCGGTTTTTGCCCAATTGGCTATTTGACGATCTCATGATAAGTTATTCGACACCCAAAGGCGGTGTGGGTCCTCATATCGATAATTATGATGTATTTATCATTCAAGGATTGGGCAAACGCCATTGGCGTGTTGGTGACAAGGACAAAACCTTCGATTTTGTAGCGCATGGGGCATTGAAACATTGTGAAGAGTTTGAGGCGCTCATTGATGTAGAGCTCGCGCCTGGCGACATTCTTTATATCCCTTGTGGGTTCCCACATGAAGGCTATGCTATTGAGCCGTCAATAAGTTATAGCGTGGGGTTTCGTGCACCAGATTGCCATGATTTACTCAGTAGCCATACTGACTATGTGATGGATAATAATGATAACCCTGTGCGCTATCGTGGTGAGGCGATGAAGGTGCGAGAAAAACCTGGGCAAATTGAAAACAATGAATTGCAACGCTTGCATCAACTGATGTTTGAGGCGTGTTTAATGCCAGAGGAGTTAGTGCCGTGGCTAGGTAAGTACTTTAGTGAGTCGAATAATGATTTAGATATTTCAGAGCCAGATCATTCGTATAGCCGCCTTGAAATTATGTCGGAGTTAAACAAAGGCACTCAATTCATTCGTTTAGGTGGTCTGCGCACGATTTATTTTGAATGTGCTCCTGAGTGTATTTATATCAACGGTACAAAGTATTCATGTGCAGGGTTTGTTGGGTTAGGATCTCACCTTTGCGATCAAGATGAGGTAGGAAGTGAATTAATTGCACTATTAGAAGATAATAAAGATGCCCTGAAACTTTTTGTTCAATTAATTAATCTCGGCTACTGGTACCCACGTTAGCCATTTTTAAGTAACATGGGTATAGTCGCGACCCAGCAAGATCTAACCCTAGCGCTGAGCTAACTGAAAATATTGTAGGCCGAAAGCTTAGCGTCTAACTGGTTAAATTAAAACGTTCCATTGGCTATATGTTTGCTTTAGCGCTTGGCTTAATCCTACCTATGGAAATAAGCGAGGTTAATCTCTCGTCAGGTTCAATTTAATGCCTCGCGCTCGCGGATAATTTCTCTTGCTGACGTTGCATTTTGAGGTAATATGGATATACACGCAGAAATGTAAACTATAGGTAAGGTGGAAAAAATGGTTGAAAGAGTGAATAAATCACGACTTTTATGGGCTTGTCGACGAGGCATGCTAGAATTAGATATTTTATTTATGCCCTTTGTTGACGAGTGTTTTGATGATTTAAGCCAAGCGGATAAGCTTACTTTTCAGCGACTTTTAACCCATGAAGATCCTGACTTGTTTTCTTGGTTTATGGAGTATAAAACTTGCCCTGATGCGACATTAGTTGCAATGATTGATGTTATTCTCAAACGCGTTAAAGCATGATCTTCGCGTAGATCATTCCGTATATAGAGGGGCTGTACTGTTTGCTCTTTATTGCTTGCCGCTCGTACTGCTTGTACTTTTTTTTCAAGGGAAGATTGTGCACTGGATGTGTCTCATTGCATTGTGCTTTGCTGCTTATGTTGCGCTTTTAGAATCAAGAAAAACGTTTTTATTTACGATCAGCGAAAATGGAGAAATAGCGTTTCACTCTCCAGCGTTAGGATTTGTTGAAGGGAAGATCAAGCACAGCTCTTTTTACAATGGTTTATTTCTTTTTATTCACATTGCCCATAAAAGACGTTTAGTAGATAAAAGCAAGAATCGATCAAGTAGTTTAGTTATCTTTCGTGATGCGCTAAGTGAGGCAGATTATCGTTTAATCGCCAGGCTGATAAATCATAACAATTGACTGCAAATACTTTTTGTTTTAATTATCTTCTTTGCAAAGAATTGTGGGCTTAGTTTTCTTTAATTTATTAGGGTAGTCAAGATTATAATGCAAGCCTCGGCTTTCTTTACGATCCATGGCGCTTTTAATAATAATTTCAGCAACTTGAACAAGATTTCTTAACTCAAGTAAGCTATTAGTTACTTTAAAATTACTGTAATACTCATTGATTTCTTGCTGGAGCATTTGCACGCGACGCAGGGCTCTTTCGAGTCGTTTATTTGTGCGAACAATGCCAACATAATCCCACATAAATAAACGCAGTTCGTGCCAGTTGTGCTGAATAACAACTTCTTCATCGGAATTTTGTACCTGACTTTCATCCCAAGATGGTATTTTACAAAAAGAGTGTGAGTGACAAAGTTGTAAACGATGGCTGATGTCTTTAGCGCAAGCATGGGCGTAGACCACACATTCTAGCAACGAATTTGATGCTAAACGATTTGCCCCATGTAAGCCGGTATACGTCACTTCACCGATCGCATATAAATTATCGATATCAGTTTGCCCGTGTTGATCTATCATTACTCCACCACAACTATAATGTGCGGCAGGAACAATAGGAATTGCTTGAGTTGAAATATCAATGCCAAGTAATAAACAACGTTTATAAGTCGCTGGGAAACGGTGAACAATGAACTCTTTCGGCTGGTGTGTAATATCAAGATACATGCAGTCAGCACCCAAGCGCTTCATTTCATAATCAATCGCGCGTGCAACAATATCTCGCGGGGCAAGCTCTGCGCGATCATCAAAATCAGGCATAAAACGACTGCCATCGGCACGTACTAAATACGCACCTTCTCCTCTAAGCGCTTCTGTTAATAAAAAGGTGCGCGCGGTTGGGTGGTAAAGACAAGTTGGGTGAAATTGGTTAAATTCCATATTGGCAATGCGACAGCCACATCGCCAAGCAAGTGCAATACCGTCTCCACTTGCGACATCTGGGTTACTTGTATATTGATAAACTTTACTCGCCCCGCCTGTGGCAAGGGTTACAAATTTGGCGTTAATTGTTTCTACATGCTCTTGATTTCTATTCCAGACATAAGCGCCGATCACTTTGTTTTCGGGTAAGTTTAATTGTTTTGAGGTAATGAGATCAACGGCGTTGTAGCCTTCTAGCAAGGTGATATTAGTGTGCTTAGCCGTGGTTTTTAATAACGTTGTTTCAAGGGATTGTCCCGTAGTGTCTGCTACATGTAAAATACGGCGATGGGAATGTCCGCCTTCTTGCGTTAAATGATAGCGTTCAGTGCCATTTTCGTCTTTTTCTTTATCAAATGCTACGCCGATATTGATAAGCCATTGCATGCTTTCTTTGGCATGATTGAGTGTAAATTTGACAGCGTCGGTATTACAAAGCCCTGCGCCAGAGATAAGAGTATCTTGAATATGTGAGTCGATAGTGTCATTCTCGGCAAACACAGTGGCAATCCCACCCTGTGCATAGAAGGTTGATCCTTCAGAGAGTTTGCTTTTGCTCAATACGATAACGCGCGCATTTTCAGCTAATTTTAGGGCAAGTGAGAGCCCTGCCGCACCTGAGCCAATAATGAGTACGTCACAAGTGTGTCGTTTTGTACCTATAGCTATACCTTTAGTATTAAACATGTCATGATGCTCTGTGTGGGGTAATTTATCATAGCAATTATAATTTAATACAATTGTGATTGTCTAAAAAAGTTATTTTTTAAATAAATATTACGTTGTATAGCCATGTTACCTAAGTAAGATATCAAAATACATATTAAATAAAAAATCTAACAATAGCGAATATAAGCAAAATATCAAGGTAGAAATTAATTATACAGAACAATAGGCTTTGTACTTTAGCATTAGATCTGCTTTATGCAAAAAAATAAATATAAACTAAACGTAGCGGGCTGTTTGCATAATAAACCGCCATTAAACTTACCCATCGGTAGAATTATAATGACAAAAGAAATAGGCAAAATCATTAAAATTGCAATGAAAGAGGGTAAAAAAGTTGCATATGTCGAGTGTATCTCTAGATCTGCTTGCGGGAGTTGTCAAAGCCAAAATAGTTGTGGCGTGGGCACTGTTGCGAAAACATTTTCAGCAAAAGCTGTGCATCTTGAAGTGGATCATGTAACAGGCATGAAAGTTGATCATGACGTTGAGTTATATATGAATAATAACGATCTAGTTAAAAGTGCGTTATTAGTTTACTTACTACCACTGATTTTTTTTATTGCTGCAGCGGTGATAACACACTATTTTGCCTTCCCAGAATATATTATTATTCTTAGCGCAATAATTTTTGGTGGTATTGGATTATTATTGGTTGCTAAAATTACTAAAAATAGTGCAGTTAAGCTTAAGGTGTTAGTGAAAAATACCAATAATGCTTAAAACTGTCTTCTTATATTTGAGCGATAAGTGTCCAAGTAATAAAAAATTTATTTAAATGATAAAAAACACTTGCCAACGCAATCAAACTCTCTATAATGCGCATCCACGGAAACGGGATAGCGACTTATTTTATTAATCTAAAAAAAGCAGTTTGAAGTTAACCTAGAACTTTGAAGATTTATATATAAAACTTTAGTAAAGTTATTTAAAATAAATCGTTGACATTGTTCGCCAGGCGCGTATTATATGCGTCCTTGCTTAAGCACAGAGTGCTTGGAGCAACGCTCTTTAACAATTTAATCAAACAATCTGTGTGAGCATTGATAGTAGATTTCAAAATAGTCCTTTTGGACAAAAAAAATCAGTATCAGTGACACACGAATTAATTCATTAATTCAGAATAACAAATCGTTATTTATATTTACTTAGGTAATTATAATTGGCAATTAGTTTTAGTCAGTAATATTGAGTCGTATCGCAAGATACAAATTAAACTTTAAATTGAAGAGTTTGATCATGGCTCAGATTGAACGCTGGCGGCAGGCTTAACACATGCAAGTCGAACGGTAACAGAGAATAGCTTGCTATTTTGCTGACGAGTGGCGGACGGGTGAGTAATACTTGGGAATATGCCAAATGGTGGGGGACAACAGTTGGAAACGACTGCTAATACCGCATGATCTCTTCGGAGCAAAGGGTGGGACCTTCGGGCCACTCGCCATTTGATTAGCCCAAGCGGGATTAGCTAGTTGGTAAGGTAAGAGCTTACCAAGGCTACGATCCCTAGCTGGTCTTAGAGGATGACCAGCCACACTGGAACTGAGACACGGTCCAGACTCCTACGGGAGGCAGCAGTGGGGAATATTGCACAATGGGGGAAACCCTGATGCAGCCATGCCGCGTGTGTGAAGAAGGCTTTCGGGTTGTAAAGCACTTTCAGCGGGGAGGAAAGGGTGTTATTTAATAAATAATATCTGTGACGTTACCCGCAGAAGAAGCACCGGCTAACTCCGTGCCAGCAGCCGCGGTAATACGGAGGGTGCGAGCGTTAATCGGAATTACTGGGCGTAAAGCGCGCGTAGGTGGTTTATTAAGTCAGATGTGAAAGCCCAGGGCTCAACCTTGGAACTGCATTTGAAACTAATAGACTAGAGTTTTGTAGAGGGTGGTAGAATTTCAGGTGTAGCGGTGAAATGCGTAGAGATCTGAAGGAATACCAGTGGCGAAGGCGGCCACCTGGACAAAGACTGACACTAAGGCGCGAAGGCGTGGGGAGCAAACGGGATTAGATACCCCGGTAGTCCACGCAGTAAACGATGTCTATTAGAAGTTTGTGGCTATATGCCGTGGGTTTCAAAGCTAACGCATTAAATAGACCGCCTGGGGAGTACGGCCGCAAGGTTAAAACTCAAATGAATTGACGGGGGCCCGCACAAGCGGTGGAGCATGTGGTTTAATTCGATGCAACGCGAAGAACCTTACCATCCCTTGACATCCAGAGAATCACCTAGAGATAGATGAGTGCCTTCGGGAGCTCTGAGACAGGTGCTGCATGGCTGTCGTCAGCTCGTGTTGTGAAATGTTGGGTTAAGTCCCGCAACGAGCGCAACCCTTATCCTTACTTGCCAGCGGGTTATGCCGGGAACTTTAGGGAGACTGCCGGTGATAAACCGGAGGAAGGTGGGGACGACGTCAAGTCATCATGGCCCTTACGGGATGGGCTACACACGTGCTACAATGGCAGATACAAAGGGTTGCTAACCTGCGAGGGTATGCCAATCTCAGAAAGTCTGTCGTAGTCCGGATCGGAGTCTGCAACTCGACTCCGTGAAGTTGGAATCGCTAGTAATCGTGGATCAGAATGCCACGGTGAATACGTTCCCGGGCCTTGTACACACCGCCCGTCACACCATGGGAGTGGGCTGCACCAGAAGTCATTAGCTTAACCCTTCGGGGATGGCGATGACCACGGTGTGGTTCATGACTGGGGTGAAGTCGTAACAAGGTAGCCCTAGGGGAACCTGGGGCTGGATCACCTCCTTACGTAAAGAAACTACTAACCTTTCGCTGAATTTGCCTAGCAAATAAAGTTATCGGTTCAGATGTTTTGCTTAGGCAAAGCGCTGTCAGTGCCCACACAGATTGTTTGATTAGAATGTAAAGAGTTGCATCAGTATATAGGACTTACTTAGTCGCCTAGAATACACGTTATTTTAGGTAAAGTGCGTGAGGTTAGTTTGGTTTTTAAATTTGCTCAGGCCTAGGCAAATGGACTTGGGTCTGTAGCTCAGTTGGTTAGAGCGCACCCCTGATAAGGGTGAGGGCGGCAGTTCAAATCTGCCCAGACCCACCAAATTTTAACAACTATTATTGTGTTAGAAAACGCAGTAATTTAGTAAACTAAACAGCCTTACTTTATGCTTTGTATTAGTAAAATCCAAGTTTTCACATACATATTGACGCAAAAAAAACCATGTTGGGGCTATAGCTCAGATGGGAGAGCGCCTGCCTTGCACGTAGGAGGTCTGCGGTTCGATCCCGCATAGCTCCACCACTTACTCCAAAGGAATAAAGTGATCCAACATGAAAAGCACAAAAATCACTTAATAAGTTATTAATAAGATAGTTTATTAAGTGGTTTTACTTTTAAGTGAAATTACTGCTCTTTAACAATTAGGAAAGCTGATAAAGTTCTTATTTATCAACAATAACAATGGTTTAACCTTGTTAGTTGGTAAATATAAACGAAATTGTTCTCGTTTATTTAAGGCGCATTAAATCTTTGGATTTAAGGCAAATTAGATAAATGAATCAAGCAAAATAAAAAAAGCAATCTGTTTAATAAATATTTTAAGCAGATAGTACGTATCTACTTAGCAAGTCGCAAGACAGGCTAATAGGTGCACGAATTACGAGTGTAATTCTTATAGTAAATATGAGGATCGCAAGCGTCTTGGAAACAACATACAGTATTTTTAAGTATTGTATGGTTAAGTGAATAAGCGTGCACGGTGGATGCCTAGGCAATTAGAGGCGATGAAGGACGTGGTAATCTGCGATAAGTCCAGGGGAGTTGGTAACAAGCGTTATATCCTGGAATTTCCGAATGGGGGAACCCAATGCATTTATGCATTATCGCTTAGTGAATACATAGCTAAGCGAGGCAAACGAGGGGAACTGAAACATCTAAGTACCCTTAGGAAAAGAAATCAACCGAGATTCCGAAAGTAGCGGCGAGCGAAATTGGAACAGCCCTTAAGCTTAATTTAAGTTAGTGGAATGCTCTGGAAAGTGCAACGGTACAAGGTGATAGTCCTGTACACGACAACTTCTTTTAAGTGAAAACGAGTAGGTCGGGACACGTGAAATCCTGATTGAATATGGGGGGACCATCCTCCAAGGCTAAATACTCCTAATTGACCGATAGTGAACCAGTACCGTGAGGGAAAGGCGAAAAGAACCCCTGGAGGGGAGTGAAATAGAACCTGAAACCGTGTACGTACAAGCAGTAGGAGCAGTATCACCAAAGCACATTTTTGGACGTTAGGTCGCTTGCGCAGCAAGTGCAAGACAGCCAACTAGAATGAGTGTTCTTTGGGATACTGTGACTGCGTACCTTTTGTATAATGGGTCAACGACTTATATTCTGTAGCAAGGTTAACCGATTAGGGTAGCCGTAGGGAAACCGAGTCTTAACTGGGCGAATAGTTGCAGGGTGTAGACCCGAAACTTGGTGATCTAGCCATGAGCAGGTTGAAGGTTGAGTAACATCAACTGGAGGACCGAACCCACTAATGTTGAAAAATTAGGGGATGACTTGTGGCTGGGGGTGAAAGGCCAATCAAACCAAGAGATAGCTGGTTCTCCTCGAAAGCTATTTAGGTAGCGCCTCATGTATCACTGTTGGGGGTAGAGCACTGTTTAGGCTAGGGGGTCATCCCGACTTACCAACCCTATGCAAACTCCGAATACCAACAAGTGCAATCATGGGAGACACACGGCGGGTGCTAACGTCCGTCGTGGAAAGGGAAACAACCCAGACCGCCAGCTAAGGTCCCAAAGTATATGTTAAGTGGGAAACGATGTGGGAAGGCTTAGACAGCTAGGAAGTTGGCTTAGAAGCAGCCATCTTTTAAAGAAAGCGTAATAGCTCACTAGTCGAGTCGGCCTGCGCGGAAGATTTAACGGGGCTAAACATATCACCGAAGCTGCGGACGCTTATTGCTATTTATAGTAATATGCGTGGTAGAGGAGCGTTCTGTAAGCCGTCGAAGGGAAAGGTGTAAACCATCCTGGAGGTATCAGAAGTGCGAATGTTGACATGAGTAACGATAAGGGAGGTGAAAAACCTCCCCGCCGGAAGACCAAGGGTTCCTGTCCAACGTTAATCGGGGCAGGGTGAGTCGACCCCTAAGGCAAGGCCGAAAGGCGTAGTCGATGGGAAACGGGTTAATATTCCCGTACCCTTTATTATTGCGATGGGAGGACGGAGAAGGCTAGGTGAGCCTGGCGATGGTTGTCCAGGTTCAAAGGTGTAGGCGGTAAACTTAGGTAAATCCGGGTTTATGTTAACGCTGAGACTTGATGTCGAGTCACTAAGGTGATGAAGTCATTGATGCCATGCTTCCAGGAAAAGTCTCTAAGCTTCAGATAATAAAGGATCGTACCCCAAACCGACACAGGTGGTCAGGTAGAGAATACCAAGGCGCTTGAGAGAACTCGGGTGAAGGAACTAGGCAAAATGGTACCGTAACTTCGGGAGAAGGTACGCCAACGATAGGTGAAGCGATTTACTCGTGAAGCCGAGGTTGGCCGAAGATACCAGATGGCTGCAACTGTTTATTAAAAACACAGCACTGTGCTAAATCGTAAGATGACGTATACGGTGTGACGCCTGCCCGGTGCCGGAAGGTTAATTGATGAGGTTAGACTTAGGTCGAAGCTTTTGATCGAAGCCCCGGTAAACGGCGGCCGTAACTATAACGGTCCTAAGGTAGCGAAATTCCTTGTCGGGTAAGTTCCGACCTGCACGAATGGCGTAATGATGGCCATGCTGTCTCCACCCGAGACTCAGTGAAGTTGAAATCGCTGTGAAGATGCAGTGTACCCGCGGCTAGACGGAAAGACCCCGTGAACCTTTACTATAGCTTAGCAGTGAACTTAGACCCTACATGTGTAGGATAGGTGGGAGGCATTGAAATGTGGTCGCTAGATTGCATGGAGCCAACCTTGAAATACCACCCTTGTATGTTTTGAGTTCTAACCATGGCCCCTGAATCGGGGTTTGGGACACTGTTTGGTGGGTAGTTTGACTGGGGCGGTCTCCTCCTAAAGAGTAACGGAGGAGTACGAAGGTTGGCTAATCACGGTCGGACATCGTGAGGTTAGTACAATGGTATAAGCCAGCTTAACTGCGAGACAGACACGTCGAGCAGGTACGAAAGTAGGTCATAGTGATCCGGTGGTTCCAAATGGAAGGGCCATCGCTCAACGGATAAAAGGTACTCCGGGGATAACAGGCTGATACCGCCCAAGAGTTCATATCGACGGCGGTGTTTGGCACCTCGATGTCGGCTCATCACATCCTGGGGCTGAAGTCGGTCCCAAGGGTATGGCTGTTCGCCATTTAAAGTGGTACGCGAGCTGGGTTTAGAACGTCGTGAGACAGTTCGGTCCCTATCTGCCGTGGGCGTTTGAGAATTGAGAGGAGCTGCTCCTAGTACGAGAGGACCGGAGTGGACGAACCGCTGGTGTTCGGGTTGTCATGCCAATGGCATTGCCCGGTAGCTACGTTCGGAATCGATAACCGCTGAAAGCATCTAAGCGGGAAGCGAGCCTCAAGATGAGTTCTCACTGGAGCTTTAAGCTCCCTAAAGGGCCGTTGTAGACTACAACGTTGATAGGCAAGGTGTGTAAGTGCCGTAAGGTATTGAGCTAACTTGTACTAATTACCCGTGAGGCTTAACCATACAATGCTTAAGAGTATTGTGTACCAAGACAAGTAAAAAGCTTTTTGAAGATAAATAAAAATACATAAATCCTCAATTGCTAATATAATAAACGCTTGCGAAGCATATTTACAAAGACATTTTAATTCGTAAAAATCCCTTGATTTTAAAGAGCACAATAAACTATCGCTTTCCTAATTACCTTTTTGCTTGGCAAAAATAGCGCTGTGGTACCACCTGATTCCATTCCGAACTCAGCAGTGAAACGCAGTTGCGCCGATGGTAGTGTGGGGTCTCCCCATGTGAGAGTAGGTCATTGCCAAGCTCCTAATACCAAAAAAGCCCAAACAGCGAAAGTTGTTTGGGCTTTTTTATTAGTCTAGTTTAAGGCATCTATATTACTTTGCTAAGCGCAATGATATAATTGCATAGACGTAGCATATTTTTCGCTTGGATTTATTTGTATTTTATTGTCTTATGATTTACTCTATCATTGTCATAAAGCATTTGGTAGTAGTGATTGTTGCGTAAGCACGATATGTAACATCATGAAAAATATGGCTTTGATAGCCCCATTGATCAAGCTGCTAATTTTGTACCTCAGCTTTAACGCGAGGTATTATTTATTAGCTAATAAATATCATAGCGCTTTCTAATGACAATAATGCTGTAGTGCGAGCTGATTCTATTTTTAACTCAGTAGTGAAATGTAGTTTCGCCTATAGAAGTGTGGCTCTTCCCATGCGATAATAAACTATTGTCAGATCATTTTTTGCTGGTATGGCTCAGTGGTAGAGCACACCCTTGGTAAGGGTGGGGTCGGCAGTTCAAATCTGCCTACTAGCACCATTAACTTCTTACTTCTTAATTGCTTTCTGTGGCAAATAATGGCAATTGCATTTAATTTGCTACCTGTGAAAAAGCTGTAAATTCAATGTAGAATGCTAACGTATAAAAAATTTTGAAGTATCATGGATATTAAAAATAGGAATGTGAATGAGTTTGTTACCAGAGTTATTAGAAAATAATAAACAGTGGGCGGAAGAAATTCAGAAAAAAGATCCCAATTTTTTTTTAAAACTTTGCAAACAGCAAATGCCTAAATATTTGTGGATTGGCTGCTCTGATAGCAGGGTGCCAGCTAATGAATTGCTTGGGTTGTTGGCTGGTGAAGTTTTTGTCCACAGAAACATCGCGAACCTTGTTATTAATACTGATTTGAACTGCATGAGTGTGATTGAATATGCAGTAAAAGTACTTAAGGTTGAGCATATTATTGTCACGGGCCATTATGACTGTGGTGGAATTAAAGCGGCAATGGAAAATAAGTCATTTGGTCATCTTGATGCTTGGTTGCGAACGATAAAAGATCTTTATGTAAAAAATATTAAAAATTTCCCTCCAGAAATGTCAAAAAAACAACGAATTGATTACTTTACGGAATTAAATGTAATAGAGCAGGCGAAAAATATTTGCCATACAGCTATTGTTCAGGAAGCATGGAACGAAGGGCAGGACTTAACCATCCATTCTTTTATTTATTCGGTGAAAAATGGTGAATTGAAAGATTTAAATTTTAGCTTTGATAACACTGATGCCATGAATGATATTTATCGTATTATTTAACAATTATTTTTAAGGATGAAAATGAAAAAATTACTGATAGCGGCATTAATCTTAGCTCTTCCTGTCACCGCGTTAGCAGCTAATATTGCATTAGGAAAAACAAAATCAGCAGTATGTGCAGCCTGCCATGGAGCAGATGGTATATCAGCTGTGCCGATTTATCCAAACCTTAAAGGGCAAAAAGAAGCATATTTGATTTCGTCTATTAATGCGTATAAAAATGGCGAACGTAAAGGGGGGCTATCAGCAATAATGATCCCACAAGCAAAGTTGTTATCCGATAAGGACATCGCCAATATTGCCGCGTATTATTCATCGCTAAAATAATATCAAGTTGTTGATGAATTTGACCTAGGCGTCATCTATTTATTGATGTCCTAGAGGCTCGCCTGCATTATGCTCATTATCAAGTCTCTTGAGTATATGTCGTGTGAATGTTGCACAAATACCTAAAGATTGCCAATAAACATGGCCTTTATGCTTTATCCACAAGAGTTTTGATCTTTGCTAAGTGTCATTATTATATGACTAGGACAAAATAACTAGCTGCAATTAAACTGCTTTTGCCAGAAAAAATAATCAAATTCACTGGCGAATTGCTATTAATGATAGATCATTGCTGTGCTTGGCGTTTTGTAAAGGAAGTGCGATGTTATTAGATCATGTTGAAATTGCAGGCTTTCGTGGTATTAATCGATTATCGCTTAACGTGAATGAATTAAACGCTTTTCTTGGTGAGAATCGTTGGGGAAAGTCGAGTTTGTTTGATGCACTTTCGCTGTTTCTCTCTGGTTCACGTAAAAGATATAAACTTAAGCGTGACGACTTTTACATATCTCCCGATCATTTATCAAAATCTGCGACTTTAATTCAACTCGTTTTCACTTTTAAAGAGCACCAGCGAGGAGAAGCATTATTATATCAATACAAACACCTCTCTGATATTTGGTGCGGTAATAATACGGGGTACCGTTTTGTTTACTATCTCATAGAAGGTGAAATTACGGCAACAGGAAATGTCGTCACGAACCGGTTTTTTCTGGATGCACAGGGGGCGAAAAAAAATATTGATAAAGAGAAATTATTAACATTAATTAATGAATTTGTTTCTTTTGTGCCTGTGCTACGAATGGGACAGCAAAATAATTTCCTCGCAACGAATGCTTCTTTGTTTGATGATGTATCAAGTAAACGCGCCTATTTTGAGACAAAAATAAAAAAAATATTTAACCGCTTGAATGCTTCTTCGCAACAGTTGTCTAAAGCTGATTTAGCGAAAGGCTATGAAGCGCTTTCTTATATTTTTGATCATTATTTATTTAAACATTATGATGCATTTGATTATTATAATATTGATTTTGAACATGACATTTATAGTCAGCAAGCATTTTCATTTGATGGTATCACGCATTTTTCGGATGTATTAAAAAAAGGAAACAAAAAAGATCGCGCGATGCTTTTAATGATCCTTGGCGAGTTTTTAGAAGTTCGGGGTGAGCATTTACTCAGAAAAGGTGCTAGCCCAATTTTGTTAATTGAGGAGCTTGAATCAAATTTACATCCTGTTAATTTGGCAATTACATGGCGGTTTTTTTCACTTTTACCAATGCAAAAATTAGTGAGTACAAATTCGAGTCTATTGCTTTCTTTTTTTCCATTAAGTCGTATTCAGCGTCTTGTCAGGCAGTCTGATGTCATTAAAAGTTATCAGCTTGACGTTGGGCAATTCTCTAAAAATGATTTACGGCGTATTGCCTTTCACATTCGTATGAATCGTCCTCATAGTCTCTTTGCTCGTGCATGGTTGATGGTGGAGGGAGAAACTGAAACTTGGCTGCTCAATGAGCTTGCTCGCATTTGTGGTTATAACTTAACGATTGAAGGTATTCAAATTATTGAATTTGCACAATGTGGGTTATCGCCGCTTATCAAGATTGCCCAAAATTTAAATATTGAATGGCATGTATTAACAGATGGTGATGCAGCAGGTCAAAAGTATGCAGATCGTGTTGAGGTAATCCTTAGAAAAGGTGATCTGCTTGGCAATCGTTTAACAGTTTTACCCGCCTATGATATTGAGCATTTATTTTTTGAGAGTGGTTTTCGTGATGTTTATGTAAAGGCGTCCAACTATCAGGCGAAAGATGCACAACGCTTATCAACACATAAAATTATCAGCAAAGCTGTGCAGAAACATTCAAAACCTTGGTTAGGTTTGACGCTTGCTGAGGCCGTTGAAGAAAAAGGGGTTGATGCGATTCCTTTATTGCTAAAGCGCTTATTTGCACGAATGGTTGGTCTTGCACGCTCTCAGTCTGGTTAATTGATTGTGATTGATTTCTGATTGGGTATTATATCTGCTTTATATGTTAATTTATGCGTTTTACCTGTTATGGTAAGCTTGGCTTGAGATACTTGCATTTGCGACCAGTTGGAGAAAACGTCAATAACCTTTTTTTCAACGTTATTCGCTTTTTTATTACACATTTTGCGCGTGGTAGCCATTTGTTTGATAATTAGTTTATGGTCTTTTAATTCTGCATTGGCCCAAAAGCGGTTACAACCTAAGATACCTGACGCTTTGAGTTTTGAATCAAGATGTAATGTGCTTGTTATGTTAGCGTCGACAGTGCGGCCATCAATGGCGATAAGTTTCCATTCTTTTTCGATGTGTAGAAGCGCCTTTTGGTGAGAGGCTTTTTCTGGAGACGTTGCTGAGCATGCAGGTAGTAGCAATGTAAACAGTACTGGGATAATGTTAATGAAGTTCATTTTTTTCTTTCTCATTTTTGTGTTTTTTTGTTGATCTACGGCGTTCTATAAATGCTTTAGGGCTATTGCGTTTAATAAGTTTAACATGTGCCATGTTTTTGAGCTTGCGCATCACGCGTGATAAGTGAATACGATTAAGTACAGTTAATTTTAAGTTTACTAGATAAATATCGTCTGAATGTACAGCGGTTTGTATCTCGAGAATATTTGCATTACTTTTGGCTATCTCAGTAAATAATTTCACTAAATTTGGTTGGTGGTTTTCTATGACAATATCTAAAGCAGCTGTGTACTCATACTGATTGAAAAAATCTTCATCCCATTCAACAGAGATATATTTATCAGGTTCAGTTTTCAAATTTGAGACAGCATAGCAATTGCTGATGTGTACGACAATGCCCTTACTTGGCGTTATGTGAGCAACTATTTCGTCTCCAGGCAATGGCCGACAACATTTAGCATAGGAGACCATCATATTTTCAGTGCCTTTAATAGCGCTTTGGCGATTTTCTTGGCGTATATCTGATTCTGTCAGTTCCCGCGTATTACCGCGTAATAATCGAGCGATTAGTATGCTCATTATTTTTCCACAGCCAATGTCGTTAAGTAAATCATCAAAGCTATTTAAATTTTGATCCGTTACGACTTTATCAATATTTTTTTGACTAATTTCAGTTATACTGGTTGTGTTGAGCGCTTGTTTTAGTAATCTCCTGCCTGCTGGAATAGCTACTTCTCTTGGCTGTTGTTTTAAATAATGTCTAATTGCATTGCGAGCTCGGTGTGTTGCTACAAAATTTAGCCATTGGGCATTTGGTTTTGTGCGTTGTGAAAGTAATATTTGTACCGTTTGCCCACTTTCTAATTTGCTGGTGAGCATTGAAAACTCACCATCGACCTTCACTCCTTTACAACGATGGCCTATATCAGTATGTAATGCATAAGCGAAATCAACAGGGGTTGCTTGTGATGGTAGTACAATTATTTCTCCTTGAGGCGTTAAGACATGCACTTCATTATTTCCAAGCTCCCTTTTGAGGCTTCTAAGTAGTACGAGCGAGTTGGTTGTGTTATCCATTGGGTCGCCTAAGCCTTGGAACCAATTTCTGGCCTGAAGCTGCGTTGTGGCTTTAGTGTTTCCTCCTCCTTCTTTATAGCTCCAATGGGCGGCAATGCCGTGTTTTGCAACATTATCCATCGCAGTTGTTCTAATTTGTATTTCTATATTTACGCCATGGTGTGTGACAAGTGTTGTATGAATAGATTGGTAACTATTTGGCTTAGGAACGGCAATATAATCTTTAAAAAAGTTGATTTTTGGTTTATATAAGTTATGTACTTGACCTAATACGCGATAACAAGTATCTAAATCTTTAACGATAACACGAAATGCATAAATATCCATCACATCATTAAAGTTGCATCCTTTTCTCTGCATTTTTTTGTATAGGCTGTATAGGTGTTTTTCTCGTCCTATGACATCAGCATTGATCCCAACGCGTGTAAGTTTTTCAGATATTTCATTGCACATTTGCTTAAGAAAGTCTTTCCTGTTGCCTCTTGCTTTAGTGATAGCTGCCTTTAAAATATTATAACGAGCAGGGTGTTGTGCGTGAAATGCTAAATCCTGAAGTTCAGTTTTAAGTGTATGTAATCCTAGTCTTTCTGCAATAGGGGTGAAAATATCAAAGGTTTCTTGTGCAATGCGGAAACGTTTTTCAGGGCGAAGAGATTGTAATGTGCGCATATTATGCACACGGTCAGCAAGTTTTATAAGCATGACGCGGAAATCTTTTGACATTGCAATCAGCATTTTACGTATATTTTCTGCTTGAGCTTGCTCTTTATTTTTATAATCAACCTTAGCCAGTTTGGTCATTCCCTGGACAAGATCCGCAACCGTGGTATTAAACTGCTCTTTGAGTTCTGTCTGTGTTGTTGGAGTATCTTCGATGACATCATGTAAAAGGGCAGCTGCTATTGATTCGTGATCAAGTTGCATATCGGCAAGTATTTCAGCAACTGCAATTGGGTGAGTAATATAAGGATCTCCACTTGCACGCGTCACGCCATCATGGGCAATGCTTGCGTGCTGATATGCTTTATAAATAAAAGCACATTGATCAGGGGCTAGATAGGACTCTACCAATTCCTTAAGTGTTTGATACATTGATATCTAATTCCTTATTATTAAAATGTGACATACCTATATATGTCATGTATTGTGCTATTTTAAGATATGTCATCAGATGCAGCCAGGCAATGAAAGCAAGGGCAACATTTAATTTACTCAACGCTCAGCAATGCTAATAATCTGTCATTAGCGAGGCTTATCGTTGGCGGTTAATAAAACAAAAAATATTAATTTTTTTATGCGGCTTGCTTTTTCGATTGGTACTGTGGAGCTGATCTCTAAGCTTGCGCATCAATGTAAAGCATTTTGTACCAATCAACGAAGTTATATACTCTCTATAGATAATAACAGACAAGGATTAAAGCCCTTTTTTATTCACTTTACTAGATTAACGTAGTTAATCATCAGATGGCAATTTTATGCAGAGTGTCAGTCCACAATTTACCTATCTTATTTTTCAGTTTCCAGTCAGATGGTTATAGATAGCATTAGTTCATTTCACTGGCTCATTTATGCTAATTCTACGGAAAAGTAAAAAAACAACAAGACAAAATGTATGATGTGGCCTTTTTTATATGATCTTGAGTTAGCCAATATGCTTAGTTAGTATCTGATGTTGCATGGGTATATGTGGCGATCATAGAAAACATATCCCGAAAACTGGATAAAGAAGTCGATTTAATGCTTTTTTTCCCAAATCCCAGGTTCTAATTTTTTATCAAGTCCAGGTATTTTTGTTCTATCAAATATGGGCTTTTTACCTGCATCTAATTGTTTGTTGTAATTTTTAGCAACCTTAATAACTTCATTTGAAAGAAGTAAGATAGCAATTAAGTTCACGATTGCCATTAAGCCCATGGAAACATCTGCGAGAGCCCAAATTAAGTTATCTGATTCTATTGCACCAAACATAATCATCGCTAACACAGCAATACGGAGGAAAAGGACACCTTGCATTTTTTTCTTTTGCAAGAAAATAAGGTTTGTTTCAGCGTAAGAGTAGTTCGCGATGATTGATGTATATGCAAAGAAAAATAGTGCGATGGCAATAAAATGCCCCCCCCAATCGCCGACTTCAAGCGTCAGTGCACGTTGTGTCATTTCAACACCACCCATACCCGTAAATGAATCTACTCCACCAGAAAGAAGGATAATTGAAGCTGTCGCTGTGCAAATCACTATGGTATCAATGAATACACCTAGCATTTGCACGTAACCTTGTGATGCAGGGTGATGAGGATTAGGGGATGCTGTTGCAGCAGCATTTGCTGCACTACCCATACCTGCTTCGTTGGAAAATAAACCACGTTGAATGCCAATCATTAGCATTGCGCCAAATGCGCCGCCTGTTGCTTGGTGCCAGCCAAATGCAGATTTTACGATCATTGCAATGATACCAGGCAGCGCGGTGATGTGTGTCACGACAACAAAAAGAGCAATAGCTAAATAAATAATAGCCATTGCAGGCACTATTTTTTCAGCGACTTTTGCGATACCGCGAATACCAGTAAAAATGACTAGGGCTGAAATAATAACTAAAATAACCCCAGCGATTATGTTATTAAAATTAAATGATTCCTTTAATGCAGCGACAATTGAGTTTGCTTGTACAGCATTAAATACAAGGCCGAAGGCGATAATAAGAAAAATAGCAAATAAGCTTCCCATCCAACGCGCGTTTAAGCCTTGTTCCATGTAGTAGGCAGGCCCACCGCGAAAGTTGCCGTCTAGGTCGTGCACTTTGTACATTTGTGCTAATGTGCTTTCTGCAAAACTTGTTGCCATGCCTAAAAGAGCAATTACCCACATCCAAAAAACAGCACCAGGCCCTCCGACGGTAATTGCGATTGCAACACCAACTAAGTTACCAGTGCCAACACGCGATGCCAAACTAGTTGATAATGCTTGAAAAGATGAAATCCCTTCTTTATCAGATTTACGGCTGTCACGCATAATTGTAAAAGTATGAAAAAAATGCCGGAATTGAATAAACCCTAGCCGAACGGTAAAATAAGCACCTGCTCCGATGAGTAGATAGACAAGTATTTTACCCCATAATAATCCGTTTATACTATTAGTTAATTCTAGCATTGACATTCCTTATCATTGTATCGTATTTTTAAATAACATATTTTTTAAGTAGGCGCTATAAAAAAATATCGAAGATGACAACTAAGTATTATATTTTGCGCTTTTTGATTATTTTTCTATATTTTTTAAGGAATTTAACATTTTAAACAACAACTCTATTTTAATGACAATTTCGGGTAATAATTTTTGATAGTGTTCCTCAGTATCTGTTTCTATTGCTTGTAAATCAGCCGCGATTTCCTCTACATACGGAAGAAATGTATTTGAATGATTTCTAAAAATAGTTTCGGCTTTGAACACTTGGGTGAATGTGGCTTTGTCCTGCTCGCGGAGAACTTGCAAGTGTTTATCGGCATCAACTGCTGTGTGGTAAATAATTTTAATGTTTTCTTGAAGTTGCTTTACAACATGTTGCTTAGTCATATTTGCCCTCTTATTTTATTAAGTTATGATGGTTTTATAGTTCTTTCCGGGTATTTCTGCGGTTAATTTTGGTACTAAATAACCAGGTAATTCACTCTGCATTTCATGTAGGAGCGCCTTAGCTGTTGTTGGTGAAATATCAAAATGTTGTGCTCCTTGAACTTTATCGAGTAAAAAAAGATAATAAGGTAAAATATGCGCACGGCTTAACGCTTCACTTAAGTTTATAAGTGCTTCGCTATTATCGTTGACACCTTTTAATAATACGCTTTGATTTAATAATTGAATACCAGCGCGGTGAAGTTTGTGTATTTGCGCTTCAAAAAGGGTATCAATTTCATTTGCATGATTAATATGCAGTACAATCGTCACTTTTAAATGTGTTTTTTTGCATATGTTAATGAATGTTGAGGTGATACGACTTGGGATAACAACTGGTAGTCGTGTATGGATCCGCAAGCGTTTTAACTGTGGTAACGTCTCAAGGGTACTCACAATATATTGTAGAAAATCATCTTTGCTCATTAATGGATCGCCACCACTTAAAATGACTTCATTAACTTCACGATGATCGTTTAAATAGTCAACAACATTGTTTAAACGGCTTTTAGTTAAGTTATTATCTTGGTATGGGAAGTGCCGTCTAAAACAATAGCGGCAATTAATTGCACATCCTGATTTTACAATTAATAAAATTCTACGTTTATATTTGTGTAATAAGCTTGGAAGAATGTTCTCATGCTCTTGAAGTGGATCAGTAAAATAGTTATCAAAAATAAGCTCTTCATCCATAATAGGTAAAACTTGTTTTAATAAAGGATCATCAATATCCCCTTTTTTCATCTTAGCGATGAAAGGCAGTGGCACAATCATTGGAAATTGTTTGCGAGCAATATTACTTAACGTTAAGAATTTACCTGAAATATTTAATAAATTAAGTAGCTGGGTTGGATTTTTGATCGCATTTGTCAGTTCTTTTTGCCAAGTGGCTAATGTATGGGTATTATTCACTGTAATTATTTTAGTCCTTTATTTATTATTTTATTATTTATTTAGAAAGAGGTGAACATGGCAACATATAATACCAGTGAATTTAAAGGAGGTCTTAAATTTATGCTTGATAAAGAGCCTTGTGTTATTATCGCTAACGAACTGGTTAAGCCAGGTAAAGGTCAAGCATTTAACCGGGTAAAACTACGAAAATTACTCTCAGGTAAAGTTATTGAGAAAACATTTAAATCAGGAGAATCGGTTGAAGCTGCTGATGTGATGGAAATTGAACTTGCCTATCTTTATACTGATGGTGAATTTTTTCATTTTATGAATAACAGCACGTTTGAACAAATTGCCGCAGATGTAAAATCTGTGGGTGATATGGCAAAATGGTTAATTGAGCAAGATATATGTACTATCACAACATGGAATGATAGCCCCATTGTTGTAACGCCACCTAATTTTGTTGAAATTGAAGTGATAGAAACCGACCCAGGCTTAAAAGGTGATACTGCAGGCTCAGGAGGAAAACCTGCAACGTTAGCGACCGGAGCGGTTATTCGTGTACCGCTATTTATTCAAATTGGTGAAATTGTAAAGATAGATACACGTTCAGCTGAATATGTTGGGAGGGTAAAAAAATAACTTGAGTAACATGGGTATATACCCATGCAACGAAAAAATGCAACGTCAGGTACGAATTCGATAATCAGAGTAAGGCGCAGCATGAGGTAATGGGGACTTATTTTTCGAATGTTGCAACGCAAGGCTGGTTTTCGAGTTAGCGCACCAACGGGCACGACTCCTTGCACCAATTTGCATTGTTATAAAATATCTATAGAGAATAACTATACTTCAATTTTATGCCTAGCATATCGGCACAATTTGCCTTGCTGATTTTGCATTTGGAAGTAACATGGGTATAAGAACATTAATTCAAACAGTATAGCTTTGCTTAACTCTCGGAAAGTGGATAAAAATGACGATATGCACCTTGTTCTGCCATTCAAGCTCGCTTGGCTATCGCACTTTTAAATCGCAGAGGCTTCACTAAATAATATCAACGGCAAGGTAGAAAGGTTATGGTTGAGCGGATTAAAATTAAAGAAATAAAATCATCAACAACAAGTACGGTCGATCGATATAACCCGAGCAAGCGAGTGTATGTCCGCGCAGCATACGGTGTTTACCAAAAAATCAGACGTTACACTGGCTGGGGATTAATTTTGACATTTCTGCTGGTGCCATTACTACGGTGGAATGGCCATCAAGCTGTTTTGTTTGATATTGAGAAGCAACAATACCACATTTTCAATATGACCCTTTTCCCGCAAGATTTAACCTTGCTTGCGTGGGTATTTATTATTGCAGCTTTTGGTTTGTTTTTTTTTACCACGTACCTTGGTCGTGTTTGGTGTGGCTATACCTGCCCGCAAACTGTATGGACATTTATTTTTATTTGGTTTGAAGAGCACATAGAAGGCACGGCCAATAAACGAAAACGGCTGGATCAATTGCCGTGGAGTTTTAATAAAATTTGGCGCAAAACACTTAAACATGGCATATGGATAATTTTTTCACTGTTTACAGGTTTTGCTTTCGCCTCTTACTTTTTACCTGTTACTAGTCTTTATTATGACTTTTTTAGCTTAAAAAGTTCTTTTGAGGCAACTGCAAGTGTGTTATTTTTTGCCTGTATAACCTATGTTAATGCAGGTTTTATGCGCTCTATTGTCTGTACGCATATGTGCCCTTATGCACGTTTTCAATCGACAATGTTTGATAAAAACACCTATATAGTAGGTTACGATGCAAATCGTGGTGAAAAACGTGGGCCACGTCGCCGCAAAGACTCTCCTAAAGCGCTTGATTTAGGCGATTGTGTTGATTGCGATCTTTGTGTACAAGTTTGCCCTGTTGGTATTGATATTCGTGATGGCTTGCAATATGAATGCATAAATTGTGGCGCTTGTGTTGATGCGTGTAATGAAACAATGGATCGCATGAAGTACCCGCGCGGTTTGATTTCATATACATCAGAAAATAAATTAGAAGGCAATAAAACCAAAGTGTTACGTCCTAAAATTATTGGCTATGGATTAATTTTACTGATCATGTGTGGCCTGTTTTTAGCTAACATTTTAAATTTGAGCCCTACTGAGATGGATGTTTTGCGCGACAGATCGGCGCTTTATCGTGTCAATAGTGAAGGCCTTATTGAAAATACTTATACCCTTAAAATACTAAATAAAACCGTCTCTACGCAAACTTATAAATTATCATTTTCAGGGCTTGCTCATGGCAAATTAATCGGCCCTGATAAAATAACAATAAAATCAGGCGAGATATTTACCCAACCGATTGCTATTGCAGTTGATCCTTATGGAATAAAAGAGAGCAAGCTAATGATTACGTTAAAATTAACAAATATGAAAGACAATACAAAAGTAACTGAAGAGCAAAGCCCCTTCTTTTTAGGGTTATAATTTATGGTTGACGGCTATGGATCTTTAACCCCTGAGTTACAACTCGATGCATTAGCATCACTTGGTATCTATCCGATGACTGGGCTTTGTGCGCTTAATTCTTATGAGAACCGCGTGTCTGTTTTTACGGATGAAAATAACCTGCGCTTCGTTGTTAAATTTTATCGACCACAGCGTTGGAGTGATGAGCAGTTACAAGAAGAGCATGATTTATGCCATAGTTTAAAAAAGCATCATTGCGCTATTTCTGCGCCTATTATGCGAGATGGGCAATCTATATTTCACTTTGCAGGCTTTCGTTTTGCCTTATTTGAGAGTTTATCTGCTCGAACAATGGACATTGATAATATTGATTTTTTATATGATCTAGGCTCAGTTATTGGTACTATGCATAATATTTCGTCACAAACAGTATTAAAAAAACGTGTCAAACTTGATGTACAAACAATGGTTACATCGCCATTAACTAGTATAAAAAAATGCGCATTTATTCCTAAGACTATAAAGGAAAGGCTTTTTCAGTTAATTGATGATGTAGCTTTGCAAGCAGGGGCTATTTTAGAAAATAATCCGTATCATGATATTTCATTACATGGGGATTGCCACCCGAGTAACATTTTGAATGTTGATGGTGATCCATATTTGGTAGATTTTGATGATTGCAAAACAGGGCCAGCCATACAAGATCTTTGGATGTTTTTAAATGGCACGAGAGAGGAAAAACAACTTCAGCTTAATATGTTATTAGATGGATACCAAGAACAATTTGAATTTAATATGAAGGAGTTAACATTAATCGAAGCATTGCGTAGTTTGCGGATCATTAATTACGTGACATGGATTGCGTTTAGGTGGTACGATCCAGCTTTTAAGCAGGCTTTTCCTTGGTTTTCTACTGACCAGTACTGGAAAGATTTGCTACAATCATTAACTCAACAAATTATTAATATGAAGGCGTCTGAATTATCTATTTATTCAGGTTACAATCAATAAGAGGAATAATACAATGAAAAAAATTTTTGTACTGCTAATAGGATTAATACTATTGCCGTTATGCGCGCAAGCTAGTGTATTTAAAGAAGGTGTTAATTATAAAGTTGTTAAGCCTATGGCAACAACTCAACCAGAGGTCATGGAATTTTTTTCATACTATTGTCCGCACTGTTATACGTTCGAACCATTTATGATGGATCTTAAAAAAAGCTTAGGTAAAAATGTCAAGTTTGAGCAAAATCATGTTGATTTTCTCGGTGGAGCGATGGGAGCTGAGCTTACACGCGGACTCGGTGCGGCGCAGTTATTAGGTGTTGAAGATGAATTTACGGCGCTTGTTTTTAAAACACTGCATGTACAGCGTCAGCAAATCAATGGCGAGAAAGGTATTGTAGCAATATTTGCGAAACTTAATATTTCACAGTCAAAAGCAAAAGGTGCGTTAGACAGTTTTTCAGCAGCAGGTTTAGCGTCGCAAATGAAACGTAATACAGAAATATTTAAAATTCAAGGAGTGCCCACTATTATTGTTAATGGCCAATATCAAGTGATGACTGGATCAGTTAAAAATGGCAACGAATTGACAGACTTAGTTAAATATCTGCTCAAGAAAAAAAATTAACAATAGCAAATAAATTAATGCAGGAATCATTTTTTAGTTTATTTTAAAGAGTAGAATTGAGAATTGAGAATTGATAATTGAGAATTGATAATTGATAATTGATAATTGATAATTGATTTATTGTCATTGGTATTAAAAAAAATTCAAATAGGAATTTCTTGTGAAAACAGTATTAAATGATCCTGCGCAGTTAGAAGCTATATTGAGATCATTTCACATAAAAAAAGAATCGCATAAACCACTTCTTGTCGCAATAAGTGGTATTGAGGGAGGTGGGAAAAGACATTTAGCCGTGAAAACAGCAGAACTTTTGGAAGTCGAAGGGATCCGTGTCGCACTCGTTCGCGGCCTTGATTGGGAATCTCCCAAAGATGTTCGTTTTAATGTGATGAATAGTCCTGAAGAGTACTATTTAAACGCTTATCGTTATGATGAAATGTTTGAAGAGTTGATTATTCCGCTGAAACTATTTAGCAACCTAGAAAAAAAGATAACCTTAGATGATGTAATATCGCCAAGAGTTATTGATTATAATTTTACCGATATAGACATTATAATAATTGAAGGTGTTTATCTTTTGCAAGCAGCGTACCTTGATTTTTATGATTATACTTGTTGGATGCAAAGCGATTTTGATACAGCCTATCATAATCTCAAAAGTTTGAATAAAATTGAAGATTATGACGCAGTATTAGTAAACATTTACCAAAGGTTACTCAAGCCAGCTGCGCAATACCATATATATACAGATGATCCTCAAGGGCATGCTAACGCTATTTTCATCAATGAAAGCCCACAGGAAAAAAAAGTTGAAGAAGAAAATTTTGTCAGCACTAATCCGACCTGATGTTCACCAAGCTTATATCACTTTTGAGCGTGAAAACTGGTCTGCATTGCGCAACAATGTAGCCCTTACGCTTACAGAAGATGATCTGAAAAAACTTCAAGGGATCAACGAACGTCTTTCGCTCGAAGAAGTCGTTGATATTTATTTGCCTCTCTCTCGTATGTTAAGCCTCTATGTCGAAGCACAGAAATCTCAGCAGTTTGTGCGCAATGAATTTTTGAACACACAAAATCAGAATGTGCCTTACATTATCGGTATAGCAGGTAGTGTTGCGGTCGGTAAAAGTACAGTTGCGCGTATTTTACAAGCGCTATTATCTCGTTGGACAGAGCACCCTAAGGTTATTATCGTTAAAACAGATGGTTTTTTATACCCCAACAAAAAGCTGATTGAAAAAAATTTAATGGATAAAAAAGGTTTTCCTGAAAGTTTTGACGTGAAGACCTTGATTGATTTTGTTGCGCGAATTAAATCGGGTGATACTTCATTACAAGCTCCAGTTTATTCGCATTTAACTTATGATATTGTACCTAGTGAAAAAATTGCTATTAAGCAACCCGATATCGTCATTCTTGAAGGCTTAAATGTCTTGCAGAGTGCTATGCATCGACCACTTCAGACACAAAGTGTTTTTGTTTCCGATTTTGTTGATTTTTCGATATATGTTGATGCTGATCCTGTGCTTATCAAACAATGGTTTAATGAGCGCTTTATGGAATTTAGAAAAGGCGCATTTACCGATCCTAATGCTTTTTTTTATCATTATTCGAAAATGCAGGCTAGCGAAGCGCTTCAAGTAGCGAGTAAAATATGGGATGAAATTAATGGTATAAATCTATCGCAAAATATAAATCCAACAAAATACAGAGCAACCTTAATTTTAAAAAAAGGAGTAAATCATCAAGTTGACAGCGTAAAATTGAGAAAATAAGCAAATAAATAGCTTTTATCACTCTTTTTTAAGAAAAAGTAATATTATTGCGTTACAAAAGGCACAAAAATCCTTATACTTCGGCATTGTTTTTTAAGTGTTAAGATATTTCTTTGCACTATTTAACCTTTTAGGCAAAATGCCAATAATAGTAAAGGTTTTATCGATTATTAACTGTGAGTAAAGCTTTATGAAAACAATAGATGAAAAAAGCACCACGAGTTCATTTGACGGAATCAAGTGGACAGTAGCCGTTTTATTATTAATTGCGGTGGTCGGCGGTAACTTTTTATACGCGGATCAAGTAAATATTGTATTGCGTGTGGTTATTCTTGGGGCAATGGTCTTGGTTGCTTTATTTATTGCGGCGTTTACTAGCAAAGGTAAAATATTTATTGAATTTGCCCAAGGGTCGCGAATGGAAGTGCGTAAAGTAGTTTGGCCTACGAGACAAGAAACAATTCAAACGACGCTGATCGTTATAGCAGTATCTGTGCTTGTTGGGCTTGTTTTATGGGGCCTCGATGGTATATTTGTTCGTGTGGTTGAATACTTTACAATGGCTATTTAAGGGGACACTATGGCAGTAGATATACAAGAAAAAAAATGGTATGTAGTTCAAGCGTTTTCGGGTTATGAAAATCGCGTACAAAAAACATTACTTGAGCATATTAAGCTTAATGCAATGGAAAAACACTTTGGCGAAATTCTTGTGCCAACCGAAGAAGTTGTTGAAATGCGAGCTGGCCAAAAGCGGAAAAGTGAGCGTAAATTCTTCCCAGGGTATGTCCTAGTAGAAATGGCAATGAATGATGCAAGCTGGCATTTAGTGAAAAATATCCATCGGGTGCTGAGGTTTATTGGCGGAACAAAAGAGAAGCCAGCACCTATTACAAAAGAAGAAGTGGATAACATTATGAATCGCTTGCAAGTATCTCATGATTCGCCACGTCCTCGCACCTTGTTTGAAGCGGGGCAAATAGTGCGTGTGATTGACGGTCCATTTATAGATTTTAGCGGAACAGTTGAACATGTGGATTATGAAAAAAATCGCTTAAAAGTGTCTGTTTCCATCTTTGGACGTGCAACACCTGTTGATCTTGAATTTTCTCAGGTAGAAAAAGATTAATTGCTTTCTCAAGCGCAGTACCTAAGTCGCATGCTGAGCGTCAGTTCGGCTTTTTTTTGATAAGATGACGTACACGCTTTAGCATTGAAAATGAATCATTATTTTATTGAGATGGAGTATGGGCTAACACATCAAGCGCGTGCATTATTTTATGTGGCTCGATTGGTTTAGTGATTAAATAATTCATCCCAGCGTCAATAATAGTTTTCTTATATTCGGCATTATGTCCGCTGAGTGCAATAATGTGGAGATCAGAGCAGGGTTTGAGCTTGCGATATTCTTCACAAGTTTTGAGGCCACTCATAAGTGGCATTTCACAGTCCATTAATACCATTGAATATGAGTTTTCAAGCATCATGGCTAAGGCTTCTTTTCCATCGCATGCTTGTTCTACTTGGCCTCCCAATTTAGTAAGAGCTCTTAGTCCAATCATGCGAGAGAGATTGCTATCATCAACTAATAATATTTTTTTGGTTAATAAAGGACGAAAATCAGGAAAAGAGCCTAATTGTTTACTCAATTGCGCATGAATATGTTTAATATTTTCTTTTTTGAAAAATTTAACGAAGGGTATATTTATGATGTCATTATTGGTTATAGTTTGGCTGCTTAATATCCAGACAAGCACATCGCTATACTCATTGGATTTTCTTAATTCATTAATTAGCGTTTCTGCTTTATAATCGGTTAATTCATAACCCATAATAACGATCTCATATTTATCATTTTTACAGGATTTTAATAATGCTTCTCCAGTTGCAACAGAGGTGTATTCTTGCTTTAAATCGATGACAATATTACCGATTAGTCGTCGAATTGTAGAGCTAACTTCGATGCAAATAATCTTCATAGGACTTCCTCATTAGAGATATATACATTTTACCTCAGGGTGAAAAATCAGCAAGGTCAATTGTGAGGTAATTTGGCTTGATATGTCGCGTTCACAAAATTAAGCAACCTATGCACTATAAGTCCCCAATTGGCACGCCTTGAGACTATTTGTAGGCAAAGATTAACGCGTTTAAATGCCCTGTCAACGTTGGACAAAAGGTATATGTCGCTTTATGTTGATAAAATTAAAAATAAGCTTGTATTAGATTATAGTTTTAGTTATAATTTTTCACCTTTTTTATTTGCCGACAATTGTTTTTGTGAAGCAAATAACTAAAAAGCAACATTCAGTCTAATTTTATTCGCACGACTGAACTAAATGAATTAAAGGGAAGCTAATCGCAAATAATTAGCGTTATACCCAAACCATAGGTAATATAAACATGGCTAAAAAAGTAGAATCCTTTATCAAGCTGCAAGTTTCAGCTGGTATGGCTAACCCATCCCCTCCTGTAGGTCCAGCACTTGGTCAACACGGTGTTAATATTATGGAATTTTGTAAAGCATTTAATGCAAAAACAGATTCCCTCGAAAAAGGCGCACCAGTGCCTGTTATCATTACAGTTTACAGTGACCGTTCTTTCACTTTCATCATTAAGACGCCGCCTGCCTCTTACTTACTTAAAAAAGCGGCTGGTATCAAATCTGGATCTGGCGTCCCTAATAAAGATAAAGTTGGTAAAGTTACAAAGGCTCAAGTAAAAGAAATTGCTCAAATAAAAGAGCCTGATTTAACAGGTGCTGATCTTGATGCGATGATGCGTTGTATTGAGGGCTCTGCGCGCTCAATTGGCTTGGAAATAAAAGGTTAATACTATGGCTAAGTTATCTAAACGCATGAAGAACATTCGTGAGCAGATTGATGTAATGAAAGAATATGATATCAATGAAGCGGTTGTACTGCTTCAAAAACTTGCAACCGTTAAGTTTAAAGAAAGTATTGATGTTGCTATAAATTTAGGAATTGATTCACGTCGAAGTGACCAGAATGTGCGCGGAGCAACTGTTTTACCACATGGCACGGGACGTGAAGTACGTGTTGCAGTGTTTACGCAAGGTGCCAATGCACAAGCCGCTACAGATGCGGGCGCAGACATTGTTGGTATGGACGATCTTGCGGCACAAGTTAAAGCTGGTGAAATGAACTTTGACGTTGTTATAGCATCACCTGATGCGATGCGTGTTGTTGGTCAATTAGGTCAAATACTAGGGCCTCGGGGGCTAATGCCAAATCCTAAAGTTGGTACAGTAACAACTGACGTTGCGACAGCAGTAAAAAATGCTAAATCAGGTCAAGTACGTTACCGTAACGATAAAAATGGCATTATTCATTCTACCATCGGAAAAGTTACTTTTTCTGATGTTCAAATCAAAGAAAACCTTGAAGCGTTGCTTGTCGCGGTTAATAAAGGCAAACCAGCAGGTGCTAAAGGGCAGTACATTAAGCGTATTAACCTATCTACTACTATGGGTGCTGGTGTTAAAATAGATCAAGGAACGATTGCTACCGCAATGGTATAAGCGTTTTCACAATTAATAAATTAACAGTTGAATAACTGTACAAGACGGTTGATCATCTATTGTATTTTCCGTCTTACTTTGGAGGGGCTTTTATCCCTTCTGAGACCGTAGGTGAATATTGGTGGGAAATTTTAAATTTCCCCACCAATAAACTTAATTTCCTACGCAGATGGTGGTGGATCTCAGATAAGCATTGTTTAACTGGATCTGAGCACCGAAATAGCACCTCATTTATTGTTTTAAATAAAATAGTGAGGATATTTTCTAGGGTGAAACCCAGAGTAACCAAGGAGTAAAAAAATGGCATTAAGACTCAAAGATAAACAAGAGATTGTGAGCCAAGTCAAAGTAGTTGCTCAATCTGCTTTATCTGCTGTTGTTGCTGATCCTCGCGGTGTCGCAGTCAGTGAAATGACGAAACTTCGAGCACAAGCTCGGGAAAATAATGTTTACTTACGCGTAGTGCGTAACACATTAGCGCGCAGGGCAATTGAAGGTACTGACTTTGCATGTTTAGCAGATACCTTTAGCGGTCCTATAATTCTTGCATTTTCAACCGAACACCCAGGTGCTGGCCCACGTCTTCTTAAAGACTTCGCTAAAGACAATGAAACGTTTGAAGTGAAAGGATTGGCATTTGAAGGTGAATTTATTGAAGCCAATCAGATAGACCGCCTCGCTACATTACCAACATACGACGAAGCAATTGCGCTATTAATGGCGACGATGAAAGAAGCTTCTGCGGGCAAACTTGTACGTCTTCTGGCTGCCATTGGCGAGCAGAAAGAAAAATCTGCAGCTTAGCAAAGCTGTCATTTAATTAATTTTATAAAAGTAGGAATTGACTCATGTCTCTCACTAAAGAACAAATAGTAGACGCTGTTGCTGAATTATCAGTAATGGACGTTGTTGAACTAATTAAAGCAATGGAAGAAAAATTTGAAGTATCTGCAACTGCGGCAGTTGCAGCTGGGCCAGTTGCTGGCGGCGAAGTTGCTGAGGAGCAAACTGAATTTGACGTTGTAATGACTGCGTTTGGTGAAAACAAAGTTAAAGCAATCAAAGCAGTACGTAGCGTGACAGATCTTGCCCTTAAAGAAGCTAAAGCTGCAGTTGAGGCTTGTCCAACAGTGATTAAAGCTGGACTTTCTAAAGAAGATGCTGAAACTCTTAAAGCAACTCTAGAAGAAATAGGTGCAACTGTAGAACTTAAATAGGTGGTGGAATCCTACTTATTAGTCATAAAAATGACTGCGGCTGGTGATTTATTGATCACTGGCCTTTTTACTGTATAGGAAATTATAAATTTTATTATTTTGTTTATGATTTTGAGAAAAAATAAGTGCATAAATAATGCACTCATTAAAAAAATAAGCGACGCCGTTGTCCACTTAAAGTGGCAATCAAAAATCATTAATCAGCGAAGCAAAGGAACTACATGGATTACTCTTATACTGAGAAAAAACGAATTCGTAAAGATTTCGGGAAGCGTCCACAAGTTATGGAAAAGCCATACTTGTTGTCGATCCAATTAGATTCATTCAAACGATTCATAGAAGTAGATTTAACTGGGGAACTTGGTCTAGAAGCAGCTTTTAAAAGCATATTTCCAATTGTCAGTTACTCAGGTACATCAGAACTGCAATATGTTAGCTATCGATTAGTTGATCCTCTGTTCGACGTAAAAGAATGCCATGTTCAAGGGATAACTTATTCTGCTTCATTACGTGTTAAATTGCGTCTTGTTATTTATGATCGTGACGCGAAAGCGGGTACGGTGAAAGATATTCGTGAACAAGAAGTTTACATGGGTGAAATGCCATTAATGACAGATAATGGTACATTTGTAATTAATGGAACTGAACGTGTTATAGTTTCGCAATTACACCGTTCCCCTGGTGTATTCTTTGATCATGATAAAGGTAAAACACATAGCTCTGGTAAAGTTTTATATAACGCCCGCGTTATTCCTTACCGTGGCTCATGGTTAGACTTCGAATTTGATCCTAAAGACAACTTATTTGTGCGCATTGACAGACGTCGTAAGCTCCCTGCAACGATTATGTTACGTTCGTTAGAATATTCTACAGAAGAAATTTTAGATCTGTTTTATGAAACAACGGTATTTACTGTTAAGAAAGGCTTACTATCAATGGAGTTGATAGCAGATCGATTGCGCGGTGAGCAATTTTCATTTGATATATCTGTAAAAGGCAAAGTCTATATTGAAGCTGGTAAGCGTGTGACATCACGTCATATTCGTCAACTTGAAAAAGCAAAAATTAAAAAAATTGAAGTGCCTCTTGAATATCTAAATGGCAAAGTATCAGCCAAAGATTATATCAATAAAGAAACTGGAGAAATTACTGTCAATGCTAATGATGAATTGACAGAAGAGCTATTGGAGCAATTAGTACAAGCAGGCATTAAATCTTTCGAAGTTATTTACACCAATGAACTTAACTGTGGTTCATTTATGTCTGATACGCTACGCGCTGATGTAACAACAAATCGCCTTGAGGCACTTGTTGAAATCTACCGCATGATGCGCCCAGGTGAGCCGCCAACCAAAGAGGCTGCTGAAAACTTATTTAAAAACTTGTTTTTTGTAGAAGATCGTTATGATCTCTCGAAAGTTGGGCGAATGAAGTTCAATCGCCGTGTTGGCAATGAAGGCGATACAGGCTCTAGTATATTAAGCAAGGAAGATATTTTATCTGTTATTAAAACGCTGATTGCTATTCGCAACGGTGATGGCGTTGTTGATGATATCGATCACCTTGGAAACCGTCGTATTCGTTGCGTTGGCGAAATGGCAGAGAATGCATTTCGTGTAGGCCTGGTGCGTGTTGAGCGTGCTGTTAAAGAGCGTTTATCATTAGGCGATCTTGATGCAGCTATGCCGCAAGACTTAATCAATGCGAAACCAATTTCTGCTGCGGTTAAAGAGTTTTTTGGCTCATCACAACTCTCACAGTTTATGGATCAAAATAACCCGCTGTCAGAAGTGACACACAAACGTCGTATTTCAGCATTAGGTCCTGGCGGCTTAACGCGTGAACGTGCGGGCTTTGAAGTGCGAGATGTACACGCAACGCATTATGGGCGCTTATGTCCAATCGAAACACCTGAAGGGCCAAATATCGGTCTTATCAACTCATTGGCAACATTTGCACGCACCAACGATTACGGTTTCTTAGAAACACCCTTTCGTAAAGTGATTGATGGCATACCAACCGAAACGATTGATTACTTATCGGCAATCGATGAAGGTAACTATGTTATCGCTCAGGCATCGGCTGAAATTAATGCCAATGGTGAGCTTGAAGGGGATATGATCCCTTGTCGTCAAGCTGGCGAAACCTTGTTCTTGAGTGCTGATAAAATTGACTATATGGATGTGTCTCCACAACAGATAATATCAGTTGCGGCATCACTTATTCCATTTTTAGAACATGATGATGCGAACAGGGCTTTAATGGGGGCGAACATGCAACGTCAAGCAGTGCCAACATTATGCGCGGAAAAGCCATTAGTTGGTACTGGTATCGAGCGTCGCCTTGCTATCGATTCTGGTGTCACCATTATTGCGAAACGCAGTGGTGTTGTCGATTACGCGGATGCCTCTCGTATTGTGATTAAAGTTTCAGAAGAAGAGTCACTACCAGGTGAAGCTGGAATTGACATTTACCACTTATCTAAATACACACGTTCAAATCAGAACACTTGTATTAACCAAAAACCAACCTGTAAAATTGGTGAACCAATTGTAAAAGGTGATGTACTTGCTGATGGTCCTGCAACAGATATGGGCGATCTTGCACTTGGTCAAAACATGAAAATTGCATTCATGCCGTGGAATGGTTTTAACTTCGAAGATTCAATCCTCATTTCTGAGCGTGTTGCACAAGAAGATCGTTTTACAACTATTCATATTCAAGAGCTATCATGTGTTGCGCGTGAAACTAAACTCGGTTGTGAGGAAATTTCGGCAGATATTCCTAATGTTGGTGAATCTGCGCTCAATAAACTTGATGAATCAGGAATAATTTTTGTTGGTGCAGAAGTGCGTTCAGGTGATATCTTAGTTGGTAAAGTAACACCAAAAGGAGAAACGCAGCTCACACCAGAAGAAAAGCTATTACGTGCAATCTTTGGCGAGAAGGCATCGGATGTAAAAGATACTTCGTTGCGTGTTGCTAACTCAACTTATGCAACCGTGATTGATGTTCAAGTATTTACACGAGAAGGCTTAGAAAAAGACAAGCGTGCCCTTGAAATAGAATCAATGCAACTTAAGGCTGCGAAAAAAGATTTAACTGAGAAGTTCAAAATCTTAGAGAACGCAATTTTTGAGAAAGCATTAAACATTCTTGTTGATTCTGGTAAAAATGAACAACGCTTACTGCAAATGCCACGCGCTCAATGGTTAGAAGTCGTTGTTGATGATGAAACTAAACAGACATACCTTGATCAAATCATTAACCAATACGATGAAATAAAAGCTGATTACGATAAAGAATTCGAGATTAAACGTCATAAAATAACACAAGGTAATGATTTAGCACCAGGTATGCAAAAGATTGTTAAAGTCTATCTTGCTGTGCGCAGGCGTATAAAACCAGGCGATAAAATGGCTGGACGTCACGGTAATAAAGGGGTTATTTCAAAGATTGTGCCTGTTGAAGATATGCCACATGATAAATATGGAGTACCAGTTGATATTGTACTTAATCCGTTGGGTGTACCATCACGTATGAACATTGGTCAGATCTTAGAAACGCATTTAGGATTGGCTTGTAAAGGTGTTGGTGAAAAACTTGAACGTATGATCAAGAGCCAGCGTGACGTTGAAATGGATAAAGTGCGTGAATTTATTCAAAAAATGTACTCATTTGGTGATGCACCTTCTCATGTCGATATTAACGAATTTGATGATGAAGCCGTCATGCGTCTGGCTGAAAATCTCTATAAAGGTTTACCTGTTGCAACACCAGCATTTGATGGTGCTTACGAATCTGAAATTCGTGAATTATTGAGAATGGCAGATTTACCAGAGTCTGGTCAAATAATATTAACAGATGGTCGTACAGGTATTGACTTTGAACGTCCTGTTACCGTCGGTTACATGTACATGCTCAAGCTAAATCACCTCGTTGATGACAAAATGCACGCACGTTCAACAGGATCCTACAGTCTTGTCACTCAGCAACCACTTGGTGGTAAAGCACAGTTCGGTGGACAACGTTTCGGTGAGATGGAAGTCTGGGCACTACAGGCATTTGGTGCGGCTTATACTCTGCAAGAAATGTTAACGGTGAAATCAGATGATGTTAATGGTCGTACTAAAATGTATAAAAGCATAGTTGATGGCGAACATAAAATGGATCCTGGGATCCCTGAATCATTTAACGTATTGTTGAAAGAGATCCGTTCATTAGGCCTCAACATTGAGCTAGACGAAGCAGAGGCTGTGATGTTCTAAGCATGCAGAATGTAAATATAAGTGGCGTTTTTAACGTGTAAAGCGCCTTTTTTTACTCCTAACAGGAGAAATAGTGTGAAAGACTTATTATCTTTTTTAAAGCAACAGAATAAAAATAAAGAATTCGATAGTATAAAAATTAGTTTAGGCTCACCAGAAGTTATCCGGTCATGGTCTTTTGGTGAAGTAAAAAAACCAGAAACGATTAACTACCGTACATTTAAACCTGAACGCGAAGGTCTATTTTGTTCACGGATTTTTGGTCCCATCAAAGACTATGAATGTTTATGTGGCAAATACAAACGTCTTAAGCACCGTGGTGTAATTTGTGAAAAATGTGGTGTTGAAGTCACACAATCTAAAGTTCGTCGTGACCGCATGGGACATATTGAACTCGCATCGCCTGTTGCACATATTTGGTTCCTTAAATCATTACCTTCTCGTATTGGTTTAATGCTTGATATGACCCTGCGTGATATAGAACGTATTTTATACTTTGAATCTTTCGTTGTGACAGAATCTGGCATGACAGATCTTGAAAAACGTCAAATTTTGCTTGAAGACGAATATTTAGAAATGGTTGAACAGTGGGGCGACGAGTTTGAAGCGATGATGGGCGCTGAAGCGGTGCTTGCTTTGCTTAAAGATATTGACCTTGCGCATGAAATTGAAGTAATGCGTGAAGAGTTAGAAACAACTAACTCTGAAACTAAACGTCAAAAGCTTGTAAAACGGTTGAAACTGGTGGACTCTTTTCACCAGTCTGCAAATAAACCCGAATGGATGATCCTGAGCGTATTGCCAGTGCTTCCGCCTGATTTACGACCATTAGTACCACTTGATGGTGGCCGATTTGCAACCTCTGATCTAAATGATCTATATCGCCGGGTGATTAACCGTAACAATCGTCTGAAGCGACTACTTGATTTAGCCGCGCCAGATATTATAGTACGCAACGAAAAACGTATGCTACAAGAATCTGTTGACGCATTGCTTGATAATGGTCGTCGTGGACGCGCTATTACAGGATCGAACAAGAGGCCTTTAAAATCACTTGCTGATATGATCAAAGGTAAACAAGGTCGTTTTCGTCAAAATCTATTGGGTAAACGCGTTGACTATTCAGGTCGATCGGTTATTACCGTAGGACCGACATTGCGTTTGCATCAATGTGGGTTGCCGAAAAAAATGGCACTTGAGTTATTCAAACCCTTTGTTTACGGGAAATTAGAAGCTCGCGGTCTGTCGACAACAATTAAAGGGGCTAAAAAATTAGTTGATCAAAGCCGTCCTGAAGTATGGGATATCTTAGAAGACGTTATCCGAGAACATCCAGTGTTATTAAACCGTGCGCCAACACTGCACAGGCTTGGTATACAGGCATTTGAACCGGTATTAATCGAAGGTAAAGCGATCCAGCTCCATCCGCTTGTATGTTCAGCATACAACGCCGATTTTGATGGCGATCAAATGGCGGTACACGTACCGTTAACCATCGAAGCTCAGCTTGAAGCTCGCACCTTGATGATGTCAACTAATAATATTTTATCACCCGCAAATGGTGAGCCAATTATAGTGCCCTCACAAGATGTTGTATTAGGTTTGTATTACATGACGCGTAAGCGCATTAATGCTAAAGGTGAAGGAATGTGGTTCCAAAATGCCAAAGAAGCTGAAAAGGCATACCGAGCGCAAGTTGTTAATTTACAAGCCATCGTAAAGGTGCGGATGACGCAGGTTACGATTAGCGAAGATCAGACACAAACAGAAGAAACCGCGATTATTGAAACAACTGTTGGGCGTGCGATTTTGTCGCTGATCATGCCCAAAGGCTTGCCCTTTAAATTGATTGATTTAAACATGGGTAAAAAAGCAATTTCTAACATACTCAATGAGTGCTATCGTTTGCTCGGCATTAAAGAGACGGTTATATTTGCCGATCAGTTAATGTACACAGGGTTTGAATATGCAACCCTTTCTGGTGCATCTGTTGGTATTGGTGACATGGTTATTCCCGACAACAAATATGATCTTGTTGCCGCAGCAGAAGCAGAAGTATCTGAAATTTCAGATCAATTTCAAGCTGGTCTCGTCACCTCTGGTGAGCGTTATAATAAAGTCGTTGATATTTGGACAAGTACTAATGATCAAGTTGCAAAAGCAATGATGGACAATTTGTCTAAAGATACGGTATTAAACGCAAAAGGTGAAAAAGTAGAACAAGATTCATTTAACAGTGTGTACATGATGGCCGATTCTGGCGCTCGTGGTAGTGCAGCGCAGATCCGTCAGCTAGCTGGGATGCGCGGTCTGATGGCTAAACCTGATGGTTCAATCATAGAAACACCGATCACAGCAAATTTTAGAGAAGGTCTCAATGTACTTCAATATTTTATATCAACGCATGGTGCGCGTAAAGGGTTGGCCGATACAGCACTTAAAACAGCAAATTCTGGTTACTTAACACGTCGTTTAGTTGATATTGCCCAAGATTTGGTTATTACCGAAGAAGACTGTGGCAGTGTTGAAGGCTTACTCGTGACGCCGCTTATTCAAGGTGGTGATATTGTTGAACCGCTTCGCGAGCGAGTATTAGGCCGAGTGGTTGCCCAAGATGTGATCAAACCTGGGTCTGAAGATGAAGTATTACTTGAACGTAATACATTACTCAATGAAAAAGAATGTGACATTATCGAAGCCGCTTCTGTCGATCAAATTTGGGTCCGTTCAGTGATTACTTGTGATACAGACTTTGGTGTATGTGCGTCTTGTTATGGTCGTGATCTTGCGCGTGGTCATATCGTTGGTCAAGGAGAAGCCGTCGGTGTTATGGCGGCGCAGTCAATCGGTGAGCCTGGAACACAGCTAACAATGCGTACTTTCCACATAGGTGGTGCTGCATCGCGCGCCGCTTCTGAGAACAATGTGCAAGTTAAAAATACAGGGAAGATCAAACTTAACAACGCAAAATTTGTTATTAATTCAGAGGGTAAAGTAGTTATTACTTCTCGTTCGACGGAATTAACGATTATTGATGACTTAGGTCGTACTAAAGAAAATCATAAACTCCCTTACGGTGCAATTCTAGATAAACAAGATGGTGCAAGTATCACTTCTGGCGAAATTATTGCAAACTGGGATCCGCATACCCATCCAATTATCACAGAAGTAGCGGGTACAATTGAGTTTGTTGATTTCATCGAAGGTATTACTATTAACAAACAAACCGATGAGATAACTGGTTTATCAAGTATTGTTATTATCGATCCAGCACAGCGTTCAAGTGCAGGTAAAGAGATGCGTCCGACAGCTAAATTAGTTGATGGGAAAGGTAAAGATCTCTTTATCGCAGGTACAAAGGTAGTTGCGCAATATGCATTACCAGGAAAAGCGATTGTTAGCCTTGAAGATGGTGCAAAGGTAAATGTCGGCGACGCAGTGGCTCGTCTCCCACAAGAATCGTCTAAAACACGTGATATTACAGGTGGTCTACCTCGTGTTGCTGACTTGTTTGAAGCGCGTATTCCAAAAGAGGCGGCTATTCTTGCTGAGAAGTCAGGGACATTATCATTTGGTAAAGAAACGAAAAGCAAAATACGGCTACTTATCACACAAGCTGATGGTGAAGTGTATGAAAAAATGATCCCTAAATGGCGTCAATTAAACATCTTTGAGGGCGAGAAGATTGAAATTGGCGAAGTTATTTCAGATGGTCCAGAGTCGCCACATGATATCTTGCGGCTTCGTGGTATCAGTCCAGTTGCTAATTACATCACTAACGAAGTGCAAGAAGTTTATCATTTACAAGGCGTTAAAATTAATGATAAACACATTGAAGTTATCGTTAGCCAAATGCTACGTAAGTGTGTGATCACAGAGAAGGGTGATTCACACTTTTTAAAAGGCGATCAAGCTGAAGTGGTGAGAGTGATCATAACTAATCGTAAATTAGAAGAAGAAGGTAAAGCGCCAGCTAAATTTGATTACCAATTATTAGGTATTACTAAAGCATCTCTTGCAACTGAGTCATTTATTTCAGCAGCCTCGTTCCAAGAAACAACGCGCGTTCTAACTGAAGCAGCTGTTGCTGGTAAACGTGATAAACTACACGGACTCAAAGAGAACGTTATCGTTGGTCGATTGATTTCCGCTGGTACTGGTTTCGCACATCATAAGGCACGAGCTAAAGCTAAAGCTAAAGCACTTGAGCCTAAAGAAGAAGTGACTGTTGTTGATACCGATGAAGCAGAGCAAAATCTAGCTGAATTATTAAACGCAGTAGATTTTGGAGGGTAACTGTATTGTGAATCTATTTGCAGGGTAACTGCATTGCGAATATAAAAGGTGCTTTGGCACCTTTTTTGATCTGGTAAATAAAAAATATAATAGCCTCAGTCATATATAACCATGTAACGAAAAAATGCAACGGTGGCGGCGAACAGGTATACCTACCCAAAGAGTCAAGACAGTTATTTAATATTTCTTATTCCACAGTTAAGATACCTTTGATAAAGCTAAGCTCGCCTTAATTCCTTCTTGGTAAACATTCATTGGTTTTTTATATTTCAATGTTTCATGAAATCGTTGGTGATTATAAAACTCAATGTAATCGGATACATCTTCTTGTAAATCTTTGATAGTTTCATATTCATTTAGATAAATACGGGAGAATTTTGCGCGTCGTAAAATCTTTCAATGCAAATATTATCAGTAGCTCGGCCTTTTCCGTCCATTGATATCGAGATCCCGTCCTGTTTTAATTTTTGAGTATGCACATCGCTTGTATAATGACTTCCCTGATCTGTATTGAATATCTCAGGTTTTCCATAGCGATCCAAGGCCGTATTCAAGACGTTAATGCTCAGTGCACAATTCATCGTATTCGATATTTTGTGTGATAGGACGGCTTTCGAATGCCAATCAATAACCGCAGCAAGGTAAACCATTCCACCCTTGACTTTGATGTAGGTTATATCTGTGCTCCATACCTGATTAGCATGTGAAATATTAAGGCCTCTAAGCTTATAACTGTATTTCTGATGTTGCTTATTGGCTAGGGTGGTTGTTACTTGCTTAACCGCTAAAATAGCCTTTAAACCCAGCTCCTTTCGATATGTTGCTACCGTGTTTAAAGATGCCTTGACTCCATTTTATTGAAGCTGTTGATGCACCTTTTTAGCGCCGTAAATTGGTGTTTTAGCAAACACTTTGGCTATTTCCTGCTGAATCTCATGCTTTTTATTATTCACTTTTTCAGTGTAGTAAAAAGTACTCCGATTCAAATTCAATAGCTCACATTGCTGTGGTACTGAAAGGCTTTCTAGCTTAGGCTCAATTAACTTCTTTTTATCAGATCCTCCCAAGCTTTTTAGTTTTTTAGTTTTTTTCTGGCCATTCATTCGAGGATGTCATTTTACCGACAATTTTTGTGAGCATTTCATTTTTGTCTAAAGCTGCAACAAGCTCCAGCTTATATTCTTTAATAGCTTTAGCAGGCTCCATTGCAATAACAGCATTTTCCAGGAATATTTTTTTCCAATTCCCAAGGATCAATGAGGTGATATTATTTTCATTTGCAATCTCAGCTCAAGTTTTTTCATTTTCCAATAACTCCAGTACAAGTCTACTTTTAAACTCAGCAGAATAAGTTGTTCTTTTTTTGCTCATGTTGATTCTCCTATTTTGATAGATACTATCTCAAATAGGAATAAGAATCTTAATTTTACTGTTTAGATTTGCTGGGGCATTATAGGCTGAGTAAACCTATCATTATTCCTCTTTGATATCACGAGAAAGTAAATCTTTTGCCGCCTCTGGTACGCTTTTTTTGCAATATAAGATGTTATAAATTTGCTCACAAATAGGCATTTCAATAGTTAATCGCGTTGACAGGTTATGGACTTCTTCAGTATTGCGATAACCTTCAACAACCTGGCCAATATTAAGTTGTGCTTCTTCAATGCCTTTACCTTGGCCGAGCGATAAACCAAAACGACGGTTGCGAGATTGGTTATCGGTACATGTTAAGACTAAATCACCCAGTCCAGCCATGCCCATAAATGATGACTCTTTTGCACCTAGCGCAACACCTAATCGTGTAAGTTCAACTAATCCGCGTGTAATTAATGCTGTTCGAGCATTTGCGCCAAAGCCTAAGCCATCAGCAAGACCTGCGCCAATTGCAATGACATTTTTAACAGCGCCACAGAGTTGCAGCGCAATAAAGTCGTTAGAGATATATGCTCTTAAATTATTTTTATTATGGAAAAGGCTTGCTACCTCTTTGGTGAATTCAACATTTGATCCTGCAACCGCAAGTGCCGTAGGTAAACCTTGAGCGACTTCCATTGCAAAGGTTGGTCCTGAAATAGCGGCAAATGGAATGGGATCATAATCTCCAAGTATGTCAATCGCAACTTCTTCAAGTAACCGTCCTGTTTTAGCTTCAAGTCCTTTTGTGGCCCATGCAATACGGTGTTTAGCGGTTAGGTAAGGCTTAATTTGCTGTAAAACAACTCCAAAAACATGACTTGGCACAACAATTAAGAGTGTGTCAGTGGCTGCTAAACATTGTTCTAAGCTGCATTGCGGCGTGAGTAATTGAGGGAATGCAATGCCAGGTAAAAATTCTTTATTTTCTCTATCATTATTTAAACGATTAACGTGGGGTGCTTGATGTCCCCAAAGTAGTGTTTTGTTCCCATTTCGGCTAACTGATACAGCAAGTGCTGTACCGTAAGATCCTGCACCTAGTACTGCAAGAGCGCATTTAGTATTCATTGAAAAACCTCAAAAGGAGTGTTATTTAAGAAAAAAAACAATAATATAAAAGTAATTACTCACATCGCTCTCGTTTATATTCACGAGACTTGAGTTAATAGATAAAATTATGAATTTAATTTAGTCGCAGGGTTTTCTCTTTCGCTTTCATTTTGCTGATTGTTTAATATATTTTCATACAAAGCATCAAAGTTTACTGGTGCAATATTTAATTGTGGAAATGTCCCGCGGTTAATAAGGTTTGAGATGGCTTCGCGTGCATATGGATACAAAATGTTAGGACAAAAAGAATTTAAACAATGCTTTTTTTGTTTGCTTTCTAAATCGCCAACAGTGAAAATACCAGCTTGTTGAATTTCACACAAGAATGCAACTTCTTCATCTATTTTTGTCGTTACAGTCAGGGTTAAAATAATTTCAAAAGTAGTGTCGTCTATTTCCTTAATTAAGGTATCAATACCCATTTCAATGTTTGGTTCCCATTCTTTTTGAAAAATCTCAGGCGAATTAGGGCATTCAAAAGAAATATCTTTTACATATATTCGTTGAATATTAAATTCAATAGCTGGCTCTTCTGCTGTTTTTTCGGACATGTTAGTTCCCTTTTATTATTTCAATAATTTATCTAATTTATCACTTTTATCTAACGCTAGGAGCTCATCACAACCACCAATGGGCTGATCATTGATTAAAATTTGAGGCACCGTTCGCCCTCCTGTTAATGCCCACATCTTGGCTCTTTCATCATTATCAGAAACATCAATGTTTGTATAGGTTATTTTTTTGTCGTTAAGGAATGCTATCGCTCGAACGCAATAAGGGCACCAGGGCGTGGTATAGATAACGATTGTTGACATAATTTGTTTCTCATTTTTATTTCACTGTTGTTGGGAGGTTTGCGGAGATCCAACCATTCATTCCTGATGAAAGATTGAATACATTTTCAAATCCAGCAGAGATTAATTTTTTAGTGCCACCAGCAGACTGAACTCCTGAGTCACATACCACTATTATGGGTCTGCTTTTATATTTTTCAACCGTTAATAAGCCGTCTTTATCAAATTTTGCAAGGGGAATATTTTTGGCGTTCAAAATATGACTTTTTTTGAATGCATCAGAGCTTCTTATATCTACAATAATAGCATTTTCTTTATTCATTAAAGCGACAGCTTCTGGATTTGTAATACCTTTAACCTTGCTCATTTTACTTTGAATAAAACTATTGACTAACATGAATGCAATGGCAACCCAGGCTAAAGAAAGCAGTTTATGATTGGATAAAAAATCAATGTATTCGTGCATATGTATATCACCCTGTAGTTTATAATGGATTTTTGTAAAATTATATCAAGGACTGTCAATGTTTTTTTCTTGTTAGTTAAAATAAGCTATTGCTTCGTGGGACGTTTTGTAAAGGCCTCAACCATTAAATAATTAAAGTATGCCGAGATATGATTAATCTAGTTAATCATGGCAACGGGCACAATTTCCGTTATTAATTGACTCATTTTTCGTAATAAAATATGGTGGTTAACTTAGTGTCATTGATATTAAGTTCACTATTATACCGCGAGAGGCGCTTTTCTGGCAAAGGATATCTACCAATATTGACACATTAATTTATTTTGTTTATTCCTAGGTATGGCAAGATGCAAAATCATCTCAGTAAATTGTCCGAGCGCGGTGTCTCAAAAGGGATCTTGTGAATTGTCTTGGCATTTTAGGGAGTGTATGACACGATCTTTTGAGATAACTTGGGCATATCTTGTGGGTTTTCAGTGACAAAAATTGCAAATGTTGTAAACTAATAAATTGCAATCACAACACTCTCTTTTAATTTAAATTATCAATGGAGTAATGACATGACAACAGCTAAAAAACCACTTGTTTTATTAATTATGGATGGTTGGGGTAATCGACCAAAAATGCCAGATAACGCTGTCGCAAATGCGAACACGCCAATACTTGATACTCTTTGTAAAGAGTATGCAAACTCCTTGATTTCAGCATCTGGTATAGCTGTGGGTTTACCCAATGAACAAATGGGTAATTCCGAAGTAGGTCATACCAATATTGGTGCCGGGCGCACTGTTTATCAAAATTTAACCAAAATAAGTAAGGCTATTTTTGATGGTGATTTCTTTGAAAATACCATCTTTATAGAAGCGATTGATAAAGCCGTTGCAGCAGGAAAAGCTGTGCATATTATGGGGCTTGCCTCACCAGGGGGAGTACATAGCCATGAGGATCATATTTTAGCGGCAATTGAACTGGCTGCAAAACGTGGTGCAACAGATATTTTAGTTCATGCTTTTCTCGATGGACGCGATACGCCTCCTCGTAGCGCCGCTGCTACACTGGCTAAATTTGACGCTAAATATGATGCACTAGGGAAAGGGCGCACTGCAACATTAGTGGGTCGTTACTACGCACTTGACCGGGATTCCCGCTGGGATCGTGTGGAAGAAGCATACAATTTATTAACCCAATCAAAAGCAGCCTTCCACGCTGATAGTCCATTATCTGGGTTAGAAGACGCTTATGCCAGAGATGAAAATGATGAGTTTGTCAAAGCAACGGTCATTGGCGACAAAGCTGCTATTGAAGATGGTGATGCGCTGCTCTTTTTAAATTTTCGTGCTGATCGTGCGCGTGAGATAACATACGCATTTTCGGATGAAAACTTTGCAGGTTTTAAACGCGCAGCCATACCAAAGGTTTCATTCGCAACCCTAACTCAATATGCAGAAAATATTACAGTACCTGCAGCTTTTCCAAGTGAATCGCTGAGCAATACACTGGGTGAGTGGTTGGCTCTGCATGGAAAAACGCAATTGCGTATTTCTGAAACAGAAAAATACGCACATGTTACTTTTTTCTTTAACGGAGGGCGTGAAAGTGAGTTTAAAGGCGAAAAACGTATTTTAATTAAATCTCCTGCAGTTGCAACTTACGATATGCAACCTGAAATGAGCTCAGCTGAACTTACAGAAAAGCTGGTATCGTCAATCAAAAGCCAACAGTTTGATGTTCTTATTTGTAACTATCCTAATGGTGATATGGTTGGGCACACGGGGGTTTATGAGGCAGCAGTTAAGGCTTGTGAAGCGGTCGATAGTTGTATTGGACAAGTTGTTGCGGCATTAAAAGAGGTGGATGGAGAATGTTTAATCACAGCCGATCACGGAAATGCAGAGCAAATGATCGATCCCGAAACAGGAGGTGTTCACACGGCACATACAAACCTACCAGTGCCACTTATTTACGTTGGTCGAGATGCAATAATGCAACCCAATGGGAAGTTATGTGATCTGGCACCAACAATGCTCTCCTTGATGGGTATGAAAATTCCTAAAGAAATGACAGGCAATGTGCTTATCACATTGAAGTAACTTGGGTATATAGACACAAATAACACTTAAACTTAAGTAAAATAGACAAATTATATTTTTTAGGTCGAATGGCAAACAAAGTGAGTTGTTAAATTAATAATGGAAAATAAATTAATTGAAAAAGTAATAAAACAATTACATTGTTTTGTTTTGCTTGGATTATTATTTATGACAAGCTTAATCTTGCCGCAAATATGTGATGCTTCGCCACAACTTGAAACCGTTCATAAAGAGCTTACCGCTCAAAAAAATAAAAATGCAGCGCAAAAAATAGAGCAGAAAAAATTAGAAACACAGGTTAAAAATGCGGAAATAAAAACAGCCGCAATTAGCTTGAAAGTATCACAAACAAAAAATAAGATCAAAAAAGAAACATTGCAGTTAAAAAAGATAAAAAGTGAGGCCCTAGGCCTTCAACAAGAAAAAGAAAAACAACAAAAATTATTAGAACAACAGCTCATCAGTGCATACATGGCAGGGCGGCATAATCTTATTAAGCTCATTTTAAACCAAGACGATCTTAGCAAAGTCATCCGCGTTAAAAGTTATTATCTTTACTTAAACCGAGCCAGATTAGAAACCATTGAGAGTTTACAATTAACAGAGAAAAAACTACAAGATAATTTATCTATACAGAAGCAATCACTCGCGCTTTTAAAAAAGCTCAATGCAAAGCAAAAACAGGCAAAAATTGCGCTTGTTGCGCAAAGTAAAGCGCGCAAAAATGCATTAAGGTTATTAAAGAAAAATTTAAGTTATAACAAATCAAAAATACAACAGCTCGCAAAATCACAAGCTAGGTTAAAAAAACAAGTAAAGCAAGAACAACAAGCGAAACAAGTTCGAGAACTCGAAGCGGCAAAAGCATTAGCTAATAGAAAAATAATTATTAGACGAAAAAATACCTTGCATTCAAGTATGGCAAAGAAAAAGGGGGAACTGCAATGGCCAATTCGAGGGAAAGTGCTTGCTACATTTGGCAGTAAACGGAGTAAACAAGTGAAATGGAATGGTATTGCCATCTCTGCAAACGAAGGTGAAAAAGTCCGAGCTGTTGCGGCAGGGCGAGTATTATTTGCTGGGTATTTCCAAGGCTACGGTATGGTGATTGCACTTGATCATGGTGCTAATTATTTAACCCTTTATGGTTACAATCAAACCTTATTACAAAAGAAAGGTGATATTGTCTTTGCAGGAGATGCGATTGCACTTGCAGGGCATTCTGGAGGCCAAGATAAAAATAGTCTGTACTTTGAGTTAAGTTACAAAGGGAAAGCACAAGATCCTTTAAAATGGTTAAAAAAACATAAGCGATAAGTATTTTGTCGGTTATTTAGTAATTTTTTGGGTAGAACTGGTTAGTATCCCACCTTTTAATGCAATTTTAAAATATCTCGCTAATGGTAACGAGCCAGGTTATATTGTAGCTTCACATTACTGTTGAGTTGAGGATGTAGAATTTTATCGAGGAAATTTACACAGTTAGGTTTACACCCTCACGGTAAATCAGTCTGAGCGTATTTATGCGCTTGAATACGGAACCGTGGCCAAAATTAGTTGACCACTACAGTTGAGCGCTAGTTGATTATTTATCCAGAAGCTAGGTTATTTAGGCTTATTGCTATTATCCTTATACCCCATATCTTTTTGGGTAGGCTGCGCTTCTGCGGCTTCTCTTGCTAAATCATCGCAGCGTTCATTTTCAGGGTGCCCTGAATGCCCTTTTACCCAGAGCCAAGTAACTTTATGCTTTTCTTGTGCTTTATCTAGAGCTTTCCATAAATCTACATTTTTAACAGGTGCTTTAGCGGCGGTTTTCCAACCTCTTTTTTTCCACTGATGGATCCATTGCGTGATGCCTTGCCGCACATACTGGCTATCAGTGGTTAAATCAACCTCACAAGGTTGGGTTAGTTTTTCAAGGCCTTTTATGCAAGCAAGCATTTCCATTCGGTTGTTTGTGGTACACACAAAACCTTCCGAGAGTTCTTTTCGTACCTCATTGAATATCAAAATAGCACCGTAACCACCAGGTCCTGGATTGCCTAAACATGATCCATCAGTATAAATTTGAATTTTTTTCATTATGAATTCCACATTAACAACTAGTTAAGTTAAAATAAATTAATAAACCGCACTATAAAGATAATAATGATGACAAGCAAACAAATAAGGCAGGTTGTTTTAGACACAGAAACAACAGGTATGAACAAAGATGGTACTATTTATCTTGGTCATCGGATCATTGAAATAGGGTGTGTCGAAGTTATTAATCGACGCTTAACTGGTCGCCATTTTCATGTTTATATTAAACCTGATCGTAGTGTTGATCCCGAAGCTGTTGTCGTTCACGGCATCACGGATGAATTTCTAAAAGATAAACCATTTTTTGCACAGATTGCTGATGAATTTATTGATTTTATAAAAGGGGCGGATCTGGTTATTCATAATGCACCTTTTGATGTGGGCTTTATGGATCAAGAGTTCCGTTTTTTAAATCAAAAAACCCAAGCAACCCAAGCAATGTGTAGTATTACTGATACGCTTGTTATGGCAAAAAAAATGTTTCCAGCTAAACGAAATAATTTAGATGCATTATGTGATCGTTACGGTATTGATAGCAAACATCGCGTTTTGCATGGTGCATTACTTGATGCCGAAATTTTGGCTGATGTTTATCTAGTAATGAGTGGTGGACAGGGTAAACTTAATTTAACAGGCAACGATAATTGTGAATTAGACTATGGTCCGCGAAGGCGCATTGCTAATTCACCATTAACCGTTATTCGTGCAGATGTAAATGAATTAGCAGCACATAAAAGTCGATTAGCATTGATTAAGGAGTATTTGTGGAAAACCTAAAAATAATCTTCACACTCTTGCTTATATTTAGCACAAATTTATTTGCGCATACCATTTATGCGCCCAATGACATCCCGTTGCTAGATAACCGTTTTCGCCTTGATCCTAAAACACAAAGCGTCACTATTATTTTAAATCATTCAAAGGGCCGGCAAATAATTGTTTTGATCAGACCTGATGGCAGCAAAATGTTTAAACAAAAACACTCAGATAATGTTGCTTGGGTTAGCACGGCGAAGAATGATATTATAACCATCACTAAGCCAATGATTGGCCCATGGCAAGCGATTGCTAATTTAGATGATAACAACCGTATTAATTTGGTGAGCCCTGTTAAACTAAATATCAATCACTTACCTTTAGCGTTTTATTCGAAAGAGCTGTTTAGTACCACTGCAACGTTAACAGAAAACAAGGTTAGACTTGTTGATCCAGGTTATACAAGCGGGGCAAAACTTCGCATTTCCCTGGTAGGTAAGTATCGAAAGAAAGTTTTTTTCTATAAAGATAACGGCAAAAAATATGACAGTTTACCGTTCGATGGATTACTAACCGCTCGTTTATTTATAGATTTAGTCCCCGGTAAATACACATTTAATATATCGACAAAAAATGATGTTTTTGTCCGTGCAATTAATAGAGATGCAGTCGTCCTTCCTACCCCAATTAAAATAGAAGCTATAGTCCCTGAAACAGCAAGTGAAGTGATTAAGTTTAAAGTAAGTATTGATGAAAAAGAAATTATTCCAACGTCTGTTATTATCCATGGAACGGTTACAGAAAAAGCCAACTCTGGTGTTGAGCAAATTATTATTAATGCAACAAGTGCTAATGAAACCGTGAGCAAAAGGTTAACTTATGGAGATTTTTTATTTGAAGGCAAAGCTGCAGCAACCACCGTCTCGGGGAGAGAAATTGAAATAAAACTTCCACAACAGGCTTTCACTTTACTTTCACCACAATCCGCAAAAAAGCGCAAGAAAGAATTAGTACTAAATAAAGAAAATACGGAAGTTGCTAAAAACAAAAAAGATACAGGAGATGCTAAAAACAAAAAAGATACAGGAGATGCTAAAAACAAAAAAGATACAGGAGATGCTAAAAACAACAAAGATACAGGAGATGCTAAAAACAAAGACGATACGGAAGATGCTAATAAGGAAATTAGCGATGCGGCAGAGGGCAATGGCCAAAATGAGGCCGGTTCACCTGGATTAAGTATTTTCTTTTGGATTGCATTAAGCATTGTATTTGTATTGGCTTGTGTCCTTATTGTGGTGGTTATTTTATTAGTTAAAGAAAAAATGAAAAATAAGGAGCCTAAAAATATTGATGAGGATCCAGATGCTCAAGATCAGTCATCAGAAAAAAGCTCTAAAAAGGCTGACAAATCATAAAAAGCCTTATTTTTGAATAAAAAGCGAACAACTTTGCTTTTAATCGCATTATTAATCGGTTTTTCTGCGATTCATTGTTGACTAAGCAAAAGTAACTCCGTATTATCTGCGCCTTAACGTAGATACTCATTGAGTATTGTTGATTTAACTGGAGTGGTAGTTCAGTTGGTTAGAATACCGGCCTGTCACGCCGGGGGTCGCGGGTTCGAGTCCCGTCCACTCCGCCAATCATCTTTATGTTTGGTGACTTTATTCTGGTTAAATTAAAGGTTAAACATTTGTAAATTGTAGGCTGCTGTGGCGCTAGCTTCGCTGGTTGTGTGGTAAATCTTAATAAAATTACTCTTTTTTTGATGAAAGCTAATACAGTGTTGAAATAATATCTACAAGAATTTACACAGTTAACTCCACACTGTGCTAATTTATCTTGGTTCAGTTTGATAAATGATTATTTGTGACTTGTTCTCTTCCAGCATTATTTTGTCTATGTTTTATAAACGGCAAAGCAAATTATCATCTTTTTTACAGTAATTTATACAGATCGTTTAGCGACTCCCAATAAATATTCACTTTTGCTCATTTTGTTCTTCTTACCAATTCATAATTTTTAGTGGCGCTTAATAAAATAGTATTGTATCAATTTCTCTTGCAAAGACGGTACATGTTTTCGTTGCATGGGTATAACATGCACTTTGCCACAGGCACATTTGTGATGGCGAAGTTTTTATGACAAGACAAGTAATTTAAAGTATATTTTTTTAACTTTATAATCTTGTTGTATTAGTTATTATTTGCTCCACTAAATTCCTTTGGGCTTCCATTAGACAAGAGCGAGTATGTATCTGAATAGCAGGCTCGTGTGCATCTATTCCAGTATTTCGAAAGTACTTCACAATGAGTTCATAAAAGTCATAACTTTCCGTTGAATCCTTAAGCGCATTATAGATCAAGTCCGTTCTAAATGTGCCAAAGCTGAGTGGTAAACGTCTGTTTGAGGGGCGCAGTTGGCATTTTTCTATGATTACCTGAGGTGGCTCAGAAGCCGTTGTTACACCATATATCTGAGATTTTGACATAACTGGAATTGCACAGTTGAACCCGCTGATACCATTTGCATTTTGATACTCATATAATTTCGCGATGACCTTGTCGGCTATGTGAATGTTTGTCGTAAATATTATAATTGAATCTACCCGCGCAGCGAGTGCTATTTTTGCAAATACAACCCCATTTATTTTATGGAGAATTTCACGGACTACAAAGGACATTATATGGGTGGCGGAGCTGAGTTCGGTGTTATTATTTGTATTAATATTTAGGTACACGCGATATTTCACCGCGTGTCTATCTTTGTTATGAGTTTTCGTATAAAACCCCAAGAACTCTGTTGCCATCACCATCAGTAAATAGTTTTCTATCGTTATAGCACTGCCTAATACAAGGTTGCTAATTTTCAACCTCAACCTAGGGGCGGATATGGGCAACCGGTGACGCAAATAGTTTTCTCTACTGGTAACCAAGCAGTGGAATGGCATTTGGATGATTTGTAGACTCGTGTCTATCCCCGTTTCTGTCCCTAATAATAACATATTACGAAAGTACTGAGTAAGCGCCATATCGCTGGCAAGTATCTGAGGATTGGCTATTGTATCCATGTCAAGATAAATTTTATAAACATCACCTGGCTCTTGAATCATATCTCGTTTATTCCACACTTCAGTGGCTAATTTTAACAGCCCCCCAGCGAGTGGTATTTCAGATAACGGGCGAGCGCCTAAGCTATGCCTTCGTGCTATTAATTTGCTTACGTTATAGGTTGTGTCTGTTGCTGTGTGTGTCGTTGTGTGTGCCGTTGTGTCTGTCTTTTTTTTGAAGATTTGTTTATTTTTTTTCGATTTTTTCAGACAGTTTGGTATGCATGGCATATTTATCTTCTCTATATTTGTAAATTGAGCGCTGCAGTGTATCACTTTAATTAGTTGGGAAAATAGCCAGTTAAGTATATTTTCACAACGGCTACTGTGATAAGAGATGCTGAGAATCAAAGAAAATAAAAAGCAGACTTAAAAAGTATGACAGAAACTTTTTTCTTTAATAAAAGAGCAATAAACCAAACTGAAATCGCTGATATTAATATTAGATGAGCATCTATTTTACGTAAGTTAAAACATAATACAGAGCTGCAGGGGGTATACCTATAGCCATGATCCAGAAGATTATTTATTGGTATATAGGCATGTTGCCGCAGGGGCATTTTTGCTGACAGCGTTTTGATGACAAGACAAGCAATCTAAAGTAGATTTTTTAACTTTATCGCCTTGTTGCACTAGATATTACCTGATCTGCTAAATTCATCTGGGCTTCCATTAAACAAGAGCGATGACGTAGCTGAATAGCAGGCTCGTTTGCATCTATTCCCGCATTTCTAAAGTATTTAACAATGAGTTCATAAAAGTCATAACTTTCCGTTGAATCCTTAAATGCATTATAGAGCAAGTCCGCTCTAAACATGCCAAAGCTGGGGGGCTCAACTTTGTTTGTTGGTAGCAGTTGGCCTTTTTTCATGGTGACATGGGGTGGTTCAGAAGCGATTGCCACACCATATAACTTGGATTTTGTCATTATTGGAATTGCACAGTTGAAGCCGCTGATACCATTTGTATTTTGATATTCATGTAGTTTTGCGATGACCTTGTCGGTTACTTGGAGGTTTGTCGTATATATTATGATTGAATCTATGCGCTCCTCTAGTGAGATTTTTGTAAATACAACCCCATTGATTTTATGGAGAATTTCGCGGACGACAAAGGACATTATATGGGTGGCTGAGCTGAGATCGATGTTATTATTTATATTAATATTTAGGTACACGCGAGATCTCACTATGAGATGGTTTTGGATATGATTTTGTGAATGAAAGCACAAGAAATCTGTTTCCATTACCATCAGTAAATAGTCTTCTACCGTCATAAAACTGCCCAATGCAAGGTTGCTAATCTTCAGTCTCATCCTCGGGTCGTATATAGGGAGACGGTGGTACAAATAGTTTTCTCGAGCGCTAACCAAGTAGTAGAAGGGAATGTTTAAGGATTGTGCACTAGTCAGCCACCCCGTTTCTATCCCTAATAATAATATATTACGAAAGTATAACGTAAGAGCCGTATCGCTGGCGCTTATCTGATGATTAGTTACAGCATTCCTTTGCGCGTAAATTTTATAAATATCATATGGATCTTCAATCGTATCGCGTTTATTCCATACTTCAGTCGCTAATTTTAACAGCTCCCCTGCGAGTGGTATTTCAGATAACGGGCGAGCGCCTAAGCTATGCCTTCGTGCTATTAATTTGCTTACGTTATAGCTTGTATCTGTCGTTGTGTCAGTCGTTGTGTAAGTAGTTGTGTAAGTAGTTGTGCAAGTAGTTGCGTCAGTAGTTGCGTCAGTGGTTGTGTCTGTCTTTTTTTTGGAGATTTGTTTCTTTTTTTTCGATTTTTTTAGACAGTTTGGTATGCATGGCATATTTATCTTCTCTATATTTGTAGATTGAGCACTGGGGTGCATCACTTTAATTAGTTGAAAAAATCGTCAGTTGAGTATATTTTCATAACGTCTCCAGTGATAAGAGATGCTGATAATCAAAGAACATAAAAACAGACTTAAATAGTATGATAGCAGTTTTTTGTTTTTAATGAAAGAGCAATGAACAAAACTAAAATTGCTGAGATTAATATTAGATGATCATCTATTTAACATCAGTTAACACTCAATACAGCTCTGCAGGTGATATACCCATGCCACCCAGAAATGTAATATCATGGTAGCAAATTGGCAGCTACACCTGGCCTAAAATTGAAGTATAGTTATGCTCTATAGATATTTTATAACGATGCAAATTGGGGCAAGGAGTAGCACCAGTTGGGACCAGACTCGGTTTTTATATGAAATGAAGACGGCTGGAGCTAAATATTCGATGCGCATGTCCCCATTACTTTATATTGCGCCTTATCATCGATCATCGAGTCCATGCCGACGTTGCATTTTGAGGTAACATGGGTATATATCCATTATTCAGAGGATGATTTATTGGTATGATTTATGAGTATAACAGGCATTTTGCCACAGGCACATTTTTGATGGCGGCGTTTTGATGACAAGACAAGCAATCTAAAGTAGATTTTTTAACTTTATCGCCTTGTTGCACTAGATATTACCTGATCCGCTAAATTCATCTGGGCTTCTATTAGACAAGAGCGATAACGTATCTGAATAGCAGGATCGTTTGCATCGATTCCCGCATTTCTAAAGTATTTCACAATGAGTTCATAAAAGTCATAACTTTCCGTTGAATCTTTAAGCGCATTATAGATCAAGTCAGCTCTAAATGCTCCAAAGCTGGGTGGGGCAATGTTGTTTGCTGGTAGCAGTTGGCCTTTTTTCATGGTGACATGAGGTGGCTCAGAAGCCGTTGCCACACCATATAACTGGGATTTTGTCATAACTGGAATTGTACAGTTGAACCTGCTGGTACCATGTTCATTTTGATATTCATGTAGTTTCGCTATGACCTTGTTGGTTATTTGAATGTTTGTCGTATATATTATGATTGAATCTATGCGCCCCTCTAGTGAGATTTTTACACATAGAACCCCATTGATTTTATGGATAATTTCACGGATGACAAAGGACATTATATGAGTGGCTGATCTGAGATCGATGTTATTATTTGTATTAATATTTAGGTATACGCGATATCTTACCGTGAGCTCCTTTCGGCTATAATTTTTCGTATGAAAGCACAAAAAATCTGTTTCCATTATCATCATTAAATATCTTTCGACTGTCATACCTCTTGGCAATCCCATCTTGCGAATCTTCAGTCTCAACCTCGGTTCGGATATGGAGATCCGGTGATGCAAATAGTTTTCTCTAGCGTTAACCAAGTAGTGGAAGGGAATGTCTAAAGTTTGTGTTCTAGTCACGCTCCCCGTTTCTATCCCTAATGATAACATACTGCGAAAGTACTGCGTAAGCGCTATATTACTGGCGTACATCTGAGGATTAATTACAGCATTACTTTGCGCGTAAATTTCATAAATATTATATGATTCTTCAATCATATCTCGTTTATTCCACACTTCCGTGGCTAATTTTAACAGCTCCCCTGCGAGTGGTATTTGGGATAACGGGCGAGCGCCTAAGCTATGCCTTCGTGCTATTAATTTGCTTACGTTATAGGGTGTATCTGTTCTTTTTTTGATGAGTTTTTTATTTTTTTGGGGATTTTTCATCTTTTTGGTATGTATTGCATATTTATTTTTTCTTTATTTGTCTATTCAACTATGACGGGCATCACTTTAATTAGTTGGAAAAATCGCCAGGTGAGTGTGTTTTCACCACTGATTCAGTGATAAGAGATGCTGATAATCAAAGAACATAAAAATACGACTTAAAAAGCATGATAGCAATGTTTTGCCTTTAATGAAAGAGTAATTAACAAAACTGAAATAGCTGACATTAATATTAGATGAATATCTATTTCACATCACTTAAAACGCAATACAGATCTGCAGATGATATGGCTATACCCATGATTCAGGGTATAATTTATGAGTATAACAGGCATTTTGCCACTGGTGCATTTTTGATGGCGGCGTTTTGATGACAAGACAAGCAATCTAAAGTAGATTTTTTAACTTTATCGCCTTGTTGCACTAGATATTACCTGATCCGCTAAATTCATCTGGGCTTCTATTAGACAAGAGCGATAACGTATCTGAATAGCAGGATCGTTTGCATCGATTCCCGCATTTCTAAAGTATTTCATAATGAGTTCATAAAAGTCATAACTTTGCGTTGAATCTTTAAGCGCATTATAGATCAAGTCAGCTCTAAATGCTCCAAAGCTGGGTGGGGCAATGTTGTTTGCTGGTAGCAGTTGGCCTTTTTTCATGGTGACATGAGGTGGCTCAGAAGCCGTTGCCACACCATATAACTGGGATTTTGTCATCGCTGGAATTGCACAGCTGAACCCGTTGATACCATTTTCATTTTGATACTCATCTAGTTTCGCGATGACCTTGTCGGCTATTTGGATGTTTGTCGTATATATTATGATTGAATCTACCCGCGCAGCGAGTGCTATTTTTGCAAATACAACCCCATTTATTTTATGGAGAATTTCACGGACTACGAAGGACATTATATGGGTGGCGGAGCTGAGATCGGTGTTATTATTTGTATTAATATTTAGGTATACGCGGTGTCCCACTGAGTGTTTATCTTTATTATGAGTTTCTGTGTGAAAGTACAAGAAATCTGTTGCCATTAGTAGCAGTAAATAGTTTTCTACCGTTATAACACTGCCCAATACAAGGCGGCTAATCTTTAGTCTCAAGCTCGGGTTGGATATGGGGAGTTGGTGATACAAATAGTTTCTTCGACTGGTAATCAAGTCGTGTAAGGGCATTTTGAAGGTTTGTAGACTTGTGAGTCTCCCCGTTTCTATTCCTAATAATAACATATTACGCAAGTATATAGTAATCGCTGCCTCATCGGCTTTCATCTGGGGATTGTCTTGAGTTTCTATGCTGGTATAAATTTTATAAACATCATAGGGATTTTCAATCATATCTCGTTTATCCCACACTTCAAAGGCTAATTTTAACAGCTCCCCTGCGAGTGGTATTTCGGATAACGGGCGAGCGCCTAAGCTATGCCTTCGTGCTATTAATTTGCTTACGCTATCGGTTGTGGCTGTCTTTTTTTTGGGTATTTGTTTATTTTTTTTCGACTTTTTCAGACAGTTTGGTATGCATGGCATATTTATCTTCTTTAGTTTTGTAGATTCAACGCTGCAGTGCATCACTTTAATTAGTTGGAAAAATAGCTATTTGAGTATATTTTCACAACTGTGACTATGACAAGAGATGCTGATAATCAAATAACATGAGCAACAGACTTAAAAAGCATGATAGCAATGTTTTGCCTTTAATAAAAGCGCAATTAACAAAAATGCAATTGCTGATATTAGTATTAGACAAGCATCTATTTCACGTCAGTTAAAACGCAATACAGATCTGTAGGTGATAGTCCTATACCTATACTACCTCGAAATGCAATATCAGTAAGACAAATTGTGCCGATATGCGAGGCATAAAATTGAAGGGGAGTTATTATCGAGGGAGATTTTATAACGATGCAAATTGCGGCAAGGAGTAGCGCCATTCGGGATCGGACTCGGTTTTCATATGAAAGTAAGCAGCCAAAGCTTGCCATTCGATGTGATAATAACCATTACCTCATATTGGGCTTTGCTTTGCTGGTCGAGGCGCATATTTTGAATGATAACGGCTATACCTACTGAGTCGTTACAAATCTTTTAGCTTTAATGCCGTTGTAATAAGGGCAATGACTAAGCCACTGATTAAGCCTGCTAAATGGGCATAGTTAGCTATGTTAATGGGTAAAATATGAATAAACCCTAACACCAGCCATGCCATGAGGAAGATAAACATTGCATCTGATAAATTAACTAAGCTTTGTTTGTTTAAGCGTCCATAGAGCCATATGTAACCAGCAATACTATAAACAACCCCGCTAAGGCCACCAAAATTTGGTCCTACTAAAAAATACTGTGTAAGGTTTGATATAATGGCTGAAAATATAAAAATCAATGTCAGCCGTTGTGTTCCTTGCTGTTTTTCAATGATGCCAGCGAGTTGCCACCACCACAAAAGATTAAAGGTAATATGTAAAACGCTAAAATGTAGGAATGCAGGGGTAATAAAACGCCATGCTTGTGATAAGTCAAATGGTTGCGTGTGATAAAAGCTTAAAATGGACTGGGTTGGATCAAAGAGTCGTAAGTAAATGCCGATAAAAATAATCAAACAGATAAAAAAAATGCTATGCGTTAAAATTCCACCATGTTGGATAAAATTTGCCATGAAATTAGAATTGGCAAAAGCCTCAGGATCACGAGGTTGATCGGTTGATCCTGTATGCCAACTTGCAGATAGGTATTTGCTTGCATTTGGGTTTTTTAAGAATAAGTCTAGCTCTTGTTGTGCGAGTGTTTGCTGCGTGTCATCTTCTAATATAATTAAAAAGTTATCCGCATTTTGTTCAATATGATTTTTTATCGCTATTTTATTTAAATAATCAGATAACGCTTGACTAACACGTTGATGTTGAAATTTACAAAGCGTAAGCATGGGTTATTTCCTACTATTTTAAAGTAGTACGATTATAAACCAATATCATTTGCATTAACATTATTATAACTCAAGTTTCGGAGTTCATATTCGTTGAAATTATAGCTTTTTCTGTTTTATTTTCCATCATATCAGTGCCTCTTGCCGTATTGTGAATTGATCCATTTGTAGCGCTTTCGTAAAAAAGCCAATAACAGTTTGATCGATCTTTTTTAAGATCTCTGATTTTTTACTTTCGGTTAAATTACCTATTTCATTGAGAGCGCCTGCAATTAATGCTTTAAATAAACCCCATAATTTACACCCAAAATTCAACGTCGTAAGGCTTTCTTCAAAGTCATTTCTAACCTCACTTAACTTGGCTCCCACTTGCTCTTCTTTTGCAAATAATAGTAAACAAAAACGCAATCCAGTTAGATGAATAGAAGCGATGTACGCACCATAGTGGCGGCTTTGTTCTTTTAAAAAACCAAGCTTTTGTTTCGCCTCTTTAAAGTAAACTTCAATTCCCCAACGTAGTGCATATATTTCAAGTATTTTTTCATCTTCAAGTAGGCTATCCGTTGATAAAAAGAGAGCCCAATCATTTTTGCTCGCTTGTTGTTTGGCTTCATTCATAGACCGAACGTACAGAAGCTTAACTTTAATCCATTGTGGATCTTTTTTAGTCTCAGTCGTTAAATTCAACTCAACAATAATTGATTTGCTTTGGTAAGGAATATTTTTTAGGTTATGCCATTGACCTTTGATATGTTGCTTATATAACTCTTCAGCACTCAGTAACTTACTCTCTCCATTTTCCATAAAGCGATACTTCATTTTATTTCGCTTCATTCGAACAATTGCTACAAGTGATTGTTCCACCGTCATTTTTAATATTCGTTTCGTTGCAAACCAAGCATCTGCTAAAAAATATTCGGCGTTAATACCATTGCGTATTGCTCTTGATATCATGTCGCAAACCATATCAGGTTTAGTTTGCTCTCTTGACTTTTCGTAACGTTTTGCTGCAATACTACGACCATCTTTAAACTGATAATCAGCAACCTGTCTGTCAGTTTTACTGATAAATATTTCATTATCAATCGGCGTAAATAACTCGTCATTAGCAAGGCCTAGCGTCACTATTTGTTGCCCATTGACACATCGAGCGGTTAAGTGATCGAAGTGCTTTGAAACACCTGGCATCTTTTTACCACGTCTGATTTTAACTGAATCATCGATAACAAAAGCATTCAATTTATTTCCTTCATGGGGCTTAAGTATTTTTTTTGCTGTCAATAATTGTAGCTTTCGCCAATCCAAGTTTTCATGGTTAATAAAATCGTAGAGGGCATCTTTTTTTGAGGATGAGAAACTCAATAACGCATCCCTTGAGAACATCGAAACAGAGTTTACTTTTAGCCAAACCCACAACATCAAGAGGTACACAACACTGTCAGCTGAAGTGCCAGATCGTTTGTTAAATTTTGCGCGTTTTAAGAGATCTTTAAAGCCAATGTTTTTCCATGTTGTACTAAACGTATTATCTATATTTAGATTTTGTTGATTAAGTAAATCCGCAGTAAGCGATGGTAAACCAAAATCATTTATGTCAGACTTCATTTTATGCCTCTTGTGTTTTTTTTATTGTCTAGTTAACAAGAATTATAACACAAGTAGGTATTTTATTCTTTTATATCAGCATGTTATGGTATTTTTATTGGTAAATATGAACTCCGAAACTTGAGTTATAAATATCACCCAGCTAAAATGAGCTAATTTAAGGCAGCCGTTGTCACCTTTTTATTACTTAACTGCGTTAATCATCTCGCACTAAAATCACCTTAAGATTTTAACTCTTTAAGAGTGATCCTTGACAAGATTTTTAACGCAAAATCAACTCATTTTAACCAGTAAGGCTAATAAATTAACTTAGTACTATTGAGCTAAGTACTAAGAGATATTTATTGACTCTTTTAAAGATTTTCCTGCGACAAAGGCTGGGACATTTGCGGCTTTAATTTTAATTGCAGCCCCCGTTTGTGGGTTGCGTCCCATCCGTTCGCTACGGTGGTTTACTTTAAATGTACCAAAACCAATAAGTTGAACAGGTTCACCGTTTTTTAGGCTACTAGTAATACTCGTGATAATTTGGTTGATTGCGGCTTTTGCTTGAGTTTTAGATAGCTCAGATTTCTCTGAAATATCAGATATCAGTTGGTTTTTATTCATATTAAGTTCCATTTTTCGTGAATATATTTTACATTACGATAATGACAAAAATCATGTTTTTGTGCTTATGCGTAATATGGTTATAAATGTATTGCAAGTGCTGACTAAATGTAAAGTATAATTTTGCTAAAATTGTTTTTCTAGCTATTTTACAGTGTAGTTTGTGTTGATTCTCACAAAAAAAAAATAATTTAATGTGGTGCCAAGATTTTATGTGTTTCTTTGCCCAATATAGTTTTGCTATTGGACATTAATTTATTTCCTTTATATTGGTTATTATTTAATCAATATTGGGGTTAATAAAGACTTTTACTTATATCCATTCCATGTGGCGTAAAAATGCAACGTAAGCTAGTTATTAGCGGTAGAACTTTTATCACTTTGTTAATTAGTATGAGCTTAACGTTTCCTTGATGATACGCAAAAATAGGATCAGTACTGGTTATTCTAGATTAAGTTTTTCGCTAGTCTTTCAGGAGTGCAATAATTCAAATGCAACGTTTGATATTATGAAATTTTCTCAATTGGTCTTTGATTTAGCAGTTAACTAATTGCGCATTATCTTGTGATGCACTTGTATATTGCGGTGATCCTTGCAACATATTAACAAAGTAACAAAGTAACAAAGTAACAAAGTAACAAAGTAACAAAGTAACAAAGTAACAAAGTAACAAAGTAACAAACTCAAGTTTCGGAGTTCATATTTACCAATAAAAACACCCTAACATGCTTATATAAAAGAATAAAATACCTACTTGTGTTATAATTCTTGTTAACTAGACAATAAAAAAAACACAAGAGGCATAAAATGAAGTCTGACATAAATGATTTTGGTTTACCATCGCTTACTGCGGATTTACTTAATCAACAAAATCTAAATATAGATAATACGTTTAGTACAACATGGAAAAACATTGGCTTTAAAGATCTATTAAAACGCGCAAAATTTAACAAACGATCTGGCACTTCAGCTGACAGTGTTGTGTACCTCTTGATGTTGTGGGTTTGGCTAAAAGTAAACTCTGTTTCGATGTTCTCAAGGGATGCGTTATTGAGTTTCTCATCCTCAAAAAAAGATGCCCTCTACGATTTTATTAACCATGAAAACTTGGATTGGCGAAAGCTACAATTATTGACAGCAAAAAAAATACTTAAGCCCCATGAAGGAAATAAATTGAATGCTTTTGTTATCGATGATTCCGTTAAAATCAGACGTGGTAAAAAGATGCCAGGTGTTTCAAAGCACTTCGATCACTTAACCGCTCGATGTGTCAATGGGCAACAAATAGTGACGCTAGGCCTTGCTAATGACGAGTTATTTACGCCGATTGATAATGAAATATTTATCAGTAAAACTGACAGACAGGTTGCTGATTATCAGTTTAAAGATGGTCGTAGTATTGCAGCAAAACGTTACGAAAAGTCAAGAGAGCAAACTAAACCTGATATGGTTTGCGACATGATATCAAGAGCAATACGCAATGGTATTAACGCCGAATATTTTTTAGCAGATGCTTGGTTTGCAACGAAACGAATATTAAAAATGACGGTGGAACAATCACTTGTAGCAATTGTTCGAATGAAGCGAAATAAAATGAAGTATCGCTTTATGGAAAATGGAGAGAGTAAGTTACTGAGCGCTGAAGAGTTATATAAGCAACATATCAAAGGTCAATGGCATAACCTAAAAAATATTCCTTACCAAAGCAAATCAATTATTGTTGAGTTGAATTTAACGACTGAGACTAAAAAAGATCCACAATGGATTAAAGTTAAGCTTCTGTACGTTCGGTCTATGAATGAAGCCAAACAACAAGCGAGCAAAAATGATTGGGCTCTCTTTTTATCAACGGATAGCCTACTTGAAGATGAAAAAATACTTGAAATATATGCACTACGTTGGGGAATTGAAGTTTACTTTAAAGAGGCGAAACAAAAGCTTGGTTTTTTAAAAGAACAAAGCCGCCACTATGGTGCGTACATCGCTTCTATTCATCTAACTGGATTGCGTTTTTGTTTACTATTATTTGCAAAAGAAGAGCAAGTGGGAGCCAAGTTAAGTGAGGTTAGAAATGACTTTGAAGAAAGCCTTACGACGTTGAATTTTGGGTGTAAATTATGGGGTTTATTTAAAGCATTAATTGCAGGCGCTCTCAATGAAATAGGTAATTTAACCGAAAGTAAAAAATCAGAGATCTTAAAAAAGATCGATCAAACTGTTATTGGCTTTTTTACGAAAGCGCTACAAATGGATCAATTCACAATACGGCAAGAGGCACTGATATGATGGAAAATAAAACAGAAAAAGCTATAATTTCAACGAATATGAACTCCGAAACTTGAGTAACAAAGTAACAAAGTAACAAAGTAACAAAGTAACAAAGTAACAAAGTAACAAAGTAACAAAGTAACAAAGTAACAAAGTAACAAAGTAACAAAGTAACAAAGTAACAAAGTAACTTGGGTATTATACTCAAGTTACTTCAAAATGCATTGCCAGCCGTGTTATCAACGATCAGATTAAGGCGTAAAATTTTCAAGGTTAAATTAAATACGTAGCCTTGTATGCTATTTAATTTTCAATTGCTACAGTGTAAAGCTGACTGTCGAATTTGCGATACAATACATCATTTTTTAACAATAACTGGTACATACAAAAATTAGAAATTTTCTTGATTAATTTAAACTGTATTTTTTTAATTTTTTGCGCAATGTACCTCGGTTAATACCTAGCATAGACGCTGCGTGAGTTTGGTTGCCTCGTGTATATTGCATTATGATGTCTAACATTGGCTTTTCAACTTCGCATAAAATAACTTCGTATAACTCAGTTGTGCTTTGACCATTTAAATTTGCAACGTAACAAGATACTGCTTGGCGAACGGAGTCACGAAGAGATCGTTGAGATATTTGTTCCATAGCAGAGAAACTTGTCGGAGTTGTTAGTGTTTCTGGAGATGTGTTTTGTTCTAACATGTTTGTAAGCTCTTTATTGGTTGAGGTAATGTTCTAATGCGGTTAATTGTTCAATTGGACAATCAAGCGCATTAAACTGTCGTTTAAAGTAATTAAACTCTTTCTGTGATTGCAAATACCAACCAATATGCTTCCTAGCAATACGAGGCCCCATTACTTCGCCGTAAAACGCGTGCATTGCACGCACATGGCTTAATAATATTTTAGCTTTTTCCGTTTTTGACAGCGGAGCAAGTCGCTCCCCTGTTTTTAGATAATGGTTAATTTCGTTGAATATCCAAGGAGCACCTTGTGCTGCTCGTCCAATCATGATGGCATCCGCGCCTGTGTAGTCTAAGACATATTTGGCTTTTTCTACACAGGTTATGTCACCATTTGCAATCACGGGAATCGCTATATTTTCTTTAATTTGCTTTATCGTGTCATATTCAGCGTTGCCTTTAAAGAGGCATTGCCTTGTCCTACCATGCACAGCAAGTGCTTGAATGCCTGATTGCTCTGCAATTTTTGCTATTTTGATACCGTTTCTATTTTCTACATCCCAGCCCGTACGAATTTTCAACATAACAGGCACATCAACTGCATTAACAACACTCTCTAAAATTGATTGAACCAATTTAGGGTTTGATAATAAGGCAGATCCTGCGTTTTTCTTATTCACTTTTTTTGCTGGACAACCCATATTAATGTCAATGATTTGAGCGCCTTGTTGTACACATAACTGCGCTACTTGTGCCAGTTCAATAGGTTGCGATCCTGCAATTTGTACGGAGCGAATACCAGATTCATTGCGCAGATCCATTCTTAATTTAGATTTTTTGGTATTCAAAACACGCGGGTTAGCTAAAAGCATTTCTGAAACAGCTAGACCAGCACCATGCTTTCGACAAAGTTCTCGAAAGGGACGATCTGTGATGCCTGCCATCGGTGCTAGAATAATATTGTTTTTTAATTGATATTTACCAATTCGCATGTATAGCAATTCCATGAATATAGTGTATCGATATATAATCGTTACAATCTTCGCTAATGAGATATATTCTACTCATTTTTTAAAAATAATAAAGATTAATAAGCCATCATTTTTTAATTATTTTTTTGTAAACCAATTAAAGTTTAAATTTTATATTTTAAATGGCCAGTTATCGTATGTGATAGAGTCATTATATGATTGTTTTTATTATTAATTATTATTTATTAACGGTAGTCGTACGCGATTATCTGCGCAGTTAACCTGCGAGCTGGCTGATCAGCGCAGTGATTCAATAACGGTAAGTTATTTCAAAATAAAACGTCAATCGAGTACTCGATCATTAAATACTGCGCAATATTCAACCTATCAAGCACTAGCTGCACTTATCGTTTGTCGGCAAAATCAATTAAAGATATTAATTCTTTGCTGGTTATTGGCTTGCCAATTGTTGAGCGTGAGCTGCTTTGTATTCATAAAAAATCTAGTTAGCACACAAGCTCCATGAACCAGCAAGGAAAATTGACGAAGCAAGAGCTGGCTATTTTGAGTTAATTTTATGAAGATAAGTAAAAAATAGCAGGTTTTGAAGTGTTGCTTATCCAAAATTCAGGTGACTTAATATTTGAGATGCGCATAATTTTTTTGCATCGGAAAGTATAATTGCTCGAAACATCTATACTCATGCTTTGTGAAAATGCAACGTCGGCTGCAGTCTAGATGATCAGAGTTAAGCCGCAGCTGAGGTAATTGGGACGTGCTCATTAAACGTTCAGCGCAAGGTTGCTTCCTGTCATATAAAAACCGAGTCATGCTCCAACCGGCAAGGCTCCTTGTTTAAGTTTGCATCGTTATAAAACATTTATTGAGAATAACTAATTAAGCATTAAAGTCTTTATTTTAATGCTCTGGCAGGCGATTAACGCAGTTAATCAGCAGTGGGCAATTTTATAGTTCGTGTAAGAGCACAATTTGCTTTGTTGATTTTGCATTTTTACGTGCATGAGAATATACCCATGTTACCTCAAAATGCAACGTCAGCCGCGAACTCGAGAATCAGAGTAAGGAGCAACATGAGGTAATGGGGACGTACGCATCGAATGTTGCAACGCAAGCCTGGTTTTGAGTTAGCGCCCCGAAGAGCACGGATCCTTGCACCAATTTGCATTGTTATAAAATTTTCCACGATAATAACTATACTTCAATTTTATGCCTCGCATATCGGCACAATTTGCCTTGCTGGTTGTGCATTTTTACGTGCGTGGGTATAAGCATGTTTAGTGCCTAGAAGTATTACCCATTGGTTGTCTACTTTAGGTGTTTGCATGGCAAACCATTGATCGTAAATATCCAGTACTTCTTCGCCCTGCTCCTCTAAAATACCAGAAAGAGCCAAGGTTCCAGATGGTTTTACAAGATCTTTGATCGTTGTTGCAAGTTTGCGTAAGGGATCTACAAGAATATTGGCCACAAGTACATCAGCTAAAATGCCCTGTGGTAAATATTCAGGTAAATAAAGCGTAAGTTGATCTAAAACACCGTTGCGGATCGCATTGTCTCTACTTGCGGCAATAGCTTGTGGATCAATATCAATGCCAATCACACGTTTGGCACCGAGTTTAAGTGCTGCAATAGCCAAAATGCCAGATCCACACCCAAAATCAATCAGCACTTTATTATTAAGATCTTGGGTATCTAACCAATTCAAACAAAGTGCGGTTGTTGGATGCGTGCCTGCACCAAAAGCAAGTCCAGGATCAAGCATGACATTCACTGCATTTTCATCGGGAACAGGACACTCGCTAGGGCAGATCCATAAACGCTTGCCAAATTTCATCGGGTGGAAGTTATTCATCCACTCACGGGTCCAGTTTTTATCTGCAAGGAATTCAATTTTAGGGCAAAAACCTTTACTCAATAGAGGACTTGCATTGAGCATTGCTAAGACAGAGAGCATTTGCGAGTCAGCGCCGTATAAACCTGTGATGTTGGTACTGGGCCAAAGCTGTGTATCATCTGACAATGTATCAACAATAGGGTTATCTTGAGGATTGGTAAAGGTAGTCGATAGTGCTCCAGTGTCCATTAGTAGTTCGCCAATTTGGTGGGCATTTTTTGATGTTGCATTAAGTGTTAGCTGGATCCAAGGCATGAATTTTGTCCTGCTATGTTATTTGTTTGAAAGTTGTGTTGCGGCATGTTGCAGTGCATATTGATATCCGTTTGCACCAAGGCCACAAATCAGCCCTTTGGCTATATCTGAAAGGTAAGAGTGGTGACGAAATTCTTCACGCGCATATATATTTGAAAGGTGTACTTCAATAAAGGGGATATTAACCGCTAATAATGCATCTCTTAACGCAATACTACTATGTGTTAATGCGGCGGGATTAATGATAATAAAATCAATGGAATTTATTGAAAGATGAATTCTATCAATGAGCTCGTGTTCTCGATTACTTTGCAAATGAGATAGTTCAAGATGCAAACTTTTGGCTTGAGTGGAAAGGTTTAGCATGATGTCATCGAGTGTTTCTGAGCCATAAATTTCAGGCTCACGTTGTCCGAGCAAATTTAAATTTGGACCATTAAGTACTAATACTTTATTGTTTGCCAGCATGAAAATACTCCTTAAGGATTACATTGAGAAGTTTATATAATATTGCAACTCTTTGGTAGAGGTAGCACTTAATTTTTAAAAATAATTGAAATCTTGCGTTTTAACATGGGTATAATCAGAGGCAACAGTAAGTTAAGCCATAAGAGTAATGGTCGTTATTTTCCTTTTTTGATAACGTAGGAATAAGGTATTTTGTTGGTTTGACTCTCTATTAAAGTATGATCCATAAAACGGCAAAAACTTGGAATGTCGCGGGTGGTTGAGGGATCGTCGGCAAATACTTTTATTATTTCATCTTTATGCATCTTTCTTATAGATTTTCGTATCATCATCACGGGCTCAGGGCAGCGTAATCCGATGGTGTCTAATGAGTTCATTTTCTTCCTTTATATACCCATGTTACTATCAAGATGTGTGGTGCGTAGCTGCCAAGCAATCAACGATGAGTATTAGCCTGTGTTGCGTAGACCAGCTGCGATACCTGCAATCGTCATCATAATAGCTTGATCAATTAGCGGATTTATATTTTTTCCCTTTTTATTACGAGAGCGGTAAAGTAACTCGGCCTGTAACATATTTAGAGGATCAACATAAGGGTTTCTGAGTTTGATCGATTCTTTGATCCAGGGCTGTTCTTGCATTAGCTTATGTTCAGGAATGGTCTCTAGTACCGTTTCTTGTGTCAATTTTAAATTGTCGCGCAAACGCTTACCCAGTGGCCACAGTTTTTTAGGCACTAATCGTGCTTCGTAATATTCTGCAAGACCAGCATCAGTTTTTAAAAATACCATTTCAAGCATTTCTAAGCGCGTATGGAAAAATGGCCAATGGGAATACATATCTCGCAATAATTCTTTTTTTCCATCAGTGAGTAATTTTTTTAATGATGCGCCAGCACCTAACCAGGCGGGGAGCATTAAGCGGTTTTGGCTCCAAGCAAATATCCAAGGAATAGCACGTAGGCTGCTAATGTCGCTATTTTGTTTACGTTTTGCAGGCCGACTGCCTAATGCAAGTTTGCCCAGTTCAATTTCAGGTGTAGCACTTGCAAAGTAGGGTACAAAATCAGCTTCATCTCGGATATAATGACGATATTCATCACAAGATTCTTTTGCTAATTGTTCCATAAGATCGCGCCATGCTTGTTTAGGCGCTGGTGGTGGTAGTAAGTTTGCTTCTAATACCGCTGAGGTATAAATCTTTAAACTTTGTAGTGCAACTTTAGGTAACCCAAATTTAAAGCGGATCATTTCACCTTGCTCTGTCACGCGTAAACCACCTTTTAGTGATCCAGGAGGTTGAGATAATAGTGCTTGGTGAGCAGGTGCACCGCCTCGACCAATGGTGCCACCTCGGCCGTGAAATAAAATCAACTTAATTTTCTGTGTATTACAAATTTTAATTAATGCTTCTTGTGCTCTATATTGAGCCCAGTTTGCCGCCATCACGCCTGCATCTTTTGCCGAATCCGAATAACCGATCATCACATGCTGTTTACCATTAATATAGCCTTTATACCAATCAATGGCTAATAAACGTTTTATGACATAAGCCGCATGGTTTAAATCATCTAGAGTTTCAAAAAGTGGTACGACGGGGATTTTGAACTGGCATCCTGTTTCTTTTAATAATAATTGCACTGCAAGCACATCGGATGCTTCCTTCGCCATGGAAATAATATAAATACCTAATGCATTAGGATCTGTTTTGGCAATAACCCGGCAAGTATCGAGTACTTCCTGTACTATTTTAGTGGGTTTCCAAGTATTGGGGATAAGTGGTCGTTTACTATTTAACTCTTTCAATAAAAACGATTGTTTGTGAGTTTCATCCCACGCATTGTAATCACCTAAACCTAAATAACCAGTCAGCTCTGATAGCGTTTTACTGTGTAGCTCTCCATCTTGACGAATATCGAGTTTTCCTAAACTTATACCAAAGCATGCAATGCGACGTAAAGTATCTAAAATACAGCTGTTGGCAATAGAGTTCATTCCGACATTGTTAAGTGAATCATAACATAGTTTGATAGGCGTTTGGACTTGCTCTGTTGTGGTAATTATATCAATGGCATTTGATTTATGGTTTTGCAATATTGCACTTAATGCCGTTAATGTTTCTTCTAATTCGCCGCGTAATTTTCTTAAAATATAACGGTAAGGATGATCAGACTTGCCGACAATAGCTCGCATTGTACTATCGCAATTATGCATTGATAATTCTTTATTAAGCTGGTTGATGTCTTGTAAATATAAATTAATTGCCACCCAACGACTTGTGATCAATACTTTTTCTGTAACTTTTGCGGTAACAAAGGGATTGCCATCGCGATCTCCGCCCATCCACGAAGTAAAAATAATTGGTGAAGAGGCAGTTGGAAGAGAAATGCCTAAATTTTTTTGTAAATTTTCATCTAATTCACGAACATATTGAGGTACGGCTTCCCACAGGCTATTTTCAATAACAGCGAATCCCCACTGTGCTTCTTCAATGGGGGTAGGACGTCTGGTACGAATATCATTTGTATGCCATGCCTGGATGATCAGTTGTTTTATGCGCTCAAGGAGTTGCGCTCTTTCTTTGTCAGAAATGTTAGTTAATTCAAGCATACTTAAACAGTCATTGATGACAGTATGTTTGTAAATGAGCGATCTGCGCGCTATTTCTGTTGGATGTGCGGTGAGGACTATATCTATTTTTAATTCAGAGACTGCTTTTTGTATGGTGTTTTTTGATAAATTAGTTTGCTTTAATTTATTAATGAGCAGTTGTATTGGATCTGGCTCACAAACTTCATTATCGCACTGACGAGAAATGCCATGAAATTGTTCTGCTATATTGGCAAGATTTAAAAAATGCGTAAAAGCGCGTGCAACAGGGACAAGTTCATCATCATTTAAGCTGGTGAGGATCTTAAGAAGTGCATCGCGATCTTTTTTATTTCCAGCGCGGGATGATTTTGAAAGCTGACGAATACATTCAATTTTATTTAAAAAATCGGTTCCAAGGTGTTCACTAATAGTATTGCCTAATATTTGGCCTAACATGCCAACATTGCTGCGTAATGAGCTATAGTCTATAGTCATATTCTTAGTCCTTATTGTCTCTGGTGTTTAGATACTCGTGATTGCTATACCTATGCTACTCCGAAATGTAAAATCAGCAAGGCAAATTGGCAGCGATACCTAGCATAAAATTGAAGGATACTTATTATGGTGAGATATTTTATAACTATGCAAATTTAAACAAGGAGCCGCGCCCTTCTGGTCGGTAACTTGAAATACTAGCCTTGGGTTGCAAAGTTCGATGCGCACGTCCCCTATTACCTCATGTTACGCCTTACTCTGGTATCGAGATCGCAGTTGACGTTGCATTTTCACAAAGCATGGGTATAAAGGCTGTTCACTTTAATGGCTATAAATATTCATTTTTTAATGCGACATAATGACTTGCAGAGAGTTTAAGATATACAAGCTCTTCTTCGGTTAGTTTTTTTATCTGCTTTACAGGGCTGCCGATATATAAATATCCAGATTCAAGATTTTTATGCATCGGCACTAAAGAGCCCGCACCGATAATGACATCATTGCCAATGATCGCATTGTCTAAAATAATTGCCCCCATACCAATTAAAACGCGATCACCTATTTGGCAAGCATGTAACACAGCATTATGGCCAACAGTAACATCCTCACCGATATGTAATGGATAATTTTCGGAATAGTCGCTTTTGCTTGTCGTATGTAAAATAGAGCCATCTTGAATGTTTGTGCGTTTTCCTATCGTGATCTTCTCTACGTCTCCCCGCAATGCACACATAGGCCAAATACTGACATCTTCAGCAAGACTGACATCACCAATGATGGAAGAAAAAGGATCAAGATAAACATAATCACCAATAGTAGGGTTTATTCCCCGGTAAGATCGTAAAACGTCCGCCATAGTATTCTCATTTTTTAAGTTTAAAAACAGCAAATGATAATATCATGGTTAAATTCAAATGCTAAATAAAATTGCTTCAATCATGTGATCCGTGCCCGTTATTGATATAAGTTTATTTATGACCAAGTTATTCCAAGCTAAGCAGTCAGTAGCTCGTTCCCTTGAAAAGCAATACTCGCTTGCAAAAAGAGCCTAATACCAATGGCATAGTCTAATATTTAGCATTTTTTTTTGAAGCCAAGAAAATAATTTCTTCCAAAAATATCTATGAAATGACCAGTGAAACCATTTTTTTTATCTAATTTGTGCGCAAGATCAAAAAAAGCGGGTATTTTGTAGTGAAATAAAGTACACTACGCGCGCTTGCTTCATGTTAAAAAATTACACATGCAGCAATATGTTCAGAGTAGACCTACAATTCAAAAGTTATCACGCAAGTATTCAAAGATAATATTATCCGATAAAAAACGATTAAGGATAATGGTAGGTATAGGATGATATTAGATTTTTTTCGTAATTGATTATACGAAAAAACAAAAATTTTAAACGTATTAAATGGGGCTTCTATGTCAGAATCAATTAAAACAGAATCAACTCAATCCATCTCTTTTTTTTCTGAGCTTAACTTGCCTGGATCATTACAAAAAATTGTTTCGGAGTTAGGTTATGAACGCCCAACTCCGATTCAAGCACAGTGTATCCCACATCTATTAAACGGTTATGATGTTCTAGGACTTGCGCAAACTGGCACAGGTAAAACAGCTGCGTTCGCATTACCTCTGCTTACAAATATTGATATTAAAAATAAGTACCCACAAGTTTTAGTTCTTACACCAACACGCGAGCTCGCAATTCAAGTTGCCGAAGCATTTCAACAATACGCGCGTTACTTAAATGATTTTCATGTGATGGCTATTTATGGTGGACAAAGCTATAACGTACAATTTAATAACCTACGTCGCGGACCACAAGTTATTGTTGGCACGCCTGGACGCATTATGGATCACTTACAACGTAAAACATTAGATCTTTCAAAACTGACAACATTAGTGCTAGATGAAGCAGATGAAATGTTGCGTATGGGTTTTATTGATGATGTTGAAATTATCATGGGAAAGATGCCAGATAACCGCCAAACAGCATTATTTTCTGCAACCATGCCCAACGAAATTAGACTCATCACCAAGCGTTACATGAAGGATCCAATTGAAATTAAAATTAAAACAAAAACATCAACGGTTGAAAGCATAGAACAAAAATGTTGGATAGTACGTGGTGTAAACAAACTTGATGCATTAACCAGAATGCTAGAAACGGAAGAGTATGATGGTGTCATAATTTTTGCCCGCACAAAGACGGCAACGGTTGATCTTGCAGAACGTTTAGAAGAACGTGGCTACCCTAGTGCCGCCTTAAATGGTGATATGAATCAGCAATTACGCGAACGTACAATTGCGCGTTTTAAATCAGGTAGTTTAGACATTTTAGTTGCCACTGATGTTGCCGCACGAGGGCTTGATGTTGACCGTTTAAGCTTGGTAGTTAACTACGATATCCCAACGGATACCGAATCATATGTTCATCGTATCGGTCGTACAGGTCGCGCTGGACGTAAAGGTAAAGCAATTTTATTTGTATCCCCACGTGAGCGCCGTTTGCTTTATGCAATTGAACGTGCAACACGTCAAAAAATAATAATAATGGATTTACCAAGTCGCGACGAAGTAAAACAAACTCGCATTGAGAATTTCCAAAAAAATCTGCTTGCACTATCTCAAAAAGAAGATCTTACTTTCTTCCGTACGCTTGTTGAACAACTTAAAAATAATACAGAAATGGATGAGATTGATTTCACTGCTACGCTATTATTAATGGCACAAAAAGAAAAGCCATTACAACCGAGTGAAAATAAATTTGTAGAGCCTCGTACAAAGGGCAATGGTTTTGATGGTGGTGGAAATGAAAGAAATATGTCAGGGCGAGGTAATCGTACTTATAAAACACGCAGTAGAGCCCGTCCAACGGATGTTGATCTTGAAACATTTCGCTTAGATGTTGGTCGTTCACACGGTGTTCAAGTTAAAAATATTGTGGGCGCAATTGCTAATGAAGCAAATATTAATAGTCGCTTTATTGGTGATATCAAACTTAACGATGATTATTCAACAGTTGAGTTACCAAAAGGTATGCCTGAAAAAATAATGAAGCATCTTGAGAAAATTTACGTTTGCAATCGTCAATTAAATATCCGTAAAAACGACTAACTAGGCGTTATTGTCTTGCTTAATTTTGCTCGCGGTTTGCTAACTCGAAAACTAATTGGAGCTAGCTACCCGAAAAGCAATCGGAGAGGCGAATAACTTTGTTGTCTTTGAAATGATTAACTAAATTAATTTTTTATCATCGGTGACTTTTTATTTTGAAATTTTAACGGGTCTTTTCCAATTTTTTATATTACGTTGTTTAACACGCGAAATGCTTAAATTACCTTGAGGTACATTTTGTGAAATAGTTGTGCCAGCTCCTGTTGTTGCGCCTCTCTCAACGGTGACAGGTGCTATTAATTGGCAATCAGAGCCAATAAATGCATCATCCTCAATCACTGTTTGAAACTTATTTTGGCCATCGTAATTACAGGTGATCACACCTGCACCAATATTCACTCGCTCACCTACGCTCGTGTCACCAAGGTAAGTTAGATGCCCGCATTTGCTTTCGTTACCTAAAGTAGATTTTTTAATTTCAACAAAATTGCCAATATGCACATTTTTCTTTAATACAGTATCAGGGCGAATACGCGCAAAAGGGCCCAGATGCGAGCCTTCACCGATAATACTTTTCTCCACAATTGAATTTGCTTTAAGCTGAACATTATCTGCAAGTTTGCAATCAATTAAAACACAGTTTGCACCAATTACCACATTGTCACCAAGCGTCACTTTGCCTTTTATAATGACATTAATATCAATCTCAACATCCATGCCACAAGTGATCTCACCGCGCAAATCAAAGCGACTTGGGTCACGTAACTGAGTACCTTGCAACAAGAGTTTTTCAGCTTGATTTAATTGATATATACGTTCAAGTTTTGCAAGCTGCAAACGATTATTAACGCCTTCAACTTCACATGCATTGGTTGGTTGAACCGTTTTAATTGCGCCTCCTTCTTGATGTGCCATCTTAATAATATCGGTAAGATAGAACTCTCCAGCTGCATTTTCATTCGATAAAGCAGGTAACCAACGTTGAAGATCGCTGGCATTGGCTACTAAAATACCTGTATTCACTTCGCAAATTTTTTGCTGGGTTTCATTTGCATCTTTTTGCTCAACAATCCCACAAACGCGTCCATTAATACGCTCTATGCGCCCATAACCCAGTGGATCATCTAGATTAATTGTCAATAAACCAATACCATTATTTGGTTGAACTTCAATCAGTTTTTGTAACGTGTCTGCCTGTAGCAACGGTACATCAGCATAAACAATTAGTATTTTTTCATCACGTTTAAAGTAAGGGAGTGCGATCTGCATCGCATGACCTGTGCCTAATTGCAGGCTTTGCTCAATCCAATTTAGCCTTGGCTCAGTAATAATTTTTTTGAGCGTATCACCACCATGGCCATATATTAAATGAATATTATCAGCACCAAGACTTTTAACCGCATCAATTACATGTTGGAGCATTGGCTTATCAGCAATTTTATGTAGCACTTTTGGTAAACAAGAGAGCATACGAGTACCTTTACCCGCAGCAAGAATAACGACACTTAAAGACATAGTAGATACCTTGATAAATAATAAAAAACAATCAGTTATAGCAATTACAAATTCATTGTGCATAAATTTCGTTCAAATGGCAGAGCTGATCAATTGTAAGTTATGCGAACCTTGCCAGTTCATTAAAAAAGAGGAGCTCCTCGATTTATCTTTAAACTCACCACTAGTGATAATAATTTGATTATTTTACGCCTTAGTGAAGATAAAAAAAGTTAAAATAGAAGTAATTACCTAAATCATCACTCTTTTCACAGATCTTTGCTTTAAAAACTGTGCTTTGAGGTATTATGGGTATATTTATTAATTTATTAAGTTTTTAATAAAAGGTCGCCACATGAAAAAAATCATTTTAGAAGAAATGCACGTACTTGCCACTATTGATATTCAATTTGAAATAAAACGTCGAATTGACTTTATCAAAAACATGCTTAAAAATGCTGATTGCCAGACACTTGTCCTGGGCATTAGTGGTGGCGTTGATTCAAGTACAACAGGACGATTATGCCAATTAGCGGTTGATGCACTTAACCTACAAGATAATACTAATGACTATCAGTTTATCGCGGTGCGTTTACCTTATGCGATTCAAAAAGATGAAGATGAAGCACAACTAGCACTACAATTCATTAAAGCTACTCATCATGTCACCGTAAATATAGAAAATGGCGCGAATGGCATTCATCAAGAGGTACTTATCGGTTTACAAGTAAGTAATGTGAGCCTCATTGAGAGTAATAATATTGATTTCATTAAGGGAAATGTAAAAGCTCGGATGCGCATGATTGCCCAGTATGAGATTGCAAGTTTAACAGGAGGACTTGTTGTAGGCACAGATCATAGTGCAGAAAATATCACTGGATTTTATACAAAATATGGTGATGGCGCTTGTGATTTGGCGCCGTTATTTGGGCTCAATAAACGCCAAGTAAGATTGATTGCACATGCACTTGGGGCTCCATCCCAGCTGGTTGAAAAGACTCCCACGGCTGATCTAGAAGAAGAGCAACCATTACTTGAAGATGAAATAGCACTTAACATGACCTATGAGCAAATCGATGACTTTTTGGAAGGAAAAGAAGTAGCACAAGAAATACAAGATAAGCTGATCGCTATCTACCAACGTACGCAACATAAACGCCAAGCCATACCGACTATTTATACCCATCCAAGCTAAAAATGTACAATTTTCCTTGCTAATATTGCATTTCGAGGTAGCATGGGAATATACTCATGCGACTAGCAAAGGATCTTGCTGATAAAGCACTTTTACGTTGCATGTGCTTATATAAACTGGGCTCCAAGTATTAATAATTTGCAATATCATTATTATTATCTAAGTACTCATTGCTTTCCTGCGATGATGTTGAGTTAGACTGAGATGCTGCATTATTTTCAGATGCCAATTTATCTTCAGCATTTTTGCTGTCAGTATATTGTAAATAATCAACTGGCTTAAACTCATCGCTACTGCCAGCGTGCTTATCTGCAACATCAACTGTTGCACACTGCTCAGTCTCAGCGATCTGTTTGTTAAAGTGATCAAAAGCACTATAGGACAGGTCTAATTTTCCAATGAAATCATTGTTGGTGGAAATGCTAAAGGATTCATTTTCGCCATTTATGGTATATGAACCATCATTATTTTTTAGTGCATTGGTAACAATAGCTCCATCTGGAAGGCCTGTGATCTTAACCGAGTTGATATTGTCATTTGATAAAAATTCAATAGGCATCTGAATTTCCACATGTGCTCCAGGTGAAATAAGATAATCAAAGTCAGATTTATTATCGTCGATATTTTCATTTATTTCTTCTTGTGAGTCTTTCTGATCAAGTGTTAGTTCATTATTTTCATTGCTGTTTTCTTGTTGCGCTTTCGACTCAAGTTCCTGAACATTAATTTCGGGAGAAAACGTGCTATTTATGTAACATAATTTGCCATTATGATCGGTATAATTAATTTTAAAGGTAATCGTTGTTGGCATGTCAGATACGGGCCAAAAACTATAATTTCCGTTGTCATCAGTAGTTAAAATAGCATCATCTCCAGTATACTCTATTGAATTTATTACGCTATTTTCATTAAGTGAATTATAAGACTGTAAATCAGTTAGATTAAAAATAATCAAGTCATTTTGTTGGATAAATGGGCTTGGTGTTGATAGCTTGGCAATGTTAGTTAACTCATCCATGGTGATCAATGAATCGTTACCAATATCATCTGTTGAAATAGCTGCAATAATATCGCCATCTTGATTGGCGAACGTAATCGTGTCACCGTCAATAAACTTAAATGCGCCATCTGCACCTGTAATGCCAGTTAATCCAGAGCTAGTCGTGTAGCTTATTCCGGCTAGTGGTGAGGTCCCTAACGTTGCGCTTTCGATTGAATCATCAGTGTGTACATCAAAGTCGTCTTTATCCATATCTGTATATTTTTGAAGCATCTCTTGAACATGCTTCATTGCATCTTCTTCATTGACAAATGTTTTGCCTATACTTTCAACTAAAGCCTGCACTTGCTCTTCGGTTGCGGTAGTTAAATTAAAATCAACATTGGCTAAGGCTGCGTGCATTTCTGGACTAATAGTAATATTGTCGCTAGCATCACTATCGAGTGATTGTAAAAATGTGGCCATGTTTTCAAGGTAATGATCATTTAAATCGGAGCGATCTACATTCGCAATATCTTGTAAAAATGTTTTGCCACTTTTGGCTGCTTCAGAGCTGATAGTACCTAATTCAACATTACCTACCTTAAAGGTAATAGTGTCACCGTCAATAAAGTTAAATGCGCCATTCTCATCAGTAAAGCCTTCAATCCCAGATGACGTGGTATAAGCAAGTCCTTTTATAACGCCATCAATTACGTTCCCTGTTAGGACAACCGGTTCTACTCTGAATGATGCGTTAGCGGTGGTGGTTGTCCCATGTGTATCTATAATCGTATAAGTAAAGGTTGCTTCAGTTCCTGTCCCAGTAATATTTAGCCCTGGAGTAGGGGTGAACTGTACTTGGTCTATACCATTAACGTTGACAATGCTGAGGGATCCCACCGAATTGCCATTTGCATCAACTGGTGTTGTTACACTTTGAATTGACAGTTGACCATCGGCATCACTATCGTTGGCAAGTACGTCAAAGTTTGTTTCCCCACTATTTGGAGCGGTTAATACTGATTGCTCTTCTGTCGCAGGAGCTCCAGACTGCGTCACGGTGTTATTTGATGTTGAATCGTTGTAAGGATCGCTACCCGTAAAATCCAAGGATACTTTCAAGTTATCTGCTAAAGTACTAGGTGTGTCTCCAGCGTAGATTTCAGCGACTTCATCAGCTGTAGCCCCAGTGTCCTCAAATACTTTTACGTCTCTTATCTCACCCTCAAAGTTACGCCCAATCCTAAGGTGAGTTGACCAGTTAAAGGATGAAGTTCCCATTGAACCAGTTGCAACCAATTGGCCATCAATGTAAAGGTGCGTGTTAGTTCCATCTAAACTATAAGTAACATGATGCCATTGATTATCATTAACTTTTACACCAGTTGAGCTGATAGTTTCAGTCCCGCTTGTATTACCCCATGTATACGCGGATAGTCCGCCCTCAGAGGTAAGCGATAGTTGTCTATCAGCGCCTCCGCCAGGACTAGTCACACCGAAAAGTTCTCCAGAGAGATCTGTTGTTTTAAACCACATTGAAATAGTGCTTTTACCAGTATTGTTAGCAAGTCCTGTATCCAGAGTAAGGGAATCACTGTTACCTAAAACTAAAGTACCGTTTTTTGACGTCTCATTAACAGCTACTGTAGCATCGTTTACCGCCTCAAAATAAACCTTAAAACTTTGATTGGATGTGTTTGAGTCGCCATTTGAAGTTTCAACGCTGGTAACCGCCAGGTTTAATTCGACCAAACCATTAAAATTATCATTTGGTATTACTTCTATATTGTTTAACTCAGCGCGCGTTAATGACCATGTTCCATCATCATTCTTAGTACCTGCTGAGAGTGTAACAGTATCTGGCACTGTCATAATAAGACTAGTTATGGTTTCACTAGTATTGGTATCTTCTTGCGTCAGCATAATGCCTAATGGGACTGCAGTATCTTCTGTTCCATTCACAATAGGGTGTTCAGACGAAATTGCCAGTTCAATATTATCAACCCCCCAAGATTCATTAGCAAGGTCTCCATCAAGTTGTGCGCCAAAACCAACGGTTACTGTGTCTTGGTTTGCAGCGATTGGTACAGTAAGAGTAACCCGATGAGATTGGCTCCAATTCTGTGTCCCGTACTGGCCAATGCCAGAGGCAATGGCATCGGTGCCATGAACTATTTCACCCACCTTATTGTTACTAGAATCAAATAAATTCATGGAGCCCGAATCAGATGTAGGCTTACCAGCCATAGTTAAATGGGTAGCTGTATATTGTTGCCCGTTAATGAAGATAGAAAAAACCTCGTTATTCCAAGAGCTTATTTCATGGAGTGTGAAACTTAATTCAATTTCATTAACACCGCTTGGGACATCGTATGTTTTAGATATAACTTGCTCACCATTAGAATTGCCAAACTGCCCGAGCATATCGCCAGTTCTCAAATTTGCAGAATCACTGGTTGTGGCATTCCATCCTCCATCACCTGACTCAAAATCATCAGATGCAAAAACAATGTTTGTAGTTGCGGGATCAACTGCATTTGTAATGGTAATATTCGTATCATCTGCAACCGCAGCAACTGTCACTTTAGCAGTCGATGACACGGTTGAACCATTACCATCGGTTACCTTAAAGCTAATATTGAAATCACCACTGAAGTTAGCCTTTGGCGTGACCTCATAGTCACCAGCGGTATTTTGGTGCACCGTAAAGCCATCAGGTACGGTTAAGCTCGTCACTGTTAAGGTATCATTGCTATCAACATCTGACGCATTCGCTAATAATTGCTCTTGCGTGATGGTGATCATGGTATCTTCGTTTGTATCAAATGTAAGCGGGTTAGCGGGGTTAATGACAACCGCTTCATTTACCCCAGTAACTGCAACGGCAACACTTGCATCAGAGGTTTCCCCAGATCCATCCGTAACTGTGTAATTGATTTGTAGATTGGCAATTTCATCTTGACTTAGCTTATCCATTTCATCATTCGGCGTGAATATAATGTGATCTGTTGGGGTGACTTCTTCAAATTTAGCCTCTGCCCACACTGCATGATCGCGAGCATTAGACCCATTACTTTCAACAATAAGAGTGATTGTTGACGCGTCAGAGACATCAATATTAAGCCTGTCGCCATCGCTAGAGGATGTAACTGAAGTTTTAGAAAATTGCTCTACGCCATCAACTAAAATTCGGAAATTAACATTTCCACCGGCATTTGTCATTCCTATAATGCTGGAGAAGTTAGTCATTCCATCTGGCACAGCAAATGTAGCAGTGCTTATACCGCCGTTTGCATCTTCTGAATGCATTGAAATGCCATTATCATAGGTAGTACCATCAACAACAATGGCACCCCCGATGTAGTTGACATCATCTTTTAGCGTAGAGTAAAGATTGCTTGTTGAAGTTGCATCAGTAGGGTTGATGTAGCTTGTGCTCTTAACGGTATCAACACTAGCAATTGAGGCAGTACCAACTTTGATATTATTTAACATAACATCGCTAACTACCGAGTGAATACTTAATGCATCACCATCGATGTCGGTATCATTGGCGAGTACATCTATAGTAATTGCGCTGTCTTCATCGGTGGCTGCGGTATCATTTACCCCAACAGGGCCATCGTTTACGGCCGCGACCGTAACATCAATATTTGATGAAACGGTTGCTCCATTACCATCGTCTATATCAAAGCTAATATTTACAACACCATTGAAGTTAGCAACAGGCGTGATGCTATAAGTACCATCCTGATTATCAGTAATAGTAATACCCTCTCCTTGAAGATTAGAAGCGGTTAAAGCATCGCCGTCAACATCATTTGCATAAGTTAGCAAGTCATCTTGAGTAAGAATAAGTGTATTGTCCTCATTTACGCTTGCTGTTAACTGTGCAGCAATCACAGGGGTTGTATCAATGTCACTTACGTTAACAGTGACAACGGGCGCATCAACTTCGGCTCCTATCAGTTTAACAGCATCAATTTCATTATATTCATTATTGTCATTGCCTACAGTTATTCTAATTTTATCTGACAAATAGTCGAGCGGTGGATCGAGTGTGATTGTGGTATCAGATACTTTACCTGGATTTACACCTGACATGGTGCCGCCAGTTTCAGTCGTCCCATCATTGCTATAGACTGTCACATAAACACCATCTTTCAGGACTTCTACTTTGCTAATGGAGCCAGCATTATAAGTCTCTCTAGCAACAATCTGTGTGATATTAACAGGTGTAGGATAGGTTAGGTCTAAGGTATTTTCTGTAGTTCTTTGTGATCCCAATTCAGCCCAAGCAAAAGGGTGCTCCACTTGATTATCGCCAACATTTAAACCTGTATTAGGGTGACCAGCCGCTTGACGAGCCGCATAGTTGCTATGTGACCACTGGCTGCTTGCAGTGCTTGATGACGCCCATTGATCTATGTTTTCGGTTAATGTGATGGTATCATCAGTGCCGTTGTAGTCGGTATTTGGAGTGTAAGATATTTCGCCATCATCATTAACAACTACAGTGCCATTTTCAGCTGTCCCAGTGAATGTTGCTGTATCATCGATACCATTTACGGCAAAGGTAACTGTTGGAGTGCCAGCTTCATCTACGGTTGTTGTTGACGTTTGTGTAATCGTTGGGCCGTCGTTTACAGATTCAACGGTTAAGCTAATACTGGCCGTTGTATTGATTGTTCCATCATAAACGGTAAACGATAATGGTAGTTGACCGTTAAAGTCAGGCGCTGGTGTAAAGGTATGTGAAGTTCCATCCGCGCTCGGCGTGAGGGTGCCCTGGGTACCTGTGTAGCTTACACCGGAGATAGTTAGTGTATCATTCTCAACATCTGTTGCATTTAATAATAAATCTGCGTTTGTTATTACGATTGTACCATCTTCTTGCATGGTGAATGATTTGTTTTCTGCCACTGCTGCGTCGTTTACAGCTGTAATCGTTAAGCTTGCACCAGATGCCACTTCACTGCCTTGTCCATCTGAAACGTCAAAGCTAATATTGATGTCTTCACCATTATGGTTTTCAGCTGGTGTTATGCTAAAAGATATTGCCCCTGTATTTTCGTCGGTTATCCTCTCGATGGTTGCATTAGGTATGCTCAAATTGGTGACGCTTAAATTATCGTTATCAACATCGCTTGCATTAGCGAGTAATTGCGCTTCGGTAATAATAAAGGTAGTATCTTCGTCGGTAGTAAATGTAAGCGCTGCCGTGTCGTCGGTAGATGTAGGCGCTGCCGATGTAAACGCTGCCCCGTCGTCGGTGGTAGATGTAAGCGCTGCCGAGTCGTTAATAACAATCTCATCATTAACTGCTTCAAAATAAACATTAAAACTTTGATTGGATGTGTTTGAGTCGCCATTTGAAGTTTCAACACTGGTAACCGCCAGGCTTAATTCGACCAACCCATTAAAATTAGCATTTGGTATTACTTGCAAATCGGTTAATTGCTCGGATGTCAATGACCATGTTCCATCATCATTCTTAGTACCTGCTGAGAGTGTAACAGTATCGGGCACTGTCATAATAAGACTAGTTATGGTTTCACTATCATCAGTATCTTGCTGCGCAAGTTCGATGTTTAATGGGCTTGGCTGATCTTCTGTTCCACTCACAATAGGGTGTTCAGACGAAATGGCCAGTTCAATATTATCAACCCCCCAAGATTCATCATCAATGTTACTATTGAGCTGTGCGCCAAAACCAACGGTTACTGTGTCTTCTCCTGCGGCTATTGGGACAGTCAGTGTAACTTGATGAGATTGGCTCCAATTCTGTGTTCCGTACCGGCCAATGCCAGAGGCAATGCCATCGGTGTCATGAACTATTTCACCAACCTTATTGCCATTAGAATCAACTAAATTCGTGAAGCCCACATCAGCTGTTTGCGCCTCAGCATGACTTAAACTGGTAGTCGTATATTGTTGCCCGTTAATGAAGATAGAAAAAACCTCGTTATCCCAAGTGCTTATTTCATGGATTGTGAAACTTAATTCAATTTCATCAACACCGCTCGGAACATCGTATGTTTTAGATATACTCTCTTGACCATTAGAACCACCCATCTGCCCGAGCATATCGCCAGTTTCAAAATTTCCTGAATCACTGGTTGTGGCATTCCATCCACCATCACCTACCTCAAAATTATCAGAGGCAAAGACAACGTTTGTAGTTGCGAGGTCAACTGCATTTGTAATGGTAATACCCGTGTTATCTGCGACTGCAGTGATTGTTAAACTTGCACCAGAGGTCACTACACTGCCTTGTCCATCTGAAACATCAAAGGCAATATTGATGTCACCACTAAAGTTGGAACCTGGGGTTACGATGAAAGATTTTGTACCTGTAGAGGGGTCAATTACCGTTTCGAAGCTTGCATTAGGGATCTCTAAATTGGTGACAATTAATGAATCAGTTGAATCAATATCGCTTGCATTGGCGAGTAATTGCTCTTCGGTAATGGTGAAGGTTGTATCTTCGGCTGCATTAAATGTAAGCTGGTTAGTTGCGTCAATAACCACCGGCGTATTAACCGTAAAAGTGAGTTCTTTAGTCGTTGAGCTTGTAGCATTATTGGCACCTTCAACTGACGTTGCAACCACATTTAAAGTTACCTGGCCATAAAAGTCGGTTGGTGGGGTTATTGTTAAGGAGGAAAGATCCCAATCTTTAACATCAACACTGTTATTCTCAGCAGTTGCAGTAAAGGTATGCGTGCCATCAGTTAATAATGCCCCTACTTGGAGCTGCTCAATATTAAGCGATTGTAATGACTCAGAGCCATCGGTGAGTGCGCTACTAATATCCAGTGCAATAGGAGTGTTTACTTCTAGCGGGGTGGATGCGGTAACTCGGATCACATCTAATACTGCGCCCAGACCATCAGATGTTGGTGAATTTAATTCAAGTCTTGGATTATGGGTTGTAGCGACAAGTGTATAAGTATATGTTTCCCATCCAACATCTGGTATAATGGTGTCAATCAATACCCCTTCAAAATAAACCTCAACTGCTGAAGTATCACCTGCATATCCTCTTCTTGCCGTAAGATCAAAGGTTAATTCGACCGTGTCGCCAGCTCTAACGTTTAAATCTTTATAGATATTAGATTCATCACCAACTCCAGCCTCTAGCTCTAATACCTTGCCTCGACCATCAGCCACACCATAAGTTCTGTCAGAATTAACTTCGATTCGGCCTCTGGCATTATCAGTTTTCCAGCCAGAGAGTACGCTATTGCTAATGCTATTTTCATTAAATTCGTCAACTAGCACTCTGCCTAACGAGACTGTTAACTCCGGAGCGTCTGCAACAGGTGTTATGGTGACTGCGCTGTCAAAGTCTGCGGTAACCGTTCCATCATTAACACTAATAGTTAGTTTAGCATCCCCACTATAGTTTTCTGCAGGGGTGTAGAGCCATTCATCACCATTAGTACCATGCGCCGTAATAGTGCCATGTCCGTCAGCAGTGGTGATGTTTGTGATACTTAATGTCGTTGAGTCGATATCAGTGACGTTATTTAGTAAATCTGCGGCTTTGATAATAATAGAGTTGTCTTCATCGATAGCAAATGAAGTCGTTGCTAATACGGGTGCATCATTGACCGCTGCAAGGTTGATCGAACCATTGGAGCTGGTATTGGTCGTACCGTCTGAGACGGTGAAAGCAAAGGGAACATTACCGTTGTAATCATCCGCTGGTGTAAAATCAAAGCTCTGGTCAGCCTCGTTATAGGTAACGCTACCAAAGCTTGGGTCTATGCTCAGTGCCGTTACGGTTAAGCTGCTACCATCTACATCACTTGCTGTTGCTAGTAAATCTGTTTGGGTTATATTTATTACCGTGTCTTCTGTGCCTGTTAAAGCTACATTTCCAACGACAGCTGCGTCATTTACCCCAGTAACTGCAACGGCAACACTTGCATCAGAGGTTTCCCCAGATCCATCCGTAACTTTGTAATTGATTTGCAGATCGGCAATTTCATCTTGACTTAGCTTATCCATTTCATCATTCGGCGTGAATATAATGTGATCTGTTGGGGTGACTTCTTCAAATTTAGCCTCTGCCCACACTGCATGATCGGCACCATCATTCCCATTACTTTCAACAATAAGAGTGATTGTTGACGCGCCAGATACATCAATATTAAGCCTGTCGCCATCGCTAGTGGATGTAACTGAAGTTTTAGAAAATAGCTCTACGCCATCAACTAAAACTCGGAAATTAACATTTCCACTGCCACTTGTCATTCCTATAATGCTGGAGAAGTTAGTCATCCCCGCTGGCACATCAAATGTAGCAGTGCTTATACCGCCGTTTGCATCGTCTGGATGCATTGAAATGCCATTATCATAGTTGGTACCATCAACAACAATGGCATTCCCGCTGTGGTTGACATCATCTTTTAGCGCAGAGTAAAGATTGCTTGTTGAAGTTGCATCAGTAGGGTTGATGTAGCTTGTGCTCTTAACGGTATCAACACTAGCAATTGAGGCAGTACCAACTTTGATATTATTTAACATAACATCGCTAACTACCGAGTGAATACTTAATGCGTCACCATCGATGTCGGTATCATTGGCGAGTACATTTATAGTAATTGCGGAGTCTTCATCGGTGGCTGCGGTATCATTTACCCCAACAGGGCCGTCGTTAACCGCTGCAATAGTTAAGCTTGCACCAGATGCCACTTCACTGCCTTGTCCATCTGAAACGTCAAAGCTAATATTGATGTCTTCACCATTATGGTTGTCATCTGGTGTTATGCTAAAAGATATTGCCCCTGTATTTTCGTCGGTTATCCTCTCGATGGTTGCATTAGGTATGCTCAAATTGGTGACGCTTAAATTATCGTTATCAACATCGCTTGCATTGGCAAGTAATGCTGCTTCGGTAATAGTAAATGCGGTATCTTCGGTTGCATCAAATGTAAGCGGGGTATCGGCGTCAATGACAACCGCGTCGTTTGTGCCTGTGACAGTAACCGTTGCCTGACCATCACTTATCTCGTCATTTGCATCTTTAATCTGGTAGGCAATGACTACATCAGATTTATCGCCTGCTGATAAGCTATCAAAGGCCGTGTTAGGCGTGAACTCAATTTGCTGGTTAGGCGCAGTGCCTACGATTTGTGCTGTGCCAACGTCTACTCCATCTATCTGAACAGGTGAGGTGACTGCATGTATCTCTATTATCTGCCCGTCTACATCTGTGTCATTAGCCAGGACATCGATAGTCACGCTCGCATTTTCAGTCGTATTAGCAGCATCATCGTGTGCCACTGCTGCGTCGTTTACAGCTGTAATCGTTAAGCTTGCACCAGATGCCACTTCACTGCCTTGTCCATCTGAAACGTCAAAGCTAATATTGATGTCTTCACCATTATGGTTTTCAGCTGGTGTTATGCTAAAAGATATTGCCCCTGTATTTTCGTCGGTTATCCTCTCGATGGTTGCATTAGGTATGCTCAAATTGGTGACGCTTAAATTATCGTTATCAACATCGCTTGCATTAGCGAGTAATTGCGCTTCGGTAATAGTAAATGCGGTATCTTCGGTTGCATCAAATGTAAGCGGGGTATCGGCGTCAATGACAACCGCATCGTTTACTGCTTCAAAATAAACATTAAAACTTTGATTGGATGTGTTTGAGTTGTTATTTTCACTTTCAACACTGGTAACCGCTAGGCTTAATTCGACCAACCCATTAAAATTAGCATTTGGTATTACTTGCAAATCGGTTAATTGCTCGGATGTCAATGACCATGTTCCATCATCATTCTTAGTACCTGCTGAGAGTGTAACAGTATCGGGCACTGTCATAATAAGACTAGTTATGGTTTCACTATCATCAGTATCTTGCTGCGCAAGTTCGATGTTTAATGGGACGGCAGTATCTTCTGTTCCACTCACAATAGGGTGTTCAGACGAAATGGCCAGTTCAATATTATCAATCCCCCAAGATTCATTATTAGTGATTTCATCAAGCTGTGCGCCAAAACCAACGGTTACTGTGTCTTCATCAGCGTTGATTGGGACAGTAAGAGTCACCTGATGAGATTGGCTCCAATTCCGTGCTCCGAAATCGCCAGTACCAGATTGAATTGCATTTTGGCCATGAGTAACTACACCCACAATATCGCCAGCCGCATTCATTAAATTAGTGGTGCCCGTATCAGAGCCAGTGCCGCAGGTTAAATTTGTTCCCGTATATTCTCGTCCGTTAATAAAGATAGAAAAGTGCTCGTTATCCCAAGAGTTTACTTCATGGAGTGTGAAACTTAATTCAATTTCATCAACACCGTTCGGGACATCGTATGTTTTAGATATAACTTGCTCACCATTCGAATTGCCATACTGCCCGAGCATAGTGCCAGTGTTAAAACTCGCAGAAGTACTGGTTGTAGCATTCCATCCACCATCACCTGACTCAAAATCATCAGAGGCAAAGACAATGTTTGTACTAGATTGAGTACCTGCTGATAAGCTAGCAAAGCTAGAGTTTGCGGAATCAACTGCATTTGTAATGGTAATATTCGTGTCATCAGCGACACCAGCAACTGTCACATTAGCAGTCGATGATACGGTTGACCCCTGACCATCGGTTACCTTAAAGCTAATATCGAAATCACCACTGAAGTTGTCCTTTGGCGTAATCTCATAGTGACCAGTCTCCGTATTTTGGTGCACCGTAAAGCCATCAGGTACGGTTAAGCTCGTCACTGTTAACGTATCATTGCTGTCAGCATCTGACGCATTCGCTAATAATTGCTCTTGCGTGATGGTGATCATGGTATCTTCGTTTGTATCAAATGTAGGCTTGTTAGCTGTGTCAATGACAACCGCATCGTTTACGCCTCTGACAGTTACTGCAATCTGTGCATCACTCGTTGCGTCTTGTGAATCTTTAATTCGGTAGTGAATGACCACATCAGATTGTTGGTCTTTTGATAAGCTATTAAAGGCCGCACTAGGCGTGAACTCAATTTTCTGGTCAGGCACTGTGCCTACAATTTCTGCTGTGCCAAGGGTAACTCCTGCCTCTACGATAGGAGAGATTACCGAGTCAATCGTTAGTACATCGCCTGCGTCTACATCTTTGTCATTAGCTAGGACATCGATAGTCACGCTCGCATTCTCAAGCACCTCAGCTACATCATTTACCGCTACTGGGCCATCGTTTGTGCCTGTGACTGCTATCGTTGTCGTGGCAGTGTCAACTCCACCTTGTCCATCTGAAATGGTGTAGGTGAAGGTAAGCTCTCTTACCTCACCTTGGCTGAGTTCTTGTAGATCTGCGTTAGGTGTAAATTTTATTTGCTGATGGCCATCAATTGTTACAATCTCAGCTGTTCCCATAATTGTACCAGCGCTATCGGCTACATCACCAACTGAGGTAATGGATAGGGTATCGCCATCAATATCAAGATCATTGGCAAGTACATCAATAATAAAATTATCGTCATCTTCGAGCATATCCTCTTTTGTATAGAGCTCAAGGCCATCAAAGCCAGTCCAGCTCGCATCTCCATTGTTCTCGGAAATATTAAAGCGAAAATGTTGAAAGGTTGCTGGACTATCAAGCTCAAAGGTTTTTGTCTCACGTGACCCCCAATCATCAACTCCTTCTCGTGTATCAATCGTTACCCAATTTATCCCATCATCACTGCCTTGGAATTCCCAATCTTTAGGCTCTCTTCCGAGGTTAATGTTTGGAAGTGCGGTTAAATCATATTTATAAACTGTTGTTTCACTCTCTAGTGAAACTTTGTACCATACATCTTCAGCATCATCACTAGCTGGATTGGGAGCAGCCCAGCTATTTATGTTATAAGCTTCGGCAGTCTTCCCATCGACCGCTTTGACTGCTGTGTAATAAGAGCCAGCTTGACCTGAAGCTGAAACCGTAATACCGTGATCCGTACTAGAACGCATTATGCCAATAAGTCCTTCTACATCGGATGTGTCATCAGTTGCTGTTGGGCCATCGTTTACCGCTTTAATCGTTAAGCTTGCACCAGATGCCACTTCACTGCCTTGTCCATCTGAAACGTCAAAGCTAATATTGATGTCTTCACCATTATGGTTTTCAGCTGGTGTTATGCTAAAAGATATTGCCCCTGTATTTTCGTCGGTTATCCTCTCGATGGTTGCATTAGGTATGCTCAAATTGGTGACGCTTAAATTATCGTTATCAACATCGCTTGCATTGGCAAGTAATGCGGCTTCGGTAATAGTAAAGGCGGTATCTTCGGTTGCATTAAATGTAAGCTGGGTATCGGCGTCAATGACAACCGCGTCGTTTGTGCCTGTGACAGTAACCGTTGCCTGACCATTACTTATCGCGTCATTTGCATCTTTAATCTGGTAGGCAATGACTACATCAGATTGAGCGCCTGTTGATAAGCTATCAAAGGTAGCGTTAGGCGTGAACTCAATTTGCTGGTTAGGCGCAGTGCCTACGATTTTTGCTGTGCCAACATCTACTCCATCTACCTGAACAGGTGAGGTGACTGCATGTAGCTCTATTATCTGCCCGTCTACATCTGTGTCATTAGCCAGGACATCGATAGTCACGCTCGCATTTTCAGTCGTATTAGCAGCATCATCGTGTGCCACTGCTGCGTCGTTTGTGCCTGTGACAGTAACCGTTGCCTGACCATCACTTATCGCGTCATTTGCATCTTTAATCTGGTAGTCGATGACCACACTAGATTTATCGCCTGCTGATAAGCTATCAAAGGCCGTGTTAGGCGTGAACTCAATTTGCTGGTTAGGCGCAGTGCCTACGATTTGTGCTGTGCCAACGTCTACTCCATCTATCTGAACAGGTGAGGTGACTGCATGTATCTCTATTATCTGCCCGTCTACATCTGTGTCATTAGCCAGGACATCGATAGTCACGCTCGCATTTTCAGTCGTATTAGCAGCATCATCGTGTGCCACTGCTGCGTCGTTTACAGCTGTAATCGTTAAACTTGCACCAGATGCCACTTCACTGCCTTGTCCATCTGAAACGTCAAAGCTAATATTGATGTCTTGACCATTATGGTTTTCAGCTGGTGTTATGCTAAAAGATATTGCCCCAGTATTTTCGTCGGTTATCCTCTCGATGGTTGCATTAGCTATGCTCAAATTGGTGACGCTTAAATTATCGTTATCAACATCGCTTGCATTAGCGAGTAATTGCGCTTCGGTAATAATAAAGGTAGTATCTTCGGTTGCATCAAATGTAAGCGGGGTATCGGCGTCAATGACAACCGCATCGTTTACTGCTTCAAAATAAACATTAAAACTTTGATTGGATGTGTTTGAGTTGTTATTTGCACTTTCAACACTGGTAACCGCAAGGCTTAATTCGACCAACCCATTAAAATTAGCATTTGGTATTACTTGCAGATTATTTAACTGATCGGACGTTAATGACCAGGTTCCATCATCATTCTTAGTACCTGCTGAGAGTGTAACAGTATCGGGCACTGTCATAATAAGACTAGTTATGGTTTCACTACCATCAGTATCTTGCTGCGCAAGTTCGATGTTTAATGTGCTTGGCTGATCTTCTGTTCCACTCACAATAGAGTGTTCAGACGAAATGGCCAGTTCAATATTATCAATCCCCCAAGATTCATTAGCAAGGGTTCCATCAAGTTGTGCGCCAAAACCAACGGTTACTGTGTCTTCATTTGCGGCTATTGGGATAGTCAGTGTAACCTGATGAGATTGACTCCAATCGTTTGACGCCTGATCTCCAGTACCAGAGGCAATGTCATCCGAGCCATGAACTATTTCACCCACCTTATTGTTACTAGAATCAAATAACTCCGTTGTGTCAGTCTCATTGCCTTCTCGCGCGTTTTTCCAACTTAAATTGGTTCCCGTATATTCTTGGCCGTTAATAAAGATAGAAAAGTGCTCGTTATTCCAAGAGTTTATTTCATGGAGTGTGAAACTTAATTCAATTTCATTAACACCGCTTGGGACATCGTATGTTTTAGATATAGCCTGCTGACCATTAGAGTCGCCATACTGCCCGAGCATAGTTCCAGTTGCAAAATTCCCAGAATCACTGGTTGTAGCATTCCATCCTCCATCACCTGACTCAAAATCATCAGAGGCAAAGACAATGTTTGTATTAGATTGAGTACCTGCTGATAAGCTAGCAAAGCTAGCGTTTGCGGAATCAACTGCATTTGTAATGGTAATATTCGTGTCATCAGCGACCGCAGAGAAGTTCATATTAACTTGACTGCTGGTTGTTGCCTCGCCGTCTGACACACTAAAGTCGAGTGATATTTGGCCATTGAAATCTGGATTAGGTGAAAAGCTGTAAGTGCCATCGCCTAGATCTGTAAAAGTACCATCAGTTCCGCTATACGAGACAGACGTAACACTGAGGCTGGCTGTGTCGTCATCAATATCGCTCGCTGCAGCTAAAAGCTCCGCATTAGTAATGATTATTGTATTATCTTCTTGCGCGGTATAACTCACATTATCTACGATAGGCGCATCATTAACAGCTGTCACGGTAATATCTACAGCGGAGCTTATTACTGTGGTACCATCAGTCACATCAAAACTAATTGAAATGTTACCGTTATAATCTTCTGTAGGGGTAATAGTGAAACTACCGTCAGTGTTAGTGGTCACTGTTGCATTCGCAGAGACAGATACAGAAAGGTTTGACGCGGATAAATTATCATTTACATCTGCGTCTGTTACATACTGTAAAAGCTCTGCTTGAGTGAGTGTAATGCTGCCATCTTCAGCAATGGTTGCTGCTATATTTTGCGAAACGACTGGTACATCGTTAGTCCCTGTAAAAGTGAATGCTGCATTTGCAGTTGTGGTTGCTCCATCTGAATCGGTAATTTCATAAGTAAAGGTTGCGAGTGTTTCCTCTCCCTCGCCCATATTTAGCGCTCCCGCGTTTGGTGTAAATTGTACTTGGTCGGTACCATTAACATCAACAATTGTGAGGGTTCCCAGGACATTACCATCGCTATCAACCACACTTGATACACCAGTAATAGATAGGCCGCCTTCAACATCACTATCGTTAGCAAGAACGTCAAAGTTAGTTGTTGCATTATCAGCAGCTGTTAACTCACCAGCAATTATTTGATTTTCTACTTGAGGAGAGCCATTGAGTATAACGGTTTGCCCTGATGCCTCAAATGGAGAATCCTCATCAAAGTCCATGGAAATAGCTAAATTATCTTGTAATGTTGTAGGAATATTTCCATCGTTAAGTTGAGTCACTTCATCCGCTGTTGCGCCTGTTCCAGTAAAGATGTTTACATCTCTTATTTCTCCGGTAAAGCCTGAACCAATGGTTAGAAATGAAGACCAATCAAAGCCAGATGAACCGACATAGCTAGTTGCGGCAAGCTCGCCATCGATATACAGATGTGCATCCTCTCCATTAAGACTATATGCAACATGATGCCAGTTACCATCTGCGGTATTTTGCCCATTAGTGGTTGTAGTTTGGAATGTGCGACCTCCTCCCCAGGTATACATGGACATTTCTCCATCAGCACGCGTCTCAATATATCGATCTCCTGCTCCGTCAGTATGATGCGTGCCAAACAACCGGCCAGAGTTGTCTTCTGTTTTAAACCACATAGAGACGGTGATTAAGCCACTATCATTAGCAAGTCCTGTCTGTATAGTAAGGGAATCACTATCACCTAAAACTAAAGTACCTTTGGTGGCCACGTCATCAACAGCAACCGGTCCATCGTTAATTGAATTAACTGTCAATTGTAAGTTTGATTGTACCGCTTGCGTGCCGTCAGTAATACTCATGTCAAGGTTAAGCGTACCATGGTAGTTATCATCAGGCTTTATAGTATAGGAGCCATCAGCGTTTGGTGTGACTGTTGCATTTTCAATGTCGCTTAAGGTTGCAACTAAATTATCGCCGTCAATATCTGTTGCATTGGCTAACAAGTCGCTCTGAGATAGGGTGATTTCGCCATCTTCATCAACTCGTGCACTAATATTAGAGCTTACCTCAACGACGTCGTTTACCGCTTTAATCGTTAAACTTGCACCAGATGCCACTTCACTGCCTTGTCCATCTGAAACGTCAAAGCTAATATTGATGTCTTGACCATTATGGTTTTCAGCTGGTGTTATGCTAAAAGATATTGCCCCTGTATTTTCGTCGGTTATCCTCTCGATGGTTGCATTAGCTATGCTCAAATTGGTGACGCTTAAATTATCGTTATCAACATCGCTTGCATTAGCGAGTAATTGCGCTTCGGTAATAGTAAATGCGGTATCTTCGGTTGCATCAAATGTAAGCGGGGTATCGGCGTCAATGACAACCGCATCGTTTACTGCTTCAAAATAAACATTAAAACTTTGATTGGATGTGTTTGAGTTGTTATTTGCAGTTTCAACACTGGTAACCGCCAGGCTTAATTCGACCAACCCATTAAAATTAGCATTTGGTATTACTTGCAAATCGGTTAATTGCTCGGATGTCAATGACCATGTTCCATCATCATTCTTAGTACCTGCTGAGAGTGTAACAGTATCGGGCACTGTCATAATAAGACTAGTTATGGTTTCACTATCATCAGTATCTTGCTGCGCAAGTTCGATGTTTAATGTGACGGCAGTATCTTCTGTTCCACTCACAATAGGGTGTTCAGACGAAATGGCCAGTTCAATATTATCAACCCCCCAAGATTCATTAGCAAGGTCGCCATCAAGTTGTGCGCCAAAACCAACGGTTACTGTGTCTTGGTTTGCGGCTATTGGTACAGTCAGAGTCACCTGATGAGATTGACTCCAATTCTGTGTCCCGTACTGGCCAATGCCAGAGGCAATGCCATCGGTGCCATGAACTATTTCACCCACCTTATTGCCACTAGAATCAAATAAGTCCGTGGAGCCCACATCATCTAAACCATGATCAGGCATACTTAAATGGGTAGCCGTATATTGTTGCCCGTTAATGAAGATAGAAAAAACCTCGTTATTCCAAGAGCTTATTTCATGGATTGTGAAACTTAATTCAATTTCATTAACACCGCTTGGGACATCGTATGTTTTAGATATAACTTGCTGACCATTAGAATTGCCAAACTGCCCGAGCATATCGCCAGTTCCCAAATTTGCAGAATCACCGGTTGTGGCATTCCATCCTCCATCACCTGACTCAAAATCATCAGAGGCAAAGACAATGTTTGTATTAGATTGAGTACCTGCTGATAAGCTAGCAAAGCTAGCGTTTGCGGAATCAACTGCATTTGTAATGGTAATATTCGTGTCATCAGCGACACCAGCAACTGTCACATTAGCAGTCGATGATACGGTTGACCCCTGACCATCGGTTACCTTAAAGCTAATATCGAAATCACCACTGAAGTTGTCCTTTGGCGTAATCTCATAGTGACCAGTCTCCGTATTTTGGTGCACCGTAAAGCCATCAGGTACGGTTAAGTCCGTCACTGTTAAGGTATCATTGCTATCAACATCTGACGCATTCGCTAATAATTGCTCTTGCGTGATGGTGATCATGGTATCTTCGTTTGTATCAAATGTAGGCTTGTTCGCTGTGTCAATGACAACCGCGTCATTTATCCCAGTAACTGCAACGGCAACACTTGCATCAGAGGTTTCCCCAGATCCATCCGTAACTTTGTAATTGATTTGTAGATTGGCAATTTCATCTTGACTTAGCTTATCCATTTCATCATTCGGCGTGAATATAATGTGATCTGTTGGGGTGACTTCTTCAAATTTAGCCTCTGCCCACACTGCATGATCGCGAGCATTAGACCCATTACTTTCAACAATAAGAGTGATTGTTGACGCGTCAGAGACATCAATATTAAGCCTGTCGCCATCGCTAGAGGATGTAACTGAAGTTTTAGAAAATTGCTCTACGCCATCAACTAAAATTCGGAAATTAACATTTCCACCGGCATTTGTCATTCCTATAATGCTGGAGAAGTTAGTCATTCCATCTGGCACAGCAAATGTAGCAGTGCTTATACCGCCGTTTGCATCTTCTGAATGCATTGAAATGCCATTATCATAGGTAGTACCATCAACAACAATGGCACCCCCGATGTAGTTGACATCATCTTTTAGCGCAGAGTAAAGATTGCTTGTTGAAGTTGCATCAGTAGGGTTGATGTAGCTTGTGCTCTTAACGGTATCAACACTAGCAATTGAGGCAGTACCAACTTTGATATTATTTAACATAACATCGCTAACTACCGAGTGAATACTTAATGCATCACCATCGATGTCGGTATCATTGGCGAGTACATCTATAGTAATTGCGCTGTCTTCATCGGTGGCTGCGGTATCATTTACCCCAACAGGGCCATCGTTTACGGCCGCGACCGTAACATCAATATTTGATGAAACGGTTGCTCCATTACCATCGTCTATATCAAAGCTAATATTTACAACACCATTGAAGTTAGCAACAGGCGTGATGCTATAAGTACCATCCTGATTATCAGTAATAGTAATACCCTCTCCTTGAAGATTAGAAGCGGTTAAAGCATCGCCGTCAACATCATTTGCATAAGTTAGCAAGTCATCTTGAGTAAGAATAAGTGTATTGTCCTCATTTACGCTTGCTGTTAACTGTGCAGCAATCACAGGGGTTGTATCAATGTCACTTACGTTAACAGTGACAACGGGCGCATCAACTTCGGCTCCTATCAGTTTAACAGCATCAATTTCATTATATTCATTATTGTCATTGCCTACAGTTATTCTAATTTTATCTGACAAATAGTCGAGCGGTGAATCGAGTGTGATTGTGGTATCAGATACTTTACCTGGATTTACACCTGACATGGTGCCGCCAGTTTCAGTCGTCCCATCATTGCTATAGACTGTCACATAAACACCATCTTTCAGGACTTCTACTTTGCTAATGGAGCCAGCATTATAAGTCTCTCTAGCAACAATCTGTGTGATATTAACAGGTGTAGGATAGGTTAGGTCTAAGGTATTTTCTGTAGTTCTTTGTGATCCCAATTCAGCCCAAGCAAAAGGGTGCTCCACTTGATTATCGCCAACATTTAAACCTGTATTAGGGTGACCAGCCGCTTGACGAGCCGCATAGTTGCTATGTGACCACTGGCTGCTTGCAGTGCTTGATGACGCCCATTGATCTATGTTTTCGGTTAATGTGATGGTATCATCAGTGCCGTTGTAGTCGGTATTTGGAGTGTAAGATATTTCGCCATCATCATTAACAACTACAGTGCCATTTTCAGCTGTCCCAGTGAATGTTGCTGTATCATCGATACCATTTACGGCAAAGGTAACTGTTGGAGTGCCAGCTTCATCTACGGTTGTTGTTGACGTTTGTGTAATCGTTGGGCCGTCGTTTACAGATTCAACGGTTAAGCTAATACTGGCCGTTGTATTGATTGTTCCATCATAAACGGTAAACGATAATGGTAGTTGACCGTTAAAGTCAGGCGCTGGTGTAAAGGTATGTGAAGTTCCATCCGCGCTCGGCGTGAGGGTGCCCTGGGTACCTGTGTAGCTTACACCGGAGATAGTTAGTGTATCATTCTCAACATCTGTTGCATTTAATAATAAATCTGCGTTTGTTATTACGATTGTACCATCTTCTTGCATGGTGAATGATTTGTTTTCTGCCACTGCTGCGTCGTTTACAGCTGTAATCGTTAAGCTTGCACCAGATGCCACTTCACTGCCTTGTCCATCTGAAACGTCAAAGCTAATATTGATGTCTTCACCATTATGGTTTTCAGCTGGTGTTATGCTAAAAGATATTGCCCCTGTATTTTCGTCGGTTATCCTCTCGATGGTTGCATTAGGTATGCTCAAATTGGTGACGCTTAAATTATCGTTATCAACATCGCTTGCATTAGCGAGTAATTGCGCTTCGGTAATAATAAAGGTAGTATCTTCGTCGGTAGTAAATGTAAGCGCTGCCGTGTCGTCGGTAGATGTAGGCGCTGCCGATGTAAACGCTGCCCCGTCGTCGGTGGTAGATGTAAGCGCTGCCGAGTCGTTAATAACAATCTCATCATTAACTGCTTCAAAATAAACATTAAAACTTTGATTGGATGTGTTTGAGTCGCCATTTGAAGTTTCAACACTGGTAACCGCCAGGCTTAATTCGACCAACCCATTAAAATTAGCATTTGGTATTACTTGCAAATCGGTTAATTGCTCGGATGTCAATGACCATGTTCCATCATCATTCTTAGTACCTGCTGAGAGTGTAACAGTATCGGGCACTGTCATAATAAGACTAGTTATGGTTTCACTACCATCAGTATCTTGCTGCGCAAGTTCGATGTTTAATGGGACTGCAGTATCTTCTGTTCCACTTACAATAGAGAGCTCAGACGATGAAATGGACAGTTCAACATTATCAATCCCCCAAGATTCATCATCAATGTTACTATTGAGATCTGTGCCAAAACCAACGGTTACTGTGTCTTCTCCAGCGGCTATTGGGACAGTCAGTGTAACTTGATGAGATTGACCCCAATTCTGTGTTCCGTGCTGGGCAATGCCAGAGGCAATGCCATCGGTGCCATGAACTATTTCACCAACTTTATTGCCACTAGAATCAACTAAATCCGTGACGTTCAAATCAGCTGTTTGCGTACCAGCATGACTTAAAGTGGTACCCGTATATTGTTGCCCGTTAATGAAGATAGAAAAAGTCTCGTTATCCCAAGAGTTTATTTCATGGAGTGTGAAACTTAATTCAATTTCATCAACACCGCTCGGGACATCGTATGTTTTAGATATACTCTCTTGACCATTAGAACCACCCATCTGCCCGAGCATATCGCCAGTTTCAAAATTTCCTGAATCACTGGTTGTGGCATTCCATCCACCATCACCTACCTCAAAATTATCAGAGGCAAAGACAACGTTTGTAGTTGCGAGGTCAACTGCATTTGTAATGGTAATACCCGTGTTATCTGCGACTGCAGTGATTGTTAAACTTGCACCAGAGGTCACTACACTGCCTTGTCCATCTGAAACATCAAAGGCAATATTGACGTCACCACTAAAGTTGGAACCTGGGGTTACGATGAAAGATTTTGTACCTGTAGAGGGGTCAATTACCGTTTCGAAGCTTGCATTAGGGATCTCTAAATTGGTGACAATTAATGAATCAGTTGAATCAATATCGCTTGCATTGGCGAGTAATTGCTCTTCGGTAATGGTGAAGGTTGTATCTTCGGCTGCATTAAATGTAAGCTGGTTAGTTGCGTCAATAACTACCGGCGTATTAACCGTAAAAGTGAGTTCTTTAGTCGTTGAGCTTGTAGCATTATTGGCACCTTCAACTGACGTTGCAACCACATTTAAAGTTACCTGGCCATAAAAGTCGGTTGGTGGGGTTATTGTTAAGGAGGAAAGATCCCAATCTTTAACATCAACACTGTTATTCTCAGCAGTTGCAGTAAAGGTATGCGTGCCATCAGTTAATAATGCCCCTACTTGGAGCTGCTCAATATTAAGCGATTGTAATGACTCAGAGCCATCGGTGAGTGCGCTATTAATGTCCAGTGCAATAGGAGTGTTTACTTCTAGCGGGGTGGATGCGGTAACTCGGATCACATCTAATACTGCGCCCAGACCATCAGATGTTGGTGAATTTAATTCAAGTCTTGGATTATGGGTTGTAGCGACAAGTGTATAAGTATATGTTTCCCATCCAACATCTGGTATAATGGTGTCAATCAATACCCCTTCAAAATAAACCTCAACTGCTGAAGTATCACCTGCATATCCTCTTCTTGCCGTAAGATCAAAGGTTAATTCGACCGTGTCGCCAGCTCTAACGTTTAAATCTTTATAGATATTAGATTCATCACCAACTCCAGCCTCTAGCTCTAATACCTTGCCTCGACCATCAGCCACACCATAAGTTCTGTCAGAATTAACTTCGATTCTGCCTCTGGCATTATCAGTTTTCCAGCCAGAGAGTACGCTATTGCTAATGCTATTTTCATTAAATTCGTCAACTAGCACTCTGCCTAACGAGACTGTTAACTCCGGAGCGTCTGCAACGGGTGTGATGGTGACTGCGCTGTCAAAGTCTGCGGTCACCGTTCCATCATTAACACTAATAGTTAGTTGAGCATCCCCACTGTAGTTTTCTGCAGGGGTGTAGCGCCACTCATCACCATTATCACCATGCGGCGTAATAGTGCCATGTCCGTCAGCAGTGGTGATGTTTGTGATACTTAATGTCGTTGAGTCGATATCAGTGACGTTATTTAGTAAATCTGCGGCTTTGATAATAATAGAGTTGTCTTCATCGATAGCAAATGAAGTCGTTGCTAATACGGGTGCATCATTGACCGCTGCAAGGTTGATCGAACCATTGGAGCTGGTATTGGTCGTACCGTCTGAGACGGTGAAAGCAAAGGGAACATTACCGTTGTAATCATCCGCTGGTGTAAAATCAAAGCTCTGGTCAGCCTCGTTATAGGTAAGGCTACCAAAGCTTGGGTCTATGCTCAGTGCCGTTACGGTTAAGCTGCTACCATCTACATCACTTGCTGTTGCTAGTAAATCTGTTTGGGTTATATTTATTACCGTGTCTTCTGTGCCTGTTAAAGCTACATTTCCAACGACAGCTGCGTCATTTACCCCAGTAACTGCAACGGCAACACTTGCATCAGAGGTTTCCCCAGATCCATCCGTAACTTTGTAATTGATTTGCAGATCGGCAATTTCATCTTGACTTAGCTTATCCATTTCATCATTCGGCGTGAATATAATGTGATCTGTTGGGGTGACTTCTTCAAATTTAGCCTCTGCCCACACTGCATGATCGGCACCATCATTCCCATTACTTTCAACAATAAGAGTGATTGTTGACGCGCCAGATACATCAATATTAAGCCTGTCGCCATCGCTAGTGGATGTAACTGAAGTTTTAGAAAATAGCTCTACGCCATCAACTAAAACTCGGAAATTAACATTTCCACTGCCACTTGTCATTCCTATAATGCTGGAGAAGTTAGTCATCCCCGCTGGCACATCAAATGTTGCAGTGCTTATACCGCCGTTTGCATCGTCTGGATGCATTGCAATGCCATTATCATAGGTGGTACCATCAACAACAATGGCATTCCCGCTGTGGTTGACATCATCTTTTAGCGTAGAGTAAAGATTGCTTGTTGAAGTTGCATCAGTAGGGTTGATGTAGCTTGTGCTCTTAACGGTATCAACACTAGCAATTGAGGCCGTACCAACTTTGATATTATTTAACATAACATCGCTTACTACAGAATCAATACTTAATGCGTCACCATCGATGTCGGTATCATTGGCGAGTACATTTATAGTAATTGCGGAGTCTTCATCGGTGGCTGCGGTATCATTTACCCCAACAGGGCCGTCGTTAACCGCTGCAATAGTTAAGCTTGCACCAGATGCCACTTCACTGCCTTGTCCATCTGAAACGTCAAAGCTAATATTGATGTCTTCACCATTATGGTTGTCATCTGGTGTTATGCTAAAAGATATTGCCCCTGTATTTTCGTCGGTTATCCTCTCGATGGTTGCATTAGGTATGCTCAAATTGGTGACGCTTAAATTATCGTTATCAACATCGCTTGCATTGGCAAGTAATGCTGCTTCGGTAATAGTAAATGCGGTATCTTCGGTTGCATCAAATGTAAGCTGGGTATCGGCGTCAATGACAACCGCGTCGTTTGTGCCTGTGACAGTAACCGTTGCCTGACCATCACTTATCTCGTCATTTGCATCTTTAATCTGGTAGGCAATGACCACATCAGATTGTTGGTCTTTTGATAAGCTATCAAAGGCCGTGTTAGGCGTGAACTCAATTTGCTGGTTAGGCGCAGTGCCTACGATTTGTGCTGTGCCAACGTCTACTCCATCTACCTGAACAGGTGAGGTGACTGCATGTAGCTCTATTATCTGCCCGTCTACATCTGTGTCATTAGCCAGGACATCGATAGTCACGCTCGCATTTTCAGTCGTATTAGCAGCATCATCGTGTGCCACTGCTGCGTCGTTTACAGCTGTAATCGTTAAACTTGCACCAGATGCCACTTCACTGCCTTGTCCATCTGAAACGTCAAAGCTAATATTGATGTCTTGACCATTATGGTTTTCAGCTGGTGTTATGCTAAAAGATATTGCCCCAGTATTTTCGTCGGTTATCCTCTCGATGGTTGCATTAGGTATGCTCAAATTGGTGACGCTTAAATTATCGTTATCAACATCGCTTGCATTAGCGAGTAATTGCGCTTCGGTAATAGTAAATGCGGTATCTTCGGTTGCATTAAATGTAAGTTGGTTAGTTGTGTCAATTACAACCGCATCGTTTACTGCTTCAAAATAAACATTAAAACTTTGATTGGATGTGTTTGAGTTGTTATTTGCAGTTTCAACACTGGTAACCGCCAGGCTTAATTCGACCAACCCATTAAAATTAGCATTTGGTATTACTTGCAAATCGGTTAATTGCTCGGATGTCAATGACCATGTTCCATCATCATTCTTAGTACCTGCTGAGAGTGTAACAGTATCTGGCACTGTCATAATAAGACTAGTTATGGTTTCACTACCATCAGTATCTTGCTGCGCAAGTTCGATGTTTAATGTGCTTGGCTGATCTTCTGTTCCACTCACAATAGAGTGTTCAGACGAAATGGCCAGTTCAATATTATCAATCCCCCAAGATTCATTAGCAAGGGTTCCATCAAGTTGTGCGCCAAAACCAACGGTTACTGTGTCTTGGTTTGCTGCGATTGGTACAGTAAGAGTAACTCGATGAGATTGACTCCAATCGTTTGACGCCTGATCTCCAGTACCAGAGGCAATGTCATCCGAGCCATGAACTATTTCACCCACCTTATTGTTACTAGAATCAAATAACTCCGTTGTGTCAGTCTCATTGCCTTCTCGCGCGTTTTTCCAACTTAAATTGGTTCCCGTATATTCTTGGCCGTTAATAAAGATAGAAAAGTGCTCGTTATTCCAAGAGTTTATTTCATGGAGTGTGAAACTTAATTCAATTTCATTAACACCGCTTGGGACATCGTATGTTTTAGATATAGCCTGCTGACCATTAGAGTCGCCATACTGCCCGAGCATAGTTCCAGTTGCAAAATTCCCAGAATCACTGGTTGTAGCATTCCATCCTCCATCACCTGACTCAAAATCATCAGAGGCAAAGACAATGTTTGTATTAGATTGAGTACCTGCTGATAAGCTAGCAAAGCTAGCGTTTGCGGAATCAACTGCATTTGTAATGGTAATATTCGTGTCATCAGCGACCGCAGAGAAGTTCATATTAACTTGACTGCTGGTTGTTGCCTCGCCGTCTGACACACTAAAGTCGAGTGATATTTGGCCATTGAAATCTGGATTAGGTGAAAAGCTGTAAGTGCCATCGCCTAGATCTGTAAAAGTACCATCAGTTCCGCTATACGAGACAGACGTAACACTGAGGCTGGCTGTGTCGTCATCAATATCGCTCGCTGCAGCTAAAAGCTCCGCATTAGTAATGATTATTGTATTATCTTCTTGCGCGGTATAACTCACATTATCTACGATAGGCGCATCATTAACAGCTGTCACGGTAATATCTACAGCGGAGCTTATTACTGTGGTACCATCAGTCACATCAAAACTAATTGAAATGTTACCGTTATAATCTTCTGTAGGGGTAATAGTGAAACTACCGTCAGTGTTAGTGGTCACTGTTGCATTCGCAGAGACAGATACAGAAAGGTTTGACGCGGATAAATTATCATTTACATCTGCGTCTGTTACATACTGTAAAAGCTCTGCTTGAGTGAGTGTAATGCTGCCATCTTCAGCAATGGTTGCTGCTATATTTTGCGAAACGACTGGTACATCGTTAGTCCCTGTAAAAGTGAATGCTGCATTTGCAGTTGTGGTTGCTCCATCTGAATCGGTAATTTCATAAGTAAAGGTTGCGAGTGTTTCCTCTCCCTCGCCCATATTTAGCGCTCCCGCGTTTGGTGTAAATTGTACTTGGTCGGTACCATTAACATCAACAATTGTGAGGGTTCCCAGGACATTACCATCGCTATCAATCACACTTGATACACCAGTAATAGATAGGCCGCCTTCAACATCACTATCGTTAGCAAGAACGTCAAAGTTAGTTGTTGCATTATCAGCAGCTGTTAACTCACCAGCAATTATTTGATTTTCTACTTGAGGAGAGCCATTGAGTATAACGGTTTGCCCTGATGCCTCAAATGGAGAATCCTCATCAAAGTCCATGGAAATAGCTAAATTATCTTGTAATGTTGTAGGAATATTTCCATCGTTAAGTTGAGTAACTTCATCCGCTGTTGCGCCTGTTCCAGTAAAGATGTTTACATCTCTTATTTCTCCGGTAAAGCCTGAACCAATGGTTAGAAATGAAGACCAATCAAAGCCAGATGAACCGACATAGCTAGTTGCGGCAAGCTCGCCATCGATATACAGATGTGCATCCTCTCCATTAAGACTATATGCAACATGATGCCAGTTACCATCTGAGGTATTTTGCCCATTAGTGGTTGTAGTTTGGAATGTGCGACCTCCTCCCCAGGTATACATGGACATTTCTCCATCAGCACGCGTCTCAATATATCGATCTCCTGCTCCGTCAGTATGATGCGTGCCAAACAACCGGCCAGAGTTGTCTTCTGTTTTAAACCACATAGAGACGGTGATTAAGCCACTATCATTAGCAAGTCCTGTCTGTATAGTAAGGGAATCACTATCACCTAAAACTAAAGTACCTTTGGTGGCCACGTCATCAACAGCAACCGGTCCATCGTTAATTGAATTAACTGTCAATTCTAAGTTTGATTGTACCGCTTGCGTGCCGTCAGTAATACTCATGTCAAGGTTAAGCGTACCATGGTAGTTATCATCAGGCTTTATAGTATAGGAGCCATCAGCGTTTGGTGTGACTGTTGCATTTTCAATGTCGCTTAAGGTTGCAACTAAATTATCGCCGTCAATATCTGTTGCATTGGCTAACAAGTCGCTCTGAGATAGGGTGATTTCGCCATCTTCATCAACTCGTGCACTAATATTAGAGCTTACCTCAACGACGTCGTTTACCGCTTTAATCGTTAAACTTGCACCAGATGCCACTTCACTGCCTTGTCCATCTGAAACGTCAAAGCTAATATTGATGTCTTGACCATTATGGTTTTCAGCTGGTGTTATGCTAAAAGATATTGCCCCTGTATTTTCGTCGGTTATCCTCTCGATGGTTGCATTAGCTATGCTCAAATTGGTGACGCTTAAATTATCGTTATCAACATCGCTTGCATTAGCGAGTAATTGCGCTTCGGTAATAGTAAATGCGGTATCTTCGGTTGCATCAAATGTAAGCGGGGTATCGGCGTCAATGACAACCGCATCGTTTACTGCTTCAAAATAAACATTAAAACTTTGATTGGATGTGTTTGAGTTGTTATTTGCAGTTTCAACACTGGTAACCGCCAGGCTTAATTCGACCAACCCATTAAAATTAGCATTTGGTATTACTTGCAAATCGGTTAATTGCTCGGATGTCAATGACCATGTTCCATCATCATTCTTAGTACCTGCTGAGAGTGTAACAGTATCGGGCACTGTCATAATAAGACTAGTTATGGTTTCACTATCATCAGTATCTTGCTGCGCAAGTTCGATGTTTAATGTGACGGCAGTATCTTCTGTTCCACTCACAATAGGGTGTTCAGACGAAATGGCCAGTTCAATATTATCAACCCCCCAAGATTCATTAGCAAGGTCGCCATCAAGTTGTGCGCCAAAACCAACGGTTACTGTGTCTTGGTTTGCGGCTATTGGTACAGTCAGAGTCACCTGATGAGATTGACTCCAATTCTGTGTCCCGTACTGGCCAATGCCAGAGGCAATGCCATCGGTGCCATGAACTATTTCACCCACCTTATTGCCACTAGAATCAAATAAGTCCGTGGAGCCCACATCATCTAAACCATGATCAGGCATACTTAAATGGGTAGCCGTATATTGTTGCCCGTTAATGAAGATAGAAAAAACCTCGTTATTCCAAGAGCTTATTTCATGGATTGTGAAACTTAATTCAATTTCATTAACACCGCTTGGGACATCGTATGTTTTAGATATAACTTGCTGACCATTAGAATTGCCAAACTGCCCGAGCATATCGCCAGTTCCCAAATTTGCAGAATCACCGGTTGTGGCATTCCATCCTCCATCACCTGACTCAAAATCATCAGAGGCAAAGACAATGTTTGTATTAGATTGAGTACCTGCTGATAAGCTAGCAAAGCTAGCGTTTGCGGAATCAACTGCATTTGTAATGGTAATATTCGTGTCATCAGCGACACCAGCAACTGTCACATTAGCAGTCGATGATACGGTTGACCCCTGACCATCGGTTACCTTAAAGCTAATATCGAAATCACCACTGAAGTTGTCCTTTGGCGTAATCTCATAGTGACCAGTCTCCGTATTTTGGTGCACCGTAAAGCCATCAGGTACGGTTAAGTCCGTCACTGTTAAGGTATCATTGCTATCAACATCTGACGCATTCGCTAATAATTGCTCTTGCGTGATGGTGATCATGGTATCTTCGTTTGTATCAAATGTAGGCTTGTTCGCTGTGTCAATGACAACCGCATCGTTTACGCCTCTGACAGTTACTGCAATCTGTGCATCACTCGTTGCGTCTTGTGAATCTTTAATTCGGTAGTGAATGACCACATCAGATTGTTGGTCTTTTGATAAGCTATTAAAGGCCGCACTAGGCGTGAACTCAATTTTCTGGTCAGGCACTGTACCTACAATTTCTGCTGTGCCAAGGGTAACCCCTGCCTCTACGATAGGAGAGATTACCGAGTCAATCGTTAGTACATCGCCTGCGTCTACATCTTTGTCATTAGCCAGGACATCGATAGTCACTCTATCATTCTCAAAGACACTAGCTACATCATTTACAGCGACAGGACCATCGTTTTTTCCGATAACGGTAAACGTTGCAGTGGCAGTGTCAACTCCACCTTGTCCATCGGAAATGGTGTATGTGAAGGTAAGATCTTTTATCTCACCTTCAGAGAGTTCTTGTACCTTTGCGTTAGGTGTAAATTTTATTTGTTGATGGCCATCAATTGTTACAATCTCTGCTGTCCCCATAATTACACCAGCGCTATCGGCTACATCACCAACTGAGGTAATGGATAGGGTATCGCCATCAATATCAAGATCATTGGCAAGTACATCAATAATAAAATTATCGTCATCTTCGAGCATATCCTCTTTTGTATAGAGCTCAAGGCCATCAAAGCCAGTCCAGCTCGCATCTCCATTGTTCTCGGAAATATTAAAGCGAAAATGTTGAAAGGTTGCTGGACTATCAAGCTCAAAGGTTTTTGTCTCACGTGACCCCCAATCATCAACTCCTTCTCGTGTATCAATCGTTACCCAATTTATCCCATCATCACTGCCTTGGAATTCCCAATCTTTAGGCTCTCTTCCGAGGTTAATGTTTGGAAGTGCGGTTAAATCATATTTATAAACTGTTGTTTCACTCTCTAGTGAAACTTTGTACCATACATCTTCAGCATCATCACTAGCTGGATTGGGAGCAGCCCAGCTATTTATGTTATAAGCTTCGGCAGTCTTCCCATCGACCGCTTTGACTGCTGTGTAATAAGAGCCAGCTTGACCTGAAGCTGAAACCGTAATACCGTGATCCGTACTAGAACGCATTATGCCAATAAGTCCTTCTACATCGGATGTGTCATCAGTTGCTGTTGGGCCATCGTTTACCGCTTTAATCGTTAAGCTTGCACCAGATGCCACTTCACTGCCTTGTCCATCTGAAACGTCAAAGCTAATATTGATGTCTTCACCATTATGGTTTTCAGCTGGTGTTATGCTAAAAGATATTGCCCCTGTATTTTCGTCGGTTATCCTCTCGATGGTTGCATTAGGTATGCTCAAATTGGTGACGCTTAAATTATCGTTATCAACATCGCTTGCATTGGCAAGTAATGCGGCTTCGGTAATAGTAAAGGCGGTATCTTCGGTTGCATTAAATGTAAGCTGGGTATCGGCGTCAATGACAACCGCGTCGTTTGTGCCTGTGACAGTAACCGTTGCCTGACCATTACTTATCGCGTCATTTGCATCTTTAATCTGGTAGGCAATGACCACATCAGATTGTTGGTCTTTTGATAAGCTATCAAAGGTAGCGTTAGGCGTGAACTCAATTTGCTGGTTAGGCGCAGTGCCTATGATTTGTGCTGTGCCAACGTCTACTCCATCTATCTGAACAGGTGAGGTGACTGCATGTAGCTCTATTATCTGCCCGTCTACATCTGTGTCATTAGCCAGGACATCGATAGTCACGCTCGCATTTTCAGTCGTATTAGCAGCATCATCGTGTGCCACTGCTGCGTCGTTTGTGCCTGTGACAGTAACCGCAATCTTTGCAATACTCGTTGCGCCTTCTGAATCTTTAATTTGGTAGTTAATGGCCACATCAGATTGTTGGTCTTTTGATAAGCTATCAAAGGTAGTGTTAGGCGTAAATTTTATTTGCTGATGACCATCTACTATTACAATCTCTGCTGTACCAACCTCAATATTATCCCTAATAACAGGCGAGGTAACCGAGTCAATCGTTAGTGTATCGCCTGCATCTACATCTTTGTCATTAGCCAGGGCATCGATAATCACGCTCGCATTCTCAAGCACCTCAGCTGTATCATCTGCAGCTACTGGACCGTCGTTTACGCCTGTGACAGTAACCGTTGCCTGACCATCACTTATCTCGTCATTTGCATCTTTAATCTGGTAGTCGATGACCACCTTAGATTGAGCGCCTACTGATAAGCGACCAAAGGTAGAGTTAGGCGTGAACTCAATTGTCTGGTTAGGCGCTGTGCCTACGATTTGTGCTATGCCAACATCAATATTACCTAGCATGACAGGTGAGGTGACTGCATGTAGCTCTATTGTTTCGCCGTCTACATCTGTGTCATTAGCCAGAACATCGATAGTCACGCTCGCATTTTCAGTCGTAGTAGCAGTATCAGCTTCTGCAACAGCGGCGTCGTTTGTGCCTGTGACGGTAACCGTTGCCTGACCATTACTTATCTCGTCATTTGCATCTTTAATCTGGTAGTCGATGACCACACTAGATTTATCGCCTGCTGATAAGCTATCAAAGGCAGTGTTAGGCGTGAACTCAATTTGCTGGTTAGGCGCAGTGCCTATGATTTGTGCTGTGCCAACGTCTACGCCATCTACCTGAACAGGTGAGGTGACTGCATGTAGCTCTATTATATGCCCGTCTACATCTGTGTCATTAGCCAGTACATCGATAGTCACGCTCGCATTTTCAGTCGTATTAGCAGCATCATCGTGTGCAACAGCGGCGTCATTTGTGCCTGTGACAGTAACCGTTGCCTGACCATTACTTATCGCGTCATTTGCATCTTTAATCTGGTAGTCGATGACCACACTAGATTTATCGCCTGCTGATAAGCTATCAAAGGCCGTGTTAGGTGTGAACTCAATTTGCTGGTTAGGCGCTGTGCCTACGATTTGTGCTGTGCCAACCTCTACGCCATCTACCTGAACAGGTGAGGTGACTGCATGTAGCTCTATTATCTGCCCGTCTACATCTGTGTCATTAGCCAGGACATCGATAGTCACGCTCGCATTTTCAGTCGTATTAGCAGCATCATCGTGTGCAACAGCTGCGTCGTTTGTGCCTGTGACAGTAACCGTTGCCTGACCATCACTTATCTCGTCATTTGCATCTTTAATCTGGTAGTCAATGACTACATCAGATTTATCGCTTGCTGATAAGCTATCAAAGGCCGTGTTAGGCGTGAACTCAATTTGCTGGTTAGGCGCAGTGCCTACGATTTGTGCTGTGCCAACGTCTACTCCATCTATCTGAACAGGTGAGGTGACTGCATGTATCTCTATTATCTGCCCGTCTACATCTGTGTCATTAGCCAGGACATCGATAGTCACGCTCGCATTTTCAGTAGTATTAGCAGCATCATCGTGTGCCACTGCTGCGTCGTTTACAGCTGTAATCGTTAAGCTTGCACCAGATGCCACTTCACTGCCTTGTCCATCTGAAACGTCAAAGCTAATATTGATGTCTTGACCATTATGGTTTTCAGCTGGTGTTATGCTAAAAGATATTGCCCCTGTATTTTCGTCGGTTATCCTCTCGATGGTTGCATTAGCTATGCTCAAATTGGTGACGCTTAAATTATCGTTATCAATATCGCTTGCATTGGCAAGTAATGCGGCTTCGGTAATAGTAAATGCGGTATCTTCGGTTGCATCAAATGTAAGCGGGGTATCGGCGTCAATGACAACCGCATCGTTTACTGCTTCAAAATAAACATTAAAACTTTGATTGGATGTGTTTGAGTTGTTATTTGCACTTTCAACACTGGTAACCGCCAGGCTTAATTCGACCAACCCATTAAAATTAGCATTTGGTATTACTTGCAAATCGGTTAATTGCTCGGATGTCAATGACCATGTTCCATCATCATTCTTAGTACCTGCTGAGAGTGTAACAGTATCGGGCACTGTCATAATAAGACTAGTTATGGTTTCACTATCATCAGTATCTTGCTGCGCAAGTTCGATGTTTAATGGGACGGCAGTATCTTCTGTTCCACTCACAATAGGGTGTTCAGACGAAATGGCCAGTTCAATATTATCAACCCCCCAAGATTCATTAGTAAGGGTTCCATCAAGTTGTGCGCCAAAACCAACGGTTACTTTGTCTTCACCAGCGTTGATTGGTACAGTAAGAGTAACCTGATGAGATTGACTCCAATTCTGACCTCCGAAATCGCCAGTACCAGATTGAATTGCATTTTGGCCATGAGTAACTACACCCACAATATCGCCAGCCGCATTCATTAAATTAGTTGTGCCCGTCTCAGAGCCAGTGCCGCTGGTGAAATTTGTTCCCGTATATTTTTGCCCGTTAATAAAAATAGAAAAATGCTCGTCATCCCAAGAGTTTATTTCATGGAGTGTGAAACTTAATTCAATTTCATTAACACCATTAGGGACATCGTATGTTTTAGATATACTCTCTATACTATTAGAACCACCCATCTGCCCGAGCATAGTGCCAGTACCAAAATTCCCAGAATCACCGGTTGTGGCATTCCATCCTCCATCACCAGACTCAAAATCATCAGAGGCAAAGACAATGTTTGTACTAGATTGAGTACCTGCTGATAAGCTAGCAAAGCTAGCGTTTGCGGAATCAACTGCATTTGTAATGGTAATATTCGTGTCATCAGCGACACCAGCAACTGTCACATTAGCAGTCGATGATACGGTTGACCCCTGACCATCTGTTACCTTAAAGCTAATATCGAAATCACCACTGAAGTTGTCCTTTGGCGTAATCTCATAGTGACCAGTCTCCGTATTTTGGTGCACCGTAAAGCCATCAGGTACGGTTAAGTCCGTCACTGTTAAGGTATCATTGCTATCAACATCTGACGCATTCGCTAATAATTGCTCTTGCGTGATGGTGATCATGGTATCTTCGTTTGTATCAAATGTAGGCTTGTTCGCTGTGTCAATGACAACCGCATCGTTTACGCCTCTGACAGTTACTGCAATCTGTGCATCACTCGTTGCGTCTTGTGAATCTTTAATTCGGTAGTGAATGACCACATCAGATTGTTGGTCTTTTGATAAGCTATTAAAGGCCGCACTAGGCGTGAACTCAATTTTCTGGTCAGGCACTGTGCCTACAATTTCTGCTGTGCCAAGGGTAACCCCTGCCTCTACGATAGGAGAGATTACCGAGTCAATCGTTAGTACATCGCCAGCGTCTACATCTTTGTCATTAGCCAGGACATCGATAGTCACGCTCGCATTCTCAAGCACCTCAGCTACATCATTTACCGCTACTGGGCCATCGTTTGTGCCTGTGACTGCTATCGTTGTCGTGGCAGTGTCAACTCCACCTTGTCCATCTGAAATGGTGTAGGTGAAGGTAAGCTCTCTTACCTCACCTTGGCTGAGTTCTTGTAGATCTGCGTTAGGTGTAAATTTTATTTGCTGATGGCCATCAATTGTTACAATCTCAGCTGTTCCCATAATTGTACCGGCACTATCGGTTACATCACCAACTGAGGTAATGGTGAGGGTATCGCCATCAATATCAGTATCATTGGCAAGTACATCAATAATAAAATTATCGTCATCTTCGAGCATATCCTCTTTTGTATAGAGCTCAAGACCATCAAAGCCAGTCCAGCTCCTATCTCCATTGTTCTCTGAAATATTAAAGCGAAAATGTTGAAAGGTTGCTGGACTATCAAGTTCAAAGGTTTTCGTTTCACTGGACGTCCAGTCGTCAATGTCTGTTCGGCTATCAATCGTTATCCAATTTATCCCATCATTACTGCCTTGGAATTCCCAAGTTTTAGGCTCTCTTCCTGCTCCATTGTTTGGAATTGCGGTTAAATCATATTTATAAACTGTTGTTTCACTCCCTAGTGAAACTTTGTACCATAAATCTGCATCATCACTAGTGGAATTGGGAGCAGCCCAGCTATGTGAGTTATAAGCTCCAGCAGTCCTTCCATCGACCGCCTTGTATGCTGAGTAATTAGAGCCAGCTTGACCTGAAGCTGAAACCGAAATACCGTGATCTGTATTAGCACGCATTGTGCCAATAAGCCCATGGAACTCTGGTGTATCATCGTTCGCTGTTGGGCCATCGTTTATAGCTGCAATCGTTAAGCTTGCACCAGATGCCACTTCACTGCCTTGTCCATCTGAAACGTCAAAGTTAATATTGATGTTTTCACCATTATGGTTGTCATCTGGTGTTATGCGAAAAGATATTGCCCCTGTATTTGCGTCGGTTATCCTATCGATGGTTGCATCAGGTATGTGCAAATTAGTGACACTTAAATTATCGTTATCAATATCGCTTGCATTAGCGAGTAATTGCGCTTCGGTAATAGTAAATGCGGTATCTTCGGTTGCATCAAATGTAAGCTGGGTATCGGCGTCAATGACAACCGCGTCGTTTGTGCCTGTGACAGTAACCGTTGCCTGACCATTACTTATCGCGTCATTTGCATCTTTAATCTGGTAGGCAATGACCACATCAGATTGAGCGCCTGTTGATAAGCTATCAAAGGTAGCGTTAGGCGTGAACTCAATTTGCTGGTTAGGCGCAGTGCCTATGATTTGTGCTGTGCCAACGTCTACGCCATCTACCTGAACAGGTGAGGTGACTGCATGTAGCTCTATTATCTGCCCGTCTACATCTGTGTCATTAGCCAGGACATCGATAGTCACGCTCGCATTTTCAGTCGTATTAGCAGCATCATCGTGTGCAACAGCTGCGTCGTTTGTGCCTGTTACAGTAACCGTTGCCTGACCATCACTTATCTCGTCATTTGCATCTTTAATCTGGTAGTCGATGACCACATCAGATTTAGCGCCTGCTGATAAGCTATCAAAGGTGGCGTTAGGTGTGAACTCAATTGTCTGGTTAGGCGCAGTGCCTACGATTTGTGCTGTGCCAACGTCTACTCCATCTACCTGAACAGGTGAGGTGACTGCATGTATCTCTATTATCTGCCCGTCTACATCTGTGTCATTAGCCAGGACATCGATAGTCACGCTCGCATTTTCAGTCGTATTAGCAGCATCATCGTGTGCAACAGCGGCGTCATTTGTGCCTGTGACAGTAACCGTTGCCTGACCATTACTTATCGCGTCATTTGCATCTTTAATCTGGTAGGCAATGACTACATCAGATTTATCGCCTGCTGATAAGCTATCAAAGGTAGCGTTAGGTGTGAACTCAATTTGCTGGTTAGGCGCAGTGCCTACGATTTGTGCTGTGCCAACGTCTACTCCATCTACCTGAACAGGTGAGGTGACTGCATGTAGCTCTATTATCTGCCCGTCTACATCTGTGTCATTAGCCAGGACATCGATAGTCACGCTCGCATTTTCAGTCGTATTAGCAGCATCATCGTGTGCAACAGCGGCGTCGTTTGTGCCTGTGACGGTAACCGTTGCCTGACCATTACTTATCTCGTCATTTGCATCTTTAATCTGGTAGTCGATGACCACACTAGATTTATCGCCTGCTGATAAGCTATCAAAGGCCGTGTTAGGCGTGAACTCAATTTGCTGGTTAGGCGCAGTGCCTATGATTTGTGCTGTGCCAACGTCTACGCCATCTACCTGAACAGGTGAGGTGACTGCATGTAGCTCTATTATCTGCCCGTCTACATCTGTGTCATTAGCCAGGACATCGATAGTCACGCTCGCATTTTCAGTCGTATTAGCAGCATCATCGTGTGCAACAGCTGCGTCGTTTGTGCCTGTGACAGTAACCGTTGCCTGACCATCACTTATCTCGTCATTTGCATCTTTAATCTGGTAGGCAATGACTACATCAGATTGAGCGCCTGCTGATAAGCTATCAAAGGCCGTGTTAGGCGTGAACTCAATTTGCTGGTTAGGCGCAGTGCCTATGATTTGTGCTGTGCCAACGTCTACGCCATCTACCTGAACAGGTGAGGTGACTGCATGTAGCTCTATTATCTGCCCGTCTACATCTGTGTCATTAGCCAGGACATCGATAGTCACGCTCGCATTTTCAGTCGTATTAGCAGCATCATCGTGTGCCACTGCTGCGTCGTTTACAGCTGTAATCGTTAAACTTGCACCAGATGCCACTTCACTGCCTTGTCCATCTGAAACGTCAAAGCTAATATTGATGTCTTGACCATTATGGTTTTCAGCTGGTGTTATGCTAAAAGATATTGCCCCAGTATTTTCGTCGGTTATCCTCTCGATGGTTGCATTAGCTATGCTCAAATTGGTGACGCTTAAATTATCGTTATCAACATCGCTTGCATTAGCGAGTAATTGCGCTTCGGTAATAATAAAGGTAGTATCTTCGGTTGCATCAAATGTAAGCGGGGTATCGGCGTCAATGACAACCGCATCGTTTACTGCTTCAAAATAAACATTAAAACTTTGATTGGATGTGTTTGAGTCGCCATTTGCAGTTTCAACACTGGTAACCGCTAGGTTTAATTCGACCATCCCATTAAAATTATCACTTGGTATTACTTGTAAATCGGTTAATTGCTCGGACGTCAATGACCAGGTACCATCATCATTCTTAGTGCCTGCTGAGAGTGTAACAGTATCTGGTACTGTCATAATAAGACTAGTTATGGTTTCACTACCATCATTATCTTGCTGCGCAAGTTCGATGTTTAATGGGCTTGGCTGATCTTCTGTTCCACTTACAATAGAGAGCTCAGCCGATGAAATGGACAGTTCAACATTATCAATCCCCCAAGATTCATTAGCAATGTTACTATTGAGATCTGTGCCAAAACCAACGGTTACTGTGTCTTCTCCAGCGGCTATTGGGACAGTCAGTGTAACTTGATGAGATTGACTATAACCATAACCCGCATAATCGCCCAGTCCAGATTGAAGATTTTCGCCATGAGTTATTTCACCCACCTTATTGCCATCAGAATCCAATAAGTCCTCGGTGCCATGATCAGAGCCGCTTTGCCAAGTGAAATTGTTAGTCGTATATCGTTCCCCGTTAATAAACATATAAAAATTCTCGCCATTCCAAGAATTTAGTTCATGGACTGTGAAACTTACTTCAATTTCATCCGCACCGCTAGGTACATCGTATGTTTTAGATATACTCTCTTGATGATTAGAACCACCCATCTGCCCGAGCATAGTGCCAGTATCAAAATTACCAGAAGTACTGGTTGTAGCATTCCATCCACCATCACCAGACTCAAAATCATCAGAGGCAAAGACAATGTTTGTAGTTGCGAGGTCAACTGCATTTGTAATGGTAATACCCGTGTCATCAGCGACCGCAGAGAAGTTCATATTAACTTGACTGCTGGTTGTTGCCTCGCCATCTGACACACTAAAGTCGAGTGATATTTGGCCACTGAAATTTGGATTAGGTGAAAAGCTGTAAGTGCCATCGCCTAGATCTGTAAAAGTACCATCAGTTCCGCTATACGAGACAGACGTAACACTGAGGCTGGCTGTGTCGTCATCAATATCGCTCGCTGCAGCTAAAAGCTCCGCATTAGTAATTATTATTGTATTATCTTCTTGCGCGGTATAACTCACATTATCTACGATAGGCGCATCATTAACAGCTGTCACGGTAATATCTACAGCGGAGCTTATTACTGTGGTACCATCAGTTACATCAAAACTAATTGAAATGTTACCGTTATAATCTTTTGTAGGGGTAATTGTGAAACTACCGTCAGTGTTAGTGGTCACTGTTGCATTCGCAGAGACAGATACAGAAAGGTTTGACGCGGATAAATTATCATTTACATCTGCGTCTGTTACATACTGTAAAAGCTCTGCTTGAGTGAGTGTAATGCTGCCATCTTCAGCAATGGTTGCTGCTATATTTTGCGAAACGACTGGTACATCGTTAGTCCCTGTAAAAGTGAATGCTGCATTTGCCGTTGTGGTTGCTCCATCTGAATCGGTAATTTCATAAGTAAAGGTTGCGAGTGTTTCCTCTCCCTCGCCCATATTTAGCGCTCCCGCGTTTGGTGTAAATTGTACTTGGTCGGTACCATTAACATCAACAATTGTGAGGGTTCCCAGGACATTACCATCGCTATCAACCACACTTGATACACCAGTAATAGATAGGCCGCCTTCAACATCACTATCGTTAGCAAGAACGTCAAAGTTAGTTGTTGCATTATCAGCAGCTGTTAACTCACCAGCAATTATTTGATTTTCTACTTGAGGAGAGCCATTGAGTATAACGGTTTGCCCTGATGCCTCAAATGGAGAATCCTCATCAAAGTCCATGGAAATAGCTAAATTATCTTGTAATGTTGTAGGAATATTTCCATCGTTAAGTTGAGTAACTTCATCCGCTGTTGCGCCTGTTCCAGTAAAGATGTTTACATCTCTTATTTCTCCGGTAAAGCCTGAACCAATGGTTAGAAATGAAGACCAATCAAAGCCAGATGAACCGACATAGCTAGTTGCGGCAAGCTCGCCATCGATATACAGATGTGCATCCTCTCCATTAAGACTATATGCAACATGATGCCAGTTACCATCTGAGGTATTTTGCCCATTAGTGGTTGTAGTTTGGAATGTGCGACCTCCTCCCCAGGTATACATGGACATTTCTCCATCAGCACGCGTCTCAATATATCGATCTCCTGCTCCGTCAGTATGATGCGTGCCAAACAACCGGCCAGAGTTGTCTTCTGTTTTAAACCACATAGAGACGGTGATTAAGCCACTATCATTAGCAAGTCCTGTCTGTATAGTAAGGGAATCACTATCACCTAAAACTAAAGTACCTTTGGTGGCCACGTCATCAACAGCAACCGGTCCATCGTTAATTGAATTAACTGTCAATTGTAAGTTTGATTGTACCGCTTGCGTGCCGTCAGTAATACTCATGTCAAGGTTAAGCGTACCATGGTAGTTATCATCAGGCTTTATAGTATAGGAGCCATCAGCGTTTGGTGTGACTGTTGCATTTTCAATGTCGCTTAAGGTTGCAACTAAATTATCGCCGTCAATATCTGTTGCATTGGCTAACAAGTCGCTCTGAGATAGGGTGATTTCGCCATCTTCATCAACTCGTGCACTAATATTAGAGCTTACCTCAACGACGTCGTTTACCGCTTTAATCGTTAAACTTGCACCAGATGCCACTTCACTGCCTTGTCCATCTGAAACGTCAAAGCTAATATTGATGTCTTGACCATTATGGTTTTCAGCTGGTGTTATGCTAAAAGATATTGCCCCTGTATTTTCGTCGGTTATCCTCTCGATGGTTGCATTAGCTATGCTCAAATTGGTGACGCTTAAATTATCGTTATCAACATCGCTTGCATTAGCGAGTAATTGCGCTTCGGTAATAGTAAATGCGGTATCTTCGGTTGCATCAAATGTAAGCGGGGTATCGGCGTCAATGACAACCGCATCGTTTACTGCTTCAAAATAAACATTAAAACTTTGATTGGATGTGTTTGAGTTGTTATTTGCAGTTTCAACACTGGTAACCGCCAGGCTTAATTCGACCAACCCATTAAAATTAGCATTTGGTATTACTTGCAAATCGGTTAATTGCTCGGATGTCAATGACCATGTTCCATCATCATTCTTAGTACCTGCTGAGAGTGTAACAGTATCGGGCACTGTCATAATAAGACTAGTTATGGTTTCACTATCATCAGTATCTTGCTGCGCAAGTTCGATGTTTAATGTGACGGCAGTATCTTCTGTTCCACTCACAATAGGGTGTTCAGACGAAATGGCCAGTTCAATATTATCAACCCCCCAAGATTCATTAGCAAGGTCGCCATCAAGTTGTGCGCCAAAACCAACGGTTACTGTGTCTTGGTTTGCGGCTATTGGTACAGTCAGAGTAACCTGATGAGATTGACTCCAATTCTGTGTCCCGTACTTGCCAATGCCAGAGGCAATGCCATCGGTGCCATGAACTATTTCACCCACCTTATTGCCACTAGAATCAAATAAGTCCGTGGAGCCCACATCATCTGAACCATGATCAGGCATAGTTAAATGGGTAGCTGTATATTGTTGCCCGTTAATGAAGATAGAAAAAACCTCGTTATTCCAAGAGCTTATTTCATGGATTGTGAAACTTAATTCAATTTCATTAACACCGCTTGGGACATCGTATGTTTTAGATATAACTTGCTCACCATTAGAATTGCCAAACTGCCCGAGCATATCGCCAGTTCCCAAATTTGCAGAATCACCGGTTGTGGCATTCCATCCTCCATCACCTGACTCAAAATCATCAGAGGCAAAGACAATGTTTGTATTAGATTGAGTACCTGCTGATAAGCTAGCAAAGCTAGCGTTTGCGGAATCAACTGCATTTGTAATGGTAATATTCGTGTCATCAGCGACACCAGCAACTGTCACATTAGCAGTCGATGATACGGTTGACCCCTGACCATCGGTTACCTTAAAGCTAATATCGAAATCACCACTGAAGTTGTCCTTTGGCGTAATCTCATAGTGACCAGTCTCCGTATTTTGGTGCACCGTAAAGCCATCAGGTACGGTTAAGTCCGTCACTGTTAAGGTATCATTGCTATCAACATCTGACGCATTCGCTAATAATTGCTCTTGCGTGATGGTGATCATGGTATCTTCGTTTGTATCAAATGTAGGCTTGTTCGCTGTGTCAATGACAACCGCATCGTTTACGCCTCTGACAGTTACTGCAATCTGTGCATCACTCGTTGCGTCTTGTGAATCTTTAATTCGGTAGTGAATGACCACATCAGATTGTTGGTCTTTTGATAAGCTATTAAAGGCCGCACTAGGCGTGAACTCAATTTTCTGGTCAGGCACTGTACCTACAATTTCTGCTGTGCCAAGGGTAACCCCTGCCTCTACGATAGGAGAGATTACCGAGTCAATCGTTAGTACATCGCCTGCGTCTACATCTTTGTCATTAGCCAGGACATCGATAGTCACTCTATCATTCTCAAAGACACTAGCTACATCATTTACAGCGACAGGACCATCGTTTTTTCCGATAACGGTAAACGTTGCAGTGGCAGTGTCAACTCCACCTTGTCCATCGGAAATGGTGTATGTGAAGGTAAGATCTTTTATCTCACCTTCAGAGAGTTCTTGTACCTTTGCGTTAGGTGTAAATTTTATTTGTTGATGGCCATCAATTGTTACAATCTCTGCTGTCCCCATAATTACACCAGCGCTATCGGCTACATCACCAACTGAGGTAATGGATAGGGTATCGCCATCAATATCAAGATCATTGGCAAGTACATCAATAATAAAATTATCGTCATCTTCGAGCATATCCTCTTTTGTATAGAGCTCAAGGCCATCAAAGCCAGTCCAGCTCGCATCTCCATTGTTCTCGGAAATATTAAAGCGAAAATGTTGAAAGGTTGCTGGACTATCAAGCTCAAAGGTTTTTGTCTCACGTGACCCCCAATCATCAACTCCTTCTCGTGTATCAATCGTTACCCAATTTATCCCATCATCACTGCCTTGGAATTCCCAATCTTTAGGCTCTCTTCCGAGGTTAATGTTTGGAAGTGCGGTTAAATCATATTTATAAACTGTTGTTTCACTCTCTAGTGAAACTTTGTACCATACATCTTCAGCATCATCACTAGCTGGATTGGGAGCAGCCCAGCTATTTATGTTATAAGCTTCGGCAGTCTTCCCATCGACCGCTTTGACTGCTGTGTAATAAGAGCCAGCTTGACCTGAAGCTGAAACCGTAATACCGTGATCCGTACTAGAACGCATTATGCCAATAAGTCCTTCTACATCGGATGTGTCATCAGTTGCTGTTGGGCCATCGTTTACCGCTTTAATCGTTAAGCTTGCACCAGATGCCACTTCACTGCCTTGTCCATCTGAAACGTCAAAGCTAATATTGATGTCTTCACCATTATGGTTTTCAGCTGGTGTTATGCTAAAAGATATTGCCCCTGTATTTTCGTCGGTTATCCTCTCGATGGTTGCATTAGGTATGCTCAAATTGGTGACGCTTAAATTATCGTTATCAACATCGCTTGCATTGGCAAGTAATGCGGCTTCGGTAATAGTAAAGGCGGTATCTTCGGTTGCATTAAATGTAAGCTGGGTATCGGCGTCAATGACAACCGCGTCGTTTGTGCCTGTGACAGTAACCGTTGCCTGACCATTACTTATCGCGTCATTTGCATCTTTAATCTGGTAGGCAATGACCACATCAGATTGTTGGTCTTTTGATAAGCTATCAAAGGTAGCGTTAGGCGTGAACTCAATTTGCTGGTTAGGCGCAGTGCCTATGATTTGTGCTGTGCCAACGTCTACTCCATCTATCTGAACAGGTGAGGTGACTGCATGTAGCTCTATTATCTGCCCGTCTACATCTGTGTCATTAGCCAGGACATCGATAGTCACGCTCGCATTTTCAGTCGTATTAGCCGTATCATCGTGTGCCACTGCTGCGTCGTTTGTGCCTGTGACAGTAACCGCAATCTTTGCAATACTCGTTGCGCCTTCTGAATCTTTAATTTGGTAGTTAATGGCCACATCAGATTGTTGGTCTTTTGATAAGCTATCAAAGGTAGTGTTAGGCGTAAATTTTATTTGCTGATGACCATCTACTATTACAATCTCTGCTGTACCAACCTCAATATTATCCCTAATAACAGGCGAGGTAACCGAGTCAATCGTTAGTGTATCGCCTGCATCTACATCTTTGTCATTAGCCAGGGCATCGATAATCACGCTCGCATTCTCAAGCACCTCAGCTGTATCATCTGCAGCTACTGGACCGTCGTTTACGCCTGTGACAGTTACTACAACCTGTCCATCACTCGTTGCGTTTTGTGAATCTTTAATCTGGTAGTCGATGATCACATCAGATTCAGCGTCTGCTGATAAGCTATCAAAGGTAGCGTTAGGCGTAAATTTTATTTGCTGATGGTCATTAATTGTTACAATTTCTGCTGTACCAATCTCAATATTATCCTTCATAACAGGCGAGGTGACCGATTCAATAGTTATTATATCGCCTGCGTCTACATCTTCGTCATTAGCCAGGACATCGATATTCACGCTCGCATTCTCAAGTACATCAGCTACATCATTTACCGCTACTGGACCGTCGTTTACGCCTGTGACAGTAACCGCAATCTTTGCAATACTCGTTGCGCCTTCTGAATCTTTAATTCGGTAGTGAATGGCCACATCAGCTTGCGCGTCTACTGATAAGCTATCAAAGGTAGTGTTAGGCGTAAATTTTATTTGCTGATGACCATCTACTATTACAATCTCTGCTGTACCAACCTCAATATTATCCCTAATAACAGGCGAGGTAACCGAGTCAATCGTTATTGTATCGTCTGCATCTACATCTTTGTCATTAGCCAGGGCATCGATAATCACGCTCGCATTCTCAAGCACCTCAGCTGTATCATCTGCAGCTACTGGACCGTCGTTTACGCCTGTGACAGTTACTACAACCTGTCCATCACTCGTTGCGTTTTGTGAATCTTTAATCTTGTAGTCGATGATCACATCAGATTCAGCGTCTACTGATAAGCTATCAAAGGTAGCGTTAGGCGTAAATTTTATTTGCTGATGGTCATTAATTGTTACAATTTCTGCTGTACCAATCTCAATATTATCCTTCATAACAGGCGATGTGACCGATTCAATAGTTATTATATCGCCTGCGTCTACATCTTCGTCATTAGCCAGGACATCGATATTCACGCTCGCATTCTCAAGAACATCAGCTACATCATTTACCGCTACTGGACCGTCGTTTACGCCGGTGACAGTTACTACAACCTGTCCATCACTAGTTGCGTTTTGTGAATCTTTAATCTGGTAGTCGATGATCACATCAGATTCAGCGTCTACTGATAAGCTATCAAATGTAGCGTTAGGCGTAAATTTTATTTGCTGATGGTCATTAATTGTTACAATTTCTGCTTTACCAATCTCAATATTATCCTTCATAACAGGCGAGGTGACCGATTCAATAGTTATTATATCGCCTGCGTCTACATCTTCGTCATTAGCCAGGACATCGATATTCACGCTCGCATTCTCAAGCACAGCAGCCGTATCATCTTTTGCAACAGCGGCGTCGTTTACGCCTGTGACAGTAACCTTTGCCTGGCCATTACTTATCACGTTATGATCATCTTTAATCTGGTAGTCGATGACCACTTCAGATTTAGCGCCTGCTGATAAGCTATCAAAGGTAGCGTTAGGCGTGAACTCAATTGTCTGGTTAGGCGCTGTGCCGATGATTGTTGCTATGCCAACCTCTACGTCACCTACCAGGACAGGTGAGGTGACTGCATGTAGCTCTATTGGTGTGCCGTCTACATCTATGTCATTAGCCAGAACATCGATAGTCACGCTCGCATTTTCGGTCGTAATAGCCGTATCATCGAATGCCACTGCTGCGTCGTTTATCGCTTTAATGGTTAAACTTGCACCAGATGCTACTACACTGCCTTTCCCATCTGAAACGTTAAAGTTAATTTCGATGTTATCACCATTATGGTTTTCATCTGGTGTTATGCTAAAAGATATTGCCCCTGTAGTTTTGTCAGTTAACGTCTCGACGGTTGCATTAGCTATGCTCAAATCGGTGACAATTAAAGTGTCATTATCAACATCGCTTGCATTGGCAAGTAATTCTGCTTGGGTAATAATAAAGCTTGTATCTTCGTCAGTATTAAATGCAATATCGCTAGTTGTATCAATGACAACTTGGTCGTTTACGCCAGTGACTGTAACAGTTGCCGTTGCGCTATCAATAGCGCCTTGTGAATCTTTAATTACGTACCTAATATCAACTGTAGATGTCTCATTAAGTGCTAATTTTTTAAAGGCATCGCTAGGAGTGAATTTAATTTGCTGGTTAGGCGACGAGCCTACAATTTGTGCATCTCCAAGATTAATACCATTTTTTATGATGGGAGAGACGACGGATTTAATCATTATCACATCGCTGGCGTCTGAATCATAGTCATTGGTCAGAACGCTGATAAATACACTCTCACCTGCAGTCACACTGGCTATATCATCTGAGGCAACTGGTCCTCTGTTTTCATCATCATCATCATCATCATCATCATCATCATCATTATTATTATAAGTACTAGCTGTAGCTTCAACGTCCGTATTTTCGTCTTGTTCATCATCGGGATCTTTTATATTTTCCAAAGAGTCTGTCGCATTCATAGCTTCAGTCTGATCAGATTCATCCTCTTTAGATGAGGTTAGGCTTTGTGCTATCTGATTATTATTTGGTAATGCATTTCCTTGTGAATTGTTTAAATTATTTGCATTGTCTTGCGATGATAATAGTCTAATGCTTGAGGTGCTTATGTTATCTTTATCTTTATCTTTATCTTTATCTTTATCTTCATCTTCATCTTCATCTTCATCTTCCTCTTCCTCTTGATAATAAGTTGCACCTTCTACCATATTTTGGGCTAACAAATTATTATCAGAGGTTTGTTGGGGCGATTTTTTTTCAGACGTTAGATCATTTTCCTCTTCATTGTTGTTTTCTGACTCTTCTTGTTCATTTTCTTTTTCTTTTTTTTCCTTACTGATGATAGCTTCGCTGGCGCTTGCTGCTATGGCTACAATGGGAGATTGAGTCTGGTCTCTGGATGTATCTTCCTCTTGATCTTCACCTTCATCTTCATCTTGATCTTGATCTTCATCTTGATCTTCATTATCAGTTGCATCTTCTCCCGCTGTTTGCTCTAACAAATTACTATCAGATGTTTCTTGGGTCTCGTTTTGCGCGGTGTCGTCAGTAGCAGCATCATTAGATTCTGTTGGTTTTGTAGACAGATTGCTATCCTGATCATCTTGTTGAGTTTGATCATCTTGTTGAGTTTGATCATCTTGTTGAGTTTGATCATCTTGTTGAGTTTGATCATTTGTATTGTTATCTGGTTGAATATTTTTCATATTAATTCCTCCAAAAAATTTATTTATAAGGATGAACTTTAAGGATAGAACAAGTCCTATAAATATGGTGATTTTATCCCATTAAAAATACTAATTTCAGTCCATTATTCATATGGACATGAGTCAGAATTAACAAGTAAATTGGCTGTAAAAAGTGTCTTAGATAATTGTTTTTTGAAAACCTTATAATAAGAAAGTTGCTCATTTAAAGCAGTAAAACAGTTTGACTATTTATTGCTAAATTATCGCTATTTTAAGTCAGTGGTTTTCGCCGATTATTTTGTACTGGTGTATAAGTTCCTCTAAGTTTGTTAATAATGCTGATTGTTATAATGTATAGTTATTAACGAAGTGCTGATTATTTAATTTCATCAGTATAGAAATGCATTGTTGATGGTTACGTCAATATAATTTCAAAAATAATATTTTATTCAGATTACGATTAAAAAATTATAGGGGAAAATAAGCTAATTTAAAATAGAAGTTGTAACCTTTTCGAGTGATTAATTAACGATAAAATTATTATTAAATAATTTCATTATTTAATGTTTATTTTCTTTCATATACCCATTATTATTCAAAATGCGCGACTGCTCTATGAGCTCGAATAGCAAATTAAAGGGCAACTAAGTTAATGGTTACTCTTTTGTCAAACGTTAAGACAGAGCCAAGTTTCGAGGGCGCGTCAGATTGATTGCGATTGACGCACAGCTCCTCTTTGTTTGAAAGTTTTAATTTAGCTTGCGGGGCGCTAAGCTTTGAGCATAAAAGCTTTTCAGTATCATCGCTTGCTGATTTTGCATTTATTCACGTTATCTTTGATAATGCTTGGCAATTAGAAAAAAATCTTAAGTTTTAATTTAAAAAGATCACAATAACAGAATGCAAATATCACTGACTTTCCAAGAAACAACAGCTTTAGGATCTCGCCATAAAAAATATAGAGGTAAGCGTGAGTGCGACCTAATTAAAGCTATTTTGCTGTTCGATGAAGGTTGGTCATAAGCAATGATCTCTCAAGCTTTACGAAAGCATCAAATAACTATCATCCGTCATCCAAATGACTACAGCTCTGATCAAAAAGTACCTCAGAAAATGAAGGTTCAGATAGCCATCTCAATGAACGGCAAACGAAAATCGTTATGGCTCATTTAAGCAAAGTAACTTACTTTACAATGAGTGATATTCGAGAGTATATAATAAGTGCTTTTGACGTGAATATGCGCTCCATGGTTTGCAAAAATGGCTTCAGCGCAATGGATTTAGTTACTCGATGCGAAAGGCGTTGCATATAAATACGATTTAGAAAAACAAGATGCTTTTATTAAAGAGTATAACGAGCTAAAGGCAGCTCTAGCAAATCTAGCAAGTGATGAGCCTATCTTATTTATGGATGCACGCATCTTACTTGGGCAAGCAAAGTAAGTTGTACTTGGATTCGAACTGGTGTATCTAAGGCCTATAAAAACAACAGCCAGTCGTAGCCGATTGAACATAGTTGGCGCTAACATACAAGGGCACATAGAAGATGCAATAACAAAACAGTATGCGCCTGTAAATGGCGAGTCGATTATTGATTTTGGGCTAATAAAATAGCAGTATAAAGCAAATAAGCTCATCAATTTAATGGTTGATGGAGATGGGTATTAGCTGCGTGAAACAGTTAAAAGTAAAGCAAAAGAGTTTGGCATTATATTACGTTATTTACCATCTTACAGGCCCAATTTAAACCCCATTGAGCGACTTTGGAAGCTAATGAGCGAATATGCCCGAAATAATAAATATTTTTCAACATCCACCGATGTTCTACAGAGTATTAATCATTTTTTTGATGAAACACTCCCCAAAATTGGTAATGTTTTAGATAGTAGCATTAATGACAACTTTCAAACCTTCGATTTTGATTGTCGCATGGATATATACTCATGCGACTAGCAACGGATCTTGTTGATAAAGCACTTTTACGTTGCATGTGCTTATATAAACTGGGCTCCAAGTATTAATAATTTGCATTATCATTATTATTATCTAAGTACTCATTGTTTTCCTGCGATGTTGTTGAGTTAGACTGAGATGCTGCATTATTTTCAGATGCCAATTTATCTTCAGCATTTTTGCTGTCAGTATATTGTAAATAATCAACTGGCTTAAACTCATCGCTACTGCCAGCGTGCTTATCTGCAACATCAACTGTTGTAGACTGCTTAGTATCATTGATCTGTTTGTTAAAGTGATCAAAAGCACTATAGGACAGGTCTAATTTTCCAATGAAATCATTGTTGGTGGAAATGCTAAAGGATTCATTTTCGCCATTTATGGTATATGAACCATCATTATTTTTTAGTGCATTGGTAACAATAGCTCCATCTGGAAGGCCTGTGATCTTAACCGAGTTGATATTGTCATTTGATAAAAATTCAATAGGCATCTGAATTTCCACATGTGCTCCAGGTGAAATAAGATAATCAAAGTCAGATTTATTATCGTCGATATTTTCATTTATTTCTTCTTGTGAGTCTTTCTGATCAAGTGTTAGTTCATTATTTTCATTGCTGTTTTCTTGTTGCGCTTTCGACTCAAGTTCCTGAACATTAATTTCTGGATAAAACTTGCTATTTATGTAACATAATTTGCCATTCTGATCGGTATAATTAATTTTAAAGGTAATCGTTGTTGGCATGTCAGATACGGGGTAAAAACTATAATTTCCGTTGTCATCATGAGTTAAAAGAGCATCATCTTCGGTATACTCTATTGAATTTATTACGCTATTTTTATTAAGTGAATTATAAGACTGTAAATCAGTTAGATTAAAAATAATCAAGTCATCTTGTTGGGTAAATGGGCTTGGTTTTGATAGCTTGGCAATTTTAGTTAACTCATCCATGGTGATCAATGAATCGTTACCAATATCATCTGTTGAAATAGCTGCAATAATATCGCCATCTTGATTGGCGAACGTAATCGTGTCACCAGGATTAAACTTAAATGCGCCATCTGCACCTGTAATGCCAGTTAATCCAGAGCTAGTCGTGTAGCTTATTCCGGCTAGTGGTGAGGTCCCTAACGTTGCGCTTTCGATTGAATCATCAGTGTGTACATCAAAGTCGTCTTTATCCATATCTGTATATTTTTCAAGCATCTCTTGAACATGCTTCATTGCATCTTCTTCATTGACAAATGTTTTGCCTATACTTTCAACTAAAGCTTGCACTTGCTCTTCGGTTGCGGTAGTTAAATCAAAATCAACATTGGCTAAGGCTGCGTGCATTTCTGGACTAATAGTAATATTGTCGCTAGCATCACTATCGAGTGATTGTAAAAATGTGGCCATGTTTTCAAGGTAATGATCATTTAAATCGGAGCGATCTACATTCGCAATATCTTGTAAAAATGTTTTGCCACTTTTGGCTTCTTCAGAGCTGATAGTACCTAATTCAACATTACCTACCTTAAAGGTAATAGTGTCACCGTCAATAAAGTTAAATGCGCCATTCTCATCAGTAAAGCCTTCAATCCCAGATGAAGTGGTATAAGCAAGTCCTTTTATAACGCCATCAATTACGTTCCCTGATAGGACAACCGGTTCTACTCTGAATGATGCGTTAGCGGTGGTCGTTGTCCCATTTGTATCACTAACCGTATAAGTAAAGGTAGCTTCAGTTCCAGTCCCAGTAATATTTAGCCCTGGAGTAGGGGTGAACTGTACTTGGTCTGTACCATTAACGTTGACAATGCTGAGGGATCCCACCGAATTGCCATTTGCATCAACTGGTGCTGTTACACTTTGAATTGACGGTTGACCACTATCATTGGCAAGTACGTCAAAGTTTGTTGTCCCACTATTTGGAGCGGTTAATACTGATTGCTCTTCTGTCGCAGGAGTTCCAACCACAATCAATTGGCGACCTGATCCTGATTCGTCATAAGGATCGCTACCCGTAAAATCCATGGATACTATCAAGTTATCTGCTAAAGTACTCGGTGTTTCTCCAGCGTAGATTTCAGCTACTTCATCAGCTGTAGCCCCAGTGTCCTCAAATATTTTTACGTCTCTTATCTGCCCATTAAAGTTACGCCCAATAGCAATGTGAGTTGACCAGTTAAAGCTTGAAGTTCCCATTGGACCAGTTGCAACCAATTGGCCATCAATATAAAGGTGAGTGTTAGTTCCATCTAAACTATAAGTAACATGATGCCATTGATTATCATTAACTTTTACACCAGTTGAGCTGATAGTTTCAGATCCTCTTGTATCCCCCCATGTATACGCTGATAGTCCGCCCTCAGAGGTAAGCTCTATTTGTCTATCATGGTTATCACCGTGATGACTAACCGCACCGAAAAGTTCTCCAGAAAGATCTGTTGTTTTAAACCACATTGAAATAGTGCTTTTACCAGTATCCTTAGCAAGTCCTGTAGCCAGATAAACACTAGATGCATCATCTAAAACTAAAGTACCTTTTTTTTGCGTGTCATCAACAGGAACTGGTCTTACTATCGGCCCAAAATAAACATTAAAATCTTGATTGGATGTCTTTGAGTCGTTATTTGCATTTTCAACACTGGTAACAGCTAGGCTTAATTGGACCAACCCACTAAAATTAGGATTTGGTATTACTTCTATAGTGCTTAACTCATAGCCCGTTAATGTCCAGGTTCCATCATTATTATTAGTACCTGCTGAAAGTGTAACAGTATTGGGTACTGTCATAATAAGACTATCAGACATGGTTTCACTAGCATCATAATCTTCGTGCGACAGCATAATGCCTAATGGGAGTGCAGTATTTTCTGTTCCATTCACAATAGAGATATCAGACGATGAAATTGCCAGTTTAATATTATCAACCCCCCAAGATTCATTACCAAGGGTCTCATCAAGTTGTGCGCCAAAACCAAGGGTTACTGTGTCTTCATTTGCAGCGATTGGTACAGTCAGTGTAACTCGATGAGATTGGCTCCAATTCTGTGTTCCGAAATCGCCCAGTCCAGATCTAATACGATCTGTACCATGAACTATTTCACCCACCTTATTGCCACTAGAATCAAGTAAATTCGTGATGCCCGAATCAGCTGTCCACGCACGAGCATAAATTAATTCAGCAGCCGTATATTCTTGTCCGTTAATGAAGATAGAAAAAACCTCGGTATTCCAAGAGCCTATTTCATGGAGTGTGAAACTTAATTCAATTTCATTAACACCGTTTGGGACATCGTATGTTTTAGATATAACCTGCTGAGCATTAGAATCGCCATACTGCCCGAGCATAGTGCCAGTTCCAAAATTCGCAGAAGTACTGGTTGTAGCATTCCATCCACCATCACCTGACTCAAAATCATCAGAGGCAAATACAATTTTTGTAGTTGCGATATCAACTACATTCGTATTTCCAATGGTAATATTAACGTTATCTGCGACAGGCGTAAAATAAACCTTAAAACTTTGATTGGATGTGTTTGAGTCGTTATTTGCATTTTCAACACTGGTAACAGCTAGGCTTAATTCGACCAACCCACTAAAATTAGGATTTGGTATTACTTCTATATTGTTTAACTCAGCGCGCGTTAGTGACCAGGTACCATCATTATTATTAGTACCTGCTGAAAGTGTAACAGTATTGGGTACTGTCATAATAAGACTATCAGACATGGTTTCACTACCATCATTATCTTCTTGCGTCAGCGTAATGACTAATGGGAGTGCAGTATCTTCTGTTCCATTCACAATAGGGTGTTCAGACGATGAAATTGCCAGTTCAACATCATCAACCCCCCAAGATTCATTCCCAATGTCGCTATCAAGTTGTGCGCCAAAACCAAGGGTTACTGTGTCTTGGTTTGCTGCGATTGGTACAGTAAGAGTAACCCGATGAGATTGGCTCCAATTCTTTGTTCCGTAATCGCCCAGTCCAGATCTAATACGATCTGTACCATGAACTATTTCACCAACTTTATTGCCATTAGAATCAAGTAAGTCCTCGGTGCCCGAATCAGGAGCTGTCCGCGCAGTACCATAAATTAAACTGGTAGTCGTATATTGTTGTCCGTTAATGAAGATAGAAAAGTGCTCGCTATTCCAAGAGCCTATTTCATGGAGTGTGAAACTTAATTCAATTTCATTAACATCGTTTGGGACATCGTATCTTTTAGATATAAGCTCCTGCCCATTAGAATTACCATACTGCCCGAGCATATAGCCAGTTTCAAAATTCCCAGAATCACCGGTTACGGCATTCCATCTGGCATTCCATCCATCATGACCAGACTTAAAATCATCAGAGGCAATGACAATGTTTGTAGTTGCGAAATCAACTACATTCGTATTTGCAATGGTAATATTAACGTTATCTGCGACAGGCTCAAAATAAATATTAAAATCTTGATTGGATGTCTTTGAGTCGTTATTTAAACTTTCAACACTGGTAACAGCTAGGCTTAATTGGACCAACCCACTAAAACTAGCATTTGGTCTTACTTCTATAGTGTTTAACTCAGCGCGCGTTAATGTCCAGGTTCCATCATTATTATTAGTGCCTGCTGAGAGTGTAACAGTATCTGGTACTGTCATAATAAAATTAGTTAATGTTTCACTACCATCATCATCTTCTTGCGTCAGTGTGATGTCTAATAGGAGTGCAGTATCTTCTGTTCCATTCAAAATAGGGTGGTCATACGAAATGGCCAGTTCAATATCATCAACCTCCCAAGATTTCCTAGTATGGGTTGCATCACGTTGTGAGCTAAAACCAAGGGTGACTGTGTCTTGGTCTGCTGCGATTGGTACAGTAAGAGTAACCTGATGATATTGGCTAGCAAGAGTTATTTGGTTACCGGCAATGTCGGTGCCATGAACTATTTTACCCACTTTATTGTTATTAGAGTCAAATAACTCCGTGAAGCCCGATTGAGATGTACTCCCACCAAAACTGCTACTCGTATATTCTTGGCCGTTAATAAAGATAGAAAAGTTTTCGGTATTCCAATCGCCAATTTCATGGAATGTGAAACTTATTCTAATTTCATCAACACCGCTTGGGACATCGTATGTTTTAGAGGGACGTTGAATAGGATTAGGACTACTAGGTGGCACGTTCGTATTGTCAGGTGCCAAGGTTTGATCAATAGTGCTTATGCCAGTCCATCCACAATTATCAGAGTCAAAATCATCAGAGGCAAAGACAAAGTTTGTAGTTGCGAGAGTAGCTGTATTTGCAATGGTAATATTAACGTTATCTGCGACAGGCTCAAAATAAATATTAAAATCTTGATTGGATGTCTTTGAGTCGTTATTTAAACTTTCAACACTTGTAACAGCTAGGCTTAATTCGACCAACCCACTAACATTAGCATTTGGTATTACTGCTATAGTGTCTAACTGCGTGAGCGTTAATGTCCATGTTCCATCATTATTATTAGTACCGGCTGAAAGTGTAACAGTATCGGGCACTGTCATAGTACAAATATCAGATAAGGTTTCACTACCATCAGTATCTTCTTGCGTCAGTGTGATGTCTAGTGGGACTGCAGTATCTTCTGTTCCATTCAAAATAGGGTGTTCAGACGAAATTGCCAGTTCAATATTATCAACCCCCCAAGATTCATTAGCAAGGTCTCCATCAAGTTGTGCGCCAAAACCAACGGTTACTTTGTCTTGGTTTGCAGCGATTGGTACAGTCAGAGTAACTCGATGAGATTGACTCCAATTCTCTGTCCCGTAAAAGCCAAGGCCAGAGGCAATGGCATCGGTACCATGAACTATTTCACCCACCTTATTGCCATGAGAATCCAATAAGTCCTCGGTGCCATGATCAGAGCCGCTTTGCCAAGTGAAATTGTTAGTCGTATATCGTTGCCCGTTAATAAACATATAAAAATTCTCGTCATTCCAAGAGGTTATTTCATAGAGTGTGAAGCTTAATTCAATTTCATTAACACCATTAGGGACATCGTATGTTTTAGATATAACCTGCTGCCCATTAGAATTGCCATACTGCCCGAGCATATCGCCAGTATCAAAATTACCAGAAGTACTGGTTGTAGCATTCCATCCACCATCACCAGACTCAAAATCATCAGAGGCAAAGACAATGTTTGGAGTTGCGAGAGTAGCTGTATTTGCAATGGTAATATTAACGTTATCTGCAACCGCAGTAACTGTCACTTTAGCAGTCGATGACACGGTTGAACCATTACCATCGGTTACCTCAAAGCTAATATTGAAATCACCACTGAAGTTAGCCTTTGGCGTGACCTCATAGTCACCAGCGGTATTTAGTTGCACCGTAAAGCCATTAGGTACGGTTAAGTTCGTTACTGTTAACGTATCATTACTGTCAGGATCTGATGCATTCGCTAATAATTGGTCTTGCGTGATGGTGATCATGGTATCTTCGTTTGTAGCAAATGTAAGCTGGTTAGCGGGGTTAATGACAACCGCGTCGTTTGTGCCTGTGACTGGTATCGTTACCGTGGCAGTGTCAACTCCACCTTGTCCATCTGAAATGGTGTATGTGAAGGTAAGCTCTCTTACCTCATCTTGGCTGAGTTCTTGTAGATTTGCGTTAGGTGTAAATTTTATTTGCTGATGACCATCTACTGTTACAATCTCAGCTGTTCCCATAATTGTACCGGCACTATCTACTACATCACCAACTGAGGTAATGGTGAGGGTATCGCCATCAATATCAGTATCATTGGCAAGTACATCAATAATAAGATCATTGTCATCTTCGAACATACCATCTTTTGTATAGAGCTCAATACCATCAAAGCCTGTATAATTACCTCCATTGTTTTGAGAAATATCAACACGAAAATATTTAAAGGTTGCAGGACTCGCAAGGTCAAAGGTTTTCGTCTCACTGGACGTCCAGTCATTAACGTCTGTTCGGCTATCAATCGTTGTCCAAGTTACCCCATCATCACTGCCTTGTAATTCCCAATTTTTAGGCTCTCTTCCGAGGTTACTGTTTGGAATTGCTTTTAACTCATATTTATAAATTGTAGTTTTACTACCGAGCTCAACTTTATACCACGCACTAGTACCATCAGCTGTCCAACTTCTAGTATTGTCGGCAGTACTGGCGGTAGTACCATCTGCCGCCATAAATGGTTGATACAGCCAGCTATGGTGAGCTGAAGCTGTAACCGAAATACCGTTAGCTGTATTAGAATTCATTGTGCCAATAGTACCATGGAACTCTGGTGTATCATCGTTCGCGGTTGGGGCATCGTTTACCGGCGCAAAATAAACATTAAAACTTTGATTGGATGTCTTTGAGTCGTTATTTAAACTTTCAACACTGGTAACAGCTAGGTTTAATTCGACCAAACCATTAAAATTATCATTTGGTATTACTTCTATAGTTTTTAACTCAGCGCGCGTTAATGTCCAGGTTCCATCATCATTCTTAATACCTGCTGAAAGTGTAACAGTATCTGGTACTGTCATAACAATACTAGTTATGGTTTCACTACCATCATTATCTTCTTGCTTCAGTGTGATGTCTAATTGGACTGCAGTATCTTCTGTTCCATTCACAATAGTGATATCAGACGATGAAATTGCCAGTTCAATATCATCAATCCCCCAAGATTCATTAGCAAGGTTGCTATTAAGTTGTGCGCCAAAACCAAGGGTTACTGTGTCTTCACCAGCGTTGATTGGTACAGTAAGAGTAACTCGATGTGATTGACTATAATTCCGTGTTGCGTTATCGCCAAGGCCAGAGGCAATGCCATCGGTGCCATGAACTATTTCACCCACCTTATTGCCATTAGAATCAACTAAATTCGTGAAGCCAGACTCAGATATAGACTGACCCCTCATACTAAAATGGGTAGCCGTATATTGTTGTCCGTTAATGAAGATAGAAAATTTTTCGTTATTCCAAGTGGATATTTCATGGAGTGTGAAACTTATTTCAATTTCATCAACACCGCTTGGGACATCGTATGTTTTCTTCAGAACCGGCTTATCATCAGAATTGCCATACTGCCCGAGCATAGTGCCAGTTCCAAAATTCCCAGAAGAACTGGTTGTGGCATTCAATCCACCATCATTCCATCCACCATCACCAGACTCAAAATCATCAGAGGCAAAGACAATTTTTGGAGTTGCGAGATTAGCTGTCTTTGCAATGGTAATATTAACGTTATCTGCGACAGGCGCAAAATAAACATTAAAACTTTGATTGGATGTCTTTGAGTCGTTATTTGAATTTTCAACACTGGTAACAGCTAAGCTTAATTCGACCAACCCACTAAAATTAGCATTTGGTATTACTTCTATAGTGTCTAACTGAGCGCGCGTCAATGTCCAGGTTCCATTCTTATTTTTAGTACCGGTTGAAAGTGTAACAGTATCGGGCACTGTCATAGTACAAATATCAGATAAGGTTTCACTACCATCAGCATCTTCTTGCGTCAGCGTAATGCCTAATGGGACTGCAGTATCTTCTGTTCCATTCACAGTAGCCAGTACAGCCGGAATGGCCAGTTCAATATCATCAACCCCCCAAGATTCATTCCCAATGTATTCATCAAGTTTTGCGCCGAAACCAACGGTTACTGTGTCTTCTCCAGCGGCTATTGGTACAGTAAGAGTAACCCGATGAGATTGACTGAGACGATCATTCGCATAATCGCCCAGTCCAGATTTAATACCATCTGTACCATGAACTATTTCACCAACTTTATTGCCATTAGAATCAAGTAAGTCCTCGGTGCCCGAATCAGGTGTTTGCGCAGGACCATAAATTAAACTGGTAGTCGTATATTGTTGTCCGTTAATGAAGATAGAAAATTTTTCGGTATTCCAAGAGCCTATTTCATGGAGTGTGAAACTTAATTCAATTTCATTAACACCGCTTGGGACATCGTATATTTTAGATATAACCTGCTGACCATTAGAATCGCCATACTGCCCGAGCATAGTGCCAGTACCAAAATTCCCAGAAGTACTGGTTGTGGCATTCCATCCACCATCACCAGATTCAAAATCATCAGAGGCAAAGACAATTTTTGGAGTTGCGAGATTAACTGCATTTGTAATGGTAATATTCGTGTCATCTGCAACAGGCTCAAAATAAACATTAAAACCTTGATTGGATGTCTTTGAGTCGTTATTTGCAGTTTCAACACTGGTAACAGCTAGGCTTAATTCGACCAACCCACTAAAATTAGCATTTGGTATTACTTCTATAGTTTTTAACTCAGCGCGCGTTAATGTCCATGTTCCATCATTATTATTAGTACCTGCTGAAAGTGTAACAGTATCGGGCACTGTCATAACAATACTAGTTATGGTTTCACTACCATCAGTATCTTCTTGCGTCAGTGTGATGTCTAATTGGACTGCAGTATCTTCTGTTCCATTCACAACAGCCAGTACAGCCGGCATGGCCAGTTCAATATCATCAATCCCCCAAGATTCATTAGTAAGGGATTCATCAAGTTTTGCGCCGAAACCAACGGTTACTTTGTCTTGGTTTGCGGCTATTGGTATAGTAAGAGTAACCCGATGAGATTGACTCCACTTCTCTGTCCCGTAATAGCCAATGCCAGAGGCAATGGCATCGGTACCATGAACTATTTCACCCACCTTATTGTTACTAGAATCAAATAAGTCCACGGTGCCCGTCTCAGAGCTAGTGCCGCAGGTTAAATTTGTTCCCGTATATTCTCGTCCGTTAATAAAGATAGAAAAGTGCTCGTTATCCCAAGAGTTTATTTCATGGAGTGTGAAACTTAATTCAATTTCATCAACACCGCTTGGGACATCGTATGTTTTAGATATAGCCGGCTTATCATCAGAATTGCCATACCGCCCGAGCATAGTGCCAGTATCAAAATTACCAGAATCACTGGTTGTGGCCTTCCATCCACCATCACCTGACTCAAAATCATCAGAGGCAAAGACAATTGTAGTTGCGAGATTAACTGTATTTGCAATGGTAATATTAACGTTATCTGCGACAGGCTCAAAATAAACATTAAAACTTTGATTGGATGTCTTTGAGTCGTTATTTGAATTTTCAACACTGGTAACAGCTAGGCTTAATTCGACCAACCCACTAAAATTAGCATTTGGTATTACTTCTATAGTGTCTAACTGAGCGCGCGTCAATGTCCAGGTTCCATTCTTATTTTTAGTACCGGCTGAAAGTGTAACAGTATCGGGCACTGTCATAGTACAAATATCAGATAAGGTTTCACTACCATCAGCATCTTCTTGCGCCAGCGTAATGCCTAATGGGACTGCAGTATCTTCTGTTCCATTCACAATAGCCAGTACAGCCGGAATGGCCAGTTCAATATCATCAACCCCCCAAGATTCATTCCCAATGTCTTCATCAAGTTTTGCGCCGAAACCAACGGTTACTGTGTCTTCTCCAGCGGCTATTGGTACAGTAAGAGTAACCCGATGAGATTGACTGAGACGATCATTCGCATAATCGCCCAGTCCAGATTTAATACCATCTGTACCATAAACTATTTCACCAACTTTATTGTTATGATTATCCAATAAGTCCACGGTGCCCGTCTCAGTGCCAGAGCCGCAGGTTAACTTTATTCCCGTATATTCTCGTCCGTTAATAAAGATAGAAAAGTGCTCGTTATCCCAAGTGTTTATTTCATGGAGTGTGAAACTTAATTCAATTTCATCAACACCGCTTGGGACATCGTATGTTTTAGATATAGCCTGCTTATCATCATAATTGCCATACTGCCCGAGCATAGTGCCAGTTCCAAAATTACCAGAAGTACTGGTTGTGGCATTCCATCCACCATCACCAGATTCAAAATCATCAGAGGCAAAGACAATTTTTGGAGTTGCGAGATCAATTGCATTTGTAATGGTAATATTCGTGTTATCTGCAACCGCAGCAACTGTCACTTTAGCAGTCGATGACACGGTTGAACCATTACCATCGGTTACCTTAAAGCTAATATCGAAATCACCACTGAAGTTAGCCTTTGGCGTGACCTCATAGTCACCAGCGGTATTTAGTTGCACCGAAAAACCATTAGGTACGGTTAAGTTCGTCACTGTTAACGTATCATTGCTGTCAGCATCTGATGCATTCGCTAATAATTGGTCTTGCGTGATGGTGATCATGGTATCTTCGTTTGTAGCAAATGTAAGCTGGTTAGCGGGGTTAATGACAACCGCGCTGTTTGTGCCTGTGACTGGTATCGTTGCCGTGGCAGTGTCAACTCCACCTTGTCCATCTGAAATGGTGTATGTGAAGGTAAGCTCTCTTACCTCGCCTTGCCTGAGTTCTTGTAGATTTGCGTTAGGTGTAAATTTTATTTGCTGATGACCATCTACTGTTACAATCTCAGCTGTTCCCATAATTGTACCGGCACTATCTACTACATCACCAACTGAGGTAATGGTGAGGGTATCGCCATCAATATCAGTATCATTGGCAAGTACATCAATAATAAGATCATTGTCATCTGCGAACATACCATCTTTTGTATAGAGCTCAATACCATCAAAGCCTGTATAATTACCTCCATTGTTTTGAGAAATATCAACACGAAAATATTTAAAGGTTGCAGGACTCGCAAGGTCAAAGGTTTTCGTCTCACTGGACGTCCAGTCATTAACGTCTGTTCGGCTATCAATCGTTGTCCAAGTTACCCCATCATCACTGCCTTGTAATTCCCAATTTTTAGGCTCTCTTCCGAGGTGACTGTTTGGAATTGCTTTTAACTCATATTTATAAATTGTAGTTTTACTACCGAGCTCAACTTTATACCACGCACTAGTACCATCAGCTGTCCAACTTCTAGTATTGTTGGCAGTACTGGCGGTAGTACCATCTGCCGCCATAAATGGTTGATACAGCCAGCTATGGTGAGCTGAAGCTGTAACCGAAATACCGTTAGCTGTATTAGAATTCATTGTGCCAATAGTACCATGGAACTCTGGTGTATCATCGTTCGCGGTTGGGGCATCGTTTACCCCAGTCACTGTAACGGCAACACTTGCATCAGAGGTTTCCCCAGATCCATCCGTAACTTTGTAATTGATTTGCAGATTGGCAATTTCATCTTGACTTAGCTTATCCATTTCATCATTCGGCGTGAATATAATGTGATCTGTTGGGGTGACTTCTTCAAATTTAGCATCTGCCCACACTGCATGATCGGCACCATCATGCCCATTACTTTCAACAATAAGAGTGATTGTTGACGCGCCAGATACATCAATATTAAGCCTGTCGCCATCGCTAGTGGATGTAACTCCATTTTTAGAAAATCGCTCTTCGCCATCAACTAAAACTCGGAAATTAACATTTCCATAGCCACTTGTCATTCCTATAATGCTGGAGAAGTTAGTCATCCCCGCTGGCACAGCAAATGTAGCAGTGCTTATACCGTCGTTTGCATCGTCTGGATGCATTGAAATGCCATTATCATAGGTGGTACCATCAACAACAATGGCATTCCCGCTGTGGTTGACATCATCTTTTAGCGCAGAGTAAAGATTGCTTGTTGAAGTTGCATCAGTAGGGTTGATGTAGCTTGTGCTCTTAACGGTATCAACACTAGCAATTGAGGCAGTACCAACTTTGATATTATTTAACATAACATCGCTCACTACCGAGTGAATACTTAATGCATCACCATCGATGTCGGTATCATTGGCGAGTACATTTATAGTAATTGCGGTGTCTTCATCGGTGGCTGCGGTATCATTTACCCCAACAGGGCCGTCGTTTACTGCCGCGACCGTAACATCAATATTTGATGAAACGGTTGCTCCATTACCATCGTCTATATCAAAGCTAATATTTACAACACCATTGAAGTTAGCAACAGGCGTGATGCTATAAGTACCATCATTATTATCAGTAATAGTAATACCATTTCCTTGAAGATTAGAAGCGGTTAAAGCATCGCCGTCAACATCATTTGCATAAGTTAGCAAGTCATCTTGAGTAAGAATAAGCGTATTGTCCTCATTTACGCTTGCTGTTAACTGTATAGCAACCTCAGGGGTGGTATCAATGTCACTTACGTTAACAGTGGCAACAACAGGCGCATCAACTTCGGCTCCTATCAATTTAACAGCATCAATTTCATTATATTCATTATAGCTATTGCCAACAGTTATTCTAATTTTATCTGACAAATAGTCGAGCGGTGAATCGAGTGTGATTGTGGTATCAGATATTTTACCTGGATTTACACCTGACATGGTGCCACCAGTTTCAGTAGTCCCATCGTTGCTATAGACGGTCACATAAACACCATCTTTCAGGACTTCTATTTTGCTAATGGTGCCAGCATTCAATGTTTCTCTAGCAACAATCTGTCTGATATAAACAGGTTTAGTATAGGTTAGTTCTAAGGTATTTTCTTTATTGAAGTCTAAGTAAGCTTCTGACCAAGCCTGGATTCTTTCAGCTTGATTATCGCCAACATTTAAACCTGTATCAGGTGCACCAGAAGCGTGTCTAGCCGCATAGTAGGTATTTGAATACTGACTGCTTGCAGAGGCTGATGACGCCCATTGATCTATGTTTTCGGTTAATGTGATGGTATCATCAGTGCTAGTGGAACCCGCATTTGCAGTGTAAGTGATTGAGTTATCATCATTAACAACTACAGTGCCATTTTCAGCTGTCCCAGTGAATGTTGCTGTATCATAGTTAGCGGTTAGCGAGAAGTTAACTGTTTCTGTATTGCCCTGCGCATCGACTGTGGTTGTTGACGGTTGTGTAATCGTTGGAGCGTCGTTTACCGCTTTAATCGTTAAACTTGCACCAGATGCCACTTCACTGCCTTGTCCATCTGAAACGTCAAAGCTAATATTGATGTTGTCACCATTATAGTTTTCAGCTGGTGTTACGATGAAAGATATTTCCCCTGTAGTTGCGTCAGTTCTTCTATCGAAGGTTGCATTAGGTATGTTCAAATTGGTGACACTTAAATTATCGTTATCAGCATCGCTTGCATTGGCAAGTAATGCTGCTTCGGTAATAGTAAAGCTTGTATCTTCGTTCGTCTCAAATGTAGGCTTGTTATTTGTGTCAATGACAACCGCGTCGTTTACTGGCGCAAAATAAACATTAAAACTTTGATTGGATGTCTTTGAGTCGCTATTTAAACTTTCAACACTGGTAACAGCTAGGCTTAATTCGGCCATCCCACTAAAATTAGCATTTGGTATTACTTCTATAGTGTTTAACTCAGCGCGCGTTAATGTCCAGGTTCCATCATCATTCTTAGTACCTTCTGAGAGTGTAACAGTATCTGGCACTGTCATAATAAAACTAGTTAATGTTTCACTACCATCATCATCTTCTTGCGTCAGTATGATGTCTAATGGGACTGCAGTATCTTCTGTTCCACTCAAAGTAGGGTGTTCAGACGAAATGGCCAGTTCAATATCATCAATCCCCCAAGATTCATTAGCAAGGTTGCTATTAAGTTGTGCGCCAAAACCAAGGGTTACTGTGTCTTCATTTGCGTTGATTGGTACAGTAAGAGTAACCCGATGAGATTGGCTAAAACCATAACCCGCATAATCGCCCAGTCCAGATTTAATACGATCTGTACCATGAACTATTTCACCAACTTTATTGTTATGATTATCCAATAAGTCCACGGTGCCCGTCTCAGAGCGAGTGCCGCAGGTTAAATTTGTTCCCGTATATTCTCGTCCGTTAATAAAGATAGAAAAGTGCTCGTTATCCCAAGAGTTTATTTCATGGAGTGTGAAACTTATTTCAATTTCATTAACACCGCTTGGGACATCATATGTTTTAGATATAGCCTGCTGACCATTAGAATCGCCATACTGCCCGAGCATAGTGCCAGTTCCAAAATTAGCAGAAGTACTGGTTGTAGCATTCCATCCATGAGCATCACCAGACTCAAAATTATCAGAGGCAAATACAAGGTTTGCAAAGCTAATATTAACGTTATCTGCGACAGGCTCAAAATAAACATTAAAAGCTTGATTGGATGTCTTTGAGTCGTTATTTAAAGTTTCAACACTGGTAACAGCTAAGCTTAATTCGACCAACCCACTAAAATTAGGATTTGGTATTACTTCTATAGTGTTTAACTGCACGCGCGTTAATGTCCAGGTTCCATCATCATTCTTAGTACCTGCTGAGAGTCTAACAGTATCTGGCACTGTCATAATAAAACTAGTTAATGTTTCACTACCATCATCATCTTCTTGCGTCAGCGTAATGACTAATGGGACTGCAGTATCTTCTGTTCCATTCACAATAGTGATATCAGACGATGAAATTGCCAGTTCAATATCATCAATCCCCCAAGATTCATTAGCAAGGTTGCTATTAAGTTGTGCGCCAAAACCAAGGGTTACTGTGTCTTCACCAGCGTTGATTGGTACAGTAAGAGTAACTCGATGTGATTGACTATAATTCCGTGTTGCGTTTTCGCCAAGGCCAGAGGCAATGCCATCGGTGCCATGAACTATTTCACCCACCTTATTGCCATTAGAATCAACTAAATTCGTGAAGCCAGACTCAGATATAGACTGACCCCTCATACTAAAATGGGTAGCCGTATATTGTTGTCCGTTAATGAAGATAGAAAATTTTTCGTTATTCCAAGTGGATATTTCATGGAGTGTGAAACTCAATTCAATTTCATTAACACCGCTTGGGACATCGTATGTTTTAGATATAGCCTGCTTACCATCAGAATTGCCATACTGCCCGAGCATATCACCAGTTGCAAAATTCCCAGAATCACTGGTTATGGCATTCCATCCATCATGACCAGACTCAAAATCATCAGAGGCAAAGACAATGTTTGTAGTTGCGAGATCAACTACATTCGTATTTGCAATGGTAATATTCGTATCATCTGCAACTGCAGTAACTGTCACTTTAGCAGTCGATGACACGGTTGAACCATTACCATCGGTTACCTCAAAGCTAATATTGAAATCACCACTGAAGTTAGCCTTTGGCGTGACCTCATAGTTACCAGTGGTCATATTTTGTTGTACCGTAAAACCATCAGGTACGGTTAAGCTCGTCACTGTTAACGCATCATTGCCATCAGCATCGCTTGCATTGTCGAGTAATTGCGCTTGGGTAATAACAAAGCTTGTATCTTCGTTTGTATTAAATGTAAGCGGGGTAGTGGTGTCAATGACGACTGGCGCATTAACTGTAAAAGTGAGTTGTTTAGTAGTTGAGCTTGTAGCATTATTGGCAGCTTCAACTGACGTTGCAACCACATTTAAAGTTACCTGGCCATAAAAGTCGTTTGGTGGGGTTATTGTTAAGGAGGAAAGATCCCAATCTTTAACATTAACACGGTTATTCTCAGCAGTTGCAGTAAAGGTATTCGTGCCATCAGTTAATAATGCCCCTACTTGGATCTGCTCAATATTAAGCGATTGTAATGACTCAGAGCCATCGGTATCGGTGAGTTCGCTATTAATGTCCAGTGCAATAGGAGTGTTTGCTTCTAGCGGGGTGGATGCGGTAACTCGGATCACATCTAATACTGCGCCCGCACCATCAGATGTTGGTGAATTTAATTCAAGTCTCGGATTATCGGTTGTAGCGACAAGTGTATAAGTATATGTTTTCCATCCAACATCTGGTGTAATGGTTTCAATCAATACCCCTTCAAAATAAACATCAACTGCTGAAGTAGCACCTGCATGTCCTTTTCTTGCTGTAAGATCAAAGGTTAATTCTACCGTGTCGCCAGCTCTAACGTTTAAATCTTTATAGATATTAGCTTCATCACCAGATCTCGCCTCTAGCTCTAATACCTTGCCTCGATTATCACCCACACCATAAATAGTGTCTGGATTAACTTCGATTTGGCCGTCTTTATTATCAGTTTTCCAGCCAGAGAGTACGCTATTGCTAATGTTATTTTCATTAAATTCGTCAACCAGCACTCTGCCTAACGAGACTGTTAACTCCGGAGCGTCTGCAACAGGTGTTATGGTGACTGCGCTCTCAAAGTCTGCGGTAATAGTTCCATCATTAACACTAATAGTTAGTTTAGCATCCCCACTATAGTTTTCTGGAGGGGTGTAGAGCCATTCATCACCATTAGTACCATGCGCCGTAATAGTGCCATGTCCGTCAGCAGTGGTGATGTTTGTGATACTTAATGTCGTTGAGTCGATATCAGTGACGTTATTTAGTAAATCAGCGGCTTTGATAATAATAGAGTTGTCTTCATTGATAGTAAATGAAGTTGTTGCTAATACTGGTGCATCATTGACCGCTGCAAGGTTGATCGAACCATTGGATCTGGTATCGGCCGTACCGTCTGAGACGGTGAAAGCAAAGGGAACATTACCGTTGTAATCCGCCGCTGGTGTAAAATTAAAGCTCTTGTCAGCCGTGTTATAGGTAACGCTACCAAAGCTTGGGTCTATGCTCAGTGCCGTTACGGTTAAGCTGTCACCATCTACATCACTTGCGGTTGCTAGTAAATCTGTTTGGGTTATATTTATTACCGTGTCTTCTGTGCCTGTTAAAGCTACATTTCCAACGACAGCTGCGTCATTTAGCCCAGTCACTGTAACGGCAACACTTGCATCAGAGGTTTCCCCAGATCCATCCGTAACTTTGTAATTGATTTGCAGATTGGCAATTTCATCTTGACTTAGCTTATCCATTTCATCATTCGGCGTGAATATAATGTGATCTGTTGGGGTGACTTCTTCAAATTTAGCATCTGCCCACACTGCATGATCGGCACCATCATGCCCATTACTTTCAACAATAAGAGTGATTTTTGACGCGCCAGATACATCAATATTAAGCCTGTCGCCATCGCGAGTGGATGTAACTCCATTTTTAGAAAATCGCTCTTCGCCATCAACTAAAACTCGGAAATTAACATTTCCATAGCCACTTGTCATTCCTATAATGCTGGAGAAGTTAGTCATCCCCGCTGGCACATCAAATGTAGCAGTGCTTATACCGCCGTTTGCATCGTCTGGATGCATTGAAATGCCATTATCATAGTTGGTACCATCAACAACAATGGCATTCCCGCTGTGGTTGACATCATCTTTTAGCGCAGAGTAAAGATTGCTTGTTGAAGTTGCATCAGTAGGGTTGATGTAGCTTGTGCTCTTAACGGTATCAACACTAGCAATTGAGGCAGTACCAACTTTGATATTATTTAACATAACATCGCTCACTACCGAGTGAATACTTAATGCATCACCATCGATGTCGGTATCATTGGCGAGTACATTTATAGTAATTGCGGTGTCTTCATCGGTGGCTGCGGTATCATTTACCCCAACAGGGCCGTCGTTTACTGCCGCGACCGTAACATCAATATTTGATGAAACGGTTGCTCCATTACCATCGTCTATATCAAAGCTAATATTTACAACACCATTGAAGTTAGCAACAGGCGTGATGCTATAAGTACCATCATTATTATCAGTAATAGTAATACCATTTCCTTGCAGATTAGAAGCGGTTAAAGCATCGCCGTCAACATCATTTGCATAAGTTAGCAAGTCATCTTGAGTAAGAATAAGCGTATTGTCCTCATTTACGCTTGCTGTTAACTGTATAGCAACCTCAGGGGTCGTATCAATGTCACTTACGTTAACAGTGGCAACAACAGGGGCATCAACTTTGGCTCCTATCAATTTAACAGCATCAATTTCATTATGTTCCCAAGTGCTATCGCCAACAGTTATTCTAATTTTATCTGACAAATAGTCGAGCGGTGAATCGAGTGTGATTGTGGTATCAGATATTTTATCTTGATTTACACCTGACATGGTGCCACCAGTTTCAGTAGTCCCATCGTTGCTATAGACGGTCACATAAACACCATCTTTCAGGACTTCTATTTTGCTAATGGTGCCAGCATTAAATGTTTCTCTAGCAACAATCTGTCTGATATAAACAGGTTCAGTATAGGTTAGTTCTAAGGTATTTTTTATATTGATGTCTAAGGACGATTCTGACCAAGCATGATCTCTTTCAGCTTGATTATCGCCAACATTTAAACCTGTATCAGGTGCACCAGCCGCTTGATGAGCCGCATAGCGGTCATTTGTATACTGACTGCTTGCAGAGGCTGATGACGCCCATTGCTCTATGTTTTCGGTTAATGTGATGGTATCATCAGTGCTAGTGGAACCCGCATTTGCAGTGTAAGTGATTGAGTTATCATCATTAACAACTACTGTGCCATGCTCTGCTGATACAGATAATGTTGCTGGATCATAGTTAGCGGTTAGTGAGAAGTTAACTGTTTCTGTATTGCCCTGCGCATCGACTGTGGTTGTTGACGGTTGTGTAATCGTTGGAGCGTCGTTTACCGCTTTAATCGTTAAACTTGCACCAGATGCCACTTCACTGCCTTGTCCATCTGAAACGTCAAAGCTAATATTGATGTTGTCACCATTATAGTTTTCAGCTGGTGTTACGATGAAAGATATTTCCCCTGTAGTTGCGTCAGTTATTCTATCGAAGGTTGCATTAGGTATGTTCAAATTGGTGACACTTAAATTATCGTTATCAGCATCGCTTGCATTGGCAAGTAATGCTGCTTCGGTAATAGTAAAGCTTGTATCTTCGTTCGTCTCAAATGTAGGCTTGTTATTTGCGTCAATGACAACCGCGTCGTTTACTGACGCAAAATAAACATTAAAACTTTGATTGGATGTCTTTGAGTCGTTATTTGAAGTTTCAACACTGGTAACAGCTAGGTTTAATTCGACCAAGCCATTAAAATTATCATTTGGTATTACTTTTATATTGTTTAACTCAGCGCGCGTCAATGTCCAGGTTCCATTATTATTTTTAGTACCTGCTGAGAGTGTAACAGTATCGGGCACTGTCATAATAAAACTAGTTAATGTTTCACTACCATCATGATCTTCTTGCGTCAGCGTAATGCCTAATGGGACTGCAGTATCTTCTGTTCCATTCACAATAGGGTGTTCAGACGAAATTGCCAGTTCAATATTATCAACCCCCCAAGATTCATTAGCAAGGTCTCCATCAAGTTGTGCGCCAAAACCAACGGTTACTTTGTCTTCACCAGCGTTGATTGGTACAGTAAGAGTAACCCGATGAGATTGGCTCCAATTATGTGATCCGTAATAGCCAATGCCAGAGGCAATGGCATCGGTGCCATGAACTATTTCACCCACCTTATTGTTACTAGAATCAAATAAATTCATGGAGCCCGAATCAGATGTAGCCTTACCAGCCATAGTTAAATGGGTAGCTGTATATTGTTGCCCGTTAATGAAGATAGAAAAAACCTCGTTATTCCAAGAGCTTATTTCATGGAGTGTGAAACTTAATTCAATTTCATTAACACCGCTTGGGACATCGTATGTTTTAGATATAACTTGCTCACCATTCGAATCGCCAAACTCCCCGAGCATAGTGCCAGTGTTAAAATTCCCAGAATCACTGGTTGTAGCATTCCATCCATCATCACCTGACTCAAAATTATCAGATGCAAAAACAATGTTTGTAGTTGCGGGATCAACTGCATTTGTAATGGTAATATTCGTATCATCTGCAACCGCAGCAACTGTCACTTTAGCAGTCGATGACACGGTTGAACCATTACCATCGGTTACCTTAAAGCTAATATTGAAATTACCACTGAAGTTAGCCTTTGGCGTGACCTCATAGTCACCAGCGGTATTTAGTTGCACCGAAAAACCATTAGGTACGGTTAAGTTAGTCACTGTTAACGTATCATTGCTGTCAGCATCTGACGCATTCGCTAATAATTGCTCTTGCGTGATGGTGATCATGGTATCTTCGTTTGTAGCAAATGTAAGCGGGTTAGCGGGGTTAATGACAACCGCGTCGTTTACGCCGGTCACTGTAACGGCAACACTTGCATCAGAGGTTTCCCCAGATCCATCCGTAACTTTGTAATTGATTTGCAGATTGGCAATTTCATCTTTACTTAGCTTATCCATTTCATCATTCGGCGTGAATATAATGTGATCTGTTGGGGTGACTTCTTCAAATTTAGCATCTGCCCACACTGCATGATCGTAAGTATTAGACCCATTACTTTCAACAATAAGAGTGATTGTTGACGCGCCAGAGACATCAATATTAAGCCTGTCGCCATCGCGAGTGGATGTAACTCCATTTTTAGAAAATTGCTCTATGCCATCAACTAAAATTCGGAAATTAACATTTCCACCGGCATTTGTCATTCCTATAATGCTGGAGAAGTTAGTCATCCCATCTGGCACAGCAAATGTAGCAGTGCTTATACCGTCGTTTGCACTTTGGGAATGCATTGCAATGCCATTATCATAGGTGGTACCATCAACAACAATGGCACCCCCGATGTGGTTGACATCATCTTTTAGCGCAGAGTAAAGATTGCTTGTTGAAGTTGCATCAGTAGGGTTGATGTAGCTTGTGCTCTTAACGGTATCAACACTAGCAATTGAGGCAGTACCAACTTTGATATTATTTAACATAACATCGCTAACTACCGAGTGAATACTTAATGCATCACCATCGATGTCGGTATCATTGGCGAGTACATTTATAGTAATTGCGGTGTCTTCATCGGTGGCTGCGGTATCATTTACCCCAACAGGGCCGTCGTTTACTGGCGCAAAATAAACATTAAAACTTTGATTGGATGTCTTTGAGTCGTTATTTAAACTTTCAACACTGGTAACAGCTAGGTTTAATTCGACCAAGCCATTAAAATTATCATTTGGTATTACTTCTATATTGTTTAACTCAGCGCGCGTCAATGTCCAGGTTCCATTATTATTATTAGTACCTGCTGAGAGTGTAACAGTATCTGGTACTGTCATAATAAGGGTATCAGATATGGTTTCACTGCCATCATTATCTTCTTGCGTCAGCGTAATACCTAATGGGACTGCAGTATCTTCTGTTCCATTCACAAGAGGGTGTTCAGACGAAATTGCCAGTTCAATATTATCAACCCCCCAAGATTCATTAGCAAGGGTATCATCAAGTTGTGCGCCAAAACCAAGGGTTACTTTGTCTTCACCAGCGTTGATTGGTACAGTAAGAGTAACTCGATGAGATTGACTCCAATCGTTTGACGCATGATCTCCAGTACCAGAGGCAATGTCATCCGAGCCATGAACTATTTCACCCACTTTATTGTTATTAGTATCATATAACACCGTTCTGCCAGTATCATTGCCACCGCTCGCGTTTTTCCAACTTAAATTGGTTCCCGTATATTTTTGCCCGTTAATAAAAATAGAAAAGTGCTCGTTATTCCAAGAGTTTATTTCATGGAGTGTGAAACTTAATTCAATTTCATTAACACCGCTTGGGACATCGTATGTTTTAGATATAACTTGCTCACCATTCGAATCGCCATACTGCCCGAGCATAGTGCCAGTGTTAAAATTCCCAGAATCACTGGTTGTAGCATTCCATCCATCATCACCTGACTCAAAATTATCAGAGGCAAAGACAATGTTTGTAGTTGCGGGATCAACTGCATTTGTAATGGTAATATTCGTATCATCTGCAACCGCAGCAACTGTCACTTTAGCAGTCGATGACACGGTTGAACCATTACCATCGGTTACCTTAAAGCTAATATTGAAATTACCACTGAAGTTAGCCTTTGGCGTGACCTCATAGTCACCAGCGGTATTTAGTTGCACCGAAAAACCATTAGGTACGGTTAAGTTCGTCACTGTTAACGTATCATTGCTATCAGCATCTGACGCATTCGCTAATAATTGGTCTTGCGTGATGGTGATCATGGTATCTTCGTTTGTATCAAATGTAGGCTTGTTATTTGTGTCAATGACAACCGCGTCGTTTACTGGCGCAAAATAAACATTAAAACTTTGATTGGATGTCTTTGAGTCGTTATTTGAATCTTCAACACTGGTAACAGCTAGGCTTAATTCGACCAAACCATTAAAATTATCATTTGGTATTACTTGTAAATTATTTAATTGATCTCTCGTCAATGTCCAGGTTCCATTATTATTTTTAGTTCCTGCTGAGAGTGTAACAGTATCGGGCACTGTCATAATAAGACTATCAGATATGGTTTCACTGCCATCATTATCTTCTTGCGTCAGCGTAATGACTAATGGGACTGCAGTATCTTCTGTTCCATTCACAATAGGGTGTTCAGACGAAATGGCCAGTTCAATATCATCAATCCCCCAAGATTCATCAGCAATGTTACTATTGAGCTGTGAGCCAAAACCAACGGTGACTGTGTCTTGGTTTGCAGCGATTGGTACAGTCAGAGTAACCCTATGAGATTGACTCCAATTCTGTGCTCCGTGCTGGCCAATGCCAGAGGCAATGCCATCGTTGCCATGAACTATTTCACCAACCTTCTTGCCATTAGAATCAACTAAATTCATGAAGCCCGAATCAGCTGTTTGCGCCTCAGCATGACTTAAACTGGTACCCGTATATTCTTGCCCGTTAATGAAGATAGAAAATTTTTCGTTATCCCAAGTGCTTATTTCATGGATTGTGAAACTTAATTCAATTTCATCAACACCGCTCGGGACATCGTATGTTTTAGATATAACCTGCTGCCCATTAGAACCACCCATCTGCCCGAGCATAGTGCCAGTGTTAAAACTCGCAGAAGTACTGGTTGTAGCATTCCATCCACCATCACCAGACTCAAAATCATCAGAGGCAAAAACAATGTTTGTAGTTGCGGGATCAACTGCATTTGTAATGGTAATATTCGTATCATCTGCAACCGCAGTAACTGTCACTTTAGCAGTCGATGACACGGTTGAACCATTACCATCGGTTACCTCAAAGCTAATATTGAAATCACCACTGAAGTTAGCCTTTGGCGTGACCTCATAGTTACCAGTGGTCATATTTTGTTGCACCGTAAAACCATCAGGTACGGTTAAGCTCGTCACTGTTAACGCATCATTGCCATCAGCATCGCTTGCATTGTCGAGTAATTGCGCTTGGGTAATAACAAAGCTTGTATCTTCGTTTGTATTAAATGTAAGCGGGGTAGTGGTGTCAATGACGACTGGCGCATTAACTGTAAAAGTGAGTTGTTTAGTAGTTGAGCTTGTATCATTATTGGCAGCTTCAACTGACGTTGCAACCACATTTAAAGTTACCTGGCCATAAAAGTCGTTTGGTGGGGTTATTGTTAAGGAGGAAAGATCCCAATCTTTAACATTAACACTGTTATTCTCAGCAGTTGCAGTAAAGGTATTCGTGCCATCAGTTAATAATGCCCCTACTTGGATCTGCTCAATATTAAGCGATTGTAATGACTCAGAGCCATCGGTATCGGTGAGTTCGCTATTAATGTCCAGTGCAATAGGAGTGTTTGCTTCTAGCGGGGTGGATGCGGTAACTCGGATCACATCTAATACTGCGCCCAGACCATCAGATGTTGGTGAATTTAATTCAAGTCTCGGATTATCGGTTGTAGCGACAAGTGTATAAGTATATGTTTTCCATCCAACATCTGGTGTAATGGTTTCAATCAATACCCCTTCAAAATAAACATCAACTGCTGAAGTAGCACCTGCATGTCCTTTTCTTGCCGTAAGATCAAAGGTTAATTCTACCGTGTCGCCAGCTCTAACGTTTAAATCTTTATAGATATTAGCTTCATCACCAACTCCCGCCTCTAGCTCTAATACCTTGCCTCGATTATCACCCACACCATAAGTAGTGTCTGGATGAACTTCGATTCGGCCGCGGAGATTATCAGTTTTCCAGCCAGAGAGTACGCTATTGCTAATGCTATTTTCATTAAATTCGTCAACCAGCACTCTGCCTAACGAGACTGTTAACTCCGGAGCGTCTGCAACAGGTGTTATGGTGACTGCGCTCTCAAAGTCTGCGGTAACCGTTCCATCATTAACACTAATAGTTAGTTTAGCATCCCCACTATAGTTTTCTGCAGGGGTGTAGAGCCATTCATCACCATTAGTACCATGCGCCGTAATAGTGCCATGTCCGTTAGCAGTGGTGATGTTTGTGATACTTAATGTCGTTGAGTCGATATCAGTGACGTTATTTAGTAAATCAGCGGCTTTGATAATAATAGAGTTGTCTTCATTGATAGTAAATGAAGTTGTTGCTAATACTGGTGCATCATTGACCGCTGCAAGGTTGATCGAACCATTGGATCTGGTATCGGCCGTACCGTCTGAGACGGTGAAAGCAAAGGGAACATTACCGTTGTAATCCGCCGCTGGTGTAAAATTAAAGCTCTTGTCAGCCGTGTTATAGGTAACGCTACCAAAGCTTGGGTCTATGCTCAGTGCCGTTACGGTTAAGCTGTCACCATCTACATCACTTGCGGTTGCTAGTAAATCTGTTTGGGTTATATTTATTACCGTGTCTTCTGTGCCTGTTAAAGATACATTTCCAACGACAGCTGCGTCATTTAACCCAGTCACTGTAACGGCAACACTTGCATCAGAGGTTTCCCCAGATCCATCCGTAACTTTGTAATTGATTTGCAGATTGGCAATTTCATCTTTACTTAGCTTATCCATTTCATCATTCGGCGTGAATATAATGTGATCTGTTGGGGTGACTTCTTCAAATTTAGCATCTGCCCACACTGCATGATCGTAAGTATTAGACCCATTACTTTCAACAATAAGAGTGATTGTTGACGCGCCAGAGACATCAATATTAAGCCTGTCGCCATCGCGAGTGGATGTAACTCCATCTTTAGAAAATTGCTCTATGCCATCAACTAAAACTCGGAAATTAACATTTCCACCGGCATTTGTCATTCCTATAATGCTGGAGAAGTTAGTCATCCCATCTGGCACAGCAAATGTAGCACTACTTTTACCGTCGTTTGCACTTTGGGAATGCATTGCAATGCCATTATCATAGGTGGTACCATCAACAACAATGGCACCCCCGATGTGGTTGACATCATCTTTTAGCGTAGAGTGAAGATTGCTTGTCGAAGTTGCATCAGTAGGGTTGATGTAGCTTGTGCTCTTAACGGTATCAACACTAGCAATTGAGGCAGTACCAACTTTGATATTATTTAACATAACATCGCTAACTACCGAGTGAATACTTAATGCATCACCATCGATGTCGGTATCATTGGCGAGTACATCTATAGTAATTGCGCTGTCTTCATCGGTGGCTGCGATATCATTTACTCCAACAGGGCCGTCGTTAACCGCAGTGAAGTTCATATTAACTTGACTGCTGGTTGTTGCCTTGCCATCTGACACACTAAAGTCGAGTGATATTTGGCCATTGAAATCTGGATCGGGTGCAAAGCTGTAAGTGCCATTGCCTAGATCTGTCAAAGTACCATCAGTTCCGCTATACGAGACAGACGTAACACTGAGGCTGGCTGTGTCGTCATCAATATCGCTAGCTGCAGCTAAAAGCTCCGCATTAGTAATGATTATTGTATTATCTTCTTGCGCGGTATAACTCACAGTATCTACGATAGGCGCATCATTAACAGGTGTCACGGTAAGGTCTACAGCTGAGCTTACTACTGTGGTACCATCAGTCACATCAAAACTAATTGAAATGCTACCGTTATAATCTTCTTTAGGGGTAATAGTGAAACTACCGTCAGTGTTAGTGGTTACTGTTGCATTAGCAGAGACAGACACAGAAAGGTTTGACGCGGATAAACTATCATTTACATCTGCGTCTGTTACATACTGTAAAAGTTGTGCTTGAGTGAGTGTAATGCTGCCATCTTCAGCAACGGTTGCTGCTATATTTTGCGTAACGACGGGCGCATCGTTAGTTCCTGTAAAAGTGAATGCTACATTCGCGGTTGCGGTTGCTCCATCTGTATCTGTAATTTCATAAGTAAAGGTTGCGAGTGTTTTTTCTCCCTCGCCCATCTTTAGCGCTCCTGCGTCTGGTGTAAATTGTACTTGGTCGGTACCATTAACATCAACAACTTTGAGGGTTCCCAGGACCTTACCATCGCTATCAACCACCTTTGATACACCAGTAATAGATAGGCCGCCTTCAACATCACTATCGTTAGCAAGAACGTCAAAGTTAGTCGTTGCATTATCAGCAGCTATTAACTCATCAGTGCTTTGCTTTTCTACTTGAGGAGAGCCATTGAGCGTAACGTTTTGCCCTGATGCCTCAAATGGAGAATCCTCATCAAAGTCCATGGAAATAGCTAAATTATCTTTTAATGTTGTAGGAATATTTCCATCGTTAAGTTGAGTAACTTCATCCGCTGTTGCGCCTGTTCCTGTAAAGATGTTTACATCTCTTATTTCTCCGGTAAAGCCGGCTCCAATGGATATAGACGTAGCCCAATCAAAGCCAGATGTATTGACAGAGCTACTTGCGGCAAGCTTGCCATCGATATACAGCTCTCCATTCGTTCCATTAAGACTATATACAACATGATGCCAGTTACCATCTGCGGTATTTTGCCCATTAGTGGTTGTAGTTCCGTGTGTGTTATAGTTTGCCCAGGTATACATGGACATTTCTCCATTAGCACGCATCTCAAGATATCGATCCCCTGCTCCGTCCGTATGATGTGTGCCAAACAACCTGCCAGAGTTGTCTTCTGTTTTAAACCACATAGAGACTGTTATTAAGTTACTAGCATTAAGAAGAGTCGTATCTATAGTAAGGGAATCACTTTTATCTAAAACTAAAGTACCTTTGCTATTCCCATCATCAACAGCAACTGGTCCATCGTTAATTGAAGTAACTGTCAAGTCTAGTTGTGATTGCACCGCTTGCGTGCCGTCAGTAATACTCATGTTAAGGTTAAGCGTACCATGGTAGTTATCATCAGGCTTTATAGTATAGGACCCATCAGCGTTTTGTGTGACTGTGGCATGCTCAATGTTGCTTAAGGTTGCAACTAAATTATCCCCGTCAACATCTGTTGCATTGGCTAACAAGTCGCTCTGAGATAGGGTAATTTCGCCATCTTCATCAACTCGTGCACTAATATTAGAGCTTACCTCAACGACGTCGTTTACCGCTGTAATCGTTAAACTTGCACCAGATGCCACTTCACTGCCTTGTCCATCTGAAACGTCAAAGTTAATTTTGATGTTGTCACCATTATAGTTTTCAGCTGGTGTTACGATGAAAGATATTTCCCCTGTAGTTGCGTCCGTTCTTCTATCGATGGTTGCATTAGCTATGCTCAAATTTGTAACACTTAAATTATCGTTATCAATATCGCTTGCATTGGCAAGTAATACGGCTTCGGTAATAGTAAAGGCGGTATCTTCGGTTGCATTAAATGTAAGTGTGCTATTTATGTCAATAACAACCGCATCGTTTACTGGCGCAAAATAAACATTAAAACTTTGATTGGATGTCTTTGAGTCGCTATTTAAAGTTTCAACACTGGTAACAGCTAGGTTTAATTCGACCAAACCATTAAAATTATCATTTGGTATTACTTTTATAGTGTTTAACTGCACGCGCGTTAATGTCCAGGTTCCATCATCATTCTTAGTACCTGCTGAGAGTGTAACAGTATCTGGCACTGTCATAATAAAACTAGTTAATGTTTCACTACCATCATTATCTTCTTGCGTCAGCGTAATGCCTAATGGGACTGCAGTATCTTCTGTTCCATTCACAATAGAGAGATCAGACGATGAAATTGCCAGTTCAATATTATCAACCCCCCAAGATTCATTAGCAAGGTCTCCATCAAGTTGTGCGCCAAAACCAACGGTTACTTTGTCTTGGTTTGCAGCGATTGGTACAGTAAGAGTAACCCGATGAGATTGGCTCCAATTTTGTGTCCCGTACTTGCCAATGCCAGAGGCAATGGCATCGGTGCCATGAACTATTTCACCCACCTTATTGTTACTAGAATCAAATAAATCCATGAAGCCCGAATCAGATGTAGGCTTATCAGCCATAGTTAAATTGGTAGCTGTATATTTTTGCCCGTTAATGAAGATAGAAAAAACCTCGTTATTCCAAGAGCTTATTTCATGGAGTGTGAAACTTAATTCAATTTCATTAACACCGCTTGGGACATCGTATGTTTTAGATATAACTTGCCCACCATTCGAATCGCCAAACTGCCCGAGCATATCGCCAGTTCCCAAATTCGCAGAATAACTGGTTGTAGCATTCCATCCATCATCACCTGACTCAAAATTATCAGAGGCAAAGACAATGTTTGTAGTTGCGGGATCAACTGCATTTGTAATGGTAATATTCGTATCATCTGCAACCGCAGCAACTGTCACTTTAGCAGTCGATGACACGGTTGAACCATTACCATCGGTTACCTCAAAGATAATATTGAAATCGCCACTGAAGTTAGCCTTTGGCGTGACCTCATAGTCACCAGCGGTATTTAGTTGCACCGAAAAACCATCAGGTACGGTTAAGTTCGTCACTGTTAACGTATCATTGCTGTCAGCATCTGACGCATTCGCTAATAATTGGTCTTGCGTGATGGTGATCATGGTATCTTCGTTTGTATCAAATGCAGGCTTGTTATTGGCGTTAATGACAACCGCGTCGTTTACGCCTGTGACAGTAACCGCAATCTTTGCAATACTCGTTGCGCCTTGTGAATCTTTAATCTCGTAGTTAATGGACACCTCAGATTGTTGGCCTTTTGATAAGCTATCAAAGGTAGTGTTAGGCGTAAATTTTATTTGCTGCTGGCCATTAATTGTTACAATTTCTGCTGTACCAACCCGAGTACCATCCTTCATAACAGCCGAGTCGACCGATTTAATTGTTAGTGCATCGCCTGCGTCTACATCTGTGTCATTAGCCAGGACATCGATATTCACGCTCGCATTCTCAAGCACATTAGCAGTATCATCTTCAGCTTTTGGACCGTCGTTTACAGATTCAACTTTTAAGTAAATATTGGCCGTTGTGTTGACTGTTCCATCATTAACGGTAAACGATAATTGTAGATCACCGTTAAAGTTAGGCGCTGGTGTAAAGGTATATGAAGTTCCATCCTGGTTTTGCGTGAGGGTGCCCTGGTTACCTGAGTAGCCTACACCAGAGATAGTTAGCGTATCATTATCAACATCGGTTGCATTGACTAATAAATCTGCGTGTGTTATTACGATTGTACCATCTTCTTGCATGGTGAATGATTTGTTTTCTGCCACTGCTGCGTCGTTTACAGATTCAACTTTTAAGGCAATACTGGCCGTTGTGTTGACTGTTCCATCATAAACGGTAAACGATAATTGTAGTTCACCGTTAAAGTCAGGTGCTGGTCTAAAGGTATGTGTAGTTCCATCCGAGCTCGGCGTGAGGGTGCCCTGGTTACCTGTGTAGCGTACACCAGAGATACTTAGCGTATCATTATCAACATCTGTTGCATTTAATAATAAATCTGCGTTTGTTATTACGATTGTACCATCTTCTTGCATGGTGAATGATTTGTTTTCTGCCACTGCTGCGTCGTTTACCGCTTTAATCGTTAAACTTGCACCAGATGCCACTTCACTGCCTTGTCCATCTGAAACGTCAAAGTTAATCTTGATGTTTTCACCATTATAGTTTTCAGCTGGTGTTACGATGAAAGATATTTCCCCTGTAGTTGCGTCCGTTCTTCTATCGATGGTTGCATTAGCTATGCTCAAATTTGTGACACTTAAATTATCGTTATCAATATCGCTTGCATTGGCAAGTAATGCTGCTTCGGTAATAGTAAAGCTTGTATCTTCGTTCGTCTCAAATGTAGGCTTGTTATTTGTGTCAATGACAACCGCGTCGTTTACCCCAGTCACTGTAACGGCAACACTTGCATCAGAGGTTTCCCCAGATCCATCCGTAACTTTGTAATTGATTTGCAGATTGGCAATTTCATCTTGACTTAGCTTATCCATTTCATCATTCGGCGTGAATATAATGTGATCTGTTGGGGTGACTTCTTCAAATTTAGCATCTGCCCACACTGCATGATCGGCACCATCATGCCCATTACTTTCAACAATAAGAGTGATTGTTGACGCGCCAGATACATCAATATTAAGCCTGTCGCCATCGCTAGTGGATGTAACTCTATTTTTAGAAAAGTGCTCTACGCCATCAACTAAAACTCGGAAATTAACATTTCCATAGCCACTTGTCATTCCTATAATGCTGGAGAAGTTAGTCATCCCCGCTGGCACATCAAATGTAGCAGTGCTTATACCGCCGTTTGCATCGTCTGGATGCATTGAAATGCCATTATCATAGTTGGTACCATCAACAACAATGGCATTCCCGCTGTGGTTGACATCATCTTTTAGCGCAGAGTAAAGATTGCTTGTTGAAGTTGCATCAGTAGGGTTGATGTAGCTTGTGCTCTTAACGGTATCAACACTAGCAATTGAGGCAGTACCAACTTTGATATTATTTAACATAACATCGCTAACTACCGAGTGAATACTTAATGCATCACCATCGATGTCGGTATCATTGGCGAGTACATTTATAGTAATTGCGGTGTCTTCATCGGTGGCTGCGGTATCATTTACCCCAACAGGGCCGTCGTTTACTGGCGCAAAATAAACATTAAAACTTTGATTGGATGTCTTTGAGTCGTTATTTAAACTTTCAACACTGGTAACAGCTAGGTTTAATTCGACCAAACCATTAAAATTATCATTTGGTATTACTTCTATATTGTTTAACTCAGCGCGCGTTAATGTCCAGGTTCCATCATCATTCTTAGTACCTGCTGAGAGTGTAACAGTATCTGGTACTGTCATAATAATGGTATCAGATATGGTTTCACTGCCATCATTATCTTCTTGCGTCAGCGTAATGCCTAATGGGACTGCAGTATCTTCTGTTCCATTCACAAGAGGGTGTTCAGACGAAATTGCCAGTTCAATATTATCAACCCCCCAAGATTCATTAGCAAGGGTATCATCAAGTTGTGCGCCAAAACCAACGGTTACTGTGTCTTGGTTTGCTGCGATTGGTACAGTAAGAGTAACTCGATGAGATTGACTCCAATCGTTTGACGCATGATCTCCAGTACCAGAGGCAATGTCATCCGAGCCATGAACTATTTCACCCACTTTATTGTTATTAGTATCATATAACACCGTTCTGCCAGTATCATTGCCACCGCTCGCGTTTTTCCAACTTAAATTGGTTCCCGTATATTTTTGCCCGTTAATAAAAATAGAAAAGTGCTCGTTATTCCAAGAGTTTATTTCATGGAGTGTGAAACTTAATTCAATTTCATTAACACCGCTTGGGACATCGTATGCTTTAGATATAACTTGCTCACCATTCGAATCGCCATACTGCCCGAGCATAGTGCCAGTGTTAAAATTCCCAGAATCACTGGTTGTAGCATTCCATCCATCATCACCTGACTCAAAATTATCAGAGGCAAAGACAATGTTTGTAGTTGTGGGATCAACTGCATTTGTAATGGTAATATTCGTATCATCTGCAACCGCAGCAACTGTCACTTTAGCAGTCGATGACACGGTTGAACCATTACCATCGGTTACCTTAAAGCTAATATTGAAATCGCCACTGAAGTTAGCCTTTGGCGTGACCTCATAGTCACCAGCGGTATTTAGTTGCACCGAAAAACCATCAGGTACGGTTAAGTTCGTCACTGTTAACGTATCATTGCTGTCAGCATCTGACGCATTCGCTAATAATTGGTCTTGCGTGATGGTGATCATGGTATCTTCGTTTGTATCAAATGCAGGCTTGTTATTGGCGTTAATGACAACCGCGTCGTTTACCCCAGTCACTGTAACGGCAACACTTGCATCAGAGGTTTCCCCAGATCCATCCGTAACTTTGTAATTGATTTGCAGATTGGCAATTTCATCTTGACTTAGCTTATCCATTTCATCATTCGGCGTGAATATAATGTGATCTGTTGGGGTGACTTCTTCAAATTTAGCATCTGCCCAAACTGCATGATCGCAAGTAATACCCCCATTACTTTCAACAATAAGAGTGATTGTTGACGCGCCAGATACATCAATATTAAGCCTGTCGCCATCGCTAGTGGATGTAACTCCAGTTTTATAAAATCGCTCTACGCCATCAACTAAAACTCGGAAATTAACATTTCCATAGCCACTTGTCATTCCTATAATGCTGGAGAAGTTAGTCATCCCCGCTGGCACATCAAATGTAGCAGTGCCTGTACCGCCGTTTGTTGTGTGTGGATGCATTCCAATGCCATTCTCATAGGTGGTACCATCAACAACAATGGCATGCCCGAGCTCGTTGACATCATTTTTTAGCGCAGAGTAAAGATTGCTTGTCGAAGTTGCATCAGTAGGGTTGATGTAGCTTGTGCTCTTAACGGTATCAACACTAGCAATTGAGGCAGTACCAACTTTGATATTATTTAACATAACATCGCTAACTACCGAGTGAATACTTAATGCATCACCATCGATGTCGGTATCATTGGCGAGTACATTTATAGTAATTGCGGTGTCTTCATCGGTGGCTGCGGTATCATTTACCCCAACAGGGCCGTCGTTTACTGGCGCAAAATAAACATTAAAACTTTGATTGGATGTCTTTGAGTCGCTATTTGAATCTTCAACACTGGTAACAGCTAGGTTTAATTCGACCAAACCATTAAAATTATCATTTGGTATTACTTCTATATTGTTTAACTCAGCGCGCGTCAATGTCCAGGTTCCATTATTATTATTAGTACCTGCTGAGAGTGTAACAGTATCTGGTACTGTCATAATAAAACTAGTTAATGTTTCACTACCATCATGATCTTCTTGCGTCAGCGTAATGCCTAATGGGACTGCAGTATCTTCTGTTCCATTCACAAGAGGGTGTTCAGACGAAATTGCCAGTTCAATATTATCAACCCCCCAAGATTCATTAGCAAGGGTATCATCAAGTTGTGCGCCAAAACCAACGGTTACTTTGTCTTCACCAGCGTTGATTGGTACAGTAAGAGTAACTCGATGAGATTGACTCCAATCGTTTGACGCATGATCTCCAGTACCAGAGGCAATGTCATCCGAGCCATGAACTATTTCACCCACTTTATTGTTATTAGTATCATATAACACCGTTCTGCCAGTATCATTGCCACCGCTCGCGTTTTTCCAACTTAAATTGGTTCCCGTATATTTTTGCCCGTTAATAAAAATAGAAAAGTGCTCGTTATTCCAAGAGTTTATTTCATGGAGTGTGAAACTTAATTCAATTTCATTAACACCGCTTGGGACATCGTATGCTTTAGATATAACTTGCTCACCATTCGAATCGCCATACTGCCCGAGCATAGTGCCAGTGTTAAAATTCCCAGAATTACTGGTTGTAGCATTCCATCCATCATCACCTGACTCAAAATTATCAGAGGCAAAGACAATGTTTGTAGTTGCGGGATCAACTGCATTTGTAATGGTAATATTCGTATCATCTGCAACCGCAGCAACTGTCACTTTAGCAGTCGATGACACGGTTGAACCATTACCATCGGTTACCTTAAAGCTAATATTGAAATTACCACTGAAGTTAGCCTTTGGCGTGACCTCATAGTCACCAGCGGTATTTAGTTGCACCGAAAAACCATTAGGTACGGTTAAGTTCGTCACTGTTAACGTATCATTGCTGTCAGCATCTGACGCATTCGCTAATAATTGGTCTTGCGTGATGGTGATCATGGTATCTTCGTTTGTATCAAATGTAGGCTTGTTATTTGTGTCAATGACAACCGCGTCGTTTACTGGCGCAAAATAAACATTAAAACTTTGATTGGATGTCTTTGAGTCGTTATTTGCAGTTTCAACACTGGTAACAGCTAGGCTTAATTCGACCAAACCATTAAAATTATCATTTGGTATTACTTGTAAATTATTTAATTGATCTCTCGTCAATGTCCAGGTTCCATTATTATTTTTAGTTCCTGCTGAGAGTGTAACAGTATCGGGCACTGTCATAATAAGACTATCAGATATGGTTTCACTGCCATCATTATCTTCTTGCATCAGCGTAATGACTAATGGAACTGCAGTATCTTCTGTTCCATTCACAATAGGGTGTTCAGACGAAATGGCCAGTTCAATATCATCAATCCCCCAAGATTCATCAGCAATGTTACTATTGAGCTGTGAGCCAAAACCAACGGTGACTGTGTCTTGGTTTGCAGCGATTGGTACAGTCAGAGTAACCCTATGAGATTGACTCCAATTCTGTGCTCCGTGCTGGCCAATGCCAGAGGCAATGCCATCGTTGCCATGAACTATTTCACCAACCTTCTTGCCATTAGAATCAACTAAATTCATGAAGCCCGAATCAGCTGTTTGCGCCTCAGCATGACTTAAACTGGTACCCGTATATTCTTGCCCGTTAATGAAGATAGAAAATTTTTCGTTATCCCAAGTGCTTATTTCATGGAGTGTGAAACTTAATTCAATTTCATCAACACCGCTCGGGACATCGTATGTTTTAGATATAACCTGCTGCCCATTAGAACCACCCATCTGCCCGAGCATAGTGCCAGTGTTAAAACTCGCAGAAGTACTGGTTGTAGCATTCCATCCACCATGACCAGACTCAAAATCATCAGAGGCAAAAACAATGTTTGTAGTTGCGGGATCAACTGCATTTGTAATGGTAATATTCGTATCATCTGCAACCGCAGTAACTGTCACTTTAGCAGTCGATGACACGGTTGAACCATTACCATCGGTTACCTCAAAGCTAATATTGAAATTGCCACTGAAGTTAGCCTTTGGCGTGACCTCATAGTTACCAGTGGTCATATTTTGTTGCACCGTAAAACCATCAGGTACGGTTAAGCTCGTCACTGTTAACGCATCATTGCCATCAGCATCGCTTGCATTGTCGAGTAATTGCGCTTGGGTAATAACAAAGCTTGTATCTTCGTTTGTATTAAATGTAAGCGGGGTAGTGGTGTCAATGACGACTGGCGCATTAACTGTAAAAGTGAGTTGTTTAGTAGTTGAGCTTGTATCATTATTGGCAGCTTCAACTGACGTTGCAACCACATTTAAAGTTACCTGGCCATAAAAGTCGTTTGGTGGGGTTATTGTTAAGGAGGAAAGATCCCAATCTTTAACATTAACACTGTTATTCTCAGCAGTTGCAGTAAAGGTATTCGTGCCATCAGTTAATAATGCCCCTACTTGGAGCTGCTCAATATTAAGCGATTGTAATGACTCAGAGCCATCGGTATCGGTGAGTTCGCTATTAATGTCCAGTGCAATAGGAGTGTTTGCTTCTAGCGGGGTGGATGCGGTAACTCGGATCACATCTAATACTGCGCCCAGACCATCAGATGTTGGTGAATTTAATTCAAGTCTCGGATTATCGGTTGTAGCGACAAGTGTATAAGTATATGTTTTCCATCCAACATCTGGTGTAATGGTTTCAATCAATACCCCTTCAAAATAAACATCAACTGCTGAAGTAGCACCTGCATGTCCTTTTCTTGCCGTAAGATCAAAGGTTAATTCTACCGTGTCGCCAGCTCTAACGTTTAAATCTTTATAGATATTAGCTTCATCACCAACTCCCGCCTCTAGCTCTAATACCTTGCCTCGATTATCACCCACACCATAAGTAGTGTCTGGATGAACTTCGATTCGGCCGCGGAGATTATCAGTTTTCCAGCCAGAGAGTACGCTATTGCTAATGCTATTTTCATTAAATTCGTCAACCAGCACTCTGCCTAACGAGACTGTTAACTCCGGAGCGTCTGCAACAGGTGTTATGGTGACTGCGCTCTCAAAGTCTGCGGTAACCGTTCCATCATTAACACTAATAGTTAGTTTAGCATCCCCACTATAGTTTTCTGCAGGGGTGTAGAGCCATTCATCACCATTAGTACCATGCGCCGTAATAGTGCCATGTCCGTTAGCAGTGGTGATGTTTGTGATACTTAATGTCGTTGAGTCGATATCAGTGACGTTATTTAGTAAATCAGCGGCTTTGATAATAATAGAGTTGTCTTCATTGATAGTAAATGAAGTTGTTGCTAATACTGGTGCATCATTGACCGCTGCAAGGTTGATCGAACCATTGGATCTGGTATCGGCCGTACCGTCTGAGACGGTGAAAGCAAAGGGAACATTACCGTTGTAATCCGCCGCTGGTGTAAAATTAAAGCTCTTGTCAGCCGTGTTATAGGTAACGCTACCAAAGCTTGGGTCTATGCTCAGTGCCGTTACGGTTAAGCTGTCACCATCTACATCACTTGCGGTTGCTAGTAAATCTGTTTGGGTTATATTTATTACCGTGTCTTCTGTGCCTGTTAAAGCTACATTTCCAACGACAGCTGCGTCATTTAACCCAGTCACTGTAACGGCAACACTTGCATCAGAGGTTTCCCCAGATCCATCCGTAACTTTGTAATTGATTTGCAGATTGGCAATTTCATCTTTACTTAGCTTATCCATTTCATCATTCGGCGTGAATATAATGTGATCTGTTGGGGTGACTTCTTCAAATTTAGCATCTGCCCACACTGCATGATCGTAAGTATTAGACCCATTACTTTCAACAATAAGAGTGATTGTTGACGCGCCAGAGACATCAATATTAAGCCTGTCGCCATCGCGAGTGGATGTAACTCCATCTTTAGAAAATTGCTCTATGCCATCAACTAAAACTCGGAAATTAACATTTCCACCGGCATTTGTCATTCCTATAATGCTGGAGAAGTTAGTCATCCCATCTGGCACAGCAAATGTAGCACTACTTTTACCGTCGTTTGCACTTTGGGAATGCATTGCAATGCCATTATCATAGGTGGTACCATCAACAACAATGGCACCCCCGATGTGGTTGACATCATCTTTTAGCGTAGAGTGAAGATTGCTTGTCGAAGTTGCATCAGTAGGGTTGATGTAGCTTGTGCTCTTAACGGTATCAACACTAGCAATTGAGGCAGTACCAACTTTGATATTATTTAACATAACATCGCTAACTACCGAGTGAATACTTAATGCATCACCATCGATGTCGGTATCATTGGCGAGTACATCTATAGTAATTGCGCTGTCTTCATCGGTGGCTGCGATATCATTTACCCCAACAGGGCCGTCGTTAACCGCAGTGAAGTTCATATTAACTTGACTGCTGGTTGTTGCCTTGCCATCTGACACACTAAAGTCGAGTGATATTTGGCCATTGAAATCTGGATCGGGTGCAAAGCTGTAAGTGCCATTGCCTAGATCTGTCAAAGTACCATCAGTTCCGCTATACGAGACAGACGTAACACTGAGGCTGGCTGTGTCGTCATCAATATCGCTAGCTGCAGCTAAAAGCTCCGCATTAGTAATGATTATTGTATTATCTTCTTGCGCGGTATAACTCACAGTATCTACGATAGGCGCATCATTAACAGGTGTCACGGTAAGGTCTACAGCTGAGCTTACTACTGTGGTACCATCAGTCACATCAAAACTAATTGAAATGCTACCGTTATAATCTTCTTTAGGGGTAATAGTGAAACTACCGTCAGTGTTAGTGGTTACTGTTGCATTAGCAGAGACAGACACAGAAAGGTTTGACGCGGATAAACTATCATTTACATCTGCGTCTGTTACATACTGTAAAAGTTGTGCTTGAGTGAGTGTAATGCTGCCATCTTCAGCAACGGTTGCTGCTATATTTTGCGTAACGACGGGCGCATCGTTAGTTCCTGTAAAAGTGAATGCTACATTCGCGGTTGCGGTTGCTCCATCTGTATCTGTAATTTCATAAGTAAAGGTTGCGAGTGTTTTTTCTCCCTCGCCCATCTTTAGCGCTCCTGCGTCTGGTGTAAATTGTACTTGGTCGGTACCATTAACATCAACAACTTTGAGGGTTCCCAGGACCTTACCATCGCTATCAACCACCTTTGATACACCAGTAATAGATAGGCCGCCTTCAACATCACTATCGTTAGCAAGAACGTCAAAGTTAGTCGTTGCATTATCAGCAGCTATTAACTCATCAGTGCTTTGCTTTTCTACTTGAGGAGAGCCATTGAGCGTAACGTTTTGCCCTGATGCCTCAAATGGAGAATCCTCATCAAAGTCCATGGAAATAGCTAAATTATCTTTTAATGTTGTAGGAATATTTCCATCGTTAAGTTGAGTAACTTCATCCGCTGTTGCGCCTGTTCCTGTAAAGATGTTTACATCTCTTATTTCTCCGGTAAAGCCGGCACCAATGGATATAGACGTAGCCCAATCAAAGCCAGATGTATTGACAGAGCTACTTGCGGCAAGCTTGCCATCGATATACAGCTCTCCATTCGTTCCATTAAGACTATATACAACATGATGCCAGTTACCATCTGCGGTATTTTGCCCATTAGTGGTTGTAGTTCCGTGTGTGTTATAGTTTGCCCAGGTATACATGGACATTTCTCCATTAGCACGCATCTCAAGATATCGATCCCCTGCTCCGTCCGTATGATGTGTGCCAAACAACCTGCCAGAGTTGTCTTCTGTTTTAAACCACATAGAGACTGTTATTAAGTTACTAGCATTAAGAAGAGTCGTATCTATAGTAAGGGAATCATTTTTATCTAAAACTAAAGTACCTTTGCTATTCCCATCATCAACAGCAACTGGTCCATCGTTAATTGAAGTAACTGTCAAGTCTAGTTGTGATTGCACCGCTTGCGTGCCGTCAGTAATACTCATGTTAAGGTTAAGCGTACCATGGTAGTTATCATCAGGCTTTATAGTATAAGACCCATCAGCGTTTTGTGTGACTGTGGCATGCTCAATGTTGCTTAAGGTTGCAACTAAATTATCCCCGTCAACATCTGTTGCATTGGCTAACAAGTCGCTCTGAGATAGGGTAATTTCGCCATCTTCATCAACTCGTGCACTAATATTAGAGCTTACCTCAACGACGTCGTTTACCGCTGTAATCGTTAAACTTGCACCAGATGCCACTTCACTGCCTTGTCCATCTGAAACGTCAAAGTTAATTTTGATGTTGTCACCATTATAGTTTTCAGCTGGTGTTACGATGAAAGATATTTCCCCTGTAGTTGCGTCCGTTCTTCTATCGATGGTTGCATTAGCTATGCTCAAATTTGTAACACTTAAATTATCGTTATCAATATCGCTTGCATTGGCAAGTAATTGCGCTTCGGTAATAGTAAAGGCGGTATCTTCAGTTGCATTAAATGTAAGTGTGTTATTTGCGTCAATAACAACCGCATCGTTTACTGGCGCAAAATAAACATTAAAACTTTGATTGGATGTCTTTGAGTCGCTATTTAAAGTTTCAACACTGGTAACAGCTAGGTTTAATTCGACCAAACCATTAAAATTATCATTTGGTATTACTTTTATAGTGTTTAACTGCACGCGCGTTAATGTCCAGGTTCCATCATCATTCTTAGTACCTGCTGAGAGTGTAACAGTATCTGGCACTGTCATAATAAAACTAGTTAATGTTTCACTACCATCATTATCTTCTTGCGTCAGCGTAATGCCTAATGGGACTGCAGTATCTTCTGTTCCATTCACAATAGAGAGATCAGACGATGAAATTGCCAGTTCAATATTATCAACCCCCCAAGATTCATTAGCAAGGTCTCCATCAAGTTGTGCGCCAAAACCAACGGTTACTTTGTCTTGGTTTGCAGCGATTGGTACAGTAAGAGTAACCCGATGAGATTGGCTCCAATTTTGTGTCCCGTACTTGCCAATGCCAGAGGCAATGGCATCGGTGCCATGAACTATTTCACCCACCTTATTGTTACTAGAATCAAGTAAATTCATGAGGCCCGAATCAGATGTAGGCTTATCAGCCATAGTTAAATGGGTAGCTGTATATTTTTGCCCGTTAATGAAGATAGAAAAAACCTCGTTATTCCAAGAGCTTATTTCATGGAGTGTGAAACTTAATTCAATTTCATTAACACCGCTTGGGACATCGTATGTTTTAGATATAACTTGCCCACCATTCGAATCGCCAAACTGCCCGAGCATATCGCCAGTTCCCAAATTCGCAGAATAACTGGTTGTAGCATTCCATCCATCATCACCTGACTCAAAATTATCAGAGGCAAAGACAATGTTTGTAGTTGCGGGATCAACTGCATTTGTAATGGTAATATTCGTATCATCTGCAACCGCAGCAACTGTCACTTTAGCAGTCGATGACACGGTTGAACCATTACCATCGGTTACCTTAAAGCTAATATTGAAATCGCCACTGAAGTTAGCCTTTGGCATGACCTCATAGTCACCAGCGGTATTTAGTTGCACCGAAAAACCATCAGGTACGGTTAAGTTCGTCACTGTTAACGTATCATTGCTGTCAGCATCTGACGCATTCGCTAATAATTGGTCTTGCGTGATGGTGATCATGGTATCTTCGTTTGTATCAAATGCAGGCTTGTTATTGGCGTCAATGACAACCGCGTCGTTTGTGCCTGTGACAGTTACTGCAACCTGTGCAGTACTCGTTGCGCCTTGTGAATCTTTAATCTGGTAGTCGATGACCACACCAGATTGTTGGTCTTTTGATAAACTATTAAAGGCCGCACTAGGCGTGAACTCAATTTTCTGGTCAGGCGCTATGCCTACGATTTGTGCTGTGCCAAGGGTAACCCCTGCCTCTATGATAGGTGAGGTGACCGAGTCAATCGTTATTGTATCGCCTGCGTCTACATCTGTGTCATTAGCCAGGGCATCGATAATCACGCTCGCATTCTCAAGCACCTCAGCTACATCATTTACCGCTACTGGGCCATCGTTTGTGCCTGTGACTGCTATCGTTGCCGTGGCAGTGTCAACTCCACCTTGTCCATCTGAAATGGTGTAGGTGAAGGTAAGCTCTCTTACCTCACCTTGGCTGAGTTCTTGTAGATCTGCGTTAGGTGTAAATTTTATTTGGTGATGACCATCAACTGTTACAATCTCAGCTGTTCCCGTAATTGTACCGGCACTATCTACTACATCACCAACTGAGGTAATGGTGAGGGTATCGCCATCAATATCAGTATCATTGGCAAGTACATCAATAATAAAATTATCGTCATCTTCGAGCATATCCTCTTTTGTATAGAGCTCAAGACCATCAAAGCCTGTATAACGATCTCCATTGTTTTCAGATATATCAACACGAAAATATTTAAAGGTTGCAGGAGTATTAAGTTCAAAGCTCTTTACCTCGCTTGATCCCCAATCATCAACGCCCTCTCGTGTATCAATCGTTGTCCAAGTTATACCATCATCACTGCCTTGTAATTCCCAATTTTTAGGCTCTCTTCCGAGGTTACTGTTTGGAATTGCTTTTAACTCATATTTATAAATTGTGGTGTCACTACCGAGGTTAACTTTATACCACGCACTAGTACCACCAGCTGTCCAACTACCAGTATTGTTGGCAGTACTGGCGGTATTACCATCTACCGCCATATATGGTTGATAATGCCGGCTATAGGAACTTGAAGCTGTAACAGAAATACCGTTATCTGTATTAGAATTCATTGTGCCAATAGTACCATGGAACTCTGGTATATCATCGTTCGCTACTGGAGCGTCGTTTACCGCTTTAATCGTTAAACTTGCACCAGATGCCACTTCACTGCCTTGTCCATCTGAAACGTCAAAGTTAATCTTGATGTTTTCACCATTATAGTTTTCAGCTGGTGTTACGATGAAAGATATTTCCCCTGTATTGTCGTCCGTTCTTCTATCGATGGTTGCATTAGCTATGCTCAAATTTGTAACACTTAACTTATCGTTATCAGCATCGCTTGCATTGGCAAGTAATGCTGCTTCGGTAATAGTAAAGGCGGTATCTTCGGTTGCATTAAATGTAAGTGTGTTATTTGCATCAATAACAACCGCATCGTTTACTGGCGCAAAATAAACATTAAAACTTTGATTGGATGTCTTTGAGTCGTTATTTAAACTTTCAACACTGGTAACAGCTAGGTTTAATTCGACCAAACCATTAAAATTATCATTTGGTATTACTTCTATATTGTTTAACTCAGCGCGCGTCAATGTCCAGGTTCCATTATTATTATTAGTACCTGCTGAGAGTGTAACAGTATCTGGTACTGTCATAATAAAACTAGTTAATGTTTCACTACCATCATGATCTTCTTGCGTCAGCGTAATGCCTAATGGGACTGCAGTATCTTCTGTTCCATTCACAAGAGGGTGTTCAGACGAAATGGCCAGTTCAATATTATCAATGCCCCAAGATTCATTAGCAAGGGTATCATCAAGTTGTGCGCCAAAACCAAGGGTTACTGTGTCTTGGTTTGCTGCGATTGGTACAGTAAGAGTAACTCGATGGGATTGACTCCAATCGTTTGACGCATGATCTCCAGTACCAGAGGCAATGTCATCCGAGCCATGAACTATTTCACCCACTTTATTGTTATTAGTATCATATAACACCGTTCTGCCAGTATCATTGCCACCGCTCGCGTTTTTCCAACTTAAATTGGTTCCCGTATATTTTTGCCCGTTAATAAAAATAGAAAAGTGCTCGTTATTCCAAGAGTTTATTTCATGGAGTGTGAAACTTAATTCAATTTCATTAACACCGCTTGGGACATCGTATGTTTTAGATATAATTTGCTCACCATTCGAATCGCCATACTGCCCGAGCATAGTGCCAGTGTTAAAATTCCCAGAATCACTGGTTGTAGCATTCCATCCATCATCATCACCAGGTTCAAAATCATCAGAGGCAAAGACAATGTTTGTAGTTGCGGGATCAACTGCATTTGTAATGGTAATATTCGTATCATCTGCAACCGCAGCAACTGTCACTTTAGCAGTCGATGACACGGTTGAACCATTACCATCGGTTACCTTAAAGCTAATATCGAAATCACCACTGAAGTTAGCCTTTGGCGTGACCTCATAGTCACCAGCGGTATTTAGTTGCACCGAAAAACCATCAGGTACGGTTAAGTTCGTCACTGTTAACGTATCATTGCTGTCAGCATCTGACGCATTCGCTAATAATTGGTCTTGCGTTATGGTGATCATGGTATCTTCGTTTGTATCAAATGCAGGCTTGTTATTGGCGTTAATGACAACCGCGTCGTTTACGCCTGTGACAGTAACCGCAATCTTTGCAATACTCGTTGCGCCTTCTTTATCTTGAATCTCGTAGCCAATGGACACTTCAGATTGTTGGCCTTTTGATAAGCTATCAAAGGCATTGTTAGGCGTGAATCTTATTTGCTGCTGGCCATTAATTGTTACAATTTCTGCTGAGCCAACCACAGTACCATCCTTCATAACAGCCGAGTCGACCGATTTAATTGTTAGTGCATCGCCTGCGTCTACATCTGTGTCATTAGCCAGGACATCGATATTCACGCTCGCATTCTCAAGCACATTAGCAGTATCATTTTCAGCTTTTGGACCGTCGTTTACAGATTCAACTTTTAAGTAAATATTGGCCGTTGTGTTGACTGTTCCATCATTAACGGTAAACGATAATTGTAGATCACCGTTAAAGTTAGGCGCTGGTGTAAAGGTATATGAAGTTCCATCCTGGTTTTGCGTGAGGGTGCCCTGGTTACCTGAGTAGCCTACACCAGAGATAGTTAGCGTATCATTATCAACATCGGTTGCATTGACTAATAAATCTGCGTGTGTTATTACGATTGTACCATCTTCTTGCATGGTGAATGATTTGTTTTCTGCCACTGCTGCGTCGTTTACAGATTCAACTTTTAAGGCAATACTGGCCGTTGTGTTGACTGTTCCATCATAAACGGTAAACGATAATTGTAGTTCACCGTTAAAGTCAGGTGCTGGTCTAAAGGTATGTGTAGTTCCATCCGAGCTCGGCGTGAGGGTGCCCTGGTTACCTGAGTAGCGTACACCAGAGATACTTAGCGTATCATTATCAACATCTGTTGCATTGGCTAATAAATCTGCGTTTGTTATTACGATTGTACCATCTTCTTGCATGGTGAATGATTTGTTTTCTGCCACTGCTGCGTCGTTTATAGCTTTAATCGTTAAACTTGCACCAGATGCCACTTCACTGCCTTGTCCATCTGAAACGTCAAAGCTAATATTGATGTTGTCACCATTATAGTTTTCAGCTGGTGTTACGATGAAAGATATTTCCCCTGTAGTTGCGTCAGTTCTTCTATCGAAGGTTGCATTAGGTATGTTCAAATTGGTGACACTTAAATTATCGTTATCAGCATCGCTTGCATTGGCAAGTAATGCGGCTTCGGTAATAGTAAAGGTGGTATCTTCGTTCGTCTCAAATGTAGGCTTGTTATTTGCGTCAATGACAACCGCATCGTTTACTGGCGCAAAATAAACATTAAAACTTTGATTGGATGTCTTTGAGTCGCTATTTGAATCTTCAACACTGGTAACAGCTAGGTTTAATTCGACCAAACCATTAAAATTATCATTTGGTATTACTTCTATAGTGTTTAACTGCAGGCGCGTTAATGACCATGTTCCATCATCATTCTTAGTACCTGCTGAGAGTGTAACAGTATCTGGCACTGTCATAATAAAACTAGTTAATGTTTCACTACCATCATTATCTTCTTGCGTCAGCGTAATGCCTAATGGGACTGCAGTATCTTCTGTTCCATTCACAATAGAGATATCAGACGATGAAATTGCCAGTTCAATATTATCAATCCCCCAAGCTTCATTACCAATGGTTCCATCAAGTTGTGCGCCAAAACCAAGGGTTACTTTGTCTTCACCAGCGTTGATTGGTACAGTAAGAGTAACCTTATGAGATTGACTATAACCATCATCCGCATAATCGCCCAGTCCAGGGGCAATCCCATCTGTACCATGAACTATTTCACCCACCTTATTGCCACTAGAATCAACTAAATTCGTGATGCCCGAATCAGCTGTTCGTTCACCAGCAAAAATTAAAGTGGTAGCCGTATATTCTTGTCCGTTAATGAAGATAGAAAATTTTTCGGTATTCCAAGAGCCTATTTCATGGAGTGTGAAACTTAATTCAATTTCATTAACACCGCTTGGGACATCGTATGCTTTAGATATAACTTGCTCACCATTCGAATTGCCAAACTGCCCGAGCATATCGCCAGTTCCCAAATTCGCAGAATAACTGGTTGTAGCATTCCATCCATCATCACCTGACTCAAAATTATCAGAGGCAAAGACAATGTTTGTAGTTGCGGGATCACCTGCATTTGTAATGGTAATATTCGTATCATCTGCAACCGCAGCAACTGTCACTTTAGCAGTCGATGACACGGTTGAACCATTACCATCGGTTACCTCAAAGCTAATATTGAAATCGCCACTGAAGTTAGCCTTTGGCGTGACCTCATAGTTACCAGTGGTCATATTTTGTTGCACCGTAAAACCATCAGGTACGGTTAAGCTCGTCACTGTTAACGCATCATTGCCATCAGCATCGCTTGCATTGTCGAGTAATTGCGCTTCGGTAATAACAAAGCTTGTATCTTCGTTTGTATTAAATGTAAGCGGGGTAGTGGTGTCAATGACGACTGGCGCATTAACTGTAAAAGTGAGTTGTTTAGTAGTTGAGCTTGTATCATTATTGGCAGCTTCAACTGACGTTGCAACCACATTTAAAGTTACCTGGCCATAAAAGTCGTTTGGTGGGGTTATTGTTAAGGAGGAAAGATCCCAATCTTTAACATTAACACTGTTATTCTCAGCAGTTGCAGTAAAGGTATTCGTGCCATCAGTTAATAATGCCCCTACTTGGATCTGCTCAATATTAAGCGATTGTAATGACTCAGAGCCATCGGTATCGGTGAGTTCGCTATTAATGTCCAGTGCAATAGGAGTGTTTGCTTCTAGCGGGGTGGATGCGGTAACTCGGATCACATCTAATACTGCGCCCAGACCATCAGATGTTGGTGAATTTAATTCAAGTCTCGGATTATCGGTTGTAGCGACAAGTGTATAAGTATATGTTTTCCATCCAACATCTGGTGTAATGGTTTCAATCAATACCCCTTCAAAATAAACATCAACTGCTGAAGTAGCACCTGCATGTCCTTTTCTTGCCGTAAGATCAAAGGTTAATTCTACCGTGTCGCCAGCTCTAACGTTTAAATCTTTATAGATATTAGCTTCATCACCAACTCCCGCCTCTAGCTCTAATACCTTGCCTCGATTATCACCCACACCATAAGTAGTGTCTGGATGAACTTCGATTCGGCCGCGGAGATTATCAGTTTTCCAGCCAGAGAGTACGCTATTGCTAATGCTATTTTCATTAAATTCGTCAACCAGCACTCTGCCTAACGAGACTGTTAACTCCGGAGCGTCTGCAACAGGTGTTATGGTGACTGCGCTCTCAAAGTCTGCGGTAACCGTTCCATCATTAACACTAATAGTTAGTTTAGCATCCCCACTATAGTTTTCTGCAGGGGTGTAGAGCCATTCATCACCATTAGTACCATGCGCCGTAATAGTGCCATGTCCGTTAGCAGTGGTGATGTTTGTGATACTTAATGTCGTTGAGTCGATATCAGTGACGTTATTTAGTAAATCAGCGGCTTTGATAATAATAGAGTTGTCTTCATTGATAGTAAATGAAGTTGTTGCTAATACTGGTGCATCATTGACCGCTGCAAGGTTGATCGAACCATTGGATCTGGTATCGGCCGTACCGTCTGAGACGGTGAAAGCAAAGGGAACATTACCGTTGTAATCCGCCGCTGGTGTAAAATTAAAGCTCTTGTCAGCCGTGTTATAGGTAACGCTACCAAAGCTTGGGTCTATGCTCAGTGCCGTTACGGTTAAGCTGTCACCATCTACATCACTTGCGGTTGCTAGTAAATCTGTTTGGGTTATATTTATTACCGTGTCTTCTGTGCCTGTTAAAGCTACATTTCCAACGACAGCTGCGTCATTTAACCCAGTCACTGTAACGGCAACACTTGCATCAGAGGTTTCCCCAGATCCATCCGTAACTTTGTAATTGATTTGCAGATTGGCAATTTCATCTTTACTTAGCTTATCCATTTCATCATTCGGCGTGAATATAATGTGATCTGTTGGGGTGACTTCTTCAAATTTAGCATCTGCCCACACTGCATGATCGTAAGTATTAGACCCATTACTTTCAACAATAAGAGTGATTGTTGACGCGCCAGAGACATCAATATTAAGCCTGTCGCCATCGCGAGTGGATGTAACTCCATCTTTAGAAAATTGCTCTATGCCATCAACTAAAACTCGGAAATTAACATTTCCACCGGCATTTGTCATTCCTATAATGCTGGAGAAGTTAGTCATCCCATCTGGCACAGCAAATGTAGCACTACTTTTACCGTCGTTTGCACTTTGGGAATGCATTGCAATGCCATTATCATAGGTGGTACCATCAACAACAATGGCACCCCCGATGTGGTTGACATCATCTTTTAGCGTAGAGTGAAGATTGCTTGTCGAAGTTGCATCAGTAGGGTTGATGTAGCTTGTGCTCTTAACGGTATCAACACTAGCAATTGAGGCAGTACCAACTTTGATATTATTTAACATAACATCGCTAACTACCGAGTGAATACTTAATGCATCACCATCGATGTCGGTATCATTGGCGAGTACATCTATAGTAATTGCGCTGTCTTCATCGGTGGCTGCGATATCATTTACCCCAACAGGGCCGTCGTTAACCGCAGTGAAGTTCATATTAACTTGACTGCTGGTTGTTGCCTTGCCATCTGACACACTAAAGTCGAGTGATATTTGGCCATTGAAATCTGGATCGGGTGCAAAGCTGTAAGTGCCATTGCCTAGATCTGTCAAAGTACCATCAGTTCCGCTATACGAGACAGACGTAACACTGAGGCTGGCTGTGTCGTCATCAATATCGCTAGCTGCAGCTAAAAGCTCCGCATTAGTAATGATTATTGTATTATCTTCTTGCGCGGTATAACTCACAGTATCTACGATAGGCGCATCATTAACAGGTGTCACGGTAAGGTCTACAGCTGAGCTTACTACTGTGGTACCATCAGTCACATCAAAACTAATTGAAATGCTACCGTTATAATCTTCTTTAGGGGTAATAGTGAAACTACCGTCAGTGTTAGTGGTTACTGTTGCATTAGCAGAGACAGACACAGAAAGGTTTGACGCGGATAAACTATCATTTACATCTGCGTCTGTTACATACTGTAAAAGTTGTGCTTGAGTGAGTGTAATGCTGCCATCTTCAGCAACGGTTGCTGCTATATTTTGCGTAACGACGGGCGCATCGTTAGTTCCTGTAAAAGTGAATGCTACATTCGCGGTTGCGGTTGCTCCATCTGTATCTGTAATTTCATAAGTAAAGGTTGCGAGTGTTTTTTCTCCCTCGCCCATCTTTAGCGCTCCTGCGTCTGGTGTAAATTGTACTTGGTCGGTACCATTAACATCAACAACTTTGAGGGTTCCCAGGACCTTACCATCGCTATCAACCACCTTTGATACACCAGTAATAGATAGGCCGCCTTCAACATCACTATCGTTAGCAAGAACGTCAAAGTTAGTCGTTGCATTATCAGCAGCTATTAACTCATCAGTGCTTTGCTTTTCTACTTGAGGAGAGCCATTGAGCGTAACGTTTTGCCCTGATGCCTCAAATGGAGAATCCTCATCAAAGTCCATGGAAATAGCTAAATTATCTTTTAATGTTGTAGGAATATTTCCATCGTTAAGTTGAGTAACTTCATCCGCTGTTGCGCCTGTTCCTGTAAAGATGTTTACATCTCTTATTTCTCCGGTAAAGCCGGCTCCAATGGATATAGACGTAGCCCAATCAAAGCCAGATGTATTGACAGAGCTACTTGCGGCAAGCTTGCCATCGATATACAGCTCTCCATTCGTTCCATTAAGACTATATACAACATGATGCCAGTTACCATCTGCGGTATTTTGCCCATTAGTGGTTGTAGTTCCGTGTGTGTTATGGTTTGCCCAGGTATACATGGACATTTCTCCATTAGCACGCATCTCAATAAATCGATCCCCTGCTCCGTCCGTATGATGTGTGCCAAACAACCTGCCAGAGTTGTCTTCTGTTTTAAACCACATAGAGACTGTTATTAAGTTACTAGCATTAACAAGAGTCGTATCTATAGTAAGGGAATCACTTTTATCTAAAACTAAAGTACCTTTGCTATTCCCATCATCAACAGCAACTGGTCCATCGTTAATTGAAGTAACTGTCAAGTCTAGTTGTGATTGCACCGCTTGCGTGCCGTCAGTAATACTCATGTTAAGGTTAAGCGTACCATGGTAGTTATCATCAGGCTTTATAGTATAAGACCCATCAGCGTTTTGTGTGACTGTGGCATGCTCAATGTTGCTTAAGGTTGCAACTAAATTATCCCCGTCAACATCTGTTGCATTGGCTAACAAGTCGCTCTGAGATAGGGTAATTTCGCCATCTTCATCAACTCGTGCACTAATATTAGAGCTTACCTCAACGACGTCGTTTACCGCTGTAATCGTTAAACTTGCACCAGATGCCACTTCACTGCCTTGTCCATCTGAAACGTCAAAGTTAATTTTGATGTTGTCACCATTATAGTTTTCAGCTGGTGTTACGATGAAAGATATTTCCCCTGTAGTTGCGTCCGTTCTTCTATCGATGGTTGCATTAGCTATGCTCAAATTTGTAACACTTAAATTATCGTTATCAATATCGCTTGCATTGGCAAGTAATTGCGCTTCGGTAATAGTAAAGGCGGTATCTTCAGTTGCATTAAATGTAAGTGTGTTATTTGCGTCAACAACAACCGCATCGTTTACTGGCGCAAAATAAACATTAAAACTTTGATTGGATGTCTTTGAGTCGCTATTTAAAGTTTCAACACTGGTAACAGCTAGGTTTAATTCGACCAAACCATTAAAATTATCATTTGGTATTACTTTTATATTGTTTAACTGCACGCGCGTTAATGTCCAGGTTCCATCATCATTCTTAGTACCTGCTGAGAGTGTAACAGTATCTGGCACTGTCATAATAAAACTAGTTAATGTTTCACTACCATCATTATCTTCTTGCGTCAGCGTAATGCCTAATGGGACTGCAGTATCTTCTGTTCCATTCACAATAGAGAGATCAGACGATGAAATTGCCAGTTCAATATTATCAACCCCCCAAGATTCATTAGCAAGGTCTCCATCAAGTTGTGCGCCAAAACCAACGGTTACTTTGTCTTGGTTTGCAGCGATTGGTACAGTAAGAGTAACCCGATGAGATTGGCTCCAATTTTGTGTCCCGTACTTGCCAATGCCAGAGGCAATGGCATCGGTGCCATGAACTATTTCACCCACCTTATTGTTACTAGAATCAAGTAAATTCATGAGGCCCGAATCAGATGTAGGCTTATCAGCCATAGTTAAATGGGTAGCTGTATATTTTTGCCCGTTAATGAAGATAGAAAAAACCTCGTTATTCCAAGAGCTTATTTCATGGAGTGTGAAACTTAATTCAATTTCATTAACACCGCTTGGGACATCGTATGTTTTAGATATAACTTGCCCACCATTCGAATCGCCAAACTGCCCGAGCATATCGCCAGTTCCCAAATTCGCAGAATAACTGGTTGTAGCATTCCATCCATCATCACCTGACTCAAAATTATCAGAGGCAAAGACAATGTTTGTAGTTGCGGGATCAACTGCATTTGTAATGGTAATATTCGTATCATCTGCAACCGCAGCAACTGTCACTTTAGCAGTCGATGACACGGTTGAACCATTACCATCGGTTACCTTAAAGCTAATATCGAAATCACCACTGAAGTTAGCCTTTGGCGTGACCTCATAGTCACCAGCGGTATTTAGTTGCACCGAAAAACCATCAGGTACGGTTAAGTTCGTCACTGTTAACGTATCATTGCTGTCAGCATCTGACGCATTCGCTAATAATTGGTCTTGCGTGATGGTGATCATGGTATCTTCGTTTGTATCAAATGCAGGCTTGTTATTGGCGTCAATGACAACCGCGTCGTTTGTGCCTGTGACAGTTACTGCAACCTGTGCAGTACTCGTTGCGCCTTGTGAATCTTTAATCTGGTAGTCGATGACCACACCAGATTGTTGGTCTTTTGATAAACTATTAAAGGCCGCACTAGGCGTGAACTCAATTTTCTGGTCAGGCGCTATGCCTACGATTTGTGCTGTGCCAAGGGTAACCCCTGCCTCTATGATAGGTGAGGTGACCGAGTCAATCGTTATTGTATCGCCTGCGTCTACATCTGTGTCATTAGCCAGGGCATCGATAATCACGCTCGCATTCTCAAGCACCTCAGCTACATCATTTACCGCTACTGGGCCATCGTTTGTGCCTGTGACTGCTATCGTTGCCGTGGCAGTGTCAACTCCACCTTGTCCATCTGAAATGGTGTAGGTGAAGGTAAGCTCTCTTACCTCACCTTGGCTGAGTTCTTGTAGATCTGCGTTAGGTGTAAATTTTATTTGGTGATGACCATCAACTGTTACAATCTCAGCTGTTCCCGTAATTGTACCGGCACTATCTACTACATCACCAACTGAGGTAATGGTGAGGGTATCGCCATCAATATCAGTATCATTGGCAAGTACATCAATAATAAAATTATCGTCATCTTCGAGCATATCCTCTTTTGTATAGAGCTCAAGACCATCAAAGCCTGTATAACGATCTCCATTGTTTTCAGATATATCAACACGAAAATATTTAAAGGTTGCAGGAGTATTAAGTTCAAAGCTCTTTACCTCGCTTGATCCCCAATCATCAACGCCCTCTCGTGTATCAATCGTTGTCCAAGTTATACCATCATCACTGCCTTGTAATTCCCAATTTTTAGGCTCTCTTCCGAGGTTACTGTTTGGAATTGCTTTTAACTCATATTTATAAATTGTGGTGTCACTACCGAGGTTAACTTTATACCACGCACTAGTACCACCAGCTGTCCAACTACCAGTATTGTTGGCAGTACTGGCGGTATTACCATCTACCGCCATATATGGTTGATAATGCCGGCTATAGGAACTTGAAGCTGTAACAGAAATACCGTTATCTGTATTAGAATTCATTGTGCCAATAGTACCATGGAACTCTGGTATATCATCGTTCGCTACTGGAGCGTCGTTTACCGCTTTAATCGTTAAACTTGCACCAGATGCCACTTCACTGCCTTGTCCATCTGAAACGTCAAAGTTAATCTTGATGTTTTCACCATTATAGTTTTCAGCTGGTGTTACGATGAAAGATATTTCCCCTGTATTGTCGTCCGTTCTTCTATCGATGGTTGCATTAGCTATGCTCAAATTTGTAACACTTAACTTATCGTTATCAGCATCGCTTGCATTGGCAAGTAATGCTGCTTCGGTAATAGTAAAGGCGGTATCTTCGGTTGCATTAAATGTAAGCGAGGTATCTGTGTCAATGACAACCGCGTCGTTTTCGCCTATGACAGTAACCCTTGCGATTGCAATACTCGTTGCGCCTTCTTTATCTTGAATCTCGTAGCCAATGGACACTTCAGATTGTTGGCCTTTTGATAAGCTATCAAAGGCATTGTTAGGCGTAAATTTTATTTGCTGCTGGCCATTAATTGTTACAATTTCTGCTGTACCAACCTCAATATTATCCTTTACAACAACCGAGTCGACCGATTTAATTGTTAGTGCATCGTCTGCGTCTGCATCTTTGTCATTAGCCAGGACATCGATATTCACGCTCGCATTTTCAGTCGTAGTAGCAGTATCATTTTCAGCTTCTGGACCGTCGTTTTCGCCCCTGACAGTAACCTTAATCGTTGCAATACTCGTTGCGCCTTCTTTATCTTGAATCTCGTAGCCAATGGACACTTCAGATTGTTGGCCTTTTGATAAGCTATCAAAGGCATTGTTAGGCGTAAATTTTATTTGCTGCTGGCCATTAATTGTTACAATTTCTGCTGTACCAACCTCAATATTATCCTTTACAACAACCGAGTCGACCGATTTAATTGTTAGTGCATCGTCTGCGTCTGCATCTTTGTCATTAGCCAGGACATCGATATTCACGCTCGCATTTTCAGTCGTAGTAGCAGTATCATTTTCAGCTTCTGGACCGTCGTTTTCGCCCCTGACAGTAACCTTAATCGTTGCAATACTCGTTGCGCCTTCTTTATCTTGAATCTCGTAGCCAATGGACACTTCAGATTGTTGGCCTTTTGATAAGCTATCAAAGGCATTGTTAGGCGTAAATTTTATTTGCTGCTGGCCATTAATTGTTACAATTTCTGCTGTACCAACCTCAATATTATCCTTTACAACAACCGAGTCGACCGATTTAATTGTTAGTGCATCGTCTGCGTCTGCATCTTTGTCATTAGCCAGGACATCGATATTCACGCTCGCATTTTCAGTCGTAGTAGCAGTATCATTTTCAGCTTCTGGACCGTCGTTTACGCCTGTGACAGTAACCGCAATCGTTGCAATACTCGTTGCGCCTTCTGAATCTTTAATTCGGTAGCTAATGGCCACATCAGATTGTTGGTCTTTTGATAAGCTATCAAAGGTAGTGTTAGGCGTAAATTTTATTTGCTGATGACCATCTACTATTACAATCTCTGCTGTACCAACCTCAATATTATCCCTAATAACAGGCGAGGTAACCGAGTCAATCGTTAGTGTATCGTCTGCATCTACATCTTTGTCATTAGCCAGGGCATCGATAATCACGCTCGCATTCTCAAGCACCTCAGCTGTATCATCTTCAGCTTCTGGACCGTCGTTTACAGATTCAACTTTTAAGTAAATATTGGCCGTTGTGTTGACTGTTCCATCATTAACGGTAAACGATAATTGTAGATCACCGTTAAAGTTAGGCGCTGGTGTAAAGGTATATGAAGTTCCATCCTGGTTTTGCGTGAGGGTGCCCTGGTTACCTGAGTAGCCTACATCAGAGATAGTTAGCGTATCATTATCAACATCGGTTGCATTGACTAATAAATCTGCGTGTGTTATTACGATTGTACCATCTTCTTGCATGGTGAATGATTTGTTTTCTGCCACTGCTGCGTCGTTTACAGATTCAACTTTTAAGGCAATACTGGCCGTTGTGTTGACTGTTCCATCATAAACGGTAAACGATAATTGTAGTTCACCGTTAAAGTCAGGTGCTGGTCTAAAGGTATGTGTAGTTCCATCCGAGCTCGGCGTGAGGGTGCCCTGGTTACCTGTGTAGCGTACACCAGAGATACTTAGCGTATCATTATCAACATCTGTTGCATTTAATAATAAATCTGCGTTTGTTATTACGATTGTACCATCTTCTTGCATGGTGAATGATTTGTTTTCTGCCACTGCTGCGTCGTTTACCGCTGTAATCGTTAGACTTGCACCAGATGCCACTTCACTGCCTTGTCCATCTGAAACGTCAAAGTTAATTTTGATGTTGTCACCATTATAGTTTTCAGCTGGTGTTACGATGAAAGATATTTCCCCTGTAGTTGCGTCCGTTCTTCTATCGATGGTTGCATTAGCTATGCTCAAATTTGTAACACTTAAATTATCGTTATCAATATCGCTTGCATTGGCAAGTAATGCGGCTTCGGTAATAGTAAAGGCGGTATCTTCAGTTGCATTAAATGTAAGTGTGTTATTTGCATCAATAACAACTGCGTCGTTTACTGGCGCAAAATAAACATTAAAACTTTGATTGGATGTCTTTGAGTCGCTATTTAAAGTTTCAACACTGGTAACAGCTAGGTTTAATTCGACCAAACCATTAAAATTATCATTTGGTATTACTTTTATATTGTTTAACTGCACGCGCGTTAATGTCCAGGTTCCATCATCATTCTTAGTACCTGCTGAGAGTGTAACAGTATCTGGCACTGTCATAATAAAACTAGTTAATGTTTCACTACCATCATTATCTTCTTGCGTCAGCGTAATGCCTAATGGGACTGCAGTATCTTCTGTTCCATTCACAATAGAGAGATCAGACGATGAAATTGCCAGTTCAATATTATCAATCCCCCAAGCTTCATTACCAATGGTTCCATCAAGTTGTGCGCCAAAACCAACGGTTACTTTGTCTTGGTTTGCAGCGATTGGTACAGTAAGAGTAACCTTATGAGATTGACTATAACCATCATCCGCATAATCGCCCAGTCCAGGGGCAATCCCATCTGTACCATGAACTATTTCACCAACCTTCTTGCCATTAGAATCAACTAAATTCATGAAGCCCGAATCAGCTGTTCGTTCACCAGCAAAAATTAAAGTGGTAGCCGTATATTCTTGTCCGTTAATGAAGATAGAAAATTTTTCGGTATTCCAAGAGCCTATTTCATGGAGTGTGAAACTTAATTCAATTTCATTAACACCGCTTGGGACATCGTATGTTTTAGATATAACTTGCCCACCATTCGAATCGCCAAACTGCCCGAGCATATCGCCAGTTCCCAAATTCGCAGAATAACTGGTTGTAGCATTCCATCCATCATCACCTGACTCAAAATTATCAGAGGCAAAGACAATGTTTGTAGTTGCGGGATCAACTGCATTTGTAATGGTAATATTCGTATCATCTGCAACCGCAGCAACTGTCACTTTAGCAGTCGATGACACGGTTGAACCATTACCATCGGTTACCTCAAAGATAATATTGAAATCGCCACTGAAGTTAGCCTTTGGCGTGACCTCATAGTCACCAGCGGTATTTAGTTGCACCGAAAAACCATCAGGTACGGTTAAGTTCGTCACTGTTAACGTATCATTGCTGTCAGCATCTGACGCATTCGCTAATAATTGCTCTTGCGTTATGGTGATCATGGTATCTTCGTTTGTATCAAATGCAGGCTTGTTATTGGCGTTAATGACAACCGCGTCGTTTACGCCTGTGACAGTAACCCTTGCGATTGCATCACTCGTTGCGCCTTGTGAATCTTTAATCTGGTAGTTAATGTCCACCTCAGATTGTTGGTCTTTTGATAATCTATCAAAGGTAGCGTTAGGCGTAAATTTTATTTGCTGCTGGCCATTAATTGTTATAATTTCTGCTGAGCCAACCTCAGTACCATCCTTCATAACAGGCGAGTCGACCGATTTAATTGTTAGTGCATCGCCTGCGTCTACATCTGTGTCATTAGCCAGGACATCGATATTCACGCTCGCATTTTCAAGCACCTCAGCTACATCATTTACCGCTACTGGGCCATCGTTTGTGCCTGTGACTGCTATCGTTGCCGTGGCAGTGTCAACTCCACCTTGTCCATCTGAAATGGTGTAGGTGAAGGTAAGCTCTCTTACCTCACCTTGGCTGAGTTCTTGTAGATCTGCGTTAGGTGTAAATTTTATTTGGTGATGACCATCAACTGTTACAATCTCAGCTGTTCCCATAATTGTACCGGCACTATCTACTACATCACCAACTGAGGTAATGGTGAGGGTATCGCCATCAATATCAGTATCATTGGCAAGCACATCAATAATAAAATTATCGTCATCTTCGAGCATATCCTCTTTTGTATAGAGCTCAAGACCATCAAAGCCAGTCCAGCTCCTATCTCCATTGTTCTCGGAAATATTAAAGCGAAAATGTTGAAAGGTTGCTGGACTATCAAGTTCAAAGGTTTTCGTTTCACTGGACGTCCAGTCGTCAATGTCTGTTCGGCTATCAATCGTTATCCAATTTATCCCATCATTACTGCCTTGGAATTCCCAATCTTTAGGCTCTCTTCCGAGGTTAATGTTTGGAAGTGCGGTTAAATCATATTTATAAACTGTTGTTTCACTCCCTAGTGAAACTTTGTACCATACATCTTCAGCATCATCACTAGCTGGATTGGGAGCAGCCCAGCTATGTGCGTTATAAGCTCCGGCAGTCCTTCCATCGACCGCTTTGAATGCTGAGTAATTAGAGCCAGCTTGACCTGAAGCTGAAACCGTAATACCGTTATCTGTATTAGAATTCATTGTGCCAATAGTACCATGGAACTCTGGTATATCATCGTTCGCTACTGGACCGTCGTTTACCGCTTTAATCGTTAAGCTTGCACCAGATTCCACTTCACTGCCTTGTCCATCTGAAACGTCAAAGTTAATCTTGATGTTTTCACCATTATAGTTTTCAGCTGGTGTTACGATGAAAGATATTTCCCCTGTATTGTCGTCCGTTCTTCTATCGATGGTTGCATTAGCTATGCTCAAATTTGTGACACTTAAATTATCGTTATCAATATCGCTTGCATTGGCAAGTAATGCTGCTTCGGTAATAGTAAAGGCGGTATCTTCAGTTGCATTAAATGTAAGTGTGTTATTTGCGTCAATAACAACCGCGTCGTTTTCGCCCCTGACAGTAACCTTAATCGTTGCAATACTCGTTGCGCCTTCTTTATCTTGAATCTCGTAGCCAATGGACACTTCAGATTGTTGGCCTTTTGATAAGCTATCAAAGGCATTGTTAGGCGTAAATTTTATTTGCTGCTGGCCATTAATTGTTACAATTTCTGCTGTACCAACCTCAATATTATCCTTTACAACAACCGAGTCGACCGATTTAATTGTTAGTGCATCGTCTGCGTCTGCATCTTTGTCATTAGCCAGGACATCGATATTCACGCTCGCATTTTCAGTCGTAGTAGCAGTATCATTTTCAGCTTCTGGACCGTCGTTTTCGCCCCTGACAGTAACCTTAATCGTTGCAATACTCGTTGCGCCTTCTTTATCTTGAATCTCGTAGCCAATGGACACTTCAGATTGTTGGCCTTTTGATAAGCTATCAAAGGCATTGTTAGGCGTAAATTTTATTTGCTGCTGGCCATTAATTGTTACAATTTCTGCTGTACCAACCTCAATATTATCCTTTACAACAACCGAGTCGACCGATTTAATTGTTAGTGCATCGTCTGCGTCTGCATCTTTGTCATTAGCCAGGACATCGATATTCACGCTCGCATTTTCAGTCGTAGTAGCAGTATCATTTTCAGCTTCTGGACCGTCGTTTTCGCCCCTGACAGTAACCTTAATCGTTGCAATACTCGTTGCGCCTTCTTTATCTTGAATCTCGTAGCCAATGGACACTTCAGATTGTTGGCCTTTTGATAAGCTATCAAAGGCATTGTTAGGCGTAAATTTTATTTGCTGCTGGCCATTAATTGTTACAATTTCTGCTGTACCAACCTCAATATTATCCTTTACAACAACCGAGTCGACCGATTTAATTGTTAGTGCATCGTCTGCGTCTGCATCTTTGTCATTAGCCAGGACATCGATATTCACGCTCGCATTTTCAGTCGTAGTAGCAGTATCATTTTCAGCTTCTGGACCGTCGTTTTCGCCCCTGACAGTAACCTTAATCGTTGCAATACTCGTTGCGCCTTCTTTATCTTGAATCTCGTAGCCAATGGACACTTCAGATTGTTGGCCTTTTGATAAGCTATCAAAGGCATTGTTAGGCGTAAATTTTATTTGCTGCTGGCCATTAATTGTTACAATTTCTGCTGTACCAACCTCAATATTATCCTTTACAACAACCGAGTCGACCGATTTAATTGTTAGTGCATCGTCTGCGTCTGCATCTTTGTCATTAGCCAGGACATCGATATTCACGCTCGCATTTTCAGTCGTAGTAGCAGTATCATTTTCAGCTTCTGGACCGTCGTTTTCGCCCCTGACAGTAACCTTAATCGTTGCAATACTCGTTGCGCCTTCTTTATCTTGAATCTCGTAGCCAATGGACACTTCAGATTGTTGGCCTTTTGATAAGCTATCAAAGGCATTGTTAGGCGTAAATTTTATTTGCTGCTGGCCATTAATTGTTACAATTTCTGCTGTACCAACCTCAATATTATCCTTTACAACAACCGAGTCGACCGATTTAATTGTTAGTGCATCGTCTGCGTCTGCATCTTTGTCATTAGCCAGGACATCGATATTCACGCTCGCATTTTCAGTCGTAGTAGCAGTATCATTTTCAGCTTCTGGACCGTCGTTTTCGCCCCTGACAGTAACCTTAATCGTTGCAATACTCGTTGCGCCTTCTTTATCTTGAATCTCGTAGCCAATGGACACTTCAGATTGTTGGCCTTTTGATAAGCTATCAAAGGCATTGTTAGGCGTAAATTTTATTTGCTGCTGGCCATTAATTGTTACAATTTCTGCTGTACCAACCTCAATATTATCCTTTACAACAACCGAGTCGACCGATTTAATTGTTAGTGCATCGTCTGCGTCTGCATCTTTGTCATTAGCCAGGACATCGATATTCACGCTCGCATTTTCAGTCGTAGTAGCAGTATCATTTTCAGCTTCTGGACCGTCGTTTTCGCCCCTGACAGTAACCTTAATCGTTGCAATACTCGTTGCGCCTTCTTTATCTTGAATCTCGTAGCCAATGGACACTTCAGATTGTTGGCCTTTTGATAAGCTATCAAAGGCATTGTTAGGCGTAAATTTTATTTGCTGCTGGCCATTAATTGTTACAATTTCTGCTGTACCAACCTCAATATTATCCTTTACAACAACCGAGTCGACCGATTTAATTGTTAGTGCATCGTCTGCGTCTGCATCTTTGTCATTAGCCAGGACATCGATATTCACGCTCGCATTTTCAGTCGTAGTAGCAGTATCATTTTCAGCTTCTGGACCGTCGTTTTCGCCCCTGACAGTAACCTTAATCGTTGCAATACTCGTTGCGCCTTCTTTATCTTGAATCTCGTAGCCAATGGACACTTCAGATTGTTGGCCTTTTGATAAGCTATCAAAGGCATTGTTAGGCGTGAATCTTATTTGCTGCTGGCCATTAATTGTTACAATTTCTGCTTTACCAACCTCAATATTATCCTTTACAACAACCGAGTCGACCGATTTAATTGTTAGTGCATCGTCTGCGTCTGCATCTTTGTCATTAGCCAGGACATCGATATTCACGCTCGCATTTTCAGTCGTAGTAGCAGTATCATTTTCAGCTTCTGGACCGTCGTTTTCGCCCCTGACAGTAACCTTAATCGTTGCAATACTCGTTGCGCCTTCTTTATCTTGAATCTCGTAGCCAATGGACACTTCAGATTGTTGGCCTTTTGATAAGCTATCAAAGGCATTGTTAGGCGTAAATTTTATTTGCTGCTGGCCATTAATTGTTACAATTTCTGCTGTACCAACCTCAATATTATCCTTTACAACAACCGAGTCGACCGATTTAATTGTTAGTGCATCGTCTGCGTCTGCATCTTTGTCATTAGCCAGGACATCGATATTCACGCTCGCATTTTCAGTCGTAGTAGCAGTATCATTTTCAGCTTCTGGACCGTCGTTTTCGCCCCTGACAGTAACCTTAATCGTTGCAATACTCGTTGCGCCTTCTTTATCTTGAATCTCGTAGCCAATGGACACTTCAGATTGTTGGCCTTTTGATAAGCTATCAAAGGCATTGTTAGGCGTAAATTTTATTTGCTGCTGGCCATTAATTGTTACAATTTCTGCTGTACCAACCTCAATATTATCCTTTACAACAACCGAGTCGACCGATTTAATTGTTAGTGCATCGTCTGCGTCTGCATCTTTGTCATTAGCCAGGACATCGATATTCACGCTCGCATTTTCAGTCGTAGTAGCAGTATCATTTTCAGCTTCTGGACCGTCGTTTTCGCCCCTGACAGTAACCTTAATCGTTGCAATACTCGTTGCGCCTTCTTTATCTTGAATCTCGTAGCCAATGGACACTTCAGATTGTTGGCCTTTTGATAAGCTATCAAAGGCATTGTTAGGCGTAAATTTTATTTGCTGCTGGCCATTAATTGTTACAATTTCTGCTGTACCAACCTCAATATTATCCTTTACAACAACCGAGTCGACCGATTTAATTGTTAGTGCATCGTCTGCGTCTGCATCTTTGTCATTAGCCAGGACATCGATATTCACGCTCGCATTTTCAGTCGTAGTAGCAGTATCATTTTCAGCTTCTGGACCGTCGTTTTCGCCCCTGACAGTAACCTTAATCGTTGCAATACTCGTTGCGCCTTCTTTATCTTGAATCTCGTAGCCAATGGACACTTCAGATTGTTGGCCTTTTGATAAGCTATCAAAGGCATTGTTAGGCGTGAATCTTATTTGCTGCTGGCCATTAATTGTTACAATTTCTGCTTTACCAACCTCAATATTATCCTTTACAACAACCGAGTCGACCGATTTAATTGTTAGTGCATCGTCTGCGTCTGCATCTTTGTCATTAGCCAGGACATCGATATTCACGCTCGCATTTTCAGTCGTAGTAGCAGTATCATTTTCAGCTTCTGGACCGTCGTTTTCGCCCCTGACAGTAACCTTAATCGTTGCAATACTCGTTGCGCCTTCTTTATCTTGAATCTCGTAGCCAATGGACACTTCAGATTGTTGGCCTTTTGATAAGCTATCAAAGGCATTGTTAGGCGTGAATCTTATTTGCTGCTGGCCATTAATTGTTACAATTTCTGCTTTACCAACCTCAATATTATCCTTTACAACAACCGAGTCGACCGATTTAATTGTTAGTGCATCGTCTGCGTCTGCATCTTTGTCATTAGCCAGGACATCGATATTCACGCTCGCATTTTCAGTCGTAGTAGCAGTATCATTTTCAGCTTCTGGACCGTCGTTTTCGCCCCTGACAGTAACCTTAATCGTTGCAATACTCGTTGCGCCTTCTTTATCTTGAATCTCGTAGCCAATGGACACTTCAGATTGTTGGCCTTTTGATAAGCTATCAAAGGCATTGTTAGGCGTAAATTTTATTTGCTGCTGGCCATTAATTGTTACAATTTCTGCTGTACCAACCTCAATATTATCCTTTACAACAACCGAGTCGACCGATTTAATTGTTAGTGCATCGTCTGCGTCTGCATCTTTGTCATTAGCCAGGACATCGATATTCACGCTCGCATTTTCAGTCGTAGTAGCAGTATCATTTTCAGCTTCTGGACCGTCGTTTTCGCCCCTGACAGTAACCTTAATCGTTGCAATACTCGTTGCGCCTTCTTTATCTTGAATCTCGTAGCCAATGGACACTTCAGATTGTTGGCCTTTTGATAAGCTATCAAAGGCATTGTTAGGCGTAAATTTTATTTGCTGCTGGCCATTAATTGTTACAATTTCTGCTGTACCAACCTCAATATTATCCTTTACAACAACCGAGTCGACCGATTTAATTGTTAGTGCATCGTCTGCGTCTGCATCTTTGTCATTAGCCAGGACATCGATATTCACGCTCGCATTTTCAGTCGTAGTAGCAGTATCATTTTCAGCTTCTGGACCGTCGTTTTCGCCCCTGACAGTAACCTTAATCGTTGCAATACTCGTTGCGCCTTCTTTATCTTGAATCTCGTAGCCAATGGACACTTCAGATTGTTGGCCTTTTGATAAGCTATCAAAGGCATTGTTAGGCGTAAATTTTATTTGCTGCTGGCCATTAATTGTTACAATTTCTGCTGTACCAACCTCAATATTATCCTTTACAACAACCGAGTCGACCGATTTAATTGTTAGTGCATCGTCTGCGTCTGCATCTTTGTCATTAGCCAGGACATCGATATTCACGCTCGCATTTTCAGTCGTAGTAGCAGTATCATTTTCAGCTTCTGGACCGTCGTTTTCGCCCCTGACAGTAACCTTAATCGTTGCAATACTCGTTGCGCCTTCTTTATCTTGAATCTCGTAGCCAATGGACACTTCAGATTGTTGGCCTTTTGATAAGCTATCAAAGGCATTGTTAGGCGTAAATTTTATTTGCTGCTGGCCATTAATTGTTACAATTTCTGCTGTACCAACCTCAATATTATCCTTTACAACAACCGAGTCGACCGATTTAATTGTTAGTGCATCGTCTGCGTCTGCATCTTTGTCATTAGCCAGGACATCGATATTCACGCTCGCATTTTCAGTCGTAGTAGCAGTATCATTTTCAGCTTCTGGACCGTCGTTTTCGCCCCTGACAGTAACCTTAATCGTTGCAATACTCGTTGCGCCTTCTTTATCTTGAATCTCGGCCACATCAGATTGTTGGTCTTTTGATAAGCTATCAAAGGTATCGTAAATTTTATTTGCTGATGACCATCTACTTCTGCTGTACCAAGCTCAATATTATCCCTACAACAATAATCGTCTGCGTCTGCATCTTTGTCATTAGCCAGGCATCGATATTCACGCTCGCATTCTCAAGCACCGTAGTGCAGTATCATTTTCAGCTTCTGGACGTTACAGTAACCGCAATCGTTGCAATACTCGTTGCGCCTTTCGGTAGCTATGGCCATCTGAATCTCGCTAGCCAATGGACACTTCAGTTGTTGGTCTTTGTCTTTTGATAAGCTATCAAAGGTATTGTTAGGCGTAAATTTTATTTGCTTGACCATCTACCAACCTCAATATTATCCCAATAACAGACCGTGTATCGTCTGCGTCTGCATCTTTGTCATTAGCCAGGGATCCCGCTCGCATTCTCAAGCACCTCAGCAGTATCATTTTCAGCTTCTGGACCGTCGTTTTCGACAGTAACCTTAATCGTTGCAATACTCGTTGCGCCTTCTTTATCTTGAATCTCGTAGCCAATGGACACTTCAGATTGTTGGCCTTTTGATAAGCTATCAAAGGCATTGTTAGGCGTAAATTTTATTTGCTGCTGGCCATTAATTGTTACAATTTCTGCTGTACCAACCTCAATATTATCCTTTACAACAACCGAGTCGACCGATTTAATTGTTAGTGCATCGTCTGCGTCTGCATCTTTGTCATTAGCCAGGACATCGATATTCACGCTCGCATTTTCAGTCGTAGTAGCAGTATCATTTTCAGCTTCTGGACCGTCGTTTTCGCCCCTGACAGTAACCTTAATCGTTGCAATACTCGTTGCGCCTTCTTTATCTTGAATCTCGTAGCCAATGGACACTTCAGATTGTTGGCCTTTTGATAAGCTATCAAAGGCATTGTTAGGCGTAAATTTTATTTGCTGCTGGCCATTAATTGTTACAATTTCTGCTGTACCAACCTCAATATTATCCTTTACAACAACCGAGTCGACCGATTTAATTGTTAGTGCATCGTCTGCGTCTGCATCTTTGTCATTAGCCAGGACATCGATATTCACGCTCGCATTTTCAGTCGTAGTAGCAGTATCATTTTCAGCTTCTGGACCGTCGTTTTCGCCCCTGACAGTAACCTTAATCGTTGCAATACTCGTTGCGCCTTCTTTATCTTGAATCTCGTAGCCAATGGACACTTCAGATTGTTGGCCTTTTGATAAGCTATCAAAGGCATTGTTAGGCGTAAATTTTATTTGCTGCTGGCCATTAATTGTTACAATTTCTGCTGTACCAACCTCAATATTATCCTTTACAACAACCGAGTCGACCGATTTAATTGTTAGTGCATCGTCTGCGTCTGCATCTTTGTCATTAGCCAGGACATCGATATTCACGCTCGCATTTTCAGTCGTAGTAGCAGTATCATTTTCAGCTTCTGGACCGTCGTTTTCGCCCCTGACAGTAACCTTAATCGTTGCAATACTCGTTGCGCCTTCTTTATCTTGAATCTCGTAGCCAATGGACACTTCAGATTGTTGGCCTTTTGATAAGCTATCAAAGGCATTGTTAGGCGTGAATCTTATTTGCTGCTGGCCATTAATTGTTACAATTTCTGCTTTACCAACCTCAATATTATCCTTTACAACAACCGAGTCGACCGATTTAATTGTTAGTGCATCGTCTGCGTCTGCATCTTTGTCATTAGCCAGGACATCGATATTCACGCTCGCATTTTCAGTCGTAGTAGCAGTATCATTTTCAGCTTCTGGACCGTCGTTTTCGCCCCTGACAGTAACCTTAATCGTTGCAATACTCGTTGCGCCTTCTTTATCTTGAATCTCGTAGCCAATGGACACTTCAGATTGTTGGCCTTTTGATAAGCTATCAAAGGCATTGTTAGGCGTGAATTTTATTTGCTGCTGGCCATTAATTGTTACAATTTCTGCTGTACCAACCTCAATATTATCCTTTACAACAACCGAGTCGACCGATTTAATTGTTAGTGCATCGTCTGCGTCTGCATCTTTGTCATTAGCCAGGACATCGATATTCACGCTCGCATTTTCAGTCGTAGTAGCAGTATCATTTTCAGCTTCTGGACCGTCGTTTTCGCCCCTGACAGTAACCTTAATCGTTGCAATACTCGTTGCGCCTTCTTTATCTTGAATCTCGTAGCCAATGGACACTTCAGATTGTTGGCCTTTTGATAAGCTATCAAAGGCATTGTTAGGCGTAAATTTTATTTGCTGCTGGCCATTAATTGTTACAATTTCTGCTGTACCAACCTCAATATTATCCTTTACAACAACCGAGTCGACCGATTTAATTGTTAGTGCATCGTCTGCGTCTGCATCTTTGTCATTAGCCAGGACATCGATATTCACGCTCGCATTTTCAGTCGTAGTAGCAGTATCATTTTCAGCTTCTGGACCGTCGTTTTCGCCCCTGACAGTAACCTTAATCGTTGCAATACTCGTTGCGCCTTCTTTATCTTGAATCTCGTAGCCAATGGACACTTCAGATTGTTGGCCTTTTGATAAGCTATCAAAGGCATTGTTAGGCGTGAATCTTATTTGCTGCTGGCCATTAATTGTTACAATTTCTGCTTTACCAACCTCAATATTATCCTTTACAACAACCGAGTCGACCGATTTAATTGTTAGTGCATCGTCTGCGTCTGCATCTTTGTCATTAGCCAGGACATCGATATTCACGCTCGCATTTTCAGTCGTAGTAGCAGTATCATTTTCAGCTTCTGGACCGTCGTTTTCGCCCCTGACAGTAACCTTAATCGTTGCAATACTCGTTGCGCCTTCTTTATCTTGAATCTCGTAGCCAATGGACACTTCAGATTGTTGGCCTTTTGATAAGCTATCAAAGGCATTGTTAGGCGTAAATTTTATTTGCTGCTGGCCATTAATTGTTACAATTTCTGCTGTACCAACCTCAATATTATCCTTTACAACAACCGAGTCGACCGATTTAATTGTTAGTGCATCGTCTGCGTCTGCATCTTTGTCATTAGCCAGGACATCGATATTCACGCTCGCATTTTCAGTCGTAGTAGCAGTATCATTTTCAGCTTCTGGACCGTCGTTTTCGCCCCTGACAGTAACCTTAATCGTTGCAATACTCGTTGCGCCTTCTTTATCTTGAATCTCGTAGCCAATGGACACTTCAGATTGTTGGCCTTTTGATAAGCTATCAAAGGCATTGTTAGGCGTGAATTTTATTTGCTGCTGGCCATTAATTGTTACAATTTCTGCTGTACCAACCTCAATATTATCCTTTACAACAACCGAGTCGACCGATTTAATTGTTAGTGCATCGTCTGCGTCTGCATCTTTGTCATTAGCCAGGACATCGATATTCACGCTCGCATTTTCAGTCGTAGTAGCAGTATCATTTTCAGCTTCTGGACCGTCGTTTTCGCCCCTGACAGTAACCTTAATCGTTGCAATACTCGTTGCGCCTTCTTTATCTTGAATCTCGTAGCCAATGGACACTTCAGATTGTTGGCCTTTTGATAAGCTATCAAAGGCATTGTTAGGCGTAAATTTTATTTGCTGCTGGCCATTAATTGTTACAATTTCTGCTGTACCAACCTCAATATTATCCTTTACAACAACCGAGTCGACCGATTTAATTGTTAGTGCATCGTCTGCGTCTGCATCTTTGTCATTAGCCAGGACATCGATATTCACGCTCGCATTTTCAGTCGTAGTAGCAGTATCATTTTCAGCTTCTGGACCGTCGTTTTCGCCCCTGACAGTAACCTTAATCGTTGCAATACTCGTTGCGCCTTCTTTATCTTGAATCTCGTAGCCAATGGACACTTCAGATTGTTGGCCTTTTGATAAGCTATCAAAGGCATTGTTAGGCGTGAATCTTATTTGCTGCTGGCCATTAATTGTTACAATTTCTGCTTTACCAACCTCAATATTATCCTTTACAACAACCGAGTCGACCGATTTAATTGTTAGTGCATCGTCTGCGTCTGCATCTTTGTCATTAGCCAGGACATCGATATTCACGCTCGCATTTTCAGTCGTAGTAGCAGTATCATTTTCAGCTTCTGGACCGTCGTTTTCGCCCCTGACAGTAACCTTAATCGTTGCAATACTCGTTGCGCCTTCTTTATCTTGAATCTCGTAGCCAATGGACACTTCAGATTGTTGGCCTTTTGATAAGCTATCAAAGGCATTGTTAGGCGTGAATCTTATTTGCTGCTGGCCATTAATTGTTACAATTTCTGCTTTACCAACCTCAATATTATCCTTTACAACAACCGAGTCGACCGATTTAATTGTTAGTGCATCGTCTGCGTCTGCATCTTTGTCATTAGCCAGGACATCGATATTCACGCTCGCATTTTCAGTCGTAGTAGCAGTATCATTTTCAGCTTCTGGACCGTCGTTTTCGCCCCTGACAGTAACCTTAATCGTTGCAATACTCGTTGCGCCTTCTTTATCTTGAATCTCGTAGCCAATGGACACTTCAGATTGTTGGCCTTTTGATAAGCTATCAAAGGCATTGTTAGGCGTAAATTTTATTTGCTGCTGGCCATTAATTGTTACAATTTCTGCTGTACCAACCTCAATATTATCCTTTACAACAACCGAGTCGACCGATTTAATTGTTAGTGCATCGTCTGCGTCTGCATCTTTGTCATTAGCCAGGACATCGATATTCACGCTCGCATTTTCAGTCGTAGTAGCAGTATCATTTTCAGCTTCTGGACCGTCGTTTTCGCCCCTGACAGTAACCTTAATCGTTGCAATACTCGTTGCGCCTTCTTTATCTTGAATCTCGTAGCCAATGGACACTTCAGATTGTTGGCCTTTTGATAAGCTATCAAAGGCATTGTTAGGCGTAAATTTTATTTGCTGCTGGCCATTAATTGTTACAATTTCTGCTGTACCAACCTCAATATTATCCTTTACAACAACCGAGTCGACCGATTTAATTGTTAGTGCATCGTCTGCGTCTGCATCTTTGTCATTAGCCAGGACATCGATATTCACGCTCGCATTTTCAGTCGTAGTAGCAGTATCATTTTCAGCTTCTGGACCGTCGTTTTCGCCCCTGACAGTAACCTTAATCGTTGCAATACTCGTTGCGCCTTCTTTATCTTGAATCTCGTAGCCAATGGACACTTCAGATTGTTGGCCTTTTGATAAGCTATCAAAGGCATTGTTAGGCGTGAATCTTATTTGCTGCTGGCCATTAATTGTTACAATTTCTGCTTTACCAACCTCAATATTATCCTTTACAACAACCGAGTCGACCGATTTAATTGTTAGTGCATCGTCTGCGTCTGCATCTTTGTCATTAGCCAGGACATCGATATTCACGCTCGCATTTTCAGTCGTAGTAGCAGTATCATTTTCAGCTTCTGGACCGTCGTTTTCGCCCCTGACAGTAACCTTAATCGTTGCAATACTCGTTGCGCCTTCTTTATCTTGAATCTCGTAGCCAATGGACACTTCAGATTGTTGGCCTTTTGATAAGCTATCAAAGGCATTGTTAGGCGTAAATTTTATTTGCTGCTGGCCATTAATTGTTACAATTTCTGCTTTACCAACCTCAATATTATCCTTTACAACAACCGAGTCGACCGATTTAATTGTTAGTGCATCGTCTGCGTCTGCATCTTTGTCATTAGCCAGGACATCGATATTCACGCTCGCATTTTCAGTCGTAGTAGCAGTATCATTTTCAGCTTCTGGACCGTCGTTTTCGCCCCTGACAGTAACCTTAATCGTTGCAATACTCGTTGCGCCTTCTTTATCTTGAATCTCGTAGCCAATGGACACTTCAGATTGTTGGCCTTTTGATAAGCTATCAAAGGCATTGTTAGGCGTAAATTTTATTTGCTGCTGGCCATTAATTGTTACAATTTCTGCTGTACCAACCTCAATATTATCCTTTACAACAACCGAGTCGACCGATTTAATTGTTAGTGCATCGTCTGCGTCTGCATCTTTGTCATTAGCCAGGACATCGATATTCACGCTCGCATTTTCAGTCGTAGTAGCAGTATCATTTTCAGCTTCTGGACCGTCGTTTTCGCCCCTGACAGTAACCTTAATCGTTGCAATACTCGTTGCGCCTTCTTTATCTTGAATCTCGTAGCCAATGGACACTTCAGATTGTTGGCCTTTTGATAAGCTATCAAAGGCATTGTTAGGCGTAAATTTTATTTGCTGCTGGCCATTAATTGTTACAATTTCTGCTGTACCAACCTCAATATTATCCTTTACAACAACCGAGTCGACCGATTTAATTGTTAGTGCATCGTCTGCGTCTGCATCTTTGTCATTAGCCAGGACATCGATATTCACGCTCGCATTTTCAGTCGTAGTAGCAGTATCATTTTCAGCTTCTGGACCGTCGTTTACGCCTGTGACAGTAACCGCAATCGTTGCAATACTCGTTGCGCCTTCTGAATCTTTAATTCGGTAGCTAATGGCCACATCAGATTGTTGGTCTTTTGATAAGCTATCAAAGGTAGTGTTAGGCGTAAATTTTATTTGCTGATGACCATCTACTATTACAATCTCTGCTGTACCAACCTCAATATTATCCCTAATAACAGGCGAGGTAACCGAGTCAATCGTTAGTGTATCGTCTGCATCTACATCTTTGTCATTAGCCAGGGCATCGATAATCACGCTCGCATTCTCAAGCACCTCAGCTGTATCATCTTCAGCTTCTGGACCGTCGTTTACAGATTCAACTTTTAAGTAAATATTGGCCGTTGTGTTGACTGTTCCATCATTAACGGTAAACGATAATTGTAGATCACCGTTAAAGTTAGGCGCTGGTGTAAAGGTATATGAAGTTCCATCCTGGTTTTGCGTGAGGGTGCCCTGGTTACCTGAGTAGCCTACATCAGAGATAGTTAGCGTATCATTATCAACATCGGTTGCATTGACTAATAAATCTGCGTGTGTTATTACGATTGTACCATCTTCTTGCATGGTGAATGATTTGTTTTCTGCCACTGCTGCGTCGTTTACAGATTCAACTTTTAAGGCAATACTGGCCGTTGTGTTGACTGTTCCATCATAAACGGTAAACGATAATTGTAGTTCACCGTTAAAGTCAGGTGCTGGTCTAAAGGTATGTGTAGTTCCATCCGAGCTCGGCGTGAGGGTGCCCTGGTTACCTGTGTAGCGTACACCAGAGATACTTAGCGTATCATTATCAACATCTGTTGCATTTAATAATAAATCTGCGTTTGTTATTACGATTGTACCATCTTCTTGCATGGTGAATGATTTGTTTTCTGCCACTGCTGCGTCGTTTACCGCTGTAATCGTTAGACTTGCACCAGATGCCACTTCACTGCCTTGTCCATCTGAAACGTCAAAGTTAATTTTGATGTTGTCACCATTATAGTTTTCAGCTGGTGTTACGATGAAAGATATTTCCCCTGTAGTTGCGTCCGTTCTTCTATCGATGGTTGCATTAGCTATGCTCAAATTTGTAACACTTAAATTATCGTTATCAATATCGCTTGCATTGGCAAGTAATGCGGCTTCGGTAATAGTAAAGGCGGTATCTTCAGTTGCATTAAATGTAAGTGTGTTATTTGCATCAATAACAACTGCGTCGTTTACTGGCGCAAAATAAACATTAAAACTTTGATTGGATGTCTTTGAGTCGCTATTTAAAGTTTCAACACTGGTAACAGCTAGGTTTAATTCGACCAAACCATTAAAATTATCATTTGGTATTACTTTTATATTGTTTAACTGCACGCGCGTTAATGTCCAGGTTCCATCATCATTCTTAGTACCTGCTGAGAGTGTAACAGTATCTGGCACTGTCATAATAAAACTAGTTAATGTTTCACTACCATCATTATCTTCTTGCGTCAGCGTAATGCCTAATGGGACTGCAGTATCTTCTGTTCCATTCACAATAGAGAGATCAGACGATGAAATTGCCAGTTCAATATTATCAATCCCCCAAGCTTCATTACCAATGGTTCCATCAAGTTGTGCGCCAAAACCAACGGTTACTTTGTCTTGGTTTGCAGCGATTGGTACAGTAAGAGTAACCTTATGAGATTGACTATAACCATCATCCGCATAATCGCCCAGTCCAGGGGCAATCCCATCTGTACCATGAACTATTTCACCAACCTTCTTGCCATTAGAATCAACTAAATTCATGAAGCCCGAATCAGCTGTTCGTTCACCAGCAAAAATTAAAGTGGTAGCCGTATATTCTTGTCCGTTAATGAAGATAGAAAATTTTTCGGTATTCCAAGAGCCTATTTCATGGAGTGTGAAACTTAATTCAATTTCATTAACACCGCTTGGGACATCGTATGTTTTAGATATAACTTGCCCACCATTCGAATCGCCAAACTGCCCGAGCATATCGCCAGTTCCCAAATTCGCAGAATAACTGGTTGTAGCATTCCATCCATCATCACCTGACTCAAAATTATCAGAGGCAAAGACAATGTTTGTAGTTGCGGGATCAACTGCATTTGTAATGGTAATATTCGTATCATCTGCAACCGCAGCAACTGTCACTTTAGCAGTCGATGACACGGTTGAACCATTACCATCGGTTACCTCAAAGATAATATTGAAATCGCCACTGAAGTTAGCCTTTGGCGTGACCTCATAGTCACCAGCGGTATTTAGTTGCACCGAAAAACCATCAGGTACGGTTAAGTTCGTCACTGTTAACGTATCATTGCTGTCAGCATCTGACGCATTCGCTAATAATTGCTCTTGCGTTATGGTGATCATGGTATCTTCGTTTGTATCAAATGCAGGCTTGTTATTGGCGTTAATGACAACCGCGTCGTTTACGCCTGTGACAGTAACCCTTGCGATTGCATCACTCGTTGCGCCTTGTGAATCTTTAATCTGGTAGTTAATGTCCACCTCAGATTGTTGGTCTTTTGATAATCTATCAAAGGTAGCGTTAGGCGTAAATTTTATTTGCTGCTGGCCATTAATTGTTATAATTTCTGCTGAGCCAACCTCAGTACCATCCTTCATAACAGGCGAGTCGACCGATTTAATTGTTAGTGCATCGCCTGCGTCTACATCTGTGTCATTAGCCAGGACATCGATATTCACGCTCGCATTTTCAAGCACCTCAGCTACATCATTTACCGCTACTGGGCCATCGTTTGTGCCTGTGACTGCTATCGTTGCCGTGGCAGTGTCAACTCCACCTTGTCCATCTGAAATGGTGTAGGTGAAGGTAAGCTCTCTTACCTCACCTTGGCTGAGTTCTTGTAGATCTGCGTTAGGTGTAAATTTTATTTGGTGATGACCATCAACTGTTACAATCTCAGCTGTTCCCATAATTGTACCGGCACTATCTACTACATCACCAACTGAGGTAATGGTGAGGGTATCGCCATCAATATCAGTATCATTGGCAAGCACATCAATAATAAAATTATCGTCATCTTCGAGCATATCCTCTTTTGTATAGAGCTCAAGACCATCAAAGCCAGTCCAGCTCCTATCTCCATTGTTCTCGGAAATATTAAAGCGAAAATGTTGAAAGGTTGCTGGACTATCAAGTTCAAAGGTTTTCGTTTCACTGGACGTCCAGTCGTCAATGTCTGTTCGGCTATCAATCGTTATCCAATTTATCCCATCATTACTGCCTTGGAATTCCCAATCTTTAGGCTCTCTTCCGAGGTTAATGTTTGGAAGTGCGGTTAAATCATATTTATAAACTGTTGTTTCACTCCCTAGTGAAACTTTGTACCATACATCTTCAGCATCATCACTAGCTGGATTGGGAGCAGCCCAGCTATGTGCGTTATAAGCTCCGGCAGTCCTTCCATCGACCGCTTTGAATGCTGAGTAATTAGAGCCAGCTTGACCTGAAGCTGAAACCGTAATACCGTTATCTGTATTAGAATTCATTGTGCCAATAGTACCATGGAACTCTGGTATATCATCGTTCGCTACTGGACCGTCGTTTACCGCTTTAATCGTTAAGCTTGCACCAGATTCCACTTCACTGCCTTGTCCATCTGAAACGTCAAAGTTAATCTTGATGTTTTCACCATTATAGTTTTCAGCTGGTGTTACGATGAAAGATATTTCCCCTGTATTGTCGTCCGTTCTTCTATCGATGGTTGCATTAGCTATGCTCAAATTTGTGACACTTAAATTATCGTTATCAATATCGCTTGCATTGGCAAGTAATGCTGCTTCGGTAATAGTAAAGGCGGTATCTTCAGTTGCATTAAATGTAAGCGAGGTATCTGTGTCAATGACAACCGCGTCGTTTTCGCCTATGACAGTAACCTTAATCGTTGCAATACTCGTTGCGCCTTCTTTATCTTGAATCGCTCGCATTTTCATCGTTAAGCTATCATTTTCAGCTTCTGGACCGTCGTTTCGCCCCTACAATTTCTGCTGTACCAACCTCAATATTATCCTTTACAACAACCGAGTCGACCGATTTAATTGTTAGTGCATACGTCTGCGTCTGCATCTTTGTCATTAGCCAGGACATCGATATTCACGCTCGCATTTTCAGTCGTAGTGCGATATTCGTCATGCCGATCTTAATTGTCATCTGCGTCTGCATCTTTGTCATTAGCCAGGACATCGATATTCACGTCGCATTTTCAGTCGTAGTAGCAGTATCATTTTCAGCTTCTGGACCGTCGTTTTCGCCCCTGACAGTAACCTTAATCGTTGCAATACTCGTTGCGCCTTCTTTATCTTGAATCTCGTAGCCAATGGACACTTCAGATTGTTGGCCTAAAGGCTACGAGATTGATAAAGCGCAACGAGTATTGCAACGATTAAGGCACTTGTTAAAATGGCTACTACGACTGAAAATTGAATTATTTGCTAATGCAAAGATGTAGCCATTAATTGGTTACAGATTGTCTGCTGTACCAACCTTTGATAGCAATATTATCTACGAGATTTACAACGAGTATTGCAACGATTAAGGTTACTGTCACCGATTTTATTACTGACAGTAACCTTAGCGTGCGATGCGCCTTCTTTATCTTGAATCTGCGTGCCAATGGACACTTAAATGGCCTTTTGACAAAGGATGCAGCTGGCCATTAATTGTTACAATTTCTGCCAGGACATTAGTGCATCGTCTGCGATCTGCATCTTTGTCATTTCACGCTCGCATTTTCAGTCGTAGTAGCAGTATCATTTTCAGCTTCTGGACCGTCGTTTTCGCCCCTGACAGTAACAATTAATCGTTGCAATACTCGTTGCAATGCCTTTGATAGCTTATCTCTGAAGTGTCCATTGGCTGGCGCAACGTAGCCAATGGACACTTCAGATTGTTGGCCTTTTGATAAGCTAATCAAAGGCATTGTTAGGCGTCGGTTGTTGTAAAGGATAATATTGAGGTTGGTACAGCAGAAATTGTAACAATTTTTTATAACAATTTTGATAGCTTATCTCTGAAGTGTCCATTGGCTGGACAACGAGTTAACCGATTAATTGTTAGTGGCAATTTGCTCATACCAGAAAATGCGAGCATCGAATATTCATGCTCCTTTTCAAAGATGCAGACGCAGAGTGCGATCAATTAAATGTCGACTCGGTTAATTGTAAAGGATAATATTGAGGTTGGTACAGCAGAAATTGTAACAATTAATGGCCAGTGCAAATAAAATCGTTGCGCCTAACAATCATCTTATCAAAAGTCTGAAGTGTCCATTGGCTACGAGATTCAAGATAAAGATTAAGCTTACTGTCAGGGGCATCGAGAAGCTGAAAATGATATTCTACGCTGAAAATGCGATTTTCGCCTGGCTAATGACTGCAGTACCAGACGATGCACTTATCGGTCGATCGGTTGTTGTAAAGGATAATATTGAGGTTGGTACAGCAGAAACAATTAATGGCCACCGTAAAATTTACGCCTTTTTGATAGCTTATCCAAAGTGTCCTCGAGATTCAGTAAAGAAGCAACAACAACGATTAAGGTTACTTCAGGGGCGAAAACGATTGAAAATGTTGCCTACTACGAACCTTGCGAGCGTGCAATACTCGTTGCGCCTTCTTTATCTTGAATCTCGTAGCCAATGGACACTTCAGATTGTTAAAGGATAATATTGAGGTTGGTAAAGCAGAAATTGTAGGCCAGCAGAAATAAGATTCATAACTTATTATCAAAAGGCCAACAATCTGCTTGGCTACGAGATTCATTAAGATTAAGGTTACTGTAGGGGCGAAAACGACGGTCCAGAAGCAATGCATTGAAAATGCGAGCGTGAATATCGATGCTTAATGACAAAGATGCAGACCAGACGATGCAATATTATCCTTTACAATGCTGGCCGAGTCGGTTGTTGTAAAGGATAATATTGTTGGTACAGCATTTAACAATGGCCAGCAGCAAATAAAATTTACCAACAATCCTTTGATATATTCTGAAGTCCATTTACAGATTCAAGATAAAGAAGGCGCAACCGATTTTCAGTTAACCGATTTAATTGTTAGTGCATCGTCTGCGTCTGCATCTTTGTCATTAGCCAGGACATCGATATTCACGCTCGCATTTTCAGTCGTAGTAGCAGTATCCGATTTTCAGCTTCGAGCCAATGGACACTTCAGATTGTTGGCCTTTTGATAAGCTATCAAAGGCATTGTTAGGCGTAAATTTTATTTGCTGCTGGCCATTAATTGTTACAATTTCTGCTGTACCAACCTCAATATTATCCTTTACAACAACCGAGTCGACCGATTTAATTGTTAGTGCATCGTCTGCGTCTGCATCTTTGTCATTAGCCAGGACATCGATATTCACGCTCGCATTTTCAGTCGTAGTAGCAGTATCATTTTCAGCTTCTGGACCGTCGTTTTCGCCCCTGACAGTAACCTTAATCGTTGCAATACTCGTTGCGCCTTCTTTATCTTGAATCTCGTAGCCAATGGACACTTCAGATTGTTGGCCTTTTGATAAGCTATCAAAGGCATTGTTAGGCGTAAATTTTATTTGCTGCTGGCCATTAATTGTTACAATTTCTGCTGTACCAACCTCAATATTATCCTTTACAACAACCGAGTCGACCGATTTAATTGTTAGTGCATCGTCTGCGTCTGCATCTTTGTCATTAGCCAGGACATCGATATTCACGCTCGCATTTTCAGTCGTAGTAGCAGTATCATTTTCAGCTTCTGGACCGTCGTTTTCGCCCCTGACAGTAACCTTAATCGTTGCAATACTCGTTGCGCCTTCTTTATCTTGAATCTCGTAGCCAATGGACACTTCAGATTGTTGGCCTTTTGATAAGCTATCAAAGGCATTGTTAGGCGTAAATTTTATTTGCTGCTGGCCATTAATTGTTACAATTTCTGCTGTACCAACCTCAATATTATCCTTTACAACAACCGAGTCGACCGATTTAATTGTTAGTGCATCGTCTGCGTCTGCATCTTTGTCATTAGCCAGGACATCGATATTCACGCTCGCATTTTCAGTCGTAGTAGCAGTATCATTTTCAGCTTCTGGACCGTCGTTTACGCCTGTGACAGTAACCGCAATCGTTGCAATACTCGTTGCGCCTTCTGAATCTTTAATTCGTAGCTAATGGCCACATCAGATTGTTGGTCTTTTGATAAGCTATCAAAGGTTGTTAGGCGTAAATTTTATTTGCTGATGACCATCTACTATTACAATCTCTGCTGTACCAACCTCAATATTATCCCTAATAACAGGCGAGGTAACCGAGTCAATCGTTAGTGTATCGTCTGCGTCTGCATCTTTGTCATTAGCCAGGGCATCGATAATCACGCTCGCATTCTCAAGCACCTCAGCTGTATCATCTTCAGCTTCTGGACCGTCGTTTACGCCTGTGACAGTAACCGCAATCGTTGCAATACTCGTTGCGCCTTCTGAATCTTTAATCGGTAGCTAATGGCCACATCAGATTGTTGGTCTTTTGATAAGCTATCAAAGGTAGTGTTAGGCGTAAATTTTATTTGCTGATGACCATTACTATTACAATCTCTGCTGTACCAACCTCAATATTATCCCTAATAACAGGCGAGGTAACCGAGTCAATCGTTAGTGTATCGTCTGCGTCTGCATCTTTGTCATTAGCCAGGGCATCGATAATCACGCTCGCATTCTCAAGCACCTCAGCTGTATCATCTTCAGCTTCTGGACCGTCGTTTACGCCTGTGACAGTAACCGCAATCGTTGCAATACTCGTTGCGCCTTCTGAATCTTTAATTCGGTAGCTAATGGCCACATCAGATTGTTGGTCTTTTGATAAGCTATCAAAGGCATTGTTAGGCGTAAATTTTATTTGCTGATGACCATCTAATTGTTACAATCTCTGCTGTACCAACCTCAATATTATCCCTAATAACAGGCGAGGTAACCGAGTCAATCGTTAGTGTATCGTCTGCGTCTGCATCTTTGTCATTAGCCAGGGCATCGATATTCACGCTCGCATTTTCAGTCGTAGTAGCAGTATCATTTTCAGCTTCTGGACCGTCGTTTTCGCCCCTGACAGTAACCTTAATCGTTGCAATACTCGTTGCGCCTTCTTTATCTTGAATCTCGTAGCCAATGGACACTTCAGATTGTTGGCCTTTTGATAAGCTATCAAAGGCATTGTTAGCTGCGTAAATTTTATTTGCTGCTGGCCATTAATTGTTACAATTTCTGCTGTACCAACCTCAATATTATCCTTTACAACAACCGAGTCGACCGATTTAATTGTTATCGTCTGCGTCTGCATCTTTGTCATTAGCCAGGACATCGATATTCACGCTCGTCTGCGTATCATGCATTCTCCGTCGTTTACGCCTGTGACAGTAACCGCAATCGTTGCAATACTCGTTTAGCCAGGACATCGATATTCACGCTCGCATTTTCAGTCGTAGTAGCAGTATCATTTTCAGCTTCTGGACCGTCGTTTTCGCCTTTTGATAAGCTATCAAAGGCATAATCGTTGCAATACTCGTTGCGCTTGTCTGTAGTGCATCGCGTCATCTTTGGACATATTACAATTTCAGTCGTAGTAGCTGCTCTTTATCTTGAATCTCGTAGCCAATGGACACTTCAGATTGTTGGTCCTTTTGTCATTAAGGGCATCGATAACGCTCGCATTTTCATTGTTAGGCAGTAAATTTTATTTGCTGCTGGCCATTAATTGTTACAATTTCTGCTGTACTTGGCCTTTTGATAAGCTATCAAACCTCAATATTATCCTTTACAACAACCGAGTCGACCGATTTAATTGTTAGTGCATCGTCTGCGTCTGCATCTTTGTCATTAGCCAGGACATCTTCTATTCGGTAGCTAATGGCCACGGTCTTTTGATAAGCTATCAAAGGTAGTGTTAGGCGTAAATTTTATTTCAGTCGTAGTAGCAGTATCATTTTCAGCTTCTGGACCGTCGTTTTCGCCCCTGACAGTAACCTTAATCGTTGCAATACTCGTTGCGCCTTCTTTATCTTGAATCTCGTAGCCAATGGACACTTCAGATTGTTGGCCTTTTGATAAGCTATCAAAGGCATTGTTAGGCGTGAATCTTATTTGCTGCTGGCCATTAATTGTTACAATTTCTGCTGTACCAACCTCAATATTATCCTTTACAACAACCGAGTCGACCGATTTAATTGTTAGTGCATCGTCTGCGTCTGCATCTTTGTCATTAGCCAGGACATCGATATTCACGCTCGCATTTTCAGTCGTAGTAGCAGTATCATTTTCAGCTTCTGGACCGTCGTTTTCGCCCCTGACAGTAACCTTAATCGTTGCAATACTCGTTGCGCCTTCTTTATCTTGAATCTCGTAGCCAATGGACACTTCAGATTGTTGGTCTTTTGATAAGCTATCAAAGGCATTGTTAGGCGTAAATTTTATTTGCTGCTGGCCATTAATTGTTACAATTTCTGCTGTACCAACCTCAATATTATCCTTTACAACAACCGAGTCGACCGATTTAATTGTTAGTGCATCGTCTGCGTCTGCATCTTTGTCATTAGCCAGGACATCGATATTCACGCTCGCATTTTCAGTCGTAGTAGCAGTATCATTTTCAGCTTCTGGACCGTCGTTTTCGCCCCTGACAGTAACCTTAATCGTTGCAATACTCGTTGCGCCTTCTTTATCTTGAATCTCGTAGCCAATGGACACTTCAGATTGTTGGCCTTTTGATAAGCTATCAAAGGCATTGTTAGGCGTAAATTTTATTTGCTGCTGGCCATTAATTGTTACAATTTCTGCTGTACCAACCTCAATATTATCCTTTACAACAACCGAGTCGACCGATTTAATTGTTAGTGCATCGTCTGCGTCTGCATCTTTGTCATTAGCCAGGACATCGATATTCACGCTCGCATTTTCAGTCGTAGTAGCAGTATCATTTTCAGCTTCTGGACCGTCGTTTTCGCCCCTGACAGTAACCTTAATCGTTGCAATACTCGTTGCGCCTTCTTTATCTTGAATCTCGTAGCCAATGGACACTTCAGATTGTTGGCCTTTTGATAAGCTATCAAAGGCATTGTTAGGCGTAAATTTTATTTGCTGCTGGCCATTAATTGTTACAATTTCTGCTGTACCAACCTCAATATTATCCTTTACAACAACCGAGTCGACCGATTTAATTGTTAGTGCATCGTCTGCGTCTGCATCTTTGTCATTAGCCAGGACATCGATATTCACGCTCGCATTTTCAGTCGTAGTAGCAGTATCATTTTCAGCTTCTGGACCGTCGTTTTCGCCCCTGACAGTAACCTTAATCGTTGCAATACTCGTTGCGCCTTCTTTATCTTGAATCTCGTAGCCAATGGACACTTCAGATTGTTGGCCTTTTGATAAGCTATCAAAGGCATTGTTAGGCGTGAATTTTATTTGCTGCTGGCCATTAATTGTTACAATTTCTGCTGTACCAACCTCAATATTATCCCTAATAACAGGCGAGGTAACCGAGTCAATCGTTAGTGTATCGTCTGCGTCTGCATCTTTGTCATTAGCCAGGACATCGATATTCACGCTCGCATTCTCAAGCACCTCAGCAGTATCATTTTCAGCTTCTGGACCGTCGTTTTCGCCCCTGACAGTAACCTTAATCGTTGCAATACTCGTTGCGCCTTCTTTATCTTGAATCTCGTAGCCAATGGACACTTCAGATTGTTGGCCTTTTGATAAGCTATCAAAGGCATTGTTAGGCGTAAATTTTATTTGCTGCTGGCCATTAATTGTTACAATTTCTGCTGTACCAACCTCAATATTATCCTTTACAACAACCGAGTCGACCGATTTAATTGTTAGTGCATCGTCTGCGTCTGCATCTTTGTCATTAGCCAGGACATCGATATTCACGCTCGCATTTTCAGTCGTAGTAGCAGTATCATTTTCAGCTTCTGGACCGTCGTTTACGCCTGTGACAGTAACCGCAATCGTTGCAATACTCGTTGCGCCTTCTGAATCTTTAATTCGGTAGCTAATGGCCACATCAGATTGTTGGTCTTTTGATAAGCTATCAAAGGTAGTGTTAGGCGTAAATTTTATTTGCTGATGACCATCTACTATTACAATCTCTGCTGTACCAACCTCAATATTATCCCTAATAACAGGCGAGGTAACCGAGTCAATCGTTAGTGTATCGTCTGCGTCTGCATCTTTGTCATTAGCCAGGGCATCGATAATCACGCTCGCATTCTCAAGCACCTCAGCTGTATCATCTTCAGCTTCTGGACCGTCGTTTACGCCTGTGACAGTAACCGCAATCGTTGCAATACTCGTTGCGCCTTCTGAATCTTTAATTCGGTAGCTAATGGTCACATCAGATTGTTGGTCTTTTGATAAGCTATCAAAGGTAGTGTTAGGCGTAAATTTTATTTGCTGATGACCATCTACTATTACAATCTCTGCTGTACCAACCTCAATATTATCCCTAATAACAGGCGAGGTAACCGAGTCAATCGTTAGTGTATCGTCTGCGTCTGCATCTTTGTCATTAGCCAGGGCATCGATAATCACGCTCGCATTCTCAAGCACCTCAGCTGTATCATCTTCAGCTTCTGGACCGTCGTTTACGCCTGTGACAGTAACCGCAATCGTTGCAATACTCGTTGCGCCTTCTGAATCTTTAATTCGGTAGCTAATGGCCACATCAGATTGTTGGTCTTTTGATAAGCTATCAAAGGTAGTGTTAGGCGTAAATTTTATTTGCTGATGACCATCTACTATTACAATCTCTGCTGTACCAACCTCAATATTATCCCTAATAACAGGCGAGGTAACCGAGTCAATCGTTAGTGTATCGTCTGCGTCTGCATCTTTGTCATTAGCCAGGGCATCGATAATCACGCTCGCATTCTCAAGCACCTCAGCTGTATCATCTTCAGCTTCTGGACCGTCGTTTACGCCTGTGACAGTAACCGCAATCGTTGCAATACTCGTTGCGCCTTCTGAATCTTTAATTCGGTAGCTAATGGCCACATCAGATTGTTGGTCTTTTGATAAGCTATCAAAGGTAGTGTTAGGCGTAAATTTTATTTGCTGATGACCATCTACTATTACAATCTCTGCTGTACCAACCTCAATATTATCCCTAATAACAGGCGAGGTAACCGAGTCAATCGTTAGTGTATCGTCTGCGTCTGCATCTTTGTCATTAGCCAGGGCATCGATAATCACGCTCGCATTCTCAAGCACCTCAGCTGTATCATCTTCAGCTTCTGGACCGTCGTTTACGCCTGTGACAGTAACCGCAATCGTTGCAATACTCGTTGCGCCTTCTGAATCTTTAATTCGGTAGCTAATGGCCACATCAGATTGTTGGTCTTTTGATAAGCTATCAAAGGTAGTGTTAGGCGTAAATTTTATTTGCTGATGACCATCTACTATTACAATCTCTGCTGTACCAACCTCAATATTATCCCTAATAACAGGCGAGGTAACCGAGTCAATCGTTAGTGTATCGTCTGCGTCTGCATCTTTGTCATTAGCCAGGGCATCGATAATCACGCTCGCATTCTCAAGCACCTCAGCTGTATCATCTTCAGCTTCTGGACCGTCGTTTACGCCTGTGACAGTAACCGCAATCGTTGCAATACTCGTTGCGCCTTCTGAATCTTTAATTCGGTAGCTAATGGTCACATCAGATTGTTGGTCTTTTGATAAGCTATCAAAGGTAGTGTTAGGCGTAAATTTTATTTGCTGATGACCATCTACTATTACAATCTCTGCTGTACCAACCTCAATATTATCCCTAATAACAGGCGAGGTAACCGAGTCAATCGTTAGTGTATCGTCTGCGTCTGCATCTTTGTCATTAGCCAGGGCATCGATAATCACGCTCGCATTCTCAAGCACCTCAGCTGTATCATCTTCAGCTTCTGGACCGTCGTTTACGCCTGTGACAGTAACCGCAATCGTTGCAATACTCGTTGCGCCTTCTGAATCTTTAATTCGGTAGCTAATGGTCACATCAGATTGTTGGTCTTTTGATAAGCTATCAAAGGTAGTGTTAGGCGTAAATTTTATTTGCTGATGACCATCTACTATTACAATCTCTGCTGTACCAACCTCAATATTATCCCTAATAACAGGCGAGGTAACCGAGTCAATCGTTAGTGTATCGTCTGCGTCTGCATCTTTGTCATTAGCCAGGGCATCGATAATCACGCTCGCATTCTCAAGCACCTCAGCTGTATCATCTTCAGCTTCTGGACCGTCGTTTACGCCTGTGACAGTAACCTTAATCGTTGCAATACTCGTTGCGCCTTCTTTATCTTGAATCTCGTAGCCAATGGACACTTCAGATTGTTGGCCTTTTGATAAGCTATCAAAGGCATTGTTAGGCGTAAATTTTATTTGCTGCTGGCCATTAATTGTTACAATTTCTGCTGTACCAACCTCAATATTATCCTTTACAACAACCGAGTCGACCGATTTAATTGTTAGTGCATCGTCTGCGTCTGCATCTTTGTCATTAGCCAGGACATCGATATTCACGCTCGCATTTTCAGTCGTAGTAGCAGTATCATTTTCAGCTTCTGGACCGTCGTTTTCGCCCCTGACAGTAACCTTAATCGTTGCAATACTCGTTGCGCCTTCTTTATCTTGAATCTCGTAGCCAATGGACACTTCAGATTGTTGGCCTTTTGATAAGCTATCAAAGGCATTGTTAGGCGTAAATTTTATTTGCTGCTGGCCATTAATTGTTACAATTTCTGCTGTACCAACCTCAATATTATCCTTTACAACAACCGAGTCGACCGATTTAATTGTTAGTGCATCGTCTGCGTCTGCATCTTTGTCATTAGCCAGGACATCGATATTCACGCTCGCATTTTCAGTCGTAGTAGCAGTATCATTTTCAGCTTCTGGACCGTCGTTTACGCCTGTGACAGTAACCGCAATCGTTGCAATACTCGTTGCGCCTTCTGAATCTTTAATTCGGTAGCTAATGGCCACATCAGATTGTTGGTCTTTTGATAAGCTATCAAAGGTAGTGTTAGGCGTAAATTTTATTTGCTGATGACCATCTACTATTACAATCTCTGCTGTACCAACCTCAATATTATCCCTAATAACAGGCGAGGTAACCGAGTCAATCGTTAGTGTATCGTCTGCGTCTGCATCTTTGTCATTAGCCAGGGCATCGATAATCACGCTCGCATTCTCAAGCACCTCAGCTGTATCATCTTCAGCTTCTGGACCGTCGTTTACGCCTGTGACAGTAACCGCAATCGTTGCAATACTCGTTGCGCCTTCTGAATCTTTAATTCGGTAGCTAATGGCCACATCAGATTGTTGGTCTTTTGATAAGCTATCAAAGGTAGTGTTAGGCGTAAATTTTATTTGCTGATGACCATCTACTATTACAATCTCTGCTGTACCAACCTCAATATTATCCCTAATAACAGGCGAGGTAACCGAGTCAATCGTTAGTGTATCGTCTGCGTCTGCATCTTTGTCATTAGCCAGGGCATCGATAATCACGCTCGCATTCTCAAGCACCTCAGCTGTATCATCTTCAGCTTCTGGACCGTCGTTTACGCCTGTGACAGTAACCGCAATCGTTGCAATACTCGTTGCGCCTTCTGAATCTTTAATTCGGTAGCTAATGGCCACATCAGATTGTTGGTCTTTTGATAAGCTATCAAAGGTAGTGTTAGGCGTAAATTTTATTTGCTGATGACCATCTACTATTACAATCTCTGCTGTACCAACCTCAATATTATCCCTAATAACAGGCGAGGTAACCGAGTCAATCGTTAGTGTATCGTCTGCGTCTGCATCTTTGTCATTAGCCAGGGCATCGATAATCACGCTCGCATTCTCAAGCACCTCAGCTGTATCATCTTCAGCTTCTGGACCGTCGTTTACGCCTGTGACAGTAACCGCAATCGTTGCAATACTCGTTGCGCCTTCTGAATCTTTAATTCGGTAGCTAATGGTCACATCAGATTGTTGGTCTTTTGATAAGCTATCAAAGGTAGTGTTAGGCGTAAATTTTATTTGCTGATGACCATCTACTATTACAATCTCTGCTGTACCAACCTCAATATTATCCCTAATAACAGGCGAGGTAACCGAGTCAATCGTTAGTGTATCGTCTGCGTCTGCATCTTTGTCATTAGCCAGGGCATCGATAATCACGCTCGCATTCTCAAGCACCTCAGCTGTATCATCTTCAGCTTCTGGACCGTCGTTTACGCCTGTGACAGTAACCGCAATCGTTGCAATACTCGTTGCGCCTTCTGAATCTTTAATTCGGTAGCTAATGGCCACATCAGATTGTTGGTCTTTTGATAAGCTATCAAAGGTAGTGTTAGGCGTAAATTTTATTTGCTGATGACCATCTACTATTACAATCTCTGCTGTACCAACCTCAATATTATCCCTAATAACAGGCGAGGTAACCGAGTCAATCGTTAGTGTATCGTCTGCGTCTGCATCTTTGTCATTAGCCAGGGCATCGATAATCACGCTCGCATTCTCAAGCACCTCAGCTGTATCATCTTCAGCTTCTGGACCGTCGTTTACGCCTGTGACAGTAACCGCAATCGTTGCAATACTCGTTGCGCCTTCTGAATCTTTAATTCGGTAGCTAATGGCCACATCAGATTGTTGGTCTTTTGATAAGCTATCAAAGGCATTGTTAGGCGTAAATTTTATTTGCTGATGACCATCTACTATTACAATCTCTGCTGTACCAACCTCAATATTATCCCTAATAACAGGCGAGGTAACCGAGTCAATCGTTAGTGTATCGTCTGCGTCTGCATCTTTGTCATTAGCCAGGGCATCGATAATCACGCTCGCATTCTCAAGCACCTCAGCTGTATCATCTTCAGCTTCTGGACCGTCGTTTACGCCTGTGACAGTAACCGCAATCGTTGCAATACTCGTTGCGCCTTCTGAATCTTTAATTCGGTAGCTAATGGCCACATCAGATTGTTGGTCTTTTGATAAGCTATCAAAGGTAGTGTTAGGCGTAAATTTTATTTGCTGATGACCATCTACTATTACAATCTCTGCTGTACCAACCTCAATATTATCCCTAATAACAGGCGAGGTAACCGAGTCAATCGTTAGTGTATCGTCTGCGTCTGCATCTTTGTCATTAGCCAGGGCATCGATAATCACGCTCGCATTCTCAAGCACCTCAGCTGTATCATCTTCAGCTTCTGGACCGTCGTTTTCGCCTGTGACAGTAACCTTTGCGATTGCATTACTCGTTGCGCCTTCTGAATCTTTAATTCGGTAGCTAATGGCCACATCAGATTGTTGGTCTTTTGATAAGCTATCAAAGGTAGTGTTAGGCGTAAATTTTATTTGCTGATGACCATCTACTATTACAATCTCTGCTGTACCAACCTCAATATTATCCCTAATAACAGGCGAGGTAACCGAGTCAATCGTTAGTGTATCGTCTGCGTCTGCATCTTTGTCATTAGCCAGGGCATCGATAATCACGCTCGCATTCTCAAGCACCTCAGCTGTATCATCTTCAGCTTCTGGACCGTCGTTTTCGCCTGTGACAGTAACCTTTGCGATTGCATTACTCGTTGCGCCTTCTTTATCTTCAATCTCGTAGCCAATGGACACTTCAGATTGTTGGCCTTTTGATAAGCTATCAAAGGCATTGTTAGGCGTGAATCTTATTTGCTGCTGGCCATTAATTGTTACAATTTCTGCTTTACCAACCTCAATATTATCCTTTACAACAACCGAGTCGACCGATTTAATTGTTAGTACATCGCCTGTGTCTACATCTGTGTCATTAGCCAGGACATCGATATTCACGCTCGCATTCTCAGTCGTAGTAGCAGTATCATTTTCAGCTTCTGGACCGTCGTTTACAGATTCAACTTTTAAGTAAATACTGGCCGTTGTGTTGACTGTTCCATCATTAATGGTAAACGATAATTGTAGATCACCGTTAAAGTTAGGCGCTGGTTTAAAGGTATGTGAAGTTCCATCCTGGTTTAGCGTGAGGGTGCCCTGGTTACCTGAGTAGCCTACACCGGAGATAGTTAGTGTATCATTCTCAACATCGGTTGCATTGGCTAATAAATCTGCGTTTGTTATTATGATTGTACCATCTTCTTGCATGGTGAATGATTTGTCGTCTACCACTGCGGCGTCGTTTACTGCTTTAATCGTTAAACTTGCACCAGATGCCACTTCACTGCCTTGTCCATCTGAAACGTCAAAGCTAATCTTGATGTTTTCACCATTATAGTTTTCAGCTGGTGTTACGATGAAAGAGATTTCCCCTGTAGTTTCGTCCGTTCTTTTATCGACTGTTGCATTAGGTATGCTCAAATTGGTGACACTTAAATTGTCGTTATCAACATCGCTTGCATTGACAAGTAATTGCGCTTCGGTAATAGTAAAGCTTGTATCTTCGTCTGTAGTAAATGTAAGCTTGGTAGTTGGATCAATGACAACCGCGTCGTTCTCGCCTATGACAGTAACCGTTGCCTGGGCATTACTTATTGCGTTAGCCTCATCTTTAATCTGGTAGTCGATGACCACATCAGATTTAGCGCCTGCTGATAAGCTATTAAAGGCCGCACTGGGCGTGAATTCAATGTATTGCTTAGATTCTACTACTATGATTTGTGCGGTGCCAAGGTTAACTCCATCTTTTATTATAGGTGAGGTGACCGAGTCTATCGTTAGTGTATCGCCTGTGTCTACATCTGTGTCATTAGCCAGGACATCGATAGATACCTTCCCCTCTTCAAGCACATCGGCCGTATCATCTGTCGCTGTTGGCGCGTCGTTTATCGCTCTAATAGTTAAATTTGCACCAGATGCCTTTACACTGCCTTGCCCATCTGAAATGTTAAAGCTCATCTCTATTTCATCACCATTATGGTTTTCATCTGGTGTTATGCGAAAAGATATTGCCCCTGTAATTTCGTCAGTTAACGTCTCGACGGTTGCATTAGGTATGCTAAAATCGGTGATCATTAAACTGTCGCTATCAAGATCGCTTTCATTGGCAAGTAAGTCTGCTTCGGTAATAATAAAGTTTGTATCTTCGTCTATAGTAAATGACATCTCGGTAGTTGGGTCAATAACAAGCGAGTCGTTTAGGCCGGTGACCGTTACCGTAATATCTGCATTACTCGTTGCGCCTTGTAAATCTCTAACCCTGTAGGTAATGACAACATCAGATTTAGCACCTTCGGATAAGCTATCAAAGATCGAGCTAGGCGTGAATTCTATGTATTGCTTAGATCCTATTACTTTGATTAGTGCTGTGCCAAGGTTAACTCCATCTTTTATGATAGGTGAGATGACGGAGTCAATCCTTAGTACATCGCCTGGGTCTACATTTATGTCATTAGCCAGGACATCGATAGTTACGGTGCCCTTTTCAAGCACATCGGCCGTATCATCTACCGTTGTTGGCGCGTCGTTTATGGCTCTAATCGTTAAACTTGCACCAGATGCCACTACACTGCCTTGTCCATCTGAAACGTTAAAGTTAATCTCGATGTCATCACCATGATAGTTTTCATCTGGTGTTACGCGAAAAGATATTTCCCCTGTAGTTTTGTCAGTTATCGTATCGATGGTTGCATTAGGTATGCTCAAATCGGTGACAATTAAAGTGTCGTTATCAACATCGCTTGCATTGGAAAGTAATTGTGCTTGGGTAATAATAAAGCTTGTATCTTCGTCAGTATTAAATGCAATCTCGCTAGTTACATCAATGTCAACTGGGTTGTTTACGTCCTTGACTGTAACAGTTACCGTTGCGCTACTCACCTCGCCTTGTGAATCTTCAATTACGTACTCAATATCAACAGTAGATGTCTCATTAAGTGTTATGTTCTTAAAGGCATCGCTAGGAGTGAATTTAATTTGCTGGCCAGATTGAGTGTCTACGATTTCTGCTGTGCCAAGTGTAACTCCATCTTGTATGATGGGAGAGATGACTGATTTTAGCGTTATAGTATCTCCAGCGTCTGAATCAGAGTCATTGGCCAGGACGTTGATAAATACACTCTCACCTACAGTCACACTGGCCATATCATCTAAGGCAACTGGGGCGCTGTTTCCATTATCACTAGCTATAGCTTCAACGTCCGAATTTCCTTGTTGTTCATTTGCGTTTTGTTCTTGGTTTTGTTGTTTGCTAGTGAGGAGAGCTTCGCTGGAGCTTGCTGCTATGGCTGCAATGGGCGATTGAGTCTGGTCTTTGGTTTTATCTTTTTGTTTTTCTTGGGTATCGTTAGTCTCAATATCATTAGATTCTGTTGGTTTTGTAGACAGATTGCTATCCTGATCATCTTGTTGAGTTTGATCATCTTGTTGAGTTTGATCATTTGTATTGTTATCTGGTTGAATATCTTTCATATTAATCCCTCCAAAAAATTTATTTATAAGGATGAACTTTAAGGATAGAACAAGTCCTATAAATATGGTGATTTTATCCCAAGAAAAATACTAATTTTAGTCTATTATTCATGCAGATATAAGTCATTTCAAATGAGTAAATTGACTGTAAAAAGTGTCTTAGATAATTATTTTTTGAAAAACTTATAATAAGAAAGTTGCTCATTTAAACCAGTAAAACAGTTTGACTATTAATTGCTAAATTATCGGTATTTTAAGTCAGTGGTTTTCGCAGCTTATTTTGTACTGGTGTATAAGTTCCTCTAAGTTTGTTAATAATGCTGATTATTATGATGTATAGTTATTAACGAAGTGCTGATAATTTAATTTCATCAGTATAGAACGGCATTATTAGTGGTTACGTCAATATAATTTCAAAAATAATATTTTATTCATATTACGAGTAAAAAATTATAGGGGAAAAATAAGCTAATTTAAAATAGAAGTTGTAACCTTTTCGAGTGATTAATTAACGATAAAATTATTATTAAATAATTTCATTATTTAATGTTTATTTTCTTTCATATACCCATTATTATTCAAAATGCGCGACTTATCTATGAGATCGAAGAGCAAATTAAGGGGCAACTAAGTTAATGCTTACTCTTTTGTCAAGCGTTAAGACAGAGCCAAGTTTCGAGGGAGCGTCAGATTGATTGCGATTGACGCACAGCTCCTCTTTGCTTGAAAGTTTTAATTTAGCTTGCGGGGCGCTAAGCTTTGGCCATAAAAGATTTTCAGTATCATCGCTTGTTGATTTTGCATTTATTCACGTTATCTTTGATAATGCTTGGCAATTAGAAAAAAGTTTTAATTTAAAAAGATCACAATCACAATCACAAAATGCAAATACCACTGACTTTCCAAGAAACAACAGCTTTAGGATCTCGCCATAAAAAATATAGCGGTAAGAGTGAGTGCGACCGAATTAAAGTTATTTTACTGTTCGATGAAGGTTGGTCATAAGCAATGATCTCTCAAGCTTTACGAAAGCATCAAACAATTATCAGTAGGCATCTAAATGACTACAGCTCTGATCAGAAAGTAACCTCAGAAAATGAAGGTTCAGATAGCCATCTCAATGAACTGCAAACGAAACAGTATGCGACTGTAAACGGCGAGTCGATTATTGATTTTGGGCTAATAAAAGAGCAGTATAAAGCAAATAAGCCCATCAATTTAATGGTTGATGGAGCTGGGTATCACGTCCGTAAAATAGTTAAAAGTAAAGCAAAAGAGTTTGGCATTATATTACGTTATTTACCATCTTACAGGCCCAATTTAAACCCCATTGAGCGACTTTGGAAGCTAATGAGCGAATATGCCCGAAATAATAAATATTTTTCAACATCCACTGATTTTCTACAGAGTATTAATCATTTTTTTGATGAAACACTCCCCAAAATTGGTTATGCTTTAGATAGTAGGATTAATGACAACTTTCAAACCTTCGATTTTGATCTTGATTGTCTCATTGGTATATACCCATGCGACTAGCAAAGGATCTTGCTGATAAAGCACTTTTACGTTGCATGTGCTTATATAAACTGGGATCCAAGTATTAATAATGTGTGATATCATTATCATTATCATTATTATTATCTAAGTCCTCATTGCTTTCATGCGGTGTTATTACGGTAGACTGAGATGCTGCATCATTTTCAGTTTCTGAGTTCTCTTCAGTATTTTTGCTGTCAGTATATTGTAAATAATCAACTGGCTTAAACTCATCGCTACTGCCAGAGTGCTTATCTGCAACATCAACTGTTGTAGACTGCTTAGTATCCTCGATCTGGTTGTTAAAGTGATCAAAAGCACTATAGGACAGGTCTAATTTTCCAATGAAATCATTGTCTGTGGAAATGCTAAAGGATGTCTTTTCGCCATTTATCGTATATGTACCATCATTATTTTTTAGTGCATTGGTAACAATAGCTCCATCTGGAAGGCCTGTGATCTTAACCGAGTTGATATTGTCATTTGATAAAAATTCAATAGGCATCTGAATTTCCACATGTGTTCCAGGTGAAATAACATAATCAAAGTCAGATTTATTATCGTCGATATTTTCATTTATTTCTTCTTGTGAGTCTTTCTGATCAAGTGTTAGTTCATTATTTTCATTGCTGTTTTCTTGTTGCACTTTCGGCTTAAGTTGCTGAGCATTAATTTCTGGAGAAAACTTGCTATTTATGTAACATAATTTGCCATTCTGATCGGTATAATTAATTTTAAAGGTAATCGTTGTTGGCATGTCAGATACTGGCCAAAAACTATAATTTCCGTTGTCATCATGAGTTAAAATGACATCATCTCCGGTATACTCGATTGTATTTATTACGCTGCTTGCATCAATTGAGAGATTACTAAGCAAATCTGAAGTATTAAATGTAATACAGTTGTTTTGCTGGGTAAATGTGGTTGATTTTGATAGCTTGGCAATTTTAGTTAACTCATCCATGGTGATCAATGAATCGTTACCAATATCATCTGTTGAAATAGCTGCAATAATATCGCCATCTTGATTGGCGAACGTAATCGTGTCACCAAGATTAAAATTAAATGCGCCATCTGCACCTGTAATGCCAGTTAATCCAGAGCTAGTCGTGTAGCTTATTCCGGCTAGTGGTGATGTCCCTAACGTTGCGCTTTCTATTGAATCATCAGTGTGTACATCAAAGTCGTCTTTATCCATATCTGTATATTTTTCAAGCATCTCTTGAACATGCTTCATTGCATCTTCTTCATTGACAAATGTTTTGCCTATACTTTCAACTAAAGCCTGCACTTGCTCTTCGGTTGCGGTAGTTAAATTAAAATCAACATTGGCTAAGGCTGCGTGCATTTCTGGACTAATAGTAATATTGTCGCTAGCATCACTATCGAGTGATTGTAAAAATGTGGCCATGTTTTCAAGGTAATGATCATTTAAATCGGAGCGATCTACATTCGCAATATCTTGTAAAAATGTTTTGCCACTTTTGGCTTCTTCAGAGCTGATAGTACCTAATTCAACATTACCTATCTTAAAGGTAATAGTGTCACCGTCAATAAAGTTAAATGCGCCATTCCCATCAGTAAAGCCTTCAATCCCAGATGAAGTGGTATAAGCAAGTCCTTTTATAACGCCATCAATTACGTTCCCTGATAGGACAACCGGTTCTACTCTCAATGATGCGTTAGCGGTGGTCGTTGTCCCATTTGTATCACTAACCGTATAAGTAAAGGTAGCTTCAGTTCCAGTCCCAGTAATATTTAGCCCTGGAGTAGGGGTGAACTGTACTTGGTCTCTACCATTAACGTTGACAATGCTGAGGGATCCCACCGAATTGCCATTTGCATCAACTGGTGCTGTTACACTTTGAATTGACAGTTGACCATCTGCACCACTATCGTTGGCAAGTACGTCAAAGTTTGTTGTCCCACTATTTGAAGCGGTTAATATTGATTGCTCTTCTGTCGCAGGAGTTCCAACCACAATCAATTGGCGACCTGATCCTGATTCGTCATAAGGATCGCTACCCGTAAAATCCATGGATACTATCAAGTTATCTGCTAAAGTACTCGGTGTTTCTCCAGCGTAGATTTCAGCTACTTCATCAGCTGTAGCCCCAGTGTCCTCAAATATTTTTACGTCTCTTATCTGCCCATTAAAGTTACGCCCAATAGCAATGTGAGTTGACCAGTTAAAGCTTGAAGTTCCCATTGGACCAGTTGCAACCAATTTGCCATCAATATAAAGGTGAGTGTTAGTTCCATCTAAACTATAAGTAACATGATGCCATTGATTATCATTAACTTTTACACCAGTTGAGCTGATAGTTTCAGATCCTCTTGTATCCCCCCATGTATACGCTGATAGTCCGCCCTCAGAGGTAAGCTCTATTTGTCTATCATGGTTATCACCGTGTTGACTAACCGCACCGAAAAGTTCTCCAGAGAGATCTGTTGTTTTAAACCACATTGAAATAGTGCTTTTACCAGTATCCTTAGCAAGTCCTGTAGCCAGATAAACACTAGACGCATCATCTAAAACTAAAGTACCTTTGGTGTCATCGTCATCAGCTGTTTTCCATAATTGGACAATCGGTTCTACTCTAAATGATGTGCTAGCGGTGGTCGTTGTCCCATCTGTATCTTCAATCGTATAAGTAAAGGTTGCTTCAGTTCCAGTCCCAGTAACATTTAGCTCTGGAGTAGGGGTGAACTGTACTTGGTCTATACCATTAACGTTGACAATGCTGAGGGATCCCACCGAATTGCCATTTGCATCAACCGGTGCTGTTACACTTTGAATTGACAGTTGACCACCATCGTTGGCAAGTACGTCAAAGTTTGTTGTCCCACTATTTGGAGCGGCTAATATTGATTGCTCTTCTGTATCAGGATTTCCAAGCAGAACCACGCTCTCACCTGATCCTGACTCGTCATACGGATCGCTACCCGCAAAATCCATGGATAATTTCAAGTTAGTTGCTAAAGTACTAGGTGTGTCTCCAGCGTAAAGTTCAGCGACTTCATTAGATGTAGCCCCAGTGTCCTCAAATACTTTTACGTCTCTTATCTGCCCCTTAAAGTGACGCCCAATCTCGAGGTGAGTTGACGTGTTAAAGCTTGAAGTTCCCATTGGACCAGTTGCAACCAATTTGCCATCAATATAAAGGTGAGTGTTAGTTCCATCTAAACTATAAGTAACATGATGCCATTGATTATCATTAACTTTTACACCAGTTGAGCTGATAGTTTCATCTCCTCTTGTATCCCCCCATGTATACGCTGATAGTCCGCCCTCAGAGGTAAGCGCTAGTTGTCTATCAGAGCTACTGTTATAACCAGTCACACCGAAAAGTTCTCCAGAGAGATCTGTTGTTTTAAACCACATTGAAATAGTGCTTTTACCAGTATTGTTAGCAAGTCCTGTAAATATATTAACGCTAGAATTACCATCTAAAACTAAAGTACCTTTGGTGGCCACGTCATCACTTGCGGTCCCTGATAGGGCATTCGGTTCTACTCTGAATGATGTGCTAGCGGTGGTCGTTGTCCCATCATCTGTATCTCTAATCGTATAAGTAAAGGTTGCTTCAGTTCCAGTCCCAATAATATTTAGCCCTGGAGTAGGGGTGAACTGTACTTGGTCTATACCATTAACGTTGACAATGCTGAGGGATCCCACCGAATTGCCATTTGCATCAACTGGTGCTGTTACACTTCGAATTGACACTTGACCATCGGCACCACTATCGTTGGCAAGTACGTCAAAGTTTGTTGCCCCACTATTTGAAGCGGTTAATATTGATTGCTCTTCTGTCGCAGGAGAGTTAACTTGCGTCACGGTGTTACCTGATGCTGAATCGTTGTAAGGATCGCTACCCGTAAAATCCAAGGATACTTTCAAGTTATCTGCTAAAGTACTAGGTGTGTCTCCAGCGTAAAGTTCAGCGACTTCATCAGATGTAGCCCCAGTGTTCTCAAATACTTTTACGTCTCTTATATGCCCCTTAAAGTTATGCCCAATTCTAAGTTTAGTTGACCAGTCAAAGTCTGAATTTCCCATTGAACCAGTTGCAACCAATTGGCCATCAATGTAAAGGTGCGTGTTAGTTCCATCTAAACTATAAGTAACATGATGCCATTGATTATCATTAACAGTTACACCAGTTGAGCTGATAGTTTCAGTTCCTCTTGTATCCCCCCATGTATACGCCGATAGTCCGCCATCAGAGGTAAGCGCTATTTGTCTATCATTGGCATTATTTTCATTATTATACACACCGAAAAGTTCTCCAGAGAGATCTGTTGTTTTAAACCACAGTGAAATAGTGCTTTTACCAGTATCGTTAGCAAGTCCTGTAGTCACAGAAAGGGAATCCGCATCATCTAAAACTAAAGTACCTTTGGTGCCCACGTCATCAATTGCTCTCCCTAATTGGATAATCGGTTCTTCTATTCTCAATGATGCGGTAGCGGTGCTCGTTACCCCATCTTTATTTATAACCGTATAAGTAAAGGTTGCTTCAAGTCCAGTCCCACTAAAATTTAGCCATGGATTAGTGGTGTACTCTATTTGGTCTCTACCATTAACGTTGACAATGCGGAGGGATCCCACCGTATTGCCAATTGCATTAACTGGTGCTGTTACACTTTGAATTGACAGTTGATTACCTTCATCACTATCGTTGGCAAGTACGTCCAAGTTTGTTGCCCCAGTTCTTGAAGCGACTAATTTTGATTGGTCTTCTATCGCAGGATTTCCAACTATAATCACGCTCTCACCTGATCCTGACTCGTCATACGGATCGCTACCCTCAAAATCCATGGATACTTTCAAGTTATCTGCTAAAGTACTAGGTGTGTCTCCAGCGTAAAGTTCAGCTACTTGAGCCGCTGTAGCCCCAGTGTCCTTAAATACTTTTACGTCTCTTATCTCACCCTTAAAGTTACGCCCAATCGCAAGGTGAGTTGACGTGTTAAAGTCTGACTTTCCCATTGAACCAGTTGCAACCAATTGGCCATCAATATAAAGGTGAGTGTTAGTTCCATCTAAACTATAAGTAACATGATGCCATTGATTATCATTAACTTTTACACCAGTTGAGCTGATAGTTTCAGTTCCTCTTGTATTACCCCATGTATACGCTGATAGTTCGCCCTCAGAGGTAAGCGCTAGTTGTCTATCAAAGCTACTGTTACCACCAAGCACACCGAAAAGTTCTCCAGAGAGATCTGTTGTTTTAAACCACATTGAAATAGTGCTTTTACCAGTATTGTTAGCAAGTCCTGTAAACATATTAACGCTAGAATTACCATCTAAAACTAAAGTAGCTTTTTTGGACGTGTCATTAACAGCGTATGCAAGATCTTCAACAGGATCAAAATAAACATTAAAATTTTGATTGGATGTCTTTGAGGAGTTATTTAAACTTTCAACACTTGTAACAGCTAGACTTAATTCGGCCATCCCATTAAAATTAGCACTTGGTATTACTTCTATAGTGTCTAACTGATCTCTCGTCAATGTCCAGGTTCCATCATTATTATTAGTACCTGCTGAAAGTGTAACAGTATCTGGTACTGTCATAATAAAATTAGTTAAGGTTTCACTACCATCATTATCTTCTTGCGCCAGTGTGATGTTTAATGGGAGTGCAGTATCTTCTGTTCCATTCAAAATAGGGTGTTCAGACGAAATTGCCAGTTCAATATTATCAATGCCCCAAGATTCATTATCAAGGGTCTCATCAAGTTGTGCGCCAAAACCAATGGTTACTGTGTCTTGGTTTGCTCTGATTGGTACAGTAAGAGTAACTCGATGAGATTGACTCCAATCGTTTGACGCCTGATCTCCAGTACCAGAGGCAATGTCATCGGTGCCATGAACTATTTCACCCACTTTATTGTTATTAGAATCATATAACACCGTTCTGCCAGTATCATTGCCACCGCTCGCGTTTTTCCAACTTAAATTGGTTCCCGTATATTTTTGCCCGTTAATAAAAATAGAAAAGTGCTCGTTATTCCAAGAGTTTATTTCATGGAGTGTGAAACTTAATTCAATTTCCTTAACACCGTCCGGGACATCGTATCTTTTAGATATAACCTGGTTACCATTAGAATTACCATACTGCCCGAGCATATTGCCAGTTGCAAAATTACCAGAAGTACTGGTTGTGGCATTCCATCCACCATCACCAGATTCAAAATTATCAGAGGCAAATATCATGTTTGTATTTGTGGAATCAACTGTATTTGCAAAGCTAATATTAGTGTTATCTGCGACAGGCTCAAAATAAATATTAAAACTTTGATTGGATGTCTTTGAGTCGTTATTTGCAGTTTCAACATTGGTAACAGCTAAGTTTAATTCGACCAACCCACTAAAATTAGCACTTGGTATTACTTCTATAGTGTCTAACTGCGCGCGCGTTAATGTCCAGGTTCCATCATTATTATTAGTACCTGCTGAGAGTGTAACAGTATCTGGTACTGTCATAATCAAAGTTGAGGTTTCACTACCATCAGTATCTTGCGGCGGGAGTGTGATGTCTAATGTGACTGCAGTATCTTCTGTTCCATTCAGACGAGGGATTTCATACGATGAAATTGTCAGTTGAATATCATCAACCCCCCAAGATTCATTCCCAATTTCTTGATCAAGTTGTGCGCCAAAACCAAGGGTTACTGTGTCTTGGTTTGCTGCGATTGGTACAGTAAGAGTAACCTTATGAGATTGACTATAAGGACCATCCGCATAATCGCCCAGTCCAGATTTAATACGATCTGTACCATGAACTATTTCACCAACTTTATTGCCATTAGAATCAAGTAAGTCCTCGGTGCCCGAATCAGGTGTTTGCGCAGGACCATAAATTAAACTGGTAGTCGTATATTGTTGTCCGTTAATGAAGATAGAAAATTTTTCGGTATTCCAAGAGCCTATTTCATGGAGTGTGAAACTTAATTCAATTTCATTAACACCGCTTGGGACATCGTATATTTTAGATATAACCTGCTGACCATTAGAATCGCCATACTGCCCGAGCATAGTGCCAGTACCAAAATTCCCAGAAGTACTGGTTGTGGCATTCCATCCTTCATCACCTGACTCAAAATCATCAGAGGCAAAGACAATTTTTGGAATTGCGAGAGTAATATTCGTGTTCTCTGCAACCGCAGCAACTGCCACATTAGCAGTCGATGACGCGGTTGAACCATCACTAGAGGTTACATTAAAGCTTATATTGAAATCACCACTGAAGTTAGCCTTTGGCGTGATCTCATAGTCACCGGTCGTCGTATTTTGTTGCACCGTAAAGCCATTAGGTACGGTTAAGTTCGTCACTGTTAACGTATCACTGCTATCAAAATCGCTTGCATTGGCGAGTAATTCCGCTTCGGTAATAACAAAGGCAGTATCTTCGTCTGTATTAAATGTAATCGGGTTAGTTGTGTCAATGACAGCTCCACGATATACTGGCTCAAAATAAACATTAAAACTTTGATTGGATGTCTTTGAGTCGTTATTTGCAGTTTCAACACTTGTAACAGCTAGGCTTAATTCGACCAACCCACTAAAATTAGCATTTGGTATTACTGCTATAGTGTCTAACTGCGCGCGCGTTAATGTCCATGTTCCATCATCATTATTAGTACCTGCTGAGAGTGTAACAGTATCTGGCACTGTCATAATAATGCTGTCAAATATAGTTTCACTACCATCATTATCTTCTTGCGTAAGTGTAATGTCTAATGGGACTGCAGTATCTTCTGTTCCATTCACAATAGAGATATCAGACGATGAAATGGCCAGTTCAATATCATCAATCCCCCAAGATTCATTAGCAAGGGATTCATCAAGTTGTGCGCCAAAACCAACGGTTACTGTGTCTTGGTCTGCTCTGATTGGTACAGTAAGAGTAACCCGATGAGATTGACTCCAATTCTGTGCTGCGTAATCGCCAATGCCAGAGGCAATGCCATCGGTGCCATGAACTATTTCACCAACCTTATTGCCATTAGAATCAAGTAAATTCGTGATGCCAGAATCAGCAGTTTTAACAACGGTCATAGCTAAATGGGTAGCCGTATATTGTTGCCCGTTAATGAAGATAGAAAATTTTTCGGTATTCCAAGAGTTTATTTCATGGAGTGTGAAACTTAATTCAATTTCATTAACACCGTTCGGGACATCGTATGTTTTAGATATAACTTCAGTACCATTAGAATTGCCATACTGCCCGAGCATTGTGCCAGTTCCAAAATTGACAGAATCACTGGTTGTAGCATTCCATCCATCATCATCACCAGATTCAAAATCATCAGAGGCAAAGACAATGTTTGTAGTTGCGAGATCAACTACATTTGTATTTGCAATGGTAATATTAACGTTATCTGCGACAGGCTCAAAATAAACATTAAAACTTTGATTGGATGTCTTTGAGTCGTTATTTGCAGTTTCAACACTGGTAACAGCTAGGCTTAATTGGGCCAACCCACTAAAATTAGCATTTGGTATTACTGCTATAGTGTCTAACTGCGCGCTCGTTAATGTCCATGTTCCATCATTATTATTAGTACCTGCTGAAAGTGTAACAGTATCTGGTACTGTCATAACAATACTAGTTATGGTTTCACTACCATCATTATCTTCTTGCGTCAGTGTGATGTCTAATGGGACTGCAGTATCTTCTGATCCATTCAAAATAGGGTGTTCAGACGAAATTGCCAGTTCAATATCATCAATCCCCCAAGATTCATTATCAAGGTCGCCATCAAGTTGTGCGCTAAAACCAAGGGTTACTTTGTCTTGGTCTGCGGCTATTGGTACAGTCAGAGTAACTCGATGAGATTGACTCCAATTCTCTGTCCCGTAAAAGCCAAGGCCAGAGGCAATGGCATCGGTACCATGAACTATTTCACCCACCTTATTGCCATGAGAATCCAATAAGTCCTCGGTGCCATGATCAGAGCCGATATTCCAAGTGAAATTGTTAGTCGTATATCGTTGCCCGTTAATAAACATATAAAAATTCTCGTCATTCCAAGAGGTTATTTCATAGAGTGTGAAGCTTAATTCAATTTCATTAACACCATTAGGGACATCGTATGTTTTAGATATAACCTGCTGCCCATTAGAATTGCCATACTGCCCGAGCATATCGCCAGTATCAAAATTACCAGAAGTACTGGTTGTAGCATTCCATCCACCATCACCAGACTCAAAATCATCAGAGGCAAAGACAATGTTTGGAGTTGCGAGAGTAGCTGTATTTGCAATGGTAATATTAACGTTATCTGCAACCGCAGTAACTGTCACTTTAGCAGTCGATGACACGGTTGAACCATTACCATCGGTTACCTCAAAGCTAATATTGAAATCACCACTGAAGTTAGCCTTTGGCGTGACCTCATAGTCACCAGCGGTATTTAGTTGCACCGTAAAGCCATTAGGTACGGTTAAGTTCGTTACTGTTAACGTATCATTACTGTCAGGATCTGATGCATTCGCTAATAATTGGTCTTGCGTGATGGTGATCATGGTATCTTCGTTTGTAGCAAATGTAAGCTGGTTAGCGGGGTTAATGACAACCGCGTCGTTTGTGCCTGTGACTGGTATCGTTACCGTGGCAGTGTCAACTCCACCTTGTCCATCTGAAATGGTGTATGTGAAGGTAAGCTCTCTTACCTCATCTTGGCTGAGTTCTTGTAGATTTGCGTTAGGTGTAAATTTTATTTGCTGATGACCATCTACTGTTACAATCTCAGCTGTTCCCATAATTGTACCGGCACTATCTACTACATCACCAACTGAGGTAATGGTGAGGGTATCGCCATCAATATCAGTATCATTGGCAAGTACATCAATAATAAGATCATTGTCATCTTCGAACATACCATCTTTTGTATAGAGCTCAATACCATCAAAGCCTGTATAATTACCTCCATTGTTTTGAGAAATATCAACACGAAAATATTTAAAGGTTGCAGGACTCGCAAGGTCAAAGGTTTTCGTCTCACTGGACGTCCAGTCATTAACGTCTGTTCGGCTATCAATCGTTGTCCAAGTTACCCCATCATCACTGCCTTGTAATTCCCAATTTTTAGGCTCTCTTCCGAGGTTACTGTTTGGAATTGCTTTTAACTCATATTTATAAATTGTAGTTTTACTACCGAGCTCAACTTTATACCACGCACTAGTACCATCAGCTGTCCAACTTCTAGTATTGTTGACAGTATTGGCGGTAGTACCATCTACCGCCATAAATGGTTGATACTGCCAGCTATGGTAAGCTGAAGCTGTAACCGAAATACCGTTAGCTGTATTAGCATTCATTGTGCCAATAGTACCATGGAACTCTGGTGTATCATCGTTCGCGGTTGGGGCATCGTTTACCGGCGCGACCGTAACATCAATATTTGATGAAACGGTTGCTCCATTACCATCGTCTATATCAAAGCTAATATTTACAACACCATTGAAGTTAGCAGCAGGCGTGATGCTATAAGTACCATCCTGATTATCAGTAATAGTAATACCATTTCCTTGCAGATTAGAAGCGGTTAAAGCATCGCCGTCAACATCATTTGCATAAGTTAGCAAGTCATCTTGAGTAAGAATAAGCGTATTGTCCTCATTTACGCTTGCTGTTAACTGTATAGCAACCTCAGGGGTCGTATCAATGTCACTTACGTTAACAGTGGCAACAACAGGCCCATCAACTTCGGCTCCTATCAATTTAACAGCATCAATTTCATTATATTCATTAGAGCTATTGCCAACAGTTATTCTAATTTTATCTGACAAATAGTCGAGCGGTGAATCGAGTGTGATTGTGGTATCAGATATTTTACCTGGATTTACACCTGACATGGTGCCACCAGTTTCAGTAGTCCCATCGGTGCTATAGACGGTCACATAAACACCATCTTTCAGGACTTCTATTTTGCTAATGGTGCCAGCATTATAAGTCTCTCTAGCAACAATCTGTCTGATATAAACAGGTTTAGTATAGGTTAGTTCTAAGGTATTTTCTTTATTGTAGTCTAAGTACGCTTCTGACCAAGCCTGTTTTCTTTCAGATTGATTATCGCCAACATTTAAACCTATATCAGGTGCACCCGAAGCGTGTCTAGCCGCAAAGATGGTATTTGAATACTGACTGCTTGCAGAGGCTGATGACGCCCATTGATCTATGTTTTCGGTTAATGTGATGGTATCATCAGTGCTAGTGGAACCCGCATTTGCAGTGTAAGTGATTGAGTTATCATCATTAACAACTACTGTGCCATGCTCTGCTGACACATAGAATGTTGCTGGATCATAGTTAGCGGTTAGTGAGAAGTTAACTGTTTCTGTATTGCCCTGCGCATCGACTGTGGTTGTTGACGGTTGTGTAATCGTTGGAGCGTCGTTTACCGCTTTAATCGTTAAACTTGCACCAGATGCCACTTCACTGCCTTGTCCATCTGAAACGTCAAAGCTAATATTGATGTTGTCACCATTATAGTTTTCAGCTGGTGTTACGATGAAAGATATTTCCCCTGTAGTTGCGTCAGTTCTTCTATCGAAGGTTGCATTAGGTATGTTCAAATTGGTGACACTTAAATTATCGTTATCAGCATCGCTTGCATTGGCAAGTAATGCTGCTTCGGTAATAGTAAAGCTTGTATCTTCGTTCGTCTCAAATGTAGGCTTGTTATTTGCGTCAATGACAACCGCATCGTTTACGCCTGTGACAGTTACTACAACCTGTGCAGTACTCGTTGCGTCTTGTGAATCTTTAATTTGGTAGTCGATGACCACACCAGATTGTTGGTCTTTTGATAAACTATTAAAGGCCGCACTAGGCGTGAACTCAATTTTCTGGTCAGGCGCTATGCCTACGATTTGTGCTGTGCCAAGGGTAACCCCTGCCTCGATGATAGGTGAGGTGACCGAGTCAATC